>NZ_FOJT01000001.1 GCF_900111965.1 Flavobacterium swingsii | reverse complement strand
TAACGTCTTGGCACTACAGCGGGTTTGGGACTAAATTAAGCCCTATTTTCGGATTTGCCAAATCATCCCAAATACAAAACCATCTTTCCATTAAGCCTAATGCCCAAATCCGTTGTAGTGGCTGTTATGCGGGGGTTGTTTCTAGCAAGTATTCCTAATTATTACTCGATTTTCAGCCTTATCTTTGCCGACTAAAAACCTAATTCTTGCCTAAATCTTGGCTAAATTTTATTCCCTTTTTTCGTTTCAATTTCACAATCAAAACGATTGTTTATTTTTATTCGCAATGAAACTCAATATTTATGTTTCAGTTTCTTAATCCAATTTAAACCTCCAATTTTCAAGTTCCGTTTTTCAGATTCAGCTTAGAAACTCCGAAATTCAAGTTTGCTTTTCAAGTTTCTGCTTTTTCAGATTCAGTTTAGAAACTCCAATATTCAAGTTCTGTTTTTCTAGTTTCTGATTAAAAACTCCAATTTAAAAACCCAATTTTAAGTTTCTGAATCTAGGTTTTATGAGCAATTGAATTGTTGCTAAATATCTGATTTTAACCGAAATGCTCTTTTTTCAACTCCCGCATAACGTCCCGCCGGCTTTGAGAAGGTGGGGACTTTTGTTCCTTTAGTTTGTTTTATCACTAAGCCAAATATACAAAAAGTTGTTTCAGTTTTGCCCTAAAACCCCACTTGCTCAAAACCGCTGTTGTGCGAAGCCTTTCTTCTCTAAAATTAAAAAAGAAATTTACTTAAATCATCAGTTGATAGATGATCAAATATATTTACAAATAATATAAAAAGAATTGTAGATATAAAAAAGGCTATGTAATAGACAAACTTGTTTTTTTTTATCGCTTCAATTAAAATGTAAATCAGCATAAAAACACTTAGTAGAACATAAAGTATGTATGCACTGAAGTACTTCCCAAAGTCTTTACTTTGAATTATTAAACCAAACAATAAATAAAAAATTGCTACGAAAAGACCTATTTGCATGCAAAGATTCCGAATGATTATTTTTTTAAACAACAATAGGTTCACGTTTAGTTTTTTAGGGTTTTGCACAACTTGTATATATGTCTGATAAAATCAGACAAAGCAACCCAATTTAGAGTAGATTGGTCTGGCTAAGGTCAGTCTTTTGTTACTAAGGCTAAAATAGATAAAAATATATTATAAATCATCAAAAGGGCTTCTTATTTGCTGCAACGATTTCGTGCTCACATGTGTGTAAATTTCGGTGGTTTTGCTGCTATTATGCCCTAATAATTCTTGAATATAGCGCAAATCGGTACCGCTTTCTAACAAATGTGTAGCATAACTGTGTCGCAACCAATGCAGACTTACAGGTTTTATTACCTTTACTTTTTCAAGCGCTTGTTTTAGGACACTTTGTAAACTTTTTTCTGAATAAAGTTCTCCTGGAATTTGTCCTTCAAATAACCAAGTCTTAGGTTTACAACAACCATAATAATCGCGAAGCATGTCTAATATTTTGGGAGATAAAGGAACAATTCGGTCTTTTCGTCCTTTGGATTGACGAATAATTACAATGCCTCTTTTAGAATCGATATCAGTGGGTTTTAAGTGTAAAAGCTCACTTCGACGCAAACCGCAACTATATATTAATGACAACATTGTTTTGTGTTTGATGTTACTGTGCGCTCCTAATATTAATTTCACTTCCTCTTTGCTCAAGACATTAGGTAATAATTTTGGACGTTTTGGACGATGAATTTTATCGATATCAATTTTAACTTCTTTTATAGTTTTGAAATAAAGTTTGATGGCATTTACAATTTGGTTCTGATAAGATGCCGATAAATTATGTTTTAAGATATAATTATTATTATACAAGACAACATCTTCGTTGGTGATTTCTGAAACTGGTTTTTCATCAAAAAACAGCAAAAATGAGCGTAAAGCTTCGCTATAAGTTTTGATGGTGCTCGGACTATATCTTTTGGATAATAACCATTGACAGAACTTTGTGATTTGCTCTATTTTTTCTTCCGAAAGGGTATTATTTACAGGGGTTTCTATCTGAAATCGAATGCGATTGTCTATGGTGTCTGGCAAATGCCAAAGCCGTAAGGATTGACTCCATCTGCTGCCTTCTACTTGTTTTATCCGTTCTATTAAAGTTGCTTTTTTTTCGAACGAAACTGCAATTCGGGTATCTCCTTTGTATTTGATAATTTTCGCTTCCCATTTCATAAAGTTAAAGATATGGAAAAGGAATTAACAATCAGTCAAACAGTTACAGGAAAAATAATAATATGGATTTAGTTTTTAGTAATGACAAAAAAACTAACCGCAAAAGGCACAAAAGTTTTTTGTATTAGAGAAATTAATGTTTTCGAGCGATTTCTTTTGTGACTTTTGTGGTTAAAAAAACTATTTTGGTAAAACTATAACAACGAACTTCTCGTCATAACCTCGGGTTTTTTAATCCCCATTAAGTCTAGAATAGTAGGAGCAATGTCGCCCAAAACGCCATCGTGAATTGTTTTTAACTCTTTGTCAACTAAAATAATAGGAACTGGGTTTGTTGTATGCGCTGTGTTTGGTGTGCCGTCAGGATTTATCATGGTTTCACAATTTCCGTGGTCGGCAATTACAATAGTCGTGTAATCGTTGGCTAAAGCTGATGTGATTGCTTTTTCGACACATTTGTTTACGGCTTCACAAGCTTGTATTGCGGCGCTCATTATTCCCGTATGTCCCACCATATCGCCATTGGCAAAATTAAGACATACAAAATCGACTTCGCCTTTTTCGAGTTCTGGTATTAATGCTTCGGTAAGTTCGTAAGCGCTCATTTCGGGTTGCAAATCGTAGGTGGCTACTTTGGGTGAGTTTTTTAAGATTCGGCTTTCGCCGATAAAGGGTTGTTCTCGTCCGCCAGAAAAGAAAAAGGTTACGTGTGGATATTTTTCGGTTTCGGCAATGCGGATTTGTTTTTTACCTGCTTTTTCTAGCACTTCTCCTAAAGTTTCGGTAATGTTGTCTTTGTTGTAAACGACTTTTACATTTTCGTAAGTTTCGTCATAGTTGGTTAGCGTAACATAATACAAATTGAGTTTGTGCATGTTTTGCTCGTGAAAATCTTGTTGCGATAAGGCTTCAGTAAGTTCCCTTCCTCTATCTGTTCGGAAATTGAAGAAAATTACCACATCATCATCTTGTATGGTGGCAATAGGATTATTGTTGTCATCGACCATTACGATTGGTTCGACAAATTCGTCAGTAATATGATTATGGTAACTGTCTAGTATAGATAATACAGCATCTTGCGATTGTTTCCCTTTTCCGTTTACAAGTAAATCGTAAGCGATTTTTACGCGTTCCCAACGTTTGTCACGATCCATTGCGTAATATCGTCCTACTACTGATGCTAGTTTTGCGGGTGTGTTTGCAATATATTTTTGCAAATTTTCGATATATTTTTTGCCCGATTTTGGATCTACATCGCGGCCATCAGTAAAGGCATGAATAAATATTTTTTCGAGTCCGAAATCTTGTGCTGCATCTAATAATCCTCTTAAATGTGAGGTGTGAGAATGTACGCCGCCATCGGATAATAATCCTAATAAATGTACTGGCTTACTGTTTTCTTTTGCGTATTGAAAGGCTTCAATTAGTACTTTTTCTTGGCTTAATGTTTTGTTTTGTACTGCCAGATTTATTTTGGCTAAATCCTGATATACAATTCGTCCTGCGCCAAGATTCATGTGTCCCACTTCGGAATTTCCCATTTGTCCTTCGGGAAGTCCTACGTTTAGACCATCGGTGCGGAGTTGTGCGCTGGGATAGTTTTTATAAAGTGAATTTATAAACGGAATGTTGGCATTGTCTATGGCGGATACTTTTGGGTCTGGCGATTTGCCCCAACCGTCGAGTATCATGAGGATTACTTTCTTGTTCATCGTTATGAATCTTACAATGTTTAATATTGATGTCGATTTTTAGCCCTGATGGTAGCGGCATCCTTTTTTCTTGCTTCTTTAGCAAGGAAAAGATATAGCGGACAGCAGGATTAGCTTCAAAAATAAGAAATTATATCCAGTTTTTAGCTCTATTGTAGTCTAAAAAGTAGCGTAAACTTATTGAAAATGTATGTTGCAGTTTGTCGCCAAATAAGGAATTGAAATTATGAGATACATTTTTGTTTATGCCCTGAATTTCTGATAAATCATTTGAGGAGATGTTGCGATACAGCATATTGAGTTGGCTTCCTGGCGAAATCCACCAAGAGTAAGAACAGTCGATATTCCAGGTGTTGAAATCTTGGTTCAGCAAATTGGTATAATTACTGGCTGATAATTCTCCGTCTGGTTGCAAGGAAAAGAATTTGTCGTTTTGTACATAGGACCAATAGTATCTGGAGTTGATATTGATAGTCATTTTGTTGTTTAAAGCATATTTTGTAGATAATGCTAGCGTAGATGAATTTACATCTCTTTGTGCATATATAATTTCGTCTCCTTGGTAATCAACAAAGCCTCGGTCGCTGTTTTGTTTGTTAAAATCATAATTTAACCTGAAAGAAATTTTGTTGTTTAAGCGGTATCTAGGACCAAAACTTACTCCGTATTCCATACGATCTCCTTGAAAATATTCTGTAAAATAAGGGTTGATGTCTATTGCTAATTTTTTATTATAATTAGATGAGTAATAAACCCATGCGCCGTAGTTTTTTGGGATTGTTACATAGCGTCCGCTAACTCCTGGTGAATAAAAATCATAAGTATTTACTGGCTTTGAATCGATTCCGAAACCATAGCCATCATTATTTTTTGTAGTAAAATGGTAATTTGTATTTAGATTGAATGATTGTAGTTTTCCTGTTATATTTTCGTATTCAGAATAGTAGTTTACGTTTAGTCTAAAAGCGTTTAGGTTTTCTGATGGTTTTAGCATTCGGTAATTAATATTTCCGGATAGGCTGCTGTAATTTGTCTGAAAATTTATTCCTAAATCATTGTTATCAAATTCTTTAGATACATATTTTGCACCAACATTAAAGCGTATTTTTCCGCTGGTTTCTGCAAAATTTAAAGATGTGTTGTAACCTTTTCTGTTGTTTAAATTTTTGTATTCGTTTACATTACTGTATTTGAAATCTCCTGAAAGATTGAATGTGTTTTTTGTAGTATTTAAATCCCAAACTAAAGCAGTCACATTTGCATCTTTGAAATGTCCATCTCTTGTAACATTTGTATTTACTAAGGATACTGATGAGTTTTTGTTGAAACGCTGGTCTAATGTAAGAATGCTAAAGTTTGCTATAGGCTCGATTATGACCTTTCGTTTGTGTTGAGAAAGTGTGTCTAAAAGTGTGGCTTCGGTTTTTTCGGTAATGGCGTTTAGAAAACCAATTCCTAGTCCGCTTTTTGTACGACCAGAAATTTTTAATGCATTTAGTAAGTTTACTTTTGAAGGATATTCATCTATAACTTCATCAGTTTCTATTTCTTTCTCTAAGTTTTTCTTTTTTAATGATGGTTTTCCGCCAATTCTTCTAGAATAAAATAAAGCTCCTTTGCTAAACAAGTCTGTTCCTTCGGTAAAAAACGGTCTATTTTCGTTAAATTGTTGTTCGAATGGACCAAGATTTAGGATTTTATTGTCTAAAGCGGTTTGTCCAAAGTCTGGAACCAATATTGCATCGAGCGTAAAGGCATCGTTTATACCATATTTTATATCTAAACCGCCTTTTAGCTCTGTTTTTGTTCCGTTTTCTTTGTCGTTACTAACATAAACCGAAGCGTAAGGAAATAAAAATAAACGAGTTGGAGTTTTTATGTTTTCAATACCATGCAACTCTCCGGCTTGTTGTTCGAAAGAGCCTTTGTTATTATCAATATGTGTCCAAGTATACAATTGTCGGTTACGACGAATTTGTCTTAAAAAATTAATTCCCCAAGTTTGCATGTTTTCTTTCGAGAATCGAAGGGCCGAATAAGGGATTTTTATTTCAACAATCCAACCTTTGTCAGTAATTTTAGTTTTACTTTCCCAAATAGCGTCCCAAGAAAAATCTTCGCCAGTTTGTGGGTTAGAATTACAATCTAATTGTACGCCTGCAGCAGTTACAAAAAAACGAAATTCTTGTTGCCCATCGTTATAACCATTTAGGCTTACTCCAAAAAAATCGGAAGAGCCATCATCATCACGTTGCGTGATTTCTTTCATGATTTTGTTTGGTTCATCGTCATTTAGCATGGCGCCTATATATATAGCTTCATTGTCATAAATAACTTTTATATCTGATTTTTTTGTGGATGGAATAGATTTTCCGTTGTCTGGATCAAACATTACAAAATCGGTTGCGGCTTCTGCTTTTTGCCAAATAGATTCATTTAATTCGCCATCTATCGAAATATTTTCGTTAGAAAGGATTGTTTTGAGCTTCTTTTTTTCTGGAGATACAGGATTAGATTGTTTTCCTGGAATTGAAACAGCGTTGTTTTGTGCATAAATGGCTTTGTTACAAAGTAATAGTAACAAGATGATTAGTCTGTAAGTCATATATTTTTATTTTTTGATGATAGCAACAAATTTAGAAATATTCCCTGTGAACACGTGTTATTTATGAATAAATTAACTAAAACCAAAATTATAAATAATCGACGAAATGTTAAATTTTACCGATTAAGTGTAAAAAAATTTGGTTGGTATTACTTTTTATTACATATTTGCCTTGTACAAACAACAACACAATTAATACATTATCAATGACTTATAGAATTCTTCCCCTTCTTTTAGTGTTTTTCATGTCTTTTGCGCCAAAAGGTACTATAAACACAGATCCTACATTAGTTGCTAGTACAACAGCAAATAATCTTACTGCAAAAATTGAAATGGTTTATTATTCATTAAACTCAAATCATTTTGCTTTACCACAAATTACTTGTTTTAAAAAAGCAATGGAAGGTTTTTATGCTTTAAAAGGAAAAGGACTTATTCAAAAAGATATTTTGACGGTAATCGATTTTAGTATGTCATCTGCTAAAAAACGTCTTTGGGTAATCGATTTGTCATCCAATACAATATTATACAATACAGTGGTTTCTCACGGGATGAAGTCTGGTGGAGAATATGCTAATAATTTTTCAAACGCTCAAAGTTCTAACAAAAGTAGTTTGGGTTTTTATACAACTGGCGAAACTTATAACGGAAAACACGGATTGTCACTAAAACTTGATGGTCAAGAAAGAGGAATAAATAGTAATGCACGTGCAAGAGCAGTTGTTATGCATGGTGCGAGTTATGCAAATCCTTCTATTATAAAAGCACAAGGATATTTAGGAAGAAGCCAAGGTTGTCCTGCAATTCCGGAGGCTGTAAAAACTCAAATTATTAAAACCATCAAAGGTAAATCTTGTATTTTTATTTACCACCCAAGCAGAAGTTACGAAATTGCATCTAGATTAGTTTCTTAGTTTAGAATATAAATCATAATCTAGGCAATAAATGTCTTCTCTAAATTGTAAAGATCCCTTTTGCAACCAAGCGGTCCAATACAATTGATGAATATAAATATCATCGGAAATTTTTACCACTATTGTTTTTAGCTCTGGTTTTGGATACACTTTTTCGGGAATTACCAACAGCGGATTTTTTGCCAAAAGTTTAGCGTTTTTTATAGCAATCTTCTTTAATTTTTCTTTGTGAAGTTTGTTATAATAATTAATATCTGTCGTGTCTTGAATGGTTTTTAAATCCCATTTTTCAGGTTTATTTATCAGGTAAGCGGCCATTTCTAAAGGTTTTTCTAATCTTACACAACCAGAACTTAACGACCTGTAAGTAAAGCTAAAATAATCACGGTGGTTAGTATCATGAAGGTAAACAGAATATTTGTTAGGAAAATTTATTTTCATAAGTCCTAAAGCACTATTTCTTCCAGGATTTTGAACGTATTTGTATTTCTTAGCATCTTCCATTTTCCAGTCCCATGGGCTAACTTCTTTGTTTTTGTTATTTAAAATTATTAATCCTTTTTTCTTAAAAGCACCTCTGTCTTTTATAGCGTCAGGATAAACATCTTCTTTAAGAATCGTTGGGGGAACAGTCCAGTTTGGGTTTAAATTAATGTTAGAAACTTTCGATTCGATAATAGGAGTTTGTCTTGCCTCTTTTCCTACTACGACTCTCTGTTTTTGCATCGTATCATTATCCTTAATGGCGACTAATGAGTAATCTGGAATATTTATTAAAAGATAATTTTTGCCAAAATCGTTCGCAAACCATCGCCAACGTTCTAAATTTGCAATAACTTGTTCAATTCGTTGGTCTTTGGTAAAGTTTAACGCTAAAAGGGTTCCTTTTCCTATAACTCCATCAGGATATAAGCCATGTCGGGATTGAAACAGCTTTACGGCATCTTGCGTTTCTTTGTCATAAATATTTGTCAATGTATCAGCTTGTTTCATGTCATGCCAATACATTAATCGTTGTTTTATAGTTTTTACAACTTTATTAGATTTGTTAAAGGAAATCTTATCTTTTGGTTTTAATATGATAAACGGAACCGAATCTTTAGGAAAAGTATTAAGTAATTGTAATGCTTCTTTTAAGTTTTTATAAAGAGGATGTTTGGGTTTCAAATCTTCAAATCTTGATGTGAAATCATTGTTTTCGATGCTTTCAAATAGTAACGCATTTACATCTATTTTTTTTTCTGTCAAATCCCAATCTCCCTCAACCACTTTCGGGGAAATTTTCCCTTTATGTATATGTGAAAGATATTTTTGAATGCTTTGTGTAAATAACAAATCAAGTTCGACCAGTTTTATATCATCTAAACTATTATAATTAGTGCTTAAGATGTTTAATTTATCATAATTATAATCGTTGGGAAGCAAGCCTTCATTTGTGGCATTTTTGAATTCATTTAAAACAACATCTCTGTTGTCTTGAGAAGTCCAAACAGTTTCGTTGCTATAGTTTTTGTAAAAAGCTGTTAAATTTGGATTATTGAAGCTACTTATTAATGTGGAATCTATTTTTACAGAAAGATTTAAAAAAGGAAAATTGATAAAAGAAGTGCTATCAGAATTTTTTTCTAAGGTGTTTTTCTTGCAACAAATAAAAATTATAAGCGGAATAAGTAAGTAAATTGGCTTCATTTAGTATTGTTATAAATTTTTAAACATTAAAAAATGAATTCCCACATCGGCAATAGCAAAAGGAGATCCATTTTTGGTGTAACCTAATTTTTCGTAAAATGATACAGCAGTTTCTCGGGCATTAAACCAGATTAAATTCGTACCGATACTTATTAAGTAATCTTCACAATGTTTAATCAACAGTTTTCCGCAACCACTTCCTTGAAATTCTTTCAAGATTGCCATTCCACGAATTTGATATTGATTTGGGGACTTAAAAATAACATTTTTATTTTTATAAACCGATACAACTCCAATAATTTTTCCATCATCAAAATAGCCAAAGTGTTTCGTTTGCTCCAAATTATCACCATCAAAAAAACAAGTTTCAATTCGTTTTCCAGGTCTTAATACCAAATTCCGTACCAAATATGTCTCCTGAGTAGTAATTTCTTTAATCGAATTCATTTTTTATCTAATGGTTAAAACTTTAATAATAAATAGATTATGGGGGTTAATTTTTTCAAAAAAAATAAAGTGTCATTTTTTTGAAAAAAAACTTGCAACTAACGAGAAATATTATTTATATTTGCACCGTTGTAATGCGAAAGTAGCTCAGTTGGTAGAGCTCCAGCCTTCCAAGCTGGTTGTCGCGAGTTCGAGCCTCGTCTTTCGCTCTTCAAGAAACCTCAAATGTAAGTTTGAGGTTTTTTTATGCCAAAAAACTAAAATTTGTATTCGTTTTTAACTCGATAGCGGGTTTGTTTTGTTTAAACAATCTGGCGAAGAAATCTCCTTTTAATGTAATATTTTCTCCATATACCTCTAACCAACTTCCTTCTCGTAATCCCAAAACAGGAATGTTGCTTATGGTATGAAACTCATTTATTCTCGTTTCTCGAGTTTCTCCCATGTGTGTCGATTGTAAGTTTGCATCTAAAAAATGAGGATTCAGATTAAAAGGTATTAATCCTAAAGTATTGAAGCTTTCGGGCAAAACGATAGGCATGTCGTTAGTTGTATTCATTGTCATTCCGCCTATATTACTTCCTGCGCTTGTGCCTAAATAAGGCGTTCCAGCTTCGATAGTGTTTTTTAAAACCGTCATCAAATTATTTTTATACAGTTGCGAAACCAGCAAAAAAGTGTTTCCACCGCCGGTAAAAATAGCTTCGGCTTTTTGTATGGCTTCGGTAGGATTTTCGTAGTTGTGGATACCGTTTACAGTTATGTTTATTTTGGCAAAAGCCACACTTACTTTTCGGGTATAATCATCGTGCGTAATCCCGCTAGGTCTTGCATAAGGAATAAAAAGCAATGTTTTGCAACCGCTAAAATGTTCCAATAATGTAGGTAATAAATACTCTAAATAATCACCATTATATAAGGTCGAAGTGCTGGCAAGGATGACTTTTTTCATTGTTTTGTTATTGAGATTTTCAAAGGTAAATAATTATTATTAACAAAAAATTACCAAGGCATTAATAATATATTGTGAAGCTTGACTTCTATTTTTACAAAATATTAAAGACTGATGAAGCAAATTTTATTTTTATTATTTACAATTTTATTTTTTTCTCAAAGTGTTTTTTCTCAAACACTATTGAAAGGAAAAGTCATTTCAGATGCTTCAAATCTTGACGGAATTTATGTAACTAACTTAACCAATGAAAAAAGTACGATGACCGAAAAAGGCGGCTTTTTCTCTATTTTCGCTAAAGCAACGGATACTTTAATGTTTTCGGGAATGCAAATAAAAGGAATGCAAATTATACTCAAACAATCTGATTTTTCTGAGAGTCTGTTTTTTATGCGGCTAAAGCAACAAATTACAATGTTAGATGAGGTTTATATAAAAGATTACTCCAGAATAAATGCATTCTCGTTAGGAATTATTCCTTTTGGGACAAAAAAATACACACCAGCACAAAGAAAATTAAGAACCGCTACAGCTCCGTTTGTAGACTTGAGTGCAGGAGGAATGGCGGGAGGATCGGTAGGAGTAGATCCGCTAATAAATTGGCTTTCAGGAAGAACAGCCATGTTAAAAAAAGAACTTGAAGTCGAAAATAAAGAAAGGCTACAAATAAAAATTGACAATTTATATGATGAAGATTTTTTTATTAAAACACTAAAAATTCCTTCCGAATATATAAAAGGTTTTCAGGTATATGTAATTGATGACCAAAGATTAATTAACAGCATAAAATCTAAAAATAAAATCATGACTACATTCTTACTGGGAGAATTGGCAGAAAAATACAAACAAATTACATTTCTCAAAAAAGAATAATTACTTTAGTAAAATGAAAAAATCAATATTTTATACGTTACTTTTTTTATCGATAATAAGCTTGTCGTCTTTTGCGATGCATAAATTTTATGTATCTATATATCAAGTCAATTTCAATCAGAAAAAGCAAATGTTAGAAATAACTTCACGTATTTTTATTGATGATTTAAATGATGTTTTGAAAACAAAATACAATCAAAAAACACATATTGGTGAGCCAAACGAAATGCCAGAAGATGTAGTTTTGATGAAAAAATATATTGCAGATAATTTTTCGATAAAAATAAATGGCCAACAAAAAAGCATCAATTATTTGAGCAAAGAAATCGAAGGAAATATAATTATTTGCTATTATAATGTTAAAGAAATCTCAAAAATAAAAACTTTAGAAATTCAAAACACGACCTTGTTTGAATTAAATTCCGACCAGCAAAACATTATTCAAACCACAATATACGGCAAGAAGCAAAGTTTGTTGTTAACGCCTGATAATGTGAAAGCTATGTTAAAACCTTAAGATTTCTCTTTTCTGTAATAAAAATAATTACTTTTATAACTTGAAAATTAAATCAGGTTATGAAAAAAATCACTACTTTTTTACTGTTTTTTATCACTTTTTCTTCGGCAATATTAGCTCAAGAAACGGCAAAAGCTAAAGAACAAGGGCATGAAGACAAAAACAAATTTCGTCAAATGTACGATTTGTTAGCAACTCCAAATATGTACCGTACCGCATCTGGTGCGCCTGGACCAGAATATTTTCAGCAGCAAGCGGATTATAAAATGGATATTGAATTAGATGATAAAAACACCAAATTATTTGGTACAGAAACCATCACTTATACAAATAATGCTAAAGAATCTTTAGATTATTTATGGATTCAATTAGATCAAAATTTGATGGCAAGAACATCAAAAACACCATTGGTCGAAAATTCTAAAATAGACCCAGCCATTAGTGCAGCTGGTTTTTCAAGAAAATATTTAGAAGAAAAATTTGATGGCGGTTTCAAAATCGATTATGTAAAAGATATAAAAGGAGCGCCAATTTCTTATACTATCAATGAAACCATGATGCGTATCAATTTGGCAAAACCATTAGCACATGGCGAAAAATATGTCATGAATATCAAATGGAATTACAACATTAATAATTATATGATTGATGGTGGTCGTTCTGGTTATGAGCATTTCAAAGACGGAAATAATCTATACGTTTTAGCGCAATTTTATCCAAGAATGGCGGTTTATAACGATGTAGAAGGCTGGCAAAATATGCAGTTTTGGGGAAGCGGAGAGTTTGCTTTGCCTTTCGGAAATTTTGAAGTAAACATTACAGTTCCAGCCGATCACGTGATGGAAGCAACAGGGAATCTTTTAAATAGAGCCGAAGTTTTCACGCCAGAACAAGTAAAAAGATATGCATTGGCACAAAATTCTTTCGACAAACCAGTCGTAATTGTTACACAAGCCGAAGCAACTGAAGCCGAAAAAGGTTTTTCTGATAAGAAAAAAACTTGGAAGTTTAAAGCAGAAAATGTTCGTGATTTTGGAATTTCAACTTCAAGAAAATTCATCTTAGACATGATGGCTGTAAAGTTGGATACAAAAACTGTGATGGCCGTTTCTTTATATCCAAAAGAGGGAAATCCGCTTTGGGAACAATATTCTACAAAAGCTGTGGCGCATACTTTAAAGAGTTATTCGAGTTATACTTTCGATTATCCTTATCCAAAAGCAGTTTCTGTAAATGCGCAAGATCAAGGAATGGAATATCCGATGATTTGTTGGAATTTTGGTCGTCCAGAAGCTGATGGAACATTTTCTGACAGAGTAAAATACGGAATGTTAGGAGTGGTTATTCACGAAGTGGGACACAACTTTTTCCCAATGATTGTTAATTCGGACGAGCGTCAATGGACTTGGATGGACGAAGGTTTGAATACATTTATGGAATATCTTGCAGAAATTACTTTCGATAAAAATTTCCCAATAGACCGCGGACCAGCAAACTTAATTGTTCCTTATATGAGTGGTGACCAGTCAGGTATCGAGCCAATTATGACTAATTCTGAAGCAATAAAACAATTTGGAAATAATGCTTACGGAAAACCAGCAACGGGTTTAAATATGCTGAGAGAAACAATTATGGGACACGAATTGTTTGATTATGCTTTCAAAACCTATGCAAATCGTTGGAAATTTAAACACCCAACTCCAGAAGACTTCTTTAGAACTATGGAAGATGCATCGGGAACCGATTTAGATTGGTTTATTCGTGGTTGGTTTTACACTACAGACTTTACGGATATTGGGATTAAAGAAGTAACTCAATATTACGTGAGTAATGACGCACCAAAAGAGTTTAAAGCTCCTGATGTAACTAGAAGAAATCGACGCAAAATGTCTGGACCATTAGTATATATGATTTCTAGTACAAGTCAGGATTTGTCAGCAAAAAACAAAAAAGCATTAAATACAAAAGATATTACAACTTTAGATGAGTTTGTGCAAACGAATTTCAAACCAGAAGAAATTGCAAAATTAGCTTCTCCAAAATATTTTTACGAAGTAACGTTTAACAAACCCGGAGGATTAGTAATGCCAATTATTGTAGAGCTAACTTTTGAAGACGGAACCACCGAAAATCAGACATTTCCAGCACAAATTTGGAGAATGAATGATGCTGAGGTTGTAAGAACATTTGCTACACAAAAAGCAATTTCTAAAATTGTAGTAGATCCGAAATTAGAAACTGCCGATATTGATGTAACCAATAATACTTGGCCAGTAATAGTTGAGAAATCTAAATTTGATTAATTTTTTTTAATCAATTAAGTATAAAAAAAAGAGAAGAAACTTGTCATGTTTCTTCTCTTTTTTTTATTTTAATAAAGGAAATGGTTTAAAATTACACTTCTCTTTTAGTCAAATAATAAACAGGAACTCCCAAACCAACTATCAATAATCCCAAGCCAGTACTTTTAGTATCATAAATTAATAAAGTGATACATATTAAAGCTGTAAGAATAATATAAATTGCAGGAATTATAGGATAACCAAAAGCTTTATAAGGACGTTCAGCATTAGGTTCTTTTTTTCTAAGAATAAAAATTCCGTAAATAGTCAGAATATAAAATAACAAAGAAGCAAAAGTAGAATAGGTTAATAAATCGCCATATTTTCCAGAAATACACAATACACAAGCCCAAATACATTGAAACCATAGTGCTTTTGCAGGAACATCATTGTTGTTTAATTCGCCAGCTTTTTTAAAGAACAAACCATCTTTAGACATCGCATAAAACAACCTTCCGCCAGAAAGTACCAATCCTGAATTACAACCAAAAGTTGAAACCATAATTAGTCCAGCCATAACAAAAACACCAATATTTCCCATAATTACATTGGCTGCCGCCGCACCAACTCGATCTTGACTGGCAAACATAATCCCGTTATTCATCACCGATTCTCCAACTGGAGTTCCTTGCATAGGCAATAATGCTAAATAAGCGATATTTGCCAAAATATAAATGATAGTCACAATCAGCGTTCCTAAAAATAAACTTCTCGGAATATTTTTCTTAGGATCTTTTATTTCTCCAGCAATAAATGTCACATTATTCCAAGCATCACTCGAAAATAAAGAATTAATAATTGTGGCTCCCATAGCGCCAAGTAAAGCAACTCCGGCTAATTTTGTTACAGTTACCGTTCCGTCAGTATTCAAAACTGTTTTGGAAGCTTCCCACATATGGGAAAAATTATTCGACAAAACATCGGTTTGTAAACCAACATACAATCCTAAAATAATCAATGCAAAAAGAGCAAACATTTTGGCCATTGTAAATATCAACTGAATGGTTTTTCCGCTCTGAACGCCTTTGGTATTAATATAAGTAAGCAAAACAATACTTGCCATCGCCAGAATTTGCTTGTTCGAAAAAGCATAGCTTTCGCCAATGGTGAATAATTTATTTTCTAAAACAGGAAAAAACACTGCCGAATAATTAGCAAAAGCAACTGCAACTGCAGCAATAACTCCTGTTTGAATCACTGTAAAAACCGTCCAACCGTACAAAAATGACATTAATTTTCCGTAAGCACGCTGAATGTATACAAATTGTCCGCCCGCATTAGGCATCATTCCTGCTAATTCGCCATAACTTAAAGCCGCCGACATCGTTAATAATCCTGTTACCAACCAAATTACCAAAAGCCAAGCTGCAGAACCTACATCTCGAGCCATCTGGGCTGTAACTATAAAAATTCCCGAACCAATCATAGAGCCAGCAACTATGCTTGTCGCATTAACCAGCCCTAATTCGCGCTTAAAAGTGTGTTTTTCTTCTTGCATAAAAGTGTTTTTTGAAGGCTAATATAACATTTTTATTAAATATTGTGAGTTACAAATGAACAAAGCCTCAAATCCACGAATAAACTTTTTATATTTGTAAAATGAATGAAAATTTAGATCCTACCAATCAAAACTACAATCCAGAAGAACTCGATTTAGAAAAAAAATTGAGACCACTCTCGTTTGATGATTTTACAGGACAAGAACAAGTTTTAGAAAATCTAAAAATATTTGTACAAGCAGCAAATCAGCGTGGCGAAGCACTCGATCATACACTTTTTCATGGTCCTCCGGGATTAGGAAAAACCACTTTAGCAAATATTTTGGCAAACGAATTGGGAGTAGGAATCAAAATTACTTCGGGTCCAGTTTTAGACAAGCCGGGGGATTTAGCGGGTTTGTTAACGAATCTTGACGAACGTGATGTTTTGTTTATTGATGAAATACACCGATTAAGTCCTATTGTCGAAGAGTATTTATATTCTGCAATGGAAGATTTCAAAATTGATATTATGATCGAATCTGGGCCAAATGCCCGTTCGGTTCAAATTAATCTGAATCCATTTACATTAGTAGGAGCAACCACACGTTCAGGATTGTTAACCGCGCCAATGCGTGCTCGTTTTGGAATTCAAAGCCGTTTGCAATATTATAACACAGAACTTTTAACGACCATTGTTCAACGAAGTTCATCGATTTTAAAAATGCCCATTACTATGGAAGCCGCTATCGAAATTGCTGGTCGTAGCCGTGGAACGCCACGTATTGCCAATGCAATGTTGCGTCGTGTTCGTGATTTTGCCCAAATAAAAGGAAACGGAAGTATAGATATCGAAATCGCAAAATTTGCTTTAAATGCTTTAAATGTTGATGCTCACGGTTTGGATGAAATGGATAACAAAATTCTAACGACAATTATCGATAAATTCAAAGGTGGACCGGTAGGATTATCCACTTTGGCGACAGCCGTATCCGAAAGCAGCGAAACTATTGAAGAGGTTTATGAACCATTTTTAATCCAAGAAGGATTCATCATGCGAACGCCTCGTGGTCGTGAAGTTACCGAAAAAGCGTACAAACATTTAGGTAAAGTAAAAACGAATATTCAAGGAGGTTTGTTTTAGGGCATTTCCCTTCGGGTCGGGCTTTCCGCTTTATCTTTTTTCGTGCCTCAAAAAGGATATCGCTTCAATCCCTAATGCAAAATGATAAACAACAAATCAAAATATACGCAACTCATAAAAACCGAAGCACAACGCCTCGGTTTTTTGTCTTGCGGTATATCCAAAGCAGGATTTTTAGAAGAAGAAGCGCCACGTTTGGAAAATTGGCTCAACAAGCAAATGCATGGTGAGATGTCCTACATGGAAAATAATTTTGATAAAAGATTAAATCCAACCTTACTCGTCGATGATGCTAAAAGTGTGATTTCATTATTGTTGAATTATTATCCATCGGAAATTCAAAACTCAGACTCTTATAATATCTCAAAATATGCCTACGGACAAGATTATCATTTTGTCATCAAAGAAAAATTAAAAGAATTATTACATTTTATTCAAACAGAAATCGGTGAAGTTTCTGGTCGTGCTTTTGTAGATTCGGCACCAGTTCTCGACAAAGCATGGGCAGCAAAATCAGGATTGGGTTGGATTGGAAAAAACAGCAATTTATTAACCAAACAAGTCGGCTCTTTCTACTTTATTGCTGAACTCATCGTCGATTTAGATTTAGAATATGATTATGCGACGACCGACCACTGCGGAAGCTGTACCGCTTGTATCGATGCTTGTCCTACAGAAGCCATTGTGGCGCCTTATGTTGTAGATGGGAGTAAATGCATTTCTTATTTCACCATCGAACTCAAAGAAAATCTTCCAATAGAAATGAAAGGAAAATTCGATGATTGGGCTTTCGGTTGTGATGTTTGTCAAGATGTTTGCCCTTGGAATAAATTTTCGAAACCACACAACGAACCACTTTTTAATCCAAACCCTGAAATTTTATTATTCACAAATAAAGACTGGGAAGAAATTACTGATGAAACCTTCAAAAAAGTATTCAAAAATTCAGCAGTAAAAAGAACAAAACTGGAAGGATTGAAAAGAAACATAAACTTTCTAAAAGAATAGCAATAAAAATTTCATTGTTCCAATGCATATTTTAACTTTGTAAATTCATAGTAATTTTAAAATATGCCAAAAGATAACAAAAGAAGAGAAGCATTACTATATCACGCTAAACCTACACCAGGAAAAATTCAGGTTGTTCCTACAAAAAAATACGCAACGCAACGTGATCTGTCATTGGCTTATTCGCCAGGGGTGGCAGAACCTTGTCTTGAAATCGCAAAAGACGTTAATAATGTTTATAAATATACAGCTAAAGGAAATCTAGTTGCCGTAATTACCAATGGAACGGCCGTTTTAGGGCTCGGAAATATTGGTCCAGAAGCTTCGAAACCAGTAATGGAAGGAAAAGCTTTATTGTTTAAAATTTTCTCAGATATTGATGTTTTTGATATCGAAGTTGATGCTACAGATATTGATAAGTTTGTAGAAACAGTAAAAGCTATTGCGCCAACATTTGGAGGAATTAATTTAGAAGATATCAAAGCGCCGGAATCTTTCGAGATAGAGAGACGATTGGTCGAAGAACTCAATATTCCGGTCATGCACGATGACCAGCACGGAACGGCTATTATCTCATCAGCAGCTTTGTTAAACGCATTAGAACTTGCCGATAAAAAAATTGAAACAGTTAAATTAGTTGTTTCTGGAGCAGGTTCCGCTGCATTGGCTTGCGCTAATTTATACGTGCTTTTAGGAGTAAATCCAGACAATATTATCATGTTCGACAAAGATGGCGTGCTTTCTTCGGAAAGAACCGATTTGTCTGATTTGCAAAAAAGATATTCTAAAGCAAAACCAAATATCAATTTGCATCAAGCATTAATTGGTGCTGATGTTTTCTTGGGACTTTCTGCAGGAAATATTCTTACGCCAGAAATGTTGTTAGGAATGGCAAACGATCCAATCGTTTTTGCCATGGCAAATCCAACACCAGAAATCGATTATAATCTTGCCATTGCTACTCGTAAAGACATTATCATGGCAACGGGTCGTTCTGATTTTCCTAATCAAGTAAATAACGTTTTAGGATTTCCTTATATTTTTCGTGGCGCACTCGATGTGAGAGCTACAAAAATTAATGAAGCTATGAAAATGGCTGCTGTAAAAGCTTTGGCTTGTCTAGCAAAACAATCGGTTCCGGAGCAAGTAAATATCGCTTACGGAGAAACCAAATTGAATTTTGGTAGAGATTATATTATTCCAAAGCCTTTCGATCCAAGATTAATAACTGAAGTAGCGCCAGCCGTAGCAAAAGCTGCAATGGAAAGCGGTGTTGCCCAAATAGAAATCACCGATTGGGAAAAATACAAAGAAGATTTATTAGAACGATTGGGATCTGATAATAAAATGGTTCGTTTGTTGGCCAATAGAGCTAAAACCGATAAAAAACGAATTATTTTTGCCGAAGCAGATCATCTAGATGTGTTGAAAGCAGCTCAAATTGTACACGAAGAAGGCATAGGAATTCCAATTTTATTAGGAAACAAAGAAATTATTTTAGAGTTAAAAGAAGAAATAGGTTTTGATGCCGAAGTCGCTATTTTTGATCCAAAAACAAAAGAAGAAGACGCCAGAAGATTGCATTTTGCCGAAATATACTGGAAATCTCGTCGTCGCAGAGGAATATCATTATTAGACGCTCAAAAATGGATGCGAGAACGCAACTATTTTGCCGCAATGATGGTCAAGGAAGGCGAAGCAGACGCATTGGTTACAGGTTATTCTCGAAGTTATCCAACCGTAGTAAAACCTATGATGGAACTCATCGGAAAAGCACCTGGAGTTACCCGAATTGCTACTACAAATATGATGATGACCGCTCGTGGGCCTATGTTTTTGTCGGACACAGCGATAAATCCAAATCCAAGTTCTGACGATTTAGCAAAAATTGCTTTAATGACTGCGAAAACGGTAAAGATGTTTGGTATGGAACCAATAATCGCAATGGTTTCTTTTTCAAATTTTGGTTCTTCAAATAACGAAAGCGCAGCAAAAGTCCGTGAAGCAGTTTCGTATCTTCATAACGAATATCCAGATTTGATTGTTGATGGTGAGATCCAGACAGATTTTGCCTTAAATCCAGATATGCTAAAAAGTAAATTTCCGTTTTCTAAATTAGTGGGACACAAAGTAAATACACTTATTTTTCCAAATTTAGAATCGGCAAACATTACCTATAAAATGCTAAAAGAATTGTACAAAGTAGATTCAATAGGACCTATAATGTTAGGAATGGACAAACCAGTTCACATTTTTCAATTAGGCGCAAGCGTAGAAGAAATGGTAAATATGGCTGCTGTTGCCGCTGTTGATGCACAAGAAAAAGAGAAGAAATTGAAATCTAACAAGAAAAATGAAAATAATAGTTTAATCGAATAATCAAGTAGTTGGTCTGAAAAGTTAATTAAAATTCGAGAAAATTAGTATATTTGAAGGTTTACGATTTTATTTATGATAGCACACATTCAAGGGAAATTAGTCGAAAAATCACCAACCGAAGTTGTAATAGACTGTAACGGTGTTGGTTATATTGTAAATATTTCGCTACACACTTATGGATTATTGCCTGCGACAGATTTCATCAAACTTTTTACCCACCTAATAATAAAGGAAGACAGTCATTCGTTATACGGTTTTGTCGAAAAATCTGAAAAAGAAATTTTTAAATTACTCATTTCGGTTTCGGGAATAGGAGCTAATATTGCACGTACAATGTTATCATCAATCGAGCCAAAACAAATTATCAATGCCATTGGTTCTGGCGATGTAGGAACGATTCAATCGATTAAAGGAATTGGCGCAAAAACTGCCCAACGAACCATTCTCGATTTGAAAGAAAAAGTGTTAAAACTGTATGATTTAGACGAAGTTTCTATGTCACAAAACAATACAAATAAAGATGAAGCGTTATCTGCATTAGAAGTATTAGGATTTGTCAGAAAATCGGCAGAAAAAGTTGTCGAAAAAATCGTCGCAACAATGCCAGATGCAACTGTAGAAACTATTATCAAACAAGCCTTAAAAAATTTATAATCGTTGAAACAATTTAGTTCATATTATTCGGGTTTATTCATTAAAAACAGTATTTTTCTACTGCTTTTTTTCGTTTCAATTACTGTTAATGCGCAAATAACTCCAGAAGTTCAAGATACCGTAAAAGGATATAATACAGGAAGTTTGCAACTCCAAAATCCGAATAGTATTCTAGAAGCTTACACTTACGATCCAATTACCGATAGGTATATTTATACCAAAACATTTGAAGGATTTAACATAAATTATCCGATTGTTTTAACACCAAAAGAATATCAAGAATTAATCTCGAGAGAAGCCATGCGAGATTATTTTCAAAAAAAATCTGATGCAATTGATGGTAAAAAGGCAGCAAGTAAAGATGCTCAAAAAGATTTATTACCAAGATATTATATAAAATCAGGATTGTTCGAATCTATTTTTGGAAGTAATACCATCGATGTAAAACCAACTGGAACTGTCGAAATCGATTTAGGAATGCGTTATTCTAAACAAGATAATCCGTCATTTTCGCCAAGAAACAGAAAAAGTACCACGTTCGATTTCGACCAACGAATTAGTTTAAGCTTATTAGGGAAAATAGGAACAAGATTAAAAGTAAATGCAAATTATGATACCGAATCTACTTTTGCCTTTCAAAATTTAATAAAATTAGAATACACGCCAACGGAAGATGATATTCTTCAAAAAATAGAAGTTGGTAACGTAAGTATGCCACTAAACAGTACGTTAATTCGTGGTGCACAAAGTTTATTTGGTGTAAAAGCACAGTTTCAATTCGGAAAAACAACTGTTACAGGTATTTTTTCTGAACAAAAATCTCAAACAAAAACTGTTGTTTCTGAAGGAGGCGGAGCAATCTCAGAATTTAATCTTTTTGGATTAGATTATGATGCCGACAGACACTTTTTCTTATCACAATATTTTAGAAGCAAATATGATGATGCATTAAAAAATTATCCAGTTATCGATTCGAGAGTGCAAATTACCCGAATGGAAGTCTGGATTACCAACAGGCAAAATCGAGTAAATACATCGTCTGACGGGAATAATTTAAGAAATGTTGTTGCCTTACAAGATTTAGGAGAAGCTAGACTTACAGGATTTACAGATGCTCAGATTGTTGGAATAACACCGCCAGTCACATTTTTTAACGCCACACCAGACACACCATCAAATAATGCAAATAATAATTTCGACCCCTCAAAAATAGGCATTGGAAATAGTAATTTAAACTCATTAATTAGAGAAATTGCAACCGCTGGTCAGGGTTTTAATGGTGTTTCGCCATCGCCATCTGAAGGAACAGACTATGCTAAATTAGAAAATGCAAGAAAATTAACACCCAACGAATATACGTTCAATACACAATTGGGTTATGTGTCGTTAAACCAAAGATTGTCTAACGATGAGGTTCTTGCCGTGGCGTACCAATATACGATTGGCGACAAAGTATATCAAGTAGGGGAATTTGGAACCGATGGTGTAGATGCAACAAATGTAAGCGGAACAGGAGTTCCTACCACGAAAAGTTTGATTCTTAAAATGCTAAAAGGAAATTTAGCCAGTGTAACCAAACCAGCTTGGAACTTGATGATGAAAAATATTTATCAAATACCAGGGGCATATCAGTTAGATGCGAAAGATTTTAAATTCAATATCTTATATTCTGATCCATCACCGTTAAATTATATTTCTGAAGTAGCCGGAAATCCTTTTCCCGCAAATCCATTACCGGAAAATGAGGTTACAAGAACGCCTTTGTTAAGGGTTTTTAATATGGATAGATTAGATTATAATAACGATCCTCAGAAAAAAGGAGATGGTTTTTTCGATTTTGTATCTGGTCTAACGGTCGATGCTCAAAACGGTCGAATCATTTTTACAACCAAAGAACCATTTGGAGAACTTCTTTTTGATAAATTAAAAAATCCAGCTTCTTTAGAAGACTATACAGATGTAAATACTTATAATGCCAATCAAAAAAAGTATGTTTTCTCAAGTTTGTATCGCAAAACGCAAACACAAGCTTTGCAAGAAAGTGATAAAAACAAATTCCAGCTTAAAGGAAAATACAAATCTAGTGGTGGGGAAGGAATTTCTCTTGGTGCTGCAAATGTGCCTCGTGGTTCTGTAGTAGTTACTGCTGGCGGAAGAGTCTTACAAGAAGGAGTCGATTATAGTGTTAATTATCAGGCGGGACGTGTGCAAATTCTCGACCCATCATTACAGGCTTCAGGAACGCCTATCAGTGTTTCGGTCGAAAATAATGCAGTTTTTGGTCAGCAAACCCGAAGATTTATGGGGATTAATGTAGAACATAAATTTTCTGATAAGTTTCAAATTGGTGCCACATATTTAAAAATGACCGAAAGGCCATTCACCCAAAAAACAAATTATGGTCAAGAATCTATAAACAATACTATTTTTGGAGCTAACGGGAATTTTTCAACCGAAATTCCGTTTTTTACCAGATTAGTTAATAAATTACCTAATTTAGATACCGATGTTCCTTCTAATTTATCCTTCAGAGGAGAGGTTGCTTTCCTAAAACCAGGAACACCAAAAACAGATCAGTTTGAAGGAGAAGCAACCGTATATGTTGATGATTTTGAAGGTTCGCAATCTACAATAGACATGAAGTCGCCTTTTGCTTGGAGTTTGTCCAGTTCGCCAGTAGGATTTGGTGGAGAAATACCAGAAAATAATTTGACATACAATGACAAGAGAGCAAGAATGTCCTGGTATTCTATCGATCCTACTTTTTATACAGGAGAGCGACCAGCAGGATTAGATGATAATGATATTTCTAGAAATAATACCAGAAGAATTTATAGTACAGAATTGTATCCAAATACCGATATTGCAGTTGGAGAAACCACCGTCGTTTCTACATTAGATATGACTTATTATCCTGCCGAACGTGGACCATACAACTTTAATGCATCAGCAACAGGAAATACTTTGCCAACACCACAAGATAACTTTGGGGGAATTATGCGTTCTATTTCTTCAACAAATTTCGAACAAGCAAATGTAGAGTACATTCAGTTTTGGATGCTAGATCCTTATTTTGGTACAGCAAGCGATACAAATCCTGCTAATGTGGGAAAACTAACGTTTAATTTAGGTGAAATCTCTGAAGACGTTCTTAAAGATGGACGAAAATTATACGAAAACGGATTGCCAGCCGGCGGAGCTAACCCAAATGTAATCGATACAAATTGGGGTAAAGTTCCAGCATCACAATCATTAATTTATGCTTTCGATACAAACGAAGCCAATAGAGCACAACAAGATGTAGGTCTTAACGGATTGTCAGATGCCGAAGAAAATGCAAAATATCCAACTTTTGCAGGGCCAGATCCAGCACAAGACAATTACCAATATTTCCTAAGTGCTTCGGGTTCTATTACCGATAGATATAAAAGTTATAACGGATTAGAAGGCAATTCGCCAGTAAATGTTTCGGATACCAATAGAGGTTCTACCACCGCGCCCGACGTAGAAGATATTAACAGAGATAATACCATGAATACGATTGATGCGTATTATAAATTTTCGGTAGATATTAAACCAAATATTCAAGTTGGAGATACTTATGTTGTTGATGAAAGAGTAACACAAGTTGCACTTCCAAACGGAAACACTACAGAAGCAAGATGGATACAATTTAAAATTCCTATTCTAGAAGCAACGGCAGCAAATATTGAAGGCGGTATTTCAGATTTTAGATCGATACGTTTTATGCGTATGTTTATGTCAGAATTTGCGGATAATGTTACTGTTCGTTTGGGTGCCTTAGATTTAGTTCGTGGCGAATGGAGAAGATATAATAATACACTTCAAGCTTCTGATATTGATCTCGCAGACGACCCAACAGGTTTCGATGTGACGGCTGTAAATATCGAAGAAAATAGTAGCAGATTGCCTATAAGATATGTTTCACCTCCAGCAGTAGAGCGTGAAGAATTATACAATAACAATTCAGTACTCAAACAAAATGAGCAATCACTTTCGTTAAAAGTTTATAACAAAGCATCTGCACAAACACTAAGCGACGGATTAGAAGCAGAAGATTCTAGAGCAGTTTTCAAAAATGTCGATGTAGATATGCGTCAGTACAAAAAACTAAAAATGTTCTTACACGCAGAATCTTTACCCGGAAATTCTGCCGATTTAAAAGACAATGACATGGTGGCTTTTATTCGTTTTGGAAACGATTTTACAAATAATTTCTATCAAATAGAAATGCCTCTAAAAGTAACACAACACGGAAGTTCATCACCAACGGATATTTGGCCAGCGATTAATGAAATAGACATACAAACTGCTTTGTTAACCCAACTTAAAATTTTAAAAATAAACGGGGGTGTTAATTCGCCACCAGATCCTAACGGAATTTTTTATCAAGATGTAGTTGGTGATGGACTTGTAAATCCTTCTTTGGTAGAAGATAAAATGCGAATAGGTATCAAAGGAAATCCAAACTTTGGTTATGTAAGAACATTAATGATGGGTATCAAAAACCCAAGTACAACCGATTATGCACGTGGTGAAGTTTGGTTTAACGAACTTCGTCTTGCCGATGTAGATAACAAAGGAGGTATGGCCGCTATTGCAAGTCTAGATACCAATTTTGCCGATTTTATGACGCTTTCTGCAACAGGAAGAATGAATACGATAGGTTTTGGCTCGCTAGAACAAAGTCCGAATGAGCGTAGTCGCGAAGATACCAAGCAGTATGATATTGTTACAAACATAAATTTAGGTAAATTGTTGCCTAAAAAATGGGGTATAAACTTACCATTTAATTATGGTATTGGCGAAGAAATAATTACGCCAGAATATGACCCTTTTAACCAAGATATTAAGCTAAAACAACTGCTAGATGTAACCACTGATGCTGAAGACAAAGCAGAATACAAAAACAGAGCAATTGATTTTACAAAAAGAAAAAGCATCAACTTTATTGGGGTAAGAAAAGACCGTGGAGCCGAACAAAAACAGCACGTTTATGATCCAGAAAACTTAACTGTTTCCTATTCGTTTAACGAAATCGAACACCATGATTTTGAAATAGAAGGATTGTTAGACCAACAAGTAAGAACCTCTGCCGATTATGCGTATACGTTTCAACCAAAAGCAGTAGAGCCATTCAAAAATAAAAAATTCGTAAAGAAAAGCACTTATTGGAAAATGCTAAGCGATTTTAATTTTAATTATTTACCAACAAGTATCAACTTTAGTTCTACTATTTTACGACAATATAATAAGCAACAATACCGACAAATTGAGGTGCAAGGAATCGAACTTTCGCCATTGTACAAACGTAATAATATGTTCAATTATAATTATGGATTCAATTATAATTTGACTAAAAGTTTGCGAGTTAATTATACGGCAACGACAGCAAATTTGGTTAGAAATTATTTAGATGCAAATAATGATCCTATCGATAGTTTTACCATTTGGGACGATTATTGGAATATTGGAGAACCAAACCAACATTCGCAACAGCTAACAGCTAATTACGAATTGCCTATAAATAAAATTCCAGCTTTAGCATTTATAAAATCTGATTATACTTATACCGGAGATTATTCTTGGCAAAGAGCAACATTGGCATTACAATCATTTCAGGCGAGTGATGGTAATACTTACGATTTAGGAAATACAATCCAAAATGCAAGTTCACACAAACTGAATACAGCGTTCAATATGGATACATTTTATAAATATATTGGATTTACAAAAAGAGGTGATAAAAAGAAAGCTTCAAAAGCAATAGCTCCACCACCAGCTACTCCGAAACCAGGAGAAAAAGTAGTAGCAAAACCAAAGGTTAAAGAAATAAAACCTAATGTTTTTGTAGATGGATTAATAGGATTGGCTACAAGTATCAAAAATATTCAGATAAATTATAGTGAAACCAGCGGAACAATGCTGCCAGGTTATTTACCATCGGTAGGATTCTTGGGTTCATCTAGACCAACATTAGGATTCGTATTCGGGATGCAAGATGATGTGCGTTTCGAAGCAGCTAAAAACGGATGGTTAACAAATTATGGTGAGTTCAACCAGAATTTTACACAAGTAAAAAGCAAGCAAATCACTGCAAATGCAAATATCGAATTGTTTCCAGATTTAAAAATAGATTTAATTGCCGACAGAACTCATGCCGATAATTTCTCAGAACAGTTTGATGCAGTTGGTGGTGTTTACAACTCACATTCGCCATATAATTCTGGAAATTTCTCAATCTCGACTGTTCTAATAAAAACGGCATTTTCCGCAAGTGACGAAATAACATCGTCAGCATTTGATAATTTCAGAGAAAACCGACTTGTAGTAGCTGATAGATTGGCTACGATTTCTTACGGAACTCCAGATTTTCCTAGGGTTACAGATGTTAATAATCCAAATTATGGTTATCCAGTAGGTTTCGGAAAAAATAATCAGGCCGTTTTATTACCATCATTCTTGGCAGCTTATTCAGGAAGTGATGCTTCTGGAGTGTCGTTGGGAGCGTTCAAAAACATTCCAATTCCTAACTGGACTGTAAAATATACGGGTCTTATGAGATATAAATTTTTTAAAGACAAGTTCAAAAGATTCTCATTGCAACACGCATACAAAGCAGCTTATACAATAAATTCGTACCGTTCTAATTTCAAATATACAGATCCCGCATCTACCGATACTGGAGGGAATTTTGAAAACAAAAATATTATTGGTAACGTAAATCTATCAGAACAATTTAGTCCATTGGTTAGATTGGATTTCGAAATGAAAAGTTCTATAAAAATTCTTGCCGAAATGAAAAAAGACCGAACCATGTCGTTAAGTTTCGATAATAATTTGCTAACCGAACTAAAAGGTGTCGAGTATGTTGTTGGACTAGGATATCGTATAAAGGATGTAAGGATAAAATCACGATTGGCAGACAATCCGACGGGAGAAATAAAAAGTGATGTAAATATAAGAGGAGATGTGGCTTTTAGAAACAACAAAACAATAGTTAGAAATTTAGATTACAATAACAACCAATTAGCAGGCGGACAAAACATTGTTTCGGCTAAGCTAACTGCCGATTATTCTTTTAGCAAAAATCTAACAACACTTTTCTTTTTCGATTATTCGTTCTCGAAAGCGGTTATTTCGACTTCATTTCCATTAACAACAATTCGTGCCGGATTTACAATTAGATATAACTTTGGAAATTAATTATTAAAAAAATAAGATTATTACAGTAATAATTTTACTTTTGTTTCAAATTAAAATTAAACAACAAAATGAACATACCAGCTAACTTAAAGTACACAAAAGACCACGAATGGATAAGCATTGATGGAGACATCGCTACGGTAGGAATTACCGATTTTGCTCAAAAAGAATTAGGAGATATCGTATATGTTGAAGTAGAAACATTAGATCAAACTTTAGCACAAGACGAAGTTTTTGGAACAGTGGAAGCTGTAAAAACAGTATCGGATTTATTCTTACCACTTTCTGGCGAAATTATCGAATTTAACGAAGAACTTGAAGTAACTCCAGAAGTTGTAAATGCAGATCCTTATGGAAAAGCTTGGATGATTAAGGTGAAAATTTCAAATCCATCTGAAATCGAAAACCTACTTTCTAGTGATGACTATAAAAAACTTATTGGCGCCTAATAAAAACGCTATTTGGATTGCTCTTCTTTGGACGTTTTTGATACTTTATCTGAGTTTAAAAACTACGGTAAATGCTCCAAAATTTAATTTTCCAAATGCAGATAAAGTAGTTCATTTTACTTTCTATTTTGGTTTTGTTATTTTGTGGTATCGCTATTTAGTATTTAAAAATAGTGTGTTGTTGAATAATAAAATCGTTTTAGTACTCATTTCGATAGGGTTAGGAATAGCCATCGAGTTTGCCCAAAAAAGTATAACAACAACTCGACAAGCAGATTTTTGGGACGTTGTTGCTAACAGTACAGGAACTTTAGTAGGGATTTTTGTAGCAACAAAATTCTTTAAAGAAAATAAAAACATCGGAAGTATTCGATAAATAAATATTATAAGAAAAACATCCCATTTCGGTGGGATTTTTCTATTTTTATACTTTAATCTGTCATTCATATTATGAATATTAAGCAATATCTAGATTCTACTTACCTAAAAACAGCATTGCAAGCCAATTTGTCTGAAATTGAAAACACAAAAGTGGTCGAAAATTTCATTCATGAAGCCATTAGCGAGGAATTTAAGTTGGTTATGATTCGTCCTGATAAAGTACAATTGGCTAAAAAAATGATAGAAAAAGCCAATTCGAAAGTGTTAATAGGAACAGTTATCGATTTTCCTGAAGGAAATTCTAGTTTAGACAAAAAACTGGAAGAAGCACAGGAAGCGATAAACAATCACGCAGATGAACTTGATTATGTAATAAACTATGAAGCCTTCAAAAGAGGAGAAACAACATTAATAAAACAAGAAATTATTGCTTGCACACAATTGGGATTGTCGCATAAAAAAGCAGTCAAATTTATTATCGAAGTGGCGGCGCTTACAAACCATCAGATTATTCAGGTTTCGGCATTGATAAAAAATACAATTATTGCCAATTTCAAAGAAGAGAATTTTGTGCATATATTTGTAAAATCATCGACAGGTTTTTATAAAACAGAAGATAATTTGCCAAACGGAGCTACAATTCCTACCATTATTTTAATGTTGGAAAACTCAAATCCGCTTCCTGTAAAAGCAGCTGGTGGTGTAAGAACGCTAGAGGAGGCTTTGGCAATGATTAGATTGGGTGTGAAAAGAATAGGAACATCGGCAGCAAAAACCATTGCAGACGGAAATGTTTCTACAGGAAATTATTAAAAAATATACAATGAAAAAATACCTTTTACTAATTATAGTTTTTTTCTTCGTGCAAAATTCATTTTCGCAAGTGAGTAATCAAGAAAAATTCCCAGTTTTTCCGGCTTGTGAAAACACAATGAATCAAGAATTAGAAACTTGTTTTAACAATCAATTACAAGATTTTGTTTATAATAATTTTCAATTGCCAGAAGTTGTAAAGCAAGATAATTTCAAGGGAAAAATCATCACATTGTTTGAAGTAGATAGCACAGGAACATTCAAAGTATTGTACGCAGATGCAATGTACTCGGAGCTAATAACCGAAACAAAAAGGGTTTTTTCGGCTTTTCCAAAAATTACGCCACCAACTTATAACGGAAAACCAACCTATGCAAAATATACATTTACAATAGCCATTCCGTTGCAAAGTGCTGCCGAAATTGCTGCCGAAAAATTATTACTAGAAAATAAAATTGCAAATTCACCTTCGGTTTTAGCAAATAAAGAAAATCCAGAATTCGAATCTGTAAAATTAAATTATAAAGAATTTAAGAATCCACAATTCAAAAGTCATCTTAATATTCCTTTCTCACATAATTTATACACCAATTTTGATGGTGAGATGAACCAAGTTGGTACTAATAATCATACGGCATCAAAACCATATACTTACTCCGAAGTTGCAAAATATCATAATTTTGATGCGGCTTATGATGCAATCAAAATTAAGAAAGAAGGTTGGTGGGGACGAAAATTGTTTAACGAAAACTTAGTTGCCATACAAGGAGAAGATTATTGGTTTGCACTAAATCCTATTTTCGATTTACGAATGGGAAAAAGTAATCCAAGCACCGAAGATTATACTTATGTAAATACGCGTGGTTTGCAAATACAAGGAGGATTGGGCGAACAATTAGACTTTACCACAACCATTTACGAAAGTCAAGGTGTTTTTGCTGATTATTATAATAGATACGCAAATTCTATTCAGCCATCAGGCGGAAATCCAGCAATAATTCCAGGAATTGGTATTGCAAAAGATTTTAAAACTACAAAATACGATTTCCCTTCTGCCGATGCAAATATTACTTACACGCCAAGCAAACACCTTAACTTGCAGTTGGGTTACAGCCGAAATTTTATAGGAGATGGTTATCGTTCTTTGTTGGAAGGCGATGGTGCGAGTCCGTATCCGTTTGTTAAAATAAACACCACATTCTGGAAAATAAAATACACCAATACGTATATGTGGCTCAAAGATGTTCGCAAAGACGTAACTTTAGATAGAACGTATGCTACAAAATATATGGCAAACCATTATTTGAGTTGGAATGCTTCAAAGAGGTTGAATATTGGTTTTTTCGAATCGGTAATTTGGACAAATGACAACAATCGTGGTTTTGATCTTAATTTTGTAAACCCAATTATTTTTTATCGTTCGGTCGAATTTTCTTCATCAGCAAGAAGCGGAAACGCAGTTTTAGGAATTACTTCAAAATACAAATGGAATAATAATATTAATTTATACGGACAATTCTTGCTCGACGAATTCTCACTTGGTGATATGAAATCTGGCGAGAAAAGTTGGAAAAACAAATACGGTTACCAATTGGGAGCCAAATATTTTAATGCTTTTGGGATGAAAAATCTATACCTGCAAGCAGAATATAATCATGTGCGCCCTTATGTTTACGGACATAGCAACGCAATTACAAATTACGGTCACAACAACCAAAGCATGGGTCACAATTGGGGTTCTAACTTTAAAGAGCTAACAGGAATTGCGCGTTTTCATAAAAACAGATTGTTTGCCGATGCAAAAATAAGCATGGGAGTTCGTGGTTTCGATTTTGATACAGCAACCGATGCAAAAAACTATGGTTCTAATATTTACAAAGACTACGACGATTCAAGAGCTTATGAAAAAGGTGTTGCAATAGGACAAGGGAATAAAACCAATGTTTTTATTGCGGATATTCAGGCGGGATATTTACTAAACCCGAGTACAAATCTGAAACTTTTTGGAAATTTAATTTACAGAGATTTTTCGCCACAAGAAAATACTACTGCAATATTCAAAGAAAGCACTACTTGGTTTTCGATAGGATTGCGTGCCGATGTGTTTAACTGGTATTTAGATTATTAAAAAAGTGTTCAAAGTATAGTAATAAAAAAAGCTCCTAAACGGAGCTTTTTTTATTAATCGTCTTTACGATCTCTTTCTTTTTTCTTTTCGGCAGCAATTTCTTCCTTGGTTTTTACATAAACTACATCGTCAGGATTTAGTTCTTTGGTAACCGTTGTATAAGGTCCAGTTACAATAGTTTCTCCTTTTTTTAGACCAGATAGCACTTCTATATAAGTATCATCTTGGATTCCTGTCGTTACGATGCGAAGTTTTACTTTATCACCCACTTTTACAAAAACGCATTCGTATCTTTTTTCATTTTTTACTTCTGGTGTTTCATCTGAATTGTCTGAGTTTTCGCCTTCAATAATAAGTTCTTTACGTGAAGAAGTCGTATCGGTTCTCATAACAACGGCGCTAATTGGGATTGCAATAACGTTTTCTTTACGAGTGGTAATAATATCGACAGTTGCTGTCATTCCTGGACGAAAAGGAGAAAAACTAGTTGGTTTTCCTACCATTAAATCTTGGTAAGATTCTTTAAGAATTCTAACTTTCACTTTAAAATTAGTTACTTGATCGGCAGAAAGTGTTGCGCTGGCAGAATTTGAAATACTCGTTACAATTCCTTGAAATTCTTTCTTCAAATAAGCATCTACTTCAACTTTTGCGGCATCTCCAATAGCAATTTTTACAATATCATTTTCATTTACATCTACTTCAACTTCCATATTATTTAGGTCGGCAACACGCATCATTTCGGTTCCTGTCATTTGTTGCGTACCTAAAACACGTTCGCCTAATTCTACGTCTAATTTAGAAATCGTTCCATCAATAGGTGCATAAATTGCAGTTTTTCCTAAGTTTTCTCTAGACTCATTTACCGTTGCCGAGGCACTTTGTACGTTATAATACGCTCCTTGTTTGGCCGCTTGTGCACCTTCGTAAGTAGCTACAGTTTTGTCCCATTCTGCTCTAGAAATTATACCTTTATCATATAATTTTTTACTTCTCTCATAACTTGCTTTTGCTTCTTTAAACTGAGCATCGGTTTGACTCAAACCAGCTTTAGTATTAGACAAACCAGCTTGCGAACGATTTAATCCTTGTGTATATAATTTTGGATTTACTCTTACTAATAAATCTCCTTTTTTGACAATTTGGCCTTCTTTTATAGGAAGTGCAATAATTTCTCCCGAAACTTCCGATGAAATTTTGACTTCAATTTCTGGCTGAATTTTTCCAGTTCCAGAAACGGTTTCAGTTACAGTTCGTTGTGCTATTGTTGCAATTTCGACTTCTTTACCTTTATTATTGCTGCCTATAACACCTGAATTTATAAGATAATATGCTCCTATAGCTGCGGTAACAACTAATCCTAATAAAATATATTTTGTCTTTTTTGTCATGATAACTTATTGTTTTTTAATAATTGGAATTCCGAAATAAAACTCTAAAATTTTAGTTCTAAAAATATAATCGTATTTGGTTCTTAAAGCTTCCGATTGGGCATTTACAAATAAAGTTTGAGCTTGATTGAAATCGAAAACATTCATGAGTCCTACTTCATATCTTTCTTTTGCATAGTTGAATGATTGTTGTCTTGCTTCTAATGTTGAAACGGCTGCTTCATGAGTTTTTTGTGCACCTTTTGTGTCGGTATAAGCTGTAAAAACGGTTCTTTCTAAATCTAATTCTTGTTGTTGCAAAGTTATTTTCGAACGATCTAGCGCAATTTTAGAACGAGCCACATTATTTCTTACTGAAAATCCGTTAAAAATCGGAACATTCAAATTTAATCCAAAACTTTGTCCTTTATTATCACTAAACTGATTAAAAACTGCATCTGGTTTACCTAAAATGGTAGAGAAATTAGGCTGCAAAACTTTTTGGCCTGTACCATCTACATAACCAATTGCCGATGTCGGATTACTAGTATTTGGCTCAAACCCCACGACTCTATCCGAATATCCTGCGCGTGTACTAAAACTGTAAAAACCTTGTAATGTTGGCTGATAAGCACCACGAGCAATTTTGACATCTTTTTCAGCAATCTGTACATTCGTTTGGGCGATTTTTAAATCGGTCCTAGTTTCTTTTGCTTTGTCTAAAATCACTTTTGGATCTTGCATCAAAACGGTGCTTTCTTGAACAGGAATTTCTGCATCAGCAATATCAAATTCTTGAAAATCATCAATTTGCAACAACTGTGCTAAACTTAATTTAGATAAAAACAATGCGTTTTCGGCAGCAATCAATCGCTGATTATCTGTAGCAACAGTCGCTTTCACATCGAGTAAATCGCCACGAGGTGTTACTCCAGCATCAACCAGTTCGTTGGTTCTTTCTAATTGTTTGTTATCGTAAGCCAATTGTTGCTGTTGCACTTTTAGATTTTCTTTGTTAAAAAGTATTTGCAAATAAGCATTTACAACATTTAACGAAACATCTTCTTGCATTTTTGTTAGCTGATATTGAGAAGCAATTCTAGTAAGATTTGCTTTTCGCAACTGATTTTGGTTTTGCAGTCCTTTATAAATATCAATCCCAACATTTAATCCTGCTGAAGTAAATTGTGTTGTCTGGTTTTCTAACAAACCTGTGGTAATATTCTGATTTAAACCAATATTCCAAGAATGAGAACCTTGTGCATTTACCGAAGGTAGAAATTTCCCTATGGCATCTTTTTTAGAAATATCGGACAATTCTTTGTCTAAAGTAGATTGTTTTATCGAAATATTATGCTCGACAGCATAAGTCACACATTCTTCGAGTGTCCATTTTTTGGCTTGACCAAAGGAAACAAAAGAACAGAATAATGTTGTGGTTATTAAAAATAAGTATTTTATATTTTGCATTTTATATAATATGGGAATTTTATGTTTAGCGAATTTAATTCTTTTCTAATTAAATTTACAATAAGACTCTTGCTTTAACAATTTGTTACAATTAATGAATGAAAGTTTCTAAAAAATAATTTTACATTTGCTCAAATTATTTTTTTGATGAAAAACATTTTTTGGATTATTGGATTATTTGCGATGGCGATTTTTTATACTGGTTGTTCGTCAACTCAAAAAATAGAACTCATGAAGCCAGAACCAGATGAGGCGACGCCTATAAACTATTCTGTAACTTCTTCATATATTAGTTTCCCTGTAAATTTGACATTAAAAGATATTGAAAATCAAACCAATAAAGCTTTGGTCGGATTAATTTATGATGATCATAATATTGATGATGATAAAACCGAAATGAAAATCTGGAAAAATGCTTCCATACTAATTTCGGAAGAAGACAACAAACTAAAAACAATTGTTCCGCTAAAAATTTGGGCAAAAGTCAGATATGGAACGTCGGCTTTAGGAATGAATTTATATGACACTCGCGAATTAAACCTAAACGGAACTGTTACTTTCTTGAGTGATGTAAAAATGAGTAATTGGAAAATTACCACTACAACCGAACTGCAAGATTTTGAATGGCAAGAAAGTCCAACGATTATCATTGCTGGAAAAGAAATCCCCATTACTTATTTAGTAAATCCGACGATTCGGATTTTTAAAAGTAAAATCGAAAAAACTATTGATGAATCATTAGAAAAATCACTCGATTTTAAATCTAATATTCTCGAAATGATGCAAAAAGCAAGCGAACCATTCGAGATGAGTCCAACGTATCAGACTTGGCTAAAAGTAACGCCGCAAGAAATATATGCTACCGAAGCTACTCTAGAAAAAAAAGCCGTTTCAATGACTGTTGGTCTTAAATGTTTAATGGAATCCTATATAGGTCAGAAGCCAAAGCCTAATTTTACCAAAGAAAAAATGGTGCTAAAACCCATTTCAAATTTACCCGAAAAAGTAGTGGCAAACATTGCAGCAGTTTCTACTTATCAAGATGCTTCGAGAGTAATGACAGCTAATTTTAAAGGAAAAGAATTTGGTTCAGGAAAACGAAAAGTAACCATACAAAATGTAGAAATTTGGCACAAACAAGGCAAAATGGTTATTGCATTAGACATGCTCGGAAGCTTAAACGGACGCATTTATTTATCCGGTTTCCCGCAATATAATGCAGAAACAAAAGAATTGTTTTTTGATGATTTAGATTATGCCTTAGAAACCAAAAGTAAACTTATGAAAACTGCCAATTGGTTTGCACAAAGTTTAATATTAAACAAAATAAGAGCCACTTGTCGTTACTCGATACAGCCTAATTTAGAAGAAGGAAAACAAAATATCCTAAAATATTTGAATAACTATTCGCCTATGACTGGCGTTTTTGTAAACGGAAAACTAAACGATATTGTTTTCGAGAAAGTGCAATTGACTAATAATGCTATCGTTGCTTTTTTGAATATAACTGGAAATGTGAAAGTAAATATAAATGGAATGTAATTATTTTTTCTTCCTATACATTCTATAAACTGCAAAGGCAATAAGAGCCACAAGAACATACGGAATAATCATTAAGTATACAATCCCATCATTTACCGCTTCTGCTTGCGATACGTTTCCTGTGCTTTCTAGCGAAGCGCGACACATGGCGCATTGCGCATTTGAAGCAATAGGCAATAGGCAATAAGCAATAAGCAAAAGAAACATAATGCTTCTATTTTGCCTTTCGACTTTCGACTTTGCTTCGCCAGTTCGCTTTTCAAGCTCGGGTCGACTTTCGACTCTATTTAACATAGTAAGGGGAAATCATTAGATAAACAATAACTCCAGTAACGGCAACATACAACCAAATAGGAAAAGTAATTTTTGCTATTTTCTTGTGTTTGTCAAATTTTTCTGCCAATGCACGAACATAAGTTACTAAAACCAAAGGAATAGTAACAATAGATAGTGTAATGTGGGTGATTAATATAAAAAAGTAAATTGCTTTCAAAGTACCTTCGCCACCATATTTTGTAGCTTCCGATGTCATGTGATAAGCAACATACATTGCTAAAAATGCTACCGAAAGTGCAATAGCCGTTTTCATTAAATTCTCGTGCAATTTTCGTTTTCCATTTTTGATAGAAATAACCGCCCAAACTAATACTACGGCTGTAATCCCATTGATTGTTGCGTAAATAGGTGGCAAGAACGATAATGGTTTTACATCGAAACCTAAATCTCTTAGTTTTACTTTAAATAAAATGGCTACCACAAGCGGAATCGCAATTGATAATATCGTAATCCAAACGTTGTACTTTTTTTCGATGTTATTTTCCATTTTTATTCTGCTAATAATTTAGTGATATCTTGTTTTATTGCTGTTACGCCTTCTTCTTTTAATCCGTCATAATAAATAATCGGATTGCCAAATTCATCTTTTCTAGAACGAATATTTCCGCTTTTATCGATTAATGCAAAGAATCCTGAATGTTCGAATCCTCCATTTACTTTTTTATTTTCGCCAGCAAATAAATTATAACCTTTATTGGCTATCTCGAAAATTTTAGTTTTATCACCAGTAAGAAAGTTCCAATTTACTCCTTTTGCACTTATTAATTCAGCGTGTTTTTTTAGTACTTCGGGCGTATCGTTTTCTGGATTGATTGTTATTGATGCAATTCCGAAATTAGAATTTGAAGCAAATGCTTCCTGAACCAACTTCATATTTCTATTCATAATTGGACAAATAGACGGGCATGTAGAAAAGAAAAATTCGACAACATATACTTTACCTTTATAGCTTTCGTCAGAAATTGTTGCTTTGTCTTGATTTGTTAATGAAAATTTAGGTGCTTTTCCAATAGTCATCAAATCGCTTTTAGTCGATGTTGTTGTTCCTTCAATATTTAATCTGTCGCCTTTTACAATATCATTATTTTTTATTCTATCGATAATTTTTGGAACAAAATAAATCCCAAAAACTAGAATAATAAAAGCCGTACCTATGTATGATTTATTTTTCATTATTTATTTTTTAACGTGTAAACGAAAATCTTCTTGATTCTTGTTTCGCTTCAAAGCCAATCGATATTCTCGAAGTATAATTTTCACATCGTCGGACATATCATTATGCAAATCGGCAGCCGAGTTTGTGTTGTAACTTTCTTTATATTCGTTTTTACCTTCTTTATTTTTTCCTTTTCGTCCGCGATGATTTTTATCTTTATCTATAATAATAACCTTTGTTGTGCTTAAGTTTTCATTAAGATTGTCATGCAATTTAAATGCATCATAATAAGATTGAATCTCATTTGGTTTTGCAAAAACAAACTTCCAGCCAGATAAATTGTCAGAAAATCTAGTTAGCTTTTCTAATAAATTTTTTACTTGTGCCTCGGATCCTTCTTGAGCTATCATTACCAATTGGAAATCATCAAAACCTTCGTATTTCCCGTATATTTTTTGGTTCAGATTAAATAGATTCTCTTCATTTTTTAAAATGTCATTGCCTACAAATCCCAAAACTGTAATTTTATTGATAAGAGAAACTGGTTTTCCATCAAGACTTTTCCATTTAGGCAATTCCTTATTATTTCTAGAAATTGTTGGTAGAAAAAGTGAGTTATGCGTTGCCGTTGCAAATATTAAATAAATTAAAACAGGAAGTATTAGAAGGGCAATTAGGACTAATTTATTTCTCATAAGAAGAAGTGTAATTTATTTGAGTACAAAAATAAAAAAAGCTCCTGTAATAGGAGCTTTTTTTTGAATTAATATGTTTTAAAAATTCCATTTTATGGTAGAATTTTTAAAAATCTCGAATATATAATCAGCTTCAACCAGCAAAATAAATACTAAATAAATAATTAAGAACACCAATGTTCCTACAACTGCCCAACGCAAAGAGGCAGCTTCTCCCTCAAGGTGCATAAAAGCCCACATAATCCAGTATGCTTTATATACAGTTAAGATGATGAAAATCCAGTTTAACAATCCCATACTTAAGAAAGTATTAAATTGTAAAACTTCGGGCTTAACAATTCCTAAAATAACCTCAACTATTGTAATTATTGATAACAATCCGAAAACTTTCCAGATTCTACCTACGTTTGATGCGTGTTCGTGTGACATAACAATATATGTTTATTTATTAAAAAAAAATTAAACTAAATAGAAGAATGTAAATACAAACACCCAAACTAAATCGACAAAGTGCCAATATAATCCCACTTTTTCGACCATTTCGTAACTTTTTCTCTTGTCGTAAGTTCCTAAAAGGATATTGAAGAAGATTAAAACGTTAATCATTACTCCAGAAAATACGTGAAAACCGTGAAATCCTGTGATAAAGAAGAAGAAATCGGCAAATAATTTTTGTCCGTATTCGTTACGAATTAAGTTTGCTCCTTCCACAACATATTGTGTTCCTTCTATTCTTTTTAGAGATTCTTCACGAGATAAAGTGATTTTTTTCTTTGTTTTCGGGTCAATAACTTCAGTACGAATTAGTACTTCTGGATGCGCTTTGAATCCTTCTACCACTTCTTCTACTGAATAAGTTGGTAATGTTTCGTTTCCAAAGAACCAAATTCCTTTGCTTTTTGTATCAGCTACTCTTTCGCTAGGAATATCGGCAGCAAATTCGCCAAGTGCAATTCTTTTTCCATCTTTATCAATAAATTGTAAGATAGAACCACCTTTAGTTTCTACAGCTCCATATTCTCCTTTGATGAAGTTTTTCCATTCCCAAGCTTGTGAGCCTACGAATATAAAACCACCAATAATGGTTAGAAACATATAAAGGATTACTTTATTTTTTTTCATTTGATGACCAGCATCAACTGCTAGAACCATTGTTACCGATGAAAAAATCAGTACAAATGTCATAAATGCCACATAATACATAGGTGCTGAAACACCATGCATAAACGGAAAGTGGGTAAAAACCTCATCGGCCAAAGGCCAAGTTTCGATAAATTTAAATCTTGAAAAACCGTATGCTGCCAAGAATCCTGAGAATGTTAGCGCATCGGAAACGATGAAAAACCACATCATCATTTTTCCGTAGCTTATGCCCATTGGCTCTTTTCCGCCTCCCCAAGTTTTGCCTTCAGCACTAGTAGTAACTGTCGTTGCCATAGAATTGTGTTTATAAAGTTGTCAAATTTACAATATTTTATTATTTTACGAAATATAAAAATAAAAACAAATATACCCAAAGAATATCTAAAAAATGCCAAAACATCGCACCAAGCTCAATACCAGTGCTTTGAGTGGAATTGTATTTTTGTTTAAAATGATTATAAATTATAATTAATAGCGAAATTAATCCTGCTACGAGATGTGCAAGGTGCAAAATCGTTAAAACATACAAGAAAGAAGAGGTAACTGTACTCTCGCTACCTGTAAAAAAATAGCCCATTTCGACTACTTGACTAAATCCTTTAAATTGAAAGAAAATAAATGCAATTCCTAAGACTAATGTCCCCAAAAGGAATAGAGTTGTATTTTTTCTATCATCTCTTTGTATAGCTTTTTTTGCCAAATGAATCGTGATACTGCTCAAAACTATCAGAATAGTACTTATTGTAAATGCTGATGGCAAAACCATAGTGTGTATCCAATCTTTTCGAGAAGAACTTACCAAGTAAGCGCTCGTTAATCCTGCAAACATCATAAACATACTAATCATAGCAAAAAGAAGCAGTAATTTGTATGATCTTGCTTTTCTTTCGTTATGTTCCTGAATAGTCATTCCTTCCATAATTATTATCTTAAAAATTTATCTGAAATATATACCACCTGTATGAGTGATATGTAGGCAACGCTTACCAACATTAATGTTTTTGCAGATTTATCGGTTTTATTTTTGTACAATTTGATTGCATAGAAAAGCATCCATATGCCTAGTAAGCCAACAATTACTGTCGAAACAGTCGTTAAATAAAGTCTTCCTGTATAACCAAAACTTGGTAAAATCGAAGCGGCTGTTAACCAAAGCGTGTATAAAATAATCTGCATCGCAGTTCCTTTGTCCCTTTTTCCTGTCGGTAACATATAAAACCCGCCTTTTTTGTAATCTTCAAATAAGAACCAACCTATGGCCCAAAAATGTGGAAATTGCCAAAAAAATTGAATTAAAAATAAAGTTCCAGCTTCGATACCAAAATCATTGGTGGCAGCAACCCAACCTAACATGAACGGAATTGCTCCAGGAAAAGCACCCACAAAAACCGACAATGAAGTTACTGTTTTAAGTGGAGTATAAACGCAAGTGTATAAAAATATCGAAATCGCTCCAAACATTGCTGATTTAGGATTTATCATATATAAAATCACCAAACCTATAATGGTTAATATTGTTGCAATGGTAAAAGCTGTATTTACTGACATTCTTCCGGATGGAATAGGACGATTTTTAGTCCTGTCCATCAAAGCATCTAAATCTTTTTCGATGATTTGATTGTAAGCATTTGAAGCGCCAACCATGCAATATCCGCCAATGGCAAGCATAATAAGAACATATACGCTCGACGTGTTAAACTCATGAATTCCCAACAAGTATCCAGCCAACGAAGAAAAAACCACGCTAATAGCCAAACCAGCTTTGGTAATTTCTTTGAAATCGTTGAAAATAGACTTTAAGGAAGGTAATGTATTTGTTGCACTCAAGGCAGAAATATTTATTTTTTAAAACTTTGCAAAGATAGGAATAACCAATAGGAATATTCAAATCTAATTCTTTATTTTTTTAATATGTTAACCTGTGATGATAAATCTTCAGTATATAATAGGTTGTCATAATTATTTAGGGCATATTATTTTCTAATTTTGTAACTTCGCCACGCAAAAATGACATATATATTAAATATAGAAACCGCTACAAGAAACTGCTCCGTTGCTTTATCGCAAAACGGAAATGTTCTTGCTTGCAAAGAAATTGCTGAAGCTGGTTATTCTCACGCAGAGAAATTGCATGTTTTTATTGATGAAATTCTAAAAACAAACAAACTCACTTTTAAAGACTTATCGGCCATTGCAATTAGTCAAGGTCCTGGTTCTTATACAGGTTTAAGAATAGGAGTTTCGGCGGCAAAAGGGCTATGTTATTCGTTAGATATTCCACTCATTGCGATTGATACTTTAGAAATTTTGGCTAGAAAACTGATTGTCGGAAGCGGAATAATTATTCCCATGATTGATGCCAGAAGAATGGAATGTTACACTGCAATTTTTGATGCCAAGCACGAAAAAACACGAGAAGTAAAAGCCGAAATTATCGATGAAAATTCTTTTCAAGAGATAACCGAAACGATATATTTTGTTGGTGATGGCGCTCCTAAATGTAAAGAAATATTAACTGACGCGAAATTTATTTATCATGACGATATAGAATTTCCTTCGGCAAACGAAATGTGTAAAATCGCTTATGATAAATACAAAAAAAACGACATCGTTGATGTCGCTTATTTTGAACCTTTTTATCTAAAAGATTTTATGATGACTGTGTCGTCAAAATAATTAGTCAGCCATTTCGTCTGCTGCTTTTTCAGTAGTATCGGCCGCAAAATTACTAGCTTTTTCTTCAGCAGTTTCAACAGCTCCATGTGCCATTTCTTCCGCTTTATCCATTAAATCTCCTGCTTTTTCTTTTACAGTTTCTACAACATTGTCAATTGTTTCCGCTGCTTGCGGAACATATTCTTTAATTTTATCTCCTGCTTGATCAGCAAAATCTTCTACTTTATCCATAAGTGGTGCTGCACTTTCTTTTGCTTTTGCAATTGCATCGTCAGCGAAATCTCCTGCTTGGTCAATTATTTCGTCTACTTTTTTTGAACCAAATATGTTCTTAAAAAAACTTGCTACTCCCATTTTGTTTAAATTTTTATTTATTCATGTAAAACTACATAATTTTGTTTGAATTATATTTCTAAATTGTTAAAAGTTTCTTCAATTGTAGTTTTTGGAAGCAAACAAGCTTTGTTTTGACAAACGTAAAATAAATTTTCATTTTCGATAAATCGATTTTCTAAAAACGGTAATTCCGATTTTTTTGTGCTTCCGGCAATCATAATGTGAGGCAAATACTTGGTATTTATTTTTTGACTATTTACTAATGCATTTTCGCCACAAATGGCTAGCTCTTTGTTGTCTTCAGACAAATTCATCCATAAGTTTAGCCAGTTCGAATAAGCTGATGCATAATCGATATTTGGAATCATATGATGCAACATTTGAAGCGCTATTTTTTCGTAATAACTATTGTTAAATAAAATACTCAAAATATATAAATTATTTGCCATAACCGAATTGGAAGCTGGCATGACATTATCTTCAGTTTCGAAATGTTGCGCAATAAGTTGTGCAGAATTCCTAGAATTGAAAGCAAAAAACTGTTGTTTTTCGTCATAAAAATTGTCAAAACAATAATCAGTCAGTTGTTTGGCTTGATGCAAATATTGTTCTTCTAAAGTGGCTTGGTATAAGCTTATAAATGCATCAATTGTAAATGCATAATCTTCTAGAAAACCTTCAATAGTACTTTTGTTGTTTTTGTATGAACGATGTAAAAAACCTTCTGGCGACCATTGTTTTTCGATAATAAATTGGGCATTTTTTTTAGCAATAGCTAAATAATTTCCATCTCCCAAGGCATTGTGCGCCTCAACATATCCTTTTAGCATAATGGCGTTCCAGGAAGTGAGTGATTTGTCGTCGAGTCTTGGTTTTGCTCGTTTTTCTCTTTCGGTAAAAAGTAATCGTTCCCAGGTTTTCTTTTTATTTTGTAATTCGTTTTCGGTCAAGCCAAATTGCGAAGCAACACTTTCCGAAGTTTGACTTTGTATTAAAACATAATTGTTGTGTTCCCAAAAACCGAAATCATTCACATTATATAAATGACTGAAAACTTCGAAATCATTTTGTAAAATTTCTTGTAACTGGTCTTTTGTCCAAACATAAAAAGCCCCTTCTTCGAGTCTGTTATTTTGGTTTAAACTATCAGCATCGAGCGCCGAATAAAAGCCATCATCTGAATTTAAAAATTCTCTTTCTACGAAAGTTAATGTTTTTTCGATGACTTCTTTATACAGCGGATTTTGGGTTCTTTTGTACGCTTGAGCATATAACGAAATGAGTTGTCCGTTATCGTATAACATCTTTTCGAAATGCGGCACATGCCAACGAATATCGACTGAATAACGCGAAAATCCGCCATCTATTGTGTCGAAAAGTCCACCGTGAGCCATTTTTGTAAGCGTTAAATCGACAAAATTGAGCAAATCTTGGGATTGTGTTTGAAAGCCATAACGTTGTAAAAACAAATAATTATTTGGCATCATAAATTTAGGAGCACGAGCGTAACCGCCATATTCCCAATCGAAACTTTTAGACCATTTTTCGACTAATGGTTTTATATTATTGGTGTGATTTTGTTCTTGAGAAGTATTGTGTTCGATAATGCCTAAAACTTGAATGCCTTGATGTAATTTCTCGGCATATTCGATGATTTTTTCAGGTGATGAAACATACATTTCGTGCAATTGTTGCAAAGTATTTGTCCATTCTTCTTTCTGGAAATAGGTTCCGCCCCAAACTGGTCTCCCGTCGGGAAGGCAAACCACATTTAGCGGCCAGCCACCACGATTGGTCATCATCTGGACGGCTTTCATATATATTGCATCTACATCTGGGCGTTCTTCTCGATCTACTTTTATAGATATAAAGTTTGGATTCATTACTGATGCGACTTCTTCGTTTTCGAAACTTTCGTGTTCCATTACGTGACACCAGTGACAGGCGGAATATCCGATGCTTATAATGAGGAGTTTGTTTTCTTTTTTGGCTGTTGCCAATGTTTTTTCTGACCAAGCTTTCCAATGTATTGGATTGTTGGCGTGTTGTAGTAAATAAGGACTGGTTTCTAAATTTAGCTGATTCATACTGGTTGGTTTAGCCCTGATGGTCGAATTACTCTCGTAATTACCTTTTTCTTGCTTCTTTAGTAAGGAAAAGATATAGCGAACAGCAGGAAATGGCTTCAAAAAAAAAGCGTTTCAAAATATTGAAACGCTAATTTATGATTTAATGAGGATTTATTCTAGTTCGAACGTGATTTTTAGATTTACTCTAAATTCAGTTACTTTTCCTTCTTTTACTGAAGCGCTTTGGTCTTGAACATAAACTGAACGAATGTGTTTTACCGATTTTGATGCTTTTTCGACTGCTTTTTTTGTTGCATCTTCCCATGAAGTTTCAGAACTTGATAATACTTCAATAACTTTTAATACTGCCATAATTATAGTTTTTTTAGTTGTTAATTTGATTAAAATTACAATTTTTAAACTAGAAATAAAACTTATTTACGCATTTAAAGCTTCGACTTTTAACTCAGGTTCGTTTAGCATGTCTTTTAGCATACTTTCTATTCCGTTTTTTAGGGTAAATGTCGACGATGGGCAACCGCTACAAGCTCCTTGGAGGATTACTTTTACTTGTTTTGTGTCTTCAGAATAGGAATCGAAAAGTATGTTTCCGCCATCGGCAGCAACGGCTGGACGGATATATTCTTCAATAATATTGATGATTTTTTGTGAAGTAACATCGAGATTATCAAAATTTGTAATTTGTTGTTTTTCTTCGTGTTTTGTCGCTACGATTTTAGTTTCGTCGACCGAAATATTTCCATTTTCGATAAATTCTTTGATGAATGTACGCAATTCGAGCGTGATCTCTTGCCATTCGGCCACAGCATATTTAGTTACCGAAATATAATTTTCGTCGATAAAAATTTCTTTTACGAAAGGAAAATTAAATAATTCTTTGGCTAGAGGCGAAGCATAAGTTTCGTCGATATTTTTGCATTCGACAATGGTTTTTGTTAGTTTTTTGCTTGCTACAAACTTCATAACTGCAGGATTTGGTGTGCTTTCGGCATAAACCGTTACAGCTGATTTTTTTGGAGTTTCAGTTTGTTTTACCACTTCGCCACCATTGCTTACAAAAGCTTCCATTTGCTCTGCAACGTCGTATTTTACATCTTCCCATTCGACAATATTGTACTTTTCGATAGCTACAAAATTTCCAGAGATATATACGGTTTTTACAAATGGTAAGTAAAATAATTGTTGCGCAAGTGGCGATTGACTGGCTTCGTCTATGTTTTTGTATTCATAACTTTGATTGGGTGTTATGAAATATGAGAATTCGAATTTTTGAATATTCGGATTGTTCGTGTCTTTTATAGTGATAAGTTTCATGTTCTTTTTATTTTATGCAAAATTAAGAAACGTAATTGGTTTATAATAAATTACTTTTTTAATTATAGATTAATTTAACTTTTGATAAACTGTTAATTTATGCATCTGTCAATGTAAAAATATTGTGTAAGTTTAAAAATCTTACACAAAAAATTATATCTTTGAGCGTTTTGAAAAATATATTGGTTTGTTCGTATGTTTTTTTAAAATTGCTTGAACCAATTCGTACCAAAAAGATAATAAAAAATGAATTTTAAAAAAATAATATTAGCATTAACTTTTATTTCGACGCAATTTGCTTTCTCTCAAGAAGGTATTGCGGTTTACTCGGATTATTTATCGGATAATTATTATTTATTGCACCCATCGATGGCGGGAGCTTCTAGTTGTGATAAAGTAAGATTAACTGCGCGTAAGCAATGGTTTGGTAGTAACGATGCGCCATCATTGCAAACTTTAAGTTACAATGGTTCTCTTGGCGAAAGCGGAAAATCAGGTCTTGGAGTAATTCTTTTTAGTGATAAAAACGGGTATCACTCACAAAAAGGAGGGAAAGTAACTTATGCACATCATATCATGTTTTCTAGAAGCACGACCGATTTGAACCAGTTGTCATTTGGATTAAGTGCTGGATTGGTACAAAATCAGCTAGATGAAACTAGTTTCGATTTGAATGATTTTGACCCAATTATTGCAGGAGTTCTTCAAAAAGCATCTTATCTTAATGTCGATTTTGGAGCGTCATATAATTTTTTAGATTTTTATGCACACGCAACTGTTAAGAATGCATTGTTTCAAAGTAGAGACATTTATACTGAATATGAATCAGATAATTTAAGAAAGTATCTTTTTAGTGTTGGTTATACTTTTGGAGATTCAAAAAAATTACTTTGGGAACCTTCAGTATTGTTTCAACTAACAGACAGAACTAAGGAAAAAGCACTTGATGTAAACCTTAAAGTTTATAAAGCGGTCGATTTTGGTAAAATTTGGGCAGCGTTGTCATATAGAAGAAGTTTTGATGGTTCTCAATATGTAGATGGTACAGAATTGAAAAATCAATATTTACAATACATTACGCCAATTGTTGGTGTAAATTATAAGAAATTTATGTTTGCTTATACTTATTCTAACGTTACAGGAAAAGTTAAGTATGACACAGGAGGTTACCATCAAATTACTTTAGGATTTGATTTTGGTTGTAAAAAAGAAAGATACGATTGTAACTGTCCAGCACTTAATTAATTATAAAACTTGTCCCGATTATTTCGGGACTATTTTTTTATCAATATGGTTATTAAAGAAGTAAACGGAAAATATCCGCAAATTCCAGAAGATTGTTTTGTTGCCGAAAATGCTACGATAGTTGGCGATGTTACTTTTGGCGCAAATTGTAGTGTTTGGTTTAACGCTGTAATTCGCGGAGATGTAAATTTTATCACTATTGGAAACAAAGTAAATATTCAGGATGGTGCGGTTATACATTGTACTTATCAAAAACATCCAACAATTATTGGTAATAACGTTTCGATAGGTCACAATGCCATTGTGCATGGTTGTACTGTTCACGATAATGTGCTAATAGGAATGGGTGCTATTGTGATGGATAATTGTGTTATAGGAAGTAATTCGATAATAGGAGCAGGCTCGGTAGTGACACAAAACACAGTGGTCGAATCTGGAACTATTTATGCTGGAATTCCTGCCAAAAAGGTAAAAGATATTGACCAAAGTGATTTTGCTGGTGAGATTGAGCGTATTTCTAATAATTATGTAATGTACTCGAGTTGGTTTAAAGAGGAATAATTTCCTAAAAATCTTTCTCAAACACATTTTCTGAAAATCCCAATATGTTTTTTAAAACTTCAGGATCACTATTTGCATAAAATATTTGTTGACTATTTTTTGTAGTAGTATTTAGTAAATTATTTTTCTCTAAAATGGTTTTTGTTTGCCTTGCTACGGCTTCGCCAGAATCGATTATTTTGATGTTTTCGGGAATTATTTTTTTGATTGCTGGAACCAAATACGGATAATGACTACAGCCCAGAACCAGATAATCGATGTTTGCCATTATCATGGGTTCGAGATAGGAGGTGAGTAGTTTTGTCATTTCTGGGGATTCTATTTCTCCATCTTCTATGAGTTCTACGAGTCCGTAACCTATTTGTTCGATGATTTTTACGTTGGTATAACTTTCCACTTGTTTGTTAAACAACTCACTGTTTATTGTGCCTTTTGTAGCCAGAATTCCTATGATTTGTGTTTCGGTATTGTTTGCAGCTGTTTTTATAGCTGGTTCTATTCCTATAATTGGAATTTTGTATTTTTCTCTAATTTCGGTAATTGCATTTGTTGTAGCAGTATTACAGGCAACTACAATCATTTTGCAATTTTGTGATAACAGAAAATCGATGTTCTTGTAACAGAGTTGTATGATTTCTTGTTTGGTGCGTTTTCCGTAGGGTGCGTTCTTACTGTCTGCTAGGTAAATAGTGTTTTCGTTGGGAAGTAATTGATGAATTTCCTTCCAGATTGATGTGCCGCCTATTCCTGAATCGAATAATCCTATTGGGTTGTTGTTGCTCATAAAACAAATGTAAAAAAAAACTGTCTCGTTTTTTATAACGAGACAGTTTTTTAATTTATTTTGAAAATATTAGAATTTTAATTCTTTTTTCACATCTTCAAATATGCTTGGCCCGTCAGCAAGGATTAAACTTGCAGAATCCATAACGTATTGGTATCCTTTTGCTTTTCCTACTTTTATGATGGCAGCTTTAGCTTTGTCCATAATAGGTTTTACAATTTCTTGTTCTTTTTCTTGCAATTGTTTTTGTGCAGAGTCTCTGTATTGTTGAATACGTTGTCCCATATCTTGCATTTCTTTTGCACGAGTTTCGTTGATAGCTTCAGTTGTAGTTGTAGCTTCACCTTCGTATTTTTTCATTTTTGTTTGGTATTCAGTTACCATGGTACCGTATTCAGTATCGAAAGTTTTGCTTAGTTTGTCTAACTGTGCTTTTGCAGATGTCATTTCTGGCATTTTAGCTAATAAATCTTGTACATCGATGTGAGCTACTTTTGTCTGAGCATTCATTGTGCTAGCACCAAAAAACATAACTGCTGCAATAAGTAAAGTTTTAATCTGTTTCATCATTTTTAGTATTAGTGTATTAATTAATTTTAAAGGTTTTGTTTTTAATTATTTTTTTGTTTTTGCAGCTTCTTTATCAGCTGCTATTTTTTTCTTCTTTTCTTCTAATGCTTTTTTGCGATCTTCGAGCGCTTTTTTGTTTTTTTCTATTGTTTTTAGACGGGCAATTTCTTTTGTATTTCTAATAGAATCTTGAGCTACTTTACGGTCTTCAATCTTATTAAAATTTTCAGAACCTGTTTTATTCGTTGCTGTAGAATCGATAGTTGTACCAGTTTTATTTCCTTTTTGGTCTTCTAACAATTTTTTGCGCCTGTCTTCAAAATCTTTTTTCTTTTGTGCAGCACTTTGTTTTCGTTCTTCGATTGCTTTTTCTCTTATTGCTTTCTTTTCATCAAGAATTTTTTGTCTTTCGGCTAATGCTGGATTGGCTTCTATTTTTTCTTTTTCCTCTTCTTTTTCTTCGTTGGCTTTAAGCTGTTTTTTGCTTACTTGCTCTCTCTTTTCGGATTGTGTTATGATTCTTACTACTCTGTCGCTGATGTCGAATGATTTTCTTGAGAAAAGCATCGTTAAGTCAGACGATTTATCGAAAATAAAATCATATCCTCTTGCTTCGGCAATGTCTTGAACGGCTGTAAAAACTTGGTCTTGTACAGGTTTTGCAATAGCTGTTTTCTGAATTATAAAATCACCGTTAGAACCAAATCGTTTTTGTTGGTAATCTATCAAATCACTTTCAAGGAACTTAATTTCTTCTTCTCTTTCGTCTATAAGTTCTTTTGTAAGCAGAGCTCTTTCGGACTTAAGAATATCTTTTAGTTTATTTATTTCGTTTTTTTTGACTTCAATGTCTTGCTTCCATTTTTGAGCTTTTTGTTCTAATTGAACATTAGCTTCTTTGTAATCAGGTACATTTTCTAGGATATAATCCATATCAATATAACCTATTTTAGCTCCTTTTGCTTGGGCATTACTGGTTAGAGTTGCTCCAAAAATTAGTAACAATAAAACAAACTTTTTCATAAACGTGTAATGTTAAGTTCAACTATCGTGCCAAATATAATTAAAATTGTTGACCTATTATAAAATGTGTTTCCCAACCATTCTTTATATTTGATCCTTGTGGTGCATCAAAACCATGTCCGAAATCTATTCCTAACAATCCAAATGCTGGCATAAAGACTCTTAATCCTACTCCTGCAGAACGTTGCAAAATAAATGGATTATAGCTTTGAAAATTATTATATGATCCTGCTCCTTCTACGAAAGTAAGTGCATAAATAGATGCGGTTTGCTTTAATGTAATTGGGTATCTTAATTCTAATGAGAATTTGTTATAAATTGGATCTCCATTGTTTCCATTTACAGATAAACTTCCGTTGTTTTTATATCCTCTTACTTGAATGTTTTCATTACTAGTCATGAAATTTCCACCTAATCCGTCTCCACCAACAACAAATCTTTCAAAAGGAACAACGCCTCGACCTTGATTATATGCTCCTAGGTAACCAAATTCTCCAAGAGTACGTAAAACCAATTTGCCATAAAGGGTTGTAAACCATTCTGCTTTAAATTTTATTTTGTAGTACTCTAACCAATTAAATTTTTTCTGGTCTACTTTTGCTCTATCAGCAGCAGCCAAGTTAAAATCGGTAACTTTATTTCCGTTGTTGTCTATGTAATCACCTATTTGAACGATGTTTCCGTTGCCGTCTAGTTCATTTGAGCGATTGGCTGTGTTTTTTAATTTATATTCTTCAAGGTTTTCTAGATTACCATAATTTAAACCGCTAAATGAAGAGTATGGCAAAGTGAATTTCCCTGTAAGGCTAAAATCTGAACCATAGGTAGGGAAAATAGGGTTGTTACCTTTGCTATTTCTACTTATTCCTAAGGTGTATGATAAGTTTCTTGAAGCTCCATTTCCAAAGGTAAATAATTGGGTATTGAAATCATTTAAATCATAATGTTGGTAACCAATAGCATGTGATAATACAAAATAATCATCTGGCACTTCTAGCTTTTTTGCAATACCTACAGAAGCAGAAAAAATATTCATGCTTTTTGATTTATCGGTTCTATATGATTCGTTGTAACCAAATTGTTTTGTATAAGACAATGATGTCGAAAAGCTTACTGGTTTTTTTCCTCCAAACCATGGCTCAGAAAATGAGACACTATAAGTTTGAAAATTTGTGCTTGCTTGTAAACGTAAAGACACTCTTTGTCCGTCACCCATTGGTAATGGCTTGTATGCGTTTTTCTTGAACATATTTCCAATCGAAAAATTGTTAAAAGAAAGTCCTAATGTTCCTATAAATCCACCGCCACCGTAACCACCTTGTAGTTCTACTTGACTGGCTCCTTTTTCGACTAAATTATATTTAATATCTACAGTTCCGGCTGCAGCATCTACGTTTTCGAAATCGGGTTTGATGGCTTCTGCATCAAAAAAGCCTAATTGTCCTATCTCACGAATGGTTCTAATTAGCGTTTCTTTACTGTAAATGTCTCCAGGTTTTGTACGAAGTTCTCGGTATATAACTTTATCGTTTGTTTTGTCGTTTCCTACAACAGATATTTTGTTGAAATAAGCTAATGGACCTTCTATTACACGAATTTCCATATCTATAATATTATTTGCTGTTCCTACTTCAACTGGGTTTATTGTAGAGAATAGATAACCGTTGTTTTGGTATAAATTGGTTAAATCTTCACCGTCTGGACTAGATTTATCTGCAATTCTTTTTTCTAATAAAACACCGTTGTATACATCTCCTTTTTTAATTCCAAGGATACTTCCTAAAAGTTGGTCATTGTAAACTGTATTTCCTAAAAATTTAATATCTCCAAAATAATATTTCTCTCCTTCTTCGATATTTAAACTGATGGCTACTTTGTTTTTTTCTTCATCAAAAGTTACAGAATCGGATACAATTCTTGCGTCACGAAAACCATTTTCCTTGTATTTGTCTACAATTGAGACTAAATCTTCTTTGTATTTTTCCTTAATGTATTTTGATGATTTAAAGATATGAAGAACACTTTGTTGTTTTGTGTTTTTCATTGCTGTTCGAATTTTCGAATCTTTTAATTCGTTGTTTCCGTTTATAGTGATTTTCGAGACTTTAACTTTTTGACCTTTATCTACATTTACAACCATGTTTACATGGTTTATTGTTGTAGTGTCTTGGGTGGTTACAATGTTTACTTTTGTGTTGTAATAACCCTCTTTTTTGTATTTATTTTCAATGTAATTTTTAGTGGTTGTAATAAGGTTTTCGTTAACTATTTTTTCAGGTGTTAGTTCCGTGTCTTTGGTTATACCTTCTAGTTTGCCTTTTTTGATACCGACAAATTTCACCTCTTTTAGTTTAGGAAGCTCATTGATATTTAGTTCAAGAGAAATACTATCACCTTCTATTTTATCTATATAAAAATTTACATCATTATAAAGTCCTAGTTTCCATAATTTTTTTATCGAGTTACTAATTTCTTCTCCAGGAATTGTAATGTTTTGCCCTTTTTCTAAGCCAGCAAAAGTTACGATAGTTTGTTCGTTATAGGTTATTTTTCCTGTAACACTCACTTTTTTTAATATATAAGTTTTACCTTGATCAAAAGGAAGTCTATCTTGAGCATTAACTTGTACTGCGGCACCTAAAAATAAAAATAACAGTACTAATTTTGTACTGTTTACTGCATTAAATAAATTATTTAATCTGTTCACTTGTTTTTCCAAATCTACGTTCTCTTTTTTGATAGCTAATAATGGCTTCATATAAATTGTCTTCACTAAAATCTGGCCACAACACATCGGTAAAATAAAATTCTGCGTAGGCTATTTGCCATAACAGAAAATTACTAATGCGGTGTTCGCCACTTGTTCTTATTACTAAATCTACGTCAGGTAGATTGTGCGTGTAAAGATGCTTATTTAATATTGAATCGTCAATAGAATCTATTGAAATTATATTATTTTTAACTTTATCACTAATTATTTTAACAGCATTTATGATTTCCTCTCTCGATCCGTAGCTTAATGCTAAGGTAAGTGTCATTCTGGTGTTGTTTTTTGTTTTTTCGATTACTTCTATCAATTCTTTTTGAACTGATTTTGGTAAATTTTCAAGGTTTCCTATCGAATTTAACTTGATATTATTCTTTACTAATGTTGCTAATTCTTTTTTTAAGGAATTAATTAGCAATTTCATTAATAAATCGACTTCTAATTTTGGACGGTTCCAATTTTCGGTCGAAAAAGCATATAGCGTTAGGTTTTCTATTCCTAATTTCGCACAAGCTTCGACTGTTACTTTTACCGATTTTGTTCCGTTTTCGTGACCAATAGCACGCAACAATCCTTGGTTTTTTGCCCAACGACCGTTACCGTCCATAATGATGGCTAGGTGTTTGGGAAGATTGTCGGTGTTTATATATTTTAGCAAGCTCATTTTCGATTATTCGTTACAATAACATGGTTTGTTTCCAAAGGTATAAGTTAGCGTAAGTCCAGTAAATACATACCAATCTTTACTATTTGTGTTACCAAATTTTAAGCTTTCTAAACTTCCGTTTTTGGGAAAACTTCCGTCAATATCATCGGAAAACGTATATCTAGCACCAGCTTCAATTCCTAAAACGAAACTATCTGCAATATGCATTTTTAAACCACCAATAATTGGTATTGCTACTCCTCCAGAATTTCCATCGGAAACATATTTGTCGTTTATTACATATAAATCATCAGAAGTAAAATAGCTTAAACCGGTATATAAATATGGTGTTGACATGAATCCGGATTTATGTAAATTAAAATCGAACCAGTTAAACTCAAATCCTCCAGAAAACTCAGTAATTGTGTTTTGGAAAGTATAATCTCTTTCCTGACGAGAGTTTAAATCGGAATTTGCATCGATTCCTTTTATCTTAGATTGAGTTACCGAAAATCGCCAAGAATACCTAGGGTTTTTATTCCATTTGTACAAAATCCCAATAGCAGGATCCTTTGGCGCAATGTATTGTGTGCTTCCTACATCGCCTATAAAATTGCTTCCTCCAGCAAAAACACCAATCTCATGAATTTGTGCATTTGCCATCTGAAACAGAAAGAATATGGTTAAAATGTAAGTCGTTTTTCTCATTTATTTTTAATAAGGGTGCAAATATACTAATTCTGAAGACTTAACAAAGTGAAAATTGTTATCCAGATCAAATAATTAGTTGTTTTTATTGATGTAAAAACGAAAAATAAAGAGTTGTAGTATTTTAAAAGAAGATTAATTTCGTTTGTCTTCTCCCCAAAGCAATTTGTTACGCAATGTTTTTAGGAATGTTTCCTCAGGAATCTCAATCATATTAATCTTAAAAGGCGTTTTTTTGATTGTCAAAATCGCTTCGTTTTTTACCGATGCAATTCTAGAATCTAACGAAACCAAGTAGTTTTCTTCACGACCAGAAATTTTAAGTTTTATTTCGGTATTGTCAGGAATCACAAGTGGTCTAGCGTTTAAATTGTGCGGTGCAATAGGTGTTATGACCAAACAATTTGCTTCTGGTGTAAGAATAGGTCCGCCGCAACTCATCGAATAACCTGTAGATCCTGTTGGTGTAGATATAATTAAGCCGTCAGCCCAATAAGAATTCAAATATTCTCCGTTCAAATAGGTTTCGATGGTAATCATCGAAGTGGTGTCTTTTCGACTTACTGTCACTTCGTTCATAGCGAAATTCAAATCTTTTATTTCTTCAATTTTACTAGAGCCTTTTAAACTTAATAAAGTGCGTTTAGAAATAGTGTATTTTTTTTCGAGAACCAATTGTAAGAAAGTTTCAATATTTTCTTGCTGAACCGTTGCCAAAAAACCTAATCTTCCTGCGTTTATTCCTAAAATTGGAATTCCTGAATTTCTAACTAATGTTGCGGCTCTTAAAAAAGTTCCGTCGCCACCAACGCTAATTAGTAAATCGAAACTTTTGTCTAAATCTTTGTGAGAGCTAAATTTTTGGTAAGTGTTTGCAATCGATTTATTTTCGACTAAAATGGCCGCAAATTTTTCTTCAATAACAACTTGAACTTTGTTTTTATTCAAAAAAGCAAACAGTCGCTCGATAATTGGCGAAGTAGAATTCTGATAAAATTGTCCAAAAACAGCTATTTTCATTTTTAATTTTGATTTGGTTATTTGTGGATTTGGTTATTCGGATAACAAATAACCGAATAACCAAATCCACAAATATCTATATGTTAAGGTATTTGTCTAAATATTCCGAACGTTCTTTTAGGTTGTTTATGTAATTATCTTCTTGATGTTCAGAAACTATTTCGTACTCGTAACGGCGAAAAGTTTGAATAATCTCATTTATTCCACCAAGAGCAATTTTAATTGTTATTTGTATTTTCCCGTTTGTAGAATCGGAAACAAATAAGCCTAAAATCCGACCATTATTACCTTCTACAATTTGTGAAATTTGACTAAAAGAATATTCGGTAATATTTTTTTCGACAATAATAATACCTCCAGATTCTTTTAGAAATGGCGTGTCATTAAGAAAACGAATAATATCTACAATTTCATAATAACCTAAATATTTGTGATTCTCATCGAGAACTGGTAAAATAGTGGTTTGACTTTTTGCGAAATCGTCTAAAACATCCAGCCAAATTGAATCGCTTTTAGTAAAAAAACCTTCGAGCGTATATTTGTAATCGATGATTTTTTTATCAAAATCGAAAGTTTCTACATCTTCGCTAGACAAATTTCCAACAAAAACGCCTTCTTCCATAACAGGAAAATGCGAAAATGGTGCTTCTACAAAAAAATCCTGCGCAACAGCAACACTTTCGTGAATGTCGAGCGGTTTGTAATCGTTATTTATATAGTCTGATAAAATATTCATAGCTAAAAATCTACTGCAAAATAATTAAAAAATAAGTTACTATGCTTGTTTTAGTTTGTATTTTTGTGATTTACAAATACAAATTAAGTTTATAATGACTCAAAATCAATGCAAGTTAAGTGTAAATATTAATAAAATTGCCACTTTACGAAATTCTCGTGGCGGAAATGTACCTGATTTACTAAAAGTTGCTGCGGATATTCAGAAATTTGGCGCACAAGGAATCACTATTCATCCGCGTCCAGACGAAAGACACATTCGTTATCAAGACGCACGAGATTTGAAATCGATAGTTTACACCGAATATAATATAGAAGGAAATCCGCTTGAACGTTCGTTTGTAGATTTAGTTTTAGAAACAAAACCAACGCAAGTTACTTTGGTTCCTGATGCAAATGATAATTTGACGTCGAATGCAGGTTGGAATACCATTAAAAACAAAGATTTTCTGGCGGAAATTACGCAAGAATTTCAACGAAATAATATTCGAGTTTCCATATTTGTAGATCCGGTTCTAGAAATGATTGAAGGCGCGAAAATTACGGGAACCGATAGAATCGAATTATATACCGAAGCTTTTGCACACCAATATGGTTTGGGAAATAAAAATGCTATAACACCTTATACAAAGGCCGCCATTTTAGCCAATGAATTAGGAATTGGTATTAATGCAGGACACGATTTAAGTTTAGATAATATTCAGTTTTTCAATCAAAATATTCCAAATTTGGTAGAAGTTTCTATAGGTCACGCTCTTATTTCTGAATCGTTATATTTAGGTTTAGAAAATGTGGTAAATATGTATTTGCAGAAGTTAAAATAGAAAAGAATAAGTTATTATGAAATACTTAAGAGGTTGCCTTGTCATATTCATTGGTTTTATTTTAATATTTACTGTAATCTATTTTTTTTATAAAAGCAACGTGATTTCTAGTTTAGAAACACGAAGCAAAAAAGTAGAATTGAATTGGAAAAATTATGTTGAAAGTATTAAAAGCAGAAATGTAAAATTGAAAAAGAGAAATATACAAAATGATAGTTTAATATATTTTATAAATATTTCTGAAAAGTCTAAATCAGATAAATTTACAGTCGAATTTGAATTTAATGAATATGAAATCAATCAAAATTTAATGATTGAAAATAGCAGAAATGAATTTAATGATGTGTTAAATAAAAATATTGAAATTTATAATCAATCGGTAAGAGAATACAATACTTATAGAGGGATTTTTCCAAATTTTATAATTGCTAAAAAAGCAAATTCCCCAAAATATTTTGATTATTTTGATATAATTAAATATGGAATTGAAAACCAAAATCCAAAAATAAAAAGAAAAAAAGTTGAAGATTGGATTAAAAATGGCGGAGACTTTCCTGAATAACAACCACTGCTAATAGTGGTTTGGAGTAGTTTGGGTTTTATAGTAAAAAAAACTTTGTGAATCTCCGTGTTTCTTTGTGAATCTCTGTGAAATTATAAAATATGTTATACTCAAAAATAGAAGGTCAAGGCAAGCCACTCCTAATTCTCCACGGATTTTTAGGAATGTCAGACAATTGGAAAACACTCGCTACAAAATATGTCGAGCAAGGATTTCAGGTTCATGCATTAGATTTGCGAAACCATGGAAAATCTTTTCACTCCGACGATTTCAACTACGAAATCATGGTGCAAGATGTGGTCGATTATTGTGCTTTTCATCATTTAACTTCCGTTGATGTTATTGGACATTCCATGGGTGGAAAAGTAGTTATGCTACTCGCTACGACTTATCCGGAATTAGTAAATAAATTGATTGTTGCCGATATTGGTCCTAAATTTTATCCTGTTCACCATCAAACGATTTTAGCCGCGCTTGGCGCGGTCGATTTTTCTAAAAAACCATCACGCGCAGAAGTTGAAGTCATAGTTTCGGAATATATTTCCGATTTTGGAACAAGACAATTTTTGCTTAAAAATTTATATTGGCAAGAGCCGGGGCAATTGGCTTTTCGTTTTAATTTGAAGGTTTTTAATGAGAAAATTGAAGCAATAGGAAAAGCTTTACCTTTTGATGATAAATTTGAAAAAGAAACGGTATTTTTACGTGGCGACAAATCTGATTATATATTAGATTCAGATTTCGAAACCATATTGCATCATTTTCCAAAAGCCGAAATAGAAACTATTCCAAACGCAGGACATTGGCTTCATGCCGAAAATCCTCTTGATTTTTTTGAGAAAACGGTACAATTTTTGAAGAAATAAAGTTAGTTGAAACAAAAAAATGCCACAGATTAAAAAGATTAAAAAAGGATTTTTTGATGGCAAATAAAAAAATCTGTGAGAATCTTTTTAATCTGTGGCTTTTAAATTCAATATATTTAACAATCAATAATTATCAATTTTAAACAAACAAAACACTATGAAATTACTTTTTCGTCTACTAATTACAACCATTATTGTACTGGCACTTTCTTATTTTATGGGAGGAGTTCAAGTTGATAATATTACAACAGCTATCAAGGTTGCTATTGTTTTAGGATTGCTAAACACTTTCCTGAAACCAGTTTTAGTGTTTTTTACATTTCCAATTACTGTCGTTACATTAGGATTATTTCTATTAGTCATCAATGCCGGAATGGTTTTATTGTGTGATTATTGGTTAGATGGATTTACTATAAGTTCGTTTTTAACAGCATTATTCTTCAGTATTTTACTGTCTATTTCTCAATCTATTTTATACAAATTTATAAAAGACGACAAATAGCAAAATTCGATAAGTTAAAAATTTGTTGGGTGGCAGAAATTTTGTAATTTTGCCACCCAATTTTATTATGTAAATTAAAGAGAAGATGGATATTAGAAGAATAGCAATAAACGCTGTAACCGAAATTATCGAAATTACAGTAATGCCTACAGATTACAAAGGTCAAGTAGCAAAACGTATCAACGAAAAAATGCCTTTAGCAACTGTAAAAGGTTTTCGTAAAGGTGCTGTGCCAAAAGATTTAGTCGAAAAACAATACGGAAAAGCGATAAAACAAGAAGAAGTTAAGAAAGTTGTTGAATTGGCTTTAGAAAGATTCATCACTGCCGAAAGATTAGCGCTTCTTGGAACTCCGTTAGAAATAGAAAAAGAAATTTTCAACTGGGAAGTAGAAGAACTAACTTTTCAATACGAAATAGGATTAGCGCCTTTCTTTACTTTAGATTTAGAAGCAAAAACTGACGTAGTAAAATATATTGTTACTGCTGATGACAAATTAATCGACGGACAAGTAACTCGTATCCAAAAGCAATTTGGAAAAGCAGTTCCTCAAGAAATTGTTTCAGAAAAAACAGACGTTTCAGGAGTTTTTACAAACGAAGAAAAAGGAATAAACAATCCTATTACTATTTCTTTAGATATTTTTAAAGACAAAAAAACTGCTCAAAAATTCATCGGAAAAAAATCTGGAGATGTAGTTACAGTAAATACAAAAGGTTTGTTCGAAGACGATCATCAATTAATGGATTTCTTAAAAGTAAGTCATGATGACGTACACGGATTAGAAGTTGATGTAAACTTTACTATCGAAAACATCAACGAAACGGAACCAGCAGAACTAAACCAAGAATTGTTCGATAAACTTTTTGGTGAAGGAAATGTAGCTTCATTAGCAGACTTGAAAGCAAAAATAAAAGAAGATGCTGAATCTCAATTTGCAGAACAAGCACAACAAAAATTAACAGACGATGTAGTTAACGCATTAATCGATAATACAAAATTCGATTTGCCAGAAGCATTCTTAAAAAAATGGTTGCAAACTGTAGGAGAGAAAAAATTATCACCAGCAGAAGCAGAAGCAGAATATTACCGTTCAGAAAAAGGATTGCGTTTCCAAATGATTGAAGGTCGTGCTTTAGCTCAAAGCGATATCAAAATCAATTTCGAAGATTTAAAATCATTCACATCAAGATCAATCCGTCAGCAAATGGCGCAGTTCGGACAAACAAATCCAACAGATCAAGAAGTAGAAGGAATTGTAGCAAGAGTTTTATCTAACCAAGAAGAAGTAAAAAGATTGTCTGAGCAAGTAACAAAAGACAAACTTTTACAAATGCTTGTAGAAAAAGCAAATCCTACTACAAAAGAAGTTACTTATGAGCAATTTGTTGCAGCAATGTACGGCGAATAAATAATAAAATAATTAGTATATTTGAAACGTCAGAAATTTATTTTTGGCGTTTTTTATTTGAAGCTATTCCCGCTATCCGTTACAATCTCGCCAAGAAAAATGGCGAGGATTTTCACTGCTATCGGGGCTAAAAATAGTAATTAATTCATATTACAGTAATCATTCAACAGACAGTTTGTCACAAAAAATAAAAGGTACGAACTTTGCTTTAAGATTAAAACAACAACATTAAATATCAAACCATCTAAACTCATAAACTTTTTAATATGAACTACGGAAAAGAATTTAAAAAATTTGCAACAAAACACCAAGGTGTAAACGCAATGTATTACGATAAAATAGTTGGCGCAATGACACCAACAAACATGACACCATATATTATAGAAGAACGCCAGTTGAATATTTCTCAATTAGATGTTTTTTCAAGATTAATGATGGACAGAATTATATTCCTAGGAACAGGAATAGATGATCAAATTGCAAACATCGTACAAGCACAATTGCTTTTCTTAGAAAGTGCCGATGCTAGTAAAGATATTCAAATTTATTTGAATTCTCCGGGCGGAAGCGTTTATGCAGGATTAGGAATTTATGACACAATGCAATACATCAAACCAGATGTAGCGACAATTTGTACAGGAATGGCGGCTTCTATGGGAGCAGTATTGTTATGTGCAGGAGCAGCAGGAAAACGTTCGGCATTACCACATTCACGAGTAATGATTCACCAGCCATCGGGAGGAGCACAAGGAGTTGCAACTGATATGGAGATTAACTTACGTGAGATGTTGAAACTAAAAGATGAATTATACAAAATCATATCACATCATTCAGGACAAGCTTTCGAGAAAGTACACAATGATTCTGAACGTGATTATTGGATGATTGCTGATGAAGCAAAAGAATACGGAATGATTGATGAAGTGTTGAGAAGAGGTTAAATTTAAGTTCAAAGGTTCTGCCTTTGTAACTTTGCAACTAGAAATAATGGCAAAAGAAAAATTAGAATGTTCCTTCTGCGGAAGAAAAAAACCAGAAACCAATTTGTTAATTGCTGGAATCGATTCACACATCTGTGACAAATGTATCGAGCAAGCACACGGAATTGTTCTGGAAGAATTAAAAACCAGTGGAGCTTCACGTCAGGTTTCGGATTTAGTTTTGCAAAAGCCAAAACAAATCAGAGCTTTTCTTGACCAATATGTTATTGGTCAAGACCAAACAAAAAAAGTAATGTCTGTAGCAGTTTACAATCATTACAAACGATTAATGCAACAAAATGATCATGACGAAGTAGAGATTGAAAAATCTAATATTATCATGGTGGGACAAACGGGAACAGGAAAAACACTAGTAGCAAAAACCATTGCAAAAATGCTCGATGTTCCTTTAGCAATTGTAGATGCAACTGTTTTGACAGAAGCAGGATATGTAGGAGAAGATGTAGAAAGTATTCTGACTCGTCTTTTGCAAGCTGCCGATTATGATGTAACCAAAGCCGAAAGAGGAATTGTTTTTATCGATGAAATAGATAAAATTGCACGTAAAAGTGATAATCCATCTATAACTCGTGATGTTTCGGGCGAAGGCGTGCAACAAGCATTATTAAAATTATTAGAAGGAACCGTTGTAAATGTTCCGCCAAAAGGAGGAAGAAAACATCCAGACCAGAAATTTGTTGAAGTAAATACTCAAGATATTTTGTTTATTGCTGGTGGTGCTTTCGATGGTATTGAAAGGATAATTTCAAAAAGATTAAATCGTCAAGCCGTTGGTTATAGCACTTCAAAAAATGTCGATAATATAGACAAAGACAATTTACTACAATATATTATTCCAAAAGACATTAAAGATTTTGGGTTAATTCCAGAAATAATCGGTCGTTTACCAGTATTGACACACATGGATCCTTTAGATAGAGAAACCTTGCGTGCAATTTTGACACAACCTAAAAATGCCTTAATTAAACAATATCAAAAATTATTTATGATGGATGATGTTGAATTTAATATCACCGATGAAGCACTAGATTTTATTGTCGATAAAGCATTAGAATACAAATTAGGAGCCCGTGGATTGCGTTCACTTTGCGAAGCGATCTTAACCGATGCTATGTATGAATTACCAAGTTCAGATGATAAAATTCTGAATATAGATAAGGAATATGCACACCATACATTAACAAAAAATTTATTGAAGCGACTAGAAATTGCTTCTTAAATAGAAACAAAAAAAGCAACTCGAATAGAGTTGTTTTTTGTTTTAAGTATTATTTTATAAGATAAAGTTAAACATTTGCTGTCAATCGACATCAATTTAAAAAACTTTGTAACTTTGTATTTTAAAATTCAAAAAAATGTTCGGAATAGGAGGAGGAGAATTAGTATTTATCATTTTTATAGCCTTGATGCTTTTTGGATCAGATAAGATTCCAGATATTGCTCGTACTATGGGGAAAGCTATGGCGCAGCTAAAAAATGCTACAAATGATATTAAAAGCGAAATCACAAAAAGTGCCGATTTAGATGGGTCAGATTTTAAAAATTTAACCAGCGGTTTCACTTCCGAAATTGACAACGTAAAACAAGGATTCAATAAAATGATTACCGATAACACATCGGATTCATCAGGAACAAAATCTATCACTGACAATATTACTTCCGAAATTGATAAGGTCAAAGAAAATTTAGACGATCTTACAGGGCCAATAAAACGTCAGTTATAATGTTAGAAAAAATAATCACAATAGACAAAGAATTACTCGTTTTTCTTAATGGTTTAGGCTCGGAAACTTTCGATCCGTTGTGGTTAATTATAACAAAACAATCCAGTTGGATTCCACTTTTTCTATTCTTATTGTATCTGGTTTATAAAAAATTGGGAACAAAACAAACAATTATTATCGTGCTTTTCGTTGCTGTTTTACTCACGATAAACAATACCATTACCGAATTATTTAAAGCTACATTTCAGCGATTACGCCCTTGTAATGATCTGGAAATTAAGGATATTATTAGAAACATAAAACCAAGTTCTAGTTTTAGTTTTTTCTCAGGACATTCCTCAAATACGATGGCAGTTTTCGTGTTTTTATATTCAATATTCAAAAAACAATACAAGTATTTTTGGGTACTAATTCTTTGGCCATTAATCTTTGCATACAGCCGTGTTTACTTAGGATTGCATTTTCCTACCGACATACTTGCGGGATATACTTGCGGAATAATTACAGGATATATAACATATATAAATTATCAAATACTTCAGTTAAAATATTTTAAGAAGGTTATTTAGGAGCTATTTCCAGCTGTACACTATATCTTTTCCTCGCTAAAGGAGCAAGAAAAAGGATGCCGTTCCCATCTGGGCTAGAGCACTCGGCTAACAGTCAACCCATCTCTTATAGGCAATAAAACCGTTTCAACTCTAGGATCATTCTTCAAAAGTAAATTATATTCCAACAAAATTTTGGTGCTCAAATCATTTTTTTCTAACGGTAAAACGACTTTTCCAGACCACAAAACATTATCAGACAAAATGATTCCGCCTTTATTCATTTTAGGGATAATGAGATTAAAATAATTAATATAATTTTCTTTATCGGCATCAATAAAAACCAAATCGAATTTCAAATCCAAATCAGGAATAATGTCAACAGCTTCTCCTAAATGTTGCACAATTCGATTTCCCCATGGCGATTTATCAAAATATTTTCGCTGAAAATCTATCAACTCTTCCTTAATATCTATCGTGTGTAATTGCCCGTTTTCTTGCATTCCTTCACACAAACACAAACCAGAATAACCAGTATAAGTACCTATTTCTAGAATATTTACCGGACGAATAAGTTTCGATAACATACTTAAAACACGACCCTGAAAATGTCCGCTCAACATTCTAGGTAACAAAATTTTCTGATATGTTTCTTTGTTAAGTTGCGCCAATAGCTCAGGTTCGTTTTCTGAATGTTGCTCGATATAATCTTCTAAATCTTGAGAAAGGAAATGCATTTGATAAAATTTTAAGCAAAAATACAAATTACCAAAACAAGAATAACGAAATCAACAAAATAACGTAAATTTGCACCATGCAAATCGAGAAAAAAGACATACGAGCATTATCTAAAGAACAATTACGTGATTTTTTTGTAACGAATAACGACAAAGCTTTTCGTGGTAATCAAGTGTACGAATGGTTGTGGAGCAAAGGCGCACACAGTTTCGAAGACATGACAAATGTTTCTAAAGAAACCAGACAAATGCTGGAAGGTAACTTTGTTATCAATCACATCAAAGTAGATACAATGCAACGCAGTAGCGACGGAACGGTAAAAAATGCGGTTCGTTTGCACGATGGCTTAATTGTCGAATCGGTTTTAATACCAACCGAGACTCGTACAACCGCTTGTGTTTCTAGTCAAGTTGGTTGTAGTTTAGATTGTAATTTTTGTGCCACAGCACGACTCAAACGCATGAGAAACCTAGAGCCTGGCGAAATTTACGACCAAGTTCTCGCTATTGATAGAGAAAGTAAATTATATTTCAACCGACCGTTGTCTAATATTGTATTTATGGGAATGGGAGAGCCGCTCATGAATTACAATAATGTGATTAAAGCGATCGACATGATAACTTCTAACGAAGGATTGGGAATGTCACCTAAAAGAATTACGGTTTCTACTTCGGGCGTTTCTAAAATGATTCGAAAAATGGCCGACGATGAGGTAAAATTCAAACTAGCAGTTTCCTTACATTCCGCTATCGAGGAGACTCGTAATCGAATCATGCCATTTACCAAAAGTTTTCCATTGCCAGAATTGCGTGAAGCTTTAGAATATTGGTACCACAAAACAAAAAGTAAAATTACTTACGAATATGTAGTTTGGAAAGGAATAAACGACAACAAAGAATCGGTAGATGCCTTAGTAAAATTTTGTAAATATGTGCCTTGTAAAGTAAATCTTATCGAGTACAATCCGATTGATGATGGCGAGTTCCAACAAGCATCACCAGAATCTATAAATGCTTATATAAAAGCACTAGATTCAAACGGAATCATTGCAAAAGTGCGACACAGTCGTGGTAAAGATATCGATGCAGCTTGCGGACAATTAGCCAATAAAGAAGTATAAAAAAATCCCTGAAAATAATTTTCAGGGATTTTTTTATTTAACAATCAAATCTTTATTTATTGCCCAATATTTATAGTAAATGAAACGCCATTTATGGTAAAAATTGCAAGATTATCACAATCTCCGTTTCCGTAGTCTAATGTTGCTGTGTGAGAATTTCTAACAAATGTTATAACTCCTTTAGATAAAGAACTGTTTGTAGGAACACAAGCTAGTTTTACAATAATTGGACTAGTAATTGTACTAGTTTGTGAAACTGTATTAGGGAAAGTTGTAGTCCAGTTTCCAGTAACACTATATACATTGTCTGTCCAGCTAGCAGGTGTGTTGTATCCAGCAATAATTTCGCTAGTTCTTGTTCCAACTCTTGTTAGGATTCTTCCGTCAGACAAAGTAATTGTAAGATTCATATTCATAACCCAAATTGGGTGACTTGGTGAAGATGCAGTTGCGGCAGTCATGGTTCTTGTAAATGTTTTTGTTCCTTCAATTCTTCTTGTGTTATGTTTAAAATTTTCGAAAGTACAATTTACAGTATGTGTAGTTGCGCTAGGATCATAAACAAAAGACATAATGATTTTTCCACTAAGAAAATTTCCGTTATTAATTTGACAACCAGTTCCAAAATCGATAGTTTTAGTAACTGTTTGACCTACTGTTGGAGCTGTTCCAAAAGCAGGAACTCTAGTGATTGTAGCACAAGTTGATAAATAACTTACTTGGGCATTAGAATCTTTGTAAGAAAGTACATTAGAATCAAAATTTTCATATTGATTATCAACGATATTATATACATCGTCATTTTCAACATCAATTTTTGCATTAATTCCAGCTTCATCAGCACTTATTGTCTCGTTGTCTTCGGCTTCGTCATTTTTAGAACAACCAATCGTTATTAATGTTAGAAATAATCCGAATAATAAAATTTTACTTTTCATAATTTATTTATTTAAATGGTTTGTAGGTAAGACCTTGTTTTTTGAAAAAGGTTTAATCAAATGTAAAAAAATAATTGACACTTCAAAATTTTAATTCTTAAATGCTATCTTTGAATCACAATATGGATATAACTTCACAAATAAAAAAACCGATTCTTGAGGAAATGGAGCTTTTCGAAAAAAAGTTTCAACAATCTATGACTTCAAAAATTGCGTTACTTAACAGAATCACTTATTATATTGTAAATAGGAAAGGAAAACAAATGCGTCCCATGTTTGTTTTTCTTACCGCAAAAATGATTTCTGATGGCGAAGTCCTTGAGCGAACTTATCGTGGCGCTTTAGTAATAGAACTCATACATACCGCCACTTTGGTGCACGATGATGTGGTTGATGATAGTAACCGTCGCCGCGGATTTTTCTCTATTAATGCGCTTTGGAAAAATAAAATTGCAGTTCTTGTAGGGGATTATTTACTCTCGAAAGGATTATTACTATCGATAGATAATGGCGATTTTGATTTACTAAAAATTATTTCGGTAGCTGTTCGGGAAATGAGCGAAGGCGAATTATTGCAAATAGAAAAAGCCCGAAGATTAGATATTACCGAAGCTATTTACTACGAAATTATCCGTCAGAAAACAGCAACACTTATTGCCGCTTGTTGTGCACTTGGTGCAAAATCGGTTTCTGAAGATGAAGTTCAAGTCGAAAAAATGAGAAAATTTGGTGAACTCATAGGGATGGCTTTTCAGATAAAAGACGATTTATTCGATTATACCGACGAAGCCATTGGTAAACCAACAGGAATAGATATCAAAGAACAAAAAATGACTTTGCCGCTTATTCATGTTTTAAATAATTGTACTTCAAAAGAAAAAAGTTGGCTCATCAATTCTATCAAAAACCACAATAAAGACAAGAAACGAGTAAAAGAAGTAATCACTTTTGTCAAAAACCAAAACGGATTGGCTTATGCCGAACAAAAAATGATTCAATTTCAGCAAGAAGCACTTTTCTTACTACAAGATTTCTCAAATTCAACCTATAAAGAGTCTTTAATCTTGATGGTAAATTATGTAATTGAAAGGAAAAAATAGTTTTTTAAAATTGGAAGGTGTTGGTTTTGTTGGTAATGAAAATTATTTACGAACTAAGTAACTCAGGATTTTTTGAAAATCTGATTTACTAACAAATAATTAACAAATTACTATTTGAAATGTAAGAGTATTTTTCGTTTCTTTGGACGTTAAACAAATAAATAAATAGCCCCATGAAAATTAAAATTTTATTGTTTCTTTTATCTACATTTTATGTTGCTAATGCACAAAACGGTCAAGGAATAGTTGGAGAGTCAAACTGGTTTAGTGGTTGGACAAACTTCAGACCCAAAGCCGCTGAATATAACCAAGCTACACAAATTTTGACAGGCGATATAAAAGAAAACATGACCCTTACAAAAAATAATGTGTATTTAATCATGGGTACAGTTCACGTAGCAAATAAAGCTGTACTAACTATCGAGCCAGGAACTGTAATTAGAGGAGATTTCGATACTACTGGAACACTAACAATAGTAAAAGGCTCGAGAATAATAGCAGAAGGAACAGAAACAAATCCAATCGTTTTTACTTCAAACAAACCAACTTCCGAAAGAAAACCAGGAGATTGGGGAGGAGTAATCCTTATGGGCGATGCTCCAATAAATAGATTTGGAGGAGTTACGTCATCATTTTACGAGCCAAATCCTTTGTATAGCCCTTTTGGAGGAACAAATGAAACTAGTGATTCTGGAATATTAAAATATGTAAGAATCGAATTTGCAGGTAAAAAAATTGATGCAAAAATTGCACTAAACGGATTAACTCTTGCTGCTTGTGGTAATAAAACAAAAATACAATACGTACAAATCAGTTTTTCAAGTGATGATTCAGTTGAAGGAGTTGGAGGAAATGTCGATTTAAGTAATGTGATATCTTACAGAGCAAATGATGATGATTTCGATTATTCTATGGGTATACAAACTACGATGACCAATAGTATTGCAATACGTAATCCTTATGCTTCAGACAACACACGATCTAGATGTTTCGAAATAGATTCGTATGATAAAATCGAAAATTATGATTCAACAAAAAAGAAAACTTACATTAAGTTAAATAATGTGACTATGACCAACGATGAAGAAAATACGATGGGCTTAGTAAAAGAAGCGATTTCGTTAAAAACAGATTCTTTTTTAGAAGTAAATAAATGTGTAGTGGCTGGTTTTTCTAGTTTCATTGCTTTAGATGATAAATATTTAGCAGGAGATAATTTCAAAAATATAAAAGTTTATAATTCAACAGTAGATAGTTGTTCGGAATTGTTTACTAATGAGGCTTTGCTTAAAGCTAAAAATGCAAATGATTGGTTCACGCAAAATGATAAATTGTTGTATGTAACAAGTACTGGAATAAATAACTTGTTTATGAATAATAATGTTAAGAAAAAACCAGATTTTAGACTAAAATAAGACTGCTTTTTTTTAAGATAAATTTTAAAAAGTGTTTCAGAAATGAAGCACTTTTTTTGTGATATATAACGAATAATAACAAATACATAATATGTAAGAATTAATGATTTAACATTCCGATTCTAATTTTGAACTGTAATAGAAAAAACAAATCTTTAATTACCTACTTATGAAAAAAGCAATCTTAATTATTATTAATTTAATTAGTGTTATTTCTTTAAATGCACAACAAATTAATGGAATTACAGGAACAGAAAATTGGTTTAATAACTGGACTGATTTCAAGCCAAAAACAACGGAGTATAATGAATCTACGCACATCTTGAATGGGATAATAGATACAAACACAACGCTTTCTAAAAAGAATACTTATCTCCTTATGAATGTTGTTTACATAACAAATAATGCCACGTTAACTATAGAGCCTGGCACAATAATAAGAGGAGATTTTGCAACTTGCGGTACATTAGTAGTTACAAAAGGAGCAAAAATAATTGCAGAAGGAACAGCAACTGATCCAATTGTTTTCACTTCAAATAAAAATGTTTCCGAAAGAAAACCAGGCGATTGGGGAGGTATAATAATGTTAGGAGATGCTCCAATAAATAAATTTGGAGGTGCCGGAGCATTAGATTTTAATCTGAATCCAAAATACAATACTTATGGTGGGTCAAACTCCGAAAGCGATTCTGGTATTTTAAAATATGTAAGAATAGAATTCTCAGGAAGAAAACTCAATGCTTTGAAAGAATTAAACGGATTGTCACTAGCCGGAGTTGGTAATAAAACAAAAATAGAATACATACAAATTAGTTTTTCTAACGACGATTCATTCGAATCGTACGGTGGAGATTTAAAACTAAATAATTTAATTTCTTTTAGAGCTACAGACGATGATTTCGATTTTACCTTAGGAGCGCAATGTTTTATAAACAATAGTGTGGCTATTCGTTACCCATTTTCATCAGATGTTTCAAGATCTAGATGTTTTGAAGTAGATTCGTATGATAAAATTGAAAATTATGATTCGGAAAGAAAATTAACAAAAATCACGGCAAATAATATAACTTTAATCAACAATGAAGATAATAATCAAGGATTGATAAAAGAAGCTATTTATATTAAAAAAGACAGTTTTTTTGAATTAACAAACAGTGTTGTTTCTGGATTTAATCAGTTCCTACTCTTGGAAGACAAAGCACTTTTAAATTCTAATCTGGATAAAATAAAGTTTCAAAACCTAGTTCTCAATGATTGTAAAACCAAAGTAGAATTAGAGTCAAGTATTATTAATAAAACACTGGAAGAATGGATTACTAATGATAGTTTAAAAATAACAACTTCACATACAGATAGGAAGTTTTTGTTTGTAGAATCAGATGTTAAAAAAAATCCTGATTTTAGATTAAAAGATGGCAATTCTGCTTCTGCCGTACTTGTCGTAAAATAAATTTAAAGTACTTGTGAAAAGTGTTTCAGAAATGAAGCACTTTTTTGTTTTCTAAAAATAAACAATCTAAAAATACAATTTTAACTTTGTATCTTTGGCACTTTGCAACTTTGAACCTTATATAAATTGATTTCAAAAGCCACCATAGACACCGTTTACGAAACTGCTCGAGTAGAGGAGGTTATTGGCGATTTTGTACAATTAAAACGTGCAGGAAGCAATTACAAAGGATTGTCTCCGTTTTCGGACGAACGTTCACCATCATTTATGGTGTCGCCAGTCAAACAAATCTGGAAAGATTTTAGTTCAGGAAAAGGAGGAAATGCGATAGCGTTTATTATGGAACACGAGCATTTTTCGTATCCAGAAGCGATTAGATATTTGGCAAAAAAATACAATATCGAAATCGAAGAAACTGAACAGTCGCAGGAAGAAAAAGAGCAAGCAGGCGAAAAAGAAAGCATGTATTTGGTTTCGGAATTTGCAGCCAAGTTTTTTCAAAACACTATGATGAATACCGATGAAGGCAAATCAGTAGGACTTTCGTACTTCAAAGAAAGAGGATTTACAAACGATACCATCAAAAAATTCGGATTGGGTTATTCGCCCGAAGTTTGGGACGCATTTACAAAAGAAGGATTAGGACAAGGTTACAAATTAGATTATTTAGATAAAGTCGGACTAACGATTCTTCGAGAAGACGGCAAGCATTTCGACCGTTTCAAAGGACGTGTTATGTTTCCAATACAAAGTATGTCTGGTCGAGTTTTGGGTTTTGGAGGACGTATTTTGACGAATGACAAAAAAGCAGCAAAATATCTGAATTCGCCCGAAAGCGAAATATATCATAAAAGTAAAGTTTTATACGGAATTTACCATGCAAAACAAGCTATCGCAAAATTAGATAATTGCTTTTTGTGCGAAGGTTATACCGATGTAATTCAGATGCAACAAGCCGGAATAGAAAATGTAGTTTCGTCTTCTGGAACAGCACTTACGCCAGATCAAATCCGATTAATAAATCGATTAACAAAAAATATCACCGTGCTTTTTGATGGTGATGCTGCTGGACTTCGTGCTTCTATTCGAGGAATCGATTTAATTCTCGAGGAAGGTATGAATGTTAAAGTTTGTACGTTTCCGGAAGGAGATGATCCGGATAGTTTTGCTAAAAAAACACCTTATGAAGAGCTGATAAAATACCTCGATGAAAATGCGATGGATTTTATCCAATTCAAAGCGTCTTTGTTGATGAAAGATGCCAAGAATGATCCTATCAAAAAAGCGGAACTTATTCGTGACATGGTAAATAGTATTTCGAAAATTCCTGACCGAATTAAAAGAGAAATCTATATTCAGGAATGTTCTCGAATTATGGATATTTCCGAAGAAGTTTTGTTTAACACGTTGGCACAACTGGTTCAAAAAGACATTTCGGAAGTTGGGAAAAAACAAAAGCAAGATCAGAAAAATCAAGTTTTTGAAGTTCATAAAAACGAAAACATTGCTGTTAATGCAAAAGTAGATGTCTTGTATGAATTGGAACTTAAAATTATCGAAATCTTACTGCTTTATGGAAATGTAGAAGAAGATTTTGAAGATTTTGTTTTTAAAGCAAATGAAGAAGGCGAATTATTAGAGATAAAAGAAATAAATAAATACAAAGTTTTTCAGCGTATTTATTTGAGTCTTCAAGAAGATGAGGTCGAGTTGGGAACACCAATATTCAAAGATATTTACAACGATTTGATTACTTATTTTAATGAAAATGAGAAATTCGAAATTGAGCAATATCTTATGAGACTTTCACCAGAATTAGCGCAAGAAGTCACCACAATTCTCATGGACGATGAGAAAGTTTCGTTGCACAACTGGGAAGCCCAACAAATTTATGTAAAACAAAAAGACGAAACGGTAAGTCAATATGTATCGGAAACGATACTTACTTTGCGTTGGTTTTTAGTTAATAAAATCATCGAAGAAATCAAGTCAAATTTATCCAAAGAAATAGACTCAGATAATTCCGAAAATCTATCTATGGCTATGGATTACTCTAAATTGGTAAATAATTTTTCGAACAAATTAGGACGCGTTATGTCACGTTACAGCTAAACGATTTCTAAAGTTTTAGCTTTATTTACTAAATCGACCAAGTTTGTAACATTCAGTTTTGCTAAAAGCCTCAATTTATAAGTACTTATCGTTTTTTCGTTAAGATGTAAAGCTTCGGCAACTTCTTTGTTTTTCTTTCCGTTGCTCAAATAACGCAAAACCTCAATTTCACGAGAAGATAATTTTCTGTATAATCTTTCGGATTTAGCTTGTTTAGAAATTAATGCGATGTTTTTCTTAACTGCATCACTAAAAATTACCGCACCACGATTTACTTTTATAATAGTAGAAGTTAGCACATCTAATTTTTCAGTTTTTTGTACAAAGGCAAAAACACCTGCTTTTATAGCATTTGGCGCATAAATTTGCTCGTTCAAGTTAGAAAACAAGATGATTTTTACCTTAGGAAAATCTTTTAGTAAATTCTTAATGAGGTTTATACTCGAAAGACCTTCGAGTTCTAAATCCAAAAGTAAAACGTCAATTTCCTTTCGTTTTAGCATCTCCGATACCATTTCAAAATTATCAACAATTCCTACCAAAGTAACATCAGCATGTTCTTTGTAGTAAGCACGAATGCCATAATGTACAACGGGATGATTGTCTGCAAGACCTATTTTTACCATGACCTTAAAGTTTAAATAGTTAGACTAAAACGTATTATAGTAATAAAGATACGGAATATTTTATAACCAATTGGCAATCAAGTAATAAATTACTTATAAAAAAGTCATAAAATCTAAAGTGAGAACCTTATAGACTTTATGACTATCATTAACTAATATCAAAAAAAATTAGACCACGGATGCAACGGATTTGGACAGATTTTTACAAAAAAATACCAACAAAAATAATTTTTAATCAGTAAAAATCCCTGATATCTGTGACGAAAAAAAATAGTCTGTTAGCGGACAGATATATTAGACTTTATAACTATTTGGAATTAAACAAACAGGAATTGGGTTCATTTTGTGCTGATTAATCGTGTTCAATCGTTTGTAAATTTCAAAAACTACTTTTTCACGACCTGTAAAATCATCAGTGTTTTTGCCGTTTTCTAACGCATTCATAGCCCATTCTAATTCGGTATAACTCGCGCCAAGTTGGTCTTCGTCGCTTCGGTCATCACCAAATAACCCATCGGTCGGAGCCGCTTTTTGTATAGATTCCGGAACATTAAGATAAGCAGCAAGCGCACGAACATCACTTTTCATCAAATCGGCAATGGGACTCAAATCGACACCGCCATCTCCATATTTAGTAAAAAAACCAACGCCAAAATCTTCAACCTTATTACCAGTTCCAGCTACTAATAATCCGTGAATTCCGGCCAAATAATACAAACTCGTCATGCGTAATCTCGCTCTAGTATTGGCAAGCGATAAATTTAGTTTGGCTTCATTGTCCGAAGTAGGAACTTCGGCTTTAAAACTTTCAAAAATAGGAGTCAAATCTACACGTGTATCAGACACGTTTGGAAAGCGTTTTTTAAGCTGAGTAATATGCTCTTGCGCTCTGTTTACATGGCTTTGTGCTTGGTGTATCGGCATTTCGACACACAAAACATGTAGTCCAGTTTGTGCACATAAAGTTGAGGTAACTGCCGAATCTATTCCGCCCGAAATTCCTATCACAAAACCATTTACTTTGGCATTTTGCGCATAGGTTTTCAGCCAGTTTACAATATGGTCGTTAACTTTTTCACAATTTATGGTACTATTTTTTTGCATGGTTACTTTTGTTTTAAAAACGAATGTATATTTGCAAAAATAATAATTAGGAGCTATTCCAGCTATACGTTTCAATCTTTTATTTTTTAAAGAAAAAAACAAAAGGATTTCCACTGCTATCTGGGCTAAAAAATCATGTTTATGAAAAAATACATTGTACTTGTTCTATTCCTATTTGCCATTGTTTCGTGTTCTAAAAAGAGCAAAATTCAAGAAGCTGCAGAAGAAATACCGGTAAATATAAAAGTAGATCGTTACGATAAAGCTTTTTTTGAAACGCCAGTAACCGAATTGCCAAAACTAAAAGCACAATATCCTGAATTTTTTCCGCCATCAATATCGGATTCGGTTTTGGTCAATAAAATGCAAAATCCGCTTTGGAGAGAATTATATGCTGAGGTGCAAAAACGTTATGGTGATTTCGATAAAGAAACAGCCGAAATAGAAGATTTATTTCGTTACATCAAATACTATTACCCAAAAACACAAATCCCAAAAGTATATACTGTGATTCAGGAAATGGATACAGATTATAAGGTAATTTATACAGAAAAAGCATTAATTATTTCGTTAGAATTATATTTAGGAAAAAATCATAAATTTTATGAATTCCCAAATTATATGAAGCAAACTTTCGAGCCTTCACAAATACTACCAGATATTGTAGAGAGTTTTTCTAGAACAAAAGTGAAGCCTCCAACTCAAAAAGATTTATTATCGCTCATGATATATTCAGGAAAACAATTGTATTTAAACGATGTTTTGTTGCCAGAATACTCAGACGAAGACAAAATTTGCTACACGCCAGAGCAGCTTAAATATTGTAAATATAATGAAGCAAATATGTGGAGATTCTTCATCGAAGAAAAATTATTGTATGATACCGACCCTAAAATGTCACAACGATTTATAAGTCCAGCGCCGTTTTCTAAATTCGGATTAACGTCAGACAACGAAACGCCAGGAAGAATAGGAGCGTGGTTTGGTTTACAAATCGTACGTTCGTTTATGGAAAACAATGATGTCCCAATGCAACAAATGATGGCTATGGATGCCAAAGATATTTTTCAAAAATCTAAATACAAACCGAAAAAGTAATTACGAATTTTCTTTATTAGAAAAATAAAAATCAAAAAAATGACTTCTGAAATAAAATTTAACATACAATTAGACGAAAATCGTGTTCCCGAAAAGCTACATTGGTCAGCACAAGATGGCGGTGTCGAAACTGAGGAAACAAAGGCGATTATGCTTTCTATTTGGGATAACAAAGCCCAAGAAACCATGCGAATAGATTTATGGACAAAAGACATGCCTGTCGATGAAATGAAAGTATTTTTTCATCAAACATTAGTTGCCATGGCAGATACTTTTCATCGTGCTACGGGCGACGAAAAAATGACCGATACCATGAAAGATTTTTGCGACTATTTTGCAGAAAAGCTAGAATTGAAAAAGTAAAATACGTTTAAAAGATGAAGAAATATTTATTTATATTGGTGATTTCAAGCATTTTTAATAATGTTTTTTGTCAAGATATAAGAATGGTAATCCCAACTTTTTATGGAAGTAGTATTAATTTAAATAATGAAGCAAAATATTTAGATTTAGGTAAGAAATCTATTCAAACAATTTTAAAAAACATTAATTATTCTAATATTGAAGCTAATTTTAAAGAAGGAGATACTATTTCTTTTGAAATAAGCTATGTAATTGGTGAAACAGGTAAGGTTGTTAAAGATTATACTTTTGTTAAATCCGAAAGTAATTATCTTGATTCTGAGTTTATTAAAATCATAAATGATTTCCCTATTTTTACACCAGCTATTTCATTAATTAAAAAGACGCCTGTAGGTTACCAATTTAAAACTTTTGCAAAATTCTTTTTTTCTAAAGAGATGTATCTAATTAGAATTTCTCCCGATGCTGTTAAGCAAAAAGAAATAAAGAGAAATTTTAAGATTTTGCCATTGTTTGGAAATTGCAAAAAAGATAATACTTTGGAAGAGCAATCAGTTTGCTTAAGCAATGGAATTGCAGATTATATTGGCAGGTATTTGATTTTTGAAGAAAAGGGTAGTCTTAAAACCATTAGAATTTACTTAAAAATAGACAAAAATGGAATAGTTGGGCTAATTGATGTTGATAATCCAAATAACGATATTAAGGAAGCTTTCAAAAAAGTAATAGAAAGAATGCCTAAATTGGAACCTGCTCTAGGTCTTGAAAATGAACCAATTGATTTTCTTTTTCGTTTACAAATTAATTTCAGTAATTAAAATTCGTTATTCTCCTTAAAAATTTCTTGATTTACTTCGTCTATATAACTTAAAAGACTTTCTTTTCCTGTATGTTCCGTTGCAGAAGTAACAAAATGATGTGGCATCTCTGCCCAATTATTGGCAAGCAAAGCTTTGCGATAAGCCGCTACGTGTTGGTCTACTTTTCCTTTACTAATTTTGTCTGCTTTGGTAAAAACGATACAAAAAGGCAATTCGATTTCGCCAAGGTAAGTGATAAATTCTAAATCTATTTTTTGTGCCTCGTGGCGAATGTCTATTAGTACAAAAGCACAAACTAGTTGTTCTCTTTTTTCGAAATAATCGGTAATAAATTGCTGAAATACTTCTTTTGTTTTTTTAGAGACTTTGGCATAACCATAACCTGGTAAATCGACAAGAAACCAATTGTTATTTATCTTAAAATGATTTATTAGCTGTGTTTTTCCGGGCCTTCCGGAAGTTTTAGCCAAACTTTTGTGATTGGTTAACATGTTTATTAACGATGATTTCCCAACGTTAGATCGTCCAATAAAAGCGTATTCTGGTATGCGTTCTTGCGGACACAAACTTACGATGGAATTGCTTATTATAAATTCGGCGGTATTAATTTTCATTTAATATGTTTTACACTAAAATAGCGGTATAATTATTTTTTAAAGAACAAGTCAGTTTTTAATGTTCTGCTTTTGTAGTCAACCATTCATCAAGCAAACGGTTAAACTCGTCTGGATGTTCCATCATCGCTGCGTGACCGCAATTTTCAATCCAATATAAAGTCGAATTGGGTAATAATTTATGAAATTCTTCGGCAACATTTGGTGGTGTTACTTTGTCGTTTCTACCCCAAATAATTCCTATGGGAACATGCATTTTCGGCAAATCTTTGGCCATATTATGACGAATGGCACTTTTTGCAATAGTCAATGTTTTTATTAATTTTATTCTGTCATTTACCGTAGCATATACTTCGTCAATGATTTCTTTGGTTGCAATTGCTGGATTATGGAACACATCTTCTGCTTTTTTTCTAATATATTCGTAATCACCACGTTTTGGATAACTATCACCCATAGCGCTTTCGTAAAGCCCTGAACTTCCTGTAATTACAAGCCCAGAAACGCGTTCTGGATACATTTTTGTAAAATATAAAGCAATGTGTCCGCCCAATGAATTTCCAACAAGAATTACTCTGTCAAAACCTTTGTATGTGATAAAATCTTTAACGTATTTCGAGAAAGCTTTTACGTTAGTTTTTAGTATGTTTTGTGTGTATAATGGCAATTGAGGTATAACAACTTTATAACCTTTTGCAGGAAAATAATTGGCAACACCGTCAAAATTACTTAGACCGCCCATTAATCCGTGCAAAATGATAATTGGTGTTCCTTCTCCAGCTTCAAAATATTCGTATTTACCTTCTTTCTTTAAGTTATCCACAGTCAATCGTTTTGTCTTTAAATAGATGCAAATATAGGACTAAAATACCAAATATAAATCGTGTCTTTTTTTATAACATCATTTTTTTGTTAATAAGTCTAGAATATTGATTCTTCTTGATTTTGCATTTGTTTAGCGTCAAAAAAGCTAAAACTTATCAACAAAGTGGTATTTTGTGGTAAAAGGTGGTAAATAATTATTTATATTTGCTAACTATCATACAAAATCATAACTACTTGAATACCATTGTTGGAACATACGAATGTAAGGTCGATTCTAAAGGAAGGCTCATGATGCCTAATCCTTTGAAGAAGCAGCTGAACACGTCTTTGCAAGAAGGCTTTGTGTTGAAGCGTTCGGTTTTTCAGCAATGCTTGGAATTGTATCCAATGCAAGAGTGGAATATGATGATGCAAAAAATTAACAAGCTGAATCGTTTTGTAAAGAAAAACAACGATTTTATTCGTCGTTTTACTGCTGGTGTTCGTGTTGTCGAAATTGATGCGACGGGGCGATTGTTAATTCCAAAAGATTTGGCGGTTTTTGCTTCGGTTTCAAAAGATATTGTGTTGTCTTCGGCAGTAAATATTATTGAAATTTGGGATAAAGATTTATACGAAAAAGCGATTGATGATTCGGTTGGAGATTTTGCAGATTTGGCAGAAGAAGTAATGGGTAACGTAAATGACGATGACAATGGAATATCATAATCCAGTTTTGCTAAAAGAAACGGTTGATGGTTTAAATATTAAGCCAGACGGAGTGTATGTAGATGTAACTTTTGGTGGCGGAGGACATTCGAAAGAAATTCTATCTCGCCTTGGTCCTGACGGAAAATTATTTGGCTTCGATCAAGATGAAGATGCTTGGAAAAATGCTTTGCCAGACGAAAGATTTACATTAATACAAGAAAACTTCAGATATATAAAAAGGTTCTTGCGTTTTAACGGAATTAAAAAAGTAGACGGAATTCTTGCTGATTTGGGTGTTTCTTCTCATCAGTTTGACGTTCCTGAAAGAGGTTTTTCTACTCGTTTTGATGCCGAATTGGATATGAGAATGAGTAAGAAAAATGATTTAACAGCTTTCAATGTTGTTAATGAATATGATGAAGCAAACTTGCGTCGTATTTTTTCGGAATACGGAGAGTTAGGAAATGCTTTGGCAATTTCAAGAGCAATTATTGAAGCTCGTGAAAAAGAAAAAATAGTAAATACAGAAGATTTAAAACAAGTTTTGGCTAGATTTTTACCTAATAACAAAGCGCATAAAATTTTGGCCCAAATATACCAATCTATCCGTATCGAAGTAAATCAAGAAATGGATGTTTTGAGAGAATTTTTAGAACAATCGCTAGAAGTCTTGGGTGAAGGTGGAAGGTTAAGTGTTATTTCTTATCATTCACTGGAAGACCGATTGGTAAAAAGATTTATGAAAAACGGATTGTTTGAAGGTGAGCCTGAAAAAGATTTCTTTGGGAGATTCGAAGTTCCTTTCAAGCTAATTGGAAAAATGATTATTCCTTCAAATGCGGAAATTAAAATAAATAATCGAGCTCGAAGTGCAAAGCTTCGAATTGCTGAAAAAAAGTAAAATGAAAGGCAATTTTTATGACATATTAAAAGCAAGATTTCTTGTCAATGAAGACGCTACAAAAAATTGGCGATTCATTGTGTTTCTGCTTTTGTTGGCTATAATAATGATTGCAAACACACATAGTTACGAGAAAAAAATTTTTCAAATTGCCGATTTAACGAATGATGTAAAAGAATTGCGTTCGGAGTTTGTAGACAGACGTTCGGAATTAATGAAAATAAAAATGGAATCGACTGTGGCGGAAGAAATGGTAGATAAAGGAATTTTACCATCATCAGTACCACCAAAAAAAATAAAAGTAATCAAAGAAAAAACTCCTTGGTATAAAATATGGCAATAGAAGATAGAAATATTTTAAAACGTATATACGTAATTGCTTTAGTTATTCTACTAATGGTAACGGCTGTAAGTGTAAAACTCACTAATATACAGTGGGTTGAAGGTGATTATTATCGAAAATTAGCCAAAGACAGATCTATTAAGAATTTTGTAATTCCTGCTAATCGTGGTAATGTATATTCTTCTGACGGAAGTTTACTTGCAACCTCAATTCCTAAATACACAATCCGTTTTGATGCTTTAGCTCCAAGCAAAGAAAATTTCGATTCTTATATTAAAGACTTATCGGATTCACTTTCCGTTTTATTAAAAAAACCTTCTAGTGCTTATTTGAATGATTTCAGGAAAGCTAGAGCTAATAAAAACAGGTATTTTCTTTTGGCTAAAGATTTGAGTTATACCCAATATGCTACGGTCAAAAAATTTCCTTTATTTAATCTTGGTCCTAATAAAGGCGGCATGATTACCGAACAAAGAACCGTTCGTGAGCATCCTATCGGAAAAATTGCAGCAAGAACAATTGGTTATGAGCGTTATGACGACAGCGGAAAACTGTTGCCAGTAGGAATAGAAGGCGCTTACGGAAAATACTTAAATGGTAAAGACGGAAAAGTAGTAAAACAAAAAATTGCACAAGGTCAGTGGAAACCCATTCGTGACAATAACGAAGTAGAGCCACAAGACGGCTATGATATTGTTTCTACAATCGACGTTTACATACAAGACATCGCACATCATGCTTTGCTAAAACAATTAATCGAATATGATGCCGATCACGGTTGTGTTGTGGTAATGGAAACCAAAACAGGAGCAGTAAAAGCCATTTCTAACCTAGGGAAAGACAAAGATGGCTCTTATTATGAAACCATCAATTATGCTGTTGGAGAATCGCACGAGCCAGGTTCTACATTCAAATTAATAGATTTAATTGCTTTATTAGACGATAAAAAAATTGATACAAGTAAGGTTTACGACAGCAAAGGTGGAGAAATTACATACAGAGGAGAAAAAGTTCGTGATTCTCACGAAGGCGGTTACGGTAAAATATCTTTAGCCAGAGGATTCGAAGTTTCTTCTAACACGATTATGGTACAGGCGGTTTATGAAAATTATAAAAACAATCCAAAACAATTTACTGACAGAATTGTAAATTTAGGTTTAAACAAACCACTCGGATTGCCTTTCAAAGGAGAAGGAACTCCAGTTATTCCCCAACCTTCAGACAACAATTGGAGTGCGATTTCACTTCAGTGGATGGCATTTGGGTACGGAGTTTCTGTAACGCCATTACAAACTTTAACCTTATATAATGCTGTAGCAAATAATGGCGAAATGGTTAAACCAATGTTTGTTCAAGAAGTTAAAGAATGGAATAAAACCATCAAGAAGTTCGACAAACAAGTCATCAATCCGAAAATATGTTCTGATGAAACACTGAAAAAAGTGCGTGCTGTACTTCAAAATGTAGTTAAAAAAGGGACGGGTTCAAAACTGTATTCTAAAGATTTTTCAATGGCTGGTAAAACAGGAACTGCAAAAGTGGATTACCATAAAACCGATGGAAGTATGTATTACGCCTCTTCTTTTGCAGGATATTTCCCTGCCGAAAATCCTAAATACTCTTGTATTGTGGTGGTGCACAAACCAAATACATCAAAAAATAATTATTACGGAGCCGATGTTGCTGGGCCAGTTTTTAAAAGAATTGCACAAAAAGTATTTACCGATGTACCATCAACTAATGTCGTAAAAAACATTAAAAAAAATAATCCTGCTCAGGACAAAAATTATTTGACTTACAATGATAAGGTTAATAAAAAACCAAAAGCAATACCCAATTTACACGGTATGTCTGGAATGGATGCGGTAGCACTACTAGAAAATTTAGGTATGAAAGTAAAAGCTATCGGTGTTGGAAAAGTTAAAAAACAATCGATACAAGCAGGTCAGCCGATATTAAAAAACAATACAATAATTTTAGAATTGTCATAAAATGGTTTTAAAAGAAATTTTATATAAAGTCGCTCTCGAAGTTGTTCACGGTTCAACCGATGTTGCTGTGAATAATATTCATTTTGATTCCCGAAAAATAGAATCAAATGATGCTTTTGTAGCTATTCGCGGTTCGGTTTCAAACGGACATGAGTTTATAGACAAAGCCATTTCTCTTGGTGCTTCTGCAATTATTTGCGACACTTTACCAACCGATTTATTGCCACAAATTACTTATGTAAAAGTAAAAGATACCAATGCAGCTTTGGCCTATTTGGCAACAAATTTTTATGATAATCCATCACAGAAATTGCAATTAGTTGGAATCACGGGAACCAACGGAAAAACAACAATTGCCTCATTATTATATCAATTATTCAAAAAAGCAGGTTTCAAAGTCGGATTACTTTCTACTGTAAAAATCTTGGTCGATGAAGTAGAATATAAAGCAACTCACACCACACCAGATTCATTAACCATCAATTATTATTTAGATAAAATGGCCGAAGCTGGTTGCGAATATTGCTTTATGGAAGTGAGTTCGCACGGAATTCATCAAAAACGTACCGAAGGTTTACAATTCGTAGGTGGCGTTTTTACAAACTTATCTCACGACCATTTAGATTACCACCCAACATTTGCAGAGTATCGCGATGTGAAGAAATCATTCTTCGATAATTTGCCTAAAAATGCATTTGCGCTGTCTAATATCGATGATAAAAATGGTGCTGTAATGATGCAAAATACCAAGGCAAGAAAATTGTCTTATGCATTAAAAACCTATGCTGATTATAAAGCAATTATCATCGAAAATCAGTTAAGCGGATTGTTATTGAAAATAAACGAACAAGAAGTTTGGGTTCGATTGATTGGAACTTTCAATGCTTATAATTTATTGGCAATTTACGGAGTGGCCATCGAATTAGGGATTGAAAAATTAGAAGTTTTAAGACTTTTATCAGAATTAGAAAGTGTTTCAGGACGTTTTCAGTTTATAGTTTCAGAAAAAAATATCACGGCAATTGTCGATTACGCACACACGCCAGATGCTTTAGAAAACGTATTGAGCACTATAAATGACATTCGTACTCGCAACGAACAACTCATAACAATTGTAGGTTGCGGCGGTGATCGTGACAAAATCAAACGTCCAATAATGGCAAATATCGCTTCAGAAATGAGCGATAAAGCGATTCTTACTTCGGATAATCCAAGAACCGAAAATCCGGAAACGATTATTGCCGAAATGGAAGCCGGAATTACACCAATTAATTATAAAAAATACATGTCTATTACTGACAGAAAACAAGCCATAAAAACAGCTTGCCAACTAGCAGAACCGAATGATATTATTCTCATTGCAGGAAAAGGACACGAAACATATCAAGAAATAAACGGCGTTCGTCATGATTTTGATGACATGCAAATTGTAAAAGAAATTTTAGAACAACTAAATAAATAACCGAAAATATGTTATACTATTTATTCGAATACTTAGACAAATATTTTGATTTTCCAGGAGCTGGAGTTTTTCAATATATCACATTTAGATCAGCATTAGCGATTATCATGTCATTGCTTATTTCGACTATTTTCGGAAAAAGAGTCATTAGTTACTTAAGCCGTTTGCAAGTTGGAGAAACAGTAAGAGAATTGGGTCTCGAAGGGCAAACTCAAAAAGCTGGAACACCAACAATGGGTGGGTTGATTATTATATTTTCAACATTACTTCCTGTTCTTTTATTGGCAAAACTGAATAATATTTACATCATACTTCTAATTATAACCACACTTTGGATGGGAGCTATTGGATTTCTTGATGATTATATCAAAATTTTCAAAAAAGACAAAGCGGGATTAAAAGGAATTTTCAAAGTAATTGGTCAAGTTGGATTAGGAATTATTGTAGGAGCCACTTTATATTTTCATCAAGATGTAACTATTCGTGAGGATATTTCGAAAAATAAAATTGAAATAAATTCTGCTCAAAACACAGCAAATTCACTTTCGTTAGATAAAAAATCGACCGCAACAACTATTCCTTTCCTTAAGGATAATGAATTCGATTATGCCGAATTATTAGCTTGGACGGGCGATGGCTATGAAAATTATGCTTGGCTAATTTTTATTCCAATCGTAATATTTATCATTGTTGCAGTTTCAAACGGAGCCAATCTAACTGATGGAATCGATGGTTTGGCAGCAGGAACTTCGGCAATAGCTGTAATCGCAATCGGTGTTTTTACATTCGTTTCAGGAAATATTATATTTTCTAATTATCTCAACATTATGTTTATCCCAAATTCGGGCGAAATGACGGTTTTTATAGCTGCATTTGTAGGAGCATTAGTCGGATTTTTGTGGTACAATAGTTATCCAGCCGCAGTTTTTATGGGCGATACAGGAAGTTTAACCATTGGCGGAATTATAGCTGTTTTAGCAATTGCAGTTCGAAAAGAAATGCTAATTCCAGTTATTTGCGGAATTTTTCTAGCCGAAAATTTATCAGTGGTTTTACAAGTTTCCTACTTTAAATATACTAAAAAACGTTTTGGCGAAGGGAGAAGAATCTTTCTTATGTCGCCTTTGCATCATCATTATCAGAAGAAAGGTTATCACGAAAGTAAGATTGTAACTCGTTTCTGGATTGTCGGAATTTTATTGGCGATAGTGTCAATAGTAACTTTAAAATTGCGATAATATGAGATTAGTAATTCTTGGAGGAGGAGAAAGCGGTGTTGGTACAGCGATTCTCGGTAAGAAAAAAGGATATGATGTCTTTGTTTCTGATTTTGGAAAAATAAAAAACAATTACAAAGAAGTTTTAATTCTTAATAAAATCAAGTTTGAAGACGAGCAACATTCAGAAGAATTAATTCTAAATGCCGATTTAGTGATGAAAAGTCCAGGAATTCCTGATAAATCACCCATCGTTAAGAAACTGAAAGAAAAAAATATTCCTATTATATCGGAAATTGAGTTTACAGCACAGTTTACTAATGCAACAACGATAGGAATTACTGGAAGTAACGGCAAAACAACAACAACGATGTTGGTGTATCATTTGCTAAAACAAGGTGGCCTAAATGTTGGTTTGGCAGGAAATATAGGTAAAAGTTTTGCTTGGCAAGTTTCCGAAGACAAACATGATGTTTATGTTTTGGAATTAAGCAGTTTTCAACTCGACGGAATAGAAAATTACAAACCACATATTGCCATAATTACAAATATTAGTCCGGATCATTTAGACAGATATGATTATAAATATGAAAAATATATAGAGTCGAAATTCAGAATCACAATGAATCAAACGGAAGATGATTATTTGATTTATGATGCCGATGACGAAGCCATAAAGAACTGGCTGAAGAACAACAAAACAAGAGCAAAATTAATTCCATTTTCATTAACAAAACAATTTGAATTTGGCGCTTTCGAAGCAGAAAAAAATATAAATATAAATACCAATAACGACCCATTTGTTATGCTAACATCTCAATTATCACTCGAAGGAAAACACAACGTAAAGAACGCTTTGGCTGCTACATCTGTGGCACAATTATTAAAAATCAGAAAAGCGACCATACGTGAGAGTTTAGCTGATTTTCAAGGTGTCGAGCATCGTTTAGAAAAAGTGCTTAAAATTCAAAATGTACAATACATTAACGATTCTAAAGCAACAAACGTAAACGCTACTTTTTATGCTTTAGACAGTATGACATCGCCAACTATTTGGATTGTAGGTGGAGTTGATAAAGGAAATGATTACTCAGAATTGATGGAATTGGTAAATAAAAACGTAAAATCAATCATTTGTCTGGGTGTTGACAACAAGAAAATAATTGAAGCATTTGGCAGCGTTGTCGATGAACTAATCGAAGTTTCTTCTATGACTGAAGCAGTTCGTCAAGCATACAAAATGGCAGAAAAAGGAGATACAGTTTTACTATCACCAGCTTGTGCCAGTTTCGATTTATTCGAAAATTATGAAGACAGAGGAAGACAGTTTAAACAAGCCGTTCAAAACTTGTAACAAGGTTTTCAAATAACCAAATTAACGCATAACCGAATAAACATAAATTATGAAAACGTTATTACATAACTTAAAAGGAGATAAAGTCATCTGGTCATTCGTGGCGCTTTTGGCATTATTTTCGTTTATACCTGTATATAGCGCAAGTAGTAATTTAGCCTATTTACATCATGGTACAGGAAATACATTTGTGTATTTACTAAAACATTTTATGCATCTAATAATGGGTTTTGTTATTATGTATCAAGTGCAAAAAGTGCCTTATCATTATTTCAGAAGTTTATCTAGATTATTACTGCCGTTTGCTTGGTTGTTGTTGATTTACACGATGCTAAAAGGTACAATAATCGATGGTGCTAATGCCAGCCGATGGATACAAGTACCATTTTTAGGAATTACCTTTCAGCCATCAGCTTTTGCATCAATATCATTGTTAATATTTGTTGCCAGATATTTATCTAAAACAGCGATTGAAGACATGACTTTGTCTAAATCTGCATTAGATTTATGGGCGCCAGTTTTTTTTACATTAATGTTAATATTACCTTCTAATTTTTCTACAACGGCTTTAATATTTTCAATGGTTTTAATGTTAACTTTCATTGGAAAATATCCAATAAAAAACATAGCTGTAATAATAGGAATTGGAATCTTATCATTGACATTTTTTATTTTGGTTGTAAAAGTATTTCCAGATGCGTTCAAAAACAGTAGGGTTGGTACTTGGGAAAGCCGTATAGAAAATTTTACATCCGACAAACCTGACGAAGATGATTATCAAATAGAAAAAGCAAAAACAGCCATTGCAACTGGAGGAGTATACGGATTAGGTCCAGGTAAAAGTGTTCAGAAAAACTTTTTGCCACAATCTTCTTCCGATTTTATTTTCGCCATCATCATCGAAGAATTTGGACTAATTGGAGGATTTGCAATTATGTTTCTATACATAATGTTGTTCATTCGATTCATAATTGCATCATATAAAGCGCCCACATTATTCGGAAAATTATTAGTCGCAGGATTGGGATTCCCAATTATTTTTCAAGCTTTTATAAATATGGGTGTTGCGGTCGAATTATTGCCAACCACAGGACAAACATTGCCACTTATAAGTAGCGGAGGAACATCTATCTGGATGACTTGTGCGGCGCTTGGGATTATAATAAATGTGACCAAGAAAGAAGAAGAAATCACCGAAGAAAATATCGAAAAACAACAACGAGAAGAAGCATTACAAAAACTAATAGACAAACAATTAGCAGAAGATTCTCAGGATGAAAATTATTCTATCGAAGACAATTCGAATAATCCGATGAATGCAGTTTTGAATAAATAAGTTAAATGATGAAAACAAATCCAAAATTCATATTAAGTGGCGGCGGAACTGGAGGGCATATTTATCCTGCAATTGCAATTGCAAATGAGTTAAAATCTCGTTTTCCTGATTGCAAAATCCTTTTTGTAGGAGCGCAAGATAAAATGGAAATGCAAAAAGTGCCACAAGCAGGTTATGATATAAAAGGATTGTGGATTGCAGGAATTCAAAGAAAACTGACATTGCAAAACGCCATGTTCCCATTTAAGCTATTATCAAGTTTGGCTAAGTCATTCGGAATCTTAAAGCAATTCAAGCCCGATGTTGTTATAGGAACTGGAGGTTTCGCAAGCGGAGCAGTTCTAAAAGTTGCTTCAATGTTAGGAATAGCAACAGTTATTCAAGAACAAAATTCTTATCCTGGAATTACCAATAAATTATTAAGCAAAAAAGCCAATAAAATTTGTGTGGCTTACGAAAATTTGGAACGATTTTTTCCAAAAGAAAATATGATGCTGACAGGAAATCCTGTTCGTCAAGATTTAATTTCAGTTGATGACAAACGAAACGAAGCAATCGATTATTTTAAATTAGACACAAATAAAAAAACAATATTAGTTCTTGGTGGAAGCCTTGGTGCAAGAAGAATTAACCAATTAATTGCAAAAGAAATCGATAGGTTATTATCGCTAAATGTTCAAATTATCTGGCAATGTGGTAAATTGTATTTTGAGGATTACAAACATTTTTCAGACAAAGAAAATGTACAAGTTTTGTCATTTATTGATAGAATGGATTTTGTTTATGCTGCTGCAGATATTGTAATTTCTCGTTCAGGAGCATCGTCAGTATCAGAATTAGCGATTGTAGGAAAACCAGTCATTTTTATTCCGTCGCCCAATGTGTCCGAAGACCATCAAACCAAGAATGCGCAAGCGATTGTCGACAAACATGGTGCGATTTTACTAAAAGAATCACAATTAGATTCTGAATTTAATTTGGTTTTTGAAGCTTTACTAAAAGACAAAGGAAAACAAGAAGATTTAAGTGAAAACATAAAGAAATTGGCTTTGCCAAACGCAACAAAAGATATAGTTGATGAGATTGTAAAATTGGTCGAAAGTCGAAAGTTATAAAGTCAAACGGCTTTGAATCTTTGCAATCTTGAACCTTTGTAACTAAAAGAAAAAAATGAATCTAAACCAAATACATAACGTCTATTTTATAGGAATCGGAGGCATCGGAATGAGTGCTTTGGCTCGTTATTTTAAATTTATTGGCAAAAACGTATCTGGTTACGACAAAACACCGTCAACATTAACATCAGAGTTAATAGAAAGCGGAATTGCAATTCATTTTGAAGACAATATCGATTTGATTCCGAAAGATTATTTCGTCGAAAACACATTGGTAATCATCACGCCAGCCGTTCCTAAAAATCATTCGGAATGGAATTATTTCCTAGAAAGAGAATATCAGGTAAAGAAACGTGCCGAAGTTCTAGGAATAATTACCAAAGATACTTTTTGTTTGGCAGTGGCAGGAACGCACGGAAAAACGACAACATCCAGTATTTTAGGACATATTTTGTACGAAAGTGGTGCCGATGTTACTGCGTTTATTGGAGGAATTGTCGAAAATTACAATTCAAATCTTATTGGTTCTGGAAAAACAGTAACTGTTGTCGAAGCCGATGAGTTTGATCGTTCCTTTTTGCATTTACACCCAAATATCGCTTGCGTCACTTCGATGGATGCCGATCATTTAGATATTTATGGCGACGATGCTTCGATAAAAGCTTCGTTCAAAGAATTTGCTGATAAAGTAGAAGATAAAAATAACCTTTTTGTGATAAATGGTTTGCCGTTAGAAGGCATTACTGTTGGTGCAAACGATGATTCGCAATTTGTAGCACACAATATAAGAATTGAAAATGGCTGGTATGTTTTTGATGTAAAAACGCCAACCGAAAACATAAAAGATTTGAAATTCGGATTACCCGGAAAACACAATCTAACAAATGCGTTGCTTGCTTTGGCAATGGCTCGAACTTTCGGAACCCCAACCGAATCTATTGCTAAAGCATTGGCAACATTCAAAGGTGTAAAACGTCGTTTTTCTTTTCAAATCAGGAAACCAGAATTCGTTTATATCGATGATTATGCGCACCATCCAACAGAAATAAATGCCGTGCATCAAGCGGTTCGTGAGCTGTATCCTAATCAGAAAGTTTTAGCAGTTTTTCAGCCACATTTATTTAGTAGAACCAAAGATTTTGCTGATGATTTTGCCAAAAGTTTATCACAATTTGATGAAGTTTTGTTGTTGGATATTTATCCAGCGAGAGAATTACCTATGGAAGGCGTTACATCGCAATGGTTATTAGATAAAATTGAAAATAAAAACAAAAAATTAATTCAAAAAAACGAACTTATTCCACTTTTAAAATCTTCCGATGCCACAGTAATTGTTACTATTGGAGCTGGAGATATTGGAGAAATGGTTGTAAATATTAAAAAAGAATTAGATGCGAAATAATTTAATTTTAAATATCCAATTAATTGCCATTCTTGCTTTGGTCGTTTTTTTGTATTCTTTCACTTCAAAAAGGAATGAACACAGAAAAATATCGAAACCAACAATAGAATTTTTAAACTCAGAAAGTCCTTTTGTGACTCATGAAATGGTTAATAACTTGTTGATAGATAATTTTGGTGGCACTTTCAGTATCCAAAAAGATAGGGTAAATTTGAAAAATGTTGAGCAAACCATCAACAAACACAACCTAATCGAAAATTCTGAGGTTTTTTTGAGTGTCGATGGAAAGTTAAAAACGGTTATAAAACAAAAGACCCCAATCGCTAGAGTTTTTAACAAAAACACTTCCTTTTATATTGATTATAAAGGAGGTAAGATGCCACTTTCGAGTAATTTTACAGCAAGAGTTCCGCTTGTTTATGGTGATTTTAACAATCGTTATAGCAAGAATTTTGTCGAGCTTTTGCAGCAAATTTATAACGATGATTTTTTGAAAAAAAACATCATCGGAATGAAAATTTTACCCGATGGTAGCGTTATTATGAAGAATAGAGATTATAGTTATGATATAATTTTCGGAAGAACCATCAATATGGAAAGAAAGTTTAACAACTATAAAGCGTTTTTTCAAAAAGCAGTACAAGATACTTTGATAAGCTCTTATAAGAAGATTAATCTGAAGTTTACAAAACAAGTAGTTTGTACTAAATAATTAGGAGTATGGAAAGAGAGAATATAGCAGTAGGACTAGATATAGGTACAACAAAGATTGTGGCTATGATAGGTAAGAAAAATGAGTACGGAAAGCTAGAAATTTTAGGTGTAGGAAAATCTAAAAGCCTCGGTGTGGCTCGTGGTGTAGTAAATAATATCACGCAAACCATACAATCTATACAAGAAGCAATAAGTTTAGCGGAAGCAGATTCGGGTTATAAAATAAAAGATGTTGTAGTAGGAATTGCGGGCCAACATATCCGCAGTATTCAGCACAGCGATTATATTTCAAGACCCAATCCAGAAGAAGTAATTAGCGAACTTGATATTGATGTTTTAATCAATCAAGTTCAAAAATTAGCGATGTTGCCTGGAGAAGAAATTATTCACGTTTTGCCACAAGAGTTTAAAATCGACGGGCAATCTGAAATAAAAGAACCAATCGGAATGTACGGCGGAAGACTAGAAAGTAGTTTTCATGTTGTCGTTGGGCAAGCATCTTCTATTAGAAATGTTGGTCGTTGTATAAAAAGTTCTGGTTTAGATTTATCTGGATTAACGTTAGAACCATTAGCTTCGGCAGATGCAGTTTTAAGTCAAGAAGAAAAAGAAGCAGGAGTTGCATTGATTGATATTGGTGGTGGAACAACCGATTTAGCCATTTTCAAAGACGGAATTATTCGCCACACAGCAGTAGTGCCTTTTGGAGGAAATGTAATTACCGAAGATATAAAAGAAGGCTGTTCGATTATCGAAAAACAAGCTGAGTTATTAAAAACAAAATTTGGTTCTGCTTGGCCAGGAGAAAATAAAGACAACGAAATTGTTTCAATTCCAGGATTAAGAGGAAGAGATCCAAAAGAGATTTCATTAAAAAACTTGTCTAAAATAATTCATGCTCGTGTAGTAGAAATTATCGAGCAAGTTTATACTGAAATTAAAATATACGGTCACGAAGATCCACGCAAAAAATTAATTGCAGGAATTGTACTAACTGGTGGTGGTTCACAACTAAATCACATCAAACAATTAGTAGAATATATCACAGGAATGGATACCAGGATAGGATATCCTAACGAGCACTTAGCAGGGAATTCTAGCGAAGAAATATCAAGTCCGTTGTATGCAACTGCCGTTGGATTGGTTATGAATAGTATTCGTAACAATACAGTAAGTGCTGTGCCACAGGATAATTTTATTCCTGAGCCAGTACTCATTCAAAAGCCAACCATTGCAGAACAAGTAGAAATACAACAAGAGGCCGAAAAAGTATTTGAAGAAACAAAATCAGAATCAAAAACGACCGAAAAAATGATTCGTAAATCGTTTTTCGACAAGTATATAGATAAAATAAAAGATTTTTTAGACAACGCCGAGTAAAATTATAATACAATTTAAAGAAACAAAATGAAAAAATTATTTTTAATATTATTTATTACGTTAACAACTTCTTTTTATGGGCAAGAGCCAGTAATGTTTAAAGTCGAAAAATCTACTATAATATTAAATGATAATACTGAAATTCAAGGAGAAATTGATTTTCCACTTGTAGACGATGGAAAACCGTTGAAATATAAAAATGCCAACGGGAAGCAAAAAATTGAAAGAGACAAAATCAGTAAAGTAGTTTTTACCACAAACCAAGGAGGAGGAGCGGCGATTGAATACATAAATATGAAGGTTTTTAATGAAATGAATGTGAAAGTAATGAAAGAACCAAAATTGTTGCTTAATGTAGTAAAAGGTAAAGTTTCAGTATACATAAGTAGTTATACAAACAATCAATTCTCATATAACGGAAGTGCAAGTGCTGCAAGAAATACTGGTGTTGGGTTTGTAAATTATTATTGCATTCGAGAAGGAGAAGAAGCAGCGTCATTAATCCATGTTGATAGTAATTATGCAAATGAAAACATGTTTTTTAGACAAAACGGAAGAAAATATTTTGCAGACAATACAGAAATTGCAGCAAAAATAGATAAAAGAGAATATACCTATAAAAATTTTATGGAAGTTATCGAATTATACAATTCCAAAAAATAATTGGAATTCAATAATATCAAATAATAGATATTAAATTTTTAAAAATAAGATTAATAAAGCATAAATAAAAACCAATAGTATGGAAAGCAACTCAGAATTTGGAAGTATTTCATTTGATTTACCAAAAAACCAATCAAATGTAATTAAAGTAATTGGTGTAGGCGGAGGCGGAAGCAACGCAATAAACCACATGTTTAAGCAAGGGATAAAAGGTGTCGACTTTATCGTTTGTAATACCGACTCGCAAGCGCTCGAGAACAGTGCTGTGCCTAATAAAATCCAGTTGGGTGTAAACCTAACCGAAGGATTAGGAGCGGGAGCAAACCCAGAAGTGGGGCAGCAATCAGCAATAGAAAGCATTGCCGAAATCGAAAAAATGCTAGACAGCAACACCAAAATGGTTTTTATCACCGCAGGAATGGGTGGAGGAACAGGAACAGGTGCTGCGCCAGTTATTGCACAATTGGCAAAAGAAAGAGATATCTTAACTGTTGGTATCGTAACAATTCCATTTCAATTTGAAGGAAAAGTACGTATCGAACAAGCACTTTTGGGTGTCGAAAAATTGAGAAAACAAGTCGATTCACTTATTGTTATCAATAATAATAAATTGAGAGAAGTGTACGGAAATTTAGGTTTCAAAGCTGGGTTTTCTAAAGCGGACGAAGTTTTGGCAACTGCATCACGCGGAATTGCTGAAGTAATCACACACCACTACACGCAAAATATCGATTTAAAAGATGCTAAAACGGTATTGTCTAATTCAGGAACAGCAATCATGGGTTCTGCCACTGCCGAAGGCGAAAACAGAGCTAAAGAAGCGATTGTTTCTGCATTAGATTCACCACTTTTAAATGATAATAAAATTGCTGGAGCCAAAAACGTATTGTTGCTTATCGTTTCTGGAACTAACGAAATCACTATCGATGAGATAGGAGAAATAAACGATTACATTCAAGCTGAAGCAGGACACAACGCCAATATTATTATGGGAGTTGGAGAAGAAGAAGAACTTGGAGATAAAATCGCGGTAACCATTATTGCTACTGGATTTTGTGTAGAGCAACAAGCAGAAATTGTAAATACAGAACCTAAAAAAATAATTCATGCGTTAGAAGACGACCAAAAAATTGTTCGTGATTTAACACAAAAATACGAAGCGCAAGGATTCGATTTTTCGTCAAATGTAGTTTCGGAAGTGCCGAAAATTATTGAAACTCCTGTTGTTGAAGAAAAAATAGTATTTTCTTTAGAAGAAGAATTGCCAAATCCTGTTGAAACTTATTTCACAATGGATTTAGTGCCAACAACAGAATTAATCAAAAATTTGGACGTTACTTTTGAAGTAGTTTCATCAAAAGCAATCGATGTCAATGACTTTTATTTCACTTCACCAGAAGTAAAAGAAATCGAAGTAATCGATCCGCAATTTGTAGTAAACGAACCAGAACAAATCACATTTACGTTCGATTTGCCAATACAAAAAGCGCCCGAAACAGTAAATACTGATAGGTTGATATTCGATTTAACAAACGAAATAAAAGACATAAAAGTAAACGAAGCGGTAGAATTTGTGCCAATGACCGAAGTAACTCAAAATGGAGTTATCAAACATTCGCTCGAAGAATACATGGAAATCGAAAACCAATTATTCGAAGCTAAAAAAGTAGAAGTAATTGCAGAAACCATTCCAACCGAGTTAAACATAACGATGACGCAAGTAGATATCGCGCCACAATATGCGACTCAAAATACAGCAAACGAAATTTCTCCGTTAGACATGTCTATCGAGGATTCATTGCGAATGAGAGCCGAAGAACGTCGTCGCAAGATGAAAGAATTCAATTATAAGTTTCACAATAACGCATCAAAAGTAGATGAGTTCGAAAAAGAACCAGCATACAAACGCATGGGAATCGATATTTCGAACAATTCGATAGACAATAGCAGATCGCGCATGTCACTAGGAACAGATAGTAACGACGATATACAGTTGCGATCAAACAATTCGTTCCTTCACGACAACGTCGATTAACTAACTCAAACCAAACCCTTGTAGCCCGAAAATTCTTATGATTTTTCGGGTTATTTTTTTATCTTTGCGCAAGATATTTGAAGCGAATGGCTTGGTCTATTTTTGCTAGCCATTTTCCCGCTTTTCGTTGCAATCTTTTTTCTATACCTGACAGGTTTTTAAAACCTGTCAGGTATAGAAAAAAGATTTTCACTTCAATCGGGGCTAAATAGTAAATCATTTTACCTTTTGCTATCAAATAACCAAATAACCAAATAACCAAATAACCAAATAAACGAATCAACAAATACACAAAATATGAGCTTATCAACACACATCATGGACGAAATGAAAACAGCAATGCGTGCAAAAGACACCGTTGCACTAGAAGCACTTCGCGCCATCAAATCGGAAATATTACTAGCACAAACCGCAACAGGAAGTAAAGAAGAAATCACTGAAGCAGACGAAATAAAAATTCTACAAAAATTAGTAAAAATGCGTAAAGACAGCGCTACTATTTTTGCAGAACAAAACCGTCCAGACCTTGCTGAGCCAGAATTAGCACAAATCGCAGTCATCGAAAAATTCTTGCCAGTACAACTATCAGAAGCAGAAGTAGAAGCAATTATTGCAAAAATCATTGCCGAAACCGGAGCTTCTGGAATCGCATCAATGGGAAAAGTAATGGGATTAGCATCAGGACAAATTGGCGGTCAAGCCGAAGGAAAAACAATCTCTAGTATTGTTAAGAAACTATTAGTTTAGATAAATTAGATAACATTAGACTTCTTAGATTTTAGCAACTGTTTAAGTTGTCTAAAAATCTAAGAAGTCTAATAATCTAAAAACTGGCCGCGTAGTTCAACTGGATAGAATGACGGATTTCGGCTCCGTTGGTTGCAGGTTCGAACCCTGCCGTGGTCACATTTTAGTGTTTTGGAATAAAACAAGCAACAATTTTTATGATAATTATTTTATTAATTTTATTTACTCCTGCTGTTGCTCTTTTTATTGCTTTTATCTACACAGTAGCAGAGGATAATTACGGTTTGTTGTTTAATAAACCTTTTTATGTTCATTTTTACCCTAATGTAAAGTCATTATCGGCTAATCAGTTTTATATTTTAAAGAAACAATTTAATTATTACAACACACTTCCGGATAATAAAAAAAAATATTTTGAACATCGAGTAGCTACTTTTATAAAAAAATATAAATTCATTGGAAATGAAGGGTTTGTAATTACAGATGAAGTGAGAATTTTAATAGCTTCAACGTCAGTTATGTTAACTTTTGGAATGCGAAACTATTTATATTCTAATATTGATAAAATAATAGTATATCCAAAGGAATATTATTCAACAATTGGAGAGGTCTATCACAAGGGAGAATTCAATCCAAGAATGAGGGCAATTGTTTTTTCTTGGCACGATTTTAAAGAAGGTTTCGAAATTACTAATGATAATTTAAATCTAGGAATTCATGAATTTGCACATGTTTTGCATTTTCACGGGTTGAAGAGCGATGATGCTAGTGCCGTAATTTTTTCAAGAATGTACAATCAAATTCAGAAAGAAGTAAATCATCCTGTAAATAGAGAGAAATTAATCAATTCAGAATATTTTAGAATTTATGCTTACACTAATCAGTTTGAGTTTTTAGCAGTTATTTTAGAGTATTATTTTGAATCACCCGATTTGTTTGAGCAAGAATTTCCGCAACTTTATAGTAATGTAGGTAAAATGTTAAATAATAAACATTAGGGAACTTATCACTCTTTATAAACTTCTAAATTCATGTTAAATAAACCGCAATCATTTAGATAAATGGATATTAAAAATTAGTTTTGTTATAATTTACAGATTGTAATAACACTACATATAGCCATTATGAAATTAAAAAATATTGTACTCTTACTATTAGCAATCCTATTAGGCGGAATGATTTTTTACCGCATTTCAGAAAATAAAGACAAAAGCGACGAAGGCGGAAAAGGAAAAGGTGGCGGAGATAAAAAACCAGCCAAAGTAACCGGAATGGTTCTAAAACCCCAAGTCTTCTCAGATAATCTTTCACTTTCTGGTTCTATTGATGCTAATGAACAAATTGAAGTTCGCAGTGAAGTTTCGGGTGTTGTTGAAAGCATTAATTTTGACGAAGGAACCTTTGTGAGCAAAGGGCAAATGCTTTTCAAGATTAATGACATTGAGTTAAGAGCACAACTTTCACAAGCCAGAACGAAACAAACTTTAGCCTCAGAAAACGAAAGGAGAGCCAAGCTTTTACTTCAAAAAGAAGCGATTAGTCAGGAAGAATACGATGTTTCAAATGCTGATTTTCGTTCTGCACAAGCACAAACTCAGTTAATTCAAGCACAAATTGCCAAAACAACCGTTCGTGCTCCTTTTTCCGGAAAAATTGGATTGCGTTCTATTTCTAAAGGAACGTATGTAACATCAACAACAGTTATAGCTAATTTAGTCAACACCAATCAAGTAAAAATCACATTTTCAATCCCAGAGAAATATGCTACTAAAATGAAGGTGAATTCACCGTTATCATTTACTGTTGCAGGTTCTAAAGAAACTTATACAGCAAAAATTTACGCCATCGAACCACAAATTGATGTAACCACACGAACATTGCAAATGCGAGCGATTGCTCAAAATTCGGAAGGAAAATTAATTCCAGGAACATTTGCTAATGTGGCTTTGCCCTTAGAAAATATTAACGATGCTTTATTGGTTCCAACAGAAGCGCTTATTCCGGTTCAAAACGGGAAAAAAATATTTGTTTCTATTCATGGAAAAGCCAAAGAAATTATGGTAGAAACCGGAGCCAGAACCGATAAGAATATCTTGATTCTTTCTGGATTAAAAGCTGGAGATACCGTTTTAACTAGTGGTGTTATGACCTTAAAAGATGATTCGCCAGTAAAAGTCAGTATTAAAAAAGATAAACTTTAAATCCCAAAACCATGAGTTTATCCACATTAAGTATAAAAAGACCCGTTTTAACGATTGTACTCAACTTGATGTTGATACTTTTCGGTATTATTGGCTACACTTATTTGGGCGTTCGTGAATTCCCATCGATTGATCCGGCACAAATTTCGGTGAGAACAAGTTATTCAGGTGCGAATGCTGATATTATCGAATCTCAAATTACCGAACCACTTGAAAAAGCCATCAATTCTATCGACGGAATTCGAAATATCAGTTCTTCAAGTAATCAGGGAAGTAGCAATATTAGTATCGAGTTTAATCTGGATAAAAATCTAGAAGAAGCCGCAAATGATGTTCGTGATAAAGTATCTCAAGCCGTTCGAAGTTTACCGCAGGATATCGATGCTCCACCAGTAGTTTCAAAAGCTGATGCCGATTCAGAACCAATTATTACGATGACCGTTCAGAGTGATAACAAAAACGTTTTAGAACTTTCTGATTATGCCGATAATGTTATTGCGCAACGTTTGCAAACTATTCCGGGTGTGAGTAGCGTCCAGATTTGGGGCCAACGAAAATACGCCATGCGTTTGTGGATTGATCCAGCGAAATTAGCTTCTTACGGCTGTACTGTTGCTGAAGTTCGAGAAGCATTGAACAAACAAAATGTAGAATTGCCTTCAGGGAAATTAACGGGTGCAAATACAGAATTGAGTGTTAAAACCGTTGGAAATCTTTCTACAGAAGAGGAATTTAATAACATAATTATTCGTGCTGAAGGTGATAAAATCGTTCGATTGAGTGATATCGGAAAAGCAACTTTGGAAGCCGAAAATTTAGAAACGAAATTGTCAGATTCTGGACAACCTATGGTTGGTTTGGCGATTATCCCACAACCAGGTACTAATTATTTGGATATAGCCGATGCATTTTACAAACAATACGACCAATTAAAAAAGGATTTACCCAAAGATTTCAAATTAAATATTGCTATCGATAATACTGTTTTTGTTGAAAAAGCTGTCGTTGAAGTGGCAGAAACCCTATTATTATCAATTATTTTAGTAGTATTGATTATCTATCTTTTCTTTAGAGATTGGGCTATCGCTTTCCGACCGTTAATTGATATTCCAGTGTCATTAATTGCCACATTTTTTATCATGTATTTGTGTGGATTTTCGGTAAATGTACTGACGCTTTTGGCTATCGTTTTAGCAACTGGTTTGGTGGTTGATGACGGAATTGTCGTCACCGAAAATATTTTCAAAAAAGTAGAAGAAGGAATGTCGCCCATTGAAGCGGCAATCAAAGGATCGAACGAGATTTTCTTCGCCGTAATTTCAATTTCCATAACACTGGCTGCCGTTTTTTTACCAGTAATTTTCTTGGAAGGTTTTGTAGGAAGATTGTTTCGAGAGTTTGGAGTCGTGATTGGAGCTGCAGTATTAATTTCTGCTTTTGTATCCTTGACTTTAACACCAATGTTAAATGCCTATTTGATGAAAGGTGGCGAACAAAAAAAATCAAAATTTTATAATTTAACTGAACCGTTTTTTCAAAAAATGAATGCCACTTATGCGAGTACGCTTAATGCTTTTATGAAGAAAAAGTGGTTGAGTTTTCCGATATTAATTGCTTGTTTTGGACTGATTTATTTGTTTTTCAATATCATTCAAAAAGAAACTGCTCCTTACGATGACCGAAGTTTTATCGGAGTAAATGTAACCGCTCCAGAAGGCGCTTCATACGATTATATGGATCGTTTTATGACTGAATTAACAGAATTGATTAACGACTCCATTCCCGAGAAAAAAGTAAGTTTAATTATTACATCGCCCGGATTTGGTTCCTCAGCAGTAAATAACGGTAGAGCTCGTATTGCATTGGTTCAGCCAAATGAAAGAGAAAAATCACAAAAAGAAATTGCCGATAAATTAACCAAGTGGACCAAACAATATTCTGAAGCTAAAGTTTCTGTTTCCGAATCGCCAACAATAGCTGTAAATAGAAGAGGAGGATTGCCAATTCAATACATTATTCAGGCTCCAAATTTTAAGAAATTGGAAGAGAAAATCCCTCAGTTTATGGACGAAGCTTCCGAAGATCCAACGTTCTCTAATACTGATGTTAATTTAAAATTCAATAAGCCTGAAATTTATGTAACAATCGATAGAGAAAAAGCACAAAGTTTAGGCGTTTCTGTGATTGATGTAGCGCAAACATTACAACTTTCTTTTAGCGGACAACGTTTTGGTTATTTCATGAGAAACGGAAAACAATATCAGATTATGGGGCAATTTGATAAGAAAGATAGAAATGCACCTATGGATTTGACCTCAATTTTTGTAAAAAACAAAAACGGACAATTAATTCAGTTAGATAATGTTGTAACGGTCGAAGAACAAAGCAGTCCGCCACAATTGTACCATAGTAACAGATATATGTCGGCAACTATTTCTGCAGGATTGGCTCCAGGAAAAAGCATTAGCGACGGAATTGAAGCCATGGAACGTATTAAAGAAAAGGTGCTAGATGATACTTTTACTACTGATTTAAGTGGAGAATCTCGAGATTTTGTAGAAAGTAGTTCCAATACTTCTTTCGCATTCGGATTGGCTTTGTTGCTGATTTTCTTAATTCTGGCAGCACAATTTGAAAGTTTTATCGATCCGTTTATTATTATTTTAACCGTGCCAATGGCAGTTGCTGGAGCTTTATTTTCATTATGGTTATTTGGTCAAACCTGGAATATTTTTAGCCAGATTGGAACCATTATGTTAATTGGTTTGGTGACCAAAAACGGTATTTTGATTGTTGAATTTGCCAATCAATTACGAGAGCAGGGCAGACCTAAATTTGAAGCGATTTTAGAAGCTTCGGAATCCCGTTTAAGACCTATTTTAATGACTAGTTTGGCGATTGCGCTTGGAGCACTTCCAATTGCTTTGTCGTTGGGAGCGGCATCAACGAGTAGAATAGGAATGGGAGTTGTAATTGTTGGCGGAACCTTATTTTCATTGATGCTAACGTTATACGTGATTCCCGCTATTTATTTAATGTGGTCGAGAGAGAAAAAACACCGACCAGAATTTGACCATATTAATGAGTATGAAAAAGAATAAATATATGAACTATAAAATCTTTTTTCAGTTACTGATTTTAATTGCTGTTTCAACAGTAATTCAGGCGCAAGAAGTTTTAAAACTTGATGATGCAGTAAGTATTGCATTGAAAAATAATTACGATATTAGAATTGCTTCCAATGCTGGAAAGATTGATTCGGTTGGCGTAAGTATTGCTAATGCTGGAATGTTACCGAAGTTAGATGCTACTTTAACTCAAAATAATAACATTCAAAATTCGAAACAAACCAGATCAACTGGTGAAGTTCAAGAATTAAATAATGCTAAAAATAACAGTTTGAATTATGGCGTGACTTTGGGCTGGACTGTTTTTGATGGTTTTAAAATGTTTGCACGTTACGATCAGTTGAAAGAATTGCAAAAACAAGGTGAAGCCGAATTGAAAATGACGATTTTAACGAAAGTTGGCGATGTCATGACCACTTATTACGATTTGGTGCAACAACAACAATTACTGAAAGCTTTGGATACGACAATTGTAATATCCAAACAACGATTGAAAACGGCCGAAAACCGATTCACAATAGGAAAAGCATCGAAGTTAGAAGTGTTGAATGCTCAAGTGGATATGAATACCGATACGACGACTTTTTTACGTCAGAAGGAATTGTATGAAAACACCAAAATTCAATTGAACCAGATTTTAGCTCGAGATGTTTCGACTAATTTTACTATTGTTGAAACAGTTGAAATTGATGATAAATTAGTGCTTTCGGATTTGAATACTTTGGCAACAAAACAAAATCCACAATTACAATTGACTTTAATTAACAAAAGAGTCGCTGAATTAGATTTAAAGCAAATTCGCGCAACTCGTTATCCAACAGTCAAATTGAATACGGGTTATATGTTTAATGAAACCGAATCGAGTTTGGGTTTTACTTCACAAACATCAAACAGAGGTTTTAACTACGGAGTTTCGGCTTCATTGAATATCTTTAATGGGTTTCAGCAGCATAGAAATGAGAAAATAGCCAAACTGCAAATCGAAAATTCTAATATCGCTTTAGAACAACAAACACAAACATTAAACGCACAATTGGCCATGGCTTTTCAAACGTATTTAACGAATCTTGAATTGTCTAAATTGGAAGAAAATAATGAAGCAATTGCAAAAAAGAATTTGGAAATTACTTTAGATAAATTCAAAATCGGAACCATTTCTACTTTGGAATTCCGTAGTGCACAACAAAATTATGTAAATGCGATTGCAAGGAATAGTAATGCTAAGTTTCAGGCAAAAATATCAGAAGTAGCATTGAAGGAAATCGCTGGAAATATTAAGTTTTAAATAAAAAGCTCCGATATTATATTGGAGCTTTTTATTTTTATATTGTTGTGATTTTTTTAAATCAGCAATGGTTTGTGTTGGATTTTCTGCTACTATAACATCAGCGCAGCTTTTACTAATTGTTTTGCATTTTTATTTGTCACACTGTCTCAATTTCAATAATTGGTTTTGGAGTTATTCCATAAAGTAAAAACAATGATAAACTACATGAACACATGTTTTTTGTAAATAACGCTATGTGCCGAGTAATTAAGTAGATAGTCGGTTTTTTGTTTTTTTTGTGATTTACTTAATTATGTTTGTAAATAACGTTTAATCTAAATAAATTTATGAAACAACAAACTACTCTTCAATCTTTAAAGAAAAGTTCTTTAAAAATTATTTCTACAACTTTTATAATAATTACATCGTGTAACTCGTATGCTCAGTTATTGTATTCAAATGGAGCAATATCTACTGGAGTAACACATGCTGCAACTAGTACAGCTGCTCCTGTAGGGTATACATGGTCAGAATTACAAACGCCAGCTACAACTTTAGGTTTTTCTGCTGTTTATAATAATGCTTTAACTAGCAATCTTGCTTTAGCAGACGATTTTGTGGTGCCAGTTGGTCAGACTTGGAACTTAACTAATGTAAATGTTTATGGTTATCAAACAGGTTATGTAGGAGCGACAGTTCCGATTGATGTTTTAAGAATTAGAATCTGGAATGGAGACCCTTCTCTTGGAACTTCGACAGTGGTTTATGGAGATATGACTACCAATGTTTTGAATGCAGCTGGAAGCGGAGAGGAGTTTGTTTATAGAGTTGCAGCAGCAACTGGAACAACTAGAAAAATATGGCGTTTTAATGCAGCAATTTCAACCTCACTTACAGCAGGTACATATTGGTTAGAATATCAAGTACATGCAACAAATGACGGTGCAATATTTGTTCCCCCAGTTACAATTTTAGGTACTCAAAGTGATCCTTCTTGGACTGCTAAACAAAGAAATGCGACAACTTGGGCTGGACTTATTGATGCAGGTTCGACATTTAATAAAGCCATGGCTTTTCAGTTAATTGATTCGGCTTTAGGTTTAAATTCGAACGAATTGGCTTCAAGTTTTAAAATGTATCCAATGCCAGTAAGAGATGTTTGTAATTTTAAACTGAATGAAAATATTTCAGTGCAAGCTAAATCAGTAAGTATATATGATTTAAAAGGGTCTTTGGTTCTTAATCAAAATATTATTAAAAATGGTTCTGAATTTTCTATTAATGTTTCAAATCTTGAAGTTGGAATGTATTTAGTAAAAATTATTGATTTTGAAGGAAGACCTATTTTTACAGATAAATTAATCAAGGAATAATTAAATAGCCTTATTTTATATAAATTGAAATGCCATTCATTAAATTTTGAATGGCATTTTTATTGAGAGTTTTTAAAAACGTATCATTTTCTTCAATTCAGCAATAGTTTGTGTTGGGTTTTCTGCTTTAAAAATATAGCTTCCAGCTACTAAAACATTTGCTCCAGCTTCCACTAATTGTTTTGCATTTTTATCGGTAACGCCACCATCAATTTCAATTAAGGTGTCTAATCCTTGTTCGTTAATCATTTTTCGAAGCTTTCTAACTTTATTGTATGTTATTTCTTCAAATTTTTGTCCACCAAATCCAGGATTTATAGACATAATTAAAACCATATAACATTCAGAAAGGATATCTTCCAAAACTGAAACAGGTGTAGATAAATTTAAAACAACTCCTGCCTTACAACCCGCATTTTTAATTTGAGTAAGTGTTCGGTGAATATGAATTGTTGACTCATAATGAACAGTAATTATATCGGCACCAATTTTCGCAAATTCTTCAATGTATCTTTCAGGTTTTTCAATCATTAAGTGTACATCAAGTGGTTTTGTTGCATGTTTTTTGATTGCTTCAATTACAGGCATTCCATAAGATATGTTAGGCACAAAATGTCCGTCCATTACATCAATGTGAAACCAGTCGGCTTCACTATTGTTAATCATTTCAATGTCGCGTTGTAAGTTAGCAAAATCGGCAGCTAGTACTGATGGAGCAATAAGTGTATTCTTCATTGTGTAGTTATATTGTTTGTGCAAAGGTAATTATAAAAAATAAAACTCCGGTAATCAGCCGGAGTTTCAATCATCAATCAAAAAACGAACAGTTAATCAAACTGTTAGTCATCGGTTTTAGGATTAACCTAAATACGTTTTCAAGATTTTACTTCTTGAGGTATGTTTTAATCTACGGATTGCTTTTTCTTTTATTTGACGTACACGTTCACGAGTAAGATCGAAGGTTTCTCCGATTTCTTCTAACGTCATTGGGTGCTGGTCGGCAAGACCAAAGTATAAACGAACTACATCGGCTTCTCTTGGAGTTAATGTTTCTAGAGAACGTTCTATTTCTGTACGCAAAGATTCGATAATTAATTCTCTGTCAGGATTTGGTGATTCTCCAGAACGCAAAACGTCGTAAAGGTTAGAATCTTCTCCTTCAACTAAAGGAGCATCCATAGATAGGTGACGACCAGAGTTTTTCATGCTCTCTTTTACGTCATTTACAGTCATGTCTAGCTCTTTTGCAATTTCTTCAGCAGATGGCGGACGCTCGTTAGATTGCTCTAATAAAGCGTACATTTTGTTGATTTTATTGATAGAACCAATTTTGTTTAAAGGCAAACGAACGATACGTGATTGTTCTGCTAATGCTTGAAGAATCGATTGGCGAATCCACCAAACGGCATAAGAGATGAATTTGAATCCACGAGTTTCGTCAAAACGTTGTGCGGCTTTGATTAGACCTAAATTTCCTTCGTTAATTAAATCGGGAAGTGTTAGTCCTTGGTTTTGATATTGTTTTGCTACCGAAACTACGAAACGCAAGTTGGCTTTTGTTAGTTTTTCTAACGCAGCTTGGTCTCCAGCTTTTATTCTTTGAGCCAATTCTACCTCTTCATCGGCAGTAATCAAATCTACTTTTCCAATTTCTTGCAAATATTTGTCTAACGATGCGGTTTCACGATTGGTAACCTGCTTGGTAATTTTTAACTGTCTCATTGTAGTTTCCCTTAAAAGTTATAAGTGTACAAGTGGTTATACGTAATGAGTGAGCAAAAAGTTACAAAAAGATTAATTAATTATTAAAATAAAACAAAAACCCCGTTTCAAGCTAATGAAACGGGATTTTCTACATTTATTTTACTTCGATAATTTCTGAGACGTAAATGGGTTTTCCGTTGTCGGAAATTCCTTCTAACAATATTTCGAATTCACCCGTAACATCAGATGTTAAAAATGATATTGTTTGTTCTTTATTTTCTAATTTAATTTCAGGCAACCACAATAACTGGTATCTGTAATCTGGAATTCTATTTGCGTTATTATTGCTATAATTTGGTTGAAAATATTTTTTTTCGCCAAGAGGTCTCAGGATTTCAGGTTTTATTATAAAATCGCCACTTAGTTTACTGTCGTAATCATATTGTTTTGTTGTAAAAGAGATGAGTCCGTTGTATAATTTTGAGCCAAAGTAATATCCACCTTTTATAAGCGATATTTTATAAAAAAGATCTGCTTTGTGTGCAAAAAGTTCATTAATGTCTTGAATTATTAAGCCGTCTACTATTACTAATGCGGGAATGTCTAATTTATTGTTTAGGTCGAAATCTCTTAAATGTAAGCTGTAAATTTTATTCTCGGTTTTAAAATACATTCCTTCGACAACTTCTATAACGGTTTCTTTGAGTGTTGGGAATCTAGTATAATCATTAAGAATATATTCAGTTGATAAAGGATCATAAAATGTTTTTGCGTCTTTTATGGGAATTAAACTATCCTTTTTATTTTCATAATATGCATTTTCAATTTGACTGGCAACTGCTTTTTCTTCAATAAGATTTTGAAGTTCAGGATTTAGTTGGAATTCATTAAATGTTAATGAAGAATAATTTGGAGATGGAACTTTGTTAATTTCAATTTTATAATTTTCTTTATCAGATTCGATAATTTGAATAATTATATTGGCACTAGGGAAAGATTTTTCTAGGTTAAATATAAATTCGCCCTTTTTATTTGTTTTGGTAATTTCAAAAGCATAATTTTTTCCAGGTATTGAAAGTGAAATGTTTTTATTTTCGATATTATTTGTGCCTGATTTTGAGATTATTTTTCCAGAAATAATTTCACCTCGAAGTTCTGGAATTATAAAATGCTCAAGATTATAGTTACTCTCGATATTCGTAGCCTTTTTAGAGGCTATAAATTCATTAATGTTTAATTTATTTTTTGATGAAAATGTATCTAATTTTCTGACGGAAACGGAGAAATTGCCTTTTAGAGATTCATTTGTTGTGTTTGGTTTAATGTTTAAGGTTACAGTTTCTCTGTTTGAAAACATTTTTTTATTTGTAACAACAGAAAAATTATTGGTAGTTTCTATCGAAGCTTTTTTGGTGTCAGTAATATTATTTTCTTGAGTTGTATTTGTTATGTTCTTAGTAGGAGTTTGATAAGGATTTATAATAGAAATATCAATACTAAAATAATCAGGATTAGATTTGTTTAGCATCCAACTAGTGTAGCCAACTAGTTTGTAATTTCCAGTTTCTAGGGTTGTAGGTATAAAAAAATCTCCGCTTGCTATTCCTTTTTCTAAAAACAATTTCTGTGTGAATATACTTTTCTTATTGCTGTCTACGAGTTCGATATATGCAATTTTGCTAAAGGTAGAAACAGCGTTTGAACTATTATTGAGACAAAATAATTTATACAGCAAATTCTCACCTGTTAAAAAGGTATTGGTGTTTGTGCTAATGAAAATGGATTCATTAATCTTTTTATCAATAGCATTTAGTTCGCTTATTGAATACTTGTTTTGAGCCAATGTCGCTTGATTATAAATAAATAAAGAAGCAATTACGATTATGTGTTTTAGTCTATCCAAAATATTGGTTTTAAGTTAGCGCCTACTTTTGTGCAATCTCCACAAATGGGTTTTACCATAATGAATTCATTTACTATATCCGCTGTGTTATTATAGAAAATCATTTGTTTGTCCGGTATTACATCTCTTAATTCTCGTCCCGGGCCAGCTGCTAAACCTAGACTCCCTACACAGAGAGGGGAATCGGAAGTGCAAGGGCAATATGTGGGCACACCAGGTAAGTCTACAAATCTATGTTGACAATATATGAACTCTTCGCATTGGTCATAATATGTTGGTGTAGGTTCACCAGGGAAAATCTCATTATAATTAAAAAACACACGTTTTTTAGATACGGAACTTACATCGAAAAAACCAATTACTTTCTCGTTCGGATTGGTGGTCGATTTTATATTCCCGTAAATAAAACCTGGTTGGTTTTGAGACAAAACACTTCCTGAGCCACTAACTTTTTTTAAGGTATTGTAAAAACTAAAAGATTGAAATGATTGCACATATTGTGTAACTAAAATGCTGTATCGCTCTGCAATGGTATAATCTGATTGGCTAATAAATCTTACAGGGAAATTCACTCTGTCTTCGGATAAATTATTGGTGCTTGTTAAAATGATATCTGTTGATGATTCTGTTTTATAACAAATTTTGCCTATTTCGTTACCTTTTGCTACTCTATCTATCGATGGAAATCCAGGAAAATTTGGTGCTCCACAGAACATTATGCTATAATTAAATTTTAAGTCATAATCAGACCATTTAGGAGCGGTAATTCTATTGGTTTCTTCATATTCATATCTGTAATATTTTGATGTGTTTGTGGGGTCAAAACTTTTTACAGCAATTTGCACGCCACGAAGTCCTTCTTTAGTAGTTACTTCTGGAACTAAATCCTGTATTGGAGTATCGGTTGTTAGATTCTGAATGGTCGATGCATAAGATTTCCCATCATTAGTAGTAATGAATAATTGATAAGTTCTGTTTGCTGCTGCTTGAAATTCTGAAGTTGAAAGGTATTTACCATTGTTTTCCCAAAAATTATATTGATTTCCTAAATCATCTTTTACTAAAACAGTTGCTCCAGCTTCATACTCAGGACCATTATCTTCAAAACGATAGGTTCTTGAGAGTTTTATTTCTTGTTTTTTAAACTCGTTAGTTATGGTTGCTTCAACTAGAATTACGTCTTCAAACGTATTTGTTTGAAGTGCATAAGGTTCTGTGCAGCTTATTAAAATTGTAGTAAACAACAATGCGACAAATATGCGTTTTAGTCTATCCAAAATATTGGTTTTATGTTGTTAGAAAAAGAAGTGCAGTCTCCACATTGAATAGGATATAAAAGCAGTGTTGGTGCTGGCCCACCCAGACCCCCACTGGGTATTGTGCCAATGCCTGGATATCCTGAATAGTAAACACTTTTTCTTTTCATCAATAGATCTAAAATATTAACAGCAGCACAATCTGGTGCTGGATCGAAACAATATTTGAAATAAAATTCGTTTTCGCGATCTCCTGGTATTGGATCTGGACAATCGTATGGATACAAGGGAATCGCTTCTGAGGGGAATATATCTTGAAAATTAAAAAAAACTCTCTTTTCAGAGTACGAATTCACACTAAAATAACCTAAAACTTTTTCTTTTAGATTTGAAGTAGAAACTACATTGGATGTTATAAAACCAGGCTGATTTTGAGATAATGTACTGTCTGAATTTGACAATTTCTTTAGTGTTTGATGATATGTATAGGAAGCAAGATTTTCTACATATTGCTTTACCAAAATACTATATCTATTCATAATTATATAATCCTTACTACTAATGAATCTCGTTGGTAGAATAACGCGATCTTCCGATAGATTTGAAGTGTTTGTAAGAATAATATTTTTACTAGTTTTCGATGTGTAGCATACCCGTGCTTCTTCAGTTCTAGGTATTAATTCAACATATCCTGTTACTACACCCGCGCCAGTTCGAGGCGGTGAAAAAACTAACGCATTTGCTCTTAAATATGTCCATTTTGGAGCTATTATTTTATATGTTTCCTCATATTCATAACGATAATATTTAGCAGTACTACTCGGGTCAAAACTTTTTGCAACTATTTGAACTCCTTTTACACCATCTTTAACTACAACTTCTGGAATTAATTCTTGCAATGGCGAAACTGTAGTTAGTTTTTCATTACTTGAAGTATATGATTTTCCGTCATTAGTTGTAATATGTAACTGGTAATTTCTTCCAGCTATTGCTTCAAATTCTGAAGTTGAAATGTATTTACCATCATTTTCTTCAAAATTGTATTGATTTCCTAAATCGTCTTTCACGAAAACAGTTGCTCCAGCTTCAAAATCGGGTCCATTATCTTCCAAACGATAGGATCTTGAAAGTTTTATTTCTTGTTTTTTAAACTCGTTAGTTATGGTTGCTTCGACAACAATAACATCTTCAAACGTATTTGTTTGAAGTGCATAAGGTTCTGTACAACTTATGAAAATTGTAATCAGCAATAATGTGACAAATATGTGTTTTAGTCTATCCAAAATATTGGTTTTAAGTTAGCGCCTACTTGAGTACAATCTCCACATATAGGTTTTACTACTGTAAAGTTTGGGTACATCCCATTATAATATATTCTTCTATTTAGAGTTAATGCTGTTCTTAGAGCATTCCCAGCGCCGTAATCTTGTATTCTCCCTGGGGGGCATTGAACGTTGTTTGAAGCACAGTCACCAAAATAACTATATAATGGTGGATCTGGTTCAGTAAATTTTATTGAACAAAATATTTCTTCCTCGCATTCATCATAATATTTTGGTTTTGGTTCTCCTGTAAAAAGGTCTTCGAAATTAAAGAATATTCTTTTTCTTGATACAGAACTAACATTAAAAAAACCAATTACTTTTTCGTTTGGGTTGGTAATCGATTTTATATTACCGTAAATAAAACCGGGTTGGTTTTGAGATAAAATACTACCTGATCCACTTATTTTTCTTAGAGTACTATAAAAACTATAAGATTCGAAAGATTCTACATATTGTTTGACTTCAATAGAATATCTTTCTGCAATCGTATAGTCAGAGGATGCAACAAACCTTACAGGGAAATTTACTCGATCTTCAGATAAACTATTCGTATTCGTTAAAATAATATCAGTTGATGATTGTGTTTTATAACAAACTTTACCTATTTCATTGTTTTTTGGCACTACATATAAGTAAGGAAACCCAATCAAACTAGATGTTGGACAGTAAAATTGAGTAGTACTAAATTTTAATTCATAGTCAGACCATTTAGGAGCAGTAATTCTTGAGGTTTCTTCATATTCATATCTATAATATTTTGATGTGTTTGTAGGGTCAAAACTTTTTACTGCCATTTGAACTCCACGAACGCCTTCTTTTGTTGCAATTTCTGGAACTATATTTTGTATTGGCGTATCGGTTGTTAGACTTTGTATGGTCGATGCATAAGATTTTCCATCATTAGTAGTAATGAATAATTGATAAGTTCTGTTTGCCGCTGTTTGAAATTCTGAAGTAGAAATGTATTTTCCATTGTTTTCTTCAAAATTATATTGATTTCCTAAATCATCTTTTACGTAAACGGTCGCTCCAGCTTCAAACGCAGGTCTATTATCTTCCAAACGATAGGATCTTGAAAGTTTTATTTCTTGTTTTTTAAACTCGTTAGTTATAGTTGCTTCAACAACAACTGCATCTTCAAACGTATTTGTTTGAAGTGCATAAGGTTCTGTACAGCTTGCTATACATATGAGAAGCGTACTTAGAATGAATATTTTTAAATATATACTTTTCATAACTAGTTAAAATTTAAAATTATAAGTTATTGTAGGTACTGGAATTCCAAAGATTGATGTCTTGTATGCTTTTACTTGACCTTCTTTTGTTACAAAATATACAGAATACGGATTGTTTCTTCCTAAAACATTATAAACAGAAATGTTCCAGAAACTATGAGCTAGTTTTTTTAGTTTATGATTTCCTTCAATATTAATACCTATGTCTAGACGATAATAATCAGGGATTCTAAATTTATTTCGGTCGCTATACAATGTATATTCGGAATTTGCGTAAGTGTATTTTCCAATAGGATATGTTATAGGTCTTCCTGTTTGGTATATAAAATTAGCTGAAAAACTATAACGATGTGTGAATTTATAATTTAATACAGCACTAAAATCATGCGGTTTGTCGAAATTTGTTGCGAAAAACTCTCCGTTGTTTACTTTTTCTTCATTAAACTGGCTGTCTAATTTTATAAATGCTCTCGAATATGTGTATCCAATCCATCCATTCAGACGACCTTCAGCTTTTTTGACTAATAATTCTACCCCGTATGATTTGCCTTCGCCTTGCAATAATTCTGTTTCTAGATTTTCGTTCAAAAGTAAATTTGCACCAACTTTATAGTCTAGAATATTATTAGATTTCTTATAATATCCTTCGGCACTTAATTCTAAATCTTCGTAGTCTATGTTTTTAAATAATCCTAATGAAAATTGTTGCCCGTTTTGTGGTTTTACATTCAAATCAGATAATTTCCAAGTGTCTGTTGGGGATTGTGTCGTGTTACTTGATAATAAATGAATATATTGAAACGTTTTATCATAACCGGCTTTTACAGAAAAATCTTCGGTTATCATATATCTTAATGCTAATCTAGGTTCAAATCCACTTGATGTATTTATTGTTTCGTTGTTCCCAAATTCTTTTTCGTCTATAACTGTAGCGTCGCTTAGCGGTACTCCTTCTTGATAAATTTTTTGTGTCGACTTTCCTAAAGCCATAAATACAGAGTATCTTATGCCAACATCTAATAGTAGTTTTTTTGTAATTTTATAATTATCTGAAACAAAAGCTGCAGATTCTAATCCTTTTTCTTTGTCAATATTAACAGGAATTAATAGAGAATTTGGGTCTTTTGCGCTGAAATTACCTGGGTTAATGTTGTATAATTTACTCGAAACGCCATAAGTGAATTTGTGTTTGTCATTAAGAGTATAGTTAAGCTTAAGCATTGCTTGAGATTCATTTATTTTGAAACCAAAATCAAAGGCATTTAGGTTGTTCGAATCGTAATCGATATTAAATTTGTATTCACTATTTGTAATGATTAATTCTCCTTTGTTTTTATCATTAAAGGTGTGTTTCCATTTTAAAGATCCTAATCTGTTGCTGTATTTATATAAAGAATCGGACGTGATGCTAAAGGCATCTTTACTATAATATAAAGTAGTTTCGAGCGAATTGTTTTTATTTATTTTATGATTGTATTTTGCAAATAAATCATAAAAAGAAGCTTTACTATTCTTTAATTTTTCATCTTTTAGACTTTTTAAAATCCATCCAGAATAAGTAGCTCTTCCACCTATAAGGAGGCTAGATTTTTCTTTGATGATAGGTGTTGATAAGGTTATGTTGCTCGTAACAGGTCCTATTCCTCCTTCACCAGAAAATTTTGTTAAGTTTCCGCTTTTTGATGTTATGTCAAACACGGAAGATAATCTTCCTCCAAATTCAGACGGAATACTACCTTTGTAAATATCTACTTTGCTAATCGTATATGGGTTTATTGCAGAAAAGAATCCGAAAAAATGCGAGGGATTATATATAGTTCCGTTGTCTAGAAGTATTAGGTTCTGATCTTCTTTTCCTCCTCTAACATTAAATCCTGCCGAACCTTCTCCTGCAGTTTTTATTCCAGGAATTGTTAATGCTACTTTTAGTACATCTCTTTCTCCTAAAACTAATGGAATGTTTTTTATTCCTTCGGCTTCAATGGTTGTAACTCCAGTAACAGCAGTTCTTAAATTTTGCTTTCTTTTTCCTCGTATTACTACTTCGTTTAGCTGATTTGCTTTTTCAGAAACGGTTATGTTTAGTTTACCATTACTATAAATCATTATTTTTCTTGATGCTTTCGTATAGCTTAATGATTGCGTCTCAATGACATTCATCCCATATGGAAGTTGTAAAGTATAATAACCGTCTTTATCTGTGCTAACACTGGTTTTTCCGCTTTTGACAGTGATGTCTGAGATTGGTTCATCATTTTTACCATTTTTTATATATCCAGAAAGGGAGTATAGGTCAGCTACTGAATTTGCTGTTTCTTTTCCTACTAATGTTATTGGATCAGTGTTTGTTGATTTGGTATTTTTTATCGAATCATATTGTTGGAAAAAGATTGGGTTTGCTGCTTTTACTATGGTATTTGAATCGGGAGCTTTGTTTCCAAAGTAATTGTCTGGTAATTTGTCGTAAATAATACTATTTCTTGTTAGTATGATTTTATTTTTATCAATAAAAAAATTAATGTTTGTATCTTCAAAAACAGCCGTTAAAATTTCCTTTATAGTCTTGTCTTTATGATTCCCAGATATTAGGACATTTTCGTTAATCCAATCTTCTTGATAATAAAATTTGTAATTAGAAATAGCTTCTATCTTGTTAATAACATCTATTTTGCTAATGTTACTGTATTCAATAGTAATTAGTTCAGTTTTGTATTGAGAATAAATTAATTGATTAAAAATCAATAGTAGTAAGAGTATTGTAAGTTTCCTCATTATTTAGTTGAGTTGTTTTGTAGTAAATTATTAATATAGGTCATTAAATTTTTCATGAATTTCAATTCATTCTCTTTTTTTAAATCCCTGTAAGTTTTGTGGAAATTAGATATTTCGTTTTTGTGATTAGGGAATAGCTTAAGGATTTCGCTTTTAGAATTTATTTTATTGAATTTATTTTCGGAAAACAGAATAAATTCATTTTTATAAAAATATTCTATAAATGCGCCACGTTCTTTTAATAACTCCTTTTTTTCTTTATAGTGCTTTATGTAAAAAATAAAGGATTTGCTTGTTAAGTTTTCTTCATAATAACCTTTTGAAAATCCTTGTGGCAATTCAAGGTTTAAATTAATAAACTTCGTATTGTATATTGTAAATGTTTTTACTTTTTCTTTTGTAAGGTTTATATTTATATAATCTGATTCTCCGTGAGGTTTTAAGACTAATTCATTATTGTAAATATCATATTTTAAATTCACATTAAAATAATCTTGAGCGTCATAATTTACATTGCCAATTATGAATTTGTTAGAATCGAAATAACGATTTTGGCCATTTAGTGTTCGATCATAATTGGTATGTATTACGCCATTATTTACACCTAGAGTTTCTTTACCAATTGTTTTGTCAAACCAATTGTATATTGATTCGTTATTGTTGCTTTGAGCAAACACAGTGCTTAATTTACTAAAAAAGCATAGTATGATTAACAAGGTTCGAATTGATATTCTGCTATATTTCATTAATTTATTTGTATATCGATTGGATTTCAAAAATACAAAAAAATCTTACAAAATATATTTATTGAGCAAAATAATTTTTAAACAAAAATCCCGTTTTAAATTAATAAAACGGGATTTTCTATAAATAAACCTTTAGTAAACTATAAGATCTGATTACTCTTTTTTCTCCTCACGTGGAGGTCTTGGCATCAAGGCTTTTCTAGATACTTTCTCTTTACGAGTTTTAGGATCTAAACCTAGATATTTTACCATAAATACATCGCCCATGTTTACAACATCGGCAACATTTTCTGTACGTTCCCAAGCTAACTCAGATACGTGTAATAATACTTCGTTTCCAGGAACAGCAGTATATTCTACAACTGCACCAAAATCTAGCATTTTAATTACTTTTACTTCGTAAGCTTCTCCCATTTGTGGTTTGAAAGTAATTGACTCAATTTTAGCCAATACAGCTTCAATTCCAGCAGGATCTGTACCTAGAATTTCAACAACTCCCATTTCGTCAACTTCGTTAATTACGATAGTTGTTCCAGTGGCTTTTTGTAATTCTTGAATTACTTTTCCTCCAGGTCCAATTAACGCACCAATAAAGTTACCAGGAATAGTTCTCATGATAATTTTTGGAGCATATACTTTAACGTCAGCTTTTGGAGTAGCTAGCGTTTCGGTAAGTATATTAAGAATGTGCAAACGACCATCACGAGCTTGAGCTAATGCTTGTTCCATGATTTCATATTTCAATCCATCAATTTTAATGTCCATTTGGCAAGCTGTAATTCCTTCAGAAGTTCCAGTTACTTTAAAGTCCATATCTCCCAAGTGATCTTCATCACCTAAAATATCAGATAAAACTGCAAAACGATCACCGTCAGTAATTAATCCCATTGCAATTCCAGAAACTGGACGAATCATTTGAATCCCTGCATCCATTAACGCCAATGTTCCAGCACAAACTGTTGCCATAGAAGACGAACCATTCGATTCCAATACTTCAGAAACAATTCTGATTGTATAAGGATTTTCTGCAGGAATCATATTTTTCAAGGCTCTTTGTGCCAAGTTTCCGTGACCAACTTCTCTTCTTGAAGTTCCTCTTAAAGGACGTGCTTCTCCTGTTGAAAATGGTGGGAAATTATAGTGTAAATAGAATTTTTCTTCTCCTTGTTCAGATGGCGAATCAATTTGGTTTGCTTCTCTAGAAGTTCCTAAAGTTGCAGTTGCCAATGCTTGAGTTTCTCCACGTGTAAACAATGCAGAACCGTGAACAGATGGTAAATAATCTACTTCACACCAAATTGGGCGAATTTCTGTAGTTTTTCTTCCGTCTAATCGAGTTCCTAAATCTAAAGTTACATTACGAACAGCTTCTTTATTAGTTTTGTAGAAATATTTAGAAACTAAGTCTCCATTTTCTGCTAATTCTTCTTCTGTAAATAATGCTTTTACTTCTTCTTTTACAGCGTCAAATGCAGCCGAACGTTCGTGTTTAGCTGAGCCAACTTTAGCAATGTTGTAAATTTTATCGTAAGCTGCTGCTTTTACTTTTGCATAAATAGCATCGTCAGTTTTTTCTTTTTCATAAGTACGAACTTCTTTTTTTCCAAAAGCTGCAGCCAATCTTTCTTGAGCAGCAATTTGTACTTTAATATGTTCGTGTGCAAATTTAATTGCTTCTAGCATTTCTGCTTCTGAAATTTCTTTCATTTCTCCTTCTACCATGGCGATAGAATCTGTTGAAGCTCCAATCATCATGTCAATATCAGACAATTCTAATTGTGCACGAGATGGGTTGATGATAAATTTACCGTCAATTCTTCCAACTCTAGCTTCAGAAATTAAAGTTTCAAAAGGAATGTCAGACAAAGCAAGTGCTGCCGAAGCTGCTAATCCTGCTAATGCATCCGGCATAACTTCATCATCATGAGACATTAACTGAATCATAACTTGAACTTCTGCATGGTAATCAGATGGGAAAAGTGGACGTAAAACACGGTCAACTAATCTCATGGTTAGCACTTCGCTATCACTTGGACGCGCTTCTCTTTTGAAGAAACCACCAGGAAAACGACCTGCTGCTGCAAATTTTTCGCGATAATCTACCGTTAACGGTAAAAAATCGATACCTGGACTTGCTTTTCTTGAAGATACAACTGTTCCTAAAATAACAGTTTTACCAATTCTTACTACTACAGATCCGTCAGCTTGTTTAGCCAAACGACCTGTCTCGATTGTGATGCTTCTGCCATCACCTAAATCGATTTTTTCTACAAATAATTGTGGAATCATAAATTTTCCTTTTTTAAGTTTAACATGGGTTCTAGTTGTGTTGTTGTTGCGTAGTTAATGCCTAAAACCCAATGAAAAACTAACTTTTTTAAGACGATTAGATAAATGAAAGCTTAGAATCTAAATTCCCAAAATCTAAATAAAAAAAGAGGCACTTTCGCACCTCTTTACTATTGATTATTTTCTAATACCCAATTCTTTGATAATCTCACGGTATCTGTTAATCTCTTTTTTCTTCAAGTAATCTAGTAAAGATCTTCTTTTACCTACTAAAAGTACTAATGAACGTTCAGTGTTATAATCGTGACGATTTTTTTTCAAGTGCTCAGTTAAGTGGCTAATTCTGAATGTGAATAAAGCAATTTGCGCTTCTGATTTACCTGTGTTTGTTTTTTCTCCGTGTTTAGCGAAGATTTCTTCTTTAATCTCTTTAGTTAAATACATTCCAATATTTGTTTAATGATTTTTATGTATGAATTCCGTTTCTCGGATTCGAGTGCAAAAGTACAATTATTTTTTGAAGTACCAATATTTTGCAGATTTATTTCAACCATAAATTTCTAAATTCTCGGCTCTTATCATAATCGCTGGCTTGTTTTTCGATATTAAAATAGCGATGACCTCTAGGGTCGTTGCCTACTCCGGCTAAATAGGCCCAATTTCCCCAATTGCTGGACACATCGTAATCTATTAATTGCTGTTCAAAATAGGCAGCTCCAAAACGCCAATCCATATTGAGTTCGTTGCAAAAAAAGCTGGCTACATTTTGTCGTCCACGATTACTCATAAAACCTGTAAGTTTCAATTCGAGCATGTTGGCATTGATAAAATCAGAAGTGGTTTTACCATTTATCCATTGAAAAAGTAATTTATCATTTAATGATTTTGAGTTTACTTTTTCGGTTTTTATCCCAGAATATAAGAAAAATTTGGTTTGGTATTTTTTGAACATGAATCGAAAGAAATCACGCCAAATCAATTCAAAAACCAACCAATAGGTTGATTCGTTTGCGCCAAATTGCAATTCGTATTTTTTAATTTCATTGTAAATAAATTTGGGAGAAATACAGCCTAAAGCCAACCAAGTTGAAAATTTAGATGAATAATCTTCGCCAACCATTCCGTTTCGAGTTTCTTTATAAATTGATAAGTTTTTTGTTTCAAAAAAATAATGATTTAATCTTTTTATCGCTTCAGTTTCTCCTCCTTTAAAATGGATTGCGGCACGAGAATCTAATTCAGAAAATTCTAAACCTAATTCTATTAAAGTTGGTAAATTTAAAACTGGAATTGATGGAGAATAGATTTGTTTTGGTTTCTCAAATGGTTTTCTAATTGTAGCATCTTGTTCTGTTTTTTTTCTGAAATTGGTAAAAACATCTGGAATATTTTTGATAGAAAATGGTAAATCTTCGGCATGATATAAAGTACTAGTGCTAAAAGTTTCGATTTCACAACGTAATTTAAACAATTTATCTTGAACTAATTTTTCGGTTTTTCTTTCTTCAAAAGCGACTTCTCGTTTTACAAAAACTTTTCGTGCTTTATAATATTGTACGATTTTCGGGATTTCAACTTCTGGTTTTCCTTTTGTAATTACTAATCCGGAACCTAATTTTCTTAAATTATCATCTAAATTTTCTAATGCTTCCAATAAAAATTGAGTTCTGAAACTTCCTGTTTTCTTGAATCCGTAAGATGTGGTTTCAAAATGGGAATCGTCAAAACAATACACAGGTATTATTTGTTCGCTTTGTGAAATAGCTTTAATAAGTGTTTCGTTATCTTCTACTCGTAAATCGGTTTTAAACCAAACTATTGCTGTTTTCATATTTTTACTTTAGTTTTCCTGCAATTTTTTTAAAACCTTGTGGAAATACAAATTATTTATTCATTTTGCATTTATCACTGCAATATTTTACTTCGTCCCAAACTTTTTCCCACTTTTTGCGCCAAACGAAAGGTTTTTGACACACCAAACAAATTTTATTGGGTAGGTTTTGTTTTTTTACTCCTCGCATTTTTAGGTTTATTTGGGTTTGTTACGTGTTTTTGTAAGATTCTTTTTCCTTCTTCTTTCACTTCCTCTTTTTTGCGAAAACTCCAAACAATATCGCTGGCGTATTTTCGGGTTTCTTCAATGTTTACTATTGGTTCTGGATAATTCTCTCCGATTTCACAATTGTAAAATTGTTGTTCCATGTCGTTCATTTTCCACGGTTCGTGAAGTAATGAAACTGGAATTTCAGCTAATTCAGGTAACCATTGTTTGATGAAAACACCTTCCGAATCGTGTTCTTCCGAATTTTTAATTGGATTGTATATTCGAATCGTATTAATTCCAGTTGTTCCCGATTGCATTTGAATTTGTGGATAATGAATGCCAGGTTCGTAATCTAAAAATTGTCGGGCTAAAAAATGCAGTTCTCTCCAATCTTGCCATAAATTGAACGTAAAAAACGAAACTACCATGGCACGCATTCTGAAATTAATATAACCTGTTGTTACTAAACATCGCATGCAAGCATCAACAATTGGAACACCTGTTTTGCCTTCTTGCCAAGCTTTTATATATACTTCATTTTTAGGTTTGACTAAACTATCATAAGCGCGATTGGCGTTTTGAAATTCCATGTCACATTCGTCTTCAAATTTTTGCATAAAATGACAATGCCAATGTAATCGCGAGACAAAATTGAGAATCGCTCGTTTGTTTTTTGAAGTTTCATAAAACTGATTGGTATATTGATAAACCGCTCGCATACTGATATTTCCGTACGCTAAATAAGGTGATAATCGGCTACAACCTTTTCTACTTAAAGCTGGTTTTGAAATGTGTTTACTATAATTGACATAACGTTCTTTTACAAAACTATCTAAATAACGCCAAGCCAAAGTTTCGCCACCTTGTTGGAAATTTTTATTTGGAATGGTGATTGCTGAAGCTAATTCTTCGCCTTTTATTTCTCTGTAAAAAGATTCTTCTAATCTTTCAATCTTTAAATTTTCAATTTTCAAAATTTTAATTTCACCTCGCATCACATTTTCCCAACGCTTATCCCAGTTTTGTCTCGATTTTAATTTTCTAATCACACCGTGTAGTTGAAACTCTTTCCAAATAATATTATTTTTCTGAAAAAGGGCTTGCATCGCAATATCTCTATCGAAAGTGATTTTATTACCAATTTCTTGATGCGAAAAAATGGTTTTTACTTCGAAGTTCTTGATAATTTCTGAAAACACGAACGCTGCTTCGTTATGAAAAAAATAGATCTTATTATTTGTTGGATTTAATTTTTTTTGTAATTCTTGAATCGATTCGTAAATAAATCGCCAATGGCGCACATCGGCATCATCATAATTCATAACTGAAGGCTCGAAAATATAAATCAATAATAAAGGTAAATCAGATTGATGTGCGTGAAATAACGCTTCGTTATCTGTGAAACGTAAGTCTCGCTTAAACCAAACAATATTGATAGCTTTTTTATTCAAAACTTAGGTTATAGATGTGATTGCTTTATCTGGTTTCGCATAACTTAAACGACTTATTTTGATGGTTTTGTGATAACTATCCAAACCAGAACAAGTTATGGTATTTGCTTTTTCTAAATCTAAAAATCCATCTTCGCATAGACAATTTTCTGGAAAATAAACTTTTTTAATTTCTCCAATAATCATAATAGTGTTATTGATGGTAATATCTATTTTTTCTTTAAATTCAACGCCGAGTTGTATATTACTTTCTTTTACAAAAGGTGCTTTAAAATTATTTTTATATTCTGGTGTCAAATTAGTCGCATCAAATTCGGAAATATCAGCATCATAACGAGCTGAAGTTTGGTGTGCTTGTTTATAAATATTTTCGTTGATATGATTTATAGTATAAAAACCAGTTTCTAAGATATTTCTTAACGAATCTCGTTCTGGCGGACTTGGACGAAAAACCACCGCAATTAATGGAGGATTGGCTCCAATATGAAAAATAGAACTGAAAATCGCCAAATTAGTTTGTCCGTTATTATTTGTCGTTCCTAACAACGAAACACTTTTAAAACCACCCAAACTATTAATAAAATGAACACGTTCTTGTTTTTCCATGTTCATTATTTCTGTCGAAGAAATATGTTTTTGCATTACAATTTTGATGTTATAAAATTGGTTGAAAATCCTATCATTTTAAGAAAATAAGCTGTCTTTCTGATTTAAGATTAACCACTTTTTGTCGCTATTTAGCTTGAAAGTAGCAATATGTTCTTTATTCCATTCTTGCGGAGAAATTAATGATAAAAAGTTTATTCCGTCATTGCCAGTATACAAATGATAAATCTCGCCAATAACGGGTTCGAACGAAAATTGGGCATTATAAACCATATCGTTCCACTGGTATTCCTCCATTAATTTTTGATATTGTAACTTGAGTTCGTTAAACTTGTTTTCAAACTCTTTGTTCACATTATGTATGCCTCTATTTTTCCAAGCCACAACATCATCAGTCTTTATTACTGGTGCGCCAACTGTTGTTGCATAAGGTAAAATATTTGAGTTGTATCCTTTTTCTTCCGAAAAAGCTATACTATCAGGTATTTTATTATCCATTTTATTATCGTTTTGATATTTTATTATTAGAAATAGCTCTTTGCAGTTTGCATTTGAAACGGTCAATTCCTTCAAAACGTTTGTCAAGATGTTTGGTTTTGCAATTCTCAACACGCTTTCGCCAAAGTTTGTAACTAGAAAACTTGAGTTCTTTTTTCATCAACGCTTTTACATCGGCTTCGGTCAGCCCAAATTGAAATTTTATAGCATCAAAAGGAGTTCGGTCTTCCCAAGCCATTTCAATAATTCTGTCAATTGCAATGTCGTCTAATTTTGTTTTTTGTGAAATTGGCATTATTCTGTTTAATTAAAATTAAATAAAGTTAAACAAAATTAAACAATTTAATTTGGAATTCTATTAAGCATTGGAAATAAAAAAATCCGTTAATTAATAAAATTAACGGATTCTATAATATTAAATCTATCTGTTTAAAAGAGCAATGCAATTTGTTCGTTTACAAATTCTAAAAATTCTTCATCAGCTTTAGTAAATGGATCTAAAACATTAGAATCGATATCTATTTGTCCGATGTTTTTTCCGCTTACAAATAAAGGAACTACAATTTCCGATTTTACAGTAAAGCTGCAAGCAATATAATTGTCCTGCGCCGCAACATCTGGCACGACAAAGTTCTCGTTAGAAACCGCTACTTGTCCGCAAATTCCTTTCCCAAAAGGAATTACAGTATGGTCAGTTTCTGCCCCAACATAAGGGCCAAGATGTAAAGTTTTTGTTTCGTGATTGGCAAAATAAAATCCAACCCAAGTATAATAAGTGATGTTTGCCTCCAACAATTCGCAAACTTTCAATAATTTTTCATCTCGAGAAAATGCTGTGTTTGTCGTAATTTCAGTTACTTTTGGTTTTAATGCTTCGAAAGTCATAATTTCTAATTTTATGCAAAAGTATTTAAAGCTGGTTCTAATTTTTATATAAATTTGTTAAAATTTCTATTTTGAAAAAATATTTCACTCAATACAAACCATTTTTGCTTTTTCTAGGGAAATTTTTCTTGGCGTATTTTGTATTTACTCTTATTTATCGAATTTATATAGGAACTTCTTGTGATGATTGTATAGATGGAATAACTGAAAACGTTTCAGTATTAACAGGGAAATTTTCAAATTTAATAGGCATAAAGTTGTCAGTTGTTAGCGATTATATGCATTATAATATTGTTTACAACAATAAGATTGCCGCCACAATTATTGAAGGCTGTAACGCGATTAGCGTGATTATTTTATTTATTTCGTTTGTGATTGCTTTTTCTGGAAAACTAAAACAAACAGTGCTTTTTATTTTTTTTGGAAGTTTATTTATTTACATCTTAAACATACTTCGAATCATAATTTTAAGTGTTCTACTATATTATTATCCAGCGCAAGAACATATTTTGCACGGTGTAATTTTTCCCTTAATAATTTACGGAGCAGTATTTATTTTGTGGGTAATTTGGGTTAATAAATTTTCGAAATATGCTACAAAAACTACTAAATAATAAATTTAAAATCATTCAATTAGTTTTTCTAGTTGGATTATTGGCATTAGTTCGTGCTTTCGAAGATGAGTTGTTTTATGATCCATTTCTGAATTACTTTAAAGAAGAAAACGCTTCGGTTTATCCTGAAATAATATCTTTAAAATTATTTTTGAGTTTGTTTTTCAGGTATTTTATCAATACAATAATTTCAATAACAATTTTATATGTTATTTTTAAAGATTTAAATTTGGTTAAATTTTCATCAATTTTATATGCGTTGTTTTTCGTTCTGTTGATGATTTTATTTTTCGTTGTTTTAAATTTTTTCGATGAAAGTCACAAAACGACACTTTTTTACGTCAGAAGATTTATTATTCAGCCTATTTTTATTTTGCTTTTTATTCCAGCTTTTTATTTTCAAAAAGAAACAGAGAAAAAATAACAAATCATTGGCTTTTGTCCTTCAATTAATTACTTAACTTTGCGAAGTGAAAATTAGAAAACACATCAGTATTTTATTAGCGATGCTACTATTGGTTTCCAATGCTGGCTTGGCTTTTAATGTGCATTATTGTGGAGATGAGATTGATTCGGTTTCTATAAATAATCCGTTTTTTAATCAAAATCCTGAAGACGATTGTTGCGGAATTGCCGAAAAAAAATCGAATTGTTGTAATGATAAAGTTATAAAATTTGATAAAAAAGTCCAAAATTCGATTGTAAAAACAATTAGTTTTGAAATAAATACTCCTTTTATATTACAAGATTGGAAGCCTATTGTTTTTGACAAAAAAACAGTTTTCAAGAAAGAAAACGTAACCTCTTATACTTGTAATGCTAACCTTCCGCCCATTTTTATGCGGAATTGTCAACTCATTTTCTACGCCTAACTTTAATGTTTTAACTCGAACTCATCGAATTTTAAACATTAAATAATTTACAATGAAAAATACAATGCTATTTTTTGTTGTTTTACTTTCGTTTCCTGTTTTTGCACAAGACACATTACAAACTGTAAAAATAGAATTGGGACGAAAAAAACTTCAAAAATCATTACTCAAAACAACAAATACAACAGTTTTATCTAGTCATGAGTTGCTAAAAGCAGCTTGTTGCAACCTCGCCGAAAGTTTCGAAACAAATCCATCAATCGATGTTAATTTTTCCGATGCTTTAACAGGAACCAAGCAAATAAAAATGCTTGGACTTACAAGTCCATATTTATTAATTGCCGAAGAGAATATTCCTTCTGTTCGTGGTGCTTCGCAAGCTTACGGATTGTCATTTACACCTGGAACTTGGGTGGAAAGTATTCAGATTACAAAAGGAGCGGGAAGCGTAATAAATGGGTACGAAAGTATCTCAGGACAAATAAATACCGAATTGCTAAAACCCATAAAAGACATTCCGTTTTTTTTGAATGTATATGGCTCGACCGATTCTAGAATGGAAATAAACACGCATTTGAATAAGAAGTTGTCAGACAAATGGGCAACTAGTTTATTCGTTCACGGAAACAATCGTCTGTCTAAAAACGACATGAATAATGATGGTTTTTTGGATAATCCGTTGGGAAATCAGATAAATATTCTGAACCGTTGGCAATATACAAATGCCGAAAAAGGCTGGGTTAGTTTTTTGAATTTCAGATATATGAATGACGAAAAACAAACAGGTCAAGTTAATTTTAATCCAAATACAGATAAATTAACGACCAGTTCTTGGGGTTCTGAAATAAATACGCAACGTTTCGATTTTTCATCAAAAATTGGATACGTTTGGCCAGAAATGCCATACCAAAGCATCGGTTTTCAAAATGCTTATAATTCGCATAATCAAGAATCGTATTTTGGGTTAATACAATATAATATCAAGCAAAATAGTTTTTATTCGAACCTAATTTTCAATTCGATAATTAGCAATACGATGAATAAGTTTTCGACAGGATTAAATTTTACTTCCGACGAATACAAGGAATTTGTAAACACAAATGATTATAGCCGAAAAGACAATTCTCTTGGTGCTTTCCTAGAATATACTTATGATAATACCGATAATTTTAGCATTATTTTAGGTGGAAGATTAGATTATCAGAACCGACTCGGGTTTTTTGCAACACCAAGACTTCACGCTAGATACAATCCTTGGGAAGGTGGTGTTTTGCGATTTTCGGCAGGAAGAGGAAAACGTTCGGCTAATATTTTTGCCGAAAATCAACAACTTTTCGGAAGTTCTAGAAGTTTTAATATTTTAGATACTAATGGGAAAATTTACGGACTAAATCCTGAAATAGCTTGGAATTATGGTGCTGGTTTTTTACAGAAATTTAAAATTTTTACAAAAAGCGCCGATGTTTCTGTCGATTTCTATAGAACCGATTTTCAGAATCAAGTTGTGGTCGATTTGTTTGAAAGCGCGCAACAAGTCGATTTTTATAATTTGAAAGGGAAATCGTTTGCCAATAGTTTGCAATTCGAATTTAATTTAGAAATTATAAAACATCTAAATTTAAGAACGTCGTATAAATTTTATGACAATAAAACCGATTATAATTCGGGTAGTTTTCAGCGACCATTGCAAGCACAACAACGCTTTTTTGCAAACTTAGAATTTGAAACACATATTAAAGATAAAGGACAACAATGGAAATTTGATTATACTTTCAATTGGATTGGGAAACAACAATTGCCAAACACGACAACAAATCCTATTCAGGATAGGTTGTCTGGTTTTTCTAAATCTTATTCGTTAATGAATGCCCAAATTACACGAACTTTTTCTTCAACATTCGAAATGTATGTTGGTGGCGAAAACATGGGTAATTACAAACAGGAAAAAGCAATTTTAGGAGCAGACAATCCTTTTGGAACAAGTTTTGATAGTAGTATTGTATATGCTCCAGTTTTTGGACAAATGTATTATGCAGGTTTGCGATTTAAGATTAAATAGTTTTCAATATCAAAAATCAATGTCAATAACAATTTTAAAATCAATAAAAATGAAAAATATAATTTTAATACTAATGATTTCTTTTCTTGGGTTTTCTATGAATGCACAAGAAGCGAAAAAGAATAAAAATGCCAAATATACTATTGAAGTAAATGGTAATTGCGAACAATGTCAGAAGCGAATTCAAAAAGTAGCTTTGGGAGTTTCTGGCGTAAAAACAGCAACTTGGAGTATCGAAACACATCAGTTAAACCTTATTTTAAACGAAGAAAAAACTACCGTTCTTGATGTGAAAAAAGCCATTGCAAAAGTAGGTCACGATACAGATGCGGTAAAAGCAACCAATAAAGACTACGATAATCTGCATAGTTGTTGCAAATACGAACGATAAAAAAAATAAACTCCTTAAAAAAAAATACTTTTAAGGAGTTTTTTTATAAATGAATGTTAATGTGTAGTTGAAACAAAATTTATTTTTTAAATTCGCCATATGAAATTTTTTACCAGATTAGTTTTAGCGATTTTTATTTTATTTCAGTTTTCAACCATTATTATATGTGTGATTAATGCTCGAAATGAAACCAATGTTGCTATTAATATTACGGAAGAAGAGGAACATTCAAAGCATATTAAAGAAGTAAAATCGGTTTTTGTTGTTTCTAACTACAAATTATTGCCTCTTTTTGATGAAACCCCTAAAAGAAAAGTTCATGACAACTACTTGTTGAAAAAATATATAGCAGATGTTTCTATCTTTCTGCTACCACCTGAACAGGTTTAAAACATAAAATTAAAACTACAGACAATGTGTCTGTGGTAAAATATTGTTTTAAATTTAAAGGTAATATGACAAAAAAAATCAATCTTTTTGCTAACCTTAAATCTGATTTTGCATCAGGTTTAGTGGTTTTTTTGGTGGCATTGCCACTTTGTTTAGGTATTGCGCTTGCGAGTGGCGCACCACTTTTTTCAGGAATTATTGCAGGTGTAATAGGAGGAATCGTAATAGGTTATCTTAGCAAATCACATTTAAGTGTTTCTGGTCCAGCAGCGGGTTTAACAGCAATTGTTTTAACAGCCATAACTGATTTGGGTTCGTTTAATGCTTTTCTTTTGGCTGTTTTTTTAGCCGGAATTTTTCAATTGGCACTTGGATTCATTAAAGCAGGAACAATTTCTAATTATTTTCCGAGTAATGTAATTGAAGGAATGTTGGCGGGAATTGGTGTAATAATCATTCTAAAGCAAATTCCACACGCAGTTGGATATGATAATGATTATGAAGGTGATCAAGCTTTTTTTCAATCAGATGGTCAAAATACTTTTTCTGAATTATTTTCCATTTTCGATCATTTGCAGTTAGGTTCAGTTGTAATAGCTGTGATTTCCTTATTTATATTGATTGCTTGGGACAAAATTAGTTTTTTAAAAAATCTAAAACTCGTTCCTGCTGCTTTAATTGCTGTAATTGTAAGTGTTGTATTGAATGAATTTTTTATATTCTACGGAAGTAGTTTGGCAATATCAAGTGAGCATTTAGTAACTTTACCTGTTCCAGAATCCTTTGACGAGTTGAAAAATATTATTGTTTCTCCAGATTTTTCAGCCATTACAAACAGTAAAGTATGGATTGTTGCGGCTACAATCGCTGTAGTTGCTTCTATCGAAACCTTGCTTTGTATGGAAGCTGCTGATAAAATGGATGCTCAAAAGCGTTATTCAGATACAAACGTAGAGTTAAAAGCACAAGGCGTTGGAAATATTTTAAGTTCATTACTTGGCGGTTTGCCCATGACATCAGTAGTTGTTAGAACTTCGGCCAATAATAATGCTGGCGCAAAATCTAAAATGTCTGCTATTATTCATGGAGTATTATTGCTGGTAAGCGTTTTGGCAATTCCTACAATTTTGAATAAAATTCCGTATGCTACTTTAGCGGCTATTTTATTATTAGTTGGATATAAATTAGCAAATCCGAAAACGGTGAAGCATTTTTGGAAAAAAGATAAAATTTATCAGTTCATCCCGTTTATTGCCACCTTTGTTGCTGTCGTTTTGACTGATTTGTTAAAAGGAGTTGCATTAGGAATGATAATTAGTGTTATTTTTATCTTAAAAGGGAATATGCAAAGAGCCTATGTGTTTAGAAAAGAAGCTTTTCATGATGGTGATGTAATACATATTGATTTGGCACAAGAGGTATCTTTTTTGAATAAAGCCGCCATCAAATCGACATTGGCATCTATTCCAGAAAATTCAAAAGTGATTATCAATGCTTCAGAAACCGTCTATATTGCACACGATGTTCTGGATTTGATAAAAGAATTTAAAAAAATAAAATCGAAAGAAGAAAATATAAAAGTTAAATTAGTAGGCTTTAAGAAAGCATACGATTTAGTAAATACTGGTGAAGAAGACAAACATGTTTTTGTAGAACAGAAAGTTTAAAAAGCACAATTCTAAATTCGTAATAATGAAAATAGTATATATAATTATTGTTTTTATATGCTTTTGTAATCTTTCTTTTTCTCAAAAATCGGAAACGGGTAATTGGTTTATGTATTTTGGTAATCAAAAGATTAATTCAAAATGGAATTGGCATAATGAAGTTCAGTATAGAAATTATAATTTCATTGGAGATACCAATCAATTGTTATTAAGAACAGGAATTGGATACAATCTAACAGAAGATAATAACAATCTTCTGTTAGGTTATGGATTTATTAATACCCAAAAGTATATACCCAATTCCGAACAAAAAGTAGAATCAAACGAACATAGGATTTACCAGCAGTTTGTTACTAAACAAAAGATAGGACGCTTATTTATTAATCATAGATATAGGATTGAAGAGCGTTTGATTAAGCCTAATTTTCAAATGCGTTTCCGATATTTGTTAGGAGTTAATATTCCTATAAATACTAAAACATTGGAAAAAAATACAATTTATTTATCTGCATACAATGAAATTTTTATAAATGCAGAGAGTCCAATATTTGACAGAAATCGCTTGTATGGCGCATTAGGTTATTATATCCATAAAAACATTAAAATAGAAGCAGGGTTTATGGCACAAACACTCGAGAATTCTGATCGAAATCAGTTTCAAATAGCCATTTTCAATAATTTGCCATTTTAAGAAATTTAAAATAAAAAATAACATATAATTATGAAAGCACACAATAGAGAATCACAAGCACAAATGACTCCACAAAGAGCATTGGAGTTTTTAGAAGAGGGAAATAAAAGATTTGTAAACAATCTTAAAGCACATAGAGATTTATTAGAACAAGTAAATGCAACGGTTGATGGTCAGTGGCCATTTGCTACAATATTGAGTTGTATTGATAGTAGAACATCGGCAGAATTAATTTTCGACCAAGGACTTGGTGATGTATTCTCGGTTAGAATTGCAGGAAATATCGTAAATACCGACATTTTAGGAAGTATGGAATTCGCTTGTAAAGTGGCAGGTTCTAAGCTAATTGTAGTACTTGGTCATAGTAAATGTGGTGCTGTAAAAGGTGCTTGCGACCATGTAGAAATGGGGAATTTAACAGAGTTATTATCTAAAATACAACCTGCTGTTTATCAAGAAAAAAGCACAAATGAAGATAGAACTTCTAAAAATGCTACTTTTGTAGAAAATGTAGCTGAAATTAATGTGAAACGAAGTGTGAAAAGCATTCTCGAGCGTAGCAATATTATTGAACAAATGGTCGAAAATGGAGAGATTGGAATTATTGGAGCTATGCACAATATAGAAACAGGTAAGGTTACTTTTTATAAAGACACATTATTTATAAAAGATACTCAGAGCTTGGTTTAAAATAAAAAAAAGAATAAGATGAGTGAGTTTTATAAAAAAATATTAGATAATAATAAAAAGTGGGTTGAAAATCAATTAAAAACTGATGCTAATTATTTTAAAGATTTATCGGAAGGACAAAGTCCGCCATTATTATGGATAGGTTGTTCAGATAGTCGTGTTCCTGCAAATGAAATTATAGGAGCAAAACCAGGAGAGGTTTTTGTACACAGAAACATTGCAAATATGGTTATTCATAGTGATATGAATATGTTGAGCGTATTAGATTATGCTGTAAATGTACTAAAAGTAAAACATGTTTTAGTTTGCGGACATTACGGTTGTGGTGGTGTAAAAACTGCTATGGGTAATGCTTCGGTAGGAATTATAGACAATTGGATTCGTCATATAAAAGACGTGTATCGTCATCATAAAGGCGAATTAGATGCTATTGTTGATGAAAATGAACGTTTTAATCGTTTTGTAGAAGTAAATGTTATAGAGCAAGTGTCGGATTTAGCAAAAACATCGATCGTACAAAACGCTTGGAAAAATGGTCAAGAATTGTATTTACACGGTTGGGTTTACGGGTTGAATTCTGGAATTGTAACCGATTTAGGTGTAAATTATAGTTCGAACGATGATTTAGACGATGTTTATCAGCTTAATATTTAATACAACATTAATATATTTAAATTGGGCGAATGTACTAATTGTGGTACATTCGCTTTTTTAAAATAAAACTTTTATATTTACTACATGAATAACTTTGATTGGAAACAACTTTTTAACCCAGAATTTTATATTTTATTAGAATTTAATGGCATTAAAATCGGCTTAATTGTAGTATTGTTTATCGTTTTTGCAGAAACAGGATTGCTAGCAGGCTTTTTTCTGCCAGGAGATAGTTTGTTGTTTTTGGCTGGGATTTATAGCGAAGCATTAATGCAACAAATATCATTAGGAAACGGATTTGTTAACGTTACAGTTTTGGCATCTTTGGTAGCTGTGATGGGAATTACGGGGAATATGTTTGGCTATTGGTTTGGGGCAAAAAGTGGAGCGTATTTATACAACCGCAAAGACAATTTCTTATTCAAAAGAAAATATTTATTAGATGCAAAAGCCTTTTTTGACAAATACGGAAACAAAGCCATCATTTTTGCACGATTTATTCCTATTGTGAGAACATTTACACCAGTTATTGCCGGAATTGTAGGAATGAACAAAAAGAGTTTTATGTTTTTTAATATTTTAGGTTCTTTTTTGTGGGCGTTTACAATGATTTTTTCGGGACATTATTTGTATCAGTTGTTTTTAGAAAGATTTCACATCGATTTAAAACATTATATCGAATACATAGTAATTGGAATTGTCGCAGTAACTACTTTCCCAGTGTTGTTTAAACTGCTAAAAAAATCAGTTCATTTAGAAGATTAAAGTTAAATAAAAGAATTAGATAGTTTTTTATTTAATATCTAATATCTTTATTTCTGAAATCATTTCACCATCACTTGAAATTCCTTCTATAATTATTTTGACAGATTTTTGAAATAAATTGGGGAATGAAAAATGAAATTGCCCACTTTCATTCGTTAAAACTTTTGGATTCCAATAAATTGTTCCAAAGTTTTTAAATCCTTTATCGTTAACATTATTATATTTAGGATTTTCGAACTGTCTAATAGGTTGAAATCCATTTGTGATTTTAAAGGATTTCGATAGTATACTTAAATTATTAGTAGACACAAAATTCTTCTTAGTATATATCATTATAGATCCATTTGCTCCCATAGAACCTAATCCGTAACCTGATTTATTAAAATATATTTCATCAACATTACTTAAACTTAAATTATATAATTGGTTAAACTCTGAAGGAGTGTTGTCAATAAATAAAGCTGGGCTACTGGAACTATTTAAAGAAGAAGTTCGTCTACTGCTAACGGTTATATCAATGCCACTATTGTTAACTTGATAACCATGAAATTGAATAAAGCTAATGATATCTATAAATCTTTTAGCTTCGTCGTCAGTTATTTTGAAGCCGTCTGCCATACCTTGATTCAAGCGGTTTGAGGCATATTTTAATTTTTTAGTTTTAATTCCACTTGATATATTAACACTATCCAAAATAATTGAATTCCAAAGTTTTGGAAATTCAATTTCGTCAACTTTTGAACCATCTAAAATACAAGATTTCTCTTTGACAACAAAGGGTTTTATGAACTTACGATTGTTGTTTAAAATTTGAGAATATTGCTTTAATTTTAAATTGTTTCCTTTCAAATCGGATAATTTAAAATGTACAAATGAAGAATCAATCGCCATAATGTTTTCAAAAACGTATTCATTTTTTTCATTTAAATCTGAAAATTCATTTAGATTGCTTGAAGGTGAACATAAATTTATTTTGATGCCTTTAGAGTTTTTCAATGATTCATCGTTTATTCTACCTTTTATAGTAAGACCTTGGTCGAAAGAAAACTTATCTTCAGGGATATTATTTAGAAGCTTGTTAAAATCATATTTAGCATTTAAAGTTATTAGTTGATTGTCTAATTGTGCATGTTTAGATTTACTAAAGTCATTAAGAAAATAGTTAGAATCTATATTTTCATTAATTAGATAATTATCAAAAAGGAAAGAATTAAAAATAGGTTTGCTTAAATAAGTACTCTGAGATTCATTTGGTAATATTGAGATGCTTAGTTCTCCAAAAATTAAAGGAGAAAAGCCATTAATATCTACAGTACCATTTTTTATTTGTGCAATTGCTAATTTAGTATTGTCTAAACTTTTCAGAGGTTTGTAAATGACTCTTTCTGCAATTTTATTTAATTTTTTATCAATTAAAGTAATTGTGTTTATTCCGCTTAAAAACAAATCATTACTTAGAATTAGAGTTTTTTCACTTTTGTTTTCTTCAAAAATAACATCTAAAAAAAATGCATTGTCATTCTGATGTACTAATAATGCTAAAGAATCGTTGGTTAAACTTGAAATTGTTCTTTTGTTTGACCTTATTGTTACGATTGCTTTATTTGGAAGGGTATAATTATTTATTGCCATATTATAACCTGATAGCGTTACATTAGGTAAATGTTTTTCTGTTTTTTTGCCATTAATTTCAAAAGCTAGTTTGTATAATTGATTGCTAGGATTGTTTATTACGAATTTTCCGTAACCAAAATTGTCTGTTGAAAAAGAGGTTATGAGGCTTCCTTTAGAGTCTAAAATCTCTACATTATTTGCAATAATCCCATTTTCGTTACAATCAGATATTTTAACTCCAAAAGTATTTGATACACCTTCTAAAAACACTCCGCTTTCTGGATATAAAAGAACGTCAAGTGTATTAAAGTTTATTTTTTTGGGGTTTATGTAATTATTTTCTAAAGGATTTAGGATAAAAATTTTATAAATAGAAGATTCATCTTCGGTAAAATTATTCATGTAGTTCGTGAATACTTGTAAATAATAAATACCAGATTTAAAATTTTTATCAATTACTAAGTCTCCTTCAAATGTGCTATTTTCGGCGAAATAAAGTTTTGTTGTAATGTTTTTTCCGTGTTCGTCAATTAACGAGACAAATACATTCGATGTTTTTGCATAAGGTTTTTTGCTCTTTTTTTCTATAATATATCCTTTAAACCATATCTTTTCTTCAGTTAAGTAGGTGCTTTTGTTTAACTGTAAATGAATATTTTCTCTATCTAACTTATAATAGTTTTCAATTGATTTTGTTATTCCCTCTTCATTTTTCTTTAAATCATCTTGAGCTTTGATAATGTTAGAAAATAGTATTGTTAAAAATATAAAAAAAGATAGGCTAGTTTTCATGTGTTATTTTAAAAAATGGGATTATAAAAAAATCAGGCAAAACATTTTTGCCTGATTTTGTTTTTTTGGTGACAAGTTAATCTTACATCATGCCTGGCATACCGCCACCCATTTGTCCGCCACCAGCGTTTTCTTCTTTTATTTCGACCAAAGCACATTCGGTAGTAAGAATCATTCCAGCAACTGAAGCGGCGTTTTCTAACGCTACACGAGTTACTTTTTTAGGATCTATAATTCCCGCTTTTAGCATATCTACATATTCGTCAGTTTTAGCATTGTAACCAAAATCACCTTTTCCTTCCGCTACTTTTGCGACTACAACAGAACCTTCCAAACCTGCATTTTCAACAATAGTTCTTAACGGAGCTTCTACAGCGCGAGATACAATTTGTATTCCTGTAGCTTCGTCGGCATTATCGGCTTTAATATCTTTCAATACATTTTTAGCTCTTAGTAAAGCGACTCCACCACCAGCAACAATTCCTTCTTCGACTGCTGCACGAGTTGCGTGTAAAGCATCGTCAACACGGTCTTTTTTCTCTTTCATTTCTACTTCAGAAGCAGCACCAACATAAAGAACTGCAACTCCACCAGCTAATTTAGCCAAACGTTCTTGCAATTTTTCTTTGTCATATTCAGAAGTTGAAGCTTCCATTTGACCTTTTATTTGATTGACACGATTTTTAATCATATCTGCTTCACCAGCACCACTTACAATTGTAGTGTTATCTTTATCGATAGTTACTCTTTTTGCAGTTCCTAACATTTCGATAGTCGTGTTCTCTAAGGTAAAACCTCTTTCTTCAGAAATTACAGTTCCACCAGTTAAGATGGCAATATCTTCTAACATTGCTTTTCTTCTGTCACCAAAACCAGGTGCTTTAACAGCCGCGATTTTTAATGCACCACGCAATTTATTTACTACTAATGTTGATAAAGCTTCACCATCTACATCTTCAGCAATAATCAATAATGGTTTTCCAGATTGAGCTACTGGTTCCAAAACAGGAAGTAACTCTTTCAAAGAAGATACTTTTTTGTCATACAAAAGAATATATGGACTTTCTAATTCTGCATCCATTTTTTCAGGATTGGTCACAAAATAAGGAGAAAGATATCCTCTGTCAAACTGCATTCCTTCTACAACATCTACATAAGTATCTGTTCCTTTAGCTTCTTCAACTGTAATTACACCTTCTTTTCCAACTTTGGCGAAAGCATTTGCGATTAATTCGCCAATTACTTCGTCATTATTTGCAGAAATAGATGCGATTTGTTTTATTTTTTCTGAATCACTTCCAACAACTTTAGCTTGTTTAGTCAAATCGGCAACAATAGCTTCAACAGCTTTGTCAATTCCTCTTTTCAAATCCATTGGATTGGCTCCGGCAGCTACGTTTTTCAAACCTTCTTTTACAATAGCTTGTGCTAAAACAGTTGCAGTTGTAGTTCCATCTCCAGCCAAATCGTTGGTTTTTGAGGCTACTTCTTTCACCATTTGAGCTCCCATGTTTTCTAATGGGTCTTTTAATTCAATTTCTTTGGCAACGGTAACTCCATCTTTAGTAACGGTTGGTCCACCGAAAGATTTTCCAATAATTACGTTACGCCCTTTTGGTCCAAGGGTTACTTTTACTGCGTTTGCTAATGCATCAACACCACGTTTTAATCCGTCACGTGCTTCTATATCAAATTTTATATCTTTTGCCATCTCTGAGTTTATTTGTTTATTCGTTAATTTGGTTATTTGAAAATACTTGTCTACAGCTTAAAGCTATATAATTGCTAAAATATCCTCTTCTCTCATGATCAAATAATCTTTTCCTTCTAGTTTCAATTCAGTTCCAGCATATTTTCCGTAAAGTACAGAATCTCCAACTTTTACCGTAAGGGGTTCGTCTTTTTTTCCGTTTCCAATTGCAACTACAGTACCTTTTTGTGGTTTTTCTTTGGCAGTGTCTGGAATAAAAATTCCTGAAGCTGTTTTTGTTTCAGCAGCTATTGGTTCGATAAGAACTCTGTCTGAAAGTGGTTTGATATTTAATGCCATAATAATATATTTTGTTTTATTTATGTTATTGTCTTTTCAGAAATTATGCCAAGCAATTAAAACTGACATTTTTTCTTATAAAAAATGCCAGCATTGACAGGCTGGCACTTTGATTTTATATTTCGTAAGAAACTATTTTTTAGCTTCTTCGGTTACTGGTTTAGCAGCTTCCGTAGTAGCTGGTGTTTCAGTTGCTTTTGTTTCCGTTTTTGCAGCTTCTGGAGTTGCTTGTGGTGCAGTAGGAATTGCTGGTGCCGTAACGGCGCTATCATCAATTACTTTAGAACCAGTATCGCTACTTCCTCCGTTAAAACTTAAACTTGACATTAAAATTAATACGATTAATGCACCTGCAAGATACCAAGTACTTTTGTCTAAAAAGTCTGTTGTTTTTTGCACTCCACCCATTTGAGTTGACCCTCCTAATGAAGAAGATAATCCACCACCTTTAGGGTTTTGAACCATGATGACTACGATAAGTAAGAAACAAACTATTGTTATTAAGACTAAAAAAATTGTAAATGTGCTCATTGTTTAACTATTATTATTTTGTTGTAACGTTTTTATATCCGAAATTCGGTCTGCAAAGAAAGTAATTTTTTCTGGATATTTCAAAATTAATATCTCATATGCTTGAATTGCTTTGCTATATTTTTTTTGTTCTAAATAAACCTTGGCTAAAGTTTCGGTCATTAGATAAGAATTGTCTTCTGTTTTTACAGCAATTACAGGTGTTGAAGCATCTTTTTTAACTGGCGAAATTTTAGGATTTGCTTCTATAAATTTGTCGATAATATCTAATTTTGATGACAAATTATTTTCTAAAATAGGATTTTCTTCTCTAATTATTGGTTTTATTTTAGATAATTGTAACCATTCTTGAAACGAATGTGTTTCGGAATTATTGAATGTTAGTGGTTTTCCTATTTCTAATTTTTCTTCAATAGCTAAAACTTCAACTTTTTCGAATATTATTTCTTCTTCAATATCTTGATTGGCTTCTTTTATAGACGAAATAATCGATTTTTCGAGGTTGTTTATTTCTGGTTTTATTTCGGTTTCAATAATTTCTATTATCGTGCTATCTACAACAGTTATGTCAAGAATTTGGGCTTCTTTTTCTTCAAAATATCCTTTCTGAATACCGATAAAATTTTCGGAAGTAATTAAATCAAATAAAATAGTTCTGTCGGTTGTAAAAGCTGCTGTATTTTTTAATTCCGAATTATATTTGAAACTATCTTGTTTGTATAAACCTTTTAAATGCAAACTTCTGGCACTTTGAAAATAAGGAAAATCATGCAAAATTTTTTCCAAAGCAATTATTTGCCTGTCATTGACGGCATCGGGTTTGTTTATTAAATAAGTGTATTCTGTTACGTTCATTTTCAGATTTCAATCTAATATTTAGATTACCATTTTGCTAATGTAGCGTTAAACATATCTTGCGAAATGCGTTCGAAAATTAAGTCTAAAGATTTTTTTAGTTGTGCTCCTGTAGGTAAATTATTCCCTGGAAAATCATCATAAAAATTAAAGCGTTTTTCAAAATCTTCCTCTGGTTTATTTTTGTTTGAAAACTTAAGATTGATGGTTATCGACAATCTGCTTTGCGCAGCTGTTAAATCTGCTGTGGCAGTCATTGGACTAACTCGGTAATCTACAATTTCGCCTTCGTAAACTAAATCGCCATCGGTTGATGTTAAGTTTAAGTTGGTCTGATTCTGAATTAAATCTTGCAAACGACGTGTAAAATCTCGGTCTATTCCAGGTTCTACTAATTCTGAAACATTTTGAAAATAACCTACTTGAAAAGTTTTTGCATCAATTTTTCCTGTTCCTGTAAAATTGTAAATAGAACAACCTTGAACTAAAAAAACGGAAAAAATTAAGATTATGTATTTTATTCTATTCATTTTATTTTAAAAATTGCTTCGCCATTTTGCTAACGCTCGGGTCAAAGATATTCAAATAATTGTCAATTATCAATTGTCAATTATTCATTATTATTTAAAGGTCAAATTGTTTTATTTTTCGGTACAAAGTTCTTTCGGAAATCCCCAATTCATCAGCTGCAGCTTTGCGTTTTCCTTTGTTTTTTTCTAACGATTTTTTAATCATCTCAATCTCGCGTTGTTCCAATTTCAACACTTCTTCCTCTTCGATGGTTTCGGCAAATTGAAATTCGTCTTCATTTTCATCAAAATCAGTATCTTCATCATGATTGTTGAAAGTTGTATTTCTTGGTTCTTCTTCGAACGAAATTTCGCTGTCAGCTTCTTTCGGACCGTATATTTTCTGGATTAAATTGGTATTGATTTCTTGCACTTTTGCCGAACCATTTTTCATGAGTTCCAACGTTAATTTCTTCAAATCGTGCAAATCGCTTTTCATATCAAAAAGGACTTTGTATAAAATATCTCTTTCGGTGCTAAAATCGCTTTCTGACTTTTTATTTTTAATAACCGAAGGCAAATTGCTTCCTTCTTGCGGTAAATAAGATGATAAAGTGCTTCCTGAAATATCGCGATTGGTTTCTAAAACCGAGATTTGTTCGGCCATATTTCGCAATTGACGAATGTTTCCTGACCAACGAAATTTTTGTAAAACGGAAATGGCATTGTCATCTAATTTCAAAGGAGGCATTTTGTATTTATGGGCAAAATCGGCAGCAAATTTTCTGAATAATAAATGAATGTCATCTTTTCGGTCGCGTAAAGCAGGCAAAGTAATATCGACAGTGCTTAGTCTGTAATATAAATCTTCCCGAAATTTTCCTTTTTCGATGGCATCAAATAAATTAACATTGGTTGCGGCAACAATACGAACGTTGGTTTTTTGCACTTGACTTGAACCTACTTTTATAAATTCACCATTTTCTAAAACACGAAGCAAACGCACTTGTGTTGTGAGTGGCAATTCGCCAACTTCATCAAGAAAAATGGTTCCGCCATCAGCTACTTCAAAATAACCTTCACGAGTTCCCGTTGCGCCTGTAAAAGCTCCTTTTTCGTGTCCGAAAAGCTCACTGTCTATGGTTCCTTCTGGGATGGCCCCGCAGTTTACAGCAATGTATTTTCCGTGTTTTCTGTGCGAAAGGGAATGTATTATTTTAGGAATACTTTCTTTACCAACACCACTTTCACCTGCTACTAATACCGAAATATCTGTAGGAGCAACCTGAATAGCTTTTTCTATTGCACGATTCAATTTTGGATCATTTCCAATAATCTCAAATCGTTGCTTTATTGATTGTACTGTTTCCATACGATGTCAATCTATTTTAGATTTGTTGTTTCCTCAACTTTGTGTTTTGGAAAATAAGTTTTAATGGTATAAAAAGTAATTGCAAATCCTACTACAAATGCAATTATTGCTATGATTATATTTTTTTTTGACATTTTTCTTTTTTTTGCCACAGATTAAAAAGATTTTCACAGATTTTTTTAAAGTGAATATCTTTTGTACTGTAAAGATTTGGTTTGAAAGTTTACTAATAATCCAATTTCTGAATCTGCAAGTTTTAAATAATTTAAGACTTGAGCAACATGTTCGTTAGAAAATTCTTTAACAGCTTTAACTTCTAATATTATATCTTCATTTACTATAAAATCCGCATAGAATTTATGAGGTAAAATCTTGTTTTTATACTCAATCGAAAATTCTTTTTCTCTTTCGAAAGGAATATTATTTTCTTTAAATTCAATTTCTAGAGCATCTTTATAAACTATTTCTAATAAGCCTGGACCTAGAATTCTATGAACTTCCATACAAATACCAATGATTTTATAAGTTTCCTCTTCTCTGTAGCCGTCCATAATTATTTTGTATTTTTACCACAGATTAAAAAAATTAAAAGGATTTCAAAAAAATCTGTGGCTATTTTTTTAATTCATTTCACTTAAACCAAGTGGGATTCCTTTTAAAGTTCCACTCGTACAACTTTCTATTTTCACATTTACAAAATCTCCAATATTGTAATTTTCTTTTGGGAAAACCACTGTAATGCTTTGCGAATTTCTTCCTGAAAACTCTTCTGTCGATTTTTTAGACACTTTTTCGACTAAAACTTCTACAGTTTGACCTATAAATTCCTCAGAGCGCGACCAAGCGTGTTTTTGTTGCAAATCGACAATTTCTTGTAATCTTCTAGCTTTGGTTTCTTCGGTAACATCATCTTCCATTTTTCTTCCGGCCAATGTTCCTGGGCGCTCTGAATACGAATACATATAACCAAAATTATATTTTACATATTCCATTAAACTCATTGTGTCTTGGTGATCTTCTTCGGTTTCGGTAGGAAAACCAGCAATCATATCTTGCGAAATAGACGCATTTGGAATAATTGCTCTAATTTTATCAATCAAAATCATATATTCTTCACGGGTATGCAAACGGTTCATTTCTTTCAAAATTCTATTACTTCCCGATTGAACAGGTAAGTGAATGTGCTTGCAAATATTAGCATGTTTGGCAATGACGTGCAACACACTTTCGTGCATATCTTGTGGATTTGAAGTCGAAAATCGAATTCTCATTTTAGGAAAACCAACAGCAACCATTTCTAACAACTGGTCAAAATCGACAGCAGTAGCTTTTTGCATTTCGGTAGCATTGGTAAAATCTTTTTTCAATCCGCCACCGTACCATAAATAACTATCCACATTCTGACCTAAAAGTGTAATTTCCTTAAAGCCTTTGTTCCATAAATCTTGAATTTCCGCCATGATGCTTTGTGGCTCACGACTACGCTCACGCCCACGAGTAAAAGGAACTACGCAAAATGTGCACATATTATCGCAACCACGCGTGATAGAAACTAAAGCTGTGATTCCGTTGCTCATCAATCGAACAGGAGAAATATCTCCGTAGGTTTCGTCTTTGCTTAAAATTACATTTATCGCATCACGACCTTCTTCAACTTCGGTCAATAAATTTGGTAAATCTTTATAAGCATCAGGACCTACAACAAGATCGACAATTTTCTCTTCTTCAAGAAATTTGTCTTTCAAACGCTCCGCCATACAACCCAAAACGCCGACTTTCATCTTCGGATTTATGCGTTTTACAGCATTGTATTTCTCCAAACGCTTGCGAATAGTTTGCTCTGCTTTGTCCCGAATCGAACAAGTATTAACTAAAACCAAATCGGCTTCTTCTAACACATTTGTAGTATTATAGCCATTTCCAGAAAGGATAGACGCTACAATTTCCGAGTCCGAAAAATTCATTGCACAACCATAACTTTCTATAAAAAGTTTCTTAGTGTTTTCGGGTTTATTCTCTAAAACAAGACTTTCACCTTGTTTGCTTTCTTCGATAATCTTTTCCATAAGTCAAATTCTTTCGCAAAGATAGTGCAAAACAAAAATTCTGACAAGATGGCAGTTTTATTTAACAAAATTTTTATTGGGAGCTGTTCCCGCCATTCGCTATATCTTTTGCTTTCTAAAGAAAAAAGCAAAAGGATGCCGCTGCTGTCGGGGCTAAAATATCCAGTCTAAAAAGAAAATTTTTCTAAAAATGAACCCAAAAAGACATTATATAAAAAAAACTTCTACTTTTGCCAAATCAATAAAACAGCAATGGCAAAGAATTTAGTAATAGTCGAATCACCTGCAAAGGCAAAAACAATCGAAAAATTTCTTGGAACAGATTTCCAAGTAGAATCAAGTTATGGCCATATTGCCGACTTGCCTTCTAAAGAAATTGGTGTTGATGTCTTAAACGGTTTCAAACCCAAATACGAAGTTTCGCCCGACAAAAAAGCGTTGGTTTCTAAACTAAAGACTTTAGCCAAAAATGCCGAAATGGTTTGGTTGGCTTCCGATGAGGATCGCGAGGGAGAAGCAATTTCTTGGCATCTTGCTGAAGAATTAAAACTAGATCCTAAAAAAACGAAGCGTATTGTTTTTCACGAAATTACAAAAACTGCGATTCTAAAAGCAATAGACAATCCACGTGAAATAGATTATAATTTAGTCAACGCGCAACAAGCACGTCGTGTTTTGGATAGATTGGTTGGTTACGAATTATCGCCAGTATTGTGGAGAAAAATAAAAGGAGGATTATCGGCTGGAAGAGTACAATCGGTTTCGGTTCGGTTGATTGTAGAGAGAGAAAGAGAAATCATCAATTTTAAACCTGTTGCTACTTATTCTGTTCAGGCTGAATTTACTAACGAAGCTGGAAAGTCATTCAAAGCAAAACTGCCTAAGAATTTTAATACAAAAAAGGAAGCCGAAGATTTTTTAAATAAAAATATCGGTTCTATATATAAGGTAGGAGATTTAGAAACAAAACCTACCAAAAAAACACCAGCAGGACCATTTACAACTTCGACTTTGCAACAAGAAGCCGCTCGTAAATTATATTTACCAGTTGGAATCACGATGCAATTAGCACAACGTTTGTACGAAGCAGGACTCATTACTTACATGAGAACAGATAGTGTAAATTTATCTAAAGATGCGATGGAAGCTGCGCAAGCTGAAATTATTAAATCTTACGGAAAGGAATATGCTAAACCTCGAACTTTTGTCAATAAAAGCAAAGGTGCACAGGAAGCACACGAGGCGATTCGTCCTACCGACATGTCGCAACACACTGTAAATATCGACCGTGATCAAGCGCGTTTGTATGATTTAATTTGGAAAAGAACATTAGCTTCTCAAATGAGTGATGCCGAATTGGAAAGAACAAATGTTAAAATCGAAGCTAATAATCATTCGGAAATTTTTACTGCTTCTGGAGAAGTTATCAAATTTGAAGGGTTTCTAAAAGTATATTTAGAAGGTCATGATGATGACGAAGAAGAGCAAGAAGGAATGTTGCCTTCGATGAAAGTAAATGAAAAATTAGCAAATAATTATATTACAGCTACCGAAAGATATTCTCGTGCAGCAGCAAGATATACCGAAGCTTCTTTGGTGAAAAAATTAGAGGAATTAGGTATTGGTCGTCCATCTACTTATGCGCCAACAATTTCTACGATTATTAATAGAAATTACGTCGAAAAAGGAAATCTAGAAGGTCAAGAAAGAAATTACACACAATTGACGCTTCAATCTGGTAAAGTAGGAGAGAAGCTGCTTAAAGAAAATACAGGATCTGATAAAGGAAAATTGGTTCCAACAGATATTGGTACTATTGTTACTGATTTCTTAGTGAAAAATTTCGATAATATTTTAGATTATAATTTCACAGCAAAAGTAGAACAAGATTTTGACGAAATTGCCGAAGGAAATATCGAATGGGCGAAAATGATGCAAGATTTCTATGATAAATTTCACCCTACGGTAAAAGATGTCGAAGCTAATGCTGATAGAGAATCGGGCGAAAGAATTCTAGGAATAGATCCAAAATCTGGAAAACCAGTTTCTGTTCGTTTAGGGAAATTTGGACCAATGGCTCAAATTGGTGCCGCCGATGACGAAGAAAAAACATTTGCCAGTTTATTGAAAGAGCAAAATATTGGGAACATTACTTTAGAAGAAGTATTGAATTTATTTTTGCTTCCAAAGAATTTAGGAACTTATAAAGGAGAAGAAGTTGAGGTTTCAAATGGACGTTACGGGCCTTTTATCCGTTTCGGAACAACATTTGTTTCCTTGCCAAAAGGCGAAGAACCATTAAATGTGGATTTAAATAGAGCACAAGAATTAATCGATGAAAAATTATTAGCCGATGCTCCAATTGCAGTTTACAAAGGTGAAGGTGTTCAAAAAGGAACGGGGCGTTTTGGTCCTTTCTTAAAATGGAACGGTATTTTTATCAATGTAAGTACAAAATATAATTTCAATAATTTGTCACAACAAGACATCGAAACGATTATTGAAGATAAAATTCAGAAAAACATTGATAAAGTAATTCATAATTGGGAAGCTGAAGGGATTTTGGTTCAAAAAGCACGCTGGGGAAGATCTGAAATTATAAAAGGTAAAATCAAAATCGAATTAAGCAAAGACGTCGATGCTACAAAATTAACATTGGCAGAAGTGCAAGAAATGATTGCTAAGAAAACACCTGCAAAAAAAGCGCCAGCCAAAAAAGCAGCAACTAAAAAGCCTGTGGCAAAGAAAGCAGTTGCTAAAAAGAAATAAAATATGGTATTCGATTTTTTACAACCATTAGACGACAATTTTTTAGCATTTATTCAAGGATTGTCACCACAAACTTTGGGTAAAAAGGTTGTATTTCATACTGATACCGAATTTCCAAACATCGAAAGCGCATCTATTGCAATTATTGGTGTTTTAGAAAATAGAGGATTGGGCGATACGAAGGAAATTGTCGATTTATCAAACATAAGAAAAGAATTTTATAGTTTGTTTCCAGGGAATTGGCAAACACAAATTATCGATTTAGGGAATATCGTAGCAGGAGAATCGTTAGAAGATACTTATTATGTTCTAAAAACTGCAATTGCACAACTTATCAAAAACAAAGTCGTCCCTGTTGTTATAGGAGGTTCGCAAGACTTAACCTATGCTATGTATCGTGCTTATGATTTGTTGGAGCAAATGGTCAATGTGGTTTCTATAGATAGTACATTCGATTTTGCAAGAGAAAATGGTTTGTTGTCGGAATCGTATTTAACAAAAATGATTGTCGATGAACCAAATAATTTATTTAATTATAGTAATTTAGGCTTTCAAACTTATTTTAATGCCCAAGAAGAAATAGATTTAATCGAAAAATTATATTTTGATGCCTATCGTTTGGGCGAAGTTTGTAACAATCCAACAATTGCAGAACCTGTTTTTCGTGATGCAGATTTGGTTAGTATTGATTTGTCGTCAGTAAAATCTTCAGATTCAGGGAATTTTGCTACATTTGTACCTAATGGTTTTTCGGGGAAAGAAATTTGTTCTTTATCAAGATATGCCGGAATTAGCGACAAAGTGAGCTCTTTTGGGGTCTTTAATCATGAAAATTCCAAACAAGAATCGGTTTTAATAGCTCAAATAATGTGGTATTTTGTAGAAGGATTTCATTTTCGTTCTAATGAGTATCCATTTGGAACCAAAGAGAATTATATTAAATATATTGTTACCTTAGATGACGAGCTTGTTTTTTACAAGAGTAATATTACAGAAAGATGGTGGATTGAAATACCATTTATTTCATTGCAAAACAATAAGTTAAAGAAATCTACGTTATTGCCTTGCGTGTACGAAGATTATTTAGCTGCATGCGCAGGCGAAGTACCAGAAAGATGGTGGAAAGCCCAAAGAAAAAATATAATTTAATTTCCAACAACATAAAATATAGCGAAAACCAACTATTTTCAACTTTTTTAAGGTTTTTTTAATAAAAAAATTGTTTTTTTGAAAATAAATAAATAGGTTTACGCCCTTAAAAGTTATGAATATATACTTAACCCAAATTTATATGAAGAAGTTCATTTTATTAGCAGTGCTGGTTTCATTTTTATACAGCTGCGGTTCAGGAGACAAAGGAGAGCTTGTAGGTGTTAAAGGTAAAGCTTGGCATACCGAAAAGCCTTTTGGTATGACATTAGTGCCTGGTGGTGCTTTTATCATGGGTAAATCCGATGATGATTTAGCAAACGTGCAAGATGCTCCAACTAAAACAGTAACTGTTCGTTCATTTTATATGGATGAAACAGAAATTACTAATAGTGAGTACAGACAGTTTGTGTTCTGGGTAAGAGACTCAATTGTTAGAACGCGTTTGGCTATTTTAGCTGATGAATTAGGTGAGAAAAACGACCCTAAATCTAAATCTTCTAAAAAAGGAGGAAGTATTGCTGATTATGCATTTGTTGATGCTGATACTACAAACATGAGTGTTTATGATAAATACATGTACGATAACTATTATAGTGTTGGTACAGGTGATGATCCTTATGCGGGAAGAAAAATAAACAACAAAATTCCTTTAAAATGGCAAACTGGTCAATATCCAGATGATAAATATACTGAGGTTATGGATTCTATGTATATTCCTTCTGAGGAAGCATACAATGGTTTAAGAACTATCGATGTAGATAAATTAAAGTTCCGTTATTCTTGGATGGATATCCAAGCGGCAGCAAAAGCTAAAAAAGGAAAACGTAAAGAATTTATTCGTAAAGAACAAGTTAATGTTTATCCTGATACAACAGTTTGGATTAAAGATTTTGCTTATTCTTATAATGAGCCAATGCATAATGATTATTTCTGGCACCAAGCGTATGCAGAATATCCTGTTGTAGGAGTTAGTTGGAAGCAAGCTAAAGCATTTTGTGCTTGGAGAACTTTGTTTAAAAATTCATATGTTAAAAAACAAAGAGGAAGAGATTTGATAAACACTTTCCGTTTGCCTACAGAAGCAGAGTGGGAATATGCAGCTCGTGGTGGTATAGAATCTGGAACTTACCCATGGGGAGGTCCTTATGCTAGAAATGACAGAGGTTGTTATTTGGCTAACTTTAAGCCAGTGCGTGGAGATTATGCTGCTGATGAAGCTTTGTATACTGTAGAAGCTCAGTCTTATGAGCCAAACGATTATAACTTGTATAACATGTCAGGTAATGTAGCAGAATGGACAGATTCATCTTACGATCCTGCAGCTTACGAATATGTTTCTACAATGAATCCAAATGTAAATGATATTAAAAACATGCGTAAAGTAACACGTGGTGGATCTTGGAAAGATGTTGCGTATTACCTACAAGTAGGTACTCGTGATTTCGAATATGCAGATTCAGCAAGAAGTTATATTGGATTCCGTACATTGCAAGATTATATGGGAACTGATGCGACAGGAAACGCAGGAAAATAATTAATTAACCAAACTTTATTTTATATTTTAACTTAACTAAATTTTATTTATTATGGCAATTTTAAGCAAAAAAGCGATGAACTTCGCTTACGGTATGGGAGCAGCAGTTGTAATTGTTGGTGCATTATTCAAAATTACTCACTTCGAATTAGGACCTTTAACAGGAACTTTGATGCTTTCAATCGGATTATTAACAGAGGCACTTATTTTCGCATTATCAGCTTTTGAGCCTGTTGAGCACGATTTAGATTGGTCGTTAGTTTATCCAGAATTAGCTGGTGGTGAAGCATCAGGTAAGAAAAAAGAAGTAAAAGAAGATGCGCAAGGATTGTTATCTCAAAAATTAGATGCAATGTTAAAAGAAGCTAAAATTGACGGAGAATTAATGTCAAGTTTAGGAAATAGTATCAAAAATTTCGAAGGAGCTGCAAAAGCAATTTCTCCAACGGTAGATTCTATGACTTCTCAAAAGAAATATGCTGAAGAAATGACTATGGCAGCTGCACAAATGGAATCATTAAACAGTTTATATAAAGTTCAATTAGAAAGCGCAACTCGTAATGCTCAAGCAAACAGCGAAATCGCTGATAACGCTTCTAAACTTAAAGAACAAATGCAATCTATGACGTCTAACATTGCTTCTTTAAACAATGTTTACGGTGGTATGCTTTCTGCAATGAGTAACAAAGGATAATTAGTTTTTAACTAAATTTATTTACTAACAAAACTAATTTAAAAAAAAATGGCAGGAGGAAAATTAACCCCTAGACAGAAGATGATTAACCTGATGTATCTGGTTTTTATCGCGATGTTGGCAATGAATATGTCCAAAGAAGTATTATCAGCTTTTGGATTAATGAATGAAAAATTTGAAGGATCTAATACATCTGCAGTAGCTACAAATGAGCAAATGCTTATGGCTTTAGACACAAAAGCTGCTGAAGCTAAAGGAGAATTTGCTGTTGCATCTGCTTCTGCGCACAAAGTAGAAGCTGTTACTAAAAGTTTTTACGCTTATGTTGAAACTTTGAAAAAACAAGTTTTAGAAGGTGTTGAAGTTGATCCAGAAACTGGAAAGCTACCTTACGAAGCAATGGATAAGGGAGAAAGTATCGACAACTGGTTTACAGGTGAAGGTTATGCTCCAAAAGGAAACGAAATTATTGCTAAAATTGAAAAGTTTAAAGCGGATATGAAAGTAGCTCTTGGAAGTGAAAAAAAATACGCTGTAATTCTTGCAGAGGTTAACAAAAAATTTGATGTTTCAGATGTTGCAAACAAAGAAGGGTTGAAAGATAAATATTTGGCTTACCACTTTAAAGGGTTTCCATCTGTTGCTTCTTTAGCTAAGCTTTCTGCTTGGCAAAGTGATATTAAAAAAGCGGAATCTGATGTGTATAGTGCTGCACTTGGAAAAGCTGCTGTGGCAGTTGCTTCATACAGTAACTTTAAAGCTATTGTAGCATTAGACAAAAATGTTTATTTTGAAGGAGAAACAGTAACAGGAAAAGTTGTTATTGGTAAATATGACGAAAATACAAAGCCTTCTGGATTTTCTGGACCAGGTAAAATTGTAAATGGTCAAGCAGTTATATCACAATCAGCTGGAAGCGTTGGAGAACATAACGTTAAAGGTCAATTTACTTTTATGGAAGACGGGAAACCAATTCCTTTACCATTTGATGGGAAGTATGTTGTTGTTGCTAGACCAAATTCTGCTACAATATCTGCTGACAAAATGAATGTTGTATATCGTGGGGTTCCTAATCCAATGACTATTTCATTTGCTGGTGTTGCGTCTAATAACGTAAGTGCATCTGCTCCAGGTATGTCAAGTGCTGGTGCTGCTGGAAAATACACATTAAGAGCAGGTTCTGGTACTTCAGTAATGATTAATGTATCTGCAAAATTACCTGATGGTAAAGTGGTTTCTGACAAAAAAGAATTCCGTATCAAAGGTTTACCAGCTCCAACTGGAAAAATCCGTGGAGAGGTTGCTGCTAAAGGACAAAAAGGAAACTTAGAATCTTGTACAATATCTGCAGTTATGGAAGATTTCGATTTCCCAGTTACTGTAAATGTTACACAATTTAATATTAAAGTTCCTGGACAACCTACAATTGTAGTTTCTGGAAGTAAAATGGACGGTAGAGCAAGATCTGCAATTCAAAAAGCAACTAGAGGAGATGTAGTTGTTATTTCTGAAATTAAAGCTAGCTTCTCAGGAATTGACCAAGTTGCAAAAAGAGTTTCAACTTGTACATACGAAGTACAATAATAGTTTAAGAATTTCGTTTTAGATTCTATAAACTTTACAATTATAAAATTATGAATTGGAGAAATTTATTATTAGTTATTATTTTTATTGCAGGAAGTTCAACTTCTTTTGCACAATCTAATTTGTTGAATGCTAAAAATCCTAAAGAAATTGGATTGAAATCAGCAGCGCAACAACTAAAAGATAATGACAAACCATTAGAATATGGTTACGTTGATGACAGAGATGTTTTGATGTCTAAGAAAACTTGGGAAATTATCGATCTTGATGAAAGAATCAATTTTCCTTTGTATTATCCTATAGACACTGCTAATGTTGGTAATGAGCGTCGTTCATTATATGATGTATTAGTAAAAGGAATCAAATCTGGTAAATTAACAGAAATATATTCTGATAGTTATTTTAGAGAAAAGAAAACATTAAAAGATATTAATGCTTCTTTAACTAAAACAGATACTAGTGATGCTGGTAGAGAGCAAATGAATGAAGATCCAGATGCTTTTAGAACAAGAATTGTTCAAAAACCAGAAACTATTATGGTTGCGGGTAAAAAAGGGAAAATGAAAGCTCAAAAAACAGGAAAAATGTTAACAGATACTATTCCTGCTGTCAGAAAAATTTCTGAAGAGTTTATCGTTAGAACTGACCTAGCTTCAATAGACGTTTCTGATTATAGAATTGTTGGATTATGGTATTTCGACAAACGTCAATCTGATTTACGTTATAGAATCTTAGGAATCTGTCCTGTAATACCTGATGTTTATACAATGGATAAGCCAGAAAAAGAATACATCGATTTATTTTGGGTTTTCTATCCAGGAGCAAGAGAAGTATTACATGAGTGGAAAGCATTCAATGACAGAAACTCTTCAATGCCTATCACTTTCGATAATTTGTTAAACTCACGTCGTTTCAACGCACTTACTTACAAAGAAGAAAATGTGTACAATGACAGAGAAATCGTTGATTATATGAAAGAAAATTCATTAATGCAATTATTAGAGTCTGAAAGAGTAAAAGATAAAGTTCGTAATTTCGAGCAAGATATGTGGAATTACTAATATAAATTTCTCCAATTTAAAACATAAAAACTCTTACCAATTTGGTAAGAGTTTTTTACTTTTACAAAATGATTGATTATCTAATTGTTGGTTCTGGAATTGCGGGAATTTGTTTTGCAGAAATTGCTTTGCAAAATAATAAAACCATTTTGGTTTTTGATAATGATTCCCAAAACTCCTCAAAAATTGCTGGCGGAATTTACAATCCAGTAATACTAAAACGGTTTAGTGAAGTTTGGAATGCGACTGAACAAGTAAAATATCTAAACGATTTTTACCCTAAAATAGAGAATCGATTAAACATAAAAATAGACTTTAAAACACCAGTTCTAAGAAAATTTTTTTCTGTCGAAGAGCAAAATAATTGGTTCATCGCTTCTGACAAGCCTAATTTATCACCTTTTCTCTCTATAAATATTCTGCACAAAACCTACTCTGGTATAGATGCTCCATTTGGTTTTGGGGAAGTTTTACATACAGGTTATGTAGATACAAGATTTTTGCTAGAATCCTATCACAACTATTTGAATGATAATAATTTATTTTTTCACGAAAGTTTCAATTATTCAGAACTAAAAATGTATTCTGATGGTGTTTCGTACCGAGATATAAAAGCAAAAAATATCATTTTTGCCGAAGGTTTTGGTTTGCATTCCAATCCGTATTTTAATCATTTGCCACTAGATGGCACAAAGGGAGAACTTCTTATCATTAAAGCTCCCAATCTAAATTTAGATTGCATCTTAAATTCGAGCGTTTTTATTTTGCCAATTGGTAATGATCTGTTTAAAGTGGGAGCAACTTATAATTGGGCTGATAAAACGAATAATCCATCGGAAGAAGGCAAACAAGAATTGTTAGAAAGAATCAATGAACTGCTTAATTGTGAGTTCGAAATCATCGAACATTTTGCAGGAATCCGACCGACGGTCAAGGACAGGCGACCACTTGTTGGGACACATCACGAGTATAAAAACATACATATTCTTAACGGATTGGGCACTCGTGGCATCATGCTTGGTCCATCGCTGGCTCGTGATTTATTTTTGCATATGGAACACGGAACCCCGTTGGATATAAATATTGATATCAAAAGATTTGACAAGAAGAAGTAGAAGCAAGACTTCTTTATACAGCTTTATCTTTGAAAAAATAGATTGTTTATTGACAAATTGCGTGTTCTAATTCCAGTAAATCAAAATACTGAAGGTATTACTTCAGCTTTTCTTTCCAGTCTTTATCAAAACCAATATTCAAATTAATCCAGATGTTTCTAGACAATCGCATAATAATAGGCATAAAACAAGTAAGGGAAAGCATAATGGCAACAAAAGAAGTTTTCAAATTAGTTTGAAAACCATAATGAGAAACCAAAAAAGTTATAATTCCCAAACCAACACCCAGCGCATAACTAACGAACATGGCACCAAAAAAGAAGGAAGGTTCCATTTTATATTTCAGACCACAATGGCTACATTTTTCATGCATATCAAAAACTTTACTCAAAATATAGCTGTTTTTTACCTTATACATGCTTTCTTCGTGACATTTAGGACAAGTTCCTGTTAAAATGCTATATAATTTGGATCCTTTTTTTAACATTTGCAAAAAATTTAGTTTACCATGATTTTGGTAGTGCAAATTTACGATTTTCATTCAATGTTTAAAGTCTCAAAACCTGAAACTTTAAATTTTAAACAAAAAGATAATGCTTAACATACACAATTTGTCGGTTTCCTTTGGAGGAACATATTTATTTGAAGAAGTAACCTTCAGAATGGGCGCTGGCGATAGGGTAGGACTTGTCGGAAAGAACGGCGCAGGAAAATCGACCATGCTAAAAATCTTAGCGGGCGATTTCAAGCCAGATTCAGGAAGTATTTCGACAGCAAAAGAAGTTCAAATAGGATTTTTGCGTCAAGATATCGATTTCGAAGAAGGAAGAACCGTTCTTGAGGAAGCTTATCAAGCATTTATCGAAATAAAAGCAGTCGAAAAGAAACTAGAAGAAGTAAACCACCAACTGGTTACTAGAACTGATTACGAAAGTGAAGAATATTCATTAATTATAGAAGATTTATCAGACTTAACGCATCGTTTTGACTTGTTAGGTGGTTATAATTATGTGGGAGATACTGAGAAAATTCTTTTAGGACTGGGTTTCAAAAGAGAAGTTTTCGATAATCTTACCGAAACATTCTCAGGAGGTTGGCGTATGCGTATCGAATTAGCTAAATTATTGCTTCAAGCCAATGATATATTGCTTCTCGATGAGCCAACCAATCACTTGGATATAGAAAGTATCATTTGGTTAGAAAGTTTCTTACGTAATTATCCGGGTGTTGTGGTTATTGTATCGCACGATAAAATGTTTTTGGATAATGTTACTAACAGAACTATCGAAATTTCATTAGGAAAAGCCTACGATTTCAATAAACCATATTCTGAATATTTAGAATTGCGTCATGAGATTCGTGAAAAGCAATTGGCAACACAGAAAAATCAAGCCAAAAAAATTGAAGAAACTGAAAAGTTAATCGAAAAATTCCGCGCCAAAGCTTCAAAAGCTTCGATGGCACAATCATTAATAAAAAAGCTAGACAAAGTAGAACGAATTGAAGTCGATGAAGACGATAATTCGGTTATGAATATTTCCTTTCCAGTATCTAAAGTACCAGGAAAAGTAGTCGTTGAAGCAGAATATGTAACGAAAGCTTATGGCGAGAAAGTTATCTTAAAAGATATTAATTTACTCGTAGAACGTGGTAGTAAAATTGCCTTCGTTGGGCAAAACGGTCAAGGAAAATCGACATTTATCAAAGCGATTGTTAACGAATTTGAATATCAAGGTTCAATCAAATTAGGGCACAATGTACAAGTAGGTTATTTTGCGCAAAATCAGGCGGAATATCTTGATGGCGAAATTACTTTACTTCGCACTATGGAAGACGCTGCAACCGATTCTAATCGTAGCAAAGTACGTGATATGTTAGGTTCATTCCTATTTCGTGGCGATGATGTTGAGAAAAAGGTAAAAGTCCTTTCTGGAGGTGAAAGAAACCGTTTGGCATTGTGTAAATTGCTCTTGCAACCTATCAACGTCTTGCTTATGGATGAGCCAACGAATCACTTAGATATCAAATCTAAAAATGTCTTGAAAGCTGCTTTGCAAAAGTTCGAAGGAACTTTGCTTTTGGTTTCTCACGATAGAGATTTCTTGCAAGGAATGTCCAACTTAGTATACGAATTCAAAGACCAAAAAATCAAAGAATATTTGGGTGATATCAATTATTTCTTAGAACAACGCAACTTGGAAAACATGCGTGAAGTCGAGAAAAAAGACATCGAAAAGAAAGAAGCGCCCACTACAAATGCAAAAGCATCATACGAAGACCAAAAGAAAAACAAATCACTTCAAAATCGTTTGAGCAAAATAGAAAGTCAAATAAAAGAGCTAGAACGCAATATTCAGCAAGACGACAAAGCACTAGCGTCTAACTATGACAAACATTCTGAAGATGCAAAATTCTTCGTTGCCTACAACAAGAAAAAAGCGGATTTAGACAAATTGTTAGAAGATTGGGAAGTTGTGCAAGGCGAAATTGACAATGCTAATTAGGAGCTATTTCCAGCTTTCCGTTACAAGTTTTTTTATCTCGTATACTTTTTTCTAAGCAAAAAAAGGAGCTTCTATCGTCGCTCTTTTTTTGCAAGAAAAAATGTAACGAGATTTCAAAAAGCTTTCCACTTCAATCTGGGCTAGAAATCAACATTCAATTAAAAAGTGTAATTCGTAATTATTTAAACGGATTTCGTTCTATCCAAGTGACTTCAGGATCAAAATATCCAAACAATTTCCCAATATATTTATTGATAAGGGAATTAGAATGAGAAATAAAACCAACCATTTGGATAGGTTTTGCGCCAACAGAACTTTTTATTTCTAGTGCTGTTCGTGAGAAAATAAGTTTCGAATATTTTTTGGTAATCGAATAGCCAATCATATCGTAAAGCATATTCAAATACAACATTTTTTCTTTTTGGTGTTCGTCGTCATAACCAAGAAAATAAGTATCTAAGGCACTTCCGTTTATAATCATGGTGTTGAAACCAATGAGTTTATCTTCAATAAAATAACCATAAAAAAGAAATTTATCATGTAAAATTTCTTTCAAATTAGCAAAATGATGCTCGGCCAAATAAAAAGTATTGAAAGGCGCATTTTTAGTCACATTAAAATACAATTCGTTTATTTTAGATTCATTTTCTCTAATTTCTTCTAAACTCATTTGACGTTTAGAAACCATTTCCGATTTTTTTCGAGCTCGTTTGTAATGGTCACGGTATTTTTTTGATAACGCAGTTACATAATCATTTTCATTTTCCCACAAATCATCATTGGTAAAAACCATATTAGGTTGTGTCGAAAATTGAAAATATTTCCTGAAACCATTAATCTTAAAATGATCACTTTCAGAAACAGTAAAATCTTTAAATGAAGTAATGTGAATTTTTATTCCCGCTTTTTTCAAATCTATTTTAAGCTGAGAAACTGCTTTTTTTAGTATCGACAATCCTTCTTTGATTTCAATATTATTGCTAAAACAGTAAGCGTTTTGCCCAGTAAGCATATTGTTGCCAATAAAAAGTACATTGGCAGCAAAATTCCGAAAAGCAAAATCACGTAATTTCGATTTGATGCAACTTTTGTTTACACCAAACGAAGAAACATCAGTTAGATTTAGACTTTGAGTGATTGCAACACCAACAAGTTCTTCATTTTTAAACAAAGCAATGTAATGACAAGTCATGTTTTTTGGTGAGGATTCATCTAAAACTTGTAAATATTTTTTAGATAAAAAAATGTTATTTACAGCGACTTCGTTCCATTTTTCTGGAAGTTCATTTGCATTTTTGTAAATATGAAAGGAGTAATTTGTTTTCAAAGGCATAAAAAAATCTCTTCACCAAAAGTAAAGAGATTTATGTTTAATAAAATGTTAAAATTATTTCATGGCGCAAATTATTCCGCCCATGATAGCGAAACATACAATCCAGAATCCGCCAGTTACAAGTGTATATTTGAAGCTTCTTTTTTCATACAAAGCATTTGTGCCAATAACTGGAAGTGCTAGAAATAATCCAGTCATAGTTCCGTGTAAAGCGCCATGTTTGAAAGATCTAAAAGCATCGCCATAATCTGCCATAAAAGCAGTATAAGATGGTTTTGCAGTGGCAACATCTCCGCCAATGAGTCCTAAAGCGCCAAATTGATGAATTGTGACTGTTTGTAAAATAAAAGCAATAAAAAACGCATACAATACGGAAACTCCAAAAATCATAATCATATTTGGTTTTTCTCCTTCTTCTGGGTTTATGCCGGTTTCTTTCATCCAGATTGTTCCGAAAACTTTTGGGTTATACCAGATAAATCCAACAACAAGTGTCGATAATGCTGCAAGTAATAATGCTAAAAAATTAATTTCCATGGTTTTGGTTTTTATGGTTAGTTACTCAAATATAATAAAAAATATAATAAAAAAAGACTTTCGGTTAGGAAAGTCTTTAATAGTTATAATGTAATATTATGATTAATCTTCGGCAGCTTCACCAGATTTTCTGTAAATGAAGTTTCCGTAAATATGACGTTTTGCAAAACGATTAGGAGATTCAGCATTAACCATTTTTACATAAATATTTCTAGGAACACCAATGTATTCGTATTCCATTCCGTTAAAATATTTAATATGTAAAGTTTGTTTTTCTAAATGAAAACCATGAATATTAGAATTTGTAATTGTATCTGTATATTCAGGAAGGTTTTTCTCGACAGTTTCGGCCGAAATACTTACTAAAAAGTGATAAGCACCAATAATATGCTTGCTTTTTTCTTCAGCAGCTAGTTTTCCAGCTTCGTCATTTACAAATTTATCAGGATGAGAATCTTTCATACTGTTTCTGTAAATGGTTTTTAATTCTTTCAAAGTTACATTTTTGTCAACTTCAAGTAACTTTCTGTATTCGATAACTCTTTTCATACCAATGTTTAATAATAATATTTAAAAAAAGCCACTCTTTTCAGAATGGCTTGCTTAGTAGCGGGAACAGGACTCGAACCTGTGACCTTCGGGTTATGAGCCCGACGAGCTGCCTACTGCTCTATCCCGCGTTGTTTCGAGTGCAAATATACAACCAATTTTCATTCGTGCAACAAAAATAGTAAAAAACTTTATATATTTTCTATTTACTTGAATTTTAACACTTTAACTTTGTTTTTAGCTTCTAATGTAATAGTGCTTATGTAATTAAGATTTCTTTTTGTTGCGACTATTCACTTGATATGACTACCTTTGCAAAATAAAATACAATATAAATGTCACATAAAGCAGGTTTTGTAAACATCATAGGAAATCCAAACGTTGGAAAATCGACGTTAATGAATGCCTTTGTTGGAGAACGATTATCAATTATTACATCAAAAGCACAAACAACACGTCATAGAATTCTTGGAATTGTAAATGGGGAAGATTTTCAGATGATTTTGTCTGATACGCCAGGAATTATCAAACCAGCATACGAAATGCAGGAATCGATGATGAATTTTGTGAAATCAGCTTTCGAAGATGCCGATGTTTTGATTTATATGGTCGAAATTGGTGAGCAAGACCTGAAAGACGAAGCTTTTTTTAATAAAATCATTCATGCAAAAATCCCTGTTTTATTACTTTTAAATAAAATAGATACTTCAAACCAGGAACAATTAGAAGAACAAGTTGCTTTTTGGACTGCCAAAGTTCCTAATGCAGAAATTTTTCCAATTTCGGCATTACAGAATTTTAATGTGCCAGAAGTTTTTGATAGAATCATAAAGTTATTACCAGAATCGCCAGCTTATTATCCTAAAGATCAGCTGACGGATAAGCCTGAAAGATTTTTTGTAAACGAAACTATTCGTGAAAAAATCTTGCTACATTATAGTAAAGAAATTCCGTATGCGGTAGAAATTGTAACTGAAGAATTTTTTGAAGATGATAATATTATCCGTATTCGTTCTGTGATAATGGTAGAACGTGATACCCAAAAAGGAATTATTATTGGTCACAAAGGAGAAGCTTTAAAACGAGTAGGAGTAGAGTCTCGTGCTGATTTAGAGAAGTTTTTTGGCAAACAAATACATATCGAATTGTATGTAAAAGTGAATAAAAACTGGAGAAGTAACGCAAATATGTTGAAGCGTTTTGGTTATAATCAGTAAAGTTGATTTGGTTATTTGTTTATTCGAAAACCTTAAATTGATGACAAAGCCCTAGCCCTGATAGTAGTGAAAATCCTTTTGTTTTTTTCTTTAAAAAATAAAAGATTGTAACGAATAGCAGGAAATAGCTCCTAAAAATTTAAAAAAAACTTTCCAACTTTGCAACTTTGTAGCTTTGTACCTTTTTATAACTACCTTTGCAAAATATTAAAAATACCTTATGAATAACATTGTTGCGATAGTAGGAAGACCTAATGTAGGGAAATCAACCCTTTTTAATAGGCTGATACAAAGAAGAGAAGCTATTGTAGATTCGGTTTCTGGAGTTACCAGAGATAGAAACTACGGTAAAAGCGAATGGAACGGAAAAGAGTTTTCTGTGATTGATACTGGCGGATATATTCGTGGTTCTGACGACGTTTTTGAAGGAGAAATCCGCAAACAAGTAGAATTAGCGATTGACGAAAGTGATGTAATTATTTTCGTAGTTGATGTCGAAGAAGGAATTACTCCTATGGACGATGCGGTTGCGAAAATGTTGCGTAAAGTAACCAAACCTGTTTTACTTGCTGTAAATAAGGTTGATAATGCGATGCGTGAAAAAGATGCTGTCGAGTTTTATAACTTGGGATTAGGAGAATATTATACTTTTGCCAGTATTTCAGGAAGTGGAACTGGAGATTTACTTGATGCGCTTATTGATGCTTTTCCAGTAAAACCATTACCAACTCAAGAAGAAATTGTGTTGCCTCGTTTTGCAGTAGTAGGTCGTCCTAATGCTGGAAAATCTAGTTTTATAAATGCCTTAATTGGTAAAGAAAGATTTATGGTTACAGACATTGCGGGAACTACTCGTGATGCGATAGATACTAAATACGACCGTTTTGGTTTCGAATTTAACTTGGTAGATACTGCAGGAATTCGTCGTAAAGCTAAAGTAAAGGAAGATTTAGAATTTTACTCAGTAATGCGTTCGGTTCGTGCTATCGAACATGCAGATGTTTGTATCTTAATTATCGATGCGACTCGTGGTTTTGAAGGGCAAGATCAAAGTATTTTTTGGTTGGCTGAAAAGAATAGAAAAGGGGTTGTCATCTTAGTAAATAAATGGGATTTGGTCGAAAAAGATACGATGTCAACTCGTGATTATGAAGCCAAAATTCGTGCAGAATTGATGCCGTTTGTCGATGTGCCTATTCTTTTTGTATCAGCACTTACAAAACAGCGTTTGCTAAAAGCATTAGAAGCTACTGTTCAGGTTTATGAGAATAGACAACAACGTATTTCGACTTCGAAATTTAACGAATATATGTTGAAAATTATCGAAAATCACCCACCACCAGCTTTGAAAGGGAAGTTTGTAAAAATTAAATATTGTATGCAGTTGCCAACACCAACACCACAGTTTGTGTTTTTTGCCAACTTGCCACAATATGTAAAAGATGCTTACAAACGTTTCTTAGAGAACAAAATCCGTGAGAATTGGGATTTTGAAGGTGTTCCGATTGATATTTATATTAGAGAGAAATAACAGAATTATATAAAATAAAAAAGCAACTTGAAAGAGTTGCTTTTTTATTTTATACCAAATCACCAGATTCCGTGATAAGTTAAATTATATTGATGATTGCAGAGGAAGAGAGTATTAATTTAGTGTTATTTTGAAGAAAGTATAACTTAAATAGATCCAAAGTGTTGAAAAAACAATGTGAACTATTGTTTCAAAAATTTTTCCTTTCCAAAGTTTTGAGGAGTAGCCAAAAAACTGAATTAACAATCTACAAAACCAAAAGAGTCCAAGTCCAAAACTAATTTTTTTACCAAAAGGAGTTGTAATAATTTCTGTTGCTGAAGTAACACAAAGAATTCCCATTAATAAAACCGTTAAAGCAATAAAAAATGTATGTATTTGCATTACTTGTTTGTTAATTAAGCTTAAATGATTCAATTCTTCTTTCCAATTAAAATATTTTGGAAAAATGATGTGAATTAAAGATAGCATAATTAGCAGATAACCTATTGTGTTAAGTTGAAATTCCATTTATTAATAAATTAAGGACAAGAATTAAAGACAGACATAAATGGAGTAAATTTCGTTTCGTTAAATGAAGAAAAACCAGCTTCTTTAAACGCTTTTTTCCATGTTTTTTTGGAAAAAAAATGTGTAAATCCGATTGAGAAGGCGACAAAATTTGGAAAATCTCGCAAGTGTTCAACCATAATAACACTTCCGGTTGATTTACAAACCCTATGACATTCTTTTAAAAACTGAACTTTTTCTTCTTGAGTACGAATTTCGTGAACTGCTGATAGCAAAAATATATAATCAACAGAATTGTCTTTCAAAGGGATTGCGTTTGAAATAATTTGTTGTGTATTTGGATATACCAAACTCACTTTTCTTGCTCTTATTATTGCGGGTTCTGTATGTTGTTTAGAATTATAAAAGTCAAAAACTTTTAAATCAGATTCAGGGAATAGGTTTTTGATGATAAAACTTGTTTCGTCAAATCCAGCGTTAATGTTCAAAATTTGAGTGTCTTTAGAATCTGTTAGGTTGAGGTTTTTTAACCAGTTAAAATTATAATAGCCTGAAAAATCGTAAACATAAGCTGATACTATTAATGGCATTGTCAATCCATAAATAAAGGACAAAAGGATGATCGAATACAAAACATTTGACCAATTAAATAATATGTGACTTGTAAGAATTAATGTCAAAGCGACTAAGCCAAACACATAAAAATGTCGGTTAAAGCTTAAAATATTTAATACTCCTTGAAAAGGTTTTCTTTTTACTTCCATTTTTCAATTTTTCCTTTTTTCCAATAATATGGAATGTTTTCAATAATAAAAGCATTGGCTAATTTCACGTCAGAAAAATTGAATTTCTTTAAGAAGTCAAAACTGTAATTAATTATTTCAATTGGTTTTGGATTCCATTTTTCGCGAACACCTTCAATAATTAGGATTTCATTTTCTTTAACTGTAAAAGTAAAGGGTAGCGGACCAGCATATTTTTTAGCTGTTTTCCAATCGATAAAAGGGGAATTTATTGGGAGTGAAATTTCCTCGTCTCTTATATCAGAATAAGTGAAATTAAATTTTGATTTTAAAGATTCAAAACGGGTGTTTTCTTTAGATTCTTTTTTGATGATATCAGTTGTAGAATAATTGTAATGCGTAAATATATTTCCAAAGAATTCCATTTTCTTTTTATTTGTCTCAGATTTTAGAATATATAATCCTCTGAAAATTTTCCCTTTAGGATTTTTATATTTCACAAAAATTCTATAACCTATTAAGAAAAAATCATTTCCCATGAATTCGGGAAACCCCTTTGGACGTAATTTTTCAGTTTCAACCATTGCAACTGCAATGAAAGCCCATTTGTTATCATATGTGTCTAATTCGAGACAATCAGGTAGTAAACTTTCTAATTCTTCCTTAGTAATAGCGAATGTTAAGACAATTGACTTTTTGAAAAAAGTTTCAACGGCAAATGGATGATTTTTTAATTTTTCTAACACTTTTCTTTGTTTAGAATAAATTCGTTAAAATAGATGAATAGACAAAATAATAATGCAAAAACCGAATTCCATTTTCCCCACAATAGTAAATCAGGAACCAAAGTGAATTCTAAAATGTTCATTATTAAAATAATGATGATTTGTGCTATGGCGTTAATTTTAGATTTAATTCTACTGATAATCCAAATTGCCATTAAGACTTCCAAAAAACCTATTAGTTTGGTAATAATATAAGCGGAAGGATTATCTAAACATAAAATTTCTTTAACGATTTCTTGATGTCTTGGAACATAACCTAATATTTTACAAAAAAGTCCATTGACAAGCCAAATTAGAGCGATTAAGTAAATGCAAAGTTTTTTATATATCATAATAAATTTAAATTCGACATTCTAAAATCTAAAATTAACTTACCAACTTCCGCTACTTCCGCCGCCAGAGAAACCTCCGCCGCCGAAGCCACCACCAAAACCTCCGCCACCAGAGAAACCACCTCCAGATGAACCGCCAAAACCTCCGCCGCCACTTCGTCCCATACTACTTAAAATAATCACGTCGAGTAAGCTAGGTGTTCTGCCAATTCCGCTTCCGTTTCCTTTGTTATTTTTAGAAATTATAACAAGTATAATGATAAAAAGAATGATGAAAAAGATAATAGGAATTCCTCCGCTATCATCTTTATCTCCTTTTCGAGTTCCTTTGTATTTGCCATTAAAGACATCAAAAATTGCATCGGCGCCTTTATCCAATCCGTTGTAGTAACTTCCTGCTTTAAATTCTGGAATAATGATATTTCTAATAATTTCGCCACCAATTCCAGCAGTTAATCTGTCTTCGAGTCCATAACCTGGATTGATTGCTATTTTTCTATCGTCTTTTGATACTAGAATAATAACTCCATTATCTTCTTTTGCTTGTCCCAAGCCCCAAGTGTGCGCCCATTTTGTTGCTAACTGACTTACATCTTCACCTTTTAAACTTTCGATAGTAATAACCACAATTTGCGTACTTGTCGAATCTGAATATTTAATAAGTTTTTCTTCCAGTTGTGATTTTTCGCCAGCGCTTAAAACATTGGCATAATCATATACTGAAGTCTGAAATTTTGGAATTTCAGGAATAGTAAATTGGGCAAAACTAATTTGAGTAAATAAAAAACAAACGAGTAGTTTCAGAAAAATCGAGTAATTCTTTTTAAGTGAAGTCATTATCCTTTTGATATTTCGTTTGATAATTCGTTGGTATCGTGGTCTTGATAAGGAAAATATTTTTTGAGTTGTTCTCCAGCTCTTAGAATACCATCAATAAGTCCTTGTTTGTAATTTTCGTTTTTGAAATGTGACACCATAACGTCTCTCGTACAATCCCAAAAATCATTTTGAACTACGTCATTAATACCTTGATCGCCGCAAATGACAAAGGTCTTGTCTTTTACAGCTAGATAAATCAAAACTCCATTTTTGAGTTCGGTTTCATCCATTTTCAATTCATGAAAAACTTCCATGGCGCGATCATACGCATCCATGGAAGTTGTTTTTTCAATATGTACTCTAATCTCGCCAGAAGTTTCTTTTTCAGCCACACGGATAGCTTCTACAATTTCTTGTTCTTCTTCTTTAGTTAAAAATTCTTCTACTTTTGACATTAGTTTTTATATTAGAATTTTACTTCAACAGGTTTTGCAGCGCCTGGTTCAGCATCAAAATATGGTTTTCCTTCAAATCCGAACCAACCTGCTAAAATAGAGTTTGGAAACGTTTTTACATGATTGTTAAATGGTTTGATAGCTTCGTTAAAACGAGTTCTAGCTGTCAAAATTTGATTTTCTGTACTAGCCAATTCGTCTTGTAATTTTAAGAAATTTTCGTTCGCTTTTAGCGTAGGATAAGCTTCAACACTAACTAATAATCTTGACAATGAAGAAGAAACACCACTTTGTGCTTGGTTAAATTGTGCCAATTGTTCTGGTGTAATATTTTTTGGATCAACAGTAATAGATGTTGCTTTTGCACGTGCTTCGATTACAGCAGTTAATGTGCTTTTTTCGAAATCGGCAGCGCCTTTTACAGTATTTACTAAGTTTCCAATTAAATCATTTCTACGTTGGTAAGAGGTTTGTACATTTCCCCATGATTCCGAAACATCTTCGTTCATTTTTACAGCAGAGTTATTAAAACCTGCAGCCCAACTATAAAGTGCGAATGCAATTACTGCAATTATCCCAACGGGAATTAACCATTTTTTCATAATTTTTGTTTTTAAAGGTTTGTTTTTGTTTTTAATTGATTTTTGCAATTGTCATTGATATTGCAATTTTATTTATAATTCAGTTTTAATGCTCAATAATTGTGCCTTAATGCTTTCTAATTTGCTAATAATATCAAACTTGTCTAAGGTTTTTTTCTGGTCTTCTTTCAAATGTACTTTTGCGCCTTCTAGCGTAAAACCACGTTCTTTAACCAGATGAAATATCAGTTGCAAATTCTTTACATCTTCGGGCGTAAACATTCGGTTGCCTTTCGCATTTTTCTTTGGTTTCAGAATATCAAATTCTTTGTCCCAAAACCGAATAAGGGATTGGTTCACGCCAAAAGCAGTGGCAATTTCGCCCATGCTGTAATATCTTTTATCTTTAGGTAAATCTATATGCATTAATCCAGAGATTGATTTTCTTGTGTTGCTAATTTGGCAATAGCCGTATATTCTACCGCCGAAATATTTCCGTAATAAAAATTAATCGGGTTTACTACATTTCCGCCTTTGTGTACTTCATAATGCAAATGCGGAGCCTGACTACGTCCGGTACTTCCAACAAAACCTATTATATCACCACGATTTACACGCTGTCCCGCTCGTTTGTTATATCTGCTTAAATGTGCATACAAAGTTTCATAACCAAAACCATGACTTATTACGATATGATTTCCAAAACCTGAAGCGCCTGCATCAGCACGTCTTATCACACCATCTCCAGTAGCATAAACTGGCGTTCCCGTAGGCGAAGTGAAATCCATTCCTTTGTGCATTTTTCTGGCTTTGGTAAACGGATCGCTTCGGTATCCAAAACCAGAAGCCATATGTCTCAATTGTTCGTTTTTTACAGGTTGAATAGCAGGAATAGAACCCAAAAACTTCTCTTTTGCTTTCGATAATTTCAAAATCTCATCAAGCGATTTCGATTGCATCGCGAGTTGTTTCGAAATCATGTCTACACGTTCAGTAGTATTGGTTACCAATTTTTCGTTATTAAATGCCAACAATTGTTTAAACCTACTTTCGGTAATAATCCCTTTCTTTTTTTCCATTTCCGAAATAGGAGCGTTGTTAAAATATACTCGGTAAATGTTATTGTCACGATCAGCAACATTAGCTAAAACCGCATCTAATTCGTCTATTTGTTTGTTTAAAATGGTATAATTTAATTTCAAATTCTCATTTTCTCGAGTCAGCAATCTGTCTTTTGGAGTTTCAAAGTAAGGTGTATTTAATACCGCAACAAAACATAAAAATCCAAACAATGCCGACGCCACTAAAAACAACGCGATATAACCAAAACTTCTCGCTTTTTTAGTTTTTATTTTCCGATACGCTAAATTTTCGGCATCGTAATAGTATTTTACTTTCTTCATATCTTAAAAATATACTATTTTTGCAGTCATTATGACAAAGTAACAAAATATTAGACGAACTAATGTAGAAAATGTTTCAATTATTAAGCATTTTTTTAATTAGTCGCCTAATCCAGCTATCAGTTACAAGTTCTCGTCCAGAAATCTTTTTTTCTACGAGTTTGCAGGAACTTCCTTCGGTCGTTCTACAAACTCAAGAAAAAATAGCTTTCTGAATCTCGAAGCTTTTCACTACTATCTGGGGCAAAAAAAAAGGGTTTATTTGTTAATTTGGTTATTCGGTTATTCGAAAATCCAAATCAACAAATCAACAAATAACCGAATAAACACAAGAAATGACATCAAAAGAAATCCGCAAGCAATACCTTCAATTCTTCGAATCTAAAGGACATCTTATCGTTCCGTCAGCGCCAATTGTCTTAAAAGACGATCCAACTCTGATGTTTAACAATTCAGGAATGGCACAATTCAAAGAATATTTCTTAGGAAACGGAACGCCAAAAAGCCCAAGAATTGCTGATACACAAAAATGTTTGCGCGTTTCAGGAAAACACAATGATCTCGAAGATGTAGGTTTCGATACTTATCATCACACGATGTTCGAAATGTTAGGAAACTGGTCTTTTGGTGATTATTTCAAAAAAGAAGCCATCAATTGGGCTTGGGAATTATTAACAGAAGTGTACAAAATACCAAAGGAAAATCTTTACGTTTCCGTTTTCGAAGGAAGCAAAGAAGACAATGTGCCATTCGACCAAGAAGCTTGGGATATCTGGAAAGGATTAATCGACGAAGATAGAATCATTCTTGGAAACAAAAAAGACAATTTCTGGGAAATGGGAGATCAAGGACCTTGCGGACCATGTTCCGAAATCCATGTTGATTTGCGTACTGATGCAGAAAAAGCATCCGTTTCTGGGAAAAGTTTGGTTAACAATGATCATCCACAAGTTGTCGAAATCTGGAATAACGTTTTTATGGAATTTAACCGTAAAGCCGATGGTTCTCTAGAAAAATTACCAGCACAACACGTAGATACCGGAATGGGATTTGAGCGTTTGTGTATGGCTTTGCAAGGAAAAACATCAAATTATGACACCGATGTTTTTACGCCACTTATCGAAAAAGTGGAACAAATTACCAGATTAAAATATACTTCAAACGAAGTTAAAAATATATCAGAAGAACAAAATAAAACAAATATTGCCATTCGTGTTATCGTAGATCACGTTCGTGCCGTAGCTTTTGCTATTGCCGACGGACAGTTACCATCTAACACAGGCGCAGGTTATGTAATTCGTAGAATTTTGCGTCGTGCGATTCGTTACGGATTTACATTTTTGGATACCAAAGAACCTTTTATCAATAAATTGGTAGAAGTTTTGGCGAATCAAATGGGAGAATTTTTCCCAGAAATAAAATCACAACAACAATTAGTTACCAATGTAATTCGTGAAGAAGAAGCTTCTTTCTTGAGAACTTTAGATCAAGGATTGCAATTGTTAGACAAAGTTGTTGCCGAAACAAAAGGAAAAGAAGTTTCAGGAGCAAAAGCATTCGAATTATATGATACTTTCGGATTTCCAATCGATTTAACAGCTTTAATATTAAGAGAAAAAGGTTACGAATTAGACGAAGTTGGATTTAATGCTGCCATGCAAGAACAAAAAAATCGTTCTCGTGCTGCATCAGAAGTTTCAACTGAAGATTGGTCAGTTTTAATTCCAGGAAATGTAGAAACATTCGTTGGATACGATCAAACAGAAAACGAAGTAAAAATCACACGTATTCGTAAAGTGGATTCTAAAAAAGACGGAATTTTATACCAAATCGTTTTAGACAATACGCCGTTTTACCCAGAAGGTGGAGGTCAAGTTGGAGATAAAGGAACTTTAGTTTCTGCTAACGAAACGATTGATATTATTGATACGAAAAAGGAGAATAACTTGATTCTTCATTTTGCAAAGCAATTGCCTGAAAATGTAAATGCTGGTTTTGTCGCTAAAGTAAATACCGATTTGCGAGATTTATCGTCTAGAAATCACTCAGCGACACACTTAATGCATTTGGCATTGCGAACTATTTTAGGAACGCATGTGGAGCAAAAAGGATCATTAGTAAACCCAAATAATTTGCGTTTCGACTTTTCACATTTTAGTAAAGTAACAGATGAGCAATTGCTAGAAGTTGAGAATTTTGTAAATACAAGAATTCAACAACAATTACCATTAATAGAAAGAAGAAGTATTCCGATTCAACAAGCTTTAGACGAAGGTGCTATGGCTTTATTTGGAGAAAAATATGGTGACAATGTTCGTGCAATTAAATTTGGTGAAAGCATGGAATTGTGTGGTGGAATTCACGTGAAAAACACTGCTGAAATCTGGCATTTCAAAATTGTATCAGAAGGAGCCGTTGCAGCAGGGATTCGTCGTATCGAAGCCATTACAAGCGATGCTGTAAAAACACATTTTGCTTTGCAAGAAAATATTTTAGATGAAGTAAAAATTGCTTTGAAAAACCCACAAGATATTTTAAAATCGGTTGTTTCATTGCAAGAGGATAATGCGAAATTGAAAAAACAAATCGAGCAATTACTAAAAGAAAAAATCGACGGATTAAAAAACACTTTGGTTTTTGAATTTCAAGAAATTAATGGAATCAACTTTTTGTCGAAACAAGTAGATTTGTCAATGAGTTCAACCAAAGATTTGGCGCAAGCATTGGGAAGTTCAAATCCAAATTCGTTTGTAGTTTTAGCTTCTATAGAAGACAATACACCAAATATTCATTGTTATATCTCTAAAGAATTGGTTGCAGAAAAAAGCTTAAACGCTAATGCTGTTATCAAAGAATTAGGAAAATACATTGACGGAAACGGTGGCGGACAACCTTTCTTCGCGTCAGGAAAAGGAAAAAACGTTTCTGGAATTAAGGAAGCTTTAGAAAAAGCGGTTGACTTTGTGAAGTAGATTTTTTTAAAATAGATAATTAGAAAAGCCTTTCAGTATTCTGAAAGGCTTTTTTAGTTAAATCTTCGTATTTCTAAAAATAAACTTACAAAAAAACAATTAATTCGTTTTTATTTTCTTGCTTTACACGAATTTATAAATCCCAAAAATGAAAAGAATTGTTTTGTTATTAAGTGTTGTGATGCTTGCTTTTACGTCTTGTTCTAAAAATGAGGATAATTCAGTTCAATCAGTATCAGTAGAACCAAATAATATTTTGTTAAAAAAATCAGTATCCACGAATGGAAGTTCATCATTCACTTTGGAATATGTTTATAGTGGGAATAAATTGTTAAGAATAAACATAAATACAGATTCATATATTACTCATACTTATATAGGAGATTTAATTACACGAGGAGCTCAATATAATAATAATGTTTTATCAGTTGAAACTATTTATGAGTATGATTCAAATAATAAAATGATAAGTGCGAAAAGTTTATCATATGATAATTTAATTGCTAGTAAAACAGTTTATAATTACAATTTAGACGGCACAATTCACTATGAAGTATATAGAGGAAATTTTTCGAGTCAGAATACTTTATCTGGTACGGGTAAAATGTGGTTAAATAGTGATAGCGAAATTTTTAAAAAAGAAGAGTATCAAAATGGTGTGTTGACATATAGAAAAGAAAATACATTTGATACTGGAAATTCTGTTTTTAAAAACGTCACAGGGTTTGATAAACTATTTTTATCTGATTCAGGAAAAAAAAGGAACTTAATAAGTTCGCAAACACATGATTCTAATAACGTATTAGTCACGGGTTATTCAGATGTAGTAACATATAATCAGAATAATTATCCTACTTCAGCGATACGTACTTTAAGCACAGGTTCTACTAGTACAATACAATATTTTTACGAATAATTTCTCGTTTAATAAAAAGCCTTTCAAAATTAAACTTTTGAAAGGCTTTTTTATTTTACGCTACTGTTACACTTTTTCGTTCCCCAATTTGCTGTCTCCACATCGCATAATACAAACCTTTTTCTTCCAATAAATCTTCATGTTTTCCTTGCTCGATGATTTTTCCTTGTTCCAAAACAAAAATTCTATCTGCATGCATAATGGTCGATAATCGATGGGCAATAAGAACAGTAATTCGGTTTTTGTCCGAAATATTTCTAATGGTAGTATTTATTTCTTCTTCTGTAATCGAATCTAATGCTGAGGTGGCTTCATCAAAAATTAATAAATTTGGATTTCTTAATATCGCACGAGCAATAGACAAACGTTGCTTTTCTCCGCCAGAAACTTTAATTCCGCCTTCGCCAATGGTCGAATTTAGTCCGTCTTCGGCACGTTTTAGTAAATTTTCGCAACTCGCTCTGTTTAAGGCATGATGCAGTTCTTCATCAGTCGCATCAGGTTTTACAAACAATAAATTCTCACGAATGGTTCCCGAAAATAATTGTGCATCTTGTGTTACAAATCCCAATTGTTGACGCAAATCTAACAAATCGATTTCATTAGAATTTACAGCATTATACAATACTTTTCCTTCTGCTGGCGGATACAATCCTACTAATAATTTTACCAAAGTAGTTTTTCCCGCACCAGACGGTCCAACGAAAGCAACTGTTTCTCCTTGTTTGATATGAAAATCGATATTTTCGACTGCTGAAAATTTTGCCGTTTTGTGTTTAAAACTCACATTGATAAATTGCAAAGAAGCAATTTTTCCTATCGATTTAGGATTTTCTGGACGAAATTCTGATTTAGCATTTAATAAATTTTCGAAATTTTCCATCGAAACTTTGGTTTCATTTTTAGCAATGATAAACGCGCTTAATTCTTGCAATGGATTGAAAATAAAGAAGGTGAAAAACACCATTGTAAGTAAATCTCCTACTAATATTTTATTCCCAAACAGAAAGTAATATAAGGTAAAAACAACGCATGTTCTCATAAAATGCACCGTAGTTCCTTGAATAAAACTTAAACTTCTAATGAAACGAATTTTCTCTATTTCTAAGTGTAAAATTTTGTGTGTGTTCGAATTTAATCGACTTTCTTCTTGTTGTGTTAATCCTAAACTTTTTACTAATTCTATGTTTCTCAAACTTTCGGTTGTAGAACCAGCAAGCGAATTGGTTTGTTGTACGATTCTTCTAGAAACAATTTTAATTTTTTTGCCTAAAAAAGAACTAATAAAAGCAATGATTGGAGCTGTTAGTATAAATACAAAAGCAATGCGATAATCGATTCTGGAAATGTAAACAATCACAAAAATAAATCCGATAATGGTTTGAAATATTAACGAAATAGAAAGTGTAATTAGCTTCTCCGAATCGGTGCGGGCTTTTTGCAATTTACTTAGTGTTTCTCCGCTTCGTTGGTCTTCAAAATCTTCATAAGGTAAGTCTAAAGACTTTTTAATTCCGTCAGTATACATTTCGGCACCAGTTCTTTGAATCACTAAATTGGTAAAATAATCCTGAAAATTTTTGGTAATTCTAGAAATCATGGCAGCTCCAAGAGAAAGACCTATCCAAAAACCAACGGCTTTTATGAAATTAAGTTCTTGTCCTTTGTATTTTGCGATACCAACACCACAATCTTGCATCAATTTACCAGTAATAATCGAATCGCTTAAGCTAAAACAAATGTTTATTGCGGCCATTAGCAATGCAAAAAGTAATAAGAATTTGTGTTTTATTAAGTAAGAATATAGAAGTTTCATGTTTGTTTTTCTTTATTATAGAAATACAAAAGTAGTAAATAGATTTGCACGAGTAAAAATTAATAAAAATGGAATAAAATATTATCTAAAAATAAACTTACAAAAGACCAATTAAATCGTTTTTTTTTTTTTGCTTTACGCGAATTTAATTTCCTATAATTATGAGAAAAATAACTTTGTTGTTTGTTACCTTATTGTTTGTGTTTGTTTCTTGTTCTAAGAGTGGAGACGAATCGATTGCGACATCATCTGCATCAAATCCTAATGGAATATTACCTATAAAAGTTATTACTACATCGGGAACTAATGTTGTAACACAGGAATATTTTTATAACGGAAATAAACTTATTCAAACAAAATTTTCAGAAGGTAATTATACAAATTACACCTATACTAACGATTTGATAACTAGAACCGATTTCTATAGCGACAATGTTCTTTCTAAAACAACAAATTTTTCATATAACAGTGATAATAAATTAGTACAAGCGTTATCTTTAAATCCTTCTTTAAACCAAGGTTACAAATATGTTTATATTTATAATTCGGATGGAACGGTTAGTCTTTCTATATATTCGGGTGATTTAGTTACTCAAACTACAAATACTAAAAATTATAAAGTTTTTTTTCAAAATGGAATTGCAATAAAAAGAGAGCAATATATACTTATTAATGGAACGATGGAAACCCAAACATCAAATTATGTTTACGATGCCAAAAATGAGATTCATAATTCTGTTTTAGGATTTAATAAGTTAATTACTTATGATACAAGTCGTTTTGGGGATTCAAATAATATTGTTTCAACAACTTATAGTGCTACAAACACAACAAATGTCAGTCAAACTCTTTCTACATATACTTATAATGTAAATAATTACCCAATTACTAAAACACAAACCGACTCGTCGGGTAGTCCTGCTTTAGTTACTCAAATATTCTATCAGTAATGAATAAAACAAAATCCTTTCAGAATTCAAACGCTGAAATGGTTTTTGCTTTTAGATAAAAATAAACTTACAAAAAATCAATTAATCTTTTTTTTCTTTTTTTCTTTGCAGAAATTTATATAACCCAAAAAAATGAAAAAAATTGTTTTGTTATTAAGTGTTGTTGCACTTGTTATTGCTTCGTGTTCAAGCGACGCTGACAGTTTGCCTGTTATTGTTCCTCTTGCTGATTCTGTTGTAGATACTAATGGGATTTTATTGAAAAAAGCGATTATTACTGCTAACTCTGTGTCTGGAGCCGATGAAATAAATTTTACTTATGCAGGAAATAAATTAAACAGAATTACTTATCCTAATGGTAGTTATGATGTATATATTTATACGGGAGATTTAATTACTGAAATTCGTAATTATAATGCTGACAACACACTATCATCTACAGATGATTTTCATTACAATTCTAGTAACAAATTAATTGGTCGTAATGATTTAGGCTCTGGTGTATTTGAAACATCGTATGTTCATAATTCAAACGGAACTATTTCATTTAATGACTCAGGAGACTCAGGAGTGATTTACTTTCAGAATGGCGAAATAGTTAGGATAACTAAAAATTTAAGTGGAGGAGGAGTTAGTGAAGATACTTATACATATGATGGTATGAATAGTCCGTTTAAAAATATTGTTGGTTTTGATAAAATGGCATTTGCTTATTGGGGTAGTGGAATTTTTCACAATGAGTTAACCTATCATTATACAGCAACAGGAGGTATAACAGGTACTGATACTACTACGTATACTTACAATTCCAATAATTTCCCTATAACAAGTACCCATACTCTTGATAATTCAAGTGATGTTATCACAGCTCAATATTTTTATCAATAGATTTATAATAAAAATATAAAAAACCCTTTCAGAATTCAAACACTGAAAGGTTTTTTCTTTTTATAGAAGTACAAAAGTACTAAATAGATTTGCACTAGTAGCAAAGTGAGAAAATGGGATAAAAATATTATCTAAAAATAAACTTACAAAACACCAATTAAATCGTTTTTTTTTTTTTGCTTTACACGAATTTAATTTCCTATAATTATGAGAAAAATAACGTTGTTGTTTGTTAGCTTATTGTTTGTATTTATTTCATGTAGTAAAGATTCTCCAGAAACAGCAGCAGAACCAACTTTTACTAATAATGGCACTCTTTTGAAAAGATCTATTTCAACAAATGGATCAAATGTTACGACATCAGATTTTTTTTATATTGGTAATAAATTGCAAAAAATGGTTTCATCTAATGGAACTAGAATTGAATACTCATATACGGGGAATCTGATTACTCAAACTTTATATTTTGAAAGTGATGTTTTAAAAGAAAAATCTGAAATTCAATATAATTCTGAAGAAAAAATGATACAACGAAAATCATCTGATTATTCTAATAATAAAGGATATAGATGTGAATTTACATATAGTAATGACGGGACTGTTACTGTTTTAGGGTTTTCAGGTGACTTCACTACACAAAACACACAAATTGTAAACAGAAAAGTTTTTTTATTTGCTAATGGAGATGTAGAAAAAATAGAAGCGTATGTTGTCGTAAACGGAAGTAATCAAACAAGAACAAATTATTATACTTATGATGATAAAAATGCTATAAGTAACTCCATTCTTGGATACAATAAAATTAAATTTTGGGATACTGGAACTTATGGGAATTCTCATAACAACATTTCAATACTTTACACTTCTACAGAAAATATTTCTCCATATCCTTATACAAATGATGTGGTTTTTACATACAATTCGTATAACTATCCAATAACATCAAGTGCCTACGGTAATAGTTTAACATCACAATATTTTTACCAATAGATTTGAGTAAAAACATAAAAACCCCTTTCAGTATTCAATCACTGAAAGGGTTTTTCTTTTATAAAATATTGCACTAATTTTGTTTAAAATAAAAATATGCAATTTACAACTCAAATACCTATTTCTAAAAGTAACAATCCAATAAACTATAACTCTAAAATAGTTTCTTTGGGTTCTTGCTTTGCTGAAAATATGGCGGAGAAATTCGAGTATTTTAAGTTTCAAAATACAGTCAATCCGTTTGGGATTATTTTTAATGTTGTTTCTATCGAAAAACTAATTTTCAGAGGTATTCACAAACAATATTTTACTGAAAAAGATATTTTTTTTAATAACGAAAGTTGGCATTGTTACGAAGTTCATTCGGAACTTTCAAATCCAAATGCAGCAGAGTTTTTAAAAACTTTAAACCAATTAATCGATGCAACAAATATCCGAATAACCGAAGCCACACACTTTATTATCACGTTAGGAACGGCTTGGGTTTACAGAAATATCGAAACCAACGAAATTGTAGCCAATTGCCATAAAGTTCCGCAAAAACAGTTTGCAAAGGAATTACTTTCTATCGAAACCATTCAAGAAAGTTTACAAAACACAATTGCTTTAATATCTGGTGTAAATAAAGAAGCAAAATTCGTTTTAACAGTTTCTCCAGTTCGCCACATCAAAGATGGTTTTGCAGAAAACACTTTGAGCAAATCGCATTTAATTTCAGCGATTCATAAAATTGTTAATCATCAATTATCTATTGCTAATTATTTCCCGAGCTATGAAATCATGATGGACGAACTTCGTGATTATCGTTTTTATGGCGAAGATATGTTGCACCCAAACCAAACCGCCATCGATTATATTTGGATTCAGTTTTTCGAGAATTATATCGATGAAAAAGAATTTGCAACCATGCAAGAAGTTTGCGATATTCAAAAAGCCTTACATCACCGACCATTTAATCCGAATTCGGAAAGTCATTTGAAGTTTTTAGATAATCTGAATCAGAAAGTAAATACATTAGTAAAAAAATATCCACACTTTAAATTTTAATCAAGATACGACAATAGTCGTATTTTTTTGTTTCCAAAAATATTAGAAGTTTGTCAGTATTATAAAATTGTACAAATGGAATTTATATCTATTGGAATGTTGCTAGTCTTTTCTTTTATAATACTTGTTTTAGTTGTAAAACAAATTGAAGAGGAACAAAAATTTAACCGTAAAATTAAAGTATTAGAGCTTTTAATTATGGAGTTAAATACTAACTTAGTAGCTCAAAATCAGAAAGTAAAACTATCGGATGATTTAAAAATTAAATTTAAAGAATCTAATATAAAATTAAGTAAATCTATTTTGGAAATGAATTTGGATTTGTTTGAAATAAGTTTTAAAAATAAAACCTAAATATGAGAATTAAACAATTATCGTTTTTATTATTATTTCTATTTACTGCTTTTGCAAATGCGCAAAATGCACAAGATATAATTGATGACTTGAAAAAAGATTTAAAATCTAATCCAGATGACAAAAAACGAGCAACTATTTATTCTGATTTGACATGGTATTATTCTAATATTTCTTTAGATTCATCAATGGTTTATGGTGAAAAAGCCTTGTTTGAGTCAAAAAAAATAAATGATTCTACTATTATTGCTCAAGTTTATAGTGATATTGCTATGATTTATTTTAAGAAGAGTGATTATCAAAAATCAAATAAAAATTATTTAAAAGCTTATTCAATTCGCAAAGCCAGAAATGATGTTAAAGGAATGGCAAAAATAAATGCTAATTTAGGTAACATATATCAAGTTCAAGGGAAATTGAAATTGGCTATGCGGACTTATCTTAGCGCTTATGAATATTTTAGTAAGATTAATGATTTAAAACAATTATCAATTATTAAAGGAAATATTGGCTCCATATATTATGAATTAAAAGATTATCCAAAGGCTTTAAAGTATATAAATGAAGTAATTAAATATTTAGAAGAAAACAAATTAAAAGAAAGTTTATGTAGAAATTATTTAACAAAAGGGAATATTTTGTTATCTATGAACGATACAATTGCTTCAATGAAAGCATATAATAAAAGCCTGTTTTTTTGTAATGAGATTGGCGATTTGTTTACGATTTCTAAATCCAATAATAATTTAGCAATAATTAAACAAGCTCAAAATAGAACAGAGGAATCTAAAAAATTATTTGCTAAAGTGGCAGAACAAAGAAATTTTTTTAATTCTGATGGGGCGTTTAATAAAAACAGACTAAATGAAGCTTATACTTTACTGAAAGAGAATAAATTTGAAGAAGCAAAAAAAATATTATTAGAGATTAATACGTTTTTTATTGAAAAAAAATTAGACTTTGAACTATCAAATTCATACAAGTATTTAGTTCCAATTTATGCCAGATTAAATAAACCAGATTCTGTAATACATTATCAAAGTTTATATGAAAAAAGTATTGAAAAAGCTACAAAATTGGCTACTGTAAAAGAAACTGCCGAACTTGAAACCAAGTATGAAACTGAAAAAAAAGAGAAACAAATTATTCAGCAACAAGCTGATGCCAAACAAAAAAACACGTACTTAATCGGTCTTTCTATTTTGGTTATTTTTTTAGGCTTAATTGGTTATTTAGTGTACCGCCAACAGAAACTTAAAAACACACAGCAAGAACAAGAGTTTAAGCTAAAATCGGCTATTTCTAAAATTGAAACCCAAAACAAATTGCAAGAACAAAGACTGTCTATTTCTCGTGATTTGCATGATAACATTGGTTCGCAATTGACTTTTATAATTTCTAGTGTAGATAGTGTAAAATATGGTTTTGATATTACAAATGAAAAACTAGATAATAAACTGACTAATATTTCCAGCTTTGCCAAAGAAACAATTGTAGAACTTCGTGATACGATTTGGGCTATGAATAGTGACGAAATTTCTTTTGAAGATTTAGAAGGTCGTATTCATAATTTTATCGAAAAAGCAAAAGAAGCCAAACAAGAAATTACTTTTTCATTTGCAATTGATAAAGATTTAGCAGCTAAAAAACTTTCTTCTGTTGAAGGAATGAATGTATATAGAACGATTCAAGAAGCAATAAACAATTCCTTAAAGTATGCTAATGCTAGCAACATAAAAATTAAAGCGATAAAAGAAGCGAATCAAACCAAAATTACTATTTCTGATGATGGGGTTGGTTTTAATGAAGACGAAATTAATTACGGAAACGGATTAAACAACATGAAAAAGCGAATTGAAGAAATTGGCGGAAAACTTACTATTTTCTCATCAAGAAAAGGAACTACAATTGAAGTTTTGATATAAAATTCTACAACGGCATTATTCTAAAAATACGACAATTGTCGTATTTTTTTGTGCTTACTAATAACGCAACTTTGCTTCATAATCTTTTAATTTCTAAATTATGAAAAATACAATTACTTCAATTCTAATGTTGCTTTTTGTAACAGCTAATGCTCAAATTGGTGGAGGCTGGGATTGGGCATTCAATACAGGTTCGTTGGGTGGCGCAACAATTAAACACATGAAATATACAGCCGATGGATCTGAAATTTTATTTGGAGGTACGGCTTTAGCAGCAGTGTATTTTGGTTCAACAACTCTAACCGCAACACCACAATCTGGATATGCAGGAAATATTAAATTTTTCGGAAAAATAAATTCGGCAACAGGTATTCCAACAATTATTAGGTCATTTAGCAATTTACCTGTGAATTTTGATTGTATCACTACAGATGATGCTGGGAATTTTTATATTGGTGGCGCAATAAGCGACATCAATCCAGTGGATTTAGGAAATGGTGTTTCAGTTTCGGGTTTAAACAAATCTGTAGTAGCCAAATTTGATGCTTCTGGAACTGCAATTTGGGCTAAAACATTTACTTTTGGGACTACTGGTTCTGCACAAACAAACATACTAAAATTAGCAGTTTCCAATTCAGGAAATGTTTTCTTTTGGGGATTTAATCCTAATGTTGATGTTAACAATAAAAGAAATAGTCCGTTATATAAATTAGATAGTAACGGAAATACACTTTGGTTCAAAGACGCTTTAAATGGGAGTAGTGTAATTGGAAATACGATAAAAGAACCAACACTAACCGATAAGTTTATAGATAATAATGAAAATGTGCATTTGTTTCATAATGCCATTGGCGGATACACTTTTGATGGTGTAGCATATCCTGGCGGAAGTGCTTCTTATGGTTCAACTTTAATTTCTTTAAACTCGTCTGGAACAATTACTAAAGCGCAAACTTATGATGGTAGTGTGACTAATTTTCAAGTAAACAAAACTACTGGTAATTTGATTTTTAAATGGGATCAATTTAATGTGAATGTCGCACCTTTTACAAATTTACCACATCTTTTAGCTTCAGTTATTCCGAGTTATGCTAATAAATTCACAGGAATGGTTGAAACGGACAGTAACTTTAATTTTATTAGAGCAAAAGATTTTTCTACAACCTTAGACAATCCGTTTCAGTTAACTTATAACGATGATGTTTATTTAGCTTTACCGAATGGAAAACTTATTATTCAAGCGCAGTTTGAAAAAACAATAGGTTACACTGCTGATGTTGATTATGTATATCCAATTGACGCTACAAAATATGCTACTGCCATTATCGAAACGGATGCCAATTGGAATATATCTAAATTTATAACTGGCGGAAAAGCAACTTCAGTTTTCAAACAATATATTACAGCTTATAATGATACTTATGCGATGTCGGCTGGATTTAGTTCGCACAACGTATTAAGTCCAACAACACCAACTTTGCCAATCACTTCTTATGGTTCAGTAAATTTAACAGGTTTTAATGCAGCTTCAGATTTAACAACGGCTTATGGTGTTTTTTCAACAAGTTCTTCATTAAGAAACGATGTAGCCATCGTACAAACAAAATCAGCTAATTTTCCAACAATTACTTCTACAACTTGGTTAGGAAATAACACCAATTGGAATGACGCAACTAACTGGACAAATGGAGTTCCTACAACTACAATGAAAGCTTTATTTAATGCGCCAACGCCAAATTATCCTTTGGTTTCTACTTCGCCAACAGCTGCTTCTTTACAAGTTAATTCAGGTGTAAGTTTAGCTTTACCAACAACTTTGGTTTTAAATGCAGGATTAAAAAATGATGGGAACATAACCATCAATAATGCTGGTTTTTTTCAAGGTTTTGGAACTAAAGAATGGAAAGGTTCAGGAAGTGTGAATTTCTCAGGAACTGCTGTGAGTTATTTTTATGCGAATTTATTTAGCAATAGTTTAGTTTTAAATACAAATCTTACTACACAATATAATTTACGAATTCCTACTTTAACTCTTAATACAGCTAAAGTGAATTTAAATAATAAAACATTGAGTATTACTGACAGTAGTCCGACGGCAATTACTACAGCCAATTTAACAAGTTACGTTTATGGCGGAATTTTAGAAAGAAACATTGCTAGTGCTGGAAGTTATGAATTTCCAATGGGTAATTTTTCTTTTAAGCAATCTGCAATTATTGATGTAAATAATTTAATTGGTACAGATAAACTTTCTGCAACTTTCACTGCTGGCGTAATTACAGGAACTACTCCAAGTACTTCGTATAACGGTGTTGCAATAACAAGTGCATTAGACGGCGGTTGGTTTAAAATTAGCTCTAAAACGCAACCAACAAGTGGAAATTATGATGTGACTTTAAAAATTCAAAATTCAACAAATACAAGTGCGAATGTTGGAGATTATGTTGTGATTAAAAGAGATAATAGCACTTCTCCATGGGCGGCAACTGGAACATACAATTTAGGCTCAACAACTGGTGGAATTGTTACAGTAAAAAACAGTAATTTGACTTCATTCTCGGATTTTGCTATAGGTAAAGGTGCTTCTGATATTAGTTTGTCTAATGAAAGTTTTATACAAAAAACAATTTCATTGTATCCAAATCCAGCATCAAGTCAAATTACACTTAATTTTGAAAACAATCTAGATAAAGCAAGTCTAAAAATAATATCAATTGCAGGGCAAGTAGTATTTGAAAAAGATAATGTTTCAGAAAATAATGTCAGCTTAGACGTGTCAAATTTTAGTATAGGAGTATATTATGTTCAAATAATAAATGAAGATTCAGTTTTCAATTCTAAGTTTATAAAACAATAGTATTTTGCTTAAATATCTTAAAAATACGACTATTGTCGTATTTTTTTGTGTAAGCATATTTTGCAAATTTGTACTATTAATAATAACTAAAACTTTAAAATCATGAAAAAATTATCTTCTTTATTGCTAATTGCTTTACTTGCTATTACATCTATTTCTTGTTCTGACGACGAAGATGTTGTGGTTGTTCCTGTATCAGCTACACCAGTTTCTGGCGATGGTTTCAGATGGACTGACAGTAGCAGTTCAACAGAACAAACAGTTAACAATCCTTATGCTAATAATTCATTCAAAACTATCTTTGCAACAAATACTGGCAGTGGGACAGTGTATGAAATCAATTTAACGGCAATTGCAGTAGGAACTTATGATGTTGTGGCTTCTGGAAATGCTTTTTATTACAGAAGCACAACAATGTCTGCAGCTTTTGTTCCAACTTCTGGTTCTGTGGTAATTACGGCTAATGCAAATAATAAATTAACAGGTACTTTTACCGCTACGGGATCTGGTGGTGGTGTAACATCTGTTTCGGGCTCATTTACAAATATTGCAATTAACTAGATAGTAAACTAATCAATAAAAAACCATTATTTATTCTTATTAAGTAATGGTTTTTCTTAATTTTATAAAAAACTGTAAATGATAAAAATAGCCATAGTTGATGATAATTCCTTTTTGATAAAAGCCACCCAAGAAAAATTGTCTTTTTTTGATAATTTTGATATTAAATTCACAGCAATAGATGGTTCAAATCTGATTGAAAAATTAAAAAAAAATCACAATATAGATTTGATTCTTATGGATATTGAAATGCCAAATATGAATGGTATTGAAGCTACAAATTATGTAAAAATCAATTATCCTCAAATAAAAATTATCATGTTAACCGTTTTTGATAATGATGAAAATATTTTTAACGCTATAAAAGCAGGAGCCGATGGTTATTTGCTAAAAGAAGTAAACCCAAAAGATTTGAATCAAGGAATTTTAGAAACGCTTAATGGAGGTGCCACCATGACACCATCAATAGCTATGAAAACGCTTAAATTATTTAGGAATCCGATTACTTTTGATACAAGAAAAAATCAAGAAGAAATCTCACTCACCACAAGAGAAATCCAAGTTCTCGAACAACTTTCTAAAGGACTGAAATACGACATCATTGCCGAAAACTTATTTCTATCTAAAGGAACAGTAAGAAAACATGTAGAGAATATCTACTTTAAACTTCAAGTACACAACAAGCTTGAAGCTATTCAGAAAGCAAAAATTAACAACATAATATGATGGCACTTTCTAAAAATAAAATTCAAATTATCGTAATGTCAATTATTATTTTACTTCTTCTCAATTTATATGTTTTGTTTCTAGCTTAATTTTATATTTTTATAAAAAAAAACACAAAAATGAGAAATAGAATAGTATTAGGAATAGGAATTATAGTTGTTGTTTTTTTGTTATTCAAGTTTTGTACATTCAAAAAAGATGATAATTCAAGTTTAGAAAATAGCACCGCACTCATTCAGCAACAAATTGTAAATGTTGGAAAACTGGTTGTTACCGAAGGTCATTTTGCCGAAGTGTTAACTTATAAAGACCAAGATACTTATTTTGGAGGTATGGTTTCTTTCGACAAAAAAGCATTAATTGTTGTAAATGCTGATGTGACTGTTGCCTACGATTTGCATCAAATGAAATATGATATTGATGAAAAAAATAAAATAATTACCATTCTTAATATTCCAAAGGAAGAAATAAAAATCTCACCCGATATTCAGTTTTATGATGTAGATCAAAGCAAATTGAATCCATTTACGGGCGATGATTATAACAAAATAAGCAAACAAGCAAAGACAAGTTTAGCCAAGAAAATAGAAAAATCGACTTTGAAATCTAATGCTCAAAATCGATTAATTTCTGAATTGTCTAAAATGCTAATTCTTACCAATTCTATGGGTTGGAAATTGCAATATGAAGGAAATATTATTGGAAAAGAAAGTGATTTTTCTACCAAAATAAAGTCGTAATTCCTATGCCGATTCTTTTTCGAAAACCAGTTCTAAACCATTGCTGATTAGTTTTTTTACTTCAGGTCTAGACACTTTCAAGTCTTCTAAATGCAAAATTATTTTTGATGTCAAAACGGTATCTTTAGTATGAACTAATTCTACAATTTCAACTGAAAGTAACCAATCTTTTGGATGATTTTCAATCAATTTTTCGAAAGTGTTCTCTAATGATATATTAGTCGATTTTCCTTCGCGAATATCGCGTACATTTTGGTATAAACCTTCTAATTCTTCACGTTCCCGTGTCTTTTTAGATTTGATGGTTTTAGATGAAGGAATATGTGTAATCATATCGAAACTATGCACGTCGGCTGGGCCAGAAAAAGCTGAAATCACTTTTTTTCCTACCGCCATATCATAAATTCCCCATTCTGGTTGAAACAAAATAGTTTCTCCATGAGTAACCGTACAGTTTTTGAAACTAATTAATATAATTTCGCCTTGCAAATTGCGTGAGCCAGTAACTATTTCGCCCGAAACTACGATGTTTCCTTCAAATTCTAAAGTGACTTTTCCAGCTTCATAAATATCGTAAGCTTTCAAATCGCGAGGACTCATATCTTCGATAGCGATATTTATTCCTTTTAGTTTTCCAATTGGACTTCCAAAACCTTCAGAATGATACGACGTTCCGTGACCAACCAGTTCTTTTTCTCTATAAGATAAAGCTGTTTTTCCTGTGGTTTGAATGTAAACTGGTTTTCCGTCATCTTCAATAACATTGGTAAACAAACCTGAAATCTGAATTCCGGTACTCATTTCGATAGTTCCAATCGCTTTCGAATTAATTAGTTTATGAATACCAGACAATCCGCCAGTTCTAAGTGCCATTTTGTTTGCAAATTCTTCTAAAACTTCACTTAAATAAGCAAAATCTGGCGTCACAAAAAGCTGAGGTTGTGGTTTTGTAATGTCAAAACTTTGGTTTACCGCATCAATAGAGTAGGGAAGTTTTTCAACTTCATTTGTCATACACCAAGCACTTTCGCCAATAGAAGAAAGCAAACCTGCTCCATATATTTTTGGATTTTCGACTGTTCCTATCAAACCATATTCGACTGTCCACCAGTGTAAATTTCGAATTTGTGCCATTTCTGACATTTCTCCCATATTGTTTTGAAGAAAATCTACTTGTTTTTCGGCAGCATCAATTTCGGCTTGAGGAGTTCCTTCAGCTTCTTTCACTATCGATAACAATCGTACGGCTTCATACATTTCGTAATCGCGTGACGATGAAATGGCTTTGCAACCTATTTCGCCAAAGCGACGTAAATATTCGGCATATTCTGGATTGGCAATAATGGGTGCGTGACCAGCCCCTTCGTGAATAATATCTGGAGCAGGCGTATATTCGATATGTTCTAATTGTCGGATATCGGAAGCGATAACAAGTACATTGTAAGCTTGAAATTCCATAAATGCATTCGGCGGAATAAATCCGTCAACAGCTACGGCAGCCCAACCAATTTCTTTTAGAATACGGTTCATACCGTACATATTCGGAATATTATTTATCTCCAGTCCTGTTTTTTCTAATCCTATAAGATACGATTCGTGAGCAACTTTAGATAGGTAATCTACGTTTTTTCGCATCACATAACGCCACACTGCTTGGTTTATTGGCGAGTAGTCGCTATAATCTTGCGGTTTGATAAACTGCTTCAAATGTTTTGGTAGTCTGTCAATCAGTGGGTTGCTTTCAAAAGGCGCTTCCATAATATTGTAGTTGTTGTTTGGAAGTAAAAGTACTAAATCTTTAGATTTATTTCAACTGTTCTTCAAGTTGTTTGTTCTTATTTATTCTTCTTTTTAGAATGTTCAGATATTTTAAGGCCAATTTATTGTTGTAATCCGAATATGATTTTGATGCCCATTCGACAGCAGTGTCTAAATTTCCGTTAATTTCATTTATAATGGCCATGTTATAACAAGCTCTACCAGCAATTTCTCCTTTAGAATTGTTTACTTCTTTTGCCCAAAGTTCGGCTGCGCTATCCCATTTTCCTGTTCGTGCTCTTCGCATTGCGGTAACAAAATTATCATTCCCTTTTACAAAATAATCTCTCGAAACTCTTATGTTATATGGTAATATTCTTTGTGCATAAGATTTCCCTATTTTGTCGCTACTATTTAAAACGGCTTCTTTTCTTCCTATAATAGTTTCAATAGCTTTAACAGGATTTATACCTCTTCCTGATAATGTTACGTTGTCTTGCGTTGAGAATTCTTCTAAAATCACTTTGTTTTTAAGTGAATATATTCTCCAGCCAGTTTTTATTAGTGTTGTAATGGTCGCTTGATGTTCTATAAGAGGAATTTTTAGCCCTAAAATATTGGTTGTTTCTACATTGTTTACTTTATAATCAACTTTTGCATCGGTGTCATAATACGAAAGTTCGTATACGACATCGACTTTGTTTTCTTTGCAAATTTGACTTATTTTTTCCCAAGAAATTGCTTCAGGAAAAAGAGCTAAACCTGTATTTTTCAGATTTGGTACCTCAATGATTTTGGCACCAATGATTATATTGTTTTTAGAAAGTTCATTTTGTAAACTTGCAATCGTGTTTTGAGCACCTTCTTTATCTAAATTTCTACCTTCGATGGATAAAATTTTATCAATCTCATCGATAGCTACATTTTTTTGAGATGGCACACTTCTGTTGATGATTCCTATCGAAATATCTTTAGCATTTATGTTTACTGGTGCAGGCTGTATGGCGTCCATAGTCAGTAAATTTGTAGAACTACATGACGAAATGAAAATACTAATAATGAGTAGGAGTGCTGTGTTAAAGTATTTTTGGATCATATTTTTCGTGTTAAATAAATGGTCTGCTAAAAAGCAGACCATTTATACATTTTTATTTTTTTACTGGTGGATATTGTGCTAAAATATGGGTAACAAAACATTTTATATTCTCGTCTTTTTTGTCAGTATTTTTTGTTAGATATCCTACGCCTTCACCTTGCCAAATTAACTCTTTTTTCTTAGCGTCTATTAAATCGATAATCAGAGTTCCTTCGGTATTTGTATTGATGTTGTAATTTGCGCCCCAATAAGGAGGATTCCAACCCAATCCCCAGCCATAACCGTAATTTGCATTAAATTGGCTTACATTAATATTTTTTTCGGCTTTGGTATTAATATTGATTAACAAATCAGGAGTTTCACTTTTAGTAAAGCCTTTAGTAGTCATTTCTTCATCAATAGAACGAAGGATGCGTTTTTTATCAAAATCGGAAATTTCAACTTTGTCTATGCCAGTTTTATGAAAAGCATAGGTTTTATAAACCGAAAAATCTGTTTTTTTTTCATAATCAGAATTTACCCTTACTGCACTACATGAGGCTAATAAGAACGTTATTAATATCGATAAAAATTTTATTGTTTTCATAATTTAATTGTTTTTATGGTTTAATGTTTAAAGTTGCATTAGAACCTAATAAACTTTAAACTAAAATAATTTTTCATCCACTATATTTGGGATGGTAATTTTTAATAAAGGTTGTGTCGCCATGGCTCTTTTTATTGCAAAAATTGCATTGTCGTTCCTTGCCCAACTTCTTCTTGATATTCCGTTGTTTACATCCCAAAAAAGCATCGATTCTAATCGTTTTGAAGCTTCCTTAGAACCATCAAGAACCATACCAAAACCTCCATTTATCACTTCTCCCCAACCAACGCCGCCTCCATTGTGAATAGAAACCCATGTTGCACCACGGAAGCTGTCGCCAATCACGTTTTGTATTGCCATATCGGCAGTAAAACGAGAGCCATCATATATATTTGAAGTTTCGCGATAAGGCGAATCTGTTCCCGAAACATCATGGTGGTCACGACCTAAAATGACGATTCCAATTTCTCCTTTTGCAATGGCTTGGTTAAATGCTTCGGCGATTTTTATTCTTCCTTCAGCATCAGCATAAAGGATTCGTGCTTGTGAACCAACGACTAGTTTGTTTTCCTGAGCGCCTTTTATCCAAGTGATATTGTCTTGCATTTGTTGCCTGATTTCCTCTGGCGAATTTTTCATCATTTCTTCTAAGACGGCACAAGCAATAGCATCTGTTTTTGCTAAATCTTCTGGTTTTCCTGAAGCACAAACCCATCGAAAAGGTCCAAAACCATAATCGAAACACATAGGTCCCATAATATCTTGAACGTAACTCGGGTACCTGAAATCAATATGATTGTCGGCCATGACATCAGCTCCTGCCCGTGAAGCTTCTAATAAAAAAGCATTTCCGTAATCGAAGAAATAAGTTCCTTTTGCTGTGTGTTTGTTTATCGCTTCTGCATGACGACGCAACGTTTTTTGAATTTCTTCTTTAAATTTATCTGGATTATTTGCCATCATTTCATTCGATTCTTCAAATGAAAATCCAGTAGGGTAGTAGCCGCCAGCCCAAGGATTGTGCAACGATGTTTGGTCGGAACCTAAATCGATATGAATATTTTCTTGGTCAAATCGTTCCCAAACATCGACCACATTTCCTAGATATGCAAGAGAAATAATTTCTTTATTGGCTTTCGCCAAAGTGACTCTGGCAACCAATTCGTCTATGTTTTCAAAAACCTCATTTATCCAACCTTGACTGTGGCGAATGTGTGTGATTTTTGTATTTACTTCGGCACAAACAGTGATGCAACCTGCAATGTTTCCAGCTTTTGGTTGTGCTCCGCTCATTCCGCCGAGTCCTGAGGTTACGAATAATCCTCCTGAAGTTGCTTTTTTGATTTTTCTAAAACCGTTCAAAACTGTGATGGTTGTTCCGTGTACGATTCCTTGCGGACCAATGTACATATAACTTCCTGCAGTCATTTGTCCGTATTGCGAAACACCTAAAGCGTTCATTTTTTCCCAATCGTCGGGCTTAGAATAATTAGGAATTACCATTCCGTTAGTTACTACGACTCTTGGCGCTTCTTTATGTGATGGAAATAATCCCATTGGATGACCAGAATACATCGCTAAAGTTTGATCATCGGTCATTTCGGATAGATATTGCATCGTCAATAAATATTGTGCCCAGTTTGAGAAAACAGCACCGTTTCCGCCATAAGTAATTAATTCATGTGGATGTTGTGCTACTGCATAATCCAAGTTATTTTGAATCATGAGCATGATGGCTTTTGCTTGTTCGCATTTCCCTGGATAATCAGAAATTGGACGGGCTTTCATCTCGTAATCTGGACGAAAACGATACATATAAATGCGTCCGTAAGTTTCTAGTTCGTCTGAGAATTCTTTGATTAATGTTGCGTGGTGTTTTGCTTCAAAATAACGAAGTGCGTTGCGAAGTGCTAATTTTTTTTCTTCTGTGGATAATATTTCTTTGCGTTTTGGCGCGTGATTTATTGAAGTCTCGTAAGCTTTTGGTTGTGGTAAAACAGACGGAATACCTTGTTGTATTTGTTCTTTAAAAGTCATTTTTGTTATTTTTAATTCGTTAGGTTTATATTCTAAATTTCAAATGATTGAAACCTAGGGGTAACGAATGTCAGACCTGTGATAGGATTTGTGAATTTTGATTCGATATTTGAATAATTGAATGTCCATTTTTTATTTTTTGTTGGTCCCCGTTTTTTTATCAAATCCGTAAGGGCAATGACGGCAACCGCTTTTGCAACAATAACCACGTTTTAAATGGTATTTTTCTGTAAAACATTTGTAGCCTTCGGGTGTGTAATAAAAATCTTCACCTTCTATGGGTTTATTTTCTTTACTTTGTGAATTCATACTACAAATTTATAAACTTTAAATCATGTTTCTAATTGTTTCTAAATATTTAATTCCAAAAAAATACCGAGGACTTACTTTATTTCCTTTTGTGATTATTAGAAATGGTTTTGACAAGACAAATAAAGTTTTACTAAATCACGAAAAAATACACATTCGTCAGCAATTGGAGTTGCTTATTTTACCTTTTTATATTTTATATTTTACAGATTTTTTAATCAAAACCATTCGATATAAAGATAGGAACAAAGCCTACAGAAATATTATTTTTGAAAGAGAGGCTTATGCTAACGAAAAAGACCTCGACTATTTGAAGAAGAGGTCTTTTTGGAAGTTTTTAAAATATAGGTAATTTAGTAAATTACTTTTTTAATTACTACTTTATTATTTTCTAAAGTTACTTTAACGATTAAAACATTTGTTGTTGGTCTTAATTCGGTTAGCCTCACTTCATTTTTAATGATATTTTTCTTATCTAATAATGTTTTACCCAAAACATCATAAACAATTATATCTTTAATTGTTTCTTTTGTAGAAGTTACATTGATGCCACTATTAACAAAAATTTTAATCTCATCATTGTAGTCAAAATCATTATTTGATAACGCTCTATCAGTATAACGCAATACAAATCGATCGTTTACAGTACCAGCATTTGATGTGAAACTATAAGGAGCTAAAGTTAGATTGTGAATTACGTTTAACAATTTATCTTCTAGATATATGATTTGTGCTCCATTTGTAAATAACCCATCTACTGCTTTTATAGCAATGTGATAACCACCATCTGATTGTATATTTATACCTAGAGGTACAATGTCATCTTGGCTAAATGGTGTTGGTTTTCCTTGAATGATACATTCTTTACTGTCTGCAAAACTATATATTCCAATAGCAGTAGTAATTCCAATTGTAGCATCAAAATCATTATCAAAACTATTTGTAGCTCCATCAACATATCCTAATAAAGTAGTTTCTGAAGAGTTAGTTGTATTGTCAACAATATCTAACCATATTCTGTTTTTTTCAACAGTATTTGTATTAGGAGATTGATTGTTTGTACTTGATTTAAAGAAATTATCATTTACCATTAGAGCACCTGCATTTCTTCTCATAGCATTGTTAAACTGTATGTCAGCGCCTACTAAATCTTGAGCGCCTTCTATACGTTGCGTCATAAATGCTTGTCCAGATTTTATAATATCTGATGCTCCAGGTACTGTTGGTCCTGTAAAATTGATAGTCAAATAATCATTTGAATTATAATTATATACAAAATTCTGATAAAATGGACTTGCAATTGCAGTTGGAGTGTTTAAATGTCTCCATAATCTTATGTTACCTAATAAGTTAGCGCTATTTGTAGATAAAAACTGTAATCCATTAATCGCTGATGGATATGGGTTACCAAGTAAGTTCCAGTTGTCGTCCATTACGTTAAGCCCAGCGGCCGAATAGGTAGATGGCACAGTTGCTGCGGTCATGTTACCACGAGTAGCTTTAATCGTTATATTTCCATTGTTAGGGACTCCTGTAAATGTACTGTTTATAGTGCTTGATGCCATAGCTGAATTACTAGACCCTCTAAGTATATAACCTTTTGCTGTAGTCATAGTTCCTGCAAAAGTGTCCCATCTGCCAAGTCCATTTCTAGCATTTAATCCAGTTGTATTCCATAAATATTTTGGACCTTGTACAGGAGTTGTGTATATCCCACTAATGGCTTGACTAGCTACTGGTGAGGACCAATATACAAAATCAGAACCTCTAATAGCGGTAGCATCTCTTCTATATATAATATTACCACTATTTACTACATTGTTTGTTTGTAATAATGATGCGTTATTATTTAATGTAAATATACCTCCTGTATTTACAGTTACAGTATTAGTTACGGTTATATAATTATTAGAGTTTACGGTCAAATTACCGCCGTTTAGGACAGTTAGTGTTCCTGCTAAGGCTTCAGTTCCTGAAGAAACGATAGGGTTGTTAGGTACGCTTCCTGGTATAACTACACAATCGGTAGCTGTGGGTCTTGCATTACCAGACCAGTTTTGATTTGTGTTCCAATCTGTACTATTGCTACCATCCCAAGTTTTAACACTTGTGTCTAAAATTGTAAATGGGCCAGGAATGGTTATGATTCCACAACTGACAGTGTTTAATTGAAAATTAGAATAAGTACCAGCTGATAAGTTGCTTAAAATAATTTGAGGGGCTCCAATGTTTATTGTTGCTGATGCAGGACCCGTAAATGTCCATTCGTAATTTCCAACAGCACCTGTACTAAAACTAGTAGATACTAAATAATAGGTAATTCCAGTTGATAGTGTTGCTACAATTCTAGAATCATTTTCGCAATTCCCTCCTGTATTTGTATCATCATCAGCAATTATAAAATTTGCTGGAGTTCCACAAGGTGCGGCTCCGCTAAATGCATTTTGATATAATGAGGCATGCGCATCAAAATCTGTTCCAGGTGTACACATGTTAAGTGTATATGATCCGTTGGTTGAAACTGTAAATGCGAATACATCATAATATTCATCGGTTCCTGCGGTTGCGCCACAGGTTGTTCCTCCTGTATTTCTAACCCAAGTAGGGTCTGTATTGGCGAGTGTTCCAGCATTAAAAACTGCGCCTTGAGCTATACTAGTACTTCCTGATCCTGGTGTAACAGTTTGAGAAGTTGGACTTCCGTTTATGTTGTAACCAAGATTGTAACTTCCGCTTAAATTTACGGTATTAAATATTATAGAACCATTTGGTGTAGCGCAGCTTGTGTTGTCTGCTTGTGCATTTAAACTATAACTTGGTCCATTTACATTTACAACGGTATCGTCATTACACGGACTTCCGCCACAAAGCCAATAGGCTGTATATGGTGTGGTTACATTTGGTGATATGGTTAAATTCGGACTTGCAGAAACTACAGTTGCGCCTTGTTGCCATCTTTGAAAAATACAAGGTTGAGGGTTAAATATGGTGCAGTCTTGAGCACCAGCATTAATTCCTGGCCAATCGGTAGAGTTTCTTCCTGGAACTGGAAAAGCGTATGTTCCATTGTCATTTTCTGCACCAGAAGTTGCTAATGCGCCAGAGGTTGTTGCATTCCAGTTTGCTGATAGTTGAGAAACAATTACTTGAAAGGATCCTGTTTCGTTAAGTACGATTTGAAATGAGGCTGTTCCTGTACCAGCTCCTGTGCCAGAATTGTAAGGAACAACATTGTTATAGCTTACTACAAAACGTCTGTTTGGCGCAGTGCCTACTGTTTGATAGGTTATTGTTCCTCCGTAACGAATGTCTATATCGGCAAAAAAACCAGCAATATAATTGTTTGGGTCTCCTCCAGATGGTATAGCGAAAGCACTATAACCTGTATATGAAAAAGTAGGGCCAAAACCCAAAATACCGTTAGAGGAGATTACACCTGTGGTATATGTGTTTCCGTAAAAATTAAATGGGAATCCAATGGGAATCTGACCTGTAACACAGTCATCGCAAGTGGTAGGGAAGGCGGTTGTACCTGCAATAGCTACCGGACCACATGATGATGTTACTACACTATAAGTTACTGCAGTTGTTGTTGCACTCAAAGTAGTTGATGATCCGCAATTTATAGTTACATCTGCGGGTGCTGTTGTTACGCATTGCGCAATAAGTGTGTTGTTAGTGACTGTAAATAGACCAAGTAGTACTAATAAGAAAAAAGTATACTTTTTCTGAAAATAATTCTGTTTCATAATAGTTAAAGATGTGTTTTTTAGTTTTGGAAAAGTATAAATAAAAACAACATAATCAAACTATTATGTAAAAATATTATCAAATAATTATTAATAACTAAGAAGAAGTGCTGTATTGTTAGTGTTTTTCGAAGTTTTTATAATATTTGTTTTGTAGCATTTTATGGGCTAAATTTTCCGATTTTAATAGATTTGTATTAAAAGTCTGCGGGAATGTTTAATTCTTTGTGTATTTTTTTAATCATTTCTGCTGAAAGTTTACATTTTTTATATAAAAAGTAGTAAACGGATTACAAATGTTAAAGACAAAAAAAGGGCGCAAAGAAAATATCTTTGCGCCCTTAATTATTTATTGTCGATTATTAGAAAATCACTTTCGTAACCACCACTTCGTTATTTTCTAAAGTTACCTTAACAACAAGCATTGTACTTGTTTGTTTCAATTCGTTTAGAGAAATTTCTTGCTTGTTAATGTTTGTTTTGTTTATTACTGTTTTCCCTAAAACATCATAAACAACTACTTCTTTTATAATTTTACTTGTTGAAGTTACATTGATGGTATTGTTACCTGTAAATACTTTAACTGTATTTGCATCAAAATCATGATTTGACAATGTTGTCGCTGAATAACGCAATACAAAACGATCATTAAAAATTCCCGCAGCTGTAGTAAACGTGTACGGAGAATCTTTTAGATTATGAGTTGTGTTTAGTAACTTATCTTCTAATAGGATGTTTTGTGATGCATCAGAGAAAAGACCATCAACAGTTGCAATAGCAATACTATGAGAACCACTTACACTTGTTTTGAATCCCATAGGAACAAAATCAGTGTTCTCGAAAGGTAAAGCTCTACCTTGTATTTGCATGATTTCGGTATCGATTAACGAATAGAAATTTTCAGAATTTTTATAATCTGTAAATGAATCATACAAGCCGTCATTTGCTTGTGTTGCACCTGCTATATAACCCACAAGAGTTCTACTTGCATTTCCGTTTGCACCTACTAAATCTAACCATATTCTATGTTTTTCAACAACGGCAGTTTCATTTGCAGAAACTCCATTTTTATAGAACACATTATTTGCAAATGCAGCACTTCTCATACTATTGTTGAAAGTAACAGTGTTAGATCCTGCAGCACCCGCATTCATTAGTACCATAAAACCTTGTCCTGATCCAATTTTCACATCTCCCGCTCCACTTGTGGCTCCGGTTAAGTTTACTGCAATATAATCGCTAGGATAATAATTGGTTACAAAATTTTGGTAAAAAGGGTCTGTAGCATTTGTTGGCAATTGACCATGAGTCCATAACCTTACACCACCTGAAAGGTTTGCTGCATTGGTTGTTAAAAATTCATTTATACCAATTGAAGAAGGATAAGGATTTCCTAACAAATTCCAGTTGTCATCAGTAGCTGTTCTTGGAATGCCTTGTGTACCTACAGTTGTAAAATCAGTTCCTCTGTAAATAGTAGGTGTGAATATTCCGTTACTAGGTACGCCAATAAAGTTAGCTGTTAGTGGTGTTGTAGTTACATTGTTGAATCCGTTTGGACCACGAACAATATATCCTGTTGTAGGAACCATATTTTCTGCTGTATTTATCCAATAACCTTGACCTCCATTTGGATTAACAGTAGTTGTTCCCCATTTGAATATATAACCTGATGGCGTTGCTGTAGATACACTTGTTACAGGGAATGTTCCTGCTGCTGCATTACCTACTGGTGATGACCAATAAGAATAATCTTGTAAACGAAGATTGGCAATACGCTCCATGTTAATGTTACCTGAATTGGCTGGTACTGGTGCGTTAGTTACTTGTACTAAATTAGCGCTATTTCTTACGTTAAATGTTGCTCCAGCTTCTACATTAATCCAGTCAGTTACTGTAAGGTTTCTGCCAGATTGTAATTCTAGATTTCCTGTTGGAGCTTTTACTGTTAGGTTTTTAGCTAATGCATCAGGAGTATTCATGATTTGAGAGGTACTGCCTGTTGGTATAATAACACAAGTGGTAGCATTTGGAATCACTGCCGGCAACCAGTTACCAGCTTTGTTCCAATCGTTATCGATAGTTCCTTTCCAAACTTTCGTTTGATTTGTTACATTAATTGTACCGTTAGTTGTACAGCCATTATTAAGATTTGCGCTAACATTAATTACAAATGAAGCTTGTTCTAATTGTGTTAATGTTGGTTTTATCCATATAGTATTTCGTTGATCTCCAGTATAAGTAATCGTGGTAGCTGCATCTGTATATGCATTTACACCACCACCAAGAGCAAAGAAAGGAGTTAATGGTCTGCTACCGTATAATTTCACATCATCTATAGCAGCTCCGTCACCTGCAGTTCCAGATCCAGATCCATCTCCTAAAACTCTAATTCTTATTTTTAAATTGGTTTGTGCTATATATGCATTTAAATTATAAGTTAAAGTCACAAAGTTCGAGCCATAACCTTGGTCAGCAGTAATAGCTGCTAAGGATATTGGCCAAGTTGTGCCTCCATTTGTAGATATTTCTATATTACAATTTTCAAGCGCAGTGCTTGCTCCATCATCAAAATATCTTGAATAGTACATTCTGAGGCTAAGCGTTAAATTAGCAAACGAAGTTGCTGCCGGATTTACTGCTGTTGTAAGTGTTAATGAATTTTCCATGTCAACTGTTGGTAATGGAACAGTTTTAAAATCATCCATTGAAGTTAAAACAAATTTATTTGTTCCAAAACCAGAAGAAATTGCTGGAAACCATCTGCCTCCACTAGGAACAAAAATACTGGTTTTATTTTTCCAAGCAGTTTGCCCTTTTTGAGCAACAGTTGTTCCGTCGCTATTTACATTAGAGAAAACGCCTAGAGTTCCACCTTCAAAATTCTCATCTATTAAATAAGCAACTTCATTATTTCCAGTTGCATCTAATTGGATTGTTTGATTCTCTCCACAAATAGTCACATTTGGTGTTGCAATAATTAGAGCAGGAACTGGTTTTACTTCCGCAATTACAGGTATTCTAGTCAAAGTCTCACAAGTAACGCTTGAAGAAGTAATGTAGTAAGTAGTTGTTCCAATAATAGCTGGCGTAAAGTTTGCTCCATTCGCAGTTGTTCCAACTAATGTTCCGCCGGTTAATGCGTCATACCATTTAACGTCTGTACCTGTTCCTATGGCTGATAAGGTAGCTGTACCTGGACCACATATTGCTGGGTTTGAAATAGAGGTAATTTTGTTATCACATTTTGCAATTACTGTAAAGAGATAGTCTTCTGCCTCACCATAAGTTTTTCTAGTACCTGAAATCGTGTTAAAAGAATTACAAGAGTCAAAATACAAAAGTGTTTCATAGTTGGGGTCATTAACTGGAAGACTAGTGTCAATAGTGTTTTGTACACGTACCCTCATTCTATAATCGCCAGGTGCAGCGTTAGCAGGTACAATAAACCCAAAAGTAGTTGAAGCAAATAGATAACCACCTGGGTTGTATACTTCTTCGCCTGAATCAGCAAAATCGCCATCTTTATTCCAATCTACCCATACTTTCCAAAAACCACGACCAGTATCAGATGTTAGCTTCATATTTATTGGGCCAGCTTGAGCTTGTATGCTTTTTGTATTACCTGTGAAATCCTGAAAACCATCAGCAACACCATCTGTAGTACTTACCTGACTTGTGTCAAGTAAAGTTCCTACAAAAGCGACGCTTGAAACATATAAACGGTTAATAGCTGTCGATGTAGTTACAGGGGTACAATAAGTTGGTAGGGTTCCTGTTGTTGTTGCTGGTCCGTTTAGTGGAGTTACAGTTCTGTACAATGGGCCTCCAGTACAAGCACTATTGTATGAAAATACAAAAACGTAATAAGTAGTGCTTAAATTTAATTGACCAGCAGTAAAAGTTGTATTGTTATCAATATCCACAATTACATTTGTTCCTCCCAATGTTGTATCTCCAATAGCGTAGGTTGTTCCGTTGCTTGGTGTTGGAGTAACGTTGGTAGTATTAATTACAACCAAATAATGATCAGCACCTGCCGCAGCAGTAAATGAACCATTAATAAAGGTTCCTCCAGGTGTTAATACCAAAGCTGTTGGTTGTGCTGCTGGCGTTGCGCAAGCAGGTCCTGCAATGATATTAAGAGTATAATCTTCATCTTGAAAACTACCACCAGTAGGACATGGTGAAGGCGCAGAGTTAAATTGATTTGCTACCCTCATTCTAACAGTTGATCCTATTACGGCTGTAGAAGGAATTGTGATACTTGCAGATAATACACCACTAGCAGTTGTTGTATAGGTTCCAATTGTTGTAAGTCCTCCATCATCAGTAAAGTCACCATTGTTATTCCAATCAAAAAACACATAAATTCCAAATGGATTTGGTGAAACACCAGTTGCTGTAGCAGAAAAAGTATAAGTGCCGTTAGGTATTACACTGCCTGAAATAGCTGAAAAATCTTGATAAAAAGGACCTGCTGATGTTGCAGCTGAAGAGCTGTTGTTAATCCCAGCAAAAGTTACATTAGAAATAGGGTATGTAGTAGGGGCTGCAGAGCTTGGTGTACAATAAATCAAGCTGACTGTTAATGTAGCCGCAGTCGAAGCTGCCGAAGTGCCACAAGCATTTACTGCCATGGCTCTATACATATAACCAGACATACTTAATGTAGCGCCTGTAATATCTAATGTTGCTGTAGTTTCATTCGAATAAATAGCGCTAGCCGTTACTGTAGACCATGCGCCACCGCCATTTGTGCTTACTTCCCAAATATAGCTTGTAGGAGTGCCAGATGCCGTTACTGTAAATGATGTATTTGCACCCACTGCAATACTTGAATTTGCAGGGTTTGCTGTTATTGTTGGTGTTGAATTAATAGTTACAACAATAGAGCCTTGAGGACCCCAACAACCAGCTGCGGATTGAGCTCTAAAATAATAAGTACCTGAGGTGCTTACAATTTGTGATGTTGATGGAGTTGCAGTACTAGTTCCGTTTGAAGTCGTATTTTGCCAATAAATAGTGCCACTTGACCCATTTGAGGCATTTAATGTTGTAGATGTACATGCTGGAGTAGTTCCAGTAACTGTTACTATTGTTGGTGATGGATTAATTGTGATGCTTCTTCCGTTGTTTCTTCTCCCATTGTTATTAATATCAACAACTCCTGAGGTTGCACTAGCTCCGACAACGGCTGTAATTGTAGTTGTGTTTACAACAACAATACTTGTACAAGCTGTCCCGTTAACCGTTATTGTTGTAGTACCTAGAGTTGAAAAATTCGTACCAGTTATGGTTATTGTAGCTCCTATACAAACAGGATTTGGTGTAACATTCGAAACGGTAATATAATCAAACATGACACGACCAGGCGCACCTGCTCCTCCAGCTGAATTTGTCCCTCCGTTTCTTTCTCCACCACTTCCTCCTGCGCCAGGTTGTCCTCCAGGTGTTCCGGTTGAATCTGATACTCCTGTAGCTCCTGCACCGAAAACAGTAAATGCTGTCCCTGAGTTTCCACCAGCTCCACTTGGATTAGTATTTCTAGCACCATCACTTCCAGGGCTATTTATTCCTCCGCTAGCACTTCCTCCTCCGCTATTAGTTGGGGTGCCTAATGCTACATTACCTCCTAATCCTCCAGTACCACCATTTGCAGATAGATTAGTTGATGGTGTAACCGCTGTTATTGATGATAATGTTCCATTACCTCCTGTGCCATTAGCAGCTGCTCCAGCTGCTCCCGAAGTACCAACAGTGTAAGTAAAACTGTTACCAGAAGAAACGGCTATTTGGTTTGAAGCAGCGCCACCTCCGCCTCCGCCATTTCCTCCTAGATTATTACCGGATGCACCACCACCACCACCACCTGCGCCCCATGCTGCTGCATTAACGTGAGTGACGTTAGCAGGGACATTGAATGCTTTCAGTGCTCCAGGTACATTGTCGTTTCCTGGGAATTGCGCGAACGATGAACTAGTAGAGAAAAAAGCAAAAACAAACAGTAAAGCACTGTATTTGTTCAAAATAGATTTCGTAAAAAAAACTTTTCCTTTTGTAAGAAAAGAACCATTAGATTTTTGGATAGGGTAAAATTGTATCATACAAAATTGATTTAGAAGAGTAAATGTACATATATATTTTCTGGTAACCAAATAAAAAAGTATAAAATATTGAGAAACAGTGTTTTTAATCGATTTTAATTGTAGTTTGTCGATGTTTTTTTATTGTTTATTTATTTTGAATATATTTGTTTATGGATTTTAATTGGTTTATTAATTTTTAGTAGTCAACTCACTTTTTTAATACCGTAAACATATGAAATACAACTATCTATTATTGTTATTTTTTTTAGGAATAGCTACTCAGGCTCAGCTGTACGTAAGCCCTAATACTTATGTGTATGTAAACGACCAATATGTTTATGCAACAGGAAATGTAGAGCTAAAAGACCCTACAAGTAATTTGTTTTTGCGCAATAGTTCTCAGTTATTACAAGGGACTTCGGGTGCTGGAAACAACAGAGGAAATGGTGCTTTGTCTGTTTTTCAAGACGGAACAGTTAACAATTACCAGTACAACTATTGGTGTTCTCCAGTAGGAATTCCTGTGGCAGCATCGACAGTAAATGATTCTTTTGGTATTGTTAATCTAGGAAGACCTACGACGGTTACGGCAACTACATTTACGGCGCCGTTAGCAATGGCAGCTGTCGACGGGATTTCGTCACCGCTTCAAATTGCTTCCCGCTGGATTTATAAATTCTTGTCATCTACTACTTATTCTCAATGGTTTTCAGTAGGAGCTAATCCAACAATTGCGGCTGGAGAAGGATTTACGATGAAAGGAACTAGTGGTACCGATGGGACTACAATTACAAATGAAACAGGAACAAACAATTCGGGGAGTAATCAACGATATGATTTTAGAGGGAAACCTAATGACGGAAATATTTCGGTTAGCGTTGCTAATGGGAATTTTACATTAGTAGGTAATCCTTATCCTAGTGCTATAGACATCAATATGGTTTTGGGTAAAGATGCTCCTGGTCCAGATACTTTATGGGGTACTGCAGATGATATTGGAGCAATAAACAATCCGTCGATAAATGGGACTGCTTATTTCTGGGAACAATCAGTTGTAAATTCGCATCTCATTGCGGCTTATCAAGGAGGTTATGGAAAATATACACCAGGTGGCGGTTATTTAAGATCTGATATTTGGTCCTATAATGCAGACGGAACTCAAAACTTAGATTTGAATCCAGATGGTGGAGCTTCTAATCAAGATGGGACAACTTTCGCCAGAAGATTTAGTCCAGTTGGGCAAGGATTTATGGTTATGGGTACCGCAGCAGGGAGTGTTACTATGCAAAATAAATTTAGAACCTTTGTTAAAGAAGGAGGGACTTCGCAGTTTGCTAAATCTAGTAGCAATACTGTTCAAGGAAATGAATTTTATCCTGAAATACCTAATGTAGCAGGAACTGATTATACAATCCAAAAAAAGGGTTATGCACCACAACTAAGAATAAATGCGATTGTAAATACCAATCAAGGATTTATAAGAACAGCATTAGGATTTGCTGATGGTTATACAAATGGTTTTGATAGCGCTGCCGATGCACGAGCATCATCAGATACTGCGCCGTTTAGTTTTTATCATATTTTAGAAGGAAGCGACAAGGAATATGCGATGTCATTTTCTCCATTCGATATTAATAAAAAATGTCCTGTAGGATTTAGAAATAATATTCCAGCCACATTCAAAATTAAAGTTATAGGTACTTTATATGGTTTCGATGACAATCAAATGGTGTACTTGCATGATAAAACAACAGATTTGTACCACGATATAAAAAATGCGGAATATGAAGTTTCTCTTCCTGCAGGTGTAAATAATAATGGATATGAAATTACATTTGTAGAGAATGCGTTAAGTACAAATGATAATGTAGCTAGTAATTTTGATGTTTTTCAAAATAATGGAAGCGGATTTTTAACTATCAAAAACCCTGAAGCAATAGATTTGAAATCTTGTACTTTGTATGATGTTTCTGGAAAAACAATATTGTCTAAGGCAAATTTAGGTTCTAATGTTAGTTATGAATACAGTACAGTTGGATTAAGCGAAGGGGTTTATATCGTAAAATTAATAACTGGAGCCAATCAGGAAATCACTAAAAAGGTTTCTATTTCTACTAAAAAATAAAGGTTAATTCTATATTAAAATTAAAGCAGCTTTCGGGCTGCTTTTTTGGTTTTAGATTTTTGAAGATAAATTGGTACGCGGATGACAGGGATAATACGGATTGTCACGATTTTTTTATTTTTTTACCACAAATTTGCGAATTTTCAAACCTTAGTTCCTAAGAGCCTTTGTACCTTTGTCTCTTTTGTAAAAATGAATTCTGTCAATCAAAATATTGAAATCCAAAATAAAACCATCACTTTAACCATAAAGCGAGAGGATTTGTTGCATCCGTTTGTTTCGGGAAATAAATTCCGAAAACTGAAATACAATATTCTTAAAGCAAAAGAGTTAAATCATGATAAACTAATTACATTTGGTGGTGCTTTTTCAAACCATATTGCGGCGGTGGCGTTTGCTTGTCAGGAAGCTGGTATTGAATCTGTTGGAATTATTAGAGGTAACGAATTGGTAGGTAAAATACAAGAGAATCCAACATTACTTTTTGCGCAGAATTGTGGAATGAAATTTGAGTTTGTTTCTCGAGAAGTATATCAAAATAAAATGTCGGAATCATTTATTTCTGAACTAAATACCAAATACGGAAACCATTATTTACTTCCAGAAGGCGGTACAAATGTGTTGGCAATATTAGGTTGCGAAGAGATTCTAATCAATGAAGATGCTCATTTCGATTATATTTGTTGTGCGGTAGGAACGGGCGGTACAATCTCGGGAATAATAAATAGTGCCACCCCAAATCAAAAAATCCTTGGATTTCCAGCCTTAAAAGGCGACTTTTTGAAAGATGAAATTCGTAAGTTTGCAAAAAATAACAATTGGGAATTAATTGCCAATTATCATTTTGGCGGTTATGGTAAAGTAACTGACGAACTAATAGGTTTTATAAATCAGTTTTATATGGATGTAAAAATTCCCTTAGACCCCATTTATACAGGAAAAATGGTTTATGGAGTAATGAATTTAATTGCTAATAATTATTTCCCAAATGGTTCAAAAATACTAATGATTCATACAGGAGGCTTGCAAGGAATAAGTGGTATGAATGGATTGTTAGAAAAGAAAAAAATGAATAAAATAGTTTTTGATGAATAAAATAGCATTTCTTATATTAGTATCATTATTAGTAAGTTGCGGGGCTTCTAAACCAAAAGTGCAGCCTAGAAAAACAGCGCATGCAACTCAAAAAACTACTGTCAAACAAAAAGTAGAAACTCCAGTAGAAAAAGTGGTAATAAAAACGCCTGAAAAAGAAAATGCGCCACCTAAAATTGAGGTTTTAGAAGCCACTCAAAAAGTGAGAGTGACTACCGAAATGGTTTTGGCTTATATCGCACAATTTAAGGTAGTTGCAAAAGAAAATATGGTTCGAGATGGCATTCCTGCGAGTATTACACTCGCACAAGGAATTCTGGAATCTGGAGCAGGAACAGGGGATTTGAGTGTTCAGGCAAACAATCATTTTGGAATAAAATGTCATAAAGAATGGACAGGTCCTAGTATAAAACATGACGACGATACTGCACAAGAATGTTTTAGAAAATATGAACATGCAGAGGAATCTTATCGAGATCATTCTTATTTTTTGACTAGTAGAGCTTGGTATAAACCCTTATTTTCATTACCAAAAAATAATTACAAAGCTTGGGCAAGAGGACTTAAAAAAGCAGGTTATGCTACTGATGTGAAATATCCAGAAAAACTAATTGGAATCATAGAAAGATATGAGCTGCAACAATACGATGCTGAAGTTTTGGGAATAGATTTTCCTGTAAAACCTTTAGATAAAAAAGAAGAAATTGCAGATAACGAAAGTCAATACGTAGTAATAAAAGGAGATACGTTATATTCTCTTTCTAAGAAATTCAATATCACTATCGACGAGTTAAAAAAGAAAAACAATATTATTGATAATAACCTTTCATTAGGTCAAAGTATTATTATAAAGTAATTCATAATTCATAATTCATAATTTTTTTATGTTATACCAAAGAAGTAGCCAGTTGTTTACGGAAGCGGAAGAAGTAATTCCTGGTGGCGTAAACTCGCCAGTAAGAGCATTCAAATCAGTAGGAGGAACGCCAATATTTGCAAAAAGTGCAAAAGGCGCTTATGTTTATGACGAAGACGGAAATAGATTTGTAGATTATATCAACTCTTGGGGACCAATGGTTTTAGGACATGCTTACGAACCCGTTGTAAGTGCTGTGATTGAAAAAGCAAAACTAGGAACTTCTTTTGGTATGCCAACAGCATTAGAAACTGAGATAGCAAAATTAGCCGTTTCAATGGTGCCAAATATCGATAAAATTCGATTTGTAAACTCAGGAACCGAAGCTTGTATGAGTGCCATAAGATTGGCTCGCGGGTTTACAAAAAGAGATAAAATAATCAAATTTGCAGGTTGTTATCATGGGCATTCTGATTCTTTTTTAATACAAGCAGGAAGCGGAGCGATAACTTTTGGTTCGCCAAACAGTCCTGGAGTAACGGCAGGAACTGCGAAAGATACTTTGTTAGCAAGCTATAACGACATTCAAAATGTAAAAGATTTGTTTGAGGCTAATAAAAACGAAATTGCAGCCATTATTATAGAGCCGGTTGCAGGAAATATGGGTTGTATTCCGCCGCAACAAGATTTTTTAGAAGCTTTGCGACAAATTTGCGACGATAATGGCACATTGCTAATTTTTGATGAAGTAATGACTGGATTTCGCCTCGCAAAAGGAGGGACTCAGGAATTATATAATATAAAAGCTGATATTGTTTGTTTTGGTAAAGTAATAGGAGGCGGATTGCCAGTTGGTGCCTTTGCTGCACGTAACGAAATAATGAATTATTTAGCGCCACTTGGGCCGGTTTATCAAGCAGGAACATTATCTGGAAATCCTTTGGCAATGGCTGCTGGATTGGCTATGTTGAAAGCTTTAAACGCAGACCAAGCAGTTTTTACAAGATTAGAAGAAAAAACAGCTTATTTAGAAAAAGGAATTGCCAAAGTACTTACTTCAAATAATGTGCTACATACTATAAACAGAGTGGGTTCGATGATTTCTGTTCATTTCGATGCTAATCCAGTTTTTGATTTTGAAACTGCTAAAAATGGTGATAATGACACGTTCAAAAAATTCTTCCACGGATTACTTGTAGAAGGTGTTTATATTGCGCCATCAGCTTACGAAACTTGGTTTATTTCCGATGCTTTAACCTATGAAGATTTAGATTTTACAATTCGAGCGGTAGATAAAGTTTCGAAAGATTTTTAAACAAAAAAACCACTATTAATAGTGGTTTTTTTGTTTAAAATATAAGTTTATTTATAAATTAACTTGTCGTATAAACCTGTAACAGATTTTAATCTCTTAATGTCTTCAGCAGAAAGTGCCGCTTTTAGATTGGTATCAACATTTTCAGAAAATCCTTTAGCTTCTTCTTTAGTTAATGTTTGGTTTGCATTTAAGGCATCGTATTTTTTTAAAAATATGATATGAAGATTCTTTTTCATACTTTCTTCCAAAGCGATTACTTTAGATACTTTTAACACATCGTTTTTGGCCAATGTTTCTGAAGTTTGGCTTTTGCTTTCCGTTTGTGCGCTAGCAGAAAATGTAAAAGCAAAAAATAAAGCTAATATTGATAATATTTTTTTCATGAATTAGTAGTGTTGGTTTTTATGTAAAAAAATTAATTAAGCAGTTTTTTGTAGATTCCTTTAGATTCCAATTTTTGAATTGATTCGTAATTTAGAGTTGCTCTTAATTTGGCATCAATTAGATTTGAAACTTCTTTTTTGTCAGTCTCTGTAAGACCTTCCCTTGAAAGCATCTTGTGTTTTGTTGTAAATAGTTGCGTAAGAGCATAATCCAGAGTGGGATCTTCAAGATTTATTACAGATGTCAGATCCGTAAAGTTTATTTTAGCTTTTTCCTCAATTGATAATTCTTTTTGAATTGTTTTTTTTTGAACTTGAGCACTTGCGTTCAATGCAAAAAGCAGTACAAATATTGATAATATTTTTTTCATAATTTAATGTGGTCGATTAGTTATAATTATCAAATCTAAACTTTTTTTTCGAACTACCAAAAATTATTTAGAAACTTCTCCTTTGGTTTTGTTTCTATGTTGTCTTTTTATCTTGTTCATTTGATCTTTTCTTTTTCCTTTATTGGCTTCCCATTTTTCCATTTGTTCAGCGTTTAAAATCTTTTTCATTTTGGCTTTCATCTCGATTTGATTATCGAGAGATTTGTTTTTCATTTCAAATTTTTCATTTGCTGTCAGTGATTTTTTAGCCTCTTTTTTCGCTTTCATTTCGTTTCTTTTTGCTTCCATTTTTGTGGTTTGTTCAGCAATAATTGGCGCTATTTCTTTTTGTTGTGAAGCTGTCAAATCTAAATCTAATGTCATTTCTTTCAGATGTAAAGCATTTCTTTGTTCTGCCGATAATTTTTCAGTTGCGTTTCTTTTTCCTGATTCTTTTTCTTGTGCAATTGCTGCAAACGAAAGACTAGTAATTAATGCTAAGGTGAAAATTAATTTTTTCATGATATTTTTTTTTAAGGTTATATCATTAAGACGATAAATAGATGAAAAGGTTTAATTGTAAATAAAAAAATCTGCCCATTTGAGCAGATTTATGATATATTTAAGAGTTTAAAAACTTCTAGTTCAAAACTACCGTTTTGCTATCGCCATCAACTACAACTTTGGTCAAGCCGTGTTTAGACAAGCCTTTCATAGCTGCGTCCCATTTTTTTCCACTCAAAGTCGATTTTTCTTTCAAACCATTTAATGATTGATTGTTTTCTGCTTTTAGCAATTCAACAATCCATTTTTCATCTTCAGTCAATTCCAATTGCTTTTTCTCAGGTCTCATTTGCGGGAAAAACAATACTTCTTGTATCGATGCGTTATTGGTCAAAAACATAATAAGTCTGTCCATTCCAATTCCCATTCCCGATGTTGGTGGCATTCCGTATTCCAAAGCACGAAGAAAATCCTCATCGATCACGCCATTTGCTTCATCATCCCCTTTTTCTGATAATTTCAGTTGGTGTTCGAAACGTTCGCGTTGGTCTATTGGGTCGTTTAGTTCAGAATATGCATTGGCAATTTCTTTACCACAAACCATCAGCTCAAAACGTTCTGTCAAATCTGGATTGTCACGGTGCGATTTACATAATGGAGACATTTCTTTCGGATAATCGGTTATAAAGGTTGGTTGAATATAATTTCCTTCGCATTTTGCTCCAAAAATTTCATCAATCAATTTTCCTTTACCCATGGTTTCATCAACATCGATTCCCATGCCTCTAGCAGCAGCAAATAATTCTGCTTCACTTTTTCCGGAAATATCAAAACCAGTAAAATCGATAATTGCTTGCGTCATTGTAACTCGAGCATACGGAGCTTTGAAGTTTATTTTGTGTTCACCAAAAGTCGCTTCGCTACTTCCGTTTACAGCAGTAGCACAATGTTCTAATAAATTTTCAGCAAAAGTCATCATCCAATTGTAGTCTTTGTAGGCTACATATATTTCCATAGCGGTAAATTCTGGATTATGCGTTCTGTCCATTCCTTCGTTACGGAAGTTTTTCGAAAACTCATACACACCATCAAAACCACCTACGATTAATCTTTTTAAGTATAATTCATTTGCAATTCTCATATACAAAGGAATATCTAAACTATTGTGATGCGTCATAAACGGACGCGCCGCTGCACCACCAGCGATAGATTGTAAAACGGGAGTTTCTACTTCCATGTAACCACTTTCGTTAAAAAAGTTTCGCATGGCAGTAAATAATTTGGTTCTTTTTACAAAAACTTCTTTCACTTGCGGATTTACAACCAAATCTACATAACGCATTCTGTATCTTAATTCAGGATCGTTAAACGCATCATGAATATTTCCGTCTTCATCAGTTTTTGGTAAAGGTAGCGGACGCAAAGTTTTACTTAAAAAAGTAAAATTCTGAACACGAATACATTTTGCACCCACTTGAGTGGTAAATAATTCGCCTTCAATACCTATAAAATCACCTAAATCGGTCAGTTTTTTAAAAACCTGATTGTACAACGTTTTATCATCACCTTCACAAATTACATCACGGTTAAAGTACAATTGAATTCTACCTTCGCTATCTTGTAACTCAGCAAAAGAAGCTTTTCCTTGATCTCTTACACTCATCAAACGACCAGCAACAGTCACCTTTTTACCTTCTTCAAAAGAGTCTTTCACTTGCTTCGAAGTATGGTTTACAGGAAATAAATCCGCAGGATAAGGGTTAATTCCTAGTTGGCGTAAAGCGCTCAGTTTTTCTCTTCTAATGATTTCTTGTTCCGAAAGTTGCATGGGTAAATTTTATTTAAGATTGCAAAGATAGAGATTAGTTACAAAGTTTCAAAGTCGCAAGGTTTCAAAGTTTTTTAGGAGCTATTTCCAGCTTTTCACTACAATCTTTTATTTTTTAAAGAAAAAAACAAAAGGATTTTCGTTGCAATCTGGGCTATTGTCAACATTGTCACTCAGAACAAGATTAGAAAAATCCATGACTACCCGTTTAATCCATGTTATCCGCGTACCATAATTTCAATCAAAACTTTGTACCTTTGCTTCTCACAACCTCAGTGCCTTCTAAAAAAATGAACAAAACCATACAACTCCAAGATTTAGGACACAAAGACTACAAAGAAACGTGGGATTACCAAGAAAAAATATTTCAAGAAGTTCTAGATATTAAAATCCGAAATAGGAGAGAGGAACGTCAAGACGAAACACCAAACTATTTTCTTTTTGTAGAACATCCGCATGTTTACACTTTGGGGAAAAGTGGCGATTTGTCCAATTTGCTTTTATCGGAAAAACAACTCGAAGCAAAAGGCGCAACTTTTTACAAAATAAATCGAGGTGGAGATATTACTTACCACGGGCCAGGGCAAATTGTAGGTTACCCAATTCTGGATTTAGAAAATTTCTTTACAGACATTCATAAATATTTACGACTTCTAGAAGAAGTCATAATTCTTACTTTGGCAGAGTATAATATAATAGGTACAAGAAGCGAAGGCGAAACTGGAGTTTGGCTTGGGGTAGGAACTCCGTTTGCAAGAAAAATATGTGCTTTAGGTGTTCGTGCTTCTCGTTGGGTTACCATGCACGGATTTGCACTTAATGTAAATGCCGATTTGGGTTACTTCGATAATATTATTCCGTGTGGTATAAAAGGAAAAGCGGTAACTTCATTAAATGTAGAACTTGGTGTCGAAAAAGTAAACGAAGAAGAAGTAAAAGAAAAAATACTAAAACATTTTACTGTATTGTTTGATTGTACAATTATTGGGTGATTTTAAATATCAAGTTCTAATTGTTCGGGTAATAACCTAAAAGACATTCGGTGGTATTTTGTTACACCATATTTTCTAATGGCTTCTCGATGTTCTTTTGTAGGATAGCCTTTGTTTTTCTTCCAGTTATACATTGGAAATTCCTCATGAATTTTATTCATATATTCATCACGATAAGTTTTTGCTAAAACCGATGCGGCCGCAATGCTTAAATATTTAGAATCTCCTTTTATGATACTTGTATTTGGTATCGAATGAAGAATTTCTGTTTCTTTATCGGTAAATATTTTGCCAGAGCTTTTTTTGAAGCTGTTTTTGGATAGTAAAGGACGATTTCCATCTACAATAATATATAAAGGAGCAGGGTTTAATTGTAAAACGCATTCTTGCATTGCTTTTAGTGAAGCGTTCAGGATATTTATTTCATCAATTATTATAGGCTCTAGATGTGTAACGGCAAAGGAAATTGCCAATTCTTCAATAATAGGTTTTAATTGTTCTCTAGTTTTTTCAGACAATTGTTTGGAGTCATTTAAAATTTTAGATTCAAAATTTTCTGGCAGCATAACTGCTGCCGCTGTGACAGGCCCAGCCAGACAACCTCGTCCAGCCTCGTCAGTGCCGGCTTCCAAATGTTGTGTTAAAAAAAAAGGATTTAGCATAAATGTAATTTTGACAAAAATATAATTTTTTACACAACCTTTTGCATTATTATGTATCATATAAACGAGTGATTATCATTCCGATTATATTCAAGCATTTTTTTTAACTTAAATAAAATTGTAATATTCCGTCGTATTATTTGGTTATTTAAGAAATTATTAAGAAGTTTGCGGAATAACTAACTCAAATAAAAATAATATGAGATCAAAGTTCAAATGGATTTTTACGCTATTAGTAGCGTTGACTATGCAGCTTTCCTTTGCACAAGAGAAAACTGTAAAGGGTATTGTGACTGACGCAAGTGGTCCTATGCCAGGTGTAAATGTTGTAGTAAAAGGTACCCAACGTGGTGTATCGACAGGTTTTGATGGAGCGTATTCTATCAAGGCTAGTGAAGGTGAGGTTCTTGTTTTTTCATTCATGGGTATGAGTGATATTTCAAAAACAGTCGATGCTTCGGGTTCTATTAATGTTAAAATGCAAGATGATGCTAAGCAATTAGAAACTGTTGTTATAACTGGTTTAGGGATTAAGCGTAAGCAAGATGCGATTACATCTAGTTATACGGTTGTAAAAGCTGAAGAGTTGAACAGAGCTTCTAGTCCAAATGCTGTTCAAGCATTAATTGGAAAAGTATCTGGTTTGCAAATTAATACTACTAATAGTAGTGTTGCTGGTGAGAACAGAGTTGTTTTTAGAGGAGCTCGTTCTATCACAGGAAACAATCAAGCGTTAGTGGTTATTGATGGTGCTATATCATCTTTAGCGACTTTACAACAAATTCCACCAGAGACTATCTTAAGTGTAAATGCTATGAAAGGTGCTCAAGGATCTGCGATTTACGGATCTGATGGTGTTAATGGTGTTATTATTGTAACTACTAAAAAAGGTGGAAGTGATAAATTTTCTGTAACAATAAAATCTTCTTTAGATATTTCTGAGATAGCTTACACGCCTATTAGACAAATGCGTTACGGTCAAGGTTGGGATGGAGCACATTCAAATGTTGAAAACGGATCATGGGGTCCTGAGTATGATGGTTCGCTTCAGCCAGTTGGTATGATGCAAGCTGATGGTAGCTTTGTTATGGCGCCATATACAGGAAATCAAGATAATATAAAAGAATTTTTTAATAATGGTCTTACTTCTCAAAACGGAATTAGTATTAGTGGAGGTTCATTAGAAACTGGTTACGTAAACTTCTCTGCAAATCGTCAGGTTAATGATTTTATCGTTGACGGAGATGAGCTGAAAAGAAACTCATTTTTATTGAAAGCGGGTAAAAAAATCGGAAAATTTTCTGTTGAAGGAAATTTAAATTATATCACTCAGAATGTTAGACAAACTGAGTCTGAATTGTTTAGTGATTTATTACAAGCTGCAACAAACATTCCAATTTCTTCTTTCCAAAGCGGTAACGAACACCACTGGACTGTTTATGCTAACAATCCTTACTGGAAAAGAGATAATCAAAGACAGATTTTAAAAGGAGATGTTGTTGCTGCAATCGCTACTTTTGGTTATCAGTTTAACAAAAATATTAGTGCAAGTTATTTGGCTAATTTAAGAATGAACACAAACAACAACTTGAAGTATCGTAATGCTTATGTTGATGTTGTAGGTCCTGATACTTATGGAGCGTCTCCAGCTGCTATTGATGCTGCTTTAGTATCTTCTACTGATTTTAGAAGAGTGTTTTATGGTGATTTATTGGTGAATTTTGATTATAAATTAACAGATAATGTTTCTCTTAAAGCAACTGTAGGAAATAACCTTCAAGATAATAGTTTCAAATCTAACGAGGTTGGAGGAACAAACTTTGCTATACCAGGAGTTTATAACATCTCTAATGTTTTAAACCCGTATACTGCTGGTGCTTTAGTGTTTGATAATGATGGTGGTTCACGTACTTTAGCAAACAGATCTACTCATTTTAGAAAAGTTGGTGTTTTTGCTAGTGCTGAATTAGGATATAAAGATTATTTATTTTTAAATGCTACTGGTAGAAATGACTGGTCTTCTGTTTTTGATAAAAGTTTATATAGCTTTTTCTATCCAAGTGTTGGTTTATCATTTATTCCTACAAAAGCATTTGAAAGCATTAAAGGAAATGTTCTTAATTACATGAAAATATTTGGAAGTTTTACTAAAGTGGGTAATGACTCTGCAGTTGGTGCTTATGCTATTAATCAAACTGCTACGACTGGTTTCGGATATCCTTTTGGAAACAATTCTTATGTACAACAACTAAGACCTACATATTCTCAAATTGAACCAGAATTTGTAACTACAAAAGAAGCTTCTATTAATTTAGGTTTCTTTAATGATAGACTTACTTTAGACGGATCTTATTATGTTGCAGATACTGATAATTTGATTACACAAACGAATGTTCCTTTCTCTACTGGTTATCAAACTGTTTTAGATAACGTAGGTTCTTTGCAAAATAAAGGATATGAAATTGATTTAGGTTTTACACCTATAAAAAATTCTGACCCTAGAGGTTTTCGTTGGGATAATAAATTAAACTTCTCACATAATAAAACAACTATTACTGCTTTAGAGGGTGGTTTAACTTCAATTAGTTTAAGAGCTCCATCTGCTACTGCAGGTATCTTTGCTGATCTTGGAGATGAGTTTCCACTTATCAAAGGAACAAAATATACTAGAGATAGTATGGGTAGAGTAATTCTTGGTGCAAATGGTAATCCTACTATTGACCCTAGTCAACAAAAATTAGGAAAAACTACTCCTGATTATATTTTAGGATATAGTCCTTCTGTTTCTTATAGAGGAATTAAGTTATCTGCTACAATGGATTACAGAACAGGACATCAGTTTGTTTCTTATGTAAAACAAGATTTATCATTTAATGGTTCTACAATAGAAAGTGCTGAAAACCGTGGTGGATTTATTATGCCAAACTCTTCTTATGATTATAATGGAGATGGTGTTTATGGTGCTGACGAAACAAATACTACTGTAGTAACAGGTGGTGGTGGTACTGCAAGTTATATTGCTGGTTACAACAACGGTTTCTACTCAAGAACAGGTGAAAACTTAGTTTTAGACGCTACTGCTTTCAAATTGAGAGAAGCTTCTTTAAGTTATTCTTTCCCTGAATCTTTAATAGGTAAGACTGGTTTATCTGCTTTATCTATTGGGGTAAATGCTCGTAATCCTATAACTATATTTTCTAAACAAAACAGAAATTATGGTGATCCTGAAGCATCTGAAACTAGTGGAAATGCAGCTGGTATCGATCCATTTACTTCAAGATATCCTGCGCAACGTTCTTACGGATTTTCGCTTAACTTAACTTTTTAATTAATTTATTATGAAAAATAAAATAGTCAAATTATTTTTTACAGGTTTAATTTTATCCTTAGGCTCTTGTGAGAGTTATTTGGATGTAAATGATACTCCAAATACTGCACTATTGTCTCAAATAACACCAAATTTGGCTTTAAGTGCTGCACAAACGCAAACTTTTCGTGTAATTTCTGGTGATACTAGAAATGTTGAAGGTGGTATAGCTTCACAAAACTTAAATCAGTTTGGTAATATCATGATGAACTCGTGGAGTGGAAATGTTAATTCATTTACAGATCCTTATGGTGCTGAATTACGTTCTACCATGACAACCTCTTTTTATCAAAATATTTGGAATTACGGGTATGCGAATATTGCTAATTTACACAATATTACAGTGTATGAAAGTGATAATTATGATAACCATAAAGCCATTGCAAAAATCCTGAAAAGTTTTTACATGCAAACTATGGTCGATATGTATGGAGATTGTCCTTATTCTGAAGCATTTTTAGGTAACGCTAATTTAGCGCCAGCTTATGATGATGATAAAATGGTATACAGAGCTCTTGTAACTAATTTAGATGAGGCGATAGCTATGATAAATGGTGCTAATGGTAGCGATGCTGTTGTAGGAACTGAAGATGCTATGTTGGCTGGAAATATGGATAATTGGAAACGTTTTGCTAATACTATAAAATTAAGATTGTTAATGAGACAATCTGGTTTAGTTGATGCAGAAACTACTGCTTATTTAGATGCTCAATTAGATACACTTATTGGAGCTGATTTTATTACTTCAAATGTAACTATCAATCCTGGTTATTCTTCTGCAAGTGGAGATGCTCAAAATCCATTTTACGCTGCTTACGGTTTTGGTATTTCTGGAACTAAAGTTCAAAATAGAGATTTAGTTGTAGCTTCTGATAATGCAGCTTCAAAATTAAACTCTACTAGCGATGGACGTAGAGGTAGATTATTTACATTGGTTGCAGGAAGTGTAGTAGGAGTTGAACAAGGGGAATCAGCACTAGCGGCAGCAGATGTTGTTTCTTCTTTAGGAGCTGCTATTGTGCCACTACCAGTTGGTACAAATGCAACTGTTGGTTCTTCTATGGCAGGTCAAGTAATGACTTTGTCTGAAGCAAAATTCCTTTTAGCTGAGGCTGCTTTCAAATATCCTGCTAAATTTACAGCTGATCCAAAAACTCTATTTGATGAAGGTATTGCTGCATCATTTACTAGATTAGGAGCTACAATAGGAACTTATTTAACAGATATTGATGCTGTTCCTGGTTTTGGTTGGAATGCTACTACTGATAAAGTAGAAGCGATTATGACTCAAAAATGGATTGCTTTAATGCATGTGAGTGGACACGAAAGTTGGATTGACTACGTGAGAACAGGTTTCCCTGTAACACCTAATGCACTTAACAACGTTAATGGTAAACCTAAAAGATTGATGTATCCTAATTCTGAGATTATATCTAACTCTTCAAATGTTCCATCTCAATCGTCTGCTAGCGTTTTTGCTACAGGACCATTCTGGAAATAATATTATTAACTTTAAATTTATTATTATGAAAAAAATATTATTAATTGCGACACTTGCTTTCTCATTGTTCTCTTGTAATGATGAAGAGAGATTGGCAAATGATACTCGTAATGAGGGTCCTGAAATTGTAGGATTCAATAAAAGCGTTGAAAATGTTGCTTACTTTTCTAACGTTGGGCAAAAAACACTTGATGTACCTGTAGTTATGCAGGGATTAGGTGACGGACTAGCTCCTGTTACTCCTATAGCAGTTTCTTACGAAATTGATTTAGCAAACTCTACTGCTGTAAAAGGAACTGAATTTGATTTTGCTGATGCAACTGGAAAAGTTACTATTCCTGCTGGAGGATCTTTTGCTAACATTCCTTTATTAATAAATACAGGTTCTTTTAATGCTACTCAAAAAACTGAGTTGGTATTAAAACTTACTTCTGCATCTAGCGGAGTAGTTGGTGAGCAATACAAATCTATCAAAATTATTTTTGTGGGTTGTGCTACGGCTCTAGAAGGTAATTATAATACCTATCTTGTATCGGGTCCTACATCAACTTTTGCTGGAGCGGCTACGGTTGTTAAGATTGCACCTAATGTTTATAGATGTTCTCGTTTACCAGGAATTTCTTCAGGAGGTCAGCCTCTTACATTTGATTTTTCAGATGTTTGTAGAGATCTTGAAATTATAGACTGGCAATTTGAAGGTAGTTACCCAATGTTTAAAACTGGAACTACTGATAGACCAACTGGTATTATTGAATCTCCATCAGGTAATTTAGTTTTTACTGAGGTTAATTTAACAGGTCTTTCTTTTTATGTAAATAGAAATTTTACATTAGTTAGAATTTAATTATAATAAATATGATAAATATGAGAAATATAAAAAACTTATTACCTGTTTTGCTTGTTGCACTTGCATTTGTTGCTTGCGATAATGATGATGAAACATTAGAAGATGTTAGACTTGTCAAAACAGTTGTAACTTTAGACAAAACTAGCGTTACGGCTACTGAGGGTACTGAAATAACATTTACACTTAATGTTGACAGTCCTAATAGTAGTGCGATGGATTATAAAGTTGAGATTTATGACGCCGGAACGACAGCATCTTTTAGAGATTTTAGCTGTTCAGGTGACGAAACTGATACTGCTGCAGGAGGTTTTCCACAAGGAAGAATTGGTTATATTATGACTGTTCCAGCTTATGCTACTTCTACAACTTTTACTATAACTCCGGATATAGATTTGTTAAAAGAAGGTAATGAAGTTCTTAAACTTAGATTAGTATCTTCTGGAAATGGTTTAATAAAAGTTAACCCGGATTCTGAAATTATCACAATTAACATCGCTGATTACGTAAGTAATGATGTTGGTGTTGGATTAACTTGGGATAAGCAAACTAACCTTTTTGGAAGTATTATTGATACTCCATATATAGGAACAGATAATCTTGCGCATGACACTAGTATGTTTGATTTTGATCTTTACATATTTGATCCTTCAGGAGCTCCATTAAATTTTGATGGTGCTACATCAGCTAATCCTGAGTTGACTGTATTAGATGCTTCGCTTCCTGATGGTGATTATTATGTGTATTTTGAAATTTATACTTATACAGGGTTTATAAGACCAAAGGTTGCATTTAATCATGATATGAAACTTACTATGTCTAAGTACGGTGTATGGTCAACAACTATTTCTGTACCTATGACAACTAGTGATAGTTTTGCAGATTATGTTGCAATAATTACAAAAACTGGAAACAGTTATGTTGTTACTGATTATGTAACTAATGAAGTTTTAGCCTCTGGAAAAGTGGCTAATAAAAAACCATCATTTACAAGAAGAAAATAATTTTCTTTAAATATTTAAAGCCCACCAATTGGTGGGCTTTTTTTATGTATAATATTTGTGTATTTTTGCAACACAGTTTATTATATGAAGCACATTCTTACAATCTTATTATTCGTTTTTACTTTGAGCAGCTTTGCTCAAGTAGATAATGAGTTGTCTATAAATAAAAATGATACTATAAAAAAATCTTTGCGCGACAAACCCAAAGAAAACCCCAAAGCACCTATAAATATGTATCGTATTGTGACTTTGCAAAAAGACACAACTTATGTTGATACTTCGTTAACAATACACAAAGATTATAAATTTAACCATTTGCGTAAAGATAATTTCGGACTATTACCATTTGCTAACGACGGGCAAACTTATAATACGTTAGATTTTGGTTTAAATAATCCTAGCACTTTGCCAGAGTTTGGGTTTAAAGCCAAGCATTTTAACTATGCAAAGTCAAAAGATATTAATTACTATTCGGTAGCAACTCCAATTACCGAGTTGTATTTTAAGACCACTTTAGAACAAGGACAATCGGTAGATGCGTTTATAACCTTAAATACTTCCGAACAACTTAATTTTTCTATTGCTTACAAAGGATTACGTTCTTTAGGTAAATACGTGAATTCTTTGTCCAGTTCAGGAAATTTCAGATTTACAACCAGTTATTTTTCAAAAAACAAGCGATACTTAGCGAATTTTCATTACACGAGTCAAGATGCATTAAATGGCGAAAACGGTGGTGTTTCTAATCTTTCAGATTTTGAATCAGGAAATCCGCAGTTCACGCAACGCTCCCGATTAGAAGTCTATTTTGAAAATGCTAAAGCCTTGCTAAAAGGTAAAAGATATTTTCTAGATCATTCTTTTAGGATAAATTCTAAAGACAGCGAGAACAATATTTCTATAAACCATCAGTTTAGTTACGAAAGCAAAATGTTCGAATTTAGTAGTGCCGCTACAATTGAAAGATTCGGAAGCGGATATTTACCTTCTAATTATTACGATGTAACGAAAAACAATATCGCTTATAACAAAATAGAAGCTAGTTTTTCAAATAAAACACTAGGAGATTTTCATTTTTTTATAGAAAATTATCAATATAACTATTTATATAATAGACTTTTAATATCAAACAATCAGGTTTCAGTGCCAAATCTAAATAATGCCAAACTCAATGCCGTTGGTGGAAAATATTTATACTCTAAGAACAAGCTAAGAGGAGAAGCTTTATTTTCTAAATCAATATCAAAACAAACATTTTCTACTTTAGATGTTTCAGTACAGTACAAATGGAACGAAAAAAATAATTTCTCTGCACAATATTTAAACCAAAGTAAAGTCCCAGATTTGAATTATACCTTATATCAAAGTAGTTTTGTAAGTTACAATTGGTATAATAATTTTAAGAACGAAAAAATAAACACCATCAAGCTAAAAGCCAATATGCAATGGCTTTCTGCCGAAGCACAACTCACCAGATTAGATGATTATTTGTATTTTAGTGATGACGACAAATCCGATTCAATTATTGTTACAACGCCAAAACAATACGGTAAAACAATAAATTATTTATCGGTAAAAATCGGTAAAGAGCTAAAATTCAGAAGATTTGCTTTAGATAATACTGTTTTGTTTCAGCAAGTTACACAAGATGAAAATATTCTAAATGCGCCCAAATTAGTCACAAGAAACACTTTGTATTTTTCCGATTATGTATTCAAAAAAGCCATGTTTTTGCAAACAGGATTCACATTTCAAACCTTTACAAAATACTACGCAAACGATTACAACCCGCTAATTGGAGAGTTTTATGTGCAAGAAAAGACAAAAGTAGGAGATTTTCCACTAGTCGATTTCTTCATCAATGCACGGGTGCGTCAAGCCAGAATATTCCTAAAAGCTGAGCATTTAAATTCTAGTTTTACAGGAAGAAACTATTACTCGGCACCCGATTATCCGTACAAAGATTTCATTATCCGCTTTGGTCTGGTTTGGACATTTTTTCAATAAAAAAATATTTTTTTGGGCGTGACCACAAGGGCCGGGCTTTCGGCTATATCTTTTTTTCGTGCCTCAAAAAAGGATACCGCCTCAATCCCTCACGCAAACAACATTCCATTTCACAATTATAATTCTAATATGTATCTTTGCATATAAATTCGAAGGTTCTGATTTTTAAAATCAAAATCCAAAACTAAAAAACAATGAAATATTCAGAAAACATATTAGGAACTATCGGAAACACGCCGTTAGTACGACTAAATAAAGTTACCAAAGAAGTAAGCGCATTAGTACTTGCAAAAGTAGAAACTTTCAATCCAGGAAACTCTGTCAAAGACCGTATGGCCATAAAAATGATAGAAGACGCCGAAGCCGATGGTCGCCTAAAACCAGGAGGAACCATCATCGAAGGAACTTCAGGAAATACAGGAATGGGATTAGCACTTGTAGCGATTGTAAAAGGATATAAACTAATTTGCGTTATTTCCGACAAACAATCCAAAGAAAAATGTGATATTCTTCGTGCTGTAGGAGCAAAAGTGGTCGTTTGCCCAACTGATGTTGAGCCAACTGATCCTCGTTCATATTATTCAGTTTCTAAAAAATTAGGAGAAGAAACACCAAATTCTTGGTATGTAAATCAATACGATAATCCAAGTAATTCAATTGCGCATTACGAACAAACTGGACCAGAAATTTGGGAACAAACCGACGGTAAAATCACACATTTTGTAGTTGGAGTGGGAACTGGAGGTACAATCTCTGGCGTTGGAAAATATTTGAAAGAAAAAAATCCAAATATCAAAATTTGGGGAGTCGATACTTATGGTTCAGTATTCAAAAAGTACCACGAAACAGGTATTTTCGACGAAAACGAAATTTATTCTTATATAACCGAAGGAATTGGAGAAGATATTTTACCTAAAAATGTCGATTTCGATATCATTGATGGTTTTACAAAAGTTACCGATAAAGATGCAGCGGTTTATACTCGTAAAATTGCTTTAGAAGAAGGGATTTTCGTAGGAAATTCAGCAGGTTCTGCGATAAAAGGGTTGCTACAACTAAAAGAACATTTCAAACCAGAAGATGTAGTCGTGGTGTTATTTCACGATTCAGGAAGTCGTTATATAGGAAAAATGTTCAATGATGATTGGATGCGTGAACGTGGTTTTCTAGATGAAGAAATCACAAAAGCCGAAGATATTATTAAGGATCATATCGACAAACCATTAGTAATTGTTCGTACTGAAGAGTTGGTTTCACATGCTATCGAGCGTATGCGAAAATACAAAATATCTCAAATTCCAGTGATTGATATTACAGGTTTTGTAGGTTCGGTAGATGAATCAGATTTATTTCAAAGTTACGTGACCGATAAAAATGTGGCCGATAAACCTATTCGTGAGATAATGGGAAAACCATATCCTATTGTAAAAACAGGAACAGCAATCGAAGAAGTTTCTAAATTATTTACCAAAGAAAATCAAGCTGTTTTAGTCGATTTAGGAAACGGAAAGCATCATATTATTACGAAATATGATATTATTGGTTCGATAAAATAGCTATAAAAATAATTCTATTTCCAAATATACCTGACAGGTTTTCAAAACCAGTCGGGTATTATTTTTTCTAATTTCATTGATTTACAGAAAACCAATTTTCGTAAATTAGTGAAATTAGTGTTTTTTTATTACTTTGGTCTTTCATTTACAAGCCTATAAAACAATTGCAATGAAAGAAGATTTTCTCCACTATATTTGGCAATACAAGAAGTTTGATTTTGCCAATTTAAAAACTACTTCGGGGGAAAACTTATCTATATTTAATGTTGGGAATTTTACACAACTCGCAGGACCAGATTTTTTTAACGCACAAATAGAAATCGATAATCAAAAATGGGCAGGAAATATCGAAATTCATATCAAATCTTCCGATTGGTACGTACACAATCACGAGCGAGATGAGAATTATGATTCGGTTATTTTGCATGTAGTTTGGGAACATGATGCAGCGATTTTTAGAAAAGACAACTCGGAAATTCCAGTTTTAGAAATAAAAAAATATGTTTCTCCAATTTTAATTCATCAATACGAAAAACTAAGAACAACAAAATCATGGATTTATTGCGAAAACGAAATAAAAACCATTCCAGATTTTGTGTTTAAAAATTGGCAAGAACGTTTGTTTTTTGAGCGATTAGAAAGAAAATCCAATCCAATTGAAATCTTACTTTTAGAAAATAAAAATGATTGGGAAGCTACTTTTTTCTGTTTCTTGGCTAAGAATTTTGGTTTGAATACCAATGGTGAATCATTTTTTAAAGTAGCACAATCTATTCCGTTTTCCATCATTCGAAAAGAATCTTTTGAGGTTGAAAATCTCGAAGCAATTTTATTTGGTCGAGCCAATTTATTAGAACATGATAAGGAGGATAATTATTTTAAAGACTTAAAACAACGTTGGGAATACATTCAAAATAAATACCAATTAGAAAATATTTTTATTAATTCGGTTCAGTTTTTCAAGCACCGACCAGACAATTTTCCTACAATAAGATTGTCGCAATTGGCAAATTTGTATCACACGCATCAAAATTTATTTTCTAAAGTAATTAGCGCTAAAAACATCGAAGAATTACATCAAATTTTCAATGTTTCGGTTACAGAATATTGGCAAATACATTATAATTTTGATAAAATAAGCCCAAAAAAAGCAAAATCATTATCAAAATCATTTGTCGATTTGCTTATCATTAATACTATTATTCCTTTTCGTTTTGCTTACGAAAAAAGTTTAGGTAAAGAAACATCGGAAGAAAACATTCAGTTTTTAGAACAAATTACCTCAGAAAAAAATGCAATTATTGATAAGTTTAAGTCAGTTGGAATCACATCAAAAAATGCATTCGAAAGTCAATCTTTATTACAACTTAAAAATGAATATTGTAACAAAAATAAGTGTTTGCAATGTGTCGTTGGATTAGAACTGTTGAAGAATTAGACTTCTTAGACTTTTAGATAGTTAGACAATTAGATTTTTTGTAGTTTTACAAAAATGTCATCCTGAGAAGTTTATGCTGAACGGAGTCGAAGTATAGCCGAAGGACGATTAAATAAATAACCAAATTACCGATTAGCCAAAAGAATGAGATTCGTTATAAAACTAAAATATCTTTTCGAAAAACAAGGTTTTCACATAGCTTCTCGTCTTGCTGATAGGTTAGGAATGCGAGCAAATAGTGTGCGTTTGTTTTTTATTTATATTTCGTTTGTAACTGCAGGATTATGGTTTGGGGTTTACCTAACATTAGGGTTTTTAATAAAATTAAAGGATTTAGTGCGAGCTAAAAGATCTTCAGTTTTCGACTTGTAGCTTATGAATATCAAACAATATTTCATTTTCAATAAAGAGCAAAAAATTGGCTTGACCGTTTTGGTTGGGCTAATAATTACAATGCAAATATTGTATTTTTTTGTCGATTTTTCAACTAAAGAAATACCAACAAAAGAAGAAGAACAATGGTTGGCGATGCAAGCAGAAATCGATTCGGTAAAAACTATGGCTGGTGAAGATACTTATAAAATGTATCCTTTTAATCCTAATTTTATTAACGATTTCAAAGGTTATAAACTAGGAATGAAAGTCGCCGAAATAGATAGATTATTGGCTTTCAGAAAAACCAATAAATATGTAAATTCTGCACAAGAATTTCAAAAAGTAACTCAAATTTCCGATTCGTTATTGGCTGTAATTGCTCCGTATTTTAAATTTCCGGATTGGGTTACAAATAAAAAAAATTATGCATCTAATGGAAATACAAATTATAAAGACTTTAACAAAAAAGAGAAAATTGTAATTATAAATATCAACGAAGCTTCAAAAGAAGATTTGATGAAAATTTACGGAATTGGCGATGCGATTTCTGATAGAATTCTGAAACAAAAGGAAGTTTTCGGTTCGTTTGTAAGTATGGATCAAATGCAAGATATTTGGGGACTATCGCCCGAAGTGATTAGTCAATTAAATTCGCATTTTAAAGTTTATGGAACTTCAGTCACTAATAAAATCGACATTAATAATATTTCTGTCAAAGAATTAACAAAATTTCCGTATTTTAAATATGCTTTAGCTAAAGAAATTGTGACTTATCGAAGTATGAATAACGGAATCAAGAATATTGAGGATTTAACAAAAATTAAGGGTTTTCCTGTTGAAAAAGTTAAAATTATTGCCTTATATTTGAACTTCTAAAAAAACACAATATTTTTTAACGGTTTTAAGTTATTATGAATTCAATATATTTTACAGAAGAACACGAATTATTTAGAAAGAGTTTACAAGATTTTTTGCATAAAGAAGTGGTGCCTCACATTGAAAAATGGGAAAAAACAGGTACAATTGAACGATTTATTTGGAAAAAATTTGGTGATATGGGCTTTTTCGGGTTAAAATATCCAGAAGTTTATGGTGGATTAGGTTTAGATTTGTTTTACACAGTAATCTTTTTGGAAGAACTTCAAAAAATTAAATCTTCTGGTTTCGCTGCAGCAATGTGGGCTCACGCTTATTTAGCCATGACACATTTAAATGCGGAAGGTAGCGAACGAATCAAAAAAGAATATTTAGCGCCAAGTATTTTAGGTGAAAAAATAGGTGCATTATGTGTTACGGAGCCTTTTGGTGGTAGTGATGTAGCAGGAATGAGAACAACTGCTATTAGACAAGGAGATAAATTTATAATTAATGGTTCTAAAACATTTATTACTAACGGTATTTATGCTGATTATTATGTAGTGGCTGCAAAAACAAGTCCCGAACTTGGAAATAAAGGAATTAGTATGTTTTTGGTTGATACCAATTTAAAAGGAATATCTGCAACAAAATTAGATAAGTTAGGTTGGAGAGCTTCAGATACTGCAGAAATTGCATTTGATAATGTAGAAATTCCTGCAGAAAATTTAATGGGTGAAGAAGGAAAAGGATTTCCTTATATCATGCAACATTTTGCTTTTGAAAGACTAATTATGGCTGTTAACGCTCATTCACGTGCTGAATATGCGATAGAATATACGTTAGGATATATGTCAGAACGTGAGGCGTTTGGAAAATCGTTAGATAAATTTCAAGCATTGCGTCATACAATGGTGGAACATGCTACAGAAGTAGAACACATTAAAGTGTTTAATTATGCAGCCATTGCACGATTAGACAAAGGCGAATATGTAGTAAAGGAAGCTACTATGGCTAAATTAAAATCGACTAAAGTTGCCGACCAAGCCATTTATGATTGTTTACAAATGTTAGGAGGTTATGGTTATATGGAAGAATATCCGTTAGCAAGATTATCACGTGATAGCCGTTTAGGCCCAATTGGCGGTGGTACTTCAGAAATTATGAAAGAAATATTATCGAAAATGATAATTGATAATAAAAATTATAAACCAGCGGTAGAATAATAATTTTGTCACGCTGAGCGGAGTCGAAGCGAATAACAATAAAAAAGCCAAGAATTATATGTTCTTGGCTTTTCTATTGATTACTATTCTTCAACAACTAATGTATCGGAAGTCACGCCTAATTCCAACAAATGTTTTGAGATATTTGCTACAAAATCGATAGGTCCGCAAACATAAAAATGTTGTCCGAAATTAGAAATGTTTTCAATTAAAAAATTGCGATCAATTCTTCTTTCCATAAACCCAATAACGGTTTCTCGGGTAAAAACTTTGGTGTAATCGGTTTTTAACATCTTTTGCAATTCAATATCCATAATTACATCTTCCGAAGTTTTATTGGTATAAATAAGTGTATTGCCGCGTAGTTTATTTTGTTTATATAAATCTCGAAATATAGCAATAAATGGAGTTATGCCTGCTCCAGCTGCAATAAAAACGCCTGGTTCTTTAAATTGTATCGCGCCAAAAACATCATGAAGAATCAATTCGGCACCAGCGTTAATGCTTCCAAGTTTATTCGTTACGCCATCATGATCGCGGTAAATCTTAATCATAAATTCTAAATATTTTTGGTCTTTCAGGCTAGTGAAAGTAAACGGTCGTAATTTGTCTTCCCAGCCTGGAAGGTTGATGGAAACGTCTGTAGCTTGCCCAGGAATAAAATCATAATTTTCAGGCTTTTCAACCACAAAACATTTTACATCGTATGTAATATAAAAGGATTGGATTATTTTTACAATATGACTTGCCATGATTATTTATTTACAATTAACTTATATAAAATTAATGAATTAGATTGTCTTTCATCGTTTTTTGAAGGTTGTTTTTAAAACTTATAAAATAATTCAAAATTTATAATTCAAAATTCAAAATAAATATATACTTTTGCACCCTTAACGAGAGGAGGTGTCTATATTATGTTAATTATACCAATTAAAGACGGAGAAAATATCGATAGAGCATTAAAGCGCTATAAGAGAAAATTTGACAAAACAGGAGTCGTAAGACAATTGAGAAAACGTCAAGCTTTCATTAAACCATCTGTTATAAACAGAGCAATGGTTCAAAAAGCGGCTTATGTTCAAAACATGAGAGAGAATTTAGAAAGTTAGTAAATAATTTTCCTAAAATATAAATCGTTAGTTGTAGAAGTTTCGTACTTTTATACTAACGATTTTTTTATGCAATCAAACCAGCAAAAATTCCAAGATTATTTACTCAAAGAAAAAAACTATTCCATACTTACGGCATTAGCTTATGGGAAGGATTTGCAATTTTTTCAAAAATTCCTTGAAAAAGATTTCGATAGCACACCGCTCGAAGAAGTTTCTTATACTTTAATAAGAAGTTGGGTAGTTTCTATGGTCGATGCAGAAATGAGTAACACATCTGTAAATCGAAAAATAGCATCGCTCAAAGCATTTTACAAATTTCTATTAAAGACAAAACAAATAGAAATAAATCCATTATCGAAACACAAAGCGCTCAAGACTGCAAAAAAAATCCAAATTCCATTTTCGGAAGAAGAACTCGATAAAGTATTAACTCAAATAGAATATAAAGAAGGATTTGAAGGAGTGCGAGACAAGCTAATTATCGATTTGTTTTATACTACAGGAATTCGTCGTTCGGAGCTTATTTCTCTTCAAATATCAAATACAGATTTAGTTGCCGGAACTATAAAAGTCATTGGTAAAAGAAATAAAGAAAGAATGATTCCGTTATTGCCAGTAATTATTCAAGGTGTAAAAATGTATCTAACTGAAAGAAAGCAACTTCCGTTAATTATAGATAGCGATAATTTAATTTTACTCTCAAACGGAAATAAAGGCAACGAAACATTTGTGTATCGATTAATAAATGATTACTTTAGTAATGTCTCCGAGAAAGTAAAAAAAAGTCCGCATATGCTTCGACATACATTTGCAACTCACATGCTTAATCACGGAGCCGATTTGAATTCTATTAAAGAATTGTTAGGTCACTCAAGTCTTGCGTCAACCCAAGTTTACACAAATTCAAGTTTAGCCGAACTTAAAAATGTTTACCAAAATGCGCATCCTAGAAATCAGAAATAATTCTTCACATTGTTTAACCAAAATTTAAAATTATGAAGGTAAATGTTCATGCAGTTAACTTTAATGTTGACAAAAAACTAGTAGATTTTGTAGAAGAGAGAATTGTTAAATTAGAAAAATTTTATGACAAAATAGTGTCGTACGATGTGTTTCTAAAAGTCGAAAAAACCAGTGACAAAGAAAATAAAATGGTTGAGCTAAAAGTTATAGTTCCAGGAGACGAATTTATTGTAAAAAAACAATGCAAAACATTCGAAGAAGGAGTAGAATTAGCATCGGAATCGCTAGAAAGATTATTATTAAAAAGGAAAGAAAAAGTCAAAGCGCATATTTAGAGAATTTTTTATAAAAAAAGTTTTGATTAATAAATAAAATACATACATTTGCAGTCCGTTAGAAATAGCGGACTTTTTTTATTGATTTTGCCAGCGTAGCTCAGTTGGCTAGAGCAGCTGATTTGTAATCAGCAGGTCGTGGGTTCGAGTCCCTCCGCCGGCTCTAAAATTTTAATTCCAAAGCGTTTGGAAAATGTTCTTTTAAAGTACTGAAAAAATCAATAAAAATGGGGAGATACTCAAGCGGCCAACGAGGGCAGACTGTAAATCTGCTGTGTAAACTTCGCAGGTTCGAATCCTGCTCTCCCCACAAGTCGAAATTTTAGATTTTAATCTAAAATGTAAGCTCTAAAATCAAGGATTCTGCCGACTTAGCTCAGAGGTAGAGTGCTTCCTTGGTAAGGAAGAGGTCACGGGTTCAATTCCCGTAGTTGGCTCAAAATTGTAAAATTTGAACACTAATATATTATAATTAAAGATTAAAAACTAAGTAAAATGGCAAAAGAAACCTTTAACCGTTCGAAACCACACTTAAATATTGGTACGATCGGACACGTAGATCACGGTAAAACTACTTTAACAGCAGCAATCACAAAAGTGTTATCTGATGCTGGTTACTGTCAAGCAAAATCATTTGATCAAATTGATAATGCTCCAGAAGAAAAAGAAAGAGGTATTACAATTAATACATCACACGTTGAGTACGAAACTGCTAACCGTCACTACGCGCACGTTGACTGTCCTGGTCACGCGGATTACGTAAAGAACATGGTTACTGGTGCTGCTCAAATGGACGGTGCTATCCTTGTTGTAGCTGCAACTGATGGGCCAATGCCGCAAACACGTGAGCACATCCTTTTAGGTCGCCAAGTTGGTATTCCTAGAATGGTAGTATTCATGAATAAAGTGGATATGGTTGATGATGAAGAATTATTAGAATTAGTTGAGATGGAAATCAGAGACTTATTATCTTTCTACGAATATGATGGAGATAATGGTCCTGTAGTTCAAGGTTCAGCTTTAGGAGGATTGAATAACGATCCTGCTTGGGTTCCTAAAATTATCGAATTAATGGAAGCTTGTGATTCTTGGATCCAAGAGCCAATCCGTGATACTGAAAAACCATTCTTAATGCCGGTTGAAGATGTATTTACAATTACTGGTCGTGGAACTGTTGCTACAGGTCGTATCGAAACAGGAATCTGTAATACAGGAGATCCAGTTGAAATCATTGGTATGGGTGCTGAGAAATTAACTTCTACAGTAACAGGTATCGAAATGTTCCGTCAAATCCTTGATAGAGGTGAGGCTGGAGATAATGCAGGTATCTTGTTAAGAGGTGTTGCAAAAGAAGATATTAAAAGAGGAATGGTTATCATTAAGCCAGGATCTGTAAAACCACACGCTAAATTTAAAGCTGAGGTTTATATCTTGAAAAAAGAAGAAGGTGGTCGTCACACACCATTCCATAACAACTACCGTCCACAGTTTTACGTACGTACAACTGACGTAACAGGGGTAATCATGTTGCCTACAGGAGTTGAAATGGTTATGCCAGGAGACAACTTAACTATCGATGTTACTTTGTTAAGCCCAATCGCGATGAGCGTTGGATTGCGTTTCGCTATCCGTGAAGGTGGTAGAACAGTAGGAGCTGGACAAGTTACGGAAATTACTGAATAAGCATATTTTTAAATAAATAAAACCCAGTGTCGTTATTTTACGACACTGGTTTTTTAACAAACGGGCGTAGTTCAAGGGTAGAATAGCGGTCTCCAAAACCGTTGATGGGGGTTCGAATCCCTCCGCCCGTGCAAAAAATAAAACACAATGACAAAAGTTGTTAATTATATATCGGAAGCTTTTGAAGAGCTAAAGTCTAATGTTTCTTGGCCAGCTTGGGAAGATACTCAAAAATATGCAATAATCGTTGCGATTTTTTCAGTTGTATTTTCATTAGCTACTTGGGCTGTCGATACGGCTTTTGCGGAATCTATTTCAGGTTTTTTTAATTGGATAAAATCTTAAAAATTACCTCATGGCAGATGTTAATGTAAAAAAGTGGTATGTTGTAAGAGCTGTAAGTGGACAAGAAAATAAAGTTAAAGCTTATATAGAAGCTGAAATTAACAGACTTGGTTTATCTGATTATGTTTCTCAAGTACTTGTTCCTACTGAAAAAGTGGTTACAGTAAAAGATGGTAAAAAGATAATAAAAGACAAAGTTTATTTTTCTGGTTACGTTATGATTGAAGCTAATTTAGCAGGAGAAATAACACACATCATAAAATCTATTACAAGTGTAATTGGTTTTCTTGGAGAAACAAAAAACGGAGATCCAGTTCCATTAAGAATTGCCGAAGTAAACAGAATGTTAGGGAAAGTAGATGAATTAGCAGTAACTGCGGATCATAGTTCAATTCCATTCACAATCGGAGAAACAATAAAAGTGACTGATGGTCCTTTCAACGGTTTCAACGGTACTGTTGAAAAAATAAATGAAGAAAAGCGTAAACTTGAAGTAATGGTTAAAATTTTCGGAAGAAAAACACCATTAGAATTAAGCTTTATGCAAGTAGAAAAAGTATAATTTTTTGTTACATATATTAACCGCATTAATCGCTTCCAATGATTAATGTAAAATTTTAAAAAATGGCTAAAGAAGTTAGTAAAGTAGTTAAACTACAAGTTAAGGGAGGTGCTGCGAACCCGTCGCCACCGGTTGGACCTGCTTTGGGAGCTGCTGGAGTTAACATCATGGAATTCTGTAAGCAATTTAATGCTAGAACCCAAGATAAACCCGGCAAAATATGTCCAGTGCAAATCACTGTATATAAAGACAAATCATTTGATTTTGTTGTAAAAACTCCACCAGCTGCAATTCAATTAATGGATGCTGCAAAATTGAAATCTGGTTCAGGCGAGCCTAATCGTAAAAAAGTAGCTTCGGTTACTTGGGATGTGATTAAAACTATTGCTGAAGACAAGATGGTCGATTTGAATGCATTTACAATCGAATCTGCAATGAGTATGATCGCAGGAACGGCTAGATCTATGGGTATAACTGTAACTGGAGATTCTCCTCTAAAAAAATAGATATGGCAAAATTGACAAAAAAACAAAAAGAAGCTGTTTCGAAAATTGAAAAGAATAAATTATATTCTTTAAAGGACGCTTCAGTATTAATCAAACAAATTGCTTCTGCAAAGTTTGATGAGTCAGTTGATATCGCAGTAAAACTAGGAGTAGATCCAAGAAAAGCGAATCAAATGGTACGTGGTGTGGTTGCATTACCACACGGAACAGGAAAAAACATGAGAGTTTTAGCATTAGTTACTCCAGATAAGGAAGCTGAAGCTAGAGAAGCGGGAGCGGATCATGTTGGTTTAGACGATTATTTACAAAAAATAAAAGATGGTTGGACGGATGTTGACGTTATTGTTACTATGCCAGCTGTTATGGGTAAATTAGGTCCATTAGGTCGTATATTAGGACCACGTGGTTTAATGCCAAACCCTAAAACTGGTACTGTAACCATGGAAATTGGTAAAGCAGTAGCAGAAATTAAAGCGGGTAAAATCGACTTTAAAGTAGATAAAACTGGTATCGTGCACGCAGGTATTGGAAGAATTTCTTTCGATGCTGACAAGATTACTGAAAATGCACACGAAATCATTCAAACATTAATCAAATTAAAGCCAACTGCTGCAAAAGGTACTTACATCAAGTCTATTCACTTGACAAGTACAATGAGTCCAGCAATTGCTTTAGATCCTAAAGCTGTATAATTGATATGACAAGAGAAGAAAAATCAATCGCTATTGGAGATTTAACTGCACAGTTAGCTGGTACAAACATTTTATATGTAGCAGATATTTCTGGATTAAATGCAGAAACTACTTCAAACCTAAGAAGAGCTTGTTTTAAAGCAGGTATCAAATTAGAAGTTGTAAAAAATACCTTGCTTGTAAAAGCAATGGAAGCATCTGATAAAAACTTTGGTGATTTACCATTGACTTTAAAAGGAAATTCTTCAATTTTTATTGCAGATGTGGCTAATGGTCCTGCAAAAATCATCAAAGACTTCCGTAAAAAATCAGACAAACCTCTTTTAAAAGGAGCTTACATCAACGACGAAGTTTATATTGGAGACAATTTACTTGATTCGTTAGTAAACCTTAAATCAAGAGACGAGGTTATCGGAGAAATCATCGGATTACTTCAATCTCCTGCTAAGCGCGTGATCGCTGCATTATTAAACCATGCAGAATCTAAAGGCGAAGCAGCAGAATAAATTCGCGCACTAAATAAATTATATAATTACAAATCATTTAAAAGATAGAAAAAATGGCAGATTTGAAACAATTCGCAGAACAATTAGTTAACCTAACAGTAAAAGAAGTTAACGATTTAGCTACAATATTAAAAGATGAGTACGGTATCGAACCAGCAGCAGCTGCAGTAGTTATGTCAGCAGGTGGTGGAGACGCTGGTGCTGAAGAGGCTCAAACAGAATTTACAGTTGTTCTTAAAGAAGCTGGTGCTTCTAAATTAGCAGTAGTAAAAGCGGTTAAAGAACTAACAGGTTTAGGTCTTAAAGAAGCTAAAGATTTAGTTGATGCTGCACCATCTAATGTAAAAGAAGGTGTTTCTAAAGATGAGGCTGAAGGTCTTAAAAAATCTTTAGAAGAAGCAGGAGCTGTTGTTGAGCTTAAATAGTCCAACATAGTTTTTGAAACAGGTTTAGGTCTTGGATGTGATGTCCAATGACCTAAACCATTTTTCGTATAATAAAATTATATAAATTTTTATATAAAATAATTAAAATACGAAAAGCTTTTAATCAATACGAAGAAAGAAATCAACTAAATTTTCCTGGTTTATTTTTAAAGATGTATTGTTTTAAAAAGGAAAAGTACAGATTATACAGTGTTTTATACACAAACAATTACTTTTTTTTAATCAAAATTTTGTCCATTGATGATAACAAATCAGACCGAAAGATTGAATTTTGCCTCAACAAAAAATATTCCTGCATATCCAGATTTTCTAGATGTTCAGGTTAAATCTTTTCAAGATTTCTTTCAATTAGAAACGAAATCTGACGAAAGAGGCAACGAAGGGCTTTACAATACCTTCATGGAAAACTTTCCAATTACAGATACTAGAAATAACTTTGTATTGGAGTTTATCGATTATTTTGTAGACCCACCTCGTTATACAATTCAAGAATGTATAGAAAGAGGTCTTACTTATAGTGTGCCACTAAAAGCACGTTTAAAACTATATTGTACAGATCCAGAACATGAAGATTTTGAAACTATAGTACAAGACGTATATCTTGGAACTATTCCTTATATGACACCTAGCGGAACTTTCGTTATCAATGGTGCTGAACGTGTTGTTGTTTCTCAACTTCACCGTTCTCCTGGTGTTTTCTTCGGACAATCATTCCATGCAAATGGAACAAAATTATATTCTGCTCGTGTAATCCCTTTCAAAGGATCATGGATTGAATTTGCTACCGATATCAACAGCGTTATGTATGCTTATATCGATAGAAAGAAAAAATTACCTGTTACCACTTTATTCCGTGCAATCGGTTTTCAAAGTGATAAAGATATCCTTGAGATTTTTGACCTTGCTGAAGAAATTAAAGTTTCTAAATCAGGACTTAAAAAATATATTGGAAGAAAACTTGCTGCACGTGTATTAAATACATGGCACGAGGATTTTGTAGACGAAGATACTGGTGAAGTAGTTTCTATCGAAAGAAATGAAATCATCTTAGATCGTGATACGATTTTAGATAAAGATAATGTAGAAGAAATTGTAGAATCTAACGTAAAATCTATCTTGTTGCACAAGGAAGATAATAATGTTGTCGATTATTCAATCATTCACAATACATTACAAAAAGACCCAACAAACTCTGAAAAAGAAGCCGTTGAGCATATCTACAGACAATTGCGTAATGCAGAACCGCCTGATGAAGAAACTGCTCGTGGTATTATAGATAAATTATTCTTCTCTGACCAACGTTACAACTTAGGTGAAGTAGGTCGTTACAGAATAAACAAAAAATTAGGTCTTGATACACCAATGGAAAAGCAAGTGCTTACCAAAGAAGATATCATTACTATAGTGAAATATTTGATCGAATTAATCAATGCGAAAGCAGATATTGATGATATTGATCACTTATCAAACCGTCGTGTAAGAACTGTAGGTGAGCAATTATCTCAGCAATTTGGCGTTGGTTTGGCTCGTATGGCTAGAACCATTCGTGAGAGAATGAACGTTAGAGATAACGAGGTGTTTACACCTATCGATTTGATTAATGCAAAAACATTATCATCGGTAATCAACTCTTTCTTTGGTACAAACCAGTTGTCTCAATTTATGGATCAAACGAATCCATTAGCTGAAATAACGCACAAGCGTCGTTTATCTGCCCTAGGACCAGGTGGTCTTTCTCGTGAAAGAGCTGGTTTTGAGGTACGTGACGTTCACTACACACACTACGGAAGACTTTGTCCAATTGAAACTCCTGAGGGACCAAACATTGGATTGATTTCATCTTTAGGTGTTTATGCAAAAGTAAACGGAATGGGTTTCATCGAAACTCCTTACCGTAAAGTAACAAATGGTGTTGTAGATTTAACTTCTACACCAGTTTATTTAAGTGCTGAAGAAGAAGAAGGAATGTTAATTGCGCAAGCAAACATTCAAATGGATGCTACAGGAAAAATTACTGCTGATAACGTTATTGCTCGTCAAGAAGGTGATTTCCCAGTAATCGATCCAACTGCTGTTCATTATACTGATGTTGCACCTAATCAAATTGCATCTATCTCAGCTTCATTAATTCCTTTCTTGGAACATGATGATGCGAATAGAGCCTTGATGGGATCTAACATGATGCGTCAAGCTGTTCCACTTATTCGCCCTGAAGCACCAATTGTTGGTACAGGTTTAGAGCGTCAAGTAGCCTCAGATTCTAGAGTATTAATAAATGCTGAAGGAGCTGGAGTTGTAGAATATGTTGATGCCGATATGATTACCATCAAATATGATAGAACTGATGCCGAAAGAGCAGTAAGTTTCGAATCTGATGAGAAAACATACCAGTTAATTAAATTTAGAAAAACGAATCAAGGAACTTCTATCAACTTAAAACCTATCGTAAGAAAAGGTGATAAAGTAATAAAAGGTCAAGTACTTTGTGAAGGATATGCAACACAAAACGGAGAGTTAGCTTTAGGTCGTAACCTAAAAGTAGCATTTATGCCTTGGAAAGGGTATAACTTCGAGGATGCAATTGTAATTTCTGAAAAAGTAGTTCGTGATGATATATTTACATCAATCCACGTAGATGATTATTCATTAGAAGTTAGAGATACAAAATTAGGTAACGAAGAGTTAACTAATGATATTCCTAACGTTTCTGAAGAAGCTACTAAAGATTTAGATGAAAATGGAATGATTAGAATTGGAGCTGAAGTTAAACCTGGCGACATTCTTATCGGAAAAATTACACCAAAAGGAGAATCAGATCCAACTCCAGAAGAGAAATTGCTTCGTGCAATCTTCGGAGACAAAGCTGGTGATGTAAAAGATGCTTCGTTAAAAGCTTCTCCATCACTTCACGGTGTTGTTTTAGACAAAAAATTATTCGCAAGAGCAGTAAAAGACAAGCGTAAACGTACACAAGACAAAGACGCTTTAACTGAACTTGAATCAGAATTTGAAACTAAATTTGTTGAATTAAAAGACAAATTAGTAGAAAAATTATTTACAATCGTAAACGGAAAAACATCGCAAGGTGTCATGAACGATTTGGGTGAAGAAGTTTTACCAAAAGGTAAAAAATACACTCAAAAAATGTTATATGCTGTTGAAGATTTCGCTCACTTAACTAAAGGGCAATGGGTTGCTGATGATGAAACCAATAAAATGGTGAATGACTTAATCCATAACTACAAAATTAAGTTGAACGACCTTCAAGGTGCATTAAGAAGAGAGAAATTCACGATTACAGTTGGAGATGAATTACCAGCAGGAATCTTGAAATTAGCCAAAGTTTATATCGCCAAAAAACGTAAGTTAAAAGTTGGAGATAAAATGGCGGGTCGTCACGGAAATAAAGGAATCGTTGCACGTATCGTGCGTCACGAAGACATGCCTTTCCTTGAAGACGGAACACCAGTAGATATCGTACTGAATCCACTTGGAGTACCTTCTCGTATGAATATTGGTCAGATTTACGAAACCGTTCTAGGATGGGCAGGACAAAACTTGGGACGCAAATATGCAACACCAATTTTCGACGGAGCATCATTAGATCAAATAAATGAAATCACTGACGAAGCTGGAGTTCCACGTTTCGGACACACACATCTTTACGATGGTGGTACAGGAGAACGTTTCCACCAAGCAGCAACAGTTGGAGTAATCTATATGTTGAAACTTGGACACATGGTTGACGACAAAATGCACGCACGTTCTATCGGACCATACTCACTTATTACACAACAACCATTGGGTGGTAAAGCTCAATTTGGAGGTCAGCGTTTTGGAGAGATGGAAGTTTGGGCACTTGAAGCTTATGGAGCATCAAGTACACTTCGTGAAATTTTGACTGTAAAATCTGATGATGTTATTGGTAGAGCTAAAACTTACGAAGCTATCGTTAAGGGAGAATCTATGCCAGAACCAGGATTACCTGAATCGTTCAATGTATTAATGCATGAACTAAAAGGTCTTGGATTAGACATTCGTTTAGAAGAATAAATAATAATTTGTCACAGGTAGAGACGTTAATTGTAACGGCTCTACTTTGGCATTTATAAAGGTTTTTAGGATTTATACCCGTAATCCGTTCCGATTTTTTATTAATACTTAATAATTAGCACTTCAAAATTTATTTGAAGTTTAGAGAAGTAATCCGAGGTAATAGAGGAAATGAATTTAATCATCAATCTAAAATCAATTTTTAATTGCAAATAAATCAATAGTAAAAACTATGATGAATAATAGAAGTAATACAAACAATAATAGAGATAAGAATCCAGTAAAAAGATTCAACAAAATCTCGATAGGATTAGCTTCACCAGAATCTATCTTGGCAGAGTCAAGAGGAGAAGTTTTGAAGCCAGAAACTATCAACTATAGAACTCACAAACCAGAACGTGATGGTCTTTTCTGCGAACGAATTTTCGGACCAGTAAAAGATTTCGAATGTGCTTGTGGAAAATACAAAAGAATCCGATACAAAGGAATTGTTTGTGACCGTTGTGGAGTAGAAGTTACCGAGAAAAAAGTACGTAGAGACAGAGTAGGACACATCAACCTTGTTGTGCCAATCGCTCATATCTGGTACTTCCGTTCACTTCCAAACAAAATTGGTTACATTCTTGGATTACCATCTAAGAAATTAGATATGATTATTTACTACGAAAGATACGTAGTAATTCAAGCTGGTATTGCTCAAAATGCAGAAGGAGAATCAATCAAAAGATTAGATTTCTTAACAGAAGAAGAATACTTAAATATTCTTGACACTTTACCAGCAGACAATCAATACCTTGATGATTTTGATCCTAATAAATTTGTTGCCAAAATGGGAGCAGAGTGTATTATGGATTTATTAGCTCGTATCGATCTTGATGAGTTGTCTTATCAATTGCGTCACTCAGCTAACAACGAAACATCAAAACAAAGAAAAACTGAAGCATTAAAAAGATTACAAGTTGTTGAATCTTTCCGTGAGTCTAACTTGAACAGAGAAAATCGTCCTGAATGGATGATTATGAAAGTCGTTCCAGTTATTCCACCAGAATTGCGTCCACTTGTGCCACTTGATGGAGGTCGTTTTGCAACTTCAGATTTAAATGATTTATACCGTCGTGTAATTATACGTAACAACCGTCTAAAAAGATTAATGGAGATAAAAGCTCCAGAGGTTATCTTAAGAAACGAAAAACGTATGTTGCAAGAATCTGTAGATTCACTTTTCGATAATACTCGTAAAGCATCTGCTGTAAAAACAGAATCTAACAGACCATTAAAATCATTATCTGATTCCTTGAAAGGTAAGCAAGGACGTTTCCGTCAAAACTTACTTGGAAAACGTGTCGATTATTCTGCTCGTTCGGTAATTGTTGTTGGACCTGAATTGAAATTATTCGAATGTGGTATCCCAAAAGATATGGCAGCCGAATTATACAAACCATTCGTTATCCGTAAATTGATAGAACGTGGAATTGTAAAAACTGTTAAATCTGCAAAGAAAATAATAGATAAAAAAGAACCAGTAGTTTGGGATATTCTTGAAAATGTAATTAAAGGTCACCCAGTATTACTGAATCGTGCTCCTACTTTGCACAGATTAGGTATCCAAGCTTTCCAACCAAAATTAATTGAAGGAAAAGCAATCCAATTGCACCCTTTAGTTTGTACTGCATTTAATGCGGATTTTGATGGGGATCAAATGGCAGTTCACTTACCGTTAGGACCAGAAGCTATTTTGGAAGCACAATTGTTAATGTTGGCTTCACACAATATCTTAAATCCAGCAAATGGTGCGCCGGTTACTGTACCTTCTCAGGATATGGTTTTGGGTTTATATTATATGACCAAAGAACGTATCTCAACTCCTGAGCATGTAATTTTAGGACAAGATTTAGTTTTCTATTCTGCCGAAGAAGTAAATATTGCTTTAAACGAAGGAAGATTAGAATTAAATGCTCGTGTTAAAATTAGAGCGAAAGATTTCAACGAAGAAGGAGAATTAGTAAATAAAATTATCCAAACCACTGCAGGTCGTGTATTATTTAATGAAGTGGTACCAGAAGCAGCAGGATATATAAATGATGTATTAACTAAGAAAAACTTACGTGATATTATTGGAAAAATCCTTGCAGTAACAAATGTTCCTACAACGGCAGCTTTCCTTGATAACATTAAAGATATGGGTTACAAATTTGCCTTCAAAGGTGGATTGTCATTCTCTCTTGGTGATATTAGAATTCCAGAACAAAAAACGCAGCTTATTGCAGATGCAAGAGCACAAGTAGAAGGAATTTCTGGGAACTATAATATGGGACTTATTACCAATAACGAACGTTACAACCAAGTTATTGATATCTGGACTTCAGCAAATGCTCAATTAACAGAATTAGCAATGAAAAACATTAGAGAAGACCAACAAGGTTTCAACTCAGTGTATATGATGCTTGACTCTGGAGCAAGGGGATCTAAAGAACAAATTCGTCAGTTAACTGGTATGCGTGGTTTGATGGCTAAGCCTAAAAAATCGACTGCTGGTGGTGGTGAAATTATCGAAAACCCGATTCTTTCTAACTTTAAAGAAGGGCTTTCTATCCTTGAGTACTTTATTTCTACTCACGGTGCGCGTAAAGGTCTTGCGGATACTGCCCTTAAAACGGCGGATGCTGGTTACTTAACTCGTAGATTACATGACGTTTCTCAAGACGTAATTGTAAACATCGAAGATTGTGGTACTTTAAGAGGTGTAGAAGTTTCTGCATTGAAAAAGAACGAAGAAATTGTTGAAACATTAGGAGAAAGAATTTTAGGACGTGTTGTTTTACAAGACGTTGTAAATCCTTTGACTAACGATATATTAGTTCATGCAGGTGAGCAAATTACTGAAGCAATAATGAAAGTTATTGAAGCTTCTCCAGTGGAAAAAGTAGAAGTACGTTCGCCACTTGTTTGTGAAGCTACGAAAGGAATTTGTGCTAAATGTTACGGACGTAACTTAGCTACAGGAAAAATGACTCAAAGAGGTGAAGCAGTTGGAGTAATTGCTGCACAATCTATTGGAGAACCAGGAACACAGTTAACACTTCGTACTTTCCACGTTGGAGGGGTTGCGGGTGGTATTTCTGAAGAATCTAGCATTGTTGCAAAATTTGCAGGACGTTTAGAAATCGAAGATTTAAAAACTGTAAAAGGCGAAGATACTGACGGTAATGCTGTTGATATTGTAATTTCTCGTTCTACGGAAATGAAATTAATCGACCAAAAAACTGGAATTCTTCTTGCTACAAATAACATTCCTTATGGTTCAAGTATTTTTGTAACTGATGCACAAGCTGTAGCAAAAGGAGATGTAATTTGTAAATGGGATCCATATAATGGAGTTATTGTTTCTGAGTTTACTGGAAAAATTGCTTACGAAGATTTAGAACAAGGACAATCGTTCATGGTCGAAATCGATGAGCAAACAGGTTTCCAAGAAAAAGTAATTTCTGAAGGAAGAAATAAAAAATTAATACCTACTTTATTGGTTTATGGTAAAGATGGCGAACTTATTCGTTCGTACAACTTACCTGTAGGAGCCCACCTTATGGTAAATGACGGTGAGAAAATTAAAGCAGGTAAGATTTTAGTAAAAATACCACGTCGTTCATCAAAAACTGGGGATATTACAGGAGGTTTACCAAGAATTACTGAGTTGTTAGAAGCTCGTAATCCTTCAAACCCAGCTGTAGTTTCAGAAATTGATGGTGTTGTTTCTTTTGGAAAAATCAAAAGAGGTAACCGTGAGATTGTAATCGAATCTAAATTTGGTGAAATCAAGAAATACCTAGTTAAATTATCAAGTCAAATTTTGGTACAAGAAAATGACTTCGTAAGAGCAGGAGTTCCTTTGTCTGATGGTGCAATCACACCAGACGATATCTTAAGAATTCAAGGACCAGCAGCTGTACAACAGTATTTGGTTAACGAAATTCAAGAAGTTTACCGTTTGCAAGGAGTAAAAATCAACGATAAACACTTTGAAGTAGTAATACGTCAAATGATGCGTAAAGTGAGAGTTCAAGATCCAGGAGATACTTTATTCTTAGAGGATCAATTAATTCATACTAAAGATTTTATCGTCGAAAACGATAAATTATACGGAATGAAAGTAGTTGAAGACGCTGGAGATTCTAGTAACTTAAAAGCGGGTCAAATTATTTCTCCACGTGAATTGCGTGACGAAAATTCATTGTTGAAACGTACAGATAAAAATTTAGTTGTAGCTCGTGATGTTATCACAGCAACGGCAACTCCAGTATTACAAGGTATTACTAGAGCATCGTTACAAACTAAATCGTTTATTTCTGCGGCTTCTTTCCAAGAAACAACTAAAGTACTTAACGAAGCTGCTGTTGCAGGTAAAGTAGATTACTTAGAAGGTCTTAAAGAAAATGTAATTGTAGGACACAGAATCCCAGCCGGTACAGGTATGAGAGAATATGACAATACAATTGTAGGGTCTAAAGAAGAATACAATGATTTGATGGTTGCAAAAGAAGAATTCAATTATTAATTCAAATAATTAAATATTCTTAATTATATTTATAAATCCTAATAACTCTTTATTGAGTTATTAGGATTTTAGTTTTAACCAATTTAAAAAATAAAAAAAATGAGCGAAAATAACCAACAAGGACAAATCAATATCGAATTAGATGAAGCTACAGCCGACGGAATTTACTCTAATCTTGCTATAATAAACCACTCAAATACAGAATTTGTTTTGGATTTTGTGAATATTATGCCAGGTGTGCCAAAAGCAAAAGTAAAATCGAGAATCATACTCACGCCACAACATGCCAAACGATTGGTTAAAGCCATTGCTGAAAATATTCAACGATTTGAAAGCGTAAACGGAAAAATTGTCGAATCAGAGCAACCAGCCATTCCGCTTAATTTTGGCGCTGCTGGTCAAGCATAATTTTATAACCTTTTCATTTTGAAAAGGTTTTCTTTTTTTGCATGTATTTTTTTTGTAGATTTGAGTTTATTAATCAAACCAAAATTATACAAATATGAACAAAAATTACTTTCAAAGTCGAACGCGAAAAGTCCTTACATGGAAGTCCATGTTCGCGATTTTCGTAATGTTTTTTGCTTTTCAAAGCATTTCAGCACAAGTAACCACAAATAGTGGTTCAGGATTAAATCCAACATATCCTGATTTAGATTCAGCGATTACAGCACTAAACGGAGCGACAATTTCGAGTCCAGTAGTAATAACTTTAGATCCAGTAAATCCTCAAACTGCACCTGTAGGAGGTTATGCAATTACAGCACAAGGTGATGCTACAAATACAATCCTTATTCAAGGTAGTGGAAATACAATTACAGCATCAGGTGCTTTGGTTGCAGGAGTATTGAATGATGCTATTTTTAAATTAGTAGGAGCGGATTATATCACTTTGCAAAACTTTAGAATGCAAGAAAATGCCGCTAACACAACTACGGTAGCAGGTACTAATAATATGACTGAGTGGGGTATTGCTTTGTTGTATACAACCACTACAAATGGAGCACTAAACAATACAATTCAGAACAATACTATTTCATTAAACAGAACGTATCAAAATACTTTTGGTATTTATAGTAATTCTACTCACGCTGCTGCAACTCCACTAACAAGTGCAACTGCAACAACTGCAACGGGAGGAAATCACGGGTTGAAAATTTATAGCAATGCTGTTAATAATGTTAATAACGGGATTGTTGTTGTTGGGCCAACTGCTGTGGCAGACCAAAATACAGGATTAGATATTGGAGGTAGTTCTTTAGCTACTGCTAATACTATTACAGACTATGGTACAACAGGAACTTTCTCTGGTTATGCAAATGTATCTGGAACTGTAAATGGAATTTTAGTTAGAAACTCTAACGGAACAAATATTTCTTATAATACCGTTACAAGTTCTGTTGGTGGTGTAACTGCAGGAACGTTAAATGGTATTCAGGTGGCAGCTTCTTCTAATCCGCCAACGGGTACTACATTTACAAATACTATAAATAATAATAATATTTCATTAAGATCTGGATTAATTGCAGGCGCTATGAATGGGATAAATTATCCTTCTGGATCTGCGAGCGCTACAAGTACGCTTAATATTAATAATAATGATTTTAATAATTTTGGGCATACAGTTGCAGGATCTGGTACTATAATATTTATTTTGACAGCTAGTACAAATCAATTTACGACGATAAATAACAATACATTTAGTAATATCTCTGTAAATACTACAGGTAGTGTTACTTTTATTTCACAAAGTTTTACAGCAGCTGCAACAGGAACAAAAGCAGTAAATAATAATGCTATTGTAACTGCTTTTAATAAAACTGGAGCAGGTGGAACAGTTATTTTTATAACGGATAATGGTTCGACAGTTGCTGGTGCAGTTTCAAACTGTATGAGCAATAATTTTTCAAATGTTACTCTTACTGGTGCAACTATCCTTACAGGTATAAATTATACAGATGGAGGTACGGCACCTACTAGAACGGTTACAGGGAATATATTGAATAACTGGACAACTGGGGCGGCTACAATAAACGCAATGAATTTTACTTATTGGAGTGGTGTATCAAGTCTATCTAATAACACAGTTACTAATATTAATGGTCAAGGTAATATTACTGGTGTAACAATAGGAAGTACGGCAAATAATGCTACATCAATTGCTATTGGTTCCAATATAATTAATAACTTATCTTCTACTGGAACTGGAGGAAGTGTTACGGGAATAACATGTAGTAACACATCTCTTGGAATCACTATTTTTAATAACAGTGTAAATACATTATCAAGTACTGGTGCTTCTGCTGTAAATGGTATTACAGTAAGTGGAGCAAATGCTGCTGGAACTAATGTATTTAAAAATAAAATTTACGACTTGTCAGGAAGTAACGCTTCTTCAACGGTAAATGGTTTCCTTATAAGCGGAGGGACTTTAGTGACTGCTTATAATAATATTATTGGAGATTTAAGAACACCAAATGCAAATGCAGCTAATCCTTTAAACGGTATTAATATTACAGGCGGAACAACTGTAAATGCTTATAATAATACAGTAATGTTAAACGCAACTAGTGCAGGAGCATTGTTCGGTTCTAGTGCTGTATCTGCTTCTTCAACTCCAACAGTTGCTTTGCGTAATAATATTTTTGTAAATAACTCAACAACTGCGGGTGCAGGATTAGCGGTTGCATACAGAAGATCATCAACTACGTTAACCTCTTATGCAGCAGCATCTAATAATAACTTATTTTATGCAAGTAATATCTTTACAGATGGTACAAATACAGACGCAACTTTAGGAGCTTACAAAACTAGAGTAGCTTCTCGTGATTCTTCATCGGCGAGCGAAAATCCTAATTTTGTTAGTACAGCTGGTACTAATGTAAATTTCTTACATATTGATACTACTATTGCAACTCAAATTGAAAGTGGGGGTGCTAATATAGCAGTTGTTACTGATGATTTTGACGGAGATGCTCGTAATGCAACTACTCCTGATATTGGAGCAGATGAATTCGCAGGAATTCTTTTAGATATGGTAGGTCCAACAATCGCTCATACTGCAGTAGGTAGTGATTGTACGGGAGGGTCAAGAACTATAGCTGCTACTATTACTGATGCTAGTGGAGTGCCTACTTCAGGTATTGGTTTGCCAGTGGCTTATTGGTCTATAAATGCAGGTGCTTATATTGCTGCAACTGGTGTTTCTATGGGAGCTGGGGTGTATAATTTTTCAGTTGGAACAGGAAGTGTATTAGCTGATGTTATTACTTATTATTTTGTAGCTCAAGATAATGCAGGAACACCAAATACAGGAGCTTTGCCATCAGCAGGAGCAGCTGGTTTTACAGCTAATCCTCCAGCGGTGTCAACTGCACCAACATCACCATTTAGTTATTCAGTAGTAACCCCATTGAATGGTGTTTATACTGTAGGAACTACAGGTACTTACGCTACATTAACAGCTGCTGTTGCGGATTATAACTTCAAATGTTTGACAGGAGCGGTTACTTTTTCTTTAATTGATGCTACTTATCCATCAGAAACTTTCCCAATTACAATTAACCAAAATGCTGATGCAAGCGCAATCAATACATTAACAATTAAGCCAGCTGTAGGAGTTGTTTCTACAATCTCTGGATCAAACGCTACAGCAATCATCAAATTGAATGGTGCTGATTATATTACGATTGATGGTTCTAATAACGGTTCTACAACTAGAGATTTAACAATTTCGAATACTAATACAGGTACTACTAGTGGCGTTGTATGGAATGGAAGTGGAAGTGCGTCAAATGGAGCTATAAATAATACATTTAAAAACTTAAATATCGTAGGGCAGGCTCCAACAGCAGCAACGTTTGTCGGTATTTTTAGTGGTAGTGGTGTTACAATGGGAGGAGTTGCAGAAGCGGCTAATAATAATTGTATTATGCAAAATAATGCAATTTCTAAATCTCAATACGGACTTGCAATTGCTGGTGCTTCAGTTGGGGAAACAGGAAATGTGATTACTCAAAATAGTATAGGATCTAACACTGCAGCAGACTATATTGGATTTATTGGTATGTTTTTTAGTAATAATAATGGATTGTTAGTAACTAATAACTCTGTTTTCAATATTATAATGCCAACTAATACTAATCTAATTGGTATTAACATTGCAGCTAATGTTATCAATTCAACATTTAATGCTAATACTATTTCAAGTATTGCTTACACGGGTACAGGTGGTTACGGAGGAAAAGGTATGAATATAAATACAGGAACGGCTACAAGTAACCTTACAATTTCTAATAATATGATTTCGGATATTAGAGGTGATGGTTGGAATGCCTTAACAGGTGATTCTACAGTTGGAATTAGAATTGGAGCAACTGCAGCAGCAACTGTTACTACAGGCGGAATTAAATTATATAATAATACTGTAAATTTAGGTAGTGGTTCCTTTGTTGGAAATGCTTCAGGTACTTTGTCTGCAGCGCTTTACTTATCATCTACAACTAGTAATTTAGATATACGTAATAACATCTTTGTGAGTAATCTTGTAAATAGCACTGCTGCGGCAGCTAAAACATATGATATTTATTCTGCTGCTGCAAATACGGCATTTACAAACATCGATTATAATGATTATTCTGTAAGTGGAGCACAAGGTGTTTTAGGTTTTATAGGTTCAGATAGAGTTACAATTGCAGACATTCAAACTGGTTTTGGTCAAAATGTAGCATCTATAAATGTAGCTCCAGTATTTACATCAGCAACTAATTTACACCTAGATACAGCTAATAATGCTGGATTGGATAATTTAGGAACAATGATTGCTGCTGTTACTAATGATATTGATGGAGATGTTAGATCAGGAACTCCAGATATGGGTGCAGATGAGTTTACTTTATTAAGTGTAAATCAATTTGATTTGGCTGACGGTTTCAAAGCTTATCCAAATCCAGTAAGCAATGTATTGAACATTGAATATACTTCAGACTTGACAAGTGTTTCAGTATTTAATTTGTTAGGACAACAAGTCTTAACTAAAAAAGTAACTGCTACATCTACTCAAATAGATATGTCAGGATTAAACGCTGGTACTTATTTAGTAAAAGTTTCTTCAGAAAAAGCCTCTAAAACTGTCAAAGTTGTAAAAAGGTAATTCTTAGTTAGAGAATAACTAAAAATCCCATTCGTGAAAACGAATGGGATTTTTTATTTTAATCAAAAACCTAAAACTAATTAATCAAATTCCGAAGTAAAAAATAACTTTACATTTGGAAATTTGCTTTGTGTCATTTGGATAGTAAAATCACTATCGGCAAGAAATACCAATTGTTTGTATTTGTCGTGTGCCAAGAATTTCTGTTTGATACGTCTAAACTCTTTAAATTCTTCACTTTTAGGATCGGTAGGTTTTACCCAACAAGCTTTGTGAACAGGGAAATTCTCGTAAGTACATTTTGCACCATATTCGTGCTCTAATCGGTACTGAATTACTTCGTATTGAAGCGCTCCAACGGTTCCAATAATTTTTCGATTATTCATTTCTAAAGTAAATAACTGAGCAACACCTTCGTCCATCAACTGGTCAATTCCTTTGTCAAGTTGTTTGGCTTTTAGCGGATCGGCATTGTTAATATATCTAAAATGTTCTGGCGAAAAGCTCGGAATTCCTTTGAAACTCATTTGTTCGCCTTCTGTCAAAGTATCTCCAATTTTGAAGTTTCCTGTATCGTGTAAACCTACAATATCTCCAGGATAGGAAATGTCTACAATTTCTTTTTTCTCAGCAAAAAATGCATTTGGACTAGAAAATTTTAAATTTTTTCCTTGACGAACGTGCAAATAAGGTTTGTTTCTCTCGAAAGTTCCAGATACAATTTTTACAAAAGCCAGTCTGTCTCTATGTTTAGGATCCATATTAGCATGAATTTTAAACACAAATCCAGATAATTTTTCTTCGGTAGGATTTACCAATCTCGTTTCCGATTCTTTTGGTCTTGGTGATGGAGCAATTTCTACAAAACAATCTAGTAATTCTCGAACTCCAAAATTATTTAATGCCGAACCAAAAAATACAGGCTGCAATTTCCCGTCAAGGTAATCTTGTCTGTCAAATGGCGGATAAACTTCGGTAAGTAATTCTAAATTCTCTCGAAGTTCATCAGCTGGTTTCTGACCAATTATTTTTTCTAATTCAGGACTTTGTACATCAGAAATAGCCACAACATCATCAATGTTTTTTCGGCTATCACTACTAAAAAGATTAATGTTCTTTTCCCAAATATTATATATTCCCTGAAAATCGTAACCCATTCCTATCGGAAAACTCATAGGAGTAACAGTCAAACCAAGTTTTTGCTCCACTTCGTCCATCAAATCGAAAGCGTCTTTTCCTTCTCTATCTAGTTTGTTTATAAAAACGAGAATAGGAATTTTTCGCATTCTACAAACGGCAACGAGTTTTTCTGTTTGTTCTTCGACTCCTTTGGCAACATCGATAACAACAATAACACTATCTACAGCAGTTAATGTTCTAAAAGTATCTTCTGCAAAATCCTTGTGTCCTGGTGTGTCCAGAATATTAATTTTTTTGTCTTTATATATAAATGCTAAAACTGAAGTAGAAACCGAAATTCCTCTCTGACGTTCTATTTCCATAAAATCGGAAGTAGCACCTTTCTTGATTTTATTGTTTTTTACAGCACCAGCTTCTTGTATGGCACCACCAAAAAGTAAAAGTTTTTCGGTCAATGTTGTTTTACCAGCATCGGGGTGCGAAATAATACCAAAAGTTCTTCTGCGTTCTATTTCTTTAAGGAAACTCATTATTTTAAATTTTTGCAAATATACATTATTATTAAATATTGTTTTACTCACTTGGGTTTTTTAGATTAAAAGTGTAGATTTAACTCGATAATGTATATTTGATGAAATTCCCGTTAGAATTTATGTTTCTTTAAACTTAAAAATGAAATCGATAAATAGTAGAAAAATATTTTTAACATTAGTATTTATGTTACTGGAATCTTTTGCTTATTCGCAACAGGATTCTCAGTTTACACAATATATGTACAATACTATTAATGTGAATCCGGCTTATGCGGGTTCTAGACGTGTTATGAGTGTTTTTGGATTACACAGAAACCAATGGGTTGGTCTTGACGGCGCTCCAATTACCAATGCTTTTTCTTTGCATTCGCCAATAGGCGATGCTAATTTGGCTTTGGGATTGTCGTTTGTTAATGATAAAATTGGAGTATCTAACGAAAATTCAATTTCTATTGCGGCTTCTTATGCGATACAAACATCAGAAAACTATAAATTAGCATTTGGTATTAATGGAGCTTTTAATCAGTTGAATATTAACTATAATAAATTAAAAACCTACGATACTTCCGATGTTTTATTAGAAGAAGAGAATAATAAGTTTTCTCCCAATATTGGTGCAGGATTGTATTTTCATTCAGACAAAAATTATATAGGAATTTCTGTTCCTAATTTACTTGAGACAAAACAGTATGACGATATAAAAAAAGCAGTGGCAAACGATCAAATACACTTTTATTTTATCACAGGTTATGTTTTCGATTTGTCGTCAAGTGTAAAATTAAAACCAGCTTTATTATCTAAAATTGTAAAAGGAGCACCACTTCAAGCTGATTTGTCTGCCAATTTTTTGTTTAACGAAAAATTCACCTTAGGAGCAGCTTATAGATTTAGCAAAGCTTTGAGCGCAATGGCAGGATTTCAAATATCAAACTCATGGTTTTTAGGCTATGCTTACGATTTAGAAAGAACCAAATTGGCAAGCTATAATTCTGGTTCGCACGAAATATTTTTGCGATATGAATTATTTAAAGAGTATAAAAAATTTAAATCACCAAGATTTTTCTAGAAAATATTTCAGCAAATCTGCCTCGGTTTGCAAATATAAATTTTTGTTAATACATACCGATATAGTTGTATAATGTAACTGAATTGTTATTTTTGTTCGTTGTTAAAAAAAGTGTCTTTAAAAATAATATAAAGAATGAGAATTAATAAATTAATCTTAGGTTTTGCACTAGTTATAAATTCTTTGGCTTTCGCCCAAAGCGAGAAAAAAGAAGTTTTGTTTACCATTGATGAGAAACCATATTATACCGATGAGTTTTCACGAGTTTACAACAAAAATATCGACTTGGTTAAAGATGAATCTCAAAAAGATTTAAACCAATATTTGGAATTGTTTGTTGGCTATAAGCTTAAAATAAACAAAGCAAATAAGCTTGGGTTGCAAAACAATACAAAGTATATCAATGAGTTAAAGTCATATAGAGCGCAGTTATCTAAAAATTATACTTCAGATACAAAGGTTACAAAAGCACTAATCGAAGAAGGTTATAATCGTTCTCTAAAAGAAATTAGAGCCTCTCATATTTTAATTTTGGTCGATGAAAACGCCATGCCAGCAGACACGCTAAAAGCATACAATCAAGTCATCGATATTAGAAAAAAAGCACTAGCAGGAGAAAATTTTGCAGAGCTTGCGGTTAAGTTTTCTCAAGATCCATCATCAAAAGAAAATAAAGGAGATTTAGGTTATTTTTCAGCGTTTGGAATGATTTATGCATTCGAATCGGCAGCTTACAATACAAAAAAAGGTGAAATTTCGATGCCAGTTCGTACAAAATTTGGTTATCACTTAATCAAAATTGTAGATTCTCGTGACAATCGTGGCGAAATTACTGTGGCACATATCATGATTTCGAAGGCACCTAAAACAAATGAAGATAAAGCTGTAAACGAAAAAGCAAGAACAACGATTCAGGATATTTATACAAAACTGAAACAAGGCGAACACTTCGAAAGTTTAGCCAATCAGTTTTCTGAAGACAAAAATTCAGCGCCAAAAGGCGGATTGTTACCACGTTTTGCTTCAGGACAATTAAGTTCAGAGGAATTCGAAAATGTAGCTTTTAGTCTTACAATCCCAAACAGTTATTCTGAACCATTCGAAAGCCAATTTGGCTGGCATATTGTAAAGTTAATTGAGAAACATCCAATAAAAAAACTCGACGAAATGGAAAGAGAGTTGGATGGAAAAATCAGAAAAGACGACCGTTCTCGATTAATAACAAATTCGCTTACAAGCAAACTTCAAAAAAAATATACTATCGTTCGTGATGAAAAATTATATGCACAAATAAAAGCATCGGTTACCGATAAATATTATACAGGCGAATGGAAACTTCCAGCTAATTTGAAAGATTATAATGGGAATTTATTCAAAATTGAAGATAAAAGTATAAACGGAGCCGAATTTTTATCAAACCTAGAAACACAACAAAAAGCAAATCTAAAAATAAAACCTATTGGTAAACTAGTCGATTATGTGTATCAAAATTTTGTGGACACACAAATGACAAATTATTACAACGATAATCTAGAAAAAGAATTTCCAGACTTTGCAAACGTTATAGAAGAATATCGTGACGGATTATTGCTTTTCGACTTGATGGAAAAAGAAATTTGGGACAAAGCAAAACAAGATTCTGTTGGGTTAAAAAATTATTATAACACCAACAAATTGAAGTACCAATGGAAAAATAGAGCTGAGGTTTTAGTTGCTTCATCAACAAAAGAAGATGTAATTAAAGCAGCAAGAAAATTGTTAAAAAAAGACCAAACTGCCGATTCTATCAAAACAAATCTTAACACAAAAGATGTTGTAAATGTGATGACTAAGCAAGAAACTTATGAAGAAGGCGCAGAGAATTTTCCTAAAAAGGTACTCTTTAAAACAGGAGTTTCAGAGGTTTATAAAGAAGGAGAGTTTTATTTTGTAAATAAAGTTTCAAAAATAATACCAGCTTCAAACAAAACACTCGAAGAAACAAAAGGAAGAGTGATAAATGATTACCAACAATATCTAGAAGACAATTGGGTAAGTAATCTAAAAAAAGAATTTAAAGTAAATGTAAATCAAGAAGTTTTCGAAAGATTAAAAACTTCGATGAAAAAATAATTAATGCCAATAAATAAATTTAAAATGAACATAATTAGTAGTAAGTTAAGTTTTATAATAGCACTTTTTGCTATTTCGTTAGGGATTTCCGCTCAAGAGAAAAAGCAAAAAATAGATGGTGTAATTGCAGTTGTTGGAGAATATGTTATTTTAGATTCAGATATAGACAAAACAACACTAGAGCTTAAACAACAAGGAGTAGATACAAAAGATATTACTCGTTGCCAGTTGCTAGGAAAACTTCTAGAAGATAAATTATATGCACACCAAGCCGTTCAGGATAGTATTGTTATAGATGACAAAGAAGTAAACTCAAAACTAGATGAACAAGTAAGTTATATGGTAGAACAGTTGGGTTCTATGGAAAAAGTAATTCAGTATTTCAAAAAATCGAATGAACAGGATTTTAGAGCCGAATTGTTTGATATTATCAAGGTAAATAAGTTAGCAGGCGAAATGCAAAAGAAAGTTATCGAAGAAGTAATTATTACACCAGAAGAAGTTCGTAACTTTTTTAAAGCCATTCCTAAAGCAGATTTACCTGTTTTTGGAGCAGAAATGGAAGTAGCACAAATCGTGGTAAAACCAGCCGTTTCTCCAGAAGCAAAGCAAAAAGTAATAGACCAACTTAAAGCCATCAAAAAAGAAGTGCAAGAAGGTTCTAGTTTCTTCGGAAAAGCAGTATTATATTCAGAAGACAAAGGATCAAGCTCTAATGGAGGTTATTACAAAATGGACAGAAGAACCCAATTTGTAAAAGAATTTAAAGACGTAGCATTTAGTCTAAAAGAAGGCGAAATCTCAGAACCATTTCTAACGGATTTTGGGTATCACATCATTTTCCTAGAAAAAATTAGAGGACAAGAAGTCGATTTACGTCACATTGTTATTTCACCAAAAGTTTCTGACGAGGCTTTAAAAGCATCAAAAGAAAAAGCAGAGCTTATTCGTAAAAGAATTTTAGACAAAGAAATTACCTTTGCCGAAGCCGCTCGAACTATGTCCGACGAAAAAGAAACTCGTAACGATGGTGGGGTTTTAACCAATCCAAAAACACAAGATACTCGTTTCGAATTAACAAAAATGGATCCCGCTTTATACGGTCAAGTTTCAAACTTAAAAGACAACGAAATTTCAAATCCTATTGCTGACGAAGATCGTACAGGAGGAAAATTTTATAAAATCATCACAGTAACAAATCGTTACGACGAGCACACAGCCGATTATTCTAAAGATTACACACGTCTAAAAGAACTTGCGCTAAAAGAAAAACAAATCAAAGCCATTGCAAAATGGTCTGAAGAAAAAATCAAGGAAACGTACGTAAAAATAAATGACGAATACCGCAATTGTACCTTTACAAACAATTGGTTAAAAAAATAATTTATTTAGGAGCGACCCGAGCTATAGCGAACAGGCGAAGCAATCGCTCGGGCATTATTTGTTAATCATTTTCCCGCTTTCCATTACAATTAGCTTTGTCAAAGTTTTAAACTTTGACAAAGCTAATTTTCATTTCAAACGAAGTTCACTGAACTCCAATGAAAAATAAAAAGTAAGTGAAGTAATCGGGGCTAAAATAGGAAATTGTCATAATTTTTGTAATCATTACAAATGTCCAGCTGAGCGAAGTCGAAGCCATATACTGGGCTTCGACTTCGCTCAGCCGGACACTTTTTCAGTTAGCTTATATGGTCTTAAATGCCTTATATGGTTTAATTTTTTTACAATTATAAGCCATAATAATTCGTAATTAATACTTACATTCGTAATTCACAATTTATAATTTATAATTAACATGTCTGATGTTGCTGCCATTCAAAATCTAGTTCAAAAACAAAAAGAACTCAAACAAGAAATCGCTAAAATAATTGTAGGTCAAGACGATGTGGTAAACCAAATCGTGTTGAGTATATTTTCTGGAGGACACGCGCTGTTAGTAGGGGTTCCCGGATTAGCAAAAACCTTAATGGTCAATACAATTGCACAAGCATTAGGATTAGATTTCAAACGCATACAGTTTACACCAGACTTAATGCCTTCGGATATATTAGGAAGCGAAATTCTCGACGAAAACAGAAATTTTAAATTCCTAAAAGGACCAATATTTTCCAATATAATCCTTGCCGACGAGATAAACAGAACACCACCCAAAACACAAGCCGCTTTGCTAGAAGCCATGCAAGAAAAATCGGTTACCATTGCTGGTGAACAACATAAACTAAACCTGCCATTTTTTGTATTAGCAACCCAGAATCCAATCGAACAAGAAGGGACTTATCCTTTGCCGGAAGCGCAGTTAGACCGTTTTATGTTTGCCATAAAATTAGATTATCCGTCATTTGCAGAAGAAGTACAAGTAGTAAAAAGTACCACTGCCGATTTCGATGTAAAAGTAAATCCACTATTTACAGCGCAAGAAATCATCGATTTTCAGCATCTAATACGTCGTATTCCAGTAGCAGATAATGTGATAGAATATGCGGTGACTTTGGTTTCAAAAACCCGTCCAGACAATCCATTATCTAATGAATTTATAAAAAACTATTTAGATTGGGGAGCAGGACCAAGAGCATCGCAAAACCTAATATTAGCAGCAAAAACCAATGCTGCTCTTAACGGAAAATTCTCTCCAGATATTGAAGATGTACAAGCTGTTGCAACAGGAATTTTACGTCACAGAATCATCAAAAACTACAAAGCAGACGCAGAAGGAGTTACCGAAGAAATGATTATTAAGAAGTTGTTTTAAAATGTATTATTCATTAATATTCCTCAGTGGAATCAATGATTCAACAATATTTGTTATTCTACTACTTTTTTTCTTATTCATTGCTTTAGTCTATTTTTTGATTAGATTTATTTTGTATTTATGTAACTATTCAGAATTAATAAATACGAGTTTAAAAAAAGTAATCCTATTTATTCTTTGTGGAATAATAGTATATTTTATGTTGAGTATGAGCTATCAATTAACAGGAAAAGGGTTGTTGCAATAAATGAAAAAATACTTGATTATTACAGGTGGAAACAAAGGTATTGGCAGCGGACTTGTTTCAGCATATAAAAATAACGGATATCAAATTATATCTATTGCTCGTTCGGTAAATCAATCGGAAGAATATAAAGAAGTTAATCAAATTGTTTTAGATTTAAGTAAAACAGAAGACTTAGAAAACACTTTTTCTCAAATATTCAATAAAATAGATAAAGATGCTGTAGAAAGAATTGTATTTATAAACAATGCGGGCACTTTAGGTAAAATAGGAAGATTAGAAAATAATTCGGTTTCAGATATTCAGAATATAATTCAGATTAATACAATTACTCCGTTTTTATTAACATCTATCTTTCTTAAAGAAACTCAAAATTGGCATTGTTCCAAAAAAATAATTAATATTTCATCTGGAGCAGCCGCAAAACCTTATTATGGCTGGTCATTATATTGTGCTTCCAAAGCAGCTATCGATATGATGACAAAAGCAGTTGCAGTCGAACAAGAAACAATTGCTAACGGAACAAAAATAATAGCCATTTATCCGGGAGTTGTTGATACGGATATGCAAGGACAAATTCGCAAAAGTTCTCCTGAAAGTTTTATCGATGTTCAAAGATTTATCGATTTGAAAGAATCTAATTCATTAGTAAACATCGAAACTATCGGTCAAGAAATCTTCGAAATTGATGCATTAGGAAATTATCTGAATGGTGCTATTTTAAATGTTTCGGATTATAGAAACTAATGCGAAATTTTGTTGTCTAATTCACTATCATAAAAAAACAAAAACATACTACCCATCATGTCTTGGTCTATTTTTGAAGTATTGTTTGTTGTTAAAACCAATTCGTATTCGTGATTTTCGTATAACCAAATTCCAGTTTCAGAGCTAAAAGGTTCTATTTTTGCTAAACCAATTTTGTTTTTATAATTTGTCACTTTACAAGCAGTAATAGTCTTATTGGCTGTTTTATCAAAAATGGAAATATTGGTGGCAAACGGATGAACATGTGGTGCCGAAAAATGCAATCGCAAACTATCTTTAATCTGTAATTGTTTTGTTATCGAACTTCTGTAAGTCTTTGTTCTGGTCGGAATTACCCAATGTCCAGACAACATATTTCCTTTCCCGTCATCATAACTATGGTTTTTAGTTTCCACAGGAATACACTGGTTACTGGCTGGATCTAAAGGGCATTTATAAGGATTTTTTTTGTCATAGGGCAACTCGATAAAGACCGTTTTGCTTAGTAATGGTTTCTGAGTTTTGTTATAATTCTCATATTTTACAGTGACTTCATGCTTTATGGTTTTGAAAATAGTAGGGATATTAATATTCAATGACTGTGTGGTCACATTTAGGAAATCATTTCCTATAATTGGAACGCCAAAACCTTTCGGAAAATCGAAATTTTCTAATCCGTTAGATAATGATGTTAATCGTGGATATTGCTTTCCAATTCTATCTTCTAACTGCCAATGACTGTAATATTGCGTGTCATTTATATCTACATTCATGTGGCAAATAAAATCGTTCGAGATTGTTTTGTTGGTTTTTTCATCGATTGCTTTGACATTAAAACCAGTAATCCAAAGTAATTTTTCGGTCTGATTTAACTGGATATATCTTGAAGCTTTTGGTCCTTCCATCGATTTATAAATGCCGTCGATCAGGAAAGTTGGCGAACGCATTTTGTATTCTTTGGTATCATTATTTACAGTCCATTCGCCATCAACCAAACCTGTTTTTTGAAAGAAAAGTGTTTTTACAATGGCTTTATGTCGGTTAGATAGCAAATAAAAAGTGACAATTCCCAACATACTCGAAAGGAAAAAGGCAAATGTCAAATATTTGTATATCTTTGATTTTAGAAGCATAATTAAATAGATGTAGCCGCAAATATAAACGAAATGAACGCATTAGAAAAACAAAATAATACGCGAATATTCGGATTAGATGTAATTCGTGCGCTCGCCATTTTGCTGGTTTTGTTTTCGCATGTGTATTACTTAATAGATAGTATAAATCCTTTAGTGATTTCGCTAAGTGGATTGTCAGGTTTTACTGGTGTTGAGCTGTTTTTTGTGCTGAGTGGTTATCTAATAGGCTCCATATTATTACGACAATATATTACCGATGATTTTTCGCTGCAAAGCATTTTTGTTTTCCTAAAAAGACGTTGGTTTCGCACCTTACCTAATTATTATTTGATACTTTTTGTAAATCTAGGAATTGCTTTTTTGTTAGGTTATCCTTCTCAATATTGGTATAAATATTTTTTCTTTTTCCAGAATTTCAAAACGTATTCGATTGGTTTTTTCTCCGAATCATGGAGCTTGTCGGTCGAAGAATGGACTTATATTCTATTGCCTTTTAGTTTGTTTTTAGCATTGAAATTTGGAAATAAATTATCTAGAAAATGGACATTCTTAGCTACAATTCTTTTATTGATTGTTTTGGCTCATATTTTCCGTTATTTTAATATGAAAAACAGCGATATTTCTACTATGGAAATTTGGAATACAAACCTAAAATCTATCGTAATTTATCGTTTCGATACGATACTTTACGGTGTTTTGTTAGCTTGGTTGTATCAGTTTTATGCTCATTTTTTAGATAAATATAAAACTTATTTTCTGATTTTAGCAGTGCATTTATTTGTCTTACAATTTATTATTTTAAATGTTTTAGGTGTCGATATTATATCTTGTCCTACCTATTTCAAAGTTTTTTATTTTACACTTTCGTCAATGATTTTCTTTTTGGTATTGCCGTATTTTGTTTTTTGGAAAACTTCACAATCTGTATTTTCGACGAGTGTTACATTTATAAGTAAAACGTCTTATGCCGTATATTTAATTCATTATAGTATTGTTGTTGTGCTTTTTAAGTATGTACTCAGTCAACTTTATTATCAATTACCAACGAGTTTAGTTTTATTTATTTATTTTGGAATTACTTTTTCGTTGTCTTACATTTTATACCGATTTTTTGAAAAACCAATCATGAATTTGCGAGATAAGAATTAAGAATTGTTTAAAATTAATGTTCAATAATTCATTTTTGATAATAATAACAATGCAAAAACTAGCTTTTCGTAAATTATTTCAATCGATTAATATATTCCTTTAAATATTTTTTAATAATGCATCAATTTCGTAAATTCGCATCACGAATACTCAAATTTATAGAATAACCGAATAAACATAGAAATTATGGCTTTTGATATTGAAATGATTGAAAAAATGTACGCAAATATGGCTTCTCGTGTTGATAAAGCACGTGAGTTAGTTGGTCGTCCGCTTACATTAACAGAAAAAATTCTATACGCTCACCTTTGGGACGGAACACCTTCTAGTGTTTTTACAAGAGGAAAAGATTATGTAGATTTTGCTCCAGATAGAGTTGCTTGTCAAGACGCAACTGCACAAATGGCGTTATTGCAATTTATGCATGCTGGAAAAAGTAAGGTTGCTGTGCCAACAACGGTACATTGCGATCACTTAATTCAAGCAAAAGATGGTGCAAAAACAGATTTAGCTTTTGCTAATTCACAATCCAAAGAAGTTTTCGATTTTCTTTCTTCGGTTTCAAATAAATACGGAATTGGTTTTTGGAAACCAGGATCAGGAATTATTCATCAAATCGTTTTAGAAAATTATGCATTTCCTGGAGGAATGATGATTGGTACCGATTCACATACTGTAAATGCTGGTGGATTAGGAATGTTAGCTATTGGAGTTGGTGGTGCTGATGCAGTAGATGTTATGTCTGGAATGTCTTGGGAATTAAAATTTCCAAAACTAATCGGAGTAAAACTAACAGGAAAATTAAACGGTTGGTCATCTCCAAAAGATGTTATTCTAAGAGTTGCGGATATCCTTACTGTAAAAGGAGGAACTGGAGCTGTTGTTGAATATTTTGGCGAAGGCGCAATCAATATGTCATGTACCGGAAAAGGTACTATTTGTAATATGGGTGCCGAAATTGGAGCAACAACTTCAACCTTTGGTTACGATGATTCGATGAGAAGATATCTTGCAGCAACTGGTCGTCAAGATGTAGTAAATGCTGCCGATAAAGTTGCCGATTATTTAACTGGAGATGCAGCAGTTTATGCAAATCCAAACGAATATTTTGATCAAGTTATAGAAATTAATTTATCTGAATTAGAACCATACATCAACGGACCATTTACACCAGATAGAGGAACACCAGTTTCTAAAATGAAAGAAGAAGCTGCCGCAAATGGATGGCCAATAAAAGTAGAATGGGGATTAATAGGTTCTTGTACTAACTCTTCTTACGAAGATATGTCACGTGCTGCTTCTATTGTAGAACAAGCGGTGGCACACGGAATTTCTCCAAAAGCGGAATTCGGAATCAATCCAGGTTCAGAGCAAATTCGTTACACTATCGAAAGAGATGGAATCATCGCAACTTTCGAAAAAATGGGAACCAAAGTATTTACAAATGCTTGCGGACCATGTATCGGACAATGGGATAGAGCAGGAGCGGACAAAGGAGAGAAAAATACTATTGTTCACTCATTCAACCGTAACTTTTCTAAAAGAGCCGATGGTAATCCAAATACACACGCTTTTGTAACTTCACCAGAAATGGTAGCAGCATTGGCTATTTCAGGACGTTTAGATTTTAATCCATTAACCGATACTTTATTAAATGATAATGGTGAAATGGTAAAATTATTACCTCCAAAAGGCGACGAATTACCATCGAAAGGTTTTGATGTAGAAGATGCAGGTTTTCAAGCACCAGCAGAAGATGGAAGTAAAGTACAAGTTGCAGTTTCTGAAACATCAGACCGTTTGCAATTGCTAGCTCCGTTTGCTGCTTGGGACGGAAAAAATATTATGGGAGCTAAATTATTAATTAAAGCTTTCGGAAAATGTACCACTGACCATATTTCTATGGCTGGACCTTGGTTGCGTTTCCGTGGTCACTTAGATAATATTTCGAATAACATGTTAATTGGTGCTGAAAATGCTTTTAATAAAGAAGCTAATAAAGTTAAAAATCAATTGACAGGAAATTACGATACAGTTCCTGGTGTTGCAAGAGCTTATAAAGCGGCTGGAATATCATCAGTTGTTGTGGGTGATCAAAATTACGGAGAAGGATCTTCGAGAGAACATGCAGCAATGGAACCAAGATTTTTAGGTGTAAAAGCAGTTTTAGTTAAATCATTTGCTCGTATTCACGAAACGAATTTGAAAAAACAAGGAATGTTAGGTCTTACTTTTGCTAACGAAGCAGATTATGACAAAATCCAAGAAGATGACACTATTAACTTTACAGATTTAGTTGATTTTGCTCCGGGAAAACCATTAACCTTAGAATTCGTTCATGCTGATGGTACAAAAGACATCATTTTAGCTAACCATACTTACAACGCGAGTCAAATTGGCTGGTTTGTAGCTGGTTCTGCATTAAACTTAATTGCGGCTGGAAAAGCGTAATTTAGATTTTTATACAGAAAAAGGCTGTTCGTAAGAACAGCCTTTTTTATTTAGTCAAATTTATTTTTTATATAATATTTACCATCTAAATCATCATCAAATTCATCAATCTTGATTTGTTTTGGCTTTGGTTTTCCAGCATTGGCTTTCTTTTTCCAAATTTCAAACTTGTCAGCTGGCAATTTTTTCTTCATAATTTCCAAAACTTGTTTTTCTTCTATGCCAAGTTCTTTCTTGATGATTTCAAAAGGATTTCTTTCCTCATTTGCCAACGTGATTAATTTTTGAGTATCTTCCCAACTCAATTCTATGCTTTTACCTTTTTTCATTACTTTAAAAACAATTCAGTTTATTTTTTTTAAATGGTTACAAATTCTATTCCAATATTAATCAAAAAAAACTAAGATTTGAAAATTATTTTCATTTTTTTAATTCCGACACGAATGTCTGACTTGATTTGAAAGGAATTTTTAATAAACTAGAAAGTTTATTGTGTTCTTCTGGGTTCATGTGTGTGTCAACGCCATAAATAATTTCGCTCATTGGAAGTATTAAAAAAGTACCAAATAATCTGTCCCAAACAGAAAATATATTACCATAATTACTGTCGGTATAAGGCAAAATATAATGATGATGTACTTTATGCATATTTGGCGAAACAATAAAATAGCTAATATAATTATCTAGTTTTTCAGGCAAATTTAAGTTGGCGTGATTAAACTGCGACAAGAAAACGGATAAAGATTGGTATAAAAAAAATAACCAAATTGGAGCGCCAACAATGATGATTGCTAGGGTTGTAAACAAAAATCGAATTACACTTTCCCCAGGATGATGCCTGTTTGCTGAGGTTGTATCTATCCAAGTATCTGTGTGGTGAATGAGGTGAAAACGCCACAAAATTTTCATTTTATGTTGAACAAAATGTGCTGTGTATGCACCAATCAAATCCATTAATAACAAACCGATTATTGCTTGCAATAAAAGCGATTTGATAGACAACCAATGCAAAACCCCAAAATTATTTTCGGTAACCCAAATCGAACTTTTGTACAAAATTATTGCCAAACTAAAATTGACAACAATGGTAGTAAGCGTAAAAAAAATATTTATACTAGCGTGTTGCCATTTGTTGTATTTAAATTTAAAAAGCGGAAAACCATTTTCGATAATCCAAAAAAGTGTAATACCACCAACTATTATAAAACTTCTATGAGAAGAAGGAATGTTTTCAAAATAGGCTACAATTTCATTCATGGGGAAATATTTTTATCAAATTTAATAAAAAAACTATTTAATAATTCTAAAAGTAAGATTTATTCTAGGCTCGATTTCTTTTTTTGTTTTGGGAATTTGATGTTTCCAAAAATGTTGGGTTGTACCTCTCATTATTAATAAACTTCCGTGCTGCAAAACGATATTTTGTTTCAGTTCGAGCGTGTTGTGTTTGAGTTGAAAAACCCTTTCGGTGCCAAAACTTACCGAAGCAATTATAGGATTTCGTCCCAATTCCTTTTCGTTATCGGCATGCCAACCGTTACTGTCTTTACCGTCACGATATAAATTTAGCAATACGGTGGTAAAATTTTCATTACAAATTTTTTCAACTTCATCTTTTATAAACACAATTAGCGGAGACCAAGCGTGTGGCTGCATCACAATGTTTGAGTATCCGTAAGGTTTTCCTTCGTTGCCAAAAAGAGCAGTTAATCTAGGTTGTGCGTGCATTTTCCCGAAAACAGTTATATTATCCTGTTGCCAAGGAATTTCATTTTGAAGTTTTAGGAAAAGTTCATTGGCTTTTGCCAAAGGAAAAAAATCGGGATAATATTCGATTTCGGCATCGGTCAGATTGAATGTAATTTTTTCTTCTGGAAATAGGGAATTCATATTCCAAAAATAAAAAAAGCGATAGTAATTACCATCGCTTTTGTATTAAATATTTTCAAAATATTATTCGTCTTTTTTCTCAAGTAAAGCTTTGTATATAAATCCACCAAAAACAGCCCCTACAATTGGAGCCAACCAAAATAGCCAAACTTGGGTTAATGGTTCTCCTCCTGCAAAAATAGCTTGCGATAACGAACGTGCAGGATTTACTGATGTATTTGTAATTGGAATACTTATTAAATGAATTAATGTTAATGCTAAACCAATTGCGATTCCTGCAAATTTTCCGTTAGCAAATTTATCAGTTGCTCCCAAAATAATGATTACGAAAAATGCAGTTAATACAAATTCTGCTAAAAATGCCGATTCTAAATTATAACCATCTGGCGAAAAAGCCCCAAATCCATTTGATGCAAAAGCTCCAGCTTTAGTATTGTCTATTGTAAAACCTGGTTTTCCAATTAAAATTGTATACAAAGTTGCAGCAGCAGCAATGGCACCAACACATTGCGCAGTTATATAAGATGGTAAATCTTTAGCTGAAAATCTTCCGCCAGCCCATAATCCTATGGAAACTGCGGGATTAAAATGTCCCCCTGAAATATGTCCCACAGCATATGCCATCGTTAAAACTGTAAGTCCAAAAGCTAAGGAAACTCCCATAAATCCGATTCCTAAATCAGGAATTCCTGCTGCGAATAATGCGCTTCCGCATCCGCCAAATACCAACCAATAAGTTCCGAAGAATTCTGCAAAAATCTTTTTCATAGTAATAATTTTTGTTTAATAATTTATTTATTAAGTATATAAATATGCCCAAAAAATTAGGGCAAGTTGTAACGGCAATCTTAATAACCGCATCGTTTTAGACAAACCCAGACTTGCATTGTCATTTTTGTACATATATAAGTTTGCAGGAAAAATAGCGATTAGTAACGCTATAATTCCCCACGAAGCAATTTTTGATGTAAAAGGTAAACAAAGACAAACTCCTAAAATTATTTCGGCAAGACCGCTTAGTGAGTTTAGTAATTTTGGATTTGAAAAATAGACTGGAATAATTTTTATATACAATCTTGGATTTCTAAAATGGTTGAAACCTGCTAAAATATATAGCAAAGCCATTAGATATAAATGCCAGGGTAAATTCATAATTAAAAATTAGTTATTACGAATTTACTTAAAAAAGTATTAAAAAGTTAAAAAGTTCTTACTTTTTTTGAAATTGAATATTCATAATCACAATAGCGAGAATAATTAGAATAATTCCGATCCATTGTGTGAGTATAACGGTTTCGTTTAAAATAAAATAAGCCATCATTACAGAAACTGGAAGCTCAAGAGCCGAAACAATACTTCCCAACCCAATTCCCGTCAACGGAAAACCAGCATTCATCAACATAGGCGGAATTACCGTGCCAAAAAGAGCTAAAAGAATTCCCCATTTGTAAAAAATATCATAATTAAATGCTGTTGTTTGGGTGAAAATAGCAAAAACAAAAACAATAACTGCGCCACCTAAAAGCATATATAAACTGCGTTGTGCCGAAGAAATATCTATAGCTACACGATTTGCAGTAAACATAGTTGTGGTAAATGAAGCTGCAGCCAAAAGCCCTAAAACGATACCTCTCCAATCTAAATCTATTTTGTTTTGAATTAGGTTTGTAGCCAATGCGGTACCAAATAAAACTACAAAAACGGCTGCAATTTTTATTTTAGAAGGCATCTTTTTTTCTAAAAACATCTCTAATAAAACACCCATCCAAACGGTTTGCATCAACAACACAATTCCTATAGAAACTGGAATATATTTAACTGCTAAATAATAAAAGATACTAGTTAATCCTGTCGAAGTTCCAGCAATCATTAATTGTTTTATGTTATTTGCAGAAGCTTTAATCACATCGGTTCCTTTTTTTGCTTTTTGAAAGGCATTTATCACAAGAATAGCAATAATTCCTATAATAAATTGAGCAGAAATTACTTCGGCTGGCGTAAAAGGATTACCAGTAATTCCAGTGTGAGAATAAGCTAGTTTTACAAAAGTTGCCAACATACCGTAGCTTGTTGCACCCAATCCTACAAGAAAAACTCCTTTTAGTATATTATTATTTGTCATTTTTTCAATTTTAAAAAGCGGGCAAAGATAGGGTTAATTTTAGTTTAGATGATGATTTATTTTTTATAATCTTAATAGTTTATAAATAAGATTATGAAGTTGCAAAAAGGTCGAATTTTTTGTAGGAATTATAGCAACAAAAAATTATTTTTACCATCTTATTCTAATATAAAATATTCTAAATGAGAACTTTTCCCTATTGCATCATTTTATTATTTTCGTTTTTTTTAATTTCTGCACAAGAAACACCTAAAAAAGCAACTGAGTTAAACGAAGTTTCTATAACAAAAGAAAAAAAGGCAGTTGAGCAAAAAGCAGATAGAACCATTTTTGATTTTGCAGCTCAGTCTCATCTAAATTCAGGTTCAGTTCTGGAGGGATTAAAAAAACTACCAGGCTTAATTTTGTCTGATGTCGCTGGAATGATGTACCAAGGAAAACAATTAGATGTTTACATGGACAGTAGACCGTTAAATATTTCATCAAATGAACTAAATGCTTTTCTAGAAGGAATGCCTGCAAATGCTGTAGAAAGAATTGAAGTAATCACACAGCCCGGTGCTGAATTTCCTGCTACTTCTGGTGGAGCCATTATTAATATTATTACTAGTAAAAAAGCTAAAAACTATTTGAGTGCAACTTATAGTTCGGGTCTAAATTTCACCTCTTACGATAAGTTAAGAACCAGATTCAATAATAGTTTATTGTTAAATGCTAAAAATAAATACTTTGGTTGGCAATTAAATTTGGGACAAAGTTATAGAGAAAGTGCTTTGTGGTCTACCATTACTAAAAATGAGAACAATATTATAACTAATCTGTCAAATACTGATTCTGACAGAACAACCAGAAGTTATTATGCGAAATCTGCCTTGAATTTTGATTTAAAAAAAGACAGATTGCTGCTTAATTATGATGTGAATTATAATAAAAATAATGCAGATACTCAAGGAGAAGGTTTTGGTTTTACATCGAACGATGCAAGTAAAACAAAAATTACAAGACAAGATGCGGTAGCTACTTATCAGAAAAGGTTTGAGGATAAAAACAAGAAGTTAGATTTTAAATTTAATTTTGCTCGAAACCAGAATGATTTCGATTTAGATTCAAGGATTTTTAATACTGCGGTCTTGGAAAATTCATCTTTGCAAGAGTATTTGAATTTTAAAATAGATTATTCTCAAGGGCTTACTATTCTTGATAAAGGAAAATTTAGTGTAGGAACTTTAATCGATGATTTGTCTTTTGAAACCCAAAGTCTAGGGACAACTAATTTAGATTATACCCGAAAAACAACTGCAGGATATTTAGAACTTCAATCGACGTATAAGAATTTCGATTTTATTTTAGGAGGTAGAGCAGAAGATTATAACATTACTGGAAAAACAAATACAGCCGATTTAATTCCGTTCAAACAATTTCGATTTTTTCCAAATGCTAGTTTGCAGTATAATTTTGGTCCACAAATATTTTTTAATGCAAATTATAATAAGAAAATTAGTTTGCCAAGTACTTCATCTTTAAATCCTAATAATACAAATTATCAAAATCAAAATGTTAGTTATTCAGGAAATCCGCAATTGCAACCGACTATTTTTGATAATTATGAAATGAAAATTAGCGCTTTCGATTATGCTTTTTTAGGATACAATGTGAGTGTTGCGAAAAATCAAGTGGCAAATAGGGTTATTGTAAATAATAATCTTGTTTCAAATACTAGTATTAATGTTTCAGAAATAAAAATTCATAATTTTAATTTTGGATTTCCGTTACCCTATATGTTATTTACAAAAGGACTCAAAGAAACCTTGAAATTTGATGTTAATCCGGATAAAATCAATTTTTTGTATATTTATACGGGCTATCAAATTCATAAACTTCCCGATGCAGATACCAAAGGTTTTTGGATAATTAATTTAATGTCACAAATTCTTTTACCAAAGGAAATTAAGTTTGTTACCAATTATAACTATACTACAACAAAGGGGAATTATTTTTACTATGTTTCTACACAACCTTACGGACATAGTTTAGATATAAGCTTTTCGAAAAAAATCATGAAAGACCAACTATCAGTTTCACTGAATTTTGATGATATTTTAAATACAAATAAGCAAGGGTTTACATCTGTAGGAACATCAGTTTTACTAGAAAGCAAATATGATACACGCAGATTTGGGTTTACTCTAAATTACAAAATTCCTACCAAAAACAAATTAGCTAAAGAAGATGCTAATTTGTTAAATAAAGAGAAAAAAGAAGATAACGGAATTATTGCTAACTAAAAAAACCTGTAAGTTCTCACTTACAGGTTTTTTTTTTGAATAAACGATTAACCAAATAAATATTATTTAATCAATTCAAAACTTCTCTTTACAAAAGCAGTTAATTCTTCTCCTTTTAATAAATTTTGTGACAATTTTGCCAAATCTAAAGCTTGTTTTACCAAGTTTTCTTGAGCCGATTTGTCTTTATTATTTAAAATTGAAGCAGCCAAATCAGAATTTGTATTTACCACTAAATTATACATTTCGGGCATATAATTCATGCCAAACATGCTTCCGCCACCAGATTGACTCATCTCTTTCATACGACGCATAAATTCTGGTTGCGTGATAATAAAGGGAGAAGCATTGCTGTCTAAAGCTTCCAGTTGTACCGAATATGCTTTTGGTATAAATGATTCTAAAGAGGTTTTTAGGCTTTCTTTTTCTTCATCAGATAATTTAGAAATCGCAGTTTCTTCTTTCTTAATCAAATTATCAATATGATCAGAATCGACACGAACGAAAGTTATATCTTGATTATCGCTTTCTATTTTTTGAATTAAATGAGAAATAATTGGAGAATCTAACAACAAAACTTCATAACCTTTGTCTTTTGCAATTTCGATATAAGAATGCTGTGCTTCTTTATTTCCTGCGTATAAAACAACTAATTTTCCGTCTTTGTTGGTTTGGTTTTCCTTTAGATTTTCTTTTATTTCATCTAAAGTAAAATATTTATCATCAACTGTTGGATACAAAACAAAAGCACCTGCTTTTTCGTAGAATTTCTCTTCCGAAAGCATTCCGTACTCTAAAACAATTTTTATGTCATTCCATTTTTGTTCAAAATCTTCACGGTTTTCTGTAAATAAAGCTTTTAGTTTATCGGCAACTTTACGAGTAATATAGTTTGAGATTTTTTTAACCGCACCATCGGCTTGTAATCCTGAACGAGAAACGTTTAAAGGAATATCTGGAGAATCGACCACACCACGAAGCATCATCAAGAATTCAGGAACAATTCCTTCTACATTATCGGTTACATAAACCTGATTTTGATACAATTGAATTTTGTCTTTCTGAATTTGTAAATCGGAACCTAATTTCGGAAAATATAAGATTCCAGTTAGGTTGAAAGGATAATCTACATTCAAATGAATATGAAACAAAGGCTCTTCGAACTGCATTGGATAAACCTCACGGTAAAAATCTTTGTAATCGGCATCAGTCAAATCTGTTGGTTGTTTTGTCCAAGCCGGATTTGGATTGTTGATGATATTATCAACTTCTACTTCTGTAAAAATATTTTCTTTGTCTTCTGTTTCAACAAATTCGCCTTTCTTTTGTTCTATTTTTTCGGTTCTAGTTCCAAACTTAATCGGAATAGGCATAAATTTATTATACTTATTCAATAAACCTGAAATTTTCGAATCTTCTAAAAACTCTAAAGAATCCTCAGCAATGTGAAGGATGATTTCTGTTCCACGAGAAGTTTTGTCAGCAGTTTCTAAAGTAAATTCTGGGCTTCCGTCGCAAGTCCAATGTGCAGCTGGTTCGTCTTTGTATGATTTGGTAATAATCTCTACTTTTTCGGCAACCATAAAAGCAGAATAAAAACCAAGACCAAAATGACCAATAATCCCAGAATCTTTAGCAGAATCTTTGTATTTGTCTAAAAATTCTTCGGCACCAGAAAATGCAACTTGATTGATGTATTTTTCTACTTCATCAGCTGTCATTCCTAATCCTTGGTCGATGATGTGAATTTTTTTAGCTTCTTTATCAATTTTAATTTCGATAATAGGAGAGCCATATTCTACTTTGGCTTCGCCAATGCTTGTAAGGTGTTTCAGTTTTAAAGTGGCATCGGTTCCGTTAGAAATTAGTTCACGTAAGAAAATCTCGTGATCGCTATAAAGGAATTTCTTGATTAAGGGAAAGATGTTTTCTACCGAAACATTAATTTTTCCTGTTGTCATATTTTGAGTTTTTAATTAGTATTTTTAATATCTTTGAGTAGTCAAAATAAATACCAAAATTTATTAAAATGACAAATTGACTGAAATTATTATAACTTTTGTTAAAAAAAGCCATAAAATTGGCATGGTAGTTGTATATTAGGCAAGCATTAAAAATTAAACAAACTAACAAATGAAAAAATTACTATTAGTAAGCTTACTGGCATTTTTTGCTGCATGTAAGACTCCAGCTCCAGTCGCTGCAACCAGTGTTGACAGGAAATCTCAAGTCGCTATCAAAGGAAATTGGACAATCGCTTCTGTAACTTATGCAGGATCGGATATGTTTAAAATCACTTCTTTCGATTTGGCCGACTCAAAATGTTTCGAAGGTAGTACTTGGAAATTTATTTCGAACAATGATTCGGGAGAAATGGCTTTAACACAGGCTAATTGTACGAGTTTTGCTTCGAAAATTAAATGGTATGTAAACAAAGACGGACAATTTGTATTAAAATTTTTGGCTGAAGGCGTAAAAGCCAAAAAAATGCAACAAGGTTATATTCTTAATGTTGCTGATCAAACTGCTGAATCATTCAAATTGATTGACAATATAAATATTGGAGGAAAAATGACGAATATCGTTTATCAATTTAATAAATCAAACTAAAAACTGCAAATATGAAAAAGTCAATTATATACATACTTTCGCTTTCCTTCTTTTTAGGAACTGTTTTATCAGGTTGCGAATCGGTAAAAAACACAAATAAAACCCAACGTGGTGCTGCAATTGGCGCAGTTGGTGGTGCAATACTTGGGGGTGTTTTAGGTAACAACATCGGAAAAGGAGGAAACGGTGCTTTGGGTGCTGTTTTAGGTGGTGTTATTGGTGGTGTTGCTGGTGGCGTTATTGGTAACAAAATGGACAAGCAAGCAAGAAAAATATCAGAATCTTTGCCTGGAGCAAAAGTAGAAAGAGTAGGAGAAGGAATTAGATTGGTTTTGGGTGAAAACTCAGTGCGTTTTGATACTAACAAATCGACATTAACATCTACTGCCAAAGCAAATTTAGATAAATTAGTGTCAGTTTTTAATGAATATCCAGATACTGATATTCAAATATATGGTTATACTGATAGTTCAGGAGCTGATGATTATAATATGACATTGTCACAACAAAGAGCCGCTTCTGTAAAATCTTACTTATCAGCAAAAGGTTTGGCGAGTTCTCGTTTTAATACTTCAGGACTTGGAGAAGCAGATCCTATTGCATCTAACGAAACAGCTGAAGGGAAATCTCAAAACCGTCGTGTAGAGTTTGCAATTACTGCAAATGATAAGATGGTAAATGACGCTAAAAAAGAATCTGGTAACTAATTTTTTATCACAATATTTTAAAAGCTGTTTCGAGAGAAACAGCTTTTTTGTTTAGAATACTTTGTAAGTTTGTATTTTTAAAATTAACTATGCTTCAAGTTCAAAATATTTCATTTGGTTATACCAATAAAATAATTATTCATAATATTGATTTTACCGTAACTCAAGGGCAAAACATTGCTATTTTGGGTGAAAGTGGTTGCGGAAAAAGTACACTTTTAAAACTGGTTTATGGTTTATATGATTTAGATGAAGGTCAGTTGTTTTGGAAAGAAACGGAAGTTTTAGGGCCAAAATTCAACTTGGTTCCAGGCATGGATTGTATGAAATATTTGGCACAAGATTTCGATTTGATGCCTTATATAACCGTTTCCGAGAATGTAGGAAAGTATTTGTCGAATATAGATAAAGAGCAAAAAAATAACCGAATTCAGGAATTGCTCGAAATTGTCGAAATGACAGAATTTGCTCATGTAAAAGCACAATTTCTTAGCGGAGGACAACAACAACGGGTTGCCATTGCTAGAGTTTTAGCACTTGAACCCGAGGTTTTGTTACTCGACGAACCGTTTAGTCATATAGACAATTTTAGAAAAAATGCTTTGCGCAGAAACCTATTTTCATATCTAAAAGAAAAAAATATTACTTGTTTGGTTGCTACTCATGATAGTACTGATGCTTTGTCTTTTTCTGACGAAACAATTATTTTACACGACGGAAAAATTCTAGAAAAAGGCATTTCAAAAGAAATTTATACGAATCCAATTCATAAATATACTGCATCGCTTTTTGGAGAAGTTAATGAGCTTAAATTATCGCAAATTTCTTCTGTAGAAGGAGAAGATGAAATTATTTTATTGTATCCGCATCAACTGAAAATATCTGAAAACGGAATGTTGAAAGTGATAGTAAAACAATCTTATTTTAGAGGAAGTCATTTTTTAATTAAATCGATTTTCGATAAAAAAATAATTTTTTTCGAGCATGATACGGACTTAAAATACAATGAAGAAGTGGCTTTAATTATAAAATAAAATGGGAAAAGAAGATTATTTGACAAGGCAAATTAATCAATTGGGATTTGTTTTGAAAAAAATATTAGAAAAGTTAACAAGAACTAAGAGCAGTGATGGATTATCTGAAACAGTTTCGGTGGTTAATTTTAAATTAAACGAGCAATTAGGTTTTGATTTAGAAATTTTAGATACTATTTCTGATGATAATCTTATTGAATTTTTGACGCAAAAAGAAGGTTTTAATCACGAAAATCTTGAATTATTTGCTGATATTTTGATTAAAATGGATAAAGAAAAGTATGCAAAAAAAGCGCTTCAAATTTACAATTATGTCAATCAAGCGACTGCAACATTTTCTTTCGAAAGAGATTTTAAAATTAAGGAATTAATGTTTAAATAATTCCAAAAATCAATAAAAAACCATAAGCAAGCAACATAAATGCGACAATGTTTTGAATAGATTTATAGGTTGTTTTTTGCAATAATTTATTACCAAAATAAACTCCTAAAAAGGCAGAAAGTGTTGCAAATAGAACTAATTTGTAATTTAACGAAAGTTCATTATTTACAATTTTTGGAATATAAATACTTAATCTAGAAACATCGACCAAACAAGCAATAACAACTCCTGTGGCAATAAACGATTCTTTGCTTAGGCCGGAACGAATTAAGAAAGCGCTTCGTAATGCGCCTTGATGACCAGAAATCCCACCAAAAAAACCACTTAAGATACCGCCAACAGATAAATATTTTTTATCGAATTCTAAATTTTTTAGCTTCGGAATAAAATCGAACAAAGAAAAAACAATTAGTAATAATCCAATAATAAGTTTCAAAGGCATTATTTCAAAAACCTTTTCGGAAATAGAATATTGAAATATGGGTTGCATTTGAGTTAGTAATTTTAATAAATAAGCACCAAGAAAAGCAAAAAATATAGCAGGAATTCCGAACTTAAAAATAACAGCTGAATTGGCTTTTTTTCCGAAGAGAAATAGCTTAAAAATATTATTCATAAAATGAACTAAAGCAGTAAGTACAACTGCGATTTCTATGGGAAAGAACAATCCAAAAACGGGTAGAAGAATTGTTCCCAAACCGAAACCAGAAAATAAGGTTAAAGCGGAGCCCAATAATGCAAATAGGCAAATGATAATATAATCCATTGGTTTTTTATTTATACAAATTAAGTAAAACTAACTAATATAAATTGCGTAATTTTACAATAAGTGTAAATTTGCAAACTGATTTTTAATAAAAATATAAAATATGTATCATTCTAAAATTACTGGTCTAGGTCATTATGTTCCAGACAATATAGTCACAAACGACGATTTAGCAAAAATTATAGATACAAATGACGAATGGATTCAGGAACGAACTGGTATTCAAGAACGTAGGCATATTGTAAGAGGGGAAGATACAACAACATCGATGGGTGTAAAAGCTGCAAAAATTGCAATTGAACGTTCTGGATTGTCTAACGATGATATCGATTTTATTGTTTTTGCGACCATTTCTCCCGATTATTATTTTCCAGGTCCAGGAGTTGCTTTGCAAAAAGAGTTGGGACTAAGAACTATTGGCGCATTAGATGTTAGAAACCAATGTTCGGGATTTGTTTATGCTTTGTCGGTTGCAGACCAATATATTAAAACAGGAATGTATAAAAATATTTTGGTTGTTGCTTCAGAAGTGCAATCATTAGGATTAGATATGACTACTCGTGGGCGAAATGTTTCGGTTATTTTTGGAGATGGAGCAGGAGCAGCGGTTTTAAGCAGAGAAGAAGATGTAACCAAAGGAATTTTATCGACACATTTACATTCGGAAGGGGAACATGCAAAAGAATTATCTGTTTTAGCACCAGGAATGGGCGGACGTTGGGTTTCGGATATTATTGCCGAAAACAATCCAGACGACGAAAGTTATTTCCCTTATATGAACGGACAATTTGTGTTTAAACACGCGGTAGTTCGTTTTAGTGAAGTGATAAATGAAGGTTTAGTAGCCAATAATTTACAAGTTTCGGATATAGATATGCTCATTCCGCATCAAGCGAATTTGAGAATTTCTCAGTTCATACAAAAGAAATTTGGTTTGAATGACGATCAGGTTTTTAATAACATTCAAAAATACGGAAATACTACTGCAGCATCTATTCCTATTGCTTTGACCGAAGCTTGGGAACAAGGAAAAATTAAGTCTGGTGATACAGTTGTTCTCGCTGCATTTGGTTCAGGATTTACTTGGGCAAGTGCTATTATTAAGTGGTAATTCTTATTTATTAAGAAAGATAATAATTTAAAACTTGTCAGTTTGAGCGGAGTCGAAACCTTTCAATCCTTCGACTTCACTCAGGAAAACATTTTTATAAAAAAAAGCTCCAAAGAAATTTGGAGCTTTTTGCTTATTACATCATTCCTCCACCGCTTTGGGTTTCGTTGGCATCACGTTGTTTGCGCTGTAGTGCTTTGTTTTTTCCACCACCAAACATATAATTTAATCCTACATAAACCGTTCTGCTTTCCCAGTAAAAAGCACCTGCTTGTTTGTAAGGAATACTTCCGTCAAACTGAAAATGCATGTTATTAAAAATATCATTTAATCTTCCTGTAATACTTCCTTTTCCTTTAAGGATAGAATAAGTTGCTCCTATGTCAGCTTTATACATTGGGCTTCTTTCAAATTGTAATCCTAAATCACGACCGCGATACATTCCGAATAAATTAATTTTTAGGTTTTTTGTTGCTGTAAATGTTTGATTTACGCGAGCGTTAAAAGAAACAACATCGATCTCACCATTTTCCATAAGACCTGTGTTGGCATTTTCTACAGTTCCTTTTACAGTTTTAAAATATGCATCGGCACTGGCATTTGCAGACCACCATTTTGCGAATTTCAAATTTGCAGAGGTTTCAACCCCAAAAGCATTGTTATTATCAAAATTTGAGTATGAAACAATATCTTGTTTGCTATCACTTGGGTTTTTATATATTGTTCGGTTTATTTCGTTATTTATTTGTCTGTAAAATACGCCAGAAGTGATAGATCCAATTTTTGTGGTGCGTGTATAATTTACTTCAAACGAATTGGTAAATTGTGGTTCTAATTCAGGATTTCCTCTAAACTCTACCAATGGTGATGTTCGCTCACGAATAGGACTTATTTGTCCAATACTTGGTCTGTCTACACGTCTTGAATAATTAAAATTGAATGAATTTTTGTCATTTGCAGCATAAGTAAAAAAGGCTGAAGGATAAACCGAAAAGATATTGTCTTTTGTTGTTTGGTTTCCGCTAAAACTGGTTGTAGGATTTACAGAATTTTCGTTTCTCTGGAAATCGCCATCTATTGCATAATTTTCGATACGAACACCAATTTGTCCGCTCCATTTATCCCATTTTTTGCTGTAATTAGTGTATAAGGAACTAATGTTTCGGTTGAATGTGAAGTCGTTGTCGGCTGTTGTCGAATTAAATACAGAAGGTTTGCTAGTCGATTCATCAAAATTATTCTCTGTATTTTGAATTCTGGTTTCGGCACCAACTTCTAATTTTGTAGTTTCGGTTAATGGATTTACATAATCAACATTAAACTGAATGTAATTTGTGTTTCCGTGTACAATATTTATTTTTGATGAATTAGAATTTGGGTTAAACTCTGTTGAATCATAAGTTGTATTTTCTTTATTTTTTGTATTCGAAACATTAGCCTGAAATTCTATGTTTTCACCTTTTTTAGTAAAATCATGTTTAAAATCTAAATCATAGGTTTGTGTGTTATTATCGGATTTTGATTGGAATAATTGACTCGAATCACTATTTAAAACACTAAGATAATTTACATCTGTCAAACCATTACCACTTCCATTTGTAATATTCTGATTGGTATATATCGAGAATGTATTTTTATCATCAATATAATAATCCATTCCTAATTTTAATAAATGAGAAGTATTTAAACTGTTAAACTCAAATTGTTGCTCATTTTCTAAACTTGGTCTAAAACTGTTTACATAACCATGGTTTCTGTTTTTTCCGTGGTTTAATCCGTAATTACTATAAATATTTACTTTACCAACTTTATAATTTAGGTTTAAAGCGGTGTTTAATCTTGGTGTTATTCCAAAAGTTACGCCAGAATTTATACTCCCGTTGAAACCTGTATTTGCATTTTTATGCAAAATGATATTTATAATTCCGCTCATTCCTTCAGGACTATATTTAGCCGAAGGATTTGTAATCAATTCAATTTGTTTGATAGATGAAGACGGAATTTGTTGCAATAATTGTGTCGCATCAATATTTGTTGGTTTGCCATCTACTAAAACTTTTACATTGGTATTTCCTCTCAAACTCAATTCTTTGGTTTGCGGATCGACACTCACTGTAGGAATATTGTTCATTATTTCTGAAGCGGTTGTTCCAGAAGCAACTAAATCTTTACCAACGGTTACTACTTTTCTATCTATTTTTTGCTCAATACTTGAACGTTCTTTTACGATAGAAACTTCAGTAAGTTGCGTAGCTTCTTCTTCGAGAGCAATTGTTTTTAGAGTAATATTTTTATTTTCAGAATTTAAAGTGACATTGCTAACCTGTTTTTTGTAGCCCATAAACTGAACTTCGATGGTTAGCTCTTGTAGTATTAAGTTCGAAATTGTAAAGCTTCCATTTTCTTTTGTAATTCCACCAGAAACAACTTTTGCGCCATCTTTTATAGTTACCGATGCGTAAGGAATTGCTTCGTTGGTTTTTTTGTCAACGACTTTTCCAGAAATACTTCCAGAAACATTCCCTATATTTTTAGTTTCAGGAGCAGAATTTTGAGCTTTTACAAAAGTAAAATTCAATAAACTAAAAAGGATTAAGATTTTAATTTTCATAACTTTTTTTGATGATTATTTTTTTAAAACTACCGCAAAAGTAGTGTCTACTAGACGACACGAGGAATGTTTTGTTACATTTTTAAGAAATGTTTAACACAAAAAAAGCCTCGACAATTTTATTTTGTCGAGGCTTTTGTGGTTTTCGTTTTGACTTATCTTTTGAGTGCAAAGTGCGATTTAAATATTTTTGAAGCTCCTTTTTCGGTATAATCTACTGTAAACCAATAATCGGTTGCTGGTAATGGTTGTCCGTTGAATGTTCCGTTCCAACCATCGCTTGTTGGTGTTATTTGTTTGATTAGTTTTCCGAATCTATCAAAAATAAATATTGGTGCATTTGGATTGGTCATTTTCAAATTCGGAATATTCCAAGTTTCGTGATAACCATCACCGTTTGGTGTGAAAAATTTCGGGTAATTTATAATAGTAGCTTTTACCGGAGCAGGCGAACAATGTCCGTCTTTATCTCTTACCGAAATTGTGTGTTGGCCTGGATAAACGTTGTAAAAGATATTACTACTTTGGTATGGCCCATTATCTAATTGATATTCATAATTTCCTGAACCATCTCCTAAAACATTTACAGTAATATACGTTGGGTTTTCGAACGCATCACTGTAATCGAAACTAATGTAAGGTTCGTATAAGGTGACTTTTGTCGTTATAGTTTTAGGACAATTTGGAGTTACGGAAGTATCTGTAACTGTTACAACGTAAGTTCCAACTTGATTTGTTGTAATTGATGCGGTACTTGCAGGAGTGCTTGCATTAGGATAAGGAGCTCCTTCTAAAGTCCATGCATAAGTATAATTTGGATTTGATAATCCTGTATTTAAAGTCGCGAAATTTAATAAAGTATGAGTCTCGTAATCACTACAAATAAAATACTCAGGATCTAATTTCGGATCAGGCAAAAGATTCACCTTTAGTTTTAATTCGGTTACTGCAAAACAAGGATTGGTTATGGTATTGTTTTGCACTCGAATCCAAACACTATCCGTAAGCGGATTATCGTTAGGATAAGCTGCTGGTGTCGGAATAGGAGTTGCTAACGGATTAGTTCCATCGGCATCAGCCAAAGAGGTGTAAAATGTTAAAGTAAAATCGGCATCTGGTGTTTGTCCGTTTAGAACCTGATTTCTAATGGCAATATCATTCAGATTGAATTCGAAAATACCATCATTTAATCCAAAATCATCACATTTTTCTAACAAATTCACAGGATAAGCAATAGGTCTTTTTACAATAGTAACTGTAAAGCTCGTTTGGTCGAAACAGGTTGGAACAAATGGCGCATTCCCACGAATATATATTGTGGTAATTCCAGAGTTAGAAATAATTGCGTTTGATGCTAATAATCCAGTACCATCATTATTTAAATAATAATTTTCGCCAGGTTTTAAATCACTTGCTTTTAATTGATAACTATCGCAGGTTGCAGGAACATCTGGTAATTGTGTTACATTAAACAAACTAATAGGAATTTCTCTTTCTATATAACAAGTTTTTGTAGTTGATGTACCTGATTCTGCATACACGAAAACAGAAGCTGGCGGTAATATTGTTCCTGTTGGTGGTGATGTAGCTCCTGCTGGTGAGTTTAAAATACTACTGTAAATAGTTCCGGCAGGAATTTCTACTCTACCTACTGTATTTGTAATAGATTGGTTGTAATATTTACCAACGGTAAGTGGTTGTAAGGTAAAAGTATCACAATAATTAAACGCCATAGGAAGCGTGACATCTAATACGGGTGTGTCATAAATAACAATATTAAACGCAAATTCATCTGAACAAATCTGACGCACATTCGTTTCGGTATAAATGAAAATAGGCGCAGTGGTTGAGGTTGTATAGGTTTGTTGTGTCACAATACTACCCGTGCCATTTGGTCCTCCTGAAGCGGTGTAATAATAAAAATTTGCAGGAAGTGCAGGTAAGGTATAAGTATCGCAAGCGTATCTGTCTACTTTTAGATTTGCAGGAATGGCAACTCCATCAAAATCGACAACAAATGAGGTTTCACTATTACAAGCTGGGTCATTAGGATTTTCAGCATAAATATATATAGTTTCTAAATTACTAGGAGTATTTGTTTGTAAAATAGTATAAGGGAGTGTTATAGGGTTAACACCGCCTGAATTATGATAATAATTTCCTACTGGTGGCTGACTAGTTAGCGTAAAATCATAACATCTTATATAAGTAGTTGCTACAGGAGCCAATACAGGTTTTTGGTTTATAGTAATTGTCCAAGGTTGTTCATTATAGCAAACTGGTACTAAAGCAACTGCGGATTCTTTATAAACATAAATTGTACTCGTTGTTGTAATAGAATCTGTACCAGCAAATAATTGAACATTAGAAGCCGTTGCTGGGCCACCTGATAAAGTATAATAACTAGCGCCTTCTGGATTTACTGGTAACATGTATGAATCACATCTGGTTACTGGAGTTGGAGCAGTTAGCGTTGGTTTCAGAATTCTAATCGTAAACGAGTAATTATAAGTACAAGGTGCTCCTGCTACATAATGAAATAATGTTGTTGTGGCGGCGCTTATTAACCCTGGAGCTATTACTGTTCCACCTCCATTAGCTTGTGTACGGTATTCTCCAACAAGAGGAGCAACTAAATTGTAAGGGTCGCAACTATCGGTGTTGTCAAGAAAGCTACCAGTTCCTATAACCACAGCGAAACTTAATATAGGTGTTCTGCAATTATTATTTTCAGCATACAAATATACCGTAGTATCGCTTGTTATTGGCAGTACAACTGGGGTGTAAATACCAGTTGGAATATCTAAAGTATAATAATTTGCAGTTCCAATATCTACAGTTATAGGTTGTAAAGTGTTAATGGCTGTACAGTCGAATAAGTTTGGATAAGTACCTGTTATGGTAGGTGTTTTGTTTATCGTAACATCAAAACTTGTAAATATGATACAGGTTGGATCAGTTGGTGATTGATAATATACATGTATTGTGGTAACTCCTAAAGCAGTAATAGGTGTTCCTGTTGGTGGCGGAAATAATTCGGTGTTTCCAGCAATTGGACCTCCTGCATTGGTAAAATAGCGAGTACCAACATAAGGGTAAGCAGGTAAAGAATAACTATCGCAAGCACTTACGTTTCCAGGTGTTAAGTCTTGTTGTTCTACAATGGTAACCTGAAAATCTGTTTGAGCACTACAGCCTGTCGTTGGGTTTTGATAATAAATATAAATAATCTGATCTATGGTTACTTCATAACCAACAGGATATAATGTACCCGTTCCGTTTGGTCCAGAGTAGTAATTTCCTAAAGCTGGGTTTAGGGCAGGCAAGAAGTAACTGACGCACACGAATTGATCGACTTTATCTTCAACAACTGGTTTTGGATTTACAATCAAATTAAAACTTATTGAACTCGAGCAATTCGGATCTGTGGTCACGTAAACTCTAACAAATATGGTTGTGTTACCCGAATTGAATGCTGTTGTTGTACTAATAGGATTTGCCCCAGAAGCTGCATCGAGAGCAGTAAGATGATACGAAACGCTGTAAGTATTAGATGATTGACCACCTAATACGGCGTTTGTTTGTGGTATATTACCTATATCAAAATCAGCTATACCGGATCCTGCAATAGTTTCGCATCTTTCCATATTGCCTGGAGAATTAGCAACGGGAGCAGGAGTAAGTTCTAAAGTAAATGATTTAGAGTAATAACAGCCTGTCGTTGGGTTTTGTATGCGTACCCAAACAGTTTTAGGTAGGCTTCCCGTAGCAACCGTATAATTAGTTGGTAATGGAGTATTACCAGCATTTGCGTCGGCTTGAAATTCGTAGTAACTTATTAAATAACTAACTGCAGGGTCTATAATGGGTGTGTTTGTCGCTAAATCGAAAGTATAATCAGTAGACCCATTGTTACATTTGTATAAGTTTATTGGGTTAGGTGTACTAATGGGTGTGTTGTACTCAATAACAATTGTATTGGTATCTACTTCACAAGTTGTCGATTGTACATAATAGGTTAGTATGTAAGTACCAGGTTGGTTAATTATAAGATTTGGACCTGTTTCACCAGGAATTGGGTTCCCGTTTCCGTCTTTCCACACAAAATCAAATAAACTAGGATCTAATCCCGAGCTTATGGTATAAGGTTCGTTTATATTATTGTTGTTACAAGGTGCTGTCCCGCTTGCAATGGTTACATCTGGCCCTAAAACATCTTGCCCAAAATCGAAACTACCACCACCTAAGAAGACAGCTGAATCAAACTGATTGTCGTTATTTCCATCGGCAATAACTAGTTTTATATGATAGGTATCCGTTGTTGAAAGATTTGTAGAAGAAGCATTCATAACTACCGTTTGCCCATTGTAATTTGTTGCCGAAGCTGCCGCAGCAGTTCCATCATTAAACAAACCAAAATAACTAGGATTAGCAGAAAGACAGATAGGATTATAAATATTATTTCTAATCGTTTGAACAGATATCGGAATTGTAGTACTAGGTATAACTGCAAGGTTTTCAGTAAACCCTGTTGTAGTGTTAGTTAATAAAAAGGCAAAAGCATCGGGCGAAAGACATTGGTAGGTACCATATTCTTCGGAAGCAAATAAAAACTGAAAATTAAAATTTGGCGAAAGCGGAGTAAAATCAAATTCTAAAACCGTAGCATTTCTAGAAACCATAGTTACTCCAGCTGCTGCAAGAGCAGTTTCGAGGTTAGCATCTCCAGCCCAACCTAATGTTCCGTCGCTTAAAATAGTATTGTTTGGACCAGGGGAATTCATTACATTTCCTGTAGTCAGGATTACTCCGTTTTGTAAAGGAAAAGCTGGATTTGTATTTGTAAAATAACCAATTCCGTTTGTAGATAAAAAATTTGTTCCAGTTCTTGAACTCACATTATTGATGTTTAAACAAGGACTGTTGTTTGTAAGCACATTTCTTACTAATCCGTCAGCGGTATAAGTACCTGTATCTATAGTAATTACTTGTGAAAAACCAATAATTGAAAATAGTAAAAATGATAGTAAGATAATTTTTTTCATAGATAGAAAATTATAATTATAGCTAGCAAATGTATATAAAAAAACCGATTAAGCGCGTTATTTTAACGACAAAGCGCATATTGATAAGAAAATGGTAATCAGGAATTCTTCAAAAAAAATGATATAAGATAAATTTGTAATTATTGAGAATATTATCCAACGAGACAAAAAAATAGTTTTTATTTCGTTACTATAAATCTACAAATAATTTTACAAATAAATAGCCACTTTATTCTTTTAAAATAAAAGTAAACTCAATGTGTAACAAACTAAAATACGCTAAAACTAATAATTAGTTTTAGCGTATTTTATAGTTTTAGCTTTTTTTTCTTTAGATGGGGGAAACTAATTTTTAATAATTTTTCTCGTTAAGCTTTGCGAATCGGTTGCAATTTTTATAAAATAAATCCCGTTCGAAATAGAAGATAAGTTTAACACAATTTCGTTGTTATTTTCAAATCCTTTTTGAGTATAAATTATTTTACCAGTTAAATCAGTAACTTCAATACTTTTAGGAATAAATTCGCCTAATTTTATTGAGAAAATTCCGTTTGATGGATTTGGATATATTCCAATATTTTGAAGTTGAAACTCATCAGTTCCTAAAACTGTTGGTAAAGGCGATTGCCACACACCACGACCAAAAGTTGCTGCAGTAATGTTATTGTCAACATAATTTATCTCTAAATCAGTAACTTTTACATTTGGCAAATTAGTGTCAAAAGCAGTCCAGGTTGTAGTTGTGTCATCTTTATAATATACGCCAAGATTTGTGCCTACAAATAAAGGATTGTTTGCATTTCCCGCCTGATGCTTAATGCAAAATTTCCCAATTGAAGGTAATCCTGTGGCAATATTTAAAAAGGTTGTACCGCTATCAGTAGATTTTAGGGCTTGTCCTGATGTTCCAGCGGTTAAAAGATAAATAATGCTACTATTTGAAGAATGTACAGAAATATCCGAAATAGTTGTGGCTGCAGTATATGCAAGTACAAAATTTATTCCTTTATCGGTACTTTTATATAATTGTGAGCCGTTTACAACATACATATTGTTGTCATTACTTGGGTCAATAGCAATCAAGTCTATATCTCCAGTTCCAATTGTCGAAACGCTTTGTTGTGCCCAAGCGCCACCAGTTGATTTATATAATCTAGAATATCCTGCAAAAAGTTCGCCTAAGCTGTTAATGTCTAATGGCGTAACCCAGTTTCCTCCAGAATCACCTGAGCCTGTTTCCGCTGCGGGAGCGCCAGCTACGGATCCACCCGAACTAGTTCCTGCATTTGTACTTTTGTACAAAGAACCACCATATTGTATAAACCCGTAACTTAAATCTTGATTTAGTGGACTTATGGCAACATCCATTCCGTCAGCGCCATAATAATTTTTCCATTGATTAGTATTAAAAGCGTGACCACCATTGTCTTGGTGTCCAGTAATCATTTTAGATGAGGTTTGTTTTGCTACGGCCAGTTTATAAATTATTCCGTTTTGAATGGTTTTTGTTAAATCGGTAAAAATAGTTCCTCCATTTGACGAAACATAAATACCGCCATCGCTTCCACAATATAATTTTGTTCCGAAAAACCTTAAAATATGAATATCCGCGTGGGTGTATGCTGCCGCCGAAGGCGAGCTCCAATTGTTCATTTTTGTAAAGGATGTTCCGCCATTTATCGATTTCCAAACATTCAAACAACCTGTGTAGATTTCTTCAGCATTTGTGGTTGATACCGCAAGGGCCAAATCATACCATGCTTGTGTAGATTCTAAAACATTGGTAACATTTGCTGTTATAGCAAAATTTAATCCTGAATCTGTCGATTTATAAATACCCTGATATCCATTACCTGTAGTAGCACTTAAAACATAAATATAATTTGGATCTGCAGGAGTAACATCAATAACCAATCGCCCAGAAGAAGCAGGTAATCCAGAAGTTATTGTTGTAAAAGTACTGCCTGAATCTGTAGATCTATAAAAAGTAGAAGCGCTTACAGCATATACTATTGTTGGGTCTGTTGGTTTAATTTTAATATCTTTTATGTTTCCAGTCAAAGTTCTTGTCCAAGAAGTTCCAGCATTTACGGATTTATAAAGACCAGCACTTGTAGCAACCCAAACCATATTAGAATTGGAAGGATTTACATAAAGATCAGATGCTCTACTTGCCCCAGAAATAGTACCAGTTACATTCCAAGTTGTACCACCATCTATCGATTTGTACACACCAACAAAATTTGTGTCTGAATGATCTCTATCTCCAGTTGCAATATAGATTATGTTAGAATTGTTAGGGTCGATAGCAATTCCTGAAACCCCAATTTGCGGGAATTCATCAAACAAAGGAACAAAAGTAGTCCCTGCGTTAGTCGATTTCCAAACACCACCCGCAGGAGTACCAGCATATATTATACTTGCATTGTTAGGATCTACAGCAACAGCTTGCACACGTCCTTGACCTGATGACCAAGAACCTGAATTTATATAAGGCAATGTTCCAAGAACTGGTTGCCAATTACTTGTAGCAGTAACGCTTCGGTTACTTTGTGATTGTTTTTTAGTATTATAAATTTCAAGTAATTCCTCATTTGTTAGTATTGTACCATCATCATGAAGCTGATTTTCTTGATGGTTAACCCAACGCATAAAGGGTTTGTAGCCACTTCCTTTAATATCTCTGTCATGGTGTAGCCAATACTCGTCAAAGGCATTTTTCATTTCTGTCATTGTTGCATTACCATTTTTAGATTGCAAACTTTGCATCCAAGGAGCGTCAGAATTGTATTGTGCAAATGCAGATAGATTGGCAAATAGAAAACATAGAAAGATAATTTTTCTCATAATTGTGATACTTTAAATATGATTGTTCTAAAGGTAATTCTTACTTAAATTTACTACAAATTTAGATTTTTATTTTAAAATAACTAAATTATGAAGCATTTTAGATAAATAAACCATTCAGTTTAGTAAGGAGTTAGAACTTTACGCCCTTTGACTATTTAGAATAAAATAGTATCTTTGGCATCTTAAAAAAAGTAAAAATGTCACTACAAGAAATTCTAATTCCAAGTATCAAAATCGCAATTCAGGAACTTTTCGAGGTTACAATCGAAAAAATAGAATTTCAATCGACACGGAAAGAATTTGAAGGAGATATTACTATGGTAATTTTTCCGTTATTGAAAGTGATAAAAGGGAATCCAGTTGATTTAGGAAATAAAATTGGAAATTATTTAGTCGAAAATGTAACCGAAGTCGAAGCTTTCAATGTAGTTTCAGGTTTCTTGAATATTGTAATTGGTAACGAATATTATATCGATTTCTTTAACGGAATAAAGACCAACGAACAATTTGGTTTTGTATCTCCAAAAGAAAATGAAAAAGCTATTATGGTCGAATATTCTTCGCCAAACACCAACAAACCATTGCATTTAGGTCACGTTCGTAATAATCTTTTAGGATATTCTGTTGCCGAAATTATTAAAGCTTCGGGCAAAAAAGTATACAAAACACAGATTATTAACGATCGAGGCATTCATATTTGTAAATCGATGCTCGCTTGGCAAAAATTTGGAAATGGCGAAACGCCACAAACTTCGGGTCTAAAAGGTGACAAATTAGTTGGTAAATATTATGTTGCCTTTGATAAAACCTATAAGACAGAAATTAGCGAATTAATGTTGCAAGGAAAAACCGAAGAAGAAGCTAAAAAACAAGCGCCAATCATTATAGAAGCCCAACAAATGCTTCTCGATTGGGAAGCTGGAAAACCAGAAGTAATTGCACTTTGGAAAACCATGAACCAATGGGTTTACGATGGTTTTGCAACAACATATAAAAATTTAGGAGTCAATTTCGATTCTTACTATTACGAAAGTAACACCTATTTATTAGGAAAAGAAGTCGTTCAAATAGGATTAGATAAAGGTGTTTTCGAAAAAGATCCTGATGGTTCAGTTTGGATAGATTTGACAGAAGACGGATTAGATCGTAAAATTGTATTGCGTTCTGACGGAACAGCGGTTTATATGACACAAGACATAGGGACAGCGATTCAGCGTGTTAAGGATTTTTCAGACGTTGGTGGAATGGTTTACACTGTAGGTAACGAGCAAGATTATCATTTTAAAGTTTTATTTTTGATATTAAAGAAATTAGGATTCGATTGGGCTTCAAGCTTATTTCATCTATCTTACGGAATGGTCGAATTGCCTTCTGGAAAAATGAAATCTCGTGAAGGAACAGTAGTTGATGCCGATGATTTGATGGAAGAAATGACCGAAACCGCTCAAAAATTATCGGAGGATTTAGGCAAATTAGAAGATTATTCTAAAGAAGAAAAAGAAGCATTGTATAAAACCATTGGTTTGGGCGCACTTAAATATTATATGCTTAAGGTTGATCCTAAAAAATCGATGATGTTTAATCCAGAAGAATCTGTCGATTTTGCAGGAAATACTGGGCCATTTATCCAATATACTTACGCTCGTATTCAATCTATTTTGCGAAAAGCAAATTTCGATTCGTCTGTCACATTGAGCGCAGTCGAAATGACATTGCACCCAAAAGAAAAAGAACTCATCAAACAAATAGAAATGTATCCTGAAGTGATTCAGAGCGCTGCGACTAATCATAGTCCAGCTTTATTAGCAAATTATATTTATGATTTAGTAAAAGAATACAACTCGTTTTACCAAACGGTTTCTATTCTTGGTGAAGAAAATCACGACAAAAAAGTATTCAGAGTGCAATTATCTAAAAAAGTTGCAGATACTATAAAAACAGCTTTCAAACTTTTAGGGATTGATGTTCCTGAAAGAATGTAAATAAAAAGTCCGCCTTGTTTTTTAACAAGGCGGATTCTTTTAACTTATGTAACTTTAATTCAAAATCAAAGGATATTTAATGTCTTCTACATCTAAATAAATCTTTCCTTTTTTGAGATTTAGCAAATCTAAAAGTTCATATAACTCATATCTATCTATTAGTAGCATTAGGTTTGTTTGCAAGGTAGGAATCGGAATTTTTTTCTCATAAATAGAATTTTCATACTCTTTCTCCCAATAACTAGCATCAATCTTCGATAAATAAGTTTTAAAACTTTCTAGCTCAAACGGAGTCAAGCTAAAAGTCAAATTCTTGTACGACAATTGGAAATTTTCGGAACGAGTGCATTTAATCAAATTTCCATTCAGGCTTGTGTTTAAAAATTCGCACATGGGTGTTTATTTTACAATATAACTATCAATTATTTTGTTAACGTCTTCTCTTGTAGCGTCTGGTTTTAGTTCAAATAATTTCATAAATAAAAATTGATTGTCCACTTTTTTCTCTAACGATAAAGTTCTGTTTTTTAAAAAAATTATTTCCCATTGGTCTCTAACTTTTTTCCAAATAGCATTGTTTTTTTTCCAATAATTTTGAGCCAAAATACATTTAGAATCTTCCACTTTTGTGTACACATCATGTCCTTTTTCTTGTGCTAACAAGACATCTTTTTCGCTATCTTTTCTAATAAGTTTAGAATTATCTTGATCGTGAATCCAACCAGTAGCTGTTGTTTCTTGAACATTAGTTCTTTTCAAAATATTATAATCATTACGAATCGTATGTTCACGTCTTGGTAATGGTGCATCGGTAGTATTTTCCCAATAATGTCTGCCATCTGCGTGAATCCAAGTCGCAGTGCCTTCGTATCTCGGGCTGTCATCTACCTGATATACTTTTTGTGTCCATTGTCCTTTTACTTCTTTAGGCTTTTTTTGATTAAAATTCCAAGTAGTTTCTTTATTGAAATTATAAAAATTGGTATTTTCAAATAACCAATCTTGGCGCCAATGTTTTACAATAGACTCTTCCGTTTTTCCAGTAATTAATAAATGTTGTAACGAAATTTTATTGGGTTGGTCTTCTAATAATTCTACCCATTCTAACGCTGTTTCATGTTTCACAGGCGATTTTTTGTATAAACTATCTTTAGAATAACTAAAGGTTTCTGTAAAATTGAACTGCACTTCATAGCAACCGCACATTGACTTAATGGCTTTTATGTCTTCTGTTTTTTTAAAATCTTGACTTTTTGCCGACAAACCAGCTAGCATAATTGATGCCGAAAATAGAATTGTTTTGATTTTCATAATGTTATGTTTTTAGTATTAAATTTCTTTCGCAAATATATTATATTTATTTAGAATAATTAAAAATAAGATATATATTTGCTAAAAATTATTAAGAATTATTCTAAACAATGAAAAATATCTTCTATATAGTATTCATGATTATTGTAAACCTAAAAGGAGTAAGTCAGGAAAAAAAGATTGATTCTACAAATGTTAAACAACTAAATGAAGTTGTAGTTACAGGACAATTTGCTCCACAATCGATAAAAAAATCAGTTTTTAATGTACGATTGATAACTGCTAAGGACATTCAGAATTTAGCTGCCAATAATTTGTCAGATGTTTTGAGTCAGTATTTGAATATTACCATAAGACCGAGCGGAACAAGTGGTCGTTCTACCGTTTCATTATTTGGATTGGATGCTCAATACTTTAAAATATTAGTTGATGGTGTTCCTTTGGTTAACGAAGCCGGTTTGGGAAATAATACTGATTTATCTCAAATTAACTTAAACGACATCGAACAAATAGAAATTGTAGAAGGTTCGATGGGCGTGACACACGGAGCCAATGCAGTAAGTGGTGTTTTGAATATTGTAACCAAAAAATCTTCGCAAAATACTTGGAATATTTCAGCAACAGCGCAAGAAGAAACTGTGAAAGATGAATATTCACTTTTTGAAGAAGGAAGACATATTCAAGCTTTAAAAGTTTCACATACTATAAATGACAATTGGTTTGTGAGTTTGGGTGCGAACAGAAATGATTTTAAAGGTTTCTTAAGCGATAAAAAAGGAAAAAACTATACAGAAAACGACCAAATGCGTGGTTTCAGATGGCTGCCGAAAGAACAAATAAATTCTACTGCATTAATCTCGTATCGTAAAAATAATTTCAATTTTTTCTACAAATTTGAATATTTAGACGAGAATATCGACTTCTATAATAGTACTGTACAATCGGGTTATAACACAGGATTAGGTTCGTATCGTTATGCGAGTGACAAAAGATATATGGTCAACCGATATTTTCATAACTTAAATACAACTGGAAAAATTTTCTCGAAATTAAATTATAACATTTCGCTTTCTCATCAAAAACAAGAAAGAAATGTGGAAGATTTCAGGTATTATTTACAAACCAAAACGGAAGGAAATAATGTGATTGTAAAAGATCAATCGATGGAAGTTTTATATTCTACGGGAACTTTGAGTAATTTCTTTATAGATAAAAAAGTCGATTTACAATTGGGTTATGAAATCGTCAACAACAAAGGGTTTTCTTTGATTCAAGAAGCAAATAACATAATTGTCCCAATTCGTAAAACGCTCGAAAACTACGATTTCTTTGTTTCTTCTGAAATAAAAGCTACTGGAAAATTCTCTATTCGACCAGGAATGCGAATTTCGGCACAATCGAAATTTAAAGATCAATATGCTTCCTCTTTAGGCTTAAGATATTTATTTGAAAAAGGTATGGAACTTCGTGGTTCGTATGGAACTTCGTTCAGAACACCAACTTTTGAAGAATTATATTCGAAACAAATTTTCGACGGACACTTTTTCGCAGGAAACGAAAACCTAATTCCAGAAACAAGTGCTTCGTATGAAATGAGTCTGAAAAAGACTTCTTTCTTAGCTTCTAAACTTCAAATTTCAAACACTTTTTCTGGAAGCTTTCTAAATGTGAACGACAGAATTGACATGGCTTTAGTGCGATTTAATACGGATACTGGAAATCCAGAATACGAATACATCAACATTGGTAAATACCGAATGTGGAATTTTTCAACCACAAACCAATTCAAAAAAGAAAACTGGACATTTAATATTGGTACTTCCATTATTGGAATTTCTCAAAAAATAGAAAATCAGGTTTTTGCATCCAATGAAAAATACTTGTATTCCTTCAATTTGAATAGTAGCGTTTCTTATATGATTCCGAAATGGAATACCACATTTTCTACTTATTACAAATACAACGGAAAATCGCAACAATTTGTAGAAGGCGCTACAGAATATATCATTTCAACAGTAGATCCAAGCAGTTGGCTAGATGCTTCTATTAGAAAAACTTTTTTCAAAGACAAACTGGAAACAACAATCGGAGCAAGAAACTTGCTAAACATAACTAGCATCAATCAAACTAGAACCAATGAAGGAGCTGGACACGCCACATCTACACAAATTATGTTGGCTTATGGTCGCTCCTATTTTTTAAAACTCACGTATAACCTTAATTTTTAACATTTATATATTAATAGTATGAAAACAACAATTTTATCTTTAAGTTTTGCTTTGCTAACCTTAGCATCTTGCTCAAACGACGACGAAACTACTTCTTCTGTAGCAGTAATAAAAACACCTGTTTCGACAGGAACAATAAAACAACCAACAGTTGGTGGAGCGAACCAACCGAATCAAGTATTTTTAGATTTAAGTACAGAAATCTCAACACCAGTAAATAGATCTTCTTGGGATTTCGGATTTTCTTCTGGTTCTGATTTTAGAGTTGTAATTAATGGATCAATTAAAATGGCTGTAAAACAATTAGCCACTTCTGACATTACTTTAACACAAACTTCAGATGCTAGTGTAGCCGTTGGAGCAGGAACAAATCCTTCAAGCAACGGATATTGCGATAATCCAACTGGAGTTTTAGCTGGTGCTGGATTAGGAATTGGAACTGCTATTGCAGAAGTTTCTGCAACTGACGCAGACAATAAAGTGTATTTAGTAAACTTAGGATTTGCAATTTCAACTACAACTCCAAGTGTAGGTTCTGTGAGTATTGATGGAAATGCAAGAGGATGGAAAAAAGTTAGATTTTTACGAAATGGAAACGGTTACAAAATTCAGTATGCCGATTTGACTTCTACAACTTATAGTGAAAAAACAATTACTAAAGATGCAGATTTCAACCTGACATTTTTTAATATGACATCTGAAATTACAGTTGTTATAGAGCCACAAAAAGCAAAATGGGATGTGTGTTTTACAACTTTTACAAACTATGTAAACTTTGGTAGTGAGGTAACTTACGGATATTCTGACTTTATTACTACAAATATGAAAGGTGGTACAAAAGCATATCAAGTTTTAACTTCAGAATTTGCTTATGATACTTTCGTAAAAGCTAATATTATGGAAGCTAACTTTATAACATCAGGAACGGATCAAAGAATTATTGGTTCTAACTGGAGAAATGGTGGTGGTCCAACAACTTTACCAAGTGTAAAAACAGATCGTTTTTATGTGGTAAAAGATGTAACTGGAAATTACTATAAAATAAAATTTTTAGCGATGACAAATGACGCAGGAGTTAGAGGAAATCCAACCATTCAATATGCCATCTTAAATTAACAGAAGTACTTATTTTAAAAGAAAAATCGAAGTTTCTCATTAAACTTTGAATTTTGTTCGTGTTTAGTTTTAAAGACTGCTCAACAATAGGGCAGTCTTTAATTATATTAATCTCAACAAAATAATATATGCTAGATTATACCATATTTATCCTAGAAAAAGTAAGTTTCGATTTGAATCTCTTTTCGAAAGAATTACTAAAAGCATTAAAAATACTTATTCCTTCAGATATTATTCAATTGCGAGATTGGTTTTATTATTTTGCAAAAGATAAAAGGGAATTGCTAATATTTGGATCCTATTTTTGATATCCAAAATAACACAAATTGATTTTATAGCTTATACATTCCATTTGTTATATTATCCTTACATTTGTGACTCACAAAATAACTTAAATCAATTCCGAAAGATTTTTTCTTTTGTTGTGGAATCAAGTGAAATTCTTGAACTGTCGTGCAACTGTGTTTTCCTTTTTATGGAATAAGTCAGATACATATAATTGATTTTTGTTTAAGCATCACGAAAGTGCTTGGACTCGCGTATTTCATTAACCTCTAATGAAAGAATACGTCTGTTTTATTCACTTTTTTAATAATAAAAATGAATAAACATGAAACACAAAGAATTAATATTCGATTCAAATCATCAACTTAATATTGCTTTCCAATATTGTGAAACTATTCAAATATGTTAGAAGAATATGAGAAAGCTTTTGCAAAATATAGGAAAGGTTTAAAAACAATTCCCTTGCCAATTATTTGTTGGGATTTTCATAGTATTAAAAATTTAGAATTACTAAGTTTTGATGTTATTCAGAAAAATTGGAACGGAAAAATAAGTTTTCTGAAAATTGTAAACAATGAAAAGAAAGACATTATTGTAACCGATAAAAATTTCAAAATTATTTTTGCAACAAAAAGCATTGTAGCAATGACTGGTTACCAAGCGGAAGAAATTATGGGCAAATCACCTAAAATATTTCAAGGAATTTTGACGTCAGAAACTACAAAAACCAATATTAGACAAGCAATAACTAACAAATTACCATTTAAAGAAGTAATTGTAAACTACAAAAAAGACGGTTCTACTTATTTATGCGAAATTGAAGCAATTCCGAAATTTGATAAAAAAGGAGAATTTTTAAACTATATCGCTTTCGAAAGAATAGCATCTTAAATACTATGAAAACACAAGAAGGAAAAATTAACGATTCAATTACACGAGTTTTTAAAGCCGTATTTCCTAACACAACAAATCACTACGATACCTTATTTGGCGGAACAGCCATGCAGTTTATGGACGAAGTTGCTTTTATAACAGCCACAAGGTATAGTCGCCAGAAAATGGTTACCGTTAGTAGTGATAGAATAGATTTTAAAAGACCAATTCCGCATGGAACCATTATTGAATTGATTGGTAAAGTAACTTATTTAGGAACTACAAGTCTAAAAGTTAGAGTCGATATTTTTATTGAAGAAATGTATTCGAATTCAAGAGAAAAAGCCATTACAGGAGAGTTTACTTTTGTTGCGATTGATGAAAATAAAATGCCCGTTAAAATCGGTTAAAAAAATAATGTTTTAAGTAATATTTTTATTTTCAATAATCTTTACATAATCCACTTCAAATTCTTAAATTTGCGGCATTAAAATAAAAAAATTATGTTCAATAGTTTAAGCGAAAAGCTAGATAAAGCCTTCCATATATTAAAAGGTCACGGAAAAATCACCGAAGTAAACGTTGCCGATACATTAAAAGAAGTACGTCGCGCCTTACTTGACGCCGATGTTAACTTCAAAATTGCCAAAGATTTTACTACCAAAGTAAAAGAAAAAGCAATAGGAGCAGACGTTCTAACAACCTTACAGCCAGGGCAATTATTAGTTAAAATCGTAAAAGATGAACTAACTGAGTTAATGGGTGGCGATGTGGCTGGAATTAATCTTTCTGGAGCACCAACCGTAATTTTAATGTCGGGATTACAAGGTTCAGGAAAAACTACTTTCTCAGGAAAGTTGGCTAATTTTCTAAAAACTAAAAAGAACAAAAAGCCATTATTGGTTGCCTGCGATATTTACCGTCCGGCAGCAATAAACCAGTTGCATGTAGTTGGAGAACAAATAGGTGTTGAGGTATACTCTGAGCCAGAAAACAAAAATCCAGTCGATATTGCTCAAAATGCAATCAAACATGCTAAAGCAAATGGTTTTAATGTAGTTATTGTCGATACCGCCGGTCGTTTAGCTGTCGATGAAGAAATGATGGCAGAAATTTCTCGTGTTCATAAAGCAATTCAACCACAAGAAACCTTGTTCGTTGTCGATGCGATGACAGGACAAGATGCCGTAAATACGGCAAAAGCTTTCAACGATATTTTAAATTTCGATGGTGTAATCCTTACTAAATTAGATGGAGATACACGTGGTGGAGCTGCAATTTCGATTAAATCGGTAGTAAATAAGCCAATCAAATTCGTAGGAACTGGAGAAAAAATGGATGCGATCGATGTTTTCTATCCAGAACGTATGGCAGAACGTATTCTTGGTATGGGTGATGTTGTATCACTTGTAGAAAGAGCGCAAGAGCAATATGATGAAGAGGAAGCTAGAAAAATCCAAAAGAAAATTGCCAAAAACGAATTTGGTTTCGATGATTTCTTATCTCAAATCCAGCAAGTGAAGAAAATGGGTAATATGAAAGATCTTGTAGGTATGATACCTGGAGCTGGAAAAGCCCTAAAAGATGTTGAGATCGAAGACGATGCTTTCAAACATATTGAAGCTATAATCTATTCGATGACACCAACCGAGAGAAGCAAACCTGCAATAATCGATGTGAAACGAAAAACTAGAATTGCAAAAGGAGCAGGAAGAAAACTAGAAGAAGTCAATCAATTGATGAAGCAGTTTGACCAAATGAGCAAAATGATGAAAATGATGCAAGGGCCAGGCGGGAAAAACATGATGAAAATGATGGGCGGAATGAAAGGCGGAATGCCAGGAATGAAATAACATTTAAAAGGCGCGATTTATCGCGTCTTTTTTTTAATAAAAATATTACACAACTACAATACAACAAACAAAATGATTCTACTAGACGGAAAAAAAACAGCACAAGACATTAAAGTCGAAATTACAGCCGAAGTTAATAAAATGAAAGCCAACGGAGAAAAAGTTCCGCATTTGGCAGCATTAATTGTGGGTAGCGATGGCGCCAGTTTAACCTATGTTGGTAGTAAGGTAAAAGCTTGTGAATTAGTAGGATTCGAATCGACATTAATAAAAATGCCAAGTACTACTTCAGAAACCGAATTACTTAAAAAAATTAAGGAATTAAATCAGAATGACGACATCGACGGATTTATTGTCCAATTGCCATTACCAGAACAAATAGATACGCAAAAAGTGCTAATGGCTATTTGTCCGAGCAAAGATGTAGACGGTTTTCATCCAGAAAATTTCGGAAAAATGGCACTCGATATGACCACATTTATTCCAGCAACACCATTCGGAATTCTCGAATTATTAGAGCGTTACGGAGTAGAAACAAAAGGGAAACACACCGTAGTTATTGGTCGTAGCCACATTGTAGGTCGTCCTATGAGTATTTTAATGGGAAGAAAAGGTTTTCCCGGAAATTCGACAGTGACACTAACACATAGTTACACAAAAAATATTGCACAAATTACTACACAAGCCGATATTATAATTTCAGCATTAGGTGTTCCTAATTATCTTAAAGCCGAAATGGTAAAAGATGGCGCAGTTATTATCGACGTGGGAATTACTAGAGTTCCAGACGAAACAACTGAAAAAGGATATGTAATTACGGGTGATGTTGATTTCGAAAACGTGTCTAAAAAAGCATCTTATATCACACCAGTTCCCGGCGGAGTTGGCCCTATGACTATTGCAATGTTGCTAAAAAACACCTTGTTAGCAAGAGAACAACGAAGAGTAAATAATTAATTTGTTATTGCATAAATTGATATGCAAATCAAATTATTTTGCCACAGATTAAAAGGATTAAAAAGATTAAAAAGATTTTTCATATAGTGTAGTGAAAATCTGTGCTAATCTTTTTAATCTGTGGCTAATAAAAAAAATACATTTTAACCTTAATTTTTTATGAAAATTTCTGTTGCAACAAAATCTCAATTAGAGATTATCAAAGATTTAGCTTATAAAATCTGGCCAAGCACCTACGGACCAATTCTTTCGAAAGAACAAGTAGATTTTATGTTAGATAAATTTTACAACATAAAATCTCTTGAAGAACAAATGCTTCAAAAGAATCAAGTTTTTTTACTAATCGAAGAAAATAATAAATATTTAGGTTTTTGTGCCTATGAATTGAATTGTGAATCTTTAAACAAAACCAAATTGCATAAGATTTATGTTTTGCCAGAAACACAAGGAAAAGGAATTGGTAAAATACTATTGAATGAAGTCGAAAAAATTGCTTCAGAAAATAATAATTCAGCACTTTTTCTAAATGTAAATCGATACAATAATGCACAAGAATTTTACAAAAAACAAGGTTATTCGGTAATTAAAACTATTGATATCGAAATTGGAAACGGTTATTTGATGGAAGATTTTGTGATGGAAAAAAATTTATAAATCAAAATTTCATAACACGAATTTCACTAATTTACGCAGATTAATTTGTGTACATTAGCGACCAGAGCCTGAAAGAGTGAACTGGTGAAGCAAATTCGTGTTAAATCTTAGCTTGTAACGTTTTTAAATAATCGTATATTCGTAAAATGAATTTCCTGCGAAAAATACTATTCCCATTTGCCATTTTATATGGTTTTATAACTAGTATTCGTAATTTTCTTTTCGATTGTGGGATTCTAAAATCCTATTCTTTTCCCATTCCAGTTATTGCCGTAGGAAATCTAAGCGTTGGTGGAACAGGAAAAACACCGCAAATAGAATATTTAATCAGATTGTTATCGGATAAATACAATGTTGCTACTTTAAGTCGAGGTTACAAACGAAAATCTGAAGGTTTTATCTTGGCAAATGTAACTTCAAATTCAGAAATTTTGGGAGACGAACCATTTCAGTTTTACAAGAAATTTCCAAATATTCAAGTAGCTGTCGATGCCAATCGCAAAAACGGAATTGAGCAATTATTGTCATTATCTAACAAGCCAGATATAATTTTGTTAGACGATGCTTTCCAACACCGTAAAGTAAAAGCAGGATTTTATATTTTACTTACTGCTTACAACGATTTGTTTACCAATGATTTTATGCTTCCCACTGGTAATCTTCGAGAAAGTAGGAGCGGAGCAAGAAGAGCCAATATCATCATTATTACAAAGTGTCCCAGAGATATTTCGGAACTTGAGCAAAATAAAATAAAAGAAAAAATAGGAGTCGACAAAACAGTATTTTTTACTTTTATAAATTATGATGATAGACTATATTCGAATAATAAAACATTAAATATAACTGAAATAAAAACTGTTGATAAATTACTTGTCGCAGGAATTGCTAAACCTGAATCCTTTTTTGCATATTTGCAATCCAAAAATGACAAATGTCTAGTTTATCCAGATCATCATCATTTTTCTGAAAAAGATAGTATTGATATTAAAGAAAAAGCAAAAAATAGAATCATTATTACCACCGAAAAAGACTTTGTTCGCCTTAGTGAAAAACTAAAAAGCGACAACCTTTTTTATTTACCAATAAAAAGTTCATTCGTAAATAACGGGAATAATTTTGATGAAAAAATTATAAATTATGTGGGAACAAGTACAACAAACAGCTGATTTTATTACAAATAAAACTAATTTTTCGCCAGAATATGGTGTGATTTTAGGTTCAGGATTAGGCAATTTTACAGATGATATTGATGTAGAATATATTTTGCCTTATTCAGAAATTCCAAATTTTCCAGTATCTACTGTTGAAGGACATAAAGGCGCTTTGGTTTTCGGAACCATTCACGGAAAAAAAGTAGTTGCCATGCAAGGACGTTTTCATTTTTATGAAGGTTACGATATGAAGCAAGTTACTTTTCCAGTTCGTGTGATGAAACATCTTGGTGTAAAAAAACTAATAGTTTCTAATGCTTCTGGAGGTGTAAATCCTACTTATAAAGTTGGTTCGATTGTAATTATCAAAGACCATATCAATTTTATGCCAGAACATCCGCTTCGTGGAAAAAATGACGAACGTTTTGGTCCACGATTTGTAAATATGAGTGAACCATACAGTCGTAAAATGATGGCTAAAACCAAAGAAATTGCATCGGATTTAAATATTGAAGTTCGCGATGGCGTTTATTTAGGAATTCAAGGTCCAACTTTTGAAACGCTTTCAGAATACAGAATGGTTAAACTTTTAGGTGCCGATTGCGTAGGAATGAGTACCGTTCCCGAAGTTATTGTAGCAAGTCATATGGGTTTAGAAACTTTCGGAATCTCGGTAATTACCGATATGGGTAATGAAGAAAGCATCGATACAATTACTCATGCTGAAGTACTTGAAGCCGCTCGCAAAGCCGAACCACATGTTCGCAGTTTGATAAAAGAATTAATTATACAATATTAGTTTCCGCCATAAACGTATTTTCGATAACTTTATAAAAATTATCAGGGTTAAAAGGCTTGGTAATTACATCGTTCATGCCGTAAGATAACAGCATTTCTCTATTTTCGTCTAGAGATATTGCTGTGAGTGCAATGATTGGAGTATTAATGTTAAATTTCCTAATCTCGGCGGTGGCAATAGTTCCGTTTATTCCTGGTAAATGCACGTCCATCAATACTAAATCGTATTGATTAGTTTGCATTTTGCTAATGGCATCTTCGCCAGTTTCGCATATTTCGCAAAGCATTTGTTTCTTCTCGAGGAATTTTTTGGTAATCATCTGATTAATTTTGTTGTCTTCAACCAACAAGATTTTTTTGCTTATAAATATTTTTTCATCAATAAGATTGTTTATTGTTGAAGGAGTAATTTTTTCTCCAACCTTGAAGCTTAAGTTTAATGTAAAGGTTGATCCAACACCTATTTCGCTATTTACAAATATTTTCCCGTTCATTAATGTAACTAACCTTTTTACAATGGTTAATCCCAATCCTGTTCCGCCATATTTTCGGTTAATTTCTATCGATCCTTGTGAAAAACTCTCAAAAATAGATTCTTGTTTGTCTTTCGGAATGCCAATTCCAGTATCTTGAATTTCAAATTTAACTAGGCAATTGTTAAGATCTCTATTTATAAGTTTAGCATTTACAGTAATAGTTCCATTTTCTGTAAATTTTAAAGCGTTGTTTATCAGGTTTATGAATATTTGAGATAATTTTGTTGGATCTCCAATTAAGATTTCAGGAACTTCATTGTCTATATTTAAATTAAAATCGTTGTTGTTCTGGCTAGCTTGTTCTTTAAGCGAATTTTGAATATTGTTTAGTAATTCTTTAATATTAAAACTGATATTTTCAATTTCAATATTATCGGATTCAATCCTGTTTATTTCAAGAATTTCGTTAATGTAAGTGAGTAAATAATTTCCTGAAAACTTCAATGATTTCAAGTATTCAATTTGGCTTGGTTTGGGTTTGTCATCTAATAAAATATGCGAAATTCCATTAATCGCATTTAGCGGAGTTCTTAATTCGTGACTCACGGTCGATAGGAATTCGGCACGAGCTTTCGATGCTTTTTCTATTCTTTCTTTTGCAATTTCTAACTCACTATTTTTATCTCGAAGCAATTCATTCGATTTGTTTCTAATAATATTATTTTTATACAACGACAAACTTAAAAGCGAAAGAATTGTGATTAATGCAATACTTAAAATATTAATTAATTTCGAAAATTTATTCGATTTTTCCTGTTGTTTTTTCTCTTTATCTAATTTATCTAAAGAACGCATCATATCATCGACTTTAAACCGTTCGGTTACTAAAGTTTTGTCGCTATGTTCTGATATAGAATTTAAGGAATCGTTTAGTCTAGTATGAATTTTTAGAAAAGCAAGCGAATTGTTTGTTTGCTTCATGTTATCGTAAACCTCACTTAGTTTTTTGCTAATTTTTATTTGTTGGTTGACGTTTTTATTTTCAATACTTAATTGGTAACCTCTATTTAGATAATTTAAAGCAAGATTGTTTATTTTTTCCGTTGCTTTTATTTGTCCTAATTGATACAAAGCTTCAGATTGTAGTTTGAATGTATCTTTTCCAGTAGGTAAATGTGAAATTTGCAAAAATACTTTTTCAGCTTGGCTTACCTCTTTTTTGTCTAAATACATAAGCCCTTTTTGCAGATTTACCATATTTACTGCATTAGACAAATTGATACTTTCGTAAACTGAATTTGCTTTTTGAAAATATGATTCGGCTTTGCTAAAACTTTCTTTTTGCATGTAACACAAGCCTAAATTGTAGTAGGATAACGCTAATTTAGAATTAACTTCGACGGTATTTAAGATGGAAACTGTTCGCAGTAAATTTTCGATGGCAATGTCGTATTTTTTCAAATCTATATATACTGTGGCCAAACAATAGTAACCGCTTACCAGCGCATCTACATTATTGGTTTTCTGACCAAAAACTATCGATTTGTTAGCATTTTCTAATGCTTTGTCAAATACTTTATTGTCCTTAAAATAGTTTGCTTTTTCAGTATAAAAAAAAGAACTATCTACTTTCGACACAGATTGTTGTCCGTTTCTTGAGAAAACAGAAAGTGAACAAACAAAAAGTAGAATTAAGAATAATCGTTTAAACATTTTTTTTTCAGCTAAGAAAAGACTCCCTAAATATAATTATTTTTTGTGAATAAGCGAAATTAAATCGATGATTCGACTAGAATAACCGATTTCATTGTCATACCAGCCCACAACTTTTACCATTTTGTCTATTACAGAAGTAAGTTGTGCATCAAACATACAGGAGTTTTTGTTTCCAATAATATCGACCGAAACAATAGGATCTTCGGTATAAGCAAGAATTCCTTTCAATTTATTTTCAGCCGCAATTTTGAAAGCGAGATTTATTTCTTCGATAGAAACTTCACGTTTCACATTGAAAGTTATATCAGTCAAGGAACCATCAGGAACAGGAACTCGAATACCGCAACCACCTATTTTTCCTTCCAATTCGGGAAATATTTTGGTTAACGCTTTTGCAGCTCCAGTTGTTGTAGGAACAATACTTTGGCTTGCGCCACGTGCTCTTCGCAAATCTTTGTGTGGTTGGTCATGCAAACTCTGATCGGTCGTGTAGGAGTGAACCGTCGTGATATAAGCTTGCTCGATACCACATAATTCCTGAATGACTTTTATCATGGGAGCGGCATTGTTTGTGGTGCAACTCGCATTAGAAATTATAGTTTCTGTTCCGTCAAGAATGTGTTCGTTTACGCCTAGAACTACGGTTTTTATATTTTCTACTTCGGCTGGTGCCGATAAGATCACTTTTTTTGCACCAGCTAAAATATGTGTATTTATAGCATCGAAAGTTTTGTATTTTCCTGTGCTTTCTATAACAAAATCAATATCTAAAGATTTCCAATCGAGATTTTTTATTTCTTTTTGATGAAAAAATAAATACGGTTTCTTATCAACTAAAATCGAATTTTCATCGGAAGAAACTTCGGAAGATAAAACACCGTGAATACTATCATATTTTAATAAATGAGCCATCGTTTTATTGTCGGCAATGTCATTTATGGCAATGATTTCGATTGTAGGATGGTTTAATAATAATCGAAATAAATTCCGACCAATTCTTCCAAAACCATTTATAGCAATACGTGTTTTCAATTCGTAATTCGTAATTTTTAATTTAAAGGATATGTTTTTGGGCGTGATAAGACGAACGAACTAATGGACCACTTTCTACATGACGAAAGCCCATTTCTTTACCTAAAATTTCATATTTTTCGAATTGTTCTGGCGTTATAAATTCCTTTACGGGCAAGTGTTTTTTGCTTGGTTGCAAGTATTGCCCTATGGTTACAATATCTACATTGGCTTCACGCAAATCTTTCATGGTTTGTATCACTTCTTCTTCTCTTTCGCCCAAACCAAGCATGATTCCAGATTTTGTTCTTTTAATTCCCTTGGATTTCAAATAGCGTAAAACTTCTAAACTTTTGTCATATTTCGCCTGAATTCGGACTTCACGAGTTAAACGACGAACGGTTTCTACATTGTGTGAAACAACTTCAGGATTGGCTTCTACAATTCGGTCTAAATTTCTTTCGACACCTTGAAAATCTGGGATTAATGTTTCTAAAGTGGTTTCGGGGTTCATTCTTCTAATCGCCTTTACGGTTTCTATCCAAATTATTGAGCCCATATCTTTTAGATCATCCCTATCTACACTAGTAATTACGGCGTGTTTGATGTTCATTATTTTTATAGAACGGGCTACTTTTTCGGGTTCATCCCAATCGACAGTTTCTGGACGACCAGTTTTTACACCACAAAAACCACAAGAACGAGTACAAACATTTCCTAAAATCATAAATGTTGCCGTTCCTTCTCCCCAACATTCGCCCATATTTGGGCAACTTCCAGAAGTACAAATCGTATTGAGTTTGTATTTGTCGACCAGACCACGCAATTCGGTATATTTTTGACCAATAGGTAATTTTACTTTTAGCCATTTTGGTTTTCCTACGGGAAGTATGTTAGAATCTAGAACAGTTTCCATAAAATGTAATTTTTTACAGGGCAAAGATACTAATTGTAGTTTATTTGTGGATTTGTTTAGTCGTTAATTTCATTTTTTAAAATAAAAAAAGTACACTAAAATATTTCTTAGCGTACTTTATAAAAGTTTATGATTATAATTTATTGTGTTTTAATCAGAATAGGTAAAGAATAAGACGTTCTTACTGGTTTTCCTTTGTAGATTCCAGGATCCCATTTTGTTTTTATAGATTTTAATACACGAATTGCTTCGAGATCTAAACCAAAACCAGGGTTTTTAGGAACAGTAATGTTAGATAATGTTCCGTCTCTTTCTACCACGAAGAATACAAGGATTTTTATTGTTTTTTCTTCTTCTAATTCTGGCGTCACAAATTTTTTACCTACGGTTTTTAGAAATTCATTTATTCCGCCAGGAAAGTTAGGAGATTTGTCCAAAATTCCTGAGGGTTTAATTTCATTAGGATTATCAACAGGTTCAGTTATTACAACATGAGTGTTTCCAGTTTCAGGATTATTTTCAGTTCCAGTTGATGCAGTGTTTGTAGTATTGGTTTTGCCAACATCTTCGGGTTTTGTAAAATCAATATCTGGAGCTTTTGTAGCTTCAACAATCCTAGTGTTTGCTAAGTCTTTAGATTTTATTGGTTTTTGTGTTTCTTTTTTTGAAGCTGGTAGTACTTTTTTTATTTCCTCATGCTTAAAAACTATTTCTGTTACATGAAGAAAAGGATCTGGTGCTAAAGGTTTTGCAACTGGTTTGTCAGCAAATGAACTTAATAAAACAGGTAATAATGCAATTCCAGAAATTAATGCAATCGCACTAAAAAAAGCTTTCATAGTTGTTTTTCCGTCTTCTTGACGCAATTGGTACGCACCGTATTCTTTGTTTTTCCCTTCAAAAACCAACTCTAACCATTCGTTTTTGTTAATGTTTAATTTTGACATAATTTTTAGTTTTTATAATTAATAATCTTCTAATGTTCTGATTGATTAATTGAAAAAATCGTGCCAAAATTTCGTTAAATATATTAAGAGTTTAAATTATTATATAAATAATTGATTAATCATAAATTTAATGATTAATGTTTAAAAAAAACGAATTTTGTGATGTAAATTATGCTTTTGTGATAATCTCAGCCAATAGCTTTTTAGCCCGAAGGAGTTTGATTTTTACATTATTTAGCGGCTCTTCTAAATCGTCAGCAATTTCTTGGTAACTCATTTCTTGAAAATAACGCATCTGAATAACTTCTTGGTAAGCAGGTTTTAATTCTTTGATGAATTGTAGTAATCGAGATAAATTTTGCTCGGTAATTAATTTGTCTTCTGCCGAAGGGGAAGTATCGGCAACGGCATAAGCAATATCATCTTCTTCGTCAGTAATATCTATAAAAAGTGATGATTTTTTCTTTCGAAGCAAATCGATATGTACATTTTTTGCAATAGCAATTAGCCAAGTATTAAACTGAAATTCGGGATTGTAAGTCGCTATTTTGTCGAAAGCTTTAGAGAAAGTTTCTATAGTAATATCTTCGGCATCGGTTTCATTTTCAGTTCGTTGCAACATGAAACCATACACTTCGTTCCAATAACTATCTAGTAGAAAAGTAAAAGCAATTTGATCACCTAATTTGGCTTTTTCTATATATTTTTTTATTTCCAAGTGACTGGTTTTGAGAACATATTTCTAATAAACACGTTTAATTGTGTGAATATAAGAATTATTTCGAGAACTGGGAACCAATACATAACATCTTTTTCTTTTAGTTTTCCTGCCGAATATCCTAAGGAAATCCATGCAATTAGGTATCTAAAAGCAATTATTGATGTAACAATAATCCATTGAAATTGGAAAGTCAATAAAACAATAGGAATAAGTAGGAAAGATAATTGTGAAAAGTAAAAAAATCCTAATTGTGTTTTATCGAAAGATTTGTAATATTTTGCTGTCGAAACATGACGGCGTTTTTGCATAATCCAATCTTTGAAAGTTTTTTTCGCTTTAGAATAAGTAAAACTCTCGGGATTGTAAGCGAGTGCAATGTTGCTTTTGTTTGCTGCTTCATTTATAAATAAATCATCGTCGCCAGAACGCAATTTCATATGATTTATAAAACCATTGACTTTGAAAAATTCGTCTTTTTTGTAAGCTAAATTTCTTCCTACGCCCATATATGGTTTGCCTAATTTTGCCCAAGCAAAATATTGTGTGGCAGTAAGTAAAGTTTCGAAACGGATTAATTTGTTTAAAAAACTAGACTCTTTTTCGTAAGCGCCATAACCTAAAACAATAGTTTTATGTAAAGTAAAATGAGAAGACATTTCGGTAATCCAGTTTTCAGAATTTGGATAACAATCGGCATCTGTAAAAAGTAAATAATCTTTTGTAGCAGCTTTGATGCCAAGGGTTAATGCAAATTTTTTGTTTCCCCAAAAAGCTTCGTTATTAGCAACTTTTACTAGTTTTACATTAGTATATTGTTTCTCAAATTGTTCGAAAATCTCTAAAGTTTCGTCGCTAGAAGCGTCATCGATTAGTATAATTTCGAAGTTTGAATAATTTTGAGAAGCTAGAAGTGGAATAAATTTTTTTACATTTTCTTCTTCGTTTTTTGCGCACACAATTACCGAAACCGAAACATGTTTAGCTGTGCTCTCCTGAGGTTTTGCAAAAGAAAATTTACCAAAAATAAACAAATAGTAAATTACCTGAATAACCACAATTCCTATAAAAATGTAAAGTAAAATGAGTAAAAATTGTGTCATAAAATGTGTCAAAAAATATTTTGCAAAGGTACTAAAAGATTTTAGATTTCAGATTTTAGATTTCAGATTGTTTGCAAAAGATTATTTTATATTTAGTTAGAATCAATTAAAACCTCGTTTTCTAACCAACAGCCAAATCACAACTGGCGCGCCAATTATAGAAGTTATGGCATTTATAGGTAAAGTCACATTTGTTCCCGGCATTTGCGAAACCATATCACAAAACAACATGATAATAGCACCAAAAAATAAAGTGCTCCAAAATAAAATCCAATGATTGCTTGTGTGAAAAACCATTTTTGCAATATGCGGAACGGCTAATCCGATAAAAGCGATTGGTCCTGCAAAGGCAGTAATACTTCCAGCTAAAATACTCGTTGCAATGATGATTATAAATTTCGATTTTTTGAAATTTATTCCCATACTTCGGGCATAATTTTCGCCTAATAATAATGCGTCCAAAGCTTTAATATTCAAAACACTTAAAAATAAACCAATTGTTACCGCTACAAGAAGAATTACAATCTGATTCCAAGATAAATTACCCAAACTTCCCATAGACCAAAAAGTGAATTTTTGTAATTGTTCCGCCGAAGAAAAATAAGTTAAAACACTAACTATTGCACCAGAAAAACTACTAAACATAAGTCCTACAATTAGAATGGAAGTAGTATCTCGCAGTCGTTTTGAAACTAATAAGACCAAAAATAAAACCAGCAAACTTCCCAAACAAGAAGCAAACATAATTCCGTAAGGAGATAAAAAATAATCGGCAATAATAGTTGGTAAATAACTGGCTCCTAAAATGACAAAGGCAACACCCAAACTGGAACCTGAACTTAGTCCTAAAACATAAGGTCCAGCTAATGGATTTCTAAATAAAGTTTGCATTAATAATCCGGAAACAGACAACCCCATTCCAACTAAAATAGCTGTAATGGCCTTAGGTAAACGATAATTAAAAATAATATATTCCCAAGTTTCTTTACTTGCTTGTGATCCTGTAAGGCTTTTTAAAACTTCTTTGAAAGGAATAAAAACTTGACCCAAACTAATGTTGATAAAAAACAACAATATCGCTCCAATAAGAAGCGTCAGAAAAAGGAATATATTTCGTTTGTTGTTAGGCAATTTAATTTAGTTTTTGAGCAAAAGTTAATGTGTAATCAGGTAATAATTCTGGATGGAAAATTTTGATATAATCCTTTAATACTAAATCAGGGCGGCTTGGAGCTGATTCGTAATAAATAGTTCCGCCTTTTGCTCCTACTTTTGCTTCAAAAGTATATACATTTTTGTTTTTAAAGGCATCAAACTGACTATAGTGGGGATTGCTTTTTTCCAATTCGGCTAATGATTTATAATGCCCAGCAGCAATCCAGCATCCTGCGTTTTTTGCCTTGTCCAAAATATTTTCAAATGACAATCCTAAGCTACCAGTTCCTTCAACGTCTTTCCAGAGATAATTCGCCTTTGCATCTCTTAAAAACTGGGCAACCCAGCTGTTTCCTTTGGCAACAAACCATTGATCTTGATACATAGAACCATAAAGAACCGAAGTTTCTGCCTTACTATTTTTAACGGATAATAAAGCATCATTATAATTTTTTACAATATCATCAAAAAGTGTTTTAGCTTCTTTTTCTTTGCAAAAAAGACTCCCGAAAAGTTTTATCCATTCCGCTTTTCCAAGTGGTGATTGCTCCATCCAATCGGCTTGAATTAGCACTTTTAGACTACTTTTTTGTAAATTATCAATCATTGGATTGTTGTTATCTACTCCAAAAGCTACAATGAGACTAGGCGCTAAATCGATGAGACGTTCCATATTTAATTTTTCGTTTTGTCCCACGTTTTTTACCGAACCAGCATCAATTAATCTTCTGGTTTTTTCGGACGAAACATAATCAGTATGCGGAAAACCTACTAATGATTTCTCTACTCTAAGCATTTCTAGAAAAGGAATATTGGTTGTTGAGGTCACTACAACCGATTGTAACGGAACAGAAATAGTAATCTCTTTTTGCAAACTATCTGGAACGATTCCGCCTTTTTCTTTTAGAATATAAGTAAAATCTTTATTAGCATTCGGCCAAGGATTCGAAACTTTTACCACCGAATATCCTTCATGTTTAAAAATAGCTAAGCTTTTTGAATATGTTATGGAATTTCCAACAATACCAGTTGTTTTAGCTCTGTTTTCTTCATTTTTTTTACATCCAATTAGCATTAAAAGTAATATAGAAAAGGATATTTTAACACAGTTTAGTTTCATATGGTGGTATTTATTGTTTTTCATCTGTCACATGTAATTCACATATAATCATTGGTGTTTGCAACCAAATTTCCGTTATGTTCATTTCATTGTTTTTGAAAATTTTATGACAAAGGTAAATTATAATTTTTTTATAATGCGAATCAATTTTAAATTGCCTCTTAAACTTAAAATTAGATTTTTACTTAATAATTGCCTTCAGACCACTATATTTGTTGTTAGGTTTTTAAATAAAACGAGTAAACACAAACATAAATATTTGTCTTTTTACACTTTTGAAAAAGTAAAATAATGACCGATTTTCCTTCTAATACCATTCGAGTAAAAAACTGTTCTTCCTGCGGGACGTCTTTTAATTGTGGAGATACGCCAGAAGGAAGTAAATGTTGGTGTAATGATTTTCCACCTATTTTTACTCCCTCAGAAGTGGTAGGTTGTTTGTGTTCGAATTGTTTTAAAATATCATGTTCATCAAAAATCGACGAGTATGTAGCGACTATAACACCAAAAAACGCAATTCAAAATAAGGCGAAAGATTTACCCAAAACAACCAATTTAGTGGACGGAATTGATTATTATATCGAGAATGGGAATTATGTTTTTAAAGCATTCTTTCATCTCAAAAGAGGACATTGTTGTACCAATGGATGCCGACATTGCCCTTATGGATTTAAAAAATAAAGAAAAATGATTTATTTAATTACAGGCGGAGAACGCTCAGGAAAAAGCAGTTATGCCGAAAATTTTGCCAAAGAATTATCGGATAAACCAATGTATGTGGCGACGGCTCGAAAATGGGATGACGATTTCCAAAAGCGTATTGATCGTCATCAAAAAGACCGAGACGAAAGATGGGTCAACATTGAAAAAGAGAAACACCTGAGCGAAATTGATTTTTCGGGGAAAGTTGCCGTAATTGATTGTGTGACGCTTTGGTTAACCAACTTTTTTGTGGATACTAAAAACGATGTGGAATTGTGTTTGGAACAAGCCAAATCCGAATTCGATGCTATCGCCAATCAAAAAGACACAACCATTATTATCATCACCAACGAAATAGGAATGGGCGTTCATGCCGACACCCACATTGGACGAAAATTTACCGAATTACAAGGTTGGATGAACCAATATTTAGCCAAAAAAGCTCATACCGTAGTACTGATGGTTTCTGGTATTCCTGTAACGATAAAAGGAAATTAACAATAATTAGATGACCATGTTTGATTTAGATGAAATTTTAAAATCCCGTCGTGACACTCGCCATTTTACGGATGATGAGGTTCCTGATTCGGTCATTGAAAAAGCATTGCAAGCGGGACATTGGGCGCCATCTGTGGGGTTGACTGATGCTACAAAATACTATCTCATAAAGTCAACAGAAATTAAAAAAGCGATCAAAGAATTGTTTTTGGATTATGACAAGAAAGCAACTAATCAAACCGATAACGAACAACAAAAATCACAATACCAAGCCCTAAAGCTTGAAGCTATTGAGGAAGCTTCACTCGGACTTGTGATTTGTTATGATCGTTCGGTTCTGAATAATTTCACAATTGGAACAGTGGGTAGTAACGAAGCTATAAAATTTAGTGCGGTTTGTGCGGCACAAAATATATGGCTTTCCCTTACGGAACAAGGCTATTCCATGGGATGGGTTTCTATTTTAAATTATTATGAGTTTAAAAAGTTATTGGGTTTACCTGAAAATATAGAGCCTTTGGGTTATTTCTGCGTAGGTAAACCTGCTACAAATTATGAAAACCAACCGATGTTGCAACAATTGAATTGGAAGCAAAAATTGGAAAAACCATTTGTAGAAGAAATAAGTAAGCTTCATCTGAATAATGAGGTTACTCCAGTTGAATTGGGTGGTAAAATGGTCACTGATTTTGATTTATCCGAAGCATTACAGTATAAAATTAACAACAAAACCAAGCCAGCAGGTTCTTTAGGAATGTTAGAAGTTTTGGCAAAACAAATCGGAATGGTGTTTCAAACCTTGGAACCTAAAATTATCCAACCCAATATGGTTATTTTTGCTGCCGATCACGGTATTGCAAATCATGGAGTGAGTGCGTATCCGCAAGATGTTACACGTCAAATGGTAATAAATTTTCTTGAAGGTGGAGCGGCGATAAATGTATTTTGTAAGCAACATAACATTCAATTATCTATTGTAGATTCTGGGGTGAATTATGATTTTTCGACGAATACTAATTTGATTTCAGCAAAAATAGCAAAAGGTACACAGTCTTTTTTACATGGTGCAGCAATGAGTGCAACCGAACTCGATTTGTGTTTTGCTAAAGGAAGTAAAATTGTTAAAGCTATTGCAGAAACTGGAAGTAATTGCATTGGTTTTGGAGAAATGGGAATCGGAAATACATCAACGGCTTCGGTTTTAATGAGTGTTATTTTAGGATTGCCAATTGAAGATTGCGTAGGAAAAGGAACGGGTGTTGATGATGAAAAATTACTGTTCAAAAATGAAATTCTGCGAAAAGTAATTGAAAATTATAAAGGTTCAGATGATTTGGATAGCAAATTAGCTTATTTCGGAGGATTCGAAATTTTTCAGATGGCTGGCGGAATGATTGAAGCCTATAACAATAATATGTTGATTCTAGTTGACGGATTTATTTGTAGCATCGCTTTTTTAATTGCCTTTAAAAAGAATCCAGGGATTATACAAAATGCTATATTTTGTCATCAATCTGCCGAGCAGGCACATATGAAATTGTTGAATTATTTAAATGCAAAATCCATTTTAAATTTAAATTTACGTTTAGGTGAAGGGACAGGTTGTGCGGTCGCATTTCCAATTATTCAATCGGCAGTAGCTTTTTTGAATGAAATGGCGAGTTTTGAAAGTGCAGGAGTTAGTAAAAAGTAATCAGGGAAGTTCATAGAAAATATATTTATAACTAAAAAAAAAACCAAGATAATCAGCGTTGCTTGCATCCGTTTTATCAGCGTTCCATAAAAAAAATGAAAAAAGAAATCCATATATTTTTTACCGCATTAATGTTTTATACTCGAATTCCGTGTCCGAAAAACATCGATCACAATCCAGATTATCTCAACAAAGCCTCTCGGTATTTTCCGTTTATTGGTTGGATTGTAGGAGGAATAAGCTTTGCGGCTTATTATCTCTCATCTATTCTCTTCTCTCATGATATAGCAATTATTTTAGCAATTATTGCAGGAATTCTAACCACAGGTGCTTTTCACGAAGATGGTTTTGCCGATGTTTGTGATGGTTTTGGAGGTGGTTGGACTAAAGAAAAAATCCTAATAATTATGAAAGATAGCGCCATTGGAGCGTATGGAGCAATTGGTTTGGTATTGTTGTTTTTACTAAAGTTTCAAATTTTGAGTCAATTAGTCAATGATTCACAAAATCATCAATTTATCATTTACCATTTACCATTTACCATTTTTTTACTTTTCGTTTCTGCTCATTCCATCAGTAGATTAGCTGCCATTTCCATAGTTTTTACACATCAATATTCTCGCGAGGACGCTTCGAGTAAAAGTAAACCCATTGCCCAGAGTTACACTTGGCGAGAAGTTTTTGGAGCATTATTTTTCGGACTGTTGCCACTTGTTCTTTTGTTTTGTTTTCAATGGCAGTTGCTATTAGTCATACTTCCAGTTTTTACCACTCGGTTTTTCTTGGTTCGCTATTTCCAGAAATGGATTGACGGTTATACTGGAGATTGCCTAGGAGCGACCCAGCAAGTGTGCGAAGTTGTTTTTTACCTGTCAATTATAGGAATATGGAAGTTTATTTAGTACGTCACACCGAAACAGTTTGCGAAAAAGGTATCTGTTATGGTCAAGCCGATGTAGAAATTCAAGATGATTATTTATCACTTTTCGAATCTATAAAAACAAAAATACCTTCAAATGCAATCGTATATTCGAGTCCTTTGAAACGATGCACAGTATTAGCTAATCATATTTCAGAAGGAAATTTCAAAACCGATTCCAGATTAATGGAAATGAATTTTGGCGATTGGGAATTAAAAAAGTGGAACGATATTCCAGAAGATGAAATGAATCCTTGGATGCAAGATTTTGTAAATGTACCAGTACCAAATGGCGAATCCTTCGTACAACTATACGAAAGGGTAAATACTTTTTTTGACGAAATAAAAAACACAAACCCATCAAACCCAGTTGTAATTATAACACATGCTGGTGTTATTCGGAGTGTTTTGTGCAAAATTTCTAATTTACTACTTCAAGATGCTTTTCAAAATAAAGTTGATTTTGGGGAAGTAAAAAAGATAAATTTCTAATAAAAATTTAGTTTAATCATGATAATAGTGATTATAATTTAAAAATATATTTAAAAAGTCTAAAAAAATTGGGTTATTAATATTTATGCAATTATCTTTGCACTCGAATTAAGGTTTCTGTCTTTTAACAAAAAGAAGGAATTAAAAGGGAATTTGGATAAATACCAAAGCTGTTCCCGCAACTGTAAGCTATGAGCTTGTTGTTATCTACAAATACCACTGATCGCTGTAGCGAATGGGAAGGTCAACAACAAGACGCAAGCCAGGAGACCTGCCTCAATTCTTAACAAATATCGAATCTCCGGGAAAAGAGATTCTGAGATTATGACTTTAAGAAAATACATTTTATTCTTCTCGATTTTGGTTTGCCAATTAGTTTTGGCACAAAACGATACCATAACAAATTTGAAGGAAGTTGTTGTGTCAGATACTTATTTGAAAACCAATAACAAATCGCAATCTATTCAGGTTTTAAGTGATTCGATAATTAGTAAAAATCAATCTTCTCTTACTAATTTACTTAATTACAATAGCACCATTTATTTTAAAGAATATGGTCGCGGTATGCTATCTACGGTTTCTTTTAGAGGGACAACATCGGCACAAACAGCCGTGATTTGGAACGGAATAAATATTAATTCACAACTTAATGGAAGCACCGATTTTAACACCATAACGGCAAACGATTACTCTTCAATTAGTGTTAAAGCAGGAGGAGGAAGTGTCATTTATGGTAGTGGTGCCGTGGGCGGAAGTGTGCATTTAAACAATAATTTGAGTTTCAAAAAACAATTTACTAACAACCTGCAATTGTCCTACGGAAGTTTTGATACTTCTGGAATAAACTATAAAACACTCCTGTCTAACGAAAAATGGAGTGCTCAAATTGGTTTTTCTTATAATGCCTCCAAAAATGAATATCCTTATATTAAACTATTTACTTGGAAAGGAGAGCAAAGAAAAAACTTAAACGGAGAATATCTAAATACGAGTTTGAATGCTAATATTGGGTATAAAATTAATTCGTCTAATTTGATTAAATTTTACAGTCAAACCTCAAATACTGACAGGCATTTGTCTTTGGTGTCAGAATCCGATACAAAAACAAAGTATGTAAACAGTTTTAGTCGTAATTTATTAGAATATGACGGTAACTTTGATAAGTTTTCGGCTAATCTTAAATCGGCTTATATTGTTGAAGAATATCAATATTTTGGAAATATAGAAAGTGATTATTTTAGTTTTGGTAAGTCCGAAAGTGCCATTGCAAAATTAGATTTGAGCTATCAATTGTTAAAATCTTTAAAAATAAATACGATTATAGACTATAGCCAAACCAGAGGTTTCGGTACAAGTTTTGGTAATAATATAAGAAAAATTGGTTCGGCAGCAGTATTAGTGAAACAGCAGGTAGGTAAGAAATGGCAAAATGAGTTTGGGATTCGTCAAGAAATTACAGATAATTATAAAAGTCCGTTGTTGTTTTCTGCGGGGACTTCCTGTTTTTTAAATAATTGGTATACCGTAAAAATAAATCTTTCTAGAAATTACAGAATCCCTACTTTCAATGATTTGTATTGGGAAGGAACTTCAGATCAGGGAAATCCAGACCTAAAAGTAGAGAGTTCTTATCAGGCTGAGGTTGGAAATGTATTTTCGTTTCAAAAAATAAAACTTTCTCAGACATTTTATTACAATAAAATAAAAGATCTAATAAGTTGGAAACCTGGAGATAATGGTGGTTGGACACCACAAAACACGAATAAAGTTGCCGCTTATGGATCTGAAACTGTATTGGGTTGGGCAAATAATTTTGGTAAACATTTTTTGAGTATAAACGGGACTTATGCTTATACAATCTCACAAGACGAAGAAACAAAAAAGCAATTGTTTTTTGTTCCTTTTCACAAAGCCACAGGTTCAGTCGCTTATTCGTATAGAAAGTTTGCTATAAACTACCAATTCTTATACAACGGATTCGTATATACAAGATCTGATAATGATCCGAAACAAATCATAAAATCATATAAAGTATCTAATGCAGGAATAGACTATGATTTTAAATTTTTAAACTCTTCAAAATTAGGTTTTCAAGTACTTAATTTATTAAATGAAAAATACCAAAGCCTTGAAGATAGACCGCTTCCAGGTAGAAATTTTAATCTATACATAACCCTTAAATTTTAATAATTATGAAGTTCAGTAAAATGTTTTTAGTATCTCTAATGAGTTTTCCATTGTTTTTTTCTTGTTCAAACGATGATGATGTGCCAGTAGCACCAGTTCCTGGAGCGTTTGAAAACGGTTTTTTTGTGCTTAACGAAGGGAATGCAACTACGGGTTCGGTTACATTTGTGAGTAATGATTTAAATACAGTAAAACAAGATGTTTATGTTACTGTAAATCCGTCTGATAATATTGGTGGTTATGCTCAATCTATCTTTTTTGATGGCGATAAAGCATTTATAATTTCAAATGGTTCAAACAAAATTACTGTTGTAAACCGTTACACGTTTAAGCTAATTGCTAAAATCACAACAGGGCTAAGTATACCAAGATATGGAGTTGTTGTAAACGGAAAAGCTTATGTTACCAATGCTAATACATTTTCTTATTCTAATCCAACTACTGGAGATACCGATGATTTTGTTGCAGTAATAAATCTTTCGAATTATACAGTAGAAAACACAATTCCTTTAGGGACTTTTGGAGAAAAAATTACTGCTGTAAATGGTAAAATATATGTTGCAAATGGTGCGTTTGGTGATGGAAATTCTATGAAAATAATTAGTCCAAGTACTAATACTGTTGTTAAAACACTAACATTTGGAAATTCACCAAACTCGATGTTTGAAAAAAATGGAAGTCTTTATGTTTTGTGCTCAAGCTATGCAGCCAATAGCGAATTGGCAAAAATAGACTTGACGACTGATACTGTTTCGAGTACAATTGTTATGGATTCAGCACTTGGAAATGCACAAAATTTAAGTTTCGATAATAATAAATTTTTCTTTTCTATAGATTCAAAAGTTTATGATGAAGATATAACAGCAACAACAATAGCTACAACACCATTATTTACATCATCGGCAGTTTATTTGTACGGAATGATTGCAAAAAACAGTAGAATTTATGTGGCAGATTCGCCTACTTTTACAGCAGATGGAAAAGCTTTTATCTATTCTTCAATAGGAACTTTACAAAAAGAAGTAGCTGTTGGGCTTGGTCCAAATGGTTTCTATTTCAATTAGAATCAAACAACATTTAGAAAATTATTCAAGCCTCGTTCTAACCATTTAGAACGAGGCTTTTTTGTATTAATAAAAATAATTTTTAGTATCTTGTAACAAAAAAGATAGTAGCTCGTCTTGACTATATAACCAACCATTATGAACCAAATTGAATTTATAAACCATGTAAAACCATTTAAGGACAAAATGTTCCGGTTAGCCAAGCGATTACTCGTAAGTACCGAAGAAGCCGAAGATGCAACGCAAGAAGTTCTTGTAAAACTTTGGAATAAAAACAATGTGCTGAAGGATTTTGGAAGTACCGAAGCCTATGCAATGACTATAACAAAGAATTATTGTTTAGATGTTCTGAAGTCAAAACGAGCAACGAATTTGCAAATTGTACATAATAATTATGCCGAAAACGGAGCCAGTTTACAACAAAAAGTTGAAGACAATGATTCTTGGAATTGGGTCGAAAAATGGATAAATGATTTGCCAGAACAACAAAAAATAATAATCCAAATGCGAGATGTAGAACAATATGAGTTCGAAGAAATTGCAAAAATATTAGAAATGAGCGAAGCTACAATTAGAGTAGCTTTATCGAGAGCTAGAAAAACAATAAGAGAAAAACTGACAAATACCCATAATTATGGAATTCAATAAAATAGAGATATTAATCGAAAAATACTTTCAAGGAGAAACCTCGATTGCCGAAGAAAAGGAGTTGCGCAGCTACTTTTCATCTCAAGATGTGGCGCCACATTTAGAGCAATATAAAGCAATATTTGGTTATTTTACCCAAACAAAAAAACAAGAATTTGAGCAAGAGATTCCACAAATCACTAAAAAACGTAATGTTATGTGGTTGTCTGTTGCAGCATCGGTTGTCGTTTTGTTGGGTGTTGCTACCTTTTATATGATAAATACTAATGAGCCTGTGAATCATCAGAATGAGTTAGGAACTTACGAAAGCCCCGAAATTGCATTCAAAGAAACACAAAAAGCATTAGCCTTATTATCATCAAATGTAAATGTTGGCATAGAAAGTGTAATGTATGTACAAGAGTACGAAACTGCTAAAAACAGAATTTTTAAAAAGTAAAAATCAATCAATTAAAATTAAAGTCATGAAAAAATCAATAATTATAGCCTTATTTATCTTATTACCATTTTTTAGTCAAGCACAATCATTGTTCGACAAATACGACGGGCAAGATAGTGTAACTTCGATAATCGTAAACAAGAAAATGTTCGATTTGATGAGCAAAGTAAAAATGGAAGCTTCAGATAAAGATGCACAAAAATACTTGGCATTAATAAAAAAATTAGACAACTTAAAAGTATTTATGACATCGAGTTCAAAAACAACTGCCGACATGAAATTTAACGTAGAAAAATATCTAAAAACTAGTAATTTAGATGAGTTAATGCGTGTAAATGATGGTGGAAAAAACGTAAAAATTTATGTAAAATCAGGAAGCTCAGATAGCCAAGTAAAGGAATTATTAATGTTTATCGAGAATACAAATGTAAAAGACAATCAAACAGTTTTGATGTCACTTACAGGAGATTTTGATATTAATGAAATTTCGACACTAACAAACAAAATGAATATTCCTGGCGGAGATGTTCTTAAAAAAGCTGGTAAAAACTAATATGGCAACGCTAGTAAGATTTCTCGTAGGTTGTACTTTGGCACTATTATTTAGTTGTAAAAGCGAACCAAGTTTGCAAAAGTATTTTGTAGAAAATACCGAAAATAAAGATTTCGTAGCGATAGATTTAACACCAAAAATGTTAAATATAGACAATACAAAATTAAGTGTTTCTCAAAAAGAAGCTTTGGCATCATTTGAAAAAATAAATTTATTAGCATTTAAAGTAAATGATAAAAACAAAGCCCAGTTTGATGTTGAAAGAGCAAAAGTCACTTCGATTCTAAAAGATGCAAAATACCAGCAACTCATGAAGTTTGGTTCTGGAAAGGAAGGAGCTCAAATAAGTTTTGTGGGAACTGATGATCACATTGAAGAATTTGTAATTTACGGAAACAAAAAGGAAAATGGCTTTGCCGTAGTTCGAGTTCTCGGAAAAGATATGAATCCTACTTATATCATGGAAATGATGAGTGTTCTTAAAAATGGAAATATCAATTTAGATCAATTAAAACCATTGCAAGAGTTAATGAAATAATTTGGGTTAAGTTATTATAAAAGAAAAGCGATTTATCAGATCGCTTTTCTCGTTTATTTGAAATATTTAAAAGGAACAATAAGCATTCCAAAACACTCTCCATCACCTTTTCCTAAATGCTTATGATGCATTTTGTGTGCTCTGCGAACTGCACGAGCATATCTGTTATCAGAATTTCTGAATAATTTAAACCGTTGGTGAATAAAAATATCATGCACCAGAAAATAAGCCAATCCGTAAGCAAAAATTCCTAAACCAATGGCAAGACCAATGTTGAGAATGTTGTTTTTCCAGAGTAAAAAGAAAATGATACTCACAATGGCATAAAATATAAAAAAGGCATCGTTTCGCTCAAACCAAGAATTGTGGTCTTTCTTGTGGTGGTCTGCATGCAAATTCCACAAGAAACCATGCATAATATATTTGTGACTAAACCAAGCCATAAATTCCATAAAGAAGAAGGTGAAAAAGAAAACTAAAATATATAACCACATAATTTCTATAATAAGTTTAAACGATATTTGACATAACAATTTGCGAGTAAGCCAACTTTTTGATAATCGGAAACTCGAATTCTAGTATTTTTTATTTCTGCCGAAGGTGTTTTTTTTAATTTAGATAATAATTTTTTGTAATAAATATAAGCTGTATAAACGCCAAATTTTGCATCTATTGGTAAGTTTATGATTCCTTCATAACCTGCTTTAAAATCCGCTTCAATTTCTTTGATAATTTCTTCTTTAGAAGTTTCATCAAGTTGTGATAAATCGGTATTGGGGAAATAAGTTCTTTCTAAACCTTCAAAATCGGCTTTCAAATCTCTCAAAAAATTTACTTTCTGAAAAGCTGAACCCAATCGCATAGCAGCACTTTTTAAACTTTCGTATAATTCAATATTCCCTTTCACAAAAACTTTCAAACACATTAGCCCAACAACATCGGCACTTCCGTAAATATATTCGTTATATTCGTCTTTGGTTTTGTATTCTTTTTTTACCAAATCTAGTTTCATGCTTTTCATAAAAGCATCAATTAGCTCATTGGAAATTTTGTGTTTGTGAACCGTGTGTTGAAAAGCATTCAAAATTGGATTTAAACTTATTTTTTGTGTAAGTGCATTTTTTAAATCTACTTCAAAGGTATTGAATAAGGCTTCTTTGTCATAATCATGAAAACTGTCTACGATTTCGTCTGCAAAGCGAACAAAACTATAGACATTGTAAATATCCTGCCTTATACTTGGCGCCAACATTTTTACTGCCGATGAAAATGAGGTGCTATAAGATTGTGTTACAATCTTACTACAATCATTAGAAACTATGTCGAAAAGTGATTTCATATTATGATGAATATTTTTTTATTAAATCGGCAACTAATTTTCCAGAAATTAATGCAGGCGGAACACCAGGGCCAGGAACAGTTAGTTGTCCTGTAAAATATAAGTTTTTTACTTTTTTACTTCTTAGTTTAGGTCTTAAAAAAGCAGTTTGTAGCAAAGTATTCGCCATTCCGTAGGCATTTCCTTTGTATGAGTTGTATTCTTTTACAAAATCGTTTACACAAAATGATTCCTTAAATATAATATTTTCTCGAACTTTTTGGTTTGTGATTTTTTCGAAACGAGTCATTATTTTTTCGAAATAAGTATCTCGTAATTCTTGTGTATCTTCAATTCCGGGAGCAATTGGAATTAGGAAAAACCCATTTTCACAGCCTTCGGGTGCAGTTTTTGAATTTGTTTTTGATGTAAAATTTGCATAAAACAAAGGTTCTGTTGGCCACTTCGGGTTATCATAAATTTCTTCTGAATGCAAATCGAAATCGACATCAAAAAATAAATTATGATGTATCACATTGTCTATCTTTTTGTTGAAACCTACATAAAATAGGAGGGAAGATGGTGCGAAAGTTTTCTTATTCCAATATTTTTCAGAATATTGTCTGTGTTTAGGTTCTAAAAGTGTTTCGGTATGGTGGTAATCGGCACCAGAAAGTACAATATCGGAAGTAATTACTTCTTCATTTACCAGAATTCCTTTAGTGATCTTATTTTCAACAATTATTTTTTCAACATTTGCATCGGTAATTATTGTAACACCTAATTGTTTTGCCAAAGTTGCCATTCCGTTTATTACATCATGAAAACCATTTGTAGGTTGCCAAGTTCCTAAACCAAAATCGGCAAAATTCATAAAACTATAAAAAGTAGGTGTTTTAGATGGTTTTGCGCCCAAAAACAATACAGGAAATTCTAATATTTGAATTAGTTTTTTATTGTTAAATTGTTTTCTAACATCTTTACTAATGGTCGAAAAAAACTGATCTATTTTTTTGGCGGTTTCTATAGTTACCAATTCTAGTGGCGATTCTCCGGGTCTGTAAACCAAGTCTTTTATAGCAATATCGTAATTGCTTTGTGCTTTTTGTATAAATTTTTGAAGTTTGTCACCACTTCCAGCTTCAATATTTTCAAAAGTATCAACTATTTCTTGAAGATTATCTGAAATGGCTATAAAATCATTAACACCATAAAAAACTTGGTATCCAGGCGATAATTTTTTTAAGTCATAATAATCCGATGGTTTTTTGCCAAAATTGGCAAAGAATTTCTCGAAAACATCAGGCATCCAGTACCATGATGGTCCCATATCGAAAGTAAATCCTTCTTTTTCAAATTGCCTTGCTCTTCCACCAATGGTGCTATTTTTTTCATAAATAATCACATCATTGCCAGCTTGCGCTAAATAACAGGCAGCTGCTAAAGACGAAAAACCAGATCCTAATATTGCAATATTCTTTCTCATAATTGTTTAACAAATATATAAAAAAGTTAAACAATAAAATGTTAAACTTTATATTTCTTCTATAATTGATTCTATCGATTGAAATATTTTTGTTTTTTCGTTCAAAAACTTAGGATTTATTTCGGTTGTCATTTTTCCTATAAACCAACATTCTGAATCTTCATTAGTAAGAATTTCGGTCTTAATTTTCTCGATATAATTGTTAATTTCGTCTTTTGTAGGCTGAACAGTCATATAACTTACAAAAGTTATTTTGTCGAAATAGCGTTGAACATCTTTAAGACTTTCTATAGGAACACTTTCGCCAAGATATATTGTTTTGTAGCCGTTTAGTATCAATTCGTAATTGAGGTACATTAATCCAAGTTCGTGAATTTCGTTTGAAGGTAAAAATAAAACAAAGATTTTATCCGTTCTAGTAGGTTCTAAAACCTGAATTTTTTCGGTATTAACAATGAGTTTTTGTTTTATCAAATAACTAATAAAATGTTCGTGAGCAATTGTTATGGTATTCGATTGCCACAGCAAACCAATTTCGTTCATAAGCGGAATAAAAACCTCATAAAAAACCTCTCTAAAAGATTTTTCTGATAATAAATTATTGTAGGTGTTAATGAAAAGTGTCTGGTCAAAATTCATCATAGCCATTTTAAAAGCATTTATAGCATGACTTTTTGCACTTTTTTCTGATACAATTTCTCTAACTAAAACAGGGATTTTATCAGGAGATAATTTAGATATTCTCGAAATTTTATATCCGTAATCGTGTAGCAATGTTATGTTTAATAACTTTTGAAGATTATGAGTGTCATAAAAACGGATATTTGTATCAGTTCTCATTGGTTCGAGTATCCCATATCTTTTTTCCCAAATACGAATCGTATGCGCTTTTATTCCCGAAAGATTCTCTAAATCTTTTATGCTAAATATATTTTTAACCGCGTTCATCTTTTTATTGTAAAAGTTAAACAAAACTAAATAAATAATTGTTTTCTTTTCTTATATTTGTTAAAATACTTTCAAAAAAAAGAATGAAGTACGATTATATCTTTGCAGGAATTGGATTAGCAAGTTTAATGATTTTAGATAAAATGATAGATGCTAAGCTTTTAGAAAGCAAAAAAGTACTATTGTTAGAGCCCAATGATAAAAACTGTAATGACAGAACTTGGTGTTTTTGGGACAATAAATTAGGTGATTTTGACCATTTAGTTTCAAAAAAATGGGAGCAAGCCTTGTTTGTTAATGAATGTAAAACTGTTCAATGTCTTTCTGATGATTCAAATTATAAAATGATAGAATCGATTCGTTTTTATAATTATGTTTTAAATAAATTAGATAAATACCCAGAAATTGTCTGGAAAAAAGAAAGTTTCATTGCTTTTGAAGATAAAAATTCGGAAGTAATTGTAACTTCTAATGTTGCTGAATATAGTACGGATAAATTTTTTAATAGTGTTTTTGAGGTATCTAAAATTGAAAACAATATAAATTATCCCTTACTAAAACAGCATTTTATAGGTTGGTTCGTAAGAACTACTAATCCGATTTTTGATGTCAATTGTGCTACTTTTATGGATTTTTCGATCCCACAAAAAGAAAACACACGATTTATGTATGTTTTGCCATTTTCCGAAAATGAAGCTTTGGTTGAGTATACTTTGTTTTCTCCCAGTTTGTTGCAAGAAAGCGAATATGAAGAGGCAATAAGTGATTATCTAAAAGAAAAAGGAGCAACCACTTTCGATATTATTAAGAAAGAACAAGGGAATATTCCCATGACCGTTTTTCCTTTCTGGAAAATCAATTCGAGAAACGTTTTGCATATAGGAACAGCTGGTGGCTGGACAAAAGCCAGTACCGGTTATACTTTTAAGAATGCAATAAAGCAATCGGAAAGAGTGGTTTCATTATTTAAAAAAACAACAATCGATTTTAGAAAATCTCATAAAACCAATAGATTTCTATTTTACGACAAACTTTTTGTAAAGGTTTTGTATAAAAATAATGTTTTAGGAAAACAGATATTCTCTAATATGTTTATAAAAGTGCAACCTAAAAAAATATTTAAATTTTTAGATGAAGAATCTAACTTGAAACAAGAATTAGAAATTATATGGGCTTGTCCTAAAATCCCGTTTATAAAAGTGTTGTTAGGGTTAAAATAGCAACTATTTCCTAATTAAGTTGGGTTTAAAAACAAAAATTCTAAAGAAATTATTTCAAGCAAATGAATATTTCTTTCGGATTTTTCTGTGACCACTATGGGATTGACTTTGTCTTTCCCAACAAAGCTACGCTTTGAAAATATAAATGGGTAAAAAACAATCAAGTTTACTTGAAATTGTTTTTTACCCATTTATATTTATTCGTGACCACGGCGGGATTTGAACCCGCACGCCCTTGCGAGCACCAGCCCCTCAAGCTGGCAAGTCTACCGTTTCTCCACGTGGCCTAAAATAAAAAAAGTCATTCACTTGTGGTGAACGACTTTCTTGTGACCTGGCTGGGGCTCGAACCCAGGACCCCATCATTAAAAGTGATGTGCTCTACCAACTGAGCTACCAAGTCATTGCTTTGAAGAAATAAATAAAATTGTGACCTGGCTGGGGCTCGAACCCAGGACCCCATCATTAAAAGTGATGTGCTCTACCAACTGAGCTACCAAGTCATTGTATTTCTTCAACGCGGGTGCAAATATAAGAAGTTATTATTCATTTTTCAAAGCAATTTTGTATTAAATTTGTCTTTTTTTCTCAAATGTCCTCAGTATGTTAATTTATAAGGTTTTAGCTTCATGAAAAAGATTGTTTTAGTTGGTTATATGGCTTCTGGAAAAACAGAAATAGGAAAATTACTGTCAAAAAAACTCGATTTGCCTTTTTTTGATATCGATCACTTAATCGAAAATGAAGTTTCTAAAACGGTAAATGAAATTTTCGATGAAAAAGGAGAGATTTTTTTTAGGAAAAAAGAACATGAAGTATTTGCCAATAAAATAAACTCAGACGAGACTTTTGTATTAAGTCTTGGTGGCGGAACACCTTGTTATGCAAATAATCATCTGTTTCTGCAAAAAGAAGATGTGATTTCGATTTATTTGAATGTTAAGATTCCATCATTAATAGAAAGATTAAAAATTAATAAAGCAAATAGACCGCTTATTAAAGATTTATCTGATGATGAATTAACAGAATTTGTTTCCAAACATCTTTTCGACCGAAGTTTCTATTACAACCAATGCAAGCATACGATTTTTATAGATGATACTAAATCTCCGTTTGATGTTATTGAAGAGATTCAGAAAATATTACTCTAAGAAAGCGCAATCTTCATTTTCATTAAAAACCACTTGCACATGTTCTAACAAGGATGTTGATAGTGAAATTCCTTTGAAATCTGCTTTTATAGGATATTTTTTGTGGTTTCGGTCTATTAAAACTGCGGTTTTAAACTTCCTCAAATCAACATCTAGAAAATGCCTTACACCGTAAATTAAGGTTGTTCCAGAGTTAAGAACATCATCAACCAAGACTAATCCTTTGTTTTGGTATTCCTTTTTATTGATAGAAGTTGTAATGGGTAAACTCGGATTTTTCTTATCAATAATAACTTCGCACAAAATAACTTCGATAGGAGATATATTTTTTAGTTCTGAAGCAATTTTATGAGCAAAAATACTTCCGTTTCCTTGAATTCCGGCTATAACAATCTCTTTTTCGTCGATAAAAGTTTCGTAAATCTGATACGCAATTCGCTTTATTTTGAATTTAATTTCTTGGTGGTTTAAGATAATATTTTGGCTCATGGTGGTTATTTTTTTGTAAAGATAAAAAACAGTTCGTTTCCGTGACGTGGTTTGATAGAATTATAAGCGGTCTCTAATATTTTTATGTCAAAATAATCAGAAAATAATTTTAGATATTCGTCTTTCGAGCCGCCAAATGGTGGTCCAACTTCTGTTAAAGGAAATTGAAAAAACAAACCAATCAATCTGCCTTTCGGCGAAAGTAAAGAAAGCATTTTTTGTACATATTTAGCTCTTAATTCGGGATTTAATGCGCAAAAAAAGGTTTGCTCGATAATTAAATCATAGCTTCCTTCGTGCTCAAAAAAATCAGAAACAATTAATTGATTCGGATTAAAATTTGGCATTCTTTTCTTCAAGTTATCAATTGGAGCCTGAGCATAATCTACAACAAAACTATTATTGAAGCCTTTGTTTATAAGATATTCGAATTCATAACCATTACCACAACCAGGAATTAATATTTTGATAGATTTATCTTCTATTTGGTCGATATATTCTTTGATTGGTGTGGTTATTGTGCCAGTATCCCAAGCAATGTCATTGGTTTCATAACGGTTTTGCCAGTATTTTGGGTTAAGCTTCGTCATCGGAATCTTCATTTTTTGTATCAGTACCAAAATCTTCTATATCACGACGGTCTTTTTTAGTTGGACGACCGGTTCCATTTTTTCGGTAATGTTCTTTCGATAATTTTAATAATTCTAAATGAGCAAACGATTCACTTGGGGTTTCATCTTTTCTATAGATGTCAACCAGTTTTGCGCCCACGCGATTGTCAGGAATATCTAAAACCGAAATAATATAGGTAATCTGATCTCTTCTAAAAGTGACTTTATCGCCAGGAAATACTTCTTTAGAAGCTTTTGCTACTTGATTGTTTACTGTAATATGATTTTTTTTACAAGCTTCGGTAACCATATTTCTGGTTTTGTAATAACGTACACACCAAAGGAATTTATCTATTCGCATAAAAATTAAAAAACAAAGTTAAATTTTAAACAAAAATAAATCAAAATTGTATCTTGCGCACCTAAAATAGAATATAATGATTAGATTTTTTAAAGTAGCTTTTGTTTTTATAATGAGTTTGACAATTTTTAGCTGTAGTAAGGCTGACGATCCTGTTGTTACTTATGTTGTTCCTTTTGCGGAGCAGTATCCTAGAGATTTAGCAGCTATCGATAAATATTTAGATGAATATCATATGGATGTTAATTCTGATAAAGATGTAACATTTACAAAAATACCTACACCCAATACTGCAAACTTACAAACAATTAGAGCTCAATATGCATCTAATTTACATACAAAAACAGTAAACAGTAATGGTGTCGATTATAAAGTTTATTATATAAACACTACTGACCTTTCAGATCCTGCAAATTATGGCGCTGGTGAAAAACCAACAGTAATAGATTCAGCTTTTGTTTCTTATAAAGGAAGTTTACTTGATGAAACAGTTTTTGATCAAGCTCAGAATCCAGTTTGGTTTAGACTTTACCAATATGGTGACCTCGATATAATTCGAGGTTGGAAAGAAATTTTTCCATTGTTTAAAGCTGGGGATAAAGATGTTACAGATATAAATAATCCTATTTATACTAATTTTGGTGCAGGAGTAATGTTTTTGCCTTCAGGATTGGCTTATTATAGTGGTAGTGGACCTACTGGATCTCTCCCTTCTTATTCACCACTTATATTTAGTTTTAAACTAAAAGACGTGAATTATGTAGATCATGATGCTGATAGGATAGACTCTAGATATGAAGATGCAAATGGAGATGGCGACCCAACAAATGATGATTCAGATGGCGATGGACATATTGATGCTCTAGATATAGATGATGATGCAGATGGGATTCCTACTAAAACGGAAATAAAAAACCCTTCTGGAGGATATTATTCTTTTGCAAGTATTCCTTTATGCACAGATGGAAAGAAAAAGCATTTAAGTGCTGCATGTCACTAGAATTTAAATTTAGAATATAAAAAAAAATCCCGTTTCAATTGAAACGGGATTTTTTTATACAATAATATTTAGAATATTATTTTCTCTTCACAACTCTTTCAACCGCTTCAACAATTGCTTGGTTGTTTAGTTTGTATTTTTCCATAAGTTGTTCTGGAGTTCCGCTTTCGCCAAAACTATCGTTTACCGCTACAAATTCTTGCGGTGCAGGATTGTTTAATGCTAAAACTCTAGCAACACTTTCTCCTAATCCGCCAAGGATATTATGTTCTTCGGCAGTAACAATACATTTTGTTTTTGCTAATGATTTTAAAATAGCAGCTTCGTCTAAAGGTTTAATTGTATGAATGTTTATTACTTCGGCTGAAATTCCTTTAGCTTCCAAAGCTTCGGCAGCGATTAAAGCTTCCCAAACCAAATGTCCTGTTGCTATAATAGTTACATCAGTTCCTTCGTTTAACATAATAGCTTTTCCAATTTCGAATTTTTCGTCAGCAGGCATAAAGTTAGGCACAACTGGACGTCCAAAACGCAAATAAACTGGCCCATGATGATCAGCAATTGCTAATGTTGCAGCTTTAGTCTGATTGTAATCGCAAGTATTGATTACAGTCATTCCTGGTAACATTTTCATCAATCCAATATCTTCAAGAATTTGGTGTGTCGCGCCATCTTCACCTAGTGTTAAACCAGCGTGAGAAGCACAGATTTTAACGTTTTTGTCAGAATAAGCTACACTTTGACGAATTTGATCGTAAACTCTTCCTGTAGAAAAGTTAGCAAATGTTCCTGTAAAAGGAATTTTTCCACCAATAGTTAATCCTGCTGCAATCCCAATCATGTTAGCTTCTGCAATTCCGATTTGGAAAAAACGTTCTGGGTGATTTTTCTTGAAATCATCAAATTTTAAAGAACCAATTAAGTCAGCACAAAGTGCCACTACATTTTCATTTGTTTGTCCTAATTCTGTCATTCCAGCTCCAAAACCCGAACGAGTATCTTTGCTTCCTGTATTTATATATTTTTTCATGTTGCGTGTTTTTATAAGCTTAATCTTTCCTGTTAAATGTAAAGTTATAGTCTATGTTTTTGTTTTCTAGATATTCTACGTCAAGACTTATTTTACCATCGGTTAGGCATAAAGTTTTTGTTAGACTTTCTTCTTTTTTTAAATTAACATTGTGTGTTGTTATTAAATCTCTGACATCTTGATTTATTCTTTTAAATTCTGAATCTTCCTTTTTTTGAAAAATAAAGTAATCTTCATGAATAACTTTTTTTAATTTTTTATTTTTATACCTAATTAAATGAACAACAGTTTTATTTAAAATAGTATCTCTTTCAAATTCAATTTTTTCAACATTTTTATTGTCAATATTTTTTTGATGTTTATGAAAAAAATAATCTACTAATTTTGGCTGTTGGAGGTTTGCTAAATCGTTCATTTTGAAAGTAATATTATCTATACTAAATTCTACTACTTCCTTTTTTTTGAAATCATATAATCTAGCATCTTTCAAATCTTTAGCAACCCTTATTTGAAGCAAATAAGTTGAGTCTTTTGAATTAATAAAAATAATCCTCTTTTCAGGAAATCCATGCTGATAACCATAATTTTTAGTTACTGAAACTTCGTAATGATTAAAATAATAATTTAATTTTTTATCTTGAGAAAACATTACAATTGAAAATAGAAGCAGCAATAAGAGGGCATTTTTTTTCATAGTTAATTTAATAATCTAGTTCGCCTCCAGTATTATAGTTTTGTGCTAAAGCATTTTCTAACTGTGCGTCATTAGGTGCTTTTCCATGCCAAGCGTGAGAATACATCATATAATCGACACCATTCCCCATTTCTGTATGTAATAAAACACAAACTGGTTTTCCTTTTCCTGTTCTAGATTTTGCATCATTCATACCAGCAAGTATCGCTTCGATATTGTTACCTTCTTTAATATCGATAACGTCCCAATCAAAAGCTTCAAATTTTGCTCGAATGCTTCCCATGTTTAATACTTCGTCGGTTGTTCCGTCTATTTGTTTTCCGTTTAGATCGACAGTTGCAATAAGATTATCTACTTTTTTAGCAGATGCATACATAATAGCTTCCCAGTTTTGTCCTTCTTGTAATTCGCCATCACCATGAAGTGTGTAAACTAAATTTGAATCGTTGTTTAGTTTTTTAGCTTGAGCTGCTCCAATTGCTACAGACAAACCTTGTCCAAGAGAACCTGAAGCGATTCTTACACCTGGCAAATGATCGTGTGTGGTTGGGTGACCTTGCAAACGAGTATTTATTTTTCTAAAAGTTGCTAATTCAGCTACTGGAAAATAACCACTACGTGCTAAAACGCTGTAAAAAACTGGCGAAATATGTCCGTTAGATAGGAAGAATAAGTCTTCGCCATGACCGTTCATATCGAAACCTTCTTTTCGATTCATTAGGTTTTGATAAAGTGCTACTAGAAATTCGGTACAACCTAGAGAACCTCCGGGATGACCTGAATTTACTGCATGTACCATTCGGAGAATGTCTCTACGAACTTGTGTTGTTAAATCTTGAAGTTGTTGCGTGTTTGGTTTCATTTTATGTGTAAAAGTTAAACTTCCGCAAAGATAATCAGATAATTGGATTTTTTTATATTAAAGATAAAGTAGATGCAAAATGATGGTAGAAATTGAGATATGAAAGAATACTTCATGTCGATTTAAAACATGAAGTATTTTAAAATTAAGGTATTGTATTTGTCTAATGTTGAATTATTAATTTTTGAGTAGTTGTAGAATTTTCTGAAGTGATAGTTACAATGTAATTGCCATTTGGTAAATCATCTGTTGGATATCTTTCAGTCCAAATGCCAGAATGTTTTGAAGTTGTAAAGTTTTTAATCTCTTTACCCGTCAAATCAATAATTTTTAAATGTACTGTTCCAGATTGGTTTAAGTTATAATGTATGGTGAAAAAGGAATCTGAAGGATTAGGATAAAGTGAAAGTATTTTAATATCTTCAGAGATATGATTAGTACTTAATACCTGAGAGAAACAAATTTCAGGTTGTATCACATTCGTCATAGCACTTGAAGCGAGTATAGGACTTGTGGCTTGGCGTAAATGATTTTCAGAGTCAAGAACATACCACGAAGCTCCAATCTGATGAGTTGCCGAAGATGTATTGATTGTGCTTACATAATACCAATCAGCTTGTACTTTTGGAGAAGTTACATCAAGAATAATAAAACCTTTTTTACTTCCTTCACTATATTTCACAAAAGAATTCCCCAAAGCTATAAGTTCAACGGCTCCTCCTGGAGAGGTTACACTTGGAGTTACAAATTCAACGCCCCAAGATCCAGTTCCGGTACTGGAAGAATAATTCGATTTTGGTAAATCATTTGCCCAAGATGTATGGATATCGCCAGTTAAAACTACAAAATTATTGATGTTGTTATTCACAATAAAATTTGAAAGATTATTTCTTTCTACAGGATAGCCATTCCATTGATCTTCGTTAACAGGAACTCCAAAAACTTTTATTGGAGCCATCATAACCTGCTGTACTAAAAACTTCCATTTTGAGGTAGTGTTAAGTAGTTTATCATTCATCCAAGTTTTTTGAGTATCACTTATCATTTTTCTTGTAGTGCTATTCACCCCAGATCCCGTAGTTCCAATTTGTTGTTCGCGACCTTCTAAACGAGTGTCAAGCATAATTAAGTCGATTGTTTTGCCGTAGGTTATCTCTCTATAAATTTGATAAGGATCTGTAGGATTGGTTTGGCGTATTGGCAACCATTCAAAATAAGCTTGTCTTCCTTCGTTTTTTCTGTTCTGCCAATTCCCTTCACCTGTACTATGATTTTCTGCACCGTCTTTCCAACTGTCATTCGCGGTTTCATGATCATCCCAAATAGGAATCCAAGGATATAATTGATTGGTTTCTTCTAAGGTCTGGGTCTAAGTGATATACGGAATAGCGCGCTCTATAATCGGCAAGTGTGATGGTTTCTGTAGCAGGCTGCCAAAATCTTTGAGTAGCGGTATTCGGTTCATAACCGCCAGTTTCATATTCGTAGATGTAATCTCCTAAACAAAGTACCGCATCAACATCATTTCGTTGGTTCATAGCTTTGTATACATTAAAAAAACCAGCTTCCAAATTGGCACATGAAACCACTCCAAAACGAGCATTAGTTGTTGTGTCCCCAGGAGCTGTTTTGGTTCTTCCTATTGGGCTTCCAATTCCATCAGAGTAAAATTGATAATAATAATACGTTTGAGCTTGCAATCCTGTTACATCTATTTTTACTGTAAAATCTTTACTTGTATCTGTTGCAAAAGAACCTGATGTAATAACATTACTCATTTGATTGTCGGTAGCAAGCTTCCATGTTCCTGAAATATTTACATTGCTTATATCTTCTGGAGTAACTCTAGTCCAGATAATTACTCGGTCTTGTAAAGGATCGCCTGAAGCCACACCATGATAAAATGGTTTTAAACACGGATCTAATGTTAAGTTTGATTGACTAAATCCTAAAGCAAAACTCATAAAAGCCAGAAACAGAAACAAAGTAATTTTTTTCATTTTAAATATTTATATAATTTTTTCAATTGCAATATTAATTTTTAGACCATAAAAGGATGTTAAGTTACTATTGTCCTTTTATTATAAAATCAGAGGAGGTAGGATTCTTAGGTAACTAAAATGTTAATTAAATTCACAATTCACAACCCATAATTTATAATTATTTTATATTTGCCGTTATGAAATTTGATTTACTTAAAAAAGACCCACAAACTAAAGCCAGAGCAGGAACAATTACAACGGATCACGGTGTGATTGAAACTCCAATTTTTATGCCTGTTGGGACGGTTGCATCGGTAAAAGGTGTGCACCAAAGAGAACTTAAAGAAGAAATAAATCCTGATATTATTTTAGGAAATACCTATCATTTGTATTTGCGTCCGCAAACCGAAATTCTTGAAAAAGCTGGAGGTTTACATAAATTTATGAATTGGGACAGAAATATTTTGACCGATTCAGGTGGTTATCAAGTGTATTCTCTTTCGGCTAATAGAAAAATTAAGGAAGAAGGTGTGAAGTTTAAATCGCATATTGATGGTTCTTATCATTTTTTCACACCAGAGAATGTGATGGAAATTCAGCGTACCATTGGTGCCGATATTATCATGGCTTTTGATGAATGTACACCATATCCTTGCGATTATCATTATGCAAATCGTTCGATGAAAATGACGCACCGTTGGTTGGATAGATGTATCAAACATTTAGAAAAAGTGCCGACAAAATATGGTTACGACCAAACATTTTTTCCAATTGTACAAGGAAGTTGCTATAAAGATTTAAGAATGCAATCGGCAGAATATATTGCCAATGCTGGAGCACAAGGAAATGCTATTGGAGGGCTTTCTGTTGGGGAACCAGCTGAAGAAATGTATGCCATGACCGAAATTGTAACTGCAATTTTGCCAGAAGATAAACCGAGATATTTGATGGGTGTGGGAACACCAATAAATATTTTAGAAAACATTGCTCTTGGAATAGACATGTTTGATTGTGTGATGCCAACAAGAAATGCTAGAAACGGAATGTTGTTTACAGCTAACGGAACTATCAATATTAAAAATAAAAAATGGGAAGCCGATTTTTCTCCAGTTGATGAAATGGGACTCACATTTGTAGATACCGAATATTCAAAAGCGTATTTGCGTCATCTTTTTGCTGCCAATGAATACTTGGGGAAACAAATCGCAACCATACACAATCTTGGTTTTTATATGTGGTTGGTTCGTGAAGCCAGAAAACATATCATAGCAGGAGATTTCCGTGAGTGGAAAGAAATGATGATTAAAAATATGAGTCAACGATTGTAAAAATGTACAATCGGTTAATCGTTAATTCGGTTAATCGATTAAACAAATAACCGATTAAACTTTTAGATGCTAACAATATTAGACAAATACATTCTCAAAAGATATTTAGCCACTTTTTCGGTGATGTTGCTTTTGTTTATTCCTATTGGAATTACAGTCGATGTTGCTGAAAAAATAAATAAAATCCTCGAAAATAAAGTACCTATCGATAAGGTTTTGTCTTACTATGTCGATTTTGTAATTTATTTTACAAACTTTTTGTTTCCTATTTTTTTGTTTTTATCTATTATTTGGTTTACAGCTAAACTGGCAAATAACACCGAAATTATTGCTATTTTAAGTTCCGGAATTTCATTTAGAAGATTCTTGCGTCCTTATATTATTGGTGCGACAATGGTATCAATTTTCGCCTTACTTATGGGATTTTTTCTTGCGCCAAAGGCAAGTGAAGGGTTCAAAAATTTCAGGTATTTATATCTAATAGGAAATGGTAAGAACGAAATGCGTGAAACAGGTGATGTTTACAGGCAAATTAGCGACACCGAGTTTATTTATGTAAGTAATTTTAACCAAGAAGTAAAAACAGGATATAATTTTGTTTTCGAAAAATTTAATGGCGAAAAATTAGTTTACAAAATTTCTGCCACATCAATACAATGGAATCCAAAAGCAAAAAACTATACGTTACTAAATTATACCAAAAGAACCGTTGGCGAATTAGATGACAAAATTGAAACAGAATATTCAAAACAACTGAAATTTAATTTCGATTTAGAAGACTTGACTCCTGTAGTTTATATTGCCGAAACACTAAATTTGAGAGATTTAAACAAATTTATCGAAAAAGAAAAAAAACGTGGTTCAGCAAATATAAATACCTATTTGGTTGTAAAATACAGAAAATATAGTATTCCAATTTCGGCATTTATTTTAACGATTATTGCAGTTGCAGTTTCTTCGATGAAGCGTCGTGGCGGAATGGGAATAAATCTCGCCATAGGAATCGCCATTGCTTTTAGTTATGTTTTTTTAGATAAAATTTTTAGCACACTTGCCGAAAAATCTTCGGTAGAACCAATAATTGCAGTTTGGATTCCTAATGTTGTTTTTGGAATCATGGCTTTTTTCTTACTCCGAAATGCAAAAAGATAAAAACGTAGAAAGCTATCTCAAACTTCATTTAATCGTATTTATCTGGGGATTTACAGCAGTATTGGGTAAATTAATCTCGTTAGAAGCCTTGCCTTTAGTTTGGTATCGAATGATTTTTGCCACGGGTTTTATTTTACTATTTATTGCGGTCAAAAAAATCCCACTGAAACTCTCCAGAAAAACAATAATAGGACTACTTTTTGCAGGTTTAATTATTGCTTTACATTGGCTCACTTTTTTTAAAGCCATCAAAGAATCTAATATTTCGGTAACACTAGCTTGTCTAGCAACAGGTGCTTTTTTTACCTCAATATTAGAACCTATATTTTACAAACGAAAAATAATTGCTTACGAAGTTCTCTTCGGACTCATTGTAATTATTGGACTCTATATCATTTTTAAAGTAGAAGGAAATTACGTTTACGGAATAATCTTAGCCTTATCATCAGCATTTCTTTCAGCCTTGTTTTCGGTAATAAACGGAAAATATGCTGTAAAATATGACCCAACAGTTATCTCATTCTACGAAATTTTAGGAGGCGTATTGTGCTTGACGATATTCATGTTGTTTAACCAAAGTTTCACAGCCAGTTTTTTTCAATTGTCAGTAAACGATTTAATTTGGTTATTAGTCTTAAGCTCTGTTTGCACGGCATACGCCTTTATAGCATCGGTTGGTGTTATGAAATATTTGAGTCCATATACGGTCATGCTTACCATCAATCTCGAACCTATTTACGGGATAATTCTAGCATTAATCGTTTTTAATGACAAAGAAAAAATGAGCACACAATTTTATATCGGTGCTTTAATTATTTTATCTACAGTGATTTTGAATGGCGTTTTAAAAAATAGAAAAAAGTAATTTTTTCAGGAGCTATTTCCAGCTGTCATTCCAATCTTTTCTTTTTTTAAAGAAAAAAAAGAAAAGGATTTTCCCTTCCATCTGGGCTAGGGCATTCAAATCAAAAGAAACTGATTTTTTCAATCTTTAAATTTTTCAATCTTTAAATTTAAAACTATCTTTGCTTTTCAAACCTAAACAAAATACAAAAATCTTATGGAATATTTAGATTTTGAATTACCTATAAAAGAACTCCTAGAACAATTAGACAAATGTCAAATAATTGGAGAAGAATCTAGCGTTGATGTTACAGAAACCTGCAAACAAATAAACCAAAAATTAGAAGATACCAAAAAAGATATATACGGAAACCTGACCGCTTGGCAAAGAGTACAATTATCTCGCCATCCTAGTCGTCCTTATACTTTAGAGCATATTACCAACCTTACAAAAGGTACTTTTCTGGAGCTTTTTGGCGACAGAAATTTCAAAGACGACAAAGCCATGATTGGTGGTCTAGGAAAAATAGGAGACCAGTCTTTTATGTTTGTAGGACAACAAAAAGGAATCAATACAAAAATGCGTCAATTTCGTAATTTTGGTATGCCAAATCCAGAAGGTTATCGTAAAGCATTACGATTAATGAAAATGGCAGAAAAATTTAATATTCCTGTAGTTACATTAATCGATACTCCTGGAGCATTTCCAGGAATTGAAGCAGAAGAAAGAGGACAAGGAGAAGCTATTGCAAGAAATATTCTTGAAATGGTAAGACTTAAAGTACCAATTATTTGTGTTATTGTAGGAGAAGGAGCATCTGGTGGTGCATTGGGAATAGGAGTAGGAGATAGAGTGCTGATGATGGAAAACACATGGTATTCGGTAATTTCTCCAGAATCTTGTTCTTCTATTTTATGGAAAAGTTGGGAATACAAAGAACAAGCAGCCGAAGCATTAAAACTGACTTCTGCCGATATGAAAAGACAAAAATTAGTCGATGATATTATTCCAGAACCATTAGGCGGAGCGCATTATGATAAAGTAACTGCTTTCAAAACGGTCGAAGAATATATACTTAAAGCTTTTAACGAATTGAAAGACTTATCAACAACCGATTTAGTTTCTCAAAGAATGGACAAATACAGTAAAATGGGCGAATACAACGAGTAAAATCGCACTTTATATATAAAAACCGTCTTGTTAGTAATAAGGCGGTTTTTTTGTGTTGTTAACAGAAAATAAAAGTTGTTAACACAAGTTATTCACAATCTAATGATTGTTTTTATTTCAATTTGATGGTATTAAAACCTAAATTCGCAACATGGAAAATTTCAAAAACATAAACCCTGTAAGAGTAGATAAAACTACGATTATAAACCTAGAAAAAGGAAAGCTGCCACCGCAAGTTCTCGATTTAGAAGAAGCTGTGTTGGGTGCTATGATGATTGACAAAAAAGGGGTCGATGAGGTTATTGATATTCTTCAGCCTGACGCTTTTTACAAGGACGGGCACAAATATATTTTTGAAGCCATCGTTACTTTATTTAATGATTCTCAACCGGTCGATTTGCTTACAGTTTCTGCTCAATTGCGAAAAATGAGCAAACTAGATTTGGCTGGTGGCGATTTTTATCTGATACAACTTACCCAAAAGATATCATCTTCGGCGCATATCGAATTTCACTCAAGGATTATTTTACAAAAATACATTCAAAGAAGTTTGATAAAAATATCTTCAGAAATTATTGAAGAATCGTACGACGAAACTACCGATGTTTTCGATTTGCTAGACAAAGCCGAATCAAAATTATACGAAGTAACGCAAGGAAATATAAAACGAAGTTCCGAAACTGCACAAAGTTTAGTAATTCAAGCCAAAAAACGTATCGAAGAAATTGCAGGTAAAGAAGGACTTTCTGGAATTGCAACTGGTTTCGAGAAATTGGACAAAGTAACTTCTGGCTGGCAACCGTCCGATTTAATTATTATTGCGGCTCGTCCAGGTATGGGAAAAACCGCATTTGTCCTATCAATGGCGAGAAATGTCGCTATCGATTTTGGTCATGCCGTAGCATTATTTTCTCTAGAGATGTCTTCTGTTCAGTTAATAACACGTCTTATTTCTTCAGAAACAGGTTTGTCTTCGGAAAAATTAAGAACAGGAAAACTCGAAAAACACGAATGGGAACAATTAAGTGTTAAAGTAAAAGATCTCGAAAAAGCACCATTATATATAGATGATTCGCCGTCGCTTTCTATCTTCGATTTGCGTGCCAAAGCCAGACGTTTGAAATCTCAGCATGATATAAAAATAATTATTGTCGATTATCTTCAGCTGATGACTGCTGGAGGAAACGGAAAAGGACCAGGAAATCGTGAGCAAGAAATCTCGACTATTTCCCGAAATTTAAAGGCTTTGGCCAAAGAGTTAGAAGTTCCCGTAATTGCACTTTCGCAATTATCGCGTGCTGTTGAAACTCGTGGGTCGAGCAAAAGACCTTTACTTTCTGACCTTCGTGAATCTGGAGCGATTGAGCAAGATGCCGATATCGTTTCGTTTATTTATCGTCCTGAATATTATAAAATTGATGAATGGGATGATGATGAACACTCACCAACACAAGGTCAAGCCGAATTTATTATAGCAAAACACCGTAATGGTAGTTTAGAAAATGTCCGTCTGAAATTTATTGGAAACTTAGGTAAATTTGACAATCTTGAGGATTATTCGGGAGGTGACGATTATTTGCCATCGACTATGAATTTAGGTCATGACGACAATCCTTTTCAAACTAAAAACTTACCATCTGCTAATGAAGCTTTTGGAAGTAGTTCTAATAATTTTGATGACGATAGCGATGTTCCTTTTTAGGAAATTTATTATAAAACAAAAAATGAGGCTTCTTTTTAGGAAGCCTCATTTAGTTTAAAACAGTTTTAAAACTATTGTTTTATCAACTTCATCATTTTAGTTTGATTGCTATCATTAGTCACTTTCATTAAATATAGTCCACTTGGATAATTACTTAAATTTAGTTTTGTAATGCCTAAATCTAAATTTTCAGATTTGATGATTTTTCCTATCAAATCATAAACAACTATATTACCTCGTGTTTCACTATTTATTGAAAACACATTACTTGATGGATTAGGATATACGGATAATTTTGATGAGAATTCAAAATCATTCACGGCTAAATAAGTAGAACAAGTATTCCCTGTTGTAACGCCACCAGTTCCTGTCCAATTTGAAGTTGTTCCTGTAAGTGTAAAATTGCTTAATGTTCCAGTATTAGTATTTCCACTAGAATCTGTAAGTGTAGTTATTGTAGTATTACTTGCGTTATCAATTCCTTGATTAAATTTATAATAAGCAACTAATCCTGTTTGACCAGCACCCAATTCACAATTTAAATTATTTTGAATTTCAGCTTGAGGCAAAGCACGATTCCAAACACGGACTTCGTCCATTTTTCCTTGAAAAATTTCGCCATAACCATTATTTCCCATTATAATAGGAGCAGTACTAGCGGGTAAGGTATATGATGGAGTATTTGTAGTACCAACATTAACACCATTAACATATAATTTTAATGTTACCCCATCAAATACCATAGCAACGTGTTGCCAAGTATTAGGAATAACTGTTCCTCCTGTGACAACGTATGTTCCAAAACCAACAAAGCAATTAAAATTAGTTCCATTTGTGCGTAAATCGAATTGGGTAGGTAAACCACTTCCATGGTTACAAATAACTGTTTTTATACCTGTTGTATTAGTTGTTTTTACCCAACCTTCTACTGTAAGTTTATTAGTTCCGCTTAATACAGTTGTTATTGCATTTCCAAAACTTACTTGGTCATTCACTCCATCAAAATCTAATCCAGCACCATTAATATTTACTTGAACAGATCTTCTCAGACTTTCGCAACCTGATATAGTTTGAGAAACATAATACAAACCGGTTACTAATGGAGTTGTACTTACTAAAGCAGCTCCACCTGTTGAAACTGCATACCATTTTAAAGCAGTTCCTGTTGCTATAAGATTGGCAACGGTAGACCCTGTATTAAAAGCTTGAGGGGAAGTAGCCGTTGGTATAGCCGTTGTATTTACTGTCACAATCACAGCCGTTCTAGGGCTTTCGCAAGTTCCAGTAGTTTGTGTCACATAGTAAGTTCCAGTAGCTAATGCTGTTGTAGAAACCAAAGCAGTTCCGCCAGTAGCCACATTATACCATTTGATAGTGGTACCTGTAGCTGTTAAATTGGCAACTGTTGAGCCTGTACAAAAAACTTGAGGACTTGTAACCGACAAAGGAGCTGGGCTCATAGTTCCAGTAGTCACACCTCCTGGTGTTACCCAGTTTGAGGTAGCTCCTGTAAGGGCAAAATTAGTAAGTGTTCCAGTATTTGCATTACCACTAAAGTCTGTTAAAGTTGTAATAGCTGCATTATTTGCTAAAGCAATTCCTTGATTAAATTTATAATAGGCTACCAGTCCTACTTGTCCAGAAGGTAATTCGCCATTCATGTTGTATTGAATTTCACATTGTGGTAACACTCTATTCCAAATGCGAACTTCATCTAATTTACCTCCAAGTTGATTTGAGGCTGCATCATAAGAACCAAGTCGTAAAGCACTACCACCTATAAAAGGAGGTACACTTGTATTTGTTGAAACTAAAATTCCATTTTTATATAATTTCATCGTAGTGGTTGCCACATCATAAGTCAAAGCAACATGATACCAAGTATTGACTACTATTGGAGTTGGATCTTGCACTGCATTCCAAGTACCATTGTGTCCCGCAGACAATCTGTTTCCATAAGTAGTTGAAGGATACAGCGCATGTTGCCCATCTGAACCTCCAGAAATAAGATTGTTTTGAAGTCCTAGGTTTGAAACATAAAACCAAGCTTCTTTAGTATAAGTTGCGGGCATGATATTTCCCATTTGTACATAATCATTTGCACCATCAAAAGATAATGCTGCGCCTGCTTGGCTAAACATAGTATTGCTTAATAAAATAAAAGCCAAAGTGGTTATTATTTTTGTAAAAATTTTTCTTCTTATTGAAGCATGATTTTTTGTTTTAAGTACATTTTTTTTCATAATTTATTTTTATATTAATGTTAGAAAGAATAGATTACTTCAGTAATCCTTTAAATCAGATTACAAAGTTGGTGTAATAGAAAATGAATTCATATAGGGGGAAACCCCTGAATTTTAGCAAAAAAATAAGGCTTCCAAAATATTTTTTGGAAGCCTTATTTCATTAAAAACTAATTAAATTTACTGTTTAATCAATTTCATTGTTTTAGTTTGATTGCTATCATTAGTAATTTTCATTAAATAAATACCTCTCGGATAATTACTTAAATCTAATTTTGTAATCCCTAAATCGATAGTTTCAGATTTGATTATTTTTCCAATTAAGTCATAAACTACAATTTCACCACGTGTATCACTATTTATAGAAAATACATCACTTGACGGATTAGGATATACCGATAATTTTGATGAGAAATCGTAATTATCTGTACTTAAAAAAGGAGAGCAAGTATTTCCAGAAGTAATAACTGATCCCGATTTCCAGTTAGATGTGGTTCCTGTTAGTGCAAATCCGTTTAGTGTTCCGTTTAGATTATTACCGCTCGAATCGGTCAAAGTGTTTATTGTTGTATTGTTAGCAATATCAATTCCTTGATTGAATTTGTAATAAGCCACCAAACCTGTTTGTCCTGCTGGTAATTCGCAATTCATATTATTCATGATTTCAGTTTGTGGTAATGCACGACTCCAAATACGAAGTTCTTCATAATCTGCTCCTGTAAAATTCCCAGAAAACAACTTATTTATAAGTAAACTTCTCCCCGCATTATTTACCGCAATGTTACCAATTGGTATGGTGTTTTCTAAAACTCCGTTTACATAAATTTTAAGATTAGTTCCTTCTCTAACACCAGCAATATGATACCATGTGTTTAGGTTTAAGTTAGTTGTTGCAGCACAAGCATAATATGTTGTGCCAGATTCAAATACAAAATTTGGCTTGTTATTTGACGCACCATCTTCTCTTAATATTAATCCCCACTCGTTACTACCTGCTGTAGCGGCTGTGTTCCATTTGTTTACACCACCATAAACATCATTGTTTTTTTTATTTACCCAATATTCGACGGTAAAATCATTTGCACCAAAATCTAATAAAGCATTGTCGTTAACTTCGACATAATCACTATTGTTATCAAAATTTAAAGTATTTGCGAGTATATAAGCAAAACAAGAATTTCCTGTTGTTACACCACCTGGAGCAACCCAGTTAGATGTTGTTCCGTTTAAAGCAAAATTATTTAAAGTTCCAGTATTAACATTTCCGCTAGCATCTGTTAAAGTTGTTATTGCACTATTATTGGAATTGTCAAAACCTTGGTTAAATTGGTAATACGCAATTAAACCAGTTTGACCTGCAGCTAATTCGCAATTCATATTATTTACAATTTCAGCTTGTGGTAAACCTCTGTTCCAAATACGTACTTCATCAATTCCACCACTAAAATATTCAGCATTATTGGTAGAGCCAATACGAAAATTAGTATTAGTTACTGTATGTACTCCTGGAGTATCTGAGCCTATTACAACTCCGTTTACATATATTGTACGAGTAGTTCCATCGAACGAACAAGCCACGTGGTACCAAGTATTTAAAGCAAAAGCATAGTTTACTGTTAAATCTTGATCCCACCAATAGTTTACTAACCCCGTTGGTGATAATCTGAATGCGTTACATTGATTATCCACTCCCCAATTTCCCCATCCAACAATTCCTCTTTCTCCAAGAGCTGAAGGTTTTATCCAAGCTTCGATGGTATAATTAGAATTTCCAATTGGCAAGTTAGTTGGAGCTGTTACACCTACATAATCATTTGCTCCATCAAAATTTAGCGCAGCAGCTGGAGTACTCATTTTGTGTACAAAAATATCTTGACCACCAACTGACGTAAGATTGGAAACCCCAGCATTTGGGTCAAAATCGACTGTTCCTTGAAAAGAACCTGTGGTATATACATTTCCTGAAGCATCTACAGCAATTCCATAACCTATATCGTTAGTAGTTCTACCCATTGCTTTTGCCCAAACCAAATTGCCCGAAGCATCTAGCTTAGAAACAAAAATATCGGCACCACCAGCCGAAGTAAGATTATTTGTTCCTGCATTAGGGTCAAAATCGGCAGTTGCTGAAAAACCTCCTGTGGTATATGCATTTCCTGAAGCATCTACTGCAATGCCATAACCTATATCGTTAGTAGTGCTACCCATTGCTTTTGCCCAAACCAAATTACCATTCGCCTCTAGTTTAGAAACAAAAATATCTTGATTACCAGCCGAAGTAAGGTTTGTAGTTCCTGCATTAGGGTCAAAATCGACTGTTCCTGCAAAAACCCCTGTAGTATATACATTAGCAGACGCATCTACAGTAAAGCCATAGCCAATATCATTACTAGTGCTACCCATTGCTTTTGCCCAAACAAAATTGCCCGAAGCATCTAATTTAGAAATAAAAATATCGTAGCCTCCGGCCGAAGTAAGGTTTGTAGTTCCTGCATTCGGGTCAAAATCTACAGTTCCTGCAAAGCACCCTGTAGTATATACATTTCCTGAAGCATCTACAGCAATACCATAGCCAATATCATTACTAATGCCACCCAATACTTTTGCCCAAACTAAATTGCCTGTGGCATCTAGTTTAGAAACAAAAATATCAGTACTCCCAGCCGAAGTAAGATTGGCAACCCCAGCATTAGGGTCAAAATCGACTGTTCCTGCAAAAAACCCTGTAGTATATATATTGCCTACCGCATCAACAGCGACGCTTCGGGAAATATCATTACCTGTACTACCCATGGTTTTTGCCCATGCCAGAGTGGTGTTTTGTGCTTGTGTTGTTGCACTGCTTAGTAGCATAAAAAACAAAAGTAGGGCTAGTGTTTTTGTTTTTTGAAGTAGTCTTATGTTCATAAATTAAAGTATTAAATTGATTTTTAAAACGGAATAACAAAGATGACTCTAATTAACAGAGAATCATATAAGGGGAAACCCCTGAATTTCAAAATAAAAAAATGGACTAACCAAATAGTTAGCCCATTTAAAATAAAGAAGTTTTAAAACTATTGTTTAATCAATTTCATTGTTTTTGTTTCATTTTTATCATTAGTAACTTTCATCAAATAAATACCACTCGGATAATTACTTAAATCTAATTTTGTAATCCCTAAATCGATAGTTTCAGATTTGATTATTTTTCCAATTAAATCGTAAACAACTAGGTTACCACGAGCATCACTGCTTATAGAAAATACATCGATTGATGGATTTGGATAAACAGAAAAATTTGAATTAAAACTAAAACTTTGATTTCCTAGAGTTCCTGAAAATTCTGATGCCCCAATATCTGGCGTGGTTACATCTCTTGTAACTCCGAAAAAATCGTTAGTGATTGACGGAGTAGAAATTGGCATACCAGCATTATTGGCAACCGATACTACACCATCTGCCAATCGTAAAAAATCTACATTAGAACCAACTGTGCTTGTAAAAGGGGTTGTGGTTTCGGTAACAGAGTTTTGGTCACGCGTTGCCATTCTGGTTTTGAAAGCAGCAAGTGTTGTATCAGTGTTTGTACCATCGGAAAAAATAACAGGTGCAAAAAGCAAATTATTGTTTGATGAGGTGTCATAAGTAGTTGCAAAATTAGTACAATATAGTGCTCTTGCGTTTCCTGTACCAGATACTACCGATTTGTTAATAAATATATTGTTTCTAGAAATTAACGTTCCAGACGAGTTAAAGAATACCACATTAGAACCTGAATTTGGTCCATTTTTTACTGTTTCGTTTAACAAAATAGTATTATTATACAAGCTCATACTTCCATTGGTAATAAATCCGTTTACCCCATTTGAAGAAGTTGAATTGGGTGCTCTTAAATCTGAAATTACATTATTGTAAAACGTTGCATTTCCTGCCGAAGTATAAATCCCTCGGCTTGAACCTAAAGTAGAATTAGCAGAAAGATTATATATTTTATTATTGAAAACCTTATTGGTAGGAGAATCCAAGCGTATGCCAGACACGGAACTTCCAGCAGTTGCATTGTTACCAGAAATATTAAGACTATAAATACTGTTGTTTCCTATTGTAACTGTACCAGTTACACAATATGCTCCATAAAAATTGGAACCACCTGTACCACCTGTACTTGTAGCAAAATTGAATATTTGATTACTACTTATTGTTTTTATTCCTGAACTTCCTGCATCATAAATCCCATAAATACTTCCTGTAAATGGAATAGAAAGGTTTTTGATTGTATTGGAATCTAAATTCGTATTTGGACTAGTAGAATTCAGCCCATAGATATTTCCTGTTGAACTTGTTGCCGAAAATTTAAGATTGTCTATAATATTACCAAAAGCATTCCAGTTAGCCGACCTAATTTTCATGCCAGATAAAATACCACTAGCGCCTGTTCTATCAAAATTTCTGATGTTATTACCATTTGTATTTACAGTGGGAATAGTTGATGTATTTACAATACCATTTATTTCTCCTGTTCCTGCTAAAGGAACACCTGAAATCCCTTCGACTGTGTTGTAATTCATATTTAATACAGTAGGCAAAGCACTGTTAGATATCCCACTAATAGCTCCAGTTGTACCGTTTGCATAGCCTAAATTTACAGCATTATCGCTTATACTTATTGTTCCTGTACCAGCACCTGCACTATTGTTTATAGCATACAATATTTCGGTTCCGCTTCCGCTTTGTAGCTTTATAGTATTGTAAGTAATGTTTACATTGGCGTTATTTCCACCAGATGGTAAAAATATTCCATATAAAGTATATAGTGTGTTTACGCCTGTTCCTGTATTATTGTCTATTATGTTATTGGTAATTAAAATATTCCATTGGTTGGTTGCGGTTATACCAGTTGCAAATGAGGCTGTGGTTGCACCACCACCAAAATTTCGAATTGTATTTGAGTTACCAATCTCGTTATTATAGTCATCGTTAGGTGAAATATTTGCAAAACCAGATAAATGAATACCATTATTACCACCATTTATTGTATTTCCTGCTATTCGATTATTAGAATTGGCTCCCGAAACACTAGTTGGTACTAGAGAGGTTATTGCTGCCGTTGGTGTCGAATTGACCATAATAATTCCTGTTGCACCAGCTGGCATAGGACCACTTCCTGCTGCAAAATTGACACGTTGCATATTAATGTTGTTACTTAATAGGATATTGTTGTTACACCCATCGGTGGCACTGGCTTTAAACAAACCAATACCAAATTCCATAGTGGCAGGGTTGGTCGTGTTGCCATCTACAAGCGAAAAATTACGAAAATCGATATAGTTTGCTCCAACAAGTTTTACCATTCCATCTGGACTAGCGCTAGAAGGAGTTGCTGTTCCTAAACCAGCATTTATCAAAGAACCATTTCCGTTAATCATAACATTATTTGTTGCAGACAAAACTGGGTTTAAAGTTGCACTACCAATTGTGAATCCTTTTGGTGGTGCAGTTTCAGTGCCATAAGTAAAGGCAGTCATATAAACAGTACCTGTCATTCCTGTAACGGCATTTAAAGCATTTAACGCATCAGCTAACGACGGATAGCTTGTTGCTAAATTTGGCGTAGTGTTAGTGTTGTTTTGCACGGTAATGGTAATTTGTGCGCTTGTTTTTGTAACGCTTAGTACTATAAAAAACAATAGCATAGCCAATGTTTTTGTCCAATATTTTCCTTTTTCAAAGGATTTTTTTTGGTTTTTGAGTAAGATTCTGTTCATAAAAATTGGTTTTTAAAATTAATTAAGTTTTTGAATTTTTTGATTATGTGTTTTAGTCCCTATAATTCAGATGACAAAGTTGACCTAATAGAAAATTAATTCATATAGGGGGAAACCCCTGAATTTTGACAAACACTTTTTTATGCGATTTAATTAGATACTTTTGTTAAAAAAATATACAAATGTTTAAAGACACCATAAAATCGTCCAGACTTCTTTTGCTACTTGCTGTTATCACTTTATTATATGCTTGTAATGAAAAGAAAGAAAATGGAGTGGTTTTTGTAAAAGAAATTCCAGCTCAAGAAGATACTACCAAAGCCTATTTACGTAAAGTAGAAAACTACAAAAAAGATAAAAAATATTTATCGGTTTTATATAAATACTATAATCAAAAAATTGCAGAACAAAACTATGTAAGTGCTGCTGAAATTTTAGATATAGCCTGTATATATCTAGCCGATTCTTATGATTTTAACGAAAACTTTATGGCTACAATCAAAGAATTTGATGCTAAATACAGAAAGGAAGTGCCAGCCCTAAAAACCACTTTTGTAGATGCTTATTTAGCTAATTATTATTTTGATAAATCCAATTTAAAAAAAGCGAGTGACTATTTTAAAAACATCACTTTATTAGAACCTAATGACTACAATAGTTGTTACAATATTGCCAGAGCTTATTATGATTTATCCTATATATATTATATTACGGGTAAACAAAATTTAAGCTTAGCTGCCAATCAGAAATCTTTTGAATACTTTACTAAAATTAATAATCCTAAAGGATTGGCTTTTGTTTATTCAAATTATTCAAATATTTACACAGCTATTGGTGATAAAAAAAGAGCTATTGATAATGCAGATAAAGCTATAAAATCCTATAAGAGCATTGACAATACGTATAATGTTTACATCGGTTTGATTAATAAAATTTCCATATATGATTTTATGAATGATTCTCGAAAAACAGAACTTATCGATTCTACTTATCAGGCGTTTATTGATAGTAAAGATGAAAGTAAAATATTAAAACTTAAAATATTTGATTTTAAAATTGAAAATTTAGTACAAGCGAATAAATTACCCGAAGCTAAAGAAGTAATTGACGAATTGAAACCAATAGTTGAAGAAATTAATTCTGATGATTTAACCTTAGAATACAAAGTTGCCTTGGCACAATATGAAATAAAGAAAAATCCAAATTATTCCGAGTTTGAAGATATTAAAAAAGCATTACCAATACTAATAACCAATCAGCAATACGAAAAAGTAAATATGTTTTATGGTGTTTTACAAACAAGTGCGCTTCAAAATAATGATTTTAAAAATGCTTTTACTATCGAAAAAGATAAACGAATAATTGCAGATAGCATATCTGATATTGCAACAAGAGGGAAAATAGCTGAGCTTGAAGCTATATATGAAACCCAAAAAAAAGAACAACAAATCACACTTCAAAAAACAACAATTTTAAATAAAAATACAACAATTGCACTTTTAGCCTCACTGTTTCTGGGACTATTTCTAACAGTGGTGGTTTATATCACTCGACAAAAACAGAAAAAATTAAAATTAGAAAAACAAAATGCACAACAATACACCAAACAATTATTAGAAAAAACCGAGGAAGAACGCAAACGTATTGCTAGCGATTTGCACGATAGTGTGAGCCACGAATTATTAAGTCTAAAAAATTCGTTTGAAGAAAAAACAGATGTTACCAATAATAAAATAGATGCCATTATTAATGACATTCGTATTATTAGTCGAAACTTGCATCCAATAATGTTTGACAAAATTGGATTAAAAGCAAGTGTCGAACAATTAGTCGAACGTGCACAATCTGTAAATGATTTTATGGTAACAGCAGATGTTGATTATAACAATTCCTTATCTATAAATGATGAATTGCAAGTGTATCGAATTATTCAGGAAGCATTGTCTAATATTATTAAATATGCCAATGCAGTTGCTGCAAAAATTACAGTTTCTCAAAAAAACAACACTCTTTTTGTAGAAATAAAAGACAATGGAAAAGGATTTAATGTTACCGAAACATTAAACGGAAAAAATGCATTTGGATTGCATAATATCATTGAAAGAAGTAGAGCAATAGGTGGAGAAGCAAAAATTATATCAGACAAAAACGGAACAATTATCTCAATTGAAATCAAAAAAGTATAATGAAAATATTAATTGCAGACGATCATCCATTTACTTTACAAGGAACAAAAAGCTTTTTAGAATCTTACGGTCATAAAGTAACCGATACTTGTTCTAACGGAGTTTCAGCTTTAAATTTAATTACACTTCATCAACCAGATATTGCTATTTTAGATATAAATATGCCAGGTCTAGATGGTTTAGATGTTGCCAAAAAAGTACAAGAAAGCAAACTAAAAACTAAAATTATTTTGCTTACCATGCACAAAGAAATGACCATTTTCAAAAAAGCTAGTGAGTACGGAATTTACGGATACATTCTTAAAGAACATGCCCAAACAGAATTAGAAAAATGCTTGCTGGAAGTAAAAAAAGGGAATCGTTATGTGAGCGAATTCCTCGAAGATGATCTAGTTGTAGATAATAAGAATAAGAATAACAATGATGACCTTGCTAAACTAACCTTATCCGAAAGAAAAATTATCGAACTCATTGCCCAACAAAAAACAAGCAAACAAATTGCAGAATTATTGTTTCTTTCTGAAAAAACAGTAGAAGGTCATCGTAGTAATATTATTGAAAAATTAGGTTTACCAAAAGAAAAAAACACCTTACTAATCTGGGCAATCCAGCATATAAAACAATAAAAGTATTTTTCTATAAATAAATAAGTTTTTTCAATTTATTAAAGAGTAAATTTTTTATAATAAAGTTTACATTTGCATCTTTATAAAAATATTCATTATGTCCGATACAATCGAAAAAATAAAATGCCTAATTATAGGTTCAGGTCCTGCAGGTTACACGGCAGCAATATATGCTGCTAGAGCAAATATGAACCCCGTTTTATACCAAGGAACTCAACCCGGTGGTCAGCTTACAACAACAAACGAAGTAGAAAATTTTCCAGGAAACCCAGAAGGAATAACTGGGCCAGAAATGATGGTTGGTTTAGAAGAACAAGCCAAACGTTTTGGTACTGATGTTCGTGATGGTTGGGCTACAAAAGTCGATTTTTCTGGTGGTATTCATAAAGTTTGGATAAACGACACAAAAGAATTACACTGTGAAACAGTAATCATTTCGACTGGAGCAACTGCGAAATATTTGGGAATCGATTCAGAACAACATTATCTAAAAACTGGTGGTGGCGTTTCGGCATGTGCAATTTGTGACGGATTTTTCTATCGTAATCAAGAAGTTGTTATTGTTGGTGCAGGAGATTCAGCTTGTGAAGAAGCACATTATTTATCTAAAATGTGTAAAAAAGTAACCATGTTAGTTCGTAGTGAGCAATTTAGAGCTTCGAAAATTATGGAAGCTCGTGTTCGCAAAACCGAAAACATTACAATCTTAATGAACCACGATACTGTCGAGGTTTTAGGAGATGGTCAAGTGGTTACTGCTGTTAAAGCAAAAAATAAAACCACTGGAGATATTTTTGATATTCCAGCTACTGGTTTCTTTGTAGCCATTGGTCACAAACCAAATACCGATATTTTTAAAGATTATATCACTCTTGACGAAACTGGTTACATTGTAAATATTCCAGGAACTGCTAAAACTAATGTTGCTGGTGTTTTTGTTTCTGGTGATGCTGCCGATCATGTTTACAGACAAGCAATTACTGCTGCAGGAACGGGTTGTATGGCTGCGTTAGATGCCGAAAGATATTTGGCTGCAAAAGAATAACGAAAAATAGATTCATAAAAAAAATCCCACTTCATTGAAGTGGGATTTTTTTTATGAATATGTAACAATTACTTCACTACTTTTTTATACAAAACAGCTTCGTCTCCAAACTTTTTTAGCTCTATTTTTGGTTCGCCAAATATCGAAATTTCCGATTTTCCCGCAGCAGAGATAGACAAACTTCCATTTGTGTAAATACTACATTTTGTGCTACTTTCGGTGGTTAAATTAAGCATTTTTGAAGTTAATTTCTGACCGTCATAAGTGGCATTATTATCTAAACGGAGTTTCATTTCTGTAACTTCACCATCAATAATTGCTTCAGATTTCTGGTACATATCAAATTTTAATTTATTCACAGAAATATGTGCTTTTATTTCAGCAGTTTTACTCATTTCTATAAAGGCATCTTCACTTTTTAAGTTTAGTTCTACTTTCGATTTGTCGTTTGCTAGCAAAGTAAAATTAGGAGCATTTGCATTAATAACTGTCTTGCTATAATCGTAAGTTTTTATAGTAATATTTTTTAATCCTAAATCAGAAACGGCATTTAGTTTTGCTTCGTGTTTTACTGATATTAATTTTAAACTATCGGTATAAGTAACTCTGATTTCTAATTTTTTGAAACCCGAAATTTCTTTATTTGTATTTAAACGCAAAGAAGTACCATAAGTTTGATGGTTGATAGCAGTGTGCAAATTTTCGTCAGTTTCTACATCGATACTGTTTTTATCACCTTTTACTAAAAAAACTTCAAGATTGTCTTCGATTTCAATTTCTGTAAAAGCAGCAATTTCTACTTTTTCGACAGTAACTATTTTAGATCCTTTTACTTTTTCCTTTTTCTGGGCAAAAGTTATTGTAGTTAATAAGATTGTAAAAATAAGTAGGATATTTTTTTTCATTTTCAAATTTGTTTATCACAAATATAAAAAAATCATTCACTTTTGATGAATGATTTTAATAAATTTAAATTTATTTTACTCTTTGTCTACGCTTCCGCCAGAATTTTCTTCGATAGTTAAACTTTTAGGAGTTTTAGAATATGTTATAGAGCTTGCGCTCGATGCGTGTGCTTTTAGTTTCAGAATTGGATTTACAATTGTTGTGCTTCCACTCGAACTTTGAGAATTTATATCGTTGGCTAGTAAATTTTTGGCATCAATACTGCTCGCGCTAGATGAGGCTGTTGTTAGTTCTAGCGCTTTGCCTTCAATGTTTAAATCACTTCCGCTAGTGGCTTCGAGTATAATTTTGTCGGCTTCAATATTCGCATCTAAATTACTTGCACTACTGGATTTTAAATAAATAATATTACCTTTTATAATGTTTTTAGTAACTAAAGAAGAAGCACTTGTAGTTTCTAAACCTAAAATTTCTGGTATTTGAACTCTGATTTTTCTAGATTTCACATTATTATAATTATTGTATTTTGATGATATTTTTAAAACACCATTAGTAACAGTAGTAATAATTCCGTCTTGTAAATTATCATCGGCTTCAATTACTACTTTTTGATCATTTCCTTGTGTTACTTCGCAATCTAAACCTTGGCTTACTTCAATTTTTGTAAATGTTGCTAAGTTTCTTTCTCGTGTAACAACATGACCGCTTCCGGTGATTTTTTCGCCTAATTCTATGTCATATTTGCAAGAATTAAATAATAGCGCAATGCATGCTGCAATTACTATTCGGACTAAATGAACCATTAGTTTTATCATGATTATTTGGTTTTTAGTTGTTTGTTTTATTTTGATTGAATGATATCACCTGTATTGACAGTTCCTTTTTTGATTTCTTTTATTTCTGATCCTAAAATCAGATTAAAATTTGTAAAATAAGAAGGAACTCCTTCTGCATCATGGTTTATATTGTTTCTCACTTCGAAATGCAAATGCGGGAAAAATGAACTTCCACTTGTTCCGATCGAACCAATTTTCTGACCTTTTTTTATTTTATCCCCAATTTTAAAAGCTACAGAACTTTGGTTTTTTAAATGACCGTACATGCTATAAACATTGTCATTGTGCTTGATGACTACATAATTTCCGTACAATGCCAACGGATTGTCCTTTAGAGCCGGAATGTCAAATTGTTTGTTGTCTTTTTGATTAGTTTCTACAGTTACAATTTCCCCATCGGCAACTGCAAGAACATCATTTCCAAATCCGAACCAATCTGTATCATTCTCACCTTTGTTCGCAAATTGCTTGTTTTCAGTATTTAAAACTACAAAATCATACGCATATCGCATAAAATTTCCTGTAAATCCTAATTGATGAATAGGAGCAAACTCATAATTAAATCGACGGTGATGCGAATTCAAATCATGACCATCATAAATCAATAATCTGCTTTTTAAGGGTAAATTAAAATCTTTCAGTTGTTCGTAATCTTTCGGAATAACGGTGTTTTTAACTTCAATATTATTATTGAAAGTGAAAGTATATTCCAACTTGCGAATCACCAAATTTACTTCTGGAAACGGATTGAACAAAATGTTTTTCGCCATACCATTCCATTGAATTTCCGGAATGGTATTTATACTTGGCGCTGTACCGTTATTGTCTAAGAACTTTTGTTGAACAAGAACATTATTTTTGTCGAATGCTTGAACCTCCAAACGTGTTAATATCAAAGTGTCTTTTGAACTATTTTCAATAACAAAATCGAAATTCAAATGGTATTGATTGCTGTTTTTTTCTTTTAAAGGTTGTTCTGGGTAATGTACAATTTTAATATTATTTTGTGCATTACTATTTATACTTGCTAAAAAAACTACAGATGCTAAAAGACTGTTTTTTAAATTTAATAAAGATTTCATTTTTAAATTATTTGGTTTTAATGATAATTCCATCTTCATTTATTTTAAGCTCTTTTATTTCTTTTGAATTTGAAATCACAGTGTCATTTTTAATTTTCACACCGTCTTCATCAATAGTAACAGTTGCAGTATGTTCATCGTCTTCGTCCTCGTCTTTTTCTATCGGACAGTTTAAACATTCTACTTTGTCAGTTCCCACTTTGTAAGCATAATTTGAATCGTCTCTTGATTGGAAATAATCCCAATCTGAATCATTATAACGTTCTACAGAAGCATCTGGTTTTAGCAAAGTTCCTTTTGGTAAATACAAGTACAATGCTACTTCCTGACCACGATATTTGCTTTTTACATCGGCTAACAAATAATTATCAAGAATCAATTGGTTTCCTTCAATTTTGAATCCGTAGTTTATTTTTTCGGCTCTTTGTTTTGCTTCAGTAAAAGTTTTACCATTGGCTCTTTTTTCGATTTGAATAAATGGTAACTTTTCGTCAGTTGGCATAATTTCGATGCTCACATTGTTAGAATAAATCAAATTGTTATTGGCTGAATCCTGAACGAATTTAAAATCTTCACGATTATCAATCGATTTTGTGTAATAATCATTGTATCTGAATTTTACAAAAAGCGTATCGGTTGGCTTGATATTGATGATTTCTTTTTGAACTACTTTGTTTTCGAAAGCGATTTCAGTAGCTGTACGAACTCCTAAAGTGATTAATACTCCAATGGCTAAAATCCAAATAGCTAATAATGTATATTTTGCAATATTTCCAATAGATTTTAAGTTGCTAACTAATATTTTTAGACCTAAAATAAGTAGAAAGAAAAATGGAATTCCGATTGCTAAAACGGTTAGTAAAGCAACAAACCACATTGACGTATTTGTATAGTTGAAAGTGTTAAAATAATCCATCCATGGCACACTTAGAAACGAAGTAGAACCTACGGTAAACAAACTTATTATTAGACAGATTAACATTGCTGAGGCAATTATAACTATTAATGCACCAATAAATTTAGCAAATACACTGAATATAGAAACTAAGACATCACCTAAAGAACTTCCTATTTTTCCGGCAGCTGTTCCTACTTGGCTTCCCATTTTTCCGTAATCGGCATTTTTAAATTTTTCAGAAACATTTTCAAATTCTTCCTTTACTTTCTTTTCTATATTAGAAATGTTTATAGGTTCTCCTTGCATTTCTAATTTTTCAGTTGTAGTTACCGCTTCAGGAGTTACCGCCCATAAAATAATGTAAGCCAATATTCCTGTTCCAAAACCAGCAAAAACCAGTAGTACTAAAATAATTCTTATCCATACAGGATCCATACCAAAGTAGTGTCCTAAACCAGATGCAACACCTCCAATAATACCTGATTCTTTGTCGCGATATAGTTTTTTTGAACGAGTTGAAGCAGAAGTGTAATTCATTTGAGTTGAATTGTCGTCTTCAATTTTATAGTCCTCAGGTTGTCCCATAACGGCTATAACATCGTCGATATCTTTTAGACCAATCACTTGTTTTTCAGAAGTTAATTTTTCTGAAAAAAGTTCCGAAATCCTACTTTCAATATCGTTCATGATTTCGTCACGACCGTCGCTAGAAAGAGATCTCTTTATAGCATCAAAATAGCGATTTAATTTCTGATAGGCGTCTTCATCTATGTGAAAGAAAAAACCTCCTAAATTCATATTTACTGTTTTGTTCATGGCTATTATTTTTGGATAGTTATAATGTTTACTGCATCAGACAATTCTGTCCAAGTGCTATTTAATTCGTTTAAAAATGTTTGTCCTTCTTCTGTCAATCCGTAATATTTTCTTGGTGGTCCAGAAGTAGATTCTTCCCAGCGATAGCTGAGTAACTCATCGTTTTTAAGCCTGGTAAGTAAAGGATATACTGTTCCTTCTACAACCAGTAGCTTTGCGTTTTTTAAGGTGTCTAAAATTTCTGAGGTGTATGCTTCTTTGTCTTTTAAGACCGATAAGATACAAAACTCGAGTACACCTTTTCGCATTTGCGCTTTCGTGTTTTCAATGTTCATAGATTTTCTTTTTTAATGATTAAACTGTTCATTTTTTGATTGATTTTTGATTTGCCTTTCGGCTGATGATTGAAACTTATTTTAGAAAATTAATAGTTAACGGGTATTTAAAATATTCTCCTTCATTGGTTTTCATAGCACCATATATGATTAGGAAAAATTCGGCGATTTTCATAAAACAAAATAATCCGATGGCAATTAAAGCAATGGTTACAATGCCTGTAATGTTTCCAGTAGATAATTTTTCGATTAGAAAATTACCATTTTCAATTTCGTTAAAACTTACATTATTGAATATCGAAAACAATAAAGTAGGAATAGAAACGATTAATAACAGAATTGAATATAATAACATGCTTAGTTGAAAATTCAAAACTTGCTTTCCGTTATGATTTATAAATTCCGATGAATCTTTTTTGCTTCCCCATAACACAATAGGTAAAATATAATTTCCAAAAGGAATAAAATATTTTGTCAAAGCACTCAAATGGATAAATGAGGCGTAATTTTTTTCTTTGTTTGATGTTAGAACTGCTTCCATAATTTTGATTTTTTTGATGATAAAATAAATAGTACTTTCTTTTAGCTATTAATTTCTTATGCAAAGATACGGTTAAAAAAAGCTATTATGCATTACAAAGTACTAAATATTAACATTTATTTAACAATTAAAAATATTATGCGTACATAGTATTTTTTTGTACATTAGCGAAAAATATAGCGTTATGGAGTTTTCAGCATCAAATTTAAATAAATTTTTATTTTTCAAATTACCATCAGCTTTTTGGTCTGGAGTTAGAGCAAAAAGCATTACCGAAACACAATGTGTTGTTTCTGTAAAGCACCGTTGGGTAAATCAAAATCCATTCAAATCGATGTATTTTGCAGTACAAGCAATGGCTGCCGAACTCACAACAGGAGCAATGGTTATGCTACATATTCAAAAAAGTAAGCGGAACATTTCTATGTTAGTGGCTAACAACAAAGGAAATTTCACCAAAAAAGCCACAGGAAGAATCACTTTTACTTGTAACGACGGGCATCTTATAGAAGAAGCAGTAAAAAAAACTATCGAAACTGGAGAAGGTCAAACTTTCTGGATGAAATCGATAGGAACTAACGAAAAAGGAGAACAAGTTTCTGAAATGGATTTCGAATGGAGTATTCGACTGAAATAAAATAATTTCAACAATAGTTAAATTCTATACAATTAATAAATACTTAAGACAATCATTTATTAATTTTAAATAAAAATTAGAATGAAAGTCCTTATTACTGGTGCAACTGGTCTTGTCGGAACGGCGCTTACCGAATTGCTGTTGCAAAATGGTATAAAAATTAATTATCTAACAACAAGCAAAAACAAAATCGAACACCAACCCAATTATAATGGGTTTTACTGGAGTCCTGAATCTGGAGTTATCGACGAAAATTGCCTGATAGGTGTAAAAACAATTATACACTTAGCAGGAGCAAGTATTGCAAAAAGTTGGACGCCAAAATACAAACAAGAAATAATTGAAAGCAGAGTATTATCAGCAAACTTATTATATAGTGCTTTAAAAAATAATCCACACCAAGTAAAACAAGTCATTTCGTCGTCAGCTATAGGAATTTATCCAGATAGTTTAAAAAATTATTATTCTGAGGATTTTACAAAATTTGAGGATACATTTCTTTCTAATGTAGTTGTGAAATGGGAAAAATCCGTAAATCAAATCGAAAGATTGGGTATAAATGTTTGTAAACTTCGAACTGGTTTGGTTCTTTCTACAAAAGGCGGTGCGCTTCCTGAAATATTAAAACCCATAAAGTTAGGAATTGGTGCTGCATTTGGCTCAGGAAAACAAATGCAATCTTGGATACATATTCATGACTTAGCCAATATGTTTTTGTTTGTGATACAAAATAATCTTCAAGGTGTGTATAATGCAGTGGCTCCATCACCAATTACTAACTATGAACTGAACTATACAGCGGCACAAATTTTAGAAAAACCTTTCTTTATGCCAAATGTTCCTCGATTTGTTATGAAATTAATTTTAGGAGAAATGCATACCTTACTTTTCGAAAGTCAAAATGTAAACGCACAAAAAATAAAAAATGCTGGTTTCGAATTTCAATACAAATCAATACAACCGGCTCTAAAACAACTTCTAGAAAAATAAAAAAGCGCTTGCCGCAACAAACGCTTTTTTAGTATGGTGAATTAATAATTGTATATAAAAAGGTATTGTATAATTTCTACTTATTATTTCCAAATTTAAAAAATTAATCACATTTTTCTCTTAAAATTATATTAAAGTTTTTAATGACAATTTGACATTGTTTTATAATTGGCAGTAATTTTGCAATGGGTAAAGAATGTTTCAAAATATATTTAAAAATAAATCAAAGATGACTACTGAGAATACTGAAATTGATAAAGAGTTAGATGAAATAACATTAGAAGAAAATGCTAATGGTGAGCAATTAATCATAGAAGAATTAAGCGCTGAAGAACAATTATCTAAAGATTTAGCGCACGAAAAAGATAAATTTTTACGTCTTTTTGCTGAATTTGAAAATTACAAAAAACGTACTACAAAAGAAAGAATAGACTTGTTTAAAACTGCCAATCAAGAAGTTTTACAAGCCATGTTGCCAGTTATGGACGATTTTGACAGAGCTACTGTCGAAATTTCTAAATCTGAAGACGAAAATCTAGTAAAAGGAGTAGAACTTATACATACAAAACTAAAAGATACTTTATTTTCTAAAGGATTAGAGGTTATGGAAGTAAGAACTGGAGATGCTTTTAATGCCGATTTTGCTGAAGCAATTACACAAATTCCAGCGGGTGACAAACTAAAAGGAAAAGTAGTTGATGTAATTGAAAAAGGTTACAAATTAGGTGATAAAATCATCCGTTTTCCTAAAGTAGTTATTGGAAATTAAATCAAATTGTCACCCTGAGCAGAGTCAAAGGGTAAAATTATAAAGATGAAAAAAGATTTTTACGAAATATTAGGCATCACAAAAAGTGCAAACGAAGCCGAAATAAAAAAAGCTTATCGCAAAAAAGCAATCGAGTTTCACCCTGACAAAAATCCTGGTGATGCTGCTGCCGAAGAAAAATTTAAGGAAGCAGCCGAAGCTTATGAAGTGTTAAGTGACGCACAAAAGAAAGCGCAATACGACCGTTTCGGACACCAAGCCTTTGAAGGTGGTAACGGTGGTGGAGGCGGAGGTTTTCACGGCGGCGGAATGAACATGGACGATATTTTCAGCCAGTTTGGAGATATTTTTGGTGGTGGTGGTTTTGGCGGATTTGGTGGCGGTGGCGGAGGTCAACGTCGTACTAAAGGAAGTAATTTGAGAATCAAAGTCAAATTAACGCTAGAAGAAATTGCCAACGGTGTCGAGAAAAAAGTTAAAGTAAAACGCAAAATTCAGGCGCAAGGAGTTTCATATAAAACATGTTCTACTTGTAATGGTCAAGGTCAAGTAATGCGCGTAACCAATACTATTTTGGGTCGTATGCAATCGGCTTCAACTTGTCCAACTTGTGGAGGTTCTGGTCAAATTATCGAGAAAAAACCAGCCAATGCCGATGCACAAGGAATGATTTTAGAAGACGAAACAGTTTCTATAAAAATCCCTGCTGGTGTTGTTGATGGAATGCAACTAAAAGTTTCTAACAAAGGAAACGATGCGCCAGGAAACGGAATCCCAGGTGATTTGATTGTTGCTATCGAAGAAATAGAACACGAATTCTTAAAGCGTGAAGGCGAAAATTTACATTACGATTTGTATATTAGTTTTGCCGAAGCAGTTCTGGGGGTTTCTAAAGATATTGAAGCCGTAAACGGAAAAGTTCGCATTAAATTAGAAGAAGGAATACAATCAGGAAAAATTCTCCGACTAAAAGGAAAAGGAATTCCTAGTATAAATAGTTACGGAAACGGAGATTTGCTAGTTCATGTAAATGTTTGGACGCCAAAAACGTTAAACAAAGAGCAAAAGCAATTCTTTGAAAGTAATCTTTCAAACGAAAATTTTGTTCCGAGTCCAGAAAAATCAGAAAAATCATTCTTTGAGAAAGTAAAAGATATGTTTTCATAATTTATAGAACGGGTTTTATATCCGTTTTATTTTTTTTCCCATCCTAGTGAAAATTAGGGTGGGTTTTTTGTAACATAAATCTGCTTTTTTCTACTTATTAAAGAGTCAGAAAAAACTTAAATGAACTTATATGACTTATATGTTTCGAAAAAATAATCTTACATTTACACCAATCAATTTTCTACAATGAGTAATATTCTTGAAGTTAAAAATGTAGTCAAACAATACGGCGATTATACTGCCTTAAATAGTGTTTCATTACAAGTTCCTAAAGGTAGTATTTATGGGCTTTTGGGTCCAAATGGTGCTGGAAAAACCTCCTTAATTCGTATCATCAATCAAATTACAATGCCAGATAGTGGTGAGATAATTCTTGATGGCGAAAAATTATCACCGCATCACGTGCAACATATTGGTTATATGCCAGAAGAACGTGGTTTGTATAAAACAATGAAAGTTGGGGAACAATGTTTGTATCTCGCACAACTAAAAGGATTGTCTAAAACAGAAGCGCAAAAACAACTCAAATATTGGTTCGAAAAATTCGAAATTGAAGGTTGGTGGAACAAAAAAATTCAGGAACTATCCAAAGGAATGGCGCAAAAAGTACAGTTTGTAGTTACGGTTTTGCATCAACCTAAATTGTTGATTTTTGATGAACCATTTTCAGGGTTCGATCCTGTGAATGCAAATTTAATCAAAGACGAAATTTTAGAATTAAAGAAAAAAGGATCTACTATTATTTTCTCGACACATCGTATGGAAAGTGTCGAAGAACTATGCGACGATATTGCTTTAATACACAAATCGAATAAATTGATTGAAGGAAAACTGGAAGATGTAAAACGTCAGTACAGAAAAAATACGTTCCAAGTAGGAATTATGACAAACAATGTAGAAGGTTTAATGTATGATTTAACTCAGAAATTTACAGTAGGTCAAACGAATTTCAAATCGCTAAATGATGACTTGAAATTAGAAATAGATTTAGGAAATTCAACATCAAACGAATTGTTAAGTATTCTGACAAGTAGAGGTCAAGTAACTCATTTTGCAGAAAACATTCCGAGCGTAAACGATATATTTATTCAAACAGTAAGTCAGAAATAATGGGAGTATTATCATTGATCATAAAAAGAGAATTTATTGCAAAAGTTCGTAATAAATCATTTATTATAATGACTTTTTTGAGTCCATTACTAATCGTAGGATTGTCATTTTTTGTAGGCTATCTCGCTAGTATGAATAAAGATGAGGTAACAAAAATCGCTATTCATGACGAATCAGGAGTTTTAAAATCCGATTTCAAAAACACCAAACAAACCGCTTACGTCGATTTATCCGGAATGCCGTTACAATTGGCAAAAGATACTGCAAGCAAGAACTACGAAGGACTTATTTTTGTTCCAAAAGTAGCCGATATTCAGGAATTATCTTCTAAAGTTGAATATATTTCAGATGAAAGCCCAAGTATGGAATTCATCATGGGAATGGAAAAAGTAATCGATACCAAACTAACCAAAAATAATCTGACTACGATAGGTTTCGATTACGATAAAATCGAAAAAGCAAAAGTAGATTCTAACATTCATTTAACTAAATTTTCTGGAGAAGACACTATAAAAGGTATCAACGAAATGAAAATTATCATAGGTGGTTCATTTGGTTATCTAATTATGATGTTCATTATTATTTATGGAAATTTTGTAATGCGAAGTGTTATCGAAGAAAAAACATCTCGAATTATCGAAATCATCATCTCATCGGTAAAACCGTATCAACTAATGATGGGAAAAATCATAGGAAATTCATTAGCAGGAATTCTACAATTTGCCATTTGGGCAATCGTAGGAGCCATTTTGTTGTTTGGAGTTTCTGCATTTTTTGGTATTCAAACAGGAACACAAGCCAGCGTCGATCCAGCTATGATGAATGCTGTTCAGCATGAATTGGGAACAACAATGCAAAGTTACATCAAAGAAATTTTCAACTTACCATTAGGAACACTAATCACTTGTTTTGTAATATATTTCATAGGAGGTTATTTCCTTTATAGCTCATTTTACGCAGCTATCGGAGCCGCTGTCGATTCCGAAACTGATTCACAACAATTCTTATTGCCAATCATAATGCCACTTATGTTAGGTGTTTACATCGGATTTTTTACCGTAGTCAATGATCCGCACGGAACAGTAGCTACAGTCTTTTCAATGATTCCACTCACATCACCAATCGTAATGCTAATGCGAATCCCGTTTGGCGTGCCATGGTGGCAATTAGCGCTATCTATCACCATATTATTTGCAACATTCCTAGGCGTAGTCTGGTTTGCTTCAAAAATATATAGAATAGGAATCCTAATGTATGGCAAAAAACCAACATGGAAAGAATTATACAAATGGCTTAAATATTAGAATTAGGTAATTTGGAAAATCGGGAGCGAATCGCTCGGGCATTTTCAGCAAACCATATTCCTGCTGTCCGTTACAATCTTGTCTCGTCAAAAAAACGAGACAAGGATTTCCACTTCCATCAGGGCTAAAGAGAAATTTTTTCGTACTTTTGGCGATTAAAAGAATAACCGAATCAACAAAGAAACAGATGTCAAAAATCCTTATCATCGAAGACGAACCAGCAATCCGACGGGTATTAACCAAAATACTAACCGAAGAAAGCGATACATATATTGTTGACGAAGCTGAAGACGGCATACAAGGTCTGGAAAAAATAAAAAACGAAGACTACGATTTAGTTCTTTGTGATATCAAAATGCCAAAAATGGACGGTGTCGAGGTTCTTGAAGCCGCAAAAAAAATAAAACCCGAAATACAAATGGTTATGATTTCTGGTCACGGAGATCTAGAAACTGCTGTAAATACAATGCGTTTGGGTGCTTTCGATTATATATCAAAACCACCAGATTTAAACCGTCTGTTAAATACTGTTCGCAACGCTTTAGACAAAACGAAGTTGGTTGTAGAAAACAAAATTCTAAAAAAGAAAGTTTCTAAAAACTACGAAATGATAGGCGAGAGCCAACCCATCAATCATATAAAAGACATGATTGAAAAAGTAGCACTAACCGAAGCTCGTGTACTTATAACTGGACCAAATGGAACAGGAAAAGAACTCGTAGCGCATCAATTACACGAAAAAAGCGAAAGAGCAAATTTTCCTATAATTGAAGTAAACTGTGCAGCCATTCCATCAGAATTGATAGAAAGTGAATTATTTGGACACGTAAAAGGAGCGTTTACATCGGCAGTAAAAGACAGAGCAGGAAAATTTGAAGCCGCCGATGGTGGAACTATTTTTCTTGATGAAATAGGAGATATGAGTCTTTCGGCGCAAGCCAAGGTTTTAAGAGCTTTGCAAGAAAGTTTGATACAAAGAGTAGGAGCGGACAAAGACATCAAAGTAAATGTTCGTGTCGTAGCGGCAACCAATAAAGATTTAAAAGTAGAAATTGCCGAAGGTCGTTTCCGTGAGGATTTATACCATCGTTTGGCGGTAATTTTGATAAAAGTCCCAGCTTTAAATGAGCGTCGTGATGATATTCCGTTATTAATAGAATATTTCAATGATAAGATTGCCTCAGAACAAGGAAACTCATCAAAAAAATTCTCAAAACAAGCTATAAAATTATTACAAGAATATGATTGGACAGGAAATATTCGGGAACTAAGAAACGTAGTAGAACGCTTAATTATTTTAGGTGGAAACGAAATTTCTGAAGACGATGTAAAACTGTTTGCAAGTAAATAATAAATTAAAAGATTGAGAATTTTAATTTTTAATCTTTGAATCATAAAAAATGAAACTAAAGAAAATAAACGAAAACCTGCAACAAGCACTTATCGAAAACGGTCTAACCGAAGCCAATGAGTTGCAACAAGAAACATTTAGCACTATAAAAAGTGGTGCCGATGCAGTTGTAGTAGCGCCAAAAGGTTCTGGAAAATCGACAACAATAATTATTAATGTCATTCAGCGAATGGAGAAATCCATTGGTGAAAGTACCAGAGCGTTAATCATTGTTGAAAACAAAGAACGTGTTCTAGAAATGGAAGAAATGTTCTTAAAGTATGCAAAATATCATGATTTAAGCATTTTAGGAGTTCATGACAAAGGTGATATCGATTATGATAAAAACATCATTTCGTTAGGATTAGATGTACTTATTGGAACACCAAATAGGATAAATGCCATGTTTGCTTCGGCAGGATTTAATATTAGTACAGTAAAAATGTTTGTGGTCGATGATGCTGATATTCTTTTCAGAAACCGTATGGACGCTGTCATTCACCGTTTGTCAAATAGTATCGATAAAACACAGCGTCTTTTTTTTACAACCGATTTAACGGAAAGAGTAGAATCTCTGGCAGATAAAATAATGATAGAACCTTTGTTTTTCGAAATGGACGAAGAAGACGAAGATGAGGATGAAGAAGAAGAAAGCGAAGATTAATTTAAAATAAAATAGGATATGGGATTGATGAAAATATTTTCGGGAAGCGAAATTTTAGCACAAGCATTACAAGCAAAAATTGAAGCAGTTGGTGTAAATACAATTATAAAAAATAACATTCAATCGGCTAAATTAGCAGGTTTTGGTACTGCTGACCAAGCGGTAGAAGTTTTTATTCAAGAAATCGATTTTGGAAAAGCAAATCCAGTAATCGAAGAATTTAGAATGAGTATTTAAACATAAAAAAAGTCAAAATAATTATTTTGACTTTTTTTATGTTTAAATTTTTAATATCGGATAAAATAATTTTTTAATCTAACCGATATTAGTATATTTGTGGTGTTATGTGGAATATAAATAGAACATACTTGCCGGATTTTGAGTCAACTTTCGAAAGATTGTATGACAAACAAGCGATGCTTTCTAAAAACAGACCTTTGTCAAACAGTGCTTTAAGTAAAATTAAAGAAGCGCTTTCTGTCGAATGGACTTATAATTCGAATAGTATTGAAGGGAATACGCTGAGTTTACAGGAAACTCAAATGGTTCTCCAAGATGGAATCACTATAAGAGGAAAGTCACTTCGAGAACATTTTGAGGCTAAAAATCACGAAAAAGCTATCAATTATTTGTATTCTATTATCAATGAAGATTACAATTTGCGAAGCATCGATATTTTGTCTTTGCATGGTTATGTTTTAAGAACTATTGAAGATGATTTTGCAGGTCGAATTAGAAATGGTGGTGTTCGTATTTCAGGTGCAAATTTTGTTCCTCCAAATGCAAATAAGGTTTCAGATTTGTTAGATGAATTGGTCAATTTTATCAATACCAATCCATTAGGAATGAATGATATCGAGTTGGCTACTATTTTTCATCATAAGTTTGTTTGGATTCATCCTTTTTTTGATGGAAACGGTCGAACAGTTCGTCTGGCTATGAATTTATTATTGATGAAAAAAGGTTTTCCGCCAGCCATTATTCTTAAAAATGATCGAAAAAAATATTATGAAGCTCTCAATCAGGCTAATAATGGCAATTATCAAAAGTTAATTTTGCTTATGTGTCAGGCGCAAGAAAGAACGCTAAATATTTATTTGAATGCTTTACCTGATAACGAAGAGGAATACGATACGATTTCAAATATTGTAAGTGAGCCTAGTTCGCCTTATGGTCAGGAATATATTAGTTTGTTGGCACGTCAAGGAAAAATAGATGCTTATAAAGAAGGTCGAAATTGGCTTACTACAAAAAAAGCTATCGATAATTATATAGAAAATAGACAACGAAAAAGACTGCTGTAAAGTGGTCTTTTTATTTAAAAAACGAATTTACTTCGCTCTCAAAAACATCCAAAGGAATTCCATGACCCAATTCGCTGAGAAGGTGTAATCTGAAATTGTTTTTTAGCGGCAATAATTTCATGATAAAATTAAGATTATCTTTTGCCAAAATTACATCATCTTGGTTTCCAATTACAATTTGTAACAAATGATTGTGGTCGTCATTAATAATTGGAATATTTTGTAAAACAGAAGTCCGATAAGGCAAAGCTGGATTAAATAACAAAGCAGGAATTTGCATTAATTTGGAAAGATAAAAACCTGCAAAACCGCCCATACTACTGCCAATAATTGCATCTATATTTTGGTTTTTATATTCAGTATACAAAGTTTCAATCATGTTAGGATTTGCTCTGTAATCTAAATTTGGAGCAATAATATTTCCGAATGGTTCCAAAACAAGATTTTTTTCGTCGCTTAAATTACTGTCAAGTCCGTGCAGATAAAGAATGTTCATTGTTTTTAATATATTAAAAATCAAATATCCGAATTCTTTTTTTCATAATTCAAATTCATTTTTAAAATTGTCAAATTCCTTAATTAATCTATCTTTGCAGCTTCAAAAAAGCGATTAAAAAATAACCGAAAATGATTACAGTAAACGATATTTCCGTACAATTTGGCGGAACCACTTTATTTAGCGATGTTTCTTTTGCTATCAATGAAAATGACAAAATTGCCTTAATGGGTAAGAATGGTGCAGGAAAATCTACGTTATTAAAAATAATTTCGGGTCAAAGTAAACCATCAACAGGAAATGTGTCGGCTCCAAAAGACGCAGTCGTGGCCTATTTACCTCAGCATTTGCTAACTACCGATGGCGCTACGGTTATGGAAGAAACTTCGAAAGCATTCGGAGAAGTTTTTGCCATGAAAGCCGAAATCGACGAAATAAACGAGCAATTAACCGTTCGTACCGATTACGAAAGTGACGATTACATGAAATTGATTGAAAGAGTTTCGGACTTATCTGAGAAATTTTATGCTATCGAAGAAATAAATTATGAAGCCGAAGTTGAGAAAATTTTAACTGGTTTAGGATTTATGCGTGAAGATTTTACACGCCAAACTTCAGAGTTTTCTGGAGGTTGGAGAATGCGAATCGAACTAGCAAAAATCTTATTACAAAAACCAGATTTAATTTTATTAGATGAGCCAACCAATCACATGGATATCGAAAGTATCCAATGGTTAGAGGATTTCTTGATAAATTCTGCCAAAGCGGTTGTGGTAATTTCGCACGATAGAGCGTTTGTCGATAATATCACAAATCGTACTATCGAAGTCACGATGGGAAGAATTTACGACTATAAAGCAAAATATTCTCATTATTTAGAACTCAGAAAAGACCGAAGAATTCATCAGCAAAAAGCTTACGACGAGCAACAACGAATGATTGCCGATAACAGAACTTTTATCGACCGTTTCAAAGGAACATTTTCTAAAACTGATGCGGTTCAATCTCGTGTTAAAATGTTAGAAAAATTAGTTATTGTTCAGGTTGATGAGGTTGATACTTCTGCATTGAAACTTAAATTTCCACCAGCCGTTCGTTCAGGTCAATATCCTGTAGTTGTAAAAGATATGACGAAATCTTACGGGGATAAAGTTATTTTTCAAGACGCAAATATTGTTATAGAACGTGGCGAAAAAGTAGCTTTTGTGGGTAAAAATGGAGAAGGAAAATCGACCATGATTAAAGCCATAATGAAAGAAATTGAAATCAATTCTGGTTCGGTCGAAATCGGTCATAACTCTCAAATTGGTTATTTTGCTCAAAATCAAGCCTCATTATTAGACGAGAATGGTACCATATTTTCTACTATTGATGATATTGCCGTTGGTGATGTTCGTACCAAAATAAAAGATATTTTAGGAGCCTTTATGTTTCAAGGTGATGATATTACCAAAAAAGTAAAAGTACTTTCTGGTGGAGAAAAAACGCGTTTGGCAATGATAAAATTATTGCTAGAACCTGTTAATTTATTGATTCTAGATGAACCTTCTAATCATTTGGATATGAAAACCAAAGATATTATTAAAGAAGCGTTGCGTGATTTCGACGGAACATTAATTCTTGTTTCTCACGATCGTGATTTCTTGGACGGATTGGCAACCAAAGTTTTTGAATTTGGTAACAAGCGTGTCAAAGAGCATTTCGAAGATATTTCTGGTTTCTTAGCCCACAAGAAAATGGATAGTATGAGAGAAATTGAAAAATAATTAGGCAAAAGCCAAAAAGCATTAGCCAAAAGAAAAAAAGCCAATAGTTGTTATCAAAACTATTGGCTTTTTTCTTTTTATAAATTACTTTTCATTGCATTACTAACATCAGAGCCTCCCCATTCTACAAGAGTAAACCCTTTTCTTTCGGTTTTTCGTAGGATTTGTTCGGGAATTATTTTTGGTTTATCCAAAGCATAAAAATCCATAAAAACTCTAATTGACGTATCTGGTTTTGGAGTGATATTATTTTTAGAAATCACATCGTAATCATTATTTACACGAAAGTGAATAAAATTAAACTCATTCTTTTCTAAAATAGGAAGCCAATACTGAACAAAATCGTTGGTTTCAGTCGTGTTTAATCCAATATTTTCTAATTTTTGAATTAAAAAACTGGTTAAATCCTTTTTTGAAACCACAAATCCGCTTTTATAATCGTAATGACCTTCCGGAAAAATAATGTTTCCATCCCAAAACAATGAGTTATAAAAGCGATTCGTTTTTTTATCAAAAATACGACCATCGGGATACGCTGTTACTTGCCAATTATTTTCATATTTTGGGAAAGTAGTCAGCAATTGTCCTTTAAAATCTAAAACCAAATGAATGTTGGTTTTATGAGTTGGATAAAGATAAATGACTGGTTTTTTAACCATCATTTCATGTGGTCTTTGTTTCACTTTCAATGAAATATTTATTTCCTTCTGATTTTCAAAAACAACTTTTTGCGATATAAATCCGTTTAATGAAAACAATAAAACTTCATTTTTACGAACGCTAATTGTATAGTTTCCATTACCATCTGAAAGATTTTCTTCTCCGGAAGTTAAATTAACAACGTTAACATTCTGAAGAGTTACATCTTCACAATCGGTAATTTTGCTCGATAGTTTTACGGTTTTCTGATTTTCCTCTAAAGCAATAGTATCATTATTCTGGCTGAATATCGAAATACTAAATGCTAAGAGGAAAATTAAGATTAGATGTTTCATAATTTATAAATTATCGTAACTTTCTATTAATCTCACGAATTCGGCTTTGTAACCATCAGTATCATTTGATAAACCTTCTTTTGCGAGTTTTTTAATATCAACTAAAGATTTGTTTGAAATAAGTTTTGAATCTCTCAATTTCAATCCGAACCAAGCGACAGCGGTTGTGAATTTGAAATCATTGGTTGCATTTTCAGCTGCGTTCGATTTATTTTCAATAATCTGAACCATTTCGATACTTTTGTCGCCATCAGGTTTTTTGTAACGGAATTTTATGGTTGCCAGTTCGTCGTTAAAATTATTTCCTGTTGGTTCAACTTTTGTGTATTTTAATTCTGAACTTTCGTTGAAAAAATCACTGTTTGTTCCTGTTGGAATAATTTCATACAAAGCAGTTACCGTGTGGTTACTTCCTAATTCTCCAGCATCAATCGCATCGTTTTTGAAATCTTCTGGACGTAATTTTCTGTTTTCATAACCAATTAATCGGTACGATTGAACGTGTTTTGGATTGAATTCAATTTGAATTTTTACATCTTTAGCAATGGCAAACATCGAGCCTTTAAATTCTTTTCCTAAAAAGCGATTGGCTTCCTGAATGTTGTCGATGTAAGCATAGTTTCCGTTTCCTTTATCGGCTAAAGTTTCTAATTTGCTGTCTTTGTAATTACCCATTCCGTAACCCAAACAAGTTAAAAACACTCCTGATTTTCTTTTTTCTTCGATTAAAGTTTCCATATCTCCATTTGATGAAATCCCAACATTAAAATCGCCATCGGTAGCAAGAATTACACGATTATTTCCACCTTTAATGAAATTTTCTTCCGCAGTTTTATAAGCCAAAAGAATTCCTGCACCACCAGCCGTGCTACCACCAGCTTGTAATTTTTCTAAAGCATTGGTAATTGCTTGCTTGTTACTTCCAGAAGTTGGCGGCAAAACCAATCCGGCTGCTCCAGCATAAACTACAATAGCAACTTTATCTTCTTCGCGAAGTTGTTGGGTTAAAATTTTCATAGATTGAATTACCAATGGCAAACGATTTACAGAATTCATTGAACCTGAAACATCGACCAAGAAAACCAAGTTAGAAGCTGGTAAATTATCATTATCTATATTTTTTCCTTGCAAACCAATGCGAATCAGTTTGTTTTTCGCATTCCATGGACAGTCAGAATATTCTGTATTAATCGAAAATGGATGTTCATTTTTAGGTTGTGGATATTGGTATTTAAAGAAATTCATCATTTCTTCGACACGAACGGCATCTTTTGGAACCTTTTGCCCGTTGTTGATGAAACGGCGAATGTTGGTGTAAGACGCATTATCAACATCGATAGAAAAAGTAGAAAGTGGCGCTGTTTTTGGGCTTTCGAAAGCGTTTTCTATCAAACTGTTGTAATCTTCATCATTAGGATTTGGTTTTTGATTGTTATCGTGTTGCATATATTTCCCATCTTTTGAATCTATAGGGCGATTTGGAGATGAGACAACATTTGGATTTGCAGATTGATAAATTTCAGACGATTTAACAACTTGATAGCTTGAAGATACTGCATCTTGCTTTCTTTTAATTCCTAAACCTGTAACCACAACTTCTTCCAATTTTTGTTGATTATCCTGCATCCTAACATTAATAACATTTGAAGTGCCAACGACTCTAATCACATTGTTCATTCCCATAAAACTGTAAACTAATTTATCTCCAGCTTTCGCTTGGATTTTATAAGTTCCATCAAAATTTGTTGCAACGCCTCGTTGCGTTCCTTTTACCACGACGTTTACGCCAGGTAATGGTCCAGAAGCATCAGTTACAACTCCTGTAATTGTTTTGTCTTGCCCGAAAGTTAGGACAGAAATAAGCATAGCAATGCCTAACGAAATAGATTTTAAGCTTTTCATAATATAAATATTTAAGATTAATTTTGTGTTTTTTGCCTACTTTGGCGCTACTGGTTTTCCTGTTTTTGTGGTTATAATCACGACACCTTTTTTTCCTTTTTCGCCATAAATAGCGGTTGCATTTTCGTCTTGCAAGATTTTTATAGTTTTAATTTCTTGCTTGTTTAATGGTGCATAAGGACTGGTTGGATTTTTACCAAATAATGATTCTTCGGTATAATGAACTCCGTTAATAATATACAATGGTTCTTTTAAGTAAACCATTTCTACATTGTCTTTATTGATTTCAGACAGTGCTTTTTCAGATGATTTTTTCCTGCTTGTTATTACTGCTTTACCATCTACAACAATCAAAGGTGGATTTTGTGTTTGCGGAGCTTCACTTTTAGTGTTTTTATCATCTTCTGAATCTTGAGATGAACTGTGAACACCCATAGCATCAAAAACACGACCTTTTAATACATAATTGGTATTGTTACTTAAAGGTGCTGCAGCTGATTTTTTACTTCTTTCTGCTGTCGAATAAGCTTCAACAACCATTTCTTCTGCTATTTTATCCATTGGTGGATCTTCACAATTTCCGGCTGAAACAATTACGTTATTGGTTTCAATTTGTTTTTTGATGATTTTTTCGGCATTGGCTTTAATAATACTATTGTTTTCTTCGGTACTTACAATCGGATTTTCTTCTGTAATAGTTTCTGGTACAATTTCTTTTTTTGCATCAGAAACTACGATTTCGTTTTTAGGAGTCATTATTTGATCCTCAGTTTTCAAAAACTGAAACGCAATAATTCCCACTATAACTACCGAAGCTGCAACAGCCAATTTTCTCCAATTGTTGTTTTGTTTTTTGTAAACAACAGTATCGAGTTTTGCATCTACTCGCGACCAAATTTTCTCCATTTCGGGAAAGTCTTTGGTTTCTGCTTTTTGGGCAGCGTTTTTAAATTCTTCGAATATTTTATCTTGATTTTCCATTTTACTTTGCTTGTTTGTAATAAAGATTATTTACTAAATCTTTCAACTTGGTTTTTGCTACATTCAATTGTGATTTCGATGTGCCTTCAGAAATGTTCAACATAGTTGCTATTTCCTTGTGGCTGTAACCTTCAATAGCAAATAAATTAAAAATTGTTTTGCAGCCAGCAGGAATATAATCTAGCAATTTGAGTAAATCTTCTTCTTCCAAATGTGTGTTTGGCAAACTCTCAGGTTGTAGCTGAATCTTTGTGTCTTCAAGATATATATTGAAATTCACATTGCGTTTCAGCTGATGAAGACAGTTATTTACTGTAATTTTTCGAGCCCAAGCTTCAAAAGCACCAAGCTCTTTTAGCGTGTCTAACTTTGTGAAAATAGTATAAAAAGCATCGGCCAACACTTCTTCTATTTCTTCCTCTTTCTTCAGGTAACGCTTGCAAGTGCGATACAATTTTGGAGCCATAAGCTCGTACACCTCACGTTGTGCGTCTCGGTGCATTTTTTTGCAGGCTAATATTAAGTTTTCGTTTATCACAATTGATGTCTTTATACTAAAGAGACTATTTTTTATAAAAAGGTTGGGACGAAGGTAAAATATTTTTTTTAAGGCATTAGAAAAAAGGTAAAAGCCAATAGTTAAATGAGTTTTAACTATTGGCTTTTGTCTTTTACCTGACGACGTTTTTCGGCTTGGCGAAGTGTGGGATTTGGTATGCCTTAACTTTCGGTAAATCACAGAACACGAAAGGACAAAACAAAGTTTAAATTAAAGACTAAAGCTCACATTTTGGGAAACCGCTGTTGGCAGATGCCATTTAATCCATTTTTATTATTTTTCTAACTTTAATTCCTTCGCTTGTTATTACTTTAATTAAATAAATACCATTTTGAAAAGTATTTAAATCTAAATAATTTGTGTTTTTTCCGGACGTATTTGAAAAAACTATTCTACCATTCATATCGCTAACTTCAATAGTTAAAATTTCAACAATTTTCGAGCCCCCCACATTTATTATTCCAGATGTTGGATTAGGATAAACTATTAAATTATTAGAATCAACTTCAAACTCACTGTTTCCTAAAGTTGAACAATCAATGAAAGTATAGATGTGTTTTTCATTTATTGAATTATCACCAATTTGTCCATGATTATTGTTGCCTGTCCCTAAGATGGAATTGTCCGATTTAATTACGAATGAATGATAATATCCACTTGAAATATCAGACAAGTCTTGTGTCGTTCCAATTAATGTTGGAATGGCTCTTTCAGTCATGCTATTGTCTCCTAATTGACCATAATTATTGTGTCCAAAAGCATATAGTTCATGATTGTCTTTTATAACCAATGAATGAAAGCCTCCTGCTGAAACATTTAACCAGTTTGTTCCTACTTGTACAGGAATTAATTTATTGGTGTTGGAATTGTCTCCCAACTGGCCAAAAGTGTTTGACCCAAAAGACCATAAAGTAGTATTAGTTTTAATAGCTAAAGAATGATAATAACCTGCAGAAATTTTTGACCAATTAGTGTTAGTTCCAACTTGTACAGGAATGTTTTTATTTACTAAGCTATTGTCACCTAATTGTCCATCATTATTTAGTCCCCAAGACCAAAGTGTACCATCTGTTTTAATAGCTAAATTATGAGAATTTTGCGTACTTATTTCAGACCAATTCGTTGAGGTATCAACCTGAGTGGGTTGAATCGCAAAATTATTCGTACCGTTACCTATTTGTCCGAATGAATTATCACCCCATGCCCAAAGAGTTCCATTGTTTTTTAATGCTAAATTATGTGCAAAGCCTGCAGAAATTTTAAGCCAATCTGTATTAATACCTATTTGAGTTGGTGTTTGAGCAAATGGGTAAACCATCATTCCCCAAGCCCAAAGTGTACCATTTGATTTTAATGCAATAACATGACTTGATCCAGCAGAAACGTCAAGCCAGTTACTATCTGTACCTATTTGTGTTGGAATTAATTTATTCGTACTTGAATTTCCGCCTAATTGATAATGAATGTTATCACCCCAGCCCCATAAAGTTCCATCGTTTTTTATAGCTAAAGTAAAAAAATTACCAGTTGAAATTTTTGACCAACATTGTGATTGGATTAATTGGGAAACTAATAAAAAGGGAATTAATAAAATGTATTTCATAAAAAAGGTTTTCTCTTGGTTATTTTTTTGTTATGGTTTCTGCCAACGTCCTGCGGTTTCGCGAGGTTTGGGACTAAATTAAGATTTAATTTTTGGATAAATACAAATTTTAGAAATGCAAGACCAACTTAAAATCAAACCTAAAACCCAAATCTTGGGAAACCGCTGTTAGCAGAAGATTTAATTTTTAATCAGTTTTTTAGTTGTTTTTTTTCCATTTTCAGTTTCAACTTGAATTATATAATTTCCGTTGGTTAGACTTTCAATATTAATTTGTTCATTAAATTTTGATTTTCCAATTTTTATAATTCTACCTATTAAATCAATAATCTTGTAATCAAAATTTGCAGTTGAATTTTCTTTATTTTGAATTTTTATATAATTGTTTGTAGGATTAGGGTAAATAGAAAATTTTGATGCATCATGTTCAGAAATTGATAAATTTTCAGGAGATAATTTTACAATCCAAACATCTCCATATCCTTGATTATTAATCAAATCACCATCATTTGACCAAGAAACTCCTGCAACAACATAACCTCCATCAATGGTTTGAATTATACTAAATGCTCTGTCATCAGCTGAACCCCCTAATGTTTTTTGCCAAACAATATCACCAGAATTATTTAGTTTAATAATCCACATATCATTATTCCCATGATTTCCAGATACATCACCATCATTTGAACTCGAATATCCTGCAACAATATACCCACCATCCGTAGTTTGTTTGGTTGAGTAAGCCGAATCTATATTTGTTCCTCCTAATGATTTTTGCCAAATAATATCACCTGTTGCATTCAATTTGACAATCCAACAATCGTAGTTACCATGATTGCCGGTAACATCACTATTATTTGAAGAACTATATCCAGTGACAATAAACCCATTATCTGTGGTTTGTTGAATGTTATGAGAAAAATCTTCACTAGTACCACCTAATGATTTCTGCCAAATAATATCTCCAGTTGCATTCGTTTTTACAACCCAAAAATCTCTACTCCCACCACCATGGTTCCCTGTGACATTTCCATCTAATGAACTAGATACACCTGTAATAATATAGCCTCCATCTGAAGTAATTTGAATATCATAAGCCGCATCATGACTTGTACCACCTAAACATTTTTTCCAAATAATTTCACCTGATGAGTTTAATTTTAATATCCAATAATCAGATAAAGCATTATGATTTCCAGATACATCACCGTTATTTGAACTTGTACCACCTACAACAATAAAACCACCATCCAAAGTTTGTTTTATACTTCTTGCATAATCATGATCTGAACCACCATAGTTTTTTTGCCAAATAATATCGCCAACAGAATTTAATCTAACAATCCAATAATCTAGGTTACCATTATTTCCTGTAACATCACCATTATTTGAATCAGTACTCCCTGCTAAAATGTATCCACCATCAGAAGTCTGCTGAATGTTATATGCCCAATCATGTTGTGAACCCCCTAAAGTTCTTTGCCAAACAATATTCCCAATCGAACTTAATTTTGCTATCCAAATATCGTAACCTCCAGGATGTCCTGTAATTACACTTCCATTAGTTGAATTTGTGTAACCTAAAACTATATATCCATTATCAGTTGTTTGCTGAATATTGAATGCTTCTTCATGAATATTTCCTCCAAATGATTTTTGCCACTCTATATTAGGCACTTGTGAGAATGCGTTTAAACAAAGTAAACAGGCAACATATATTAACAAATTAGATTTCATAATATTATTATTTAAAACGTAAATCAATACTCACATTAGAATTAGATTGAGCGGGTCTTTTTTTTCTCCGAACACTGGTTGAAATTTTCTGCTAACGTTCCCGCGCTACACGCAGTTTGGGACTAAATTAAGTTCATTCTTCGGATTTGCCAAATCTTCCAAATACAAAACCAACTTCAAATTAAGCCTAAAACCCAAATCTTGCCAAAGGGCTGTTGTACGACATTTTTATTTTTCATTATTAATTAATTCCCAAACTTTTTGATTAAAATTTACTTTATTAATACCTGTTAGCTTCTCAAGTGATTGAAAGTAATTGTCGTTTTCTTTATTGTATTTTCCACAGCTTACAAATTCTAAAACACTTTCAAATCCTTTTTCCTTTTCTATTTTTTGCACAATTAATGCGTTTATTACATATTCAGCCATTAAATGGGTTTCTTTTGTTTCTCCAAAATTATCAAATTTCCCATACACTTCTAACCAATTTTTTTTGCTATCATTAGCAACTTTTAACTTAAATGTTTTAAAAATATCCTTCCAACTTATACCCCAACTTCCACCATAAAGATAGGCACAACCTTCATCGACTGGTTTGTTTATTATTTTTGATGAAACAACATTTTTAAGTCTTTCATGCCATAAATCATGTAAGTCAAAGTTGTTGAAATTAGTATCATTATCACCTTTTACAATTAACAATCTGTTTCCTGATTTAGAAGAAAAAGTACTAGATACTCTGCTATTATAATCCAATTTATATTCAACACCTATCATTTTCAAAAGTTCAGGAAAATCTGCTCCAAAATAAATATCAGTTTGTTGATTTGTAGCGTTTAGTTTTTTGTCAAATGAAGCTACTGCTTTTTCGTATTTGACTGCTGTTTTTTCATTTATTGATTTTTTATAATGAAAAGTGCAGTTACCAATTTTTTTTATTTCCCAACTAGATGAATTACGTGTTAATGTTGATGAAAACTTGAATTGGTCATTTTCTTTATGAGCAATTAGTTCAAAACTTCCTCTTAATGTTGGAGTATTTTCACTAATTCCAATATAAGAAAACTGTAAAAAATATTCTGTATTACTTAATTTAACAACATTGGTTAAATAGGGTTTAAAGAAGAAATCATCTTTATACTTTCCGCTTTTTTCGATTCCATTCATTTCATCAAGTAAAATATAGGTTTCTACATTTTCTTTGTTCCAAACAAAATTGTTTTCTTCATTTGGTTTTTCTTTTGCAATCAATAAATTATTAAATGAGGATACCAATTTTTTAGTTTCAAGACTGTCTTTTGGTAGTGCAATAATTTTAGAAATAATTAAAGAATTGTTTTGTGCAATTGATAAAAATGGACAAAGAAATACGAATAGAAATGTTAAGCAATTTTTCATTTTTATGTTTAAATTAATTCTTGAATAATTTTCAAGTGAGCAAATATATCGCAGATTATTTGATTATGCTTGTATTATATTGCAGCTATATCGATATTCTGTTGGTGAAGTATTGGTGTAATATTTAAAGAATTTACAAAATTGGGCATGGTCATAAAAACCTACTTCTAAAGCAATTTCTCCTATTGGAATATCTTTCATTAGTAGTGTTTTAGAACAATTTATTCTATGAAGTAAAATATAGGAAGCAGGTGTAAGTCCTGTTTTCTTTTTAAAATATCTTATGAATTGATATTTACTAATTTTACTTTCTTGTGACATTTTAGCAATATCAATTTTATCGAAAAAATTTAATCTTGCTTTCTGGATACTATCATCAATTGCATTTTTATTATCATAATTAATATCAATATTGTCGATTGAATATTTATTATTGATTAGAATTTGGATTAACTTTTCTAATTTATGTTCAAGTAAAATTCCATTATCTGTTTCATTAAAAAAACTTAAGATAGATGAATTAACTAAAGAATCTGTTATTAAATCATTCGTAAAAATTATATTTTCATTATTTTTTCCTGTAATTTTTTTAGTAAAATAGTTTAATACATCTTTATTCAAGTAAATCATTCGAAATAAACAATCCTCATTATCTACGTTTTTATCAGAATGAATTTGATAAGGATTTATTATACTAACACTATTAGAATGAATTAATTGCGGAGTATTTTCTATTGTGCATTTTTTGATTCCATTATTAAGTAAACCTATACAATATGTGTCGTGAAAGTGATTTGGTAAATTAAATTCTTTAAACATTGATTCTTTAACTTCAAGCGAGTCAAATTGATTATATCTATTAATTTTTAAGTACATATGTTTAATTAATATTGAAATTCGTCCATATTTTGGTAAAATGTATACAACGTTCCGCCACTTGGCGAGGTTGCGAACTAAAGAAGCCGAAACTTTCGGTTAATCACTGACTTCAAGGATGCAAAACCAACTTTAAATTAAGCCAAATGCCCAAATCCGTTGTAGTAGCTGTTAGGCGTTCGCTTTTCTTTCCGATAAGAATGGTTGATGTTTTAGTTGTTCTTCGTATTGTTCTTTAGTTATGAATGGCCAATAATCAAAATCACCTACTTTTTGCATTTCAGCAAATTCATTTTCTCTTTCAATTTTTTTGTCTTTATAATGTTGACCCAAAGTAATTACGCTCAAAATGATATCTTTAAATGAGAATCTTATGAACGGACTTGTTGGGTCAATGTATGGCCATTCATATTCGCTATCAGAGTGTAAGAATAAAATGAACCTTGCTATATCTTTTAGTTGTTTCTCATTAAGTTTGTTATGACCTTTTAATTTATATTCTTTCAAATCACTATATAAACACCAACTTAATTCCAGCATAGGTCTAATTATAGCATCGTCAATTTTAGCTTCTTTCGCTCTATAATATTGTTCTGGAAGCCAGCCAAACGTTACATCGTCAGTAATATATTCTTCAAACTCATCATTAGTTATTAATCCAATTGATAAATGTCTCAAATGATATGCTAATTTTTTTCTTCTTTCTTTATCAATCATAATTCTCGATTTCGTTTGTCAAAGTGACGCCTAACGTTCTGGTACTACAGCGGGTTTGGGACTAAATTAAAATTTATTTTTCGGTTATCACTAAACTGCCAAATACAAAACCATTTTCCCATTAAGCCAAATGCCCAAATCCGTTGTAGTAGCTGTTATAAGCCGTTTTTATTTCCCTTTCCTCCAATCTTCCAATGTCATTACAGTTTTAGTTTTTGGATTGAAGTATTTTATTTCAAAAGTATTTTGGTCAACGTAATAATTAAATTCTTTATTCCCAGCTTTGACTTTAACCCAATAGTAACTTTTTCCAGTATCATATGGAGATTCTTTAAAAGAAGTTGATGACCAGTCATTTTGATTTTCTGGAATTCCCTCAATTAACTTCATAATCTTTCCTCTTTTTTCATTGTCGAGATTACAAACCTCGCAAATTTCAAAACTTGAATTTCCTGTTGGAAAAAAAATTTCATTGATTAAAGGTCTATTTTGTTCAAGTTCTTCAACTCTTCTTTCAGCCCATTTGTAATAAATAAAATGTTTTCTCGATTTATCATTTTCAAGATTATACTTATATGTTTTAAGAGCAGAAGTTTTGTCTCCGATGCTTTCATAATAATTTCCAAGCGCATAATAATTTCCATTACAACGCCCAATGCTATCGATAAATGATTTTGCAGTTTTGAAATCCTTTAGTTTAACATAATTTGCTGTATAAGCAATTGCGGCATCACCTTTCTTATAATCTTCAAAATCTAATTCACTAATTGATTTGTCATATTTTCCTATTTTATAGAATAACTCTGCTTTAAAATAGTGTAAACTACTTTCAATACTTGATTTTATCTGTGATTTATATTTATCTGTTTCTTTTTTATTAGCAACTAAGAGACTGTCTATTTTAGAGATTACTCCTTTTGGGTTATTTTCTGATTCTTTGTAAAGTTTAATTAATTGAACATCAAAATTTCTGAGTTCATTAGAAACTTTATCCATTTCTTCGTGCATTCTTTCGTGGTCATCTTTGCAAGAAATAAAAGTAAGGAGCGATAGGATTATATAAAAAACTCTCATATTGTTTGTCGTAAAATGGCTGGTAAGTATTGGCTTTGTCTATAATTATTTTTATTATTACTCTTTCAAAACCATATCAATCACCATAACAGCTGCAAAAATAAGTTGCCTTTCGACAGAATCTTGTGGTACGATTTCGTTTATAGAAAGCACATAATTATCGGCGCTGGTAAAAAACTCTTTTCCAATTCCTGCCCATTTTTTACTAACTGATGCTAATTCTTTGCCGTCTTTATTAAACTTGAAATCCCAACCTGTCCATTTTCCTTCTAGTGTGCAAACTGGTTTTTGTTGTTTGTCTACAATTTCAAATTTACCTCCAAAAGACCAGAATTTCTGGTTAAAATGCCCAATTAGTTGCCCTTTTTCGTCGAAAACTTCTATGTCTGAACGGAAAAATGCTACGCCACGTTTTATGTTTACGATTGGTTTTCCTTCGGTTGTGGTTACAAGTACGTTAAACGGTGTGTGTCTTTTGTATTTTGTAAATCGAAAAATTTTAGTAAAAGTTCCTAAATCAGGTTCGGTACTGGTCATTAAGTGTTTGTTCGACTCAGGATTGAAAATGTCATAACTGTTTGACGCTTTGAACATTCCTACTTTTTCCTTAATTAAGAAAAGTTTTTCGTTTAATAATGGATTCATTTTTTAGGTATAATTAGTTTATAAATTTTAGTTTCTAATGCTTCGGTGTCATTGTCCTCGCAAAGTAAGAATTCTAAATGAGATTCTGAATTTTTGAGTAAGGTTAATCCTTCAAATTTATGTGAATCGGAAATTTGAAGTGTAAAATCGATTTTGAAAGTTTCAATATCGATGCAACCAATGATACTCCCCAAAACTTCGCCGTCATCATAAGTAGAAAGTGTGTCTTCGGCAGCGGCTAGGAAATAAATTTTGTTATTCACTAAAATAGCATCTGTAAATGTGGTTTCTACATGTTTTATTTTTGGAAGCTTTATATTTTGAAAATTGATATTATCATTGATAATCACAATCCCATTTTTAGTATTTGCTCCATTTCCTCGTTGAAATAAATACAGTTTTTCATGGTGAAACAAAGCGCCTTCAATATTTAATTCCTCATCAGAAATTTGAATGGTTTTTTTTATGTTTTGATACATTTCAGACAAATCATTTTCTTCGACTTTCTGAGTTTTTATGTTGAAAATGAGTTTTCTATTTCTTTTTTCGGTAGAACCTGAACCAAAAATATGTAATTCGTTTCCATTTAAAGTAATGGCTTCAAAATCAGGTTTGTTTTTTTTGAGAATGTTTTCGGTTGAATTGTCTATTAATGCATGCTGCTTTAAACTAACTGACGGGATATTGTATTCGTATAAAAATCCAGAATTATCACTTACTATAAATACTGAATTGTCTTTGTAAACGATTCCTGACGCTGATCCAATTCCAGCGATTTTAAAAAAGACGGTAAGTAAAAATTTTTCCATAGTATTGAATGCATGTAAGTTATGTAAAAGGAATAAAAATCTCTAGAATATCTTTAATTTGGTTAGCTAGACTTGCTCTATTTGAGTTTTTTTTCATTTCCGTTTTCAATAATTCAGGTTCTTTTTTCTTAAATTGTTTTAATTTAAATCTAATAAAGAAAAATAAACACACACAAGAAATAATAAGATAGATTATTAGTGCTGTACTCTCTGTATTACTCATAAATTCAGTTTAATTTTGAAAACGTAATGCCATAGCCCAGATGGAAGTGAAAATCCTTTTCTTTTTTTTCTTTAAAAAAAGAAAAGATTGTAACGTACAGCTGGAAATAGCTCCTCATAATTAGTATATTTGAGATTGTAAATATAAAATATTTCCTATGAATTCGATAAATCCTGATGATTTTAAAGTAATTGATAAAATTACGTTGTCTAAAATTCCGACTGAACTAAAAGTTGATGCCGATGATGATGAGAAAGAAGAAGCTTTAGACAAGGTTCAAATTAAATTGAGCAAAAAGCAAGACGCGATGTATGCTCATAATAAATACAGTTTTTTGATTTGTTTGCAAGGAATGGATACGTCGGGAAAAGATAGTTTGATTCGGGAAGTTTTCAAAGAATTTAATCCTCGTGGCGTGGTTGTGCATAGTTTCAAAACTCCAAACTCGACCGAGTTAGAACATGATTATTTGTGGCGTCATTATTTAGCTTTGCCAGAAAAAGGGAAGTTTTCGGTTTTTAATAGAACGCATTACGAGAATGTTTTGGTTACTCGTGTGCATCCTGAATACATTATGTATGAGAATTTGCCAGGAATTGAAAAAGTAGAAGATATAAAATCGGATTTTTGGGAAAATCGCTTCGAGCAGATTAATAATTTCGAAAAACATATTGCTCAAAACGGAACGATTGTTTTGAAATTTTATTTTCATATGAGTAGGGAAGAGCAACGCAAACGATTATTGAATCGTTTAGAAAATGCAGAGGATAACTGGAAGTTTTCGGCGGGAGATATGAAAGAAAGAGAACGCTGGGACGATTATATGATGTATTATGAAGAGGCGATAAACAAAACATCGAACGAAAAGGCGCCTTGGTTTATTATTCCTGCCGATGATAAAGATATGGCGCGTTATATTGTAGCGAAAATTATTTGGGAAGAAATGCAAAAACTCACAGATATTAAAGAACCTGAATTAGATCCTAAAGTGAGAGCGAATTTTTCGGAATTTAAAAAACAGCTAGAAAAGGAGTGAGGCATGTGATTTGCAAAATATATAGACATAAAAAAATGCGCTGAATTACAGCGCATTTTTTTATGTCTTTTGAATTTTTACAATTCGAAACCGTATGCTAGACGAACCCCTAATTGACCAAAACCTTTAGCTAGAGAGCCATCATTATTAAGTCGTGCAAAGTCATTATAGTGTTCATATCGTAAGGAAATATCGATGCGTTTGGTCGCATAACCAATGCTTGGTGCTAGTAGCAAGGAAGTTTTGTTGTAATCATTTGTCACTGCAAAAGCAGCTCCAGCTTCACCCATTAAATAAAATTGGTCATTCCAAACGAAAGCTTTAAACCCTGCTTTAACAGGGATAAATCCTAAATCAGATCCGTCTGCTTTACTTACAAATAGATTTGTAAATCCTGTTGTCAAGGTAAGAGAGTATCTTTTTGTAAGGTCATATTGTAATCGGGCATCAGCACCTAAAGCTAATTTGTATGGATCTGCAAATGCATACCCTGCATTTACTCCCAATCCTAAACGAAATCCTTGATCATAGTTTTTTGTGTCTTGTACTTCTTGAGCATTTGAATTATTTGCAAATAACATTGAGATTGCAAAAACCAATAGAAACTTAATTTTTTGTGTAATTTTCATAATTTATTTTTTGTGTTGTTATTTATTAAACAACATTGCAAAAGTAGAGTAAGAGACTATTTTAGATTTTATAGAATTAATGTGTTTTGTTATATAATTACTAGTTTATTGTTTGCAAAAATTTCTTTATTATTGAAATTGTAACGATAGAATTCAATTGTTCTATTTATCTTTGTCAACCTAAAAAATATTAAATTGAATTTTTCTCAATACACAAAAGAATTTTCCGAAAACATAAAACTAGCATATCCTGTTATTTTAGGAATGTTAGGACATACCTTAATAGGAATTGTCGACAATATTATGGTTGGAAAATTGGGTTCGACCGAGTTGGCTGCTGTTTCGTTAGGGAATAGTTTTATATTCGTAGCGATGTCTTTAGGGATAGGTTTTTCGACAGCAATTACGCCCATTATAGCAGAAGCCGATGCCGAAAATGATGATAAAAAGATTCGTTCTGCTTTTCATCACGGCTTGTTATTGTGTACGATTCTAGGAGTTGCTTTATTTGTTTTGATTGTTTTGGCAAAACCACTCATGTACTTAATGCATCAACCAAAAGAAGTAGTCGATTTGGCTAATCCTTATATCGATTGGGTTGCTTTTTCGTTAATACCCGTAATTGTTTACCAAGGTTACAAGCAATTTGCCGACGGATTGTCTGAAACTAAATATTCTATGTATGCTATTTTTATGGCAAATGTGGTGCATATTTTCTTCAACTATGTTTTAATTTATGGTGTTTGGATTTTTCCTAAACTGGGAATTCTTGGTGCTGCTTTAGGAACTGTTATTTCTAGAATTATGATGGTTGTTTTTATGCATTATATCTTGAAATATAACAAACGCATGAAAATTTATTTCAAAGATTTTAGTTTCAAGCAAATAAAAAAATCGATGATTCGAAAAATTGTCAATCTAGGTTTTCCTTCGGCAATGCAAATGTTGTTTGAAGTTGCTTTATTTACAGCAGCAATTTGGCTTTCAGGAACTATTAGTAAAAACAGTCAAGCGGCAAATCAAATTGCACTAACATTAGCCACTATGACATTTATGTTTGCCATGGGATTAAGTGTTACAGCAATGATTAGAGTAGGTAATCAGAAAGGATTAAATGATTATAAAAATCTAGTTGTAGTAGCAAAATCTATCTTTTTGTTAGCTATAATTGTAGAGATTGTTTTTGCATTATTCTTTATTCTTTTTCATACTTATTTGCCACATTTGTTTCTTGATATGGAAAATTCTAATCAAATTTTAGACAATAAAGAAGTAATTTCTATTGCAGCACAATTACTATTAGTAGCGGCAGTTTTTCAAATATCTGACGGAATACAAGTCGTTGTTTTAGGGGCTTTGCGTGGTTTACAAGATGTAAAAATTCCGATGTATATTACTTTTGTAGCATATTGGATTGTAGGTTTTCCTATTTCTTTTTATTTAGGATTGTATACAAACTTAAAAGCAGCAGGAATCTGGATAGGGTTATTAGCAGGACTTACATCTGCGGCTCTGTTTTTATACATTAGATTTCATAATTTGACTAAAAAACTAATTAAAATTAATAACCGATTAACCAATTAATCGAATAAACAAATCAACAATAAACATGGAATTACCAAAATTTTTATTAGGCGACAATACCGATTTTCCAGATGATATTTTCATCATTCACCTAGATTATCCTCGATTTATTATCAATCTAAAAGATGATGAAGTTGAGTTTATGGAAGAAGCCGAAGATCTCGACGAAGCCGAACTAAATACCGAAATGGAAGGATTAATAGAACAAGCAAACGCTTTCTATGATCGAGAAATGGAACTTTACGAAAAAGAATAAGTTTATTTTTTAAAATACTTTTCTAACAAAATCTGAGCGGCTGCAAAAGGTGAAATTTCATCATTTGCAACTGCTTTTTTGTTTTCTTCTAATAATTTATAAATTTCTGGATGATTGAAGAAATTTGTTTTCAATTGCTCATTAATAGTTTCCAACATCCAATATTGGTTTTGTTCTTTGCGTTTTTCGAAGAAATAATTATTAGATTTTGTTAGTTCTGTAAAATCACAAATCGTTTTCCAAACATCAGGAATTCCATCATGAGTAATTGCACTACAAGTCGAAGTTGTTGGAGTCCAGCCTGATTTTTTTGCGGGAAACAAATGCAAAGCTCTATTGAATTCGGTTTTTGCTAAATTTGCTTTTCTAACATTATCTCCATCAGCTTTGTTAATGACAATAGCATCGGCCATTTCCATAATACCACGTTTGATGCCTTGTAGCTCATCGCCAGCTCCGGAAATTTTTAGTAATAAAAAGAAATCTACCATGCTATGCACCGCAGTTTCACTTTGGCCAACACCAACAGTTTCAATAATTATAGTGTCAAAACCAGCAGCTTCGCAAAGCGTAATTGTTTCTCTGGTTTTTCGAGCCACGCCACCTAAAGTTTCGCCCGATGCACTTGGTCTTATGTAAGCATTTTTGTCTTTTACCAATTCTTCCATTCGGGTTTTGTCGCCCAAAATACTTCCGTGAGAAATCGTGCTGGAAGGATCGACAGCCAAAACAGCCACTTTTTTACCCAAACCAGTTAAATATTTTCCAAATGCTTCTATAAATGTACTTTTTCCAACACCAGGAACACCTGTAATTCCTATTCTGACGGATTTATTGGCGTGTGGCAAACAAGCATTTATTACTTCGTTAGCTTTTTCTAAATGCGAAATATTTGTACTTTCTACGAGTGTAATGGCACGACTTAAAGCAGTTATATTTCCTGATAAAATCCCGTTTACCAATTCTTCAGACGATGGTTGAATTTTTCTAAATTGCTGAATTTGCTCAACAGAAACGGCACTGATAATTTCAGGTCTTTCTATTCCTTGGTTTTCTGTTAATGCCGATTTTTTATCTTGGTTTTTCAATTTCAAATCTACTTTGTGTAAAATTACTATAAAAATTAAATAAATGCTAAAATTTATAAATGGGACTCATTTCAAATCTATAAATGGTACTTTTGCACTATCAAAAATAAATTCTTGTGGCTACAGAAAGTTCAATCTTAGAAAATAAAAGTGATTTAGTTCAAAAAACTATTTTTTCAATCCTTTTCTCTATTAGTTTCGCACATTTACTCAACGATTTAATTCAAGCTATAATTCCATCAGTTTATCCAATTCTGAAACAGAATTACGGATTAACTTTTACTCAAATCGGGATAATTACCTTTGCTTTTCAAATCACAGCGTCTGTTTTTCAGCCATTTGTAGGTTATTATACAGACAAATATCCGAAACCATTTTCGCAAGTTTACGGCATGATTTTCTCCACATTGGGAATCATTTCTCTTTCTTATGCTAATAATTTACCTTGGATAATCGTTTCGGTAATGCTTATCGGTTTAGGTTCAGCGATTTTTCATCCAGAATCAGCACGAATTTCTAACATGGCATCGGGCGGAAGACGAGGCTTGGCACAATCTATTTTTCAAGTAGGAGGCAATCTCGGAACAGCAATTGCACCATTATTGGTCGCTGCAATCGTAGTGCCAAATTCACAAAAATACATACTTTGGTTTCTGATAGGTTCTACTTTAGGATTAATGATAATTTCTAAAATCGCTTTTTGGTATCGAGATAATTTAAAACTAAAATTAGATAAAAAAAGACTTTTTATCGAGCAACATGATTTGTCAGATAAAAAGGTAAATATGGCAATTGCAATATTGCTTTTTGTGATTTTTACTAAATTTTTCTACTCGGCAAGTCTATCAACTTATTACCAGTTTTTTGTCATCGAAAAATTTAATTTAAGCATACAACAAGCACAATATCACATGTTTATTTACCTGATAGCTTACGCTTTGGGAACAATACTTGGCGGGCCATTAGGAGATAAATTCGGTCGAAAATACATCATTTGGTTTTCCGTTTTTGGAGCCACACCATTCGCATTACTATTGCCTTATGCCAACCTTTTTTATACCGATGTTCTCATGATAATTATCGGAATTATCATATCATCAGCCTTTCCAGCTATTATCGTTTATGCACAGGAATTATTACCTAAAAAACTAGGAATGGTATCAGGACTTTTCTATGGTTTTGCCTTCGGAATGGGCGCTTTAGGCTCAGCATTACTCGGAATTCTTGCCGATCACACCTCGATTACTTTCGTGTATCAAATATGTTCCTACTTACCAATTTTTGGGGTAGTTTGTTATTTCTTACCAAATATGAAAAAGAAGTAATTTTTCTAGGAGCTATTCCAGCTATCCGTTCCAATCTTTTTTCGGCAAAAAACCTCAAAAAGGATTTCCTCTACAAACGAAGTTCACTGAACTCCAATGAAAATAAAAGTATAGTGAAGTAATCTGGGCTAGGCTTCGGTCTTAAATTTAAACTTTGAGAATCTTTGTGTCTTCTTTGTGAATCTCTGTGAAATATTTTACTTTTACTTATCAATTTACAACATAATGCAAATCACACCAGAAATACTTCAAAAATTAAACCAAATTATAGGAGAAACCTTTGTTTTTATCGACCAAGAAACCCGTAACCATTACGGACACGACGAAACCGAAGATTATGTTTTTCCACCAAACGTGGTTGTAAAACCTGCAAATGCTCATGAAGTTTCAGAAATTCTAAAACTAGCAAACCAATACAAAATCCCAACAACACCAATCGGAGCCAGAACAGGACTAAGCGGTGGTGCATTGTCAATTTATCAAGGAATTGGTCTATCAATGGAACGTTTTAACAAAATCCTAAATATCGATGAACAAAACTTACAAGTCATTGTCGAATCAGCCGTAATTACGCAAGTTTTACGTGAAGCCGTTGCCGAAAAAGGATTGTTTTATCCACCTGATCCAAGTAGCCAAGGAAGTTGTTGGATAGGAGGGAACGTTGCCGAAAATGCAGGCGGAGCAAGAGCTGTAAAATATGGAGTAACCAAAGATTATGTCCTAAATCTCGAAGTTGTTTTACCTAACGGCGAAATCATTTGGACAGGAGCAAATACTTTAAAAAATTCTACGGGTTATAACCTCACTCAGCTTATGGTAGGAAGCGAAGGAACTTTGGGAGTTATTACCAAAATTGTCATGAAGCTATTGCCAAAAGTGAACCACAATGTGTTAATGTTGGTTCCTTTTTACAAAGCCAATCAAGCTTGCGAAGCGGTTTCGGCCATTTTTAGAGCAGGAATTATACCAAGCGCTTTAGAATTTATGGAACGTGATGCGATTGATTGGACTTTAAAATTCAATCCAAATATTTCTGTCGAAGTAAAACCAGAAATTCAAGCGCATTTACTGATTGAAGTTGACGGAAATTATCCTGAAATTCTCATGCAAGAAGCTGAAAAAATCATGAATGTGGTCGAAAAATTCGAGATCGATGAAATCCTTTTTGCCGACACCGAAGATCAGAAAAATGCACTTTGGAAAATGCGTCGTTCAGTTGCCGAAGCCGTAAAATCAAATTCTATTTATAAAGAAGAAGACACTGTTGTCCCAAGATATGAATTGCCAAAATTACTTTCAGGAATTAAAGAAATTGGTGCAAAACACGGTTTTAAATCGGTTTGTTATGGCCATGCTGGTGACGGAAACTTGCACGTAAACATCATCAAAGGTGATATGACCGACGATAATTGGGAGACACAAGTTCCTGTAGGAATTCGTGAAATTTTCGAACTTACAGTTTCGCTCAAAGGGACTTTGTCAGGAGAGCACGGAATTGGTTTGGTGCAAAAAAACTATATGGATATTGCTTTTTCTAAAACCCATTTAGAACTTATGGAAAGGATAAAATTTGTTTTTGACCCCAATAATATTTTAAATCCAGGGAAAATTTTCCCAGATGAATTTTAATTATTGAGCCATAAATTCTAATAAAGTCGGATCTGCATTTTTGAAAGTTGGAGCTTGTTCCGTTATAGTTGCAACACGTTTTTTGTTTAGTTTCATGGTAATATCTGCTTCGGTGGTAAACAATAAAACAGATAAAAACGGATTGTTTATATATGGAGTTAGTATGAAAATTGCTTCGTCAATACTATGATTTTCAATAATTTCTTCTTGCTGAAATTTGAATTTTAAGCACAATAATAGTTTACCATCTTCAATAATTGTTCTAATGTAAATATTCATCAATTGCGTATTACCAATCGTTTTTGCAAATGTTAGTTTTGCAAAAGTTCCATCATTGATGCTTTCTTTAAATTTATTGAAAATCGTTGTGTAAGTTTGACTATTTGGCATTTTTGATAATTATTTTTTACAAAAGTAGTTTTTGTTTTTTAATTCTAATAAAAAATCCCCAATCACTTTTAGTAATTGAGGATTTAAGTATTTTTTAATCTCTTTTAGGATTATTTTTCTTTTCTCTTTTTTCTTCCTTCTTCTCCTTTGCTGTTTTTAGCGGTTCCTTTTTCTCTGTTTTCTTTGCGTCTTGACTTTTTGCCATGATAATATGTTTTTTAAGTTAGTTTTCTGAATTGAACTTTAGTAAAGATACAGAAATTTACCTTCTTTAATACATTTAAAACATCCTTAATATTCTGATTGAAAAACTTTCAAAATTACTTTTTTAAATCGAAATTATATTGGATCCCCATCATGAAAGTTCTTGGAGCAGAAGCTGTATAAGTGGCTTTGTCGCTTGCATTATTTCCTTTGGTAACGCTGTAAGCATATAATTTATCGGTTAGATTTAGAATGTTTGTGTAAAACTCGATGCCTTTATAAGCATAACCAATTCTTGCATTAAAAAAGTTGTAGCCAGAATCTTTAACCGTGTTTATTTGGTCTTGGTAATAACTGGAAACGTATTGCCATTCGATAGCTGTCCTGAAATTTGGTAACCATTTTGGGTAATAACTAACTTCTGAATTTCCTACCCATTTTGGTGCTTGTGGCATTTCGAAGCCATCTAATCTTTGAACAGGATCAGTTGTTTTATCGCTTACTTTGAAGTCAATAAATTTGTGTTTTGCTGTTGTTCCTCCAATTCTAAAATGCAATTCTTGGATTGGTCTATAATTCACCCCAAACTCAATTCCTTTGTGTTGCGTTTCTCCTGCCGATTGATAATCGGTCGAGTTATCAGGTTGACGAATGTTTAATAATTCGTTTTTTCCTTGTAGATAATAAACGGCATAATCAAAAGTTAATTTGTTTTGTAACAAGTTTAAAAAGCCGCCAACTTCGCAATTGTTGAATTTTGCAGGTTCTAAATTGTAATAAAATTCGGCTGAAACGGTTGTTGTTCCTGTATTTGGTTTTTTTCTAAAAATTGATGTTAATCCTGGAGGAGCAAAACCTTGCGCTACATTTCCATAAAAGCCAATGTTTTTATTCAAATTAAAATTTAACCCAATCTCGCTAGTCAGTTGACTGTATTTTTTTTCGCCCGATGCGACAATGCCTACATTGTTTGTATAACTTAAATCCATTTGATCAAAACGAGTTCCTAATGTAAATTTAAGTTTGTCGATAACATTAAAACTATATTGTAAATAACCAGCTGTATTTTTGATAATTGCATTATAATCGGCTAGTTTTACTCCGTTTTCTCCAAGATTCTCATAAGTATTTACAGATTGTCCGCCAAGATTTAAGTTGGCTTTTAAGTTGATTTGATTAGAATAATAATCATTAGGCGAACGGTCAAATAATCCTCCAATAATTAAATTTGAATTTAAAAAATCGAATTTTTGAGAGTGTTGCGCCAAAACACCATAACTTTTAAAATTGTTAGAGTTTATTTCTCCTTTGGCAGTTGTTTGTCCAGTTGTCCATCGGATTCCGTAAGACGGATTTTGCCCGAGTTTGTTATTTCTATGAAAAACGGTGACAAAACTTTCTGACTTGTCATTCCATTTGTGTTCTAAAGTTAATCGGGTTCTCATTGCATCAGAACTTCTATAAGTAAAATCGGTTGTGCTAGAATAATTTCTAGAATAGAAAGTTTCTTCGTTTATGCTTCCACTTGTTTGCGAATAGTATTTTCCTTGCATAAAAGTGGTTATTAATTTTGTCCTTGGTGTTATAGCATAATCCAATCTTAAATTAATATTGTTTTTGTCATAATCTGAAGCTGCCATCCAAGAATTTTTCTGATCAGAAGTTAAACCCGAAACATAAAAACCAACCTTGCCCACAGTTGCTCCGCCTGCAACTTGCATTCGTTTGTAACCAAATTGGTCAGCTTGAAGTCCAATTTTGAACGTAGGCTCTAATGTTGGATTTTGAGTTATAAAATTGATTGTTCCTCCAATGGCTTCTGGTCCGTAAATGGAGGAAACTGGTCCTTTTACTACTTCGATACTATTGAGTGAAAACTGATTTATTTCTAATAATGCATTGTGATTAAAAACACCTAAAGGTCTTATTGGCAGACCGTCTTCCAAGTATAAAAAATAACTAGAATACGAAATAGGTTGGCGAACTGCCATCGCATGTTGCTCGTTACCGAGGTTTACCATAAGTACGCCCGACGTTTTATTAATTATTTCATAAACTGCTGTTGGTTTGGTTTCTGAAATTGTTTTTGCGGTTAGTTTACTTACCGAAACTGGAATTTCAGAACGTTTTGTTACACCACGATTGGCAGTTACAATCACTTCGTCTAATTGTTGTTCGGTTTTAATAGTGTCTTTTGCTATTTTATTTTGTGCATAAGTAAATTGCCCAATAATAATTAGGGCGAAAAATATATTTTTCATTAAGATAATTATAAATATTAATATTTTTTTCGTTGATTGGAAACCAACAAAAAATGCATTTCAAGAATTTGAAATGAGCTATTAAAAATTATAATTAAACGAGTGGTGGGCGAAAAACAGTAAAATAAACCGAAGTTGGTTTGCTAGAAATAGGTGTAAACGGTTGTTGTTTGTCTTCTGAAAATGTAATAGAAGCAAATTCATATTTAGGTATGAATTGTGTGTAAATTAGCTCTAATTTTTCTTTAAAACTTGATTCTGCTTTTTTTTCTGAATCTAATTTTTTTAAACTTTTTTGAAGCTCGCAACGACCATTACAAGTATTATTTACCAATTGTCGTTGAATACAAATTGTTTTTGCAATCTCATCTTGGTTTATTTTGAAAGTAAAATAAACGACCATATTTCCAAAAGAAGGAAATAAAAGCGCAGCAGATAATAATATGGTAAATAAGTATTTCAGAAAAAAATATTTTATGCAAATTTAGCTTTCATAAGCTTTATATCAAAGATAAATTTCAAAAAAAATCCCCAACTGTTTTCACAATTGAGGATTAATAAATTTAGATTATTTAGTTATTCATTAACCAAAACCCATTCTCCAGAAGCTAATAAACTTTCAGCTTTTTTGAATTTCATTTCTTCTGTTTTTCCTGAAGAAACTTGTTGGATTATAACCGTATCGTTACGATTTATTTTTGGCATATCACGAACTATAGTTTCTGTAACTTGACGTTGTTGCGTTTGTCCAGCTTCATGATTGCGTTCTGCTTGTTCTTCTATATTAAGAATTTCATCTTTACTTTCAATATAATTTTCTTTCTGACGAACTTGCGTTGCTTCTTGAATATTATTTTGTTGTTGAGGCAAATCTCCTTTAAATAAGAATGAAATTACTTCTTTATTAATACCATCTAACATGTTTTTAAACAATTTGAAAGCTTCAAACTTATAAATAAGCAAAGGATCTTTTTGTTCGTGAACTGCTAGTTGAACAGATTGTTTCATCTCGTCCATTTTACGTAAATGCTTTTTCCAAGCATCGTCAACAATGGCTAGTGTGATATTTTTTTCAAAATCAGCAACCAATTGCTTCCCTTGACTGTCGTATGCTTTTTTCAAATTGGTAACTACATTCAACGATTTTACACCATCGGTAAACGGAACGATAATACGTTCGAAATTATTACCTGGGTTTTCGTACACATTTCTAATAATTGGAAATGCTTCGTGTGCATCGCGAATATTTTTTTCGGTATAATATTCAGAAGCTGCTTTGTATGCTTTTCCTGTTAATTCAATATCCGTAAGTTTAGCAAATTCCGCTTGTGTAACTGGAGATGTGATAGATAAATTTTTAATTAAATCGAATTCAAAATTTTTGAAATCACCTGTTAATTTATTTTTTTCTACAATTACTTCACAAGTGTCGTACATCATATTGGCGATGTCCAGTTTTAGACGCTCACCATGTAATGCGTGACGACGACGTTTGTACACAACTTCACGTTGCGAATTCATAACATCATCATATTCTAATAGACGTTTACGAGTTCCGAAATTATTTTCTTCTACTTTTTTCTGAGCACGTTCGATAGATTTGGTCATCATAGAATGCTGAATCACTTCACCTTCTTTCAGTCCCATTCTGTCCATGATTTTTGCAACTCTGTCAGAACCAAAAAGACGCATCAAGTTATCTTCTAGAGATACATAAAATTGTGAGCTTCCTGGATCACCTTGACGACCTGCACGACCACGTAACTGACGATCGACACGACGAGAATCGTGACGTTCTGTACCAATGATTGCTAAACCTCCGGCTGCTTTTACTTCAGGAGTTAATTTGATATCGGTACCACGACCTGCCATGTTTGTAGCAATAGTTACCACTCCAGGTTTTCCTGCTTCTTCAACAATTTGTGCTTCTTGCTTGTGCATTTTTGCATTCAAAACATTGTGTGGAATGTTTCTCATTTTAAGCATTCGGCTTAATAGTTCAGAAATTTCTACTGATGTTGTACCAATAAGAACTGGTCTTCCAGATTGAGAAAGTACTACAACATCTTCGATAACTGCATTAAATTTTTCACGAACCGAACGGTATATTAAGTCTTCCTTGTCTATACGTGACATTCCTCTATTTGTAGGAACCTCAACAACATCAAGTTTGTATATTTCCCAAAGTTCACCTGCTTCAGTCGTTGCTGTTCCAGTCATACCAGCTAATTTGCTGTACATTCTGAAATAATTTTGCAAAGTTACCGTGGCATATGTTTGGGTTGCATCTTCAATTTTTACATTTTCTTTAGCTTCAATTGCTTGGTGTAATCCGTCAGAATAACGACGACCGTCCATGATACGACCAGTTTGCTCATCGACAATCATTACTTTATTGTCCATCAATACATATTCTGTATCTTTTTCGAATAATGTGTAAGCTTTTAGAAGTTGTGTTAAGGTGTGAATACGCTCACTTTTGACACTAAAATCTTGAAATAATTTTTCTTTTTGCTCTCCTTGTTCTTCAGTCGAAAGATTTAATTTTTCGATGCGTGCAATTTCGGTTCCAATATCTGGTAATACGAAGAATGTTTCTTCAGTATCTTTAGACATGATTTCGATTCCGCTATCAGTCAATTCTACTTGATTGTTTTTTTCTTCAATAACAAAATATAATGCCTCATCTACTTTTGGCATTTCACGATTGTTATCGGACATGTATTGGTTTTCCGTTTTTTGTAAAAGGGCTTTGATACCTTCTTCACTCAAAAACTTAATTAATGCTTTATTTTTAGGCAATGCTCTGTGTGCTCTCAATAACTGAAAACCACCATCTTTAGTATTACCTTCTTTTATTAAACGTTTGGCTTCGGTAAGAAATCCGTTTGCTAATTGACGTTGAATGTTTACTAAGTTTTCGATTTTTGGTTTTAATTCTGTAAATTCATGACGATCGCCATCTACAACTTGACCAGAAATAATTAATGGCGTACGAGCATCATCAATTAACACAGAATCGACCTCATCGACAATAGCAAAATTGTGTTTTCTTTGAACCAAATCTTCTGGTGAATGTGCCATGTTATCACGAAGGTAATCGAAACCAAATTCGTTATTTGTTCCGTAAGTAATGTCGGCATCGTAGGCCTTGCGACGTGCGTCTGAGTTTGGTTGGTGTAAATCGATACAGTCTACCATCAATCCGTGAAACTCGAATAAAGGTGCTTTCCAAGCGCTATCACGTTTTGCTAAGTAGTCATTTACGGTTACTAAATGCACTCCGTTTCCAGTTAAAGCATTCAAATAAAGTGGAAGCGTAGCAACCAAAGTTTTTCCTTCACCTGTTTGCATTTCAGAAATTTTTCCTTGATGCAACACAACTCCACCTATAAGCTGAACGTCGTAGTGAATCATATCCCAAGTGATTTCTTTTCCTGCAGCACTCCAAGAATTTGCCCAAACGGCAGTGTCTCCAACAATATTGATGTATGATTTTGTTGCTGAAAGTTCTCTGTCTTTTGCAGTAGCAGTAACTGTAACTTGTGTGTTTTCTTTGAAACGTTTTGCTGTTTCCTTGATAACTGCAAATGCTTCAGGAAGAATTTCGTTTAGTGTTTTTTCAGAAATTTCGTAAGCTTCTTTTTCAAGAACGTCAATTTGTGCGTATACGTCTTCACGAGCATCGATATCCTGAATGGCTTCAACTTCAAGCTTTAGGCTTTCAATTTTAGTGTCTTTTTCAGAACGTGCTTTTTTGATTATTTCTTTAAAATAAGCGGTTTTAGCTCTTAATTCATCGTGAGATAAATTACTTAAACTGCTTTCTAAAGCTCTAATTTTAGCGATAATTGGCTGTATAGCTTTGACGTCTTTTTGAGATTTGTCGCCTACAAATACTTTTAAGATATTGTTTATGAAACTCATAATAATTCTGTTTATAATTTTATATAATTAACCAAAAAAAAGTCTCGTGTAGAGACTTTTTTAATAGCTTTTATTTCTAATATTCATCCTCGTTCCAAAGATAATCTTCGTCGGTTGGATAATCAGGCCAAATTTCTTCCATCGATTCGTACGTTTCGTCTTCATCTTCTATAGATTGTAGGTTTTCTACAACTTCTAGAGGAGCTCCAGTTCGTATTGCGTAGTCGATTAATTCGTCTTTGGTAGCAGGCCAAGGTGCATCACTTAAATAAGATGCTAATTCTAATGTCCAATACATTTTGTTGAATTTTAATTTTAATGCAAAAATAATTTTTCTACTGAAAAAATCAAGTTTTTTTTGATTTATTTTTAAATAAAGTTAAGAACGTGATTTTTAGCCCTGATAGAAGTGGAAATCCTTTTCTTTTTTTTCTTTAAAAAAAGAAAAGATTACTTCACTATACTTTTATTTTCATAGGAGTTCAGTGAACTTCGTTTGAAATGAATAGCAGGAAATAGCTTCAAAAACTATTTACGCGGAATCCATTGTACTTCGTCAGCGTTTAAGTCTGAAGTCAACTTTCGTGCCAAGACAAAAAGGTAGTCAGAAAGTCGGTTCAAATACTTAATTGCTATGTCAGCAACTGGTTCGTTATGGCTTAAATGCACGGCTAATCGTTCGGCACGACGACAAACGCAACGGGCAATATGACAATATGACACAGTTGTATGTCCGCCTGGTAGCACGAAATGTGTCATTTGCGGAAGAGAATCTTCCATAGTATCGATTTCGTTTTCTAATAATTCGATATCGCTTTCTATGATTCCGAGTTTTTGAAGACGTAATTCTCCGTTTTTCATCACTTCTTTTTCTGGTGGTGTGGCAAGAATTGCTCCGACGGTAAATAATCGGTCTTGAACTTCGATTAGAATGTCTTTGTAATGTTGGTTTATTTCTTGGTCGCGAATGAGTCCGATATAGGAATTTAATTCATCGACTGTTCCGTAACTTTCTATTCGAATATGGTCTTTTGGGACACGAGTTCCTCCAAAAAGTGCTGTGGTTCCTTTATCGCCAGTTTTTGTATATACTTTCATTGCAATTGATAATTGATAATTGATAATTGATAATTGATAATTGATAATTGATAATTGATAATTGATAATTATCAATTGTTAATTTTTAATAGTGTCGCTTTCAATTAATCCGTCTCGCAAACGAATTATTCTGTGTGCATGATGTGCGATTTCTTCTTCGTGAGTAACAAGGATTACTGTGTTTCCGTTGGCGTGAATTTCGCCAAAAAGTTTCATAATTTCTTCCGATGTTTTGCTGTCTAAATTTCCTGTTGGTTCGTCGGCAAGAATAATTGAAGGTTTGTTTACCAATGCTCTTGCAATCGCAACTCGTTGTCTTTGTCCGCCCGAAAGTTGGTTCGGTTGGTGGTCCATTCTATCACCTAAATTTACTTGTTCGAGCACTTCGGTGGCACGAATATTACGGTCAGATTTTGAAAATCCTGCATAAATCATTGGCAGCGCCACATTATCTAAAGCAGTTGTTCTTGGCAAAAGGTTGAAAGTTTGAAAAACAAATCCTATTTCTTTGTTGCGAATTTCTGCCAATTCATCATCAATCATCTGCGAAACATCTTTATTGTTCAGAATATAAGTTCCAGAAGTTGGCGTATCTAAACAACCCAAAAGATTCATTAATGTCGATTTTCCAGAACCTGAAGGTCCCATGAGCGCGACATATTCACCTTTGTTTATTTGTAAATCGATGCCTTTTAGAACATTGATAATTTCGCTACCGAGAACAAAATCTCGTTTGATATTGGTTATTTTGATTAATGGATTTGCCATTTTTTGAATTTAAAGTCTAAAGTTAAAAAGTTTAAAGTATAACTTGATGAATTAGACTAAAATTTTAGGATTATGTTACAATTTTTATGTTCGAATCACAAAATGTTCTTTTTGCTGTTCGGCTCTAAAAAATACAATTCCCCATTGAAAAGTATCAATCGTGACTTTTACTTTTTCGTGGTTTTTGATAATTCCCCAAGCTTCTTCCATATCGTGTGACCAATGTATATCATCGAAAATCCAAACAGAATCGTTAGTAATTGTTGGTAATAAAAGTTCGAAATAATTTAAAGTAGCTTTTTTAGAATGGTTTCCGTCAAAGTAAATTAATTGATAATCGATAGTTGATAATGGATGATTTTTGAAATAACTTTCAAATTCCGTTACAACCGATTCTACATTATTACAATTGATTTTTTGCAATTGATTTTTTGCAATTGAAGCAGTTTCAGGACAACCTTCTAAAGTAGTAATTTTAGCCTTTAAGTTTCCTAACGAAAGGGCAGAAGTGGCTAATCCTAATGAAGTTCCTATTTCTAAAATAGAATTTGGTTGAAAATAATTAACAATTCGAAACAATAATTCTGCTCGTTTTGAAGTAATTCCTGCCGTTTTTGCAATTTTAGAAATTTGTCGTGTATTGGATTTAAAAACTCTTGAACCAGCTCCAAAATCCGTAACTTCAATTGTATTTTTATTCTTTAAAAGTGAGTTTCGATACTCTTTTAGAAGTAAGTATTCTGGTTTTGAAGATTTGTCATAAAAACATTTGGTCACCAAATCGAATACAAATGGAGAATGCACTCCGTGTTCGTTTTTGGAGTTCCAAAGGAATCTTAAGTATGATTTTAAAATGTGAATCATAAAATTTAAACACAAATTTCACTAATTGACACGAATTAAAAAATTATACAAACTAAATTTAAGGTTAAAAAAAATTTGTGAAAATTTGTGAAATTCGTGTTTGACTTTTTACCCTTCAATTTTTGCAGATAATTCGAACCAACGTTCTTCTTTATCTTCCATTTTATTAATAATATTTTCTAACTCTTTGGCTTTGGCAGAAATATCAGCATCATCAACTTTTCCGTCAGAAAATAATTGCTCGATTGCGATTTTTTGAACTTCTAAATCCTTAATTTCTCTTTCAATTTTTTGATATTCTTTTTGCTCATTGAAACTCAAATTTCCTGTCGGATTGTTTTGTTTCCAATCTTTCTTTTCAGCTTTATTTTCTTCTTTCTGAGCAACATCGGCACTGTCTTCATAAGCACGGAAATCTGAATAATTTCCTGGGAAATTTTCAATTTCTCCTTCGCCACGAAAAACAAATAAATGATCTACAATTTTATCCATAAAATAGCGGTCGTGCGACACTACAAGCAAGCAACCAGGGTAATCAAGAAGGAAACTTTCAAGGACATTTAATGTAACAATGTCTAAATCATTTGTTGGCTCATCGAGAATCAAAAAGTTAGGATTCTGAATCAAAACGGTACACAAATACAAGCGTTTTAGCTCGCCACCACTCAGTTTTTCGACATAATCGTATTGTTTTTTGCTGTCAAAAAGAAAACGCTCTAACAGTTGTGAAGCCGAAATAATTTTTCCTTTTGTAAGCGGAATATATTCTCCATATTCTTTTATAATATCTATAACACGCTGTCCTGGCTTCGGATTGATACCACTTTGTGTGTAATAACCAATTTTGATAGTATCTCCAACCACAACTTTACCACTGTCTGCGGGAATTGTACTGGTTAGTAAATTTAAAAAAGTAGATTTTCCAGTTCCATTTTTTCCTATAATACCAATTCGGGCACCACGCTGAAAATCGAAAGAAAATTCGTCTAAAATAACTTTGTCATTAAACTTTTTAGAAACCTTGTGAAGCTCGATAATTTTGCTTCCCATGCGTTCCATATTAATTTCCAATTCGACTACGTTTTCTCTTCGGCGGCTTTCTGCTTTTTCTTTAATAACATAAAAATCGTCTTGTCGTGATTTCGACTTGGTCGTTCTTGCTTTTGGCTGACGACGCATCCAAGCCAATTCTTTTACAAATAAGTTTTGTGCCTTGTCAACACTGGCGTTTTCGGAAATAAGACGTTCTTCTTTTTTCTCCAAATAATAAGAGTAATTTCCTTTGTATTGGTATAGTTTTCCGTTGTCTAATTCGATAATTTCGTTACAAACACGTTCCAAAAAGAAACGGTCGTGCGTTACCATAAACAAGGTGATGTTTTCTTTAGCAAAATAAGATTCTAGCCATTCAATCATTTCTAAATCCAAGTGATTCGTAGGTTCGTCAAGAATTAATAAATCAGGACGATTAATCAGGATAATAGCCAATGAAAGACGTTTTTTTTGTCCACCCGAAAGATTTTTAACTTTCAATTTAAAGTCTTCTAACTTTAATTTGAATAAAATTTGCTTGTATTGAGTTTCAAAATCCCAAGCATTGTGTTGGTCCATTCCGTCGAAAGCTTTTTGGTAAACTTCTTCGTCTTCAGGATTTTCTAATGCATTTTCGTAGGCTTCAATTATTTTTAGCGTTTCGTTATCTGAAGCAAAAATACTTTCTTCAATAGTTAATTCGTCTTGTAAATTATGATTTTGAGACAAAAAAGCCATTCGAATATCTTTGCGAATCACGACTTGCCCAGTGTCAGGATCATCAATACCGTTTAAGATATTCATAATCGTGGTTTTTCCAGAACCATTTTTAGCAATGAAGGCAATTTTTTGGTCTTTGTTTATTCCAAAAGAAATTTTATCAAACAAAGTTCGTTCACCAAAAGATTTCGAAATATTTTCTACAGATAAGTAATTCACAAGAGTATTTTTTTGCAAAAGTAATTTATATTTGTCAAATGCAACTATCAGTTATCATTCTTAATTATAATGTTCGTTATTTTCTCGAACTTTGCGTTTTAAGTGTTCAAAAAGCACTTTCAACTATTGATGCAGAAATAATTGTAATCGATAATAATTCTTCCGATGACAGTTGCGAAATGATGAAATCTCGTTTTCCAAATGTGAAACTCATCGAAAACAAAGAGAATTCAGGTTTTCCAAAAGGAAACAATATAGGAGTTGCTCAGGCAAAAGGCGAATATATTTGTATTCTTAATCCAGATACAGTCGTTGCTGAAGATACTTTTGTAAAAACTTTGGCTTTCGCCGAAAGGCAAAAAAACTTAGGAATTATAGGCTGCAAACTCATAGACGGAACAGGAAATTTCTTACCAGAAAGTAAACGAGGCATTCCAACTCCATTTGTAGCATTTACTAAAATTTTCGGACTGTATAAATTTTCAAATTATTTTGGAAAATATTACGCACAACATTTACACGAAAACGAAACGGGAAAAGTCGATATTTTGGTTGGAGCTTTTATGGTAATGAAACGAGAATTGTATTTAGAAATAGGTGGCTTCGACGAAAATTGTTTTATGTATTCGGACGATATCGATTTGAGTTATATGGTTTTGCAAAAAGGAAAATCGAATTATTATTTCCACGAAACAACAGTAATTCATTATAAAGGAGAAAGCACAATTAAGGACAAAACATATATGAAACGCTTTCAGGAAGCGATGAATTTCTTTTATAAAAAACATTTTAAAGTATCTGTTTTCTTTTCATTATTTATGAAAATTGGAATTGTATTTTTCTCATTTATCAAAATGTTTCAAGGTCAACAAAAGGCTAGATTATTACCAGAAAGTTATGTTTTAATCTCGGATAATGAATTATTAAAAGAAAAGCTTCAAACGGAATTAAAAAAAGAGGTTTTTCTTGTTGAAAAAGAGGTTTTAAATATAAACTATTCGCAAAATTTATCTAAAAAATCGACTTTTGAATTTATATTTGATAATAATTTCATCAATTTTAAAGATATAATTCAAATAATGCAATCGAATAAGGGTAAAAATATAACCTATAAAACACTTCCGCAAACCGCTGATTTTCTTATAGGTAGCAATAGTAGTAATGATCGCGGAGAAGTAATTTTAATATCAGATTTTAAAAGCTAGATTTCAATTTTTTTTTAATTGATGTTAATTCGTGAAATTAGTGTTAAATTTATTATTTTTGCATCATCAAAACCAAAACAACCTTTTAGGCAAACAATATGGCAAGATTTGAATTGAAACTTCCAAAAATGGGAGAAAGCGTTGCAGAAGCGACTATCACAAATTGGTTAAAACAAGTTGGTGACAAAATCGAAATGGACGAAGCCGTTCTAGAAATTGCTACCGATAAAGTAGATAGCGAAGTTCCTAGTGAAGTTTCAGGAATTTTGGTAGAACAATTATTCAATAAAGATGATTTAGTTCAGGTAGGACAAACTATTGCTATTATCGAAACCGAAGGTGGAGATGTTGTTGTAGCAAAACAAGAAGCAACTCCAGTTGCTGTTGCAGAAGTTACTAAAACGGTAGAAGCTGCAAAAGAATCAGTTTCAGCTCCAGCTAATTTTTCAGATTCAGATAAATTCTTTTCTCCATTAGTTAAAAATATCGCTAAAGAGGAGGGTGTTTCAGTAGCTGAACTAGAAAGTATCAAAGGTTCTGGAAAAGACGGAAGAATTACTAAAGAAGATCTTTTAAATTACATAAAAAATAGAGGAAATCAACCCGCAGTGGTTTCTACGCCAGTTGCAGCGACTCAAAATGTAGCTCCAGTAGTACAAAAAGCAGCACCAGTTTCTGTAAATGGAGGCGACGAAATCGTTGAAATGGACAGAATGCGTAAGCTAATTTCTGGTTACATGGTTGCCTCGGTACAAACATCGGCACACGTACAGTCGTTTATCGAAGTCGATGTGACGAATATTGTAAAATGGAGAAATAAAGTTAAAGATGCTTTCGAAAAACGTGAAGGCGAAAAACTAACTTTTACACCAATTATGATGGAAGCTGTGGCAAAAGCCTTAAAAGATTTTCCAGGAATGAATATCTCAGTTGATGGTGATTATATCATCAAAAAGAAAAATATCAATCTAGGAATGGCAGCAGCCTTACCAAACGGAAACTTAATCGTTCCAGTAATAAAAAATGCAGATCAATTAAACTTGGTAGGCATGGCAAAAGCGGTAAATGATTTAGGAAATCGTGCAAAAGCAGGAAAATTGAAACCAGACGATACACAAGGGGGAACTTATACAGTAACGAATGTTGGGACTTTTGGTTCAGTTTTCGGAACACCAATTATCAACCAGCCACAAGTAGGAATTCTAGCGCTTGGAGCCATTCGTAAAGTGCCAGCAGTTATCGAAACTCCAGAAGGGGATTTCATCGGAATTCGTCAAAAAATGTTCCTTTCGCACTCATACGATCACCGAGTTGTCGATGGTGCATTAGGAGGAAGCTTCGTAAAACGCGTTGCTGATTACTTAGAAGCATTCGATGTAAACAGAGATTTCTAAAAAAAATAAGCACAATATAATTAAGCGATTCAAATTTTGAGTCGCTTTTTTTTAGGAGCTATTTCCTGTCTCGTCCCAAAAGACGAGATTGCAATCTTTTTTCTTGTTCTCGATACGCTTTGCAAGCTACTCGAACTGACGAAAAAAGGATTTTCACTGCAATCAGGGCTATAAAGAAACGGTTGTCGTTAAAATTACATTTATTTAATCTGAGAAAATCCGTTTAATCCGAGTCATGAGCGTTCAAAAAAAAACTTTGAAACTTTGTTACTTTACAGCTCTGAAACTTTTACATTTGTACCAACACAAACAAACCAAATGGAGCTCAAATTAACACGTCCAATTTGCTTTTTCGACCTAGAAACCACAGGAATCGACATAGGAAAAGACAGAATTGTAGAAATATCAGTATTTAAAGTTTTTCCAAACGGAAACAAAGAAAGCAAAACGTGGTTGGTAAATCCTACCATTCCAATTCCCGCACAAACCACAGCAGTTCACGGAATAACAGACGAAAAAGTAGCAAACGAACCAACTTTCAACGAATTGGCTTCGCAAGTATATAATATGATAAAAGATTCCGATTTAGCAGGATTTAATTCTGATCGATTCGATATTCCTTTATTAGCAGAAGAATTACTTCGTGCCGGAGTCGATTTCGATATGAAAGGACGCGTTTCTGTCGATGTGCAAACTGTTTTTCATAAAATGGAAGAACGTACATTAAGTGCAGCTCTAAAATTTTATACAGGAAAATCATTAGAAAATGCCCATTCTGCCGAAGCGGACACAATGGCGACTTACGAAATACTAAAAGCACAATTGGATCGTTATCCTGAATTAGAAAACGACATGAAATCACTTTCAGAATTCACAACCAGAAAAAAAATCGCTGATTTTGCAGGAATGATAGCTTTCGATAAGGATAATGAAGAGATTTTTACCTTCGGAAAACACAAAGGCGCAAAAGTAGATAAAGTATTAGAAACCGAACCAGGTTATTTCAGTTGGATTCAAAATGCTGACTTTCCTTTATATACCAAGAAGGTTTTAACAGCTATTAAATTAAGAAAGTTAAATACAAAGTAAGGCGCTAAGGTTCTGAGACGCTAAGTAGCTCAGAACCTTAGATTCTTAGAACCTCAGAACCTCAAAGAATATGAAAATAATCTGCATAGGTAGAAATTATACCGAACACATTGCCGAATTACAAAACGAACGTCCAACGGAACCAGTAGTTTTTTTAAAACCAGATTCGGCGGTATTGCTTAAGCAACATCCGTTTGTAATTCCTGAATTTTCTGACGATATTCACCACGAAATAGAAATTATTGTGCGAATAAATAAAGTTGGAAAATATATCGATGCCAAGTTTGCACATAAATATTATGATGAAATTAGTGTCGGAATCGATTTTACAGCGCGTGATTTGCAACAAAAACTAAAAGACAAAGGTTTGCCATGGGAAAAAGCAAAGGCTTTTGACGGTTCAGCGGTGATAGGTGACTTTTTATCGAAAAAAAATTTCAATTCCCTAGAAAATATTACATTTGAATTAACCAACAATGGAGAAACAGTTCAAAAGGGAAATACAACGAATATGTTGTGGAAAATAGATGAGTTAATTGCTTATGTTTCGCAATATTTCACCCTAAAAATTGGTGATATTATTTTTACCGGAACGCCAGCAGGAGTTGCAAAAGTAAATCCTAATGATGTTTTAGAAGGTTTTTTAGAAGAAAATAAATTATTTAGAATTCAAGTAAAGTAATCATGGCAATACATTATAATTTAGCAAAAGTTTATGCAATTTCTGACGATGACAAGGATTTTGTACTTCAAATAATTAATTTATTTATAGAAGAAGTTCCGTCGGATGTAGAGCAAATTAAGGAGGGAATTAATTCTAAGGATCATTCCCATGCGTATGGTTATGCCCATAAAATAAAACCTACACTCGATTTGTTAGGAATGGAAGCTTCCTATGAAGAAATTCTGCAAATAGAACAATGGACAAAAGACAAAGGCAAGAAAAAAGAAATTAAAGAAATATACAAAAGCATGTCAGGTCGCATCGATTTGGCTTTAGCTGAGATTAAAAAAGACTTTAACTTATAGCTTTAGGCAATAAGTAATATGCTATAAGTAATTAAAAATAGATAATTCGGTTACAATAAATTTTCAAAAATTTATACATTTTAATCTTTATCTCAAAACCTTTGAACCTTAGTTCCTAAGAACCTTAGAGCCTCAAAAATGAAAGCAACCATAGTAACCGTAGGTGACGAAATACTTATAGGTCAAATTATTGATACAAATTCGGGGGTAATAGCCAAATCGTTAGACAAAATAGGAATTGGTGTACACGAAATGTTGTCAATAACTGATGATAAGCAACATATACTAAATACACTTTCATCATTACAAAATAAAGTTGATGTTGTCATTATAACAGGTGGTTTAGGACCAACAAAAGACGACATTACTAAGAAAACACTTTGCGAATATTTTGATGATCAATTAATAATTAACGAAAAAGTGTTAACTCACGTAACACAACTTATAGAGCAATATTTCAAACGACCAATTACAAAACTCAATCAAGACCAAGCATTAGTTCCGTCAAAATGTGAAGTGCTTTTTAATCAAGTAGGAACCGCTCCGGGCATGTGGTTACAAAAGGAAAATACTGTTTTTATTTCCTTGCCAGGTGTCCCGTACGAGATGAAATACTTGATAGAAAACGAAGTGATTCCAAGATTAATAACAAAATACGAACGACCGTTTATTATTCACAAAACGATTCTAACTTATGGCGTTGGGGAAAGTTTATTAGCCGAAAGAATAGAAACTTGGGAAGACAATTTGCCAGAATTTATCAAATTGGCCTATTTGCCAAATCCAGGACGAGTAAGATTAAGATTGTCGGCTCGTGGCGTTGACGAAAATTTATTGAAAAAAGAAATTAGCACACAAGTCGAAAAACTACAATTAATCATTTCCGACTGTATTGTTGGTTTCGAGGAAGATGAAACCATCGAAGTCGTTTTAGGAAAATTGTTAACCAATAAAAAGCTAACCATTTCTACCGCAGAAAGTTGTTCGGGCGGAAAAATTGCATCAATAATAACATCAGTTTCAGGTGCTTCAAATTATTTCAAAGGAAGTATTGTAAGTTATGCAACCGAAACAAAAGTGAATGTTTTAGGTATTTCGCAAGAAATTATCGATGAATTTTCGGTAGTAAGTAAACAAGTTGCCGAAGCAATGGCTTTACAATCACAAAAAATATTTAAAACAGATTTTGCAATTGCCACAACAGGAAATGCAGGACCCGATAAAGGTGATGCAGATGCAGAAGTCGGGACAGTTTTTATCGCAATCGCTACTCCAAAAGGAGTTTTTTCTGAAAAATTCAATTTTGGCCAACCCCGTGAAAAAGTGATAGATAGAACGGTAAATCAAGGTTTAGAAATAATTTATAAAGAAATTTTAAAAAACTACTAAAAATAATTTGCTACAACCATTTATTTTTCGTTCTTTTGCACTCTGAATTTTGAATAACGATAAAAGATAATATAATGTCAAGAATTTGTGACCTTACTGGTAAAAGAGCGATGGTAGGAAATAACGTTTCTCACGCAATGAACAAGACAAAGAGAAAATTCTCTGTGAACTTGATCAAAAAGCGTTTTTACCTTCCTGAAGAAGACAGATGGATTACTCTAAGAGTAGCAGCTTCTACAATCAAAACGATTAACAAAAACGGAATTTCTGCAGTTTTGAAAAAAGCGCAGTCAGAAGGATTTATAAAATAATCCGGTCCTAAAAACTATATAGCAAGATGGCAAAGAAAGGTAATAGAATCCAAGTAATTTTAGAATGTACTGAGCACAAAGCTTCTGGCGTAGCTGGAACTTCACGTTACATTACAACTAAAAACAAAAAGAATACTCCAGATCGTTTGGAGATCAAAAAATTCAATCCAGTATTGAAAAGAGTAACTGTTCATAAAGAAATTAAATAATATAAGTCATGGCAAAGAAAACCGTAGCAACTTTACAAACAGCTTCTAAGAGATTATCTAAAGCAATCAAAATGGTAAAATCTCCAACAACTGGAGCTTACACTTTTGTTGAAGCAATTATGACACCAGAAGAGGTAGATACATTCTTGAAAAAGAAATAATCTAACATAACAATATACTAAAGCTACTTTCTTTCGGAAGTAGCTTTTTTATTTTATATTTGTACGTAATTTTTTTAGAAGCAAAACATTTTCGAATTTATTAAGCCATTTTCCTGCTGTTCGTTACAATCTTTATATACCTGACAGGTTTTTAAAACCTGTCAGGTATATAAAGGATTTTCACTTCCATCAGGGCTAAATAAAAACTGTAGGCATCTATTAAATTTCGGAATTTTGGTATAAAACTAAAAATCCAACAAAACTAACAACCAAAACCAAATGAATTTTTTCAAAAAAATATTCTCCTCCGAAAAAAAAGAAGACTTAGACAAAGGGCTCGAAAAATCGAGCACCTCTTTTTTATCAAAACTTACAAAAGCCGTAGCAGGAAAATCTAAAGTAGATGACGATGTTCTCGATAATCTTGAGGAAATCTTAGTATCATCAGACGTAGGAGTAAATACGACTTTAAAAATAATACAACGAATCGAAGCTCGAGTTTCTAATGACAAATATTTAGGAACCGACGAACTGAACAAAATACTTCGAGAAGAAATAGCAGGACTTTTATCCGAAACCAACTCAGGCGAAGCTTCTGAATTTGAAGTTCCAAAAGACAAAAAACCATACGTGATTATGGTAGTTGGTGTAAACGGAGTGGGAAAAACCACAACTATTGGGAAACTAGCCAATCAGTTCAAAAAATCAGGATATAGCGTAGTTCTTGGTGCTGGCGATACTTTTAGAGCCGCTGCCATCGATCAATTACAAATTTGGGCGGATAGAGTAGGCGTACCTATCATAAGACAACAAATGGGAAGTGATCCAGCATCAGTAGCTTTCGATACTTTGCAAAGTGCCGTAGCACAAAATGCCGATGTTGTCATTATAGATACTGCTGGTCGTTTGCACAATAAAGTTGGTTTAATGAACGAACTAACCAAGATAAAACGTGTTATGGAAAAAGTAATTTCAGACGCGCCACACGACGTGATGTTGGTTCTTGATGGTTCTACTGGTCAAAACGCATTCGAACAAGCCAAACAATTTACTGCTGCAACCGAAGTGACTTGCCTTGCTGTTACAAAACTAGACGGAACCGCAAAAGGTGGCGTTGTTATAGGAATTTCTGACCAATTTCAGATTCCTGTAAAATATATTGGTGTTGGAGAAGGCATCAATGACTTGCAGGTTTTCAACAAATACGAATTTGTAGATTCTTTTTTTAAATAAGATATGAGTAAACTAACTGACTATTACAAAAGCTTAAATCCGTTGCATTTATTTATATTCGGAACAGTATTTATGCTTTTAGCACGCACAACAAAAGACAATTTTGCTTTCGAAACGGGTTGCCTTTTTGCTACTTTAATTCTTTATGTATTGGCTTTGATTAAGCAGATTAAGAAAAAATAAGAATAAAAAAACCACTCAAACGAGTGGTTTTACTTTTTTATAAATACATTGAGTTTTTAAACTACTCCCAAAGTATATAATTGTTCCATGGTAGGTGATTTGCTTCCGCCAGTTGGTTCGAGTGTAATTCCAAAAGCTTCCGCATTTCCAGTTTTACTTACAGCAAATATTTTATTATTTTCTGCTGTAAAGTCAGACAACAATCCGATACTTGTGGGCGTAAGTGCAGGTTTTAGTTTTAGCGACCAAACTTGGTAAACCATACCTTCTGGTGGTTCTGGTAAGCCCGAAGCGTCTACATAAACAACTTGTGTTTCTTTGTTCCAATATACTTTTGCCGATGCTGTTGGTGCAACAGTTTGTCCCGCAAGGCTGATTATAGTATTTTTAGAATCACGAATTACAGCCAAAGCTTCTTTAGTTTGTTTGTTTTTATTTTCAGTAGAAACCAATACTTCGTTCAATTTTGTTTTCTCTTTTTCAAGTGTAACAATATCATTTTCAAAAGTTAGTTGTTGGTTGTATTGATAACCAATTCCTAAAAGAAATACTGCCGCTGCTGCCCAACCTATATAGTTAAATCGATTATTTTTTGATTTCAAATCAATAACTTTAGTGTGTTTTATATCTAGCTTAGATTTTATTTTAGCAAAATTTTCTACTGATAAAAAAGGTGAAAAACTAGTCGAAAGATTCACAATTGCTTTTTCTATAGAAACAATTTCATCATCAATTTCCTTATGTGTTTTCGCCATTTTAGCAACTTCTAAGTTTTCGGTTTCGTCGAGCAAACCATAAACGTAGAGTTCTAATATTCCGGATTCTATATATTCTTTTATGTCCATAATTATACGTGTAAAAAATTTCTTAAATCGTTAATACAATTTCTATTTTGTGTTTTTACAGTTCCTAAAGGAATTTCTAATTCTTCGGAAGCTTCTTGCTGTGTGTAACCTTTAAAGAATAATAAATCTATTATGGCAATACACTTTGGCTTTAACTTCTTTACAAATTCTTGAATTCCAATAGTATCAATCTTATTAATTAATTTGTTACTGTCATCTAATAGATGTACGAAATTATCAGACGATAGGTTTTTTTTGCTGTTGTTAAAGTTTTTAGAACGCATTTTATCTATACTCGTATTTCGAGCAATATTAAGTGCCCAAGTATAAAAACGACCTTTACTTTCGTTATAAGAATCTATGTTTTTCCAGATTTTTACAAAAACTTCTTGTAAGACATCTTCAGATTCTTCTCGGTCTTTGACCAAATTAATAATCACTGCAAAAAGGCTTTTCGAATACATATCATATAATATGGTATAAGCTCGACTGTCTTTTTCTTTTATTAATACTAAAACTTCTTCTTGTGACATAAAATGTTTTTTTGATTAATACAAATCTATATAAACTTTATTTAATACTTAGTTTTAATTTATTTTTAAAAATATATTTTATTTTAAAACACTTATAATCAGTAGTTTAAAAAAATAATTTAAAAAATATTACTTTTTTTAAAACCATAAATAACTATTCTGCGTAAATCAATTTATAATCATTAAAAAATTTAAAACAATGAAAAAAACAAAAATGTTATTAGGTCTATCGTTTGTTGCGATTTCAGGTCTATTATTAATTGCTGCTGACCACGCAGATGCTCCAGCAATAACAGGTAATGCAAATGACATTACCGATGTGTATGCTTTTCAGGGACAAGACACAAACAATATGGTGTTTGTAGTAAACACACAAGGATTGTTAAGTCCGGGTGCATCAGCAACAGCGGTATTTAACGAAAATGTAATGACAGAAATTAATATTGACAACACAGGTGATAATGTTGAAGATTTAGTTATTCAAGCGATTAAGAGAGGTGGTAAAATGTACTTTTTTGGACCAATTGCGCCAGGAACAACAGGGACATCAAGTACTGTAAAAACGGCTGGGGCTTCAGGAAGTGTAGATATTTCTTCGTACGGAGGAGCAGCAATTACTTCGACTTCAAACGGAATGAAATTTTTTGCAGGACCAAGAGATGATCCGTTCTTTTTCGATTTGAATCAGTTTAAAGCGATTCTTGCAGGAACTGCAACTGGATTTAACAATCCCGGAACAGATAGTTTTGCAGGAACAAATGTTTTAGCAACAATTGTTGAAGTGCCAAAATCTTTATTGGGAACATCTGCAACTATCAATGTTTGGGCAGAAACTAAACAAAAACAATAATTTAATTTTTAATAAAAGTAAAAAGATGAAAACAAATAAATTTAAAATTATAGCATTGTCAATTGTAGGAATAGCAATGTTTACGAGTTGTAACAATGATGATGAATCAGTTGCTCCTGTTACACCAGCAACAACTGATTTTTCAGGAACTTATGTACAAAAAGACCAAATGGCTAGACCAGCAATAAACACCGTTTTTATTGCTTCTGGAGCTCCTAAAGATGCTTTCAATACTACAATTCCTTCAACGATGGGTGCAAGTTATCAATCTGTTTTTGAATCAAGATTATTGGCTCTGAATTCTGGATATACAACAAATGCATTAGGTCAAACTGCAGCTCAGTTTACAGGATTGTTAGCTACTGACGTTTTGGGTGTTAAAAAAACTGGAACGACTACATTTTTTGATGGAACAAATGTGCTAACAGGTCGTGCACTTGCTGATGACGTTATTGATGTTGAATTGCTTCTTATTTTTGGTGGTCCAACAGGAACTTCAAATGCAGGACTTACTTCCGATAATGTTGGTGCAAACGACAAAACCTTTTCTGCCTCATTTCCTTACTTAGCTTCTGCTTGGTAGATTATTAAAATTAGAGCGTATAAAACTATGCGCTCTAATTTTTTAAAAGCAACAAAAACAAACACAATGAAAACATTTAATTTAGTAATCCTGTTTTTTGCCACTTTAGTAATGATAAGTTGCGAAAAAAAATCAGATCAAGTTACCAACCCAAAAGATTACAATGTCTTTCTAGAAATGAAAGAAAACAAATCGCTAGATTTTGCAAAGTATGAAATAGATTTTTGGCAAAAAAAATTCGACGCGGCACCAAATCAAATTACCTATTTATCTCAAATAGCTTCAAATTATTCGAAATTATTTGAAATAACAGGAAATATTAATGATTTGTACAAAACCGAAGAATTATTATTAAAATCGAACGAAACTTTCAAATATTCTCAAGTAGGAACGATTCGTTCTTTAGGCAGAAATTATATTTCGCAACACCGTTTTAAAGAAGCTTTAGTATTGGCAAACAAAGCTTTGGCTATTGGCGAAGGAATGAAAGAAACTCAGAAATTACTTTTTGATGTAAATATGGAATTGGGAAATTATACTGAAGCTCAGAAAAACCTAAATGCTTTAACTGATAGTAAAGATTTTGATTATTTAATCAGAATTTCGAAATGGAATGATCATTTAGGAGATTTGAAAACTGCTATTTCATTTATGGAAAAAGCTAAAGAAGTTGCTGTTAAAAATGATAATAAAGCATTGAAAATCTGGACATTTTCTAACCTTGGAGATTTAAATGGTCATGCAGGAAATATAAAAAAATCGTATGATTATTACCTGAAAACATTGGCAGTAGAACCTAACAATTCGTATGCGCTAAAAGGAATTGCTTGGATTGCTTTTTCTCACGAAAAAAATACAAACGAAGCCAAACGAATTATCGATGCGGTTTCTAAAAAACACAATTCGCCCGATTTTTATTTACTGAAAGCAGAAATTGCCGAATATGAAAAAAATACGGTTGACGAAAAGAAAAATTTAAGTTCTTATTTTAAAATGCTAACCAATAATAATTATGGCGCGATGTATAACAAATACAACACTTCAATTTATGCTGATAATAAATCTACTTCTTCAAAAGCACTCGAAATTGCAAAAATAGAAGTTGAGCATCGTCCAACTCCAGATTCTTACGATTTATTAGCTTGGGCATATTATAATTTGGGTGATACCAAAAAAGCATTAGAAATTGCTCAAAAATATGTTGAAAACAAATCATTTGAGCCAGAATTGAATTATCATTTGGCAATGATTTATAAAGCCAATAATTTAGAAGACAAGGTAAAACCTATAAAAAAAGAATTACAATCTAGTTTGTATGAATTAGGACCAATTTTTGAACAAAAAATAAATAATTTGTAATGAAATCACTTTTTGCAATCTTAATTTCACTCATTACATTTTCGAGCTTTGCGCAAATGCAAAAAGGAATAGTAAAAGATTCATTGGGAAATCCAGTTGAAAATGCTTATTTATTGAACATAAATTCTAAATATCACGCACATACTGATGAGTTTGGAAATTTTAATATCGATAAAACAAATATTTCAGATGTATTAATTATTACAGCTTTAGGATTTAAAAAATTAGAGTATACAATTGTATCTAATGAGATTTCGATAGTTTTAGAAGACGATGCATTTAATTTGGATCAAGTAGTTATTCATTCAAAACTTAATGCAATGAATGTGATTTCTAAAATAGATTTACAAACTACTCCAGTAAATTCTTCGCAAGAAATTTTACGAAAAGTACCAGGATTATTCATTGGTCAGCATGCTGGTGGCGGTAAAGCAGAACAAATATTTTTGCGTGGTTTCGACATCGATCACGGAACGGATATTGCCGTTTCAGTAGATGGAATGCCTGTAAATATGGTTTCTCACGCTCACGGACAAGGTTATGCAGATTTACATTTTGTGATTCCAGAAACGGTCGAAAAAATAGATTTCGGAAAAGGAACTTATTATGCTAATAAGGGAGATTTTGCCACAGCAGGTTATGTTTCGTTTTTAACAAAAGAAAAAATAGACAAGAATATGATAAGTGTCGAAGCAGGACAATTTAACACTTTCAAAACGGTGGGGCTTTTTAATTTATTAGAAAAACAAAAAAATCAGAATGCTTATTTGGCCACAGAATATATTATGACCAATGGTGCGTTCGACTCACCACAAAATTTTAAACGTATTAATTTATTTGGAAAATACACATCAGTCTTTGCCGATAATAGTAAGTTTTCTATCAATGCTTCTCACTTTACAAGTAAATGGGATGCTTCGGGTCAAATTCCGCAACGGTTAATTGATGCTGGATTAATTTCAAGATTTGGTGCTGTTGATGATACTGAAGGCGGAAAAACTTCGAGAACAAACTTGAATGTTTCGTTATCGAAACCTATCGATGAAAATACGTTGTTAAAAGCGAATGCTTTTTATTCAAAATACAATTTCGACTTGTATTCTAATTTTACATTCTTCTTAGAAGATCCAATAAATGGTGATCAAATACACCAGAAAGAGAATAGAGATATTTTTGGGTTGAATGCGGAATTGAACAAGAAATTAGAAAACTCTAATTTTCAATTGGGTTTTGGTTTCAGAAATGATGCTACAAAAGACACTGAATTATCACATACAGTAGGCCGTTACACAACTTTGAATCATTTAAAATTAGGAGATATAGATGAAACCAATATTTTCTCTTATCTGAATACTGAATTCGATTTTGGAAAATTAAAGATAAATCCAGCCATTAGATTCGATTATTTTAAGTTTGAATATCAAGATAAATTGGCGACAACTTATAAAACTCAAACTGAAAATAAAGCTAAGTTTTCACCAAAACTGAACTTTATTTTTACTCAAAATAATAATTTACAGTTTTACTTAAAATCAGGTTTAGGATTTCATTCTAACGATACACGAGTGGTGGTTGCTAATGCTGGGAAGCAAATTTTGCCAACAGCTTTTGGCTCAGATTTAGGAATTATCGCAAAACCGTTCCCTAAACTATTGCTCAATTCAGCTATTTGGATGCTAAATTTGCAAGAAGAATTAGTATATGTTGGCGATGCTGCAACGGTCGAGATTTCTGGAAGAACAAAACGAATGGGTTTCGATTTTGGTTTGCGTTACCAGTTATCTAATTATTTGTTTTTTGATACCGATGTTAATTATACTTATGCTAGAAGTATCGATGCGCCAAAAGGACAAGATTATGTCCCGTTAGCACCCGATTTTACATCGACAGGAGGGTTAAGTGTTAGTAAATACAAAGGTTTTTCGGGAGGATTACATTACCGATATTTGAAATCTAGACCAGCTAATGAGGATAATTCAATAATTGCAAAAGGATATATAGTTTCGGATTTGAATATAAATTATGAATACAAAAGTGTAACTTTTGGTGTTTCGGTAGAAAATATTTTTAATACAAAGTGGAACGAAACCCAATTTGCTACCGAAAGTAGATTACAAAATGAAACCCAAAGTGTCGAAGAAATACATTTTACACCAGGAGTACCATTTTATCTAAAAGGTAAGATTACTTATAGGTTTTAATATATTATGAAAAAGGTATTAATATTTTTATTACTTAGTTTCACAATTAGAGGATTTTCTCAGTATTCAAGAGAAATAAAGATGAATCATCATAATATAATAGTAAAAAATGTAGTAGAATATAGTTTTTTAGAATCGGCAGCAGATTATCTGTCATCGGATATTAAAATAATATACAATTATAACAGGTTTTATTTTAGATTATCAATGCGAAATTTTTTTAATATTTATGCAGATGAGCCTAATTTTAGTTTCGACAGTTTATCGGGAAATAGCAGTATTAATTTTAATAGAATAAATATTAATAAAGAAGTACCTGTTTATGTAAAAGGGAAAATCACTTATAAATTTTAGTTTTGTTTGTTTTATGTTTGGTTAGAAGCTCATTAGGAATTTTTCTAATGAGCTTTTTTTATATTAAATCCCATTTACAATCGCTACAAAATCATCAGCTTTTAATGCTGCTCCGCCTATTAGTCCACCATCAATATCAGGTTTAGAGAAAATTGCTGCAGCGTTATCTGGTTTTACACTTCCGCCATAAAGAATAGAAACATCTTCGGCTATATCACTACCAAATACTTTACGGACAGTTTCTCTAATAAATTCGTGCATTTCTTGTGCTTGTTCAGGACTTGCAGTCTCTCCAGTTCCTATTGCCCAAACAGGTTCGTATGCCAAAATGATATTTGCCCAAGCCGATTTATCGATATGAAATAATCCGTCACGCAATTGATTTTCAACAATGTTAAAATGTTGTTTGTTTTGACGGTCTTTCAGTTCTTCTCCAAAACAAAAAATGACAGTCATATCGTGTTTTAAAGCGGTATCAACTTTAAACGAAATCACTGCATCGGTTTCATGAAAAATCGATCTGCGTTCTGAATGACCTAGAATTACAGTGTTTACACCAATACTTTTTAGCATATCTGCTGAAATTTCGCCAGTATAAGCGCCATTTTCTGCTTGATGCATATTTTGTGCAGCTACACGAATATTCGTAAATTCGGTATGGTCGACAGCCGAAGCAAGGTTTATAAAAGTAGGCGCAATAATTATTTTAGTGTTACCATCTGTTGGTAATTTGTCTATCAGTTCGTTGATTAAATCTTCGGTTTCTTCCGAATTTTTATTCATTTTCCAGTTTCCAGCTACAATTTTGGATCTCATTAGTTTAGGCTTTTTAATAAAGTGTTTACTTTTTCGTGATCGGTTTCAATGGCTTTATACAAAGCTATTTTTCCTGTTTTGTCAATAATGATATATCTCGGAATCCAATCTAAATTGATAGATTTTGCAAAAGCCCCTTTCATTCCTTCAGGAATTAAGTAATGTTCGCCTACAAGTTCATGTTTTTCGATACCTTTTGCCCAAGCTTCTGTGGTTTTGTCGCAAGACAAGAAAACAAAATCGGTATTGGGATAAGCGGTTTGTAATTCCTTAACGTTTGACATATTTTTTACACAATCGCTACACCAAGATGCCCAAATTTCGATAACTACGGTTTTGCCTTTGTGCTTTTTCAGGATTTTTTTTAGGTTGGTTTCGCTTCCGTTAGCAGTTACCAATTTGTTTGATAATGCTTCTTTAGAGAATTCTTCTTTTTTTGTATTTGAACAAAAAATTATCAATATTATAACTGATAGTAAAAGGATTGTTTTTTTCATAATTTATTTTTTTAATTCAGAAAACGGCTTGTTAATTAGTTCTTGATAATCGGTAGGATTAAATTTGTTATCGGTAATTCCGTTATAATATTTGTAGGTGTTTCCGTTCCAAAGATATTTAACTCCTGGTGTGTCTTTACCAGTTCCTAAAGCATTCCAAAACGGAATAATTTCGATAATTTTATAAGGATATTCGGCTCCAGTTTCTTTGAAAAATGCTGGAATTAAATCGGCTTCTTCATTCATGAAAATGATTAAAATCTCTGGAAAATTAGCATTTTTTTGTTTCAATTCGGTCAATTCTTTTGCGGCTGTGCGGCAATGATCACAACCAGGAACAAAAAAGCATAATGTTTTTCGGCCAGAATCTATTTTTGGAAATAATTTGGCATAACCTGATTTGATTTTTTTGGGTTCGGTTGTTGAAATTACTTCTTCAATTTTTGTTGGAAGTACTTTTTTTACCGAATCAACTTTTACAGCAGTAAAAACTGAATCTTTAACAATTGGAGCGATATTTTCTGTAGAAATTGTATCAGAAACAACATTTTCTATTGGAGAAACTACAAAATCGTTTGTGATTTTTTTAATTGGTGCCAATAAAAATATCGAAATTATAGTCGCTAATGTGATACCTGAAACTATCCAAAAATTGTTTTTATCATTTGTTTTTGGTAATAAATAGAATAAATAAAGCAATAGAAATATAGCAACTATGTTTTTTATTATGGCTTCAATTGGTGTCATTGGGATTAGTTCGCCAAAACAACCACAATTACCAGAATTTCCGCCGCTTAAAAATGTTACATAAGACAAATGACCAACGAAAACGGCTAATAATAAAATGGTTACTGGAATAATTAATTTTCGTAAAAAGTTATTTTGAAGAATAAGAATTCCCAAAGCCAATTCGATTCCGATTAATATTCGAGAAAACCAAGGCGCAATAATTTCTGAAAATCCTAATGGATACAACTGTTTTACTTCGAATGTTGAAATAGCAAAATAAGGCGATGGATACATTTTGGCTACTGCCGAAACAATAAATAAGAACGAAATTATGATTCTAATTGTCCAAGTTAAATAGCTTTTTCCTTTTTCCATTTTTATGTTTTTTACAAATATAAAACCGATTGATTTTAGTATCTGTTAATGAGTTGTTATTTTTTAAAATCCATCAGTATTAAAGCAAAAACCGCATAATTTATCATATCTTGATAATTGGCATCAATCCCTTCCGAAACCAATGTTTTTCCTTTATTATCTTCAATTTGTTTTACTCGAAGAATTTTTTGCAAAATCAAATCGGTCAAGGAACTCACACGCATATCGCGCCAAGCTTCACCGTAATCATGATTCTTGTTTTCCATTAAATCTTTAGTAATCGAAACTTTTTCGTCGTACAATCTCACAGCTTCATTAACATCTAAATCGGGTTGTAAAGCAATTCCTTTGTCTAGTTGTATTAATGCCATTATCGAATAATTGATAATCCCAATAAACTCCGAACTTTCGTCTTCATCTACTTTTCGAACCTCATTTTCTTGTAAACTACGAATGCGTTGTGCTTTGATAAATATCTGATCGGTAAGCGATGGCAAACGCAAAATGCGCCATGCAGAACCGTAATCTTTCATTTTTTTGGTGTATAAATCTCGACAAATTGTGATGATTGCGTCGTATTGTTGTGAAGTATTCTTCATTTTTTAATTTATATTTGTATCAAATTTGTTCAAAAATAAGTTTTTTTAAGCAATTTTAATATCAATATCAGTAACAATTTCAATATTCAAAATGACAATTAACTGCAAAGGACAACTTATCGATTTATCGATGCCAAAAGTAATGGGGATTTTGAATGTTACACCAGATTCTTTTTATGATGGTGGACGATTTGTTTCAGAAAAAAATGTTTTGCTCCAAGTTGAAAAAATGTTGCAAGATGGTGCGAATTTTATCGATATTGGTGGACAATCGAGCAAACCAAATGCTGAAATTGTTTTGGTTGATGAAGAACTAAATCGGGTTATTTCGACAGTTGATTTGATTTTGAAAAATTTCCCTGAAACCATACTTTCCATCGATACTTTCAATAGTAAAGTGGCACAAATGGCGATAGAAAATGGTGCAGCAATAATCAATGATATTTCTGCAGGAAATCTTGATGATGAAATGTTTGAAACCATTGCGAAACTGCAAGTTCCGTACATTATGATGCATATGCGTGGAACGCCGCAAACCATGAGTAAAATGACAAATTATGATGATTTGGTTAAAGATGTTTTGTTTTATTTTTCTAAAAAAGTAGCCAAAGCTAGAAGTTTTGGTATTAATGATTTGATTATAGATCCAGGTTTTGGTTTTGCTAAAACATTGGAACAAAATTTCGAATTACTGAATAAATTAAAATTATTTCAAATGCTTGAATTACCTGTTCTAGTTGGAATTTCTAGAAAATCGATGATTTATAAAACATTGGAAAACACACCTGAAAATGCTTTAAATGGAACTTCGGTTTTAAACACAATTTCATTAACAAAAGGGGCTAATATTCTTCGAGTTCATGATGTAAAAGAAGCGGTAGAATGTGTGAAATTGTATAATCAATTGCAAAAATAAAACACGAATTACACGAATTTGCACAAATTATTTTATCTAATTCTTTTTTCGCCACAGATTAAAAGGATTAAAAAGATTTCAAAAAATCTGTGAAAATCTTTTTAATCTGTGGCTATTTTTTCAATTTGTTTTTGAAAAAACAGAACACAAATTAATTCGTGATAATTAGTGAAATTTGTGTTTAAATTTCTTCGCCGTGAGCTACAAACTGCGAATCATATAATTTTCGGTAATAACCATTTTCCTTTTGTAATAGTTGATTATGGGTTCCTTCTTCAACCACAATTCCTTTGTCAAGAACCACAATTTTATCAGCATTTATAATTGTTGCCAAGCGATGTGCAATTACGATTGACGTTCTGTTTTTGGTTAATGTTTCGGTAGCTTTTTGTATGAGTTCTTCTAAATAAACATCGATAGACGAAGTTGCTTCATCAAGAATTAGAATACTTGGTTTGCTTACATAAGCACGCAAAAATGCAATGAGTTGGCGTTGTCCTGATGACAGCATATTGCCACGTTCTTTTACATTATAATCATATCCGTTTGGCAAGCTCATGATAAATTCGTGTGCACCAATTTCTTTAGCAGCCATGATAATTTCTTCTCTGGAAATGGCTTCATTATTTAAAGTTATATTATTGTGAATGGTATCAGCAAATAAGAAAACATCTTGTAAAACAATAGCGATTTGTTGGCGTAAACTATCTAAAGTGTAGTTTGTAATATCTTTTCCATCTATAGAAATCGTACCTGATTTTATTTCGTAAAAACGGTTTAACAGGTTAATTATTGTCGATTTTCCTGCTCCAGTTGCACCTACAATGGCGATGGTTTTTCCTTCATCGACAGATAAATTGATGCTTTTTAGAACATTTTCATCTGGTTTATATCCAAAAGTTACGTTTTCGAAATCGATTTTACCTTCAAATTTAGGAGCGATTTGTGTACCAATATCTTCAATATGGTGATTGGTGTCTAGTATGTCAAAAACACGATTGGCGGCAATCATTCCCATTTGCATTTCGTTAAACTTATCTGCAATTTGACGTAATGGTGTAAAAAATATCGAGATGTACATTGTAAAGGCAAACAAATCTCCTTGTTTGGTTAGCGGATCGTCGTTTAGTATCAACATCGCTCCATAATAAACAATAAAACTTAAGGATAATGATGAAATAATATCGGCAATTGGAAAAAATATAGAGTTATACCAAACGTTTTTTACCCAAGCTTTTCGGTGTTTGTCGTTAATTTCTTTAAACTTTTCAAGTTCGATAGCTTCTCTGGTAAAAAGTTGCACGATTTTCATACCTGTAACACGTTCTTGTACGAAAGTATTTAGGTTAGAAATTTGGTTTCTTACTTCTTCGAAAGCAAGTTGCATTTTTCTCTGAAATATTCTAGTTATATAAATTAAGATTGGCATTGCGGCAAGAATAATCATGGTTAATTTCCAATTCATATAAAGCATAAAAACAAGTACGACCACCATTTTAAGCAAATCACTGATGATCATAAACAAACCTTGACTGAAAATTCTTGCGATAGATTCGATATCAGAAACAGAACGAGTGACTAATTTACCTACAGGTTCGTGATCGAAATAACTAATTTTGAAACTTGTTATGTGTTTAAAAAGCTTTATTCTAATGTCTTTTATAATGTCTTGTCCCAACCAATTTGCCCAATAAACAAAGTAAAATTGAGCTAAAACTTCGAGAATAAGCGAACTTGCCATAAGAATTACGAATAAGGAAAATCCGTTTTTGTCTTTGGGTAAAACATAATCATCTATTATATTTTTTAGTAAATAGGGACGAAGTGCTGCAAAAAGAGCCAATAATATTGCCCAAACAACCACACTATAATACCGTTTTTTGTATGGTTTGGTGTATTCTAAAATCCTTTTGAAAAGGGTTGTATCAAATGCTTTCATCTTTCTTTATGTAAGGATATTTGATATTCGTGAGAAATAAACCATGTGCTGGAACCGAAAATCCAGCATTTTCTCTGTTCTGAGATTCAATTATTTGTATAAAATCTTCAATAGTTATTTTATGTAAACCAATATTGATGAGAGTTCCTACAATGGCACGAACCATATTTCTTAAGAATCTGTCGGCTGTAATGGTAAAGATAAGTTGTTCTTTTTCTACAGTCCAAAAAGCTTCGGTTATTGTGCAATTATACGTATTTACATCGGTATTTGTTTTTGAAAAACATTTAAAATCGGTAAACTTTAATAATACTTTTGCTGCTTCATTCATGGCAATGACATCTAAATCTTTTGATGAATACCAAGCCAAATCATTAGTAAATACATTTTTGTAAGTTGAAATATGGTAATTATATGTCCGTGAAATGGCATCAAATCTGGCATGAGCTTCATCGTGAACGGGAATTATATCAAAAACAACAATGTCTTTGGGTAAAAATGAATTGATTTTGTGAATAAATTTCGAATTATCAATAACAATCTCAGAATCAAAATGACCATACATTTGCTTGGCATGCACGCCAGCATCAGTCCTGCCAGCTCCCATAATATCTATTTCTTCTTGCAAAAGTGTCGAAAAAACTTTGTTTAAAGTTTCTTGTACTGATGTAGCATTGGGTTGGTATTGCCAGCCGTGATAAAGTGTTCCGTTATAAGCAAATTCGATAAAATATCTCAAAACAAAAATTGATTTTTTTACAAAGATAAAGGAAATCTATTGGTAATAAATAAAAAAAACAGAGAACGGAATGTCCTCTGTTTTTTAAGAATTAAGTAAGTAAATTATCTTCTTCCGTTTCCGTGTCCATTTCCATGTCCTCGGCCGTTATTGTGTTTTTCTTTTCTATAACCATCGTGATCGTCGTCATAATCTCTGCGATAATTTTGTACAACGACTCTTCTGTTTTCGTAATTTGGGCGGTAATATTCTTCGCGATAATTTCTGTAATTTGGACGATAATATCTTTCTCTGTGATTGTTAAAGTAAGCGTAAGGAGAATGACCTCTATAATCGATGGCAACTCTATATCCGCTATTTACATCATAATTATGACAATATTCTGGTAAATAAACCGAACGAATCCAACCTCTTGGTCCAAGATAAATATAAACTGACGAACGAACATCGTAGTAAGCTTCTATTTCTGGAAGATAGTAATAATCACATTCAGATTCATGATGATTGTACCATGTAGGACGTGGTGAACCGATATTTAAACTAACCGATACTTGTGCATTAGATTGTAATGTAAATAACAATATAAATGCTGCGATTGTAAATTGTAATTTTCTCATGATTTATGGTTTTATTTATGAATAACTTAATAAATACGTTTGTTGTTTATCAATTTCCAACAACCGTGCCATAAATCTTTTGTGAGATTGTTAAAAAGTAAAATTTAACAAATATCGATACACTTTTTCGGTGGGTAATCCGACAACGTTTGTGTACGAACCATCAATGTTTGTTATACCTACGAGTCCTATCCATTCTTGAATTCCGTAACTTCCAGCTTTGTCGAAAGGTTTGTAGTTATCTAAATAATAAGCGATAGCTTCGTCGGATAATGTACCAAAAGTAACTTTAGTAATATCATTTACAATCTCGATTTTGTCTTTGGTTTTAAAACAAACTGATGTGATAACTTCGTGAGTTTGGTCAGATAATTTTTGAAGCATTGCAAAAGCATCGGGATAATCTTTTGGTTTTCCGAGCGCTTCATTTTTTAACCAAACTAAAGTGTCACTGGTTACTAACAGTTCATTTTCAAGTAAATCGCCATCAAATGCAGAAGCTTTTAGTTTGGCTAAATAATCGGTGATTTCTAATGATTGTAAGGTTTCTGGGAAAACTTCTTCGATTTCTTTGAGGCGAATTTCAAAATCTAAATCTAAATTCTTGAAAAATTCTTGTCTTCTTGGCGAACCGGAAGCTAAAATTATTTTGGTATTTTCGAACTTTTTACGCAACATAATATTTCATATTTATTCCAATAACTGCTATGGAAATGATTCCGAAAAAGACAACCAATTTTAAAACATTACTGAGATGATGAAAATCCTTTTTTGTTTCGGCCGACCATATTTTAATCATAAAATAGAGTAGTGGTCCAACTAAAAATACTAATATATATATTGTTGCATATTGCAGATTAAACAAATAATTATACACATAATATAAAATACACATTATAGGAATAAAACTTAACACAAACACTAATTTGGAAGTTTTAGAAGTTCCCAAAATTACAGGTAAAGTTTGCATTCCTTGATTTTCATCACCTTTCGTATCTTCTAAATCTTTAACAATTTCTCTAATAAAATTGATTATAAATGCTATCGTAGCAAAATCGAATAAAACCGAAAGTACGGTCGACATCGCTTTTTTGTTTATTTCGTCTGTTGCAGGAATAATCATAAAAATACCAATAATGATAATGCTAAATGACAATAAACTCGCAATTACAACATTTCCTACTATCATAATTTGTTTCAAACTCGTGGCATAAATGTATAATAAGGCTGATGGAATTATAAAAAACAGTAAAAAACTGGGTTTCATAATTACATTCGATAAATAAAATCCGATGCAAACACCAATAAGTGTAAAAGTGACATATAAATTGTATGCTAACGATTCAGAAACGGATTTTCCGACCACAACATCGTTTGGTTTATTGTCTAAATCGGTATTGGTGTCAAAAATATTATTAATAATATAACCGCCAGCAGCGATGCAAACAGTAGAAATTATTAATAAATAATATTGCCATAATGCTAAAGCCAATTCTATATTTTGCATTTTTAGGAATCCAAACAAAACAATGAGTTGCATTAAGGCAATCATAATTAAATTTTGGAATCGAATGAGTTTTAGGTATTTCATTTTTTTTGTAATCGTTTGTTTATTCTATTTTTTTTATAGCGAATTTGGGTTATTTAATCGTGTTTTCCATTAAAATAAGTAAGCCATTTTCCTTGCACTTTCATCACTTGTTCTATAACATCGCGAACAGCGCCATTTCCGCCATTTATGTGAGAAATATACTTGGAAACGCCTTTTATTTCTGGTGAAGCATCTTGCGGACAAGTAGGTAATCCTACCAGTTGCATGACATGATAATCCGGAATATCGTCACCCATATATAGGACTTGTTCGGGTTTAATATTATATAATTCGATGTATTCCTTAAAAGTTTCTACTTTATTTGGAGCTGCAAGATGAATATCAGTAATACCTAGATTTCTTAATCTAATACGAACACCTTCGTTGCTTCCGCCCGAAATAATGCAAACATTATAACCAGATTCTAGAGCAGCTTTCATAGCAAATCCGTCACGAATATGCATTTCTCGAAGCATTTCGCCAGTTGGGGAAACGTGTACTTTTCCGTCGGTTAGTACGCCATCAACATCTAAAATAAATGTGGTGATGTCGTTCATGATTTCTTTATAGCTTTTTGCCATTATCGATAATAGATTTTGTTAGTATTTTATAAATTTCTTTCTGATTTTCGTCCGTTAGAAATTGCAAATGTGAGTTTATAGTTTGTGAATCGTTTCGTTTTGCTGGTCCAGTTTGCGCTTCATTTGGCGAAAGCGAAGTGATTTTGTTTGCTGTTTCTTGTATTAATGGTTGTAAAATTTCGAAAGGAATATTATTTTCTTTACAAATATCGTTTCCAATTTTATACAAATGATTCACGAAATTATTGACAAAAACTGCCGAAACATGCAATGCTTTTCTTTGATTTGAATTGATGTTGAAAACCTTGTCGGAAATAGATTTCGCTACTGTTTCCAGCAATTTGTAATCTTCAATATTTTCGGCTTCTAAACAAATTGGAATGACATCAAAATTTACTGCTGCATTTTTTGAAAATGTTTGCAATGGATAAAAAACACCTTTTGGGTTTTTATTGTCTAAATCAATCATATCAATACTTCCCGAAGTATGAACAACTAATTTGTTTTCAACTTTTAATTGATGTGAAACTTCTGCAATAGCATTATCGGAAACCGAAATAATATACAAATCAGCATCAATTAAAGCATTCAAATCGGTTGCGATTTTTGAAGAATCAATAAGATTTGTTAGGTTTTCTTTGTTGCGAGAAAAAGCTTGTACTATTTCGATAATACTACTTTTAGCGAAAGCTTTTATTAAATGTTGCGCAACATTTCCCGAACCTATTATTACTACTCGAATCATTTGGCTAAAATAAATAAAAATTACTAATTTTTTGAAATTTATAAATTTGGTAAACCAATCATAATTTATGCTTAAATTATGTCTGTTTCTTTATTTGAAACAAACATTTTTGAGTATTTTTGTTGCACTTAAAAAATACGACTCCAAATTTATTATGGAAAAATTAAAATCGATACTCTTTTCAACAAGATTAATGGCAATATTGTTCGTTGGTTTTGCAATTGTAATGGCTACAGGAACATTCATAGAAAGTAAATACAACACAACAACCTCAAGGATTTTGGTATATAATGCTTGGTGGTTTGAAGGAATTATGGTGTTTTTTATGATCAATTTTATTGGAAACATAAAACGTTATCAGTTATTTAAAAAAGAAAAATGGGCAACACTAATGCTGCATTTGGCATTTGTTTTAATACTTCTGGGAGCATTTGTAACCCGATATATTAGCTACGAAGGCATGATGCCAATTCGTGAGGGTGCTTCAGAAAATCATTTTTATTCGGACAAAACATTTTTAACTGTAAATGTCGATGGACAATACAAAGGCGAAATGAAACGTCGAACTTTCGAGCAAGCTGTTTTGTTTTCGCAAGCTACAAATAATGATTTCTCGTTACATAAATCTTTCGATAAAACACCATTTACAATCGAATTGAAACAATTTATTATGGGAGCCAAAGAAACCATAATAGAAAACAAAAACGGAATCGATTTCCTAAAAATGGTCGAATCTGGCGGAGGAACAAGACATGAACATTTCCTAAAATCGGGCGAAGTAGTCAATATTCATAATGTTTTGTTTTCGTTAAATAAATTTACAAAAGGCGCAATCAATATCAATACAACTTTGGGAGCTTACACGATAAGTACTCCGTTTGAAGGTGAGTTTATGCGAATGGCAGACAAACTGAAAGGAAAAGTAAATAAAGATGCGACCGAACCACTCATGATGCGTTCATTATATAATGTTGCTGGTGCGCAATTTGTGTTCCCAGAACCTGCAAAAAAAGGAGCAATAGGCTATAAATCTAGTAATGATTATAAAGCAAAAGATGAGGAAGATGCACTTGTTTTAACAATAAAATCGGAAGGTCAAGAACGTGAAGTAACGCTTGTGGGTTCTAAAGGTAAAATGGGAGAACCAAAAACGGTAAAAATTGGGAATCTAGATTATACCTTGTCATTTGGAAGTAAATCATACGAATTGCCATTCAAAATAAAATTAAATGATTTTGTCGCTCAGAAATATCCAGGAACCGAAAAAAGTTATTCTTCTTATGAAAGTAAAGTAACCGTTGAAGACAAACCAAATTTTGATTATAAAATTTTTATGAATCACGTTTTAGATTACAAGGGTTATCGCTTTTTCCAGTCTTCATTCGATCCAGATGAGAAAGGAACTGTACTCTCGGTAAGTCATGATTTTTGGGGAACTTGGATAACTTATATTGGGTATTTTATGTTGTTTTTTGCTATGATGGCAATTATGTTTACCAAACATTCTCGTTTTGCCGACATCAAACGAAAATTAGAAGTTGTAAAAATTAAAAAAGCCAATCTTACGATTCTAATCTTATTATTTGCATTTACTGGTTTTGCACAAAATCATCATGAGAAAAAAGCCACACTAAAACAAATAGATTCCGTTCTAGACAAACGAAAAATTAGCGAAAAACATGCAGAGAAATTCGGACGTTTAATCGTTCAAGATTTGGGTGGAAGAATGAAGCCTATAAATACTTTTTCGTCAGAATTGTTACGAAAAGTGAGTCATTCCGATACCTATCAGAACATGAATTCAGACCAAGTATTCGTTTCTATGACGCAATATCCAACGGTTTGGTATGAAGTGCCACTTATTTATATAAAACCAGGAAATGATAGTATTCGTAGTATTATTGGTATTGATAAAAATCAAAAATTAGCAAAATTTATCGACTTTTTTGATGAAATTGGAAATTATAAATTATCAAAATATCTAGACGCTGCTTACAAAGCAGCAAATCCAAATAGTTTTGAAAAAGGTTTTGTAGAAACAGATAAGAAGATAAACTTAATGAATTCGGCATTGTCGGGAAGTATTCTAAAAATATTCCCAATTCCTAATGATGCAAACAACAAATGGGCATCGTTTGCCGAGCTTAATCATGCTGGTTTAAAAGGAATGGATTCTACTTTTACAAAGCAAATTCTTCCTATATATTTAATGTCGTTAGAAAATGCGGCCGCAAACAATAACTACAAAGAACCTGACTTTTATCTTGACGGAATTGTAAAATTTCAGAAAAAACACGGAAGCAAAGTGATGCCAAGTGAAGAGAAAATCACTTCGGAAGTACTATATAACAAATATAATATCCTAAAAAAGTTGTTTAATTACTATGCTTGTGCGAGTATTTTGATGTTAATTTTTACCTTGTTGAGTATCTTCTTTGATAAAAAATGGCTAAGAATTACGGTAAATTCTTTTCACGTATTTATTGGTTTCTTGTTTGGTATGCACACATTAGCACTCGTAGCAAGATGGTATATTTCGGGTCATGCTCCTTGGAGCAACGCTTATGAAGCTATTATTTATGTGGCTTGGGCGACTATGTTTTTTGGTTTGGCTTTCGACAAAAAATCTAAATTAACGGTAGCTTCGGCGGCATTTGTAACTGCCATGATTTTTATGCAAGCTAATGCCAATTGGATAGATCCAGAAATTGCAAACCTCCAACCCGTGCTTAATTCGTATTGGCTTATGATTCACGTGGCGGTTATTGTAGGTAGTTACGGACCATTTGCATTGGGTATGATTTTAGGTTTTGTGGCATTGGTACTTATATTTTTTACGAATGAAAAGAACAAAGCTAAAATGGAGTTAAACATAAAAGAGATAACTTATATCAACGAAATGGCGTTAACCATCGGATTAATTATGCTTACCATAGGAAATTTCCTTGGAGGACAATGGGCAAACGAATCTTGGGGACGCTACTGGGGTTGGGATCCAAAAGAGACATGGGCGCTTATTAGTATTATGGTTTATGCTTTTGTAATTCATGCCCGTTTTGTCCCTTCATTACGAGGGAAATGGTTTTTCAATTTGATGAGTATGTTCGCTTTTATATCTATTTTATTCACTTATTATGGAGTCAATTTTCATTTGGTTGGCTTGCATTCTTACGCTAGTGGCGAAGCAAAATCATTAGATTGGATATATTATTCGTTAGGAACAATCTCATTAATCGGTTTAATCACGTATCCTAAATACAGGAAATATTATAAAAAATAAAACTATGAAACAATTACTTTGGATATTTTCGTTAATGATGTTAATGACTTGTAAGAGTCAAGAAGCAAATATTATAAATCAACTTTCAAAAGAACAAAAAACAAATAATATGGCACAAGAATCTATTTATCAGTTTAAAGTAAAAGACATTGAAGGAAAAGAATTCGATTTTTCTTCATTGAAAGGGAAAAAAGTAATGGTTGTAAACACCGCTTCAGAATGTGGGTTAACACCACAATATGAGCAATTGCAAGAGTTATACACCGAGTTTAAAGACAAGAATTTTGTAATTATAGGATTTCCTGCAAATAATTTTGGAGCTCAAGAACCAGGAACTAATGCTACAATAGCTACTTTTTGTTCTAGAAATTATGGAGTAACTTTTCCTATGATGGAAAAAATATCGGTAAAAGGTGATGATATGCACTTGTTATATCAATTTCTAACTCAAAAATCTAAAAACGGATTAGAAGACAACGAGGTAAAATGGAATTTCCAGAAATATCTAATTGATACTGAAGGTCATTTATCCAAAGTAATTGCACCCACTACTTTGCCAATAGATGATGAAATCGTGAGTTGGATTAAATCCTAAGTTGTGCGAGATTACCAAAATTGCGAACAAACAATACTATGATAAAAAAACTCTTCAATAATAGAATCTTTGGAATAGTATTACTAATAGTTGTTAGTTTTGATTTGATAGCCTCAATAATGAGTCTAACAAAAACTTATTCCGTAATTTCTATTTTAGTTTTACAATACTTTAACCTGTTGTTATGTTTAACTGCCTTAATTTTCTTTTTTCTAGCAAATAAATATTCCATATCTATCTTGAAACTTTATATTGTTTTCAAGTTAATAATGTTTCCTTCTTACGTAATATTAAGAGATTTAAAAGATTTACTGATTTATACAGCAAGTAGAATGACGGTGGAAGATTATATTAGTTATTCTTTCTCACTTCTTTTTGGAATTACTATATACTATTTCTTTAGAAAATATAAAATTGAAAATTAAGCCGAGAAACGTTATACTTGAATAAAAATAAATGCGCTATTGGTATAGTGCATTTATTTTTTGCCATAATACATTATCAAAATCTGATAAAGCAAGATTTGAGGTATCTGCAGCATCTCCCATTCTAATAACTACCATTTTTTTGCTAGGAATAACATATATTTTTTGGTCGTTTTTACCCAAAGCCATAAACATATCATTAGCTCCGTTAGGTATAATACTTCCAGAAAATTGCAATTGACTTTGTGGCAAATGAAAACTAGATTTCCCGTTTAGCCACCACAAATAACCATAACTTTGATTTATAGTTTGTGAGGTATTCGTAGCTTCATTAAAATAATTTTCGTTTACAATTTGATCAGAATTCCACTTTCCTTTATTTAAAGCCAAAAGACCAAAACGCGCCATACTTCTTGTTGTGCTCCAATAAACCGAATTGTTTCCGCTTTGAATCCAAGTACCGTCCATACCAATTTTATCTCTTAATTTGGTATTAAAATAACTACTCCAAGTTTGTCCAGAAGCACTTGCTACAACATCTTGCAGTTTTACATAGACATTATGATAAGCCCATCTTGTGCCAGCATCGGCAGTATAAGTAAGACTTGCGGGATCTACAGCATCGGTACTATCATCTAAACCAGAATTCATAGATAATAAATTTTTGCAAGTAATTAGGTTTTCTTGTGCCAAAGTTTCGCTTGTCCAACCAGTTCCTATATATTGTGAAACTTTGTTATTTATGTTTAATAAACCTTCTTGTTGTGCAATTCCAGTTACTGTAGAAGTTAATGTTTTTCCGGCGCTTGCCCAATACCAATTTGCTGTGGCATTGTGACTGTTAAAATAATTTTCCATGACAATTCTTCCATTTACAAGGATGATAAATGATTTAGAATTTTTTAAAGCTAAATAATCCAATAAAGGTTGCACTGCCGATTGATTCCAACCTAAAGTTTGAATGCTTTTTGTTTCCCAAATGCCACTTCCAATAGTTGGATAATACATAGCTTCTTCAACAGGAATTGGAGTAGGAGTGGGAATTGGTGTTGGCAAAACAGTTTCGGTACTACAACTTGTCAAAAATAAAATGCTGGATAATGCAAGTAAAATAGCTTTCATAATAATTGGGTTTAGTTTCAAATTTAGACATTAATTTTTCAAAAAGGTTTAATGTATTATTACTATTTTTACAGAATGAAAAAGATTTTAATTTTAGTATTTCTACTATCAATTTGTTTTGGATGTTCCCAAAAGGTTGATATTTCGAAAATTGATGACATAAATGGCTATTGGCAAATTACCAAAGCTGTAAATACAGATGGCGATAAGAAAGATTATCCTATAAATGAAGTGTATGATTATTATGAAATAAAAAATGAAACTGGTTTTCATAAAAAAGTGACTTGGCAACCTGACGGGACTTTTTTAGTAAATGATTTGTCGGAAACGGTAAAAATATCGGATAATTCGGAAGGTGTTTTTATCGAGTTTACATCAAAATTCGGAAAACATACCGAAAGAATCGAATCTGTTTCGGAAAAAGAATTGGTTTTAGAAACATCAGATAAAGCAAAATTATATTTTAGTAAAGTCATTTTAAATACCGAAAAATAAAATGGCAAAACGAATTAATAATCAAAGTGTAGTTGGCGATATTTTAAATCAAATTATTAAAACCAACAAACTTGAATCAGGACTAGATCAAGTTTCTGTTATTGATGCTTGGAAGAACTTGATGGGAAATGGCGTAAATAATTATACTCGAAGTGTGGCTTTGCGAAATAATATTTTATATGTCGAACTCACTTCGTCGGTTTTGCGTGAGGAATTAAGTTATGGCAAAGATAAAATTATCAAAATGATAAACGAAGAATTGGGGAAAGACGTTGTAAAAGATGTTGTTCTTAGATAAGTTTGCTCATAAAAAAAATCCCATTTCATAGAAATGGGATTTTTTATTTTATTCTATTTCTAATATTAGAATTGTTCTCTTCCAGCAAAGTGAAAAGCACCTTCAATAGCAGCATTTTCGTCGCTATCTGAACCGTGAACAGCATTTTCTCCAATAGAAGTAGCGTATTTTTTACGGATAGTTCCTTCGGCAGCATCAGCAGGATTTGTAGCACCAATTAATGTTCTAAAATCTTCGATTGCATTTTCTTTTTCTAAAATAGCAGCAACAATTGGACCTCTTGACATAAATTCAACTAATTCACCATAAAATGGTCTAGCAGCGTGTACTGCATAAAATTTTTGAGCATCAGCTATAGTCAATTGAGTCAATTTCATTGATACAATTTTGAAACCAGCTTCAGTTATCATGTTTACTATTCCTCCGATGTGTCCGTTTTCAACACCATCAGGCTTAATCATTGTGAATGTTCTATTCGTTGCCATTTTTATTTTTTTAAATTTGGTGCAAAAGTAGTCTTTTTTTGTAAAATTTGTAGGCTACTTTGTATAATATATTTTAGTTTGCGGTTCTCGCCAATCTAAATCCGTAAAATTCATAAGTTCTGTTCGGTGTTGTACTAATTCTATTACTAGTTCTCAAGTAACTTTCTTTACTATCCCAAGAACCACCACGAACCGATTTTTTTTCACCTCTTATTGGTCCAGTTGGGTTGTTTCCATCTTCACTTTTGTAATAATCTTTGTTGTACCAGTCATAGCACCATTCCCAAACGTTTCCGCTCATGTCATAAATCCCCAATTCATTAGCTAGTTTTGTTCCTACAGCATGTGGTTTTTTATCGCTATTGTTTTGTTGCCATGCAATATCATTAGAAATATTAGAACCAGAAAAGATGTTGTTCTTAGATTTTTTTCCGCCTTTTGCAGCATATTCCCATTCCGCTTCAGTCGGTAGTCTGTATCCGTTTGCGGTAAAATCACATATAATATTAGGACCTACAACAGTATAGGCAGGTTTGTATCCGTCTTGTTTACTCAACCAGTTACAATAAGCAATAGCTTCGTTCCAAGTAATATTTGTAATAGGATAATTGTCATTTATTCCCCAAACTTGTTTGGCTGGCATTTTCTTTTTTGTTTTTTTACAATATTGTTTCCATTCCCAAACAGAAACTTCTAGTTTATTTATTTCAAAATTCCCTACAGTAACTTCGTGCTGTTTTTGCTCATCGTTTTCGGCAATTTTATTTTCGTCTGGAGAACCCATTAGAAATTTTCCACCTTCCACTTTAACCATTTGAATAACTAGGTTTTTAGATTGTCCGTAAGAAGTAAGAAAAATGGTTAAAATTGATATTCCTGTAAGTAAGTATTTTTTGCTCATAAATTATTAAATTATTATTAAATTGTAAATTCGGAGTGCAAAAATAGAGTTATTTTCAGTAAAAACAATCTTTTTCCGTTAATATGACATTAAAATCGACGAAACTCAGATTTTAACCGTTGAAAAGCATTCTGAAAGCGGTTTTAGTTCTTTTATTAGCTCTGCGATGAGAGAATTTCCCGTTTCTAAATAAAACTCTGAGAAATTAGATTTTCGTTCTTGTAAACTTTCATTGGGAAACAATTCGTTTTGTAGTTGAACGATTCTTTCTAATTGTGAAGTGTGTGCTTTTTTTTCCGCTTTTAGCAATCTTTTTTCAAGATTTTCTAAACCTTTTATTTGTTTTTTCTCTTGAGCATTTACAGCACCAGAAAATGATTTGTCGGTTTTTAATGCGATTTTGTGTAAAGCTTCAAATTGTTTTTTGAGATGTGCTTTTTGCTCAGAAAAATTAATGTTAATTTCAGAAAACTGTTTTGTTTTGGTATCAACTAATGTTTGTTGTTTCAAGAATAATTCTTCCCAACTAATATCAAGTTTAGCTCTTTTTGTTTCTTGCTTTTCATTAATTAAAACCACCGAATTTCGAACCAATAATATTGGGAAAGTTACCTTATGAAAATCGAACATCGCTTTTAGCTCTAACCAATAAGCAATCTCGCCACCGCCACCAATATAAGCTAAATTAGGCAAAATAACTTCCTGATATAAAGGACGTAAAATAACGTTTGGGCTAAATTTTTCTGGATTTGTTTCTACTAAATTTAATATTTCGATTTCAGAAAATTCAATAGTTGTATTATTTACTTTAAAGTTTCCATTTTCATGAATAATACGTTCCCTGAGATTATCTTCGATATAAAAAAGATTTATTTCTCTAGGATTTACCTGAATCGAATAATCTTTAAGTTTAGCAATGCTCTCCAGAACTTTTTTGTTCGAATTTTGATATAATAATTCGTCTTTTACATAAGGTGTAAATTGTTTTTTTAATGCTGCCGAATCTCCATCTAAAATCACCAAACCATATTCTCCAAACAATTCGTTGGCTAAAAACCTGGTTGCATCAGCTAAATTTGAATGTTGCAAATAACTATAAGAAAATAGTTTTTTTAGATATTCAGCATTGTTACTAGAACCCAATTCGGTTTTAAAAACATCAAAGAAAGTCGTTAAATCTTCAATAGATAATCTTCCAACAGGACCTTTAGATTCCTTATTCCATCTGAATTTTTTATCTTTAAAATTAAAGTGGTTTATTTCTTCAAAATCATGATCTTCAGTCGCCATCCAATAAATAGGGACAAAATTATATTTTGGGTAGTTAATTTTTAATTCCTTACATAAATTGATGGTGGAAATAATTTTATATAAAAAATACAGCGGACCAGTAAACAAATTGAGCTGATGACCAGTAGTGATTGTAAAGGTTTTAGTGTCTTTTAGAAGAGTAATATTTTGTTTTGTTAATTCTGAAATCTCAATTTTTGAGTATTGATTTTCTAAGATATCAACTAAAACTTCTCTTTTTTCATTGCTATTGAAATTTTTTCCTTTTTCTTCAACTTGATTTTCAAAATTTTCAATAGTAGGAAAATGATTGTACAACTGCTCTAATTCTGGTTTTTTATCTAAATAATCTGTGATTAATTTAGAAAAATATCCCGATTTTTGATAGCTAATACAGTCAGTTGGCATAATTTATTTTTTTGTAAAAATACTCAAATTTCAGTTTCCAATAAATAAAAATTACCTTTACAAAAATATTTCTTTTGAAAGACCTTCTTCTCATCACACCGCCTTTTACACAACTGAATACACCGTATCCAGCAACGGCATATATAAAAGGTTTTTTGAACACCAAAAACATTTCGGCTTTTCAGATGGATTTGGGAATCGAAGTCATTCTCGAATTGTTTTCTAAAAAAGGATTAGAAGATTTGTTTGCTAAAAGTAGCCAGTCAGATTCTCCAAATATTCAACGAATATTTGCCTTGAAAGACGAATATATAAAAACCATCGATTCTGTTATTGCATTTTTGCAAGGAAATAATCCAACCTTAGCAAGGCAAATTTGTTCAGGAGATTTCTTGCCAGAAGCCTTTAGGTTTGAGCAATTAGACGATATGGAATGGGCTTTTGGGTCGATGGGAATGCAAGACAAAGCCAAGCATTTGGCGACATTATATCTTGAGGATTTATCAGATTTTATTGTCGAATGTATCGATGAGAATTTCGGATTCAGTCGTTATGCCGAACGTTTGGGGCGAAGCGCAAATTCTTTCGATGATTTGTACTCGCATTTGCAAAAGGAACCAACTTATATCGATGCGATTACTTTAAAAATATTAAAAGAAAAAATTGAAGTTGTACAACCCAAATTAGTTTGTATTTCAGTTCCATTTCCAGGAAATTTGTACAGTGCTTTTCGTTGTGCACAGTTTATTAAAAGTCATTTTCCAGAGATAAAAATATCGATGGGTGGCGGTTTCCCAAATACTGAATTACGTTCTTTGACAGATGTTCGAGTATTTGAATTCTTCGATTTTATAACACTTGATGACGGAGAATTACCTATTCAATTGATAGTTGATAATTTACACACGAGCAATAGCGAACTGGCGAAGCAATTAACAATTTCAAACGAATTTAAACGAACATTTTTATTAGAAAACAATCAAGTTGCGTACAAAAATAATACGCTTCAAAAAGACTACAAACAAAGCGAAGTTGGTACACCAGATTATTCGGATTTATTGCTAGATAAATACATTTCGGTTATAGAAATTGCCAATCCGATGCATAGTTTGTGGAGCGACGGCCGATGGAATAAACTCACCATGGCGCACGGCTGTTACTGGGGAAAATGTACTTTTTGCGATATTTCTTTAGATTATATAAAAGTTTACGAGCCCATTCTTGCTAAAACATTAGTAGACAGAATGGAAGAACTCATAGCACAAACTGGTGAAAATGGTTTTCATTTTGTAGATGAGGCCGCACCGCCAGCCTTAATGCGTGAATTAGCCTTAGAAATCATTAAAAGAAAACTCGTTGTTACTTGGTGGACAAACATTCGCTTTGAGAAAAGTTTCTCCCAAGATTTATGTGTTTTACTAAAAGCATCAGGTTGTATCGCCGTTTCTGGCGGGCTAGAAGTCGCTTCCGATAGGTTGTTAGAACTCATAAAAAAAGGGGTAACTGTCGAGCAAGTAGCTCAAGTAACTCGCAACTTTACCGAAGCGGGAGTTATGGTGCACGCTTACCTCATGTATGGTTATCCTACGCAAACTATTCAGGAAACGGTAGATAGTCTAGAAATGGTTCGTCAGTTGTTCGAATTGGGTGTTTTGCAATCGGGTTTTTGGCATCAATTTGCTATGACAGCACATTCTCCAGTAGGAATGTTTCCTGACGAATTTGGTGTAATTCCACAAACGAATGAAATCACTTTTGCTAATAACGACATTCAGTTTGCCGACAAAACAGGAATAAATCATGACCAGTTTAGTTTCGGGTTAAAGAAATCTTTGTTCAATTATATGCATGGAATTTGTTTCGATTATACTTTGCAGGATTGGTTCGATTTTAAGATTCCGAAAACAACTGTAAAACCAGATTTTATATACAATTCACTTCAAAAAGAAGAAAGTTTTAATATAAAACCATCGGCAAAAATAGTTTGGATAGGAGGAAAGCCATTTACAGAAGTTTTTACCAAATCTAAAAAAGGAAACTCTTGGGAAATGATAAAAATGATTTTTCATGACAAAAAAGAAACTTTCGAAATTGATATTGAAAAAGAAAAAGGAGATTGGTTGCTTAAAACTTTAGAAACCATTTCGGTACATAATGATAAAACAAATATTTTTTCAGTATTAAAAACCGATTTCGAAAATAATTTTGACGATTTCGAATTATTTTGGTACTCGAAACCCATAAACACATTAAGAAATTTCGGGCTTTTAGTCCTTTCTTAAAATAAAGTGAATTCTGTAAGTGATTGTTTTATTTTTCAATAAATTAATTTAATAAATGTTAATTTATTACTTTTTTTGATTAAATTTATACTGTTTATTTCCCCAAACTGTATTCTTTGTATGACAAAATTCAATAATATTTCTACTTATAAAAAAATTGTATGGTCTAATGTTATATATAGTATAGCTTTTTCACTTTTGTTTTTTTCTTTATATTATTATACTTTACAACAAGAAAAGCAAATTTATAAATCATCGAAAGAGCAGTTTGAGAATGAGGTAAACTCCTTATTGATTCTTAATTCCGAATCTAATATATCTACCATAACCGATATTACTTATTGGGACGAACTGGTAAATTTTATTCAAACGAAAGACGAAAAATGGTTCGAATCATCAATAGCAGCATCGCTTAGCGTTTATAAGGTCGATTATCTTGTGGCGTATGATTTGCAGACCAATCCTGTTATGAAAGCTTCTACAGATAAAGTAAAATTAGATAATTTTATACCTAAAGAAGTTTTTCCAAAATTATATAAAGACAAATTATTAAAATTTTATATTAAGCTACCTCAAGGAATGGTCGAAGTTTATGGGGCTACAATTCACCCATCAAACGATCCGTTAAAAAACAAAACAAAACCTTCGGGATATTTTTTTATGGTTCGGGTTTTAGACGATGTCTATTTTAATAAACTAGAAAAAATAAGCAGTTCAGAAATTAGTTTTTTAGCTGTAAATGATACTGTTATCGATAATAATTCGATAATAAAAACCACTAATTTATTAGATTGGAAGGGGAATGCTATCGGAAAACTAAGTTTCAAACGAAATTTAAAAGTCGATTTCGGGTCTACAAAAAATATACTTTATATCATTTTTGTAGCCTTTTTAATAGGTATGTTTTTGCGCTTTTATTTTACAAAAAAATGGATTCATGAACCACTAAAATTAATTACTCGAGTTCTAGAAACAGGAAACAAAAAAGCAGTTAAATTATTAAAAAGTAGCTCGACCGAATTTGGACATATAGGAAATATGTTTGAAGAAAATATAAAACAAAAACAACAGCTCGAATTTTCTAAGCAAAAAGCAGAGGAAAGTGATAACTTAAAATCGGCATTTTTAACCAACTTGTCGCACGAAATAAGAACACCAATGAATGCCATTGTTGGGTTTTCGGATTTGCTAAATAATAAAAATCTAAGCGATCAAGAACGACTAGAATACTTAGGAGTAATTACACAAAGTGGTAGTAATCTGGTTTCTATAATAGATGATTTGGTCGAAATGTCTAAGATTGATGCCAAACAGATTACGCCAAATTATACCAGTATAAATCTAGAATCTTGTTTGAACGAATTGTATAATCAAATAAAAATTACAATTCCTAAAGGAAAAACAATCGATTTTGAGTTAATTAAAGCTGAAAACCCAATTGCAAATAGAATATTAACAGATGAAATTAAACTAAAACAAATTATAATAAACTTAATTACAAATGCAATCAAATTTACCGAAGAAGGATTTGTTACTTTTGGATATGAAGCAAACATCGAAAATTCGACAATCTCATTTACAATAAATGATACAGGATTAGGAATTGATGATGCACATCAGGAAATAATTTTTGATCGATTTAGAAGAATCGATGGTGATTATGCAATAAAAGTGGGTGGTCTGGGATTAGGGTTGGCAATTTCTAAAGCCTATATCGAAATGTTAGGAGGAACAATTTCACTTCAATCTAAAGTTGGTGTAGGATCTAGATTTTTATTTACAATACCACTTGTTTTCGACAAAAAAGAATCAAATATTCCATTGCCAATAATCCAACAATTTGTCGAAGAAACAAACGGAAACGAAACAATTTTAGTAGCTGAAGATGATAATATTAATTTTTTATTACTCGAAAAAATCATGCAACTAAAAAACTACAAAATAATAAGGGCAAAAAACGGGCAAGAAGCAGTATCTATTTGTAGGGATAATAAAAATATCGATTTAGTTCTGATGGATATAAAAATGCCTATTTTAAGTGGTTACGAAGCTTTAGCCAAAATAAAAGTATTTAGCCCAGAGCTTCCAATCATTGCGCAAACCGCTTATTCTTCTTCTGAAGATCAAGAAAAAATGAAACAAGCTGGTTTTGTAAACTATATTACTAAACCAATAAACAAAGAAAAATTATTTCAAATTATTGCAGAAACATTAGCGTAAATTAATTTAAAAGTCAAAAATGTAAATGACAAAAAAAATATTTTTTATAGCTAATTTACTATTATTTTCATTCGATTGTTTTTCGCAAGAAAGTAATGTTGTATTGGATACTATTTTGCAAGAAAAAGAACAAAAATGGGATGCATCGTTAGAGGTTGTAAGTCGTTACATTTGGCGAGGACAATCTTACGGCGGAAATAATATAACTGTTCAGCCGGCAATAAATTATGAAATAACTAAAAGACTGACTTTTGGTTTTTGGGCAAGTACAAATTTTCAAAAAGAGTATTATTTTCCAGATGGGTCAATTACAAATAGTTATCAGGAAATAGATTTAAGCCTGACTTACGAGATAAATAAATACCTAAAAATTCAGGTTTACGATTATTATTGGCCAACTGTCAGGAAAGTTGATGGCGTAAGCAATAATTACTTTAACTACGGAAATGATGGTGTGCAAAGTGTTGATGCCAATTTACTTTTCGATTTTTCAGACATATGGAAACCAGTCAAAGCGACAATTAGTACTCTTCTTGTAGGAAATGATTTTAAGTATGATAGTTACGGAAACAATCCAAAACAAAATTTCACAACCTATATTGAAGTGGGTTATTCTTTCGAAAATATTTTTGAAAAAGTATCTAAAAAAACATTTCAAAATATCAATATAGAACCAGCAATAGGAGCAGTGCTAAACAATCAGGCGCAATATTATTCTGCAGGCGATTACAACAAACCTTCATTTATAAATTTAGGAATAAAAGCGACTCACGAATTAGAATTAAATGAGCATTTTTTATTTCCCATTTCCCTGAATTATATTTATAATGCTTCAATAGAGAATACAGAGCAATTTGGCAGAAATTTTATTGCTTTAGGAATAAAACTTAATTATCAATAAAATTTATCATTTATCATGTTAAATATCTAACTGAATTTAGTTATATTTATGATTATTAGTTAATTATGATAGTAAAATTTAACAACAAACGACGACTTGTAACAACTTATTCTAAAGTTGTATTCGTTCTATTTATTGTAACCATTGGGTTTTCGATACTTTTTTTCTCACTTTATTATTACACATTAAGACAGGAAAAACAAATTTATAACAATTTTGTTGCACAGTATAGAAACGAAATGAAGTCACTAAATGACCTAAATGCGGAATCATACATATCCGTAATTAGCGATATTACTTATTGGGACGAGTTTGTAAATTTTACAAAAACAAGAGATTTAAGTTGGTTTAATCGTTCGGTAGCAAATATTTTAGACACTCACAAAATAGATTATCTTTCTGTTTATAATGACAAAGGAGTTTTTATTACTAGCGTTTCGGACACTAAAATTAAGTCTAAAGACATAATCCCAAAAGAAGTTCTCACTAAGCTGTATGAGAAAAAAATAGATAAATTTTACATGAAAATTCCTGAAGGAATTGCCGAAGTTTATGGTGCTACGGTACAACCATCTGATGATCCGTTTAAAAATAAGTATCCACCAGCAGGTTATTTTTTTATGATTAGATTGTTAGATGATAACTATTTTGTGAATCTAGAAAAAATAAGCAGTTCTAATATTAATTTTCATGATGATAAAGACAAAATAGAAGACAAACTAGTTTATAGCTTAATCGAACTAAAAGATTATAATGGAAAAACTGTAGCAAAATTATTGTTTAATAGGATTTATAAAGTCGATTTTAGGATTACAAAAAACATCTTATTAATTTTTGTTTTCGCTTTTTTAATATCACTTTTTATATTTCACTATTACGCTGTAAAATGGGCAAAAAAACCTATAAAATTAATAAAAAAAGTACTGGAAAATGGAGATGAAGGCGCTATAAATTCGCTTAAAAATATTAAAGGAGAATTCAGATATATAGGAAAACTTTTTGAAGAGAATCAGAATCAAAAACGACAACTTCAAAAATCTAAACAAAAAGCAGAAGAAAGTGATAAGCTAAAAACAGCTTTTTTAACCAATCTTTCTCACGAAATAAGAACACCAATGAATGCCATTTTGGGCTTTTCGGATTTGTTAGATAGTGAAGATATTTCGAAAGCTGAAGAAATCGAATACAGAAAAATAATTAATAAAAGCGGAAAAAATTTAGTTTCAATCATTGATGATTTGGTAGAAATGTCAAAAATTGATGCCAATCAGATAGAAACGAGATATACCGATTTCGATTTAGACGAGTGCGTGCAAAATGTAGTAAATGAAATTAAAAAAACCATTCCCAAAAACCAACAATTGGAAATTAAAATAGAAAAATCTAAAAACGGATTGTCTAAAAAAATAATAACCGACAAACCAAAATTAGTACAAATACTAACAAATTTGCTGTCTAATGCTGTAAAATTTACCGATAAAGGAAGTATAGTTTTATTTTACGATATAGATTCTCAATCATCAATGATTAGCTTTTATGTTATCGATTCGGGAATAGGAATAGAGAAAGATAGTTACGAAAAAATATTTAAAAGATTTATAAAAATCGAAAATGACCACTCTATAAGAGGTGGAGGATTAGGGTTGGGACTTACATTAACAAAAGCGTATATAGAATCATTGGGCGGACAAATTTCGTTAGAATCGGAGTTTGGAGTAAGCTCGACATTTAAATTCTCGATTCCATTAATATTAGATAAAAATGATGCGCCACAAAACGAAAATGTTTTTGATGAATATTTACCAAAAAATGAATCAGTAACAACCATTTTAGTTGCCGAGGATGATAATTTTAATTTTTTACTAATTGAAAAAATTTTAAAAACAAAAAACTACAAAATAATTCGTGCCGAAGATGGTGAAAAAGCGGTCGAAATCATATCAAACAATAACGATATCGATTTGATATTGATGGATATAAAGATGCCAAAGCTTTCTGGTCATCAAGCTTTTGAAATCATAAAAAAAATGAGACCCAAGTTGCCTGTTATTGCCCAAACTGCTTTTACGTCGAGCGATGAAGTAGAAAAGATTTTCAAAAGTGGATTTTCAGGATATATATCTAAACCTATAAAAAAAGACTTGCTTTATCAGATGATAGAAAAATTATCATTTCCGTTATAACATAATTTCTAATTTAGGTAAGTTATTTCACGAAGATGCGCAAAGGTTTCACAAAGACACACAAAAATAATTTAAAAGAAAATATAATGAAAAAGACTTTGTGAATGAATCTCTGTGGAACAGAAAAATAGAGTCTTCAATATTTTAAAATTCTACTACACTAAATCGAAACCCGATTCCGTGTAAGTTTTCGATAGAAATCCCGTTTTCATTTACCAATATTTTTCGCAAACGAGAAATAAAAACATCAAGACTTCGTCCCATAAAATAATCATCGTCGCCCCAAAGGGATTTTAGGATTTCTTCCCGTTTTAAAACCACATTCTTATTGTCTAAAAATAGTTTTAGAAGTTCAGATTCTCTTTCTGTTAGTTTTATTTTTTCATTTTCATTAAAAATCACATAGTTTTTAGAGTCAAACTGGTATTTGCCAACAGTGTAAAAGCTTTTTTCTTCGAAATTATTTTTTTGAGAACGTTTTAAGAAAATTTCAATTTTTAGTAATAATTCTTCAATACTAAACGGTTTTACCAGATAATCATCGGCTCCTAATTTTAATCCTTTTATACGATCTTCCTTCAGCGTTTTTGCCGAAAGAAATATAATGGGAATATCAGAATTAGATTTTCTAATGGCTGTTGCCAACTCAAATCCATCAATTTTTGGCATCATAATATCTAAGATACAAATGTCGAAAGTATTGTTCTTGAAGGTTTCTAAAGCGATTTGCCCGTCATTACAATGCGTGATTGTATAGTCGTTTTGTTCCAAATTATCTTTGGTCAAAAAAGCTAAAGTTTCGTCGTCTTCGGTATAAAGTATTTTAAAATTAGCCATTATACGGGTTGCATTTGTACTGAAATTGTGATTCCTTTTTCAGTATTGTTTTTTATAAACACCTTCCACTCGTGCAAAGTACAAACTTTTTTTACATAATATAATCCTAGACCAAAACCGTTTATTTCATGACTTTTTTTGCTCGGAATTCGATAAAATTTATCAAAAACAAAAGGTATGTTTTTTTCTGAAATTCCAGTTCCATTATCAATAAATTGTAATAGTAAATGGGTTTTTGTCATAGAAATTTGTACAGTAATTTCAGGTTTGTCATCAGAATATTTTATTGCATTTTCAATAATATTATAAACTAAATTAGAGAAATGAAACTCATCAGCATAAATAAAAACAGATGGTAAAATTGTTTTTATTTTAATATCAGCAGTTTCATATTTTAGTTTTATATTTTCAATAACTTCATTAATAATTGGTATAAGTTCTAGTTTTTGTTTTTCTAACGTCATAGGAATATTGTCCCATTTTGCGATATTCAAAATTTTCCCGATATGATTATTTAGTTTATTACTTTGGTTAATGATAATTTGAGTATATTTTTCTAGTTTTTCATCGGTTTTAATGTTCTCTTGTTGCTTCAAATAATTGGAAGCAATCAGTATAGACGATAATGGCGTTTTAAACTCGTGTGTCATATTATTGATGAAATCACGTTGCAATTCAGAATATTTTTTTTGCTGAATAATTGTGTAAATAGAATAAACATAAACCAACAAAACTACGATTAATGCTATCGATAATATGAACCAAAATCGCAAAGAATTAAATAGATAAGATGTTTCACTTGGAAAACGAATCGAAAAATAGTAAATCAGATTTTTGTGTTTTGGGAAATAAATAGAAACATTTTTTGGGGTTTTATTAGTTGCCGAAACATAATTTCCATACACCATTTCGTCACTTTGGCAATTGTACATCGCATATTCGAAATCGGTGTTGAGGTTTGCTTTTTTAAATTCAGATTTCAGGTAAAACTCTAAAATTTCTGCCTGAAAATCATTATCAACATTTACAACATAATAATCATTTGCTATTTTTTTGATGGGATTTTCAACAGGTAATTCATGATTTGTGCCTTCATACAAGTGCTTTACAACTTCTAGCAAAGCGATATGTACTTTTTGCGAAAATTTCTTTTCTTCGAGCGTAAATGCTTGTTTTGTCCACAACAATTGCGCTATAAGAATTCCAATAGTAGCAATAAGTCCAAGAACTATAACGGTATTTAATTTGTTTGTTTTCAATTGTGGGTTGCATTTTTATCTTTTCAAATTTACTTAAAAAATAGATTCAAAATTACTGTTAACAAGTCATTAACAAACATTTGAAATTGGTTAACAAGAGGTAAGCTTTTCTTGGGCTACTTTTGGATTATCAAATTTGACAAACCAATTTATTAATCAATTAAATTTTAAAATTATGAACACTATTAAAACTTCATTTTTGGCATTAACATTAGGATTAATGTCATTTGCAACCGTTTCTGCAATTACTTGGAAAAGCGAAAGTATTGATGTTGGTGAAATTCCACAAGGCAAACCAAAAGCTATTATTTTCGAATTTAAAAACACAGGAAAAACCGATGTGATTATTACAAATGTACAAGGTTCTTGTGGCTGTACTGCTACCGAATATACAAAAGAAGCTATAAAAGCAGGTAAATCAGGTGTTGTAACAGCAACTTATAATGCAGCAAATGTTGGTCCGTTTACAAAAACGGTAACTGTAACCACAAATGCAGATGCAAGCCCAAAAGTTTTAACGTTGAAAGGAACTGTAAAAACTGCTGCAATTCAGGGTTAAATTCTAAATTTAGGTGATAAAAAAACTCCGAAACATAATGTGTTTTCGGAGTTTTCTATATCTAAAATTTGAATTCTAAAATGTTTACGCTGGTTCGCCATATAAATCGAACTCAGTAGCTTCAATGATTTTTATATTTACAAATTCGCCAGTTTTTACATAATGTTTTGTAGCATCTATAAGTACTTCGTTATCTACATCAGGACTGTCAAACTCGGTTCTTCCTACGAAATGTCCACCTTCTTTTCTGTCAATAATACAACGGAAAGTTTGTCCTAGTTTTTCTTGGTTCAAATCCCAAGAAATTTGCGATTGTAAATCCATAATTTCTAACGAACGCGCTTGTTTTACTTCGTCCGGAACATCATCAACTAATTCGTAAGCACTTGTATTTTCCTCGTGAGAATAAGCAAAACAACCCATTCGGTCAAATTTCATTTCCTGAACAAATTCTTTCAGAATCTCGAAATCTTCTTCTGTTTCGCCAGGATAACCAACTATCAGTGTAGTTCGTATTGCCATTCCGGGAACAGCAGCACGGAAATCTTTTAATAATTTTGTCGTTTTTTCTCTTGTAGTTCCACGTTTCATCGATTTCAAAATAGAATCAGAAATGTGTTGCAACGGAATATCGATATAATTACAAATCTTTGGTTCACGTTTCATAATTTCAAGAACATCCATCGGGAAACCAGTAGGGAAGGCGTAGTGCAAACGAATCCATTCGATGCCTTCTACCTTAACCAACGCTTCTAGCAATTCGCCTAACGCACGTTTTTTGTATAAATCTAAACCATAATAAGTCAAATCTTGAGCAATAAGAATCAATTCTTTTACTCCATTTTTTGCCAAACCTTCGGCTTCTTTTACTAGTTTTTCGATAGTTTGCGACACATTTTTTCCACGCATAAGCGGAATAGCACAAAAGCTACAAGGTCTGTCGCAGCCCTCAGAAATCTTTAAGTAAGCATAGTTTTTAGGAGTAGTAGTCAATCTTTCTCCTAATAATTCATGTCTGTAATCAGCACCCAAAGCCTTCAATAAAGCAGGCAACTCGGTAGTACCAAAATATTGGTCTACATTCGGGATTTCTTTCTCTAAATCAGGTCTGTAACGTTCAGATAAACATCCGGTTACGAATACTTTATCAACTAATCCACGTTCTTTTTTGTCAGCATATTCCAAAATTGTATTCACAGATTCTGCTTTGGCATTATCTATAAATCCACAAGTATTTATCACCACAATATTTCCTTCTTCTTCGTGCACCACGTCTTTTCCGCTCGCTTTGAGTTGCCCCATAAGCACTTCGCTGTCATACACGTTTTTAGAACACCCAAGAGTGATTACATTGATTTTATTTTTCTTTAACGATTTGGTTCTCATATACTTAAATTTTGGAGTGCAAAATTACGCTTTTATTTCTTGTATTGCTACGTTTTTTTATTTTTAGGAGCTATTTCCTGCTATCCGTTGCAATCTTGTCTCGTTTAAAAAAAAAACGAGACAAGGATTTCCACTTCTATCAGGGCTAAAAAAAAATAAACCGTCTCGTTTTTAGGACAAGACGGTTTTATCAAATTTGTTTTTTAAAAATTTACAATTCAAAAGCCAATGTTAATGTTAGATTATTCCTTGCAGTATTTATTCTTGCAGCATCAGTCAAACCTTGAGAGAAAAACTGTTGGTTAGCATCTCTTTTCGAAGTTGAATACGCTAAATCTAGTTTTGTATTTCCAAAATTATAACCAATTCCACCAGAATAACCAGTTAAATCGCCAATGGTAGTTCCGTTTTTGTACGGACTTTCTTCAAAATGATAACCACCGCGAAGGCTAAACTGATTTATTTTGTATTCACCACCAATTCTATATTCAGAAGTTGTTCCTTTAGTACTTGAAGCTATATCATTATTTAATGACTGAAAATATTCGTCTTTTTTAGGACTAAATTCTAAATTGCCATAGTTCCTTAAACTATAATCAAAACTAAGTAATCCTCTTTTTCCAAAAACATAAGCAAAACTACCAGTAAGTTTACTAGGCGTTTGTAATTTATAAGCTGGATAAATAACTGTAACATTAGGATCAGCAACGTCATCTGGTAAATTACCAGTAGTGTTTCCGCTCACTGCAGAAAGACTTTGCTGAAGTTCATCATTTAACTTATACCAAGTAGGGGATTGGTATGCTAAACCAAGTCTAAGTTCTTTTATAGGTTTCAGTATAGCGCCTAATTGTAGAGAAAATCCCGAACCATACGTGTACAAATCATTATTGAAAGCAATTTTGTTTACATAATCATTAACTGCTGAAGTGTTATTGTTATTGCTTTCGGTAAATCGATTAGAACGTTTGTAATCTATAAAATGAGTATTTAGATTTATACCTAACATTAATATATCTTTATATTGTGTTGCGCCATTAAAAGTTACTTTGCCATTATAGCCAGTAGCTTCTGTAGTATTTGTTTGGTGATAATTTCCGCCAGGAGCAACTAACGAAGCATAAGCAGTGTTGTTTGGGTTTAGTGGATCAACAGGGTCAATAATATAAGCTGTATATCCTAAATACGCCTGTTGCTCCTGAAAAGTTAGCTCGCTATAATCATATTCAGACCCGTCAACAATGCTTAGTTTTAATCCATTAGCATTATTTAAAAAATAATTGTCAATAGAGTTATTGCTTGTTCCTGCAGAGAATGATGAGTTGTCAAAATTATTTGCGTTTTCGTAATTTATTGCAATAGAGAATTTTCTCCAATCATTATTTTCGCGATTATTTTCAAAAACAAAAACCGCTCCCGCTTGGTTTAAATCGAGTGAATTGTTGCTCTCGTAAGTTTGTTTTCCAAAATAATTAGACTTGTTTTTTGTATTAAGATTACTTGCTGTAACGCTTATTTGATTGTTAGCAAAAACTACCGAACCAGCAGGGTTTACATTTATCGCAGACAAATCGCCACCCAATGCGCCAAAAGCACCACTCATTGCTCTAAAACGAGCCGTTCCGTTAATGTTATCTTGAGCGTATCTGTAAGCATCGGAAACCTCTTGCGCTTGCATTGTAGAAAAACAAAGTGTGATTGCAAAAAGAGAAATATACTTTTTCATGTATTTTATTTTTAATGTCAATAAAAAACCAATGCATTTATAAATAGATACATTGGTTGTGTAAATCGTTTTTACCTTCTTCCGCCTGAGCGTCCACCACCAGAAGAACTTCCGCTACTTCCTGATGAGGAAGAAGAACGAGGTGAATCGTAGCTTCTTGGGCTTTCACTTCTTGGAGATTGGTAAGTTCTTGGATTTTCGCTTCTTGGACTAACATTGTTATTACTTCTAGGAGACGATTCGTTTCTAGGAGATTCAGTTCTTGGTCTAGGCGTATTATTATTTGTTCTAGGTTCGTTGTAATTTCCAGAATGGTTCCCAGTTCTCGGCTCTCTTCTAGGTTGAGAAATATTTGTTCTAGGATTATCTATTCCTCCGCTATTACGAGGAGAAACTGATGTGCTATTTCTTCTGTTTGAGGTGTAGTTTCGTCCGCCATTGTTTCCATATCTGTCTGTGTATAAACTCCCTCTTCTTCCGTTACTGTAGGTATAATTGTTTCCGTAATAATTATAATTGTTGTAGCCATAGTAGTTATTGTAACCATAATATCCGCCATAATACGGATTATTCCAGCCCCAACTAGAACCATAATAGCCCCAGTAAGGATTGTACCAACCAGAATTCCATGAGTTCCAACCTAGATAAATACCGCTTCTCCATGGGCTATATCCCCAGTAGTTATTCCAATATCCGTAATTGTTATTTCCCCAATAATTATCGTACACATTTATAGTAATATGATCATTACTATTTTCCCAACTAGAATAACTTTCGGAATTAGAACTTTCATTGTTATTATCGCTCGAATAATTTTCTACATCGGTAAGAACTTCAGTTTGCTCGGTACTATAATTATTAGCATTCGAGCCAAAATAATCTTTGTATTTGTTTACTTCAACCGTTTTAGGCGCTTGTTCTGTGCTTTCTGTAGTTGGTTTTTGTTTTTCTCCACCATATATTCCATCATTGTCATAATATGATTTATTTTGGTAGGAACCACAAGATATAGCGGTCAGACTTAATAATCCAACAATGGATTTAAGGAATGAATTTTTTGTTATAAAATAATAAGTTTTCATAATCTATCAGGTTTTTTATTGTTGGACATAACAAAAATAGTTAGTTTTGTCGAACTATTTTATTTTTTAACATAGGTACAACATTTGTGCCAAACTATTCAAAATGAGCAAGAACTTAACTACAAGAGCAGAAGATTATTCAAAATGGTATAACGAACTGGTTGTAAAGGCTGATTTAGCTGAAAATTCAGGAGTTAGAGGTTGTATGGTTATCAAGCCATATGGTTATGCAATTTGGGAAAAAATGCAAGCAGAATTAGACAGAATGTTTAAAGAAACAGGACACAGTAATGCTTATTTTCCGCTTTTTGTGCCAAAGAGTATGTTTGAAGCTGAAGAAAAAAATGCAGAAGGATTTGCAAAAGAATGTGCCATTGTTACACATTACAGATTAAAAAATGATCCTGACAAACCGGGAAAGCTAATGGTCGATCCTAATGCAAAATTAGAAGAAGAATTGATTGTTCGTCCTACTTCTGAAGCGATTATTTGGAGCACTTACAAAGGTTGGATTCAATCCTATAGAGATTTACCGTTATTAATAAACCAATGGGCAAACGTAGTGCGTTGGGAAATGCGTACCAGATTATTTCTTCGTACTGCCGAATTTCTTTGGCAAGAAGGGCATACTGCTCATGCAACCAGAGAAGAAGCTATTGAAGAATCTGAAAAAATGATGCAAGTTTATGCCGATTTTGCTCAAAACTTTATGGCAATACCAGTTATTAAAGGTCTAAAAACCGAAACAGAACGTTTTGCTGGAGCCGAAGAAACGTATTGTATTGAAGCTTTAATGCAAGATGGGAAAGCTTTACAAGCGGGAACTTCCCACTTTTTAGGTCAAAATTTTGCTAAGGCTTTTGATGTAAAATTCGCAAATGCCGAAGGAAAACAAGAATATGTTTGGGGAACTTCTTGGGGAGTTTCTACACGTTTGATGGGTGCATTAGTCATGACACATTCTGACGATAACGGATTGGTTTTGCCTCCAAATTTAGCGCCAATTCAAGTGGTAATTGTGCCAATTTTTAAAACTGATGAAGAGTTCGAAAAGATTTCGGCTGTTGCCAATGATTTAGTTGCACAATTCAAAAAACTAAATATTTCAGTTAAATTTGATAACAGAACCACTCAAAAACCAGGATTCAAATTTGCAGAATGGGAATTGAAAGGAGTTCCTGTTAGAATTGCTATTGGTCCAAAAGATTTAGAGAATGGAACTTTCGAGATTGCTCGTCGTGATACTTTAACAAAAGAAGTAAAATCGGCTGATGGCATAGCAAGATACATAAGTGACTTGTTAGAGCAAATTCAAAGTGATTTATTCAACAAAGCATTAAATTATAGAGATACACATATTACTGAAGTTTCTGATTTTGAAGAATTTAAAGCAATTCTTGAGAATAAAGGTGGATTTATTTCAGCTCATTGGGACGGAACACCAGAAACAGAAGAGAAAATAAAAGAACTAACAAAAGCAACAATTCGTTGTATCGCATTGGATAGAAAAGAGGAATCGGGAAGCTGTATGTTTACTGGAAAACCTTCTACTGGAAGAGTACTTTTTGCAAAAGCTTATTAAAATAAAATAAAATATTGCAAAAAATGTTATTTGACTATTGCGAGAATAAAAAATAGTTGTATTTTTGCACTCGCATTACAAAATAATGCAATGGCCCGTTCGTCTATCGGTTAGGACGCATGGTTTTCATCCATGTAAGAGGGGTTCGATTCCCCTACGGGCTACATAAATTATTGAGGTTACAAAAGTCTAAGGCCCGTTCGTCTATCGGTTAGGACGCATGGTTTTCATCCATGTAAGAGGGGTTCGATTCCCCTACGGGCTACAATTAGTTGTAAATAAGTTTTGTAAAATTCAAACTTGGTGTCTCGAGTTTTTATTTTATTAGTTAAAACCAAAGTGGTCGTTTAAATGATTGTGGGAGGTTTTTCTTTTTTAACTGATAGTTTATAAATAATTATTACAATTAAAAAAATCAAAGAAAATGGCAAATCATAAGTCAGCTTTAAAAAGAATTAGAAGCAACGAAAAGAAAAGAGTGTTAAACAGATACCAACACAAAACAACTCGTAATGCAATCAAAGCATTAAGATTGTCAACTGTGAAGGCTGATGCTTCTGCAAAATTATCAAACGTAATCTCTATGATTGATAAATTAGCTAAGAAAAACATTATACACGATAACAAAGCATCAAACTTAAAATCTAAATTAACTAGATTCGTTTCATCTTTGTAATACTATCTGTGTTCAAATTTTAAAAAAAAGCCCCTTTTTTAGGGGCTTTTTTTATGATTTTAATTTTCGGTTAATGTAAGTAAAACGTTAACTTATCCACTTCAAAATTAAAGAGATAAAAGAATACTATGATTTATGTATTTTTTTATGTACTTTTGCACCCACAAAAAAACACAGATGGAATCTATTAGAAACATTGCAATTATTGCTCACGTCGATCACGGTAAAACTACTTTGGTTGATAAAATCATGTATCACTGTCAACTATTTCGTGATAACGAAAACACAGGTGATTTAATTCTAGACAACAACGACTTAGAGCGTGAAAGAGGAATTACAATTACATCTAAAAACGTTTCTGTTATTTACAAAGGAACAAAAATTAATATTATCGATACTCCTGGTCACGCCGATTTTGGTGGAGAAGTAGAAAGAGTATTGAATATGGCTGACGGAGTTTGTCTGCTTGTAGATGCTTTTGAAGGACCAATGCCACAAACACGTTTTGTATTGCAAAAAGCTTTAGATTTAGGTCTAAAACCTTGCGTAGTTATCAATAAAGTAGATAAAGAAAACTGTACTCCTGAAGAAGTTCACGAAAAAGTTTTCGACTTAATGTTCGAATTAGGTGCTGAAGAATGGCAGTTGGATTTTCCAGCAGTTTATGGTTCGGCTAAAAACAACTGGATGTCTGATCATTGGGAAAACGTAACGGATAATGTAGAAGCATTATTAGATATGGTTATCGAAAATGTACCAGCTCCTAAAGTTTCTGAAGGAACACCGCAAATGTTGATTACCTCTTTAGATTTCTCAGCCTTTACAGGTCGTATCGCGATTGGACGTTTAGAAAGAGGTGTTTTGAAAGAAGGTATGCCAATTTCATTAGTAAAAAGAGATGGTACTGTATCTAAATCTAAAATTAAAGAATTACACACTTTTGAAGGTCTTGGACGTAAAAAAGTAGAACAAGTTATTGCTGGAGACATTTGTGCAATTGTTGGTGTTGAAGGTTTTGAAATTGGTGACACTATTGCTGATTTTGAAAATCCAGAAGGATTAGCTTCTATTGCTATCGATGAGCCAACAATGAGCATGTTGTTTACAATTAATGATTCTCCTTTCTTTGGTAAAGAGGGTAAATTTGTAACTTCTCGTCATATTAGAGATCGTTTGACAAAAGAATTAGAGAAAAACTTAGCAATGAAATTGGGTGAAACTGATTCTGCTGATAAGTTTATGGTTTTTGGTCGTGGTGTACTTCACTTGTCTGTTCTTATTGAAACCATGAGAAGAGAAGGGTATGAGTTACAAATCGGTCAGCCACAAGTTATTATCAAAGAAATTGATGGTAAAAAATGTGAGCCTATTGAAGAGCTAACAATCGATTTACCAGAAACTCTTTCAGGTAGAGCGGTAGAGTTTGTTACTTTACGTAAAGGAGAAATGCTTTCTATGGAAACCAAAGGTGAGCGTATGATTATCAAATTTAATATTCCATCACGTGGAATTATTGGATTGCGTAACCAATTACTTACTGCTACAGCTGGTGAGGCTATTATGGCACACCGTTTTATAGGATATGAGCCTTACAAAGGAGAAATTTCTGGACGTAACAAAGGTTCATTAATTTCTATGGAAAAAGGAAAAGCTATTCCTTATTCTATCGATAAATTACAAGATCGTGGTAAATTCTTCGTTGAGCCAAATGCTGAGATCTATGAAGGTCAGGTAATTGGAGAAAACTCTCGTGGTGATGATATGTGTGTAAACGTAACTAAAGAGAAAAAACAATCTAACGTTCGTTCATCTGGAAATGATGAAAAAGCAAGAATCATTCCACCAATTATTTTCTCTTTGGAAGAAGCTTTAGAATACATTCAAAAAGATGAATATGTTGAGTGTACACCAAAATCTATTCGTTTGAGAAAAATCCATTTGACAGAAACTGATAGAAAAAGATTTAAAATCTAATTGATTTTATTTATATAAATAAAAAAGCCATTCTTTACGAATGGCTTTTTTTATGGAGTTTGGTTTACGTTGTCAGTCTGAGCGAAGACATATTTATAAATCAATTATTTTTTAAATGAATTTTTTATTCGATTTCTAATTTTATGAAATTTTTTATGATTTTGATTTGGATATTGTCGGTTTGAAGTGATATTGTTGAAAATTAAAGCAACAACAAATAAAATTAATACACCACTCAAAACAGGTGAAAGAACATACCAAAAGTCAAGATTTTTAATTTCTGCAGAACCAGTTACTGCTATCAAAGCAGTTGCTCCGCCCGGTGGATGCAATGTTTTAGTCACTTGCATCAAAACGATAGAAAGCGAAACAGCAAGTGGCGCAGTTATCCAAATAATATCAGGTACAAATTGCTGAACCGTAACTCCAATAATCGCCGAAACAAGATGACCACCAATAAGGTTTCTAGGCTGTGCCAAAGGACTTTGAATAACTCCATAAACCAATACGCTCGATGCTCCGAAAGAACCAATCAAATACACTACATCTGAATGTGGTAAGGTTTGAGATTGTAAATAAGCAATAATTCCAATGCCCACAAACGAACCAAAAAATGCCCAAAAATGCTCTTTATAATCTACTAAAGTTTCTTTATATAGAATATATTTTGCTTTTCGGTAGTTGCGTTTTATTTTTTGAACTGGCATTTTTTTAATTATTTAGTAGCCGCAGCATAAGTGTAAACGGTATGTGGATATATCATTTTTGCCGTATATTTTGCGACGATGCAAACGATAAAAATCGGTATAAATAGCGAATAATCATTAATAAGACCACAGGTTAGAAAGATTGCAGTAAAAGGAGCGTGAATACTAGCACTCAGCATAGCCCCCATTCCTAAAATCATAAAGTTTAGAGGAATTACATTGGCACCAAAAAAAGTATTTAAACAGATTGCTAATAAAAGCCCGATAAATCCGCCTATAAATATGCTCGGCGCAAAAACACCTCCGTCGCCGCCAGCAGCCAAAGTTGCTGAGGTTGCGATAGGTTTAAAGATTATAATTGCAATAAAAGAGATAGCTAATGATACGGTTAACGTCAAATCATTTGAAAGCAAAATATTTTCCTTAATCTCATGATATCCTTCGCCATACAATTGCGGAAGTAACAATAACGAACTACTCAGAATAATAGAACCAATTATGATTCGGTTCCTGTGTTTCTTAATTTTAGAAAAATGCCTTTTGAATAAAAGAACACATTTGGTAAGATAAACAGAATTCATTCCAGCAATAATTCCCAACAAAATAAAATAGGGAATTGCATGCAAATGCCAACCAGTAATTTTTACTGCAAAAAGAGGTTTTTCGTCTAAAAGATAAATAAAACCCAATGATATTGCCACGGCGATGGTACAAGAAAAAAGAAATGTTTTGGTGATTTTTTTCGAAATAACTTCCCAAGCAAATAATATTCCTGCAAACGGACTAAAAAAAAGTGCTGTAATTCCAGCAGCAACACCCGCGCAAATGAGATCTGTTTTGTGTCTGTTGAATAAATTATCCTTCTCTTGTGCGACCGATCCTATTGTTGCCGAAGCAATTACAGTAGAAACTTCTATTCCTGTCGAACCTCCAAAAACGACTGTAATTAATCCGTTGATAAAGTGAGATGGAATTTTATAAATAGGCAAACTATTTTTGCGTTGTGCTGTAGTATCAAAAATTTCTTTGATGCCTTTATTCTCTTTTTTCTGAAATAAATAATGTCTTAAAAAATAAATTACCGATAATCCAAAGACAGGAAAAACAATCATTAAAAACCAGTTAATTGAAGCCTTGTGGAAGAAAATTTCTTCATAATGTTCCGTTAGTCGTTTTAAAGAAATAGCAAGAAAAGCACTTAAAAAACCAATTAAGAGAGAAACAACGGCAAGTTTTCGGTACTTTATTAAATGATAATTTTTCTTAATTCGAGCAGTTTTGTTCATCTGAGAAATGTTTACTTTTATCCGTGTATTACAAACTTAAAGAAAGAAACTCAAACTTGAATGGAAACTAGATGTAATAATAAAGTTTTATGATTCCTTTAAGAATAATGCAATTATTAGCGATTGAAAAGCTTTATTTTTCGTAAAATTCAATAGGAGAATGATCTGGATCGGTAATGAAAGTAAATTTTTTATTCGTTATTTCATCAATTCGGATAGATTCGAAAGAGATATTTTTAGAAGATAAAAATTGAATAGTTTGTTCTAAACTATCCACTTCAAAAGCCAAATGACGTAATCCAGTAGCTTCGGGTCTTGATAGACGTTGTGGCGGATTTGGAAAAGAAAAAAGTTCAATGGTATAAAATCCATTCAAAGCCAAATCGAGTTTGTAAGACTGTCTTTCCTTGCGGTAAATTTCCTGAATAATTGTCATTCCTAAAATTTCTGTATAAAAAACTTTCGATTTTTCATAATCAGAACAAATGATAGCAATATGATGTACTTTGTTTAGGCGAAGCATGTTATTCTAAATATTAGGTTCAATTCTAAAAAAAAACAACAACTCTATTTTGTGAGTTGTTGTTTTTTAAATATGGTTTTTAGACCATTATAAAGTCGCTGGCTTCTCAGCAGAAGAACATGCTTTTTTTGCAGCACAACATCCAGCTTTTTTCTCGGTAACAACTGGAGCTGCCATTTCAGCATTAGCTTCTAAATTTGCTTTTTTAGATTTTCTAACTTTTTTAGGTTTCTCTTGAGTTGGATTTTCTTGATACAACATAGCTTTATCTGCAGATGATTTTACGTTCGAAACTTTATACGTTTTACCATCGGCAACAGCCTCTACAGTTTCAACTAATTTTTCTGGAGTTTGTATCGTTGCATCGTATTGTATTGTCGCCGTTTTTTTATCAAAATCGACTGATGCTTTTTGCACACCATCAAGATTTGTCAATTTATTTTCGATTGTTTTTGCACAACCCATAGCGCAAGTCATTCCTTCAACATTAAAACTTGTCGTTTCTGCTTTTGCAATTGCTGGAGAAACCGAAGCTGTTTCAGTTTTGTTTTCGGTAGTTTCTTTTTTACAACTCACAAATATTGAAGCAGTTGCAATTAATATTCCTAATGTTATTTTAATGTTTTTCATAGTGCAAAAATTAGTTGTTAAAATTATGATTAACAAAAATATGCAAAAAACGATTTGATATTCATAAAAATAACAGAATTTTGGGAATTCAAAATCAAACTATGCTGACTAAAGATAATAAATGGGTTTTACTAATAATGCTTTCGCTTATTTGGGGAAGTTCATTTATATTGATAAAAAGAGGTTTGGTTGCTCTGAATCCTTATCAGTTAGGTTCGTTGCGGATTATTTTTGCGGCAACTTTTTTACTTATTATCGGTTTTAAAAGTCTAGCCAAAATCCCGATCGACAAATGGAGGTTTATAATTTTAACCGCTTTTTTAGGTACATTTTTCCCTGTTTTCCTATTTGCTTATGCGCAAACAGGTATAAAAAGTTCTGTTAGCGGAATTTTAAATTCTTTAACACCATTATACACGATGCTTTTAGGTGCGTTGGCTTTTGGTTTTTCTTTTAGAAGAAATCAAATAATAGGTGTTGTTTTGGGACTTAGCGGCTGTTTGTTATTAGTTGTTAATGGAAATTCGGCACATGGTCAGAGCAATTATTTTTGTACAACTTTGGTTGTTATTGCTACGATTTGTTATGCTTTGAACGTAAATTTAATAAAGAAATATTTATCCGATGTTAGTCCGCTAAGCATTACTACTGGGAATTTTGCAGTATTATTAATTCCTGCGATTATTATCTTGTTTGGTTCTGGATTTACAAGTGTAATGACGCAAACAAGTGTGCAACATTCGGTTTTATTTATTATGATACTTGGCGTACTTGGTACTGGAGTTGCTAATATTTTATATTTTCAATTGGTGCAAATCACATCACCGCTAACGGCTTCGTCAGTAACTTATTTTATCCCTATTGTGGCTATGAGTTGGGGAATTCTTGACGGAGAAATGCTTAATGCGTTGCAGTTTTTGGGTGCTTTTGTAATTTTAGTAGGCGTTTATATGGCTACTAAAAAGTAGAATAAAAATTATTTTTTACAATAATGGTTAGAATTTTCGACAGGATATTTCTTGTCTAAATCGATATTATTGAAGCTTTGATTGTTTCCCCAAGAAAAATATTTTTCATAAAAAGGCAGAAATTTATTGGTTTTTATTTTCTCTAAAAAGTAAATTTCATGCTCCTTTTCTTTAATTCCCATTTCGTAAAGCATCTCATCATAAGCGTTAATTCCTAGCGAATTAAAAAATTGCTTCATTCTGAAATATTCACAAACATTACCACTTTCTAATCTTCCAGCGAAATAAAATGGCATAAACCAGCCTATAATATGACAACTTGCAGAGATTACTTTGCCAATGATATAAAATTTGAACTCGTAATATTTTGAAACAGGAATATTAAAATCATTCATGATTTGCAAAACTTCCTTACGGTGAATCCATTCGTCGATTTCTATTTGACGAATTTCTTTTTTCTCTGTTTCATCTTTTACTGAAGCGGCATGACCTTGATAGGCAAATGCAGCAGCTTTCTCGGCAGAGTATGCTTTTTTTAATAAATCGACTAATTTAGGATGATTTAATGTCATTACTCGATCGATTTTACAACTTGTTTCTCAGCTTCTTTTCTGGTTCCGTCGAAACCGTCAATTCCTGAAACGGTGGTGTATTTTAGCACATGTTTTTTTCCTGGATTCATACGTTGGTAAACGCTTTGAACCATAAGTGTGGCTTCATGAAAACCACAAAGAATAAGTTTTAATTTTCCGGGATAAGTATTTACGTCGCCAATGGCATAAATTCCGTCAATATTGGTTTGATAATCTAAAGCGTTATTTACTTTGATGGCATTTTTCTCAATCTCTAATCCCCAGTTTGCAATTGCTCCTAATTTTGGTGTAAGTCCAAAAAGCGGAATAAAATAATCGGTTTTTATGTTTCGGTGCGCTCCATTTTCATCAATATCTATCGATTCTAAATGTTCCGATCCATTAAGACCAACAACTTCTGCGGGTGTTATCAGGTGAATTTTCCCAGCATGTTTGAGTTCTTGTACTTTTTCGACAGAATCTAATGCGCCACGAAATTCGTTTCTTCTGTGTATTAATGTTACTTCGGAAGCAACATTAGACAAGAAAACACTCCAATCTAAAGCTGAATCTCCTCCGCCAGCAATGACGATTTTTTTGTCACGAAAAAGTTCAGGATTTTTTACAAAATATTCAACTCCTTTGTCTTCGTAAAATTCGATGTCCTCAATAAGCGGTTTTCTTGGTTCGAAACTTCCTAATCCTCCAGCAATAGCGATTGAATTAGCATGGTGTTGCGTTCCTTTGTCGGTTGTTACGATAAAGGTTCCGTCTTCGAGTTTTTGTATGGTATCGGCTTTTTCGTTTAGGGTAAATCCGGGTTGAAATTGCTTGATTTGTTCCATCAGATTATCGACTAAATCACCTGCCAAAACGGATGGATAACCTGGAATATCAAAAATTGGTTTTTTAGGATATAATTCGGTTAGTTGTCCTCCAGGTTGAGGCAAACCATCGATGATGTGACATTTTAGTTTGAGAAGTCCTGCTTCAAATACTGTAAAAAGTCCTGTTGGACCTGCTCCGATGATGAGTATATCTGTTTTAATCATTTTCTTGAAAGGTTCAAAGTTTCAAAGATTCAAAGATTTTGAAACTTTGAAAAAAAAGCTTATTATATATAATGAATGTTGGTTTGCGTGAGGGATTGCAGTGGAAATCCTTTTTTAAATTGTCATCCTGAGCGGAGTCGAAGGGCAATTTAAAAAAGATTGCAACGGAAAGCCCGACCCAGTTTTTTCGCTGGGTCACGCCCCGATTTTATGCTACATTGACCACAGTTTCTATTTGTGGTGCGTATTTTTTGATTGTGGTTTCTACACCAGCTCGCATGGTCATTTGGCTTACGCTACATGATGTACAAGCGCCTTGCAAACGTACTTTTACGTGTTTAGAGTCTTCGATTGATACCAATGCAATGTCTCCGCCGTCAGAATTCAAAAAAGGTCTGATTTCTTCTAGTGCTTTTTCTACGTTTAATGTTAATTCTTCTGGTGTCATAATCTATTTTTTATTTACTGCTGAACAACCAGCCATTGTAGTAATTTTTATTGCTTCGGTAGCGGGTAAGTTTTCGTTTCTTGCTACGGTTTCTCTGACTACATTTCTTGTTACTTCTTCGAAAATAGTTTCAATTATTGATGCAGTTTGCAATGCTGCTGGACGACCATAATCTCCTGCTTCTCGAATGCTTTGTACTAATGGAATTTCTCCCAAAAATGGTACTTGTAAATCTTCTGCCAAATTTTTTGCTCCACCGTTTCCGAAGATATAATATTTATTATTAGGTAATTCTTCTGGTGTGAAATAAGCCATGTTTTCGATAATTCCTAAAACTGGAACATTGATACTGTCTGACAAAAACATAGAAACTCCTTTTTTAGCATCTGCTAAAGCTACTGCTTGTGGTGTGCTTACAACAACTGCGCCTGTTATTGGTAAGGATTGCATGATAGACAAGTGAATGTCTCCTGTTCCTGGTGGTAAATCGATTAACATAAAATCGAGTTCGCCCCAAGCAGCATCGAAAATCATTTGGTTTAATGCTTTTGCAGCCATTGGTCCACGCCAAATAACGGCTTGACTTGGTGCTGTAAAAAAACCTATAGATAGTATTTTAACTTCAAAACTTTCGACAGGTTTCATTTTAGATTTTCCGTCGACTTCGATAGAAATAGGTTTTTCGTTTTCTACATCGAACATGATTGGCATACTTGGCCCGTAAATATCAGCATCTAAAACTCCAACTTTGAAGCCCATTCTTGCCAATGTAACAGCTAAATTTGCAGTAACAGTCGATTTTCCTACGCCTCCTTTTCCAGAAGCTACGGCAATAATATTTTTGATTCCAGGAATGGCTTTTCCTTTTATTTCATTTGCTTTTTCAGCGGTTTCAACCTTGATATTTACTTTTACTTTGGCTGTAGCCAAAAAAGTATCTTGTATGAGTTTACGAATATCGTCTTCTGCACGTTTCTTAATATGCATGGCTGGTGTAGATAGTACTAAATCGACCACAACTTCGTCTCCAAAAGTGATTACGTTAGTTACTGCGCCACTTTCGACCATATTTTTCCCTTCGCCTGCAATAGAAATGGTTTCTAAAGCTTTGAGTATTTCTTTTCTATCTAATTTCATATAGTATCTCTTGTCTTTATTAAGACTGATTTTAGATTGCAAATATAGTGAAGAAGTTGCAATATGACAAAGTAATAGAGTTGTAAAGTTTTGATAATTATTATTGGAAATATAGAAATAAAAAAACCGCCTCATTGCAATAATGAGACGGTTTTAATTAATCTTTAATTTCTTTTCCTTGGTTGTCATTAAAATGATATTCAAGGTACGTGTAAGAATCACGTGGAATGATTTTTATCCATTTTTTATATTCAAAAAACCATTTTGAACGTATTGATGGAAAACCTTTTACAAGGTAAGCAGCTATAAATGGGTGTACGTTAAGTACTACTTTTTTATGCAACTTTATAATTCTTTCTAAATCGGAAGCAATTCTGTCTATAATTAAAATAGGCGCTTCAATGTCACTATTTTCATTATTATTAGGATTCTCTTCACGAGTTTCAATATTTACCTCTGGTCTAACTCTTTGTCTAGTAATTTGTACTATCCCGAATTTGCTAGGAGGCAATATTTTGTGTTTTGCTTTGTCGTCACTCATTTCTTCTCTTAAGAAATCGAACAGTACTTTACGATTGTCTGGATTAGACATATCTATAAAATCGACGCATATAATACCACCCATATCTCGCAAACGCAATTGTCTTGCTACCTCGGCAGCTGCAATCATGTTTACTTCGAGAGCTGTATCTTCCTGATTGGTCGCTTTGTTCGAGCGGTTTCCGCTGTTTACATCGATAACGTGCATGGCTTCGGTGTGCTCGATAATAAGGTAAGCACCTTTGCTCATGGATACGGATTTACCAAACGAGGTTTTTATTTGTCTTTCGATACTGTATTTCTCAAAAATTGGAGTGTCTTTCGACTGATAAAGCTTAACCATTGATTCTTTACTAGGAGCAATTTGTTGAATGTACTCTTTCGTTTCGTTAAACAGCTCTTCGTCATCTATAATAATTCCGCTAAAAGTATCATTAAAAACATCTCGTAATATTGATGATGCTCTGTTGAGTTCTCCTAACACTTTTGATGGATGCTGTGCTGTTGGAATTTTTTTGCACATTGATGTCCATTTGTCCATCAAGTTTTGCAAATCTTTGTCTATTTCTGCAACTTTTTTGCCTTCTGCTACTGTGCGAACAATAACACCGAATCCTTTTGGTTTGATAGATTGTACAAGACGTTTTAGCCTGTCTTTTTCTTCTTTAGAATCTATTTTTTGAGAAATAGAAACTCGGTCAGAAAATGGTACTAAAACAATAAATCTTCCGGCAAGAGAAAGCTCAGAGCTTATCCTTGGTCCTTTAGTAGATATTGGTTCTTTGACTACTTGTACAAGAATTGATTGATTAACGGCAATTACATCAGTAATTGTACCATCTTTATCAATTTCTTTTTCAAATTGGAAACTTTTTAAGGAGAAATCTTTTATTTTACCTGTTGTTACAAGTTTTATGAATTTCAGTTGTGAAGCTAGATTAGGTCCTAAATCATGATAATGCAAAAAGGCATCTTTTTCGAAGCCTACATTTACAAAAGCAGCATTAAGACCAGCAACTGGTTTTCTTATTTTGGCAATAAAAATATCGCCTACTTGAAAATTGCTTGTTTCTTCTTCTTTGTGTAATTCAATTAGTTTTCCATCTTTTAATAAGGCAAAATCTACAGCGTCAGAACTAGATCTAATAATCAATTCTTTATTCATGTGTAAATTTTTATCTGTATTTAAGGCAAAAGGCAAAAGGCAAAAGGCAATAAGCTAAAAGCTCAAAAACCCAATAACCAAAGCCCAAAACCGGACATTACAGATGGATTAAACATTACAGGTATTTACCCGGTGAAATTTTAGATTCAAAGATTCCGATAGTAAGATTTTATAAAAAATCTGAAATCTGAAGTCTGAAATCTAAATTTCTTTTTCAATGAACGTTTAAAAAGAAAAAAGTAGTTTAAAACTACTTTTTCTTTTTGTGACGGTTAGCTCTTGCACGTTTTTTACGTTTGTGCGTTGCTACCTTATGTCTTTTTCTTTTTTTACCACTTGGCATAATGTGTAGTTTTATTGATTAATAATTTATTTTGTTGTTGTTTCATTATTTGTTTTAACTCCTTCTACGAATACTTTAGCAGGCTTAAATGCTGGAATATTGTGAGCTGGAATTTTAATCGTTGTGTTTTTAGAAATATTTCTTCCTGTTTTTTCAGCTCTAGTTTTTACAATAAAACTTCCGAAACCTCTTAAGTAAACATTATCACCAGTTTCTAATGAATTTTTCACTTCTTCCATAAAAGTTTCTACTGTAGCCTGTACATCTCCTTTTTCTAGTCCCAATTTCTCTGAAATTTTCGCTACGATATCTGCTTTTGTCATATTAATACGTAATTAAGTTTATGTAATTTTTTGAGGTTGCAAATATATAAATTAAATAAACAATATTTCAAGCTAATTGATTAAAATTTAATCACATAAAATTTTATTTTTGCTAACCAAATAATTTCAATGAATTTTAGCAAAACATTAACCACGTGGTATCTAGAAAATAAACGCGATTTACCATGGCGAAAAACGACCAATCCTTACTGTATTTGGCTGTCAGAAATCATGCTGCAACAAACACGAGTAGCGCAAGGATTGCCTTATTATAGGGCTTTTACGACGGAATTCCCAACAGTTTTCGATTTGGCAAATGCCAGCGAAGAACAGGTTTTGAAACTTTGGCAAGGTTTGGGATATTATTCTCGCGCTCGAAATTTGCATGCTACCGCGAAACATATTACTTATGATTTGAACGGAATTTTTCCGTCAGATTATAAAAATTTACTCAAATTGAAGGGTGTTGGAGAATATACCGCCGCCGCAATTGCTTCTTTTTCTTACAATGAAGTCGTTCCTGTTGTAGACGGAAACGTTTTTCGGGTGCTTTCACGTTATTATAATGTAACAACTGACATCGCTTCGGCGAAAGCCAAAAAAGAATTCACACTTTTAGCTCAAGAAGTAATGAGCAAAGACAATCCTGCTTTGTTTAACCAAGCAATTATGGAGTTTGGTGCTTTACAATGTGTTCCTAAAAATCCTAATTGCACTATTTGTCCTCTTAATGCTAGTTGTGCTGCGCTTTCGCTGAAAAAAGTTGACGAATTACCTGTAAAAATAAAGACATTGAAAGTAAAAAATCGATTCTTGAACTACATATACATATTAGACAATAAAAATAAAACGACAATTAATCAACGGACGGCTAAAGGAATTTGGCATAATTTATATGAATTCCCTTTGGTAGAAACCGAAATATTAGAATCTGATGAAGTAGTTTTAGAATTAATTCACAATAAATTTGATGATATTTCCGAAATAATTCTAATGGAAACCGAAACGATAAAGCACAAACTATCGCACCAACATTTACACATTAAATTTTGGAAAATTAGAAGAAAAACCACTTTAGAAAACGGTCTTGATTTTGAAAGTTTAAATAAATTTCCTTTTCCTATTGTGCTTCACAATTTTATCGAGAATAATAAGTTTTAATTAAAATGCCTTATCTTTGGTATTCTCAAATGAAATTACAATGAATGGAACGTTAAATAAAGTTATGCTAATAGGTCATCTCGGAGAAGATGTGAAAATGCATTATTTTGAAGGAGGCAATTGCATCGGGAGATTTCCGTTGGCAACAAATGAGATTTATATTAACAAATCGACTAACGAAAAAATAACTTCGACCGAGTGGCATAATGTTGTGGTACGCAATAAAGCTGCCGAAATTTGTGAAAAATATTTATCTAAAGGTGATAAAATATATGTGGAAGGCAGAATAAAATCCCGCCAATGGCAAGCTGAAGACGGAACAACAAAATACACAACCGAAATACAAGTCACTGAATTTACATTTTTGAATACTAAAAAAGATTCTGAAAATGTAAAAACATCATCTGAAGCGCCAAAAACAACAAGTTTCGATTCGACTATCGAAAATGATTTGCCTTTTTAAAACCCAAACAATGCTTAATAAATATTTTACTTTTCTTTCTTTTATTGCAGTTACTACTTCTATTATTGGTTGTAAAGACGATGTTTTACCAAAACCGAAAGCTTATTTGAGTTTAGATTATCCGAAACCCAATTATTCGAATTTCGATAAAACATGTGGTTATACTTTTCAATACAATACGTTAGGAAAGGTTGTAGATAAAGGAAATTGCAATTTTGATATTGATTATCCTAAACTAAAAGCAACAGTTTATTTAAATTACAAACCAGTAAATAACAATCTAAAAGAACTGTTAAGAGACGCTCAAAAATTAACTTATGAACACGTTATAAAAGCTGACGGAATTAGCGAGCAACCTTATGCCAACAAAGAAAGAAAAGCATACGGAATGTTTTATGAAGTGGGCGGAAATGCAGCTTCTCAATCGCAATTTTATTTAACCGATAGCACCAAACATTTTCTTGTAGGATCCGTTTATTTTTATGCAAAACCCAATTATGATTCCATATTACCAGCAGCGGATTATATAAAAAATGATTTACGAATTTTGATGGAAAGCTTAAAATGGAAATAAAAAAAGGCTCACAATATTGTGAGCCTTTTTTTATTTTTATTCTAGATGTAAATTGAAATTATTATCGTTTCAAAGCAAAATTACCTTTTACATTTTTCCCGTTTTCAAACTCAACAGTATACCAATAATCGGTTGCAGGTAATGCCGTTCCGTTATATGTTCCGTCCCAACCTTTGTCTAAAGGAGAAATTTGTTTGATTAGTTTTCCGAAACGATCGAAAATATAAACTATTGTTTTTGCATTAAATGTTGCAGTTACACCACCTACATTCCAATAATCGTGAATTCCGTCACCGTTTGGTGTAAAATATTTAGGAACTCCTAATACATTTATTTCTTGCGGAACAGTACCACAACCATTTAGGTCTTTAACATAAATTGTATGTATTCCAGCCGAAACATTAGTAAAAACATTACTGTCTTGGAATGGTCCAAATTCTTCATCAATACTATAAACATAATCGCCAGAACCAGTAACATTTACAGTAACAGTATTGTTATCTGCTAAATCGATAATTGTTGGAGATAAAAGTGTAGCACTGTTTGAAGCTACAACTGTTATGGTTCTTGTACTTGGGCAACCTTCTGGTATAGTTCTTACAACAACAGTATAAATTCCTGCTTGGTTTATTCCTCTAGGATCATTATCAGTTAGTGTATAATGAGATTCTCCAATAATTTTTACGTTGTCTTTAAACCATTCGTAAGTATAATTTGCAGGAGAGGTTCCGTCATTGATACCAGCATCTAAAGTAATATATAATGTAGATAAATTGGCACAAATAACTCCAGTGTCAACTAAATTGATATTTGGAATTTTATTGACTTTAAATTCAATATCAATTGTTGCTGCAGGACAAGAGGTTCCTGCAATTGTGCTTGTTACAACTGCTTTAATCGTTCTCGATGTTGTTTTGAATGTACTAGGAAACGGACTTACAATTGGGTTTCCTAAAATATCTAACAAAGGATTTCCCAGACTATTAAAATAGGTAATTACAACATTTGTTTGCGAACCTTTTATCTCGTTTTCTAGATTTGGAGTTATAAAATTGAAAATTCCATCTTGTGGTGTAGGACTAACTTCGTCATCACATACCGTTCTAATATCTGTAGTTGGAAGTGTTGCTGTTGGTAGCTTATCGACTGTAAATACAATAAGTCTTTCGTCGTAACATTTCTGAGTTGTGTTATTTGTTACTACTGCTTTTATTGTTTTTGATGTTGTTGCAAAAGCACTTGGAAACGGACTCGTAATTAAAATGCCATTAGAATCTCTTAATGGTGTATTAGTTGCATTGTCAAAATAAGTTACAGTTACGGGGAATGTTTGATTATTTCCTAATAATGTAGTTTCTAACGAAGCGGTATTGATGAAAGTAAATATTCCATCTAATTTATCAGCATCAGTGTCACATTGTCTAAATTCTGGAACTAGATTGGCAAATGGTAATTTCTCTACAGAAAGTTTTATAAATGGACCAAAACCACTACAAGCTCCGAGAGTATTTATAACTCTTACCCAAATGTCTTGGGTATTTGCAATATCATTTCTGAAGTTACTATATTCTGAGGGTAATATAGCTAGCGAATTGCCATTTGTGTCAATTTGAGCAAGTCCATCAGCTTGGCTTCTATAATATTTTATGTCATAAGTTCCAGCAGGTAATTGCGCTCTAATTCCAATAAGAGGCGCATTTTCTGCAGCACTAAAATCAAAAGCAGTTATACCATCTCTTTTGTTTGTTTCGATATTTCCTGAAACTGTTCCATCTATGGCTAAAGTATCATCGCAAACAGGAGGAACAATATAGGTATAGGTTTGTGGTATGTTTGAAGCAGAGGCAATCAATGTTATCTTGGCTACACTAAAACAACCTTTTGAATTGGTTACTCTTGCCCAAACATTCATAGGAGATGATGTATTATTAAAGGCGGAATAATTTGTTATTAATCCCGCAGTTCCACCTGCACTCGCACTCGCTGGGGAAGTGTAATATGTAAAAATCTCTGAGGTAATTGTAGTAGGACTTAAAATTGAAGGATTTTGTAACTCTAAATTAAAAGTAGTTAGTAAATCTAAATCAGTATCACATTCAATCATGGTTACATCATTTACAACTGGCAAAGGATAAACGGTAAGTGTCGCATCTGCCGAAAGTAATCCACAGGAATTTCCTACTTTGTTTAGTTGCACTCTGTATTTATAATTATTTAGAGTAGTGGGAACTGATGTAATAGTCAGTGTGTTTGTTGTTGCTCCAGAATATGGCACTGCGTTGGCTACATTAGTCCAAGTTACACCATTAGTAGAAACTTGCCACTGGTAAGTGTTTCCGCCATTATCTGCAAGTGTGATTGTCACATTTTGTAGGTTACAAGTAGGAGTAATGCTTGGTTGTGTTGTAATTAGAATGGGGGCATAGGTTATGTAATTTGTTGTAGGTGTTGTGTATCCAACTCCGCTTGTTACTTGACCATTTGAGTTTACGGTTGGTGGCGCAATTGCTCCTAATAATCCGTCGCCATTAGCATCTGGAGTTCCTGAAAAACCAGCTTCTATAACATCGTTACACAAGTCATTGTCTGAATCTAGTTCACGATAATTTTTTATTCCGTCGGCATCAGTATCAGCGATTAGCTCATCGGAATCTCTAATACCGTCATTATCTGAATCTAAATCTAAATAATCTAAAACACCATCTAAATCAGTATCTATAGGAGTAAATCCAGTTTCGAAAGCATTATCAAGTCCGTTACCATTTGTATCGGTATTTGATATCGCTACTGAAGCATTTACTTGAGCTTCTAAGTTGTCTAAAATACCATCATTATCACTATCAGTATCTAATTGATCTGGAGTTCCATCACTATCAGTATCTTTATATACACAAGTTGCAACTAGTTTGAATGTCGATTTGTTTCCAGCAGAATCCGTAAGGTTTTTGTGAGTAATTTTGAAGTTACTTGTCTGAAAAGATTGGAGACTAAAAGTTCCCGTTCCCGCCGCTAGAGGTATTGTTCCGTTTAATCTAAATCTAATTTCGAAAGAAGAATATTGTGTTACGCCACTTTCGTAAATTCCGTCATAATTGGTGTCAATTAATAACTGATTTGTTGGATTTAAAACCGTCACCGTTTTATTTGTATCAGAATTTACAACATATTCAGCATTTGCATTTAATAAATCTGATGCATTTGCTGTGGTTGGATATTCTAATTTAATATTTGTAGGTTGCGAAAAAGCTAGATTGTATATTACATTATTTGTTTTCCCAGCTAAAACCTCTGTAATAAAACTACCATCGACATTTCCTAAAAATGGAGTGGGAGCTGCGGGAATTGTATTGGTTACTGTTCCAGCATAAGTAATTGTACTTTGCGGAATTGTACCACTTGGAACTAATGTATTTATAATTTGATTTCCAAATGATTCGGTACAATTCGTGATTCCATCATTATCTAAATCAATATCAATATTGTCATTAGCTAAATCATTATCGCCATTTGTAGGACAAGAACTAACAGGAGTTTTGTCGGAAATTAATGGAGGAGACGGACATGTAGATATTGATGCTTGTACATTATAATAACCAGGTTGTGTTGGTAAATATTGATTTGTAGTTGCACTAGGAATAGCAACATCATTAAAATACCATTGAAAAACATCGAATGCTGTAATACTACTTACGGTTAAATTTGCATTTGGAATACAGTTTAACTGACCAGCTACCAGAATTTGTTGTGTTACTTCTGGTTTGAAAGTAAATCCTGAATAAAAACCGCCGTAGGTTGCTGCTCCACTAGTTCCGAAGTAAGAAAGATATATTGATTTTGATGAAAAAACAGAAACATTTCCTGAAAAACCTTCAAAAGTATACGTTTCGTAAGCAGTATTTCCAGTCACAGCAAACGGGCCATTTACAGTTATTCCTGCACCAGGTAATGTCGCTAATGAATAAGAAGTTCCGTTTATTATAAAGGTTAATGTTGCGGCAGTTTCAGTAACAATACACACTGTTCCCGAAAAATTATTGTTATTACCTACTTGGTCTATAAATGGAATATTGTTGATAACTTTTGGTGTTTCACAAGTTAAAGGTGGTAAAAAGTGCATGTTTTGATTTGCTTGACTTCCAGTTCCGCCAATTCCTTGATAAGCAAAGGCAGGTTTTGAAGTGTGTACAAATAAATTTCCTGCAGCATTAAAATCGGTTCCAGATAAGGCAACATACTCGCCTGCATTTTTTGTATAAGCAGGCGTTGCACTGCCGTTTAAAAATATCTGTGTATTGTTTTCATGACAAACAATTAGAGGTTTTTCAACTAAATCTCCTCCGTTTCCTCGAATAAAAATATAGTCAGAATATTCTGCACCGGGCAACCCGCCAGATTTTAATCTTTCAGCCGATACAATTTGATCAAAACCAATATCAGAACTATTACCTGCATCTCCATTTGTACCTCCAAAAGAACCACAGTTTACAGCTACAGGTTTTGTAGATGAGATAAGAGCACCAATAAGTCCATCTGCATTTTCTGGATCTGGACCTTCAACTGCCATAATAAAACTTTCTCCACTATTTAGTGTGATACTTGCAGGAGTATTTCCGGCTCCAGCATTGTTTATTAAAGATACTCCGGGTTTTAAGTCGCTGAAAGAAACAACGGTATTGTTTTCGGTTGCTAATATAGAGGCAAAAGTATAATGTCTGGCATCGGTAGCTACTCCTGTATTTGTAAAAGCTCCAATTCTGAATTGTGTTCCCAATGCAGCCAGCCCTTTAGAAACTAAACCTCCGGCATGGTTACCTCCAGCAGCAGTAAGTCTTACAGTTACATAAACTAAATCTTGGGCTTCAACAATATAACCCTTGTTGTTTAGTACAGTGTTTACTTTTACATCGTTAGCAAGAATTTGAGTATCATCTCCATTTCCTATAAGAATCGTTTGTGGATTATCTCTACGAACAGTTCCTGTAGTTGTTGCACCACCAATAGCAGTGATTCTATAAGTTATATCGGTTATACTCGGACAAGAAATATATAAATATTGGTCTAATGTTTCGTATGCTTGAGTATTTGATAATGGCGGAATATAATGTGTTTTACTAAATTGAGAAAAACCATTAAAACTTAAAAATAATGCTAATAATAAAAATTTTGCTTTCATAGGGATTTTACAGAAATTCCCCAAAAGTAGTTAATTATCTCTTAAGTGCGAAGTGACTTTTTATGGTTTTGTTATTAAAAAGTGTTAAAACGAACCAATAATCGGCGGCGGGTAATTTTTCTCCGTTATAAGTTCCGTTCCAACCAGCAGAATTTGAGTCTATTTGTTTTAGTAATTTTCCAAATCTATCATATATGTTTATGGTAGAATTTGGCTTGGTTTTAATGTTTTTTATCACCCAAGTGTCATTTATTCCGTCGCCATTTGGAGTAAAAAATTTAGGATAATCTAACACAAAAAATATTTTAGACGGTGTTGGCAAACAGCCATTTTTATCTCTAACCGAAATAATGTATTCGCCAGCCAATACATTATGAAACTGCGGGCTGTCTTGATACACTTGACCATCTATCGAAAACTCATAATCGCCACCATTATCAGTATAAGTAATTAATATAGAATTATTATCTGAAAATTCATCTACTACAGCATCAATATTTGTGGCTGGTGCCGAAGGGTTTACAATAAATTTTTTAGTGGCTTTACATCCATTTGCATCTGTAACTTCTACTGAATAATTTCCAGCAGTAAATAGTTCAGTTTCAAAATCAGCATCACCATTATTCCATGCGTAATTTAAAAAAATTGGATCAACACTTAAAAAAACAGATGATCCTGGACACAAACCAATAGTTTTGTCTTCAAAATTATCTGGTTTTAAAAAATTAACTTTTAAATTAACTTCAATAATTCCGTTACAATCAGGACCATTAACAATTCGGGCAAAAATGGTTTCATTGTTAGGAATTATATTCGGATAATTATTTAGTAACGGACTGTTTTGGGTTATAGCATTGGTTCTGGTAGCATAATATTCTACTACTAATCCTGGAGCAATATTAGGAGTGATTTCAGTATTTAGATTAAAAATAGTTATTCCGTCTTTGTCTCCTACTTCATCACATTTTTCAAGTGAATAAGGCAAATATACTGTATTGTTAATTTGTAATGTCACTTGCGCAACGCTTTTACAATTATTAGAATTAGAAACTTCGGCAAAAATGATTTTGGGAATACTAGTGTGGCTTGAGGGATTCGCAATAGCTGTACCTCCAATAGTTTCGTAATAAGTTACGGCGCTTAATGTAGTGTCATTTGGATTTTTGATCAAATTATCCAACTTGGTAAGGTTAAAAATGGTGCTTCCATCATTATTGTCGTCACATTGTACTAATGTTTGATTGCTAAGTGCAGGTAACGGACTATACTCGATAGTTACTTCTCCTTTTGCAAGGCATGATGTTCCGCCAAGGCTAACTTCTACACTGTAAATACCAGCGGTTGAAACTTGGTATGTTGGGTTTGTTTCTCCAAAAATTTCAGTTCCGTTTTTAAACCATTTGTAGGTATTTGTACCAGATTCGGTAGCATCTAACACGTATATTTGGCCTTGACAAAGAGGGTTTTTAGTAGCAATAAGTTTGTTTTCGCCAAGATCTGTTCCTACCTGAAAAGTTCCTCCGCCAAGAAAAATAGCAGAATCATATTGTGGATTTGTTTCGTCGGCAATAACTAATTTTATATGATATTTTGTGCCAGGAATAACGGTTGCTTTTGCTGTCATAACAACAGTTTGTCCGTTAAAATTTATTGGAGCATTTATACCATTATAACTATCAAAATAGGTTTCATTTATAGCTGAACAAGCGCCAGGAATATCAGGGTGAACTGAAGTTACTTTTACAGGTGTATTTGTGTTGGGGACTAAAGCTAAATTTTGGTAAGGAGCTGAGCTTCCGACAACTTTAAGCAAAAAGCCAAATCCGTCGGAATATCTGCAAGGTGCAGTATCATGATATTCTTCGGAAGCAAACAAATAATCGAAACTAATTTTGCTTGCAAGTGGGATGAAATCAAATTCTAATATGGTTGCGTTTGATGTGTTTGAAATGCTTAAAGCTTGTTCTAAATCAGTATCGCCAAACCAATCATTAGCATTTTCGCTTAACAAATTATCGTTTGGTCCTTCAGTTGAAACTGCTCTACTTGTACTAAGAACTACTCCTTTAGCAAAAGGGAAACCACTCGTTCCAGCCACAAAAGAGCCATAACTTTGTTGTCCAGTAAAACTTCCGCCTGTCGCCGAAAAATTTGACACAAGGGCACAAGAACTATTTATTAGTGTATTTTGTACTAAATCTTGCGCAGTAACATTATCTGTAACCTGAATATACTGTGCAAACATGCTTCCTGAAAAGAATAAGGTAGCACTAAAAACAAGGATTTGGAGTCTTAATTTCATAGACCGCAAAGATACTACAAATCTCGTTTTTTAAGAATTTTATAAGACATTAACATAAATATAACAGTCCAAACTAAAACAATGGTAATTGTAGAAAAATGAACACTATAATCCTTAATATCATTTACTCCAATTTGTGTACCAATGGTTTTTACAACAGATAATCGCGTTATTGGTTCTACTATTAAATTGGACATGGCTTCTAATGGAAGTAATTTTGCTAGTGTTTCAGGAATTCCTATCAAATAGATTAATATAATTTCAAATATCCACCAAACCAATAAAAAACCAAGTGCAAATGCGGAACGTTTTACTAAAATACCAACAAACAAGCAGAAAGAAAAGAATCCAATTAACTTTATGAAATAAGCTAATAGATATTCTAAATCAGAAAAAACAATTGAAAATTCATTATATGATGAGAAACTATATCCTAGAATTAAGCTTAATATAAAAATAAAAACTGTTGATATTGTAGCAAATAGCATAACAGTAAGAAATTTAGATAAAATAAATTCTTTTTTATTCATTCCGTCAATAAGATTTTGTTTTAAAGTCCCGTAACTGTATTCATTTGCCATCATGGAGACAATAATAATAGCAAGAAATAATTTAAGCCAACTTGCTATCCAAGTATTAAAATGCCAGATGTACGGAAAATTAAAAATCCCTTCATCGGCTATTCTAAAATGTATTGGTCCAATATCAAATTTGATAGATGCTATTAATGCAATAAAAGAAAGCAAAACAAAATATGTAATTGTCAAGGTGCGGCTTGCTTTGTTTTTCCAGATTTTTTGTAATTCTATAGATAATAATCTTCTCATTTTTGCTATTGATTTTTGAAATTGTTATTGGTTAGCTGTTAATTCTAAAAACTGCTCTTCTAAACTAACTTTTCGTTTCACAAGATGTTCTAAACTAATATTATTGTCAAACAAATATTTGTTTAAATCTGCAGGTTCTAGATTTTCTTTCAAGTAAACCAAGACTTTTCCTTCTTCTTCAACTATTTTTTCGACAGCTAGATGATTTGCTAAAACGGATTTTAAAGTTTGATGATTTTCAGATTTCAATTCAAAAAAACCTTCGTTGCTGGTCATACCGTCTACCGTTCCGGAATATAGCATTTCGCCTTTTCGTAAAACCAAAACGTGAGTACATACTTTTTCGACTTCATCAAGCAAATGCGAAGCCAATAAAATGGTCGTTCCTTGCGAAGCAATTTGTCTAATAATATCACGAATTTGATGTATTCCTTGCGGATCTAAACCATTAGTAGGTTCGTCTAGAATTAGAATTTCCGGATCGTTAAGTAGGGCAGAAGCAATGGCCAAACGTTGTTTCATTCCCAACGAAAAAGTGCTAAACTTGCTATCTTTTCTCTCCATTAATCCTACTAATTCGAGCTTTTCTTGAACTTTAGTATAATTAATATTCTTAATTTTGCAAACCAATTCTAGATTTTCTTTCGCAGTCATATAAGGGTAAAAGTTAGGTCGCTCGATAATGGCTCCTACTTTTTTTAGCGCTTCGTGTGTTTCTGTTTTTCCGCCAAACCAGCTATAAGTTCCCGAAGTTTTGTTTACCACATTTAAAACGATCCCTAAAGTGGTCGATTTTCCCGAACCGTTTGGTCCTAGAATTCCGTAAACATTGCCTTTGTGAATTTCTAACGAAAGGTTTTTTACGGCATGAACATATTTATTATAAACTTTGTTGAGGTTGGTAATTGTAAGAATAGTTCCCAAAACTGTTTGTTTTTTGATTGATTATAGTAAGACGAAAAAGTTAGTATTTTGTTACAAAGAAAAATCCTCAATAAAAATTGAGGATGGTATTTATACTAAACTTGAAGTTTTCTCTGTAATTAGTATCGTTATTATAATTCGGAGTATGCCTGTATTCAAAATTAGATTTGTGATTACTGATGTTATTCTTTTATTATCATTGTATTTACTATTTTAGATTTTGTATGTAATTTTAAAATATAGTTACCTGTTTTAAATTCACTCAAGTCTACTTTATTATCATTGATATAAATTGACTTTAAAATTCTACCATAGATGTCAATGACTTCTATTTTAACAACATCTTCGTTACCCTTGCAAAACATATAATCTTTAACAGGATTTGGTGATAAGATAAAATCGTTTGTATGAGTATTATCGTTTATTGATAATGAATTATTTGAATTTATTTGAATTATTGTTGGTCCATTGTTGTTTATACAAGCTGTTGAATTTGTAGCAATGGTAAACATACCATTCTGTTCAATTGTTTTATATGGAAGGTTATCGGTTGTAAAGAGGTAATTTATTATTTTACCATTTAAACCGAAATCTTGTTTTAAAGTGCCGTCATCATTCAGTTTTAGTAAAAATATTTTATTGAAACTATAATTATCCCATTGATATGTAGATCCAGTTAATGTTACTTCATTTAACGATTTTTTTATTGAATAAATTCTTGGAATGCTATTACCACTTTCAATTTTTGTTAGAAACATTCCCTGATTACCAAATGTAGCATCTAGTTGTTGGGTATTATTGTATTTACTTGTAAACATGTAATAATCTAAAGTTGATACATTATAATTATACGAACCTGAAACATAAATATTCTCATTGTCATCTAGGCAAAATACATCGGGACTGATGTAATAGCTACTGTTGTTTATATTGTCAATAAATAGTTTTCCATTATCACCAAAGTTAGTATCAATACTATTGTTGTTCAGATTAAATTTAGTTATATAATGCTGATTTCTACTGCTTTTTTTCTTAAAAAGGGAGTAAACAGCATTGTGATTTGAATCAAATACTGAAAAATAGGTATCGTATTCTAAATAATCGTAATTAAATTTTAATATTCCATTATTTCCAAAAGTGGTGATTAAATTTCCATTTAAATCCAATTTTATAATAATGATATACTTATTTGGATTATTTGAAGGATAAGATTCATTGCTTCCAATTAGTACGATTTCATCATTTATTATTTCTACAGAATGGAAATCAATTTTATCTGATAAAAATGAATTATTTACATAACCATTTACACCAAAACTATTTATTAAATTACCATTTATATCAGTTTTTGCCATGAAATTGCTTGGAGAAACTGAACCATAATTGTCAACAACCATTAGGAATTCATTATTCGGAGTTTTTCTTATAAAAGAATTGGTATTGTCATGCAATTCCCCACCACCAGAATATAAATTTAGTGTACGAATACCATTTGTGCCAAATGAAGATACGATGTCACCATTAGTATCAAATTTAACTATGCTATAACCCGAAAAACTGGTAAAAGCATAAAAATCATCATTTACAGTTATTAAATCTCCAAAAACATACGAACCAATAGGTTGACTTACGCAGGTGTATCCGTTCGTACCAAAATTAGTATTAATAAATTGGGACTGACTATTGATGGTTTGTGCAAAAAAAGTAGAAAGTATTACTGCTAAATGTTTAAATTTCATTTTTATTATCTAAAAAAATTGTAGGTAAATATCGACAAATATAAAAAAATCCCCAACTAATTTACTAATTGAGGATTTATATTTTGTATTCTAAATTCTAGCTTTTGTTTTCTTTATTAAAGTAAACCAAATAATAATACATTTGTTTTTCTTCGTCCCAGCCTTTTTCTACAAATTTTTCGGCACTTTCAGGATTTATAAAATCTAGTTTTATTTGAATATTTGTATCCAAATTAATTACGTTTTTCATCGTTCTTCTTGCGTCCGAAACAGCAGCATTTGCAATAGGAAAGCTCGTTAAATCTTCAATACTATATTTTTCGCCTTTGTCTACTTTATAACTTTTAAACTCCGAAATTAAATCTGGATTATCGATAACTTCGTTTAGAAATAATGATTCTTCGAACTGGTCATTTTTCGCAAAATGGTTTACTGCTCGATTCATAAACATAACTTCTTCTTTCTTGTCTTCGGCAGGAAAAACAACTTCTTTCGCAAAATCTTGACAGAATTTTAAATATTTTTTAGTTTTAAAATTTTCGTCCTGAAAAGCATCTACCGAAAGGAAATGCTCTAACCAATAACGTGCATCATAACGGTTGCTGTCTACAGTAAGAATCTTGTAACCTTCTTCTTTTTTGTAATTAAAAATCAAACAACCTTTGTCAAGCTTATTCAAATTAATTCCTTGTTGCAAAATCATTTCTAGCGTTGTCCCTTTTTCTTCAAACTGAAGAAAATCGGCTTTAAGCTCACTTTTAAAAATTCCAATAGCATCAACCACATTATTATCGATAGAAATATTGGTTAGGTGCGTTACATAAACTTCCCCGTTTTTTATATGTGGATGATTTGATTGCTCGAAAAGATGTTTGGTGATTTTTTTTGAAATGTCATGAGTTTTGTTTGGATTTTCAAAAATTTCGGTAGCAAATTTAAACATTTCATTATATTCTAAATCTACTTCGTGAGCAAACTGAAAATAGTTTTCTTCCTTATCACGAAACGCTTTCAAGAAATATTCTTTTAGTAACGGCATGATTTCGTCGTTTAAGCCATAAGGATTTTCAGATAAAAACATTTCTTCGTTACGACTTACGTTTCCTACACGATGTATAGACAAACTTTCGATGTGAGTATTAAATAAATTGATCATTTTTTTATTTTTTAGAATAAAGAACCAAGATTAAAGACGGAACGAATGTCTCAAATCTTGGTTTTATATTATTAATCTTGCTTTAATTTGTAATTTTTGTATTAATTCCAATTCTCCTCGAATCCGTAATCTTCAAAACTATCATCACCGCTAAACATGTCTAAATCATCTTCATCTAAATCATCTTCAAACTCGTTATAGTTTTCTTCATCTTCATCAGCAAGAAAGTTTTTTTCTCCAGAATCATCGGGCATTTCTCCGTGAGAAAAAATTGTTTCAGGATAAGTTGCGCCAGCGGTTATTTCTTCGATAGCAGCTAGTTCTACTAAGAATGTCCACATGTTTATAAAATCGTAAACGTAAATTATTTTTCTATTTTCTTTGTCTAAAATATCAGAAAGTAAGTAATCGCTCATGATTTTCATCTCGCCAAGAACATCGCCAGAGTCAAAAAGAGAAATTTCATCTTCCTGATTCCAAGTGTCATCGCAAGTATAAAAAGAACCAACTTCCATTCCGTCGAAACCAAATGAATTGAAAATTGCGTTGTGTAAATCTTCTAAAGTATCTTCTGCAAGTATTGCAATATCTCTAAAAACATCATCTTCATTGTCAAGAATTACTCTAAATTTGTAAACCATAATCGTATTTTTATTAAAGCATCAAAGGTAAAATATAAATTACGAATTACGAATTACAAATCGCTATTTGTTGATAAGATTTTTTTGTATGAATAGGAGCTGTAAATAATCCAAAATAAAATACTTCCTTCAATAATTCTTTGAATTAATCCTTTGTAAGGAGAATCTAAATTAGCATTAAGAATCATCACAAATAGAAAACTTAATATGAAAACCAGATAACTTATGGTTGATAATTGACCACCATTTTTCCATTTTCGAGAAGCAATGCCAATGAGTAGAATTGAAAACGGAACAATCAGATAAGTTACGAATCCCATCGAATTATGAATAAACTGGGACAAACTTGGATTTATAAATTTAGGATTACAACCAGCATCACAGTTAAAAATGCTACATATAATGGTGCCAAAACCGTAACCAAAACCTACTCCTATAAAACCTATTGTACTAATGACAGATTTTGGCAATACTCTTATTGAAAATAATGAAAAAAGAATATATAAAATGCCACTTGGAATGTACCCAAAAAACCGAAGCAAATCTGCTTTTGGCGCATCTATAGCATAAGACTCGCTTATAAATTGAGAAATATGACTGTAATTTGGATACAAAAATCCGCCAATAACGGTTGTTAAAACAAAAATGACAACGCTGAGAATTCCTGACCAAAATAGTAATGATGTTTTCATGTTTTTTTCTAAAATAATTTTAAAAATACAAATTTATTATAACGGTTCAGCTCTAAATTTCTACAATTCAGTCAATATAAATTTTAAATTTGGAAGGTATGATGCAATTTTGCTTCATCAAAACAAACATTATGAAACCAATTCTAACTTTTGTCATCATATTATTATCAATTTCAGTTTTTTCTCAAACTACTATTTCTGGTAAAATTGTCGATAAAAAAAACCTTCCTATTTCAGGAGTTAACATTTTTATTGAAGGCACTTACGACGGAGCAACATCGACAGAAAAAGGAGATTTTAGTTTCGAAACTTCAGCAACAGGAAATCAAGTTTTGGTGGTTAGTTTTATGGCTTTTGAAACTTCAAAAATTGATATTGATGTGGCTAATTATCAAAATCAAACGATTGTTCTTAAACAAAGTATCAATACACTCGATGCGGTTGTGATATCGGCAGGGACTTTTAGAGCTGGCGATAATTCTAAAATTACAGCACTCAAAGCGATGGATATTTATACCACGGCTGGTTCTAATGCTAATATAGTTGCTGCAATGCAAACTCTGCCAGGAACGCAAAAAGTAGGAGAGGACGGCCGTCTTTTTGTTCGTGGTGGAGAAGCCGATGAAACCCAAACTTATGTAGATGGAATTCGAGTATCGCAACCTTACGACGCTTCGGTGAGTAATTTGCCAACTCGAAATAGGTTTTCGCCTAATTTGTTTAGCGGTATGTCGTTTTCTACAGGAGGTTATTCAGCGGAATATGGCTCAGCTTTATCCAGCGTTTTGCTTATGAATTCTATAAACGAACCAGCAGAAGAGATTACTAATATTTCGATTATGACCTTGGGTTTAGGCTTAGGAAAAACATCAAAATTCAAGAAAAGTTCGTTGAGTTTCGATGCTAATTATATTAATCTGGCGCCATATCAATTAATTGTTCCTCAAAAAATAGATTGGAACAAACCTGTGCAATCTATTTCTGGGCAAAGTGTTTATCGCTATAAATTTAATAAAGGATTGTTTAAATTATATGCGACTTACGACCATACTTCGTTAGATTTGAATCAGAAAGATATTAATTATACGGATAAAATTAGGTTCGATTTAAATAATGATAATCTTTACATTAATTCGTCTTATAAAGGTGAAGTAGGTGATAAATTGCAAATTCAAACTGGTTTTAGTTTTGGTTATAACAAAAATAAAATAGGGATTGTTTCGGATAAATTAAATAATACTGAAACCGCTTTTCATTATAAATTAAAATTTAGAGAATCTTTTTCTAATTATTTTAAATTGAATTTTGGAGCTGAAATTTTTAATACCAATTTCGATGAAAGTTATACACCAACGTCTTATTCAACTATTAATTATGGATATAAAAATACACAAACAGCACTTTTTAGCGAAGGCGAAATTATGTTTAGCGAAAAAGTAGCTTTAAATCTCGGAATTCGAGGTTCGAATGCTTCAGTAGTTGATAAATTTGTGGTAGAACCAAGGATTTCTTTTGGATATAAGATTGCTAAAAATAGTCAATTTTCTGTAGCTTACGGTACATTTAATCAAACGGCAAAACAAGATTATTTAAAATTTGATTCTCATTTAAACTACGAAAAAGCATCTCATTATATTTTGAATTATATGTACAACGTTAATGGAAAAATGCTTCGTGTAGAAACCTATTTTAAAGACTATTCTGATTTGATAAAATACGATACCAATACTGCAACTTACAATAGCAATTACAATAATAACGGTTTTGGTTATGCTAAAGGATTAGATGTTTTTTGGAAAGATAACAAAACCGTTAAAAATTTGGAATATGCCATATCGTATTCTTATATAGATTCGAAAAGAGATTACAAAAATCACACACAACAAGTTACACCTAGTTTTGTAGCTAGCAATAGTGTTTCGGTAGTGACTAAATATTGGATTGATAGTTTAAAATCGCAATTAGGATTAACTTATTCTTATAGTTCAGGACGACCTTACAACGACCCAAATACTGCAAGTTTTATGGCAGAAAAAACGAAATCATTTACTGACTTGTCATTGGGTTGGGCTTATATTTTGCGACCACAAAAAATTATTTACATTAGTGTTTCGAACTTATTGGGCGCCAATAATATTTATGGTTATCAATATGCAAACAACAAAAATGCGAACAATATTTATGCAAATCAAGCCATTGTGCCACCAGCAAAACGATTCTTTTTTGTAGGTTTCTTTTGGACAATAAGTGACAATAAAAAAACCAATCAGTTGAATAATTTGTAAAAGAATAAGAATTTTACAATTCAGCATCAAAAAATGACAGTTCAGTCAGAATCAATTTTAAAACAAGAACAATCAACATAAATTTACATCAGAATTAAAATCAACATCAAATAAAAACAATCTAAAAATTAGAAATTATGACAAAAGTTATCATCGCAATCGCATTTTTCGTAACCAGTTTAGTAAGTGCGCAAACACAATTTGAACAAGGAATGGGCAAAGCATTCGGATTATGGAAAGAAGGAAAAAATACCGAATCATCTGATATGTTTGATCGAATTGCATCGGCAGAAAAAAACAATTGGTTGCCTAATTATTATGTTGCATTGGTAAATACCACATCAGCATTTGGAACACAGGACAAAGAAAAAATAAATAATTTGTTAACCAAAGCACAAACAGCATTGAGTGTGGAAATGATTAAAAATCCAAATAATGCTGAACTTTTAGTAATGCAAGCTATGATTCACACCGCTTGGATAGTGGCTGACCCCATGACAAACGGAATGAAATTATCTGGTCCCGTAATGGAATTATATGCAAAAGCACAAGCGATTGCACCCGAAAATCCTAGAGTTGTTTTTTGCAAAGCAGAATTCGAAATAAATGGAGCAAAATATTTTGGTGGTGATACAAAACCAATGTGTGCACAAATTGAAAAATCTATCGGACTTTTTGCTACTTTTAAACCAGAAAGTCAATTTCATCCAAAATGGGGATTAGATAGAGCAACAGAAGCATTGAAAGGTTGTAAATAGACAAGAAAAGGCTAAAATAGAATATAAAAAATGGAAAATCAAAGAATAAAAACATTTACAGAAGTTAGAAAAGGAGCTATTGCTTGTCTCAAAATTGCTGTGATATTTACCTTAATTTTTACAGTTATAATCAATCAGGATTTTAATCTAAAAAATATTGGATTCTCTTTCCTAATAAGTTCATTGTATTCTTTTGGTCTCGGCTTTGGTAATGGTCTGATAAATAATTTGTTAGACAGAAAATGGGATTGGTTGGAACAAACAAATCTTAGGGTTTATTTTGGGATTATAACCACAGTTTTGTACACTATTCCAGTAGTTTTAGGTATAAATTATGTCACTTTTGTGATTTTAAATAAATTGCCGTCAAGTGATTTTTTTAATCCAAATATGGTTTTAATGCATCTTTTCTATATCATTTTGTCGCTTGGTGTTTCTGTTTTTATGCATGCAAGAAGTTTTATGATCAATTGGAAAAATGTAAGCAAAAAAGAAGTTACCGAACAGAAAATTATTGCAGGAACAGCAAGTGCTAAGTTCGAAAGTCTGAAAAATCAAATTGACCCACATTTTTTGTTTAATAGTCTAAATGTTTTAAGCTCTTTGATAGAAGAAAATCCCGAAAATGCACAACGATTTACGACTTCATTATCAAAAATTTATCGTTATGTTCTCGAACAAAAAGACAAAGAATTGGTTTCGGTCGAAGAAGAATTATCGTTTGCAAAAACTTATATGAATTTGTTAAAAATGCGTTTCGAGAATAGTTTAACATACGAATTGCCAACTGAAAATAGCATTACAGAAGCAAAAGTTGTTCCGCTATCCTTACAGCTTTTATTAGAAAACACGGTAAAACACAATGTGGTTTCAGAGCAAAAACCATTGCATATTAAGATTTTTATCGATGGTGATTATTTAGTCATTCAAAATAATTTTCAGAAGAAAGAAGTTTTGCAAGATAGACAGGGAGTTGGTTTGCAAAACATCATCAATCGTTACGGAATTATTTCTAACAGAAAAGTATTAATCGAACAAAATGAAAATACATTTAGTGTCAAAATTCCAATACTAACAAAACAAATCGCCTTTATGGAAACTAAAAATATAATAAACGAGAATATGGCTTATGTTAGAGCTAAAGAAAGAGTTGGGAAAATTAAAGGATTTTACGGAAACCTGATTTCCTATTGCACGGTAATTCCAATTTTAGTTATTATAAACCTAAATACCAGTTCTGGTTTTCAGTGGTTTTGGTTTCCAATGTTGGGCTGGGGAATGGGAATTGCATTTCACGCAATAGAAACTTTTGGATATGGGAAAAATTGGGAAGAACGTAAAATACAAGAATTTTTGAATAAGGATAAAACCAAAAAATGGAACTAATGGAAACAAATCAAAATAACATCGAAAAATACCTTGCGGCAAAAAAGAAAGTGGAAGATATAAAAGGTTTTTACGGAAATCTCATGTCTTATATTCTAGTAAATTTATTTTTAATATTTATAAACTTAAAATATTCACCAGAACATATTTGGTTCTTTTGGCCCATGATAGGCTGGGGAATTGGAGTTGTTTTTCACGGAATGAAAGCTTTTAATTATATGCCATTTCTTGGGAAAGACTGGGAAGAACGAAAAATTGCTCAATATATGAAAGAAGAAGAATATAACAATAATTTAAAAAAATAGTTGAAATGGAAACGAATTCAAACGACGAAATAAAGTATCAGGAAGTTGTGAAGCGAGTTAAAAAACTAAAAGGATTTTATTCCCATTTAGCTGTTTATATCGTAGTAAATATCATGATTGTCATTCTAAATATTCAAGATTTAGAACCTGGTGAAAGTTATTTTAGGAAAGAAAACTTTTTTACAGCATTTTTCTGGGGATTAGGATTACTTGCCCATGCGCTTTCTACTTTTGTACCAACATGGTTTTTAGGGAATAACTGGGAAGAAAGAAAAATTCAGGAATTGATGGAAAAAGATAAGAACGAGAAATGGGAGTAGGTTCAAAGGTTCAGAGGTTTAAAGTTGCAAAGGCAAAACCTCAGAAGCTTTGTTCCTTTGTAACTTTGTACCTCAAAACCTAAAATATGCTAACAATAATTATTGAAGACGAAAAACCAGCAGCAAGATTGTTGCAGCGCAAACTCGAAAAACTGAATATAAGAGTCGATGTGATGTTGCATTCTGTAGAAGAATCGATAGCTTGGTTTTCTAATAATGCGCACCCAGATTTGATATTTTTAGACATTCAATTATCTGATGGATTGTCGTTTGAGATTTTTGAAAAAATAGACATAAAATCGGCAATAATTTTTACAACGGCTTACGACGAATATGCGTTAAAAGCTTTCAAATTAAATTCGATAGATTATCTTCTCAAACCAATTGATGAAGACGAATTGGAAGTGGCCGTTACAAAATTTAAATCCAATTTTCCTAAACCAGAAACAAACTTGCAGTTGGATTTTGAACAGATAAAAAAGATGTTCCAAAACCCGTTTGATAAAAATCATAAAACCAGATTTACGGTCAAAATTGGACAACAACTAAAAGTAATTTTGATAGAAGAAATCGAATGCTTTTTTAGTGAAAATAAAGGAACTTATATTCATACTCTCGATAACAGAAATTACCTTATCGACTCGACTCTCGAAGTTTTAGAACAAGATTTAGATCCTAAAAACTTCTTTCGCATAAGCCGAAAATTTATTGTTCCTTTAAAATCTATCAAAGAAATTTTGTTGTATTCTAACTCACGATTGAAGATTATTTTACCAACTTATAAAGAAGAAGAAGTAGTGGTTTCTCGAGAAAAAGTGCAAGAATTTAAAACTTGGATAGGATAATTTCAATATAAACTTTTAAATTAATTGAATTAATTTAAAAAACTGATTTACAATAAATTAAATATTTAATATAGATTTTATCGATAGTGGTTTTTAGCCTTAAAAATGATTAAACATTCTCTTTTCTACTTTCTAAAACCAAATAAAACTGAACCCCAAAAAGTAAAGAAGCAATGACTAAATGTATAGGTTGCGACGTGTAAGGAAAATCAAAATAATACATCGCCATTCCAGATAAAATTTCGATCGAAATTAAAATCATAACCCAATTTATTTTATCATAACCCAATTGTAGTTTTCTATTTCTTAAGAATAAAAACACATTCAGTCCCAATATTAAAACTGAAAAAGTACGATGAATATAGAACGTAATAGTTGGATTTTCTAACACCAATTGCATCTGATTGTAACCTAAAATTTTCACTTGTTCATCTACATATTGCCTTACTTGAGTGCCAAGAATTATTTGAATTAATGTTAAAAGCAGCGTAGCAAATAGTATTATTTTAAATTTTTTATCGACTTTAAAATCAGATGTTTTTCCACTTGCGTTTCTAATGATGTAAACCAAAACGGCTACGATTAGTAAAGCTACAATCATATGAATTGTAATTTTCACAGGATTTAAAACCGAATAAACAACTCTTGCGCCAAGCCAACCCTGAAAACCCATTAAGAAAACTGAAAGCCATGAGAGAAGCGTAATTTTTTTGTTTTGTTTCCAAAATCCAAAGGAGAAAACGGCCATAGCAAAAACGGCAATTCCTGCCAAAGCACCTGCTAATCTATTCAAATATTCAATCCATGTTTCAACAGCATTAAAGATGGCATAATCATGTTTTGTGTACAAACGCCATTGCTTCGGGTCGAAAGTGGTTCCTGTTGTAAAATGGGAGGTTGCAACCAATAGTTTTTCATCTTTAATAACAACTTGACCTTCGTCGAAAACACGATTGGGTGCCCAAGTAAGTTCCTTAATATCGGTTGGTGGAATGTAATATCCGAAACATTTTGGCCAATCAGGGCAACCCATTCCAGAGCCAGTCATTCTGACTAATGCTCCTGCAATGATTACTAAATAAACGAGTATTAATGCTGTTTTTGCCGATTTTAGAAAATACTTATTCATAAAGAATTTGTGTTTAATTTTTTTTCAAACCTAATTTTTCAGCTCTTTTCAAAACAAATTCGAAAGCAGCTTGATATTCATTCGGAATTTCACCTTCTAAAATAGCTTCTTTAACCGCTTCTTTCAAAATTCCAATTTCACGTCCAGGTTTTATATTAAAGATTTCCATAATTTGTTCACCCGTAATTGGTGGTTGAAAGTTTCGGACAGAATCACGTTCTTCGACTTCAATGATTTTCTGACGTACAATTTCGAAATTTTTATGGTATTTTTTGAACTTGTTTGGGTTTTTGGTTGTAATATCTGCCTCGCACAAAGTCATTAGATTTTCTACATCTTCGCCAGCATCAAAAACCAAACGACGCACTGCCGAATCGGTTACCATATCTTCCGACAAAACAATAGGACGAGAACTCATCATGACCATTTTTTGTACAAATTTCATTTTGTGATTTAATGGCATGTGTAAACGTTCGAATATCTTTTTAGCCATTTTTCCACCCAAAAACTCATGTCCATGAAATGTCCAACCTTGTTTTTTGTTGAAACGTTTGGTTGGTGCTTTGCCAATATCGTGTAATAATGCTGACCAACGCAACCAAACATCATCAGTATTTGGACAAATATTGTCTACAACTTCTAAGGTGTGGTAAAAGTTGTTTTTATGCGTATGACCTTCTATTTCTTCGACTTGATTTAAAGCAGTCAATTCGGGAAGAATGATGTCTAATAATCCAGTTTTGAAAAGTAATAAAAATCCTATTGAAGGTTTGTCTGATGAAAGAATTTTGTTTAATTCATCGACAATTCTTTCGCCCGAAATAATATTAATCCGGTCAGCATTTTTAGTAATTGAGTTTAAAGAGTTTTCTTCAATCGTAAAACCCAATTGTGCTGCAAATCGAATACCACGAAGCATTCGCAAAGGATCATCGGAATATGTAATGTCAGGATCTAAAGGTGTTTTTATGATTTTATTTTCTAAATCGGTCAAACCATCAAAAGGGTCTAATAATTCCCCGTAATTGTTTTTATTTAAGGAAATTGCCAAAGCATTTATCGTAAAGTCACGACGATTTTGGTCATCTTCAAGCGTTCCGTTTTCGACAACTGGATTGCGACTTTCGAGATTATAAGATTCTTTTCTTGCACCAACAAACTCAATTTCGGTATCTTCAAAACGAAGCATTGCTGTTCCGTAGGTTTTAAAAACTTGTACTTTTGGTTTGTTTGGTAACAATTCTGAAACTTTCAATGCCAATTCAATTCCTGAACCAACTGCAACAATATCGATGTCTTTTTTGAATTCTCGTTTTAAAATTAAATCACGTACAAAACCGCCAATTACATAACTATCTACGTTAAGTTCTTGGGAGGCTTTTGAAATAATTTCAAAAATTTTATTTGTTAATGATGTTTTGTAGTTCATTTGTTGTTTCTGTATTTTGTCATTTCGACGAAGGAGAAATCTCATAGTTTTAATAAATGAGATTTCTCCTTCGTCGAAATGACAAACTGTAATGTAAACTTTACTTGCGAATAACCTTCACTTGAGAATCACTTGTCAATTTTATAATTGTCGATGGTTTTCCTGCAATTTTTTCGCGATGCAAATTTACAACATAGTCGACACCTTTTAAAATTTCTGGACTAATATCTTTAAAGGCAATTGGTGTGGGTTGTCCTGAAATATTTGCCGAGGTTGAAACTAAAGGTTTTTTCATTCGCTCTAATAATTTAAAGCAAAACGGTTCTTTTACGATTCTGATTCCTAGGGTTTTATCTGGGGCGATAAGATTTGGTGCTACATTTCTTGGATTGTCAAGAATTATTGTAGTTGGTTTTTCGGATATATCCATGATTTGCCAAGCTACTTCTGGAATATCTTTAAAAACGTTGTACATCATTTTTTCGCCATTCATCAGGCAAATCATGCTTTTGGTTTCTTCTCGTTGTTTAAGCTTGTATATTTTGGCAACAGCATCAGGATTTGTAGCATCGCAACCTATTCCCCAAACGGTATCGGTTGGATAAAGAATGATTCCTCCATTTTTGATGACTTCGAAAGCATTGTGTATTTCAGTGTTGATGTCTTGACTCATAGTTAAAATTTAAGTGGAGCTAATTCTTTTTTTATAATTGCTGGAACTCCAGCGACCATACAATTATCAGGAATATCTTTCGTTACTACTGCGCCAGCAGCAACAATAACGTTGGAACCTATAGTGATTTTAGGAAGAATAGTAGCATTTGTCCCAATATTTGTATAAGAGCCTACAACACAATTTCCTGAAACATGAACCCCAGGAGATAATTCGACAAATTCACTTATTTTTGAATCGTGTCCAATAGTACAATTTAAATTTATAAGAACTCCCTTTTCTATATGGACATCATTTGTTATAACAGTTCCTGTCATAATATTGCATCCTTCTTCTATGATGTTTCCAAAATTTCCAATAGATGATTTAGGACTTATAGTAGAAGTAAAATTTCCGCCAAGTGCGATAAATTTAGCACTAAGTTTTTTTCTTAAAATTGGATTTCCAATGCCAATAGTGAAGTCTTTTGAAATGGTGTTAAAATAATTTTCTACTTCCTCTATTGATTTTAATATTGGGAATTGATTGTATAATTTACCAAAGACATCATCATTTACATCATCAAAAAAAGCAATATTTTGAATGTTATTATTTTGAAATAATATTTCCAAAACTTCTTTTGCAAAACCTTTGGCACCAATTATTAACATATTACTTTGTTTATTATTGAAACTATTTTTTCTAAATCAGGAGTTGAAAGACCAACATAAAGGGGTAAGCAAAGTATTCTTGAAGCTATAGATTCTGAAATTGGCATGCTCTCACCATTTACATAATTTATGGTATTTAAAGAAGGGTAGAAATAACGTCTTGGAATGATCTCTTCTTTGAGTAATTCGCTTTGAACTTTAAGTAGAATTTCTTCGGAATTAAAAATCACGGGATAATAACTGTAATTCCATTCTGTATTTTTTCGAATTTTTAGTGATTTTAAGTTTGAAAAATTTAGCTTTTCATTATAAAAATCAACTACTTTTTTGCGTTCAGCAAAGATAGAAGAAATGTTGTCAAAAACCGCTAATCCCATAGCAGATTGCAGCTCAGATATTTTGGCATTAATGCCCAATCCATGAAAATCTAATGGGCCATTATGTCCAAAATTATGACTGTAAAATAATTTATGATGTACCTCTTTGTCGTTGCAAAACATAGCACCTCCTTCTCCAGTATGGAAAATTTTAGTGGCATGAAAACTACAAGTACTTACGTCACCATAATTAAAAACAGACTGATTGTTGTAATTTACACCAAAGCAATGTGCTGCATCGTAAATAACTTTTAAATTGTGTTTTTTGGCAATCGATTCAATTTTAGTTACATGGCAGGGATTTCCAAAAACGTGTGTCGCTAATATTGCTGTTGTTTTTGGTGTGATTGCTGCTTCAATTTTAGTTTCATCAATTGTTAAATATTCGGGATGAATATCAACAAAAATCGGTTTACAATTTTCCCATATGATGGCTGCCGAAGTAGCAACATAAGAAAAAGGAGTGGTAATAATTTCTCCGTTATTACCAAATAATTTTAAAGCGATTTGCAATGGAATCGTCCCATTATTTGTTATAATAATATGAGGAAGATTGAGATGTTTTTTTAATTTTTCTTCTAATTCTAGAGTAAGTTCACCACGATTGGTAAGCCAAGATTTATCCCAAGCGCGTTTCAGATATATATTATATTCTTCAATTTTTGGTAAAAAAGTTTTGGTTACCGGAATCATTATGAGATTACTTTTGAATCAATAAATCCATTTTTCTTAACAAATACTAATTCAACTAACCATAATACTTTTGGTTGAAATGGTCTGTTTAAATCAGTTATTTCAAATAATCGATATCCGTTTTCGTCCATAAAATTGATCAGTTTAAGAAAACTATTATTGAAAAGTTTATTTACAACTCCAGCTTCGACCATAAATATTTCAGTTTTTCCTAAGAAATTTGAAGCTCCTTTTAAAACTTCAATATCCAACCCTTCTGCATCAATTTTAATAATATCTGGAGCAGGCAATTCACTTTCAGATAATAACTCATTTAATGTAACAACTGGAATTTCTATTTGTTCGAATCCATTTTCTTTAGCCTCTTCTTCAGTATATCTGAATGAGCAGCTATCGTCTCTGTCAACAATGGTAAATTTGAATGAGCCTTTTTTCTCGCCAGCCCCAAAAGGGTGAAATTTTACTTTATCGTTTTGTTCTAAAATATCTGACATAGAGTTTTTTAGCCAGTGTTGAGGTTCTAATAGGGTGTAATGAGCATTTGGAAAATGTTTTAATGCTTCTCTGGTCCATGTGCCATGATTAGCACCAATATCGACTATGTGTTTTGGATTAAAATCGAATTCTTTTAAAGTATCGTAAAAATTAAGCAATAAATAATCTTTGTCGCTTTCCCTTACGCTTGATAATTTGTTTTTTGAAATTCTTTTGCTTCGGGTGTATCCTAACTTTAAAAAAAGGGATTCAATTATTTTCATATCTGTGTGGTAAATATCTTTGATTGATTTTAAATTATCTAATCAAGTTTTTCGTTTATGTTTCCTGCAAAAATAGTATTAATATATTTTATAATTTTAAAATATCTTTGATAAAAATTAAGCTATTAATTTTTATTTTTTTAATAAGCGTCTTTTTTTTATAAGTGCCATTTGTTTTTTGGATCTGATCCTGAAGGTAAATATTAACTTTATAATTAAAATTTGGTTTTATTTTTTCTAAAAATTCAATCCAAATTCTAGTTCTTTCTTCTTGCTTTTTAGATGACCAATATGAAGTGTCATGAACCCTATAATTTGCCATTACTTCTTCTATACAATATATTTTTCCATAACGAGCATTTAACATGTGTAAAAAATAATCGCCAACTGGAGCATTTGCAAAATATTCTGGAAATTTATCGAATAGATTATTTCTGAATACAACTGAACAAGTATGCATATAATTTCCCTTAGCTAAATCCTTTATTGTTGTAACTTGTTTTGTTCTCTTAGTAATGTCATCATCAAGAATAACGTCATTATTGTCAATTTTTACTTTATGAAAACAGATTGAAAAGTCTTTGTTTTTTTCTAAAAAATCAATTTGTTTTTGTAATTTATATTCATCGGTCCAATAATCATCTCCTTCACAAAGTGCAATATATTTGCCCGAACAATTTTTAAAAGCATTAATAAAATTTGGCATCATGCCTAAATTAATTTTATTATTTAAATACTTAATTTTATGACCATTTGGATGTGATTTTATATATGTTTGAATAATTTCATCAGTATTGTCTGGGGAATTATCATTAGCTATAACTAATTCATAATCAAAATCAGTTTTTTGCATCAGCACACCATCAATAGCTTGTTTTAGATAGTCTTTGTGATTATAGGTAATCATGCAAATGCTTAGTGTCATTTTTTTTTGTTTAGAAATTAGTCATTATAAGTTTTGTGAAAATTATAAGAATACTAAAGTGATTTTTATTTAACCGTTTTTTAGTTGTCTTTTGTTTAAAAATTTATCACTTATTCTTAGTACTGCAAAATGTTTTGGATAGTTTTTTTTCATTTGCTTTCTACCATTGTCAAAAAGCTTTTCAATTTCTAATAAATTTTCTTCAAACACCTTTTTTTGTATGGATGCTTTTTCTTTCAAATTATTATTTTTTTTATAAGCTTCGCATAATTTTCGTAATTGTCTCTTGATGCCTAATAGTGATAAATCATTATCGTAAAGATTAAAGATATCGGTTAACATCTTTCTTTGCTTATCGGTTTTATCATAAAATACACCACCAACTTGTTGTTTGTCGTGTATTCTATAGTAAAAATATTTTTTGTTAAGCAACTCAAAATTATTTTTACTAGAGGATATTATAGCAATCCATTCATCGTGATGAAAACCTTTGATGATTGGAAATGGAATTATATCATTAATAATATCTTTTTTAAACGCCATCGATGCACCCGTCGCTAAGTTAGCAACTCGAGTAATTAAATGATAATAATTTATTGACTGGTTTTTCTCTCTCAAAAACTGTGGGACATCCCAAATAGCATGTTTATCTATAACGGTACTATTATCATCTATGCAAAACCCGTTAGAAGCAATTGTGTTTATATTTGGGTGATTGTTAAAATAGTCAATGTAATCTGCCACTTTATTATTTACCCATATATCATCCTGATCAGAAAGGAATATTATGTCACCAGTACAAAGGGATATTGCTTTTTCGAAATTTTTTACACTTCTTAAATTTTTTTCATTTACATAAATTTTGAATAGACCAGGATTTAAAGAGGAATATTCTTCTAGAATTTCGATGGTTCTATCTTTAGATCGATCATCACAAACTATTATTTCGTCAACTGGTAAAGATTGATTCAAAATAGAATCAATTTGCTCTTTAATAAATTGTTCACCGTTATATGTGCATACTGCTACGGATATTTTCATTTGTTTAAATTAAAAATTTTATTCACCCAATTATCTAAGGTGTAAATGTAATAAATTTCATCAGATAGTGGTTCGTAATTAGTATCAAAAAAAGCTTTGTCGAAAACATAATTTTCGTTTTCTAAAACTAAAATATTATTGGGATTATAAAAATTATAATGTACAATATTTTTGTTATTTGTAATTAGTTTTTTCTGAAAAGCCATCGCTTCAAAAACTCTAAAACTAAGTCCAGATTGGTTGTCTCTAACTAAATCGAGTATGGCTTGCGTTTTAGAATAAAGCAATTTTAAATCATTTTGTTCGATACGATTTCTTCTTAATTCAATTTCTGATATAGTTGTAGAGAAAATATTTTTCAGTTTAAATAAACTAGTTTTTTTTCCTACTATTATAAATTTATAACTGACTTTTATTTTCTCGAAAGCTTGTTTTAGCAACATGACTTTTTCTAATCGATTATCAAAAGAGGCAATATATAAAACCTGATTTTTAATCGAAATTGCATCGGTCATTGGTTGTTTTTCGAGATAATTATAATTGGTAGTTTCTTTAAAACCATATTTTGCTACATCACCTTTATCGAACGAATATATTTCATCAAAAACACCATGCAACAAGTGCTCGACAGGGCATCTCTCTACGCTGTCATACAAATATGCAATGTATTTTTGAGTAAATTTTTTTATTTTCAGATGGTATTCTAAACTTATAACTTCAGGATTTATCACGAGAATCTGGTCTTGGGAACCTTTTTTCTCTAGCATTTCGATAATATGTTCCTGACGTTTCTGTATTTTAGGATTCTTACCAAGAAATATTTTACTAAATGTGTTTAAAATTCTTGTTCCAATATTTTTGTGTTTAAAACCACCAATTTTTATGTGAAAAGCATCAATTCCTTTCTCATTTAGTTTATCAACAATGTGTTTATCATAGTTCCAATGATCAAAACTAATAATGCAAATTTTTTGAGACATTTTCAAATTTTATAACTTAACAAAGATATTAATATTTTTATTCAATTATTTTTTTGAAATCAGAATATTAAAAATTTAAATTTAACCTATTTTTGTTATTCAAAATATATTTATGGATAAAGCATTGCTCGATATTATTAACAACTTCGATTCTTTAGGGAGCGATTTTGTAGTTGGTAAACGAAACAAAATAAAAATTATACCATATAATAATATACTTTTAAATATAAAACGGTTTAAAACTCCAATTTTTTTAAACGGAATCATCTATAAATTCTTCAGAAAATCGAAGGCGGAACGTTCATATGATTTTGCCAAAATATTAAAAGAAAAAGGTATAGGAACACCTAATCCTATTGATTTTTATGAAAATAAATCTCCCCTTAGATTATTAGATAGTTATTACATTTGCGAACATTTGCAACCTGATTTTGTTTTCAAAGAATTGTTTAATGTTCACATCGAAGATTTGGATAATATATTGAAACAATTTGCTCATTTTTGTTTTAAAATGCACGAAAACGGTATCGAATTTCTAGATCATTCACCAGGAAATACACTCATAAAAAAGATTGATAATGATAAATACGAGTTTTATTTAGTAGATTTAAATAGAATGAAATTTCACAAAAAAATGGATTTTAACACTCGAATGAAAAATTTGGATCGCATAACGCCAAGCGAAGCAATGATAAAAACGATAAGTTTCGAGTACGCAAAATTATACGGTAAGTCGGAAGAAGAAACCTTTGCATTAATGTGGAAATATACTTCTGAGTTTCAAGAAAAATCAAACAAAAAGAGCGAATTAAAGAAGAAATTCGGACTTAAATAAATCAATTTCTGTGAACAAATTTTTTAAACATCCTTTTTTTACCAATAAAAAATATGTTTTAACAATATGGCTTGTTATTACAATTATTTCTGCTGTAAAACAGTTTCTTATTGGAAATTATAATAATTATAAAATTTTTAAAGGTGTATATTTTCACACCATAAATAAACTGTCTTTATATGCAGAATATCCTTCAGAATATTTTGATCATAATCATTACGGACCAGTTTTTAGTCTTATAATTGCTCCGTTTGCGATACTTCCAGATTATATAGGAATGGTTTTGTGGGGAGTTTTTAATGCTGTAATTTTAGTATGGGCAATCACACAATTACCACTAAAACAGATTCAAATTACAGCAATTTTATGGATTTGTCTTCATGAGTTTCTAACTGCATTATTAGGTTTACAGTTCAATCCGTTAATGACTGCAATTATCATATTATCATTTGTTTATATTGACAAAGAGAAAGTATTTTGGGCAGCTATGTTTATAGTTTTAGGCATTTTTGTTAAATTATATGGCATTGTTGGACTAGCATTTTTCTTTTTTACCAAAGATAAAATTAAGTTTATAGCATCATTAGTTTTCTGGAGCGTTGTACTTTTTGCGCTTCCAATGCTTATTTCTTCGCCGGAATATATAATTCAAACTTATATCGAATGGTTTGATCGTTTGGTTGTTAAAAACACCGAAAACACAGGACTAAATTCATATCAAGATATTTGTTTAATGGGAATGGTAAGAAGAATTATGCAAGATAGTACTATCTCAAACTTACCATTTTTACTTAGCGGAATTGTATTATTTGGTCTGCAATATTTGAGAATAAAGCAATATAAAGAAAAAGGATTTAGATTAATGATGCTAGCTTCGGTATTAATATTTACCGTTATTTTTAGTACGGGATCAGAATCGCCAACTTATATTATTGCATTTGTTGGTGTTGCCATTTGGTTTGTTATTCAACCAAAACCAATATCAAAATTTTATATTTTCTTATTTATTTTTGCAATAATTCTGACTAGTTTATCTCCATCGGATTTAATGCCTAAATTTCTAAGAGAAAATTATATTCGTCCATTTGCATTAAAGGCATTACCTTGTGTGCTTATTTGGATAGCAATTATCTATGAAATGCTTACAAAAAAGTTTAATAATTACAATACTTTATCTGATTGATGGTAAATAATTTAAAGAAAATATCCATTGTAATTCCTTCTTTTAATGAGGAAACAAATATCGAAGTAATGGTAAATGCTTTGCATGAAGTAATGCAAAAATTACCTTATGATTACCGTCTTGTCTTTGTTGATGATGGAAGTAACGATAATAGTTTGCAAAAATTAGAAGCATTATCCAAAAATGATAATAGATTGTTTTTTGCAGCTTTGTCTAGAAATTTCGGGCATCAAAACGCACTAAAAGCTGGAGTAGATTTAGTAAAAGATTATTCAGATGCAGTCATAACAATGGACGGTGATATGCAACATCCGCCAGCATTAATTCCTGAACTCATTAAGAAATGGGAGGAAGGTTACGATGTAGTTTATACTATTCGTGATGAAGAGAAAGCACTTTCTTATTTTAAAAAGAAGACTTCAAAATGGTTTTATACTATTATGAATAAATTATCTGAGGTAGAATTTGAACCAGGAACTGCTGATTTCAGATTGATGGACAAAAAAGTGGTTGCTGTTTTTTCTGATTTTTCTGAAAATGAATTGTTTATACGAGGCATTATTAGTTGGATAGGTTTTAATCAATATGCTATAAACTACAAGCCACACGAAAGATTTTCGGGTAAAAGTAAATACACAATAACAAAAATGGTGCGATTTGCGCTACAAGGAATTACATCATTTAGTACAAGACCATTACATATCGCAATTTTTTTAGGAATAGGATTAACAATGTTAGCTTTTCTTTTTTTTACGATTTATGTAGTTTATAGTTTGTATTTTGGACATGTTATTTCTGGTTGGGCATCACTTTTGTGTGCAGTTGTATTTTTTGGGGGATTAAACCTAGTTGTTCTTGGAATAATTGGAGTTTATATCGGAAAATTATTCATGCAATCTAAAGGTCGTCCTAATTATTTAATCAAAGAAACAAATTTTAATTAATGGTTTTATTAAGTTTTGATATCGAAGAATTTGATATGCCTTTTGAATATGGTAAAACAATATCTTTTGAAGAACAAATAGCGATTTCTATTCAAGGAACAACTGCAATTTTAGATTTATTACAAAAACACAATGCCAAAGCTACTTTTTTTAGCACAGTAACTTTTGCAATAAATGCGCCCGATATCATAAAAAGAATTATTGCCGAAGGTCACGAAATGGCTTCGCATAGCTATTATCACAGTGATTTTAAAGTTGAACATTTGTTAGAATCGAGATTGAAATTGGAAGAAATAACCAATACGAAAGTTATAGGTTACCGCATGCCAAGAATGTATCCTGTCGATGAAAAAGAGATTTACAAAGCGGGATATTTGTATAATTCATCAATAAATCCGACCTATTTACCAGGAAGATACAATCATTTAGATAAACCAAGAACTTATTTTAAGCAAGAAGGAGTATGGCAAATTCCAGCATCGGTCAGTCCAATAATTCGATTTCCTTTGTTCTGGTTGTCTTTTCATAATTTGCCTTTGGGATTGTATCAATTTTTAGTAAAATGGACCATTAAGAAAGATAATTATCTGAATATTTATTTTCATCCTTGGGAATTTACCAATTTAAAACAACCCGAAAAGTTTGGTTTTCCTGGTTATGTTTCAAAAAATAGCGGGAAACAAATGATAGCAAGATTTGATAAAATGTTATTTTGGATGAATGAAAAGAATTATAAATTTGGAACTTTCAAAGATTTTTTAGCTACAATATAATTATGGAAAACATTTCAGTATTTATTATTGCTTACAACGAAGAAAAAATAATTGCACAATGTCTTGAAAAACTTTCTTGGGCAAACGAAATCATTGTTATCGATTCTGGAAGTTCTGATAAAACGGTTGAAATTTGCGAAAAATATAAAGCCAAAGTGATTTACAATAAGTTCGAAAATTTTGGAAAACAAAAGCAATTCGCACTAAACCAAACGACTAATAATTGGGTTTTATCACTTGATGCTGACGAAGTTTTGTCGGACGAATTAATTTCTGAAATTAAAAATATCGATTTTTCTAAAGATTATAATGGTTACTTAATTCCAAGAACACACGTTTTTTTGCATAAAGTTTTCAAGTTTGGAAGCGAAAACAAGAAACCAATTCTTCGATTTTTTAATAAACAACACGGAAAATTTATCGAAAATAAAGTACACGAAGTGATAGACGTTTCAGGAAAAATTGGCATTCTGAAAAATGAAATGTTACATTATACGGTTTTTGATATTTCGACAGCGATTCAAAAACAAGTTAAATATTCACTGTTAAGCGGAGAGTTTTTGTTCGAAAAAGGGAAAAAAGCTTCGTTGATTAAAGTAATTATCAAATTTCCTTTCGATTTTATTCGGTTTTATTTCCTTCAACGTAATTTCTTAAACGGTTATCAAGGTTTTATTTGGAGTATGTTATCGGCCTTTGGAAGCTTTGTAAAGTATGCGAAATTATATGATTTGCATCAAAATAAAGACTTGTAACATTGCATGATTTCTGATGCAATTACTTCATCATTAAATTTCTGAACAAACTCGAAACCTTTACTTGCAATCTCGTTTCTTAAGGATTCGTTACCTAAAAGCTTTTCGATTTGAACTTTCAAATCCTCAACATTATCAGGATTTACATAAACAGAATTTGGTCCGCCAGCTTCTGGAAAAACGCCAGAATTTGTAGTAATAACAGGCGTTTTAGAAAATAAAGCTTCAATAATGGGAATCCCAAAACCTTCAAAAATAGATGGATAAACAAAAACTGTCGCTAATTGATAAGTAATTGCCAATTCTTTGCTCGACAAACCCTGTAAGAAAATCACTTTTTCTTCCAGATTATTTTCTTTGATATATGTTTTTATTTTATCAGAATAGTCAGTTTGTTTTCCTATTAAAACTAATTTGGTATCAATATTTTTTATAGCTTTTACAATGGTTAACGCATTTTTTCGTTCTTCAATTGTGCCAACATTTAATATGAATTCTTGGGGTAAATTGTATTTTAAAGCGACTTCCTTCTTTTCTTCAAGCGAATAATTTTGCTTAAAAACGTCTTGACAACCTTGATAAACAACTTTTATTTTATCGGCGGAAATTTTAAGATAAGTAATAATATCAGCTTTGGTTTGTTCGCTAATTGCAATAACTAAATCCGTTTGTTTTGCCGATTTCTTGAACTTGTAAAAGTGTATTTTTCTGTCAAAAAAAGAATATAAGTGTGGATAACGCATGAATATTAAATCATGAATGGTAACCACACTTTTTATGTTTTTATTTTTTAATCCAGTGGGAATTTCACCTGATAATCCATGAAAAACATCAATTTTATCAGTTTTTAAATCATTGATAATTCCTTTTTGTCTCCACAAATTATAGAATTTTTTATGAAATGGGGTAGAAGGTAGTTTTTCGAAAACATTATCTAAATTAGTATTAAAAAGAGTTTCCTTATTTTTTTTAGGATTGTAAAGGAAATAGTGATTTTCTGGATAATAAGTAGCCAAAATTCTCACCAAATCTCGGCTATAATTGCCCAAACCAGTTTTGTTATGAAAAACCCTTTTTGCTTCGTATCCTATGTTCATTTATTCAATATCAATGTCAATGACAATTTCAAAAATCAATTTTAAAAATGTATCAATTATAATGTCAATTTTATTTTTTTAAATCTAAAATCTGCAATCTAAAATCTGCAATCCATAATTATACCGCTACATCATATTCACGAAGTGCATCATTCAATGATGTTTTTAAATCCGTAGAAGGTTTTCTAGTTCCGATGATTAAAGCGCAAGGAACTTGAAACTCTCCAGCAGCAAATTTCTTAGTATAACTTCCAGGAATTACTACTGATCTTGCAGGAACATATCCTTTTCTTTCGATAGGAGTTTCGCCCGTAACATCGATAATTTTTGTTGAAGCAGTTAGACAAACATTAGCACCAAGAACTGCTTCCTTCCCTACATGCACACCTTCAACCACGATGCAACGAGAACCAATGAAAGCGCCATCTTCAATAATAACTGGAGCGGCTTGCAATGGTTCTAAAACACCACCAATTCCTACGCCACCAGATAAATGCACATTTTTACCAATTTGAGCACAACTTCCTACGGTTGCCCAAGTATCGACCATCGTGCTTTCATCTACGTAAGCGCCAATGTTTACATAACTTGGCATCAAAATCACACCTCTAGAAATATAAGCGCCATGACGAGCAACAGCATGAGGAACCACACGAATTCCTTTTTCGGCATAACCACGTTTCAACGGAATTTTATCATGATATTCGAAAATACCAACTTCAAAAGTTTCCATTTTTTGGATTGGAAAATACATTACTACGGCTTTCTTAACCCATTCGTTTACTTGCCAAGCATCACCTTTTGGTTCTGCCACACGCAAAGTTCCAGCATCAAGTAAATCGATAACTTCTCTAATCGCGTTTGTAGTGGTTTCTTCTTGTAATAAAGCACGGTTTTCCCAAGCTTGTTCTATTAAGGTTTGTAAGTTTGTCATTTTTTATAAATTTTTTAAAGGATTCCCTTTTAGTTTAAGATATTTTTCGCCCATTAATTTAGCGCCACTTATATTTAAATGGCTAATATCTTTATAGACGATATTGTTATTTATAGTAATTTCGCATTTTCCATCTTTGCACATCACATCATTTAAATCGATTATCAGTACTGAAGGAAATTTTCTTTTTATCTCATAAACTATATAATCGTATGGTCTAGGAGTGCATTGAATTGAAAAATCTGTTTCAGAAAAAAAAACTGATTTTCCTGTTTTTAATAATTTTGCTTTGTGCAAATTCATCTCAGACATAGGCCTCAAGCAATCAAGTAGTACAATTTTTTTATCTAATTTAACTAAATTTCCTATAGTATTTACTATTGATTGATGGTTTTTACTTTTTGGATTTGTTACCAATTCCCAATTGGCTGCAATATAAATAGTTTTAAATTTTTTAGCATATTCAAGTCTTCTTTGCGCATATTCTGGCGGAAAAAATGGTGAGCCGTCGTCATTTAAAGTGTTTAGAAGGGGATTTGCAGGCGCAGTACTATCATGAATATATAATCCAGCATCTTTTGCCAGTACATCGAGAAAAGCAACCGAATGATTTGCGAATGAATCCCCAATAAATAATCCGTCTAGTGTATCTTTTTCTATTCCTAAAAAACACTCTTTACAATTTCCTACTTTATAGGTATAGTAACATTCTGATCTAACTTTATTTGCAAAATTTGTTTTAGGATTAAATTCTGATAATTCAGGAAAACGTTCAGGAAAACCATCTTTAGTATCAATAATACCATAAATTCCTGTTATTAATAATAAAGAAGGTAAAAATCCATACAACATTGTTTTCTTAAAATCATATTTGAAATTTATTCTAAAAGGTTGTTCAATACATCGCCAAGAAAAATAAGACAATCCAAATATTATGATTAATGAAACAATTCTTACAACTCCCTCTAAATTGATACCCAAATATTTAATAAATATAAATAAAGGCCAGTGCCACAAATACAAGGAATATGAAAGTAAACCAATTAATACTAAAAACTTGTTTTGCAAAAATGTGTTTATAATACCTTTAGTATCTACATTTTTCCCTGTAAAAATAAGCATTGCTGTTCCCAAACAAGGCCAAAAAGCATTCATTCCGGGAAATATACTCGATTTGTCTAACAAATATGCGGGAACTAAAATCAAGAACAAACCTACAATCGAAATCAAATGATTTTTTCCTTTAGAAAATTCGGGTAATTTATCCCAAAACATAGCCAAACAACCACCAATAGCCAATTCGAAAATACGAGCAGGTAATAAGAAATAAGCCATATTTGGATTAGTATCAGTTAGATAAACCGACAGGATAATTCCGAAAATTAAAAACAGAAAGACAAAAATTAGCCTATTTTGTAAGGTTAGTTTTTTATGTAAAAAAAGTAAGGAGATAGGCCACAAAAAATAAAATTGTTCTTCGACCGAAAGTGACCAAGTGTGCAAAAACGGAATCAAATCAGCATTTTCAGCAAAGTATTCTCCTTGGTTTATCCATAAATAAAAATTATTTGTAGATAACATGGTCTGAATTAATGTTCTGCCGTAGGATTCGAAATTGTCTGCAAATAAAAATAAATAGGCAGGAATAGTCGTAACGAGCATTATAAAAACTAAAACAGGAATAATTCGACGAATACGTCGCAAGTAAAATTGCTTAAAAGAAAATGTATTTTCGCTCATTTCCTTATCGATAGTCAACGTAATCAAGAAACCAGAAAGCACAAAAAATACGTCAACGCCTATATAACCGCCAGTAACAAAAGGAAAACCAGCATGAAAAAAGATGACTAGCAAAACCGCAATGGCTCGCAAACCGTCTATATCAGGGCGATAAGAAAAATTAAACTTCATTTTTTATAATTTTTTCAAAGGGTTTCCTTTTAGTTGAATGTATTTTTTTGCTATCAATTCGGCTCCACTTGTATTCAAATGATTGAAGTTTCGGTAAACGATGGTATTGTCTATTTCTAAACTACATTTTCCGTCTTTGCACATGGCATCATTCAAATCGATGACTAAAATCGATGGAAACTGACGTTTCATTTCGTACACAATATAGCTATTTGGTCTTGGTTTGAGTGGAATTGAAAAATCTCGCTGCGAGAAATATACTTTTCTACCAGTTTTAAGCAATTTGAGTTTATGCAAATTCGTTTCGGTTGTGGCTCGAAGACAATCAAAAATAACTACTTTTTTTCCTAATTTTCCTAATTCGCCTACCGTTTTTACTATAGATTGATAGTTTTTACTGTCTGGCGTAGATTGTTCGTCCCAGTTTGCGGCAATAAAAATAGTTTTAAATTTTTTAGCATATTCGAGCCTTTCTGTGGCGTATTCGGTCGAATTTGTTGGAGAACCATCTTCATTCAAATTATTCAAGACAGGATAACCACCAGCGGCACTATCGTGTAAATACAAACCAGCATCTTTAGCCAAAACATCAAGAAAAGCTGCAGTGTGATTCCCAAAAGAATCACCAATTAGAACGCCATCTAACGTGTCTTTTTTAATTCCCAAATGACATTCCTCACAATTCCCGACTTTAAATTTATCGAAACATTCCTTTCTAACTTTATTGGGATAATTTGTTTTTGGATTAAATTCTGAAAGCTCAGGAAAACGTTCAGGAAAACCATCTTTAGCATCAATAATACCGTAAATTCCTGCTATTAATAATAAAGAAGGCAAAAATCCGTACAACATTGTTTTCTTAAAGTCATATTTGAAATTTATTCTAAAAGGTTGTTCGATAAATCGCCAAGAAAAATAAGACAATCCAAATATTGCAACTAACGAAATGATTCTTACAACTCCTTCTAAATTGACACCCAAATATTTAATAAATATAAACAAAGGCCAGTGCCACAAATACATAGAATAAGAAAGTAAACCAGTTAGAACTAAAAACTTGTTTTGTAAAAAAGTGTTTACAATACCTTTAGTATCTCTATTTTTTCCTGTAAAAATAAGCATCGCAGTTCCCAAACAAGGCCAAAAAGCATTCATTCCGGGAAAGACACTCGATTTGTCTAACAAATAAGCAGGAACTAAAATTAATACCAAACCCACAATCGAAATTAAATGATTTTTTCCTTTGGAAAATTCTGGTAATTTATCCCAAAACATAGCCAAAGCGGCACCAATCGCCAATTCGAAAAGACGAGCAGGCAACAAAAAATAAGCCATTCCTGGATTGTTATGAGCCAAATAAACGGATAGAATAATTCCAAAAACTAAAGACAAAAAGACAAAAACCAACCTTTTTTGTAAGTTAAAATATTTATGTAAAAAAACTAATGATATTGGCCACAAAAAATAAAATTGTTCTTCGACGGATAACGACCAAGTGTGCAAAAACGGAATCAAATCAGAGTTTTCTGCAAAATAATCTCTTTGAGTAATCCACAAATGAAAATTATTTGTCGATAACATCGTATGTAGCAAAGTTCTCGAGTAAGATTCGAAATTATCTGCAAACAAAAATAAATAAGCAGGAATAGTTGTAACGAGCATTACAAAAACCAAAACAGGAATAATTCGACGAATTCGACGCAGATAAAACTGCTTAAAAGAAAATTTATTTGCACTCATTTCCTTATCAATCGTCAAAGTAATTAGGAAACCAGAAAGTACAAAAAATACGTCAACACCTATATAACCACCCGCAACAAAAGAAAAATTAGCGTGAAAAAAGATAACCAGCAAAACCGCAATCGATCGCAAACCGTCTATATCAGGGCGATAAGAAAAATTCAACTTCATTAATAGGATATTTCCAACAAAGATAACTTTTTTTGGCAATTTCAAAAGTCAAAAAATAAGGATAGAAAGCTAAGTGATTTTGTTTTTTTTAATAAGATATCGAAATTTTATAAAAAAAAATAAGATTTCAATTAAACCTTTTTTTATAACTTTTGTCTAACTTTAAGTCTCTCCTTAAATTCATAAATATGAAAAATTTTAAACTGGCTTTTATTATTACATTTCTTTTTGCTTTAAACTCAAATAAAGCTGTTGCTCAGGACAATAATAAAAAAGAGGAAATGATTGAACAAATGAAAATTGCAAAAGAACGTTTGTCACTTTCTGAACAACAAGAATTTACTTTTCGAGAAATAACTAAGAGGCATGCAACAAAACTAAAAGAAATAAAAAATAGTGATGATAGTAAGAGAGATAAGTTTAAAAAACTGAAAGAAATTAAGGAAACAAAAGATACTGAAATGAAATCATTTCTTTCGGTAGAACAATATAATATATATCTTCAGATGCAAGAGGAGCGCAAAGCCCAAATAAAAGATAAAAAAAGAGATTAGTTTTTTGTTAAATAAAATGTAGTTTTATAGAAAATTAATCCTTTATTAATGAAACCTGATGTCAATAAAATAAACGCTTCCGAATTCGATTATTTATATACAAATCCTTCCCAAATTCCAGATTCAGGAACTGGATTGTTTACTGCTATAACTATTTATAAAGACGAAATAATAGCTATTTATAAAGGGAAAATTTTAACTGAAAGTGAAGCCAAAATCAAAGCCGAAAAAGGAAAAGATAAATATTTTATAAATCTTCTTAACGGATCTATTTTAGATTCGATGCCTATAAAATGCTTTGCAAAATATGCAAATGATGCAACTGGTTTTTCTAAATCCGATTTCAAAAATAATGCTAAAATTGGTTTAGATGAAAACGAAAATGTTTCCCTAATTGCCACTAAGAAAATAAAAGAAGGAGAGGAAGTATTTTGCAGCTATGGTAAACGCTATTGGAACAAGCACAAATGAGTATTAAAAATTTAAAATTTAGAACTCAATCTTTGTAACTTTGTGACTTTGCAACTCATAACAAATGAATTTCCAAGTACAATCCGATTATAAGCCCAAAGGTGACCAACCACAAGCAATTGAAAAATTGACTCAAGGAATCATTGATGCCGAAAAATACCAAACGTTACTAGGTGTTACAGGTTCTGGAAAAACATTTACGGTTGCCAATGTGATTCAAGAAGTGCAAAGACCAACCTTAGTTTTGGCTCATAACAAAACGCTTGCAGCACAATTATATTCGGAATTCAAACAGTTTTTTCCCAATAATGCGGTCGAATATTTCGTATCTTATTACGATTATTACCAGCCTGAAGCATTTATGCCAGTCACGGGCGTTTTTATCGAAAAAGATTTGTCTATCAATGAAGAATTAGAGAAAATGCGAATGTCAACCGTTTCGTCTTTACTTTCTGGTCGACGCGATATTATTGTAATTTCTTCTGTTTCATGTCTTTACGGAATTGGAAATCCCGTAGAATTTCAAAAAAATGTTATTCCAATAGAAAAAGGACAAATTATTTCTAGAACCAAATTGTTGCATCAACTCGTGCAAAGTTTGTATTCCCGAACCGAAATGGATTTTACGCCCGGAAATTTTCGTATAAAAGGCGATACTGTCGATGTTTATCCGAGTTATGCTGATGATGCTTTTAGAATTCATTTTTTTGGTGATGAAATCGAAGAAATTGAAAGTTTTGATGTAAAAACAGCTCAAGTCATCGAAAAATTCGAGAAATTGACCATTTATCCTGCCAATATGTTTGTGACTTCGCCCGATGTTTTGCAAAATGCCATTTGGGAAATTCAGCAAGATTTGGTTAAACAAGTTGATTATTTTAAAGAAATAGGCAAACATCTCGAAGCAAAAAGATTAGAAGAACGTACTAATTTTGATTTAGAAATGATTCGAGAATTGGGATATTGCTCAGGAATTGAAAATTATTCAAGATATTTAGATGGAAGAAGTACGGGAACGCGTCCGTTTTGCTTGTTAGATTATTTTCCAAAAGATTATCTGATGGTTGTCGACGAAAGTCATGTCACGCTTTCCCAAGTGCATGCCATGTATGGTGGCGATCGTTCTCGCAAAGAAAATTTGGTCGAATATGGTTTCCGTTTGCCAGCTGCTATGGACAATCGTCCGTTGAAATTTGACGAATTTGAAAGTATGCAAAATCAAGTAATTTATGTATCGGCAACCCCAGCTGATTACGAATTGCAAAAAACTGATGGTGTTGTCATTGAACAAGTTATTCGTCCCACAGGATTATTGGATCCAATTATCGAAATTCGTCCGAGTTTAAACCAAATTGATGATTTAATTGAAGAAATTCAGGTTCGAGCTGAGATTGACGAACGTGTTTTGGTCACTACTTTAACCAAAAGAATGGCCGAAGAATTGGCGAAATATTTAGCAAAAGTAAATATTCGTTGTCGCTATATTCATTCAGAAGTAGATACTTTAGAAAGAATAGAAATTATGCAAGATTTGCGAAAAGGAATTTTCGATGTATTAATTGGTGTCAACTTGCTTCGTGAAGGATTAGATTTACCCGAGGTTTCATTAGTTGCTATTCTCGATGCTGACAAAGAAGGTTTCCTAAGAAGTCATCGTTCATTAACGCAAACCATTGGTCGTGCTGCAAGAAATCTGAACGGAAAAGCGATAATGTATGCCGATAAAATTACGGCAAGCATGCAAAAAACCATCGATGAAACGAATTACCGTCGAGAGAAACAAATCAATTTTAATACCGCAAATAATATTGTTCCTCAAGCTTTAAATAAAAAAATAGAATCTGCTTTTACTAAAAATCCTTTGGTCGATTTCGAATTGGGTTATACTTCAGTGAATATGGCTGCCGAGCCAGAAACCGAATACCTAAGTAAACCCGAAATAGAAAAACGCATTCGTGACAAGCGAAAAGCGATGGAAAAAGCAGCCAAAGATTTAGACTTCATGCAAGCGGCAAAGTTACGAGATGAGATTAAAGCTTTGCAAGAGAAGATTTAACAATCAATATAAAAACTATTATAACCTAAAAATGGTACAATAGTTTTATATTAAATTATTGCTCCAAACATAATTAATGAGTTCTACAGAAGTTTTAGAGTTTGTTTTTTGTCTCAAATTGCGTTTGTGATTCTCTATGGTGTGATATGATAAAAACAGTTTCTCAGCTATTTGAGGGCTATTTAACCCTTTTGCCATTAATTTTAATATTTCTTGTTCTCTTTTTGTGATGTTTGGCAAATCAACATTTACTAATTTCATTTCATCGGGAGCAATATTGAAATAAACGTTTTGATTTGCAATTTTGTCAGTAAGTGTCATCAAAACAGGTTTTTCCTTGAAACTTAAATGAGATAAATCAGTAATCATGATTATTCCACAGGTTGTTCTGTCAATACCTATATATAAACCTGGCATCTGAATAAGAACCCAACGATATTCGTTTAGCGCATTTAGCATTCTAGCATAAATATTTACTCGGACATTTGCTTGTCGTTCAACTGGTAGTTCTTCTATTTTTTGAACGGCAAGATTAAGTGCCGACAGCACATAAAAACTATCATCGGGGTGAAGATTTTCGACTAAAAAAAGTGCGGTACCATTTGTCCATCGCTCATGGCTAAAAGGTGTAAGTTCATTAATATTTTGACTTGCTGCTACAATTTTCATTTCGTGGTTGTTTCCTATAAACCAAAAATAAGGACCAACAGCATAATTAGAGGCTTCATCTATTTGTTTCTGAAAAAACACTTCATAATTACCAATATTTAAAGGATTGTCATTTTTAGCAATTTCATTAAAATCTTCAACGGATAAAGGATTCAATATATTCATTTTGTGTCTTTTTGGTAAATAGTAACTTCTATTCTGTTAAATAAAAGCTTAAATATACTAAAAATGACAGATATCTGCTATTTTTTGAAATTTTAATAATACACACCTTTACCTATAATTTTTAACAAACAAACAAACTTTAAAACTCAAAAAAATGAAAACAAATTTTAAAAAAATAAGTACACTTTTAGTTGTGTTATTTTCAATAGGAACACAGCAAGTCAATGCTCAAAATAAAAAAGGCGGGTATGTAAGTGTAAACACAGGTTACAGTATGGGAACAGGTCAGCCAAATACAATTGCTGCTTATCTTTTGCAAATTATTAATGCAACTGAACCAAGTGCAACAACATCAACACAAGAAATTGCTAAAATTAATCTTGGACAAGGATTTAATGCAGGTGCGACTTTTGGTTATATGTTTAACAAAAATATTGGTTTAGAACTTGGTGCGAACTATTTGATGAGTAGCAAAACTAATACTACTAACACTAGTTATTCAGGAGATTATAAAAACAACGAAATTTCTGCAAAAATGATACAAATAAAACCAACTATTGTTTTTAGAGGTGGTTACGACAAAATAAATCCGTATGCAAAATTAGGAATGGTTATTGGCTCAGGAAAAATGATTATTGATGCTGACTACAAAGATGGTGCAGATACATTTAGCACAACTCTAGAGCTTAACGAAGGAATGCCAGTAGGTTTTCAAGGAAGTTTAGGAACACTTTATAAAATAAACGAGAAGTTTTCGCTGTTTGCTGAATTAGATTTGATAAGTCTTTCGTATGCACCAAAAAAAGGAGAATACACTAAATTTGTCGCAAACGGTGCCGATGTTTTATCATCAATGTCTGTGGAAAACAAAGAAATAGAATTTGTAGATTCGTTTACTAATACAGGTGTTTCGTCTCCTTCAACACAACCAAGTAAATCACCAGTTATTCCTTTTTCATTTAGCAGTATTGGTTTAAATATTGGCTTGCAATATCATTTTTAATTAAAATTAATTATGAAAAATTTACAAAAAACATCAAAAAGGCTATTTCTAGGAATTATAATTTTATCACTTGCAATAACAAGTTCATGTTCTCCAGAAGATGGAAAAGATGGAAAAGATGGAATAAACGGAACAAATGCATCAATTGCAAATACAGGATTTCATGTTATACCACCTGAAACATTTGACCAAAGTATACCAAATATAACTTATACCAAAGTACAATTTGGAGTCGAAACAACCGATGATATGAATGCCTTCAATACAGCAACAAGTGAATTAACAATTCCTCAGAACGGGTTTTATCATCTTTCAGTAACTTTAAAATTCTTTACCGCATTGCCAGACAACTCTCCAGTTGTAGTTCAATTACGAAAAAATGGATGGCAGTTTAAATCTTTTAGCCAACGATTAGGCGCAGTACCCAGTATAAATATTAATGGCGATTTTAGTCTAAATGCAGGTGACGTGATAACTGTGTTTATTTTTCAAAATACAGGAGCTGCACAAAGTTTAGATAGAGTAGCAAACAATACTTATTTTACGGGATACAGAGTTTATTAATATGTAAAACGAAAACAATTAAAAAAATAATAATTATGAAAACATTAAAAAACATATTCACAATTTTAATCATAGCACTTTTTACTATTTCTTGTTCTAACGACGATGAATCAACTCCTGAACCAGCTCCAGCTCCAGTTCCCGGAAGCAATCAACATTATTCGATGGTAACTTCTGGATATTATCACTCATTAGCCATAAGAACCGATGGAACATTATGGTCATGGGGAAATAATAGCGCTGGACAATTGGGCTATGCAACAGCGACAACAATGGGTGTAAAATCTCCTAATCAAATAGGAACAAATACATGGACAACCATAGCAACAGGAGGAAGTTTTAATCTAGCTATAAAAAACGATGGTACACTTTGGGGTTGGGGAATTAACGATTTTGGAAATCTAAATGATGTAACAATAGGTTATAAAACACTTCCATTTCAAATGGGAACAGCAACGAACTGGAGAGCTATCGCTGCTGGTTTATCACACACTCTAGCGGTAAAAACCGATGGAACTTTATGGGCTTGTGGATTAAATAATGTGTATCAATTAGGAGACGGAACTACTACAACTAGAAGAACATTAACACAAATAGGAACAGCAAACAACTGGAAAGAAGTGGTCGCAGGAAACAGTTTTAGTATTGCAATAAAAACAGACGGCACTTTATGGAAGTGGGGAACTCTACAAGGCATTACAATGGCTCCCACTCAAATTGGAACAGCAACCAACTGGAAGTATATTTCGGCTGGAGACAATCAAGCTTTAGCTATAAAAACAGACAATACATTATGGGTTTGGGGAAACAACACTGGCGGACAATTAGGCGATGGAACTACAAATCCCAGAATAGATCCAATTCAGTTAGGGACAGCTACTTGGAAAACAGCTTCAAGCGGAAGAGGAACGACTCTTGCTGTAAAATCTGATGGTACTTTATGGTCATGGGGAAATGGAACTTACGGACAATTAGGAGATGGCACAAATGCAAATAATATGACGCCACACCAAGTAGGAACAGAAACCAACTGGAATACAGTGTACACAACTCTGCAACATTCGTTGGGAACAAAAACGGACAACACACTATATGGTTGGGGAAATAACACAAATAGTCAATTAGGAGATGGGTCAACAGGTCCTTCTTATAGTCCAAAAAGAATTTAAATCTAAAATATGGGAACATTAAAATCAAAAATAGTATTTCTTCTTACTTTATCATTTTTATTTTCAGGTTATGCGCAAGAGGCACAATTTGTTAGTGGAAAAAAGATACTTTTTGAAGAAAAATTCAGTAAAGATATTATGGGAGATTTTCCAGTAAACTGGTTTACAAATAGTAGTGGTGAAATTGCAAATATCAGTTCAAGCAAATGGTTGCAATTATCAGATAAAGGAAGTTTTTATCCGATGAGTATTTTGAAATTACCCGAAAATTTTACTTTTGAATTTGATGTAACAACGACCGATAATTTTAATTTTTATTCAACTCCTTTAAATGTTGTTTTTACAGAAAAAACAACTAAAGCGGACAATGTTTGGAATACCACTCTAAAACGAAAAGAAGCCGTTATTTTTAATGTGCATCCAGCAAACTCTTTATCTGGAACTGGTAGAAGTGAAATTTTCGTGATTTCTGAAAAAAAAGAAATTATGAAAAATAAAGTTGACATTCCCGTTTTTAACAAAAATAAAAATACCGTAAGAGTTCAAATTTGGAGACAAAAAAACAGATTTCGAATGTTTATTGACGGCAAAAAGTTTTGGGATTTGCCAACCGCTTTTCAAGAAGCAAATTACAACCAAATTATCTTTTTTATTGGAACTTATAAAAACACAACCGATAAATTTTTTATATCTAATATAAAACTAGCCGAAGCTGGTTCAGATACGCGTCATAAACTTATAGAAACAGGAACTTTTACCACCAACGAAATTTTATTTGACACCAATAAATTTTCTATAAAACCATCAAGTAAAACGATTTTAGACGACTTAGGAAAAGTACTTTCAGAAAATCAAAATATCAAAATTAGTATTGCTGGTCACACCGATTCTGACGGAAATGATAATGAAAACCTAAAATTATCTGAAAAAAGAGCACAAAGTATCTCCAGTTATTTTATTGCAAATTTTGGTATTCAGAAATCGAGAATGACAACTTTAGGAAAAGGAGAATTAGAACCTATAGCTGATAACAAACTAGAAGAAGGAAAAAAACAAAACCGAAGAGTCGAATTTAATATCATTAAATAATCCCAATTTATTTAAAAAACACTTAAAAAAAACCTACTATATATGGCACAAGTTTAGAAAAAATTTCCTTCTAAAAACTTTATATTAATGCGAATAATTTAGAAAAATGAGATTATGAACTCAATATTGTTTATAAAAATAAACTGATTACAAAAATAAATTTCAATAAAATAAACTTTAACACAAATCATTATGAAAACAACAATTTTAAAATCAATATTAGCCTTATTTCTAGTAACAACAAGTTTAGTGTCGTGTAACGATAATGATGATGTAAGTCCACCGCCACCACCTCCAGGGTTACCCGAGTTTTTATATGCCGAAGGCGGTGCTCCTAGTATGTCGACCGTGACAACACCATATGCAAATGCTTCGTCGGGTAGTATTTTTGGAGTAAATACGGGAACAACAGTTATTGAAATAGATTTACCATCTTTAGTAATTGGCGTATATCCAATAAATGCGACTAATACATTTACCTATTTTAAACCTGGAACTGCTATTACTTGGACTGGATTTACAGGAAATGTAACCATAACCAGAAATGATGATAACAAATTATCTGGAACTTTTGATATTAATTCTGGTAATGGAAGTCCTATGATTAATGAGGTTCATGGTTCTTTTACAAATCTTGTAATTAATCCTTAAAATAAGTTAGTTATTTTTAATTGAGTTGCTCCTGAAAAGCACATATTAATTTTTCGGGAGCAATCATTTGACTTGGAGAATTTTCCATTAGTTTTAGAATTCGTTTCATAGCAAAAGGGTTTAATCCCATAGTAATTCCCATTTCGTGAATAGCCCTTTTTTCTCTTTTGTGCAAAACTCCGTCGCAATGCATAAGCAATGCCAATCTATAAAAATGAATAATTCTGCTAAACTCATCTTTAATAATTAGATACTCATTTCGCTTATTAAATAACTCTAAAAAGGTTTCTTTTCCAATTTCCAATTCTTCAGAAATCATTAGCAAAAAATCGTATTCTCTATCATGTAATTCGCCATCAATAACAGCAAAGGCAATCATTTCGGATAATAAACTTATTTTTTCTTGATGAGAATTCATAATTAAATACGAGCTAAAAATTCTTGAAAATATGATACTGGTTTCAAATCTATTAATTCGTTTCTATGTTTATCAAAAAAAGCGTAATCTAAATCATCAATTGTAGTAATAGAGTTGAAAACTTCTGGTAATTTTTCTTGTTGTTTTTTATACACAAATCCCAATCCGTGGTCTGTGTTTAAAACAAAAGCTGATAATTCAGGATGATTTTTTCTAATGTAAACGATGGTTTTCCAAACATCACCATTCCAAATGTTTTTCCAATCTTTATGATTTTGTAAATCTTTACGAGCATCATCGATAGAATTTGCTGGATAAGCCGCCAATTCGTCAAGTGGATTACAGTCATGTAAAACAATAATTCCTTTTTCGTCAAGATATTTTAAAGTATTTAAAGTGTCTTGCAACGATTGTTTGTAAGTATGAAGACCGTCGATAAAAGTTAAATCGAGTTTGTTTTCTGATAAAAGACTTTGATTGTTAGCAAAAAAATCATCGCTGGTAACTTCAAAATATTGATTTTTGAAATTAGCCGAATTTTTAATTCCTGCTTTTACTTTTTTCCATAAATTAAAATTAAAAAAAGGATCTACAGCAAATCTATTTTTAGGACCAACAATATTAAAAAGGCATTTACCTCTGTTTACACCTATTTCTAAGTAATTTGCAACATTTTTCTTTTTAATTATAGCATTCAAAACTTCAATTCGTGTCATCTTTTGGTCTTATTTTAATTTTTTTATAAAAGTAATGCAAATATAAACAAATCCAAATATTCCTTTTCTTGTCTTTACATTTGAATTTAGTCCAATATAATAATTACCTTTGAAAAATAAATAGATGAACATGACAAATAACGATATTTTCAAAAAATTACGTGTCGCGCTAATGTTGCGTGATGACCAAATAGTAGAAATCCTAGAATTAGTAGATTTTAGAATTTCAAAATCAGAAATTGGTGCTTTTTTTCGTGACGAAAAGCACGAAAACTATGTAGAATGTGGCGATCAGATTTTGCGTAATTTCCTAAACGGATTGGTTATACACTTGCGTGGAACCAAAGAAAACCCTAAAAACCCTAATGATGTTTTAGCAAAACATAGAGCCGAAATTCCTAAAAAAACTTCAGAAAAACCTAAAACGGAATTTAAACCTAAAACCGATTTTAAGAAAAAACCTGCTTCAAATAATAAAAAAGCAGAACCAAAAGTTCAAGTTGTCGAAAAAGTAAGGTTTAATAATGGTAAGGCTAAAAAATAATTTTTTTTGATATAAAAGCAAAAAAATCCCGTCTCATTCTTAAAACGAGACGGGATTTTTATTTATAATCAATTACTCAGGTTTAAATTTTACAATAAAAGTATATTCTTTACCTGGTGTCATAGTTTCTCTTGCAATTTTTTTGTAGTTCAACTGCTCGGTAATGTGTTTTTTGAAAGCTGCATTGTCTGTTCCAACTTGCAAAACAATCAACTCATTATCTGAATTTACCATTGCAGTAAATTTAATTCTCACAGCTCTTTCGAATTCTTCGTTGATATTCAAAGGACCTAATAACTTAGAAATTTCTTTTAATGCTTTCGGATAATCATCGACCGGATTTACCTCTTTTGCCGAAACAAATGTTACATTCATAATTACAACAACAAATAACAAGACTAACTTTTTCATGATTTTTTCTTTTTAGATTACATGTCAAAATTAAGAAATGAATGCTGTTAAAAAAGTGTTTGTCAATTACTTAACCTATATTTAAAGTGAGGAAAAAACTATATTTTTTCATTGTTAAGAGAAGTTCGATTAAAGGTAAAGCCTAAATGATAAACAACTGAAAATCACTAAAATTCGTAAATTACTTTTATTAAGGTGGGTTTTAATTTTAGAAACATTAATTTAAAACATCTTAATAAAAGCTTAAAAATTTACATTGCAGTAACAAAAAAACCTCAGCATTTGCTGAGGTTTTTGATATAATAAAGATAAAAAATCTACTTTTATTAGCTTAATGCAGCTTTAACTTGATCTGCAGCTTCTTGAAATTGTACTGCTGATAAAATTGGCATACCAGAATTGTCTATTAATTCTTTAGCAATTTCAGCATTTGTACCTTGCAAACGAACAATAATTGGCACTTTTATAGCATCACCCATATTTTTGTAAGCATCTACAACACCTTGAGCAACACGATCGCAACGAACGATTCCTCCAAAAATGTTAATCAAAATTGCTTTTACATTTTCATCTTTCAAGATAATACGGAAAGCAGTTTCAACACGTTTAGCATCGGCAGTTCCTCCTACGTCAAGGAAGTTCGCTGGTTCGAAACCTGCATATTTAATCAAATCCATAGTTGCCATAGCAAGACCTGCGCCATTTACCATACAACCTACAGTTCCATCAAGATCTACATAGTTTAAACCTACTTCTTTAGCTTCTACTTCGATAGGATTTTCTTCGCGAATATCACGCATATCAGCATATTTCGGCTGACGGTATAATGCGTTGTCATCTATATTTACTTTGGCATCAACTGCCATAATTTTGTTATCTGAAGTTTTCAAAACTGGATTAATTTCGAACATCGAAGCATCAGAACCAATGTAAGCATTGTATAAAGAATCGATAAATTTCACCATTTCTTTGAATGCATTTCCAGAAAGTCCTAAGTTAAAAGCAATTCTTCTTGCTTGAAAAGCTTGTAAACCAACTGCTGGATCTATTTCTTCATTATGGATTAAATGTGGTGTGTGTTCTGCAACTTCTTCAATATCCATCCCACCTTCGGTAGAATAAACAATCATATTACGACCAGTTGATCTGTTTAACAAAACTGATACATAAAACTCTGAAGTTTCACTTTCTCCAGGATAATATACATCTTCAGCAACTAAAATTTTGTGTACTTTTTTACCTTCAGCAGAAGTTTGAGGTGTAATTAATTGCATTCCGATAATTTCGCTTGCAATTCCTTCTACTTTGTCAATTCCTTTGGCAAGTTTAACTCCACCACCTTTACCACGACCACCTGCGTGAACTTGGGCTTTTATAACATACCAACTTGTTCCAGTTTCGGCAGTTAATTGTTTTGCAGCAGCAACAGCTTCTACAGGACTATTAGCAACAATTCCGCGTTGTATGCGTACACCGTAACTTGCTAAAATTTCTTTTCCTTGATATTCGTGTATATTCATAATGAAGTTTTTGACTTTTTGAGTGGCACAAAAATAATAAATTTCAAACTAATATTCTAACTGATTTTGTTTTTATTTGAGTTGTTTTTTATTAGTTTCTGTTTATATTTTACTATTAGAATAAAAATAACGGCTTAAATAGTTTTCTATTTCTGCTTCTAAAAAGAAATCGGACAAATAAGCTATGTAATTATCTGGTCTAACTAATACAAAAAGTTCCTTATTTACACCTAATTTCTTCCAACTTTCGGTTAGAGGATATTCGATGATTTTTATAGGAAATGGGAATGTTTCTTTTATATTTTCATTCATTTCAGGTTTTAATAACTCATTTGAAAGATGCAAAAGATGGAAAGTTGGTTCGGTAAATAATTCGTAAAAAGGAGCTGTTAGGTGAGCATCAGAAATATAAGGCAACCGATCTCCTGCATAAAAAAGTAGTTTTTGTTTACTTGATGAAAAAGACAATGATTTTCCATTATAATGATACCAAATCTGAGAAACTCTTCTAAAAAGAATAGGTCGAATTTTTTCGAAAGTAAAAACTTTTCCAACCAAATTAACGACTACATATTTTCTAAATTTCGCAGCAAACCAATTATCGTTGGTCATTATATTAAACATTCTATCGGTAAATCTCATGAGCCATTGTGCAAATGGCAATCGTTCTTCGTTATAGGTATTTAGTAAATCGGTTTTAGCTTGTTTATTTAATACAAATGCTAGTTTCCATGCAATATTATAAGCATCTTGTAAACCTGTATTCATGCCTTGTCCTCCAGCTGGACTGTGAATATGAGCGCTGTCTCCAGCTAAATGAACTCTTCCCGAACTAAAATTATCTACACAACGATGGTGTAAATTGTAAATGGAAAACCAATTCATTTTCTCAAAATCAATCGGAATTCCAATGGTTTTAATGACTTCTTTTTCGATGTCTTTAAAATTGATGTTTTTTTTATTAAAATAAGCTCTTGGCAAAGTTCCCAAAACCCGAAAATAACGATCTCCTTTTAACGGAAAAAATCCAACAAAATTTGTGTCTGATGGAGCAATTACCAAATTGTTGTGAGGCAATTTCCAGTTCATAATTACATCGGCCACAAAAAACTTGTTTTCGTAGGTTCCGCCATGAAAATTAAAATTCAATTGATGTCGAATAAGACTTTTTGCACCATCACAACCTATTAGATATTCGGCTTTTATTTCAAAAATTTCGTTGTTCTTTTTTGCTAAAACTATTATTCCAGTTTCATCTTCTTTTAGTGAAACAAATTCTGTTTTCCATTGAACGTTTTTTCTATCCTTTTTTAAATTTTCGTAAAGTAGCGATTCATTATCACTTTGCTCATAAGCTAATAAATAAGGAAAATCGGTCATTCCTTTTCCAATTTCACCAATTTTAATTTCAGCTTTTGGATGTCCTTCGGAAAACAGATTGAAGGAATTCATTTTGATTCCGTTTTCAACTACCGTTTTCGAAAGACCTAATTGTTGGTATATTTCTAAACTTCTGGCTGTAACCGCAATGGCTCTCGACTCGACTGTTGGACCTGATTTTGAATCTATAATGATAAAATCAATTCCAAAACGATTCAATTGATTTGCCGCCATCAATCCTGTTGGTCCAGCACCAACTATTAGTACTTGAGTTGTCATAATACAGTTTTGATATTAAGTCGTTGAATTATAAATATAAACCAACTAATTTACTAAATTTTAGATGTATCTAAAAGGAAATATTATAAAATTCAAGATATTCATCTTGATTATATAATTGATGTTTTGCTTTTAAATTTTTCATAACAAAAACAATAAAAACCGAATAAATTTTATTAAATTACTAGTTAATCTTTGGTTAAATCATTTTTCTGCAATATTTTTGTGTAAAATTTTTAATAATGGAATCTAATCAATTACTTTCAGTAGCGCAAGAATTTGGCAGTCCGCTTTATGTGTATGACGCCGAAAAAATTCTATCACAGTACCAACGTTTAACAAATGCATTTTCTAAGGTAGAAAAATTACGCATTAATTATGCTGTCAAGGCATTGTCGAACATATCTGTTTTAAAGCTACTGAAACAGGTAGATTCCGGACTTGACACCGTTTCGATTCAAGAAGTAAAACTTGGATTACACGCTGGTTTTTCTCCAGATAAAATTATTTATACGCCCAATGGTGTTTCTATAGATGAAATTGAAGCTGTTGCAGCATTAGGTGTTCAAATTAATATCGATAATTTATCTATTTTAGAACAATTTGGAACAAAACACCCGCAAATACCTGTTTGTATTCGTATAAATCCGCACGTAATGGCTGGAGGGAATTCAAACATTTCGGTAGGACATATTGATAGTAAATTTGGAATCTCGATACATCAATTACCACATATTCTACGAATTGTAGAAAATACAAAAATGCATATTAACGGTATTCACATGCATACTGGTTCGGATATTTTAGATATTGAAGTGTTTTTGTATGCTTCAGAAATATTATTTGATACAGCAAAACATTTTAAAACATTAGATTTTATCGATTTTGGAAGTGGATTTAAAGTGCCTTACAAAAAAGGAGATATCGAAACTGATGTAGAAGAATTAGGCAGAAAATTATCGAAAAAATTCAATGCTTTCGAAAAAGAATACGGTAGATCGTTGACTTTAACTTTCGAACCTGGAAAATTTTTGGTAAGTGAGGCTGGTTATTTTTTAGCCAAAGTAAATGTTGTAAAACAAACAACATCAACGGTTTTTGCGGGAATAGATTCGGGTTTTAATCACCTGATTCGTCCTATGTTATATGGTTCGGAACATTATATCGAGAATATTTCGCATCCAAAAGGAAAAGAGCGTTTTTACTCGGTTGTGGGATATATTTGCGAAACGGATACTTTTGCTACAAACAGAAGAATTTCGGAAATAAAAGAAGGCGATATTTTAAGCTTTAGAAACGCTGGAGCCTATTGTTTTTCGATGGCTTCCAACTATAATTCGCGTTACAAACCCGCTGAAGTATTATATAAAGATGGTAAAGCACATCTTATTCGCGAGCGAGAAACTTTTGATGATTTGTTGAAAAATCAGATTATGATTGAGATGTAAAAAGCAAAAATCGGTCTTGTAAAATTTACGAGACCGATTTTTTTATTTTTTATTTCAAAATTTCTAACAGTACATTACTTTCGGTTCCGTTAGGAAATGGGATTTTAATTTTTTGTGCAATTGTTGGAGCAATTTGAGTAATTTCTTTTTTCTCGTATGACTCTCCCTTTTTTATATTCCAACCATAAAAAATACAAGGCACGTGCGTATCGTAACTGTAAGGTGTTCCGTGGGTTGTTCCTGTAATTCCAAAATCAATATTTCCAGTTCCGTACAATACGACTATATCTCCATTTTGCTTGGAATCATATCCTTTGAAAATAAAATTTAAATAATAGTCATTTCCTGTCGAATTTAAGATTTCTTCTTCAGTATAAACTCTTTTTACCTCTTTATATGTCATTAAATAGTCTTTGAAACTTTGCTTTATTTTACTTAATTCTAGAGCTTTTTCTTTTATTATTGCTTTATCAAAAAACAAATTAGCGTTAGAGAAATCTAAAATTACATTCACACCAAAAGTTTCTTCGGAGAATTTTTTTAAATCGGTTGTAAAAGTATTTTCATTAATATTTTTCACATCATATTTATGATCTCTCAAATAACTAGCATTTTCGGCTCCAGCATGGTCTGCTGTTAGGAATAATAGATAATTTCCTTTTCCAACGGTTGCATCTAAACTTGCAATAAAATCGGCAATGGTTTTGTCTAATCGCAAATAAGTGTCTTGCAACTCGATAGAATGTGCTCCAAAAGTATGACCAACATAATCTGTAGATGAGAAACTTACCGTTAGAAAGTCGGTAATATTATCTTTTCCTAAGGCTTCTTTTTCGATAGTTTTAATCGCAAAATCGGCTAAAATATCGTTACCGTAAGGTGTGCTTTTTAGTATTTCGGCTCCTTTTGTGTCGTATATTTTTTTTAAATCATAAGGAAAAACTGGATCTTTTGTTTTGTCAATTTTTCCTTCGTAAGGGTTATTGTCAGATAGACTTTCGTTGTAAGTAGCAATCGGATTTAATAAATCCCAACCTTTATTTATATAAGTCATGTATTTTTTTTCTTGGTTGAATTGCGTTACCCAATCTGGTAATTTTTCGCCATAAAAAGTACTTGATATAAATGAACCTGTTTTACTAAACCAAAATGCCCAATTAGCAAAATGTCCAGCTGGCAAAATAGCGCCACGATCTTTGATGCTTAAACCAATTACTTTTCCTTTGAAGTTAGTTGTCATTCGTAACTCATCAGTAATAGTAGTGCTTTGCATATTTTTTGGTGACATTTCTCCTTCTTTAGCAACGCCATCACCAAGCATTATAACCGATGCGTCATCCGTGCAATACATATTCTTGCCGGTTGTTCTATTAAACCATTCGTTACCTACAATTCCGTGTACAGCAGGAGTTGTTCCTGTATATATCGAGGCGTGACCTGGAGCAGTGTAAGTTGGCATATAATTGTAATGCATGTTATGAAAAGTATAACCATCACCTAATAGTTTTTTGAAACCATTTTGCGAAAAATCATCGGAAAAACGGTATAAATATTCCATTTTCATTTGGTCTACAACAATTCCGACAACTAATTTGGGTCTTTGTTGTTGTATTTTTTGTTGTGCTTGGGTTATTGATGTTGTGATAATTATCAAAAGCAATAGTAACTTTTTCATATACTTTAATTTATTAATACAAAAATAGAGTTTAGATTTTATATTGTTATTAAAAATGTGATAAGAAAAAAACGCTGATTTTATAAATGAGCAACTTCTTGTTTTGCTATTTCAAACTCAGTCATCATATCTTCAATAATGTTTGCGGCAGGTTTTATATCATGAATAAGTCCTGCGATTTGTCCTATTTCTAGTTCACCATCTATTAAATCGCCTTCAAACATACCACGTTTGGCACGAGCACGGCCTAAAAGTGTTTTTAAATCTTCTGGAGTTGGGCATTTTGCATACAATTCCTGAACATCGTTATAGAATTTGTTTTTAATCAATCGAACAGGCGCTAATTCTTTCAACGTAAGTTGTGTGCCGCCTTCTTCCACTTCAATAATTGTTTTTTTGAAATTATCGTGAGAAGAACTTTCGGTAGAAGCCGCAAAACGTGAACCTACTTGTACACCATCGGCGCCAAGAACCATCACTGCCAGCATTCCTCGACCTGTTGCTATGCCGCCCGCAGCAATAAGTGGAATCGAAATTTGTTCTTTAACCATTGGTATTAATGTTAAAGTTGTAGTTTCTTCTCGTCCGTTATGACCTCCAGCTTCAAAACCTTCGGCAACGACCGCATCGACACCAGCTTCTTGAGCTTTTAATGCAAATTTTGAGCTACTCACTACATGAATTACTGTAATTCCTTTTTCTTTTAGAAAACTCGTCCAAGTTTTAGGATTTCCTGCCGATGTGAATACAATTTTCACACCTTCATCTATAATAATATTGATGATTTCTTCAATATTTGGATACAACATCGGGACATTGACACCGAAAGGTTTGTCGGTTGCTTTTTTGCATTTCTGAATGTGTTCTCGCAAAACTTCTGGATACATAGATCCTGCGCCAATTAGTCCTAAACCACCGGCATTACTTACGGCACTCGCTAATTTGTAACCAGAATTCCAAATCATTCCACCTTGAATAATTGGGTATTTTATATTGAAAAGTGATGTTATTTTGTTCATTGAAATTATTTAATCGAAATCAGAATTTATTTTTTAATTAATTTTCCATACAAAGTTTTTTCAGCGGAAGTGATATTGTAATAATAAATACCACTATTTAGCGATTGTAAAGAAATTTTTTGAGTTTGTGTATTAATATTTTTTTCTAAAACCAATTGTCCTAAATTATTATAAAATTTGATAGTCGAACCCATCATATTATCTGGACTTGTAATTTCTACCTCATTATTCGCAGGATTTGGATATATTTTAAAACTATTCGTCGAAAATTCTGGTGTAGAAAGTGCTGCGTTTAAAGCAGCTTGAAAATCTGGAATTCCATAACCGTAATTGTTGTTTTGTGTCACAATTGAAGTTGCATATCTGTCGGCAGAAGCTTTTACTAATTGTACAATTTCTGCATTGGTTTTATTTGGAAATGCCGACCAAAACGAAGTAATTGCACCAGCCAAAATTGGACTAGAAAAAGAAGTTCCGTTTGCTGTAGTAATGGTTCCTCCTGTGTTTGAAATAACTGAAGCGGTACCCATTGCCATTAAATCTGGTTTCATTCTTCCGTCTCCTGTTGGGCCAATTGAACTAAATCCAGATTTAACTTCGGCAGAAGTTACTGAACCTACTGTTACTGCAAAAGTTGCATCCGCTGGAGTTCCTACATGTGGTTCAGCATTTGCGCCTTCGTTTCCTGCCGAAATCACACATATCATTCCTTTAGCAAAAGCTATATCTACAGCTCTTGATGCTACTGATGTTTGTCCGTTCATTTTAGCATAAGTATAACTATGAGCTGGATTATCAAAACCAAAATAACCTAAAGACGAATTAATAACATCTACACCTAGTCTATCAGCTTCTTCGGCACCTTCAACCCAATTAGACAATTCTAATACCGTTTCTGGAACCGCATCCTCTGTTATGAAAAGATAATAACCCGCATCTGGAGCTGTACCAACTAAATTAGTAGCATTTGCTCCCATTGTTGATAAAACATTTGTTCCGTGATTGTTTCCTGTGTAAAAATTAGTCGAATTATTTACAAAATCGTAACCACCTAATATTAGTCCTCTATTACGTAAACTTAAAAAAGGAGCTGCTGTATTTACACCTGGAAAACCAGCATCTAAAATGGCTACTATTTTACCAGTTCCAGTATAATTTTGTTGATGCAAAATATGACAATTTAGCATTTGTACTTGATTGGCTGAATTACCATAATTGTAGGTAATCTGAGTTTCGTTAGTTTCTTGCCATTTATTTACTTTAACTATTTTATCTGAAGACTGAGCAATTCTTCCTCCTGGATTTAAAGAATGATTAGCATATTGGATATGATCTACAAACGACAAACCTAATAACGCAGCAATATCTGTTTGTAATCCTCTAACATGAACCATATTTAACCATTTTGATTTGGCTAAAACGGTAATTCCAGTAGCAACTGTAATTTGATCAACGTAAGGCTGGTGTATTGGTGCATCTTTGATGTCTAATGCAATTCCTTGTGTAGTTCTTCTATCAAGAGAACGCTGAGTTAGTTCAGATAAAGGATTGCTGTAAAAAACGGATGCGTTAGGTTTGTCATTAAAATAAACCCAAGCATCTTCTTGCGAAAAAGCGTTTGTTGATACTGTAAGAATTAAAAAAAGTAGTAGTTTTTTCATGGTTATGTAAATTTTGGAAGTTCAAATATACACAAAGAAATTATACTTTTAAAGCATTAGGAAATAACGCCCGAACCAACTAATTCATCATCAATATGCCAAGAAACAAATTGTCCTTGTGTAATGGCCGATTGTGGACTTTCAAATTCAACATACATTCCATTTTCAAATTGATGCAAAGTCGCTTTTTGCAATTCCTGACGGTAGCGAATACGCGCCATAACTTGCATCGTTTGTCCGTTGGTTAAAGCCAAATCTGGACGAATCCAATGTATTTCATCTTTAGCAACAAACAATGCTTTTTTGAATAATCCAGGATGATTGTGTCCTTGTCCTGTATAAATTGTATTGGTTTCTACATTTGTCGAAATGATAAATAAAGCTTCTTTAGTTCCGCCTACATTCAATCCTTTTCGTTGCCCAATGGTAAAATAATGAGCGCCTTGGTGTTTGCCAACAACTTTAGCAACTTCTGGAGTATATTCGATATTTTTTGCCTCAAAAGCTAATTTTTCTTCTATTGAATCAAAATTAATTTCCTTTTGATTATATATTTCGTTGGTTGCATCAACTTCAAAAATCAAACCATCTTTAGGTTTTAATTGTTGTTGCAAAAATTCTGGTAAACGTACTTTTCCTATGAAACACAAACCTTGAGAATCTTTCTTTTCAGCAGTGATTAATTCCATTTTAGTAGCAATTTCACGTACTTGAGGTTTTGTGAGTTCGCCAATTGGAAATAATGATTTTGCTAATTGCTCTTGCGATAATTGACATAAAAAATACGATTGATCCTTATTATCATCGACACCAGCTAATAATTGATAAACAGGTTTACCATCGACTTCAATTTCTCCTTTTCGGCAATAATGACCCGTGGCAACATAATCGGCACCAAGTGACAGCGCGATTTTCATAAAAACATCGAATTTTATTTCGCGATTGCAAAGTACATCAGGATTTGGTGTGCGTCCTTTTTTGTATTCACTAAACATATAATCGACAATTTTTTCTTGATATTGTTCGCTTAAATCGACGGTTTGAAAAGGAATTCCGAGTTTTTCGGCAACTAATAATGCATCGTTGCTGTCTTCTAACCAAGGGCATTCGTTAGAAATGGTAACAGAATCATCGTGCCAGTTTTTCATAAACAAGCCTATTACTTCATAGCCTTGCTCTTGCAATAAATAGGCAGCAACACTCGAATCGACACCTCCAGAAAGACCTATAACAACACGTTTCATCTAATAAAATTAAGAATACAAAGATATTATTAATTTGAAAATTAAAATTGGTTTATCAATTCTTATTTTTCGATAATAGGAACTTTTAACACTAATTTTAGACTAAAATATCCGATAATTCCAGCAATTCCTGATGAAAGTAAAATAACAAATTTTGCATTGTTTATAATTGTTTCGTCACTAAAAGCCAATAAAGTGATGAAAATAGACATCGTAAAACCGATGCCACCCAGAAATCCTACGGCAAGAATAGATTTCCAGTTAATATCATCTGGAAGTTTACAAATTCCTAAGGAAACCGCTAACAGACTCACTAGAAAAATACCTAATGGTTTACCAATTATTAATCCCAACGCAATTCCTATACTATAATTTTGAGTTAACGTTTCTCCGATATTTGAACTTAATACTATGGCTGTATTGGCTAATGCAAACAATGGAAGTATAAAAAATGCCACTGGTTTGTGCAAAAAATGTTGTAAAATATAAGATGTCGATTTTGTATCTCCATTTCCAAAAGGAATGGCAAAAGCGAGTAAAACTCCCGTAATTGTAGCATGAACACCTGAATGTAACATAAAATACCACATAAAAATCCCGCCAATTAAGTATATAATTAAGTTTCTTACTTTAAGACGGTTCAGGACTAACAAAAATCCAAAAATGCTTAAGGCAATGAATAAATTACTCCACAATAATGTTTTTGTATAAAAAATTGCGATTATCAGAATAGCGCCTAAATCATCGATTACAGCTAATGCGGTTAAAAATATTTTTAGCGATAACGGAATTCGATTCCCTAAAAGAGATAATATAGCTAAAGCAAAAGCAATGTCGGTAGCCATAGGAATTCCTGCTCCAGATTGGGTTTTGGTTTCAAAATTCATCAATAAAAACAAACCTGCAGGAACAATCATACCACCAATAGCACCAAAAATGGGTAACATCGCATCTTTAATATTAGATAGTTCACCATCGTAAACTTCTCTTTCTAGTTCTAAACCAATTAACAAAAAGAAAATGGTCATTAACCCATCATTTATCCAATATTCTAAACTATTTCCAGCTAAATTTGTGTGCCAAAAATGCAAATAATTATTACCTATTGCCGAGTTTGCAATAATCAATGAGAAAAGTGTGCAACTTATTAGAAACAATCCACTAGATTTTTCGCTTTCAAAAAATTCTTTAAATAATCTGGTAATTTTCATTGGTTTTTAATCTTTAAGGTAAAAGTACTTCGTTTTTAAATTTAAAATTATCATTTAGTGGTTTTTCATTCAAAACGAACAAAAATAAAAACTTATATTTGTATTTCTACAATTCAAAAAACAAAAATGCCCAGCAGAGTTTCAGCAATTTTTCAATTATTTGTAAGAAAAATAATTCGTCGTTTCGAGCGTATCTTTTTTTTAGCAAAAGAGTTATTATCGGAAAGGAACTTTATTTATTTATCTTGTGTTGCTGTTGCTGTTTCGTGTGCATTTGCAGTAATTATTTTAAAAAGTTTTGCTCATAACGTGTTTTTGTTTGCCAATTATTTAAACACTTTTTTAAAATTACCATATTCAAACAGTATTTTACCCGTTATAGGAATTTTACTTACCGTTTTCGTGGTAAGACGATTTCTTGATGGAAAATTAGAAAAAGGAAGCTCACATATTTTACATGCTGTAGCAAAAAAAGGCGGAATTGTTCCTAAAAAACAAATGTATGCTCAAATTATTACAAGCTCGCTTACTGTTGGTTTGGGTGGTTCGGCAGGATTGGAAAGTCCAATTGTAATTACTGGAGCAGCTTTTGGTTCTAATTTTGCACAGAAATATAAATTATCACAAAAAGATAGGATTTTACTCTTGGCTTGTGGTGTCGCTGCTGGAATTGGAGCGGCTTTCAACGCGCCTATTGCGGGCGTTTTATTTGCTATTGAAGTAGTACTAACCGATGTAAGTATTTCGGCATTTATTCCCATTATGATATCGGCAGCAACTGGAGCTTTGGTCTCGCAAATGATTTTAAGTAGAGATATATTATTAAGTTTTGAACAAGAACAAACTTTCAATTTTCACAATACACCTTATTATATTTTATTAGGAATATTAGCTGGTTTTGTTTCCGTATATCATGCGAGAAATTTTAGAAGAGTCGAACATTTTTTTAGTCGATTCAAAAAAAGTCCGTACAAAAAAGCATTGTTTGGTGCGACACTTTTAGCGATTTTAATTTTCTTTTTTCCAACACTTTTTGGCGAAGGTTACGAAAGTATTAGAACTTTATCTACAAATCATCCCGAGGTTTTATTAGAGAATACAATTCTTAAAAATCATAAAAATAGTGAATGGATTTTACTTGCTTTTGTAGGTATTACAGTTTTCGTAAAATCGTTTGCAACAGGGCTAACACTGGGAAGTGGGGGTAATGGAGGTAATTTTGCGCCATCTTTATTTGTGGGTTCTTATTTGGGTTTTTTCGTAGCAAAATCCGTGCATCTTTTAGGAATTTCTAGTGCATTACCCATAGGGAATTTTACGATTGTAGGAATGGCTGGAATTTTGAGTGGATTGTTTCATGCGCCACTTACTGCCATTTTTCTAATTGGCGAAATTACTGGCGGTTATGATCTGATGGTTCCGCTTATGATTGTTTCTTCGATAAGTTTCGCAGTTTCTAAAAGGTTCGAAAAGCATTCTATGGATGTAAAAAATTTAGCAGACAAAGGCGATGTTTTTACTAGTAATAAAGACAAAAATATATTGCAAAGCATCGACTTTCTAGGTTTGATAAAAACCGATGTTAAAACAATTGCAACAGAGAACTCGTTAGAAAATTTAGTCGAACATTTATCAACTTTAAATCAAGAACTTTTTCCAGTTGTTAATGAAAAACAAGAGTTAATTGGAATTGTAGATTTCAATGATATTCGAACAACCATTTTTAATTCTTTTAAAGTAAAATATACTTCAGTAAATGAAATTCTGAAACAACCTATCGATGTGGTGCAATATGACGACGGAATAGAAATCGTTATGGAAAAATTTGAAGCCACAAATCAAACCATACTTCCTGTTATTAAATATGGAAAATTCTTTGGATTTATTTCAAAAATTGACATTCTGGAAGAATATCGTGAAAAACTAAAAGAGATGATTATCGAGTAATTATAAATAATTCTTAATAAAAACGATATTTTTCATATTTTCCTTAATTTTGACAAAAAATAAATTCCATTGAATAAAATATATTTCCGTTTCGTTTTTATATTAATGCTCTTCAGTCAAGTAACACTTTGGTCGCAAGACGCCAAACAAATCGTTATTCAGCATTCTGATTTTTTGGATATTTCTGAAAAAGAAGTCCCTGGAGCAATTGTACTTACGGGAAATGTAATTATTATACACGAAGGAGTTCGTATGACTTGTAACAAAGCCTATCATTTTACAAAATCTAACTTTGTAAAAATCTTTGGAAATGTTAATATGGTACAAGGCGACACCTTATTTATGAATAGTAAATATGCCGAATATAACGGAAACACAAAGTTTGCCTATGCTACTGGTGATGTTGTATTACGTGACCCAAAAATGACTTTAGCTACAGATACGATTAACTTTGACAGAAATTCGCAACAAGCATATTACAACTCAAAAGGAACTATTCAGGATCCAGAAAACACTTTGGTAAGTAATTCTGGAAGGTATTATTTAAATCAGAAAAAATTTCAGTTTTTAGACGCCGTTACGGTTACAAATCCTAGACAGACTATCAAAACTAATCATTTAGATTATTATACAAATTCAGGTCATGCTTATGTTTTTGGACCATCAACTATCACATCGGCTACCAATACAATTCATACAACCAAAGGTTTTTATGATACTAAAAAAGACGAAGGAAAACTGCAAAAAGGCTCTAAAATAACCTATAAAGACCGACTTATTGAAGGCGATGATATTTATTACGACCGAAAACTAGACTTTGCCCGAGCAAAAAATAATGTAAAAATAACCGATACAATCAATAATTTTGTATTAAAAGGCAACTATGCTGAGGTTTACAAGCAAAAAGATTCAATGTTTATTACCAAAAAAGCCGTTGCAATTACTTTGTTCGAAAAAGATTCCGTTTATTTTCATGCTAAAAAATTATTAGTAACAGGAAAACCGGAAAACCGAATTATCCGAGGTTCAAATAATGCTCGTTTTTTCAAGAAAGATATGAGTGGCAAGTGTGATTCTATTCATTATGACCAAAAAAAGGGATTAACACAAATGATAGGAAAACCAATTTTTTGGAACGGAAAAAATCAAATGACTGGCGATTTAATGCATTTAATTTCCGATGCTAAAACCGAAAAAATAGATTCTCTAAAAGTACTAAATAATGCTTTTATAATTTCAAAAGATACTATTGGCGAAGGCTTTAATCAAGTAAAAGGGCAACATTTATTCGGAAAGTTTAAAGACAATAAACTGCACGAAGTCGATGTTGTAAAAAATACCGAAGTCATATTTTATATGCGAAATGAAAAAAACGAACTCATAGGAATAAACAAAAATGTGAGCAGTAAAATTAATATGATTTTGGAAGGAAATAATATTGAAACCATTACTTTTTTCACCAATGTAGATGGTATTATTTATCCCGAAGATGAGCTTCCGGAAAATGCTAGAAAGCTAAAAGGATTCATTTGGCGTGGCGACGAACAAATTCTAACCAAAGAAGATATTTTCCCAAAAGAAGAACTCGAACTCGATGCCAAAGCACAAAAAGAATCGGCAGCAAAATCTAAAGACATCGATATTCCTATGGAACCATCTAAAGAAACTTTAGAATACGATAAGCCAAAAGTGGAAAAGAAAGTGGATAAAAAGAAGAAAAAGTAATTTACTTATCAAATAACCAAATCCACGAATAACCGAATAACAAAAAAAAATTGATTAACGATTTTCTCAAATACCAAGCACAAACCTCACCATATCCACTCGGTATGGAAGTTTCGCATGCGATAGGCTCATATATATACGACACAAACAATAAAAAATATTTAGATTTTGTAGCAGGAGTTTCCGCTTGCACCTTAGGACACCAACATCCTAGGGTAAAAGAAGCTATCGTAAATCAGCTAGACAAATATATGCACGTCATGGTTTATGGCGAATACGCACAAGATCCAGCAGTCAAATTATGCAAACTTTTGGCTCAAAACATGCCCGAAAAACTAAACAAAACCTATTTAGTAAATTCAGGAACAGAAGCGATTGAAGGATCTCTAAAACTTGCTCGAAGAATCACAGGGAGAAGTCAATTTATTTCTTGTCACAACGCCTATCATGGTAACACAATGGGATCTATGAGCGTGATGGGATTCGAAGAGCGCAAACAAATATTTCGCCCGCTAATTCCCGATGTCGATTTTATTACCTTCAATAACGAAGCCGATATTCAAAAAATAACTACCCGAACAGCAGGAATAATCCTAGAAACCATACAAGGAGGCGCAGGATTTATTCGTCCCGAAAACGATTTTCTAAAAAAAGTGCGACAACGTTGTGATGAAGTAGGAGCCATAATGATTCTCGACGAAATTCAACCTGGTTTTGGTCGTACAGGAAAACTATTTGGTTTCCAAAATTACGATGTTGTACCCGATGTCGTTGTAATGGGAAAAGGAATGGGCGGTGGCATGCCAGTAGGCGCATTTACAGCAAACGAAGCTCACATGGATTTGCTAAGTCACGATCCAAAACTCGGACACATCACCACTTTTGGTGGGCATCCAGTAATCGCAGCAGCCTGTTTAGCAACTTTGCAAGAATTGGTCGAAACCAACATAATGCAAGAAACCTTGCAAAAAGAACAATTATTTCGTAACTTGTTACAACATAACCTCATAAAAGAGGTTCGTGGCGAAGGATTGATGCTTGCCATAATGACAGAAAGTCCCGAAATTACAAACCAGATCATCTTCAAATGTCAAGATAAAGGACTTATTTTATTTTGGTTACTCTTCGAAGGGTGCGCCATCCGCATCACGCCACCGCTAACCATTTCAAATCAAGAGATTACCGACGGTTGTGGCATAATTATTGAAGCATTTAATGAAGTAATGAACGGTTTATAAATAATTTTTATTAGAAGCTTTTCCTGCTATCCGTTACAATCTTTTTAAATAGCAACCCTTTCAGGGTTCAAAACCCTGAAAGGGTTAAAAGCTATTTTAAAAAGGATTTTCACTGCTATCAGGGCTAGAGCTTCGGTCTTAAATTGAAAATTGTTTTTTGCCATTGCCAGTGATTTTTGAAACTGTTTTTTGCCGTTGAAAAATGTTAATTAAATTGTTCACAACAAAAAAGAAAAAAGCACACCATTCACGATATAAGTTCTATTTTTATTTTGGATAATTTTAAAACGAAACGCCATGTACTTGAGCCAAGAAGAAGACGATCATAACTTATCCTTATCAAAATTTGAATCGATGCTAAAAACAAATAAAATTTTGTTTTTCGATTCAGAAGAATTCGAGGATATCATTCTCCATTATTTAGATATAGGGAAGCCTGCTTTGGCTAAAAAAGCCCTAAAACTAGCACTCGAACAACACCCGAAATCGACAGGATTAAAGCTCGTTCAGGTAGAAATGCTTGTCTATGATGACAAATTAGACATTGCCGAAAAAATGCTGAACGAACTATATGCTATCGAACCTACAAACGAAGAAATATACATTCAAAGAGCCAATATTTGTTCTAAAAGAGACCAACACGAAAAAGCAGTCGAATACCTAAAAATAGCTTTAAAATATACTGATGATTTGGCTGATGTTTATAACCTAATTGGTATGGAATATCTGTTTTTAGACAATCTCGAACTCGCAAAAGAAAACTTTATTCTATGTCTAGAAGAAGACCCAGAAGAACAATCTAGCTTGTATAATGTTGTTTATTGCTTCGAATTTTTGGATCAAAACCAAGAAGCCATCGATTATGTTACAAAATATATCGATACCAATCCGTACAGCGAAATCGCTTGGCATCAGTTAGGAAGATTAAATTACGGACTAAAACAATACGAAGCCGCTTTAGTCGCTTTTGATTATGCGACAGTTATAGACGATGAGTTTCTAGGCGCTTATATGGAAAAAGCAAAAGCGCTCGAACGCCTAAAACGTTACGAAGAAGCCATCGAAAATTATAACGAAACCATTAAGCTAGATGATCCAACTTCTTATGCATTATTAAGAATTGGAAAATGCTACGAGAAATTAGGAAATGAAATAGAAGCCATTAAGTTTTACAACCAAACCGTACACGAGGATCCCTTATTAGACAAAGGTTGGATAGCTATAACCGATTTTTATTTCCGCAAAAAAAATTATCCAAAAGCATTGTATTATGTAAACAAAGCCATACAAATAGATGGTGAAAATAAATTATATTGGAAGCGTTTTGCAAGCATAAACATAGCTATAAATCTTTTTGAAGAAGCTGAATATGGTTACAGAAAAGCAGTAGAATTTGGTGATTATCAATTAGACACTTGGTTGCTTTGGACAGATACTTTACAATTTCTAGGGGAATTTGAAGCTTGTATTCAAACCTTGTTGTTAGCTTGTGAGCATTTTCCAGAGGAATTTGAAATTGAATACCGTTTGGCTGGTTTGTACTTTATGCTAAACGAAAACGAAAAAGGGATTTTTCATTTAAGTAATGGCTTGCGTCAAAATTTCAAAAAAAGAAATATTATCGAAAAATTATTTCCAGTAATTTGGGAACGAAAAGAAGTTCAGGAAATTATCGATAAACATAAAAAGTAATTTTTTAGTATGAAAAAACTAGGATTACTCGGCAAAAACATCAGCTATTCTTTTTCGCAAAATTATTTTACAACTAAATTCAAGAAAGAAGGAATAGCTGATGCCTTTAGTTACCAGAATTTCGATATTCAAAATATTGATGAATTTACAGAAATTCTACAGAACAATCCAAACTTAATTGGTTTAAACGTTACCATTCCATACAAAGAAACAATTATTTCTTTTCTAGACGAATTGTCAGAAAACGCTAAAGAAATTGGCGCAGTAAATACGATTAGAATTTCTCCAAACGGCAAATTATTTGGCGATAATACAGATTTTTTTGGTTTTAATAAGTCCCTTGAATCGTTACTAAAAACACATCACAAAAAAGCTTTAATTTTAGGAACTGGTGGTGCTGCAAAAGCGGTTGCTTTCGGTTTGAAAAAATTAAATATTGAAAGTGTTTTTGTATCACGTCACGAAAAAGAAAACACGATTACTTACGATCAGATAAATGCAAAAACTTTTGATGATTATCAAATCATCATCAATTGTACTCCGTTGGGAACCTCTCCAAAAACGGAATTATTTCCTGATATTCCGTATCAATATTTTACTTCAAAACACATTGCTTTCGACTTGATTTACAATCCTGAAAAAACAGAATTTCTTAAAAAAGCAGAAAGTCATGGAGCAATTATAAAAAATGGTTATGATATGCTAGTTTTTCAGGCAGAAAAAGCTTGGGAAATTTGGAATGAATAGTTTAAAATTTCCAAGCATCTTGTTGCACTTCACTCAAAAATGTCCAAGCTACGATTCGGCTAGTTTTCTGACCTTGTGCCATATCGATTGTTTTTATTTCGACAGCCGAAACTTTATTTAAAGTCTTGTAAATACTAGGTAAATTTTCTTTTTTGGATACTAATGTCGTAAACCACAAAACTTGCATTGGATATTTTGCACTTTCGTAAATCATTTGAGTAATAAATCCTATTTCGCCACCATCACACCATAATTCGGCATTTTGTCCACCAAAATTCAATACTGGGTTTTTGGTTCGGATTTCTTGCAAGTTATTTACTTTTCTGATAGATGATTTTGTAGCTTCTGCTGCCGAATTATGAAACGGCGGATTACAAATTGTAAAAGCAAACTTATCTTCTGGCAGGATAATATTTTTGAATATAAATCTAGATTCTACTTGTTGTTGCAAACTTATAGCATCAATTAATTTTGGATTTTTTTCGATGATTTTTTTGCAATTTTGAATGGCATTTTCATCAATATCAGTACCAACAAAACTCCAATCATAAACTGAATTTCCAATTATTGGATAAATGCAATTGGCACCAATTCCTATATCTAAACCTACTACATTTTCGCCTTCAGGAATTATTTCGTTGTTTGTAGATGCTAATAAATCGGCTATATAATGAATATAATCGGCTCTTCCAGGAATGGGCGGACAAAGATAATCTTGCGGAATATCCCAATTCTGAATGTTATAATCGGATATTAATAAGGCATTATTTAACGCTTTTACAGCATCTGGATTGCTAAAATCGATGGTTTGAGTATCGTACTCATTTGTAAAAACATGCTTTTTTAATTCAGGAAAAGATGTTATTAATATTTCAAAATCATATCCAAATTTATGCAGATTTCTGGGATGCAGATTTATTTTTTCAGGAACTATTTTCGCTTTCATACTCTTAATTTCGGTTGCAAAGATAGTTGTAAAAAATGAAATTCGAATAAGACTATTTTACAAAGATTTTTTAGCGTTTAATCTAAACATTCCATCATAAGTAAATCGCCTTTTTGGTGTTCGATAGTTACAATTCCGTCTTCAGCAACATGATTGCTACTTCCAGTTCTATACCCAATTGTTAAGGTGTCGTTTTCTAACGGGTAAAATAAATTTTTAGAATTAATTCCAGAAACTATACCTATTGGGATTAGTGAAATTGGGGTGCTTGCCGTGTACCATTTTTCGAATTTAGCAGGCAATAAAAATATTTTTGAATGGTCGTCTATAATAACAATTTTCAATGCATTTCGGTAACGAACAATATTTGTTAGGTTCGTAATGGTGTGGTCAGCTCTTTTTCCTGTCGCCCAAACAACATTTACCATTGGGATTTTTCTTTCTATAAGATAATCAAATGCTTTTTCGAGATCGGTTTTATTTTGATCTGGAGCATAGATTATTTCGAGCGGAAATTGTTGGTCTTTATAATATTCTGGGTCAAAACCACGATCGAAATCTCCCAGTAAAACATCAACTTTAATTCCTAATTCTAAAACGCGTTCTATTGCCGAATCTAAAACGATGACAAGTGGTGACCATTCTAATAATTGTCCTAATAATTCGGAACTGCAAGCTGCGCCGTTTGCAATGATTAATGCAGGTTCTTGGTCGTCTCGAACGATGTGATGTGATGACATTTACTTTGTAATTTGCTGTAAATGTATGAAAAAGCTAAAAAAATCCTAGCCGAAATTCCCTTACTATTTTTTTATTTTTAAATAAAATTCTTTCTGTTTTCATACGTTTTTAGTACCTTCGGCGTTATAATAACTGTAAATATTCTGCACCATGCAAGAAGAGCAACACGATAACCTACCTGTGGTAGATGGAAATGAAGTATTAGAATCACAAACAGAAGTTCAAGATTCTAAAAATGAAGCGATTGAAACAATCGAAAACTTGAACGCTGAAGTTAGTGAAGACGCAACTGTTGGCGAAAGTCACGATATTCCGATGCTAAATTATGAAGCAATGGACATGGAAAATCTAGTTCTTGAGCTAGAAAATCTTGTGGTTTCAGACAAAATTATGGCTGTAAAAAACCATATCGAAGAAATAAAATCAGTTTTCCTATCAAAATACAACCATTTTATCGAAGAAAAAAAGGAAGAATTCATTCATGAAAATCCAGATTCGACAGAAGAATTTGAATATCATTTTCCTTTAAAATCAAAATTCGATTCGTTATACAGCAATTTCAGAAGTAAGAAAAACACACATTTTAAGAGTTTAGAATCTGATTTAAAATCGAATTTACAAACACGTTTGGCATTAATCGAAGAGCTAAAATCATTGATTAATCCTGGCGAAAACATAAAAGACAATCTCAAACAATTTAATGATTTAAGAGAACGTTGGAAAACTGCTGGAGCAATTCCTAAAGACAAATACAACCATGTTTGGAATAATTTTCATTTTCATGTTGAAAATTTTTACGATTATTTGCATTTAGACCGAGAAGCTCGTGATATAGATTTCAAACACAATCTTGAAGCAAAACTTAAAATCATTACTCGTGCGCAAGAACTTGTAAATGAAGCTGATGTAATGAAGGCTTTTAGAGAATTACAATCGTTACACAAAATCTGGAAAGAAGATATTGGACCTGTTTCTAGAGAGAATCGTGAGGAAATTTGGGCAGCTTTTAGTGAATTAACCAAGCAAATGCACGACAAACGAGAACTTATTTTTGCACAACAAAGAGGTTCTGAAGTTGAAAATTTAGCAAAGAAAAAAGAAATAATTGCTGCTATTGAAGCGATTGCTACCGAAAAAATTGCTGTTCATTCAGGTTGGCAAGGTCAAGTTGAAAAAATAGAAGCTTTGCGTGCTAGTTTTTTTAGCGCAGGAAAAGTCCCTACTGAAGTAAATGAACAGATTTGGAGCGATTTTAAAACTGCAGTTCGTAATTTTAATGTGCACAAAAACTCATTTTATAAAGACATAAAAAAAGACCAAAATACAAATCTTGACAAGAAAAATGCTTTGGTGGCTCGTGCTAAAGAATTGCAAGAAAGTGCCGATTTTAACGTTTCGACTCCTATTATGAAAAAAATTCAAGAGGAATGGAAACAAATAGGGCATGTACCAAAAAAGTATTCAGATTCGGTTTGGAAGGAGTTTAAAGAAGCTTGTAATCATTATTTTGACAGATTACATGCCGAGAAAAATGAACATGAAGAAGTTGAAGTCGCTGCTTTCGAAAAGAAAAAAGAATACTTAGAAACACTAAAATCATTTGAGCTAGTTGGGGAACACAAAACGGATCTTGATGCGATAAAATCTCATATCGAAGCTTGGAAAAACATAGGAAAAGTACCTTTTGCAAGACGTCATATTGAAGGAAAATTTAATAAAATATTAGATGTTCTTTTCGAAAAACTAAGTTTGAGCAAAAAAGATACTGATATGATGCGTTTTAGCAATAGAATGGATAGTTTATCAGAGTCTAACGATACTAGAAAAATTGACAACGAGAAAATTTTCTTGATTAGAAAAGTAGAAGAAGTTCAGAACGAAATTTTTCAATTAGAAAATAACATTCAGTTTTTTGCTAAAGCTAAGAAAGACAACCCGATGGTTCTGGAAGTAATGAAAAACATAGAACATCAAAAAGAAGAATTAGCCACTTGGAAAGAAAAACTGAAACAAATAAGACAGATGTAGTTTTTTTTAACCACAAAGCACACAAATAAAAGCACAAAGTTCATTAAGGATTTTGTGCTTTTTTTATTTTTGATTACCATCAATTAAAACATACATTTCGTCATGTTTTAAGCCATTTTGGCGCTATTAAATACTGATTTTCAGACGTTTTGTCCTGTTTTTTGCATTGGAATAACAATTGACGATTACGTTATAATAAATTAAACTATTTAAGGCAAACAACAAATCTAAATAATATGAACATTAATAAATTTACAATCAAATCGCAAGAAGCCATTCAAGCGGCGCAACAATTGGCGCAAAGCTTCGGACAGCAACAAATAGAAAACGAACACATTTTTAAGGCTATTTTTGAAGTTGATGAAAATGTTGCCCCATTTATTTTGAAAAAACTAAATGTAAATGTTCCGTTGTTCGAACAAATTTTAGACAGTACAATTCAGAGCTTTCCGAAAGTTTCTGGAGGAGAAATTATGCTTTCTAGAACAGCAAATACAACATTAAACGAAGCGGAAATCATTGCAAAAAAAATGAACGACGAATTTGTTTCCATCGAACATTTAATATTAGCCATTTTTGCATCAAAAAGTAAAGTAGCACAAATTTTAAAAGACCAAGGTGTTACCGAAAAAGGATTGAAGGCCGCCATCGAAGAACTTCGAAAAGGAGAAAGAGTAACCTCTGCATCTGCCGAAGAAACCTATAATTCTTTAAATAAATATGCTAAAAACTTAAACGAATTAGCTAAAAACGGAAAACTTGATCCTGTTATTGGTCGTGATGAAGAAATTCGCCGTGTTTTGCAAATTCTAACGAGAAGAACTAAGAATAATCCTATGCTTGTTGGGGAACCTGGTGTTGGTAAAACCGCCATTGCTGAAGGTTTAGCGCATCGAATTGTAGACGGTGATGTTCCTGATAACTTGAAAGATAAAATAGTCTTTTCGCTAGATATGGGTGCATTAATCGCTGGAGCAAAATACAAAGGTGAATTTGAAGAACGTCTAAAATCTGTTGTAAAAGAAGTTACGGCAGCTGAAGGAGATATTGTCCTTTTTATTGATGAAATTCATACTCTTGTTGGAGCTGGCGGAGGCGAAGGTGCTATGGACGCTGCAAATATTCTGAAACCGGCTTTGGCTCGAGGTGAATTGCGTGCTATTGGAGCAACAACGCTCGACGAATATCAAAAATATTTCGAAAAAGACAAAGCACTCGAACGTCGTTTTCAGAAAATTATGGTTGAAGAACCAGATACCGAAAGTGCGATTTCTATTTTACGCGGTATCAAAGAAAAATACGAAACACACCATAAAGTTCAGATAAAAGATGAAGCCATTATTGCTGCAGTCGAATTATCACAACGTTATATTACCAATCGCTTTTTGCCAGACAAAGCTATCGATTTAATGGACGAAGCTGCTTCAAAATTGCGAATGGAAATTAACTCTAAACCAGAAGAACTCGATGTTTTGGATCGTAAAATTATGCAGCTCGAAATTGAAATTGAAGCCATTAAAAGAGAAAAAGACGAGAGTAAACTCAAAATTTTAGGAATGGATTTGGCTAATCTCAAAGAAGAAAGAAATGAAATTTATGCCAAATGGAAATCTGAAAAAGATGTGGTTGATACTATTCAAACCATAAAAACAGAAATTGAAGATTTCAAATACGAAGCCGAACGTGCCGAACGTGATGGAGATTACGGAAAAGTTGCCGAAATTCGTTACGGAAAAATAAAAGAAGCGCAAGAACGATTAGACGTTTTACAAAAACAATTAATTGAAAACCAATCAGGAGTTTCATTAATAAAAGAAGAAGTAACCAGAGAAGATATTGCCGAAGTAGTTGCCAAATGGACAGGAATTCCTGTGATGAAAATGTTACAAGGCGAACGCGAAAAATTATTGCATCTCGAAGAAGAATTGCACAAAAGGGTAGTAGGGCAAGAAGAAGCAATAGAAGCCGTAAGTGATGCAGTTCGCAGAAGTCGTGCTGGTTTGCAGGATATGAAAAAACCTGTTGGAACTTTTCTTTTCCTAGGAACAACTGGTGTGGGAAAAACCGAATTAGCAAAAGCCTTGGCCGAATATTTATTCGACGATGAAAACGCCATGACCAGAATTGATATGAGCGAATACCAAGAACGCCACAGCGTGAGTAGGTTAGTAGGTGCACCTCCAGGATATGTGGGTTACGACGAAGGAGGTCAACTTACGGAAGCCGTTCGTAGAAAACCATATTCAGTAATTCTATTAGATGAAATTGAAAAGGCGCATCCTGATACTTTTAATATTCTATTACAAGTTCTAGATGAAGGACGTTTGACGGACAACAAAGGACGTTTGGCTGATTTTAAAAACACGATTATCATCATGACTTCTAATATGGGAAGCCAAATAATTCAGGATAAATTCGAAAATTTAAAAGGAAGTGTCGAAGCTGCAACTGAAGCCGCAAAAGTAGAAGTTCTAGGTTTATTAAAACAAACAGTTCGTCCAGAATTTATTAATCGTATTGATGAAATTGTAATGTTTACGCCACTTACCAATGCTAATATTGCTCAAATTGTAGGTTTGCAGCTCAAATCGGTTACTAAAATGCTTGCGATACAAGGAATTACTATGGATGCAACTCCAGAAGCTATCAAATATTTATCTGAAAAAGGATACGATCCGCAATTTGGGGCTAGACCAGTAAAAAGAGTGATCCAACGTGATGTTTTGAACCAATTATCGAAAGAAATTTTAGCAGGAACTATAGCTACCGATAGCATTATTTTGTTAGATGCTTTTGATGAAAAATTGGTTTTTAGAAATCAAAGTGAATTGGTGAAATAAATTTTTCATTATATTTGAGTGAATAACTAAAAACACTTATATGAAAAATAGTATCATCAAAAATGGGCTTTTAGGAGGAATAGTTGTAAGTATCGTCATGTTGGGAATGACTTTTTATATGAAAGCTAATCCAGAATGCGAACCAAGTATGGTCATAGGATTTGCAAGTATGTTTTTAGCTTTTATCTTTGTAATACTTGGGATAAAACAGCAACGTGAAGCTAATAATGGTGTAATTTCATTTGGAAAAGCATTTGTAACGGGATTATTAATTTCGTTAACGATTTCTACAATTTACGTAATTGTTTGGTTAATTGTTTACTATAATTTCTTTCCAGATTTTATAGATCAATATAGTGCTATGGTTTTGAAAAATACCAAACCTGAAGAAATTGCTTCAAAAACTGCCGAAATGAATCAGATGAAGGAATGGTACAAAAGTCCGGTAATGATTATTCTATTGACATACATGGAAATTCTTCCAATAGGAATTTTAGTTTCACTAATTGGAGCATTTATTTTGAAGAAAAAATAATTTTATTTGAGTAGCATACTGAAAAGTATGCTACTCTTTTACTACAAGAACTGTGGCTTTGAAACCTGTACCTAAATTCCATTGATTTTCTGAAATTAGTGTCGATTTCTCATCAAATATTTTAAATTCGGCAGTGTTAGGACCAGAATATCCTTGATTTAAAGCTTCAAAATCTATTTTATTAATACCTTTTTCTAGTTTTAAATCTAATTGTTTAAAATCGGCACCTAAATAAATTTCATAAATTACAATTTTATCGTTGACAGAAATTCTGATTAAATCGCCATCAACCAAACCAAAATCTCGATAAAAAATACCAACAACTTCAGCTTTGGTTTTAAAATCTCCCAAAAACATATCTCTTCGATATAATTTTGAATCACCATTTTCTTCTCCGCCTTTAATTTTAGCGTTTTTATTTAGCTTATCAGCAAGCATTTTTCCAGGATTCAAATCACTTATTGGCGCGTTAAATTTGTTCGGTTTTTCTATCTGCGGAGCATCGTAAATTTTAGAAGGTTTTTTAAATTTTGTGATTTCAAATGGTTTCGAGATAGAATATTGTGGTGTTGTATTTGAAGTGTTCGGAATAGTCATATCAACTCTAGGAATTCCAGTAGACGGAATAGAAGAACCTTCCTGAGCAAAACTATTTGCAGAGAAAATAATACCAAAAACGAATACATAAAATAACTTCATTACATTTATTTATCAAAAATTATTCCAATTATTAAAGCTCAAAACTATATTCTCTTTCTACCAAAGCTATTCTTGTCGTATAGGATTTGTACCAAGAATTGATGCCTTTTTTCTGAGCTTCTAAATGGGCCGTGTTTTGTTTCCATTTTTTTATCGATTCTAAATCTTTCCAGTAAGAAACTGTAATGCCAATTTCATTACTAGCCGATTCGACACCTAAAAAACCATCTTGCTTTTTAGCTAATGATTCCATTAGTTCAGCCATTTCGTTATAACCTTCTAGGTTTTCAGTTTTTACTGATGTAAAAATTACTGCGTAATATGGTGGTTTCATAATTTTAAAAATCAATATCAATGTAAAACCTACAATTTCTTTGCTTCTTCCCAGAAAATATCCATTTCGGCCAATGTCATTTCAGATAAATTTTTTCCTAATTCACCAGCTTTACTTTCTAAATACTGAAAACGTTTTATAAATTTTTTATTGGTTCTTTCTAAAGCATCTTCTGGATTAATGTTCAGAAAACGAGCATAATTTATCATAGAAAATAAAACATCGCCAAATTCTGACTCCATTTTGTCTTGATTTCCAGCTTCGACTTCAACCTGTAATTCTTGTAATTCCTCTTGTACTTTATCCCAAACCTGATGCAGTTCTTCCCAATCGAAACCAACTCCTTTTACTTTATCTTGAATTCTTGAAGCTTTAACTAATGCAGGCAAACTTTTGGGAACACCTTCCAGAACTGATTTTTTTCCTTCTTTTAGCTTTAGTTTTTCCCAATTTCGTTTTACTTCTTCTTCATCAGCAACTACAACATCTCCATAAATGTGTGGATGGCGGTGTATGAGTTTTTCGCAAATATCATTGGCAACATCACCCATATCAAAACTATTGGTTTCGCTTCCTATTTTGGCATAAAAAACAATATGCAACAACAAATCTCCCAACTCATTTTTAACTTCGTTTAGGTCATTGTCTAAAATAGCATCACCCAACTCATAGGTTTCTTCGATAGTTAAATGACGTAAAGTTTGTATGGTTTGCTTCTTGTCCCAAGGGCATTTTTCACGCAATTCGTCCATTACATCGAGTAATCGATTGAAAGCGTCGAGTTGTTGTTGGCGGTTATTCATATTTTTTAATTCAAAATTCGTTGTTCGAAATTCGTTGTTCAAAATTTAAAAAGGTTGAATTGTGAATAACGAATTTTAAATTTTGAACAACCAACAATATTACTGAAATAATCATTTTCTGTAAAAATAACAAATCCTGCAAATGAAACTCAAATGCAGGACTTATAATTATGTTAAAAATCAACTTATTTCTTTGTTGACTTCGTCGCTTTTTGTGCTGGAGCTTTTTTGGCAGCAGCCATTCCTGCATTTTTAGGAGCAACTGTTTTAGGTGTTTTTGCTGGTTTAGCTTCGGTAGAAACGACTACTTTTTCTGATTTTTCTTCAGTTGCAGCAGATTCTTCAGAAGAAACTAATCCTCTAGCTTGCAAAATATTGTACCAGTTTAATACTTTTTTAATATCTGAAGCATACACTCTTTCTTGATCGTAATCTGGAAGAACTTCTAAGAAATAAGCTGATAATTGTGCTTTATCATCTTTAAAAGCTGGTGTTGGTCCGTTATTTTCTTTTTTAGCAATGTTTCTCATTACATCAACCAACGGCTTTTCGTCGCTAGTAGTGTACATCGAAACTTCCGATAATAAACTTACGTTACTACGTAAACCTACTGTTATTCTTTTTCCGTCGATAAAAGATTCGGCAACAAAACCAGTTCTTGTTTGCACTTTTAGAGAGTATAATCCTGGTTTTCCAGAAATCGCTAATATTTTTTCTAAATTCATTTTTATTATTTAATCGTTGAATCGTTAATTTGTAAAAATCGAAATTAATAAATTATTTATTAAAACCTATCTTTTTTTTGTTACTAATTTCATTCTATAATCAGGATGTGCTTTGCCTTCCATGATATTTTGTAATTTCTTTTTGATGAGTTGCTTCTTGAATACCGAAATTTTATCGGTAAACAAAATCCCTTCAATATGATCGTATTCGTGCTGAATAACTCTAGCAATCAATCCGTTATATTCTTCGGTTTTCTTGTTAAAGTTCTCGTCGTAATATTCAATTGTGATATTTGGATTTCGGTAAACATCTTCACGAACATCAGGAATACTAAGGCAACCTTCGTTAAAACTCCATAATTCACCTTCTTCCTTAAGCATTTTTGCATTAATGAAAGTTTTTTTGAAACCTTTTAATGTTTCTGCTTCTTCTTTAGAAATATCGTCGCTATCGCTAAACGGATCTGTATCTACAATAAACAAACGAATGGGAAGCCCAACTTGTGGCGCAGCCAATCCCACACCGCAAGCATTGTACATCGTTTCGTACATCGTTGCAATGGTTTCTTCTAAATTAGTGTAATCTTTGGTAATCTCCTCGCATACTTTACGTAAAACGGGGTCACCGTAACCTACAATTGGTAAAATCATTCTTAATGTATTATATAAAGTGCAAAAGTAAATAATTTAAAATGATAGTCATAAAACTTAACAGAATAAAACACAAATTTCACGAATTTTCACAAATCATTATGATTTTTAAATGTTTTTTTGAACCATAAAAGGCATATAAGTTCATTTAAGCTAGATTTTTAATCTGTGTAAATTAGTGTAATTTGTGTTAAATGTATGGTGTAGAATTCTATTTTTTTAAACTAAACTTTCAATTTTAGAACTTCGTTTGTTTTTGCTCTAATTTGGTCACACAAAACAGGATTTTCGTTTAATGATTGTCCGTACGAAGGAATCATTTCTTTGAGTTTAGTTTGCCAAAGTGTTGTTTTTACTTCTTCTGGGAAACATTTCGTAATTAAATCTATCATGATTTGAGCCGCTGTTGATGCGCCCGGCGAAGCACCAAGTAAAACCGCTAACGAACCATCATGAGCTGTAACGACTTCGGTACCAAATTCGAGAACTCCATGACCGTCTTTGTCTTTTTTAATAACCTGAACACGTTGTCCTGCGTTTTCGAGAACCCAATCTTCTTTTTTAGCAGAAGGAACATATTCTTTTAGTGCTTTTAGTCTGTCGTCTGAAGATTGAATGACTTGTTCAATAAGGTATTTTGTGAGCGGAATATTTTTTGCTCCAGCACCAAGCATTGGTTTTATATTGCTAAATTCTATCGATTTTATCAAATCAAAATAAGAACCATTTTTTAAAAATTTTGTCGAAAATCCGGCATAAGGTCCAAATAACAACGCTTTTTTGCCATCAATCATGCGAGTATCAATATGAGGAACGGACATAGGTGGCGCGCCAACCGATGCTTTTCCGTACACTTTTGCACTGTGCTTTTTTATGACATCTGGATTGGTACATTTTAGCCATTGTCCGCTTACTGGGAAACCGCCAAAGCCTTCTCCTTCTGGAATATTAGCTTTTTCTAACAATAATAACGAGCCACCACCAGCACCAATAAATACAAATGGTGTGTATATTTTTTTCTTTTCGCCAGTTGTAATATCTTTTACTTTTATTCTCCAACGACCATCATCACGCTTTTTTAAATCATAAACATCATGATGAAAATGCATTGTAACGCCTTCTAATGATTCTAAATACTTGAATATATTTCTGGTTAATGTACCAAAATTGACATCAGTTCCCAACTTTATCGATGTGGCAGCAATTTTGTCTTTGCTGTTTCTGTTTTCCATAACAAGCGGCGCCCATTCTTTGATTTTTTCGATATTATCGGAGAATTCCATAGTTTTAAACAGATGAAATTGTTGCAGAGCTTCGAATCTTTTTCTTAGATAATCGACATTTTCGTCGCCCCAAACAAAACTCATGTGTGGCACACTTTTGATAAAGTTTTCTGGATTTTGAAGTAATCCTTTTTCGACAAGATATGTCCAAAGTTGACGAGAAACTTCAAATGCTTCCGATATTTTTACAGCCTTTTTAGTTTCTATAGTTCCGTCTTCGAGTTCTGGAGTGTAGTTTAGTTCGCAAAAAGCGGCGTGACCAGTTCCTGCGTTGTTCCAAGCGTCAGAACTTTCGGCAGCAGCAATATCTAAACGTTCAAATATTTCTATTTTTAGTTTTGGGTTTAACTCTTTGAGCAACAATCCTAGTGTAGCACTCATGATTCCTGCACCAATTAGAACAATATCGGATTCTATTTTTTGTCTGGCCATTAAAAATATAAATTACGAATTATGAATTACGAATTACTCGAATGTACTTTTTTATTGAAATTGATTTTTGACATTGACTTTTGCTATTGCCATTGATTTTTCTAAAACATTTTACGAGTTAAATAATCCTGAAGCATTATGGTTGCTGAAATCTCGTCGACTAATGCTTTGTTTTGACGTTGTTTCTTTTTGAGTCCGCTATCTATCATGGTTTGAAATGCCATTTTTGATGTAAAACGTTCATCGACTCTTTCTATTGCCATATCAGGAAAATTCTTTTTGAATTTGGTAACAAAACCTTCAATAATTTCGGTGCTTTGTGATGGTTCGCCGTTCATTTGTTTAGGTTCACCTATGAGTACTTTTTCTACTTTTTCTTTAGCAAAATAGTCTTTTAGAAATGCTATCGATGTTTCTGAAGCAATTGTAGTAAGTCCTGACGCGATGATTTGCATTTCGTCGGTAATGGCGATTCCTGTGCGTTTTTGTCCGTAATCGATGGCGAGAATTCTTGGCATTTTTTTTACAAAAATAGTTTATTTACAGATTTGTTTAAAATATTAATGAGTATTAAAATAAAAATTATTTTAATACTCATTACTTCATTCAATTCTTAATTATCTCTTTTTTGAGAAATTTAATCTTTATGAGATTTATGAATTCTCTCTTGATAAGCTTCCATTTCTTCTTCGAATTTTTCCATTTTAGATTCAAATTTTTCCATTTCTTTTTCAAAAGCAGTCATATCTGGCTCGTAGGCTTCCATTTCTTTTTCGTAAGCTTTCATATTATTTTCATATTCTTTTATCTCTTCAGTATTCCAAGCTTGTTCAAACTTTTCCATTTTTTCTTCAAATTTTCGCCATGCTTTTTTATCATTAGGATCATTTGGAGCCTTTACATTTGGTGGTGTAGGAAAAGTAGGCGGAGTAGGTGGTTTAGGCATATTTACCATTTTTGTTATTGGCGGAGTTGGTGGTGTTGGTGGAGTAGGCGGTTCAGGAATTGACAATTCTTGATTTAAATTGTCCAGTTCGGCTAATTCACCTAAACTAACTTTAGTATTGTCATTTGCGTCTATTTCTTTACGTAAGACAATTGGTTTAATTGGTGTGTCACCAGAATATAGTAAACTACCTGTTTTACCACTTTTATCTTTGAATGCAATTTTAATGGCTGTAATTTCACCTTGAGAATTTCTTTTAAGATCAGAATAATTAACTTCAACACCGATTTTTTTCATTGACTGAACATCGGTTTTAATTTCATCATCTGGAGTATCTTTCGTCCAAGTCATTTCTGAGACTTGTTTTGTGCCTGAAGATCTATCTTTATGATGTGTTATTTTTTCTTGTGCAATAACTTTTACCTGAAAGAAAATTACAAAGGCAATTAATGCTGGAATTACGAGAGCGTATTTCCAAACGTTTTTCTGTTTTGATTGATTTTTGTTTAACATAACAATTCGTTTTTTGATTAATGATTGATAAAATGAGTTGGTAATCGACAAGCAGTTGTGATCAGTAACTACTTTTAAAAGCGTCATTTGATACGCTTTTTTATCTTCAATATTTTTTATTGCTTTTTGGTCAGCAATATATTCTAGGTTTTGAATTATGGCTTTTTTGTACAACCAAACAAATGGATTGAACCAAAAAAGAGTACAAAATACTTTTGCGATTAAAACATCTAACGAATGTTTCTCTTTACTATGTACTTTTTCGTGATTTAATATATTTTCTAATTCTGAATTGGAGTATTTTGTTGAATTGAAAACAATGTACTTAAAGAACGAAAATGGATTTATATTTTCATCGATATCAACCATTGCAAATGGTTTGTTTACAGTTATTTTTTTGTTTTTTATTAAGCTGAAAAATGAAACTAATTCGGAAGTTATTTTTAATATCAAAATGATTGAAATCAAAATGTAAATAACTAGTAATATGTTGTACCAATCTATTGACTTATCAATTACAGTATTAATGTTGGTGTTTTTTATTGATGGTAAATTTGTTGCAATTAATTTTGGAGCTTCAATAATTACTATTTTTTTTATAAAAAATAACGGAATTAATACTGATGTGAATAAGCCCGATAACAAAAACCAACGGTTACTATTGAAAAATGTTTCTTTTTGAACCAAAAAATAATAGGCCAAATAAAAAATGTCAATTAGTAAGTTTGCTTTTAATAAGTAAATAAAAATGGCCTCCATAATATTACTTTTTTTGTTCGATAATAGCTAATATTTCACGTAATTCGTCGGCAGATATTTTGTTTTCTTCAGCAAAAAATGAAACCATATTCTTGTATGAACTGTCAAAATAGTTGTCTATTGCAGTATTCATAAAACGTTTTCTGTAGTCTTCAATACTTATAACAGGAAAATATTGATGTGTGTTTCCGTAAGCATTATAAGACACAAATCCTTTTTCTTCTAAGTTTCTTATAATGGTTGAAAGTGTGTTATAATGAGGCTTTTCTTCAGTAATTTCTGCTAATACTTCTTTTACAAAAGCTTTTTTTAGCTTCCATAAAATGTGCATTACTTCTTCTTCTTTATTAGTTAGTTTTTGCATGTTCGATATTTTACACACCAAACTTACAACTGTTTTTTTAGTTACACAACTATTTTTATAGTTATTTAACTATTTTTTAAGTTTATCACATGTGATTTACTTTCACTTTGAACCAATTTATAAACCCAAATTCCTAAAAGTGTGCCAATTAATCCTAAGGTTCCCATGAAAAACCAGTTGGCCTGATAGCTATATTTTTCAACTATTGAAAACCCGATTTTTGGACTTAATATTTGAGCGAAACTATAGGTCATCGTAAAAATCGCCATATATCTTCCTTGTTGGTGTTTGGGCGCTCGACTCATTGCAAATCCGTTCGAAAAAGGAAACGAAAACATCTCGGCAAATGTCATAAATAACATCATAATTAATAAAATTCCTGCCCATGTGTTTATGAGTAGTAAAAACAAGCTAATTGCCATTAGAAAACAACCAAATGTGATTACTTTTATTTTATCAATTTTCTTTCTTTCAATGTAATTTACCAAAGGCATTTCAATAAAAAACACTAAAACTCCGTTGAAAGTAAGTAATAATCCTGTTTGAAATTCAGTAAGACCAAACTGATGTTTATGATAAATTTGAATGGTATTGAAAAGTTGAAAAAACATAACTCCTACGATTAGTGTAGAAGTTAGAAATATCCAAAATATTTTATCTCTAAAAACCGATTGGGTTAGCACTTCTCCCGGATGTTCTTTGTCTAAATAAGTAGATTTTTTCTTTTCTTTTACCATAAGCCAAAATATTAATATGGCTAAAATACAGGTTAATCCGTCTATCCAAAATAAACTTTGATAGCCCAAACTAACAATAATTAATCCGCCAATTGCTGGTCCAGCAGCAAAACCAAGATTGATAGCAAGTCGTACTAAAGTTAGTGACTTTGTTCTGTTTTCTGGTTTAGAATAAGCTGCAATAGAAACAAACATTGCTGGCCTAAACATATCAGAAACCACCATAATTAGAAACATTCCCACACACAATCCTTCAAAACTTTTAATATATTGTAAACAAATGAGTAATATTCCGCTTGTAAAAAGACTAAAAAGCATTATTCGATAAAAACCCATTTTATCGGATAATTTTCCACCAAGCCAAGAACCAAGCATCGAACCTGCTCCGAAAAAGACCATAATTGTTCCAACTTTTGATAACGAAAAATGCAAATCTTCGTGTAAATATTTAGACAAAAATGGTAAAACCATTGTTCCAGCTCTATTAATAAAAGTAATTAACGTGAGTATCCAAATCTCTCTCGAAAATCCTCTGAAATTATCAATGTAGCGGCTAAAAATTTTTTGAAACATAAATTGGAAGTATAATTTTCAAAGTTACAAAATTGCAACTTTGTAGCTTTGCAACTTTTAAACTATTTTTGCATAAAATTCTTCCAATGAAAAAATATTTCTCAATTATTACTATTCTGTTTTTTGCAATTTCTTCTGCTCAAGAGAAAAAAGCAGAAACTTCTCAAGATTTTCAAAATAATTTGAATAAAGAATATGCTAATAAAACTGAAAGTCCACTTACGGAAGAAGATTTCAAGGTTTTTAAAACATTAGATTTTTATCCGATAAATGAAAAATTTACTATCGAAGCAAAGTTCGTAAGAACTCAAAACGAGAAAGTTTTCGAAATGAAAACATCGACAACAAGGCTTCCTAAATATATAAAATACGGAGAATTATCATTTATTATTGATGGTAAAAACTTTAAATTAAATGTTTATCAAAACATCGATTTATCTAAAAAAGAAGGATACGAAGATTATTTATTCTTACCATTTTCAGATTTAACTTGTGGCAAGGAAAGTTATCTTGGCGGAAGATATATCGATATGCGCTTTCCAAAATCGGAAACTGTAATTATCGATTTTAACAAAGCGTACAATCCGTATTGTGCCTACAATCACAAATATTCTTGTCCAATTGTTCCTCTAGAAAATGATTTGAAAATTGAGATTTTGGCAGGTGTAAAAAAGTTTCACGACTAATGCAATTCATCAATTTACATACACACAAATTTACTAATGACGCAAACGTGTTGGAAATTGTCAATCAATATCCACAAGAATTTGATGATAAAATTCCGTTTTATTCTATAGGAATTCATCCTTGGTATATTAATGAAAGTAGGGTAGAAGCCGATTTGCAAATTATTGAAGAAAAATTACAACTGCAAAATTGTTTGGCTCTTGGGGAATGTGGATTAGATAAAAGAATTGAAATTTCGATGGAAATTCAGACGCAAGTCTTCGAAAAGCAATTAAGATTAGCCATAAAATATAAAAAACCTGTAATTTTGCATTGCGTTTCGGCTTATCAGGAAATTATTGAAATAAAAAAACGATTGAAAGTTGATGTTCCAATGATTATTCACGGATTTTCTAAAAATTTGCCAATATCAAAATCACTTTTAGACAACGGATTTTATCTTTCGTTTGGGAAATATTTATTGCTAAATCCAGAATTAGAAGCCATTTTTAAATCAGTTCCTAACGATAAATTTTTCTTAGAAACAGATACAATCGAGGAAACTCTGGAAGAAGTGTACGAATTAGCAGCAAAATACAAAAACATTAAAGTTTCGGAATTACAGGAACTAGTTACAAATAATTTTGAAACGGTTTTTCAAATAAAAAAATAAATATATTATGGCAGAATGGACAGAAAGAGCAGAACTTTTATTTAAAAAAGAAGGTTTAAATAAATTACAAAATGCAAATGTTTTAGTTGTAGGATTAGGTGGTGTAGGTTCATTTGCAGCCGAATTTTTAGTTCGTGCTGGCGTAGGAAAAATGACCATTGTAGATGGTGATGTCGTCGATATTACCAATATAAACCGTCAGTTGCCAGCTTTACATTCTACAGTTGGGCAACCAAAAATAACTATTGTTGGTGATAGATTGATGGATATAAATCCTGAATTAAAACTAACCAGAGTTCAGGAATTTCTTTCTCCAGAAAGAGCTTTCGAAATTGTTACTGATGAGTTCGATTATGTTCTAGACTGTATAGATAGTGTTACGCCAAAACTAAATTTGATTATTGCAGCCAAGCGCAAACGTGTAAAAATAATTTCATCAATGGGCGCTGGTGGAAAAATGGAAGCTGCAAAAGTAAAAGTTTCTTGCATTACCCAAGCTACAAATTGTATGTTGGCAAAAACTATCAGAAAAAGATTAAAAGCGGTAAAAATCGATAAACTTAAAGTAGTTTCTTCGTCAGAAATACAAGATGAAACCAGCCTAAAAATGACTGATGGTTCTAATTACAAAAAATCATTTTACGGTACAAATAGTTATATGCCAGGACTTTTCGGGCTACATGCTGCAGAAACTGTAATTAGATATTTGTTGAAGTAAAAAAATACAATTTTAAACGGCTCTGTGATTGTCTTCGATATCACAGTGTCTATTTTTTTGTGGTTGTGAAGTCAGAGACATTCACAAAACAGTTCTAAAAAATTATACTCTTAGCAGATTTGCAGTTTTTATTAGAAATTTCTAACAGCTCTAACCATATGGTAAAAGCTTTTAAAACCAACTTCAAAGTCAAGCTGTAAGCCATTTTCAAAACTTTGAACCCATGCTTTATCTATATCTGTTGATGATTGAGTTGACGACCAGTAGTATGCAGAAAAATATATTGAACTCCCTATATGTACAGTAGTATTGTTTTTAAAATCTCCAAAGCCATTCAGATCTAGATTTTGGTACATTAGATTTAATTCATCTTTACTTGGTAGATACCAGTCGGAATAACCATTTAATATTAAAAAATCACAAACACTAGCGGCAGTATCAAGTTGTGAGCAATTAGTTACAACAGCTGAAGTATTTGCTTGTCCAAAGCCAATTGATGAGTTTTCTGAAGCTGAGATATCTAAAGTTTCACAGCCCCAATGCATTACTTCAGAGCCTTGATAGGATTGATTTATTTCAGAGGAAATCAATCCTGTACCATTTGATGTATTCAAATAAAAAATAATTCCACCTTGATAATGTAGACCATATAATGAATTTAATAAAGAGTTATTACTTAAATATATTTGATATGGAGTTTCTCCATTATCTAATCTTTGTTGAAGAGTTACTTCTGCGGGAGTATCATTAATGATTTTTTTATCATCGTTGTCAGTACAAGACAGGATAAAGCTTATAAAAAAAAACATTAAAATTTTTAGTTTATTCATCTAGGAGCTATTATTTAGGGTATTTAAAAATTGTTACAATTTAAGGATTCGAAGAATTCTTAATATTACTTTCAATAACAGTATTTACAGTATCTTTTTTTACAGGTTCCACTCTTATAGCAATTTTTATGGGTCTTACAGGAATATAAATTTCGGTAACCCATTTTGCTGCCGATTTTTCGGTTGAGTTATTTATAGGTATAATTTCGAAAATTTTATTACGATCACTTCGCTCTAATTTGTTTTTAGACATAAAGTCATATATTTGGGTTAAAGCCTCTTTTTTGTGAAGGTAATTTCCCGTAAGGGTTGCTTTTACTGCCTGAAAAGGATTGGTTTGTCCTGTGTGAATATCACTTCCCGCCGATGTGAAAACTTTATGCTTAGTCGGAATCGCAACAGAAACAACGATTTTATTTGCCAAACTATCTACCGAATGATAAACAATAAATGGTGCTCCATTGCTAGGCGTATTTGTAATTTTCAGCAACTCATTAAGTTTGGGAAGAATGTTTTTAATTTTTGCAGGCAATTCCTCTACTTTGCAACTCATAACTCGTTGTATATAAAAAACGGTGTCACGATTTACAAAACCATCAACTTTTACAGAAAAAGTATTAATTTCGGTAGTAAGAATAGTATTTAAGATTGTCAGTCCATTCTCGAATTTTTCAGCAAAATTATTGTGAGTCCCACGGTTTATAATACTTAAAAATTTATCTTTAAAACTCAATTTCCCGCAGGTGGTCCAAGTAACTATTGTTTTTTTAGATAAAGTATCTTTGAAAGTAAGCTTCAGTTCGGCAGGAACTTCATTTATAATAATGTTTTGCAAAATGGTTTCTCCATCAATTTTCTGAATAGATTTTACTTTTGTATTTTCTCTTTTCCAAGGATTTATAGTTTCCCAGTTTTTAGAATCTGATACATAATTAAAAACTATTTCTTTAGAAACATCTATTTGTTTGCTTTTCGTGACCGTATAATTCCCGTCTTTTGTGGCAACAAAAACAGAGATTGTAATGGAAATTAATAAAAGCAACAAGAAAATATATTTTGCAATTTTCATGTAGGAATGAATAAAATTTTTGTTAAAAATATAAAAAAATATTCAAAAAATGTCAGATTTTAACTATTCTTTCATTAATGATTTAATTATAAATAAAAAACTAATAAATAATATAAACCCAACCAATATCCACAAACTGCCTTTGTAATACTGTTTGTGAATTTTTAAATCTTTTCGGTAAGCGAAAATCATGATTATTATAAAGCTAATTGCAAAAATGGCTGCAAAAAGTAATTGTCCAGAACTAAACATAAATATTTTTTTGTAAAAATAATCAATTGTGATTTCATTTTAATAATTTGCAGCTTAAATTAATTAAGATAAAAAATGCAAAAACAAATAAAATCCGTTCATGAGTTTCATTCTGCTTTTGGGCTAGGAATAAACACAAATCCTACTGGAGATTTAGGCGAAAACAAAAACTTACTTCGTTATAATTTGATGAAAGAAGAAAACGAGGAATATCTCGAAGCAGTTGCTAATAATGACATTGTAGAAATTGCCGATGCACTTGGCGATATGCTTTATATCCTTTGTGGAACGATTATAGAGCACGGTTTACAGAGTAAAATGGAAGCTGTTTTCGACGAAATTCAGCGTAGTAATATGAGTAAATTGGGTCATGACGGGAAACCTATTTATCGTGAAGACGGAAAAGTACTAAAAGGACCAAATTATTTTAAACCAAATTTTGAAGAAATCCTTAAGTAGTAAGCAAAAAAAAGGCAGAAGTAAAACTTCCGCCTTTTTTGTATTTATATAAGAAATCTAAACTTTAACAGTCCAACCAAAAGTGTCTTCTGCTAGTTTGTGCTGAATATTAGTTAGTTTCTCTTTTAATTCTAAAGCGATTGAGTTTTCTGTTTTTGGTAATTCGTAGTAAACATCTTGGTAAGAAAATCCTACAATTGGGTTTACAACTGCGGCAGTTCCTGCTCCAAAAATTTCTTTTAGCGAACCATTTTTAGCAGCTTCTACAATTTCTGAAACTAAAACTGGCTGAACAGCTACGTTTATTCCTTCGCGTTTGGCTAAATCTATTAAACTTTTTCGAGTCACACCGTCCAGAATACGTTCGCTAGTTGGCGCAGTATATAAGGTGTCATTTATTCTAAAAAACACATTCATTGTTCCAGCTTCTTCAAGCGTGGTGTGTGTTGCATCGTCAGTCCAGATAATTTGCTGAAAACCTTGATCGTTAGCTAATTTTGTTGGATAAAATTGTGCCGAATAGTTTCCTGCCGCTTTTGCAGCACCAATTCCGCCATTTGCAGCGCGACTATAATGCTCGGCAATGATAACTTTTACTTCACCAGAATAATAAGATTTTGCTGGCGAAAGAATAATCATAAATCTATATTGTGTAGATGGTTGCGCAATAACACCAGTGCCAATCGCAATCATAAACGGACGTATATATAATGTATTTCCTAAACCTTTTTTAACCCATTCTTTTTCGATTTTTAAAATTTCTTTTAATCCATCAATAAAGATATGCTCGGGAACTTCTGGCATTGCCATTCTTGTCGCCGATTTGTTAAAACGATCTAGATTTTCGTCAGGTCTAAACAACCAAATATCATCATTATCGTCTTTATAGGCTTTCATTCCTTCAAAAATGGCTTGACCATAATGAAAAACTTTGGCAGAAGGATCTAACAAAAATGGTTCGTATGGTTTTATAGTTGGTCTTTCCCATTTTCCGTCTTTAAAATCGCACATAAGCATGTGATCTGTAAAAACATTACCAAAAGCTAGATTTTCAAAATCTACCTGATTAATCTTTGAAGAAGCTACTTTCACTACATCGATTTCGCTTTGAATATCTAAACCCATTACAGAAAATTATTTTTGGCTAATTTAGTAAAAAACAAAGTGTTTTGTAAAAGTTAAGGTAAATATTTAACCTCGAGACATCAATTTTTATTTTAAAACAATTCCCACAAATAATTGTTTGAGTTTTTAGTAATAAATTTAGTTTATTGTTAAACTAAATTTACTAAGTTGTGATTTTCTTGTTAGATTTGTACTTTAATAATTAATATTCAAAAAAATGAAAAAGATACAGATAATCCCTTTTTTAATGATACTTTTTTTAAGTTTCAATACTAACGCTCAAGTATCATCCAAAAAGAAATCTATTGATATAAAGGATTATGTTTTATTTGGTGAAAAATTTTCGTCTACAAAAGTGTATTCGAACAAGCAAATGCTAAAAAAATATGAATCTTTGAAAAAAGGAGATACAATTAAAGCTCAATTTAGGTCAGATATCAAAGAAGTTTGCAAGAAAAAAGGCTGTTGGATGTCTATGGATTTAGCCGATAGCAAAGAATCCTTCGTACGATTTAAAGATTACGGTTTTTTCGTTCCGTTGAATGCAGACAAACAAAATGCGATTGTTAACGGAATTGCTTATATTGATGTTGTTTCGGTTGATGAATTAAGACATTATGCAAAAGATGGTGGGAAATCTCAAGAAGAAATTAATGAAATTACAAAACCTAAAATTACCTATGCATTTCAAGCAACTGGAGTTTTAATCAAAAAATAATGAAAAAATATTTAATATTATTTTTAGCTTCGATAGTCTTATTTTCTTGTAATAAAAAACAAGAAAAGTGTGAAAAACCTTCGTCAGAAAAAAAGTTCGATATGTACGAAATGTCAGAAATGGCAGTGCTTATGGAGCAAATGTATGTAGATAACGAACGATTAAAACAGAGGATTATAAAAGGTGATACGATAGGAGAATTTCCGAGTCATTTCTTGAAAATTCACAGTTCGGTAATGACTGATAAGCAAGAAAACGACACTTTTTTTAAACAACACGCTTCAGAATTTATACAAGCTCAAGAAGAAATTTATAAAGACACTAAAAATGCAAAAGCACATTTTAATGCAAGTATCGATGCTTGTGTAAAATGTCACGAAGTAAAATGTGGCGGTCCGATTGTGAGAATTAAGAAATTGTATATTAAGTAGTTTTGAAAAGAGAAATCATAAAAACCCTTGACGGTTCTACAACCATTCACTTGCCCGATTGGGACGAATGTTACCATTCTAAAAATGGCGCCATACAAGAAGCGTATCATGTTTTTATTAAAAACGGACTTTCGTTAGTCGAAGAAAAAACGGTTTCTATTTTAGAGATTGGTTTCGGAACTGGTTTGAATGCTTTTATCACTTTATTAGAAGCTCAAAAGAATAATTTAAACATCGATTATACTGGTGTAGAAGCTTATCCTGTGGCAAAAGAAGAAGCGCTAGAAATGAATTATTTACAAGAATTAAAGGCAGAAGAATTCGAAATCGAATACAAAAAAATGCACGATTGCCCTTGGGAAGAAAAACACGTTTTTAATGCCCATTTTTCGTTAAGAAAGCGAAAACAATTTTTTCAGGATATTCAGGACAAAAACGCTTTCGATTTAATTTATTTTGATGCTTTTGGCTATAGAGTGCAACCAGAATTGTGGAGCACCGAAATTTTTAAGAATATGTTTGAATCCCTTAAAGATAACGGAATCTTAGTAACTTATGCTGCTCGCGGCGTCGTAAAGCGATCTATGCAAGAAGTTGGATTTACTGTTAAAAAAGTAGCGGGACCACCAGGAAAACGTGAAATGATGATAAGTTTTAAAAAAAATTAATACTTTATTGTGATTTTTTACATTTTATATTTGTAAATTCGAGTATCACAATACCACAATTTTAAATTATATACTATGTCAAAATTAATGGTTAATTATGCAAAATCAATTTTGGAAAGAGTTAGTTTTGATCCTATTTTGTTTTGTAAAGAATTAGAAAAAGCTGTAAAAACATTATTGCCTTTCGAACTTGAAGAACTAACAGTTTGGTTTTTCAACTTCACAAAAGAGAAACCCGAACTAAGGCAATGCGCAATTTATTTGAACGTATAATCATCTCAAGAGAAGCTATTTAGCTTCTCTTTTTTTGTTTTTTGTTTTTCAAATTGTAGTACTTTTATTTGATTAAAATCCCTGAAAATGCATTTCGTCGATTATTTTCTGCTTTTTATCGATGGTTTGAATTCTTTTTGTTACATTTATAATAGGTTATTAAACTATATTACTCATTTTAATCCTACCTATTATGTCTAGAATGATTTACGATTACACCAAAGATGTTTTAGAAAAAGTTAGTTTTGATGCTAAACTTTTTATGAGAGAACTAAAAAAAGCGGTTAAGAATTTGCTCCCTTATGAGATTGAGCACCTGAAAAAATGGTTGCAATATTTCACCAACGAAAAACCCGAACTAAGGCAATTTTTATACATTGTTAGCGAATAATCACCCCAAATACCATATAAACTAAAAGGAGCCGAGAGGCTCCTTTTTTGTTTTGTTGCGTGGATTGTGGTGTGGTGGTTGTCTAAATTTATCATGGAAGATTGTAAGTACAAACCTAGGAATGTTACAAACGGCTGTTAGCTATAGAATTTATAAATCATTTTTAATATAATTAATCAAATTTAAAATATCTTCGAAATGAATAAAATCAAAAATGACATTTTCCATACCATTTATGTTTACATCAAGAATAAATTCGTCATAATATGCTGGTCTTTTAGGTTCATTGTTTCTAAATGTGAATCTATTTCCATGACTAACTGCATTTCTTAGATGTCTTAGAAATTCAAATTCAGGAGTTTGTTTGTCATATCCATTATCTTTTATTGAATCATGAATTAATGAAATCATTGCCATCATTGGAATTTTCATAAATTCAACATTATTCATTTTTTCCTTAAAGAATTTCGAGTAAGTATCGTCTACATAATATTTTTTTTCATTTCGTATCTGTTTTTTTGTTCCAAACCTGACTGATGAACCAGATTCCATCCAAGTTTCCGAAGCTTTTCTTGTTTTAGGATCAAGTAAAAAACCTAATGATATACTTGTCATTACAAAGTTTGTTTCTAACTTTTCTATAAGTTCTTTTACTTCGTTTTTTGTCATAATTTTGTGCCTAACTTCTGAATAGGACTTATAATTTCTACATTCTGAAAAGCAATTGCTCCTCGTAAAACACCAGAAACAACGCCTCTTAGTGCATCAATAATATGAATTTTGAGTTCGTTTTTAGGAAAAATTAAACTTATCTCGCGAGCTGGTTTTGGTTCTACAAAATGTTTTAGTTTTACTTTGTCTTTTTCTTTCAAATCTAATGTATGCAAATAGGGAAGTAGTGTAATTCCCAATCCTTCATCAGCTAGTTTTATTAGGGTTTCGAAGCTTCCGCTTTCTATTTTAAATTTCGAATCGCTATTTATAGCTGTGTTTTTGCAAAGATTAAGAATTCCGTCTCTAAAACAATGTCCGTCTTGTAGCAATAAAATCTCATCAATATCTAAATCGCTTACTTCAATTTCTTTTTTAGAAGAAAGAGAATGATATTCGGGCACATAAACCATAAATGGCTCGTAGTACAAAACGATTTCTTTTATTTTTTCTTCATTTAGCGGAGTCGCTGCAATCGCTGCATCAAGCTGACCATTGTTGAGTTTTTTTATAATTTCGGAAGTATTCAGCTCTTCGATTATTAGTTTTACTTTTGGATATTTTTTGATAAAATTATTCAGAAACATAGGCAAAAGTGTTGGCATTATAGTAGGAATTATTCCAACACGAAATTCACCGCCAATAAATCCTTTTTGAATGTCAACAATATCTTGCATTCTATCGGCTTCATTGACAATATTTTTGGCTTGAGCTACAATTTTTTGACCAACATCAGTAAGTTGAATGGGTTTTTTGCTTCTGTCAAAAATTAAAATAGACAATTCTTCTTCTACTTTTTGTATTTGCATACTTAATGTAGGTTGTGTTACGAAACATTTTTCGGCAGCAAGTGTAAAATTTTTGTGTTCGGCTACAGCCAAAACATATTGCAATTGGGTGATTGTCATTAGATAGTTATTTGTGATACAAATATAAATAACTATAATTTAAAATGATAGTAAATTTTATTCTTTTTCTAGATTTTCGTTAAATGCAGATGGTAATAATTGTGGGATAAATTTAATTAGAATTGGTAATAATAAACTTCCTCCCGGAACTAAAAAAATGGTTAGTGATGGGATTGTTTTGCAAATATCTAACAATTGGTTTCTAACTTTTTTCTTTTCTTCTGGGCTTAAATCTCTTTTTGTAGATTGCGAAAGAAGCTTCATAAGTTCTTTGCTTTGAGATATTTCTAAAATGAGTCTGTTTTTATTTCTAGAAATTAAGGTGTGAACATTTTGAGTCGTTTGATCATAAAAATGTTTTACAGGATTCGAAAAACTAAAATATGGTATTTTGTCTTTATTTGTTGATAGAAATAAATTCATATCGAAAATACTTTTTTCTACAAATGAATTTGAAATAACTAGTTTTTTTGCTAATTGAAAAAGGAAATTTCGTTCAGAATTTTCTATTTTGGCATCATTCCACATGGCCATTCCCGCCATATCAATGAGGTAATATTTCTCGTAATCATCAGTAAAATAGGATAAATCTAAACTTTCTAGAGAAACAATTTCTAATTTGTTAAACTTGGTATATCTAACGGAAGATTCAAAAAGTTTGTGAAGTAAATCGTCGTATTTTGTTTTTACTTCTTTGGTTTTTAAAGCCAATGAAACAATATTTACGATAATTTCCTCTGATTTTTTTAAATATTTTTCAGGAATATTACCTTCATTTAAATATTTTCGGAAAGCTAAAACATCAATAAATATAAGTGCATTGGTCAGGATATTAGAAAAATTTTTGCTAATAATATTCTCATTGGTTTGAATTCTGGAGTTTATTATTTTTTCGAGTTTACTAGAATTAGAATCTTGAGGTAATAATTTACTTAATAAATTAGATTCTTTTGGGTGTAAATTTTTATAAAAAGTAACACATTCATATATAAATTCTGAATGATTACGATTGTTTTTTACTAATTGATAAATTCCGAATAGTGTATTTAATAAGGCAATTTTAGAAAGTTCTTCGTTTGTTAAACCTTTTGTTTCAATGTTTTTATTTGTAACAAAATGTGTTGTATAACCAACTAGAAAACCTGTTTCTCTTGTGTTTTCGTAAAATTTTTCGTAATTATTTATTACAGTTTGATTCTGATTGTTTTGTTCTGTAAAAAATTTTTCAACCCAACTTGGTGCCGAAGGATTTATCATAATTTCATTTAAAAATACAAATCTATGACATTTTATATTAACATAATTATTTCTTAAAATTATCCTTTTGTAAAGGAGTAATAATTATTGTCTTGATTTTATATTTGCTTCGCAAAGTTTTATGATTTCAGATATTCTATTTGTGCGAGTTTCTTCTCTTTTGGCTTGGTTTAGCCAATAAAGGAAACTTTTTCGATAAGTAAAACTGAAATTTGTATAATTATCGAAAGCGATTTTATTGTTGTTAAATGCTTTTTGCAAATCTTCGGGTAGTATTAAATCTTCAACGTTATCGAGAGCAGTCCATGAGCCATTTTGTTTTCCAATTTCAATTTTAATTAAACCACTTTCGTGCATTAAATTATTGGCAATTAGTTTTTCGACATAAGTTTTATTGAGCTTGCTCCAAACGCTTTTGTCTTTTCTTGGTGTAAAAGTTTGTTTTCGTCGTTCGTCATCTAGTTTTCGAACGGTCGAATCTATCCAGCCATAACAAATGGCGACTTGTACAGCCTCTTCCCAACGCATACTTTCGAATTGGCTGTCGACTTTATAGAAAATTAATTCAATCCCAATTGAAGAATGGTGGTTTTCGTGTAACCATTTTCTCCACTCTTGGGAATTTTTGAAGTAGTGAATTTCTTTTTCTTTCAATGAAAATATTATTTGATAATTGCAGAACAAGCTATTCTTGCTCCCGCATTTCCAGCTGGTTGCGATGTGAAGTCATCAGTTCCTTTGTGAACGATTAGTCCTTTGCCAAGTATGTTTTTGGTTTCGTCCTCGCAACCAATGCACCATTCTGGAGTAGAAAATTTTACAGTTGCATTTCCGTTTGCATCAGCAGTAAAATTACCAATATCTCCTTTGTGATGTTCGGCAGAACCCCATTTTCCGTGTTTTTTGAATGTAGGATTCCAGTGTCCTCCGGCGGAACTTCCATCAGCAGCGGAACAATCGGATTTTTCGTGAATGTGAATGGCGTGTTCTCCTGGTGTAAGTCCACTCATATTAGCAATCATTGTTACAGTTCCGTTTTTTTCGATAAAATTTGCAGTTCCAGAAACGGTACTTTCACTTTTTGAAGAAAAAGTTATGTTTACTTCGTTTTTATTTCCTGCCGAGCTTTTACAAGCGATTATAATTAATAGAAGTGAACACGATAATATGAGTAACTTTTTCATAGGATTTTTTATTTATGTTATAAAATTACGGCTAAATTCTTAGCAAATAGCATTTGCGTTAGGGATTGAAGTGGAAATCCTTTTTTTGAGGCTTTTCGCCGATAAAAAAGATTGCAACGGAAAGCCCGACCCTTGTGGTAACGCCCAAAATATTATTTCAAAATTACAAATAAAAAAGCCACAATAACAAAATAGTTAGTGTGACTTTTTTAAATCAATTAAAAGAATTTATTTAGAAGCAGTATTCGTTTTCTGCAACTAATTTGGTTGTAATTGTTTCTCTTAAACCTACAACATTTGGCATGTTTGTATATTTAGTAAAACGACGTAATCCCATAAGCATCATGCGTTGTTCGTCGCCTTCGGCAAAAGAAATTACGCTTTCTTTTCCTTTTTGAGTTACGATATCTACGGCTTGGTACAAATATAATTTTGCCATGGCAATTTGCTCTTTTACCTTGTCTTCGCCGACTGATTTGGCTAATTTTTCAGTTCTAAGGATAGTACTTTCAGCCATATAAATTTCGATAAGAATATCAGAAGCGGCCATTAATAATTGTTGGTGTGCGTCTAAATCTGGGCCGTATTTTTGAACTGCGCCACCAGCAACCATAAGGAATGCTTTTTTCAATTTGCCAATCATTTCTTTTTCTTCGGCAAACAATTCAGAATAATCAGGAGTTTCAAATGATGGAATTCCCATTAATTCTTCTTGTACTTTTGATGCTGGTCCAAGTAAATCAATATGACCTTTCATGGCTTTTTTGATTAACATTCCAACAGAAAGCATTCTGTTTATTTCGTTAGTTCCTTCGTAAATACGAGCAATACGGGCATCTCTCCAAGCACTTTCCATAGGTGTGTCTTCTGAGAATCCCATTCCACCAAAAATTTGAATTCCTTCATCGGCACAAGACTGTACATCTTCAGAAACTGCTACTTTTAGGATAGAACATTCTATTGCAAATTCTTCAACACCTTTTAGTTCTGCTTCTTGGTGCGATGCTCCTTCGGCTTCACGAGCAGCAATTCTGTCTTCGATGCCTTTTGCAGCACGATAAGAAGCACTTTCTCCAGCGTAACAATTGGTTGCCATTTCTGCTAATTTAGAACGAATTGCTCCAAAACTAGAAATTGGTGTGTTAAACTGAATTCTTTCGTTAGCATATTTTACTGAACCAGAAATAACTCTACGTTGTGCATCTAGACAAGCTGCTGCTAGTTTGATACGTCCAACATTTAAAGCATTCATAGCTATTTTGAATCCGTTTTCTCTTTCAGATAACATATTTTCAACAGGAACTTTGGTTTCATTGAAGAAAACCTGACGAGTAGAAGAGGCGCGAATACCTAATTTGTGCTCTTCTTCGTTCATTGTAATTCCGTTTTCTGGATCATTTTCAACAATAAAACCAGTAATGTTTTTATCAGTACCAATTCTTGCAAAAACTATAAATACTGAGCAAAATCCTGCGTTAGAAATCCACATTTTTTGTCCAGTGATCGAATAGTATTTTCCATCTTCTGATAAAACTGCTTTGGTTTTTCCAGAATTAGCATCACTTCCTGCTCCTGGTTCTGTTAAGCAATAAGCACCAAACCATTCGCCTGAGGCTAATTTTGGTACATATTTTTTCTTTTGTTCGTCGCTTCCATAAAGAGTTATTGGCATCGTTCCAATTCCTGTGTGTGCTCCAAAAGCAGTAGAAAATGAACCCGTTGCACCCGAAATATAATCGCAAACTAGCATTGTAGATACAAATCCCATTCCTAATCCGCCATATTCTTCAGGAACAGCAACTCCTAAAAGTCCTAATTCACCAGCTTTACGCATACTTTCTTCGGTAAATGCATAATCTTTTTTCTCAAAACGATCTTTATTTGCCCACAATTGTTTGTCTGTAAATTCTTTAACCATATCACGCATCATGATTTGCTCTTCTGAGAAATCTTCTGGTGTAAATACGTTTTCACATTTTGTTTCTTTTACTAAAAACTGTCCACCTCTTGTTATGTCTTCCATCACAATATATTTTTTATCGTTAATTTAATAATTCGTAAATTCCTGCAGTTCCTTGACCAGTTCCTACACACATAGAAACGATTCCGTACTTGCTTTTTCTTAATCTCATTTCTTCAAAAAGTTGAACTGAAAGTTTTGCTCCAGTACACCCTAATGGATGACCTAATGCTATAGCTCCACCATTTACATTGATAATATCAGGATTCAAATTAAGCTCACGAGTAACTGCTAATGCTTGAGATGCAAACGCTTCGTTCAATTCAATTAAATCGATATCATTTAAAGTTAATCCCGCTTGTTTCAACGCTTTTGGGATTGCTTTTACTGGACCAATTCCCATAATTCTTGGTTCAACACCTGCAGAAGCGAAGTTTACTAATCTTGCGATTGGTTCAAGGTTTAATTCTTTTACCATTTCTTCGCTCATTACCAATACAAAAGCTGCACCATCACTCATTTGTGAAGAGTTTCCAGCAGTTACGCTTCCATCGGCAGCAAATACAGGTTTTAAATTTGCTAAAGCTTCCAAAGAAGTTCCAGCTCTTGGGCCTTCATCTTTGTTTACAACATAAGATTTTGTTTCTTTTTTACCATTTTCATTGATAAAAGTTTGCTCTACTGTAATAGGAACAATTTGTTTGTCAAATTTACCTTCAGCTTGTGCTTTCAAAGCTTTATTATGTGATTGAAAAGCAAATTCATCTTGGTCTGCACGAGAAATATTAAATTGTTTTGCCACCGCTTCCGATGTTAATCCCATTCCCCAATAGTAGTCCTCATTTCCTGCTTTTGCAACAGCATAATCCGGAGTTGGTTTGTAACCACCCATTGGAATAAAACTCATGCTTTCGGCTCCACCAGCAATGATACAATGTGCCATTCCTGATTGGATTTTGGCAGTTGCCATACCAATAGTTTCTATTCCTGAAGCACAATATCTATTGACAGTTACACCCGGAACATCTTCAATTTTTAATCCCATTAATGAAATTAAACGACCTACATTTAGACCTTGTTCTGCTTCTGGCATGGCATTTCCAACCATAACATCGTCAATACGAGTTTTGTCGAAATTTGGCAATTCATTCATCATAAATTCGATGGTTTCTGCTGCCAATTCATCAGGACGTTTAAATCTAAAAACTCCTTTTGGTGCTTTACCAACGGCAGTTCTATACGCTTTTACTATATATGCTGTTTTCATCTTTTAGTTTCTTAGTGGTTTCCCTTTGGTTAACATAAACTGTATTCTTTCTAACGTTTTTCTTTCAGTACAAAGTGATAAGAAAGCTTCACGTTCTATATCTAATAAATATTGCTCAGATACTAATGTAGCTTCAGATAAATCGCCTCCAGCCATAACATAAGCTAGTTTATTAGCGATTTTCAAATCGTGTTCTGAGATGTATTTTCCAGCAACCATTTGATTGGTTCCTACCAAGAACATTCCCAAAGCTTGTTTTCCTAGAACTTTTACATCAGTTCTACGGATTGGTTGTGTATAACCAGCTTCCGCCATTAATAAAGCATGTTTTTTAGCTTCTGCAATTTGACGGTCTTTATTTACCACCACAATATCTTTACCGTGTTGTAAAAGTCCAGTATCAAAAGCTTCGTAAGCCGAAGTCGATACTTTTGCCATAGCAATGGTCATGAAGTATTCTTGTAAAACATTCAATTCCACATCGTTTTTGCGGAATAAATCTGATGCGCGCAACGCCAATTCTTTCGAACCTCCACCGCCAGGAATAACCCCAACACCAAATTCAACTAATCCCATATAGGTTTCTGCAGCGGCAACCACTTTATCAGCATGTAAGCTCATTTCGCAACCACCACCAAAAGTCATTCCGTGAGGAGCAACTACTACTGGGATTCCAGAATAACGCACACGCATCATTGTGTCTTGGAACATTTTGATGGCCATATTCAACTCATCATATTCTTGCTCCACTGCCATCATGAATATCATTCCGATATTGGCACCAACAGAGAAATTCGCTGCTTGGTTTCCAATAACCAAACCTTGGTATTCTTTTTCAGATAAATCAATTGCTTTATTGATAGCTTGTAAAACATCACCACCAATAGTATTCATTTTAGATTGGAATTCTAAGTTCAAGATTCCGTCTCCCAAATCTTGAATAATTGCCCCACTATTGCTCCATACTTTTTTGCTTTCGCGAATGTTGTTCAAGATGATAAAACTGTCTTGACCAGGAACTTTAGTTTGTGATTTGGTTGGAATATTGTAGAAATAAGTAGCTCCTTCTTTTATAGAATAAAAACTTTTATTTCCAGAAGCAATCATTTCAGAAACCCAAGCTGCAGGCTCTTGACCTTCGGCTTTCATAATTTCAATTCCTTTTTCAACACCAATAGCATCCCAAATTTCGAATGGACCATTTTCCCATCCAAAACCAGCTTTCATGGCATCGTCTATTTTGTATAATTCATCAGAGATTTCAGGAATTCTGTTCGAAACGTAAGCAAACATTCCAGAGAAACTTTTTCTGTAGAACTCACCTGCTTTGTCTTTTCCTTTTACCAAAACTTTAAAACGATCAATAGGTTTATCAATTGTTTTGGTTAATTCTAAAGTAGTAAAAGAAGCTCTTTTTGCAGGACGATATTCTAAAGTATCCAAATCTAATGAAAGAATGTCTTTTCCTTCTTTTTTGTAGAAACCTTGACCAGTTTTGCTTCCCAGCCATTTGTTTTCCATCATTTTATTGACGAAATCTGGTAACTTGAACAATTCGTGTTGTTCGTCATTTGGGCAGTTTTCGTAGATCCCGTTGGCAACATGTACCAAAGTGTCTAATCCAACGACATCGACAGTTCTGAAAGTAGCCGATTTTGGTCGACCAATAACCGGGCCTGTCAATTTATCTACTTCTTCAATAGTTAATCCCAATTCTTTTACCAAGTGGAATAAACTTTGAATTCCGTAAATACCAATACGGTTTCCGATAAAGGCTGGAGTATCTTTGGCAACAACCGAAGTTTTACCCAAGAATTTCTCTCCGTATATTGTTAAGAAATCCAATACTTCTTTTGAAGTTTGTGGACCAGGAATAATTTCGAATAATTTTAAGTAACGCGCTGGGTTAAAAAAGTGAGTACCGCAGAAATGCTTTTGGAAATCTTCGCTACGTCCTTCGCTCATAAAGTGAATTGGAATACCAGAAGTGTTTGATGTTACCAAAGTTCCTGGTTTTCTGAATTTTTCAATTTGCTCAAAAACCAATTTTTTGATGTCCAAACGCTCCACAACCACTTCGATGATCCAATCTACATTGGCAATTTTAGCCATATCATCCGTAGTATTTCCAGTGGTGATTCGGCTGGCGAATTTTTGACTGTAAATAGGAGAGGGCTTCGATTTTAATGAGTTGGCCAAATGCTCGTTTACAATTCTGTTTCTTACAATTTTGCTTTCTAAAGTGAGACCTTTTTTTGCTTCAATATCTGTTAAAGCATTCGGTACAATGTCTAAAAGTAAAACTTCTACACCAATGTTGGCAAAATGGCAAGCAATTCCTGAACCCATAATTCCGGATCCAATGACTGCAACTTTTTTAATAATACGCTTCATTTTTTTAATTTTCGGTTTGCTACGCCAGTTCGCTGGCGCTCGTGTGATTGAATATTCTTTTCTCTTGTATTAATTCGTTTATGATCTCGGAAACTTCCATAAAATTTTGAAGTTGCTCGACAGATACATTTTGTCTTACGGCTTCATTAAATTTTAATACGGTATTTTTAGATAATTCTCTTTTTTCTTTTCCAAATTCGGTTAAATATATAAGAACACCTCGACCATCGTTTGGGTTTGGTTTTCTGTATATTAACCCTTTTTCTTCCATCGATTTTAGCGTTCTGGTAAGGCTTGTGGCTTCCATTCCCATTTTTGGACCTAGCGTTGTAGATGGTGTTCCGCCTTCTTTATCGATACTTAACAATGCAAACCCAGTTGCCATGGTACCATCGAATTTTGCAGCTTCTTCATTATACATTCTGGCAACAGCTTGCCAAGTTGCGCGAAGTACATAATCGATTGTTTTGTCTTTCATTTTAGTTAATTGAAAATCAAAGATAATAAAAAAATACTATGCATGCATAATAAATTTAAATTATTTTATGTTAAAAAAAAACTCCTCTAATTTAGAGGAGTTTTAAGAATGTATTTTCGAGGGTTATTTTAACTTACTGTTTACAAACGCGATAGATGCACCTACACAAGCACACATTATAATTGAAATAAATACTCCTATTGCAATTATTTTATAATCTGGTATCGCCATAGATTCGCTTCCAAAAAAACCAGAAGTTAATCCCATAAATATTCCTATTACTGCTCCAGCTTTAAGTCCAGTCACAACATTTGAAATTGCTGCCCATTGTGCAAAAATGTAGGAAATAAAGAATCCTACTGTAAAACAGCCTAGCGTAATCATTATCATATTCATGGTTTCTCCGCTTGGAAAAGTGTCTTTAAAAATGATTCCGTAAAAGAGCCATCCTAAGAGCCAGTCTACAATTCCTCCGACAATTCCTCCAATAATAAAGTTTTTTACATTCATAATTTAGTTTTTAATTGGTTATCTAATAAAAGTATTAAAAAATAAAGTAGTTATTTAAAATAATTGTTAAAATTGTTAACTATTCTTAATTGAAATTGTTGATAATTAATATGTTAGTGATTTATTTCTTGAAATCACCACTATCTACATCTCTTAAAAACTGAATTACGCCAGAAAAATAGTTTTTTTGATCATCATATTGAGACAGATGACTTCCATTTGAACAAAATAAGAAACGTCCGTTTTGTACTTCGTTAGCAATCCATTTCATGTGTTCAGGATCCATGGTATCGTATTTTGCACCAATGGTTAGAGTAGGAACAGTTAAGGTTTTGAGTTTCGATTTGATGTCCCAATTTTTTAGCGTAGCGTTTCCGGTGATTCCAAATTCACTCGGACCTTGCATAAATACATACACATTTGAATTTATATGTTTGAATGCTCTGTTGATAGATTCTGGCCATTCGTTTAACGGTTTTCTCAGAATATGCTCGGTATAATAATATTTGAAGAGTAATTCAGTGTATTTTGGATTGGTATAATCTTTATTTTTTTCGAATGTTTTAATTTGATTGAAAACTTCGGGCGGAAGTTGCGGCCCAAGTACTTCTTCGGCATATTTGTTATATTCGGGTGCGCTGGCCATCATATTTGAAATGATGAGACCTTTTAGATTTTTTTGATATTTTAAGGCATATTCCATAGCGAGAATTCCTCCCCATGATTGCCCTAGTAAGTAAAAATTAGTGTTGTCTAGTTTTAATGCTTTTCGGACTTGTTCTACTTCTTCTACAAAACGTTCGTTTGTCCACAAGCGGTTGTCATTTGGTTGGTCGCTGTAATAAGAACCAAGCTGGTCGTAATAAATGTATTCGATACTTTGATTTGGGAAATAACCATCAAAACTTTCGAAACATTCGTGTGTTAATCCTGGTCCGCCATGAAGTAAAAGTACTTTTATGGTTGGATTATTCCCTACGGTTTTTGTCCAAACTTTAAATTTTCCAACTGGTGTTGATATAGGAATCATTTTTATTCCGCCAGTAAATTGATCGTCTCGTTTGGAGAAATCAAGATAATTTGCTTTTACAGAATCATCTTGATTGTTTTTGCAATTATTGAATAAAAAGATAATAAATACTGATAATAGGAAGGTTTTTATTTTCATAAATAGGAGTATTTATTATCTTTTTATTTGAAATATTAGTTATAAATTTTCTCGTACAATCCGTGGTATTTCTCTAAAACCACTTTTCGTTTAAGTTTTAATGTTGGTGTAAGATGACCAGCAGGAATTGTCCATAAATCTGGTGTAAGCTCAAAACGTTTTATTTTTTCCCAATTACCAAATTTTTCGTTTAATAAATCAACTTCTTGCTGAATACGTTCGATAACTTTTGGGTTTGCAATTATTTCTTCATTTGTACTTCCCAATGGTACATTGTGTAATGTTGCCCATTCTTTTACAAATTCGAAATTTGGTTGAATGAAGGCTGCAGGCATTTTTTGTCCATCACCAATTACCATAATTTGCTCGATAAAACGAGATTGTTTCATTGTGTTTTCTAACAATTGTGGTGCAATATATTTTCCGCCAGAGGTTTTAAACATTTCTTTCTTGCGATCGGTAATTCTTAGAAATCCTTCGCTATCAAATTCTCCAATGTCGCCCGTATGAAAATAACCATCTTTGAGAACTTCTTTTGTTTGAACATCATCTTTATAATAGCCCATCATGACGTTTGGTCCTTTGCAAAGTATTTCTCCGTCTTCAGCAATTTTCACTTCAACATAATCTATTACTTTTCCGACAGTTCCTACTTTGAAACCTTTGTTTCGCATATCGTTTACGGATATTACTGGAGAAGTTTCGGTTAGTCCGTAACCTTCCATAACGGGAATTCCTGCTGCTGCAAAAACTTTAGTTAGTCTTGGTTGTAAAGCAGCGCTTCCAGAAACCATAAGGTCTAAATTTCCGCCTAAGCCTTCTTTCCATTTACTAAAAATTAGTTTTCTTGCGATTTTTAGTTGAAATTCATACCAAAAACCGTTGGCTCCGTAAGGTTCATATTTCAACCCTAAATCGATTGCCCAAAAGAAAAGTTTCTTTTTTATTCCTGTAAGTGCTGTTCCTTTTGCATAAATACTGTCATACACTTTTTCTAAAAGTCTAGGAACGACTGACATTACTGTTGGTTTTACTTCTTTTAGATTATCACTAATTTTATCGATAGATTCTCCGAAATAAATTGATACTCCATAATACTGGTATAAATACAGTATCATTCGTTCGAAAATATGACATATTGGTAAAAAGCTTAATGCTTTACTATTTGTAGCATCAAAAGGAATCCTGTTAGAACTATCTAAAGCATTCGAAACTATATTTTGGTGCGAAAGCATCACACCTTTTGGTTTTCCTGTTGTACCTGAAGTGTATATTATGGTAGCTAAATCTGTAGTTTGAACGTCATCTTTCCTGTCCTCAACTTCGTTTTGATTCGTTTTGTCTTCACCAAGTTTAAGTAGTTCTTTCCAGCTTTTGCAACCTTCAATATCATTAAAAGAAAAAACTTCTTTAAGATTTGGAACATTATTTTTAATCAGATTTACTTTTCGAAGTACTTCTGCATCGGAAACAAAACAATATTTTGCTTCACAATGGTTTAAAATATATTGATAATCATCTTCTGAAATAGTAGGATATATTGGGACATTTTGAGCACCAGTTTGCAAAACACCAATATCCATAATATTCCATTCGGTTCTATTATTAGTTGATATTACAGCAATTTTATCATTTTTTTGAATGCCCATTCGAAGCAATGCCCTCGAAATGGTATTTGCTTTGTCTATATATTCTTGTGTAGAAGTTTTTACCCAAACGCCATTTTGCTTTGTGACTAAAGCATCGGGCAAATTTTGTTTATCTAACTGGTAATAAGGGAAGTCGAATAATCTTGTAATCTTGGTCATTCTAAATAGGTGGTTAATTTTTATGCAAATTAATAAAAAATACCTAGAATTACAATTTTTGATTATTTAAAGTCGATAGAAAGCGAATTTACGCAATATCTGATTCCAGTTTTTGTAGGTCCATCATCGAAAACATGACCTAAATGTCCGCCACAATTGACACATACAATTTCGGTTCGAATCATACCATGCGTATTGTCTTTTATATATCGTACTTTTTCTGGAATGGATTCGTCAAAAGATGGCCAACCACAATGCGCGTCGAATTTTGAATTACTTTCAAACAATGGTTCTTTGCATCCGCCACAAACATAAGTTCCGTTTTCGGCGTGTAAATTATAGGTTCCAGAATGCGGATATTCTGTTCCTTTTTCTCGAAGGATTCTATATCTTTCTTCACCAAGTTCTATTTTCCATTGGGCTTCGGTTTTTTCTATTGGATATTTCATTTTTTCTTTTTTGGAATAAATAGTATAGAAACTGAATTAGTGCAAAAACGCTTTCCTGTTGTTTCTGATGGACCGTCATCAAAAACATGACCTAAATGTCCGTTACAATTGGAACACATTACTTCAGTTCTTTGCATACCAAAAGTGGAATCATCTTTATAAATAACACTTCCTTTGATTGCTTGGTCAAATGATGGCCAACCACATTCTGAATTAAATTTTGCATCGGAAGTAAACAAAGGATTCTTGCAAGCTACACAAGCATAATATCCTTTTTCGAAATGATTCCAATATTTTCCTGAAAAAGAAGCTTCGGTTCCTTTATTTCTTAAAACTTGATACTGTTCTGGAGTAAGTTCAGTTTTCCATTGTGCATCGGTTTTAGATATTTTATTTTTAGGACTTACTTTTTCTGTTTTCTTTTCTTGGCTATGACAAGAAGCTAAACTTAAAATAAAGGCTAACAAAAAGATTGTTTTTTTCATTTTTAATATTTTAATTGTGGATAAAATCAAGTGCTTTGTTAATGACATTTGTATCTCCAAGAATTTTTCTGTGCCCTAATTTTTGTGTAACATACATTTCTCCGTTCGGAAGATGTTTAAATACATTTTTTCCACAAAAAATAGGAACTTCATAATCGTTTTCGTCATGAATAACTAGTGTTGGTATATTTACTTGTTTTGCTGCAAGATGTGCGGCGTAGTTTTCCATAGGTTCTCCAAATCGTTTTTCAAAAAGTTGACTCATTTTAGAGGCCACGATTGGCTTTAGTTCTAATTTTTTGACATATTCAGTAAGAATGTCTTCAATTTTATCACCACTTCCTATCACTACTAATTTTTTTAGTTGCAATCCTTGTTTTACTGAATTTAATAATGCCATTCCTCCTAAAGAATGTCCGATAGCAAATTCGAAAGGACCATGTAATTTTTCTAATTCTAGTATTGATGCAATAAATTCAGGCATCAAGGTTGTTTTTGTTCCAGATTTTCCGTGTGCTGGTGCATCAAAACTTATGGTAGAATAACCTAATTTGATTAATTCATCTGCAAACTTTACCAATTGCGTTCCACGACCACACCAACCATGTACTAATAATACTTTTTTTGGGCTATTTCCGTAATGATAAACGACTATTTTTTTATTAATTTTTGGTATGAAAACAGTTTCTTGTTTCGTATTCTTATCCATAGCCAATTCTCTATTTGGCGTTTTGTGTTTTATAGGTGTTGTAAATATCATAGAAGCCAATTTTGTAACCAAATCAACAGAGAAAAACTGAGTGATTTTAACGGTGTATAAAATTGATTTACGTATTTGCGTATCTTTTGGTTTTTTTGCTTTCAAAATATATCATTTTTAATATAGTGCAATTTAAGTTTTTAATTTTTTTTGGTATGAAAATTGAATCATAAATTAATCATAAAAATACTTTGTGAAATTTATGGTCGCAATTAAGAAAAATGGATTAATTTTACTACAACAATCAAATTAAAATAAGAATGAAAAAAGTTTTAATAATTTCAGCAATAGGAGTGTTGGTAACTGCTTGTGCTACAAATCCATTTACAGGGAAAAGTACAATGGCTTTAGTGCCGGATAGCGAAATTTTTCCATCGGCATTTCAGCAATATGGTCAGTTCTTAGCAGAAAACAAAGTAATTTCAGGAACTAAAGATGCCCAAAGAGTAGAAAATGTAGGAACTAAAATAAAAGTTGCCGCCGAAAGATGGCTAACTGCCAACGGAAAACCAACATATTTAGTAAATTATCAATGGGAATATAAGTTAGTTGATAGCAAAGAAGTAAATGCTTGGTGTATGCCAGGAGGAAAAATTGTAGTTTATACAGGTATTTTGCCCATTATGAAAGACGATGCAGGAATGGCAGCCGTTATGGGACATGAAGTAGCACATGCATTAGCAAATCATGGACAACAACGTATGAGTGCAGGAATGTTGCAACAACTTGGTGGTGTTGGTGTGGCGGTCGCTACAGGAAATAAAAGCCCAGAAACACAACAAATGATAATGCAAGCTTATGGTGTGGGAAGTCAAGTAGGAGGAATGCTGCCGTTTAGTCGTAATCACGAAAGTGAAGCGGATATGATTGGTCTGACACTAATGGCAATTGCAGGTTATAATCCAGATAATGCAGTCTTAATTTGGGAACGCATGTCTGCTTTAGCAGGAGGAAGCGCACCGCCAGAAATTATGAGTACACACCCATCAAACGAAACACGTATTGCTAGTTTAAAAGCATTATTGCCACAAGCAAAAGCCGAAGCAGCAAAATTTGGAGTTACTTCATTTAAGTAAAATAAAATAAAAATATTTAGAAGTCATTTCGATTGAAGTGGCTTTTTTTTTTAGTTATATTTGAAAAATATATTCCAAATCGATTCAGAACTAACAAATAAAATATATGGAAATACTTAAAAAAGGAGATAAAAAGTTATTAAATGCTTGGGCGTTTTACGATTGGGCAAACTCGGTATATAGCTTGGTCATTGCTTCGGCTATTTTTCCTATTTTTTATGAATTAATTTTCAAAAACAGAGGCAATAATGTAGTTTTTATTTTTGGTTATCAAATTAAAGACACCGCAATGATCACTTTTGTTACGGCATTAGCTTTTCTAATAGTTGCGTTTATTTCGCCTTTTTTATCAGGAATTGCAGATTACGTAGGAAACAAGAAAGCGTTTATGAGGTTCTTTTGTTATCTAGGCGGTTTGTCTTGTATTTCTTTATATTGGTTTAATTTAGAAAGTTTATTTTTAAGTTACACCGCTTATTTATTAGGATTAATAGGTTTCTGGGCGAGTTTGGTTTTTTATAATTCGTACTTACCAGATATTGCTTACCCTGAGCAACAAGATAAGGTTAGTGCAAGAGGATTTTCGATGGGATATATAGGAAGCACGATATTGCTAATCATAAATCTTGCGATGGTTATGTCTGCAATAAACGATGCGGAAAGATTAGAATGTATGAAATACTCCTTTATAATGGTAGGTGTTTGGTGGATAGGTTTCAGTCATGTAACCTATTATTATTTACCCAAAGGAGCATCAACAGGTCATAAAGTGACAAAAGCAGTCCTTTTTGATGGATTTAAAGAATTAAAATTAGTTTGGAAGCAATTACAACAAAATATTACCTTAAAAAGATATTTGTCAAGCTATTTCGTTTTCATCATGGCGGTACAAACCGTAATGTTAGTAGCTACTTATTTTGGTGCTACCGAAATAAATTGGACAACACCAAGTCAGAAAACTACAGGATTAATCATTAGTATATTAGTTATTCAATTGGTTGCTGTTTTAGGCGCTTTTCTTACTTCGAGAGCATCAGGGAAATTCGGAAACATTAACACCCTAATATTTCTAAATGCTTTTTGGGCGATACTTTGCGTGTTTGCTTATTTTGTTACAGAACCTAATGAGTTTTATATCGTAGCAGGTTTTGTAGGATTGGTTATGGGAGGAATACAATCGTTGGCTCGTTCTACTTACTCAAAATTATTGCCAGAAACGGAAGATACAGCCTCGTATTTCAGTTTTTATGATGTGACCGAAAAAATAGGAATCGTCATCGGAATGTCTATTTACGGAATCATAGATCAAGTTACTGGTTCTATGAGAAATTCGATAGTATTTTTAGCTATTTTCTTTATAATAGGAGTGATTTTACTATTAAGAATTCCGAAAAATTATTTGTTAAGCAAGAATTAATATTATATTTGTCAAAAAAAACTAATACCTACAAAATGAATAAACTAAAAAATATTTGGGCGTTTATATTGTTATTTTCAGCAGTAATTTTCACTTCTTGTACTGTAGAACCTTATGAAGGACCAATGCCTAGTTCGGGAGATTCAACAAATAATGGTGGAAATGGAAATTCATCTACTACTGATTATTGGCCTTCAGCTATTAATAATCAATGGGTTTTTAGTTTAAATGGAGTTAATCAAGCGCCACTTAAAATGGTTTCTGTAGATGTTATTGGAGGAAATAGCTACTATACATTTAATTCTCAATCTAACGGAGGAGCAAGTCAAGTAACGAGGTTAAGAAAATCAAATGGAGATTATTATTTGAAAAGTGAAGATGTTATAGTTGCAGCTCAAGGAGGAATGCCAGGCTCTACATCAACCGGTACTGAAAGAATACTTTTAAAAGATTACTTAGCTGTAGGTGGAACTTGGACTGCGGACTATGTTCAGACTACAACATATACTGATCCAATATATCCAGTTGTAACTACTGATTTTAATATAGTTTCAACTATTTTAGAAAAAGGGTCAACTTTAAATGTCAATGGTCAAACTTTTAATGATGTAATTAAAGTAAAAGTAGTACAGAATATTACATTTTCCGGACAGAGCTCCGTCTCAACATCTTATTATTGGTATGCTAAAAATGTTGGGCCTATTAAAATTGAAACAACATCAGGAACAACAACTTATATTCAAGATTTAGTTTCATATATTTTGAATTAATCAAAAGCATTTTATAGAACAGATACAATCCCGAAGCAATTCGGGATTTTTTTATGGCACAATCCTTGACTTATTAGAATGAATTTGATGTAAATAATTTTGTTATTTATTGATTTTCAGCTAAATGATAGTTTATTATGTAATAACTTTGCATAGTAAGCGTTCCATGTTTAATGACAAAATGACCTAAATACAATATGTCTCAACAAAAAATAATTACCATTGACAATTTGTCACTACAAGAATTCGATTCTGAAGCAGATTTAATCCCACTTCTCACGCCAGAAGACGAGGAAGAAATGAATAATGAAGAATTACCATCAGAATTGTTAATTCTTCCGCTTCGAAATACCGTACTTTTTCCAGGAGTAGTCATTCCCATTACAGCAGGAAGAGATAAATCAATAAAACTAATTGATGCTGCCAATTCTGGTGATAAAATTATTGGAGTTGTATCTCAAAAAAATGAAGAAGACGAAGATCCAACCGAAAACGATATTAATAAAGTAGGAACAGTTGCTAGAATTCTTCGTGTTTTAAAAATGCCTGACGGAAATGTAACCGTAATTCTACAAGGAAAAAAACGTTTCGAAATAGATAAAGTAACGGCTACAGAACCTTACATGAAAGCTTCTATTAAAGAAGTTAAAGAAGAAAGACCAACAAAAAAAGACAAAGAATTTTCGGCAATAATCGAATCTGTTCGTGATTTGGCGATACAAATTATTACTGAAAGCCCAAATATTCCAACTGAAGCTACTTTTGCAATCAAAAACATTGAAAGCAATTCGTTTCTTGTCAATTTTGTTTCTTCTAATATGAATCTTACAGTTACTGAGAAACAAGATTTATTAGAAATAAATAACCTAAAAGAAAGAGCTTTAGCAACTTTGAAATTTATGAATTTAGAGTTTCAGAAATTGGAACTTAAAAATGACATACAATCTAAAGTGCGTTTCGATTTAGACCAGCAGCAACGTGAATATTTCTTACATCAGCAAATGAAAACCATTCAAGAAGAATTGGGTGGAGTTTCGCAAGAAGAAGAAATAGAAGAGTTGCGTACAAAATCTAAAACTAAGATTTGGGACGAGAAAACGCAAAAGCATTTTGATAAAGAACTGTCAAAAATGCAACGTTCTAACCCACAATCACCAGATTTTGGCATTCAAAGAAATTATTTAGAATTGTTTTTAGATTTACCTTGGGGAAAATATTCTAAAGATAAATTCGATTTAAAAAAAGCAGAAAAAATCCTCGACAGAGACCATTTTGGTTTAGAAGATGTCAAAAAAAGAATGATAGAACATCTTGCAGTGCTAAAATTGCGAAATGATATGAAATCTCCAATTCTATGTCTTACAGGACCTCCGGGAGTTGGAAAAACATCTATCGGAAAATCTATTGCCGAAGCTTTAGGAAGAGAATATGTGCGAGTTTCTCTGGGTGGTTTGCGTGATGAAGCCGAAATTCGAGGACATCGTAAAACCTATATTGGCGCGATGCCGGGAAGAATCCTTCAAAGTTTAAAAAAGGCAGGAACATCAAACCCAGTTTTTGTTTTAGATGAAATAGATAAATTGTCAACAAGCAATCAAGGTGATCCATCATCGGCCTTATTAGAAGTTTTAGATCCTGAGCAAAACGGCGAATTCTATGATAATTTCTTAGAAATGGGTTACGATTTATCGAAAGTCATGTTTATTGCCACTTCAAACAATATGGCAACCATACAACCTGCGTTGAAAGATAGAATGGAAATCATCAAAATGTCTGGTTATACGATCGAAGAAAAAGTTGAAATCGCCAAACAACATTTGTTCCCAAAGCAATTAGCAGTTCATGGGCTAACATCAAAACATTTACAAATTGGTAAAAAACAATTAGAAAAAATAGTAGAAGGTTACACACGTGAGTCAGGTGTTCGTGGACTAGAAAATAAAATTGCACAAGTAATCCGAAATGCTGCCAAATGCGTGGCTATGGAAGAAGAATATAACATAAAAGTTACCGATGAGGATATTGTCAAAATCCTAGGAGTTCCAAGATTAGAAAGAGATAAATCAGAAAATAACGATGTAGCAGGAGTAGTTACAGGATTGGCTTGGACATCAGTTGGAGGCGATATTTTATTTATAGAATCCTTAATTTCTCCGGGAAAAGGAACCATGACTATTACTGGAAATCTAGGAACAGTCATGAAAGAATCGGCAACAATTGCTTTAGAATATATTAAAGCTAATGCTGAACTATTAGGACTGAACTCTGAAATGTTAGCGAAATATAACATTCACTTGCACGTTCCGGAAGGCGCAACGCCAAAAGATGGACCAAGTGCCGGTATTGCAATGCTAACGTCTTTGGTTTCGGTATTTACACAGAAAAAAATCAAGAAAAGTTTGGCTATGACTGGCGAAATCACTTTGCGTGGAAAAGTATTACCAGTTGGTGGAATCAAAGAGAAAATTCTAGCGGCAAAACGTGCCAATATCAAAGAAATTATTTTGTGTCACGAAAACAAAAGCGATATCGACGAAATAAAAGCTGAATATCTTACTGGTTTAACCTTTCATTATGTGAAGGAAATGAGCGAGGTTTTAGCTATTGCGATTACAAAAGATAAGGTAAAAAACGCTAAAACATTATAAACAATAGTTGAAGGTTTGAAAGTCATAATATCAAAAGTAGAAATTAACCCAAAATGAATAAAACAAATTTAAAAACTGAAAGACTCATTTTACGACCAATTTCAGAAAATGATATTGAGAATATTCACAAATTGCATTGTTTGGATGAAACTGATAGGTTTAATACGTCTGGGATTCCAAGTAATATTAATGAAACAAAAAATATTGTTGAAAAATGGATTTTTGAAAATAATTTAGACAACAATAAGAGTTTTACTTTTGCAGTCGAATTAAATGAAGAAAAAGAATTTATTGGGTTAATTGGAATAAATCTGGGAAAAGAAAAATATCGAAACGCCGAAGTTTGGTTTAAATATGACTACAATTATTGGAATAGAGGATTTGCAACGGAAAGTTTAAAAAAGATAATAAAATTTGGTTTTCAAACTTTGAAACTTCACAGAATTGAAGCGGGTTGTGCAATCGAAAATATTGGATCAATAAGTGTTTTAGAAAAAGTTGGAATGTTGAGAGAAGCACATACAAGAAAATTATTGCCATTAAGAACGGGTTGGTCTGATAATTACGGTTATGCAATTTTAGCATCAGATTTAATAGATTCCTTAGTATAAAAAAATAGTATTCAATAAACGGGATAGTCAGAAAAAATAATATCTTCGCTTCTGCGTTATATAGTTTTCAAAACGCCAAAAATAAATGCAAAAAAAACACCTAATTCTCTTATTATTTACAATCTATACTTCGACTTATAGTCAAATAGGAGGGCAAGGCGTATATCAATTTCTAAACCTAATTTCCTCGCCACGACAAGCCGCATTAGGAGGAAAAACGATTACAAATTACGATTACGATGTCAATCAACCATTATTTAATCCAGCGAGTATAAATACCGAAATGGACGGACGTTTAGCTGTAAACTACGGAAACTATTTTGGCGATGTGACCTACGGAACAGGAGCTTTTGCTTATACATATGACAGACATGTACAAACATTACACGGCGGGATTACCTATATAAATTACGGAAAATTTGATGGCCGAGATGAGTACGGAGCAGCAACAGGACAATTTACAGGAAGCGAAATAGCACTATCATTAGGTTACGCTTATAATGTTCCTTGGACAAAATTATATCTCGGTGGAAACGCAAAATTCATTTCGTCAACACTCGAAAGTTATAACTCATTTGGCGTCGCTGCCGATTTAGCTGCTTTATATGTCGATGACAAAAACGATATAAATTACGGACTCGTAGTTCGAAATTTCGGAACACAAATCACAAGCTACGACGGGACAAAAGAAAAATTACCGTTCGAAGTCATTGCAGGAATCTCACAAGAACTAGAAAACGTACCCGTTCGCTGGCACTTAACGCTAGAAAATCTGCAACATTGGAACGTTTCCTTTGCCAATCCAGCCAGAAGCCAACAAACTATCGACGGAGAAGCAATCGAAGAAAAAGTAGGATTTCTAGGAAACACCTTTAGGCACGTCATATTTGGCGCCGAAATTTTTCCGAAAAAAGCTTTTAGTTTGCGATTAAGTTATAATTTCCGTCGTGCCGCCGAACTCAAAATCCTAGAACAACGAACATTCTCAGGAATATCGGCAGGATTCGGAATCCGTTTCCGAAAATTCCGCTTCGATTATTCCTACTCACGATACACATTAGCCGCCAATACAAGCTTATTCGGACTAACTATCAATTTGTATAACAACGAAAAATAATTTTTTTTTGAAGCAGAAACAAAAGGTGTTTTAGGAAACAATATTCCCGCTATCCGTTACAATCCACGCAAAAAAAACGTGGGATTTTCACTACTATCGGGGCTAAATACAAACTTTTCGGCTTCTATTAAACATTTTAAAAAATTGAAAAAAATAACCATTGCCATCGACGGATTTTCCTCAACAGGAAAAAGCACATTAGCCAAACAATTAGCTAAAGAGTTAGGCTATATATATGTAGATACTGGCGCGATGTATCGTGCCGTAACCTATTATGCAATGCAAAATAACTACATCAATCACGAGGAATTTAATCAGCAAGCACTAATAAACGATTTGTCTAAAATTACACTTACATTTCAGTTTAATCCAAATCTAGGCTTTGCCGAAATGTATCTAAATGATGTTAATGTCGAAAATGAAATTCGCACCATCGAAGTGTCTCGTTTTGTAAGTAAAGTCGCTGAAGTATCGCAAGTAAGAGCTAAACTAGTAGAGCAGCAACAAGAAATGGGCAAAAACAAAGGCATCGTGATGGACGGTCGTGATATAGGAACCGTAGTTTTTCCAGAGGCAGAGCTCAAAATATTCATGACAGCCAGCGCACAAACACGTGCCCAACGCCGTTATGACGAAATGGTCGAAAAAGGGCAGCCAGTTTCCTACGAAACTGTGTTAGAAAATGTCCAACAACGAGATTATATAGATACCCATCGTGAGGATTCCCCACTTGTTATGGCCGATGATGCTATCGAAATAGACAATTCTCATTTGTCTAGAGAAGAACAATTTCAGGTTGTCCTTGATTTGGTTAATAATATTTAGAAAAATTTATTTGTAAAGTTATTTTTTATGTTAGTTTTACGATTCTAAAAAAAAAAATACTTAACCGAATTTAAAAACTAAAAAATGAACATAAAAAATAGATTAACAATCATGAGTTTTCTCCAGTTTTTTGTTTGGGGAGCTTGGTTAATTACGGTTGGAAACTATTGGTTTGCTACAAAACAATGGAGCGGAGCAGAGTTTGGAGCTATATTTTCTACTTTAGGACTTTCTTCTATTCTTATGCCAGCACTTACTGGTATTATAGCCGATAAATGGATAAATGCCGAAAAATTATACGGAATACTTCACATTTTAGGTGGTTTAGCGATTGCTTATTTACCTCAAGTTGAGAATCCAACTAGTTTTTATTGGGTTATTTTTGCCGCTATGATGTGTTATATGCCAACGATTTCATTATCTAATTCGGTAGCATACAATATTCTTAAAGACAATAAATATGACGTCGTAAAAGTTTTTCCACCAATTAGAGTTTGGGGAACAATAGGTTTTATTGCTGCGATGTGGTTAACAAATTTATCAGGAAATAAAGCATCTGTAAATATGTTTTACATTTCTGCTTTTGCTGCAATGGTTTTAGGAATTTACTCATTCACATTGCCTAAATGTCCACCGCAAAAATTAATCTCTGAAAGCGATTCATTTCTTAAAAAATTAGGATTAGATGCATTCAAGTTATTTGGAACATACAAAATGGCATTGTTTTTTATTTTCTCTATGTTTTTAGGAGGTGCTTTGCAATTAACTAATATGTACGGAGATACTTATTTATCGGAATTTGCTAAAGTTCCTCAATATGCCGATTCATTCGTAGTTAAATATTCGACTATAATTATGTCGATTTCTCAAATATCTGAAACCTTGTTTATTCTTGCCATTCCGTTTTTCTTAAAGCGTTTTGGTATCAAACAAGTGATGTTAATTAGTATGTTGGCTTGGGTTTTGCGTTTCGGATTATTTGCTTACGGAAATCCAACAGATGGTTTGTGGATGATTATTATGTCTTGTGTTGTGTACGGAATGGCATTCGATTTCTTTAATATTTCAGGTTCATTATTTGTAGAAACTACAACCGATTCTAAAATGCGTTCTTCGGCTCAAGGATTATTTATGATGATGTCTAATGGTTTTGGTGCTTTTTTTGGCGGAATAATTAGCGGATTTGTAATTGATAAATATTTTACAATTAACGGACAAAGAGATTGGCACAACATTTGGCTTGCTTTCGCAGGATATGCTCTTGTAGTTGCTATAGCTTTCGCAGTTTTATTTAAGCACAAACACAACCCAAAAGATGTGGAAAGTATTGTGCACTAAGATTATTTAAAATAAAATATAATTCAAACCTTTCAGTTTTCAAACACTGAAAGGTTTTTTGCTTTCTGAAAAAGTGTAATGTCTCATTCTACACCTGACAGGTTTTTAAAACCTGTCAGGTGTAGAATGAGACCGATTTTTCGTTACTTAAGAAAAACTAACAAGCTGTATAGCCCCGATAGAGCCAAATATCCTTTTTGTTTTGTCATGCTGTCCCGATAGCTATCGGGATTGTCGAAGCATAAAACAAAAAGATATAGGCGAAAGCGGGAGAATGTTTCCTAAAAAGCGAACAGTTTCTTGCTCCTAATAATAAGTTGGTCAACTATTTGCAATTAAATAAAAAAATAGTACTTTTGCAGTCCAAAATGCAGAGTAGGGTTTCGTTTGGAAATTAAAAATTTATATGTAAAACACTTTTGTTTTTCTATCGCGTAAAGAAACCCACGAAAAACAAAATACAAATTTTTATCAGCATGTCTGAAACATTAAAATCACAAGAACAGTTTTTAGCAGATTTTAACTGGCACAATTATTCTGAAGGAATAGATCCAGTTGATGCAGCAAACTTAAGAGAATTCGAAGAATTAGTAGCAAAAACATTTATCGCAACGGATCAAGAGGAAGTTGTAGAAGGTGTAGTTGTTAGAATTACTGACAGAGACGTTATCGTTGATATCAACGCTAAATCTGAAGGTGTTATTTCTTTGAACGAATTCCGTTACAATCCATCACTTAAAGTAGGTGATAAAGTTGAAGTTTTAATCGACATTCGTGAAGACAAAACTGGACAACTTGTTTTATCTCACAGAAAAGCTCGTACTATCAAAGCATGGGATAGAGTAATTTCTGCAAATGAAACTGGAGAAATTGTAAACGGTTTTGTTAAATGTAGAACTAAAGGTGGTATGATCGTTGACGTTTTTGGTATTGAAGCTTTCTTACCAGGATCTCAAATCGATGTGAAACCAATTAGAGATTACGATCAGTATGTAAACAAAATGATGGAATTTAAAGTTGTGAAAATCAACCACGAATTCAAGAATGTTGTTGTTTCTCATAAAGCGCTTATCGAAGCGGATATCGAAGTTCAGAAAAAAGAAATCATCGGTCAATTACAAAAAGGACAAGTATTAGAAGGTGTTGTTAAAAACATTACTTCTTATGGTGTGTTTATTGATTTAGGTGGAGTTGATGGATTAATTCACATTACTGACCTTTCTTGGTCTAGAATTAACCATCCAAGTGAAGTTCTTGAATTAGATCAAAAATTAAATGTTGTAATCCTTGATTTCGATGATGAGAAAACAAGAATTCAATTAGGATTAAAACAATTAAACGCTCACCCATGGGATGCTCTAGATGCTAACTTAGCAATTGGAGACAAAGTAAAAGGTAAAGTAGTTGTAATCGCTGATTACGGTGCATTTATCGAAGTTGCTGAAGGTGTTGAAGGTTTAATTCACGTTTCTGAAATGTCATGGTCTACGCACTTGCGTTCTGCTCAAGATTTCGTAAAAGTTGGTGATATCGTTGAAGGTGTTATCTTAACTCTTGACAGAAGCGAACGTAAAATGTCTCTTGGTATCAAGCAAATGACGCAAGATCCATGGACAGATATTACTTCTAAATACCCAGTAGGTTCTAAACATACAGGTACAGTTAGAAACTTTACAAACTTCGGAATTTTCGTAGAATTAGAAGAAGGAATCGACGGATTGGTTTATATTTCAGATTTATCTTGGACTAAAAAAATCAAGCATCCATCAGAATTTATCACTGTAGGTGAAAAATTAGACATCGTAGTTCTAGAACTTGATGTAGATGCTCGTAAACTATCTTTAGGTCACAAACAAACTACTGCAAATCCTTGGGACAAACATGAAGCTGCTTTTGCTGTTGGAACTATCCATAACGGTGAAATCGCTGAAATCGTTGAAAAAGGTGCTACTGTAGATTTTGGAGATGATGTTGTTGCTTTTATTCCTACACGTCACCTTGAAAAAGAAGATGGTAAGAAATTGAAAAAAGGCGATACTGCTGACTTCAAAGTTATCGAATTCAATAAAGAATTTAAAAGAGTTGTAGCTTCACATACTGCTATTTTCCGTGAGGAAGAAGAGAAAAATGTGAAAACAGCTTCAGATAACAATTCTAACTCTAACACATCTTCATCTAACAACAATGCAGCTGCTGCAACGTTAGGAGATAATAATGATGTATTGGCTGCTTTGAAAGCTAAAATGGAAAAATCAGAGAAAAAATAATTTTCTAGTTTTTTTGAATATAGAAAGTCCCGAGTAATCGGGACTTTTTTTGTGAGTTATTTTCCCAGAACTGTCATTCCGACGAAGGAGGAATCTCATCAAGTTATTTGGATTATGAGATTCCTCTTTCGTCGGAATGACAAAAAGATGCTTTTATTTTGCGGTAAAATAATTCCAAATATCAAACACTAGTTAAACTTATCATAAACTCAAAATCCTTTATAAAATCCCTTCTTTTTTTGTATTTTTACAACGCAATAAAAAAGTATGACAGAAGAAAAGGTAATCTTAGTAAACGAAAAAGATGAGGTAATCGGGCTAATGCCAAAACTCGAAGCACACGAAAAAGCAGTTTTGCATCGTGCTTTTTCCGTTTTTGTGCTAAATAGCAAGAACGAAATCATGTTGCAACAACGTGCACACCACAAGTATCATTCTCCGTTATTATGGACAAATACCTGTTGCAGTCACCAGCGAGAAGACGAAACAAATATTCAGGCAGGAACACGTCGTTTGCAAGAAGAAATGGGTTTTGTAACCCAACTAAAAGAATTATTCCATTTTATATACAAAGCACCTTTCGATAATGGACTTACGGAGCATGAGCTAGATCACGTTATGATAGGTTATTATAACGAAGAACCAATCATAAATAACGATGAGGTAGAAAGTTGGAAATGGATGAGTATCGAAAACATTAAAAAGGATATGAATCTAAATCCAGATATTTATACCGTTTGGTTCAAAATCATTTTCGACGAATTTTACCATTACCTAGAAGATCATAAACTATAGAGATTAAAAGGTATTAGGTTTCGCAGTAAGAAATCTAAAATCTAAAGTCTAAAATCTAAAATTGAATGAAAGTAACCATAAGCAGAAAAGCACATTTTAATGCAGCTCATCGTTTGTATCGAAAAGATTGGACTTTCGAAAAAAATGATGCCGTTTTCGGAAAATGCAACAATCCAAATTTTCACGGACATAATTACGACCTAACCGTAAGTGTTACGGGCGAAATAGACCCAGAAACAGGTTATGTAATGGATGTAAAATTGCTTTCAGAGATCATAAAAGAAGAGATAGAAGATAAATTTGACCACAAGAACTTAAATCTCGACGTGTCAGAATTTGAAGATTTAAATCCAACTGCCGAAAATATAGTAGTCGTGATTTGGAATAAAATTCGAAAAAAAATCAACCCAGAAATGGATTTAGAAGTAATATTATACGAAACACCACGCAATTTTGTAACCTACAAAGGAGAATAATGGAAATACTAAAAGTAGGAGATAAAATGCCCATATTTGGAGCAAAAGACCAAGACGGAAACGATTTTTATATTGAATCTGTACTGTACAAAAAAATATTAGTAATATATTTTTACCCAAAAGACGAAACACCAGGTTGCACAAGACAAGCCTGTTCGTTTAGAGATGAATATGAAGACATAAAAAATGCGGGAGCCGAAGTCATCGGGATAAGTGGTGACAGTACAAAATCGCACAAAAAATTCGCGCAAAATCACAAATTGCCCTATATTCTATTGTCAGACAGCGACAAAAGTATCCGAAAACTTTTTGGGGTACCTAGTGTCATGTTAGGACTAATTCCGGGAAGAGTAACCTATGTAATAGATATAAAAGGCATCGTAAAAATGGTTTACAACAGCATGGACGCTAGCCAACACATACCCAAATCGCTCGAAGCAATCCAAAAACTAAAATAAATATTTTTTAGTAGTGTAATTGCTTGAGCTTTCTAGGTAATCCTATTTCCTGCTGTCATTGCGAACGAAGTTCACTGAACTCCAATTGAAATTAATGTTAAGTGAAGTAATCTTTTTTCGTAGAAAAACCTCAAAAAAGTATTTTCACTCCCGAAAATTCGGGATATCAGTCCCGAATTTTCGGGATAATTGAATAATTTTTTGCATTTTTGCACAATAATATTATAAATATGAGTACAAATTGGTACCCGCTTGTTTTCGAACCCATTCTAAAAGATAGAATTTGGGGAGGTATCAAGTTACAATCAATTCTCGGAAAAAAAATTAGCTCACAAACAACAGGCGAAAGTTGGGAAATATCAACAGTTTCAGGAGATGTGAGTGTCATTAAAAATGGTTTCCTAGAAGGAAAAACACTAAACGAATTGCTAGAAAAATATCCTGAAGAAATATTAGGAAAAAAAGTTTACGAGCAATTTGGCAAACAATTCCCTTTGTTATTTAAATTTCTAGATGCTCGTGAAGACTTATCAATACAACTACATCCCAATGATGAGTTAGCAAAAAAACGCCACAATTCCTTCGGAAAAACCGAAATGTGGTATGTTATGCAAGCCGATGAAGGAGCTAGAGTAATCTTAGGATTTAAAGAAGGATCCTCATCAGATGAATATTTACAACATTTAGAAAATAAAACATTGACCACAATTCTAGAAGAAATTCCAGTTAAAAAAGGAGATGTGTTTTTTCTTGAAACAGGTACAATTCATGCCATAGGAGCAGGGATTGTTATAGCTGAGATTCAGCAAACCTCAGACATTACCTATCGAGTTTACGATTGGGACAGGTTAGATGCAAATGGAAATGCAAGAGAGCTACATATAAGTATGGCTCTTGAAGCTATAAACTACAATAAAGTTGAAGTAAAGAAAAAGTACAATAAAACAACTAACACTTCAAATGAAGCGGTAAATTGCCCTTATTTCACGACTAATTTTATTCCGCTCGATGGAGAAATGACTTTTAAAGAAAATTCAAACTCATTTAAGGTATTTATGTGTATTGAAGGTGAATTCGATTTGGTTTACAACAAAGAAAAACAATCATTCAAAAAAGGAGAAACAGTACTACTTCCGGCAGTAATTACGGATTATATTTTGGTTGGAAAAGCATCTGTATTAGAAATTTACATTTCATAGTCTATATTATAAAGATTATGCGTACTTTTGCACCCGAATTATAACATTCAATAGAATAATAAAATTTCAAAAATAAAATAAAATGGCAAACGTTAAGAATTTAAAAAAAGACATCAACTACGTATTAGGAGATATTATTGAAGCAGTTTACTTGTACGAAATGACAACTACAGGAAAACCTACAGATGCTACAAACGGTTTAATCGATCAAGCTATTGCAGCTTTTGATGCTTTAATTGTAAAAGTAAACGCAAAAAACGTTGAAAACAAAAAAGCACACTTCAAACAAATCAATGTAGAATTGGAACAAGTTGCAAATCAAATGGTTGAAAAAATCAACGCATTATAGTTAAAAATAATTGCAAAAAAGTGCTAATTTATTTTGGAAATTAGAATTTCAGAATTATATTTGCACCAGAATTAAAGTCGCCAGCGTAGCTCAGTTGGCTAGAGCAGCTGATTTGTAATCAGCAGGTCGTGGGTTCGAGTCCCTCCGCCGGCTCTTTTTGTAAAAACCATCACATTTACTTGTGATGGTTTTTTTGTTTTTAAACCTTCGTGTTCAACTTCAATATTTTTTAATTTAACCACAAAATACACAAAGAAAAAAGGCACAAAGTTCACAAACTATATTATGTGAACTTTGTGCCTTTTTATAAAGGTTCAGAAAAAAACTACTCTTGCTTTTTTCTTTCAGCTAGATAATCATTCAATTTCTTTCCGTATTTAGATTTTGCTACTTTAGGTGACATCGATTTTGCAATTGTATCTAGATATTTAATATTAATATCATAAATATCAGTCAAAACGATATAAGGTGCCACTTCGTAATTCGCATTTGTTAAGGCAAAGTTTCCAGCATATAAATACCTACGTTTTAAAAGAGCATCTTGTTTTTTAGTGTTTTCTTCTGAGATATCTTTTTTTGCTTTTAGTGCTAATAATTCATCTTTTAGATAATCTAATTGTTGGTCATTAAATTTAGAAATAATGTCTTTGTATTGCTCATAAAGTTCTTGGTTTTTTGAACCAGTGATTTTAGCTTTGGCTAAGAAAAATTCTAAATCAGTATCAATATTCATTTTTCCAGGTTCTGCAAAGAACAACAGATTATTATCGATTGAATTTGAAACACCACGATCAACATATAGATATAACATTTCTGGCGAATCTAGTTTTATTGTACTTTCGAAAGTAGATTTTCCGTTTATAATAATACTGTCAAGAACAACCAGTGTAGAGTCTTGTACTCTCTGAATGTATAATTTCCCTTTTTTAAGACCTTTTATATTCCCTGTGATTTCTAAGGTGTTTTCCGATTTTTTTTCGTCACCACAAGAAGTAAGCATTGTGATAGATAATAGTGCAATAATTATTTTGTTCATCATATTTTAATTTGCCGCAAAATAATAAAAAAATCCTCAATTTGCAGTACAAAATGAGGATTTATATTATTTATAATTTCAGTTATTAACCTTTTAACCAAGCATTTTTAATAGTATTTTTACTTGCATCAGTGGCTTGTAATCCTTCTGCTTCATCATAAGGTAATTTTACTGTACCTTTTAGTTCACTTTCTTTTCCGTCTCGCTTTATTTTTACAGTAATAGCGTCGTTTTCTTTCCAATTTTGGCTTACCATGATTAAGTCGTAGATATTGTCTAGATTATAATTTGTATCATTTACTGATTTTAGAATATCACCATTTTTTATTCCTAAAGTAGCATAAAATGATGGTAATTCGATCGAAGGAAGTACCATTATTTCTTTTGTTTCCTGATTTACGGTAATATAAGGCACTTGTCCTTTTAAGAATACATTTCCTGGAATTTTACGTTTAGATTGTGTTACGCCAACTTTTGCGAAATATTTATCGTAAGGAATAGGAGTAGGACCACTTACATAAGTTTCTAAAAATATTTTTACTTCAGGATAAGTAAATGAAACTATTTTGTCGAATAATTCCTCATCATTAAACGGTTTTGTTACACCATATTCGTTAGTCAATTTTTGCATTAAATCTAAAATTCCTCTTTCGCCATTGCTGTTTTCTCTTATAATAATATCCAAACACATACCAATTAATGCTCCTTTTTCATATACATTTAAGTATTGGTCTTTGTATGGTTTGTCTAAAACATTTGAACTCATGGTTGTAAATGGCATGGTGTCGTTCATTGCTGAAGCATTGCTTACCTTCTCTGACATACGATTGTAAAAATCTTCTTCCGAGATTAATCCTTGATTTACTTGAAATAAATTTGCAAAATATTCGGTTACACCTTCATACATCCACAAATGTTTAGACATTTTAGGTGCATTAAAATCAAAATACTGAATTTCTTTAGAGTGAACTCCAAGTGGTGTTACAATATGAAAAAATTCGTGGGAAACCACATCTTTAAGCTGTTCTGCCATGGCTTCTTTTGGCATCATTTCTGGCATGACAACTGTTGTTGATGTTGGGTGTTCTAATGCTCCAAAACCTTTTGCATCAGCTTTTTTCATGTCAGATAAATACAATAAAACAGCATATTTTTTAGTGCTATTTATGGCACCTAGAAACTTCTTTTGTGCACGCATCATGGTTTCCATTGCTGGAGCAATATCGGCTACTTTATAAGCTCCGTTTGGCGAGTAAAGACTGATTAAGATTTCCATATCATCAACCTTAAAAGTTGCGTAATCGGGCTTAGAATACATGATTGGGTGTTCTACTAAATCCGCATAACGGTAAGATTTATAGACATCTTGTGTGCTGCTCGCATCTGTATCAGTCATAGAAGTTGCTCCAAATAAGGTTGCAGCATGCGAAATAGTTGTAGTGTATGGAACTTCTAATTTATCTGAAAAATAACCTACAAATCCGTGTGTGTTTAGCATAAAATTTTCAGGCGAAATGTTTGTTCCTGCTGGTGAGAATACATCTCCACCACCAAAATCGCCACCACCAGTTTCGGTATCATAAGTGTCATTTACCCAATAGGTTACTTTTTGTAGTTTTTTAGCGTTGGTAATTTTCCAAGAATTTTCATCAATTTTTGTTAAAACTAATTCATTTCCTTTGGCATCAAAAGCCTTTACATTTTCGATATATTTTCCGTAATTATCTGTAGAGTAAGTTCCAGGAACTGTTTTTGGAATACTAAAAGTTACTATATCGAGATTAGTTGGCGTTGGCAATAATGTTACCATTACTTTATCATCTTTGATAGTATTTAAATCGATAGAAACATTAACTTCAGGATTTACAGTCGTTGAGCTTGTTTGTCCTGTTTTGCAACCTAGTATTACACTCGCAAAAGCAAGTGTATAAATTATTTTTTTCATTAATTTCTAATTTGAAAGTTTCTTATATAAGTCTATAAAAGTAAAAAAAAGTTACGTTTAAATAGTATTATTTAACAATTTCATTGTTTCAATTAGATTTTTGACTTAAATAATAAACAAAAATCCCAACCTTTCGATTGGGATTTTTTTATAAAATAAGATTAAATTATATTGATAAAACAGTTCTCATTAATAATTAAAAACTTCTTCTAATGTAACTTCTTCAATTGTTCCTAATTTTTTTAAGGCTTCAAAATCTAAACTTTCTTTTTTACCAATAATAGCAGTATTGTATTTTTTGGTTTTTACTTCTTTATTAAAGAAATCAGTAGTGTTTTCTAGAGTAAGATTCTGAATATTTTTGTAGATATCGCTTCGGTTATCATAATCGAAACCTAGTTTTTTGAGCGCTAATTGGGTAAAGAAAATATTTGTTTTACCTATTCTTGCAGAAGCAATTTGCTTTAAACTGGACTCTTTTGCGTTGTTAAATTGTCTTTCTATTTTTGGCATTTCGTTTAGTAAAACCGAAATAGCATCAACCGCTTGTGGTAATTTGTTGGCTTGCGTACCAATAGAAACTTGCATATAATCGCTTAGAATTTTGTTGGCAGGCATTCTGTAAATGGCATTTGCAGAATAAGCAAGCGATTTAGATTCTCTAATTTCTTGAAAAACGATAGATGATAATCCAGAACCAAAGTAGTTATTAAAAACATTTACCGTTCCTGAATTGGCAAAATTGTATTTTTCGCCTTTTGCAACTCTAGTCATTTCGGTTTGCACCATGTCATAATTTGCAAAATATACTTTGTCTTGTGTTACAGGTTCTGCATATTCTTTTGCTATAGGAATGGCTTTGTTTGCATTTAGATTATGATTTTTTTCTAACGAAGCAAGAATTGGTTTCAAATCGTTTCCGTAAAAGAAAATTTGATGTTCGTAATTGTTGATGTCTTTTAGCAAATCCGTCAATTCCGAAGCTTTCATTTCTTTTAGCTCTTTTTCAGAAACAATATCTCTAAAACGAGAATTAGCCCCATATTTCGCATAATTTGTCAATGCGTTCATGATGTTTTCTTTGCGTTTTTTGGCATTGCTTCGAGTGTTCAAAAGTGTAGTAACCGTTGTATTATATACTTCTTGGTCTGGTTTTACATTTTTTAATAAGTTTTCTAGTAAGGCAACTCCTTTTGGTAAATTACTTTCTAAACCAGAAAGATAAATATAGCTTAAATCGTTTCCGGCACTTACCGAATAGCTAACTCCAATTTTGTAAAACTCTTTTTTAATATCTTCAACACTCATCGTATCAGTTCCTAGATAATCTAACATTTCGATAGCCAACGGTGTTTTTTTGTTGTTATCAGAACCCATATTAAAAATATAATACAGCTTAGCAATCTCATTAGTTTTATTTTTCACAAAACTAACTGTTGTATTTTTTAGCTTTTTAGTTTGAATTTCTTTTTTGAAATCGACAAAAACAGGTGCTAAATCTCCAGAATTTATTTTAGAAAATGTTTTGTAAAATTCTGATTGCGCCTCTCTGTTTAGTTGAATAGGAGTGATGCCAGGATTAGAAACACGAACTAATTTATCATTTACACCTTTGGTTTTGTATACCGCAACATAGTTGTTTTTGTAAAAATCATTGGCAAATTGTACTACATCAGCTTTAGTAATTTTCGATGCTTCGTCAGTTTCTGCAATAATATCGCTCCAGTTTCTACCTTGTATAAATGATTGGTAAATTGTAGTTGCCAAGCCATCTCCAGTTTCAAAAGTTTTCATAACATCTAGCTTCATATTATTAATGATAGCTGGAATCATCATTTCGTCGAAGTTTCCTTTTTTTACTTTGTCAATTTCGGTAAGTAACATTTTTTCGCCATCTTCTAATGTTTGTCCATCTTTTGCGGATAAAGTTAAAGCTTGGTAACCATAATCGTTGAAAGCGGTTGAAAATGCACCAGCACTTAACGCCAATTGTTTTTGATTGATATTACTATCGATTAGACCAACGTCACCAGAATTTGATAAAATGCTAGAAGTGATATCAGATAACAAAGCTTCTTTTGTACCAGCTCCTGCAGTTCTCCAAGCAAGCATTAATCGTTCTGCGGTTGGACTTTTTACTTCGCTTCTTACGATTGATGTCATTGGTTTTTCAGCTACTAATTTGAATTTTGGAAGTTCCTTATACTTCATTGTTCCAAAATAAGTATCAACCATTTTGATGGTTTTGTCAAACTCTAAATCACCAACTAAAACAACTGCCATATTATTAGGAACATAATAAGTGTCGAAATAATTATGAATTGCCACCATAGATGGATTTTTTAGGTGTTCTGATTTTCCAATCGTTGTTTGCTGTCCGTAAGGTGTTGTTGGAAACAAATCTTTCATTAATTGGGAATTTACTAAACGCCCGTCGTTGTCTTGTGCACGGTTGTATTCTTCGTAAACTGCTTCTAATTCTGTGTGAAAAAGACGTAGAACCAATTCTGAGAAACGTTCTTTTTCGACAATCATCCATTTTTCTAGTTCGTTTGCTGGAATATTGTTTTTGTAAACGGTTTCGTTTAGCCAAGTGTGGGCATTGGTTCCTTTTGCTCCTAATGAAGAGATAAGTTTGTCATATTCATTTGCCACCGAATATTTTGATGCTTCTTGCGAAACTTCATCGATACGTTTGTATAATGCTTTTTTCTTTTCTGGATCAGTTTCTGCTTTGTGTTGTTCGTATAAATCGGAAATTTGTGCTATTAGTTCTTTCTCGATTTCCCAATTTTGAGTTCCGATTTTGCTAGTTCCCTTAAAAACCATGTGCTCTAAATAGTGAGCCAATCCAGTATTATCGGCGGGATCATTATTAGAACCTGTTCTTACTGGAATATAAGTTTGAATTCTTGGTTCGTCTTTATTTTGTGCTAAATATACTTTTAGTCCGTTTTGTAATGTGTAAACTCGAACGCCAGTTTTGTCATTTTTTACTACTTCGTAAGAGTAACCTTGGGAGTCTTTCTTTTTTTCGGTAGTGATTTTTTGTGCATTCATTGTAGAGATACCTAGCATTAAGCAAGTGGTTAAGATTATTATTTTCATTTGTTTTTTGTTTGTCTCAAAAATAGGAAAACGATATAGTAATTTTCTGAAAGTTATGTTAAAAATGCGGTTGGATTTTTAGATCGATTTTGCGTTAGGGATTGTAGTGGAAATCCTTTTTTGAGGTTTTTCTCCGAAAAAAAGATTGCAACGGAAAGCCCGACCCTTGTGGTAACGCCAAAAAAAACTGATGTATAAAAACAAAAAATCCCAATCTTTCGACTGGGATTTTCTTATAGTAAGTAATATAAATTTATTGTTGATAAAACGTTTATTTTACTTTGTTAAGTATTGCTTTGAAAGCTACTGGGTGATTCATAGCTAAATCTGCAAGAACTTTACGGTTCAATTCGATATCATGCTTTTTCATTTTCCCCATGAATTGTGAATAAGACATTCCTTCCAATCTTGCTCCAGCGTTGATACGTTGAATCCATAATGCACGGAAATTTCTCTTATTTACTTTTCTATCACGGTAAGCGTAGCACATTGCTTTCTCCACCGCATTTTTTGCAACTGTCCAAACGTTTTTACGACGACCAAAGAAACCTTTGGCTTGCTTCATTATCTTTTTTCTTCTTGCTCTTTTAGCAACTGAATTTACTGATCTTGGCATAATTTTAATGTTTTTTTGTAGTAAGGCGACCTGAATTAAATCGAAGGTACTTAATGGCCCACTCCAAGGTTATTTTTAAATAATTTTAACCTAAAGAATTATTTTTGGTTAATTGACAATTGGAAATTGTCGATTAGATAATTCTTAATTGTTGTTTGATGCTTTTCATATCTGTTTTGTGAACTAACGCTGAGTGTGTCAAAGCTAATTTACGTTTTTTAGATTTTTTAGTCAAAATATGACTTTTAAAAGCGTGTTTTCTTTTAATCTTTCCAGAACCAGTAACTTTAAATCGTTTCTTGGCACTAGATTTGGTTTTCATTTTAGGCATTTTTCCTAGATTTTTAATTTATTCTTACTTACTATCTTTTTGCTATAAATTCTAAAGCTTTCACTTGAGAAGGAATAACTTATTTTTTCTTTTTCGGAGCAATAAACATAATCATTCTTTTTCCTTCTAGAACTGGCATAGCTTCTACTTTACCGTGCTCTTCAAGATCTGTTGCTAGTCTTAATAATAAGATTTGCCCTTGATCTTTATAGATAATAGAACGACCTTTAAAGAATACAAATGCTTTTAGTTTAGAACCTTCTTTAAGGAACTTTTCGGCATTTTTTCTTTTAAATTCGTAATCATGCTCATCTGTTTGAGGGCCAAAACGAATTTCTTTAACTACAATTTGAGTAGATTTAGCTTTTAGCTCTTTTTCACGTTTCTTCTGCATGTAAACGAACTTTTTATAGTCCATAATCTTACACACAGGCGGTTCTGCGTTTGGAGAAATTTCAACTAAATCCAATTCTAATTGATCGGCAAGTTTCATTGCTTCAGAAGTTTTTATAACTCCTGGCTCAACATTTTCTCCTACAAGACGTACTTCTGGAACACGAATAAAGTTGTTTATTCTGTGTTCGTCTTTTTTTTCTACTCGAGGCTGGTAACCTCTACTGTTTCTAATTGCTATGGCTCTTAATTTTTAGTTAAACTTCAAATGTTTTTAATGTTTTGCTTATTTCATCGTTTACAATTCTAGCAAATTCTTCTATTGTAACCGTAATATTTCCTTTTCCTTCTTGTCCGTGACGACGTATAGAAATGGTGTTATTCTTCTCTTCTTCCTCGCCTACAATCAGCATAAACGGGGTTTTTTGCATTTCTGCATCTCTAATTTTTCTTCCAATCGACTCATTTCTGTTGTCAATTAGGGCGCGAATTTCGTGATTTTCTAGCAGATTTAAAACTTTTTTCGCATATATTTCATATTTATCACTCAAACACAAGATTGTAGCTTGTTCTGGCATTAGCCAAAGTGGGAAATTTCCTGCTGTATGCTCTAGTAAAATTGCTATAAATCTTTCCATCGAACCAAAAGGCGCTCGGTGAATCATTACTGGTCTGTGTAATTGGTCGTCAGAGCCTTTGTATGTCAATTCGAAACGCTCAGGTAAGTTATAATCTACCTGAATTGTTCCCAATTGCCAGCTTCTGCCTAAAGCGTCTTTAACCATAAAGTCTAGCTTAGGACCATAAAAAGCCGCTTCGCCATATTCTATAACTGTATTTAAATTTTTATCACGAGCAGCATTGATAATCGCATTTTCTGCTTTTTCCCAATTTTCGTCGCTACCTATATACTTATCCCTATTTTCTTTATCACGTAATGATATTTGCGCTGTAAAATTTTCAAAACCTAAAGAACCAAATACATATAATACAAGGTCGATTACTTTTTTGAATTCCTCATCTAACTGATCTGGTGTACAAAATATATGTGCATCATCTTGAGTAAATCCACGAACACGAGTTAAACCGTGCAATTCGCCACTTTGTTCGTATCTATATACAGTTCCAAATTCTGCATAACGTTTTGGTAAATCCTTATATGACCAAGGTCTTACATTATATATTTCACAGTGGTGAGGACAGTTCATAGGTTTCAACAAAAACTCTTCACCTTCAGCTGGAGTTGAAATGGGTTGAAAACTATCTGCTCCGTATTTTGCATAATGTCCAGAAGTAACATACAATTCTTTCTGACCAATATGAGGTGTAACCACTTGCTCGTAACCACCTTTTTTCTGAGCTTTTTTCAAAAATTGTTCCAATCGATCTCTCAAAGCAGCACCTTTAGGTAACCACAATGGCAAACCTTGACCTACTTTTTGAGAAAAAGCGAATAATTCTAATTCTTTACCTAGTTTCCTATGATCACGACGTTTTGCTTCTTCAAGCAACTCTAAATAATCAGTCAAATCCTTTTGCTTAGGAAACGAAGTTCCGTAAACGCGAGTCAATTGTTTATTTTTCTCATCACCACGCCAGTAAGCACCAGCAATGCTCATGATTTTTACAGCTTTAATAATTCCAGTATTGGGAATATGTCCACCACGACACAAATCGGTAAAAGTAGCATGATCACAAAAAGTAATCGTACCATCTTCCAAATTCGAAATTAGTTCGGTCTTATATTCATTGTCCTTATATAATGCTAAAGCATCTGCTTTCGAAACAGGGTGTAATTTAAATTCATGCTTTTCTTTCGAAATCTCTAGAATACGATTCTCAATATTTTTGAAATCAGCTTCTACAATTTTAGTATTGCCAAAATCTACATCATAATAAAAACCATTGTCAATCGCAGGGCCAAGAGTTAATTTCAGGCCAGGATACATTTCCTCCAAAACTTGTGCCATTACATGCGAAGTCGAATGCCAAAAAGCTTTCTTTCCTTCCTTATCATTCCAAGTATATAAAATAAGTGAACCGTCCGTCGTTAATTCCGTCGAAGTTTCTACTGTATTGTTATTAAAAGCCGCCGAAATCACGTTTCTAGCCAAACCTTCACTAATACTCTTAGCGACATCCATAGGAGTTACGCCATTCTCAAACTCTTTAACCGAACCATCAGGTAATGTAATCTTAATCATCATTATAATTTTGTGAATGCAAATATAGCAGTTTCGCAAAAAACATACAATATATATAAGGTATGTTTTCTGTTTTTTATTTTTTGGGCGTGGCCCTTCGCAAAAGCTTCGGGTCGGGCTATCCGTTCCAAGTCCTCGTCTCGTCCCGAAAGACGAGACTGTGGGCTTTCCACTACTATCCCTCACGCAGAGAACATCATGTTCAATATTGGTTATTCAACATTCAACCTTTCAAAATTCCTCACAAACTAAATAAATCCGCGTAATCCGCGTTCCAAAAAGCCAATATAATATATAAGGAGCAAGTCTTGCATGTTCTTATTTGCCTTATAGGGTTGAAATAAATTGGGTGATAGGGGCTTTGTGAGAAACAACTAAAAAAACTTTTCATTCTAACTTCCAGAAAACCAAAGCACTAAAAAATACTTTCAAAAAAGATTAAAAAAGCACTTGTGAGATTGAAAAGAAGTGTTACTTTTGCACCCGCATTGGCAGAGAAGTTCATCGAAATATATTGAAAAAAGGGTCTAAAAAAATAAAACGAAAATTTTTATAAAAAGATTTGGAAAACGATAAAAAGCGATTACCTTTGCAGCCCGCAAGAGAGTAAGTTCATTGAAAGACTGGTTGAGAAACGATAAGAAAACGGAAAA
>NZ_FOJT01000002.1 GCF_900111965.1 Flavobacterium swingsii | reverse complement strand
TTATTAAAGTGATAGATACAACACCACCTACTCTTTCAACTCCATTAGATTCTGTATTAAATGTAAGTTGTGGAGATGTTCCTGATGTTCCTGAATTAGTATTTGTAGATAATTGTTCGGCTATTGTTAATCCTCCTGTATTTACAACAGTAACAATAAACCAAACAGATTATACTTATACTATCGTTAGAACTTGGGTTGTTTCTGATACTTGCGGAAATTCTGATGAATTTACTCAAACTATAAATGTTAGTATAAATGAACCTTTTTCTTATGTAAATGCCTCATTATGTACTACAGAAGGAGAAAAAGATTTATTTGATTTATTGGATCCAAATATTGAAACTAATGGGACTTGGTTAGATGTAAATAACTCAGGAGGATTATCAGGTAGCATACTAGATCCTATTAATATCCCTTCAGGTTTCTATGTCTATAGATATACCATTCCTAACGGAAATTGCCCTCGAATTATCGAAGTATATATGACAATTGATAATTGTTTTGTATTAGGATGTGATATTTCAAAATTAAAAATTTCTAAAGTAGTCACTCCTAATAATGATGGTCATAATGATTTCTTTGAAATTGGAGGAATTGAAGATTGCAGATTTATTTATGAAGTAAAAATGTTTAATCGTTGGGGAGCTTTAGTTTATGAAAATAACAATTATAAAAATAATTGGGACGGAATAGCAAATGGTGCAATATCCAATAGTAACTTACCATCAGGTACATACTATTATATTGTAAATATTGTAGATAGCGGTTTTGATACATTCAAAGGTTACATTTATTTAGGAACTAAAAACTAAACGTTATGAAAAAATTATTATTAACAGCCATTATAGTTCTGAATGTGTTTTTTGCAAACGGACAACAAACACCACAGTTCACACAATATATGTACAACACTATATCCGTAAATCCTGGTTATGCAGGAAGTCGTGAAGCACTAACAGTTGTTGGTCTTCACAGAGACCAATGGGTTGGTTTTAGTGGTGGTCCAGTAACCAATACACTTTCTATACATTCTCCGCTTAGAAACGAGAGAATAGGCGTTGGTTTTTCATATATAAATGACCGATTGGGGTATGAAAATTTCAATTATATGTATGTAGATTTTTCGTACAACATTAACATCACCCAAAATACTAAGTTGGCTTTTGGAGTAAAAGGAGGTTTTAGTTATTATAACATAGACCAAAATTTATTTAATAATGAAGAAGTATATAGCGACCCTTATTTTCAAGAAAAATTAAATCGTTGGACACCAAATGTTGGAGCTGGATTATATTTGCATCAACCCAAATGGTATGTAGGAGTATCATCTCCAAAATTAATCGAAAATGATTACAATAAATTAGGAAATTATGTTGCGCTAGAACAATCTCATTTTTATGGAATTGCCGGTTATGTTTTTGACCTTAATAAAAGTGGAAATATAAAAATGAGACCAACTGCTTTAGTAAAATATACAAAAGGTTCTCCTCTTTCCTACGACACAACATTATCTTTCTTGTTTAATGAAAAATTCTGGATTGGTGGAGCTTATCGATTTGAGGATTCTGTAGGAGCTTTGGTCGATTTTCAAATAACCAAACAAATGAAATTAGGTTATGCTTATGATTATCCAATTTCAAAAATAAGACCTTTTACAACCGGATCTCATGAAATTATGATTATGTTTGATTTCAAATTTGATAACTCTAAATACAAATCTCCACGTTATTTCTAACCTAAAAACGCCTGAATTATGAAATCAATATTAAAATATATCTTGATATCTGTTATCCTATTTGGAATCATTCCTTCAGCTTCAGCTCAGTTTGGGAAACAGAAAAAAGCAGATGCTTTATATAACAGTTTTTCTTTTGTAAAAGCGATTGAAGTATACAAAGAAATGTTAGCCAATAATTATAATACAGACTATTCTAAAAGACGTTTGGCCGATTCTTATGCTATGCTTCGTGATCCAGAAAATGCCTCTGTTTACTATAAAGATGTGGTAAAACAAGACAAAGTAGAACCGGAATATTATCTGAATTATGCTTTGGCATTAAGAGCATTAAAAAAATATGATGAATCTGAAATTTGGCTCAACAAATACAAAGAATCAGGAGTTGTCGATTCTCGTATTGAAAAAATAATGCAAGACAAAAATTTTCTTACCAATATTTTTCAAATTAAGCCTCAGTTTTTTTCTAAAGAAGTTCCTTTTAATTCGGAATTAAGTGATTTTGGTGCTTTCGAAAGAAATAGCGTAATCACATTTGCATCAAGCAGAGACAAAGGTGTGGGAATAAAAAGAACGTATTCTTGGAACCAACAGCCTTTTTTAGATTTGTTTCAAATAACTAAGAACGGTGATAATCATTCTGAAGCCGAAAAAGTAAAAGGAGATGTAAATACAAAGTTTCACGAAGGTCAAATTTCGATTTCAAAAGACGGGAAAACAATGTTTTTTACTCGCAATAATTATACTAATAACAAAAAAGGAAAAGATGCTGAAGGAACTAACAACCTGAAAATATACCGTGCCACGCTAGATAAAGACAATAAATGGACAAATATTACCGAAGTACCTTTTAATAATACAAATTATTCTGTAGGTCATCCTAGTTTGTCTGTCGATGAGAAAACGCTATATTTTGCTTCGGATATGCCTGGAGGTTTCGGGAAATCAGACATTTATAAGGTAAGTGTTAATGATAATTCTTACGGAACTCCTGTAAACCTTGGTAATAAAATAAATACCGAAGGATCTGAAGTTTTCCCATTTGTGCATTCTGACGGAAATCTTTTCTTTTCTTCCGATGGACTTCAAGGTCTTGGTCAGTTAGATATTTTTACAACAGTATTAGATGGAGATGGTAATATTCAAGAAATTATAAACCTCGGAAGTCCTGTAAATTCTAATATGGATGATTTTTCGTTCTTCCTAAACGAATCTGGCGAAACTGGATTTATAGCTTCCAATCGTGAAGGCGGAAAAGGTGATGACGACATTTACGGATTTGATAGAATTCCTCCTTTCGAAATAAAAGGAACCGTAACCGATGCTATAAACAAGCAACCGATACCAAATGCTAAAATTGTGATAAAAGACAAAGATGGCAATATTATAGCCGATTTTATTACCGACGAAAAAGGAAAATACAAATTTGCTGCTGATAGGGAAACTACTTATAATCTAGAAGCCTCTCAAGTAAAATATAACTCAAAATCGAAAGTTGGAGATACTAGAAACACTAAAGGAAAGCCACATATAATTGTAGATTTCGAACTCGATCCTGTACAAGATGTAGATATTCTTGCAGGTGTAAATGTTGATAATATTTATTTCGATTTTGACAAGCAAAATATTAGAGATGATGCAGCTATCGAGCTAGATAAAATTGCTTATTTGATGAATACAACTTATCCTACAATGGCTGTAGAAATAGAGTCTCATACAGATAGCCGTGGTAGTTTTACTTACAACGAAGCATTAGCAATTCGCAGAGCAAATTCGACACATGATTATTTAATTTCTAAAGGTGTAAATTCTAATAGAATCAAAAAATTTGAAGGTTTTGGCGAATATAGTTTAGTAAATGATTGTAAAGATGGGATAGATTGTTCTGAATCTGCACATCAGTTAAACCGTCGTTCTATATTTAAAGTACTTAAAATGAAATAATAGATTGGTTATATTAATTCTTTAAAAAGCCTTTTAATTTAAATAATTAGAAGGCTTTTTTTATACTTAACTGGTTAATTTCACAATTAAATCATTTAATACACTCGACTCAAATGGTTTAACAATTATTCCATTCATTCCAGATTCAACTACCTGATGGTTAATTTCTTGTTTATCAAATGCTGTTAGAGCAATAATTGGTGTTAAAACATCGAATTCTCTGATTAGTTTTGAGGTATCGAAACCGTTTATTTTCGGCATATTAATATCCATAAGAATTACATCAAATTTTTCGGATTTTAATCTTTCTACTGCTTCAAAACCATTATCTACAACAATTGTTTTGTATCCAAAATTTTTCAAGATTTTCTGGGTAACCATTTGGTTAATCTTATTGTCTTCAATCAAAAGTATATTTAAATGCTTTTTTAGTTGTTTATTATTTTCTTCAACAGACAAAATATTTAAAGTTTCTTCGTTTGGGATATTAAACTTAATTGAGAAACTTATTTTTGTTCCTTTATTTTCTTCGCTTTCTAAATGAACTTCTCCACCAAAAAGTTGAATCAGTTTTTTTACAATAGGCAATCCTAAACCTGTTCCTTGATAATCGTCATCTCTCCGCTCTATTTGTACAAATTCTTCGAATACTTTCTCGTGATCTTCTTTAGAAATTCCTATTCCATTATCGGTAATTTCAAAAAATATTTGACAAGAATCATCCTTTTTGTCTAACACATTTGCTTTAATAATTATTTTTCCTTTTTCGGTAAATTTGAGTGAATTACTAATCAAGTTCATAAAAATTTGTGATAGTCTAATTTTATCCCCAATTATAAATAAAGGAATTGATGGATCTAACTCTAAACTTATTTTGTTCTTGTTTTTTGAGGCTAAAAATTGTAAACTATCAATTATAGAAACCAATTCTTCTTTCAAATTAAATTTAGAATTCTCAAGTACAATTTTATTTTCTGAAATTTTATAAATCTGTAATATATCGTTTACCAATGCCAATAAATATTTTGCCGAAAATTTTAATGATTTTATATACTGGCTATTTTTAAGCTCTGGATGCTCATCTGCAATTAAATCTGTAATTCCTACAACTCCGTAAAGTGGTGTTCTCAGCTCATGAGTTATTGTCGAAACAAATTGAGATTTTAATCTTGTTGCTTCTTCTGCTTTTTCTTTTGCAATTTGAAGATCTATATTTGCAATTGTAAGATCATTATTGTTTTGTTTTTTTAAGTTATAATTTTTGTATAAACTATAAACAAGTAATAATAAGAATGTTAATATTACAAAAAACAAACTCAAAATTGTATTCGATTTTTTTAGACTTAAGGATTGAATTTTTTTATCGGTTTCTAATTTTTCGATATCACTTTTGTAAATATCAAATTCTATATTTCTGGCAGCAAGATTGGCTTTTGCCATTTTCTCTTTATTAAAAAGTGATTCTACTATCTCATTATATTTTGCAAGATTTTCATAAGCTTTTTTATAATCTCCATTTTTGGCTAAGAACCTAGCGTATTCTAGATGCAAATATTGTTTTTCTTCATTAAAATCGATTTTTGTACTTTCATTTATTCCTTTCAAGTAATAATTATTAGCTGTTTCGTTTTCTCCTTTTCCTGCATAATACATGCCATTTAGCATGTTTATTGAGACAATGTAGTCTTTATCTCCAAATTTTGGTTGATATTTATTTACAAAATCTAAATTTTTAAAACCTAAATCGAATTCTTTTTCATCAAAACAAGTCCAAGCGATATTCAAGTTTATCATAACTAACCTTGTAGAATCTTTTTTTGTTTCGTAATATTCTTTAGCTTTTTTATAATAATACAATGATTTTTTGTACTGATTTAGTAAATCTGTTGAGTTTATATTTCCTAAATCATTATAGACGTTTGCTTTTATTTCCCCGTTTTTAGACTTCGTAGCATAATCTAAAGCTTTATTATAAAAAAATAATGCTTTATTTAAATCTTTTAATTCTTCGAAGTTCATACCTATTCTCTGACAGCTTATTGCTACTAGAGAATCATTACCAATAATTTTTGCATTGTGCAATGCAATACGAGAAATTTGCATAGACTTCTCGAAATTACCTTGTTTAAAATATTTTCGTGATTGCGTATTTAGTTGTACAATTTCTTGTACCGATTTTTTTTCTGACTGTGAGAAAGAATTATTCTGAAAAAGAACAAAGAATAAAAGGATGAAAAATAATTTATATTTACACATAGTGAGAACATTTTCAAAAAAACTAATGTAAAAAAAAATCCTGACAAAAGTCAGGATTCATAAAAAAATATTATCTTATTAATTTTCTATATTTCAATCGTTTAGGAGTTAAATCTCCACCCAATCGTTTCTTCTTATTCTCTTCATATTCAGAGAAGCCACCTTCAAAATAATACACTTCCGAATCTCCTTCAAATGCTAGAATGTGTGTACAAATTCTGTCTAAAAACCATCTGTCGTGAGAAATAACCACAGCACAACCAGCGAAATTTTCTAAACCTTCTTCGAGAGCACGTAAAGTATTTACATCTAAATCATTTGTAGGCTCATCTAACAAAAGTACATTTCCTTCTTCTTTTAGTGTCATGGCAAGGTGCAAACGGTTACGTTCTCCTCCAGAAAGTGTGTTTACTTTCTTGTTTTGCTCTCCTCCACCAAAGTTGAAACGGGATAAATAAGCACGAGAATTTACTTGTCGTCCGCCCATCATAATCAGTTCTTGACCATCGGCAAAGTTTTCCCAAATAGATTTGTTAGGATCTATATTAGAATGTGATTGATCTACATAAGCGATTTTTACAGTTTCACCAACAGTAAATTCACCAGAATCTGTTGCTTGTTCTCCCATTATCATTCTAAAAATAGTAGATTTACCAGCACCATTTGGCCCGATAATTCCAACAATTCCTGCTTGTGGCAAAGTAAAATTCAAATTATCATACAATAATTTATCTCCAAATGCTTTTGCTACATTTTTAGCTTCAATGACATTAGTTCCTAAACGTGGACCGTTCGGGATATAGATTTCTAGATTTTCATCTAGTTGTTTCTGATCTTCGTTTAGTAATTTATCGTAATTCTGTAAACGCGCTTTTTGTTTCGTTTGACGGCCTTTTGCACCTTGACGAACCCAATCCAATTCACGTTCTAAGTTTTTACGACGTTTTGAAGCTACTTTTTCTTCGAGTGCCATTCTGCTCGATTTTTGGTCTAACCAAGAAGAGTAATTCCCTTTCCAAGGAATACCTTCTCCTCTATCCAATTCAAGAATCCAACCTGCAACATTGTCCAAGAAATAACGGTCGTGCGTTACTGCAATTACAGTTCCTGCATATTGTGCTAAATGTTGTTCTAACCAAAGTACCGATTCTGCATCTAAGTGATTCGTAGGCTCATCTAACAACAAAACGTCTGGTTGTTGCAACAACAAACGACATAAAGCGACGCGACGGCGTTCTCCACCTGATAAATTTTTAATTGGTGTATCAGCTTCTGGTGTGCGTAAAGCATCCATAGCGATTTCTAGTTTGGTGTCTATTTCCCAAGCGCCTAATGAATCTATTTTGTCTTGCAAAGCTGCTTGACGATCCATTAGTTTGTCCATTTTATCGGCATCTTCGTAATATTCTGGCAAGCCAAACATATCATTTATTTTGTTGAACTCGTCAAGTACAGCCATAGTTTCGGCAACACCTTCGCGAACAATTTCTATAACCGTTTTAGAATCATCAAGAATTGGTTCTTGTTCTAAATAACCAACGGTATAACCTGGTGCAAAAACTACATCACCTTGGTAATTTTTATCTACTCCAGCAATAATCTTCAAAAGAGAAGATTTCCCTGAACCGTTTAGTCCTAAAATACCAATTTTTGCTCCGTAAAAGAAACTTAGATATATATTTTTTAATACTTGTTTGTCTGCTCCTTGGTAGGTTTTACTCAATTTTGACATTGAGAATATTACTTTCTTATCGTCTGACATTATTTAGATTATTAGATTAATTAGACTAACTTAGATTGTTAGATTTCTTTAGATTTTTAAAATTCAATAGAAAATTTGTAATTCGTAATTCGCAATTTTTTTATAAACGCCCTTTCAATGAGCTAAAAACCCAAGCATTTAATAAAAAACCGAAACCAACAGTTGCAAAACCCCAACCTGCTATATCAGCATATCTGTACGCTCCAAGACCGATGAGTACTAATCCCATGATTACCATCATTAATGTTGCCCAGCCTAAAATTGTATTTTTATTCATTCCCATAATTTCTTTTTTTATTTAATTTGAGGGGTACAAATATCGTCTTTTTTGAATAATTTTCAATGTTAATTAAAAATCTTAACCAACATTTCTTTCAATAAATCTGATTGCGGTAAAGCATTTGCTCCAACACCTTTACTTTTTACGTCAATATCACGTAAGGAAGCCACTATTTGACTTACTTTTTTCATAGGATAATTACGTAAAGCTACGTCATAATCCTTTAAGAAAAATGGACTTACACCTAAAATTGGAGCAACTGTTTTCGGATTTCTGTCTTTGAGTCCGTGGTATTTTAATAATTGGATAAAAAAGCTAAAAACCAAACTTGTCGTAACAACCATTGGATTATCCTTTGGGTTTTGAGCAAAATGGTCGGCAATTTGATATGATTTTAATTGGTTTCTTTCTCCAATAGCTTTTCTAAATTCAAAAACATTAAAATCCTTGCTAAATCCTATATTTTCTTCAATAACAGCTGGTGTAATTGTACTCCCTTGTGGCAAAATAATGGCTAGTTTGTCTAATTCGTTAGCGATTTTGCTTAAATCAGTACCTAAAAAATCGACTAACATAGCTGATGCTTTTGGTTCAATATTGAGTCTCTTGCCTTGTAAAACTCTCTTTAGCCACTCGCCTACTTGGTTTTCGTATAATTTTTTACTTTCGTAAACAACACCTTTTTGAGCTAAAATCTTTGTGATTTTTTTTCGCTTGTCGAGTGTTTTATATTTGTAACAAATAACTAAAACCGTTGTTGGCTGCGGATTTTCGGCATAAGATTCTAACTTATCTATTGTTTTTATTAAATCCTGAGCTTCTTTTACAATAACGACCTGACGATCCGCCATCATAGGATAACGTTTTGCGTTCGAAACCACGTCTTCAATCGTAACATCACGGCCATATAAAACCGTTTGGTTAAAATCTCTTTCGTGTTCTTGCAATATATTATGCTCGATATATTCCGACAATTTATCAATATAATAAGGCTCTTCGCCCATTAAAAAATAAATTGGCTTTATATTTCCAGCTTTTATATCATTAATTATTTTTACTACTTCGTCCACAAAAAAGTTGATTTGGTTATTTGGTAATTCGTTTATTTGATAATAGATTTGTTGAATGCAAAAACTGAATTTTCCAACTTATACATTTCGGTTCAAAAATAGTGAAAATAAAGTTTCTATTTTTGATGAAATTCGTAAAAAATTTGTGATTCTCACGCCCGAAGAATGGGTGCGTCAAAACGTAGTTCGGTTTTTGTTAGAAGAAAAAAAATACCCGAAATCATATATTAATGTTGAAAAGTTAATCAAAATCAATGATTTAAGTAAACGATATGATATAGTTGTATTTCAACCTAATGGAAAAATATTTTTACTTATAGAATGCAAAGCACCAGAGGTCCCTATTTCTCAAAATACTTTCGATCAGATTGCAAGATACAATATGGTCCTTGAGGCAGAATATTTAATGGTTACTAATGGTTTAAATCATTATTTTTGTCAAATGGATTTTGAAAACGAGAAATATTTGTTTTTGAAAGAACTTCCTGAATTCCAAATCAACGAATAACCAAATCAACGAATAACCAAATCAACGAATTAACATTGAAAATAGCCGTAGTTATATTAAATTGGAATGGACAAAAATTGCTAGAACAGTTTTTGCCTTCCATTATAGAATTCTCTCAAGAAGCTACGATTTATGTGGCTGATAATGCTTCTACCGATGCTTCAGTTTCATTTGTAAAAACTCATTTTCCTACGATAAAAATCATCGAAAACAAAGGTAATTTTGGTTATGCAAAAGGTTATAACGAGGCTTTACAGGAAGTTGAAGAAGAAATTTATGCTTTGGTAAATTCTGATATTGAAGTTACTGAAAACTGGTTACAACCTATTATTACTTTATTCGAAAACGAACCAGAAACTAGTATTATTCAACCCAAAATTCTTGACTTTAAAAACAAAGAATACTTCGAATATGCTGGTGCTGGTGGCGGATTTATAGATAAATATGGTTTTCCATTTTGTCGTGGACGTATTTTTGATACTATCGAAAAAGATAATGGACAATATAATGATACAATCGAAATATTTTGGGCTTCAGGCGCTTGTTTTTTTATTAGGAAAGATGTTTTTCGAGAGCTAAATGGTTTTGATGCTAGTTTTTTTGCACATCAGGAAGAAATCGACTTGTGTTGGAGAGCATTTAATAAAGGATATATTGCCAAATATTGTGGAGAATCGACAGTTTATCATGTTGGTGGAGCAACTTTGAATACAGAAAACCCTAAAAAAACATTCCTGAATTTTAGAAACTCTTTGTGGATGATGCTTAAAAATCTTCCAACAAACCAATTATTCACTACTTTATTTATAAGATTAAGTTTAGACGGAATTGCTGGAATTCGTTTTTTAACACAAGGAAAATTGAAACATTTTTGGGCTGTTTTAGAGTCTCATTTTTATTTCTATTATTCTCTATTTAAGTTTTTAGGAAAACGGGATATCAATCAATTTGAAAAATATTACAAGACAAAAAGCATTGTTTATAGTTATTTTATTAAAAATATAAAGATTTTTACAAACAATTTTTAGAGATTAATACTACCTTTGTCCTTTCTTTATAGAATATTATTATGACAAAATCGCTAGAAAAAAAAGGTCTTTTTACAGGACTGATAGAACAAGACGAAAACGGAAATTTCTTTTGCGGAGAATATTTATTGGATTATAAAATGGTCGTTTCTAACTTTAAATTAGGTGATAAAATCACACTAAAAACTGCTATTACAAATCCAAGTGACATTTCTTTTAAGGCTTACGAAAAGAAGTCTAAAAACTTCGCTTTATTTAATCTGAAACCAGATCACGAGTAATAAAAAAAGGGTTTAGAAATTTTCTAAACCCTTTTTTTATTTTAAAGTAATTATTCTTTTTGTTCGTTAAATTTCTTTACAATAGCTTTTAGTTGTGCCGCACGATCTACTTTTGCTTTTTTGACCTTGTCCTGAGCTTTATGAAGCTTATCATTGTGTTTCTTGATATTTTTTTCAGTGTTTCTACTCATGACAATTGCGTTTTATTTCTTCTAAATTCTTATCGGTATAAATTAATTCGTTGATGATTTTTTTTCTTAATTCATCAATGTTTTGATTGCTAAAATATTTTGCCCAACTAGTCAAAGTTAATATATTTCTAGCTTGTTTTATCCTTTTTGCAGTGTCTAATGTGTTTCTTAAAATTGGTTTATTATCAAAATCAGGGCTATTTTTGTGTTGGTAATTTATCGTTTGCCTATCAAAATCAGCTTCTAAATAATACAATTTTTCGAAGTTATTGTCTGGATAAAAACTATCCCACTTCGCAAAACCTAATTTAGTTTTCGATGTCGATTCTGGATCGAAAGCAACCAATCGCCACTTGCTATTTGCTAGTCTTCCCCAGTGATTAGAGAGGCGATACATTCCTGCTTCTGTATAAAAATATTGACTCCCAGATTCACTTTTGTAATTAGGAATCAAAGATTCAACAGTTTTAATTTCTACTTCATTAAAAACACAAAAAGTATTTTTGAAGGATTTAGAACTAGGATTAAATTTATTTAGCAACACAATGTTTTCATTAACAATTCTTAGGTACAAAATAACAACAAATATCTGATTACAATTAATAAAAATGGTGTTACTTTTGGCTTTTATTACTTTTTTAAAATAAACAAAATGCAGATTCAAGGACAAATTGTAGATATAGAAAATAAGCGTATTTATTCAGGTGAAATAAATGTCGAAAACGGAAAGATTATTTCTATCATTGAGAAAAATCATGATGTGAAAAACTATATTCTTCCAGGATTTATCGATGCACATATTCATATCGAAAGTTCGATGCTTGTTCCTTCTGAATTTGCTAAAATTGCTGTCCTTCATGGAACGGTTGCTACCATTTCCGATCCGCACGAAATTGCCAATGTTCTTGGGAAAGAAGGTGTTTATTATATGATTGAAAACGGAAAAAAAGTACCGTTGAAATTTCATTTTGGCGCGCCATCTTGTGTTCCTGCAACCGCTTTTGAAACCGCTGGTGCTATTATCGATTCTGAAGAAATAAAAGAATTAATGGCTTCACCAGACATTTATTATTTGTCGGAAATGATGAATTATCCTGGTGTTTTGTTTAATGATGAAGAAGTTTTGAAGAAGATTGCTTGGGCAAAACATTTCAACAAACCTGTTGATGGTCATGCGCCTGGATTGCGTGGCGAACCTATCAAAAAATATATTTCGGCAGGAATTACAACTGATCACGAATGTTTTACTTACGATGAAGCTCAAGAAAAATTGTCACTTGGTATGAAAGTTATTATTCGTGAAGGAAGCGCAGCCAAAAACTTCGATGCATTAATAGATTTGCTTCCAGAAAATTACGAAAATATGATGTTTTGTTCTGATGACAAACATCCTGATGATTTGATTTTAGGACACATTAATTTACTTTGTGCTCGTGCTGTTGCAAAAGGAATTGACATTTTTAAAATCCTGCAAGTCGCTTGCGTAAATCCAGTAAATCATTACAAAATGAATGTTGGTTTGTTGAAAAAAAATGACGCTGCCGATTTTATTATTGTAGATGATTTAGTAAACTTCAAAGTCAATAAAACGTATATAAATGGTGAATTGGTTGCCGAAAACGGACAATCATTTGTAAAACATATCGATTTTGAAACACCAAATAATTTTAATATTACCGAAAAACAAATTAGTGATTTCGAAATTCCGAGTTCTGCATCAAACTCGAGCGTAAGCGAACAGGCGAAGCAAATTAGAGTTATTGAAGCTTTGGAAGGGCAATTAATTACGAATGAAATTCATCATAATTCATTTATAAAAAACGGAAAACTCGTTTCAGATATTGATAATGATATTCTGAAAATGGCTGTTGTAAACCGATATTTTAACACCAAACCAGCAGTGGCATTCATTAAAAATTTTGGGTTAAAAAAAGGCGCCATTGCAAGTTCCGTAGCGCATGATTGTCATAATATTGTGGTCGTTGGAACATCAGACGAAGAGATTTGTAATGCTGTAAATTTAATTATCAAAAATACTGGCGGAATTTGTGCCGTAAATGGCAATCTAAATAAATCGTTAGCCTTACCAGTTGCCGGAATTATGAGTGATAAAGATGGTTGGGAAACAGGAAAATTATATCAAGAAATTGATGCCATGGCAAAAGATTTAGGTAGCAATCTAAAAGCGCCTTTTATGACACTTTCGTTTATGGCACTTTTAGTAATCCCTGATTTGAAATTATCTGACAAAGGATTGTTTAGTGGGAATACTTTTTCGTTTGTAGATTTGAAAGTGGAATAGTTTTTTTGACAGTAATTATATCAAAAACGCCTGTTGGCAGATCGTTTTTTATCTTTCTATTATTTTTGCTTTTAAAATTTCTTCTAAATCTTTTATACTTTTTTTACTTTCTGCTTTGAATCCAAAAGAAACTAAAACAACTCCAAATATTAGCATAAAAAAAGGAATAAACATAAACATTCCACCTTCTGAATTTAAACCATTTTTGAATATTAAGCTATATGATGTTGCTAAGCAACCAACTAAAACACCGCCTAACCAAATTATCATAAAGACTTTTACAATGTCAATTAGCTTCATATTTACATTTATTTTAGAACCATTTATATCATCTTTAACTTCTCCTTTTATTAGAGGCAAAAATGAATTTCTATAGTTTATAGCTCTTTTTATCTCAAATGTATTATTGTAAATTTTACCAATATATGGTTTAGAATATGAAAATTGATTAGCACCAAAACCAAAAGCCTTTTCAGCTTCAATTTCATTTTGTAGATGTTTTAAAAGTTCTTCTTTAGTTAATGTTGAACGATAAACTAATTTTTCAAAAGGCAATATTTTTTTTATCATCTATTTTTTAAGTTGTTTTTCAGGAAATAATATCATTTTGTTTTCTGTTTCTATTGGCTCAACATTGAATCCCATTAATTCGGGTTCATCTTCGACATTGAATGACAATATAAATCTTAAGCTATCACATTTGAGATAATATTCATAAATAAATGAGGTTTGGTTAACTCCTCCAATGTTTTTAGCGGTAAAAAAATCAACGAATTTTCCGTCTTTATTTTTCCAATCACAATTTTGTCTAATTCCACCTATTATTGGTTCTAATTGTTCTTTAGGAAAATATTTCACTGGAAATTTTTCTACAACATTTGGTTTGTCAAGATTTTCCATTATATAATCCGCTTTTTCTTGAGCTAACTCTAATTTTTGCATACTTTTCCAACCAAAATAGCTTATTATTCCAATCAAAAGAATAATAACTCCTACAATAATTCCAATAATTTTTAATGCCTTTTTCATTTTTAAATTTTACGTTTCGTTACCCCAAAATGTCTGCCAACTTGTATATTAGTGCAATCCGTGTTAAAATTATTTATCTTCTTTTTTCTCTTTTACAGAAATCTTTCCACCTACAATAACTACAATTTCACCTTTTGGCGGTTTTGTTTCAAAATGTTTCAAGACTTCTTCAGCTGTTCCTCGAATGGTTTCTTCGTGTAGTTTAGATATTTCTCGAGAAACAGAAACAGGTCTTTCTGCACCAAAATATTGAACAAATTCTGCTAATGTTTTTACTAATTTGTGTGGAGAAACATATAAAATCATTGTTCTTGTTTCTTCTGCTAAAGCTAAATAACGAGTTTGACGTCCTTTTTTTTCAGGCAAAAAACCTTCAAAAATAAATTTATCATTAGGAAAACCACTATTTACTAAAGCTGGGACAAATGCTGTTGCTCCTGGCAAACAATCTACTTCTATATTATTTTCGACACAAGCTCGAGTGAGTAAAAATCCTGGATCTGAAATAGCTGGCGTTCCTGCATCGGAAATTAAAGCAATATTTTCGCCCGTTTGTATGCGTTTTATAATGTTTTCAATGGTTTTGTGCTCGTTGTGCATGTGATGACTGTGCATATGTGTCGAAATCTCAAAATGTTTTAAGAGTTTTCCACTGGTGCGCGTATCCTCAGCGAGGATTAAATCGACTTCTTTAAGCACACGAATGGCACGAAAAGTCATGTCTTCAAGATTACCAATTGGTGTTGGAACAAGATATAATTTCCCCATTTAAACGAATTTACTGGCTACAAATTCCATAAAACGTTCTTCAAATTCTTCTTTTCCTTTCCAATCGTTGTAATCTGGCTTTACCATTTCTTCAATAAAATTCTTAGCATCTTCTAATGAATCGAAAGTCGAAATTTGTGAAACTACTCGATTGAAATCTTCAACACTTCCGTCAAATAATTGTTTTTCGAAAGCCAATTTATCGTTTAAACCAATATTGACACTTTTGTTCAATTTGTCATTAAGATTTATGGCGGGTTTCGAATCTACTTTATCAAAAAATATTTCTGTTTCAATTTTTACTTCTGGAACAACTTTTTCTTCAATTTTATCATCTATAATTTTTGATATTTCAGCTGGAATTTTAGAATCTTCTGTTTTTTTAGTATTAGAAACTCTTTCAAAAATAGGCTCTGGTTGCATATTACTTAAAAAATCATCTATAGCAATTTGCTTTTTTTCTAGCTTAGGAATTTCAATAATTGGAGTTTCAATTGTTGCTTTCGGCTCTTCAATAACTTCTTTTGGTTCCTCAATAGCCACTTTTACTTCTTCAGCAACTGCTTTTACTGGAGGAATTTCTTCATTTATGTCATGAATAATAATTTCTTCTTTAGCTTTTATAGCTGAAATTTTTTCATCAAAATCGAATGCTTTTTCAACTATAACTTCTATATCATGCAAACCAATTGTAGGCTTTGTTTCGCTAAAATGCTCTTCTACAAATAACAAAACAGACAATTTTTCGTATAATTTTTGAGTTTCGTGGTGTAATTCACGAACATCTTCTTTGTGTTTTAGTTGTAAAATTCGGTGCGCAATGCTAATTAATTCGGCTTCCAATCTTTTTTTCATAACTTTTACTATTATACGCAATAAAGCTTATCTTTTTTAATAAATTTGTTCTGTTACAAAGTAATAAAAACTATTCATTTTTATCGTTATAAAAATAAAAAATGTTTCTCGAAAATACAGTAAATCATAAAGAGCAGTTTGGTTGGATTGAAGTTGTTTGCGGATCGATGTTTTCGGGCAAAACCGAAGAATTAATTCGTAGATTAAAAAGAGCCCAATTTGCCAAACAAAAAGTCGAAATTTTCAAGCCATCTATCGATACTCGGTATGATGAAGAAATGGTGGTTTCGCACAATAAAAACGAGATTCGCTCTACTCCTGTTCCTGCCGCTGCAAATATTGCAATTTTGGCACAAGGTTGCGACGTTGTAGGGATTGATGAAGCTCAGTTTTTTGATGATGAGATTGTCAAAATTTGTAATGATCTTGCTAATTCTGGGATTAGAGTTATTGTAGCTGGATTGGATATGGATTTTAAAGGAAATCCTTTTGGACCAATGCCAGCACTTATGGCAACTGCCGAATATGTTACAAAAGTGCACGCTGTTTGTACTCGCACAGGAAATCTTGCCAATTATAGTTTTCGTAAAACCGATAATGACAAACTTGTTATGCTTGGCGAAACCGAAGAATATGAGCCGTTAAGTCGTGCCGCTTATTATAATGCAATGCGTGAAAATATGATTGTAAAAGATGCTGAACATTTATCAAAAGAAAAATAATTATACCTATTGGCTATTTCCTTACATAATATAATTCCAGTTCTAAATGCCGATTTTCAAGGTATTGAGACGGATATTCATATCAATAATATTTCTATAGACAGTCGTTCGCTACAAAATAATGAAAACACTTTATTTTTTGCTATAGTTGGCCCTAATAATGATGCTCACATTTATATTGGAGATTTAATTTCTAAAGGTGTCAAAAACTTTGTAGTTACCTATATTCCTCAAAGGTTAAAGGATAAAGCTAATTTTTTAATTGTCGAAAATACACTTTTTGCTTTACAAAAATTTGCCAGTTATTACCGTAATTTATTCCATTTTCCAGTCATAGGAATTACAGGAAGTAACGGAAAAACCATTGTAAAAGAATGGCTTAATTTTTTATTAAGTCCTGATTATAATATTATTAGAAGCCCAAAAAGTTACAATTCGCAAGTTGGTGTTCCGCTTTCGGTGATTGGGATTAATGAACATCATAATTTCGGAATTTTTGAAGCTGGAATTTCTACCAAAGGTGAAATGGAAAATCTTCAAAAGATAATTCAACCAAGCATTGGAATTTTAACGAATATTGGAACCGCTCACGACGAAGGTTTTGCCGATATTTCTGAGAAAATAAAAGAAAAACTGAAGCTATTCACTAACGTTGAAGTTTTAATTCTGAATAAGAATAAAACCATCGAAGCTTTTATAAAATCGGAAATAAAAACCTTTACTTGGAGTACAAATGATAAGTCTGCTGATGTTTTTTTTCAGAAGAAAACCTTCGATGATTATTCGATTTTGAATATTACAAATGAGGAGAAATGTTTTAAAATACAAATTCCATTTACCGACGAAGCTTCGTTAGAAAACAGCATGCATTGTATCTTAACTATGTTATATTTGAAGTATGATTTAGATACAATCGAGCATCGAGTAAGCCAATTATTTCCTGTTGAAATGCGATTGAAAGTAAAAAAAGGTATTAACAATTGTACTTTAATTGATGATAGTTATAGTGCTGATTTTCAGTCATTAAAAATTGCTTTAGATTTTCTTGAAAACCAAAAGCAACATTTAAAGAAAACACTTATTTTATCTGATATTTACCAATCTGGATTAGAAGACGAAAATTTATACGCTCGTGTTTCTCAGCTTATTATTTCAAATAAAATAAATCGAGTAATTTGTATTGGAGATATAATTTCTAAATATAAAAACAAGTTTCTCAATGCTATTTCTTATGTTTCAACCAATGATTTTATTGACGATTTTGAGAATTTAGATTTTGCAAACGAAACGATTTTAATAAAAGGCTCTCGTCATTTCGAATTCGAAAAAATCGTAACGTTACTTGAGGAAAAAACACACGAAACCGTTTTAGAAATTAACCTGAATGCGATAAGTCATAATTTAAATTACTACAAATCGAAACTGAATCCGGAAACCAAAATTATGGTTATGGTAAAAGCTTTTGGCTATGGAAGTGGCGGATTTGAAATTGCCAAACTCCTCGCCCATCACAAAGTCGATTATCTTGGTGTGGCTTTTGCCGATGAAGGAATCGAACTTCGTCAAGCAGGAATCGAATTGCCAATTATGGTTCTTAATCCAGAAATGACGAGTTTTCCATCGATAATTCAATATAATCTAGAACCCGAAATATATAGTATTCGAGGTCTTAAAGCATTTATAAAAATTACGGAACAAAAAGAACTCACCAATTATCCAATACATATTAAAATAAATACAGGAATGAATCGTTTGGGTTTTGATGACGAAATTATCCCAGAACTTATATCTATTTTACAGAAGAATGATTCAATTCAAGTAAAAAGTATTTTATCTCATTTAGCCGCTAGCGATGATTTAACACACGATATTTTTACAAAAAAACAAATTTCAGATTTTGATATAATATCTAGTAAAATTACGAGAGAGCTAAAAATATATCCTATTCGTCATATTTCAAACACTTCAGCAATAAGCAATTATCCACAAGCACAATTTGATATGGTACGATTGGGAATTGGTTTATACGGAGTTTCTAACGATATTAATGAAACAGAAGAGTTGGAAAATGTGGGTACATTAAAATCGATAATTTCACAAATACGAACTTTAGATATTGGTGAAAGCGTGGGTTATAGTCGCCGATTTATGGTCGAAAAACCAACAAAAACAGCCACAATTCCTATAGGTTATGCTGACGGAATTTCTCGTTCTTGGGGAAATGGAGTTGGTTATGTTCTAATTAATGAACAAAAAGCACCAATTATAGGAAGTATTTGTATGGATATGCTCATGGTTGACGTAACAGAAATTAATTGTTTTGAAGGAAATGAAGTTGTGATTTTTGGTAAAAATCCATCAGTTACAACCATTGCAAAAGCTATAAATACCATTCCTTATGAGATATTAACAAGTATTTCTGGCAGAGTAAAACGGGTTTTTTATAGAGAATAACTTATTAATTATTTGGTGATTATTAAAATAAAATGTTAAATTAGCTCTTTATAACAATTAAAATTAACCTAAAACAAACAATTATGGGAATGTTATCAGAATTTAAAGCTTTCGCAATGAAAGGTAATGTAGTTGACTTAGCAGTCGGTGTAGTTATTGGAGGTGCATTTGGAAAAATAGTTAGCTCATTAATAGATGATGTAATTACTCCATTATTGTTAAAACCAGCTTTGTCAGCGGCTAATTTATCTAAAATAGAAGAGTTAACTATTTTTGGCGGAGTAAAATACGGTATGTTTATATCTGCAGTAATTAACTTTATTATTATTGCTTTTGTCTTATTTATGATTATTAAAGGTATAAATGCAGCTAAAAAGAAAGAAGAAGCTGCAGCACCAGCTGGACCAACACAGGAAGAATTGCTTACTCAAATTAGAGATTTATTAAAGAAATAAATAACATATCTAAACAAAAAAGGAGGACATATGTCCTCCTTTTTTATGCTCTAACTAGCAACCAACCTTTTAAATTATACGGTACTCCAAGTATTATCAGTAATGCAAGTGGTAAACACCAGTTAGCAGATCTTTCTACAAACTCCACGATAGACTCCCCAGATATTGGTCGGCTCAAGGCAGTCATAAATGCCCACAAAACAGCCCATCCTACTATAGCACGAATTGGATAAAATAAAACCATGAAAGCAACAGCTACATCTGCTATTCCAATATAAGGCATCAAAGTAACTGCTTGGTTTTCTGTAAATCCAAAGCAGGTAAGCAATGGAATCCATTTTTGATTAATGCTTAATGCTACAATTCCGTGACCTAAGAAGGTACCAAAAACACCAACTCTAATACATTTTTCTAATATGTTATTCATTTCATAATTATTCACGAATCAGTATTGAAGTATCTTTTTGATTTCCCATTTGAATTTCAAAAGCATATACTCCTGCATTTAATGATGAAGCATTATAGCTGTATGTAAATTCAACTGATGATTTTGTGGCTTTTTCTGTTACTATAAGTTTACCTTTTATATCATAGATATTGATTTTTACATCACCTGTATTTGGAGAAGAATATTCTACTTTGAATATATCTTTTACAGGATTTGGATACAACTTAATTGGATAAAAAATTCCTTTTGGAGTATCTGTCGATAAATAAGGTTTGTTAATGCAAAAATTATCGATAACAAGATTAGAATCATCATAAACAGTACCACAAAGTGTTGTATTTGTAACATCAAACATCACATAATGATAATCTGATTTGAACGTTTGTAAAAATGAAGAAGTACCTGCTGTATACAATGGAGCACCCGCGCCACCACAAACCACTTGGCATCTACCTTCGCCAGCTAAACTACCATAATTTGCTACAGGAACTGTTGTACTCACATTTCTGTTAATAGGCTTGAATCTTTCGTATAAATGATCGTGACCAGTTAAAATTAAATCTACCCCATAATCATCAAAATCCTTAAACCATGTATTCCAATAACTATCCATTTCGCCAGCGTGTGGTCCTACAGTATAAAAAGGTCTGTGGAACGAAATAATCTTCCATTTTTTACTTGCATTTGCTATCAATGTATTGGTAAGCCATGTTCTTTGAGCTGCATCTGCTGGAGTCTCAGAATTCAAACATATAAAAATAGTTTCTCCATAATCTACAGAATAATACAATTCAGTTGTAGGCACATTGTTTTTTGGTAAATCAAAAATATTCTGATAATAAGATGCAGAAGCTACATCATGATTTCCTTGTGCGTGTAAGATTAATTTATTGTTGATTAAATTAGTTCCATTATCGAACCAAGCGTCCCATTGTGAAGCTGAACTTCCAGTATCAACAATATCACCATTAAAAACCACAAATGCTGGATTTCTTGCATTCATTAAAGTCGAAATATTGTTCCATACACTCACATTTGTTCTACTATCTCCCACGGCTGCAAAAGAAAATGCATTAACATTCAAAGGAGGTGAGGTAATATATGTTTTTTGAGCCGTCCATGTGCTAGATACAGAATCATATAACGAATAATATATTGTTGCGTTTGATGATAATACTCCAGGAAATGTGAAACTAAAAAACTTATTTGTAGCTGCGGCATAACCTGCTCTTGAAACAATATTAGTAGTTCCTTGCTCATAATCAGTCGTATATCCCCATCTAATTTGATCGGTAGTAGCTGCTGTAGAATTTGTCCATGCAACGGTTAATCCTTCTAAAGGATTTTTTGTAGTTCCCCAACGAATATGTTTCTGTGTTGTTACTACAGGAACTGTAATATTTCCGATAAGCCCAAGATCAAAACTAATATCTGAACTGTTGGCTACATTTTGATGAATTTCTACAGCAATGGTATTGTTTCCAGTTACAAATGTTCCTATTGGTAATGTTGTAGTTTGAAAAGTACCACCATCATCGCTTGCAAGTGTGGCTAAAGTTGTATTTGATGCTCCGGCGGCTAAATTATTTCTATAAACCTCACTTCCGTTTACATAAACCGCCACACCATCATCTCTTTTTACATTCAAAGTATAATTTAAAAATAAGCTCGCATCGGCTACTGAAAATGTTTTTCTAAAATAAGTTGTTATGTATTTATTTGTAGAACTCGCTCCATAACTAACTACGGTTGCTTCGTCACCATCTCCATAACCTAATTGAGCATTACCTTGTGACCAACTCGTTTCATCTATTGTCGTTGCTCTCCAAGCCGTTCCTTGATTAGAACCATTGTCTAAATATTTCCACGATGAACCTGTATTGATAAGCGTAGTTTGTGACATCATCATGCTCTGTATTCCTATGCATAACATTGCAAAATAAATTTTCTTCATTTTTATTGATTTTAGTTGTATTGATGCAAAAGTATAAAACATAGGCTTTTGTTAAATGATATAATGTTATCATTTCGTAAATGAAAGTTTAATTCTTCAATTTATTTTAATTTTAGGGTAAATACTAAACTATTCATAAATGCATAGGTTTTTTGTTTTTTGAATTTAATTATTAATTACTTTTGCACTACAAAATTTAATAAATAAATTATGAGAATTGCAGTTGTTGGTGCAACCGGAATGGTTGGTGAAGTAATGCTTCAAGTTTTAGCCGAAAGAAATTTTCCTGTAACCGAATTAATTCCTGTTGCTTCAGAGCGATCTGTAGGAAAAGAAATAGAATTTAAAGGTATAAAATATAAAGTAGTAGGAATGCAAACAGCAGTAGATATGAAAGCTGATATTGCTTTATTTTCTGCTGGTGGAGAAACTTCTTTAGAATGGGCACCAAAATTTGCCGCTGCTGGCACAACTGTAATTGATAATTCGTCGGCTTGGAGAATGGATCCAACTAAAAAACTGGTTGTTCCTGAAATAAACGCTTCGATATTAACAAAAGAAGACAAAATTATTCCAAACGCAAACTGTTCTACCATTCAATTGGTTATGGTTTTAGCTCCGTTGCATAAAAAATATAATATCAAACGAGTTATTGTTTCAACTTATCAGTCTATTACTGGAACTGGTGTAAAAGCGGTACAGCAACTAGAAAACGAATATGCAGGAATTTCTGGAGAAATGGCTTACAAATATCCTATTCACAGAAATGCTATTCCTCAATGTGATAGTTTTGAAGAAAACGGTTACACTAAAGAAGAAATGAAACTAGTTCGTGAAACTCAAAAAATTCTTGATGACAAAACTATTGCTGTTACAGCTACTGCCGTTCGCGTGCCAATTGTTGGAGGACATAGTGAAGCGGTAAATGTCGAGTTTTCTAATGATTTTGATGTGAATGAAGTTCGTCAACTTTTGCATAACACGCCTGGAGTTGTTGTACAAGATAATAACGACACTTACACGTATCCGATGCCTATGTATGCGCAAGGAAAAGATGATGTTTTTGTAGGAAGAATTCGTCGTGACGAAAGTCAACCAAACTCAATAAACATGTGGATTGTAGCCGATAATCTTCGCAAAGGTGCTGCTACAAACACAGTACAAATTGCTGAATATTTAGTAAAAAATAGTTTGGTGTAGATAAAACCTAACGTCATTTTAGAAATCCGTTTAAATTTAGCAAATCATAAATTTTGTTAAATTTAAATGGATTTTCTTTTTTGCTTTGTTACATTTGCCTTACATGAAAAAGAAGTTTGTCATCATAAATTTGCTGTTAGCGATTGTAGTATTATTTTCGATACTATTTCAATCGGTGCACAGTTATGAGCATTTGGCAAAACAAGTTTCTGAAAACAAATGTCATCACAAACCAACTTCTGGTCATCAAATTACCCACCAACACCATAATTTTGACCACTGTTTTGTTTGCGATTTTACTTTAGGTGGATTTGTTACTCCAAATATTTCTCATTTTCAATTCATAAAAAAGCAAGTCTCTACCGGATATACCTTCTTATATTCTAAAGAAATAACCAACTTTTTTAAAGGAAGCCTTTTTGCGCTTCGTGCTCCTCCCTGTTTTATTGTTTAATTTTTTTTATTACTGAAAACTTTCGGTAATAACTTCAATTTATTTTTTAAACAATAAAATATCATTAAATATGAAATCATTTTTAGTTGCCCTTTTATTAGGGTTTTCAGGTATGCTTTATGCTCAAGTTACTCAAGATACACTTCATAAAGACAAACCATTTGTAATGGATGAAGTCAAAATTTCTTCCAATGCTTTTAATAAAATTCAATCGCAAAATGTGATGAAGATTGAACACAAAAGCATCAAAGAATTACAACAAAAAGGAGCAGCAACGCTCATGGAAGGATTGGCTTCAATTCCTGGAGTTTCACAAATATCCACAGGAACATCTATAGGAAAACCTGTTATTCGTGGACTAAGCGGCAATAGAGTTTTGGTTTATACACAAGGTGTACGACTAGAAAATCAGCAGTTTGGAGAAGAACATGGTTTGGGACTTAGTGATAGCGGTATAGAAAGTGTCGAAGTTATAAAAGGCCCTGCTTCTTTACTTTATGGTTCCGATGCTTTGGGTGGTGTTTTGTACTTTAATCCAGAAAAATTTGCCAAGCCTAATTCCTATTCGGCAGATTTTAATCAAAAATTATTTTCAAATACTCACGGAAGCAACACATCATTTGGACTAAAATCATCCTCTGAAAATTGGAAATTTATCATTCGTGGTGGTTATAACAATCATGGCGATTACAAAATGCCAAATGATAGTTTAGTTACCAATACTCGTTTTGATGAAGCTGATGTAAAAACAGCTATTGGTTATAGTAATCCAAAATTCGCTACTATTTTACGTTATAATTTGAATAATTTAAACTTAGGAATTCCCGAAGAAATAGGTTTGCAAACCAGAAAAAGAGATCCTGATTATCCTAGACAAGGTGTTTTAAATCATATTTTGAGTTTGCATAATAATTTTTTCTTCAAAAACTCAAAATTGGATGCTAATTTTGGTTATATTTCTAACAATCGTAAAGAATTTGAAGACAGTACAATTCCAGTTTTAGATATGAATTTGAATACGGTAAATTATGATTTAAAATATTATTTACCAAAAATAGGAAAATTAGAAACCATAATTGGTTTGCAAGGAATGAGCCAAACCAATAGAAATTCTGGTTTAGAATTACTAATTCCTGATGCTAATACAAATGATATCGGAGCTTTGGCAACATCTAATTACGAATGGAAATCGAATGTAATACAAGCAGGATTTCGTTTTGATACCAGAAAAATTAATACCGAAACTCATGGAATTATAGGCGATGAAGGTTATTTTGAAGCCATCGACAAAAAATATACTAGTTTTAATGCTTCTTTGGGATACAAAACGAAACTGACAGACTATTTGTCTTTTAGATTTAATGTGGCATCTGGATTTAGATCGCCAAACTTGGCCGAACTAACTTCAAACGGTGTTCACGAAGGAAGTAATCGTTATGAAATTGGAAATTCTAACTTAAAAAACGAACAAAATATTCAAACTGATTTGAATCTTGAATACGGAAATTCTCATTTTGAATTTTTCGCAAATGGTTTTTACAATCACATTAACAACTACATATTTATTTCTCCAAACGGAAATATAATCGATGAGAATGATGTGTACGATTATGTACAAGCCAACGCAAAATTATATGGAGGAGAATTTGGTATTCATTTTCATCCGCATCCGTTAGATTGGTTGCATATCACGAGTAGTTTTGAAACTGTAACTGGTCAGAAACAAAACGGTGAATATTTGCCGCTTATTCCTGCAAACAAATGGAATAATAATCTTCGTACCGAATTTGATATCAATAATTGGATTAAAAAAGGTTTTGCCACAGTAAATGTTGAAAGTATTTTTAAACAAAATAACAACAGTACTTTTGAAACAAAAAACAATGATTATACATTAGTAAATATTGGTTTAGGTGGAAATATAAATATTAACAAAACCAATTTTGATATATCTATAAATGCAAATAATATGCTTAACAAAAGCTATATTTCGCATCTTTCGAGGCTAAAAACTGACGGCATTCCTAATATTGGAAGAAACATTGTTTTAGGTGTTAGTTTCTTGTTGTAATAGAAAATAGGCATAAAAAAAAACGAGGCTAATTACCTCGTTTTTTTTTATTTCAAATAAATACTACCAAATTACCACTCTTTCATTTTCTGGTAATCTCATTTTACTTCCTTCTTTGATATTAAAAGTTTTATAAAACTCAGGAATATTACTCAACGGTCCGTTAATTCTGAATTTTGCTGGCGCATGCACATCGGTCATCATTTGTTGTGCTAACGATTCTTTTTTAATGTTTACCATCCACGCATAACCATAAGCCAAGAAATAGCGTTGGTCTGGTGATAATTTTGCAATTTTCTGATTGGTTTTGTATTGATTTGTTTTCTTAAATGCTTCGTAACCCATAACAACTCCGCCTAAATCAGCAATGTTTTCTCCTTGAGTAGCATCACCATTTACAAATTTAGTTGGCAAAGCTTCGTACTTGTTAAACTGAGCAACGATAAGTTTTGTTTTAGCTTGAAATTTTTTCAAATCTTCAGCTGTCCACCAGTTGTTTAGGTTTCCGTTTTCGTCATACTGACTTCCTTGATCATCGAAACCATGTGTAATTTCGTGTCCAAAAGTAGAACCTCCAATAATTCCGTACAAAACAGCATCATCTGGCATACGACCTTCAAAACCTGGAACTAAAATATTACAAGCTGGCACACAAATTTCGTTATTACTCGGATTATAGTAAGCATTATAAGTTTGAGGAAACATTCCCCATTCGGTTCTATCTACTGGTTTTCCGTATTTAGAAACCATATCATTGTGTGACCATTTGTTTACTGCCATAACATTAGCACAATAAGAATTTTTAGTAATATTTACAGAACTCATGTCTTTCCATTTGTCTGGAAAACCAACTTTCATAACTATTTTTGCTAATTTACTTAATGCTTTTTTCTTAGTTGGTTCGCTCATCCAATCTAATTTTTTGATGTGTTCTGCATATACATCACGAATATTATTTCCTATTTCGAGTAACTTTTCTTTGGTTCCTTTTGGCAAATATTCATCAACATAAACTTGACCAATTAATTCTCCTAGTGAACCATCTGTTTGCTCTACTACTCTTTTCCAACGAGGTTTCTGAGTGGCAACTCCGCTTAAAACAGTCGAATAAAATTTGAAATTTTGTTTTTCGATATCACTTCCTAAATATGACGCAAACGTATTTTGTAAATCCCATTTCAAATACGTTTTCCAATCGGCAATCGAATAGCTTTTTATCATAGTATTCAATGCTTTGTAGAATTCTGGTTGTCCAACAATTACCGAATCGGCTTTATTAATTCCCATTAATGGCAATGTTTTGTCCCAAGCGATGTTTGTTGTGATTTTATTCAAATCGGCAACAGCCATTTTATTATAATTCTTAATTGGATCACGAAGCGCTTCCAACTTTCGAGAAGCTTTAGCCAAATCGGTTTCTAATCTCATAATAACCGAAGCGTTTTGAGATGAAACTGCCTCGCTATTTCCTAAAAATCTAGACATAACTTGAAGATGTTTCACATACTCATTACGAATGTTAACTGTTTCTTTATCGGTATTAAAATAATAATCTCTGTTACCAAGACCTAAACCACCTTGAGAGAAAAATACAGCATATTTTGTACTTATTTTATCATCTTGACCAACATAAGTAGAAAATGCTGGGCTTGCTCCAATGGTGTGCAAATGCGCCATAGCTGATAATAAAGATGGAACATCGGTAATGGCATCAATCTTAGCTAATTCGCCTTTTAGTGGAGATAATCCAGCTTTATTAATAGCAATGGTATCCATTCCTGAAGCATAAAAATCACCTATTTTTTGTTTGTTACTTCCTTTGTCTGCATTGGCAGCAGCCGATTTTTCACAAATTTGTTTTACCTGATTGTTTATCGTATCTTGAATGGTTCTAAAAATTCCGTTGCTACGTTCCGAGTCTGGAATCGGGTTTTGTTTGAACCAACCTCCATTTGCATACATAAAAAAATCGTCCGAAGGATTTACTAAAGTATCACGATTTGTAGCCAACGCATCTGACGCATTTGGGTCGAAGTCGTTCTCTTTTTTGCAACTTGTCGTTAGCATAATTACTCCCGAAAAAAGTAATGCAATGGTATTAAATTTCATAGTAAAATTGTTTGATAATTCGTCAAAGATATAAGTTTATGATAAAGTATTAAAAACTTACTATTTATTTTACAATAAAATTAAGAATCCTATGTTTAATAAGTATTAAATTGCACCATCAAAACATAAATAACGCCATGAACAGCATCAAAATACTTTGGGTAGACGACGAAATCGACTTACTAAAACCACATATTTTATTCCTAGAAAAGAAAAATTATACTGTAACGACTTGTAATAATGGTCGTGATGCTGTAGATATGTTTCAAGAAGAAAATTTTGATATTGTTTTTCTTGATGAAAATATGCCTGGAATGTCAGGTTTAGAAACGCTTTCGGAGATGAAAGAGAAAAAATCTTCTACACCTGTAATTATGATTACAAAAAGTGAAGAAGAATATATCATGGAAGAAGCGATTGGTTCTAAAATAGCCGATTATTTGATAAAACCAGTCAATCCGAATCAGATTTTATTGAGTTTGAAGAAAAATTTAGATCATTCTCGTTTAATTTCCGAAAAAACAACTTTAGATTATCAGAAAGAATTTCGTAAAATTTCTATGGAAATGTCGATGGTTAATTCCTATGAAGAATGGGTCGAATTTTACAAAAAATTAATCTTTTGGGAACTTGAATTAGAAAATATCGATGACCAAAATATGTTTCAAATTCTGGAATCTCAAAAAACAGAAGCCAATCATTTGTTCGGAAAATTTATTGAAAATAATTATGAAGATTGGTTCGAGCCAAAAGCAGACAAACCAGTACAATCGCATGATTTATTCAAAAAATTAGTCATTCCAGAACTTAAAAAAGCAGAAAATGTACTTTTTGTTGTGATTGATAATTTGCGTTATGACCAATGGAAAGCTTTCGAAAGTGTGGTAAACAATCATTACAAATTAGAAAGCGAAATACCTTATTTTGCAATACTTCCAACGGCTACACAATATGCAAGAAATGCTATTTTTTCGGGTTTATTACCATCGGAAATGGAAAAACAATTTCCTCAATATTGGAAAAATGATGTTGAAGATGGTGGAAAGAATTTATATGAAGCCGAATTTCTTACCGCACAACTAAAACGCAATGGTTTAAATATTGAACAAGAATATTTTAAAATTACTAATTTAAATAACGGAAAAAAATTAGCCGAAAATTTTAAATCCTTAAAAGACAAAAAATTAGTCACTGTTGTTTACAATTTTATCGATATGTTATCGCACGCCAAAACCGATATGGATGTCGTAAAAGAATTGGCTTCAGATGACAAAGCATATCGTTCATTGACCTTAAGTTGGTTTAAAAATTCACCTTTATTAGAAATTATTCAACAAGCTCAGAAACTTGGATTTAAACTAATTATCACAACCGATCACGGAACTATAAATTGTAAAAATCCGTCGAAAGTTATTGGTGATAAAAACACGAGTTTAAACTTACGCTACAAAACTGGACGTAGTTTAACTTATGAAAATAAAGAAGTTTACGCTGTAAAAGATCCTAAAAAAATTGGTTTACCGTCTATAAATATGACAAGCGTTTATATTTTTGCGAAAAACGATTTCTTTTTGGCTTATGTAAATAATTACAATCATTACGTGAGTTATTACCGAAATACGTACCAACACGGAGGAATTTCATTGGAAGAAGTTATTGTACCATTTTTAGTATTTAGCCCGAAGAAATAAAATGAAAATCGAATTTAATCTCGACGAAATTGAAATTGTTGCAAAGCAAATTTTAGCTGCTAATCCAGAAAAAGTAATCCTTTTTAATGGAGAAATGGGAGCTGGAAAAACAACATTTATCAAAATTTTATGCAAGGAATTAGGTGTTAAAAACCCAACAAGTAGCCCAACTTTTTCTTTAGTTAATGAATATCAAATACCTAACAATCAATTAGTTTATCATTTTGATGTATATCGATTAAAAGATCAAACTGAAGCACTCGATATGGGAATAGATGAATATTTATATTCTGGAAACTGGTGTTTTATAGAATGGTCGGAAAAAATCCCAGATTTAATTCCAGAGAAACATTCGGTGGTTACAATTTCTGTTTTAAATAATGATAAAAGATTGATTGAACTTAAATAAATGTAATAAATTTTCGTAATTTGTGCCAAATAAGTTTAAAATCATGGCCATTACACCTTTTAGCAAACAAGATTTACTTCCGCAAGAAGAAAAATTAGAAATCGCTAAGCACAAGAGCGAACTTTTTATTGGTATTCCCAAAGAAACTTCTTATCAGGAACGTCGAATTTGCCTAACTCCAGATGCTGTAAATGCAATGACTTGCCATGGTCACAGGGTTTTAATAGAAGCTGGTGCGGGAGAAAATTCGAGTTATTCCGACAAAAATTATAGTGATGCAGGTGCAGAAATAACCAATGACACTAAAAAAGTTTTGGGTTGTCCCATGATTCTAAAAGTAGAACCCGCAACGCTAGTCGAAATAGAAATGATGAATCCTAAAACGATTATTATTTCAGCTATTCAGCTAAAAACCAGAAAAAAAGAATATTTTGAAGCCTTACAAAAGAAAAAAATAACTGCCTTAGCTTTCGAATATATTAAAGACGAAGACGGTTCATTTCCAGCTGTAAAATCATTAAGCGAAATCGCGGGAACAGCATCAGTACTTGTTGCTGCCGAATTATTAACTGCAAGTAAATTTGGAAACGGACTGCTTTTTGGAAACATAACAGGCGTCCCTCCTACCGAAGTTGTTATTCTTGGCGCCGGAACTGTCGCAGAATTTGCAGCCAGAACCGCCATAGGATTGGGAGCAAGTGTTAAGGTTTTTGATAATTCAATTACTAAATTACGCCGTTTACAAAATAATTTGAATCAAAGAATATTTACATCAACCATTCAAAATAAAACATTACTAAAATCATTACAACGTTGCGATGTCGCTATTGGTGCTATGCGAGGAAAATACCGCACACCAATCGTAGTGACGGAAACGATGGTAGAACACATGAAAAAAGGTGCTGTTATTGTGGATGTGAGTATAGATACTGGAGGTTGTTTCGAAACTTCAGAAATTACGACTCATGAGAATCCTACTTTTATAAAAAACGGAGTTATTCATTATTGTGTTCCCAATATTCCTTCTAGATATTCTAAAACCGCATCATTATCTATCAGTAATATTATCACACCCTATTTACTTCAAATTGCCGATGACGGTGGGATAGAAAGTGCGATTCGTTGCGATTCCGGATTAAAAAATGGTGTTTATTTTTATCATGGAATTTTAACCAACAAAACAATTGGCGAATGGTTCGATTTGACTTATCGTGATATAAATTTAATTGTATTTTAGATTCAAAATTTGGTTAATTCTAGCTACTTTTGTTGAAAATTAAATAAAATGAAATTTTCTTACAGATTAAGTTATTATCTTTTTGGATTCTTAGTTGGTTGTGTATTTTTATTTTTTGTATTAAACAAAAAAAATACCCGTTGTAGTTATTTTCCCAACGATAGGGTTTTAAATAATTTAAGATCAAAGCCCTTTTATTATTCTGATATTGCTTCAAAAGAGTTAGCAGAAGATTGGTTAGATACTATTGATGTTAAAAACACTTTACAATATGGTGATGTCGATTTCGATAGAAGTAATCTTGTAATATCCAAAGGTAAATTATACACAATTATTGGTAAAACTACTAAAAATCAACCTATTGAAGTAATTATAGAAAATTACGAAGATAAAGTTGTTTTAAGAGAGATAAAAAAACAATAATTTATTTCAAAAAAAGGTTGTTTATATAAAATCAAGCCTTATATTTGCAATCCCAATAAGGGCGATTAGCTCAGCTGGTTCAGAGCACCTCGTTTACACCGAGGGGGTCGGGGGTTCGAACCCCTCATCGCCCACAAAAAAACTCCTTAAGTACTTAAGGAGTTTTTTTATTTTAAATCGTTTATAAAAATTATTCTTTTACAATCTTAATTGTTTTTTGTTGGTTATCATTTTCTAAGACAATAATATAAATACCATTTGTTAGATTAGATAAGTCGATGGTTTTAGAAATCGAATTATTGTCAAAATCTTTCTCTTCTATTAATTGACCTAAAAGACTATAAACACTAGCTTTTTTAAGATTAATATTGTCTAGATACAATATGCCTTTTACAGGATTTGGATAATAATTGAATGCTGCAAAATTAGATTCTTCGTTACTTAATGTAGTACCAATTACAAACTGATATGGCGTTTGATAATTTGTATTTATAGGACTTGTACTTACTAATCTTAAAAAATAATCACCTGGAGCCAATACTCTTGTAAAATTTATTGTAGCACCAGTATTATTTTGAACCACTCCAACGGCGACTCCTGAACTATCTAGAATAGTTCCATTCATTGCGCTAGTTACAATACTGCTAACAGATACAGTTACACTTGAATTTTGTGAAATTGTAAATTTATAAAAATCATTATCCGCTGCAACTGGATTCTGAATAGTTGTATACCCCAAATAATTTTTATTTGTAGCAACACCATAAGCCAATGCTCTAACATTTGGTTCGTCTAATCCTTGCATTAATTGGTAAGGATACCCGGGCAATTCTGTATGATTTTCTATCAAGTCATAACCTGAATTAAAATAAAATAATTTAGCAGGATAAGTCATAGACGGATAATACTGATTTAAATTTGAAGATGGTTCGGGGACTACTCCATCGGTAGTAATATTAGTTCCAAAAGCATTTGTAATTCTTCCGATTATATTCGAATAATCAATTGAAGCATCAATAGGTTTCTGGTTTAACCCTGTAATTGTTTCTCCCAAAATTCCATTACAATTTATATCTACATTATAAAAATCAGGTGATGAGGAATTATCATTCATACTTGTACTATTTTGAATTTCTGAACCTCCAAACAAAAAATGACTACCTTCAGCACTATAATAATACGTAGCTTTAAGATCTCTAATCGCATCAGACCTTACATCAATACCTATAAAAAATCCACCTGGTGTATCGCTGGAATTACTTCCTCCATTTGGAGTTCCCGCAGTTAGTAATTTAGCAACATGATGCTTGTTATCTGCTTGCCAGTTAGATGCGTTTTGAATATATTCTCTCGATGCCAATCCGCCCATACTATGTCCTACAAGTACTACTTTGTCTTTTCCTGTAAGTGCTAAAACTCGCTCGACTGCTTTTTTTACAGCCACTCCTTGTTTTGCAATAGCTGCTTGGTTACTAAGTGTTGTTGTACCTATTGCTCCGTTTGGATTTAAATTAAAATTTACATAATAATAATCTGCATTTGCAATTATTGTGGTTTCAAAAGCTGCAATATCCGCTCCTGAAGTTGGATAAAAGTTTTTGTTTGCCGTTGTATTACTCCCATCTGCGTTTAAACAAAAATCGAAACGTCCTCCATAAGTATAAGTGTATTGAGAATCAAAATAATCTGTAGTAGGATTCCAAGTTTCTGAACTAGAATTAAGTCCGTGAATAAAAATAATTGGATAAGGTAATTTGCTTGGAACAGCAAGTTTATCGGTGTTAGTAATATTGGGGGTTTTAAGTGTTACTATACTGTCACCAAAATATTGAAAGTATTCAAAATCACTTGGTCGTGGTTTCAATTCAAAATTATTATCTTGTGCAAAAGACTTAAAAGATAGGAATACAAGAAGTAATATTGTTTTAAAAGTAATTTTATTCATAAACAATTTATTTTAGTATAATGATATGCAATATATAAATAAATTGTTAATTTTTTTAAAATTAACACGAAATAACTTAAAAAGTTATTCGTTTAATTTGAAATTAATTATAAAAAAAAATTAATATTGTTGTAAAAAAAATTTAATACAAAAAAAATCGACCCAAATTAATGAATCGATTGTTTATTAAAATTGATGTAAATCTTATTTTACAACTGCAAACTTTTCTATAATAACCTTATCCGACTTATCATCATAAGTTTCGATAATCAAGTTGCCATCTGTATCAAAATAACCAACAGCAACTTTATTTTTTAGTCGATAAATATAACTATTGGTTGATGTTTTTCTTAATAGAGCTGGTTTCGAATTACCATAAGTCATCACATAACCTGATGCATCTAATGCTAATTTGTATTTGTTTCCGCTTGATTCATAATAAGAGCTTCTATCGACATCTACTGTTCTAGTACTTCCATCAGGATTAGTAATTTTTGTCGTTGTGGTAACCATAACTGGTGAATCTATTGTTGGAATATTTATTGTATTCGCTTTTTCTTGTCCCAACTCAATTTTTTGAACTTCTTTTGTAACCTCTTTTTTAACTGTTTTGTGTTCTCCATCTGAATCTTTTTTTGTTAAGATTGTCGTTTTTGTTTCTGTTTGTGTGTTTGTACTTTGCGCTTGAATATTCATTGAAAATAGAAACGTAATTACTGATAAAAATAATGTTTTCATAATGTTGTTTTTTAGATTATTACATTACAAATTTAAGCTTATCAATTAGTAGAATTATTTATATAAGTTTCATAATTCACAGGTAAACAGTATGTTATTTAGATTGTTTTGGATATTCTACTCCAGTTTCAAATCATTTTATATAACCTAAGTTAGAATTTTACTTTTAATCATAAAAAAAACCGAAACTTTCGAATCGGCTTTTAATTTATTGAAAAAAAATAGCTTCAATATATCACTATATTTTCTTCGACTTTTTTTCAATAAAGTTCTTCAGTGCAAATTTTAAAGCTTTTCCAAAAACTCCTTTTATAGGATTTTCAGGATTATCTTTTAATAAATTTTTAGTTAAATAATTTGTTCCCAAACCAATGACTCCGTTTATTAAATTTGTTTTTAGATTGGGAGAAGTTATTACTTCTTGCAGTGAACTTTTTATTAAGTTTATAGCTTTAAAACTGTCAATAGTAGTATGATATTGATTTTTGAGTATCAAAAAATCTTCTGCTTGTTTGTTTTTCAAAAAAGTAATTTTTTCTTTAAGAGCGGCTCTTTCATCAATTGGTTTCATACTAATTTTTCATTTTATTAATAATGAAATTGCTAACTGGATTTTTAATCCATTCTTCTCTAAAAATATAAAGCAAAATAGTCAAGCATAAATATCCAAATGCTATTAGAAAAAAGCCTAAATATGTTTCGCCCAAATATTGTCCCACACAAAGTGCTAACCCAATATTAACTAGCAATAAAAAAAGAACAACAATAATAGCTATAGTCAACTTTACAGCTAGATTTGAAAATATATCTACCGATTTTTCGACAGCTTCGTATTTGCATAATTCGAGCGTTGTTTTGCTATAAATTTCTGCTTTCTCAATTAGTTTTTCTATTGTTGTTGCCGAATTTTCCATTGTTTTTAAGCTTAATTTATTTTGGAGTGACCATTGTTTTGGCTTCATCTAAAATATTTTCATATTTGTCTGAAACATCTTGATACAAACCATCAAATTTTCCTTTTAGTTCGTCAGCATAATCCTGACCTTTTCTCATAATTTTTTTTCTAGTTTTTGTTCCTTTGTGTGGTGCAAATAATACTCCTAATAATGCACCTACTCCAATTCCTAACAAAATCCCTGCTGCTGTTTTTCCTGATTCCATGATTTCTAATTTTAAATGATTATTTATATTTTTTCTTTAAAGAGCTTCAATAATTTTGTGTAATTCTTCTTTGGTTTTTCCTAATTTCATTTGAAGTTTACCTAACATTTCTTCTTTTTTTTCATCGATAAATAATAAGTCATTATCTGTCAACTTTGCAAATTTTTCTTTGAGTTTCTCTTTTTGTACTTCCCAATTTTGTTTTAGTTCTGTAGCATTCATCTATATAAATTTAGTATTAAGAATGCATTTTCTTAACCTTACAAAGGTGAGAACGATTGGCTCATAATGTCTTATACAATTTTAGATAAGAGTTGCAATATTCACAGTTAGATTTAGTTTTTGTTATTATTTTCTTTACTCTCATTATCCATTTCTATATCTGCTGAATCGTCGGTTTCTATATATTCTTTATAAAGTTCTACGATTTCTTTTTCGGTTTTTTTACCCATATCCATTACCGAATTATTGGCTGGCTCATGAGACGAAATAAGTTCATTCATTTTTAAATGAATTAATGCCGAATAACGGTTGAATGATTTCTGAATAATAAATAAACTCAAAAAAGTAGTACCAAAAATAATATCACCAATGTCTTGATGCAAATCGTTTGAGGTAAACAAATTAGTAGCCCACCAAAATAGCACCAAAATAAGTGCTAAAATAAACGTAATAGAATTCCCTAAAACTTCAGTGACTATTGATACTAATCGTTCAAATTGTCTTTCGATATTAAAATAGGCTTTTTTCATAATTAATTAATGTAAAAACAATCATTTACAAAAGCGATTTGTTGGTTTGCAGTTAGTTTTTCTGTGTTTTTAATGATTATTTCTATGTTTATAAACTTATCACCCGCTTTTAAAATATTTGATAATTCTGTTTTTGCATTGGTTGCACCAAACAATAACACATTATTATAATTTAAGAGTTCATCTCGCAATTTTATATAAAACTCGTTTTGCATACCTTGTTCTTTATTATGCGAATGAATTTCTCCTTTTTGCAAAATTTTCTCTTTTTCAAAATTATTAAATTCTGATTTTATGGTTTTTATTGTTGTGGCACTATTTGTATATTCAATAATATTTGCCGTAAAATGATCCATATAAATGGCTATTTTTTTTATTGTTTCCATTAAGATTAGATTTTAAAAGTTATTGATAAAACTTGGGTGAGTTGGAGCATATTTTCGGAGTAAATCCTGTAAAGATTCATAATAATCTTGCAGAATTTTGATGTTTATTTCCGGAGTTACAACATCAGGTATTGTGATTTGCATTTCGTTTAAATATTTCATTAACTCTGGAAATTCGTTCCGAATTGTCATGGTCATTTTTAAAATATTTTCGCTAAGTTCGGCTTCTGTTTTCATATTTTTTTATATAAAAAATTTAAAAAGCACCAAGTATAATTTGGTGCTTTTTAAGAATTAAAAATTAACCAAAAACTAAATTCTTAAGTCTAAATTTATAATTAAACCCAATTAATGTTTTCCTTTTTTATTTCCTTTTCCATTACCATTCCCATGATTATTCCCATGATTATTGCCATTATCATGACGCACTTTGTTACCTCTAGATTTTTCCCAATTGTTACCACTTTTATAATATTTCATTTTATGTTTTTTGTAATGAGAATAAGGTCTTTGTCCATGATAATCATTCAGAACAACCACATAACCTGTGTTTAAATTATAACTTCTGTAACGGCTTGGCAATGATGCCGAACGAATCCAGACACCTCTGTTTAAATATATAAATTGCGATTGATGAATGTCATAATACGAATTGATATCTGGTAAATAATAGTATTCTTCTGTTGTAACTACTGGTCCCCAAACTGGAGGCGCACCAATATTTACATTTACAGAAACTTGTGCTTTCGAGAAACTAAATACTAATAGAAATGTTCCTAAAATAATTATTTTTAATGTTTTCATTTTTCTTAAATTTATTAATGATTATTACTTCTACAAATTTAGTATTAGATATAACGTGAAATGTTATATAATTCATATCTAAAGTTGTAAAATTATTAGCAAAAAATAAAACATTTAACTAAATTTTAGTTTTTTTTATCTAATAATAATTTATTTTTCGCTTCTGTTTCCTGCTTTTATTAAAGGGCTTTTTAATAAAAAATGCCAACCATTTCTGATTGACATTTTTAATTTTATACTTTAATTTACTTTCTAAAATTTATTCTTTTGCTTCTTGATTTTCTCTGCTTTTTGCTCCAATTCTGTTTACTTTAAACATTGGTGCTAATTTAAATTTAATGGAAGCAATTTTTCTATTATCCTCAGATGATAAACCTTCTTTTTCAACAGTATTCTTTCTAGTATCTAATGCTTCATACATTAATTTTATTTCATCATAATCTTCTCTAGTAAAGTCGGCTTTGTTATCTTTATAAGATTGAAAAAAATTATCATAAACTTTTAGAATGTTGTCTTTATTTACCCAGGTAAAGCTCATGTCATTACCTATTTTTCCCGCTCCAAATAATCTGTCTCTTAACAGTTGTGATGGATTTCGTTTTCCTGTTGTAGCAACATCTTTTGAGACTGCTTCTTTTTCAACTTTATATTCCTCATATTTAGCATTAGAAGCATCTATTTTTTCTTGAGATTTTGTTTTTGAATCTTCATCAAGATTTGTTAATGCATCATTTGCATTTGCCTTTTTAGTTTCGAAATCTTGAGAAATTCTGTCCCAATTTGCTTCTCTATCACCTGCAGAAACAGTTTTTAAAGAATCTACATAACTTTCTAATTCGCTAATTTTTTTATCAGCCATTTCTTTTTCCTTATTTTTACAAGATACCATTCCTAATAGAATCATTGAAAATAATCCGAATTTTAATACACTCTTTTTCATAATAATTAAGTTTAGAAAACATTTAATTAAGTTTAAATATTTAATGTAAATCTAGCCTCTCATAGAACTTATAATGTTATATAATTTATTTCTTTAGTTGTATAATTATGATGAAAACAAAAAAATGGCTGTCAATTCTTAACAGCCATTTTAAGCAAAAACAAAACTGATTTTAACTTTTATTTTTCACGAATTTACATTCTATCCATATACCAATTCAATTCTTTTTTTATTTGTTTCAATTTAAAAATGGAAGAAATTATTTTTTGCAATCTGAAAAAAGCGGTTTCACTTTTCACAACATAATCAAAAGCATCATGATGAATACATTGCACTGCTACTTCAATTTTATCTTGACTAGAAAGCATAATCACAGGGATTTCTGCATCAAATTTCTTAATTTCATCTAATGTTTGAAGCCCATTTATAGCGGTTTTTTCAATTCCATCTAAATGAAAATCTAAAATTACAACATCTGGTTTTTTTGATAAATTGGCTAAACATAGTTCTCCTGTTGCAAAAGTTTCAATTTCAAAATCGGCGTGATCTAAAAATTGAATTTCTAATGATTTTAAGAAAACGGCATCGTCATCTACTAGAAATAATTTTATTTTGTTATCGATTTTCATCAGTAGGTTTATTTAGGTTAATCAATTCTAATTCAAGTTCCGCACAAGCTTTTGTACATACATTTTCAAGTTGTAGAATTAACTTATCCAAATCTTTAGTCAGTTCTAAACTATGAGCATATTCTTGGATCTTCATAGCCACTTCAGTTATTTCAGGATTTATTCCCATTATAGCAAAAGAAGGTATCATTTTATGAACTGTTGAAGCCAACAATTCCCAATTTTTATCTGTAAAACTTTTTTTCAAAGAAGTTACAAGTGGCGGTGTTTGCTTTAAATATAATGAGATAATTTCAGACATTAATTTCGAATTTGATTTGGTTAATTTTACCAAATAACTCATATCGACATATCGTATTTCTTCGGTTTTTATATTTCCATTTATTTTTTTCTCAATAATCAATACTGGTTTTTTCATAATACCAATAAGTTTACTGTATAATAATCGTTCATCAACGGGTTTTGAAACATAATCATTCATACCAACTTCTTTACATCTAGCCACATCAACAGTTGTAACATCAGCCGTTAAAGCAATAATTGGAATAGTTGATTTCATTTCTTTTCTGATATATTCTGTTGCTTCAAAACCATTCATTTCAGGCATTTGCAAATCCATTAGAATAATATCAAAAGCTTTTTCTTTTAATTTTTCGATAGCGATTTTTCCATTTGAGGCGATTTCACATTCAAAACCAAAATCATCTAAAAGGGTTTTCATAAGTAACTGATTCAGTTCCATATCTTCTACCACCAAAATTTTTATATCTTTTACATCCGTATTTAATTCTAACATTTCAGGTTCTAAAACGGCTTCTGCATTTGTTTTCTTAAAATCTAAGACAAAACTAAACGTAGAGCCTACATCCAATTTACTTTCCACTTCAATTTTTCCTTTCTGACCTTCAACTAATTGTTTTACAATCGCTAAACCTAAACCTGTTCCACCGAAAATTCTTGAAGTTCCGCTTGTTGCTTGTTGGAAATTTTCGAAAACTTTTTCAATTTTAGTGTCTTTAATACCTATTCCTGTATCGGTAACAGAAAACTTAATGGTTACTTTTTCTTCATTTTCATCAACTAATTTAACGCTTACTGTAATTTTTCCTTGATTGGTAAACTTAATAGCATTGCTTAATAAATTAAGAATAATTTGATGCAAACGAACTGGATCACCAACTAAAACTTCTGGAATATTTTCGTCATAATTGGTAATTAATTTTAAGTTTTTCTCCTGAATTTTTGTTTCAAAAAGATGCAACATAGCCTTAATTGATAGATTCAATTTAAAAGGAGTTTTTTCAAACGTCATTTTTCCTGCATCCACTTTTGCCAAATCTAAAATATCATTAATCAAAACAATTAGCGCATCGCCACTCATTTTGATGGCTGTTAAATATTCTCTTTGCTTGGCAGTAAGTTCTGTTTTTAGTACCACTTTTGTAAAACCAATAATGGCATTCATTGGAGTACGAATTTCGTGACTCATATTAGACAAAAACTGTTGTTTTGATTTTACCGCTTCTTCTGCTTTTTGAGTCGCACTTTCAGCAGTCAGTTTCGCTTCTTCAGCAATACTTGTGGCTAATTCTGCAAAAATTTTAGCTTCAGTTAATTGTGTTTCTAATATTTTTTGCTCTGTAATATCTCGGGCAACCAAAACGGCTCCAATAACATTTCCTTCTTCCGATTTATAAATTGAACCATTAAACAATACTTCTGTAAGTTTATGATCTTTAATAATAAGTGGGAAATCTGCTATAAAACCTTTAGAAAAAACTTCTTCATAACTTTCTTTAGCTTTACATGTATCAGTAAAATAATCAATAAAATTAGAACCTATTAGTTTATCTTTAGACACGCCAGTGGCTTGAACCGTTGCTTCATTTGTATCTGTAACTTTTCCTTCTGGACTGATGGCAAATAAGGGATCACGACTCGCTTCAATAATACTTAATGAATATTGAGAAGCCAATTTTAGCGAATTACTATAAACTTCTAATTCTTTATTTTCAATTACTCGTTTTTCTTTTTCATCGTTTTGAAAAGCTAATTCTATATCCGCAATAACTAATTCATCTGCTCGATTTTGTTTTTCACCTGATTGAAAAAGCAACTCTTTATTTGCGATTATTAACTCATCAGCGCGATCTTGTTTTTCACCATTTTGAAATAATAATTCTTTATTTGCAATTACTAATTCATCTGCACGATCTTGCTTTTCTCCAGTTTGAAATTTTAATTCTTTATTCGCAATGACTAATTCAGCCGCACGTTTTTCTTTATGTTTATTTTGAAGCTTTAATTCTTTATTTGCAAGTAGTAATTCATTGGCACGTTTTTCTTTTTCTTCATTTTGAAAAGCCAGTTTTTTATTCGCAATTACTAATTCCGCTTCATTTTTTTTAGATTTTGAAATATTAATAAAAGAAGAAAGCGAACATTTTTTTTCTTGAAACAAAATGGTTTGAAAGGAAACTAAAAACCAAAATTGTTCTCCTCTTTTATCTTTTAAAACAATTTCAACATCTTTTATAACTTCATTTTTTTCTAATTCTAATAATTTTTCTCGAAATTCAGATGTAACTAGACTTATTTCAGAGGGTGTTTTTCCAATAATTTCATCCTTATTATATCCGAAACAATGCAGAAATGATTTGTTAGCAAATTGAAATTTTTCGGTTTCAACTTCTATTACAGTCATTCCAATTGCGCTATATTCAAACATATCAAAAAACAAATCATCTGATTTGGACATTTTGTATTCTGATTTTATTAATTTTTCCATTTTATGTAATTAAAATTATTCTCCAATTTCTTCAATTGGATTTCGTCTTTTATCTTTCAATTGTTTAAAATGAGAAGGAGAAAGTCCGGTTACTTTTTTAAATTGGCTAGACAAGTGCGCCACACTACTATATCCCATTTTCCAAGCAATTTCTGTAATATTTAGCTCGTCATAAATCATCAATTCTTTCATCCGCTCAATTTTGTGCGAAATAATAAATTGTTCTATCGTTGTACCTTGAACTTCAGAAAATAAATTGGCGAGATAAGTATAGTTGTGATCTAGTTTTTCTGACAAATAATCAGAGAAATTAATCTTAATTGGTTCTTCGGTATGGTGCACCATTTGAACAATGATATTCTTTATTTTTTCAATAAGAATGGCTCGTTTGTCGTCCATCAACTCAAAACCAGCATCAATTAGTCCCGTTTTGAGTAATTGTCGTTTTTCTGGAGTAATGTTTTCCATAATTTCGACCACTCCCAAATCGACCATAATAAAATGTAGTCCAAGTTTTTTGAGCTCATCTCTAACCGCCAATTTACAGCGATTACTAACCATATATTTTATATATAATTTCAAATTATTGTCATTTACAGATTTACCAAAGGTGCTTAAATAGAAACCAAAAACGTTATAAAAATTTAACTAAAAGTTATATAATTCATAGGTTTTAGAAATATAATATTATGAATTTCAATAAATTATATTTTTGTGAAGTTACCGTTTTATATTTGGTTATTTTTTATTTTTTGTATCAAGACAAAAGAAAAATCTTTAAATTTGAGGAAACACATTCTCTTATGATAGAAAAAACGGACCAACGCCAAATCATATTCTCTCATCTCGACGGATTAGTCACCGCACCAGTCGCTTATTCATTATTAAAAAGTGGCATTTTAGATACGATTTTATCCCAAAAAAGTATTAGTCTCTCTGCATTAACACAGCAATACAAAGCCAACGAAGGTTATTTGAATGTAGCATTGCGTACTTTGGCATCACAGGGATTTTTAGACTATGTGATTAATAATAACACTAACGAAGTAATGGTTAGTACCAACGATAAAAGTGCTTATGCCTTTTCCCTTTTTCCATTGTATGAAGATGTTGTTAACGTTTTAAAACAAACTGATTTGTTTACTTCGGTACATATTGAGACTAAATTTCTGAATCAATTAGGGACCGTTTTTAATAAATATAAAAATCATTATGGGATTACTTTTTCGGAAAATCCTAAAGAAAAATCCTTACAAGAACAAATTTTAGGTCATATTGAAGGTTATTTGGTTGGTCCTATTATTGTAAGTTTGGGAATGACGGGTATGTTTCATAAGTATTTTATGGAAACGTCTTTCAGCCCCGAAGAATTTCACAAAGAACCTCAAGTGTTTAAAATCATACTCGAATTCTTTACTCATTTGCAATGGTTTACCCAAAAAAATGGTAACTATCAATTTACCGAAACAGGCTTGTTTTTTGCCAAACGTGCCAGCGCTTACGGCGTCACTGTTTCCTACTTGCCGATGTTTAAACACATTGATGATTTGTTGTTTGGCAATCCATCTTTATTGAGAAATGTTGGTGTTAATGACGATGAACTCCACGTAAACCGAGAAATGAATGTTTGGGGTAGTGGTGGCGCACATACTACTTATTTTAAAGTTATTGATGAAATTATAATAGCACTTTTTAACAAACCTATTCAAGAACAACCCAAAGGTATTTTAGATATGGGCTGTGGCAATGGCGCTTTCCTACAGCATATTTTTGAAGTGATTGAAAGACAAACTCTCCGTGGTAAGTTATTCAATGAATATCCGTTGTTCTTGGTTGGTGCTGATTACAATCAAGCGGCTCTAAAAGTCACTCGTGCCAACCTAATTAAATCCGATATTTGGGCCAAAGTGATTTGGGGAGATATTGGCGACCCGAAGCGTCTCGCACAGGATTTACAAGAAAATTACAATATAGATCTTAAAGATTTACTCAACGTAAGAACCTTTTTAGACCACAACCGCGTCTGGGAAGCACCAACGACTAAAAATAAAAACAGAGTAAGCACTTCGACAGGGGCTTTTACACACCGAGGAGAATACATTCATAACAATGAGGTAGAAGACAATTTGCTAGAACACTTCAATAAATGGTCTCCGTACGTACATCGGTTTGGCTTGTTAATGATCGAATTGCATACCGTTTCTCCACAACTCACTGCTGCGAATCTAGGCAAAACCGCTGCCACGGCTTATGATGCTACCCATGGATTTTCGGACCAATACATTGTAGAGATTGATGTGCTGAATAAAGTTGCCGCTGAAGCTGGGCTTCTACCCGATCCGCAGTTCTTTAAAAAATTCCCTAATACGGATTATGCGACAGTGAGTATTAATTTATTAAAAGGCTAAAAAAGACTTCCTGTACAGATAAATGAGGTTTAGCATTAAAAGTAAATTCATCAACTACTATATTAAGTTATTGTATTTTTAGATGCAGATAAATTATTTAATCATTTGAAAATTAAGTAATTATAACTAACTTTACTTAAATAAAAGTTTATTTATATGGAAGATACAAAGAAAACGCTAACTGTTCTTTCGTTGAAAATGAAAGTACGGAAGAAGGCAAACTGGAAGGTTCACTTTCAGGGATAACTGAAGTTGATTTTCGATATGAAGAAAATAGAAAAAATATCGCATCCGCTCCAGTTGGATATGAAAAAACTAAGGAATAATTTGAAACCCTTTACACTAAATTATAGTCGTGATTGGTTTGATAACACAAATTTAAAAAGTTCTTTAGTTTGATTGATACAACATGAAATGAGATTTCATTTTCAGGATTTTTCTAACGATTCACTTAATACTATTGTCATGAGCGAAAATGTTTTAACACTAATTGGCTTTTTGGTTCTTTTAGCAGGGGCTTCTGTAGTCTATTATATTTTCTTAGCAGACCATCATAGTCACCATCATAACAGACACCATCATCACCAACATTAAATACAGTATCTTGTTTTAATGTTTTGAATAAGTTTATTATTTATTTGATTTTCCCTTATCTGCAAATAGAAAAAGGGGTTAGTTAGTTGATACCCGCAGGTACTGTATTCTTAGGAGGAAGTGCTTGCGGGTATTTTTTATTTACTTTAAATATGAACCAGCTCTGCTCCTTCGATTCTTTTTCCTAACAGAGAAAATGTAAACAAATTATTTTCAGAGTGTTTGGTTAATATTTCGTAATGTCTATTTATAGTTCATCAATCTTATGCCACAATAACTTATCATTGATAATTTTTTTTATTTTTTCAGAAGTTCTTTAACTGCTACTTTAATTTGAGCATCGGTTCCGTTAAGGATTTCTTCGTAAGGTACATCAACTTTAATATCTGGATTCAGTTGTTTGTTTTCAAGAGCTTCCTTCTCTCCCATGGTATGAAACGCAATCATTGGAATTCCGAAAACCATTGTCGGATCTATTTGTGTTTCCCACCAAACGGCAGTCATTGTTCCGGGTACCGGCATTCCGATGAGTTTACCAATTCCTTTGGCTCTGTAAGCAAATGGAAAACCATGCGCATCAGAATAATTTCCTTCACTCATTAATACCGCACTTGGCTTAAACCATTTGTCGGCTGGTTCGCCTCCTTTAGATTCAAATCCATAAGGGTGAAATGTGGCATATTGTTTTCCGTTTAAAAAGTTAGATAAGTCTTCATGTAACCATCCGCCCCCATTGAATCGTGTATCTACAATTAGGGCATCTTTATCTATATTTCGTCCTAAAACTTCATCAAATACTTTTCTGTAACTCGGGTCGTTCATTCCCTGAACGTGAACATAACCCACTTTTCCATTACTTAGTGAATCTACCATTTTTCGCATGGTGGTGGTCCAACGTTTGTACAATAATGCGGTTTCTATATCTTGCGAAATAGGTTTTACGGTTTCTTCCCAGCTTACTTTTTTAATTGGGTCGTAAAGGCTCAGCAATAGATTTTTACCTGCTTTTCTATTCAGAAGTCCATTCCATTCTGTATTGGCTGTAATTTCTGTTCCGTCTATTTTTTTTATAATGTGTCCTTTTTGTATTTTACTTTTAGCATTTGCCAAAGGTCCTTCTTGTATTACTTCTTGAACCAACAAGCCATCTTCTTTCGATTTTTCATCATAAAACAATCCTAAACTAGCGGTTTGATCACCATTTTCTGATTGTGGTTTGTAGCGACCTCCCGTGTGGGATGCATTGAGTTCTCCCAATAATTCACTCAAAAGGATTTGAAAATCGTAATTGTTATTAATGTGGGGTAGAAATCTTGCATAATTATCTCTATACATTTCCCAGTCGATACCATGAATTTTTGGATCGTAAAATTTATTTTTTACCTGACGCCATGCATGATTAAAGATATAGGTTCTTTCGGCTGATTTATTAAGAAGCATTTCATCTTTTATGACTACGGGAGTTAATTTAGCTCCTTCAATTTCAATTTTAGAAATGTTTCCGTCAGCTAGAACAACCAGCATTTTTCCGTCCGCACTCAAAACCAAATCTCCTTCTTTGGAGTTTGTTTTGGCTAGTAATTTTAATTCTTTGGTTCGGGCATCTAATTCCCAAACATTGTATTTGTCTTCATATTTAGCCATAAAATAGACTTTACCACCATCGGCAGTCATTTGAAATGAAGATAAATCAACCGAGCCTGGAGTCAGTTTAACTTTACGATTATCAATATTGGTTAGCTCTAAAAGAAGCGGTTTTATTACTTCTTTTTTATCAGTGCTTTTCTTTTCTTTTTCGTCTTTCTCGTTTTTTTCTTTCTCTTCCTTATCCTTTTTTTCTTTTTCGATCAGTAGCGCATATTCGTCTTTATCTAATTTAAAGCGGTCAAATTCTTCTGGATCAAAAAACATAGCGTAAATATCAACATCACCCTCCCCAGAGTTTGCTAAAGATCTTTTTCCGTTTTTGTCAGTCAGCCAAATCAATGCCTTTCCTTTTAATGCCCATTGTGGATATCCATTATAAAATCCGCTATTGGTAAGGTTAATTCCTTTTTTGTCGCTATTTGCATCATATAAAACCAAATTACTTTTACCAAAATAACCTAGCGCATTCTCAGCTACAATCCATTTGCTATCAGGACTCCATGCAAAATGCTGGTCGCCGTCGCGATAAGAGAAATTCTCTCCGTATGAAATAATGGTTCTAGTTGCTTTTTTTTCGAGGTTGTATACTTTTAAAACATTTCTGTCTTCCAGATAGGCAATTTCTTTTCCGTCGGGCGATACAACAGGTTGAAAATCATCTTTCTTACCATTAATTACCAATTCTTCTGAAACCAAGGTAGCGTTAAAAAAATAAGGTTCTTCTTTTCTGACAAGAGTGGCTTTGTAAATATCCCAACTGTCTCCTCTTTCCGAAGCATAAAACAGGGCTTTGCCATCTAATCCCCAGCTTAACGAACGCTCCTGAGCTGGTGTATTGGTAATTCTTTTTGTCAGACTTTTATCGGTTGCCGTTACAAAAACCTCTCCCCTAAACACGAATGCTATTTCTTTTCCGTTGGGAGAAAGTGCTATTTCGGTTGCGCCACCATTTACTGGAATTATTTGCTCTTCGTTTCCTCTGATATCGGCATTAATTCTAATCGCTAGTTTGAATGGTTTTTGACCTTCTTTTACCGTGTAAATTTCTCCATTCCAGGTAAAACACAGTAAATCCTCTTTAGAGCGGCTGAGTTCACGAACTGGATGCTTTTCAAAAGTAGTCAGTTGCACCTCGTTTCCGTTGGCTAAATTTCGTTTGAATAGGTTTTGGTCCCCTTTTTTCTCGCTTAAATAATAAATAGATTGCGCATTGGCACTAAAAATAGGCTCTCTGTCTTCGCCTTCAAAATCGGTGATTTTAGTATAGCTTTGTTTTTTTAAGTCGTATTCCCAAATGTCTCTGGTTACCGAAGAAGTATGTCTTTTTCGCCATTCGTCTTCATATCCTTTACGGTCTTGAAATATTATTTTTTGTCCTGTATTATCATAATGTGCATTTTGAATTGCTGCCGATGAAATTAAAATACTCCGTCCTCCTGAAACTGGTACACTATAAAGCATACTAAAAAATCTTTTGGATGGAAATCGTACAGACTCTTTCATGCCATTTCGTGGCGACGAAAAAATAACTTCCTTACCGTCAGGACTGAAATCCGTGGGATAATCATTTCCTGAATATTGTGTTAATCGTTTGGCTTCACCGCCTGTTGCCGGCATTATAAACACATCAAAATTTCCATAACGATCACTTGCAAATGCAATTTTTGTACCATCCGGACTCCAAACCGGAGTCGCATCATAGGCTTCATTCAAAGTGAGCGGTATTGCCACACCACCTACTGTTTCTACTTTGTAAAGATCTCCTTTGTAACTAAATACAATTGTTTTTCCATCGGGAGAAATGGCGGGATTTTTCATCCATAAAGGAGTGATTTGAGCAGAAATAGACATAGATAAGCCAAATATGGCCAATAAAGTGGTACACATTTTAAACATAAAAAAAAGGATTTTTTGTTAGTAAAAAAATATTATAGTAGGCAATAACCTTAAAACAAAGCTTTGAATAATTTGAGTGTCTAAAGATACTGAATAATTTTACTTTGTTAGGTTTTTTCTGTAAGTAAATTATTGTAAAAATTGCTTCGCAAATGAATTTATATATAATAAAGTGAGTCGAAAAATTTAGTGCAGTATAAAAACAAAAATTATAATCTTTCTAAAAAATTTATTCTATTCTGTCTATTTATTAGTTCGGTTTGTAAATTTTCAATCTGTTGAAGTAAGGTCATTATTGTGTCAATGCCTTCAAGGTTAATTTCCAATTCATAATGCAGCCTTATCATTTTCTCAACTTGTGCAAGCTGTTCGTGTGGAAAGTATTGTTTTTCTTCTACAACAATAATCTCAATCATTCCATAATCGTGCAGACCTGTAATAAAAGTCATGTTTATATCGTGGTGCAGACAAAATTGGTCAATCAGTATTAAGTTTTCATTACTCATAGTTTCTTAATTTTGATAGTTCGGTAAATAATTCTTTTTCTTTATCAGTAAGGTTAGTAGGAAGCTTTATGTTATAAGTGACGTACAAATCTCCAAAATTTCCTTCTGATTTATAAACTGGAAAACCTTTACCTTTTAATTTGACTTTTGTACCTGTTTGTGTTTCACTAGAAACTTTCAGTTTCACTTTGTCATCAAATGTATTTACTAAAATAGTCCCTCCTAATAATGCAGTATAAAGATCAATATCAACATTTGAATACAAATTGCTGCCATCTCTTTTAAAATTAGGATTATCAGAGATTGAAAAGGTAATATATAAGTCCCCATTAGGCCCACCATTAGATCCTGGAGCCCCATGGTCTGCAATTTTTATGACTTGGCCATTTTCTATTCCTGCCGGAATAGTTATCCTTATATTTTTACCATTAACTGTTAGGGTTTGTTTTTGTGTCTTATAAACGTCAGTCATGGATAAATGCAATTCGGCATTGAAATCCTGTCCTCTGAACTTTGCCTCCCTGCTCCTTCCGCCCCCAGCTCTTCCGTACATAGACTGAAAAAAATCGGAGAAATCATCTGAAACATCCGAATATTGCTGCTGTCTTCCTGTCCCTTGATATTGATTAGAATTATACCCTGATTTTTCAAATTCTTCAGCATGCTTCCAATCTTTACCATATTTGTCATATTTTTTACGGTTTTCGAGATGGCTTAAAACTTCATTGGCTTCATTTATTTCCTTGAATTTCTTTTCAGATTCCTTATTATTTGGATTTAAATCAGGATGGTATTTTCTGGCGAGTTTACGATATGCCTTTTTAATATCCGCTTCAGTAGCTGTTTTGTCTAGCTCGAGAATTTTATAATAATCTATAAATTCCATAGTAGCAGTTTTAAATTAGTATGGAGTTAAAATATGCCATTATTTTTACTTTTGAGATAAATAAAAATGTAATTTATGCTATATCAAACATAAAGATAATTCATTATAAAATAAAAATGCTATAAATTTAATCTGTAATGATAGAAATTTTCTGATTATTTGGTTCCCATGATTAAGACTTATTAAAAAGATATGATGACCAAGGGTTCTACTTACAATTTATACTTGTTAAATAAAAGCTACTCCAAAGAGCAGCTTTTATTTAGCACTAACACTTATTTGTATTTAATATTGAGGCTTATAATATTAGAAATCATATTAGTAGTCTTTGTATAATGACCATACCGCAACTCCAGTGTATTGAAATGCTTAATACCAAAGACACCTTTAAGCGGAGTAAGTTTCATACCTATACCAAAGAAATTGCTGTTAAATTTAGATAAGTCATAATTACTCGTGTAAAATTTCTCACTACCTGTATGCTCTTCAAATCCTTTGAAATATTTCACACCTGTTTGTGTATAATATCTATAGAATGGGCTTAACGAAAATACTGTAGACAATTTAACAGGTAATTCGATATTGGCTGTATGAGATTTCAATCCCCAATCATCCGAATAAAAGCGGTAATAACCTCTTATGATAAAATTGTCACCCAAAAAATAACTCGCTCTTATTGCTAAAGGTATTTTCAATCTTGCGTCTGGGAGTTTTTCCTGATGTACTGAACTATCCGTGAAATATACCCTGTGAAAAGGAAGGCTCAAATAACCGTTTTGCGTAATTACGTCCGCAAGGAACATTACCTGAAAGTTTTTGTTTACAATTTGCGCGTAACTCAGTGATCCAGCAAAAGTGTTACGTGAAGCTGTTGCGTAACCTTCGTTTGTCCTTAACTCTATTGGCTCAATCAATTTTACCTGATCGAGAAAGGCTTGAAATTTTGCAGTAAATTCACCGTTGCGGTCTTTTGTCTTTTTTGAATAGCTGATATTCCCGCCAAAAGACTGATAATCAAACTCTGTCGATGAAGATATGCCAGCTCCAAAAGTATTTCCTTTTTCTTCATTCTCCATAGTATAACTTACGGAAGGATAAAAACGGATATCGGCAGAAGATGCTGACGTATTAGCACTAAGGTCAACCATATCTGAAGAAGCGGATGTATAGTAGTCAAAGCCTACTTCAACATCCCAAGTATACTTTTTACCCGATTTTCCATATTTTATCAGTTTGACATCGATAGTATTGGAAAGGTCTGTAAGCTCTTCAGAACCTATACCTCCGGTAACCGCTGCATTATTACCATTTTGTGTGTAATAACTTGAAACGAAATTGACTTCTTCAACCTTTAATTTTGTGCTTTTGTATCCTGTAGAATCTGTTGGCGTATTCTGTGCGCTTAACCGTAATATCCCGAGTAAAGCAAATCCTGTAATAAATATTCTTTTCATATTCTGTTATAAGATAGTTAGTTACATCCGCATCCACCGCCGCTTTTTCCTGAATTAGCACCGGAAGCACCCTCACGGTAGGATTGAAAACTTAACTCTGTCTTTTCAATTTTTCGATTGGAAAGTACCATTTCGGAATCATTAATCTTTCCTTTCTGGTATTCTTTTACGGCCGTGCAGGAACTTCCCAACAAGCCAAAAATAACAATACTAAATAGCATTAATAAAGTTTTTAGGTTTGGTCTCTTCATTTCAAGTTAATATTTTTAGAAGTGTAAATCTTATTATCATCATCTATGATTATGCAATATAAATCTGGTATCTGGTTTACGAGAAAAAGTCCCGCTTTTATTCCCATAACAGCAATTGGAGTTGCCATAGCATCAGCAAATTCGGCATTTCCACTAATTACTGTAACGCTTTTAATCCCAGTTATAGGCAGGCCTGTCTTTGGATTTATGGTGTGTGAATACTTTTTTCCTTTTATGAGGATAAATTTTTCATAATTACCCGAAGTAGCTACTGCTTTTCCTGATATTTCAAGATATGAGAAAGCGGAAGTAGGCTGGTTGGGATTTGCAATGCCAATAGTCCATTGTTTTCCGTTGGGCTGCAATCCCCAAGAAGTAAGATCTCCACTTGCGTTGATGATACCACTTTGCACCCTATTTTGTAACAGCTTATTCTTTGCCATTTCAGCAGCATATCCTTTGCCAATACCCCCAAAACCAATACGCATTCCTTTTTCCTTTAAAAAAACAGTACTATTATTCCTATCTAGTATTATATTATTGTAATTAATCAGATATACCATCTTTTTTGCCTGTTCTGGTGTTGGCAATTTCGTCATTGTTTTGTCAAAATTCCAAAGTGTCTTGTCAATGCTTCCGTAGGTTATATCAAATGCTCCTTGGGTAATTTTTGATATCCCAATGCTTCTTTCTATCAAATTAAAAACTTCACTATCCACTTTTACAGGTTGTATTCCCGCATTTTCATTGATTAAATTGGTCTGACTGTCGGCCTTAAATGTGGTAAAAAGTTGTTCTATCCTTTTTATTTCTTCGATTGCAATTTCAATATTCTTCAGGGCAAATTTTTTATCTTCCGCAACAACTGTAACTGTGAAGTTATTGCCCATCAATTTTAAGGATTGCGAATATTTCTGCATCTGCAATATGTTACTTTTTGCTATCACAAATCGTTTTTATTTCGGCCGTCCATTGTTCAGGTGAAACTTCTGGTTTTTCATGCCATGTTTTTAAAACTTTACCATTAGAATCTAAAAGCAGAGTAAAAGGAAAGCTCCCGCCTTTGTTATATATTTCGGCTAAATTTTCGTTTTGTTTAACTTGTTCTGATGTTCCTATATTTTTCTTCTTTCTAGGAAAATCAGCATTTACCAGTACTAAGTTTTCATTTGCCATATCTGTAAATACTTGGCTTTCAAAATAGTTTCTGCGCATCAAAATACATGGTCCACACCAATCTGAACCTGAGAAATTTAATAAGATTAATTCATGTTTTTCCTTTGCAATTTTCTTTGCATTATCAAAGTCAGGCTCCCATTCTATTGGAAGTACTATTAATAAAAAGAATAGTGTAATTATTTTCATTTTTTTATTTTATATATTTACTAAATAACAAATTATTATGTTATCTATTCTCTTTATTTTCTTAAAATTTTATTAATTTAAGTATTTTCATTCTTTTTAAGTATTTTGAATATCTGAAAGGTAACTTATTAAAACTATTATACAAGTAACTATTTTATAGCTCAATTTCTTGTCCCATTAAAGGAACTGAGCAGTCCCAACCATATTTTTCATTTATTTTTATACGAAGCTCATCTGCCGGCTGGTTTTCTCCATGTACCAAAAACACTTTTTTTGGTTTTGTTGTTAATGCTGAAAGCCAATTTAATAAACCGTTCTGATCTGCATGAGCAGACAGACTTTCAATTTCAAGAATGTTTGCCAATACAGGATAATATTTTCCGTGGATTTTAATTTCTTTGGCACCCTCTAACAGTTTTCTACCTCTGGTTCCCTCTGCCTGATAACCAATAATAATTACAGTGGTTTCCGGTAGACCAATGTATGTTTCCAAATAACTTAATACCCTTCCTCCTGTAATCATACCACTGGCTGCAATGACGATTTTTGGCTGTTTATTATAAATGGTTTCAATCGTTTCCTGGTAATCTGAAATCATAGAAAACATATTGCACATACTTGTAAATTCTTCTTCATGTAATTTATGCCAGATTCTATTATTAGAAAAAATATCAAGCACACTTATTCCCATAGGAGTATCGATAATGTAAGGAACATTGGGTATTTTGTCTTCTTCTTTTAGTTGCCATAAAAGATACATTACAGTTTGTGCACGCTCTACTGCAAAACTTGGTAAAATTACTGTACCTCCTTTTCGAATAGTATTATTAATATACATTTCAAGTTCTGCTTTCGCATCAGTTTCAGGATGAATTCGGTTACCATAGGTACTTTCCAGAAAAATATAATTGGCTTTTTCCGGTTTTTCCGGTGGAAACATTAAGACATCATCATCCCTCCCAATATCACCAGAAAATACTAAGGTTTTATTTTCAAGTTTTAATTCAACCGTACAGGCTCCGATAATGTGTCCGGCATTTGTAAAAGTGGCTGTAATTTCTGGATCTAGAGAGATTACTTCTTTAGGCTTTACAATTCTGAAGAATGGAAAAACCTTTTCTGCCTGATCAACCGTATAAAGAGGTTCTGCTATTTCGTGTTTTGAATAATGACCTTCATTTGCCTTGTTGGCTTCTTCCTCTTGAATTTTAGCACTGTCGAGTAAAATTAATTTTGCCACATCTTTGGTTGGCGAAGTGCAATAAATTTTTCCGTTAAATCCTTGATTTACTAATCGTGGTAACCAGCCGCAATGATCCAAATGACCATGGGTGAGTAACACAAAATCTATAGATGAAGGTAAAATTGGTAACGGCTCCCAGTTTAGTTCACGTAATGGTTTTATCCCCTGAAACTGACCGCAATCAATTAGAATCCTAATACCGTTGCTTTCTACTAATGTCTTTGAGCCTGTGACTGTTCCGGCTCCTCCAAGAAATTTAATTTTCATGTTTTCAAATGTATTTACACAAATCCGAAGCTTCTTTTAGAACATTTTTGATTCGATTTGAGCTCAAACCAATTTTTTCTAAATGTTCAGAATTGTTGATTATTTCTTTTACCATAATTACATCCAGAATCAATAATTTGTCTTTTTCGGCTATTGATAATGTGGTTAGGCAAGTGATAGGATATAAATTATTATTATCAATTTTAGTTCTCAAATTATTGTTTTTAGGATAATCCCAACTCAATAGGTTTAAATCAGAGCAATTAGCAAAAGTGACTGCATCTGTTGTGAATCTGTTGTTTGTAACAATCCTGCATTTTGAAATCCGATCGCTGTTTGAAAAAATGTGATGAGGCCTGTCTTTTAAATCGTTAAATCGAGATAAGATATACATTGGGACTTTTACATCAGAATTTGTTTCTCTCACTGCATGAAATTTACACTCTATCATACTTATTTCATTGTTTCTCTTTATAAGAACATCAATTTCATGCGTTATACATTTTCCTTGTAAGGTTAAATTGTTTTTTGTTTGATACCCTTCTGATGCAAAAACAAGAGCCATGTATTTTTCAAAAAAGAATCCTGCAGGTCCTAATAACTGAATTGCTGCTCTTAAATTGTATCGGGCTGCATGAGAGTTTGATGATTTTTTTAATAGCTTAAAAGCCAGTTTATAAATGCGTTTTGTTGAAATTCCTTCATAAATTTCTCGCTCAATAGATGCTAAAACATTTTCAACAATCGATTCGTTTGCTCCTGATTTTAGCAGCGACCTTTCGAGTTTGTCTCGATCAAAATCTACAATATCTCCGGAATGTTTTACAATTTTCATAAGTTCCTTTATTTTGATTCTCAAAGGATAAAGGTATTTTGGATCTGATTATTTCTTCTTATATAATTCTTTTCAAAAGTTATATTATCCATCGATTTCACTTTTTTATTATTTCTAGGTCGGGATATTAATAAATGTCTAAAATTTATAATCTAAAATGACCAAATCATCCCTGCTCCAACTGAAATATAATTAAGATTTATTGGCATTTTATCGCTTCCAATCATAATGTCTCTCGATAAAGAACGGTATCTGATTGTTGGCATAATATCAAATCTATTTACAATGGTGTATGAAAACCCTGCTTCTACTTGCCAGCCAAAGCCATAGTCTGAATTCGCAATTACATTTCTTTTGTAATCTTCAATTTCTATATGATTGTATGTTCCTCCTGCACCAATTACATAATTAAACTTTGAAGATGCTATTGGATAAGTGAATTGAAAACCAAAATTGTAACCTGATTCATCAAATTCACCATTGTTTCCAGCAAAGGACTCTTTAGCAGGGAAAGAATTAAAACTCCAACCTGCAAATGCAGACAAATATTTTTGAAATCGATACGAAATTGTTGCTTCAAGACCATAGCCAATACCATGTTGGGTATCACTAAAATTTTTATTACTAAAATCAATACCAGGTCTGAATGCTATTTTCCATTTCTCTTGAGCCACCGCATAATTTGAGCAACACAACAAAAGAATACAAAGGAATACAGAAACAATTGTCGGGTTTTTAAACTTTTTCATATTCTAAATTTTAAATTAAGATCCTTGTATCATACCCATTTTCAGAAAACTATTTATTTCTCTGCAACTATTTGTTACTATTTATTTTCTTCTTTATGGTCATTTGCATATTGCAAACAGGGCATTTTCCAGGCTTTTCCGAAGTTGTTTTACACATAACACATTCGTACTTATATTTTGCTATTCTTTCATAGCGACAACATTGCTCTAATTTTTTATAAGCTGCATCTGGAGCAAGGTATAGGTCATTATCAAACCCAGCTAAGGCAATTCGTTTTAGGATTTTATTGGCTGTTGTCATTTTAGAATCATAAGTTACAGTCGCTATTTGTGTCTGCAGATTCCAATCGACCTCAGCAATATTTTTCTGGTTTCCGGCTTTTTCAATTTGTGCTTTGCACATAAAGCAGTTTCCATAAATTCTCACCGTTTTCGTCATTGCATTTTTAATCTGGGCAAAACCTGTCAAGCTCAACGTCAAGAACAGCGTTATTAGAAGGATTAGATTTTTCATTTTAATTTATTTAGTGTTATTTTTTAATATTCACTTTTTTGTTTTTCATTTCAGCTTTTTTCTTCTTTTCAAAATAGCCTTTCAATAAAATATTATTTTGAGCAGCTGCTTCAAGTTCATTGAGTCCTTTGGCTCCGGATTCAAGATTTGTAATAGTAGAATCTATAGATTCACCTAACCTCTCATCATCAATCAGTTTAGATAAAACACTATTTTTATTGTTTATTTTAGAAGTAAATCGGGCTAATTGATCTGAACTGGTTTCAAGGTTTTTAAATGTCATCTCAAAACGATTGGCAAATTCCTTATCTGTCATTAATTTGGTCAGCATGTTATGCTCATTATTCATATTTGCCGTAAAAACACTTAATTCATTGGAACTTTTTTGAAGATTCTCAATTGTACTTTCCAGCCTATTTGCAAATTCCTTATCATTAAATATTTTTGAAATTGCTCCTTTATTATCATTAAGTTTTGGAGAGAATAAGGCAATCTCTCTGACGCTGCTTTCTAGATTTACTATCGTATTCTGAATGCTGTTGGCAAAATCCTGATTAGTCATCACTTTGGATAAGATTCCTTTTTTATCATTCATTTTATAACTAAAATCTGACAGTTGCTTTGTGATCACTTCTGCATTAGCGGCACTTCTGTTTACACTGTTCATGATGTCCTCCAACTCTATAGTCTTATTAGATGCAATGATGTCATTATCTTTAACAACTTGTTTAGAGTTGACTCCCGGAGATATTATAAGTACCTTATCTCCTACTAGTCCATCTGAACCAATACTGGCAGTAGCATCCGTTTTGATATACTGCTGTGCTTCTTTCTTAATGAGTAATTTTACTGAAACCAGAGAATCTGAAATAAAATCGATTTTATGCACCGTTCCAATATTAATTCCTGAAAGCCGAACATTACTGCCTACTTTGAGTCCGCTGATATTTTTAAATTCTGATTTCAGACTAAAAGTAGAACCGAACAAATTTCGGTTTATTCCAATAAAATAAATTGCAATTACAAACAAGATGAGTCCAAAAACTACAAACAACCCTAATTTCCATATTCCTATTGATTCTTTGTCCATTGCTCAAAAATTTAAGTTAAAAAAGATCTAACCCATTTATCATTACTATTGCTAAGCGATTCATAGTTTCCTTCTGCGTGAATGACTCCGTCTTTTATAATCATTACATTATTTCCTGTGAGTTTGGCACAAGCTAAATCATGTGTAATGATTATAGAAGTTGTTTTGAATTTCTTCTGGATTTCCAATATCAATTCAATGATTTCCCTTGAGGTAATTGGATCTAAACCAGATGTGGGCTCGTCATATAAAATAATTTCAGGTTTGATAATTAATGCCCTAGCCAGACCAACTCTTTTTCTCATCCCACCTGATAATTCTGAAGGCATTTGATTAATAGCTTCTGCAAGTCCAACATTTTCAAGTGATTCTACAACTGAACTTTCAACCTCATCTGCAGTGAGTTCCTTATTATTGTGTGCTAATGTAAAAGTAAGATTTTCTCTAACGGTCATAGAATCATATAAGGCTCCATTTTGAAATAAAAAACCCACTCTCCTCCTAATTGTATTGAGTTCACTTTCATTTAATTGGGTTATATCAGTCCCGGAAACCAATATTTTTCCCTTGTCTGTTTTTATCAATCCGACTAGGCATTTTATAGCAATTGATTTTCCTGATCCTGATCTTCCGAGGATAACCAGATTCTCCCCTTTTTTTACAGAAAGATTGATTCCTCTCAGAACCGCATTGTTTCCAAATGATTTATAGACATTTTTAAACTCAATAACCGTTTGGTCTACAGTAGTCATCTGATCTTTAATAGCGCTATTTATTTCTTTTGTCATCATTTTTTTTTAGAAAAAGAGATCTGTTAGTTGTACAGCAATCATATCAATAATAAAAATGGCAAGCGAAGCAGAAACTACCGCTGAATTTGCCGCTTTACCTACACCTTCTGTTCCACTGGTGGCATTAAATCCTTTGTGACAGCCAATCATTCCGATAAAAAATCCGAAAAAGAAAGTTTTCAATGTTGCCGGAATAACATCAACAAATTCTAAAGATTCAAATACTTGCGAAAAATACCGTGTCAAATTGACTTCGCCATGCATATTCACACCAATATAACCGCCATAAATACCTATTAAATCAGCATAAAAAACTAAAATAGGAACCATCAGTGTAGTGGCTAAAATTCTAGTGACAACCAGATATCGGTAAGGATTAATGGCAGATACTTCCATAGCATCAATCTGTTCCGTTACTTTCATTGAACCTAACTCAGCACCAATACCTGAAGAAATTTTTCCTGCACAGATTAAAGCTGTAATTACAGGTGCAATTTCTCGTATCAATGAAAGAGATACCATTCCGGGAATCCAGGATTCAGCTCCAAATTTTGCCATTGCCGGTCTTGATTGGATGGTAAGTACCAATCCCATTATAAAAGCAGTAATGGAAACCAAAGGGAGAGATTTATATCCTATAACCCTACATTGTCTGATAAATTCTTTTACTTCAAAATCAGGTCTGAAAATTTCTTTAAAAAACCTTGAGGCAAATAAAGTGATACTGCCTACTTCGATGAATGTTTTTCTTAGATAAATTTTCATCATTTAAATTATTAAATTAACAGTTGTAATTACTTAGAAATAGTATTTTAAAATTTAAAACCGCTTCAAAACAAACCCATAAAAGTGATGGCACAAGTAGGAATGCAGCCATTTTAGAAATTTTAAAAAATTCAATAATGCAAAAAGCGAGGAAAACAACCAAAAGCAAAATTATAAAAAGAGCTAGCGATTGGGCATGGAAATTAAAAAATAATAATGACCAAAGAGCGCTTAAAAATAATTGTATTCCAAAGATTAATATGGTATATTTCTTCATTGATTTGTGTTTTCCGCTTATCCAGATCATCCAGATGGAGATTCCCATTAGGAAATATAAAATTGTCCAAACAGGATCAAAGAAATAAATGGGGAATTTCCAGAACGGTATAACAACTCGATTATACCAGTAATTAGATTCGGGCTGGGTTGAAAATACAGTAACCATACCCACCAATTGACAAGTTAATATCGAGATTACTAATTTTACGGTAGACTGAATATTTTTTGTAGTAGACATAACAAATTACTTTACAGGTTTTCATTTATAATTCATTTGGGCATTTTTCCCCGTTTGCCCAATCATTTATATTACTGAAAGTTGTTTCTGCAATACCAGTTAAAGCTTCTTTTGTTAGAAATGCCTGGTGACCAGTAATCAATACATTTGGAAGTGAGCGAAGCTTATCAAATATTGGATCAATAATGACATTGTTCAGGTGATTGCTAAAAAATATAGGCTTCTCGTTTTCGTAAACATCCAACCCTGCTCCTGCAATGGTTTTATTTCCCAATGCTTCTATTAAATCTTTTGTATTGACAATACTGCCACGAGCGGTATTAATAAAAATGGTTTCTTTTTTCATGATAGAAAAAAGATTCTTATTAAATAAATATTTCGTTTGGCCGTTAAGTGGACAATTTAAAGAAATCACATCCGATTGTCTGCATAAATCTTCCAAAGAAGTATAAGAAATATTAGTCTGTTGTATTAACTCTTCATTAGGCGTAATATCAAAACCAAGTAAATTACAACCAAAACCATTCATAATGTGAGCAAAGGCAGTACCAATTTTTCCTGTTCCTACAATTCCGATTGTTTTTCCATGTAAATCAAAACCAATCAAGTCATCTAAACTAAAATTGTTTTTCTTCATTAATTGCTGTCCCAATATTATCTTTCTATTCAAAGCCATTAGTAAAGCCACACCATGTTCAGCAACAGCATAAGGCGAATAAGCGGGTACATTGGCCACTTTTATACCTAACTCTTTAGTTTTGATAATATCTACATGATCATAACCAACTGAACGGAGCGCTATAAAACGAATACCATAATCATATAATAAATTTACTAGCCCAGCTGAAACATCATCGGATGTGAAAACTGAAACCACATCAGAATCTTGAGCCAACTTAGCTGTATTTTCATTTAAAGCATAAGCAGAGTAAACCAATTCATGCTTACCTTGAGCTGCTTTTTCTAAAAAATGTTTTTCAAAACGATGCGCACTATAAACAAAAATTTTCATGATATAAAATTGTTGGGTTATCTTATAGTATCCATTTTATTTGTTTTTTTTCTAAAAACCAACAGTGGAGTTTTAGCATTAAAAGACATATCGGTTGAGGTAGTTGGTTCAAATAATCGATCAAACCAGCTGCGGTTTTGTTTGGTAAACAATACTACTAATGAGGGTTTCATTACTAAAATCCCTTCTCTTAATTGATCGTTTAAAGGAGAAATAGGATTCGTTTTTCTATAATGGAAGTTAATATCATCTGTTTCATATTTTAAAGCCAAAGCGTTTAATTTTTCTTTATCGCCTTTCAAATGCACTGCATAATCGTAATGCAGTACTTTTACTTTTGCTTTAACTGAAGTTGCCAATGCAATCACTTCTCGAATTTCCATATCAATATTTTCAATATCGGAAGCATAGCAGATCGTTTTAATAGGCTGAATTCTATAATTGTTTGGAATAACAAAAACCGGAATAGGCGAATCTGTAATAAGGTGAGAAGAAGTGGTGCCGAATAATTTATTCAATACTCCTGCTCCTCTTGCGCTTACACAAATGAAATCTGCTTTGGATTCTTTGGCGTAAGAAATAATTTTATTTCCAATACCATTTCCTAATTCACATACACATTTGTAATTAATTGGAGTTAAGTTACTGTCCTTGTAAATTGTTTCAATAAATTTTTCTAATTTTTTCTGATGCTTTTTTACTTCCAAAGCATCAAATGGTGTATAGTGCAAATTACTAAAGGCAGAAGGAATAGAAACCCCAACAACAACATTATAAAACAACAACTCTATATTCGTTTGTGATGCCAGTTGAATGGCAAAACGTATGGCTTTTTTGGAATTAGCTGAAAAATCAGTAGTTACTAAAATTCTTTGCATGACTATCTATTTAGGTGTTAATAATAAGTTAGATAAACAGGCTAATGTATTCCTGTTTCGTACTGTAAAGTTGATTCACTAAAGCAAAATATTTGTTATATAACTTTTATAATTACTTATATTATTTACTAATTAGGGTAAAGAGGCTTAACTTTTGATATTTTTTATTGATAAGAAGAATGTTGAGTTATCAGTCTTTCGGTCGAGACAGGTTATTGATTTTACCAATCATACAACTTGCATAACTTTTTAATTGCTGCAACAGTCCATTTTCTTCAGTTGCTTCTGGATATCCAAGAGAATGTAGTTTTTGTATTATTTTATGTCTATCCAAATTATCGTCATGAATCAAGCATACTGTGTCATTTTCTTGATCTATAGTAACACTGTCTACTCCTTCTATTTTCAATAATTCACTTTTTATTGTTGTTTCGCACCCAGCGCATTTTAAGTTTGCGATGGTTATTTTTTCTGTTTTCATCTTTATACAGTTTAGAGTTATTTTTTTAATAATATAACAGGCTAATTCCTATATCCCTGAATTAAAATACACAGAGAATCTTCTAAAGCTTCAACAGCATGTATTTCTTCTAAAGGGATATCGAACTCTTCGTATTTATCTATGATTTTATTCCAACTAGCTCCAATGTAATTCACTTTTCCATTCATCACAGTTAGTTTAGTAGGCACACTTGTTTTATGCTCTTTTAGAGTCATTCCTTTCTTGAATGCCAACACAATAACCTTAAAAGCAATTCCTTTGTGCATTAGTTTTGCAACCGGATCGCCCTTCAATTCCAATTCTGCTATTGCTTCCTTAATTGCCATGATTTTTGTTTTTTAAATTGATAAACTCATATTCATTGAGGTAATAGCATAATATATTGCCCAGCCAATGAAAGTGATAATAACGACCCAGAACCAAGCTGGAATAGAACGGGGTGTCTCGCTTCCTTCAATAAGAAATTGCTTTTGATCCCCTTTGCTATAAGCATTTATCATAATGGGGATGATTCCATCGATGATTTCATTTTCTTTTATCCCTTCAATAGCAATGGCTGGACCATTACGGACACTGAAAGGAATTTTTCTGACACCTTCTTTGCCTAAAGTGTCTTTACTTACAATTTTTAGAGTATGCTCACCATCAACTAATTTTCGAGTATCCAATTCAAAATTTATGGGTACAGGAAAAATGCCATACGGTTTTGGGTCATCATCTAAAAATACGATTACGGAACTTTTATTATTCATACTATTTTATTTTAAAATTGAATATTTGATATGATCTGCATTTTTTTCTCCCGGTTTTACAAGCCATTTTATGGAGTATAGCAAAGTAATTACTGCGATAATTATTGTAATCCAGATACTTACATAATCCCAATTACTTTCTGGTCCAGCACCGTGAACAATACCTTTTAAAATTTTAGGCTGGTTGCGTTCGCAAACCGGACAGGCCAATAATCCTGCCGGTATTAATAAAATAAATAATAGGCTGCCTTTTTTCATAATCTTCTAATTAGATGCCGAAGCTTTAATTTTTACAAAATCCATTATTTTTTTAATTTCCTCAGGGGTGACTTTTTTCCCTGTATTACCCCAAGCACTTCTTTCATAATTAATGATGGCAGCTACTTCGTTTTCTGTAAAATTCATATTCGTTCCTACAGCAGCCATAACACCGTAATCAGCTCTTGCATCATAACCATTCATAATGATGTCCACATAAAGTTCCAGGTTTTCGCCTGTAACCACTTTACTTCCTTTCAAAGACGGAAAGGACCCTTTTAAACCTTCTCCATTGGCTTGATGACAACTCATACAGTTAGCTGCATAAAGTGCTTCCCCATCAACAGTGCCAACAGAACTGCCTTTTCCACTATCTTTAGTTACTGGTTTTTTATATAGAAAATCCAATGGTTTGGTTCCGTCAGGTAGAGGTGTTTGTTTTAACGATTGCAGGTAAGCAATCAGTTGAAGTGCTTCCTTTTTTGCTACGACTTTCCCTGTTTTACCATTTAAAAACTCGGCTGGCATACTCACAACAACATCCGTTTTGGAAGGATTCTCTTTTATTTCAAAAAGCCATTGGTAGCTTGGCATTATAGATTGTGGTACCACTGATCTTGGATGAAATAAATGCATTAAATTCCAATCCTTACTCGGTTGTCTGTTTCCAACATCTGTAAGATCTGGCCCAGTTCTTTCGGTTCCCATAAGTGTGGCTGTATTTTGCCAAATGCTTGTTCGGCCAATGTTAGCATAATCTGAAGCCATTCCGGGTCTGCTGCCGAACATCTTATCCATTTCCACATTACGTACTTGTTGCGAGTGACAACCTACGCAACCTTCGGCAATGTATATTAGTTTTCCGGCTTTTGCGTCACCTGAAAGTGGAACTGTACCTGGTAATGGCAGATTATTATACTGATTTTCAAATGCCGGCATAATTACTACGATATATGTTAAAAATGTAAATAAGGCTCCTGCTGTCAGGTATAGTCTTTTATGGTCATTAAATATGTTCATATCGTTTTATTGAAGTTGTTTTTTTAAAATTTTAAAAGCTTCGGCTTTAACGTCAATCTCTTCTACTTCTTTTGATGTCATTTTATAAAAATTATAAGCGAAGACCAAATGAGAAACAAACATCAAACTACCTCCAATGGCTCTCCATAACCAATAATCAAACATCAATACTACACTATCGATAAACGGTTTTCCTTCCATCCACATTAGTCCTCTTAAAGTGGCACCTACTGACAATGGAATAGTGTAAAAAAGCAATCCTATAAATGCCAACCAGAAATGTACTCCAACTAAATGCTGTGGTGGTTCTTTACCAGTTAGTCTTGGTATTACAACATAGAATCCGCCCCACAAAGCAAAAGTTATAATTCCATAAAATCCTAAATGAGCATGAGCCACGGTGAAATCAGTAAAGTGCCAAATAAGGTTGGTGAATTTGAATGCCTCAGCTGTTCCCTGTATTGAAACAATAAAATAGTAAACTACAGCTACTAAGAAAAAAGGTAAAGTATAGCTAGTAGATACTTTATGCCATTGTCCTTTGAAAGTCATCGTAAAATTTATTGTAGCTGCCACTACCGGAATAATCATACCAGCACTTCCAACAATAGCTACAGTTTGAAGCCACCATGGCAATGGAGCGAATACGAAATGATGTGTCCCAATGATGGTATAAAATATAATTTGGGTCCAAAATGCCATAATCCCCAAACTGTAAGCATAGATAGGCTTGTTTATTTGCTGCGGAATAAAATAATACAGCAATCCAAGTGTATAAAGTGTAAACCACATCCCAACCCCTGAGTGCATAAAATACCCCTGTACAATAGTTTCACTCACACCATCCTGCCAAAAAGGCAAGTACGCTGTAAGAGCTACAATAATGGTAAATATGATGGCGGATACAATATACCAATTGGCAATATAAATTTCTTTTGTGGTGCGTTGGGCCACGGTCATAACAAAATTTGCCAATGTAAGGATTAGTGCTACTGCAAATAATGCCATTACGGGCCAAATATATTCTCTAAATTCACCACCACCATTATTGATACCAGACATTAGACATAAAGACCCTAGAACAACCATCATATTAGTTAGTGCTAATGCTATCCAGCCCCATTTTATGCAGTAAATTTTAGCATTACTCACAATAGGCACTACATAATAGCCCAAACCGATCATCGCTAGTGAAGCCCAACCCCAAAAAACAATATTGGTATGTACAGGACGTAATCTACCAAAACTTAGCCAGCTAATGTGGTCAGCATCTGGAGATACAAATTTAATTCCTAGATATTCCCCAATGCCTGTTCCAACTACTAACCAAAAAACAGCACAGCCAAAATACCATAGGATAAGTTTGGAAATATCAGGTGCCAAACTTGGTTTATGAACTGCCTTCTTTTTTAAGGCTGTAAAGTGAACTTCATGTTTATCGCTCACATTGTGAAGAATTCCTATAGTATCTTCCGCCTTCTCAGTACCCGAAAGCTCCTCGTTGGTTAAAGTAAAATCTAAAGATTCTTTACGTTTTACCAACATATCTTCTATGTCATGATCTTCTGATTTTTCAATAAATGCTGCAAAATTTTCTGCTTCGCCCATTTTATTTTTATTAAAATAGACCTTCAAAGCATTATTTGATTTAATCATCGCATATACAATTCCTAATAAAATAGGTACAATCATCAAAACGATAGTGATTATTATTCCAGGTTGCGAAAAGAAGGATTCTTTTTCTGCTGCAAAATTGTTCTGCGCAAATAGACCACTTGTAGATATTAGAAACAGGATAAGAATACTACTCTTATTATTGTTACAATTACCTTTTTCTTTGCAATTACCAGAACATTTTTTTGATTTTAGCTTTATAAATTGTTTTATCTGGTTTTTGTCTAAATTCTTTAGATAATCATAAAAATGTTGCTCCTGATTCTCATTATTCCATTGTTTATTTTTAATTAGCTGTTCTCTAAAATTGAGATACAAGCTTCCAATCAAAACAATGATGGGAATGACCAACATGATGACCAAAATCCACATTCCAATTGAATTATTTTCTGCAATCATGTTAGTTGCGTTTTGGGCAAACATTGGTTTGGAAACCAATAACATCAACAAAAGTGCAATGGGTATTTTTTTATTTAATTTCATAAGTAAATTTTTATTTTTTAATCTTCTCTAATAAACCCTTCAGTAATCATTTGCTTGTAAATGACTTTAGAAATTTCATTAGTCATTTTTTTTATCCCACTCGGTTCGAATGTTTCGGTTATACCCGACCAGATTATTTTATTCTCTTTTATGGAAAAAACAAGTGTAAAAAAGATTCGTAAAGTAAACCCTTGTAAGGCTTTTACTTGATTTAAGAAGTGTCATAATCTTTGAATTTATTGGTTAAACATTTATTGCTTTTCAATAAGTAAAGGTCATTTCTTCAAAATACTTTTATCTTATACTATTTTTTAAAAGACTTATAGAATTTACAGAATTTTTCAAAAAAAGTGTCAAGAAAAGAATGGGAAAATTTGGTATAATTGAAAACTAAAATTTGAGCATAACTCTTTACATAAAAATATTTTTAAGTAAATCTTTTACCGATAAGTAGTAATAATTAATGTGCTAGAGCAGTACTGAAAAGGTTTTGGTATTTTCTTTTATAAAGTTTGATTAACTCATACCAAATGACCGATAAAAAGCCAATTCCGACACTGAGATATAATTGGGATGTATTCAGTCTTTCAAACTCAAAGAATTTTGTCAGAGGTTCGACATAAATTAATAATCCTGTAATTATAGTTGTAAGACCGATAATAATTAAAACCAAGTCATTTTTATATTTCATTGTTGTAATAATGGAATAGTAAAAAGAGCGATTCATCAGAGTTAAAAAGATATTAGCTGTAATCAAAGCTGAAAAAACCATAGTTCGGGTGATCGATTCATTAAAATTTTGATGTATGGCAACCTGATATACCAACAAAACTCCAATCGTTATAAACAATCCTTGAATGATACTAGTAGATAATTCTTTCCAATTAAAAAAAGTTGACGTAAACAAACGGGGTTTCTGTAACATTGCGTTCGTTTCTATTGGTTCGTTTTCATAAACAATTGAACATGTTGGCCCCATTATTAATTCCAAAAATATGATATGTATTGGAGAAAAAATATTAGGATAAACCCATCCAAGAGCTAATGGAATAAAAACGATAAGAATTATTGGAATATGAATAGAAATAATAAATTGGATTGCTTTTTTAAGATTGGCATATATTTTTCTTCCCATAGCCACAGCATCGACCATTTTAGACAAATCATCATCGATTAGGATTAAAGAAGCGGTTTGCTTGGCTATTTCTGTTCCTTTTTTGCCCATGGCAATACCTATATGAGATGCCTTAAGTGCCGGTCCGTCATTAACACCGTCTCCGGTCATGGCAACGATTTCATTATTTGATTTTAAAGCTTCGATGATTCTCAGTTTGGCCTCAGGGAACATTCGTGAAAATATATAAGTTTCCTGAACCATTTTTTTTAGCTCTTCATCAGATAATTTCATTAGTTCATCTCCTGTAATACTTCTTTCAAATCCTTTAAAACCAATCTGTTTGGCTATGGTCATTGTTGTTGTTACATTATCCCCAGTTATAATCTTAACATTAATACCCGCCTTATAGAAATGCTGCAATACCTGTTGAATATTCTCTTTTGGAGGATCATAAAAAGCAACCAATCCTTTGAATGCAAAAGAAAATTCCTGTTGTGTTTTTGGATAATTATCTCCCTTAAAATCAGATTTAGCTACAGCTAATATTCGATAGCCTTCAGAAGCCATCATTTTAATAGCTTCTACTATTTGACTTTTCTCTTTTTCTGTAAGCCCGCAAAGATTGATAATAGCTTCGGGAGCTCCTTTGGCAGCAATGATTCTGTTATTTGCATTATTATCTTTAAAAATATGCGTCATCATAGGTGGTTTCCCACTTAATGGATATTCGTGAACCATGCTGTAGTGTTTTCTTTCATCATCTGAAAAAGTTTTTGCATAAGCATCGTGCAGAGCCACTTCCATGGGATCAAATGGAATTGGTTCGCTGGCCCACATTGCCATTTGGATTAGTTCTTTTTCATCACTATTTAAAATATCTACAGCTGCGTTTATTTTTAAGGATTTCAATGTAAAAAGAGAAACCAGACTCATTTTATTTTCTGTAATTGTTCCTGTCTTATCAACACAAATAACCGTGGCACTACCCAATGTCTCGACTGTCTTCATTTGCTTTACTACAATCCCCATTTGCATCATTCTCCAAGCCCCCAGAGCCATAAATGTAGCAAATGCGACAGGAATTTCCTCAGGCAAAATACTCATGGCCAGCGTAAGCGACTTCAATAAACTGTCAAATAATAAATGGGTTTGAAAATAATTGATACTCCATACGATTAGAAAAACAAAAACACCAACAAGTGCCATTTTTTTTACAAAATTGGAAATTTGATTTTCTAACGGCGTTTTTTCTTCGTTAATGGCTTCAAGACCCTGACCTATTTTACCCAATTTGGTTTCTCCTCCAATAGCAGCAACCATGGCAATGGCTAATCCCGTGGCAACTGTCGTCCCTTGAAAAATCATATTATCTGTTGCTGATTGTTCTTTGTAGACAGGAAAGGATTCTCCTGTCAGGATTGCCTCATTTACTGAAAAATCATTAGAATGGATAATTGTACCATCAGCCATAATTAAAGTTCCTTCTTCAACTATCAAACTATCATCTATAACTAAATCTTCACTTTTAATTTCGGTTATTTTGCCGTTTCGTACGACTTTACAGTTGGGTTGGGTAAATCTTTTTAATTTTTCTAATGCATTGCGGCTTCTGGACTCCTGGTACATTGAAATGGATGAAACCAATACAATTGCCAAAGCCAGAAAAATTCCATCTACTGTTTTTCCGTTTATGAAGTATAGGAATGAGGCAACAAACAGTAAAATAATCATTGGATCTGTTGCAAACTTTTTTAAAGCATCAAAAAAAACACTTTGTCTTTTATGCTTTATAACATTGCTACCATACTTCATTTTGGAAGTTACTACTTCCTCATCAGTCAATCCCTTTATATTGAAATTTTTTACAGACATCTCATAACAGTAAATGATTTATGTAAGTATGCTATTGACTGAAATTATATAGAATTTACATTTTATTCAAAAGCCAATTGAGTCTTTTTTCAATTTTTTGGTATTTGAATACAGCATCAATTATTTTTTGTAATCGTAAAAATGCAGTTTCATTTTTAACTACGTAATCAAGTGCTTTGTGATGCATACAATCAACTGCTACTTCAATCTGATCCTGAGAAGAAAGAATTACCACATGGATTTCAGTGTTAAATTCTTTAATTTTATCGAGTGTTTTTATACCATCCATAGCATTTTCATCTACACCATCAAGATAATAATCAAGAATGATTACCTGAGGGTTTTTAGATAGATTTTCGATACAAAGTTCCCCAGTAGCAAATGTTTCAACTTCAAATTCACCTTGATTTAAAAATTGAATTTCCAACGATTTTAAAAAAAACGCATCATCATCGACCAGGAAAATTTTGATTTTATTTTGATTTTCCATTGTTTAATTCTTTTTAATATTGAGTTCAGATTCAAGCTTAACACAAATTTGTTTGCAGACTTCTGTCAGTTGCTTTGCTAAATTTTGTATTTCTTCTGAAAATTCTAATGTATGTGCTTCGTCCTGAATTCTTTTAGCAATTTTTTCCATATCAGTATTAGTACCAATAACTCCAAGAGAAGGAACCATTTTGTGCACTGCTGCTTTTAATTTTTTCCAATCTTTACTAATCAGACTATCTTCTATTATTTTTACTAATGTTAGTGTTTGTTTAAAAAAAACAGTCATCAGCTCATCAATTAATTTGGGATTGGAATTTGTGATTTTATTTAAAAAATCAAAATTAATATATACTGACTCTTGCTTTTGTATTTTTTCTACTACATTATCGCCTTTTACTGCATTACTTTTTTTAATTAAACTCACTATTTTACTGTAGAGAATTTGTTCATCAATGGGTTTTGAAATATAATCATCCATTCCAACCGCTTTACATTTCTTTATGTCAACCGTTGTCACATCTGCTGTAAGGGCGATAATTGGAATTTTAAGTTTTAAAATGTTTCTGATATAATCCGCAGCTTGAAATCCGTCCATTTCAGGCATTTGTAAATCCATGAGGATGATATCGTATGTATTCTTTTCCAATTTTTCTATAGCAAGTTTACCGTTTGCAGCAATATCAGAAGCAAATTCAAATTCGTCTAATAATGTTTTCACCAGAAGCTGGTTAAATTCAACATCTTCTACGATAAGTACTTTAATATTCTTAAGGTCATTATCAACAAATTCAATAATTTCATCTTGGGAAACTACTTCTTGATTCGTCTTTTTAAAATTCAACACAAAAGAAAAAACGGATCCTTTCCCTACTTCACTTTGTACTTGAATACTTCCGCCCTGAGTCTCTACTATTTTTTTTACAATGGCAAGACCTAATCCTGTACCTCCAAATTTTCTTGAAGTATGGATATGGGCCTGTTGAAAATTCTCGAAAATATTATCCAATTCCTCTTTTTCAATACCAATTCCGGTATCAGCAATCAAAAATTCTACAGTCACATTTTCTTGATCTTCAAATAATTTACGAACACTGACAGTTATATTTCCTTCGTTTGTAAATTTGATGGCATTACTCACTAAATTCATAATAACTTGATGCAGTCGAGTAGCATCTCCTTCTAAAACATCAGGGATATTTTCATCGTATTGAACTTCCAGCTTCAAATTTTTTTCCTGCATCTTGATTTCAAATAAATGTAGCATGGTTGAAATGGACAATGACAATCTGAATGGGGTGTTCTCGAAAATCATTTTTCCAGCATCTACTTTAGCTAAATCCAAAATATCATTGATAAGCACAATTAAGGTATCACCGCTTATTTGAATCGCCGTGAGATATTTACGCTGTTCTTCTGTTAAATCAGTCTTTAAAATTACTTTCGTAAATCCGATGATGGAGTTCATTGGGGTACGAATTTCATGGCTCATATTAGACAGAAATTGCTGTTTGGATTTCACCGCATTTTCTGCTTTTATTTTTGCTTCTATTAATTCTTTCTCAATCTTTTTCTGATTGCTAACATCTCTAATGGAAGCGCAGACCAAAAAACCTTCATCGGTATCCAACTTACTCAAACTGATTTCTACTGGAAATTCTGTGCCATCTCTGTGCTGGGCAAAAAGTTCCATACCTTCTCCCATTTTACGAATTCTTGGTTTATCAAAAAAAATATTTCTATGACCTTGGTGTGCTTCTTTGAAACGTGATGGCATCAAATGTTCAATTTTTTTTCCGATAATCTCATTTCTATCGTATCCGAAAAGGGTTTCTGTCTGGACATTCACAGATTGTATATTACCTTCTTTATTTACAATAACAATAGCATCAGGAACCGATTCTAAAAAGCTTTGAAATTTTTTATCGTTGTTATTTTTAGTGCCCATGCCTACTAATTATTTAGAATTGAATTGCCAACTTCTTCGATAGGGCTTCTTCTTTTTTCTTTTAGTTGTCTAAAATAAGAAGGTGGAAAACCTGTAACTTTTTTAAATTGAGCGGATAAATGTGCCACACTGCTATAATTCATTTTATATGCAATTTCAGTAATGGTAAGTTCTCCATAAATCATTAATTCTTTAACTCGTTCTATTTTTTGAAAAATAATAAAGTGTTCAATTGTAGTACCCTGAATATCTGAAAATAAGTTGGCAATGTAATTATAAGTGTAAGAGTGATTTAATTTCTCATTTAAATAATCAGAAAAATTTATTTTGATGTCTTCTTCTGTGTAGTGCACCATGTTTATAATGATGCCTTTAATTTTCTCAATAAGAATTGCTTTTTTGTCATCTATCAACTCCAATCCGGTTTCTAAAAGAGCTGCTGCCAAGTTTTCTCTCTCTTCTTCGGTGATATCTTCCATAATTTCAACTTCACCCAAATCAACCAGACTAAAAGTCAAATCAAATTTTTTCAGCACATCTTTAACCACAATTTTACAGCGGTTGCTTACCATATATTTAATGTATAGTTTCAAAAAAATAGGTATTAGTTCAATAATTACAAACTTCAGTATAAATGTACGAAAAAACCTTACATAATTTACCGATTTTTAGCATATTAAATTCAGAAAAAACAGCTCATTTAAGGTATTGTCTAAAAACAAAAAACCTCGAAAACATATTGTTTTCGAGGTTTTAATTTCCTTTGTGGTTCTAAACCAGCGGAGAAAGAGGGATTCGAACCCCCGGACCTGTTACAGTCAACAGTTTTCAAGACTGCCGCATTCGACCGCTCTGCCATTTCTCCAATAATACTGCAACCATTACTGTATTGCGGTTGCAAATATAGTAAGCTTTTTTGTTTATGCAAACCTTTTTTGAATAAAAAATAGAATTATTTTTTAACTAATTCATTTCGTTCAAATTAACTTTGAAAATAGTTTCTAATAATTTACATATTCAACAATCTCAAGCCCGTATCCTATCATGCCCACACGTTTTCCTTGGTCTGTATTAGATACCAATCTGATTTTAGAAATATCAATATCGTGTAAAATTTGTGCTCCAATTCCAAAATCTTTACTATCAATAACAATTTTTGGTGCTTTCATCTCTCCTTTCGATTGTAACGCTTTAAGTTCATGAATTCTATTTAACAAACTTACCGATTGCATGTCTTGGTTGATAAAAATCACTGCACCTTTACCTTCTTCATTAATCACTTTAAACATGTCGTCCAATTGCTTATCTGCATTGTTTGTTAACGTTCCCAACAAATCATTATTTACTTGTGATGAATTAATTCTAGTAATTACTGAATCCCCTAAATTCCAAGTTCCTTTGGTTAAGGCAATATGTATTTGTTTGTTTGTCGTTTGCTCGTAAGCTCGAAGTCTAAAACTCCCAAATCTAGTTTCTATATCAAAATCTTCTTTTTTAACAATCAAGCTATCATGTTGCATTCTGTAAGCGACTAAATCTTCGATTGAAACTAATTTTAAATCAAATTTTTTAGCTACTTTGTACAATTCTGATAAACGTGCCATTGAACCGTCTTCGTTCATAATTTCGACAATTACTCCTGCCGATTTAAAACCTGCTAATCTTGCAAAATCGATAGCGGCTTCGGTATGACCTGTTCTTCGTAAAACACCACCTTGTTTGGCTACTAAAGGAAATATATGTCCTGGACGCGCTAATTCATGTGGTTTTGTTCTTGAATCTACTAACGACAATATCGTTTTTGCCCTGTCTGATGCTGATATTCCTGTTGTTACTCCATTTCCTTTCAAATCGACAGAAACGGTAAATGCCGTTTCCATGTGGTCGGTATTGTTAGAAACCATAGCTCTTAACTCTAATTCTTTGCAACGGCTTTCTGTAAGTGGTGCGCAAATTAATCCTCGCCCATGGGTTGCCATAAAATTAATCATTTCTGGTGTTACTTTTTCGGCAGCAGCTAGAAAATCTCCTTCATTTTCTCGGTCTTCATCATCGACAACTATAATAACCTTGCCTTGGCGAATGTCTTCTATTGCTTCTTCAATCGTATTTAGTATAATCTTATTTGTAGTCATTTTTTATTGTAGTTTGTTGCGTTGTGTGAGTTTGATAAATATGTTTTTTATTGGCTCTGTAATTCCATCGAAGCTTATACCTCCATTATCATTTATTGCTTTTCGTGTTAGAAAAATTGCTAATGGTACTAATATAAAAAACGAAATCCAAGCACCAAAAAATGGTGTCATTCCTGATTCTTGCGCTACTTTTTTACCAAATGTATTTAGAAAGTGAAAAGTTATAAATATTAACATGGCAAAAACTATTGGTAATCCCAACCCTCCCTTTCTAATGATAGATCCCAGCGGTGCACCTATAAAAAACATTAGAATACACGCAAAAGAAATTACAAACTTTTCGTAAATAGATAACCAAAAACTATTTATATCCTTTTTTCTATACTGTAATGAAATATCATTAATATCAAAATTTTGTTTAGAACTTAATGCATCACTTACAGCTATTTCTAAAATTTTTGATTTCTCAGCTTTAGATAAAAATGTAAGTAATCCTATTGTTTTCGGCTTCTTAGGACTTATAGAATCCGCTTGTAAATTTGTGTTTATACCAACTCTCTGATACACATTATCAGCAACAGATACAATTTCTTTATTGTAACTTGTGCTTAATGAATCGACAGCATATCTAAGTTCCGACAAATTCAACATATAGCATGAATTCGTGATATTTTCTTCACTTCCTTCTACTTTATTCAATTTAGACAAATCGATATTGATATTGTATTTTTTGAAATTTACTTTTGCAAAAGGCATTTTTTGACGATCTTGATAATTTTTGGGTGTAATGTCTTCATAATAATAACCATCTAACAATACTAATTGTAATAAATTAGATTCTTCACTACTTATTAATTGTCCACTTTTAGATTTTATAACCGTTTTTGCACCTTCGCCAAGATCAGATTTTTTATGCATGGTTACTCCTTCTAGGAATTCGCCGTTTTCACCAGTTTTTTTATCAACCTTTATATTTATATTTCCAATTGTACTAAACTGACCTTCAGCAATTGCCATGGCTGGTTTTACTTGGGCTATATTTTTTCTAAAATTGGTAAACTTAAATTCGGCATACGGAATGACATTGTTTGCAAAAAAAAATGCACCTACACTTAATAAAAGTATAAAAACCGTTAATCCTTTCATTGTTCTTTGAAAAGAAATTCCTGCCGATTTCATAGCTGCAAATTCATAATTTTCGGCCATATCCCCAAAAGTCATTATTGCCGATAAAAGTATTGATAACGGTAATACCAAAGGAACCAAACTTGGCATTTTGAAAAGTAAAAATTTCAGAATTAAAATTATATCCAAGTCTTTTCCAGCCAATTCCGAAATAAATAACCAAACAGTTTGAAGGATAAATATAAAAATTAAAATCACAAATACAGACACGAATGAAGTCAAGTACGTTTTTAGAAGATATTTATCAAGAATTTTCATTCAGTTTAGTCCAATTTATTAATGTAATACTTAGGATATTTGCTTTGCACAAAAGTAAACTGATTTTTTGGTAATGCTTGGTTGGTTTTGAAAGAATTAACAGTCAAAGTGATTTTTGTACCATTTTTAGCAACTGATATGGTATTGTATATCTGATTTGTTGCCATATCTACTCCAACCAAAATTTGTTTACGTTCGTCTTTAGAACTTATTGGAGTTAATTTTACATACTGAATTTTTTTGCCTTTCACGTTTTGCGAAATATCCCAAGCATATTTGAAACCTTTGCTAAAAAAAGTAAGCATTTTTGCTGGTGTATCGTTATCATCTGCACTTCCGCCAATGTTTGAAATAGATATTTCTTCGTCTTCAGGAACTATCGAATATAATTTTTTCCCATCGCAAAGTTTTGTAACACCCATAAAATTCAACACATATTGATTTCCGCTTAAAGTTACGTTTCCTTTACTTTCCTGATTTACGTTTTCCTTTAGATTTTGTAATGAATACTTAAAATCTATTTGAATATTTTTATAACTTTTTACTTTTGCCGAAACTTTATCAAGCAATGCTTTTGCTTTTACTGCGTCTTGGGCTTGTGCAGAAAAACTAAAAATTATTAACATTAAAACTATTATCCTCTTCATATTAGTTATTATTTTTTTCATTATTAAAGAATTGTTCTAAAGCGACCAAATCCGGAATATTTACACCACGTGCTTTACTTCCTTCAAATGGTCCAACGATTCCTGCAGCTTCCAACTGATCTATTAATCTTCCTGCGCGATTGTACCCTAATTTTAGCTTTCGCTGAATTAAAGAAGCAGATCCTTGTTGTGCTGTTACAATTACTTCGGCAGCATCTCTAAACAAAGAATCTCTTTCGGATATGTCCATATCAAGTTGTATGCCATTATCTTCCCCCACAAATTCTGGAAGCAAATACGCTGTTGCATAAGCCTTCTGAGAACCTATAAATTCGGTGATTTTTTCCACTTCTGGCGTATCTACAAAGGCACATTGCACACGAACCAAATCGTTTCCGTTACTAAATAACATATCACCACGACCTATTAATTGGTCTGCTCCTCCTGAATCTAAGATGGTTCTTGAATCAATTTTAGAAGTCACCCTAAACGCGATTCTTGCAGGAAAATTGGCTTTAATCATACCTGTAATTACATTTACCGATGGTCTTTGCGTTGCAATTATTAAGTGAATTCCGATGGCACGAGCTAACTGAGCCAAACGAGCTATTGGTAATTCTACTTCTTTTCCTGCTGTCATAATCAAATCGGCAAACTCATCGACAACCAATACTATATAAGGTAGAAAACGATGTCCCGCTTCTGGGTTCAGTTTTCGTTGTTTGAACTTGTCATTATATTCTTTAATATTTCGAACCATTGCGTCTTTTAGTAAAGAGTAACGGTTGTCCATTTCTACACAAAGTGAATTTAAAGTTGCAACAACTTTTGCATTATCGGTAATAATGGCTTCATCAGTATCTGGTAATTTTGCTAAATAATGACGCTCGATTTTATTAAAAAGTGTTAGCTCGACTTTCTTCGGGTCGACCAAAACAAACTTAACTTCCGCTGGATGTTTTTTGTATAATAATGAAGTTAAAACCGCATTTAATCCTACCGATTTTCCTTGTCCTGTTGCTCCAGCCATCAATAAATGGGGCATTTTTGCTAAATCGACAACAAAAGTTTCGTTAGAAATTGTTTTTCCTAATGCGATTGGTAATTCCATTTCGGCTTCTTGAAATTTAGCTGAACCAATTACCGATTTCATAGAAACCATACTTGGATTTTTGTTCGGAACTTCGATACCAATGGTTCCTTTTCCTGGAATTGGTGCAATAATACGAATCCCTAATGCCGAAAGTGATAGGGCAATATCGTCTTCTAAACTTTTTATTTTTGAAATACGGATTCCCGCTTCTGGTACAATTTCGTATAACGTAACCGATGGACCAACGGTTGCTTTTATTTGTGCAATTTCAATTTTGTAGTTGCGTAAAGTTTCTACAATTTTGTTTTTATTTTCTTCTAATTCTTCTTGGTTGATGGTGATTCCGCCAGATGAATAATCTTTTAACAAATCGATTCCTGGGAATTTGAAATTTGACAAATCTAATGTTGGGTCAAATTCTCCAAAATCGGCAACCAATCGCGAGGCTAAATTTTCTTCTACAATATCTTCTTCTTCAACTTTTTCGATAACAAACTCATTTTCATGTGGTTTGTGATTATTATCTATTAGAATTTCTTCTTTTATAGTTGGTTCTAATATTAATTCGGAAGCATTAGAAATTGTAGGTTTCAGACTTTCTTTATTAATTTCGAATTGAGAAACTGGTTTCAAAGTGATTTCTCCCAAATCTTCTTCATCAGATTGGAAATCGAACTTTTTTGCAGGAATTTCAGCTTCTTCATCAGTTGCAAATTCTTCTAAATTATAAGTAGAAGTTGTATTGTTTATTGGTTTTAATTCTTCTGCAATATCATTTTTAGTTTTCTCGAAAAAGCCTTTAATCTTGTCTGGTGAAACTTTTATTTTAAAGATTAAATAAATAACTATTCCAAAAATTAAAGCCAATAAAGTTCCTGATTTTCCTATGTAATCTTGCGAAAATAAATTCATCTCATAACCTATTACGCCACCTAATTCTGGCAAATAATTACCGAAAAATCCAAAAAGAATCGATAAAATTATGATAACGAAAATATCCCAAAACCAAGTTTTTTTTAATTTCCCTATTGCTAAGTCTAAAACTAAATAGGCACCTGTTAAGAATAATAATCTAATAAATAAAAACGATGCTACTCCAAAACCTTTGTATATGAAGAAATCTGACACAAAAGCGCCAAATTTTCCTAACCAGTTTTGAATATTAGGATTTCTTGAAGTAAAATTACCCAATTCGCTTTGGTCGTATTTTCCGTTTACAAAATAGGATATAAATGATAACCCAAGAGCAACTGCAAATAACACCAATAAAACACCGATGGTAATTTTTTGTTGGCGAGATACACTAAAACGACTTAACAAATTCGTTTCTTCGGGTTCTGTTGGGTTTATTTCTTTTTTAGCTTTTGCCATTAGTAGGTTTACAGTCTTTTAGTTTTTATAAAAATATTGGTAAATAAATCATTAAACCTATTGCAATTGCAGTCATAGCTGCAAAGAAAACAGCTCCTGCCGCAATATCTTTTATAAAACCAATACGTTCGTGATAATCTGGATGAACAAAATCAGCCACTTTTTCGACAGCAGTATTTAGTCCTTCAATACCTAAAACTAGTCCGAAAGCTAGTATTTGAAACATCCAATCGGTTCTGGAAATTTGAAAATAAAAACCAGCTATAATTAGTATTACAGCGATAGATGATTGCACCATAACACTGTGTTCTGTGGTAATTAGCTTGATTGCACCTTTTAGCGCAAATCCCATGCTTTTAAAACGACCTGTTACAAAAGTATTGTCTTTCTCAAATTTCACACTCATATTATAATACCGCTAAAGCGTTTTCGTAATTTGGTTCATCTACAATTTCTGGAACTTGCTCGCTATATTTTATAACGCCATTTTCGTCGAGAACGATTACAACTCTAGAGTGCAAACCAGCAAGAACAGAATCTGTAATTTCAAGACCATAATTTTTACCGAAGCTTCCGTCTTTAAAATCTGATAAATTTTCGACATTTTCTAATCCTTCAGCACCACAAAAACGTTTTTGAGCAAAAGGCAAATCGCGAGAAATACATAATACTTTTGTGTTATCTAATGTGCTCGCTTTAGCATTAAAAGTTCTTACTGATGTTGCACAAGTTCCAGTATCGATACTTGGAAAAATGTTTAGCACTACTCTACTTCCTTTATAATCAGCTAATGAAACTACCGATAAATCACTTTTTACAAGTTTAAAATCTGGGGCATTTGTACCTACTTGTGGTAAACTTCCTGATGTATTTATAGCGTTCCCTCCTAATGTTATTGATATCATTTTCGAATAATTTTAATGAGTTTCAAAAGTAGTAAAAATAATTAGGATTACAGAATTTAGAAATTATGTTTTTGAAATAGATTCTTGTGGAAAATTTAACATTAAAATTAATTTCATATTATTTATTTATCGTAATATTGCAATATACAAATACATTAAAACCATGGGAGCATCTAAATCAGAATCCTTTTCGGACGAGCAAAACGAATTGGCAACACTATTCAAAGCGCTTTCGCACCCAGCAAGAGTTGCAATAATTGAATATTTACTAACTGTAGATACTTGTATTTGTGGTGACATTGTAAACGAATTGCCACTCGCCCAGCCTACTGTTTCTCAACATCTAAAAGAACTTAAAAATGCAAAAATTATACAAGGAAGCATCGAAGGAACTTCAATTTGTTATTGTATTAATACCGAAACACTGAAGAAATTTGAAAATTATTTTTTCACCATTACTAAAAAATTAAAAGAGAAATGTTGTTAACTAAAACTATAAACCATGAAACTATCAGAATTTAAAAATCAGTTAGAAAATGTAGCGCAGTTAGAATTTGTGTTGCAAAACGGACAAAAAGTACCTTCCCATTTTCATATAACCGAAATTGGAATGACCACAAAACAATTTACTGATTGTGGTAATACTTTCAGAATCTCTAAAAAAGCGACACTACAATTGTGGACATCAGTCGATTTTTACCATCGATTAGAACCTAAAAAAGTGATTTCGATAATTGAGGCAACTTCAGGAATGTTTGAAGGTGAAGATCTGGAAATTGAAATCGAATTTCAACAAGAAACAGTAGGTAAATTTGGATTGGAATATATTGACAATCAATTTGTTTTAACCAACACCAAAACCGATTGTTTAGCTAAAAGTAATTGCGGAATTCCTGTCGAAAAAATAAAAGTAAAACTAAACGAACTGCAAGAAAACATGGCTTCTTGTTGTGCACCAAACTCAAATTGTTGTTAAGTATGAAATCATTTATTATCAAATATAAGAAACCCATTATAATCACTGTTTCTATCACAGTTTTACAATTAATTTGGGGTTTTGATCCAAAATTTTGCGCTATAAATTTAATCTGGTTATTCGTATAAATGGAAAATAAAAAAGCACATTGGGAAAATGTTTTTACTACAAAAACGGAAACAGAAGTAAGTTGGTTTCAAGAAAATCCAGAAACTTCAATAAATTTTGTTAAGGAATTTGGTTTACCAAAAAATACGAAAATTATCGATATTGGTGGCGGAGACAGCTATTTTATTGATGCTTTACTGGACTTAGGTTTTACAAACTTGTATTTGTTAGACATTTCAGCCAAAGCAATAGAACGCATTAAAGAAAGATTGGGAGAAAAATCTGAAAATGTAACTTTTATAGTTTCGGATATTTTAGATTTTGAATCGGAAATTACTTTCGATTTTTGGCATGACAGAGCTTCTTTTCATTTTTTGACAACAGAAAATGAAATTAAAAAATATGTCGAAATAGTATCTAAATTGATTTCAAAAGACGGAAAAATGATTATTGGTACTTTTTCTGAAAATGGACCCAAAAAATGTAGTGGTTTAGATATTACACCTTATTCTGAAAGTAAAATGGATACTGTTTTTGAAGATAATTTCGATAAAATAAATTGTTTTACAGAAGACCACAAAACACCGTTTGACACGATACAAAATTTCATTTTTTGTAGTTTTAATAAAAAATAATATGATAAACATTTTAGTCCTTTGCACAGGAAATAGTTGCCGAAGCCAAATTGCACATGGTTATTTAGACCATTTTACTGATAGCAAAAAAGTAAAAATATATTCTGCTGGTGTAGAAACTCATGGCGTAAACCCAAAAGCAATTACCATCATGCAAGAAGACGGAATTGATATTTCTCATCATACTTCTAACAATATCGATGAGTATTTTAACATCCCTTTCGATTATGTAATTACCGTTTGTGACAATGCTAAAGAACGTTGCCCATTTTTTCCATCAAAAGCTGTAAAATTGCATTATAATTTTCCTGATCCTGCAAAAGCCACTGGAACAGACGACGAAATTACAAATGAATTTATATTGGTAAGAAAAATGATTCAGCAATATTGCAAGAATTTTGTTGACGATAATAATCTAAATTAATCTATTAGTTTTCAGTATTTTAATTGATTTGTAAGATTTTTTTTAGTAACTTTGATAGTGAACCTAAAACCTATAATTTATGAAAATAGCTACAATTATTGTACGAGTATTAATGGGTGCATTATTAGTTTTTGCCTCTGCAAGTTTCTTTTTAAAACTTGCCCCTGAACCTGAAGTAACTGGTGATTTTAAAGCATTTCAAGTAGGTCTAGTTGCTTCATCATATCTGATGCCATTAGCAAAAGCACTAGAATTACTTTGCGGATTGTCCTTTTTATCAGGAAAATACGTTACGATTGCCAACATTATTATATTACCAGTAACTTTAAATATTTTACTGATTAATCTTTATATGACACCCGAAAATTTACCCATTGGATTGTTTATCTTTTTAGGAAATTTATTTTTAATTTATAGATATTGGGATAATTATAAAAGCCTATTTACCGCTTAAAAAAAATAAAAAATGCTTCTATATTTAGAAGCATTTTTTATTTATCTATCGATCCTAAAACTCTTTTCATAAAAGCATTCAGAGCTTCTTTTTTATCCATTCCGTCTTTTGTCATCTTATGCACTTCGAGTGCGCCGTACATATTAGAAATTAATTCGCCAATAACATCGAGTTCTTCATCTTTAAGCGATGAAATTTCTGTTAAAGCTTCTAAAACTTCGATGGTTTCTACAAGATAATCTTGGTCGTTTTCCTCTATAAATTGAGTAAGGTGTTTTATAACTGGTAATTTCATTTTTAATATTTAATCGGTTAATCGTTTATTTATTTAATCGATTAAGCAAATAAACGATTAAACAAATAAACTTTTAAAGTATTTCATTCACAAAATCAATCAAAACTTCTGCTTTGTTGGTTTGTGTTTGGTTTACAAATGCTCCGTTTTTGAATATTGCAAATGTTGGCAGATTATCTACATTGGCTAATTTTCTTGATTCAGGGAAGTTTTCGGCATCGGCAATTATAAAAGTTACGTTTTCATTTTCTGAAGCCAGTTTTTTAAATTTTGGTTTCATGATTCTGCAATTTCCACACCAAGATGCTGAATATTGAACCACTACAATATCATTTTCACCAATAATTTCGGCTAAATTATCTTTTTCTAGTTCTAGTAACATAGTTTTAAATTTCAATTACAATAACATAAATCAATGGCAATTAAAATTTAAAAATTGCCATTGAAATTATTATTGAAATTATTATTAGTTCATTGATAAGTATGAAGCTGTACTGTTTCTGTCGGCATTCATTGCTTCTTTACCAGCTTCCCAGTTTGCAGGACAAACTTCTCCTTTTTCTTGAATGTGCGTATATGCATCAACCATACGTAAATATTCGTTTACGTTACGACCAAGTGGCATATCGTTTACACTTTCGTGGAAAATTTTACCAGTTTCGTCAATTAGGTAAGTTGCTCTAAAAGTTACGTTAGATCCTTCAACAATAATTGAATCAGTTTCTTCGCTATAGCTTGTAGAATCGATGTCTAAAATTCCTAAAATGTTAGATAAATTACGGTTTGTATCAGCAAGAATTGGATACGTTACACCTTCTATTCCACCATTATTTTTTGGTGTGTTTAACCAAGCAAAATGTACTTCGTTTGTATCGCAAGAAGCTCCAATTACGATTGTATTTCTTTTGTTAAATTCCGGTAAAGCTGCTTGAAAAGCATGTAATTCAGTTGGACACACGAAAGTAAAATCTTTTGGATACCAAAACAATAATACTTTTTTGTTGTTTTTTGTAGCCTCTTCAAAAATATTGATTTTTAAATTGTCTCCCATTTCAGAAATAGCATCTACTGCAATACTTGGAAATTTTTTACCTACTAATGACATAATTATATGAATTTTAATTTATTTTTTTAATGGTGCAAAAATAACTATTATCTCCATTCATAATAATAACTTTTAATTATATTATCTTATTTCGATATAGTTTAAAGTTATTTAAAGACACTAATAACATAGACTATAAATCTTTAAGAAAAAATGAATATATTTGAAATATAATAATGTTTGGTTTTGTCATACATATACTCCAAAAACTAGGAAGCTTTGTATGGTTTTAAGACCTATAAACGAGTTGTATGCAATTTAAGCGCAGATGTAAAAATCTAACGAAATTTTAAAACGAAATGAAAGTAAATTTTGCAATATTGTTTCTACTTTTAAGTTTATCAAGTTTTTGTCAAAAATTTGAAAACTCTGAATCAAAAGAAGAATTGAGAAAAAAAATAACTGGTAACTGGATTATTAAAAATGATACAACAGATTATGTTTATCAATTTAATTATGATGGAAAACTTGGAAGTTTAGATATTTCAAGTAAAGAACAAGTTCTCTCTGGTAAATTACAAATAAATAGCTGTCCACCTGTTTTTAAAATAGTAAAAACTATATTTGGTAATAAAATCAAATGGACAAGTTTAGGCGGAAGTTGGCAATCAAAAATTAAATATTTAGATGATGAAAAAATGATTTTGAAAACAAGAGGAATTTTAGTCGAATATCTAAAGTTTAAAAGTTAAAACTGCATACAACAGAATCGGAAAAAAACAGAATAATATGAAAACATACTATAAACAATTTATTACTTTTTTATTAGTTGTAGTATTTACATTTAGTTGTAGTAAAAATGAAGAAAATCAAGTAATTCCAATAATTCCAGATTCGAATATCACTTTTTCAAACTCGCCTGTTGATTTACAAGGTATCAATGCGAAATTTGCAAAAGACATAGCTTATGACAACAAGACAAGAACTCAATTTGATATTTGGCTACCAAATTCTAACACGCCAACTGGTTTAGTGATTTATGTTCACGGTGGAGGTTTTACAAGCGGTGACAAAGATTTTGTATATGCCGTTCAATCAGGAGGAGCGTGGGATTTTCCAACAGACATTCGTTACTTACTTCAAAATAATATTGCTTTTGCAACTATTCGTTACACCTATCTAAATAATACAGGAGAAATGGAAGGTGTTAAAAAACCAATGTCAGATGTAAGGAGAGCATTACAATATATCAGAAATCGGGCAATTGATTTTAATATTAACAAGACTAAAATAGTTTTGGCAGGTAATTCAGCTGGTGCAAGCACTTCACTTTGGATAGCATTTAATAATGATTCTGCTGATGCTCAAAACAACGACCCAGTTTTAAGAGAATCAACCAGAGTAAAAGGCGTAGTAGCGAGAGAAACTCAAGCAAGTTACAACATTGAAGACCGTTGGGTAAATGATGTTTTTAGTGATTATGGAGTAACTTGGTCAACAATTTTGGCAAATGAAACAGGAAACATTCAAAAAATATATGGAGTTTCCTCAAATGCTCAATACGAATCGCCTACCATTGATACTTATAGAACAGAAGTTGATATGTTATCTCTAATGACTTCAGACGACCCAGAAATATGGATAAACAATACACTTAGAGATGTAGTAAATCCGTATAATCCTTATGTTCTAGATATTCCTTCTCATCACGCTTTTCACGCAAGAGAATTAAAACAAAGAGCAGACGCAGTTGGAGTTGAAAATGTGACATATTATGGAAAAAACCCAATCTTGTATTCTGACCCAAGTAATGAAATTTGGACACAATTCTGCAAAAGAAAAATTAATGAATAACTGCCTACAACAAGGCGGTTTGCAAAAATTGAGGTTTAGTCATTAATTTAAACTCTGTTTTGTACTTTTTTGGTTCGTGATTTAACTAAAATTTAGTAAAACCAAATTCCTCAATGTCATAAAGCTGTCGGAACGTTATTTAAAAGAAAAAACATACTCTATAAAAAACTCTCAAGTCACCTTGAGAGTTTTTGTTTATAACGCAAAGAAAAATTATACCAAATCGAAACGATCCAAATTCATTACTTTGTTCCAAGCTTTTACAAAATCATTAATGAATTTTGGTTTCGAATCCGAACAAGCATACACTTCTGCTAATGCTCTCAACTCTGAATTAGAACCAAAAATAAGATCTACGCGAGTACCTGTCCATTTCAATTCGCCAGTTGCACGATTTCGACCTTCAAAAACTGTTGCATTATCAGTTGAAGCTTTCCAAGTTGTGCTAATATCTAATAAATTTACAAAGAAATCATTTGAAAGTGTTTCTGGTTTGTTTGTAAAAACACCTAATTTCGACTGATTAAAATTGGCATTCAATACACGTAAACCACCAACTAAAACCGTCATTTCTGTTGTTGTTAATGTCATTAATTGTGCTTTATCAACCAACATTTCTTCTGCAGAAACGGTATAATTCGTTTTCATATAATTACGGAAACCATCAGCTTCGGGTTCTAAAACTGCAAAAGATTCTATATCAGTTTGTTCTTGTGATGCATCTGTTCGTCCAGCCACAAAAGGAACTTTTAGATTTTGTCCCGCATTATTAGCTGCTTTTTCAATTCCAACAGAACCTGCCAAAACAATTAAATCGGCTAAAGAAACTTTTTTACCATCAAATTGTGAATTGTTAAATGCTGATTGGATACTTTCTAATGTTCCTAACACTTTCGATAATTGAGAAGGATTATTAACTTCCCAATTCTTTTGTGGTGCTAAGCTAATTCTTGCTCCGTTGGCACCACCACGTTTATCTGAATTTCGGAAAGTAGAAGCCGATGCCCACGCTGTAGAAACCATTTCAGAAACCGTTAATCCTGAATCAAGAATTTTAGTTTTCAATGCAACAATATCATTTTCATCGATTAATTTATGAGTAACAGTCGGAATTGGGTCTTGCCAAATTAACTCTTCTTTTGGAACTTCAGGTCCTAAATAAAGTGGTTTTGGCCCCATATCTCTGTGCGTTAATTTGAACCAAGCACGAGCAAATGCATCTGCAAATTCATCAGGATTTTCATGAAAACGTTTAGAAATTTTAGCATAAATTGGATCCATTTTCATGGCCATATCTGCAGTTGTCATCATTAATCTTTGAGATTTTGATGCATCACCAGCAGTTGGAGCCATTTTTGCATTTGATCCAGCAGTTGGTGTCCATTGATGAGCACCAGCTGGACTTTTAGTTAATTCCCATTCGTAACCTAATAATACATTAAAATAATCGTTATCCCATTGTGTTGGATTTGGTGTCCATGCTCCTTCAATTCCACTCGTAATAGTGTCGTTACCTTTTCCACTACCAAATGTATTTTTCCAACCTAAACTTTGTTCTTCAATAGAAGCACCAGCAGGTTCTGGACCAACATATTGACCCGGATCAGCAGCACCATGCGCTTTTCCAAATGTATGTCCGCCCGCAGTTAATGCAACCGTTTCTTCATCATTCATTGCCATACGAGCAAAAGTTTCACGAATGTCTCTAGCAGAAGCCAAAGGATCAGGATTTCCATTAGGTCCTTCTGGGTTTACATAAATAAGTCCCATTTGAACCGCAGCTAACGGATTTTCTAATTCCCTATCACCTTCATAACGTTTGTCATCTAACCATTTTCCTTCTGGTCCCCAATAAATATCTTCTTCTGGTTCCCAAACATCAGCACGACCACCACCAAAACCAAAAGTTTTAAATCCCATTGATTCTAAAGCACAGTTTCCTGCTAAAATCATTAAATCTGCCCAAGAAATTTTATTCCCATATTTTTGTTTGATTGGCCAAAGTAATAAACGAGCTTTATCTAGATTTCCATTATCAGGCCAACTGTTTAGTGGTGCAAAACGTTGTGTTCCAGCTCCAGCTCCACCACGACCATCGGCAATACGATAGGTTCCAGCACTGTGCCAAGCCATACGAATAAAAAATGGACCATAATGTCCGTAATCGGCTGGCCACCAATCTTGAGAATGGGTCATTAAGTCTACGATATCTTGTTTTAAAGCTTTATAATCAACACTTTTAAATGCTTCTGCATAGTTAAAATCTTCTCCCATTGGATTAGATAGTTCCGAATGTTGACGAAGAATATTTAGTTTCAATTGATTTGGCCACCAATCTGTATTTCTTGTTCCGCCACCGGCAGATTGTTTTGGTGTACCTCCAGAAAAAGGACATTTTCCTCCTCCGTTTGAATTTGTGTTATTTTCCATAATGCAATAGTTTTTTGATTTTCAGTTTATTATATCAAATTTAAGGATTAAACCGACAAGATTATATCAGAATTGATTATTAATTTTTATTTTAAAATAGCAAATAACTATCATTTTTAATAAGAATTATGAAACATAAAATTTTTATTCAGTAAGTTTTATATATTTGTTTCCTGCAAAAAAAGCAGCATTAATCAAACTATAATTAACCCATTTATGTCTTTTTCAAAATTATTCAGAAAAAAAACAGTACAAGATATTCTTAAACAAGTCGCTCAAAATGAAGCCGACGGTCATAATAGCTTAGGAAAACATTTAAAAACCAGAGATTTAGCTGCTTTTGGAATTGCTGCCATTATTGGTGCAGGAATTTTTAGTACGATAGGAAAAGCTAGTTTTGATGGTGGACCCGGAGTAATTTTCTTATTCCTATTTACTGCCATTGCTTGTAGTTTTGCCGCTTTTGCTTATGCAGAATTTGCTTCGATGGTTCCCGTTTCAGGAAGTGCATATACCTATTCTTATGTTGCATTTGGAGAAATCATCGCCTGGATTATAGGTTGGGCTTTAATTATGGAATATGCTATTGGTAATATTACCGTTGCCATTTCATGGAGTGATTATTTTACGGGATTGATGGACGGAATTATAACCACATTAAACACCAAATACGGATTGCATTTAAAACAAATAGCCGAATGGGTTCAAATGGATTACTTAACCGCTTCTAACGGATTCAAGGAAGCTACTGCCTTAATGCAAGGTGGAAAATCGTTCGAAAACTTATCTGATGGATTAAAAAGTGCTTACACTGCCTGGACAACTGCTCCAACATTAGGGTCGTTCCATTTTGTAGCCGATTTACCCGCTTTATTCATTATTATTTTAATTACTGCATTAGTTTACAGAGGAATGAAAGAATCACGAAATGCCAGTAACTTTATGGTAGTTGTGAAACTTTGTATCATTTTATTAGTAATCGCTGTAGGTATATTTTATGTGGATACTGCCAATTGGCATCCGTTTGCACCAAATGGTGTAGGTGGAATTCTAAAAGGTGTGTCTGCTGTTTTCTTTGCTTATATTGGTTTTGATGCTATTTCAACTACTGCCGAAGAATGTGAAAATCCACAACGTGATTTACCACGAGGTATGATGTGGGCTATCATTATATGTACCGTTTTATATATTATTATTGCTTTGGTTCTTACTGGAATGGTCAATTATTCTGAATTGAATGTGGGTGATCCATTAGCATTTGTTTTCGATAAATTAAACTTGAAATGGATGTCAGGAATTATTGCCGTAAGTGCTGTAATTGCTATGGCAAGTGTTTTATTGGTCTTCCAGATGGGACAACCAAGAATTTGGATGAGTATGAGCCGTGACGGATTATTGCCGAAACGTTTCTCTAAAGTTCACCCTAAATTTAAAACACCTTCATATGCAACTATTGTTACTGGTTTTGTGGTTGCTATCCCTGCGTTATTTTTGAACCTTACAATGGTAACCGACCTATGTAGTATTGGAACTTTATTCGCTTTTGTATTGGTTTGTGCTGGAGTTTTAGTATTGCAAAACAAACCAAATATTCCAAGAGGAAAATTCAAAACACCTTATGTGAATTCAAAATTTGTAATGCCATTTTTAATTATTATAGGTTTTATTTTTGCATTTATATACAATAAGCAATCTACCATGGATTTCTTAACTAATGAAAAACAAATTAATGATCCAGCAACGATTGTGACTTCTTTAAACAAAGAACAAACAACACTTGTTTTTGATTATATTACTAAAAATAATTCTGGAAATGTTAAGGCTTCAGAAGATTTAGAGCAGGTTTTGAGTGATTTCCAACAAAAAGACGACACAAGTTATAAAATAGTAGTAGATAGTCTTCCAATTGATAATTCATTGAAATACGAAAGTGGTTTCAGTTTATTTAAACACAAAATTCCAATGTGGATTTTCTTAATTGTTTTATTTGGTCTAACTATTTGGTCTAATCGTCAGAATTTATCATTAATACCTCTTTTAGGATTAATCTGTTGCTTGTATATGATGGCCGAATTGAGCATCTGGAATTGGATTTACTTTACGCTTTGGCTATTAATTGGTCTTTGTATTTACTTCGGGTTTAGTCGAAAAAATAGTAAATTGAATTTGGCAGAATTAAAATCTGATATTGAAAATTAATAAAATTTTAAATCAATAAAAAAATCCCATCTCAAATTGAAATGGGATTTTTTATTTTATAAGAATAAATCTACAAAATTTCTAATTCTTTCATACAAGCATGCATCATCTCATAAGTACGATTAATATCATTATCTAAACCTATCGAGAAACGAATTAGACCATCTGTTAAGCCCATTTCTGCTTGCTCTTCCAAAGGAATTTCACTAGATGTAGAAGTTCCCGGAGCACTAAACAAAGTTTTATAAAAACCTAAACTTACTGCTAGATAACCTAAGTTTCTTTCTTGCATCAGTTCCATCAATTCGTTGGCTTTATCAAGCGAACCCACATCAATAGTCATCATACCACCAAAACCATATTCGTGGTTAATCATACCTGAATAAACTTCGTGACTTGGGTGAGATTTCAAACCTGGATAAACCGTTTTTATTCCGTTTTCTTCAAATTTTTGAGCCAAAAACATCGCATTATGACTGTGTTGCTTCATTCTAATGTGCAAAGTTCTCAAGTTTTTCATCACACTTGCCGAACGCAAACTATCCATCGTTGGTCCTAAAAGCATACTAGCACCAGAATTTACATTTTTTAAATCATTAATAAATTCTTGCGAAGCACAAACCACACCACCTACCGTATCACTACTTCCATTGATGTATTTTGTTAAGCTGTGAATCACAATATCCGCACCTAATTTTACTGGAGAAACCGACAAGGGCGAAAAAGTATTATCAACCACTAATTTCAAATCATGTTTAATCGCAATTTTTGCCAAACCAGCAATATCAGCAACTTCAAGCAGAGGATTACTCACCGTTTCGCAATACAAAACTTTTGTATTTGGCGTAATGGCAGCCTCTACAACATCCAATTTAGTAATATCTACAAACGTAGTTTTGATACCAAATCGTGGTGCTAAATTTTTCAAAAAAGCATACGTTCCACCATAAATAGTTCTACTCGAAACAATATGATCACCGTTGCCACACAACTGCAAAAGCGTTGGTGTAATAGCTCCCATTCCAGAAGCGGCAACGTTTGCCGTTTCCGTTCCTTCCATCGCAGCAAGTGCTTTGTCTAAATACAAATTACTTGGCGAAGAATGGCGAGAATATAAGTAACAACCTTCAGCATTACCTTCAAAAGTGTCGAACATTGTTTTTGCCGACAAAAAGGTATAAGTCGAACTATCTGAAATAGATGGGTTTACACCACCAAATTCTCCAAAATATTGTAAATCTTGTATTTTGTCTGCGGGATTAAAATTTTTCATACTTTTATTTATTTTTTAGAAGCTATTTCCTGCTATCCACTTTATCTTTTTGTTTGTCGAAAAAACAAAACAAAAAGGATATCGTTTCTATCAGGGCTAGGACATTCCATTATTAACTAACAATCATCAAAAAAACAAAATATTAGATTTAATTACAATACAAATTAAATAAATTAGAAAATAAAACTATAATTTAATATATTTGTAATTATTTAAACATTAAATTTAATTATAAATCCTCATTTTTAGAAAATTTAAAATCATGAATTTAGACGAAATCGACAAAAACCTATTAAAACTACTACAAACCGATAGCAAAAAAACAACAAAAGAACTTTCTTCGAAACTAAATCTTTCTGTAACAGCGGTTTACGAACGCGTAAAAAAACTAGAACGAGAAGGTATTATAGAAAAACATGTTGTTTTGTTAAACAGAAAAAAGGTTGAAAAAGGATTTGTAGTTTTCTGTCATATCAAACTCATTCAACACACAAAAGAATTCTTAACAAAATTTGAAAGTCAAGTAATTAAACTCCACGAAGTACTAGAATGTCATCACGTGAGTGGCGATTACGATTATATTCTAAAAATTGTTCTCAAAGACATGGAAGAATATCGTGAATTTCTAGTAGAAAAACTCACGACATTAGAGCATATAGGCAGTACGCACAGTACATTCATGATTTCTGAAGTAAAAAACACAACCGTTATAGAAATTTAATTTTTTTTTAAAATTGCTATTAATTTTTGCCATTGTCATTGCAATTAAATTCGTAATTTTGCATCACTAAAAACAAAAACACACTTACTATGAGTTCATTTGACGTAGTCATTATAGGTTCAGGTCCAGGCGGATATGTATCAGCAATTCGTTGCGCACAATTAGGTTTCAAAACTGCAATCATCGAAAAATATTCGACTCTTGGCGGAACCTGTCTTAATGTAGGTTGTATTCCATCAAAAGCATTATTGTCATCATCACACCATTACGAAGAATTACAACATTTTGCAGACCACGGAATTGAAGTTTCGGGAGAAGTAAAAGTAAATCTAGAAAAAATGATTGCACGCAAACAGGCTGTTGTTGACCAAACTTCTGGCGGTGTAAAATTTTTGATGGACAAAAACAAAATCACAGTTTTCGAAGGATTAGGTTCTTTTGAAGATGCAACTCATGTAAAAGTTACAAAAGCAGACGGAACTTCAGAAGTTCTTGAAGCTAAAAATATTATTATTGCAACAGGTTCTAAACCATCAAATCTTCCTTTTATCAAAATCGATAAAGAAAGAATTATCACATCAACCGAAGCCTTAAAATTACCAGAAGTTCCTAAACATTTAGTAATTATCGGTGGTGGTGTTATCGGGATTGAATTAGGTCAGGTATATTTACGTCTTGGAGCACAAGTTTCGGTAGTAGAATATATGGACAGAATTATTCCAGGAATGGATGCTAGTTTGTCTAAAGAATTGACAAAAGTGTTGAAAAAACAAGGCATGAAATTCTACGTTTCTCACAAAGTAAAATCGGTTGAAAGAAATGGCAATGCTGTTACTGTTCAAGCTGAAAATGCTAAAGGAGAAACCATCACTCTTGAAGGTGATTATTCGTTAGTTTCTGTTGGTCGTCGTCCTTATACTGATGGGCTTTCGGCAGATAAAGCTGGTGTAAAAATTACTGACAGAGGTATGGTTGAAGTTAACGATCATTTACAAACTTCGGTTTCAAATATTTATGCTATTGGAGATGTAGTTCGTGGTGCAATGTTAGCGCACAAAGCAGAAGAAGAAGGTATTATGGTTGCCGAAATTTTGGCAGGTCAAAAACCACATATCGATTATAATTTAATTCCTGGAGTCGTTTATACATGGCCAGAAGTTGCTGCTGTTGGAAAAACAGAAGAGCAACTAAAAGCTGATGGTATTAACTATAAAGCGGGAAGTTTCCCATTCAAAGCATTAGGAAGAGCAAGAGCTGGTGGAGATATCGACGGATTTGTAAAAATTCTTGCCGATGCAAAAACGGATGAAGTTCTTGGAGTTCATATGATTGGTGCTCGTTGTGCCGATTTAATAGCCGAAGCTGTAGTAGCAATGGAATTTAGAGCATCTGCCGAAGATATTTCTAGAATGTCACACGCACATCCTACATTTGCAGAGGCAATAAAAGAAGCAGCATTAGCCGCAACTGATAATAGAGCATTGCACGTATAGTTTTATTTATATATTACAAAAAAAGCCAAATCTTACGATTTGGCTTTTTTTATGTAAAAATTTTTAATTTATTCTTTCTCCCACTTTCCTACAACACTTGTCGCTAATGCATTTCCTAACACGTTTGTTGCGCTACGAAACATATCACAAAAATGGTCTATTGGTAATATTAAAGCAATTCCTTCTACTGGAATATCAAACATGCCACAAGTAGCGGCAACTACTACTAAACTCGCCCTTGGCACACCTGCAATTCCTTTGCTGGTAAGCATTAAAACCAAAAGCATGGTCATTTGTGTGGGTATATCTAAATGAATTCCTGAAGCTTGCGCAATAAAAATACTAGCAAATGTCATATACATCATACTTCCATCAAGGTTGAAAGAATATCCTAGGGGCAACATAAACGAAACAATTTTGTCTTTTACACCAAAACGTTCTAATTCTTCGGTTAGTTTAGGAAAAACCGCTTCCGAGCTTGTAGTTCCGAAAGCAATGATTAATGGACTTACAATATGTTTTAATAAAACTTTCATTCTGCTTCCCAAGAAAATAAATCCAATTACAAGTAAGAAAACCCACAAGGAACTAATTCCTACTAAGAAAGAACCAAAAAACTTGGCATAAGTTAATAACAAATCATTTACATCACGAATGGCAAAAACTCCCGCAACAGCACCAAATACTCCTATTGGCGCAAATTTCATTACGTAACCAACCATTTTAAGAATTACATGAGAAATTATTTCTAATACATTTGTTACGGGTTTTGCATAAGTCCCCATTGATGCAGTTGCCAACCCGAAAAAGATAGAGAAAATAACAATTTGCAAAATCTCATTGGTTGCCATGGCTTCAAAAATACTTTTTGGAATAATATGTTCTATAAAGTTTTGTGCCGAAAAATTTTGTGTTTTATCTGTAACCTCAGAAGCGGTTGCTGGATCGATATCTATTAATTTTAGTCCAACGCCTGGTTCGAAAAAATTGACCCAAAACATCCCTATTAACAACGAAATAAAGGAAGCCGTAAAAAACCAACCCATTGCCTTTCCTCCTATTCGTCCTACGGATTTGATGTCGCCCAATTTTGCAATTCCTACCACTAAGGTTGTGAGTACTAATGGTGCAATAATCATTTGTACCAAACGAATAAACACGGTGGCTAACATTTTTATATAACCACTAAATGCTTTGGCATCTTCTGGTGTGTAATTGTTGTGAATAAAGATTCCTAAAACTGCTCCAAGAAGCATTGCTATTAGGATTTGAGTGGTAAGGTTACTAAAAATTGATTTTTTGGTTTCGATTTTAGGTTCTGTTGAATTCATAGTTTATGGTTGAATGTTATTGTTTTTTAGCCCCGATAGTAGTGGAAATCCTTTTGTTTTTTTCTTTAAAAAACAAAAGATTGGAACGTATAGCGGGATTGGCTTCTAATGCTTGTTATAAATTTTATTTAAAAGAAAAAAATCAGCAATTACAAGTGCTGCCATTGCCTCTACAATGGGAACAGCACGTGGCACAACGCACGGATCATGACGTCCTTTGCCTTGTTGTTCGATAATTTCGTTCGTATTTGTGAGTACTTCTTGTTTTTGAATAAGTGTGGCTACGGGTTTGAAAGCAACACGGAAATAAATATCCATTCCGTTTGAAATTCCGCCTTGAATTCCTCCTGAAAGATTCGATTTTGTAGTTCCATCTTCGTTATAAGAGTCGTTGTGGTCGCTTCCTTTCATCTTAGCGCCACAAAATCCGCTCCCGAATTCGAAACCTTTTACCGCATTTATAGAGAGCATAGCTTTGCCTAATTCAGCATGAAGCTTATCAAATACTGGTTCTCCGAGACCTATTGGTACGTTTTGTATGACGCAAGTTATAGTTCCGCCAACGGTGTCTCCTTGTTTTTTAATTTCTTTGATATAGTTTTCCATTTTCTCAGCCGAATCCAAATCTGGACAACGGACAGCATTGCTTTCTATTAATGAAAAATCTAAATCTTGGTAAGGTTTGTCTATAAAAATTTCTCCTACAGATGATACAAAAGCATTTATTTTTATTTCCGGAATGACTTGTTTTGCAACCGCACCAGCCACTACTCTACTGGCTGTTTCCCGAGCAGAACTGCGTCCACCTCCACGATAATCACGAATTCCGTATTTTTTTTCGTACACATAATCCGCATGACTTGGACGATATGAATCTTTTATGTGTGAATAATCATCAGATTTTTGATTTGTATTAGACACAATAAAACCAATTGGAGTGCCTGTGGTTTTTCCTTCAAAAATTCCTGAGAGAAATTGCACTTCGTCCTCTTCTTTTCGTTGGGTAACTATTATTGATTGTCCTGGTTTACGGCGTTGCATTTCGATTTGAATGGCGTCTAAGTCGAGTACTATGTTTGGCGGGCAACCATCGATAATTCCTCCCAAAGCTTCTCCGTGAGATTCTCCAAAAGTGGTAATTTTAAAAATGTTTCCGTAACTATTTCCTGCCATTATTTTTAGTTTGAAACAAATATAACCTAATCATTAAAACTTATAAAATAATATTTAGATTTAATTTAGATATCATTAAATAAATGACTAAAATTGATTAATGGTGCAATAATTGTATCTTTATCTGCGTTAAATAATAACTTAAAACAAATTTATTATGAAAAAATTATTTATTACTGCTTTAATGCTTACAGGATTTGCATTTAGCACACAAGCACAACAAAAAAATGCAATTGGGATAAGATTAGGAGATAACTCAGGTTTTGGTGGTGAAGTTTCATTTCAAACCGCTGTTTCTAAAAATAATCGTATCGAATTAGATTTGGGTTTTAGAAACCAAGGTAATGTTTATTATGGCTACGGAAATGGTTATGGAAATAACTATAATTATGGTAAAGGTTATGGTCATAATGATGTTAAATTAGTTGGGATTTACCAATGGGTATTTGATATTAATAACGGATTTAAATGGTATATAGGTCCTGGAGTTGGAGCTGGTATATACAGTTCGAAAAACTATTACAATCCAATAATTGAACAATATGAAACTAAAAATGGTGCTTTTGCTGTTATAGCTGGAGATGTTGGAGTTGAGTATAATTTTAAATTTCCTTTGCAACTTTCTTTTGATGTAAGACCAGAAATATACCTTAGCCCTGATTATGTAGATGCTAGAGATAATAGTTTTGGTCCTGATTTAGGATTGAGTGCTAGATACAGATTCTAAAAAATATTTTATACCAAACATATAAACATCATTAATCTAAATTTAGATTAATGATGTTTTTATTTTAGATTCTTCTATAGCTTCTAAATATAAGTTTTCATACAAAGGAACTATTTTTTCTACCGAGAATTGTTTGGCTACTTCTAATGATTTTTTCTTAAATAAGTTTAGATTATTTTCATCAGAAATAATTTTAAGTGCATTTTCGGCCATTTCTTTTACGTCGCCAATATTACTCAAATAGCCTGAAACTCCATCGATATTTACTTCTGGCAAACCACCCGAATTACTAGAAATTACAGGAACGCTACAAGCCATGGCTTCAAGTGCTGCAAGACCAAAACTTTCGGTTTCTGATGGTAGTAAAAACAAATCGGTAAGTGCTAAAATTTGATTTATCTCGTTACTATTCCCGAAGAAAATAACTTTGTCTGTTATGCCTAATTTTTCACATAATTTTTCGGCTTTGGCTTTTTCTGGACCATCGCCAACCATCATTAGTTTTGCGGGTATTTTTTGTTGAATTTTATAAAAAACTTTTACAACATCAGGAATATTTTTTACTTTCCTGAAATTACTAATATGTGTAATAATTCGCTCCTCAGGTTTCGCCATTACCGAACGTTTACAAGGAATATTATCGACTATTTTATTTTCTAATTCGATAAAATTTGGGATAACTTCGATCTCATTTCTAATATCAAAAAGTCTGAGTGTATCGTCCTTTAAACTCTGAGAAACCGATGTTACTTTGTCCGATTTATTAATACTAAACGTAACGGCAGTTTTGTAAAATGGGTGGTTTCCAACCAGCGTAATATCGGTTCCGTGCAATGTCGTAACCATGGGAATAATAATCCCTTGATCTTTTAGCATTTGCTTTGCCATATAACCCGCATAAGCGTGCGGAATGGCATAATGTACGTGTAATAAATCTATTTTGTGGAGTTTTACCATATCGACCAATTTGCTGGACAAAGCCAACTCATATGGTTGATAATGAAACAGTGGATATTCGGGAACATTTACCTCATGGTAATGCACATTTGGGTTTAATAATGCCAAACGAACGGGTTGCCTGTAAGTAATAAAGTGTATTTCGTGACCACGACGGGCGAGTTCTAGACCTAATTCGGTGGCAACAACGCCACTTCCTCCAAAGGTTGGATAACAAACTATTGCTATTTTCATTTATTGATTTTGATGAAACGAATTTACTGAAAATAGAATTTATCCTACGATAAATAAAAGTTAAATATTCAACTATATTTTACAACAACCATCTAATGATGCAATACCTTCTGCAGTTGCTTTTGTTTCATCTGCATCATATCCCATTTTTGAAATGCTATTTTTTATAGTTTGTAAATTTGTCTTTTTGGCATTATAATATACTGTAAATGTCATTTTTTTATCATCTAACTCATACATTTTTAGTCCTTTTATTTTCAACATTTCTGTCTTAAATTTCAGTCCACAAGTTTCACATTCCTTACAATGATCACAATTTAAAGTAGTTTTGATAACCGCTTTTTGATTTGTTTTTTGGGCGAATGTTGTATTTGAAATAAAGAATACAAAGATGATTGAGATTGCTGATTTTAATAGATTTTTCATTTTATAATTATTTTATAATAGCTTCTTGAATAATTTTCTGAATATCTTCTCTAATATTTTCTTTAGATAATTTATTTGATGCGTTTGAATCTGGAAAAGTCCTGTTAGATAAGAAAACATACACAATTTCTGTTTCTGGATCTACCCAAGTCATAGTTCCTGTAAAACCTGTATGTCCAAAACTTGTTAATGATGCACAACCGCATGTTGGTCCTGATGTTCCTGGCAATTGTGGCTTGTCAAGTCCAAGCCCTCTCCTATTGCCTTCGGCACAAAAATAACAGGTGTTAAAATCGTTAAAAGTCTTTTCCGAAAAATATTGAATACCGCCGTAATTTCCTTTTTGTAAATACATTTGCATCATTTTTGCAATATCTATAGAATTAGAAAAAACTCCTGCATGCCCAGCAACACCACCTTGCATAGCTGCTGCCATATCATGTACATATCCTTGAACTATTTGATGACGGAAATAGGTATCGTTTTCTGTTGGTGGAATCATATCTATATCAAATCTTTGAAGAGGATTATATAATGTACTACTCATTCCTAGCTTAGAAAAAAAGTTTTCTTCTGCTAATACATCTAACTTTTTATGATGGTGTGTCTCAAGATATTCCTTTAGTAGGATAAAAGTAAAATCGCTGTATTTGTATTCTTTTTTAAGTAATAATTTACTATCAATAATCTTTTTTATAATTGTATCATTGTAATCATTTCGTATAAACAAATTTTCATCTACTTGTGTAGAGAAGTTTATTAATTCTGTTTTTTTATAATACTTTGCTAATGGTTTTTTAGAAATTGAATCGATTGTTTTTTTGTAAAATGGCTCCCAAGCTTGCAAACGAGCATAGTGAGAAAGCAATTCTTTGAAAGTAATTGAATCTTTATTTGAATTTCTTGCTTTATGAATCATTTCGCCAAGACGAGTATCTAAATTTATTTTTTTTGTGTCATAATCTAACATTACGTTAGGTAAAGTTCCTATTATTTTAGATAGTGAGGCAATATCATATATATCTGAGTTTTTTACTTTGATCTCTTTTTTGTAAGTATGGTAACCAAAAGATTTTTGATAAATTACTTTTCCTCTTCTCGCTACTAAAATTTGAGCTCCAGGCGTTATTCTATTTTCAATTGCTTTTAAGGCTATTTTGTCTATTTCTGCTAATTTTTCCGAGCTCAATCCTACACTTTCTGGAGTTGAAAATCCTAATCTATTAATTTTTTGAGTCGATAATCCATCACCTACTTTAAACAGATTACCAACCGAAACAGGTAATTTCCCTTTAGCTTCGATGGCTCCAAAAATTAATTCTGCTGATACTTCCTGAGCGATATCTCCATTTTGATATGAAACTATTATACTTTCAATATTATCAATACTTTTTAGTGATGATAGAATATAAGGTTTAGTAAATACATCTAAAATAACATCATTATTTTCTGATATTTTCTCAATTAATGCTAATTCAGTCTCAGTAAATTCATATTTTTTCCACCATGATTTATCTGAAACATGATAACCTAAAATTACTTTATTATATTTTTTTAGCTCTAAATTTAAGCTATCAATATTTTCATTAGAGACAACTGTAATATCTGCATACTTTTTTAGTGTAGTTAAAAAGGTATTTCCAGAATCATCACCAATTTTCACGTAAGCAATTTTAGTTTTCTCTAGTTCATTAATAGGTAAAGTCTGATGGTCATTCTTTGCAACTGTGATTGCATTTTCAAATAACTTATACTGCAAGGAATTACTATATGGTGTGTTAAGTTCAGAATATAAATTATTTATTTCTATTGGTTTATATTTATTTAAACCTGCTTTATATTTATAATTTAAAATTTTCTTTACTGAATATTCAATACGTTCATCAGGTATTAAGGTGTCTTTGTAGGCTTGTGTAAATTTTTCGACTGCAAGTGGTACGTCTTCTGCGAAAAGTAGAATATCATTTCCCGCTAAAAATGCTTCAAGATCGATTTCTCCTGGCTTTTTAAAATTACTTGCTCCTTTCATATTCAAAGCATCAGTAAAAATTAATCCGTTAAAGCCTAATTGTTTTTTAAGGATATTTGTTACTACATTATAAGATATTGATGATGGATGATTTTCTCTAGTTTCAAGACTTGGCACGTTTAAATGAGCAACCATAACTGAAGACAACCCTAAATTAAACATTTTTTTATACGGATAAAACTCCACTTCATTTAATCTCTCTTTAGAAAAATTAACGATAGGAAGTCCTTTATGTGAATCCGTTTCAGTATCGCCATGACCAGGAAAATGCTTACCCGTAGAAAAAACACCTTGGTTTTGAAACCCTTTCATTAGAGCAACGGCCCTTTTTGTTACTTCTTCTTTGTCTTCTCCAAAAGAACGGTTACCTATAATTGGATTATTTGGGTTTGTATTAATATCTAAAACTGGTGCAAAATTAAATTGTAAACCCATTCGTTTGGTTTCCTTTCCCATTTGAGCTCCCAAATCTTCGATAAGCTTCATATCTTGAATGGCACCGAGTGTCATATTCCAAGGGTATTTATAGGTAGAATCTAGTCGCATACTTAATCCCCATTCGGCATCATTTCCGATAAACAAAGGGATTTTAGATGCTGCCTGAAAACGATTGGTTAGTTTTGCTTGACGAACTGGTCCTCCTTGAAAAAAAATCAGGCCTCCAATTTTATAGTTTTTTATCAGTTTGTCTAATGCGTTAAAATGAACCGTATCTTTATTAGAATAAGCTGCAACCATAAATAATTGACCCAATTTTTCTTCGAAAGTCATGATGTTGTAAATACTATCTACCCATTTTTTTTCTGAATGTGTATCTTCAAAAAAGTTGAAACCAACTTTTGAAGGATCGATAAATTTTTCGCTTTTAGATTTTTCTACATTTTTAGAAACAGCAGTTTTTTCCTTACTCAAATTTTTATTTACAGAACAATTGACCATAAATAAAGTGAGTACAGAAAACAATAGAAACTTAAAACCTAAATTTTTCATTATAATTCTTTGTGATTGCCCGCTTTGCAGACCATTCTTTTTTTACCGCAGATTCACATATTTTTTTTGTGATTCTTGAATTTGTGTGATTTTTTTCGCCGCAAATTCACGAATTTATAATCTGTGAATCTGTGGTAAAAATAACGTTATCCTTTTTTAAAAGAAACGACTATGCCAGCTATCTTCTGCAGGAACTTCCCAAGATTCGTTAAATTCTTCGATAGAATTTACTAGATTATTAAAGACAATTGTCGAACCTGTAACGGCTTTGTCTTTAGCCATTTTTTTAAATTCGATTAATGTTTTGTGGGCTACAAACTTACCATTTTTGAAAGTTACATTCATTTTATCTAACAAATCAACCTTATATTTTTGTTCTAATTCTTGTATAAACTGAACAGACTTATCGATAGAACAACCTGTTGCTGCTTGCACTTCTGGATTTACTGCAAAAATAATAAACCGATTGTATTTTAGTAAATATGAAGCTTCAAGACTTGTTCCGTGAGCAGACCAATCTTGAATAAATGCTTCTGTTGCAACTTGAATTTCGGCAAATTCCTCATCGGTAAATTTACGATTGGATTGGTAAATCCATATTTTTGATTCTAATGGTAAGTCTTCAAATGGAACTAACATATTTTATATTTTTTTAAAATGTAGAAACTAACCCAAAACCAGTGGTTTTTCCATCATAATATGGAATAAATGCTGTTTTTGTATTTGATTCTTTTTTATTTGTAAAAAGCTTACTTACAATTGGGTGTAACCAATATCCAGCTTTGGCACTTAAAATTCCTATTCCTGCTCCAGCAACCACATCAGACAACCAATGTCTATTATTATACATTCTGAAAGCTCCCGTTCCTGTGGCAACTACGTAACCTGATATTCCGTACCAGATTGATTTTTCTTTATATTCTTGATATAACAACTCTGCTCCCATAAATGCTGTAGCGGTGTGTCCTGAAGGAAATGAATTAAATGATGTTCCGTCTGGTCTTTCCGATACGTATGTTCTTTTTAATGTATTTACCGCTAATCCCATAATTAAATAAGATGTGGCAGAAATAATGGTTTTATCCTTAATGCTATTTTTACTTTTTACTCCCAATGCATCTATAGCATATATTGAAACCAAAGGTGTGTATTGAGAAAAATCATCTATTGTTAATTTTTCATCAATATGTTCTTTTACTTCTTCTCTTATTTGAGTGTTAAAAGACGTTAATTGATGACTTTCTAAACCTATAATACCATATCCGATTAATACGGCTGGAATTACTAGTTGATAATAATTAAATTTTATATTCTTATTTTCAGAAATCTTAACAGAGTCGATAAAAACATTACTATTTATTTCTTGTGCAAACGATGATGAACCTATGTAAAGAAAAAGTATTGGTATTAAAAATATATTTTTAATCTTAAAACAGAAATCATACATTATAAATCTTGAGCATTTGCAATTAGTTCGGCGATATCCATCACTTTTACGTCAGCTTCTTTTTCTTTATTTTTTACACCGTCGGTTAACATTGTGTTACAAAACGGGCAACCTGCTGCGATGATTTCTGGTTTGGTTTCTAGAGCGTCTTCTGTTCTTTCAACATTGATTTCTTTGTTTCCTGGTTCGGCATCCTTAAACATTTGCGCTCCACCTGCTCCACAACATAATCCGTTGGCTTTAGATCGTTTCATTTCGACTAATTCGGCATCAAGTTTTTGAATTAATTCTCTTGGCGCTTCGTATATTTTGTTGGCACGTCCCAAATAACATGGGTCATGAAAAGTGATTCTTTTTCCTTTGAATTGCCCGCCTTCAATCGTTAATCGTCCGTCGTCTAATAATGATTTTAGGAATTCTGTGTGGTGTACTACTTCGTACTTTCCGCCTAATTCTGGATATTCATTTTTTATTGTATTGAAACAATGTGGACAAGCGGTTACTATTTTTTTTGCTTCATAAGCATTTAGTACCTCGATATTCATCATGGCTTGCATTTGAAACAAAAATTCGTTTCCTGCACGTTTTGCTGGATCGCCTGTACAACCTTCTTCGGTTCCTAATACTGCAAATTCGACGTTTGCACGGTTTAGAATTCGTACAAAAGCTTTGGTTATTCTTTTTGCTCTATCATCGAAACTTCCTGAACATCCTACCCAAAATAATACTTCTGGTTGTTTGCCTTGGGCTAGCATTTCGGCCATTGTAGGCACTATTAATGTTTCTTGCATAATCTGTTTATTTGGTTATTCGGTTATTTGGTTAATCGATTGAACGATTGAAAAAATAAACAAATTTTAATTAATCTTTTCCGTCGTCGAAGACTTGTATTGTTACTTGTTTGTCTATCAAATCGGTGAATTTTCCTTGGTAACGTGTTGCTTTTACCAAATGATTATCTATCCAGTGGTAGTTTCCTCCTCGTGGTTTTCCCATGACCATTCCGTGGTATTTGAATCCGTGCTTTTTGAGCCAGATTTCGGTATATTCGCGGTGTTCTTCGGTTCTTGAGGTAAAAAAGAAAATTATATGTCCTTCGTCGTACCATTTGTTTAGCGTTACTAATGCGTCAGGATATACTTCGGCAGTAAGCATACGTTCTGGTTCTTCGTTTGGAATATCGTCGCAAATGGTTCCGTCTATGTCTATTAAATAGTTTTTTACACCATCTGGCAAGATGGGACTTATGGTTTGTCCGTTTTCTGATGTAGCTACTAAATTTTTATTTAAATCTTCGATGTTCATTGTAATGCTTATTTATGCTGTGTGTTGCGTGAGGGATTGTAGTGAAAATCCTTTTCTTTTTTTCTTTAGAAAAAGAAAAGATTGTAACGAAAAGCCCGACCCCGCCATTAAAAGCGGGGTCACGCCCAAAATATTATTTTATTCGTTTTTCCAATTTAATCGGTCTTGCTGGTTGTATTGCCATGGCGCACCGTTGTTTTCGATGTTTGTCATCATGGCGTTTAATGACTGTGGCGCTGCACTTTGCTCCATAACGAGGTAACGACGCATGTCCATAATGATTGATAATGGGCTGATATTTACGGGACATTCTTCGACGCAAGCGTTGCATGAGGTACAAGCCCAAAGTTCTTCGGGTGTAATGTAATCGCCCAGTAGGAATTTGCCGTCTGGTATGAATACGCCTTTATTGGTATCGATATTATTTCCTACTTCGACCAATCTGTCACGAGTATCCATCATGATTTTTCTTGGTGATAATTTTTTACCTGTTTGGTTGGCTGGACATGATGATGTGCAACGACCACATTCAGTACAAGTATAGGCATTTAACAACTGAACCCAATTTAAATCTTGCACGTCTTGTGCCCCGAATTTACTTGGAACGGCATTGTCGTCTGGTGCTGGTACAGCGAATGGATCGGCATTTGGATCCATCATTAGTTTTACTTCTTTGGTAACACTTTCTAGATTGTCAAACTGTCCTTGTGGATTAAGGTTTGCAAAATAAGTGTTTGGAAACGCTAATAATATGTGTAAATGTTTAGAGAAATACAGATAATTTAGGAATACTAAAATTCCGCAAATGTGTAACCACCAAGCCGCTCTTTCGATTAGAATTACAGAACTTTCATTCATTCCGTTGAATATTGGCGCCAAAAACTGACTGATTGGAAATGAACCAGCATGAGTATAATGATGTACATTCATAGTTTGCAACCACAAATCGGAAGCGTTTAATATCAGAAATAATGACATTAATACTATTTCAAAATATAAAATATAATTGGCGTCAGATTTTGGCCAACCTTTTAAATCGGAATGTATAAATCTTTTTAGTTTGATGATATTTCTTCTTATTAAAAAAGCAATTACAGCAACTAATACTAACAGTGCTAATATTTCGAACGAACCTATTAACACATTGTAAAATACTCCTAAAAACGCAAAAACTCGGTGTGTTCCGAATAATCCGTCGATAACGATTTCTAAAACCTCAATATTGATAACTACAAATCCTACATAAACAAATATGTGAAGGATTCCTGCTACGGGACGTTTGACCATTTTAGATTGTCCGAGTGCAATCATTGCCATATTTTTCCATCTTTCTGATGGGTTGTCAGAACGATTTATGTCTTGTCCTAGTTTTATGTTTCGGAGAATTTTTTTGACATTGATAGCAAAATACCCAATTCCTATAGAAAGAATAACGAAGAATAATATATTGTCTAAATAGCTCATAAATGGTTAGTTTATTTGGGTTGTTTATTTTTGTACTGGTTGTTCCACATAAGGTTTTTCTTTTTTGCCAAAAAGAGAAACATTAACATATCTTGTTGGGTGTAATCTTACATCTTGCAGTAATAATTCTAACTCTTTTGATGCTTTAGATAGATTAGTATACATGGCATCGTCTTTTAGCAATTTACCCATTGTTCCTTTTCCTGACTCTAAATTTGTCATGATTTTATTGACATTGTCTAAAGTTGCTTCTAGATTTTTGACTGTCGCTCCTAGATTTGCTTTGTCTAAATCGGAAGATATTTTTGCGAAATTTTGAGTAGTTTTGTCTAAATTAGCTACTGCACTTCCTAGTTTCTCTTTGTTATCTACCAGAATATCATCTACATTTTTAGATACTTTACTAAAGTTTGACATGGTTTTGTTTAGCTCGGCAATTGCAGTTTTTAGATTTGCTTGTGTTTGTGCATCTAAAACGGTGTTGATATTTGATATTAATGCATCGGCATTTGCCAAAACTTTGTCTAAACGAGCTTGAAGTGGTTCTAGTTTTTGTCCCAAAGCATCTGTTAATCCTAATTTTATTCCAGACAATAGTTTATCGCCATCGCTAGTCATATTATTATCTTTATAATTTGGAATAATTGCAATTTGCTTTCCTGCAATAACGCCTGGCTCATAAATTTGTGCCACACTTGTTTTTGAAATAGGAAACTGGTCATCATCTATTTGTAGTTCGACTAATAGTTTTCCGTTTGTGTTTAACACTATCGAATTTACTTTTCCTATTACTTTTCCGCTTACAGTAACTGGTGCCGATGTTGCTAATCCTTCTACATTATCGTATTCGACGAATAGTTTTTTGTGGCTGTTAAATAAGTTTTGACCTTTTAGGAAACTGTATCCCCAAATGAATAACAAAATTGAGGCAATGACTAATATGGCGGTTTTAATTTCTCTAGTGATTTTCAAGGTAAGTTGTTTTTAACAAAATTAATAAATTCTTATTAGTATTACTTCTTTAATGCTTCGTTTAAGCTAATTTTTATTCCATTTTTAAAGGCTACAATAAATGCAGAATCATAACCTTTGGTTTTTGCTTCAAGCAATTGCATTTTGGCAACAACAAAATCGTTTGTTTCTCCGTACATATATTTGTAGTAATCTTTTTCTAAAATAAATGAAATTTTATCTAAACCATTAAAATTTTCTGGTTTTGCCTCTATTTTAGATGTGCTTGCTTTTAGTTGGATTTTAAAAATTGGTTTGTTTACATCTAATTTTTTATTATCAACGGCTTTTTTTATTTCTTTTGAAGTATCCTTTATTTGAGTTTGAACATTTACTTTTGGTGTAGAATCTTTTATTTCTGGTTTTTCATATTTTTTAATATCAATAACTGGCATTGTACCACCAAAATGTTCAACTTTCATTCTAAAAATAGCATCGGCAATTGTTTTTGCAATATTATGTTGTCCTTCTTCTGAATTTAAATAAGCGCCCTCTTCTTTATTTGATATAAAACCCGTTTCTACAAGAACTCTTGGCATAAATGCTTTGTGCAATACCATAAATGGGGCTTGAGCAACACCACGAGATTTTCTGTTTAATTTATTTTCTAAACCATCTTGTATTCTACTTGCTAGTTCGATACTTTGATCTAAATATTCTTCTTGTGCTAATGTCGCGCTTATTAATGATTCTGGCGAATTAGGATCATATCCTGCGTATTTTTTCTTATAATTATCCTCTAAGGTAATAACCGCATTCTCTTTCTTTGCAATTGCCAAACTCGAAGCGCTTTTAGAAAGTCCCATTACAAATGTTTCAGAACCATAAGGATCTGGTTTTACATTTGCATTACAGTGTATTGATACGAAAAAATTAGCATTTGCTCTATTAGCAATATTAGCTCTTTCTACTAATTCGATAAAAGTATCGTCGTTTCTAGTGTATATAACTTGTACGTCAGGATCGGCTTCTAATATTTTTCCTATTTTTAAAACTATACCTAAATTTATATTTTTTTCGACACAACCATTATAAACAGCACCAAAATCTTTGGCACCATGTCCTGCATCAAGAACAACTTTAAATTTAGAATTGGTTTGTGCTGAAGTTGTTGCAACAAAAACTAAGGATAAGGTTAAAATTAAATATTTTACTTTTAATGTGAATTTCATACTTGTATTTTTTTATAAATGACCTTAAAGGTTATAATTTTACTAAATGCTTAATTTTTTTAAAAATAGATTGTAAGTTTGTCACTTCAAAAATTAAGCCATATTTTTACAAAAATAGTATTTATAGCGTTGCGTACAAACTTATTTCATATCGTTTTTTTAGCTTTTTTATTAACTTTTGGATATAACACTTCTTATTCCCAAGAGTTGTCTAAAAAAAGTCTTGCTATACCAGCTAAAAATCAGAAAGATAGCTTAAATATTGGTATAAAAAATATTGTTAAAATGAATGATACTATCAAAAAAGATAGTGTTGTTAAAAAAAAGCCCTTACTTGATGCTCAAATTAAGTATAAAGCTGCAAAATATGCCAAAATAAATCAAAAAAAGAAGCAAATTACACTATATGACAAAGCCGAAGTATATTATAATGATATCGAACTAAAGGCTGGAACTATTGTAATAGATTACGAAAAAGACGAAGTTTATGCAGGAAGAATAAAGGATTCTGCCAATGCTTATTCTCAATATCCTTATTTCAAACAAGGAGAAAATGTAGTCGAACCAGATTCTATTCGTTTTAATTTTAAAACAAGAAAAGCTTTAATCTGGAATTCTAGAACCGACCAAGATGAATTTAGAGTAAAAGGAGAAATTACAAAAAGAGAAAACGATTCGGTTTATTTTATAAAAAATGCTCGTTTTACTACCTCAAAAAACCTAGAAGATCCTGAGTATTATTTTCTTGCTCGAAAAATCAAACTAGTTCCCGGAAAAAAAGTAGTAACTGGATTTACAAACATGGTAATTGCAGGTGTTCCAACTCCTATTGCAATTCCGTTTGCTTATTTTCCTTTATCGAAAGAAACCAATGTTTCGGGAATAATCATTCCAACGTTTGGAGATTCGAATGCGCAAGGTTATTTTTTGCAAAACGGTGGATATTATTTTGCTTTAAGTAAGCATTATGATTTGGCACTTTTAGGCGATTATTACACGAATGGAAGTTATGCTTTTAGAGCAGAAACAAATTATGCAAAGATTTATAAATACCGTGGTAATTTTAACTTCAGGTTTGAAAATCAGATTACTGGTGAACGTGGTTTACCTGGTTACGGAAAAAATAATATTTATAATTTGCAATGGAGCCATTCTCCAGATACTAAAGCAACACCAAATTCTAGATTTTCGGCATCGGTAAATTTAGGAAGTCAGAAATATTTCAAAAGTTCATTTAATCAAATAAATAATTCAGCTTCGTTAAACAATACGTTAAGTTCTTCCATAAATTATTCGAAAACATTCAATACCGTTCCACAAGCAAATATTGCCATTACTGCAAACCATAGTCAGAACACAAATACAGGACAAATAAACATGACTTTGCCAACGTTAACAGCAAGTTTAGACAGAATGTATCCTTTTGCTAAAAAAGAAGAGAATAAAAAAGGTTTTGTAAAAAATATTAACCTTACTTATAATTTATCGGCAAGAAACGAAATACAAACAGTCGATTCTTTATTTTTTAAACCTCAAATGTTTCGTGATGCAAAAAACGGAATGCAACACACAATTCCATTAAGTACCAATTTTAAAGTTTTAAAATATTTGAATGTAAATACATCAGCAAATTATATCGAAACATGGTATTTGAAAACAATCGATAAAAAATACAATGCTGTAACTAATGTTGTTGATGAAACTATAAATAATGGTTTTGATGCCTTTAGAACCTATAATTTTAATGCAGGATTGGGAACTACAATTTACGGAACTTTTAACGTAAGTAAAGATAAAAAAATTCAAGCTATTCGTCACGTTATGACACCAAATGTAGGATATAGTTATAAACCAAGTTTCGAAAAATATTATGATACTTACGCCACCGATGGAAGTGGGAAAATGGCAGATTATACTCGTTTTGAAAAAGGAATTTTTGGAGCACCAGACAAGAATTTTTCTAATATTTTAAGTTTCGGATTAAACAATACTTTCGAAGCCAAAGTAAGAGATCGAGATTCTACAAAAGTAGAGCCAAAGAAGATAATGTTACTTAACAACCTTCAATTTTCTACAGGTTATAATATGAGTGCAGAAGAAGGAGCACAAGCTTGGCAACCAGTTCGAGTTAGTGGCGGAACAAATTTGTTTAAAGAAAAAATGAATGTGAATTTTGGAGCCACTTTAAATCCTTATGCGATAGATGCTAATGGGAAAGCACTAAACATCTTTAATATAGACAATAATGGAAGCCTTTTTAGACTAACAAGCGCTAATATGACCCTGAATTATTCCTTGTCTAGTAAAGGTAATAAGGAAGAGAAAAAAGACGATTCATTCAACAATAAAGGATTACAAAATGGTGGTCGGGAAGATGATTTATTCGGAAAAACTACCGATTTTAGTAACCGTAATGAAAGTCAGTTTGGAAAAGATGACGAGGAAGACAAGTTTGCAGGTTTTTTTAATGCTCAAATACCTTGGGATTTAAAACTAGCCTACTCGCTAACTTATGACAACAACAATCGAGAGAAAAAAATTTCCAGTAGTTCGCTTATGTTTTCTGGAAATATAGATATTACACCTAAATGGAAGGCTGGAGTTTCGTCTGGTTACGATTTTGTACAAAATGGTGTTACTTATACCCAATTGCGTTTCGAACGAGATTTGTTAAGCTGGCGAATGGATTTTAATTGGATGCCTTTTGGTAACCAAGCTTCGTGGTACTTTTTTATAGGAATTAGCTCTTCTGCTTTAAGCGATATTAAGTGGGACAAACGTAATACACCAGACAAAAGACTTTAATTTTAAATAAAAAAAATAATTAAATGAAAAAAATAATTTTTACAGACAAAGCGCCTGCTCCTATTGGCCCATACAACCAAGCAATTTTGAGTGGGAATACTTTATACACTTCTGGACAAGTAGCTATAAATCCTACTACAGGAGATTTAGTTTTAGATACTATTGAAGTAGAAACCGAGCAAGTTATGCAAAACCTAAAAGCAGTTCTTGACGCAGCTAATATGACTTTTGATAACGTAATAAAAACAACCATTTTTATCATGAATATGGGTGATTTTGCAAGAATAAATGCCGTTTATGGAAAGTATTTTACCGAAGAAACTGCTCCTGCAAGAGAAACAGTTCAAGTTTCTTGTTTACCAAAAAATGTAAACATCGAAATATCGATGATTGCTGTGAAGTAATTTTTTTTGTAGATATTATTTTAATATTAAACATTATCCATAAAAAAAGGCTCTAAATATAGAGCCTTTTTAAGTTATTTTTTTGCCTTTAATGCTTTCGCTTTTTCGGTCATATCGAGCGCATAATAAATATTAAGTAATGTCGTTTTTATTTCTGTATCACCTGTAAAAAGTTCTTCTGCTTTTTCTAAATAAGGTAATGCTGATTTATATATTTCTCTTTGTTTAACTTTTAATGCATCATATTTTTTATTTTCCGCTGGAGAAGTACCAAGTTTATTCATTTGTTCTACAATTTTAGTTGCTCCTTCTAATTTTAGAACAGCAAGATTGATGTAGGCATTTTTATATTTTGGATCGATTTGTATTACTCTCAAATAATTTTTTTCAGCTTCAGCCTGTCCGTCTTTAGATTTTGCAGAAATAACACCTAAATTAAAAAACAAATCAGCATCATTTGGATTTTTAGCTAAGACTTCTGTAATTAATTTTTTATAAGTATCATAATCCTCTGTTTTTAAATACAAATTGGCTTCTACCATTATTAGGTTTGTATCGTCAGGATTGACAAGTCTTGCATCAACAATAGCTTTTTTTGCGTTTGGAATATCATTTTTTCCAATATATGATTCAACAATATTCTTGTAAATATCTCCTTTTCTAGATGGTGTTTTTTCAATTTTAGGATCGGTATGTGTTCCTATTTTTACTGCAAGATCTCTTTCGGCAATTGTAGTAAAAGAGTTATACTCGTCATTTACCTTACTTTTTGCTAAATAAGTTGTTGCTTCACCTGTATATTTTAGTGCATTTAACTCATTATAATATTCAATGGCTTTATTATATTCCTGAGCTCTGAAAGCATACTCAGCAGCAATATAAAGTCTCTCTAAATCCTTTTTGTCTAATTGATATATTAAATACGCTGCTTGAGAAACTTCTTTATACTTTTTTTGACCATCTAATGCAACAACATATTCCCATAATAATGGTTTATATTTTACTTTATTTTCGTTTATATTTTTAGTGTAAACCTCTTTACCTGCTTTTTTCTCAAAATCTAAAGTTGCATTTAGTCCTGAAGATAAGTTGGCAATAGTTTCCAAATTTATAAAATCAGCTTTTTGCATTGCGGTTGCATTTGCTCCCAAAGCATTTATTTGCAAAATTGGCAACATACATTTGTAAAATTCTGAATAAATTTTATCTTCTTCTTCGATAGCTACATCACCATATTTTATAGCATTTTTTTTGTAATCTACTAAATCTGCTTCAGTAATGATTTCTTTTGTGTAGATTTTTTTTAGTGTTTTAATCTCATCTTTTTGAGCAAATGTTGCTAGTGAGAAAAATAATAATCCTGTAATTATTTTAGATTTTGTATTCATTTTTATATGCGTATTAATTTTTATTTATTAAAATTTAAAATAGGATTTTCAATATCTGTGCCAAACATTAAAAATCCTATTTATATAATTATTTATGCTTCGTCGTCAGAATCGTCTTCGTCTTCTTCTTCCGAATCATCTTCTTCTGAATCGTCATCGTCGTCATCGTCAGCCGTTCCGTCATCTTCAAGAACTTCTAATACTGGTTTTACTCTTTCGATTACCGATTCGATAACATTTCCTTCTTCGTCAACAAGAACTTCTTCTACATCATCTTTCATTACTTTTGTAACTGCAGCGATTGAATCTTTTCCTTTTAAGTTAATTAATTTCACTCCTTGTGTTGCACGACCCATTACTCGTAAATCTTCTACAGCCATTCTGATCGTTAATCCTGATTTGTTTATAATCATTAAATCATCAGCATCGGTAACAGAATTGATAGAAATAAGTTGTCCAGTTTTTTCTGTAATATTCAAAGTTTTTACACCTTTTCCACCACGGTTTGTAATTCTGTATTCATCAAGACTAGAACGTTTTCCGTATCCGTTTTCGGCAACAACTAGAATTTCGCTATTCATATCATTTACAGAAACCATTCCGATAACTTCATCAGATTCGTCTTTTAGTCTAATTCCACGAACTCCAGAAGCTGTTCTTCCCATTGGACGGGTTTTAGTCTCTTCAAAACGTAGTAATTTACCCGATTTTACTGCTACAATTATTTGACTATTTCCATCTGTTAATTCGGCTGATAATAATTCATCACCTTCCTTAATCGTAATAGCTGCAACACCGTTTACACGTGGTTTAGAATATTTATCTAAAGATGTTTTCTTAACCAATCCTTTTTTGGTCACCATAATCAAATTATGAGTCGTCGTATAATCCTTATCTTTAAGATCTTGTGTACAAATAAAAGCTTTTACTTTATCGTCACTTTCTATATTGATTAAGTTTTGTAAAGCACGTCCTTTTGCCGTTTTACTTCCTTCTGGAATTTCGTAAACACGCATCCAATAACATTTTCCTTTTTGAGTAAAGAACATCATATACTGGTGGTTTGTCGCCACATACATATGTTCTAAGAAATCGGCATCACGAGTTCCTGCTGATTTTTGACCAACTCCTCCTCTATTTTGCGTTTTGTATTCGTTAAGGTTTGTACGTTTAATGTATCCTGCGTGAGAAATTGTAATTACAACATTTTCATCGGCAATTAAATCTTCAATACTAACATCTCCTCCAGAATATTCGATTTGAGAACGACGAGCATCGCCATATTTCTCACGCATATCCTCTAATTCTTCTTTAATTAATGCTGTTCTTAAGTTTACATCTGCAAGTAAAGCTTTCAAATGCTCAATTAATTTCATTAATTCTTCGTATTCTGCTCTTAATTTGTCTTGCTCCAGACCTGTAAGCTGACGCAAACGCATTTCTACGATAGCACGTGCTTGAATATCAGATAATTTAAATCTTTCGATTAATTTTTCTTTGGCTTCATCGGTATTTTTAGAAGCACGAATTAAAGCAATTACTTCATCAATATTATCCGAAGCAATGATTAAACCTTCTAATATGTGTGCTCTTTCTTCTGCTTTTCTTAAATCGAATTGTGTTCTACGAACTACAACATCGTGACGGTGTTCTACAAAATAATGAATCAAATCTTTTAGATTCAACATTTGCGGACGACCTTTTACCAGTGCAATATTATTTACACTAAATGAAGATTGTAATTGGGTATATTTATAAAGTGTATTTAATACAACGTTTGGTGTTGCATCTCGCTTCAAGATATATACGATACGCATTCCGTTTCTGTCCGATTCGTCACGAATATTCGATATTCCTTCGATTTTTTTATCATTAACCAAATCGGCCGTACGCTTAATCATATCGGCTTTATTGACTTGGTAAGGGATCTCGCTCACGATAATACATTCGCGACCATCCACTTCTTCAAAACCAACTTTTGCACGCATAACGATACGTCCACGACCCGTTTTAAAAGCTTCACGAACACCTTCGTATCCGTATATTATACCACCAGTAGGAAAATCTGGTGCTTTAATATGGTGCATTAACTCATCAATCTCAATATCGTTATTTTCAAGATAAGCTAAAGTTCCATTTATAACTTCGGTTAAATTGTGAGGTGGCATATTTGTTGCCATACCAACCGCAATTCCAGTAGCTCCGTTTATTAATAAAGTGGGAACTTTAGTAGGCATTACTTTTGGTTCATATAAAGTATCGTCAAAGTTTAACTGAAAATCGACAGTTTCTTTTTCTATATCGGCCATAATTTCTTCCGAAATTTTACGCATTCTGGCTTCTGTATAACGCATGGCTGCTGGGCTATCTCCATCGACAGAACCAAAGTTACCTTGACCATCTACTAATAAATAACGTAAAGACCATTCTTGAGCCATACGAACCATCGCATCATATACTGATGTATCTCCGTGTGGGTGATATTTACCCAGTACTTCTCCGACAATTCTGGCAGATTTCTTGTGGGCAGATTTTGAAGTTATTCCTAAATCATACATACCATATAAAACCCTTCTGTGAACTGGTTTTAGACCATCTCTCACATCTGGTAAGGCACGCGATACAATAACCGACATCGAATAATCGATGTAAGCTGTTTTCATTTCGTCTTCAATGTTAATTGGTATTAACTTTTCTCCTGTCGACATACTATATTTATGTTTAATTATGTAATTTTAAAAATCTTGCTAATATAAGCTTTCTCGATTATTTTTTACATACTAATAAATAGATTTTTCTTCTTTTTATTAACAATATCAAAGGTTGTTTTGGTTAATAAATAATCTATATTTTAACACTTGTTTTTGAATATTTTTTTGTCAATTAGCTGTCAGTACATTTGATGCGGAACGATTTTTGCATTTCTATTGATAAATCACTAAATTTACATTAACAAGATATAATTATGGATGATAATTTTTCACCAAGAGTCAAAGATGTAATTACTTATAGTAAGGAAGAAGCCTTGCGTTTGGGTCACGATTTTATTGGTACCGAGCATTTAATGTTAGGTATTTTACGTGACGGAAATGGTACAGCGATTTCTATATTAAATAATCTTTCTATCGATTTAGATCATTTGCGTAGAAAAGTCGAAATACTAAGTCCTGCCAATCCAAACGTAATTGTGAGTAACGATAAGAAAAACTTGCATCTTACAAGACAGGCCGAAAGAGCTTTGAAAACTACTTTCTTAGAAGCTAAAGTTTTTCAGGCTACTTCGATAAGTACTGCACATTTATTGTTATGTATTTTGCGTAACGAGAATGACCCAACGACAAAATTACTTAATAAATTACAAATTGACTACGATACAGCCAAAGAACAATATTTGAATATGACACCAACAAATAACGAAGAAGATTTTCAAGACAACTTACCGAAAAATGAATCTTCTTATGGAGATGATTCAGGACAAGATGACAGTCTAAAAGGAGATAGTTTTAACAATCCTGCCAACAAATCGAATAAGAAGTCTAAAACTCCTGTATTAGATAATTTTGGTAGAGATTTAACCGAAATGGCCGAAGAAGGCAAACTTGATCCTGTAGTAGGACGTGAAAAAGAAATAGAACGTGTTTCTCAAATTTTAAGTCGAAGAAAAAAGAACAACCCATTACTTATAGGTGAGCCTGGTGTTGGTAAATCGGCTATTGCAGAAGGTTTGGCATTAAGAATTATACAAAAAAAAGTGTCTAGAATTTTATTCGGAAAACGTGTAGTTACTCTAGATCTAGCTAGTCTTGTGGCTGGTACAAAATACCGAGGACAGTTTGAAGAACGTATGAAAGCTGTGATGAATGAATTAGAGAAAAACGATGACATTATCCTTTTTATCGATGAAATTCATACCATAGTTGGCGCTGGCGGAGCAACAGGTTCGCTAGATGCTTCTAACATGTTTAAACCAGCTTTAGCCCGAGGAGAAATACAATGTATTGGTGCCACAACACTCGACGAATACCGTCAATATATAGAAAAAGACGGCGCTTTAGAAAGACGTTTTCAGAAAGTAATTGTCGAACCAACTTCTGTTGAAGAAACTATTACCATCTTACATAATATTAAAGACAAATACGAAGACCATCACAATGTAACGTACACCGACGAAGCCATTGAAGCTTGTGTAAAATTGACTGATAGATACATGTCTGAACGATTCTTACCAGACAAAGCGATTGATGCTCTTGATGAAGCTGGTTCTCGTGTGCACATTACAAACATTGATGTTCCTAAAAAAATTCTTGAATTAGAACGTCAATTAGAAGAGGTTCGTGAACTTAAAAATTCGGTTGTAAAAAGACAAAAATATGAGGAAGCAGCCAAGCTTCGTGATGATGAGAAAAAATTAGAAAAAGACTTAGCCATTGCGCAAGAAGAATGGGATGATGATGCTAAAAACAATAAAATTGTAGTATCGGAAGATAATGTTGCCGATGTGGTTTCGATGATGACAGGAATTCCTGTAAATCGTATTGCTCAAACCGAAAGTAATAAATTAGCTCACTTACCAGAACTTATTCAAAATAAAGTAATTGGACAAAACGAAGCGGTACTAAAAATTGCTCGTTCTATACAAAGAAATCGTGCAGGATTGAAAGATCCAAACCGACCAATTGGTTCCTTTATTTTCCTTGGACAAACTGGTGTTGGAAAGACACAATTGGCAAAAGTTTTAGCCAAAGAATTATTCGATTCTGAAGATGCGTTAGTTCGTATCGACATGAGTGAATATATGGAAAAATTCGCTATTTCTCGTCTAGTTGGAGCGCCTCCAGGATATGTTGGTTATGAAGAAGGCGGACAATTAACAGAAAAAGTTCGTAGAAAACCATATTGTGTCGTTTTATTAGACGAAATTGAGAAAGCACACCCAGATGTTTTCAATATGATGTTACAAGTTCTTGACGATGGTTACATGACCGATAGTTTGGGTCGAAAAATCGATTTCAAAAATACAATTATCATCATGACATCTAATGTTGGAGCGCGTCAATTAAAAGATTTTGGTCAAGGAGTTGGTTTTGGAACTGCTGCCAAAGTTTCGCAAGCAGATGATAACTCGAAAAGTATTATCGAAAATGCCTTGAAGAAAACATTTGCACCAGAATTTCTTAACAGAATTGACGATGTAATTGTATTTAATGCTTTAGAAAAAGAAGATATTAATTCGATTATCGAAATTGAATTAAACAAATTATACGCTCGAGTTAAAGAATTGGGGTACTCACTTTCTTTGTCAGACAAAGCAAAAGCTTATGTTGCCGAAAAAGGATTCGATAGACAATTTGGTGCTAGACCACTAAAAAGAGCCATTCAGAAATATGTAGAAGATGTTCTTGCTGAGGAAATTATCACCTCAAAAATTGCTTCTGGCGACGAGATTTTTATGGACTTTATAGAAGGAGAAACTGAACTAAAAGTTACGATTCAGAAAAAAACTGAAGAACCAACAAGTTAATTTTTTTCACAATACATTCAGACCATCTTTTCTTAGGATTAGATGGTTTTTTTATTTTAAAAAACTACACTTTTATTAATTCAAATATCTACTTTTGATTTATTAAAATATCCCATAATATGTTAGCACAAAAACTAATTCTAGGAAGCGAAGAATGGTGTTCATTTCCAGATTTAAATATTCCAGTTATCAAAGCCCGTGTAGATTCAGGTGCAAAAACATCGGCATTGCACGCAGTAAATATTGCGCCTTTTATTCGTGACAACGAGAATTGGGTCAAATTTGATATCAATCCAATTCAAAACAACACCAAAACTGTTAAACATTGCGAAGCAAAACTAATAGATAAACGTGTTGTAAAAAGCTCTAGCGGTTATCGCGAACAACGCTTTGTGATACAAACAGAACTAAAAATTGGAGAGGCAACTTGGAAAATAGAAATGACATTGACCAATCGAGATTCGATGGGTTTCCGTATGCTTTTGGGTCGTGAAGCCATGAGTGGAAGAGTTTTAGTTGATCCTGAACAAAAATATTTATTAGGACAACCCACTTTAGAATCGATAAAAACATTTTATCAAAATTCTGATGAAGTAAAAAAAGGACTAAAAATTGGGCTTCTTGCCAGTAATCCTGAGTTATATAGCAACAAACGTATTATGGAAGCTGGTGCCATGCGAGGACACGAAATGCATTTTTTGAATATTAAAGAATGTTATATGAAACTCGACGCTACCAATCCCGAAATTCATTATCGTGGTGGAAAAGTATTAGACAATTTTGATGCTGTAATTCCTAGAATTCGTCCAAGTATTACTTTTTATGGTTGCGCGCTAACCAGACAATTTGAAGCTTTGAAAGTTTTTTGTTTAAACTCATCGGCGGCAATAACACAATCTCGCGACAAATTATATTCGTTGCAATTGCTGTTAAATCACGGAATTGATATTCCAACTACAGGCTTTGCAAATTCCCCTTTAGATACTGACGATTTGATAAAAATGGTTGGTGGTTCGCCACTTATCGTAAAATTATTAGAAGGAACGCAAGGAAAAGGTGTCGTTTTAGCAGAAACAAAAAAAGCGGCCGAATCGGTTATAAATGCTTTCAAGAGTTTGAATGTTAATATATTAGTACAAGAATTCATCAAAGAAGCCAACGGTAAAGATTTGCGATTATTTGTTGTAGATGGTAAAGTTGTAGCTACAATACAGCGTGAGGCTTTGGCCGGAGAATTTCGTGCCAATATTCATTTGGGCGGAACGGCATCGGTAATAAAACCAACCGCAGAAGAAAAGAAAATTGCAATAAAAGCTGCAAAAGCCATGGATCTTAAAGTGGCCGGTGTAGATATTATTCGTTCATCGAAAGGACCATTATTATTAGAAGTAAATTCATCGCCCGGACTAGAAGGAATTGAAGGTGCAACGCACAAAGATATTGCTGGTGAAATGATTTTAGCGATTGAGAAAAATTTTAAAACGAAACATTAATTTTTTTTTTAAATGAATGAATATCTTGAAATAATCATACGAAGTGTTTCTGTATATTTTTTTATGCTAATCGCTTTGAGAATATTTGGCAAAAAAGAATTATCCCAACTCAACACTGCCGATGTCATTCTTATTTTACTCATAAGCAACGCCGTACAAAACGCTATGGTTGGTGCTAACACATCACTTGTGGGCGGAATCATAGCTGCTTTTGCATTGTTTTGCATCAATTTTATTTTTAAAAAAGTAATGCTAAAATCTTCCTTTATTAAAGATTTAGTACAAGACAAACCCGAAATTTTAATTCACAACGGAAAAACCGAATTCGAAACGCTTGCTCGATTGGGAATTACTTCCGACGAACTCGAAGAAGCCATTCGCGAACATGGTGTTGAACATTATAATGAAGTAAAATTAGCCATGTTTGAAATAGACGGAAATATTAGTGTTATTTCTGGAAACGAAAATTTAAAACAAACGAAACACAAGCGAAGAATTCATAAATCGTTGGTTTAGTTTGACAATGAGATAGTTGGTAATAATTTTCATACAACACTAAAAATTGATAAAAAAATAAACAATAAAAATGCCCAAAGCCAAAAAAGGATTTAAGTTAGAAAACTATATGATAGTTATTGGAGGATTTATTCTAATCTTTTTAACTTATATAGGTTACAGAATAAACAATTCAGAAGGAAGATTAATACCAATTAGTGTCGTAGCATTAATTGCAGGAGTAATATATGAAAGCAAACGTATAACTGAGAAATGGTCTACCGTTTTATATTCTGCTCTTGGCTCATTTGTTTTTAGTTTTTTGGCATTCCTGCCGGGAAAAAGAGAAAGAATATACGACTTCGAAAATCACATAGAAATGTGGCCATATACTTTCATACTAATTTTCATAATTATAACAATTGCAATGAATGAAGATAAAATAATTCCAAAACTAACCGAAGGAATTACGCTTATGAAATCAGTAGCAATTATATATTGGGTTATAGATTATGGATTTTTAAATACTGAAAATAAATTCATGATTGCAATTATGATTATTGGTTTACTGTTTGCTATATTTTCAATAATTCATGCATTTACACATATTGAATTAACAAGAACTAACAGATTAATATTAAGTACTTGGAGTTCAATAATACTTGTTTTATTTGCATTAGACAACATTTATAGAGTTTATCAAAATGATGATATTGAAAATACGAGCAATATAATAAATGGAATTTGGATTGGAATTCAATATTTTCTACTTGGAATTTCAAGTGTATATATTATTCAAAATATGTTTATGTTAATTGGATTTTTACCAGGAAAACAAAGTTTTTTTAATGCCAGATATTATAGAGAGCTTAAAGAATTAAAAAATCAACATATAAAAAGATATTCTGAAGAACAAATCAGTATTTTAAATTCTATATTTTGTATTTTATTTACTTCTACAATATTTTATTTGAACTATAAGTACCAAATTTTACCAAGACACACTGCTATTTGGCTTGTATTTGTATTATTTCCTTTGATTTTATACATTTATGAATATATAAAAAGAAAAAAACTACTACTAACAGAGGTTTCAAAATAATTACTAACTAATTCATTTCTGCAAAAGTATCTCCTTGGCGAATATCGCCAGTAGTGTAACCTTTCATAAACCAATATTTGCGTTGTTCAGATGTACCATGTGTAAACGATTCAGGAACAACCTGTCCTTGTGTTCTGCTCTGAATAGCATCATCACCTACAGCTTGTGCCGCGCTTAATGCTTCGTCAAGATCGTCCATATCAAGATTTTGCTGGTTGTATTTTGCCCAAAGTCCTGCATAAAAATCAGCTTGAAGCTCTAAAGCTACCGATAATTTATTAGCTTCTACTTCACTCCTACTTTGCTGTAATTGTCTTACTTTATTAGATGTTCCTAAAACGGTTTGAATATGATGCCCAACTTCGTGAGCAATAACATAAGCAATGGCAAAATCTCCGCCTTTTGCACCAAAACGTGTTTGAAGTTCTTGGAAGAAAGCCAAATCCATATATACTTTTTCGTCTCCTGGACAATAAAATGGTCCTGATGCTGCTGAAGCACTACCACAAGCAGTTTCGACTGCATCGGTAAATAATATCATTTTTGGCTGACGGTATTCTATATTATTTTCGCTAAATATTTGTGCCCAAATATCTTCGGTATCGGCAAAAACGGTTTTTACAAATCCACCAACTTCTTGTTCTTCTTGAGTCAATTCTCTCGAATCAGATTGTGTAGTGGTTTGTTGCTGATTCATCTGCTCTAACATTGGTGTAAGCATTTGTGCATTTTCACCACCAAAAAGATTAAGTAACAAAATAATAATTCCTAATGCTCCGCCACCCACAACTGCTTTACCACCTGTTGACATTCCTCTTCTATCTTCAACGTTTTCACTTTGACGTCTTCCTATCCATTTCATAATTTAAATTTTAAAACATTTATACAAATATACTTTTTCCTTTTTATTGTAACCATTTCAGTAATATATTTTCAAAAACTTCTTTTATAATTGGTTTCGAAATATAATCGTTCATTCCTGTTTCTATACATTTTTCCTTTTCGCCTTTTATTGTGCCAGCTGTTAGTGCAATTATTGGAATTATTTTATCTATTTTTCTTATTTTTTGAGCAGTTTCATATCCATTTAAAATTGGCATTTGAATATCTAATAATATAATATCTGGTTCGACTTCCAGATACTTATCTATTCCTAGTTGACCATTTACGGCTTCATAAATTACTGTGTTGGGCATTATTTTTTTTACTAATGTCCTAGCAAGCAACATATTAATTTTATTATCTTCTACGATTAATACTTTTTTATTTAAATTAAAAACGTCATTTTTATAGAACTGTCTTACATCTTCGTATTCTACTTCAATATTATTTATGTTTACTTCATTGGCTTTAGAATAGGCGAGATTAAGATCGAAGAAAAAAGTGCTTCCTTTTTGTAAATCACTATTCAATTCTAACTTACTACCCATTAATCCTAAAATATTATTTGAAATGGTAAGTCCTAAACCTGTTCCTCCAAAATTACGAGTTGTCGAGTTATCTTCTTGCGAAAATGGCTCGAATATTTTTTTGTGGTTGTCTTTCTTAATCCCAATACCACTGTCTATTACGGAAAACTTGAGTATTACGTTAGTTTCAGTTTTTGATTCGACTAAAATATGTAATTCGACTTTTCCTTTGTTTGTAAATTTTACCGCATTAGATAATAGGTTGAGTAAAATTTGCTTTATTCTCAAAGCATCAATCGAAATATATTCAGGAGCTTCTTTGTCTATAGTTAAGTTTAATGAAATATTTTTTTGTTCGGAATCGAAACGAATAATATCGATTATTTGATTTGCAAGCTCATACAGGTTTACAATTTGATAATCAAGTTCTAATTTTCCTGTTTCAATTTTTGAAAAATCTAAAATATCATTTACAACTTCTAACAAAATATTTGCCGATTGGTTTACTGTTGCGATATATTCTGACTGATTTGTGTCTAGTTTTGTGTCTTGCAATAAGTTTGAAAAACCTACAATTGCATTTAGCGGAGTTCGAATCTCATGACTCATATTTGCTAAAAATTCGGATTTTGCTCTGTTTGAAGCTTCTGCAAATTCTCTAGCTTTAATTTGAGATTCAATAGTTTTTTTCTCGGTAATATCTATTAGAATTCCTTCTATATAGGTTACAATTCCTTCTTTTACAATTACATCTCCAAATTCTTCAACCCATATATATTCTCCATTTTTTCTTTTAAGCCTATATGTTAGATGAAAAGGCTCTTTCTTAATTATTGATTCTTTATTTATCTTAATTGCAAGGGATTTATCATCTGGATGAAGAAGGTCTATTAATGAGATGTTTTTGTTTAGAAATTCACTTTTGTGGTATCCTGTTAATTTTTGAATTTCATCATTAACGAAAATTTTAGACCAATTATCATCATTTTCAGATAAATAGACTGTTCCTGGAATGTTATTTGCCAGTAACTTAAATCTATCTTCACTTTCTTGAAGCAAAATTTCGCTTTCTATCCGCTCGATTGTTGTAGAGATATTATTTGCTAAAATTTGCAAAACCCCAACTTCATCTTCTGACCAAGTACGCCCGTAAGTGCAATCATCAAAACCTATCGAGCCATAAAATTGATTTTTCACAAAAATCGGGAATATTAAGATTGTTAATATGTTTTGTTTTTCTAATCTCTTTTTTATTTTTTCATCTTTAATATCCTTAATAACGGCATTATAAACCTTATTTTTTGAGAGATAATTTATAAAAAGTTCATTCTCAGAATGCGGCATGTTTTGTAACTCTGGATTATTAATCTGAGCTTCGATATTTGTATTTACCCATTCGTTTTTTTGGCTCATTGTTTTTTGCAACGGATTATTTTCAAAATAATAAATTCGGTCTACTTTTGTAGATTTTGCTACTATAGAAAAAATGTCTGTTAAAATTGAGTGAATATTATTACTCTTCAATAATTTTTCAGTCGATTTTGCAATTGATAATAAAATTTCTGATTTCAAAGCCAATTTTTGTTCCGTTTCAATACGTTTTTTAGACTCAACAACTAACGAAATTATATCAGCTATAGAACGTGCAAAACTAACATCATCAGTATCCCATTTTCTGATTTTTCCTGTATTTTGCATACATAATACTCCAACTTTTTCTCCGTTTGCAATTACCGCGACATCGATCATCGATTTTATATTGTGATTATTGTAATTACTAACAAACTCCTGAACATAATTATTATTAAAAACATTTTCAGAAACAATAACATTTTGTTTTTCAATTCCTTCAAAAAATTGAGGACAATCTGATTTTAATATTTCTTTTGGGTTTGAAAATGTATTTTTATTCAAATCATATAGACTCTCGCACGTAATTTTGTCATTCAAATAATTCCAATAACTTATCCGATTAATTCCTGAACCTTTAGATGCATATTTTAATATTTTATTAATAATTTCGTAAAACGAATCATCGTGTGTGTATCTGTTTGCTATTAGATTATTAATGATTTTATTATAAACCTCTATTTTTTCTTGTCTATTTTTTTGTTCAAATTCTAAATTTTTTATAAATGAAATATCTCTTGCAATGGCAAGATGTCCAATTATTTTTCCCTTTGCATTTCTAGATAGAGTAACCTTTTGTGATACCCATAATTCTTGCCCATCTTTTTTTATTATTGGAAATTCTATATACGGAATTTCGTCATTAGTAAGTGAGCAATCCATATAAAATTTTGTAACCGTATCTACATAATCTTTATGTACAAATAATGAAAAATGTTTTCCTATTCCTTCTTCTATCTTATAATCTAATAATTTTTCGGCAAATTCATTTATAAATGTAAAATTGCCATATTTGTCTGTTTCGTAAATAATATCCGAAGCAGATTCTATAAGGTTTTTGTATTGGTTTTCGACTTCAATTTGTTCTGTTACGTCTTGACCAATTCCTAGATATAATTCTTCTGAATATTTTGAATCTTTCCATTGAATATATTTATAATTACCATTTTTACATTTTAATTTTCTAGTGTATAATTTTGGACTTATTTCATAATCGATTGTTGTAAATTCTTTATCGTCTGTTAATTTCCAAAAATTAAATCCTTTAACTTCTTCTGAGGTATAGCCTAAAATACGATTTATGTTTTCGCTGCAATAGATGACTTCTCCTTTTTTATTTACTGCTAGAACAAGCGAAGTTCCATTATTTACAATGTTATCAGCAAAAAGAAACTTGTCTTTTGAATTAAGGTTTGTAATATGTCTTATATGATTTAATATCGATATTAAAACTGAAAAAGATAAAAAAACAACTGCTTCTTTTTTATTAATAAATTCTAATAAATACAATAAACAAATTATAGTTAGAACTGAAAAAACGAATAACCAGTAATATTTTAAAACCCTAAAAACATTGTATGATAAGAAATACATAATTGCAAACTCGATTGCAGATGCGATACTCGTTGGGTATACTATTATTTTATAAATAGTTGATATTCCGTAAAATATAAAAACTACAGCGAAAATTATGGCTATATTATTATACACACTTTTATATTTTTTGCTAAGAAAATATATTAGTAATAAGACGAAACCTGTAATAAGATTAAGTTCTAAGGTATTTCTCTCTCTAACTCCAGTAAATTCGATTACTAAATCTATTACTGGAATTATAATTCCTAGAAATAAAAAATATAAACTAAGTTGTTCGTTTGTGGATTCAATTTTCGAATAGTTTTTTACAAAATCTTTATTGTAGTTGGAAGATTTTCTGAAAAGAATATTTATTAGTAAATATAAAATCCCAACAACACTCAAAATAAACCACCAGCTAGAAAAAATAGGTTTTTGAATTGGTATAATTTTTTGATAATCTACAACTTGACCAATCAAAGATTGATTAATTACAAATAATAAAATAAAATATAAATATTTTTTTAACATCAAAACCGCTTATTTAAACCTATTTATCTTAATTTTTTATAAGATGTATGCACATAAAGTTAACACATTTTAGGAAACAAATACACTATACAATAAAAAAACTCTTACTTATTTTTTTCTTCAATCCAGCGTGACATATATTTTGTGCTTAATGCTGTGTGATGTAGTAACAAATTCCCCATAAAATTTTGCTTTCTATGGCTTTCTAAATTCGATTGTAGAAAATTAATTTTATCTGCAAACATATTTTCAAATAAATCGACTTTAAATCTATTTTCCAAAATTTTAAATCCGTTTTTTTGAGATTGATTCCAAATACTTTCCTCTTGATATAACAACACTACTTTAGATGCAAATTCGTTAAAATCATCAGCTATAAATCCGTTCCAATTATAATTTGCATTTATTCCTTCTGCACCAATATTCGTAGTAATACTTGGAGTTCCTAATTGCATGGCTTCGAGTAGTTTTCCTTTTAGACCAGCTCCAAAACGTATTGGGGCAAGCAAAATTTTTGCGTTTCTAATTACATCTCTTGCATTTTCAGCACGGCCATGAATCATGAAATTTTCTTTTGGATTGTGTAATTGCAATACTTTTTGCGACGGATAAGCGCCATAAATATGCATTATTGCATCAGGTAATTCTTTCCTTATTTCTGGCCAAATCTTCTCTTTAAGTTGTTTTACTGCGTCCCAATTGGGTTCGTGAAGAAAGTTCCCTATAAATACAAAATCTTTCTTTTGATGAAAACTCAATATCAAATTTTCTGCTGTAAAACCATAAAACAAAGGTAAATAATGTAATAAATCAGGATTTATTTTGAATGTTTCTATTAAAATTTTCATCTCAAATTCTGATATGATTAATGACAAATCGCATCGCAAAATACTAGCGATTTCTCGTTTAGCTATTTCAGATGTTAACAAATCCGAAAGTTGAAATTCTATGTTTTTCTTAACCGCATTTTGACGCGTTAATCTTAAGCAATGTAAATCTTCGGTATCTAAAATTCGTAATGCATTTGGGCAGTTTTCGTAAACGCGCCAGCCAAACTGTTCTTCGATAACAAATCGGTCAAACAATACCATTTCAGGATTTAATTCTTTTATAAAATCATCGAAAGTGTTAGAATTTAGAACAATCTTTTGTGTTGTAACTCCAATAGATTTTAAGTCATAAGAAAAATCACTTTCCTGTGCTGCCGATGCAAAAACAACAGAAAACCCTTGTTTTTGAAACAACTCAATCAGTTGCAACATTCGTGTTCCTGCTGCCGAAGATTTTGGTTCTGGCCAAACCAAACCTATTATTAAAAGTGTCTTATTTTTCAATCTAAAAAATTTTATGCAAAATACGATTATTAATTATTTTATTCGAGGTTAAAATCAAAACTAAAAAATGTAATTTTACAGTCTTATTTTTAAGTTATGTTAGGATTAAAATTAAAAACCGACCCACGCTGGGTAAACATCGTAGAATCGAACATAGAAGAAATTCTTACTGATCACGCTTGGTGCGAACAAAAAGCAGCCACAAATGTAATTACCATAATTACTTACAATTCCGAACATGAAGAATTAGTAACCGAATTGCTTAAAATCGCCAAAGAAGAAATAGATCATTTTCAGATGGTTCATGAAATTATTAAAGAACGTGGACTAACTTTAGGGCGAGAACGCAAAGACCATTACGTAAACGAATTGTTCAAATTTCTAAAAAAAGACGGTAGTCGTAATGATGCTTTTGTAGATAGATTACTATTTTCGGCAATGATTGAAGCTAGAAGTTGCGAGCGTTTTAAGGTGCTTTCTCAAAATATTAAAGACAAAAAACTAGCGGATTTTTATAGAGAACTCATGATTAGCGAAGCAGGACATTATACTACATTTTTAGGATTTGCCAGAAAATATTCAGAAAAAGTTGATGTAGACAAACGTTGGGCAGAATGGTTAGAATTTGAAGGTGAACTCATCTCAAATTATGGAACAAAAGAAACCATTCACGGCTAATTATTTAAAGTCAAAAAATGAAAATCGAAGACTTCATGATTCCCTGCGTTAACAAAACACTCTTTGGTATAGATTGTTTCGGTTGTGGTACGCAAAGAGCATTCGTTTTAATCCTAAAAGGAGAATTTGTTGAAGCTTTTTATATGTTTCCTGCCATTTATACTACTATTTTATTTTTTATAATTCTGGGATTAAACTTTATTGACAAATCTAGAAATTACCACAAAATAATTATTTCATTGGCAATTATTAATGCTTTTATTATGGTAATTTCTTACATTTACAAACTAACAAACTTTTAAAAAACTATGGAAAAACAAAAATTACCAAATGGAACTGCTGTCCTTATTTTAGGAATTTTATCAATTATTACCTGTTGTTGTTATGGAGTTGGTTTAATTTTAGGAATTATAGCTTTCGTCTTAGCTAAAAAAGACATTGCATTATATGCAGCAAATCCTGAATTATATTCTAATTATAAAAATGTAAATACAGGTAAAATATTAGCCATTATTGGTATTGTTTTAAGCGCAATATACTTACTTTTTGTTATTTGGATGATTGCTACATTTGGATATGAGAACATGCAAAATCCAGCATTGATGCAAGAAAAAATGAGAGAATTAATGGGCCAATAATTCCATTTAAAAACATAAAAAAACCGCTTCAACTAATTTCGAAGCGGTTTTTTATTTTACTATACTTTCTTATTTTTCAAATTGTTTCAATGTTTTAATAATTATCGAAACACAATCTAACAATTGTTCTTCATTCATTACTAATGGTGGTGCAAAACGAATAATATTTCCGTGAGTTGGTTTGGCTAACAATCCGTTATCACGCAAAGCCATACAAATATTCCAAGCGGTATCACTTTCTTCGGTATCATTTATCACAACTGCGTTTAACAAACCTTTTCCACGAACTAAAGTTGCAATGGTTGAAGTTTCGATAAATTTAGCTAATTCCGAACGGAAAATCTTTCCTAATCTCTCAGCATTATCAGCTAATTTTTCATCAGTAACAACTTGAAGTGCTGCAATAGCAACCGCCGCCGCAATTGGGTTTCCACCAAAAGTAGAACCATGTTGACCTGGCTTAATCACATTCATAATAGCATTATTTGCTAAAACTGCCGAAACCGGATAAGCTCCACCCGAAATTGCTTTTCCTAAAACTAAAATATCTGGTTGTACATTTTCGTGATTTACTGCTAATAATTTACCCGTACGAGCAATTCCTGTTTGTACTTCGTCAGCAATAAATAAAACATTATGTGCTTCACAAAGTGCTTTGGCTTTTGCCAAATAACCTTCTGCAGGAACGTAAACACCAGCTTCACCTTGAATAGGTTCTACCAAAAATCCTGCAATATTTTTTGATGCTTTTAATACATTTTCTAAAGCTGTCAAATCATCATAAGCGATGCTAATAAAACCAGCGGTGTAAGGACCAAAGTTTTTACGTGCATTCTCATCGTTAGAAAACGAAATAATTGTCGTTGTTCTTCCGTGAAAGTTTCCGTCGCAAACAATAATTTGTGCTTCATTTTCGGCGATTCCTTTTTTCTCGTAAGCCCATTTTCTACATAGTTTCAAAGCAGTTTCTACCGCTTCGGCACCAGTATTCATTGGTAATACTTTATCAAAACCAAAATAATTGGTAATAAATTCTTCGTAAGGTCCTAATTTGTCATTATAAAAAGCACGAGAAGTTAATGTTAATGTTTGAGCTTGTTCTATCATAGCTCCCACAATTTTTGGGTGACAATGACCTTGATTTACTGCCGAATAAGCCGACAAGAAATCATAATATTTTTTTCCTTCAACATCCCAAACATATACGCCTTCTCCACGAGCCAAAACAACTGGAAGCGGATGGTAATTGTGTGCTCCGTGTTTGTCTTCTAAAGCAATAATTTCTTGTGAACTGATTTTTTCTAATACTGACATGGTAATAATTGTATTGATTTTAGTAATCTCAATTCCTTCTTTTGGAGAGAAATCATCCCTATTTTCGACAAAAATAATGAATATTCTTCAATTTACTGCTTATCTTTCTTCAAACATTTCCAACAACTTGGTAACCGTATTCCAGTTTCTGATCGTTGCCGTTACACTTAGTTTCTTTTCGATATATTTCTGATCTAATCTGGTTTTCCCTGCGCCAATATCATATTTAATGTAAATTCTGCTAGAATCAATACTCGCTTCATCAGGTTTAAACTGGCTGATTTTTAAATCATTTAGCGCCGAAGCATTCAATTCTTTCGAAATAAAAGCTACATACAATTTTTTCGTATCTATTTCTTTTTCTTTTAGATAGGTATTATTTTTAAAACAATCTTCTAAATCTTTTTTACCAATAACAACGATAGGAACATCATGACCAAAAACCTTAAAAATCTCCTGTTTGATTGTAAAACCAACACTTGGACCGTTTTCTTCTTCCGAATCTACAAATACATTTCCTGATTGAATATACGTTTGCACATTTTGGAAACCAATATTTTCTAATGCAATTTTTAATGCATCCATTTTTATCATATTGTGTCCGGAAACATTGATGCCACGTAGAAGAGCGAGATGGGTTTTCATATTAAATTAAAATTTTAACAAAAGTATTTTTTCTAAACCAGTATAACAAGAAAAAGTATATATTTGATTTTCAAACTATTACTTTTATGGAAAAAAAAATACTCTACCTTTTTTTATTAATTACATTCTCTGCTAATTCTCAATCTTGGGAAATAAAGTCCAACAAAAATTACAACCTTATTTTTGAAGAAGCTTATGCACTTTATCCTGATATTCCAAAAGGAATTTTAGAATCTATTGCTTATACCAACACGCATTTAAATCATATTGTACCCAATCTTGAACATCAAAGTTGTATCGGTTTACCAAACGTTTATGGTGTGATGGGCTTAACGGATGATGGCAAAAACTATTTCAGAAGCAACTTAAAATTGGTTAGTATTTTATCTGGTTTTTCTGAAAAAGAAATAAAAGAAATTCCGCAAACAAACATTTTAGCGTATGCAAAAGCGTACAACACTTTATTGCAACAAACTGAAGATAAATCGATTGAAAACCAGCGCGCAATTTTAAATCAGTTAAGCGAATTACCACAGCAAAATTCTTATTTTTTAGATTCGTTTTTTTATTCAGTGTTAATGAATATCAACCAATCGCAATTTCAAGCCATTCATAAATTACCCAATTATAACATCAATTTTCAAAAAGTTTTTGGTCAAAATTTAAATATTTTACAATCGAAATCGATAAAAATCACGAAAGATAAAATTGAAACCGAAGACGGACAAACTTACCAACAAAACAAAATAATGGCGCCACCTTGCGGTGATGTTTCGGCAGGATTTCCCTATACTGTTTTGGCAGCTCCAGCCGATCCTGGAAATTATAGTTCACGTAGTGGTACCGCAATAACTCACGTAACTATTCACACCATGCAAGGTTCGTATGCAGGTGCTATTTCATGGTTTCAAAACCCTACGGCAAACGTTTCGGCACATTACAATATTCGTGCTTCCGATGGTCAAATTACACAATCTGTTTGCGAAATTGATAAAGCTTGGCACGTGAGTAATTCTAATCCATATGCCATTGGAATAGAGCATGAAGGTTTTGTTGAAGATGCTTCTTGGTACACCAATATCATGTATGTTGTTTCGGCAAAGTTAACTGAAGATATTGCAACTCGCCGTGGAATTAACCTAAAAAGAACCTACGATAAAAATGGAGATAGTGGTACAAATTCTATTAGCGATGGATGCTTCAAAGTAAAAGGACACCAACATTTTCCTGCTCAAACCCACGTAGATCCAGGACCGTATTGGGATTGGAATCGATATTATGATTTACTAAATCCAGCTTCTGATGCTACAACAAATACTTATACAGCGTGCAACGGAACGTTTTATGATTCGGGTGGTTCCGCTGGAAATTATGGTAACGACGAACGTACTTTTTATCTCATAAAACCTATTGGAGCAGGAACAGTGTCTCTAAACTTTACCGCTTTAAATTTAGAAGCAGGATACGATTATCTATATGTTTATGATGGCGAAAGTTATAACGACCCTCTCATTGCAACCTTAAATGGCACTACTCTACCTGGTACAATTACTGGCACAAGTGGCAAATTATTATTGGAATTTAGAACTGATTGTTCAACAGTAGGTTCAGGCTGGGCGGCCAACTGGTCATGTAATACTACAGCACCAATTTGTGAAGAACCAACGACTCTAACTGAAAATAATATTACACACAACACTGTTCGGTTTGATTGGGCTGATGTAGCCACAGCAACTTCTTACGAGATAAGATACAGACATGTTTTAAATACTTTTTGGGATACATTTACCACAACAATTTCTCAATATGATGCCACCGGATTAGCTTCAGATGGACATTATTTATGGCAGGTACGAGCCATTTGTAACGAACAAGACCGTTCCGCTTGGATTAGTAAGGAATTCATTAAAGCTACTGTTGCTGCAAACATGACCACAACTATTTGTACTGGTCGTTTTACAGATGTTGGAGAAGAAATTGGTGGTTACCGTAACAACGAAAACTACACGTTTACTATTGCACCAACAGGAGCTTCATCAGTAAAATTGACCTTTGAAAGTTTTAATACAGAACTTAATTATGATTTTCTTAGAATTTATGATGGCCCCACAACCGCTTCAACTTTGTTGGGAACGTATTCTGGAACAACTATTCCTCCAGTAATTAATTCATCTGGCGGAAGCTTAACACTAAGATTTACTTCCGATAATTCGACAACAAAAGCAGGTTGGGTAGCCAGTTGGACCTGTTGCGATGCTAAAGAAATCAATATCACAGGGAATGGCAACAACGTATTATATAACAGCGTGACAACAAGCACTACAAACAACACCAATTTTGGTACTGTAAGCGCCGATACAACTAAATCTTTTAAAATTAATAATACTGGTTCTACACCATTAACTGTTAAAAATATTGGAATTTCAGGAACTGATGCTTCAAGTTTTACGATTTCAGGAGTTACTTTTCCAGCGGTTATTGCTGCTTCGGGGAATTTAGCTTTTAGTATAGATTTTGGAATCAGTACGACAGGAACTAAAAATGCAACTGTAATTATTAACAATGACGATTGCAATGAAGCATTGTACAATTATGCAATTCAGGCAACTTACAGCACATTATCACTATCTGAATTTGAAAATTCGAGCAACATTTTAGTGTATTCAAATGGAAGCGCAATTCATGTTGATTCTTCTTTAGAAATCATCAAATCGGTTCGTATTTTTGATGTTTTAGGTCGACAATTATATGAAAATGACAATGTAAACAGTACTGCTTTTAAAGTAAATTTGGTTTCCAATAAAAATATTTTACTCGTTCAAGCAAAAACTGAATCAGGAAGTTTTAAAACAGTGAAAATAATTCATTAACAAAGTTAAAAGCACAAATCATTCAAACTAAAAAAGCTGCAATTAGTATCGATTGCAGCTTTTTTTATACAATATATTTCTAAATTTCATACTTCTAATTTTATAGTTCGTAAAGCGCTTCATTTTATTATCTTTGCAACATGGGAAAAAAAATAACAGACAAAATCGTTTTTGATACGGTAAAAGTCCTTGATGCGGGTGCAAAAGGCGTTTCGGTAGCTAAGGCTCCTGATGGTAAAGTAATTTTTATATCTAATGTCGTGCCTGGCGATGTGGTCGATGTGCAAACTTTCAAGAAGCGTAAGGCTTATTATGAGGGAAAAGCCATCAATTTTCATGAATATTCTGAACACAGAACGGAACCTATTTGCGAACATTTTGGTGTTTGTGGTGGTTGTAAATGGCAGAATATGAAATATTCGCAACAATTACATTACAAACAAAATGAAGTTTATAACAATTTAAAAAGAATTGGAAAGGTAGAAATGCCTGAATTCGAGCCAATTTTAGGCTCTGAAAAGCAGTTCTTTTACAGAAATAAAATGGAATTTGGTTTTTCGAACGCTCGTTGGATGACCGAAGCCGAAATAAAAAGTGAGGAAGAATTTGATGACCGAAATGCCTTGGGTTTTCATATTCCAAAAATGTGGGACAAAATTTTAGATATTACCAAATGTCATTTGCAAGAAGATCCTTCAAATGCAATTCGTAACGAAATCCGTCGTTTTGCAATAGAAAATGATTTACAGTTCTTCAATCCAAGAAATCACGAAGGTTTACTTAGAACATTAATGATTCGTACCGCTTCGACTGGTGAAATCATGGTTTTGATTCAGTTTTTTGAAGAAAATAAAGTACAACGCGAATTGATTATGAATCATTTGGCTGAAACTTTTCCAGAAATTACATCATTACAATATGTGATAAATGGAAAACCAAATGACACGATTTATGACCAAGATGTAAAACTTTTTAAAGGTCGTGATTATATTTTAGAAGAAATGGAAGGTTTAAAATTTAGTATTAATGCCAAATCTTTCTACCAAACCAATTCTGAACAAGCTTACGAATTATACAAAATAACTAGAGATTTTGCTGGATTAACAGGAAATGAACTGGTTTACGATTTATATACTGGAACTGGAACTATTGCACAATTCGTATCAAAACAAGCCAAAAAAGTAATTGGAGTTGAAGCTGTTCCTGAAGCTATTCTTGATGCTAAAGAAAATGCAAAACGCAATAATATTACCAATTGCGAGTTTTTTGTTGGTGATATGAAAAACGTTTTCAATGATGCATTTATAGCCCAACATGGTCACCCTGACGTAATTATTACCGATCCACCTCGTGATGGAATGCACGCTGATGTAGTGAAACAAATCTTAAATATTGCTCCTGAAAAAGTAGTTTATGTAAGTTGTAATTCAGCAACACAAGCCCGTGACTTGGCGCTTATGGACGAAATGTACAAAGTAACTCGTGTGAGACCTGTAGATATGTTTCCACAAACACATCATGTTGAAAATGTTGTACTTTTGGAAAAACGATAATTAATTTCGATGAAAAAACTAATTATAGCTTCGATTGTCTTAGTAATTGCATTTTTATTCTGGAATTGCGAGAAAGATGATATTTGCGAAGACGGAACGCCAACAACACCAAGAATGATTGTTGAGTTTTATGATAATTTAGAACCTACAACAAAAAAAACTGTTACTAATTTAGGAATTGTTGCCGACGGAATGACAACTGGGCTTTTGTATAATGGTGTAAGTAAAATTGAAGTTCCGCTACAAACCACTGCTGATATTACTAAATATAGTTTCATTTTTGATTCACAAAATGTAGATACTTCACTTCGAAATACGGACAAAATAACCATCAATTATACAAAAACTGATGTTTTTATTTCTAGAGCTTGTGGTTACAAAACCGTTTTTAGTTTGCTTGATAATCCTAACGGAATTGTAAAAACTATTGATACTGATAATTGGATTAAAGAAATTGTAATTCAGAAATATAAAATTCTTAACGAAGATGAAGTTCATGTTAAAATTTTCTTTTAATATCCTAATTCTATTCTTATCGTTTGGCACTTTTGCACAAGATAAAAAGAAAGACACAATTGTACCTAAAACACAACGATATGGTTTGCGTGTCGGTGTCGATTTGTCTAAACTAGCCAGAACAGTTTACGATAAAAATTATAAAGGTTTAGAATTTGTAGGCGATTATCGTTTGACAAAAAAAATGTATCTCGCCGCAGAAATTGGTAACGAAACTAAAACCACCGACGATAACACGCTAAACTTTACAACCAAAGGAACTTATTTTAAAGTAGGTTTCGATTCTAACAATTACGAAAACTGGTTAGACATGGAAAACATGATTCACATTGGTTTGCGATATGGAGTCAGTTCTTTTAGTCAAGAATTAAATAATTATAAAATATACAATACTGACACTTATTTTCCAGTTGCCCAACCAGTTGCTGTTGGCACAAAATACAACGGATTATCTGCACAATGGGTTGAAGTTGTTGCAGGTATGAAAGTAGAATTGTTTAATAATCTCTATGCCGGATTTAGTGGTCGTCTAAACTATCTGGTTTCGAACAAAAAACCTGAGAATTTTGATAATTTGTACATTCCTGGTTTTAATAGAACTTACGACGGAAAATTTGGTGTAGGTTGGAATTATACAATTAGTTATTTCATTCCTTTGTATAAATCTAGTGGCAAAAAATAGTAAATTCTAAAAAGGAAATGAAAAAATAATCTCTCCATCTATACTTGGATAATTTTATTTTTATCACCAATTAGGCAAATTTAGACGTTAGCCAACATTTATGAAAAACTCAATAATCATACTAACCTTATTTTTTAGTAGTTTGTGTTTAAGTCAAGTTAAAGAGGACAAACTTGATTCAATACTTTCTACAACTACATTAAATCTAAAAGCCAAGAAAGTAATTGATATATTTTGTATTTCACAAAGTTGTTGGGAAACAGTAGGTAGAGAAATTATAGATACGAAAACTGATATAGTAATTAAATCTGAGTTTTTTGAGTTAAATAATTTTACAGCATATGTATTTTGGAAAGAAAATTCCAAAATTTATTTACAGAAATTTGATTACATAAATAAATTTAACCCTATTGAAATTGATGATTTTGGATTGTTTGAAATGATAAAAAAAAACTCTCCAAAAATCAAAAATGAAAAAGTTTTAGAATACGAAACTAGAATTGGATTCAAAAAAGTAGTAATAGATCAATTACCAAGTTGTCAAAGTAAGCTTTATTTTTACAATAAAAAGGATTTACTTATTAAAGAATTTAATGAACACCATCTAAAAACTGAATATTCAGATGGCAGTAATAAAAACTTAAATTACAAATCGAATAGTAAACTAAAAATGATTGAAATATTTAATGTTTGTGATTCAAAAATTGAAGAAGCAAAAGAAAATAAACTATTTCACAAAATAGAATAGTAAACGTCACTTAACAAAGATTTTAGCAAGAAGGAGTTTAAGAATTGAAAAAACTACTTTATCTCCTTAAATCCTTTTATAAAAAGCCATTTCATAAATAATTTCTCGCCTTCATTAGTTTGAATGGTTTGAAATTTTGGAGCCAAAATTGTTCCCACTACAAAAGCAGTAACCGGAATCCAATAACCTTCCAAATTAGTATAAGTTCCTACTAAATAGCGAACTGTAAAAAAGATAATAGCAAATCCTATAAAATTATAAACGAATGATTTTGTTTTTTTAGACATTTTCTTCTTGATTTAAATCATTATTAATTTGAAATTTCGTTCTCTTGCTTCCTTCGTACATTTCGTATTTTACCAATCGAGCTTCTAAACTTCCGTTGAAAAGTTTAATTTTTCGTGAAGGTTTTAATCCTACAAATTTTAATGCTTCAAGGTTTGCTGTAATAAACCAAGCATTTGTATTCGGATAACTTTGTTTTAAAGTATCACCAATTTCTCTATAAAAACGTTCCATTTCGATGTCTAATCGTTCACCGTAAGGTGGATTAAAAACCATGTGCAATTTGCCCTCTGTATTTTTTTCAGTTTCAAAGAAATTTTGCTCAGAAATGGTTACATATTCATCAAGATTAGCGTTTTTTATATTGGCAATCGCTTTCTGAACAGCACTTGGCGCTTTATCGTGACCAACAATCGTATAATGAAATTCTTTAATTTTTTTCATTAACGAATTCATAATACTGTCAAACAATTCGTTGTCCCAATCGTTCCATTTTTCGAAAGCAAATTCCTTACGATTTATATTTGCAGGAATATTACAAGCAATCATAGCGGCTTCGGCAAGAATTGTTCCCGAACCACACATAGGATCTATAAAATGTCCTTGACCTTCCCAACATGAAAGAAGCAACATTCCGGCTGCTAAAACCTCATTTATAGGTGCAATATTCGTTGCAGTTTTGTAACCACGTTGGTGCAATGAAGCTCCAGAAGTATCTAAAGCGACCGAAACCTGATCTTTATCTATGTGAACATTGATTCTCAAATCTGGAAAATCCTTATCTACACTTGGACGAATTCCCGTTTTTGCTCTAAACTGATCTACAATTGCATCTTTACATTTCTGAGAAACAAACTGCGAATGTTTAAAATATTCTGAGTGAACCGTCGTATCTATTACAAAAGTTTGATTGGTATTTAAATATTGAGACCAATCGATTCCTTGAATGTTTTTGTATAAATTCTCGTCACTTTTAGCTCTAAAATAATAGATAGGTTTCAGAATTTTTAAAGCAGTTCGCAAAGACAAATTGGCTTTGTACATAAAACCTTTATCACCAGCAAAACTTACCATTCTGGTTCCCATTTCTACATCTTGCGCACCTAATTGTGTGAGCTCTTTTGCTAATATTTCTTCGAAGCCAAAAAAGGTTTTGGCAATCATTTTAAAATTTTCCATTTTTAATATCAATGTCAATTACAAAAATCAATTCAAAAAGCGTTGTGAATGTTGATGTAATAGTTATTTTTCTGCAAAAATACATTAAATTTGCAGTTATATTTGAATTTCAAAGAACAAACAATGTCAGAATCCGAAAATCCTAATTCTCAAATCGAAAATTCTAAATCAAATAACTGGTTTGCTACATGGTTTGACTCACCTTATTATCACATACTTTACAAGGATAGAAATTACCATGAAGCTCAGGTTTTTATGGATAATCTTACACATTATTTGAATCTTCCCGAAGGTGCGACTGTATTAGATTTAGCTTGCGGCAAAGGTCGCCATGCGATTTATTTAAACCAATTGGGATTTAATGTTTTAGGTGTAGATTTATCGCCAAATAGCATTGCAGAAGCTAGTAAAAACAACAATATACATCTGAATTTTAAAGTTCACGATATGCGTGAGCCGTTTGAAGAAAAATTTGATGCTATTTTTAATTTATTTACCAGTTTTGGATATTTTGAAAGTGATTCCGATAATTTAAAAACATTAATTTCTATAAAAGAAAGCTTGTCGGAATATGGTTTTGCCGTTATCGATTTTATGAATGTAAATCATGTTATACAAAATCTAGTTCCTGAAGAAGTAAAAACGGTTGATGGAATCGATTTTCATATCAAGCGTTATCTAAAAGACAATCACATTTGTAAAGAAATTGATTTTAAAGACAACGGAGAGAAATTTCATTTTACAGAAAAAGTACAAGCATTAACCTTACAAAATTTTGAAGAAATGATGGAAGAAGCAGGTATTTATTTGCTTGATATTTTTGGTGATTATAAGTTAAAGAAATTTCATAAAGCCGAAAGCGAACGATTAATCATGATTTTTAAATAAAATGGCTATTGTTTATTCGGTTAATCGTTTATTTGTTTAATCGATTAACCAAATAAACGATTAACCGAATAAACCAAATTAATGGAATATTTATTACCTCTTTTTTCAGTGTTATTAGGTTTCGGAATTGCTTTGTTTTTGCAACCGAAGAACAAAACCAATCTGAAATTATTACTGGCTTTTAGCGGTTCTTTCTTGTTGGCATTAACCGTTATACATTTATTGCCAGAAGTTTACGAAACAAAAAGTCATGCTATCGGGATTTATATTATGGTTGGAATTTTGTTCCAAATCATACTCGAATTTTTCTCGAAAGGAGCCGAACACGGTCACGTTCATGGTCACGACAAACTAACACAAATGCCTTGGGCGCTTTTTATTAGTTTGTGTTTACACGCTTTGTTAGAAGGTTTTCCGGTAGGTCATCATCATGATTTAGCCATTGGGATTGCGATTCACCACTTCCCTATTGCTATTATTTTAACGACATTTTTCTTGGGTGCTCAGCTAAACAAAACGACTTTATTTTTGTTTATGATAACCTTTGCCGTCATGACACCGTTAGGAACTTTAGTGTCAGAAAACTTTCCTGTTTTAAACGATTATTACACACAAATAACAGCTGTTGTAATTGGAATATTATTTCATATTTCGTCAACTATTATTTTTGAAAGTAGCGAAGGACACAAATTTAATATTGCCAAAATTTCGATGATTATTTTAGGAATTGGATTGGCTTATTTTGTGTAAAAAAAATGAAAAAAAAATCTAAAATGAAAAATAAATCTAAAATACTGCTGCTTTTTTTGATTTTGATGAATAACATTTCTTGTGGAATTCGTAATCATATACATGGTGGAGAAAGTTTTCAAAAAAACACATCATTTGCTATTATGAATGATGAAGACAAAATAGGAACAACAACAAAATTAAGTACTTTTTTGAAAGAGAAAGGATTTAATGTTGTACCTATTAAAAATGCTACAGATGCTATTAAAAATAGAACTCCCCTTAAAGGAAGTAATGTAAATAAAGATATTGAGAATATTTTTTCTATTGCTGACATAAACTCTGTTTATGGCATAGAATTATTTTATGAATCATATGGAGACATCTTTACAAGTTCATATAAGTATTTTGGATATAAAATAATTAATCTTAATACTGGTCAAGAAGTAATGACTGGTTACAATCAGGATCAAATTAATAATACTATGAAACAAGTTTTGAAGAAATTATCTGAAGAAATATATAAAAAAGTTATCTAATTTTAAAGATTCAAATTAATGACCTTCACAAAAACCACCGAACAATCTTCAAAATACGAACATTTAGAAAAAATGTCTATCAATGAATTATTATCTAACATTAATAATGAAGATAAAACTGTTCCATTTGCCGTCGAAAAAGCGGTACCACAAATAGAAAAATTAGTTGCTGAAATCGTTGCAAAAATGAAACTCGGCGGGCGATTATTTTATATTGGAGCCGGAACTTCTGGAAGATTAGGCATTGTAGATGCTTCGGAATGTCCACCAACTTTTGGTGTCCCGTTCGATTTAGTAAACGGAATTATTGCTGGTGGAGACAAAGCCATTCGCAGAGCAGTCGAAAATGCCGAAGACGACACGACTCAAGCTTGGATAGATTTATGTGAATTTAATATTAATGAAAACGACGTCGTTATTGGGATTGCAGCTTCTGGCACAACTCCTTATGTGATTTCTGGATTAGAAAAATGCAACGAAAATAACATCATTACTGGTTGTATTACTTGTAACGAAGGAAGTCCGTTGTCGCAAACTGCAAAATTTCCTATTGAAGTCGTTGTAGGTCCGGAATTTGTAACTGGAAGTTCTCGTATGAAAGCAGGAACGGCTCAGAAACTAGTCTTGAATATGATTTCGACAGCAACGATGATTCAGCTCGGAAAAGTAAAAGGTAACAAAATGGTCGATATGCAATTGAGCAATGACAAACTTGTAGATCGTGGCGTAAAAATGATTATCGAAGAAATTAATGTGAGTTACGAAGAAGCTTCGGAATTATTGAAAAAATACGGAAGTGTGAGAAATGCCGTAGATAATTTTCATTTAAATAAATAGAATATAGACAATCAAATTTGACTATTCGTGACTTGTGTCAAGTCTTTTTTCTTGCCACAGATTTCACGGATTCACACAGATTTTGTAGGCATTTAAAAGGAATCTGTGGAAATCTTTTTAATCTGTGGCAAATTTTATAGTTTTGGTACTAGTCATATAATTAATTTTTTGTCCGTTTTATGAAAATCCTAAATCAAAATTATTAAATCATAAATTACTATATGTCAACAAATAAAGAAGTATTATTTAAAGGAATAAAATATATAGCATGGGCTTTGCCTTTGTACTTTATGGGTCCATCAATTATATACAATGCTTTTATAAATAAAGAAAATAATTGGCATTATTTGGTTTTAGCAATTGGGATGACGGCTTGTTTTTTTGCTATATTTTTAACTTTTAGAGGATTAAAAACCATAATGCAAAGCTTATTCGATGGAAACAAATAATATTTATCTAGAAAGTGTAAAAAAGCAAATGCTTTATTATAAAACAATTGCTGAAAAAGCAATGGAACAATTAGAACCAGAGCAATTATTTGTTTCGGTAAATGAAGATACAAATTCGATAGCGACCATTGTAAATCATCTTTCAGGAAATATGCTTTCTCGTTGGACGAATTTCTTAACCACAGATGGTGAAAAAAAATGGCGAGAACGTGATGCTGAATTTGATTCCCATTTTGATGGAAATGACAAAAAAACTATTATAGAAATTTGGGAGAAAGGTTGGGATTGTTTTTTTAATGCGATTAATGATTTACAACCAGAACAATTATCACAAATCATTTATATAAGAAACGAAGGTCAAACGGCAATGGACGCTATTAACAGACAATTGGCACATTATCCTTATCATATTGGACAAATTGTTTTTTATGCCAAAATGCTCAAAAAAAGTGACTGGAATAGTTTGTCGATTCCTAAAAACAAATCGAAGGATTATAATGTCGATAAGTTTTCGAAAGAAAAAAGTATCAAGCATTTTACTGATGATGAATTGAATAAACTAAAATAGCCCAGATTGTAACGAAAATCCTTTTGTTTTTTTCTTTAAAAAACAAAAGATTGTAGTGTAAAGCTGGAAATAGCTCCTAAAAAATATGAAAAAATTATTGATACTTCCTTTACTCCTATTATTAGCTTCTTGTTACAACCAGGAACGAAATTGTAAGGATTTTAAAACCGGGAAATTTACATTTACACAAGTGATTGATAGTGTCCAAAAAACATCGACTTTCGAGAGGTCTGAAAACCTGCAAATAGAGACTTTTGAAGGCAAAACCGATACCGCATCGGTGCGTTGGGTAAACGATTGCGAGTGTGTTTTGCAAAAATTAAACCCTAAGAATATGCAAGAAAAGAAATCTATTTCGATGAGAATCGTTACTACTAAAAAAAATACTTATACTTTTGAATATTCTTATGTAGGAGAAGCAAAAAAAGAAAAAGGAACTGTAACAAAAATTGATTAACTCCGTATAAACTTTAAACACTAAATACTTACTATAAAATGATGGAATTATTAACAAACCCAGATGCTTGGATTGCCTTATTAACACTAACTTTTCTTGAAATTATTCTCGGAATAGACAACATTGTATTCTTGTCTATCGTTTCTGGAAAACTAAAAGAGGAAGACCAACCAAAAGCTCGCAGAATTGGACTTTTGTTAGCTATGGCTTTTAGAATCGTATTGCTTTTCGGAATTACTTGGGTTTTAGGATTACAGCAAACATTGTTTTCGATAGATTTAGGAATTTTTTCGGCACATGTTACGGGTCAGAGTTTGATTATTTTTGGTGGTGGTTTGTTTTTATTATACAAATCGGTTTCTGAAATTCACCACAAAATGGAAGGCGAAGAAGATTCGGAAAAAGGAAAAGCTGGAAATACTTTGTCGGCTGCAATTATTCAAATTGCATTGTTAAACTTGGTTTTCTCTTTCGATAGTATTCTTACAGCAATTGGATTAATAAGTATGAAATCGCCCGCAGAAGGCGGTTTTGGTTACGACGGAGCACTTGCTATTATGATATTAGCCATTATAATTTCGGTAATTATTATGATGATTTTTGCTGGTCCGGTAAGTAAATTTGTAAATGAACATCCTACAATACAAATTCTTGGATTGTCATTTTTAATACTTATTGGAGTAATGTTACTGGCAGAAGGTTCGCACTTAGCGCATTTCCGTTTTGGTAATGATGTAGAAGTAGGAACTATACCAAAAGGTTATTTGTACTTCTCGATTTTCTTCTCATTATTCGTCGAATTCTTGAATTTACGAATGAAGAAAAGCAAAAATCCTGTCAAATTACACAACAGTACTATTGTAGATAAAGATTTAGAAGATACTAATGTTACGAATTAATTTGTAGCGAAACGCTCGGGAATACTTGTAAACCATGTTCCTGCTGTTGTTTCAATCTAACAAAAAATCCCAATTATAAAACTATAATTGGGATTTTTTTGTTAGGATTTCCACTGCCATCAGGGCTAAAGAGAAAATTAAATTTTGTATTTGTTAATTATACCTGAAAGGTTTCAAAAACCTGTCAGGTATTTTTATTCTAAATATATTTAATCTAAACTTAACGTTATTTGTCCGTCATCATCTAATTCGGTTTGAATATCTTCAGAAACATTTTCATCATCTGAAACTTCTAATTCTTCAGGAACAACTTCGACTGGTTCATCGTAAGGTAAAGATTCTAAAAGATTCACTTGCTTTAGCTTGTCAGTTGTTAATTGATTTCCAATGGCTTTTATTCCTTTTATTCCTATAAATTGTTCTAAATCTATCGTTTGATTTTCTTTCTGAACACCTTTTACTTTATTAAAAATAATTTCGGCAACAGGACGCCAATCGGTCGAAACAATTTCTAATTGAGACTTTTCGTGTTCCGTAATAAAAATTTCTTCTTTATTTTCGTTTTCAACTAAGAAACGTTTGATATAATAGCGTTCTTTTTCGCCATCGTAATAAATCGCCGAAACAGGTTTTTTAGGATGCCATTTTTCCAACACAACCATATCTTCATCAAAATGCGTGGTTAATTCTGGAATAATAGTTTTCAGTTTCCCTGATTGATTGATGATTAACAAACGATCATTCGGTCGAAATTCTCCTAACAATTCTCCTCTTCCATCTACATTCAATTTCTGAACAGTATCATCAAACCAAACTTTTCTTGGTCGTAAAGTAGATATTCCTTTTTCTTTTAATTCAATTTTCTTAATCGGATATTTAGAAACCGTATTTCCTTTGCTCACACGACCTTTTATGGCAATTTCAGCAAAATCTAAATCCCATTTCAGCTTCTTAATACTTCCTACTTGACGCAACAAAATAGTGACAACCTCAGCTTCTCCATTTGGATTATGAGAGAAATATAAAACCTGCGAACCACTGGTTCCGTTGGTTAAATCGTACATTTTATCACGAGTAACTCCCGAAACATTGAAACGTTTTATAAACGAAGAACCATTTTTTCCGTCACGGTAAATCATGTTGTAAATCGTGCGTTTGTCGCTTTTGTCGAAAATTGCAATATGAATAATGTCTTTACCAATAAATTTCTTTTCATCGACCTTTGTTACCATCATATTTCCATCACGAAGGAAAACAATAACGTCATCAATATCAGAACAATCGGCAACATATTCGTCTTTTTTGAGTCCAGTTCCTACAAAACCTTCTTCCTTATTTACATACAATTTTGTGTTACGTAAAGCTACTTTTGTTGCTTCAATTGTATCGAAACTTCTCAGTTCTGTTTGGCGCTCACGACCTTTTCCGTATTTATCTTTTAATTTGGTAAAATAATCAATAGCAAAATCGATTAGATTCTCTAAATGGTGTTTTACTTGTTCGATATCACCTTCTAAAGCTTCTATTTTATCTTGCGCTTTGTTACTGTCAAATTTAGAAATACGCATAATTCGTATGTCTAACAATCGAAGAATATCTTCTTCGGTAACGGCACGTTTCAGGTTTTTTGTAAATGGTTTTAATCCATCGTCAACTGCTTTTATAACATCTTCACGAGTAGTTTTGTCCTCAATATCACGGTATATTTTATTTTCGATAAAAATACGTTCTAACGAAAGGAAATGCCATTGCTCTTCGAGTTCACTTAACTGAATTTCGAGTTCACTTTTTAGCAATTGAACCGTTCTGTTAGTCGAAATTTTCAACATATCAGAAACACCAATAAATAATGGTTTGTTGTCTTCAATAACACAACCTAAAGGTGCAACCGACGTTTCGCAAGCTGTAAATGCAAACAAAGCATCGATGGTTTTATCTGGAGAAACACCAGGAAAAAGATGAATTAATATCTCAACTTCTGCAGCTGTATTGTCTTCTATTTTTTTGATTTTGATTTTCCCTTTTTCATTGGCTTTCAAAATACTATCAATTAATGTTGATGTATTTGTCGAAAACGGAATTTGGGTAATGACTAATGTTTGCTTGTCTAATTGAGAAATTTTGGCACGAACACGAACTCGTCCGCCACGAAGACCATCATTATAATTGGAAACATCGGCAATACCAGCCGTTTGAAAATCTGGATAAATGGTAAATGGTTTTCCTTTCAGAATTTTTATCGAAGCATCAATTAATTCATTAAAATTGTGTGGCAAAACTTTTGTTGAAAGTCCAACGGCAATTCCTTCTGCCCCTGAAGCCAATAACAACGGAAATTTAACAGGCAAATTATTTGGTTCGGCACGACGACCATCGTAAGAAACACCCCAATCGGTAATTTTTGGAGAATACAAAACTTCCAAAGCAAATTTAGACAAACGTGCTTCGATATAACGAGAAGCTGCAGCGCTATCTCCTGTTAAGATATTCCCCCAGTTTCCTTGACAATCAATCAGTAATTCTCGTTGACCAATTTGTACCATTGCATCACCAATACTCGCATCTCCGTGAGGATGATACTGCATCGTGTGACCTACAACATTGGCAACTTTGTTATAACGACCATCATCTAACTCTTTAAGTGAGTGCATAATACGACGCTGAACTGGTTTGAAACCATCTTCAATCGCAGGAACGGCACGCTCTAGAATTACGTAGGAAGCGTAGTCCAAAAACCAATCTTTGTACATTCCTGTAACTTTGGTAATGGTATCTTCCGGATTTTCGTCGTTTTCGTAAAAATGCTGACCTTCAAAGTGTTTTGCATCTACTTCGATAATTTCATCAGCGTCATTTTCTTCTTGATTTTCATCAATAGAATGGTCTTCCGATTGGTTATCGTCTTCTGAATTTGGGTTTATGTTATCTTCTTCTTCGTCTTTCATTTATGCTGAATTATTTCAGTATCTTTTCCGTTAACTTAATATTTAATTTGCTTCAACAACATCTAACTCAACTTTCAGATTATTGATAATAAATGTTTGTCTATCCGGTGTGTTTTTACCCATATAAAACTCCAATAATTTTTCAATCGATGTGGCTTTATCTAACATAACAGGATCTAGACGAATGGTTTCTCCTATAAAATTCTTGAATTCATCGGGCGAAATCTCTCCTAATCCTTTAAATCGAGTAATTTCTGGTTTTGGCTTCAGTTTTTCGATGGCATCTCTTCGCTCTTGCTCGGAATAACAGTAAATGGTTTCTTTCTTGTTACGCACACGAAATAATGGAGTTTGAAGGATATATAAATGTCCTTCTTTGATCATTTCTGGGAAAAATTGCAAGAAAAAAGTAATTAACAACAAACGAATGTGCATTCCGTCGACATCGGCATCGGTAGCAATTACGATATTGTTGTAACGCAAATCTTCCATACTTTCTTCAATATCTAATGCGGCTTGAAGCAAGTTGAATTCTTCGTTTTCGTAGACAATCTTTTTAGACATTCCGTAGGAATTCAAAGGCTTACCACGTAAACTAAACACCGCTTGCGTGTTTACATCACGTGATTTAGTAATCGAACCAGAAGCTGAATCTCCCTCTGTAATAAAAAGCGTACTTTCTAAACTTCTAGGATTTTTAGCATCAGTCAAATGCACTCTACAATCACGCAACTTTTTGTTGTGCAAACTAGATTTTTTGGCTCTGTCTTTGGCTAATTTTCTTATTCCAGAAAGCTCTTTACGTTCTCTTTCTGCTTGTAGAATTTTACGTAAAAGTAAATCGGCTGTTTCAGGATTTTTATGTAAAAAATTGTCTAATTTGGTTTTAATAAAATCATTTACAAATGTTCTCACCGAAGGTAAATTAGGTCCCATATCGGTAGATCCTAATTTGGTTTTGGTTTGACTTTCGAAAACTGGTTCTTCAACCCGAACTACAATCGCAGAAACTATCGATTTACGAATATCTGATGCTTCGAAAGGTTTGTTGTAAAACTCTTTGATAGTTTTTACAATCGATTCTCTAAAAGCACCTAAATGCGTTCCTCCTTGTGTGGTATTTTGTCCGTTTACGAACGAGTAATATTCTTCCGAATATTGTGTTTTGCTATGCGTTATCGCTACTTCGATATCATCACCAAGAAGGTGAATAATCGGGTAAACCATGTCTTCTTCGGCAATGGTTTCTTCTAATAAATCTTTTAATCCATTATCTGAAAAATATTTTTCGCCGTTGTAAATTATCGTGAGTCCTGTGTTTAGATAACAATAATTTTTGAGCATTTTGATAATATACTCATTTCGATATTTATAGTTTTTAAAAATAGCTTCATCGGCAACAAACGAAACTTTTGTTCCTTTACGCTTCGTGCTTTCTATAATATCTTCTTCGAGAGTTAGATTTCCTGCAGAAAACTCGGCAGCTTTTTGCTGGTTGTCACGAACAGATTCTACACGAAAATAATGAGAAAGTGCATTTACAGCCTTTGTTCCTACTCCATTTAAACCTACTGATTTTTTAAATGCTTTAGAGTCGTACTTTCCTCCAGTGTTCATTTTAGAAACTACATCGATAACTTTTCCTAATGGAATACCACGTCCGTAATCACGAACGGTAACCAACTTCTCTTTCATAGTCACTTCGATGGTTTTTCCGGCACCCATCACAAACTCATCGATACAGTTATCGAGAACTTCCTTGAGAAGAATATAGATACCATCGTCTGGCGAAGAACCGTCGCCTAGCTTCCCAATGTACATTCCCGGACGCAAACGAATGTGTTCTTTCCAGTCGAGTGAACGTATATTGTCCTCATTATATTGATCTTGCTCTTGCATAAAGAAATCTTGGAATTTTTGCTAATGTAAGATTTCTAATGAAAAAATAAAATAGCTTTTACAGAAAGTTATCAAAAGAGTTGTTATCATTTATTTTGATATAAAATTCTTCGAATTAATAAATTATTAACAATGATTACCTGATAATATTATTGGATTTGATATTTTTTAATACAAAAAATTCATAATTTAGCAGAAACCAATAACAAACACACAATTATGAAAAAACAACTTTTATTTACCTTACTTTTATTAGGATTATCCTTTTTAGGATATTCGCAGAAGAAAATTTCGGGGCAAATTAATAACCCGAATGGACAACCTTTAACAGGAGTAAATATTCTTGAAAAAGGTACAAATAACGGAGCTTCAACTGATTTCGAAGGAAAATTCTCAATCACTGTACAAAGTAGTGAATCTAAATTAATTGTAAGTTCTTTAGGATTTAAAACTATCGAAATAAAAGCTTCTGAAAATATATCAATAAATCTTGAGGAAGAAGGCTTTGGACTAGAAGAAGTAAATATTCAAGCAGTAGGCTCTAGAAATTCTAAGAGAACTGTTGTAAATTCTGCTGTTCCTGTTGATATTATTAATGTAAAAGATGTAACAACACAAAGCGGAAAAATTGAAATTAATGAATTACTACAATATGTTGCACCATCATTTAATGCCAATAAACAATCTGGTTCAGATGGTGCCGATCACGTAGATCCAGCTTCACTTAGAGGAATGGGACCAGATCAAACGTTAGTATTAATTAACGGAAAAAGAAGACACCAATCTTCATTAATAAATCTTTTTGGAACTCGAGGAAGAGGAAATACAGGGACCGATTTGAACGCAATTCCTGCTTCAGCGATAAAAAGAATTGAAATTCTTAGAGATGGAGCCGCAGCACAATATGGTTCTGATGCCATTTCAGGGGTAATAAATATCGTTTTAAACGATAACGTAAATGAACTTACTGGAGCTGTAACTTACGGAGCATATAATACCGATGCAAGAGGTAATTTTCCTACTGGAACTGCAAACACTCCTGGGTTTAGATTAGATAAAAATGGAAATGGAAATTCTTTTGGCAAAGACAAAAACTTTGATGGTAACTCTACGAAAGTTGCTGCCAATTATGGAGTAAAAATAGGTCAGAAAGGTGGTTATGCAAATTTTACAACCGAATTCTTAAACAAAGAAAAAACTTTGCGTCCTGGATTCGATTTTAGAAAAGGGTTTGGTGAAGCTGAAATTTTTAGTGCCAATTTTATGGCTAATTTAGCTATTCCAATTACTGATAAAATAGAGTTTTACGCTTTTGGCGGCAGAAATTATAGAGATACCGATGCTTATGCATTTACTAGAAACGATGGCGAAAGAGTTGTAGAATCTATATATCCTGGCGGATTTACACCACGAATTACTTCAAATATTATAGATAATTCAATCGCTGCAGGTTTTAGAAAAAATACAAGCAGTGGTTGGAAAATAGATTTGAGTAATACTTATGGTAAAAATATTTTCGACTATACAATAAAAGGAACATTAAACGCTTCATTAGAAGGTGCATCACCAAGAGAATTTAGAGCTGGTGGTCATAGTTTAAGTCAAAACACTACAAATCTTGATTTTTCAAAAAATTATGATTCTGTTTTAAGTGGTATGAATTTAGCTTTTGGAGCAGAGTTCCGTTCAGAAACATTTAAGATTTTTTCTGGAGAAGAAGGATCATATGCAACTTATGATGTAAATGGATCACCAGTTAATGCAAACACTAATCCAGCAGATATCGTTTATTGGTTAGATGAATTTGGAAATCCTAATTTGGATGATGATGGAAACCCTATTCCAAGACCTGGAGGTTCTCAAGGGTTTCCTGGTTATAGCCAAAAAAATGTGGTTGACAAAGGAAGAACAAACTTATCCGCTTATGCTGATGCTGAATTTGATATTACTGAAAAATTCTTAGTTAGTACTGCGGTACGTTTCGAAAATTACAGTGATTTTGGTAGTACTGTCAATGGAAAATTAGCTTCAAGATATAAGATTACAGATAATATAAACATTAGAGGTTCTGTAAGTACTGGATTTAGAGCGCCATCGTTAGCTCAAATTTACTACAATACTAGTTTTACAAATTTTAGTAGTTCTGGAGCAACAGAAGTTTTACTTTCTGCTAATGACAGCCCAGTTACAAAAGCTTTTGGTATTGGAAAACTAAATGAAGAAAAAGCAGTAAATGCATCTCTAGGGCTTACTTTATCTAAAGGAAGTTTTACAGCAACTGTAGACGGTTACATGATAAATGTAAAAGACAGAATCGTATTAACAGGATATTTTGATGCAACATCTTTAGGATTAAATGTCGATTCAGCACAGTTTTTTACCAATGGTGTAGATACTAAAACTAAAGGTTTAGATATGGTTGTATCTTGGAAAAAAACAATAGGTAATTCTAAATTCGGGGCTACTGCTGTTGGAAACATAAATGACATGGAGATTTCTAATGTTAAAAACAGAGATTTAGATAGTCAGACCTTCTTTGGAGAGCGTGACAAAGCCTTCTTATTAGCTTCTGCTCCATCAAACAAATTTGCATTAAACTTAAATTATGGTTATAAATTTCTTGATGCTGGTTTAGCATTTACAAGATTTAGTGAAGTTAAATTATTAGATTATCAAGTTTATGAAGATCTTGAAGATTATAGAACAGATCCATCAGAAACTTCAGCTCAATTGTTTGACAACCAAATAAAAGCAGCAACCGATACTTACGGAGCTAAAATTGTAACCGATTTAACTTTAGGTTTCAAATTATCTAAAGCTCTTAAATTAAGCTTAGGGGCTAACAATTTACTAAATATTTATCCCGACCAACAAGACGACTGGGTTGAAGCAGGAGGATATTGGGATTCAGTTCAAATGGGATTTAGTGGTGCTTACTACTATGCTAGACTTGGATTTAAATTCTAATCTATTTTTTGAAATAAAACAAAAATGCCGTTCACAAGACGGCATTTTTTTTATCGATAATGGCAAAAAATTCCACCATCATAAGGTGTCCAAAATGCGGCTTTTTGGTTTGATGTTTTTAGTGCTTCATTTGTCCAAGTATTACAAGTTTTAAATAAACTATAACTTCCTTTTGCTTCATAAAAAGCATCATTATTAGCATAACCGCGACCTGAAATACATTGCAAGTTTTTATTAGAATCTCTCTGAAAACTATCATTAATAAAAATGATTAATTTTTGGTAATTTTCTTTAGATATTAAAATTCTCTTACAGCTTCCGTTTTCAGAAACCGATCTGTAAAATGTAGTATGTATTGCTGAAGTACTTAATCCAGTTGCAGCATAAAATGCCGTACTCATTTTCAAGTCTGACCATTGTGGTGTATTTAAGTAAAAACCTTTGTCTCCCCAACCTATTGCAACATAATTCATTACTGAATCTTTAGATTTTGTTTGATTGAACTTAATTTCTTGACTCCAATCTTTTATTTCGTTTTTTATAGGAACAATAATGTCTGTATGAACTCCATTGGTTTTAATAAAAATTTCGATTTCTTCATTTTGAATAACATCATCATTAACAGTAATCTTTGATAATCCGAAAACGGAAAATGAATATATTAAAATAAGAATTACAAATGCTAGAATGATTTCGAAAAATATTTTTAGAGATTGTTTGAGGCTTTTCATAATTTATTTTTGAATATTCAATTCAAATATCAAGCCAAAAAAAGCCCGTATTTTCATACGAGCTTTTTTTATTTTTTAATAATTTTATTATACGTTGAAACGGAAATGCATCACATCACCATCTTTTACGATATATTCTTTACCTTCTACTTTAAATTTTCCTGCTTCTTTTGCTTTGGCTTCGGTTCCGTAATGAATGTAGTCCTCGTATGAAATGACTTCGGCGCGGATAAATCCTTTTTCAAAATCAGTGTGAATAACTCCTGCGGCTTGTGGTGCTGTTGCTCCAACATTGATTGTCCAAGCACGTACTTCTTTTACACCCGCGGTAAAGTAAGTTTGTTGATTTAATAATTTGTAAGCTGCACGAATAAGTACCGATGCACCTGGTTCTTGCAAGCCCATATCTTCTAAGAACATTTTGCGTTCTTCGTAAGTTTCAAGTTCAGTAATATCGGCTTCGGTTCCTACTGCTAAAACGATAACTTCTGCGTTTTCATCTTTTACTAACTCACGAACTTGGTCTACATATTTGTTTCCTGTTGCTGCTGAATCTTCATCAACATTACAAACATATAATACTGGTTTTGAAGTTATTAATTGAAAACTCTCGAATAATTCTTCTTCTTCATAACCTTTTGGCTCGACTGTTCTTGCAGATTTTGCTTGTAGTAATGTTTCACGAATTCTATTTAGTAATCCTTCTTCTAATTGCGCTTCTTTGTTTCCAGTTTTTGCTGCACGTTTTACTTTTTCTAAACGTTTTTCGACAGTTTCTAAGTCTTTTAATTGCAACTCGATATCAATCGTTTCTTTGTCACGAATTGGGTTTACATTTCCGTCTACGTGAATAATATTATCATTATCGAAACAACGCAAAACGTGAATAATTGCGTTACATTCTCTTATATTTCCTAGAAATTGATTACCCAAACCTTCTCCTTTACTTGCTCCTTTTACGAGTCCTGCAATATCAACAATATCAACAGTTGCCATTTGTACTCGTTCTGGTTTTACCAATTCTTCGAGTTTTTCGATTCTTGGATCAGGAACGTTTACAACACCAATATTTGGTTCGATAGTACAAAACGGAAAGTTGGCACTTTGTGCTTTTGCGTTTGATAAACAATTAAATAAAGTCGATTTTCCTACATTTGGTAATCCTACAATTCCTGCTTTCATTATGCTTTTGTTTTATAAAGTGTGCAAATATAGGTTAAAAGTTGCAAAGGGTCAAAGATTCAAAGTTCAAAAAAATACGCAGTGCAATTTTTAAGATTAAAGGAAAAACTATAGATGTGATAATCTTTCGATAATATCTTTTTCTTCTTTTGTAGATACAAATCCTGATTCGAAATCCCAATAATCAGTAAAAAAGGAAGATTTTTTATTAATTAGAGATTTGTCTTTGAAAACATTTTTGTCATTGTATTTAAACAATTCTTTGTCAAAATTGGTAATTATCATGTGATTATTAACTTCTATTCTTCTGCTTTGGTCTTTATATTTTTTCTCAAATCCAATTACTTCTTTAGAATTTGCTAGATAATAAAGATCATTTTCTATTCTAAAAGTATTTTTAAATTCTAATTTATATATTTTACTATTCTTTAGGAAAGATTGTCTTAAATCTTCTAATCGAGAATCTGGAACCATCGAGCTGACTTCCATTATAACCATCTTATTTCGTTCGTAAATTATTGTGAATTCTGAGAAAACATTACTGGATTCTTCTAATGGCACTGCTGTAATTACTAAAAAATTTTCGTTGTTTGGATATGATTTAATTTGAAAATCGTATTTTCTCTTTGCACCTGATGCTAAAATTTCTTCTAAATATTGAAATTGGTAATAGTTTTCGATGATATTATTTAGATTATAACCTAAAAGTTCTTCATTTATATCACTATCTAACAACCCAACTGCTCTGTTTTGTTCAACTAAAATATCTGTTTTTATATTTCTTGAGTTTCCTGCTATTTGAAAATTGATTAACCCATCGTTAAAAAAAACAATTTGGTCATTTTTTTTGTAAAATTCCCTTAAATATACTTTCAAATTGACAGGAATTGTTATTTTATCTAACGAGTTTTTTATTAATTTTCTTAAAATATCTTGAGGATGTTCGCTTGTTAAGATAACTTCTTCTAATCGTTTTGCATTACTTTCTAGATAAACTTCATTAATTTTCTTATCTAAATCAAGGTATTTTACAATATATGTTTTGTATGAAGAGTTTTCGAATTGCAAATCGGATTCTTTTGATAAACTGATGTTTGCCTCACCATTTGTGTTGGTTAAAAAACCTTGTTTCGTTTTTAGTGATGTTATGGTAACTTCGGGAATAGGCAAACCTGTTTCGACGTCTTTTACAATAACTGCAAATTCGATATTTTGAGAAAAGACAAAACCACTAATAAATAATAATGTAAAAGATAGAAATTTCTTCATATTACTTTTGTTTATTCAAATTTAACACAAAAATTTAACATATTAAGACTACTTTAAACATAAAAAGAGAATTTCCTCTCGAAAATTCTCTTTTTATTGTTAGTTTTTATTACTCATTATGCAAAAATGCTTGTCTGTTTAGCAACGTTTCTTCGCTTTCTACATAATTATCATCTGGAACACAACAATCTACAGGACAAACAGCTGCGCATTGTGGTTCGTCATGAAAACCTTTACACTCAGTACATTTTCCTGAAACTATATAATAAATATCATCTGAAATTGGTGTTTGTGCTGCATCAGAATCTACTTCAGTACCATCGGGAAGTATAATTTTTCCTGATAATTTTGTTCCGTCTTTATATCTCCAATCATCGGCACCTTCATAAATTGCAGTGTTTGGACATTCTGGCTCACATGCGCCACAATTGATACATTCGTCTGTTATAATTATTGCCATTTTATTTTAGAATTTAGATTTCAGATTTCAGATTTATAAAAAATGAAATTCTTATTTTTGTACAAAATTACAATCAAAACCATTCATAAACAAATAAACAAATGTTACAAAGCGATAAAAAAAGATGTTTTATTGAATTAGGGAAATTTTTAAAGCAATTTTCAGTAAAAAATTCTGTAAAAAATGAAACTGTTTTGCATAACAATTTGTTTTTTGATGATTTTATTTCTCTTATAAATCTTTCGCAATCTCATAATGGTTGGTACACTGAAGAAAACGTCTATTTTTCTATCAATTCTTGGGCAAAAGCTTTAACAGAAGAAAATCTAGAAAAATGGTTGTCTAATTATTCTTTTCCTGAAGTTGAACCAAAAACCGTTGGATTAATTCTTGCGGGAAATATCCCGTTAGTAGGTTTTCATGATTTTTTATCGGTATTAATTTCTGGACATAAAGTTTTGATTAAAACCTCATCAAACGATCAGCATCTGTTACCTTTTTTAGCCAAATATATAATCGCTGTCAATCCTGAATTTAAAAATTATATCACTTTCGTTGAAGGAAAATTAGAAAATTTTGATGCTGTAATTGCCACTGGAAGCGATAATACCGCCAGATATTTCGAATATTATTTTAAAGACAAACCATCAATTATTCGTAAAAACAGAAATTCTGTTGCCGTTTTAGATGGTTCAGAATCAAAAGAACAAATGATTTCTTTGGGAGAAGATATTTTTAGATATTTCGGACTAGGATGTCGCAATGTTTCTAAATTATTTATACCTAAAAATTATAATTTCGATTTGTTTTTTAATGGTGTATTTCCTTATCAAGATGTTATCAAATATGAGAAATACGCTAATAATTATGATTACAACAAAGCGGTTTTCTTGATGAGTAATTTTAATTTGTTAGATAATGAATTTCTAATCATTAAAGAAGATTCGAGCTACTCCTCGCCTATTTCTTCTGTTTTTTATGAGTTTTATGATGATATAAATGATATTAAAAATCGTTTACAAACCGATAAAGACAAAATACAATGCATTGTTTCTAATAATTTAGTCGAAAATAGTATTGCTTTTGGAGCAACTCAAAAACCAAATCTTTGGGATTATGCTGATAATGTAGATACTATTGATTTTTTAATTAATCTATAATTTTAAGATTATGAGTACATCAAAAATCAGCCAAATTATTGGTGCCGAAAAAGAAAAATCAGAACACATACATAAACCACATTTTAATTTAGAAGCCCTCGTTAATTCAGGGAAAAACACAACTACTACACAACAACAAACAATGAAAAAACACAATTACAGCGCAGGACCTTGCATACTTCCACAAGAAGTTTTCGAGAAATCGGCACAAGCAATTTTAGATTTTAACAATTCTGGACTTTCACTTTTAGAAATTTCCCACAGAAGCAAAGATTTTGTGGCCGTTATGGAAGAAGCCAGAGCATTAGTTCTGGAACTTTTAGGACTGGAAGGCAAAGGTTACCAAGCATTATTTTTAGCTGGTGGCGCCAGTTTAGAATTCCTGATGGTTCCTTATAATTTGATGAAAGAAAACGGAAAAGCAGCTTATTTAGATACAGGAACTTGGGCAAGTGGCGCAATAAAAGAGGCCAAATATTTTGGAGAAACTGTTGTCGTAGCTTCATCGAAAGAACAAAACTACAACCACATTCCTACAAATTATACCATTCCTAGCGATGCAAATTATTTTCACTGCACGAGTAACAATACCATTTTTGGAACCCAAATGAAATCATTTCCAGACACGAATATTCCAGTAGTTTGCGATATGAGTTCTGACATATTTTCGAGAGTTTTAGATTTTTCTAAATTTGATTTGATATACGCTGGCGCACAAAAAAACATGGGACCAGCTGGAACTACTTTGGTTGTTGTTAAAGAAGAAATTTTAAGTAAAACGGGACGTTACATTCCATCGATGCTAGATTACGAAAAACACATTAAGGCAGAAAGTATGTACAATACACCGCCAGTTTTTCCAATATATGCCTCACTTTTAACATTACAATGGTTGAAAAATTTGGGCGGAATTCGGGCGATAGAAAAAATAAATAACGCAAAAGCAAATTTATTATATTCGGAAATTGACAGAAATCCTTTATTTAAAGGTGCTGCAAATGTTGAAGACAGAAGTAATATGAATGCTACTTTCTTATTAAACGATGAAAGTCATACTGAATTATTTGACAAAATGTGGAAGGAAGCTGGAATCTCAGGATTGCCTGGTCATCGCTCCGTAGGTGGTTATCGTGCTTCGATGTACAATGCTTTACCATTAGAAAGTGTACAGGTTTTAGTAAACGTAATGAAAGAATTAGAAAATAAAATATAGTTGATTTGGTTATTTGTTGATTCGGTTATTCGATCAAACAAATAACCAAATAACCGAATTAACAAATAAACATAAGATGAAAATATTAGCTAACGACGGGATTTCTAAAAGTGGAATTCTCGCATTAGAAAAAAGTGGTTTTGAAGTCATTACTACAAAAGTTGCACAAGAACAAGTTATCAATTTTGTAAATACACATCAAGTTGCGGTTATACTAGTTAGAAGTGCAACCAAAGTTAGAAAAGATATTATCGATGCTTGTCCGTCGCTAAAAATCATAGGTCGTGGCGGCGTAGGAATGGATAATATAGATGTTGATTACGCTATTTCGAAAGATATTCAAGTTATAAATACACCCGCTTCGTCATCAAACTCAGTAGCAGAATTGGTTTTTGCTCATTTGTTTTCGGGCGTACGATTTTTATATGATTCAAACAGAAATATGCCTTTAGAAGGCGATACTCGTTTTAATGATTTGAAAAAAGCTTACGCTGATGGTATCGAACTTCGTGGCAAAACCATCGGAATTATTGGTTTTGGAAGAATAGGACAATCGGTAGCAAAAATGGCTTTGGGATTAGGTATGAAAGTAATTGCGTCGGATAATTATGTTGGAAAAGCAGAAATTAAAGTCGAATTTTATAATGGTCAATTCATAAATGTAGAAATCGAAACCGAACCTGTAGATGATTTACTAAAACATTCAGATTTTGTAACTCTTCACGTTCCCGCCCAAAAAGATTATATCATAGCTAAAAGAGAATTCGATTTAATGAAAGATGGTGTGGGAATTATAAACTGTTCTCGTGGCGGAATTATAAATGAAGTTGAGCTAGTTGCCGCTTTAGATAGCAAAAAAGTACTATTTGCTGGTTTAGATGTTTTTGAAAATGAACCAACACCTGCAGTTCAATTATTGATGCATCCAAACATCTCGATGACACCACATATTGGTGCTGCAACTATTGAAGCACAAGACAGAATTGGCACGGAACTTGCAGAGCAGATAATTGCTTTAGTAAAAGCGGAAATATAAATATATTTCATACATTTACTATAAAATCAATTAAAAACTAAAACAAATTATGGCTGGATTAATGGATTTATTAAATAGTGATTTAGGAAAACAAATCATATCTGGAGTTTCTGGACAAGTAGGAACAAGCGAAGGAGAAACTTCTTCTGTTTTGGAATCTGTTTTACCTTCATTGGTTGGTGGAATGATGAATAATGCATCGACAGCCGAAGGACAAAGTGGTTTACTAGGCGCACTTTTAGGAGGAAAACACGGTGGTTTACTTGATAATTTATCAGGAATGCTCGGTGGTGATGTTCAAGAAGATGGCGGAAAAATTTTAGGTCACGTTTTAGGTGATAATCAGGAAAATGTTCAAAATCAAGTGAGTCAAAATACAGGAGTTAGCTCTGATAAAATTGCCATGATTATGAAAATTGCTGCACCAATCCTTATGGCTTATCTTGCAAAACAAGCACAAGGTAGCGGTTTAAACAATAGTGGAACTACTGCAAATGGTGGTGGTCTTACTGATATTCTTGGCGGACTGTTAGGTGGTGGTCAAACACAACAAACACAAGCACCATCATCTATGGGAGGTTCTATATTAACATCAATGTTAGATCAAGACGGAGATGGACAACTCGGATTGGGCGACGCTGTTGCGGCAGCGACCAAAAAAGGTGGTCTTGGCGGATTACTTGGTAATCTTTTCGGAAAAAAATAATAATGATAAATCCCGCTTCGGTGGGATTTTTTTATAAAATTAAATCATGAAACATTTTACATTTTTTGGATTAATTTTAATTTGTCTTGTTGGTTGCAAGACAAAGAATATAGCTGCAACAAGTACTCCAAATCCTATCAAAGGTGATACGGTAAAAATTGCTAATGAAGCTTTAGAATATGAAGTCACAATTATAGATGCTGGATTTACCTATTGGCTTAATAGTCGTGCATTTCCTAGAAATTATCATTCTGAAAGTTATTTAGAAAGCAAAAATAGATTTTATGTTGCTGAATGGAATAATCGTGCTTTGCAGCCTATGCGCTATGACCCCAGCTTATACGAAATGCAAATTAATTACGATAATAGTGTCCATTATGGTTACGAAGTAAATTATTTGATATACAATTACATGATTTATTTTCAGAATACTTACAAACAAAAGCTTTATGGTTTTGTTCCTCCTAGATAATATTTTATATTTGTTTCAAATTTTAAAACTATGAACAAGTTAAAACAACGTTGGGGAATATCTTCAAATTTTCAGTTGGTTGTTATATTTATAGTTTTTGCAATAAATGGTTCTCTTTCGGCAAGAATTTCTTCTTTTTGCATGGCTTTTTTAGGACTGAATAAAACCAATTTACCATGGCTTTTTTATTACTTGATACTTATTGTTCTCGTAATGCCTTTATATCCTTTTTTGCTTATTGCAGTTGGTTTTATTTTTGGACAGTTTCCTTTTTTCTTTGTTTTTAGTAAAAAAATGCTCAAATCGATGGGATTGGGTTTTATTTTTAAAGCATAAAAAAGCCCCAAATTGGAGCTTTTCTAACTTATCTGTTATTCTTTTTATCTAAATAGTTTTCGTAAAACCATGTTATTGTAAACGTCGGAATAATATCCGTAAAGGGAATTAACTCTTCTAATGTTCCTATAACTCCGGCTACTTTACCTGTTGTTCCTTTGTACATAGCAACCAATAACATTCCCGAAATTGGTGCCCAAATAAAATCGACAGTTTCAGCTATTCCTGGAAAGATATAAGATAACATACCTATAAAATCGAAAATTAATCCTAAAATTAATTTTGCAATTGTAGCTTGTGGCTTTACTTTCGATTTTACTTCTATTTGTATTTCTTGTGACATTTTTTATAAATTAAAATTACACTTATAAATATACAAAACTAATGCCAAACTATTTTTTGAGCTTGTCTTTAAACTCTTTTCTCACTTTGTCAATCTTTGGCGTAATCACATAAGTACAATAAGATTTATTTTTGTTCTGATTGTAATAATTCTGATGATAATCTTCGGCAACATAAAAAGTACTTGCGTCAGAAACTTTTGTAACTACTTTTTTGCCATAAGTATTAGCTTCATCTAGTTGTTTTATATAAGCTAATGCAATTTCTTTTTGTTTTGCATTAACACAAAAAACCTCGCTACGATATTGCGTTCCCATATCGGCCCCTTGACGGTTTATTGTTGTTGGATCGTGGGTTGCAAAAAATACTTCTAACAATTCCCCATAGGAAATTTTACTTGAGTCGAAAATAATTTTTATGGCTTCAGCATGGCCAGTTGTTCCCGTACAAATGTCTTCGTAAGTTGGGTTTACAGTTTTTCCTCCTATATAACCTGGTTTAACATTTTCTACACCATTTAGCTCTAAAAAAACTGCTTCGGTACACCAAAAGCAACCTCCTGCAAAAATGGCAATTTCTTTTCCGTTTTCGATATTCATAGTATTGGGTTCAAATTTTTCGATAGTATTGGGTTTCGATTGACAGCTCATTGTCATTATCGATAAAATAGATAACCATAAATTTTTCATAGCATTACTTTTTATAAAATTAGAGAAATAACGTTCAAAAAAGTCAATATTAACGAAACTTTATAATCATATACGACCAATCTCTACTTTTAGATTTTATTATACACAAATTTCTTTGTTTCTTTGTGAAAACAGATTGTATGATTAAAGCAAAAAATATTCAAAAAAGTTATGACACGTTACAAGTGTTAAAAGGTGTTGACTTGCATATTGAAAAAGGCGAAATCATATCGATAGTTGGTGCTTCTGGAGCAGGAAAAACCACATTGCTTCAAATTTTAGGAACACTAGACAAACCTACAGAAAATAATGGTTCTTTTTTAGAAATAAATGGGCAAAACATTCTGAAAATGAACGATAAAGATTTATCTAAATTTAGAAATCTTAATTTAGGTTTTATCTTCCAATTTCACCAACTTTTACCTGAATTTACAGCTTTAGAAAACGTTTGTATTCCTGCATTTATCGCAAATAGATCGAAAACTGAAACTGAAGTTGAAGCCACAAAAATTCTAACCTATCTAGGATTAGAACACCGAATGAGTCACAAACCAAACGAACTTTCGGGCGGAGAACAACAACGAGTAGCAGTCGCGAGAGCTTTAATAAACAAGCCTGCCATCATTTTTGCCGACGAACCTTCTGGAAATTTAGACACTCATACTGCCGAAAATTTGCATCAATTATTTTTCAAACTTCGAGACGAATTCGGGCAAACTTTTGTCATCGTAACTCACAACGAAGAATTGGCCAATATGGCCGATAGAAAACTAATTATGGTCGACGGAAATATTACATCGGAACTCATAAATGAATAAAACCGAACTCAAATCTTTTCTTGACGAAAAAGTTATTCTCTACAATAATCTAAATTTTATTGAAAGTGATCCTATTCAAATTCCGCATTTATTTTCATCAAAAGAAGATATAGAAATTGCTGGATTTTTAGCCGCAACTATAGCTTGGGGAAATAGGAAAATGATTATTAACAACTCACATAAAATGATGCAACTCATGGGGAATTCTCCTTATGATTTTGTCATGTCACACAACGAAAACCAATTAGAATCGTTAGATAACTTTGTTCACCGAACCTTCAACGGGCAAGATTTTATACAATTTATAAAAAGTTTGCAACACATTTATACAAATCACAATGGTTTGGAAGCTGTTTTTGCTAAAAATGCCACAAAAGATTCGATGCAAAAAAGCATTTCCGAATTCAAAAAAATATTCTTCGAAGTAAATCATTCACCAAGAACCCAAAAACATGTTTCTGACCCGATGAATAGTTCGGCAGCAAAAAGAATCAACATGTTTTTGCGTTGGATGGTTAGACAAGATACTCATGGTGTCGATTTTGGTCTTTGGAAAACAATTTCTATGTCGGCATTATCTTGTCCTCTCGATGTACATTCAGGCAATGTGGCTCGCAAACTCGAATTGTTATTAAGAAAGCAAAACGATGCCAAAGCACTTTCCGAATTAGATACCAATCTGAGATTATTAGATGCTAACGATCCTGTAAAATATGATTTCGCTTTGTTTGGCTTGGGCGTTTTCGAGAAATTCTAATTATTTATTTTCACTATCTTTGCACCTCTCAAACTTAAAAAAATGATTTACCACGATACAATAGTTGCGCTTGCTACTCCTTCTGGCGCTGGAGCCATTGCAGTCATTAGACTTTCTGGTCCAGAAGCCATAACTATTGCTTCGTCAGTATTTCAATCGGTTTCGGGCAAAGATATTACCAAACAAAAATCGCACACGCTGCATTTGGGTCATATTGTTGATGATACTAAGGTTTTAGACCAAGTATTATTATCCATATTCAAAGGAACAAATTCTTATACTGGAGAAAGCACGATTGAAATTTCTTGTCACGGTTCGACTTATATTCAACAACAAATTATACAATTATTACTTCGAAAAGGCTGTCGTATGGCACAAGCTGGAGAATTTACTTTGCGTTCTTTCTTGAACGGAAAAATGGATTTATCCCAAGCCGAAGCAGTTGCCGATTTAATCTCGTCCGACAATGAAGCGGCGCATCAAATTGCAATGCAACAAATGCGTGGTGGTTTTTCTAATGAAATCGCCAAACTGCGTGAGGAACTTTTAAACTTTGCTTCCTTAATTGAATTAGAATTAGACTTTGCCGAAGAAGATGTCGAATTTGCAGATAGAACCCAATTTAATGATTTATTAAACAGAATCGAGTTTGTATTAAAACGTTTAATTGATTCGTTTGCTGTTGGAAACGTAATCAAAAACGGAATTCCTGTAGCGATTGTTGGTGAACCAAACGTAGGAAAATCGACATTATTGAATGCTTTATTGAATGAAGAACGTGCCATAGTTTCGGAAATTGCTGGAACCACTCGTGATACAATTGAAGACGAATTGGTTATTGGCGGTATTGGTTTCAGATTCATAGATACAGCCGGAATTCGTGAAACAAAAGATGTCATAGAAAGCATCGGAATCAAAAAAACGTTCGAAAAAATAGAACAAGCACAAGTTGTTTTATTTTTGATTGATAGTTTACAATTGATAATTGACGATGAGAATAAGTTAAAAATTGAAATTGAAAAAATAAAAAATCAGTTTCCGTTGAAACCATTAGTTGTGGTTATTAATAAAATCGACTCTTTAAATCAAGAACAAAAAAAATCGCTTTCTAAGAAATTAGCAGTTATCAATTATTCATCGTTAATTAAAATTTCTGCCAAAGAAAATATTGGTGTAGATGAACTTAAAAATAAATTATTATCCTTTGTAAATACTGGTGCGTTGCGCAATAACGAAACTATTGTGACCAATACCAGACATTACGATTCGCTACTCAAAGCGCTAGAAGAAATTCAGAAAGTTAAATATGGTTTGCAAACCAATTTATCTTCAGACTTAATGGCGATAGATATTAAGCAAGCCTTGTACTATTTTGGAGAAATTACAGGACAAGTGACTAACGATGAGCTCTTAGGAAATATCTTCGCAAATTTTTGTATCGGAAAATAAGTTAATCAGTTGAAAATCAATAAGTAAAAATTATATTTTGTAACTTTATATCAAATCATTTAATCTAATTACAAATGAAAGATATCAAGATGAACAAAGTTTTAATAGCTTTAGATTATAACCCTACGGCGCAAAAAATTGCTGAAATTGGGTTTTCGTTAGCAAAGTCGATGAATGCAGAGACTATCTTGTTACATGTTTTGTCGTCACCTGCTAATTATGCTACTATTTACGATCCTATCATGGGATTTGGTGGTTTTGTAAACTTAGATACATCGCAACCAGATAACGAGTTCTTAACAAAAACAGCTTTTGATTTTTTAGAAAACGTTAAAGAACATTTAGATGATGCATCAATTACAACATTGGTAAAAGAAGGTAATTATGCCGATGCAATTCTTGAAACAGCAAATATACATAGAGTAGATATTGTAATAATAGGAAGTCATAGCAAAAAATGGCTCGAAAAAATACTCGTTGGTAGTACTACCGAAAAAATATTGCATGATACAAATATTCCTATTCTTATCGTGCCAACAAAGAAAAAGGATTAACCTTAAAATATAAAAAACATAAAGTTGCTAAACATCTTCTGTTATAGTAAATGTTGTTTTATGCAAATTTTTAATAGCATTCTCCATCTACATAAAACCAAGTTCCATCCTCTTTTTTGAAAGTAGATATCTCATGATGCATTTGAGATTTTAGTTTATTATCAATATAAAAAGCTTTAAACTCGACAGTTGTTTCAGTTGTATTTACAATTTCGAGTTTCACCCATTCGTTTTCTGAAGCAAAAACAAACATTTCTTGTTTGTCATGAAATTTTCTAGTCGAAATATGTGTCGTAGCTAAAAGATAATCAACATTCTGAACACAATAAGCGGAATATCTGGATTGCATTAAGGTTTCGGCAGTTGGCGTTTTTTTAGTACCCAAAATATACGGTTCGCAACATTCTGAAAATATTCTATTGGAATTACAGTAGCAGTTTTTCATTAATATATAAAATGATTACAAAATATGACTATCAGCCGTTCGCACTATAAATAATTAACAACAAAATAACAAAAATTGCTTTTAATAATGATAAAAAACTTTATTTTTGCACTCAAAATAAATTAAAAATATGAAAAAAATAATTGTAATTGCTCTTTCTGCCTTCGTAATGTCATGTACAGGAATTATTGGAAATGGGTTTAAAATTTCGGGAGAAATAAAAGGACTTCCTGACGGAACAAATGTTTTCTTAGAAAAACAAAATACTGCTCCTGCAATGGGCGTAGTAGCTGTAGATACCGTACAAGTTAAAGACGGTAAATTTACATTTGAAGGTAAAGCTGAAGAACCAGAAATTCACAGTATTCGTTTCGACAAAACTCAAGGAGGATTTATCGTTGTGGTTGAAAAAGGGAACATTAACGTTGCAATAAAAAAAGACAGTATTCAATTAGCTAAAGTTTCTGGAACATTCAACAATGAAGAGTTAACAAAATATAACGCTGAAATGATGAAAATTCAAAAAAGAATGATGGATTTTCAAACCAAAAATATGCCTGCAATGCAAGCTGCATCAGAAAAAAAGGATACAGTTGCAATAAACAAACTTAGAAAAGAATATTCTGCGTTTCAAGAAGAATTTACAACTTCAAATTACAAATACATAGAAAACAATCCTAAATCATTCCTTTCGGTTTTACTTGTTGAAGGTATGTTTAATGATCCACAAGCTAAAGTTGAGAAAATCAAAAAGTTTTACGAAGCATTAGATTCTGATGTAAAGGCTACAAAACCTGGAAAAAGCATTCAAACAAAACTTGACGGCGAAAAAAAAAGCAATCTAAAGAAATAGATTTATCAATAGGTAAAAGTGCTCCTAATTTTACGGCAAAAAATGTTGACGGAAAATTAGTATCGCTTAAAGAATCTCTTGGAAAAGTAACTATTATCGATTTTTGGGCGTCTTGGTGCGGACCTTGCCGCAGAGAAAATCCTAGTGTCGTTGCATTATACAATGAGTTTCATGCAAAAGGTTTAAATATCATTGGGGTTTCTTTAGACAAAGAAGCAACTGCTTGGAAAGAAGCTATTACAAAAGACAAATTAAGTTGGACACAAGTTTCTAACTTAAAACATTGGGAAGATCCTATTGCAGCAACATATAATGTACAAAGTATTCCTGCTACATTTTTATTAGATGCAAACGGAAATATTGTTGCAAAAGACCTTCATGGTGATGAGCTAAAAGCTAAAATTACTGAGTTATTGGCTAAATAAACTAATAAATCATACAATTATAAAAATCTCCTAGTAATAGGAGATTTTTTATTTTGTTTACTTCCAAAGAGTTAGAAAAAATTACAAATATTATTTATTTTTTTGTTTGTAAACCAGAAAAACAATTTTATATTTGCACCCGGCTATTAAGGGGAGATACTCAAGCGGCCAACGAGGGCAGACTGTAAATCTGCTGACTACGTCTTCGTAGGTTCGAATCCTACTCTCCCCACAAAACAAAAAACACATTCTTAATGAAGTTCTTACTTCATTAAAATGTGTTTTTTTGTTAAAGCAAATTCCTTACTTTTTACTTTAGTATTAAAAAAAAATCAGAAATTATTTTTATGTTTATTGTTGCATCTTAAAATAATAATCGGCCGAATGTTTTCCGCTTCCATAAAAAAGGAAGAAAACACAAACAAGAAAAAGTGACAGCGATAAAATTAAATTTGCAACGTGCATTTCTCCAATAAAATTAATTAAAAAGGCAGCTAATAGAATTGGTAGTTGCGACACAATTGCCCACCTTGTTAGTAATCCGAAAACTATCATCACACCACCAACCAGATGCGCAGCGACAATATAATGTACAAATAGCATTCCGCCTCCTAAATTTTTAATTGGCGCTATTAAATCGGTATAATATTGGGTGTTTGTTAAAAATGAAACCCCTTTTGTAAATAAAAATACGCCAACAGCAATTCTTAGTATATCAAGCCATTGGTAAGTGTGAGCATTTGCCCATTTGTTCAAATTTTTTACTGTTTCCATTTTGCTTTAGTTTAGAATTATAACACTAATTTACAAAATAAATAAAAACAAAAGTCTAAAAATCAGATATTTATAATTTACAAACCACTTTTTACGTAAAATTTATCTTTTAAAACCTCGATTTGTGAAACATATTTCATTTCAAAAGGTAATTTTTGCCATTTGTTTGTAGCCATAAGTCTTATTTTTTTCTTTTTAAAAATAATATCTATTGGCATTTCAAAATTAGGCTCTTCAGTAATCCAAGCAAATTCGAACTGATCTTTAGTTCCGCTGCTTCTAAATTCTAATCTTGGAATCGTAGTATATCTGAGATATTGATTAAAAACGGATGTCAAATTGATTCCTGATTCTTGATTAAAAAAATCGATTACCGTTTTAGTATCAATAATTTGATGGCGGTATGTTTCAGAATATTTTAAGAGCATTTTCCACCATTTTTCATCATCATTTACAATGTGACGAATCGTGTTTATAAGCAATGCTCCTTTTGGATACATATCTCCACTACCCTCTTTATTTACACCATAATGTCCAATAATTGGTTGGTCGTTACTTATATTATCACCCAAACCATAGGCATATTTCATGGCTTTATCATAACCAAATTGGCATTCGGTAAAAACGATTTCTGAATATTGTGTAAATCCTTCGTGAATCCACATATCGGCAATATCCTTACTAGTAATACTGTTTCCAAACCATTCGTGGCCACTTTCGTGAATAATAATAAAATCGAAAAGCATTCCTATTCCTGTTCCTGACAAATCGTTTCCTAAATACCCTTTTAAGTACTGGTTTCCGTAAGCCACAGCACTTTGATGTTCCATACCTAAATACGGTGTTTCTACAAGTTTGTAACCATCTTCAGCAAATGGATATTTTCCAAATTTAGACTGAAAACAATCCATCATAGGTTTTACTTCTTCAAAATGCTTGCGGGCTTTTTCTTCATTTTCACGCAAAACATAATAATCTAAATCGAGTCCTTTATGATTGTCATGTATGTGAGCATAATCGGCAATATTTAAAGTAATATCATAAGTATTTATAGGATTTTTTACTTCCCAATCCCAACGTGTATATCCATTTTTTAAGTTTTCCGAACCTAATAATCTTCCGTTAGAAACATTCATCAATCCGTTAGGGACCGCTACTTTTATTGTTGCACCTAAATCTGGTTCATCACTTTGAGAATCTTTTACAGGATACCACAAACTGGCGCCAGTTCCTTGCACAGCAACACCTATCCATGGTTTTCCTTTTGAATCTTGATTAAAAACAAAGCCTCCGTCCCAAGGCGCTCTTTTTGCAATTATTGGTTTTCCTGAATAATAAAATCGGATTTTTTCTTGGCTTCCAACTTTTAAACTTTCGTTGAAAGTGATAAAAACAGCAATTTCATCACGTTTATAATTCAGTTTTTTGTTATTAAAAACAATGCTATCTATTTGCATATTCTCGAATAAATCGATTTGAATTTTATTGGTGTTCTCAACAACCTTGAAAGCAATATCGTTGTAACCTATTATTGTTTTTTCTGTTGGATTAACTTTGATATTCAAATCATAACGTTGCACATCGAAACAAGTTCTTTCTGGTCGCAAACCGCCTTGAAGCGTGTCACGGTGAGTAAAATTCTCTTTAGGGACAGTTAGTTGTGCCGAAACACTTTGAAATCCAAGCAATACAATCGAAGCTAGAAAAAGTTTTTTCATAAGAATATTAAATAAAAAATCTACTACGTAAAGTTAGTAGTAGATTTTATTTTCTTGGTTTATTTAAGTTTTATTTAACTGAATGTTAATTACTGCTTTGCTAAATCAGTTAAATTTTCGCTTTTAATATCGTTTAAAATCCAATCCAATTCAGGATCTCTGTTATTTATCCTATTCTCAAGTGTTGGCAAAATTTCTTTATCTGGGAAAATTCCCCTTCCTTCTACTTCTGTTTTATAAGCTGGAATACAAGCCATAAGTCCCATTCTGACATTAATTTTAGAGTTTGGCATCTCTACCATTGGCATTCTTCCTGCAACAGTTCCGTTATAGGCTCCGCCTGTTTCTTCTCCTACAAATATTGCTCTTTTTGAACCTTTCAAATTAGAAGAAATAATACTTGAGGCTGAAAAACTGCCTCCATTTATAAGTACATATACTTTTCCTTTGAAATTATTTGCATCTGGTTTCTTGGTTTTAGAACTTGCATATTTATAATATTTGTTATCTTCATTTTTATGAACCGAAAAATACATTAATGGATAATATCCGATAGCAAAAATTGTTTTTAGAATTTTAGTTGCAACGCCGCCACCTTTATAAAAATCGGCGTATAATAGGCTAGTTTTTTTAGTAACTAATGATTTTTCAACAAAATTAAAATCTTTATCGGTTAGATAAGTATATAGTTTTGCTATTTCATTCAGTCGTCCTCCACCGTTATTTCTTAAATCGATAATTAAAGTTTTGGTATTAAAATTTTTTATTTTTTGGAAACTTTGTTTGTAAAACTCTTCATAATCTCCTTCTTTAAATCCTTGAATTTTTATAATTGCAATGCTGCTATCTTTTTCTATAAATTTAAGATTTCGCATGTATTTTTTGCTTTTGGCTTCATAACCAAAAATGTCTTTCTTTTTTGCGATTGCTTTTTTTTGTTCTCTAGTAAGAACTATTTTTGATTTTTTAATTTCGGTCGAATCTACTATTTGTCTTTTTATGACAATAGACTTTAATTCATTTTTAATCTTAAAATCATATTTTATAGAATCTTTAGTATCATTATTTAAAGTGTACATCATTGAGAAACGTTGCCCCAAAAAGTTCTTTTTTAACGTTTGATTAAAACCGTCAGAAGTAAAGTTCTTTTTATAATCATCTAATAATATTGAAACATTTTTTCCATCGATAGAGACAATTTCACTTCCAACTTCAATTGATTTATTATTTGATTTATTTTTTACAACATATAATTTATCATTAAAAACCTCGTAATCAAATTGTGACAAAGGGTTTTCTCCACGTTTTTTTATGCTTTCAGTTTCTCTCTTGGTAAATTTTTTGGTTGTAGGAACTACAAACATATGTCCTTGTCGTACTTCGCAAATAACTGGCGCAATTTTTTGATAGAATTGAAAACTCGTCATTGGTTTATTTATCGTAGTTTTTAAACTATCGAATTTAAAATCTAACTTTTCTTTTGAGATATACCAATATAATTTTGGATGTAAATCTTGTAACTTGTTGTAAATAAAATCAGTATCAGATTTTAAATCTTGTTCAGAAATTAAATCATTTAGGTGTTCATTATATTTTTTTATTGATGAACAACTTACAAAAAATAATATTGAGATTAGAAGAAGTACTTTTTTCATATATATATTCTACTTAATAATTGATTTAGTTATAAATTAAATTTCTAAACCTGAATTACTCCTAAATTAAACTGTTTCTCGATTGGTGCATGATTTGCTGCTTCGATTCCCATCGAAATCCAATTTCTAGTTTCTAAAGGATCTATAATTGCATCGGTCCATAAATGCGCCGCCGCATAATATGGAGAAACTTGCTCGTCGTAACGTGCTTTTATTTTATCAAAAAGTTCTTTTTCTTTGGCTTCATCTACAACTTCTCCTTTATTTTTTAAAGAAGCAGCTTCTATTTGTGCCAATACTTTTGCGGCTTGTGTTCCGCCCATAACGGCGAGTTCAGCACTTGGCCAAGCAAATATTAATCTTGGATCATACGCTTTTCCACACATGGCATAATTTCCTGCTCCGTAAGAGTTTCCAACAATTACAGTAAACTTCGGCACTACCGAATTAGATACTGCATTGACCATTTTGGCGCCATCTTTTATGATTCCTCCGTGTTCTGATTTACTTCCAACCATAAATCCTGTAACGTCTTGTACAAAAACCAATGGGATTTTCTTTTGGTTACAATTGGCAATAAAACGAGTCGCTTTATCGGCAGAATCTGAATAAATTGCGCCACCAAATTGCATTTCACCTTTGGCAGTTTTAACTACTTTACGCTGATTGGCAACAATTCCTACAGCCCAACCATCAATACGAGCATAAGCTGTGATTAATGTTTTTCCGTAATCGCCTTTGTATTCATCAAATTCAGAATTATCGACCATACGTTTTATAATTTCGTACATATCATATTGGTCTGCACGCGATTTTGGTATGATTCCAAATATTTCTTTTTCATCAAGAGCTGGTTTTTCAGACTTAACTCTGTTATAACCTGCTTTGTCGAAATCACCAATTTTCCCAACAATGCTTTTTATTCTGTCTAGAGCATCTTTATCGTCTTTTGCTTTATAATCGGTCACACCCGAAATTTCGCAATGTGTTGTGGCTCCACCTAATGTTTCATTATCGATAGTTTCTCCAATTGCTGCTTTTACTAAATAACTTCCTGCAAGGAAAATACTTCCCGTTTTATCTACAATCATAGCTTCGTCACTCATGATTGGCAAATAAGCACCACCAGCCACGCAACTTCCCATAACGGCAGCAATTTGGGTAATTCCCATACTGCTCATAATGGCATTGTTTCTAAAAATACGTCCAAAATGTTCTTTATCAGGAAAAATTTCGTCTTGCATTGGCAAATAAACTCCGGCTGAATCGACTAAATATATAATAGGAAGTCTATTTTCCATAGCGATTTCTTGCGCACGAAGATTCTTTTTTGCTGTTATTGGAAACCAAGCACCAGCTTTTACAGTGGCATCGTTAGCAACAACAATACATTGTTTTCCGGAAATATATCCCATCTTTACAACTACGCCACCAGATGGGCAACCGCCGTGTTCTTTGTACATTCCTTCTCCAACAAAAGCACCAATTTCGATGTTATTTTCGTTACTATCAAGTAAATAATCTATTCGTTCCCGAGCAGTCATTTTGCCTTCGGCATGTAGTTTTTGGATTCTTTTTTCGCCTCCGCCTAATTTCACTTTAGCAAAACGTTGTCTTAAATCAGATAATAAAAGTTTATTGTGGTCTTCGTTTTTGTTGAAGTTAATGTCCATTTTTGTAATATATAAATTGAAAAAGAAATAATAATTTTATGTGGCTAAAATACAAAATCAATTGTGAATTTAATCATTCAAATTTATTATATAATTGAAGATTATTTTTTAAGATTTAATGTTAACTTAACATTACATTATTACATTTGCAGCCTAATTAAAAAATAGCAAAATGGCTTTAAAAGATTTATTCCAATTTTTTGTACCAAAAGACAAAACCTTCTTTCCTTTATTTATAAAAGCTTCTAATGAATTATTTGCTTTATCAGAAAACCTGCATGAAGCTGTAAATATTAGTAAAGACGAAAAAAAGAACCGTATTGATTATTACAAACAAGTTGAATTGTTAGTTATTAGTATCGAAGAAACTACGCATAAAATGAATTTAGAATTGAGTAAAAACTTTATTACTCCTTTTGATAGAGAAGATATTCATTCATTAATTACTTCGATAAATGAAGTGGCAAACAATATTTATTCGGCTTCAAACAGAATGAAATTGTATAATGTTGGGAAGATTAATAAATCTATCAGAAAATTAACAGAAATTAATGTTGAGTCTTGTAACCACATAAATAATGCTGTTATTGAATTAAAAGATTTAAAAAATCTTGATAAAATAAATGACAGTGTAAAAAAGATATACAAATTAGAAAGTAAAGCCGATGTTATTTTTGACAAAGCAGTTGCTGATTTGTTTGAAAATGAGACCGATGTCATTAACATAATTAAATACAAAGAAGTTTTATCAGCATTGCATAATGCTACTGATAAATGTAGAAATGTTGCCAGAACACTTGAAGCAATTTCGGTAAAACACGCTTAATTAATTTATTAAAATTCTTCAAATGGAATTAACGTTACTTATTGTAATCATTGTTATTGCATTATTATTTGATTTGGTTAACGGTTTTCATGATGCAGCAAATTCTATCGCTACCGTTGTTTCTACAAAAGTTTTAACTCCTGGACAAGCCGTTGTTTGGGCAGCGTTTTTTAATGTACTTGCCTTCTGGATATTTGACATGAGCGTTGGAAATACGGTTGCAAAAACTGTAGATAATGGCGCCATAAATCTTTGGGTAATTCTCGCTGGACTAATTGCCGCAACTATTTGGAATTTATTAACCTGGAAATTAGGTATTCCATCATCATCATCACATACACTTATTGGAGGATTTGCTGGAGCAGCAATTGCTCACGCAGGTTTTAGTGTTGTAAATTCGGCAGAAATACTTAAAGTGGTTGCTTTTATTTTCTTAGCACCAATTATTGGAGGAATCATTTCCTACATCATTACCATCATCACAATACAAAGAAATCCTTATAAAAAAATTGGTTCATTTACGGTACTTTCCTTAGGTATTATGTATCTAATGAATCATATGGTAAATTATATGGATGTTAAACCTATTATGATGTGGATTGTAGCTGCTATGTTAGGCGTAATGATTCTGTTTTATATTTGGTATTATGTTGTTCATGGAAAAACCCAAACTGTTTTGAAAGAATCTAACATGTACAAAAAATTGCAATTACTATCATCAGCAGCGTTTTCTTTAGGACATGGTGGTGCCGATTCACAAAAAGTAATGGGTATTATTTGTGCTGCTTGTATGGTTTATGCCAACATTGCCAGAGAAAAAGGTGTTGAAAATACTATTGATAAAAATCTTCAAGTTACCGAATTAATGCAAATTGAATACGAATCTGCCGATGGTAAGAAAGAGAAATTTAAGCCAGAACACACAAACGGAGATAAAATATTTGTTTACACAAAAGGGAAAGATATCTTAGATGCAGCAACAAATCAAGTTATTTTTGAAGACAAAAAACTAAATGCAACTTATCCAGAATCGGCTCAATTTGCAGATTATATAGTTGATGGAAAACTAAAAGATGGCTACAAAGTTAAAACCAAAGTACATTCGGATTCGATGCCTTGGTGGATTGCATTTGGTTGTTACCTTATGATTGGTTTAGGAACATTAATGGGTGGTTGGAAAATTGTGAAAACAATGGGAACCAAAATCACAAAAGTAACACCGCTTGAAGGTGTTTGTGCAGAAACCGCAGGAGCGTTAACCTTATTTACAGTTTCTAATATGGGAATTCCTGTTTCTACCACGCATACAATTACAGGTTCTATAATTGGTGTTGGTGCCACAAAACGATTGAGTGCTGTGCGTTGGGGAGTTACAATAAGTTTATTATGGGCTTGGGTTCTAACAATACCAGTTTCGGCAGCAATCGCAGCCATTGTATATTACATTACAACACTATTTGTATAAAATATTTTATTATAAAAGTAAAAAGGGAGAAATGTAAATTTCTCCCTTTTTTATGTTTTGAATTTGAGAGTATTTTACAAACAAAACCAAGTCTAGCAATCCCATAAAACCCCTCTTGTGCGCAGTTGTAATGCGATACTAGTTTTTAATTTGTTTTAAGAGGTTCAGTTAAAAAATATCCTTGAAAAAAACCTTCGTTTACAGAAGCTTGAAAGGTTTCACCAATTGAAAAAGAATCAAAATTCTTTGACCTTACCTTGTTCTTCAATTTTCCATTTTTCGAGTTGAAAATGATATAATAATCGGTTGACTTTCCGTGAGATATATTTTTATCTGTTACAATTAATTCAATCTTACTCACAGTATTACCTTTTAGCCAATAATTGAGGTTCATTTTTAATCCCATTACCAGAAGGAAATTCGAAAGAACTAAAATTATGAGATATGCAAAAACAGAAACTAATTTCTTCAATTTAGACTTAGGAAAATTAATATCAATTTTATTAATTCGTTTCAGTACTAAAATGATACTTAAATGAATAAAGCAAAAGGTTATTACGGTAATAATATCTATGCTAAAGTGTGAATCTAAATATATATCATCCAATGAAAATAGACCAATAATTAAAAATATGGCTGCTGTTACAAATGGTAGAGTTCCAATTATTGCAAAGAGGTCTTGGCGTTTAGATAAAGAAGTTTTTTTCATATTTTAAATTCATTTTAAAATCACACTCTTCTTGGAGGGTTTTCAGCAATTGCGGACAACTCATTAATTTGTCTAATTAATCAACCTTTCAAAATATTTAAAAGTCCAACTTAAATGGTTCAAAAAACATATTATTTCAATGAATCTTTTCTCGATTTGTAATGCATCAAGTATTCTCCTTTTGGTTTACCATCATCAAAAGAGCTGAATTTTATTAAGGTTCTTACATTATTTCTGGCTTCTTTGTTAGTGAAATTTTCGTACTCAATTCTGTAAATTGCAGAATACATTTCGGCACGACCAACACCGTGATAACAATGAATTAAGACTGGATAATTGGCTTTGTTATCCATGATTTTTAAAAATGAATTTACATTTTCTTGTGTAGGAACCTGATCTGAACCATTATTAAAATAGTTTACTCCTTTTATTTTTGCAATGGCTTCTTTTTCGGCAGTTAATTCTTGTGGAATTTCTGGATTATTAACTAAATCGGCAGTTCCTGGAAAACGCAAATCGACAATAGATTTTATATTATATTTCTTAACATAACTTGCTATTTCATCTGGCGGAATCACGCCCGATTTGTATACTTTCCCTTCGGTTATTGTTTCGAAATTATGATTTATATTCATATCATACACATACTTTCCTACAAATAGTAGTATGATAATACTTAACGTTATGACTATTTTTTTTATTTTAGAACTCATATAAAATCTGTTATTTTGTTGCAAATGTATAGCAAAATTTAAAAATGGAAGATAAAATTATGTTAACTAATTTGCTGTCAATTTTTTATCGATAATTCTTCTCATATAATCCTGAATAAAGGCTTTTGCCGAAATTTCGATTTTCTCAATTTCTTGATTTTTTACTTTCCCTATCAAATTACGTTCTAAACCCAAATCTGTTTTATCATATATTCCTACAATGTCTTTTCCATCGAAAGTACAAATATAATTTCCTTGCATAAACTGGTATTGTCCACCATTAAAATTGCAAACAAATGGTGGGATTTTTTTGTCTCCAACCAAGCTTCTTCCCCAACTTCTAAAGGGTTTCTGATAACCAATCATATCTAATATTGTAGGATAAATATCTATTTGTTGCGCAAAATCGGTATTAACACCTTTTAGATTGCTATTGGGTTTGTAAATTAAAATAGGAACTGCCGAACGGTTAACAATTTGATTATAAAAAGGATAATAGGTCTGATTGCAATGGTCGGCCGTGATTATAAAAATGGTATTGTTAAACCATGGTTGTTTTCTCGCCGATTCGAAGAATTTTTTGAAAGCAAAATCGGTATAACCAACCACGGTGTGCATAGGAATGGTTCCTTTTGGGAAAGTATCTTTGTATTTTGCTGGCGGAATAAACGGTTCGTGCGACGAAACTGTAAATATTGTACTAAAAAAAGGTGTCTTCTTTTTGTCTAATTCTTGTTTCATAAATTGCATAAACGGCTCGTCCCAAATTCCCCAAGAACCATCAAATTCTTTGTCGTTATTAAACTCTGTTCGTCCGTAATAATGGTCGAAACCTAAAATATTTCCGAAGCCTAAAAATCCCATTGAACCATTAGCTGCACCATGAAAAAATGACGTATCATAACCCAATTCCTGAAGCGTAGAAACTAATGATTGTATTTTTTGCTTCGGATATGGTGATGATGTAAATGCATCTCTAAATGACGGAATCCCAGCAATTACTGACGACATTCCGTGTATCGATTTGCTTCCGTTTGCAAAAGCATTGGTGAAAATTAAACTTTGTTGCGCTAACGAATCTATAAATGGTGTATAACTTTTGTAATCGGGAATCGCATAATTTTTATTAAATGAACCCAAATATTCTCTTCCCATACTTTCGGTAATAATAACGACAATATTGGGTTTTGTAAGAGGATTGTTTTTGTATTGTTTTATAGGCTGGATTGCATTATTTATTTGTTCTTCAGATACTAAATTAATCTTCTTAAAACTATTAGTTTTCATTGTTCTGATTAATGCAAATGGCGTATTTAAAACAATATCAGCATGTTGTGGTTTTGTAACATATCGGTTTGCATCAATCATATTAATAGGTCTGGTGCTTTTCTTAAAATCGCCACGAATCCCACCAATAGCAAGAGTTGCAATAATTAACAATCCAATTACAGAATATAAAAAGTATTTAATTTTATTAATATTAATGGGCAAATTTTCAACTTTTACTTTTTTGTACAGATAAATCCATAAGAATAATAGTATAAAAAATAATACATAAACATGCCAATAATCTACAATAAAACGAGAAAACAAACTACCTTTATTGGTCTCGTTTTTAGCAATATCTAGAATTGCAATCGTAGTTCTGGCATAAGTAAATCGGTAATAAATATAATCTATAAAATTCGTTGCATACGCGATAGCGTTAAAAAGGAAATAAATCCAAAAAAGGAAAATTTGGTATTTTTTTGAAGTATTTATCCAAAATGGAAGTATCGAAAGTAAAATAAACAATCCGTTTACATACAAAATCGCAGTCGTATCAAATACCAAACCATGATAAGCTAACAATATATATTCTGAAACAGAATCTACTTTTAGTAATTTATAATTGTATAAAAAGAAACCCAATCTGGCAATAGAATAAAACAAAAAAGCCAATAATATTCTATAAAATAAGGCTTTATATTCTTGAAATCTGAAAAATTTAGACATGCAAAATTAGGTTAAAAAGTATTTGTAAAAATAGAAAAATATAATGGCAAAGGAAGGATTTTAATATATAATTATTATTCTAACTTTATCAAACAAACCATATATTTGTAATACTAAAGAATCAGTTTTATGGAAGAGTGTATTTCAGTATTTGACATGTTAAAAATTGGCGTTGGTCCATCAAGTTCACACACGCTTGGGCCTTGGCGTGCTGCCGAAAGATTTTTAGCCGAATTAACTGAAAGAAAAATATTAGACAAAACCATTCGAGTTAAAGTCGATTTATACGGTTCTCTTTCGTTAACAGGAACTGGTCACGCAACCGATTTAGCCATAATGTTAGGACTTAGCGGACAAGATCCTGAATATATCCCGGTGCAAAATATTTCTGGAATTATAAAAAATATTGAAGACAAAAAGGAAATAAATTTGGGTAACAAGCAACTCATTCCATTTTATTTTTTGCAAGACATTGTTTTCAACAAGAACTTCCTTCCTTTTCATGCCAATGGCTTAACATTTACAGCATTTACTTCCGATGAAAAAGAATACCAATCGACCTTCTACTCTATCGGTGGTGGATTTGTGGTTAAAGAAGAACGAGCAAATGCTAAGAAAAAAATTGAAATAAAATGTGCTTTTCCTTATCCAATAAATCTAGCAGAAGAACTTTTGCAATATTGTATTAAGGAAAATAAAAAAATATCTGAAATCGTTTACGAAAACGAAAAATCGATGCGTTCTGAAGAACAAATTCACCATGAATTAATGCGAATTTGGAGCACTATGCTAGAGTGTATGCACATTGGTTGTCATAGTGAAGGGATTTTACCCGGCGGATTAAATGTAAGACGACGTGCATTCGATATGCATCAAAACCTAATCGGATTAGCCAATTATTCGAACCCACAAGAATGGCTGGAATGTATTAGAAAAACCGAAGTCAAATTTCGTCAAATCCTAAAATGGGTTTCTTGTTTTGCCCTTGCGGTAAATGAAGTAAATGCTTCGTTAGGACGAGTAGTAACAGCGCCTACCAACGGAAGTGCTGGCGTAATTCCTGCTGTTTTGATGTATTATTTAGTAATTGAAAACCATCAAGCTGGCGAAAAAGAAATCAAACAATTTTTGATGGTTGCTGGCGAAATAGGAAGTATTTTCAAAAAAGGAGCAACAATATCGGCTGCAATGGGCGGTTGTCAAGCTGAAATTGGTGTATCATCAGCCATGGCTGCGGCTGCACTTTGTGAACTCATGGGCGGAACTCCTGAACAAGTACTTATGGCGGCTGAAATTGCTATGGAACATCATTTGGGATTAACCTGTGACCCGATTGGTGGTTTGGTACAAATTCCGTGCATCGAAAGAAATACTATGGGAGCCATAAAAGCCATAAATGCTGCCGAATTAGCCTTAGAAACCGACCCAAAAAATGCCAAAGTTCCTTTAGACAAAGTGGTGAATACGATGTGGCAAACGGCTAAAGACATGAATAATAAATACAAAGAAACTTCCGAAGGTGGTCTTGCAATTGCTGTAAATATGGCAGATTGTTAGTCAATTTGAATAAACATTAAAAAATGAATATTGAGCAACAAACACCCCGAGAACTACTTCAACAATTTTACATTGATAATAATTTAGGATTAGATGGTGGTCAAAAAAGCTCTAGTGTAAAAATTGAATTGACTCCAAAGTTTAATATCTATTTTCCAAATTTTGATGCCCGCCGAAAAGCAGTAATGAAACACGACATTCATCATTTATTAACAGGATATGATACTTCTATTATTGGCGAAAGTGAAATTAGCACTTGGGAAATTGCCTCAGGATGTAAAAAATATTGGGCCGCTTTTTTAATCGATACTAGTGGTGTGATGGTTGGATTACCTTTCAATTTTCTACGAGTTTTGAGAGCATTCGCAAGAGGAAGAAGAACAAAAAATTTGTATTACGATATGTTTTCTAACGAAACAGCTCTGGATATGAAAATTTCCGAATTGCGTGAAATTTTAAATCTCAATCAAAAAAATATAGCTCCAAATTTAACGGATGTGATTTTATTCACCTTATTCATTTTCTTTGGAGCCATTTATTCTATTTTACTTTTGGTTACACTGCCTTTTTTGCTTTTATATTCAATTTATATAGAAATATCAAATCGAAAATTAGAACTGTAATGACAATGAAGTTGTTAAAGCTAAATTATCTTCTTTAAAAAATGTATTCCTTACAAAAATAGTCTCACTTGCATTTAAATATCGTGCTTCGAAACGAATTTTTGCCATTTTAAACGGAGCATAATCAAAGTTTAATGAACTTCCTGAAACTTCAAAAGGAGTAGCTGTTGCCAAAGGATTTACAATCACATTGTACTTGTCTGAATAATATTCTAATCGTAAGGAGCTGCTCCATTTTTCCGAAAGTTGATATTGCGAAATTAAAACCGGACTGTACCAAACAAAATATCCATTCGCTTTTTTAAATTTCTGTTGAAAACCGGCATCAAAACCAACCGTAAAATTCAGTTTATCTGTTGCTTTATATTGACAGTATAAATTATTGAAATAACGCATTTTTCTATCTGCATCTGGCGAATCAGATCCAATAAATGTACTCCAATTAAACACTACTTTATCCGATTTTTTATAGGTTAATTGTGTTCCTAAACTCAACAAACTATTTCCTTGTAATCTTCTAATTCGTTGCCAACCATTTAGTACTGAAACTGACATTAACCATTTTGAGGAAGGCTCATAAGTTAGTTTTGCACCTGTTAAAAAATAAGGAGAGTTTTCGGCTAAAATTGAACGAGTAAGATTTTGATTATTAGCCCCAATGGCACTTTCAAAACCAATATGGGAAGGCAAAATTCCAGCATCTAACCATAAATTATTTTTAAAATTTAAAGAAATTCCAACATTGGCTTCGTTAATTAATCGCAACTCTTCATCTTCAGCAGTATAATTATCAGAAACATAAGTTCCTGCTTGTAGTGCTAAATTGGCTCTGTATTTTGCATTCGAAACCGAAACTTTAACCAATCCTAAATTGATATTGAATTCATTGTGTCGGTTATAGGTATACAAAAATGGCTGACGAATTCCTATGTCTGTTTTATTAAAATCGTAACTATAATAAGTTTCAATACAACCCGAAAAGTCAATTTTAGGTTTTAAATTATTTATTGAATCTTGTGACCACATTTTTTGATTAAAAATCAAAAGAAATACGGAGAAAGTAGTAATGGCGGTTATTTTTCTCATACTGTAAAATTAATTTATTTTCTGTTTAATTCAAGATTTGTTGCTGGACTATAAATCATTGGTACATTTTCAATTTCGACATCGCTTTTATCTAAACCAAAGGCTTTTTCATCGGAAATAGAAAGTTTTTTTAACCAGAAATATGAAGTAAGCAACCAGCCATCTTTTAATTCAAAATCATTTTCAACTGATAAAAACTTTTCGATGATGATGAATTTGAAGTCGGGTTCAGCATTGTATTTAGTAGAACCATCAGGACGAATGTGCAAATTGAGCTCTTTTCTTTCCACCAATTCTTGAACGATTTTTTTAAAATATAATTCGACTTTGGGTTGTACTCTAAAGCCAAGATTCAGTATTACTTTGATGACTTTATCGTCTAAAATTTCGACTACTTCATAGTTTAAAGCAAATGGATCGTTGGTTCTGTTGATGTGTAAAAACCAGTAAACATCTGCTCTTTTAGGTTTTTTGGCAAAGATAGATTTCATGATTTTTTCTTCGATTTCATAGGTTTTATCAGCTTTGGATAGATAAATTAGATGTGTAGAATATTTTGGAATACTATCATCATCACTCAATTCGTTTAACATTGGCGTTTGTTCGACCAAATTGGTGAACTTTAAAAAACTATTGTTAATTTTTCTTGAATAATACCAAACATACATGACCATAAAAATGAATAATTCGAAGAAAAGAAACATCCATCTTTCTTTAATTTTAACCACATTGGCAATAAAAAATGACACTTCAATAATCGAGAAAATTAACAGTACAATTGCAACCCAACCAATTTTAATTTTCTTGATAAACACTAAATAGTACGATAGCAATAATGTCGTCATTAACATAGCAATCGTAATCGAAAATCCGTAGGCCGCTTCCATATGTGCCGAGTTTTTGAAATATAAAATCATCAATATACATCCAGCCCAAAGTATGGTATTTACAGATGGAATGTAAATCTGACCTTTTAAATTGGTTGGGTTTTTTAAAGCCACGCGAGGCCAAAAGTTGAGTGATATGGCTTCATTAATTAGAGTAAATGAACCACTGATTAACGCTTGAGAGGCAATAATCGCCGCCAATGTTGCAATCCCAATTCCAATGATTAAAAACCATTGCGGCATGATGGTGTAAAAAGGATTTTGTCCGTTCAGAAACTCATTTCCTTGATGCATCAACCAGGCACCCTGTCCTAAATAATTGGTTACCAAAGCTATTTTTACAAAAATCCAGGTAATACGAATATTTTCTTTTCCACAATGTCCTAAATCAGAATACAAAGCTTCCGCTCCTGTTGTACATAAAAACACAGCACCTAAAAGCCAAAACCCATTCGGATATTCGACCAATAATTTATACCCATACATTGGATTTAATGCTTTTAAAATATCTGGATGATGTACAATTTGCGAAAGTCCTAAAACCAACAACATCGTGAACCAAACCACCATCGCCGGACCGAAAATATAACCTACTTTTTGAGTTCCAAAACGTTGAAAAATAAACAATCCTGAAAGAATGGCAATCACAATGGGAATTGTTGGTAAATTGGGAACGATAGCTTCCAGTCCTTCTACAGCTGAGGCTACTGAAATAGGTGGCGTTATAATTCCGTCAGCCAATAAAGTGGTGGCTCCTAAGATGGTTGGAATGACTAACTTTCCTTTGCCAAAACGTTTGACTAAAGCATATAAAGAAAACACACCGCCTTCTCCTTGATTATCGGCAGAAAGTGTTAGAAAAACATATTTGAAAGTGGTTTGAAAAGTAAGCGTCCAAAACACGCAGGAAATTCCGCCGTAAACCAATAATTCGGTGATGGCTCTATCACCAATGATTGATTTCATTACATATAGTGGGCTGGTTCCAATATCGCCGTAAATAATTCCAAGAGCGACTAAAAGTGAAGCAGCACTGACTTTTTGGATGGTTGATGTATTCATTTTTATATTAATTTTAAATTTAATTTGTGTTCATTTTTGAGCATAGCAAAGCCTGATTACGATGAAAATGATATTCGCAATAGCAATTATTCGATATGTAAAGTTTGGTTATCCGGAATTGAATCGGTAGCCTACACCAGATTCGGTTAAAATATATTTAGGTCGGTTTGGATCTTCTTCTAGTTTCTTTCGAAGTTGGGCAACAAAAACCCTTAAGTATTGTGTTTGTTCAGAATAGCTTTGTCCCCAAATTTCTTTTAAAATGTATTGATGTGTTAAAACTCTTCCGTCGTTTTTTAATAATAAGGTGAGTAGAGAATATTCGGTAGCAGTGAGTTTGATGACTTCCTCTTTAACTTTGACCATTCTTGAAACAAAATCGACAGATACTGCACCAAATTGCATAATGGATTCATTTTTATTCTGACTCGTCTTGCCTCGCAATGCTGTTCTCATTCGCGCCAATAATTCTTGAGTTCTGAAAGGTTTTGTCAAATAATCATTGGCACCATGATCTAATGCTTTTACTATTTCCTCTTCCGCACTTTTAACCGTTAAAATGATGATTGGATTTTGAAACCATTCTCTCAATTTTACCAAAATTTCTTGTCCGTCTTCATCAGGCAAACCCAAATCTAACAGAATTAAATCAGGTTGATGACTTGCTGCCATTGTAATTCCTACTTTACCATCAATAGCAAAGAGTACTTTGTAATCGTTGGCTTCCAATGAAATTTCAAGTAGTTTTCGTATTTGAATTTCATCATCAATCACTAATATTGAAAAACCATTATTCATTTTCGAGAGAATTAATTGGTAAACAATCGACATTAAATTCAATGGTGAAAATAGCGCCACCATTTTCGGCATTTTTCAAACTAATGGTTCCATTTTGCGCTTGTACAAATCCTTTTACGATAGACAATCCCAATCCTGTACCTCCAGTTTTAGCACTTTTGAATCGGTAAAATTTATCAAAAGCACGATCTATTTCTCCATCGGGAAAACCATAACCATCATCGGTAATCATAATTATGCATTTTTTAATCAAATCGATATGGTTGTCGTAATCAGCATCGACTTCATATTGGGCTTTAATAGTAATATTAGCTCCTTTTGGCGTGTGTTGTGCGCAATTGTAAACCAAATTATAAATGATTTGTTCCATCAAACCATAATCTAATTTGAACAATGGCAAATTATCATCAATAAGGTAGTTAATTTTATGGTCTTTGGTTTCTTCTGTCAAGCGATTGCAAACATTGTAGATGATTTCTTTAACATCGCACCAGTCTAATTTTGGTTGAATATAACCAGATTCTAATCTAGACATGTTTAAGAGATTTTCAACTTGATAGTTGAGTTTCATCGAAGCTTTTTCAATTTCATTGTGCAATTTTTCTTGAGTTTCTATAGATAAATGGACATTTTTTTGCTGTAATGTATCTATCGAACCTAAAATAGCTGCAATGGGAGTTCGCAATTCATGAGAAAGGGAATCGAGAAGCGAATTATACAATTTCATCGTGCTCGCTCTAGTTTCAATGATATGAATGGCGCGTTGCATTCTTCTAAATTTGTTGGTCAAAACCGCATTAATCAAAGCTATGATAAAGAACATCATTAACAAAAATGTATCTTCGGCACTATCTATATGTAAAGTATAATAGGGTTTTATGAATAGAAAATTTAACGCCAAAGCGCTTAAAACCGCCCCCACTAAAACAGGTTTAATTTCTAAAAAAATAGCTAGTAACGAAACAACAACTAGCAATAAATAACCAACCACTTTATATTCGACAATATCTCTAACGAATAAACAAAGTAGCGATACAATAACTACAGAAAGTATACTTATAAGATACTGACTTTTAGGTTTTTTATATTTAATAATACTTTTCATTTCTAACAGATTAATACTGCAAAGTTAAAGCATCTATTGTAAGTATTTTATAATATAAAAGCTGTTTAGTATAAAGATTTTATAAAGATTTATTTGCTGTTTTTTCTTCTGGTATCAATAATATAAATAATTTTCCAAACATTATTCTCTTTAAAAAATGTAAAAGCATTTACACCAGAATGACTTAGTTTTCCGTTAATATAAAATTCGTAAGGCGTCCAAGCGTGTGCCATTGCTCCATCAATTTGAACTTTATAGCTCAAAATCTTTTCTTCAAATTTCATATCCGCTGGAAAAGTCGAAAATGATTTATAGAATTCTTCCGTTTTCTCATCAACTAATTTAGTTCCTTTCTGTCCTTCCATAATAGATTGTAAAATCATTGTAGAATGACAAACCGATTTAATTTTGATTGTATCTTTTACATGAAAACCTTCAAAAAAAGTATTAACAGTTTTTTCAATTTCAAACTGTTGTGCATTCATATTTAAAGCAAAACAAAGAATAAATAATGTTACAAAATTTTTCATATTTCAGTTTTTTAAAGTTTACTTTATTTGTATCAAAAAATGAATAATTGTTACACTTTTATAGAATTTGTAGTACTTTTACACTTCAAAATTCACCACTTATGTCAGTAGCAAAAAAAGATTACAAACGAATTACCACCAAATCATTGATAGAAATGAAAACCAATGGTGAAAAAATTTCTATGCTTACAGCCTACGATTATACGATGGCAAAAATTGTAGATACCGCTGGAGTTGATGTTATTTTGGTTGGAGATTCTGCCAGTAACGTGATGGCTGGACACGAAACGACTTTGCCAATAACCCTTGACCAAATGATTTATCACGCATCAAGTGTAGTTCGTGCTATTGAAAGAGCTTTGGTTGTGGTCGATTTACCATTTGGAAGCTACCAATCAGATTCAAAAGAAGCCCTACGTTCATCTATTAGGATTATGAAAGAAAGTGGCGGACACGCCGTAAAATTAGAAGGTGGAAGAGAAATAAAAGATTCTATCAAGAAAATTCTAAATGCTGGAATTCCAGTAATGGGACATTTGGGACTTACACCTCAATCTATATATAAATTTGGAACTTATACTGTTCGTGCCAAAGAAGAAGAAGAAGCTGAAAAGTTACTTGAAGATGCACAATTATTAGAAAAATTAGGTTGTTTTGCTTTGGTTTTAGAAAAAATTCCGGCGCATTTAGCAACAAAAGTGGCTCAAAGTATTTCTATCCCCGTAATTGGCATTGGAGCTGGTGGAGGAGTCGACGGACAAGTTTTAGTCATTCACGATATGTTAGGAATGAACAACGAATTTAGCCCAAGATTTCTAAGAAGGTATCTAGATTTATATGATCAGATGACAAAAGCCATAGGTAATTATGTTGCTGATGTAAAAAGTAAAGATTTTCCGAATGCTAGTGAGCAGTACTAGATAGCAAATGGCAGAGAAAATAATTTCGACAAAAAATAATCTACAAATTCTTCACGAAGACAATCACATTATTGTGGTAAATAAGCGTGTGGGCGATATTGTGCAAGGAGACAAAACAGGCGACAAACCACTTTCGGAAGTTGTCAAAGAATATATAAAAGATAAATACAATAAACCTGGTGAAGTTTTTTTAGGCGTTGTTCACAGATTAGACAGACCAACAACAGGAATTGTAGTTTTTGCAAGAACCAGCAAGGCTTTAACCCGACTAAATGAAATGTTTAGCAACCGAGAAACGCAAAAAACCTATTGGGCAGTAGTAAAAAACAAACCTCCAAAAAGTGAAGATAAATTAGTTCATTATCTGAAAAGAAATGAAAAAAACAACACTTCAAAAGCGCATATTAAAGAAGTTCCTGAAAGTAAATTGGCTTCTTTAGATTATAAAATTATTAAGGAGTTAAACAACTATTTTGCTTTAGAAATTAATCTTCATACAGGTCGTCATCATCAAATTAGAGCACAACTTTCTGCCATTGGTTCACCCATAAAAGGAGATTTAAAATACGGTTTCGACCGAAGTAATCCTGATGGTGGCATACATCTTCATGCCAGGAAATTAGTTTTTACACATCCTGTTACTAAAGAAAATATACAAATTATTGCGCCAGTTCCTGATGATGTAATTTGGCGAGCCATTTAATTTATTATATTAGCTAAAAATATTTTCGATGAATAATTTACCAACTGTTTCGCAAAGAAAAGAAGCTTTAAAAAAGCTCTTGAAAAATATTATCATTCACGAAGAAGAAATTCTGGAAGCTTTACATAAAGATTTTAAAAAACCAAGATTTGAAGGTATTGTTACCGAAACATCCTATATTATTTCGGAATTAAGGAATACCATCAATAAAATAGATGCTTGGAGCAAACCAAAACGGGTTTTTCCATCACTTCTAAATTTTCCTTCTTCGGATTATATATACAGCGAACCTTACGGAAAAGTGCTACTCATTTCCCCTTGGAATTATCCTTTTCAATTAGCAATTAGTCCGCTTATTGCAGCGGTTGCAGCGGGAAATAAAGTAACACTTAAACCATCTGAACTTACACCTTATACGTCGGCAATAATTTCAAAAATAATTAGAGAATCTTTTGAAGTAAAACACGTAGTTGCTGTAACTGGCGATTATACTATTGCTCAGGATTTACTAAAAAAACGTTGGGATTATATTTTCTTTACTGGAAGTGTTGCCGTTGGAAAAATTGTAGCAAAAGCTGCTGCCGAAAACCTAACACCAGTAACACTCGAATTAGGTGGAAAAAACCCTTGTATTGTAGATGAAACTGCTAATCTTCCGCTTGCTGCAAAACGCATAATTTGGGGTAAAATCCTAAATGCAGGACAAACCTGTATTGCTCCCGATTATATATTGGTTCATCATAAAATGAAATCCAAATTAGTCAAATATCTTATCGAAGAAATAAAAAATGCATTGGGAGAAAACCCAGAAGAATCTGAAGATTTTGCTAGAATTATCAACCTTAAAAATTGGGAAAGACAATTAAGTTTAATCGAAAATCAGAATATTCTTTTTGGTGGAGAATCTAACCGAAGTGATTTTTACCTTGCTCCTACACTACTCGACGAACCTAGTTTGGAAAGTCCTGTTATGAAAGATGAAATTTTCGGACCTATTTTACCAATCATTTCCTACGAATCAAAGGCAGATATTGAAAGAATTATTTCGAAATACGAAAAACCATTATCCCTATTTATTTTCTCAGAAAACAAGTCGTTTATCAAAGAAGTTTTAGGTAAATATTCTTTTGGTGGTGGTTGTATAAATGACACTATAATTCATTTTTCAAATAGTCGTTTGCCTTTTGGTGGAGTTGGTCATAGCGGAATTGGCGCTTATCATGGTAAGCTAAGTTTCGATACTTTTTCGCATAAAAAAGCCATTGTTAAAAAAGGAAATTGGCTTGATATTCCGTTGCGATATGCGCCGTACAAAAACAAAGTAAATATTATAAAACGAATACTAAATTGGCTTTAATTTAAACAAAAATGGAAGAAATGAATGACACTAAAAAATCTTTAGATTTAGGAGAAGTAATTAATGAAACTTTCGAAATCTGGAAAAAAACGGCACTCATGGGCGGATTGGCTTTTATGTTTTTAATGCTTATCCTAATGACGCTCGCAATGGTGGGAATTGGTTATTTTTTCAACAAAGAAGAACTTCCTGAACTGATGAAAAATTTTAATCCAGAAACGTTATCAACCAACGGAATGTTAATTTATTTTGCTGTCGTTATAGGTTTTACAGTGCTTATAAGCCCGTTTATAGCTGGAATGCTAAAAATGGCTCATGATGCAGATAATGACCAAGAAGTTACTTTTTCTTCAATATATTATTATGTAAATAGTCCTCAATTTTTGAATATTATATTAACTACAACTTTAATTTCAATATTCTCAGTAGGATTAAATGTATTACTAAAAAATGCGTTGCCAAATACTTCTGGAGATATATTAGGATTTATAGTATCCTACACAATATCAGTACTTACATTTATAGCAATCCCTTTGGTTATTTTTAAAAATTTAAATTTTATTGATGCTATCAAATTAAGTTGTTCAAGAATCCTAAATAACTTTTTTATTGTTTTATTATTAATGATTGTAGCTGGGCTATTTTCGGCAGTTGGAATCATTGCCTTGTGTATTGGTTTATTTTTTACAATACCATTTGCTTATGCAATGCAATATAGTATTTACAAAAGATTGGGTTAGAAATTATAATATCAAAAAAAATCCCGTGTCGTTTTTTAGAACGACACGGGATTTTTTTATACTTACTATAGTCTATTTTAAAGTAAAACTTGTTTTAGAAACCAATTCGGCTTTATCGAAAATGTTTACAAAATAAGAACCGCTTTGAATATCTGTAACTGGTAAATCTTTTTCAACTTTAACCGTTTTATTTTCATATTTTACAGAAGTTACAAAACTATAAGTCAACGATTTTTCGCCAAACATTTCTGTTTTTTTGTCACCTAAAACATTGCTTTTACTGTCTATTACTTGAACATAATAGGTTTTATCTCCAGATTTTGCGATTTGATTCTCGGCAATCATAAAACTAATTTTTAAAACATCAGCTCTGCTAGCCTTATCAGTAGAAACTTGTTTTCCTGAACCTTTTTGTTTTACAGCCGATGATTGTAAATTCAATACCGAAAGTTTCGATCCTTTCTCGATTGTATTGGCCATTTTAAAATTCTGGTCTACCAGCGTATCCGTATATTTTCTCGCTTCACCAAGAACAACAGCCGTACTATCTCGTTGCACCGTTAGTTTTGCATTCTCTCTTTTTAAACCATCAACTTGTTTCATCAAAACTGCCACATTACTTCTTAATGTAGCGGCTTCGGTTTTAAATTTTGACATCGAAGCAACATCTCCTTTAGATTTTTCTACATCGGCCATTAATTGCTGAATTTTATCTCTTTCGGCAATTAACTCTTCCGATAAAGTAGTATTTGATGATATAGCAGCATTAAGAGAATCTTTTTGAATCATTAAATCTTTAAGAACAGCATCTTTTTCGCTAATTAAAACATTTTCAACAGTTTTAGAATCATTTTTAATCTTATAAACATACCATAAACTACCTAATAAAAGTAGTGCTAATATTGCGATTATGGCTTTAAGACCTGAGTTGTTACTCTTTTTATTTGTTATACTTTCCATTTTGTAAACTTGGTTTTTTGAGGTTAATTAATTTATAGGTGCAATTTATATTATTATTCTGTAACTTTTAACGCAAGTTTAAAAAAAATAGTATTTTTGGTTCATCATAATTTCTAACATGGAAAACTTAATACGTTTCAAACAATCTGATTTAGCAAAAATTACAAATTTCCGAAACGGAGAAGTAAAATTTGGCGAAAAAATGATTACAGTACCTAAAGATGAGAATATTACAGAATTCATTACCCAAAGTGAAGCAAAATATGTCATTTTAGGAATTCCTGAAGACGTAGGAGTTAGAGCAAATTTAGGTCGATCTGGAGCAAATACAGCTTGGGATAGCGCCATACAAAGTATTGCAAACATTCAACACAACAGATTTTGCAAAGGAAATTCGGTTTTAATATTAGGTCAAGTAGATGTTTCGCAAGAAATGGATTTGGCAAAAGATTTAGACGAAGCAAAACCCGAAGACAGAAAACAACTATTTAAAATTGTCGAACAAATAGACAAAGAAGTTTCTCACATTATTTTTTCGATTGTAAAAGCTGGAAAAACTCCCATTATTATAGGTGGCGGACACAATAATGCTTATGGAAATATAAAAGGCACGGCACTTGCCAAAGGAAAACCTGTAAATGCTATTAATTTTGATGCCCATTCCGATTTTAGAATTCTAGAAGGAAGACACAGTGGCAATGGTTTTTCTTATGCTTTTGATGAAGGATTTCTTAAAAAATATTTCATATTCGGATTACACGAAAGTTACACCTCAAAAAGTGTTTTAGATTCGATAAAAAAAATAGATGACCGAGTTAGATATAATACTTACGACGAGATTAAGATTCGTCATCAGAAATATTTCGAACAAGAAATGATTCAAGCTTTAGACTTCATCAAAAATGATTTTTTTGGTATCGAAATCGATTTAGATGCTATTCCAAATATTCCTTCGAGTGCCATGACTTTAAGTGGTTTTTCGGTCGAAGAGTTAAGACAATTTATCTACTATTTTGGTCAAAACCAGAATGCAAGCTATATTCATATTTGCGAAGGCGCACCATCACTTGGCGAAGAAAAAAATAGCCATTTAATAGGAAAACTTATTGGTTATTTAGTTACCGATTTTATAAAAGGTAATTCTCAAGTATAGTTGAATTGGTTAACCGTTTAACTGTTTAATCGATTAACCAAATTAACGATTAAACGGTTAAACAAATCCACAAATAACCTATCTTTGCATAAAATTAAAATATGTTATTCGAAGATTTATCATTATCAAAAAGTATACAAAGAGCCGTTTTTGAAGAAGGTTACCTTAGCGCAACTCCAATTCAAGAACAATCTATCCCAATTATATTAGCAGGACAAGACTTAATAGGTTGCGCACAAACAGGAACAGGAAAAACAGCTGCATTTGCAATCCCTATCATTCATAATTTACACAGAATCGTAGGTTCATCAAAAAAAGAAAAACTAATTCGTACGCTTGTCGTTACGCCTACTCGTGAGTTGGCTGTACAAATAGGCGAAAGTTTTGATACTTACGGAAAATATACCAACTTAAAACAGTTAACAATTTTTGGTGGTGTGTCGCAAAATCCACAAGTAGATCAGCTAAAAAGTGGTGTCGATATTCTAATTGCAACGCCTGGAAGATTACTAGACTTGCACAAACAAGGATTTATTAATTTAGATCACATGCATCATTTAGTCCTTGACGAAGCCGACCAAATGCTAGACATGGGATTTATAAACGATGTGAAAAAGATTGTAAAACTAACGCCTAAAAATCGTCAAACTTTACTATTCTCGGCAACCATGCCCATAGCGATTCGTGAACTTGCCGAAATGTTTCTTACAGATCCTGCAACCGTACAAGTAGCACCAGTATCATCGACTATCGAAACGGTAGACCAACGTTTGTATTATGTAGATAAAGCTGACAAAAGACAATTATTGTATCATATTATTAAAGAAGAAAAACTGAGTAATATTCTTGTTTTTTCGAGAACAAAACATGGTGCCGATAATATTGCCAAAGCATTAAAAAAGCAAGGTTTAAATGCCGAAGCCATTCATGGAGATAAATCTCAGAATGCACGTCAAAGAGCTTTAGACAATTTCAAAAACAAAGAATGTGATATTCTTGTTGCCACAGATATTGCTGCTCGTGGTATTGATATCGAATTTTTACCTTATGTGATTAATTTCGATTTGCCGAATATTCCCGAAACTTACGTGCACCGAATTGGAAGAACAGGTCGTGCTGGTCGTGAAGGAATGGCTATTTCTTTTTGTGGAAAAGACGAAGAAGGTTACTGGAAAGACATTATAAAACTTACCAAAGCCAAAGTTACCACGATAGACGAACATCCTTTTCCTTGGAAAAAAGGTTCTGAAGAAACCACGAAAGTTCATAGCTCAAACCGAAGCGGCGAAAAAGAAAAATCTAGAAAATCTGATGCTTCGAAAAAGAATAAGAAGCGTTGGTATTAATACAAATAAAAAAAATGCTTTAGTTGGGGGACTAAAGCATTTTTTATTAACAATCAAATAAACTAAAAAACAAACTATCTTTTTACGAAGTGATTCGTACTTTTTTCTGATAAAAATCAAAACTCATTACTAAGTTTCGACAGTACAATAGTATGATAAAATTCGATAAAGTGATTAATATAATCGATAAAATGTATTTAATTTGTTAATTTATAATTATAATCTTACAATTTAAGGCGCTAATCTTTCTATCTTCCAAGAAAAGTCAGTATTTAATTTATAACGGATTCTGTCATGCAAACGATTCGGGCGACCTTGCCAGAATTCAACCTCTTGTGGTTCAACAATATAACCTCCCCAATTTTTAGGTCGAAGGATTTCTTTTCCTACACAATCAGCTTCTAATTGTTTTAGTTTTTCTTCCAGAACTGTTCTTGATGCTATTACTTCGCTTTGGTTAGACACTATTGCACCTAATTTGCTTCCGTCTGGTCTAGATTCGAAATAACCATCAGAAAGATTCTCGGCAATTTTTCTAACTCTCCCTTTTATAATAATTTGACGTTCTAAGGAATGCCAAAAAAAAGACAAACATACATTTGGGTTATTTGCTATGGCGCGACCTTTTTCGGAATCGTAATTGGTATAAAAAATAAAACCTTCGTAAGTAAATTGTTTCAAAAGTACTACTCGAGCTTTAGGAAAACCATCTAAACCAATAGTAGAAACAGTCATGGCATTTACTTCTTCTACTCCGCCAAAATCTTCTACTTCATGAAACCATTTCTTGAAAAGCATTATTGGATCTTCTGGAATATTAGTTTCCAATAATTCACTTTTCTCGTATGATTTTCTGTAATTGCTTAAATCTTCCATTTTTTGATTTTTTATTGTCGATTTGGTTATTTGTGGATTTGGTTATTCGAATAACCAAATCCACAAATAACCAAACAAACATTTATATTATAATTCAAAAACTTTACCATCATCTCCCAAAACTGCATTTTCAAAAATTGTTTGTGCTTCTTCCTTAAAAAGTTTTATCGATTCGTACCTGGTAGAATAATGTCCTAAAATAAGTTGCTTGCAATTAGCTTGCAATGCAATTCTAGCGGCTTCTTTAGCGGTTGAATGCATGGTTTTTTTAGCTAATTCTACTTCCGATTCTAAAAAAGTGGTTTCGTGATACAAAACATCTACATTTTTAATAATCGGAATAATCTCCTCATTATACATCGTGTCAGAACAAAAAGCGTAACTTTTAGGAGCTTCCGGATCGAAAGTTAATTCTGAGTTTGGAATTACTCGTCCGTCTTCTAAAGTGATGTCTTTTCCGCTTTTTATATTCTGAAAATAACAAGTTTCTATTTCGTAATTCTGAACCGCATTTACATTCAGTTTGCGTTCTTTTATCTTTTCTTGAAACAAAAATCCATTAGTATAAACCCTGTGTTTTAGCGGAATTGTTTTTACAATTACTTTATCATCTTCAAAAATAATTTCCGATTCGGTACTTGTAAGTTCTACAAAATGCAAGTCATATTGTGGCCAAGAATTAGATAATTTTAACTGTAATTTTATAATTTCCTGAATTCCTTTTGGGCCATAAACTGTTAAATCATTATTCCTATTTAACAAATTAAAAGTCGAAATTAATCCTATTAATCCATAAAAATGGTCGCCATGCAAATGGGAAATGAAAATATGATTTATTGCCGAAAACTTAATTTTATTCTTACGCAATTGCACTTGAGTTCCCTCGCCACAATCTATTAGAAACAATCTATTTCTTATTTCTAATACTTGCGAAGTTGGGTTTGTAAATGTTCTCGGTGTGGCTGCATAACAACCTAATATGGTAAGATTCATTAGTTTTTCCCTTTTCTGCGATTGCGTTCGGTTTTTATTAATAGTAATTCGCGACTGGTTTGTCCTGCTACCGAAGTATTTTCTTCGGCACGACGAATTAAGTAAGGCATCACATCTTTTACAGGACCAAAAGGCAAATATTTTGCTACATTATAACCTTCGTTAGCTAAATTATAACTGATATTATCGCTCATGCCATATAATTGCCCGAACCAAAGTCTAGAATCATTTTTAGAAATACCTTTTTCTTGCATTTTTTGCATTAAAGTGTAAGAACTCAATTCGTTGTGAGTTCCTGCAAAAATGGCCATTTTATCGATATTATTAATCATATAAGAAACCGCTGCATCAAAATTATCATCGGTTGCTTGTTTCGATTCGCAAATAGGAGATTTATATCCTTTTTCTTCGGCACGTTTGTTTTCTTTTTCCATATAAGCACCACGCACGAGCTTCATTCCTATATAAAAACCTTCCGTTTTTGCTTGTTCATGCAATTTTTTAAGATAATCTAATCTGTCCCAACGATACATTTGTAACGTATTGTAAACAATTGGTTTTTGTTTATTATATTTTTGCATCATTCTAGCAACCAATTCATCGGCAGCATCTTGCATCCAACTTTCTTCACCATCAATTAATAATGAAATATCATTTTCAAAAGCCTTTTTGCATACTTTCTCAAATCGTTGTTCTACCCTATTCCATTCTGCTTGTTCTGCTTCGGTTAGTGTTTGTCCTTCTCCTAATTTTTCGTATAATTCAAATCGTCCAAAACCTGTTGGTTTAAAAACTGCAAACGGAATGGCTTTTTTTTCTTTAGCAAAATCGATAATCTTCAAAGTCATTTGCATTGCATCATCAAAATGTGCTTCGTCTTCTTTGCCTTCTACCGAATAATCTAAAACCGAAGAAACTCCTTTGGTAAACATTTTATCGACCACAGGAATACAATCGTCTTCAGAAACTCCACCACAAAAATGGTCGAAAACAGTGGCGCGAATTAATCCTTCAACTGGCAAATTAGCATTTAAAGCAAAATTTGTAACCGCAGTTCCTATTCTAACTAATGGCTGAACGGCAATCATTTTAAACAAAAAATAAGCTCTATCTAGCTCGGTATCACTTTTTAGTGAAAATGCATTTTGGGTATTATCGAAAATTTTATCCATATAAATAATAATGTTATGCAAATATAATATAGTAGCGTATTTTTTTATGCAAATTTTACTTTATTTTGCACAACATATAAAATAATACTAGCCATCATGGTTTCAATAGTTTCAAACGGATATTCAATACATTTCAACCAAGACGGTTATGATTTTTTAAATCGTAATATTAAAGAAAATAATTACTCGAAAATTTTTGTTTTGGTCGACGAAAATTCGAATGAATATTGTCTTCCTCAATTATTACCCATGATTGAAACTAAATCTGAGATAGAAATTATCGAACTCGAATCGGGTGAAGAAAACAAAACCATCGAAACCTGTATTCAAATTTGGAATGTTTTAATAGAATTAGGAGCTGATAGAAAAAGTTTAATCATCAATCTTGGTGGTGGTGTAATTACGGATATGGGCGGATTTATAGCGTCAACTTTCAAACGCGGCATTTCTTTTGTAAATATTCCAACGACTTTATTGTCGATGGTTGATGCTTCGGTTGGTGGAAAAAATGGAGTCGATTTAGGTGGATTAAAAAACCAAATTGGAACCATAACCAATCCAGAAATGGTGATTATAGATTCTAGTTTTTTAGAATCGCTTCCGCAAAACCAAATGCGTTCTGGTCTTGCCGAAATGCTAAAACACGGATTAATTGCTAAAAAATCACATTGGGAAAAGTTTAAAAATCTAAAAGAAATAGATTTTGATGATTTTGATGATTTAATTTTCGAATCGATAACTATAAAAAGTGATATTGTAACTCAAGATCCTACCGAAAATGGAATTAGAAAAGCATTAAATTTTGGACATACTTTAGGTCATGCCATCGAAACTTATTTTTTAGAAAATTCTGATAAAACAAATTTGCTTCACGGAGAAGCTATTGTTGCCGGAATGATATTGGAAAGCTATATTTCTTTAGACCAAAAGTTAATTTCCGAAAGTGAATATGCTGAAATAAAATCGACATTAAACAATATTTTCGACAAGATTATTATCGATGAAAATGAGCAAGAAAATATCATCGAATTGCTTATTCACGACAAGAAAAATGAGTACGGAAAAGTACAATTTGCACTTTTAGATGGCATCGGAAAAATAAAAATAAATCAAGCTACTGATAACGAAACAATTATCGCCGCTTTTTTGGATTATAAAAATTAATGATTTTTTAATAAAATATATATTATCACATTAATATTTTTTTAAATTTGCGCTATGAATAACGGCTGTAAAGACAACAACAATAATCAATTTCGAAAACCTAAAAATGGTTTTATAAATTCTGTTTTAAGAAAACGGGACGATTTGTTGGCTTTATTTTCGATAAATTCATTTAGACAGAACGAATTAGAAATAATTTTTGCAAATATTCGAGTTTGATTAAAAAGTAGCTTATTTTTTTTATACTTTTAATCTATTAAACCTCTGATAAATAAATGAATACAAAATATTCTGACTTAATAAATCAAACATACTACTTCCCACAAGAAGAATTCACTCTTGCAAAAGACAACCTTCAATTTCACAATATTGATTTGATGAAATTAGTGGAGCAATATGGAACACCATTAAAGTTTACCTATTTACCACAAATTTCCAGCAACATAAAAAGAGCCAAAAGTTGGTTTAGAAATGCCATGGAAAAAAACAATTACGAAGGTAAATATTACTATTGTTATTGTACAAAAAGTTCTCATTTTGAATATATTATGAATGAAGCTTTCAAAAACAACATTCATATAGAAACTTCTTCCGCTTTCGACATCAATATTGTTGAAAATTTATTGCAAAACGGAAAAATAAATAAAAGCACATATGTAATTTGTAACGGTTTCAAACGTGACCAATACATAGAAAATATTGCTAGAATTATCAATAACGGGCATAAAAATACTATTCCAATTATAGATAATTATGAAGAATTAGATTTGCTTCAAGCAGAAATAAAAGGAAAATTTAAAATTGGAATTCGTATTGCTGCCGAAGAAGAACCAAAATTTGAGTTCTATACGTCACGATTAGGAATTGGATATAAAAATATTGTTCAGTTTTATAAAAAACAAATTCAGGAAAATGATAAATTAGAGCTGAAAATGCTTCACTTTTTTATCAATACAGGAATAAATGATAATGCCTATTATTGGAATGAATTGGTAAAATGTATCAAAGTATATATTTCACTAAAAAAAGAATGTCCAACATTAGATGGGCTTAATATTGGTGGCGGATTTCCTATCAAAAACTCCTTAGCATTCGAGTACGATTATCAATATATGATTGACGAAATCATCAATCAAATAAAAATTGCCTGCGAAGAAGCAGAAGTTGATGTACCAAATATTTTTACTGAATTTGGATCATTTACAGTAGGAGAAAGTGGAGGTGCGATTTACCAGATTTTGTATCAAAAACAACAAAACGATAGAGAAAAATGGAATATGATAGATTCTTCTTTCATAACCACATTACCAGATACTTGGGCGATAAATAAGCGTTTTATCATGTTAGCTATAAACCGTTGGAACGACCAGTACGAAAGGGTTTTACTAGGGGGAATGACTTGCGACAGCGACGATTATTACAACTCAGAGCAAAATATGAATGCCATATATTTGCCAAAATACAATAAAGAAAAACCTTTATATATTGGTTTCTTTAACACAGGCGCTTATCAAGAGACAATAGGCGGTTACGGAGGATTACACCACTGTTTGATTCCGCAGCCAAAACATATTTTGATAGATAGAGATGAAAACGGTATTATTGCAACAGAGATTTTTTCTGAACAACAAAAGGCCGAAGACGTACTAAAAATATTAGGTTACAAATAAATAACAAAACCCATTCGATTAAATACATAACTGAATCTACACCCGAGCGATAGCGAACGGATGAAATAAATAAACAAGAAAATGAAAGGACCAATAAGTCAGTTTATCGAAAAACACTATTTGCACTTTAATGCAGCCGCATTAGTCGATGCTGCAAAAGGCTACGAAGAACATTTACTAGACAATGGTAAAATGATGATTACACTTGCAGGAGCAATGAGTACTGCCGAACTAGGGAAATCATTAGCAGAAATGATTCGTCAAGACAAAGTACACATTATTTCTTGTACAGGAGCGAATCTTGAAGAAGACATTATGAATCTTGTAGCGCACAATTCGTACAAAAGAGTGCCTAATTACAGAGATTTAAGTCCACAAGAAGAAAGAGATTTGTTAGACAATCACTTCAATAGAGTTACCGATACTTGTATTCCAGAAGAAGAAGCTTTCCGTCGTTTGCAATCTCATTTGTTTCATATTTGGAACAAAGCAGAACAAGCTGGCGAGAGATATTTTCCGCATGAATTTATGTATCAAATGATAAATTCTGGTGTTTTGGAGCAATATTATGAAATAGACCCAAAAGATTCTTGGATGGTTGCTGCAGCAGAAAAAAACTTGCCAATCGTAGTTCCAGGTTGGGAAGACAGTACTATGGGAAATATTTTCTCTTCTTACTGTATCAAAGGAGAATTTACAGCTACTACTATGAAAAGTGGTATCGAATATATGATGTGGTTGGCAAAATGGTATCCTGAAAACTGCGAAGGAAAAGGAATTGGTTTCTTCCAAGTTGGTGGTGGTATTGCAGGAGATTTTCCTATTTGTGTGGTTCCAATGTTGTACCAAGATATGGAAATGCATGACATACCTTTTTGGAGTTATTTTTGCCAAGTTTCAGACTCAACAACCAGTTATGGTTCGTATTCTGGAGCAGTACCAAACGAAAAAATTACTTGGGGAAAATTAGATATTGATACTCCAAAATTTATCGTCGAATCTGATGCTACAATCGTAGTTCCACTTATATTTGCTTACATTTTAGATCTATAATATATATTTATGAAAAGAGTTATTGTTGATTATTCAAAACTTACAGGAGAAATTTTAAACTTATTGGTCGAAAAATTTCCCGACGGATATGATGATTCGAATATCGTGCGTTTTAAAAATGCAAAAAACGAAACTATCGAAGCGGTTGAGGTACGTACTGTTGACACTATTTTTCTAGTGAAAATAAGCACCAAGCTTTCTGACAGAATAATAAACTACGATGAAGATGATGAGTTAGCAGATGATGTTGATGTAGAAGACAATTCTATCGACGCACTAAAAGAACTCGAAATTGATGATGATGCCGATGACGATGACGACTTAGAAAAAGCTGACACAAATGACGGAGATGATTCTGACGACGACGATGATGACGATAAGGACGAACCAATAGATGAGGATTCTGACGAAGATGATGAAGACTAAATAATAAAAAAGGAACTCAAATTGAGTTCCTTTTTTTTATGTTTTAATATAAATATAGTAGACTAAAATCCTAAATCTCTTTCTATTTCTTCCATTTCAATAATATCATGAGCCTCCAAAACCGAAGGTACTACCACAATTTTTTTTGTATTTGCATTAAAATCAAATTCAGAAGCAACAATCACAAATGATTTTTTCTCTTTTTTATGTTTTTTATAAAAATCGGCAAACAATAAAATATCTTTAGCAATCAAACTTTTATAAGATGATAAATCAATTATCAAATTATGTTTGCTAAAGCTTGTGTCATGATCTAATTTCAACAAAAATGAAGCTAAATCACCTTGCGTATCTTTTATAATAATAGTATGTCCTTTTTCTTCTACTTTCATATAACAAATTTACTTAATTTTTGAAGCCAATAGATAAATTACTGCCATTCTTATGGCAACTCCATTTTCAACTTGGTTTAATATTACTGATTGTTTAGAATCCGCAACATCGCTTGTAATTTCTACACCACGATTTATAGGTCCAGGATGCATGATTACAATTTCTTTATTTAGAGAATCTAATAATTTTTTATCCAAGCCATATTGCATGGCATATTCCCGTGTTGATGGAAAATAACTAATGTCTAGTCTTTCGTTTTGCACGCGTAACATATTGGCTACATCGCACCATTCCAGAGCTTTTCGCAGGTTTGGTTCGACTTTTACACCTAATGCTTCAATATATTTTGGGATTAATGTTTTGGGACCACAAACCCGAACTTCTGCACCTAATTTTTGTAAAGAATATATGTTTGAAAGCGCTACTCGTGAATGCAAAATATCACCTACAATCACTACTTTTTTTCCTGAAACATCACCTAGTTTTTCACGAATTGTATAAGCATCTAATAAAGCTTGCGTTGGGTGTTCGTGTGCGCCATCACCAGCATTTACAATACTTGCTTTTACATTTTTAGACAAAAAAACTGCCGCTCCTGGCGATGCATGTCGCATAACCACCATATCAACTTTCATCGAAAGTATATTGTTTACGGTGTCTACCAATGTTTCTCCTTTAGTTACTGATGAGCTTGATGCTGCAAAATTTATAACATCTGCCGAAAGGCGTTTTTGTGCTAATTCGAATGATAATTTAGTTCTTGTACTGTTTTCAAAAAATATATTGGCAATGGTTATATCTCGAAGTGAAGGAACTTTTTTAATAGGTCTATTAATTACTTCTTTAAAATGGTCGGCGGTTTCAAAAATGAGATTTATATCATTCTCATTAATGTATTTTATTCCTAATAAATGATTTACGCTTAATTCCTTCATCTTATTTTGTAATTAATTCTACTGAATCTTCTCCCGTTGTTTCAGACCAATTTACGACCACTTTTTCGTTATTTATAGCATCAACTTGACGACCACGATAATCTGGCTGTATTGGTAAATGACGACTAAAACGTCTGTCTATTAGTACCAAAAGCTCTACTTCGCTAGGTCTTCCGAAGGATTGTATGGCAGATAGTGCTGCATTAATACTTCGTCCTGTATAGAGGACATCGTCTATAAAAATTACTTTTTTGTTTTCGACAAGGAAATCTATTTGGGTTTTATTTGCTTCGAGTGTTTCGCCACGACGAAAGTCATCTCTAAAAAAAGTAATGTCCAAAAATCCTAAAGCAATATTTTTTATTTGATATTCCTCTTGCAGAATTTGTTTTAATCTATTGGCAAGTTGTGTTCCACGAGGCTGAATTCCTATCAGAATAGTATTGGAAAAATCGAGATGATTTTCTATTAACTGACAAGCCAAACGGTGAAGTATGATGGAAACTTCTTTGTGGTTGAGCAAAATTTTTTGACTCATAATAGTTTGTGTGTTTGGAATACAAAAATAAGTTTTTTTTTGGATTAAAAAAACAATTAAAATTTGTGCTAATTCTTTAAAATACTAACGTACGAGTTTTGATAGTTTTTCTGTCAAATTCTTTCTTGAATATTGTTGCAATCCAACTGGTGAAACCGTCAGTTTTTGTGTTAAATACAATTCGAAATAAGATAAAATTTGATTCTTTAATCTCTCTTTTTGATCATAAGTAAAGAAAACTCCTGTGTTTGTTTCTGTGATAATTTCAGCAAAATCAGAACCTTTAGGTCCAATCGCAATTATAGGTCTTTCGGAAACCATGTATTCGAATAATTTCCCTGGAATGATGCTTTTAGTTTCTGGCGAATCTATTTCTATCAACAGTAAAATTTGAGATTTCTTTTGATATTCAACTGCTTCTTTATGAGAAACATAACCGAGGTTATTTATATAAGAATTTAGATTAAAAGTATCAATTGCATCTAAAATTTCTTGGCTTACTTTCCCAATTAGTTTTAATTGAAAATGGTTTGCGAATTTTTCGTTTTCAGCAATTAATTCACTCAAAGATTCCCATAAAATCATAGGATTTCTATCTGACAAAAAGGAACCAATATGTGCTAATGTAAATTTTTCATCTAATGATTGTTTTGAAATATTTTCTACATCATAACCATTTGTAATTACTTCAATTGGTTTTGATGTAATTGCCTGAAATTCGGCTTTTGTCGTTTTACTTGTTACAATAATGGTATCGGCAGTATTTAAAACATTTCGTTCTAAATTTTTATGCTTTTTTTCGGCATAAGAAGATAGTTTTAATGCCGAATGGTAACCAATTGTTGTCCAAGGATCACGAAAATCGGCAAACCATTTTACATTCAAATTTTGCTTCAATTTTAATCCAATTAAATGCAAACTATGTGGTGGTCCTGAAGTAATTATAGTATCGATATTGTTTTCTGAAATATACTTTTCTAAGTATTTCACAGATGGTTTTACCCACAAAATTCTTGCATCGGGAATAAATAAATTACCACGAACTATCAGTAATAACTTCTGAATAAAACTTTGTTTCTTCTGATTTGGAATAATACCAGAACTAATGCCTTTTGTACTTTTTTTTGAGAAAATAGAAGCCAATTGGTAAGGTTCAACAATTTTATTTTTTAAAATAATAGCTTGGTTTGAAACTTCACTAACCAAACCTTCATCTACAATTGGATACGTCGGATTTTCTGGAATATAAACAATCGGTTGAATATTATAATCAGGTAAATATTTTACAAATTTAAGCCAACGCTGCACACCTGGTCCGCCAGCTGGTGGCCAATAATAAGTTATGATGAGGACTTTTTTCATAATCCTTTAGCAATTGTTAATCCTGCCCAAGTTGCCATTAATCCTAAGAAAACACTTAGACTAATATATAAAAAAGCAATTAGCATTTGATTACTTTGCAATAATTGTACATTCTCGTTAGAAAATGCAGAAAACGTAGTGTAACCACCACAAAATCCTGTGATTAAGAACAATTTTAAATCCTGAGAAACAGCATTTTGTTTTTCTAAATAACCAAAGAATAATCCTATGAGCAAACAGCCAATAATATTAGTTATAAAAGTCGCGTAAGGAAAAGCGGTTTGCACATATTTGTTCATAACAACAGTCGTTAAATAGCGTAAAACACTACCTAGTCCTCCGCCAAGTGCTATGTAAAATATGGTTTTCAATTAAGCTTTTTTGCGTTTGGTTTCATAATAAATTCCGCCACCTAATAATAGTAAAATTCCGATGAAACTTAATAAAGAAATCATACTTCCGGTTTTTATAACTTGTGGCTCAAATTTGAATTCTATAGTGTGTTTTCCTGCAGGAATTGACAAACCTCGTAAGGCATAATCGACTCTATCATGATAGGTTATTTTTCCATCTATATAAGCATTCCAACCATTTTTATAATACATTTCAGAGAAAACTGCGTAACCTAAATTCGGATTATTTGAAATGTATTTTAGCTCGTTTGGTTCGTATGAAGTTAGTTTTATTGTTGCTTCATCTGTTTTATAAGTTTCATCTTTAATAAAATTTCCTTTGTTAAAATTAAATACATCGTCCGAAGTTTTATTTCTAATTGCAACATTTTTTGTATCTAATTTATCCAAAGATTTCATTTCTGCATCAGCAGAATTTACAAATTTTACCTCCTTTACAAACCAAGCATTTCCGTTAGCTTGTGTATTATGAATAGCTATTTTTTCTCCTTTTTCGTTGGTTTGAATTAAATATTTAACATTTAGCATATTTACTACTTCCATGTTATTCTTAGCAATTTGATAATCGAATAAATCTTGCATTCTTCTAGGCTTTACTGCACTATAACCTCCGATTGATTTATGAAAATAAGAAGCTCTTGGATCACTCATCACATTTTGAGAAACTTCGAAAACACGATAATACGATTTGTCTTTTAATATACTTGCATCTAGTTCGGTTTCTTGAATTGGCTGCTCTACTTCTTGCTTAGATACAAAATTAGAATTATTTAGATAATTTTTATCAATAAAAAACAAATCCGAAATCATTATTATTCCTACAACTATCACGGCTACTTTATGAGAAATGGTATTTTTTATAGACAACCATAACACTCCAAAAGCCATTAAGATTAGAAATGAGGAACGTAACAAATCAGCAGAAAACATTGTTTTTCTGTCTAATTTTAAGGCATCAATAAATTCTGGTCCATAAGATTCCGCTAAATAACGATCGCTTCCTCCTGCAAAACTAAAACTTCCTTTGAAAACGAATAACAAAGCTAAAATTCCGATACTTACAGAAGCTGATTTCCATAAGTTTGTCCATTTTTCTTTATCATCTAGTTTAAAGAACGACTGTAATCCCATAATTGCAAGAACTGGCATACATATTTCGAGTATCACTTGTATCGATGAAACGGCTCTAAACTTATCATACATTGGTACGAAATTGATAAAGAAATCCGTCAATATTGAAAAATTCTTTCCCCAAGAAAGTAATAATGTTACAATTGCTCCTGCCAGAAAAACATATTTTATTTTTCGTTTATCACAAAAAAGAGCTATTACTGCTAAGAAGAAAACTACAGCACCAATATATGCGGGAGCAGCTACAATAGGTTGATCTCCCCAATAAGTAGGCAAACCTTTTACGATTTCCTGTGCTTGATCTTCAGGTACATTTTGCGCAACTACATATTCGTACATGGCAGAATTAGTTCCTAAATTTTCATTATTTGAACCTCCAAAAATTCTTGGAGAAATTAGATTAAAACTTTCGGCTATACCATAACTATATTCAGTAATATAATCATAAGTCATACCTCCAAAATTGTTGTTTTTAGTACCATCAGGATTATAAGTTAGTTGGCTTTTTCCACGTGTACTTTCTTTAGCATATTCCGAAGTAGCCATTAAACTAGTTGCATTTGTTCCTACGGCAAATAATCCTGCGATAGCAAAAGTTCCAAAACTATACAATAGTGGTTTATATTCCTTGCTTTTAATGGCTTTGTACACAAAATAAACCAATACTATCAATAAAAATATCAGAAGATAATAAGTCATTTGTGGGTGATTTGCATTAATTTCTAATGCAGCGGCAAACAATGTGAGCAAACCTCCAAGTATATATTTTTTTTGTTGTAAGACCAATAAAACTCCAGCAATAACCATTGGCATATAAGCAATCGCATGGGCTTTTGCATTGTGACCAACTCCTAAAATAATTACTAAATAGGTAGAAAAACCAAAGGCTAAGGCTCCAAAAAATGCTTTGAGTGGATTTATTTTTAATACCAAAAGCAAAATGTAAAATCCTAAGAAATACAAAAACATATAATCTGCAGGACGAGGCAAAAACCGAATTAATTCATCAATTTTTTTGATATAATTATGAGGATATTTTGCGCCTAACTGATAAGTTGGCATACCACCAAAAGCAGAATTTGTCCAATATGGTTCGGTATTATTTTCGGCTCTAAAATCATTTTGCTCCTTCGCCATAGCCGTATATTGTACTATGTCTGACTGAAGGATTTTTTTGCCTTGTAAAACTGGATAAAAATAAATAACAGAAACTAATACAAAAGCAAAAATAGCCAATGCATGTGGGTAAAATCGTTGTAACTTGTTCATAAAGTAATGATGTTGAATCAAAATAAGGCGTGAAGATAATGAAATTTTAGAATTCAGATATTAGATTTTAGATTTTTATGTAGCTACTTAAACTCTAATCTGAAATCTGACTTCTACTCTACTTCCTCATAATCGATATAATCTCCAACTTGCTTCGTAGGTTTTTTTTCGAAGTTTTTAGATTCTTTTTTAGGAGTTTGAGAATCTTGATTATTTTGCTGATTAAAAGGATTTTGGTTTTGATGTCTTTCGAAATTGTCCTGTACTTTATTGACAGCCTTTTGCAAAAGTATTGGCAAAAAGATGCGTGACAAGAATTTGATTAGGTAATAAAACCCAATCATATAAATTATTGTTTTAAAAAAACCATTAAAAGAAGCTTCTTGCATTGTCTAATTTTTTATCAAAAATAATAAAACTAAATTTTAAAACTGAATTTTGATTCTTAAAATAATGATAAAATTACTACATTTGATTTCTTGAAAATAAATTTTTTATGAAATTACTCAAATCGATAGTTATAACAAGCGTTTTATTAACTTCAATTGCAAATTACGGTCAATTTACCGATCAGATAAACTCTAATAGACCAGGAAAATCTATGGGAGCATTTGCCGTTGGAAAAAAAATATATCAGGTAGAAAGTGGAGTCTATTACATTAACGAATCTCATGATGTAAGAAATTATGACGCTCGTGGATTCGGTTTAGATTTTGCTGCTCGTGGCGGATTTATAAAAGAACAATTAGAATTTATTTTAGAAGCTCAATTTCAATTAGATAAATATTCAGCAGAAAATTTTAGTACTGGCAGAAGTGGTTTAAAACAAACTCTTTTTGGTGCAAAATATTTGTTTTATGATCCGTTCAAAAAAGGACCAGCAAAACCAAATATATACAGTTGGAAAGCAAACCACAGAATGAGTTGGAAACAGTTTATTCCTGCAATATCAGGTTATGTAGGTGCAAATTATGTAATGAAAAACGATTACAGCATTCCAGACGAATCGGTAATTAGTCCTAAAGTTATGCTTATTACACAACATCATTTTGGTATGAAATGGGTTTTAGTTAGTAATATAATTGCAGATAAAATCACGTCGAATAATTCAAGTTTTGGGTCTATATTCACTTTAACGAGAGGAATTAACGAAAAATGGTCTGCTTTTGTAGAAAACAAAGCAATAAAAGGAGATTATTATTCTGACGGAATATTTACAATAGGCGCCACACATTTACTAAAAAACCACATACAAGTTGATGCTTCGATTAGTAAAAACATCAAATCGACACCATCATTATTATACGGAGGAATTGGTTTTTCTTGGCGTTTCGACAAAAAACACAAAGACATTCAAATTAAAGACGGAAAAGAAGTAAAAGAAGAGAAAAAAGACAAAGATTCGAAAGGTGTTAAATCGCAAGAAGAATTAGATAAAGAAAAAGCTAAAGCTGAGAAAAAAGCTAGAAAAAATAAACCTGACGGAGAAGAAGAGCCAGTTCCTGAAACAAAGAAAAAACGTTTAGACGATCTCGAAGAAGAAACTCCAACTCCAACTCCGTAATGATTACTATAAAAGAAGCCAAAACGAAGAGTGAACTTACCCATTATATCAAGTTTCCTTTTTCACTATATAAAAATAATAAATATTGGGTTCCGCCGATTATTGCCGATGAACTTGAAACTTTCGATAAAGTCAAAAATCCTGCTTTCGAAAACGCAGAAGCCTATTTTTATTTAGCCTATCGCGATAATAAAATCGTTGGAAGAATTGCTGCAATTATAAATTGGAGCGAAGTAAATGACCAACAAAAAAGCAAAGTTCGTTTTGGCTGGTTCGATGTTATTGATGATATTGAAGTCACCAAAGCATTGCTCGAAAAAGTACAAGAATTAGGTAAAAAAAACAATCTTGATCATATAGAAGGTCCTATGGGATTTTCTAATCTGGACAAAGTGGGCGTACTTACCGAAGGATTTGAAGAAATAGGAACCATGATTACTTGGTACAATTTTCCTTATTATGCGACTCATTTTGAGCAATTGGGTTTTGTTGTCGAAAAAGAATATATAGAAAGTAAATTCCCTTTCGAGAACGTAAAATTAGAGTTTTTCGACAAAGCGCAAGAACTTATAAAAAGACGTTACAACCTGAAGGCTTTAAATTTCAAAAAAACAAAAGACGTTTTACCTTATGTAGACAAAATGTTCGATTTGTTTAATACTTCTTATGCAAACTTGTCTTCTTTTGTAGCCATTTCGGACGTTCAAAAAGAATATTTCAAGAAAAAATACATTTCGTTTATCAATCCAGAATATATCAAATTTGTAGAAGATAAAGATGAAAATATAGTAGCTTTTGCTATTGTTATGCCTAGTTTTTCGACAGCTTTACAAAAAGCCAAAGGCAAGCTTTTCCCTTTTGGATTGTTTCATTTATTAAATGCCAGAAAAAACAGCAAAGACGTTACTTTTTATCTAATAGGTGTTCATCCAGAATATCAAAACAAAGGAGTTCATGCTATTATTTTCAAAGAAATGCACACCACATTTACCAAAAAAGGAATTCAAAATTGTATTCGAACACCAGAATTAGCGGACAATCATGCGATACATTTACTTTGGAAAAATTTTGACCCTAAAATTATTTGCAGAAGAAAAACGTTTAGGAAAGAATTGTAAAATATTTTATGATGAAAAAAATATTATTTCTACTTTTTTTAATGTCCAATTTAATGTTTGGACAAACCGAATTATTAAATAATAATACTGCAACCCAAATTGATTCGACTTTATGGCAAGGTGTTAGAAACCGGATTAAAGACCAAACTTTTTTCATCAAAATCAATCCTACTGGAGAAAACTATTTTAAAAGAGCAAAATTAAAAGGCGAAATAGAAGATTATAATGGAGCCATATCTGATTTAGATTTAGCTCTTAAATTATCTCCTAATGAACTAGCTATTTATTATACTCGTGGTGGATATAAAGAAAGAATAAACGATTTGAATGGAGCATTAGAAGATTTTACAAAAATAATTATTTCCAAACCTAGTTTTGAATGGGGTTGGCACGACAGAGCATTAATAAATATAAAACTTAAAAAATATGAAAATGCTGAAAAAGATTTAATAAAAGCACTAGAATTAAAACCAAATTGGGGTATGGCAATTTTTGCTCAAGGATTAATGTATGATAAGAAAAAAGAATATGAAAAATCTATATTATATTATACTAAAAGTTTAGAAATTAATCCTGAAAATTACTTAGCTTTTAATAATATTGGTTTTATAAATTTTATGCTTAAAAAATATGATTTAGCAATATATAATTATTCAAAAGCAATAGACTTAAATTTAAAATATTTTAATGCATATCGAAATCGTGCAGATGCTAGAATTGCAAAAAAAGATTTTTCGGGTGCTTGTCAAGATTTAAATATTGCGTCAGGATTAGGCGACTTGAAAGCCAAAGAATACTACAAAGAATATTGCAAATAAAACAAAAAAATCCATTCAAATGAATGGATTTTTTTTATAAATCTAAAATTAATTAAGAAACATCAACCGTAGTTCTGTCTGCAATTTCTTTATACGTTCCGTTTACTAATTTCTCACGAATGGCTTCAAAAGCAGTAAGAGTTTCATCAATATCGGCAATCGTGTGCGACGCTGTAGGAATCATTCTTAACAAAATCATACCTTTAGGAATTACAGGATAAACCACAATCGAAAGGAAAATACCATAGTTTTCTCTCAAATCATTTACCATAATCATCGCTTCTGGGATAGAACCTTCCAAATAAACTGGTGTAATACAAGTGTTTGTATCACCAATATTAAATCCTTTTTCTCTCAATCCGCTTTGTAACGCATTTACATTTACCCAAAGTTTGTCTTTTATTTCAGACGATTCACGCAATAATTCTAAACGTTTTAGTGAACCAATTGTTTGAATCATTGGCAACGCTTTAGCAAACATTTGAGAACGTAAATTATATTTTAAGTAATCGATAATATCTTTATCGGCAGCTATAAAAGCTCCAATATTTGCCATCGATTTTGCAAAAGTCGAAAAATAAACATCAATTTCATCCTGAACTCCTTGCTCCTCACCTGCTCCAGCACCAGTTTTTCCTAGTGTTCCAAAACCATGCGCATCATCTACTAGCAAACGGAAATTGTATCTTTTTTTCATTTCTACAATTTCTTTCAACTTACCTTGTTGCCCACGCATTCCAAAAACACCTTCAGTGATAAACAAAATTCCACCACCAGTTTCAGTAGCTAATTTTGTAGCACGTTGCAGGTTTTTCTCCATACTCTCCACGTCGTTATGACGGTATGTAAAACGTTTTCCCATGTGCAAACGAACACCATCTATAATACAAGCGTGTGCATCGACATCGTATACAATAACATCATTTTTAGTTACTAAAGCATCAATAGTTGACACCATTCCTTGGTAACCAAAATTCAATAAATAAGCCGATTCTTTCATTACAAAAGCAGCCAATTCTTCTTCTAATTGCTCGTGATACTTAGTGTGACCAGACATCATACGAGCACCCATAGGATAAGCCGCACCATATTGTATCGCCGCATCAGTATCTGCTTTTCGAACTTCTGGATGATTTGCAAGACCCAAATAGTCATTCAAACTCCAGTTTAATATATTTTTTCCTTTAAATTGCATTCTCGGACCCAATTCGCCTTCCAATTTTGGAAACACAAAATATCCTTCCGCCTGCGAAGCCCATTTTCCTAATGGTCCTTTATTGTTTTGAATTCTTTCGAATAAATCTTTTACCATAATATTAAAATCTAAATTTTAAATCCCGTTCCGACAACTTCGGAATTGGTTGCGAAATTAATTATTTAATCTCTCTTATCATAATTTTTTTTAGGAGCAATTTCCTGCTGTTCACTCTATCTTTTGCTTTCTAAAGAAAAAAGCAAAAGGATGCCGTTTCCATCAGGGCTAAAAATACCGTTTTCATAATAAACATTACTTTTAAATTAGCCTTATCCCAATTTCATGAAACCTCTGTTAGCAGAAGGTTGAATAATTATATGTTCAAATTTTATTTTTCATTCTATTTTTCGTACTTAAATATCCGCCCCAAAGTGTTGATAATGGCGCTAAAGATATAAAAATTGATGGTTTTAATTCCATTCCCTTAAATACTGCAATTAAAACTGATATAATTAGTATTGAAGTTATAATGACTAAAAAAGGAAATAACCAAACTTGTTCAAAAAAAGATTTCTTCCTAATTAATTCAATATTATTTTCAGTTTTATACTTTTCAATTTTGTTTTCAAGTTCTTGACAAAAAACATCAAATTTCATCGGATTACAAAAATTTGAATTTGAAACTATTCCAATTTTTTTTCCGCTTTTAAGTTTTATATTTAAAGTTGTGCCATTATAAATATGAATTTGATAATTTTTAATTTCATTTAAGTTAATTTTTTCCTCTGCTCCATTTAGGTTAAACTCAATTTCACAATCACTAATTGTTGCAAATCCTTTTTTAGGGATTTTTTTTCGGTTAAGCCAAAATATGAGAATAGGAATTCCTAGAGAAATTGTTATTAAAATAAGGAAATTTAAATTCAATTGAAGAGTTATAAATAGAAGTGCAATAAATGTAATTAAACAAATCATAAATAAACGAAAAGCAAATTTAGTATCGTTAAATTCAAAATCATATTTGGTCATTATTTTTGTTTTTTTTAAGTTTGTTTTGAACGCAATTTTGTCAGCAATTTTCTGCTAACTTGCTAATTTGTCTTCAATCAGAAATTATATTCCCAAAAAGTTACTTGGTGTAATCACTAACAATTCATTTTTAATGGCATCAGAAACATCTAAAGTAGCAATAAAATCATGAATCGCTTTTTTATCAATCGTTGTGTTGGTTCTTGTTAGTCCTTTCAAGGCCTCGTAAGGATTTGGATAACCTTCGCGACGCAAAATCGTTTGAATAGCTTCTGCTACAACTGCCCAGTTTTTCTCTAAATCTTCGTAAAATTTCGGTTCGTTTAATAGCAATTTATTTAAACCTTTTAGCGTTGCTTCAAAAGCGATTAAAGTATGTCCCATGGGCACACCAATATTTCTTAAAACCGTACTGTCAGTCAAATCGCGTTGCAATCTAGACAATGGTAATTTTGCCGAAAGGTGTTCGAAAATAGCATTGGCAATTCCTAAATTCCCTTCCGAATTTTCAAAATCAATTGGATTTACTTTGTGTGGCATTGCCGATGATCCAATTTCGCCTGCTTTTATTTTTTGCTTAAAATATTCCATCGAAACATACGTCCAAACATCTCTATCTAAATCGATTATAATGGTATTTATTCTTTTTAAAGCATCAAAAAATGCAGCAAAATGATCGTAATGTTCTATTTGTGTTGTAGGAAAAGAATGGTGTAAACCTAGTGTATCTTCTACAAAATTACTACCAAATTTTCTCCAATCGGTATTTGGATACGCAACATGGTGTGCGTTGTAATTTCCTGTAGCACCACCAAATTTAGCTGCAAAAGGAATGTTAAACAACAAACGCATTTGCTCTTCCAATCGTTCTACAAAAACGCCAATTTCTTTTCCCAAACGTGTTGGCGAAGCGGGTTGTCCGTGGGTTCTGGCTAACATTGGCACTGCTGCCCATTCTACACTTAACTCTTTTAGTTTGGAAACCAAACCTATTAATGATGCCAAATAAACTTTTTCGAACGCTTCTTTTGTAGAAAGCGGAATCGCTGTATTATTTATATCTTGAGAAGTTAATCCGAAGTGAATGAACTCTTTATATTGTGACAAACCTAACTTTTCGAAAGCTTCTTTGATAAAATATTCAACTGCTTTTACGTCGTGGTTCGTTGTTTTTTCGGTTTCTTTTATCCAAAGTGCATCTTCGGTCGAAAAGTTTTTGTAAATATTTCGTAAATCCTCGTATATATTTGGATTCACTCCTGAAAGTTGCGGCAAATTAGCCTCGCAAAGCGCAATAAAATATTCAATTTCTACTAGAACTCGATATTTTATTAAGGCTTCTTCAGAAAAATAGGTTGAAAGTGATTTTGTTTTACTTCTATAACGACCATCTATTGGCGAAACAGCATTCAATTCAGTTAGTTGCATTTGTTGTGTTGTTGTTTAAAAGCGCAAAGATAAACAGATTTTATGTTTTTAGGTTTTAGGTTTTAGGTTTTTTTATTGAAATTTTTCAAGCTCTTTCCTAACAATTTCCATTCCTTTAGAACCCGTTGTAGAAACTACTTTAATATCGTTTGGCGAATCATAAATCGTTGCCGGATTAGGATCAATATAATAAACAGATATGTTTGGGTTGGCAAAATTTATTAATCCAGCCGCAGGATAAACTTGCAATGATGTCCCAATAATGATTAAAACTTCCGCTTGTTGCACTAATTCTATGGCATATTCTAAAGCAGGAACATCTTCGCCAAACCATACAATATGTGGACGTAATTGATTTCCTTTATCATCAAAATCACCAAGATTTAAATCTTCCGACCAATTCAAAATATAATTTTCCTTTTTTGTACTTCTGACTTTCAACAATTCGCCATGCAAATGCAAAACATTTGAACTTCCTGCACGTTCGTGTAAATCATCAACGTTTTGAGTTATAATTTGAACATCAAATTTATTTTCTAATGCTGCCAGAATCTGATGTCCAGCATTAGGCTCTACTTCCTTGAGTTGCTGTCTTCTCTTGTTGTAAAAATCAAGAACTAATTTAGGATTTTTATGCCAACCTTCTGGCGTAGCAACATCCATAACGTTATGAGCTTCCCAAAGTCCATCACTATCACGAAATGTTTTTATACCACTTTCAGCAGAAATTCCGGCTCCAGTTAAAACAACTAATTTTTTCATTTTTATTATTTGGAACTAAAACTACACAATTTCACTATTTTTGCCAAAACAAATAGTATAAAATGGTCGATTTAGATTACTTAGCTTTTTTAGAAAACATATTGACAGACAACCGAAAAGAAAAATTTTTGAAAGTCTTAGAAAACAGAACAAACCATTTTACAATTGCCGTAGAAGATATTTTTCAGATGCATAATGCGAGCGCTGTTATGCGCAGTTGCGAGGTTTTTGGAATTCAGGAACTTAATGTAATCGAGGAACGTTATGGCAAAAGCATCGATAAAGAAATTGCAATGGGCGCACAAAAATGGGTCGATATTAATACTTTCGATAGTGTTTCTAATTGTATAGAGACTTTAAAAAATAAAGGTTACCAAATCATTGCGACCACACCACACGAAAATGATTGTTTGATGGAGGATTTTGATATTTCTAAACCAAGCGCTTTGTTTTTTGGTACCGAAAGAGATGGTTTATCGGAAGAAATTCTCAAACAAGCTGATGGTTTTCTGAAAATTCCTATGGTTGGTTTTACCGAAAGTTTGAATATCTCGGTTTCAGCAGCGATTATCATTCAGAATTTGACTGAAAGATTACGTAAATCTGATGTAAATTGGCAATTATCTGATGACGAAATTCTAGAAAAAAGATTGGCTTGGGCAAAAAGCTCTATTAAGGATATTAAAAGAATTGAGGCTAGATATTACAATAACTAGCCTCGATTTCAGTTCTTATTTTTAAAATTTACTTTGACAAACAAAATCGGTTTTTGGTAAATTTGTTTTTGCAATCGCATTGTAACCGCCTTCTATTTCGGTGAAATTTCTGTAACCTCGAGCTTGCAATATCGACGCTGCAATCATACTACGATAACCGCCAGCACAATGCATAAAGAAATGTTCTTGCGGATTGATGTCTTTTACCCAATCGTTTATTGCGGCCAAAGGTTTGCAAAATGCTTCTTCGATATGCTCGGCGCTATATTCTGTTTCTTTGCGAATATCTATAACTTTGCTTTCGCCAATTTTTACTTGATTTTCAAATTCAGTAGCAGTAATTCGGTTTACAGTATCTATTTCTTTTCCTGTATTTTTCCATGATTCGAAACCGCCTTGCAAATGTCCTAATACATTATCGAAACCTACTCGGCTTAGTCTAGTTACAGTTTCTTCTTCTTTACCAATGTCTGAAACTATGATTATTGGCTGGTTTACATTAGCAATTAGCGCTCCAACCCAAGGAGCAAAATCGCCAGCAATACCAATATTTATAGATTGCGGAATGTGTCCTTTAGCAAAATCACCACTGCTTCTGGTATCTAAAACTATTGCTCCCGTTTCTTCAGCAATAGCTTCAAATTCAGTAACAGATAATGATTTCATACCATTATGTAATACATTTTCAAAACTAGGAATTCCTGATTTATTCATAGCAACATTCATTCCAAAATAAGAAGGCGGAGGTAGCAAACCATCAGTAACTTCGGTAATAAATTCGGCTTCGGTCATATTGGCTCTTAGTGCATAATTCAGCTGTTTTTGTTCTCCAATTGTCGATACAGTTTCTTTACTCATATTTTTGCCACAAGCAGAGCCAGCACCATGTGCGGGATAAACCGTTACATCGTCAGCAAGTGTCATTACTTTTGTTCTTAACGAATGAAAAAGCATTCCAGCCAACTCATCTTGCGTCATCGATGCTGCTTTTTGTGCCAAATCCGGACGACCAACATCTCCAATAAATAAAGTATCTCCTGAGAAAATAGCTTTGTCTTTTCCGTTTTCATCAATAAGTAAAAAACAAGAACTTTCCATGGTGTGACCAGGTGTGTGCAAAGCTTTTATTTTGATGTTTCCTATGGTAAATTCCTGATTATCATTGGCAGAAATAAATTCGAAATCAGGATTTGCGTTTGGCCCATAAACAATTTTAGCTCCCGTTTTTTTGCTTAAATCTAAATGCCCTGAAACAAAATCCGCATGAAAATGAGTTTCAAAAATATATTTCAGTTTTACATTATCTCTTTCTAATCGACCAAGATAAGGTTGAATTTCACGTAACGGATCGATAATTGCAGCTTCGCCATTTGAAGTGATGTAGTAAGCACCTTGCGCCAAACAACCTGTATATATTTGTTCTATTTGCATTGTATTATAATTGATATTATTAGACAAAAATAAGTCATCTATTGTTTAAAATAGAATTATTGATTTAAAGTTTATAAAAAAAATTCTTTCGATATAATATAAATTCCCATGATCAATACAAACCAACCAAAAGCTGGTTTTAGTTTCGAACCATCTATTTTTTTTGATAAATGAGTTCCTATAAACATTCCAAAAATTGCTATTGATGAGATGATAAATAGTAATTTATAGTCCAGTTGAATTCCGTTTATGACATCTCCACCAAATCCTATAATCGAATTGATAAAAATGATAAATAAGGAAGTTCCTATAGCTTGTTTCATTTCTAAACCAGCAAAAAATATTAATGCCGGAATAATAAGAAAACCACCACCAGCTCCTAAAAATCCTATTACAAAACCAACAATTAATCCAATAAGTGATAATTGAATAAAACTTATTTCTTGCATTTTTTTATCAGCATTTGACCTTTTTATCATCGAAACTGAGGCAAAAATCATCAATATTGCAAAAACAAGCATGATGAGTGAATTTTTTGTGAACTCAAAATTATTGATAAAAAATAAATGATTTGGAATATTAGGCAACACTATTTCTCTAACGAATAATAATGATATTACTGATGGAAAGGTAAAATACAAAGCTGTTTTTAGTTTTAAATTCCCTAACAAATAATGCTTATAAGAACCTATTAATGCAGTTATTCCGACTATAAATAATGAATAACTGGTCGCATTCTCTGGATTTATTTTAAATAAATAAACTAAAATAGGTATGGTAAGTATAGACCCGCCACCACCTATTAATCCTAATGAAATTCCTACAAGTATAGAAGCAAAATAGCCTAAATATTCCATTACTATGTTTTATGTTTGAATGAAGAAAACTATTTTTTCAAAACTTTATATTCCTCATAACAGCCGTTTATAGCATCTAAAATTTGCAAATCATTTGCCGTTTGTACAAATGCTTCAGAATAACTGCAACGTTGCAAAATATCGGCAAGTTCCTTTTTATCGATACCTAAAAGTAAGTAAATAGTTTGGTGATCGTACTTTGTTTGAAGCAAATTTCTTAGATTTTCATCTTTTTTTAATTCCTTAAGTCTTCTAAGTTCTTTCGGCTTTTTTCCAAAGAAATTATAAAGCATATCGGCTGGATTAAATAAGGAATTCATAACCCGACCAAAAGCTTTTGGGGAACTCTCGCCAGCTTCATATCGACTTGTTAGTCCCGAAATATTGTACCAATAATTTTCTTTTTCAGGAATGAGTTTCGAATCGACTTCGAGATAACCTGTTAAATCGTATGGAGGAATTACAACTTCCTCGAGCGCATAGGCTTTTTCGGTAAGGTGAATTCGGTTTGCATTACTTTTTATCCAATCATTTGTCACTTTTATTTCGATAGATTGAAAACCCAAACTCGAAACCAATAACACATCATTTACATTGGCTGGAATCTTGAAATTCCCTTTTGCATCAGTCACAGCACCTTTTACTAGGTTTATATTTACGACATTAATATTCCACAAAGGCAACATAGTATTGTCGTTTATGACGGTACCGGAAATAATCGTTTCTTGCGAAATTGCCGAAAATGAAATAAAAAATATAAATAAAATGGTAAAATTTCTCATGCTAAAAATTTGTTGGGCTAATGTAATTATTCATGTTGAGATATTTTCAATTTATATTATAATTATAAGAAAATTAACTATAATTGTTAATTAAATCAGAAATGATATTTGAATGTTTAATCGAAATTTATTAACTTTATACGTTATGGAGCAGCGACCATTAAAAAAAACGGGCGGAACCCAAAAGCCAGACGAGTAGGGATTTACACCAATGTATTTTATGTCAAATAATAGCAGCGTATCGTTACACAGAGTTCTTAAATCTTCTCCTGAAAAAATTTACCGTGCATTTACTGAGGCTAATGCGCTTGCTTCTTGGATACCTCCATATGGTTTTCTTTGTACTGTACATGAAATAACTGTAAAGATGGGGGGGACTTATAAAATGTCATTTCATAATTTCTCAACTGGCAATGGTCACTCATTTGGTGGGAAATATATCGAAATTAAACCTAATGAATTTTTAAAGTATACAGATCAATTTGATGACCCAAATCTTCCCGGTGAAATGATTACGTCCGTTTGGTTGCGTAAAGTTATTGGAGGTACCGAATTAAAAATTTTGCAGGAAGGAATCCCATCTGTTATACCTGTAGAAATGTGTTATTTAGGTTGGCAAGAATCTTTAGAAAAATTGACTAAGTTGGTCGAGCCCGAAATTCCAGACGCATAAAATTTTCTCTTGTACTTATAATCTTTTGTGGTAAATTTACGTAACCACCGTAAATCTGACGAGACAATTTGAACTCATTTTAATAAAAAAAGCCTTGAAAAAATTAATTTTCAAGGCTTTACTATTAAGTCAAAGACTATTATTTAGCTTCTTCTTGGTCTTTTAGGTCTTTCAGAACTTGATTCAGAAGGACGTGGTGTAAAACCTGATCCTGATGAACGTCTTTCGTTTCTTGGCGCTCTGTCTGAAGACTCGCTTCTTTCTGAACTTCTTCCAAAACCACCTTCTCTTGGAGCTGATCCTCTACTAAATCCGCCTTCTCTTGGAGCCGAACTTCTTGATTCGCTTCTTGGTCCAAAAGCACCACCACCAGATCTTGGCGCTGAACTTCTTTCTCCTCTAAAACCTCCTCCGCCAGAACTTCTTCCGCCACCGAAACCACCACCAGAACTTCTTCCGTTGTGATCACGACGTCCAGAGCTTGAACCACCGTCATTTTTAGAGATTTCAACGTTTATTCTTCTTCCGTTAAGGTCGAATCCGTTAAGAACTTCCATTACTTTATCAGTATGTTCTGCATCGGTATTAAAGAAAGAGAAACCTTCTTTTACATCTACTTTAAATACATCATCACGACCTAAGTCTAATGTTTCTTTTAAGAAATCTTTCAATTGCATCCAATCGAAATCGTCTCTAGAACCAATGTTTACAAAATAACGCGTTGCGCCATTGTTGTTATTCTCTCTTGGAGCACCATCTCTATCATCACGCTCACGTCTGTCTGAACCTGAAGATTGATTAGAAATATCTCTGTTTTTCTTGTAGTAAGCAATAAAACGATTAAATTCTACCGATACCATTTTCTTAATTAGCTCTTCTTTAGATAAATCTTCTAAAACGCTATTAATAGCTGGTAAATAGTTGTCAATTTCGTGATCAACTTCAGTATCTTTAATTTTGTTTGCTAAGTGTAATAATTGGATTTCGCAGATTTCGATTCCTGAAGGAATTGTTTTTTCTTCAAACTTTTGTTTGATAATTCTTTCGATAGAAGAAATTTTGCGAATTTCACTTTTAGTTACAATAACAATAGAAGTTCCTAGTTTTCCTGCACGTCCGGTACGACCAGAACGGTGGTTATAGGTTTCTATTTCGTCTGGCAATTGGTAATTTACAACGTGTGTAATATTATCAACATCGATTCCACGAGCAGCAACATCAGTCGCTACAAGCATTTGGATTTGTCTACCACGGAAAGCTTTCATAACACCATCACGTTGCGCTTGAGATAAATCTCCGTGCAAAGCAGCAGCACTATAACCATCTTCGACTAATTTTTCAGCCACAGCTTGTGTATCACGTTTTGTTCTACAAAAAACTACAGAAAAAATGTCTGGATTAGCATCGGCTAAACGTTTCAAAGCTTCGTAACGATCACGTGCATTTACTAGGTAAAATTCGTGAGAAACTGTTGCAGAACCTGAGTTTTTAGCTCCTACAGTAATTTCTATTGGATCGGTCATGAATTGTTTTCCAATTCTAGCTACCTCAGCAGGCATTGTTGCAGAAAACAACCAAGTGTTTTTCTCGTCTGGAGTTGTAGATAAGATGTTTACGATGTCTTCGTAGAAACCCATGTTTAACATTTCGTCAGCCTCGTCAAGAATACAGTAGTTTATTTGAGAAATGTCAACTAATCTTCTGTTAATCATGTCTTGCATTCTTCCTGGAGTTGCCACAATAATTTGCGCTCCTCTTTTGATGTCTCTTGCTTGTTCTGTGATACTTGCACCACCATAAACTGCCACTACATTAATACCTTTTTCGTATTTTGAGTAGTTTTTAAGTTCGTTTGTAATCTGCAAACATAGTTCGCGAGTAGGTGATAAAATTAACGCCTGTGTATTTCTATTGTTGGCATCAATTTTTTGAATGACTGGAAAACCAAAAGCTGCCGTTTTCCCTGTCCCTGTCTGAGCCAACGCAACTAAATCAATGTCTTTTTCCAATAGCATCGGAATCGCTTTCTCTTGTACTTCGGTCGGATTCTCAAATCCTAGATCGATAATCGCACGTAGTAGCGATTCTGTCAATCCTAATTGTTCAAATTTGTTCATTATTTATTTTTAAATTCGGTGCAAAAGTACATCGAATAAACGAGATAAACTAATGTTAAATCGAGAATTAAAAATTTATTAACAATTGAAAATCAATAAGTTACTTTTTAAAGAAAGCAATAAGTTGTCTTGTAGCTTTGCCACGATGGCTAATATTTGCTTTTTCTTCGAGCGAAATTTGAGCAAACGTATGTTGATAACCTTCAGGCTGAAAGATGGGATCGTAGCCAAAACCTTGATTCCCAAGCTTCTCTTTAGTGATTTCTCCTTTAGCAATTCCTGTAAATAGATGTTGTTCGTTATTAATATTTAAACAAATAACGGTTTTGAATTGGGCGTTTCTATTGGTTTTATTGTCTAATTCAATTAACAACTTATCCATATTATCATTGTCATTACGTTGTTCGCCAGCATAACGAGCGGAGAAAACACCTGGTTCGCCATTTAGTATTTCAACTTCTAACCCTGTATCGTCAGCAAAACAATCGTAACCATATTTTTGAGTTACATAATTCGCTTTTAGAATAGCGTTTCCTTCGATGGTATTGGCTGTTTCGGGAATATCCTCGTGACAGCCAATATCAGAAAGGCTTAGTATTTTGATGCTTTCTGGGAGCATACTTTGTATTTCTTGTATTTTATTTTTGTTGTTTGAAGCGAATACGAGTTGCATGATTTGGATTGTTTTTAATTACCTCGAATAATTAGGTGCTTCCTTAGTGATAGTCACATTATGTGGGTGACTCTCTCCTATTCCGCTAGTTGTAATTCTCACAAAACGTCCAGTTTCTTGCAACGTTGCAATGTCTTTAGAACCACAATAACCCATTCCTGCACGAAGTCCACCAACAAATTGTTGCATACTTTCATTCAATTCTCCTTTGTATGGTACACGACCTACAATTCCTTCGGGAACTAATTTTTTGATATCGTCTTCTACATCTTGAAAATAACGGTCTTTCGATCCTTCTTGCATGGCTTCAACAGAGCCCATTCCTCGATAAGATTTGAATTTTCTTCCTTCAAAAATGATGGTTTCTCCTGGAGATTCTTTAGTTCCTGCTAAAAGTGAACCCAACATCACACAATCTGCTCCAGCTGCAATAGCCTTAGGAATATCACCTGTATAACGAATTCCACCATCGGCAATTACTGGAACTCCAGATCCTTTTAGTGCTGCTGCGACTTCTAATACTGCAGAAAATTGAGGAAATCCTACTCCTGCAACGACTCTTGTGGTACATATAGAACCTGGTCCGATACCTACTTTGACAGCATCAGCACCATTTTGTGCTAAATATAAGGCGGCTTCTGGCGTAGCAATATTTCCTACTACTACATCTAAATCAGGGAATTTTGCTTTTACTTGTTTCAAAACATCTACTACTCCTTTTGTATGTCCGTGGGCTGTGTCAATAATTACTGCATCGACACCTGCTTTTACAAGTGCTTCAGCTCTTTCAACCGCATCGGCAGTAACACCAAGTGCTGCGGCAACACGCAAACGACCAAACTTGTCTTTGTTAGCGTTTGGTTTTTGAGTCAGTTTTGTAATATCTCTAAAAGTGATTAAACCTACTAATTTATTGTTTGGATCTACTACCAATAATTTTTCGATTTTGTGTCCTTGTAAAATAATTTCTGCTTCTTGCAATGAAGTTCCTACAGCTGCTGTAACCAAATTTTGCGAAGTCATTACTTCGGTTATCAGTCTATTATTATTTTTTTCGAAACGTAAATCACGATTGGTTACGATTCCTTTTAGTGTTTGATTTTCATCTACAATTGGAATTCCACCAATACCGTATTCGCGCATTACTTGTTTGGCATCTGCTACGGTTGCTGATAATGGTAAAGTAACTGGATCGATTATCATACCTGATTCGGCACGTTTTACTTTGCGTACTTCGGCTGCTTGTTGCTCGATAGTCATGTTTTTATGCAAAACTCCTATTCCGCCTTCTTGTGCCATTGCTATTGCCATAGCACTTTCGGTAACAGTGTCCATCGCTGCGGAAACAACTGGTGTGTTTAGAGTAATATTTCTTGAAAAATGTGTTTTGATACTTACTTCGCGTGGCAATATCTCTGAATAACTTGGGATAAGTAATACGTCATCGTAAGTTAGTCCTTCTCCGATGATTTTAGAATTGTGTGCTTTCATGTGCAATTTGTAGTTGTAGTTAAATTGCGTGCAAATATAGTGATTTTTTTGTTTATTCGGTAATTTGGTTATTCGTTTATTTGTCTTTACCGATTTGCCCTAGCCCAGATAGGAACGATATCCTTTTTGAGAGCCTTTTCGGCGATACAAAAAGATATAGTGGATAGCTGGAATAGCTCCTAAAAATGCTAATGATATAAATTGAATATTTTTGATGCTTCGTTATAGGCACTTTCGAAACTCATTGGACTGGTATTTGTATTTTCTTTTTGTGTGGTAAAATAAGATAACATTTTCTCCGTAGGCATATTTCCTGTCAAATCGTCTTTTGCCATAGGACAACCACCAAATCCCTGAATCGCTCCATCATAACGACGACAACCTGCTTTGTAAGCGGCGTCTATTTTCTCATGCCACTTGTCTGGTGTGGTATGCAGATGAGCACCGAACTCGATATTTGGGTATTTTGGTATTAAATTGGAGAATAAATAACGAATCACTTCTGGTGTTGATGAACCTACAGTATCCGAAAGGGAAAGAATTTTTACGCCCATATTGGCGAGTTTCTCTGTCCATTCTCCTACAATTTCAACATTCCAAGGATCTCCATAAGGGTTACCAAATCCCATAGAAATATAGGTTACGACTTCTTTATTTGTTCTGTCGGCAATGTTTAAAATTTCTTGTAAGGTAACCAGAGATTCTGCAATAGTTTTGTGGGTATTTCGCATTTGGAAATTCTCCGAAATAGAAAACGGAAATCCTAAATATTGAATTTCTTTGTGAATAGAAGCGTTTTCAGCACCTTGTGTGTTGGCAATAATAGCCAATAATTTACTTTGGGTTTGTGACAAATCAAGTTGTGCTAAAACTTCTACCGTGTCTTGCATTTGTGGAATGGCTTTTGCCGAAACGAAACTCCCAAAATCGATAGTATCAAAACCTACTCGCAAAAGCGATTGAATATAGGCAACTTTTTTCTCGGTAGGTATAAACGCCTTGATACCTTGCATGGCATCACGAGGACATTCGATAATTTTTATTGGTTGGCTCATTTAAAAAGGCAAAGTGGTAAAGTTACAAACTTTTTTTAAGAACTGCTTTATTAATTGCTTTTACTAATGCTGGTCCTTCGTAAATAAAACCTGTATAAAGTTGAATTAGGCTTGCTCCTGCTTCTAGTTTTTCGATGGCATCTTGCACAGAATGTATTCCTCCTACTCCTATTATTGGGAAGGCTTTGTTGCTTTTTTCGGAAAGGAAACGAATCACTTCGGTAGAGCGATTGGTGAGTGGTTTTCCTGATAATCCACCCATTTCTATTTTATTAACCGATTGTAAACCTTCACGAGAAATGGTGGTATTGGTTGCAATTACTCCTGCAATTTTTGTGGTTTTTACAATATCGATAATATCTAATAATTGTTCGTTTGTTAAATCCGGAGCGATTTTTAGTAGAATAGGTTTTGCACTTCGCCCTTCGACTTCGCTCAGGGTGACAAGCTCAGTGTTATATCTTTGAATGTTTTTTGTTTGAAGCGTGTTTAACAATTGTGTTAATGGCTCTTTTTCCTGTAGTTCACGAAGATTTGGTGTGTTAGGCGAACTTACATTTACTACAAAATAATCGACATAATCATATAAAGCATCGAAACATATTTCGTAATCGGAAGTGGCATTTTCGTTTGGCGTGAGTTTGTTTTTACCAATGTTCCCTCCTATTAGTACTCCGCTGTTTTTCTTTAGTCTTTCGACTGCTTCGAGAACGCCGCCGTTATTGAAACCCATTCGGTTGATGATTGCTGAATCTTCTTGCAAACGAAACAATCGTTTTTTAGGATTTCCTTCTTGTCCTTTTGGAGTTAGTGTTCCTATTTCGATAAAACCGAAACCAAAATTGGATAATTCTTTATAAAGCTTGGCATCTTTGTCGAAACCAGCTGCGAGTCCTACTGGATTTTTGAATTTTAGTCCGAAAACTTCTCTTTCTAATCGTTTGTCGTTTACTTCGTACAAGGATTTGAATATTGATGTAAATCCTGGAATTTTAGATACTGTTCTTATTAATGAGAAGGTAAAATAATGCACTTTTTCGGGATCAAACCAGAAAAGTATAGGGCGAATAATGAGTTTGTACATTTGTTGTTGTGTTGTGTTTTGCAAAAATAGAAAATTGGTTTCAGTTTTTACTGTTTGGTTTGCAAAAATATTGGAATGCCCTAGCCCTGATAGTAGTGGAAATCCTTTTTTGAGGTTTTTACCGAAAAAAAGATTGAAACGGATAGCAGGAAATAGCTCCTAAAAAAATATATTTGTAAAAATTAGAAATCATGCGAAAAATTACTTTACTCTTATCGATATTACTTTTAATTTATTCTTGTGGTGTTAAAAAAACGCAGTCTTTACTGAGTGATGGTGATTATGATAACGCCATAAATCGTGCTGTGGAAGCCTTGCGAACTAAAAAAGATGCGAAAGGAAAACAAGATTATGTGTACTTGCTCGAGGAGGCTTTTGCCAAAGCTAAAGATCGTGATTTGCGCAATATAGACATGCTTGCTAAAGATGCTAATCCTGCAAATTTAGAGAAAATATATAACGATTATTTGCAGTTGAATAACCGTCAGGAGCGCATTCGTCCGTTGCTACCATTGCAATTATTGAAAGAAGGAAGAAATGCTTATTTTCCTTTCGATAATTATTCGGACCAAATTATAAACAGCAAAAATGCCTTATCGAAATACTTATACGATAATGCTGTGAAACTTTTGAAATCTAATAACAAAATGGATTTTAGAAAATCTTATGACGATTTGGGTTATTTAGAAAGCATAAATCCTGGTTATAAAGATGTAACAAAATTAATGAATCAGGCACAACAAAAAGGTACTGATTTTGTGAGTGTTTATACCAAAAACGAAACCAATATGGTTATTCCTGTTCGTTTGCAAAGCGATTTGTTAGATTTTAGCACTTTTGGACTAAACGACAAATGGACGGTTTATCATAGCAACAAACAAAAAGGAATCAGTTACGATTACGGATTGATTGTAAATTTCCGTCAAATAAATATTTCGCCAGAGCAAATAAAGGAGAAGGAATTTATTAAGGAAAAACAGATAAAAGATGGTGTAAAAGCATTATTGAATTCGCAAGGAAATGTGGTAAAAGACAGTTTGGGTCATACTATTATGGTTGATAATTTTAAAACTATTCGTGTTGATATTTATGAATTCAGACAGTTTAAATCTTGCCAAGTAACTGCAAAAGTTGATTATATCGATTTTAGAACCAACCAACTTATTGAAGCTTTTCCTATAAGTAGTGAATTTGTTTTCGAAAATATTTATTCGACTTATAACGGTGACAAAAATGCTTGCGATGACAGTTATATGCCTTATTTTAATAAACGTGCCGTTGCTTTTCCTAGTAACGACCAAATGGTTTATGATTCTGGCGAAGACCTGAAAGCTAAATTGAAAGATATTATTGTTAGGAATAGGTTTAGGAGATAAGATTTAATTTACGTTTAATTGTCGAAGCATCGAGTTATAGGCAAGATTAAAACACATATGATGGATAAAAAAACAAGAAATTTAATTAAAGAGTATACTTCCGAAAAAAAGGAAAGTTCGGATAATCTAATACCTCTTTTTGAAAAAGTTTTGGACATTTTTGTTGTTACACATTATTATGATCAAGATGACGACGATAAAGAATATGACACCTTGTTCTGTAATATTCATTCTAATTTTACGCAAGGACACAATTGTGTAGCTTGTAATTTGAATAATAGTAACAGATTGATTCAAAATTTTTTACTTCAATATAAAAGTTTTCACGATTCTCAATTAACTTTCACAAATTTCATACTACTCTTATATTTACAAGTAGAAGTTTGTAACGAGTATTTCAACATAATGTCAATTCCTGAAAATTATAGATTAAAGTATTTTCAAATTTTTCAAGAAGTAAAGCATTGGGCAAATTTTTTAAAACATCCCAAAGGTTTTATGTTGGTTCATCATCCAAATTGGACTTTTGAGGGAAGGATTTCTAAGGATTCCTCAAAATCTAAGCTTAAAAAGTCGAATCCATTTTTAGACTCTGACTTCATGAAAAAATATTACTCTGGTGACAAAAACAATAACGAACTATATAAAACTCTAATACGAAAAGAAGATTTATATGTAGAGTTTCCAAATCCAATTAACTTAATAACCAAATTTACTGAAGCTCAAAAAAAGTTTGCTGAAATTATTTCGAAAAATGAAATTGTGCGAGAAATGCTGAACGACAAAACAACTTTAGAAGAATATTTTTCACAAAGTGAAGACGAAATCATCCTATAACAGAGATTTTACACAAACTTCCCTAAACCATTAGCATCAATACTTTCGTGAGATGCATTGTAAACAGAAACACCATTTTGTATCACGATAAGTTGTGGCGATTGGTGAATAACGCCAAAACTGTTGGCAATTTCGTTCGAAATATTTCGGTGTTCTAACAAATCTAAAAAATAGAGTTCTAGTTTATTTTCTAAATTATATTCGTTTTCAAATTGTTTCAAAACCATTCGGCTTATGCTACAACGTGTGCTGTGCTTGAAAATAGCAACTGTTTTTTCGTGTGATAAATCTTTAATTTCGTTTATCTTACCCAAATCCGAAAGTGGTTTCCAATTTACTTTTGAAACTATTTTATCGGTTTCAGAATGACCAAATATATTTTTAAATAAACTCATTTTATTGTTTTAAAAAAAAGCTCCGATTATTCGAAGCCTTTTCTATTTTTATACTGCGTTTTTTATGGCTAACCTAAATCCTTCTCCGTGAATGTTGATAATCTCAACACCTTCATCTGGTTTCAGGTATTTACGAAGTTTGGCAATATATACGTCCATACTTCTTGAAGTAAAGTAGTTATCATCTCTCCAAATTTTTGTTAATGCTAATTCTCTTGGCATCAAATCGTTTTCGTGAAGTGCTAACATTTTTAGCAATTCGTTTTCTTTTGGTGATAATTTTATGGTTTCTTGACCTGGAAAATCTAAGAAACGTAATTTTGAGTTTAAATCGAATTTTCCGATTTTAAATTCAAATTTCGCAACATCTGTTTTTGTTTCTGAAGCTTTACGCTGAATAATTGCTTTAATTTTCATCAACAAAACTTCCGAATCGAATGGTTTGTTCAAATAATCGTCTGCTCCTACTTTGTATCCTTTTAGCACATCTTCTTTCATAGATTTTGCTGTTAGGAAAACGATAGGCACTTCTTTATTTTTTTCGCGAATTTCTTTGGCTAATGTGTAACCATCTTTGTAGGGCATCATGACATCTAGAATGCACAAATCGAAATTGTCCTTTTTGAATTTTTCGAAACCTTCCATTCCATTTTTTGCAAGTGTTACCTCAAAATCGTTCATAGAAAGGTAATCGCGAAGTATCGAACCAAAGTTTGGATCATCTTCTACTAATAGTATTTTTTTATTTGCTTCCATAGTTTAATAAATTAGGGGTAATTTGATTATAAATGTGCTTCCTTTTCCTTTTTCGCTTTCTACCATTACTTCTCCGTGGTGGTCGTCGACTATTCTTTTTACGTAGGCCAACCCTAATCCGTGACCTTTTACGTTGTGTATATCTCCTGTGTGTTCTCTGTAAAACTTGTCAAATATTTTCTTTTGAGAAGCTTTGTTTATTCCCATTCCTTCGTCTTTTATACTAATAATAATAAAGTTCTTTACATTTTCTGAACTTACTGTTATTACTGGCTTTTCGGGCGAATATTTTATTGCATTTTCTAATATATTGACTAATACATTGGTAAAATGCACATCGTTTAACAACACATTTGTCTGTTTTGCTTTTAGATTTACGCTTATTTTTCCTTCTCTGTCTTCAACTATCAAATTCACGTGTTCTATCGCTTCTTCAATAATATCATTCATATTATATGCCTCTTTTGTAATATCGAGTTCTCGCTTTTCTAATTTAGAAATTTGTAACACGTTTTCTACCTGAGCATGCATTCGTTTGTTTTCGTCCTTAATCATTTGCAGATATCGAAAAACTTTCTCTTTATCATCAATAACCTTGGGATTCTTTATAGCATCTAAAGCTAAATTGATTGTTGCAATAGGTGTTTTGAACTCATGCGTCATATTATTTATAAAATCGGTTTTGATTTGAGAAATATGACGTTGCTTATTCAACTGATTTAATCCTGTATAATAAGCAACAATAATAATGGCTGTAAACAAAAATGCTAACATTGCAATTCCTATTAAATCCGATATTAAGAATTCCTTCTTTTTAGGAAAACTAACCAATAACTGGTATTTACTCACACCATCATTGTCTGTAAAAACTGGAATGTCGTACGTGTTTTTCTTGTCGTACTTAAACTTTTCAGATTTTACTTTTGTTGCTAAACCATTGCTGTAAATACCAAATTCGAACGGTGTTTTTATACCATAACCACTCAATTCATAAGCCAATAAATCATACAATTGCTTGTTAGAAACTCTTTGGGTTATAGATCGTGTTGCGGCAATGTCCTTAAAATATACTCCAAATGTTGCTTTGTCTAGAACGTCCATTCTTCCAGATTTTTCTATCTTTTCGTCTGGAGATAACGTACTATTTAGATTGTTATCATTAATAGTATTTCCGCTATAAACTTCGGTAACGCGTTTAGAAATATAGTTTTTAAGCTTTGTTGAATCTTTATTTTTATCAAAGAACGATGATGGCAGCGAATAATCTTCTGCAATCAAACTATTAGAATAAATAATCGTTTCGTTCGTTACTGCATTTTTTTCAACATAAAAAAACTTGAGTAATTCACTTTGTTGCGGGCTTTTTCCTATACTGTCTTTAAGTTTGTTGTATGTACTTAAAAAAGTGTAGGTTTCCTGCTCTTGTAATTTTTTAGATACATTATCTATAACTTGTTTTACTTGGTATTTAAATTGCTCGTCTTTATTTTTGAAAGACGCATTTATCAAATAACCTTGTACAACAATGATTCCCAACAGGGAAAGTGTCATTAAAAATACTACAATGCGAAACAACGTTTTATTCATTGATACAAATTTAACATTTTAACATTTGAATCCTAAATATATTAACCAAATATTAACAAATGGCACTTTTAATATAGATTTTTTAATTTTTTAAGAATTCCTTGAAATTGAAGTTTGGCTTCATTTAAGTTTTCATTTTCAATAACATAGTCACTTTTTGAGGTTTTCTGACTATCGCTCCACTGATTTTTTATTCTGTCTAAAACAGCTTCTTTGGTAGAATTATCCCTTGACATCACACGTTTTATACGGGTTTCTTCCGAAGCGATAACGGTAATAATTTGATCACAATATTTATAACTTCCACTTTCAAAAAGAATAGCAGCTTCTTTGATGACAAACGGTGAGTTTTGTTTTTTTACCCAATTATCAAAATGTTTTTTCACCAATGGGTGAATGATTTTGTTGAGTTCTTTTAGTTTTTCTGGATGATTGAAAACAATTTCTGATAATTTATTTCTATCAATCTGATGGTTTACAATCACTTCTTGACCGAAATATTCTCCAACTAAACGAATCGTTTCTGGCAAAATCATTATTTTTTTTGCTTCATCATCTGCAATATATACAGGAATTCCTTCGGCTTCAAAAAGTCTAGCAATGGTTGTTTTACCACTTCCAATTCCGCCGGTTAAACCTATAATTTTTGTCATTTTAAATTTTAAAAAATAATTCAGGAAATGCTTCTTGAGGTTTTTCCTTCAGAATATTGATTTTAAAAAAGGATTCTATAAATCCCAATCCGTAACCGAAAAACTGCTTCCAAACTGCTATTATAGAAAGATATCCAACATAAATATTTTTGTTTTGAATAGATGACATTATGAAAATTAGAATCGTATAAGCAAAATATAATTTCAAAATCCAATCGAAAGTAAAAATTAAAGAAACAACTCCAACAATAAAACCAATAACAAATATTGATGGCAAAAAGAAGGTTGCTTTTGCATATTCTGGGTACCAATGGTTAAGAATTGGTCTTGCTTTACCAAATTTATTTACTTGAATATAAAACTTCTCCCAATCGATTCTTCTTTTGTGATATACGAATGCTGACGTGATTAGTTTGGTTTCGAAACCTAACTTCCACAAACGAATACTCAAATCTGGATCTTCACCTGGGTGAATGTTTGAAAATCCTTTAGATGCTTCAAATGCTTTTCTTGAAATTCCCATATTGAAACTTCGTGGCTGAAATTTTTCTATTTTTTCTGAACCACCTCGAATACCTCCAGTTGTAATAACTGATGTCATCGTAAAGTTTATGGCTTTTTGTACGGCTGAAAAACTAGGTAACATAGCATCTGGACCACCGTAACAATCTACATATTTATGAGATAAGCTTTTAGAAACTTCTGTCAAATAATTTTCGGGAATGATACAATCTGAATCTAAAATAATAAAATAATCTGATTTAGATTGGCTCATACCAAAGTTACGAGAATCACCAGGTCCTGAATTATATTTCAGGTAATATGTGATAGCTAATTTACTTTTATATTTATCTACAATATGTTCACAAGGAATGGTCGAACCGTCTTCAACAATAATAATATCGAAAGATTCTTTGTAAGTCTGTTTAGTTAAACTTTCTAAAAGTTCCTCGATTTCTTCTGGACGATTGTAAACTGGAATAATAAACGAAAAATTCATTGATAAAAAATTTTGACAAAGGTACATTTTTTTATAAAAAAAAAGCCATTCGACTAGCGAATGGCTTTTAACATTTTTAAAAACTATTGTTATTGTTTTACAACTTTCAATGTTTTAACCAAACCATCTACAGTAACTTTTACTAAATAAGTCCCGTTTGATAAGTTTGACATATCAATTTTAGATTGAGTAGCATTGATAGATTTTGTCATTACTTCCTGACCTAACAAATTATGTACAGATACATTAGAAATCTCTTGTGTGTAAGATAAATTCAATACATCTTTTACTGGATTAGGATAAGCTGAGAATCCAGTAATATCGAAAGATGCTCTACTTAATGAAGCATCGTAAGCTGAAATACTGAAATTTCCTTGAAGTCCATTCCATCCAAATGCTCTAATCAATAAAGTATCCCCAGGATTTAGCCCTGTTAATGATAATAAAGAATAATCGCCGTTAGCTGAAGGGCTTGAAAAATCATCACAGTCTACTTCTACTAGCGCACCACAAGTACCTGAATAAACAGATGTTACTGCATCTAACAATGCATTTGCTCCTCCTACAGAATCAATATCTGTCTCAATAGTAATATCACCAGATGGTGGCACTACCACACTATACCAAACATCTTTACCAGAAGTCGCAAAACCAGTTGTTCCACAAGAAGGACTTGGTGTTTCTGAACTTAAAGTAGCTCCTGCGTTTGTAGTGTCAATAGCATTATCTGCAAAATCAGCACCAGGAATTAATACTATTGGAGATGAACAAGAATCGTTTGTAGGAGGTGTTGCTGGTGTAGTAAATGAAACTGTAGTCCAAGTACTATAAGTAGGTCCTGCACAAACAGTTCTTACATGAAAATAATACGTTGTAGAAGCAGATAATGGTGTTGCATTATAAGTCTCTCCAGGTAATGTTGTTCCAGATCCTGCAGGATCAGTAGCAGTATTATCTAAAACATATTCGTAATTACCAGTTGTTGCTGTCCATGTAATTGTAGCACTAGAACTTGTTAGTGCAGATACAGCTAAACCACTAGGATTATTACAAGCTGGGATTGGCTCCCAAACTACATCATCAATTAATACACTAGCACCTATAGTTCCTGTATGTCTAAATGCTAAATAGTTTGAATATGATCCTGCTGCTGGAGTAAAAGTATAATCCTCATATACTAATGAAGCTGCATTTACAGAACCTAAAGCAACAAAACTACTGTCATCGTTAGGATCTGTTAAATAACCAATTTCTACATCATCACCAGCGGTAAAATTACCTCTCATTTTGAAGTTCAAACGATGTGTACCCGCACCTAAATTAGAAACTGGTACTGTTTTAACAACTCCTAAACTGCCTGAAAAACCATAAATATACATTGTATTTACACCAGAACTTGGGTTTGTTGTTTGTATATTCGCATTACCACCAGTACCTACTCTACTCCAACAATTTGGGAAGCTAGGAGCAGTAACACTATCAAAATTTTCTATAAATGCCGTAACAGGAGCACAAGCTGTTGTAAACGAAACCGTAGACCAAGTACTGTAAGTAGGTCCTGCACAAACAGATCTTACATGGAAATAATAAGCTGTAGAGGCAGATAATGGTGTTGCATTATAAGTCTCTCCAGGTAATGTTGTTCCAGATCCTGCAGGATCAGTAGCAGTATTATCTAAAACATATTCGTAATTACCAGTTGTTGCTGTCCATGTAATTGTAGCGCTAGAATTCGTTACTGCAGATGCAGCTAAACCAAGTGGATTAATACATGATGGAGATACCTCAAGTTTAAAATCATCAAAATTAATTCCATTAGGAGCAAAAGGACCTGCAGCATGTATTCCAAAAGAGTAATTTCCAGAAACAGTTGGTGTAAAGTAAACTGTAAATAAAGTCCAAGCTGGACCTTGATATCCTGTTTGTGAAGACAACGTTGTTGACATTGCTCCAGATGTTTGAGCAGTTCCAACTCCAAGTGTCACATCGTATCCTACAACTGCATCATTTGTTCTCATATAATAACTAAAAGTATATGAAGTTCCAGCTGTTAGTGTTGCTAATGGTGTAAAAGCCCAACCATCAGTACTCCAAGTTCTTCTTAAAGAGTTTGCTCCACTATTTGCAACTGGACTAGTCGAAATTGACCAATTACTCGTTATATTCTCATATGCCCAACAAGATGGGAATAGATCTGTTCCTGTAGCTAAAGCATCAAAATTTTCAGTCCAAGGTAAAACCGTAATAGCTCCACAAGTTGCAAAAGATGTTTCCGAACATGCTGTTGCTGGACCGTTTCCATTATAAGGGATTACTGTTACATAATAAGTTGTTCCTGCTATTAAGGTAATTAAATCATAGGTTAATACATTTCCAGCATCAAAATTATTTAAAACATTTGTACCTCCTGGCATAGTACCCACATTTAATCTATATCCTGTTGCTCCTCCAGTTGCTGCTGACCAAGATATAACACTAGAAGAAACTCCAGTTGCTCCGTTAGCGGGTGTAGACAATGCAGTGCATGATGGAGGTGTAAGCGCTGTGAAAGTTGCTTCTACATCTATTGTAATAGTAACTGTATCAGACCAAACATCATCATCATGAGATGTTATTGTCAATGTAGTAAATCCTGTAATATTTACATTATCAAAATCTGCAGCACAACCAGTAATAGCAGTACCTCCATCTATAGACAAATCAAATGCATACCAACCTGCTCCAGCAGAATCACAATTACCATTAGTTAAACTTCCTGCGGAATTAGTTAATTTCAGACTTGTTAAAGGATTTGCTCCATAACAATTAATAGAGCTTGCATTAATTGTTAATACTGTTGGATCATCATCTTGCCCTGTTGCAGTAAATGTCTGCGTACAAGTTTGTGCATTTATTTGCCAACTAGTGACCAATAAAAACAGTAATAAAGTAATTTTTTTCATAGTTATATTTTTTGGTTTAAGCATGCAATATATGAAAAATATTAATCATTTGTTAAATTATCAATAGTATTTAAGCATAAAACATAAAAAAAACCATGAAATACATTCATGGTTTTGTAAATATCTATTCTTTATGTAATTATACTATACTTGAAACATTTACCATTTCGTTAGTATCTGCTTTATAATCTACTCCTTCAAATCCGAAGCCAAAAAGATTATGAAAATCATTTCTATATCCTTCTAAATCGCCTATTTCTGGCAATGTTTCGGTAGTAGCTTCTAACCAAAGTTTGGCTACTTTTTCCTGTACATCAGCTCTCATTTCCCAATCATCTATACGGATTCTTCCTTTATCATCGGTAGGAATTGCATTTCCTGTATATAATCTTTGCGCATACAATCTTTGCATTTGCTCGATACAACCTTCGTGGATTCCTTCGGCTTTCATAATTTTATACAATAATGAAATATATAAAGGAATAACTGGAATAGCTGAACTTGCTTGTGTAACCAATGCTTTGTTTACTGAAACATATGCTTTTCCTTCTAAATCCGCCAAACTATCTGTAATAGAAAAAGCAGTCGCTTCTAGATGGTCTTTTGCTTTACCAATGGTTCCTTTGCGATAAACTGCTTCGGTAACTTCTGGTCCTATATATGAGTAAGCAATTGTAGTAGCATTATTAGCTAATAAATTTTCCTTTTTTAAAGCATCAATCCACATAGACCAATCTTCTCCACCCATTACAGTCACGGTGTTTTCGATATCATCTCCTTCGCAAGGTGCTATAGAAATATCCGAAACTTTTCCTGAATGAAAATCGACAGTTTTATTGGTAAACGTTCCTCCAATTGGCTTTAGAACCGAACGATGCAAAACTCCTGTTACTGGATGCAAACGAACTGGTGATGCTAAACTATAAATAATCAAATCTATTTGACCTAAATCTTTTTTGATTAAATCGATAGTTTGTTGCTTTACTTCGTTAGAAAATGCATCTCCATTGATGCTTTTTGCGTACAAACCAGCTTTTTTTGCTTCATTTTCGAAAGCTGCCGAATTGTACCAACCTGGTGAAGCTGTTTTTCCTTCACTTGCTGGTTTTTCGAAGAAAACTCCTATTGTAGAAGCATCGCAGCCAAAAGCACTTGTAATTCTTGAAGCCAAACCAAAACCTGTTGAAGCTCCAATTACAAGAACTCTCTTTGCTCCTTCTATATGTCCTTTAGATTTTACGTAAGCTATTTGATTTTTTATATTTTGCTCACAACCTGTTGGGTGCGCTGTAAGGCAAATAAATCCTCGCATTCTTGGTTCTATAATCATCTTTTATGTTTGTTTATTGATGTATTTATTTGTTAAACAAAATTATTAAAAAAAATTAGTTTAATAATGATTTTGCGTGATTAAGTGCCGAATCTGAAATATCTTTTCCCGATAACATTTCGGCAATTTCTACAACTCTCTCATTTTGAGATAGTAATTTCAGTTCTGAAATGGTACTTTCTCCTTCCGATGATTTGAAAACTTTATAATGTTGGTTTCCTTTTGCAGCAATTTGTGGTAAATGTGTAATGGCAAAAACTTGCATCTTGTTACTCATTTCTTTCATGATATCACCCATTTTATGAGCAATTTCTCCAGAAACTCCTGTATCTATTTCATCAAAAATAATGGTTGGTAATTTCGAATAATTGGCTAAAATTGCTTTGACAGCCAACATAATTCTTGACATTTCTCCGCCAGATGCTACTTTTTTCAGCAAACCAAAATCGGTTCCTTTATTTGCCGAAAACAACAATTGCACTTCATCTTTTCCTGAAGGCAAATAGTTTTGTGTTTGATTTATTTCGAACTGAAATCTAGCATTTGGCATTCCTAACTGCGTCAGAATTTCAGTGATTTGAGTTACTAAAACTGGAACTGCTTTGCTTCTATTTTGATGAATTTCGGAAGCTATTTTATCTAAAACCAATACACTTTCGTTTAGTTGATTTTCTAATTTTTGAATTTGATTCTCTAAATCACTAACCAAAACCAATTTACTGTCTAAATCATTTTGAATGATTAACAATTCAGCAATCGATTCTACTTGATGTTTTTTTTGTAAAGAATATATTGTTTGCAGTTTTTGATTTACCAAATCTAATTTTTCGGGATCATTAACTAATTTTTCTGCTTGCCCAGAAAGCTCGATAGAGATATCTTCAAATTCGATTAATGTACTTGAAACTCTTTCAAACAAATCCTTAAATTCTGATGATAAGCCTGAAATTTTTTGCAACGAAATTTTAACTTCTTTCAAGTTTTGTATAATTCCTATTTGCTCTTCATTGGCCACAGCCAAAGATTTATCTAGTGATTCTTTGATAAACTCGACATTATTCAACTTCTCAAAAATACTTTCTAATTCTTCTTGCTCGTCTGATTTTAAATTTGCCGAAAGCAACTCTTCTAACAAAAATGAATTATAATCCTGCTCTTTTGACAATGCTTCTTTTTCAGCATGTATTTTTTTTAATTCGATTTTTACCGATTTATATTTGGCTAAATTTTGCTTGTAATCTACAAGTAAATTTTGATGGTTTGCAATCGCATCAAGAATCTCGATTTGATAAGCTTCATTAGACAATTCTTGCGTTTGATGTTGCGAATGAATATCTAACAAATATTCGCTCAAATCCTGTAATTCGGTAAGATTTACTGGGCTGTCATTTACAAAAGCTCTAGATTTCCCTGAAGGCAAAATCTCACGACGAATGATGGTTGTGTCTTCGTAATCTAAATCATTTGTGGCAAAAAAATCTTGTAAATTGTATTTTGAAATTTGAAATTGTGCTTCGATAACACATTTTTGTTCTTTGTCTTTTAAGGAAGTTAAATCGGCTCGTTTGCCTAAAACTAATCCTAAAGCACCTAATAGTATCGATTTTCCTGCACCAGTTTCACCTGTAATAATAGAAAATTGGTTAGAAAAATTCATTTCCAACTGTTCTATCAAGGCGAAATTTTTTATAGATAATGAAGATAACATAATGAGGAATTAATAACTAATTTTTCCCCATTTGCTGGAATTTGTAGGAGATAATTTATTGAGTGCGTTAATAACTTCAGTGACATCAACTTTTGGTCCATCGGTATAAATGCTAAGTATTTCATCAGCTTTAGCATCAAAAAATACTCTAGTCAGATAAGCGTTTGGTCTTGTTTCCGCTATTTGGGATAATGTTTTTAAAGCAATTTTTATATTTTCTTTAGCTTCTTTTGGGTTATCGGCCATTTTGTCTAAAGCTTTCAAATGGTATTCGTACATCGTTTTTCTAAAAGCTACAAAAGCAGGCGAAAGCATATCATTTATAAGAAAATATCTGTTTTGATTTTTGTCCGATTGGCTCCAACCTTTTATTTGACTTTGTTGTGCGACATTGGCAATATTTAAAGCATTTTCTAAAGATTTAGAACCTCCTTCGAGTGCAAACGTATCTGCATCGACACCTATAATTAAATTGGAATAAAATGCCATTATAGAAAGTAAGTTAGAATCGAATGAGTTTTGATCGAAAGCTAAATTCTGAAATTCTGTATAACCAAAATTAATATCCTTGTCGTTTATATTTAAAATAGGTGACATATAAGTCGAATTATAAACAGGTCTTGAAGCCTGAACTTGCAAAGTTCCTGTAAACTGATCGGCATCATATGTTGTGATTGTAAAGAAAAAAGAACATTCTATTTTTTCGGCTCCTTTATAAGTTTGGTCAGACCATTTTCTATTATTTACAAACTCTGTAAGCGATTTTTTGAGTGTTTTAAATACTTGTTGGTTTGTTGCCGTAACTTGATCTGTATTGAAAGTTACAGAACAATTGAGTTCTTGGGCTTGTGCAAACCCAAAAAATGACAGAAATAAAAAAACAAATATTTTACGCATAATGTGAGACAATTTTATTTACAATATCAATAGCTACTGCTTCTTTCGATTTTAATTCTTGCGGTTCTATCTTAAATTTTTTGTCTATAAATGTAACTTTATTTGTTGGTTTTCCAAAACCAGCACCCAAATCATTTAAAGAATTAAGAACTATCAAATCTAGGTTTTTTTTCTGAATTTTCAGCTTTGCATTTTCAATTTCATTCTCAGTTTCTAGAGCAAAACCAATCAGAAATTGTTTTTTTTTGATTTGACCCAATGACAACAAAATATCTTTTGTCTTTTCTAATTCTATAGTAAACGTAGCTTCGTTCTTTTTTATTTTCTGTGGGGCTACATTTTTTGGACGATAATCGGCCACTGCTGCTGCTGCAATCATCACGTCATAATCGTTAAAATATTTATGACAAGTATTATACATTTCTTCGGCAGAAGTTACTCGAACTAAATTAATTAAAGAATTATTTACTTGAAAATGTGTTGGTCCAGAAACTAAAGTAACTTGAGCTCCCAAATTTGCAGCTGCAATGGCAATATCGAAACCCATTTTTCCTGAAGAATGATTTCCTATAAATCGAACAGGATCTATGGCTTCATAAGTTGGTCCAGCTGTAACAAGGATTTTTTTACCTTTTAATGGTAATTTATTTTCGATGTCTTTTTCTAAAAATGCAATGATATTTTCTGGTTCTGCCATGCGGCCTTCTCCGGAAAGTCCACTGGCTAATTCGCCACTTTCGGCAGGAATAATGGTGTTTCCAAATTTGGAGAAAGCTTCAAAATTTGTTTTTGTAGATGGGTGTTTGTACATATCTAAATCCATTGCTGGCGCGATATATACAGGACATTTTGCCGAAAGATAGGTAGCAATAAGTAAATTATCGCAATTACCTGAAACCATCTTAGACATTGTGTTTGCTGTTGCTGGCGCAATAACAATATAGTCTGCCCAAAGTGCTAAATCGACATGATTGTTCCAAACTGCATCTTGATCATCTTCATTAAAAAAAGAAGAATGAACAGGATTTTTAGACAGTGTAGACAGTGTGAGTGGTGTTACAAAATCCTTAGAAGCAGGAGTCATTATCACTTGGACATGCGCTCCTGCTTTTATGAATAATCTAACTAACGACGCTGATTTGTAAGCGGCAATTCCACCAGAAACTCCTAGTATTATTTTCTTACCGCTTAAAACAGACATAGTTGTTTTATTTTGTTGATTTGTAGTAAATTTTATCTTCTAACCATTCTTCAACTGCCAATGCGTGTGCTTTTGGCAATTTTTCGTAAAATTTAGAAACTTCGATTTGCTCTTTGTTTTCGAAAACTTCTTCTAAACTGTCGTTATAAGTAGCAAATTCTTCTAATTTTTCGATTAGTTCTTTTTTAATTTCAGCATTAATCTGATTTGCTCTTTTAGCCATTATGGTAATCGCTTCATAAACATTCCCAGTTGGTTCTTCAATTACTGTTTTGTTGTAAGTAACTGTGTTTACTGGAGCTGTAGTCTTTTTTAAATCCATGACTTTTTTTTATTTAGAAAATTGTTGTAAATCTTTATCTATCCTAACCAACATTTCGTCAGCTGTTTTTTTGAATTCTGTATTTGCATTAAAATTTAGCAAAGCTTCTTGTGCTGCTTTTGCAACATTTAATCTTTCTTGCATTTTAGATGGCACACTGTTTATCGCTAATTGGTAACTTGCATTTAACTTATAAAATAAGGCTTGTTCTTTGTATGGTGTTCCTGGATAATCTGCAATAAAGTTATCTAAAGCTTTAATTGCAGGTTTAAAATCTGAAATTGTATTGTATTGTTTTGCAATTTCAAAAGCTTTTTTCTCTAATTTTTCTCTCAAATCTTTTACGATTACGTTTGCATCGGCTAGGTACTGAGAATTTGGATATTTATTAATAAAATCTTGTAATTTATTAATTGCTTTATCTGTATCCGTTTGGTCCAATGTATAAACTGGCGACAATTCAGAATATGATTTTGCTCCTAAAAAAGCTGCTTCTTCTGCTCTTTTACTTTTTGGATATAATGCTGCAAAACTTTCAAACTGATATCCTGACAAATAATATTGTTCTGTTTGATAATAAGACTGAGAAAACATATAAAATATATCTTCAGCTTCTGGTTTTCCTTTTAATACTGGAGAGATTTGTTCGAAAAGACGAATGGCTTTTTCATACTTGCCTTTTTCGTACATTTTCGTAGCGGCAGCACTTTTTACAGCCACATCTTCAGATTTAATTGCTTTTTGGTATTCGCTACAAGACGAAAACAAAGCAATTATTAGGAATGTGTATAGTATTTTCTTCATATTTATTTTAAAACTATCGATTTTATTGAGTTTTTGAGTTCAAAAAACCGAACTGCAAATTTAGTTATTAATTCTTATATACAAAACTTTATTTTCGTTGTTATTTTGATAGCTGTTTTGTGAACAAATCTAATCTGTTTGCTAGATTTTCGTTGACACTAACTAACGGCAAACGAACTGTATTTTCTGAAAGACCTAATGATTTAAAAATTTCTTTTACACCACCTGGATTTCCTTGCTCAAAAATCATGTCGATACTGTCCATTAATTTGTAATGTAAAGTATAAGCTTCATCTACTTTTCTTTGCAAACCAAGACGCACCATTTCTGAAAATTCTTTTGGATAACCCTCTCCTATTACCGATATCACTCCTGATCCACCTGCTAAAACCATAGGAAGTGTAATCATATCATCGCCAGAAATAACTAAGAAGTCTTTTGGTTTTCCTTGTATTAGCTTCATGGCTTGTACAATGTCTCCTGCAGCTTCTTTTATTCCTATTAGGTTTTTGAAATCTTTTGCTAGTCGTAAAACTGTTTCTGGCAACACATTACTTGCCGTTCTTCCTGGAACATTATACATGATTACTGGAATTGGCGAAGCTTCGGCAATCATTTTGAAATGCTGATAAATACCTTCTTGAGTTGGTTTATTATAATACGGAGAAACTGAAAGTACTGCTGAAAATTTAGAAAAATCTCTTGTTTTTAATTCTTCAACAACTTTCATAGTATTATTTCCTCCAACACCTAAAACCAGAGGTAACCTTCCGTTATTAGCTTCTACAATTGTTGCAATTACGAGTTCTTTTTCGTCTTGAGATAGTGTTGCTGGTTCTCCAGTTGTACCTAAAACTACAAGATATTCGACACCACCATCAATAACATGATTTACGATGCGTCTTAAAGCTTCTACATCAACAGAAAAATCTTTTTTAAATGGCGTTACAAGGGCAACTCCTGTTCCAATAAATGCTTGCATGGTTTTATATTTTGTTTAAAATTTTTAAATATCTAAATAGTTCGTGAACAAAAACTTTATAATTTTCGGCATTGGTATTAATCATTAAATGATTTAATCTTTTGTCGACAGTAGAAAATCCTACTTTAAATAAAGCTTTCGAATGGTTTGTGATAAGTAATAACGGTGCTTTTTCAGTATCATAGTAACTTATTAGCATATCGAAAGTTTCGTTTATAAAATCTGTAACGAAAATTTGCGTTAAATCTCCTTTCCAACTCATATCTTTATTACTAAATGTAGGCTGAGAAAAGGTTTCGTTTTTTTTTATTTTATCTCTAAAAACAATCGTTTTTATATTACTTTCTTTAATTCCGCAAGTGATTAATTCTTTTACAAGCTGCTCTTTATCAGTAAAATAACTCTCATCAACTACTAATCCTACAGTTTGTATTGGTGTTGTTAACGAACTCGGCTTTACGTTATGAAGACTTCTTTTTAATATTTTTTTAAGTGAAATTTCTTTTATATACTTTATAAACATATTATATTTACGTTTTAATCTTAAAAACAAATTTAATCAAATAAGATTTAATTGTCATGGTAAATGTAAAAAAGAGTGCCCTTGTTTTAAAACATTTTGTTTTAATTTTAACGTTAATTGTATTTGGAAGTAATTGTTCGGCACAATTAGTTATATCAAAAATAGAAGCTAAGCAGATAAACATAAATGAGAAATCATATTCCCTAGCGGAATACAATGCCTATATTTCTCCTTATAGAACGCACATTGACAACGAGTTGAATACTATTTTAGCAGTTTGCCCAGAAACTTTAGACAAAAGCAAAGGACAATGGCAAAGTAATATTGGTGATTTTCTTGCTGATGCTACGCTCGAAAAAACAAGTCCTTTTTTTAAAAAACGTGAAAACTTAGATATTGATATTTGTATTTTGAATCATGGTGGAATTAGAGCTATTCTTCCGCAAGGCGATGTAACTACAAGAACTGCTTTTGAAATTATGCCGTTCGAAAACACCACGGTCGTTGTTGCCTTAATAGGCGAACAAATTGCGGAATTTGTAGATTATTTTATCAAAGAGAAAAAACCACACCCAATTTCTGGTATAACCTTTACTATTAATACTGAGAATAAAGCGGCAGATATTATGGTTGGCCAAAAACCATTAGACCTCACGAAAACTTATTATGTTGTTACTTCCGATTATCTTTCGAATGGTGGAGATAATATGAACTTTTTTAAGAAAAACACAAAAACATACGATTTAGAGTATAAACTTAGAAATATATTGATTGACTATTTTAAAGATGTGGATACCATTCCTATTACTAAAAAAATAAAAGTTACTCAAATCAAACAATAACATTACAATCTGATTAATAAAAAGACCATGAAAAGAAGAGATTTTATTCAGAAAACTGCAGCAAGTGCAACATTACTAACACTTGGAGGACTATCATTGAGTAGTTTTACCACAAATAATGTTAAAAAAATTACTGTTTTACACACAAACGACACTCATAGTCACATAGATCCTTTTCCTGCTAACGACCCTAAAAACCCAAATATGGGTGGTGTGGCTCGTCGTGCAGCAATTGTTGAACAAATTAGACGAGAAGAAGAAAATGTATTGTTGCTAGATGCTGGAGATATTTTTCAAGGAACACCTTATTTTAATTATTATGGTGGTGAATTGGAGTTTAAGCTAATGAGTATGATGAAATACGATTTAGCAACTATAGGAAATCACGATTTCGATAACGGAGTAGATGGTTTACTAGCTCAAATGCCACATGCAGAATTCGATTTTGTTTCGGCAAACTATGATTTCAAAAATACAGTTCTTGACACTTTTATAAAACCTTATAAAATCTTCAAAAAAGCTGGTCTAAAGATTGGTGTTTTCGGGCTTGGAGTCGAATTACAAGGTCTTGTTGATGTAAAACTGTATAAAGAAACCAAATACAATAATCCGATTGAAGTTGCCCAGGATATGTCACGTATTCTAAAAGAAGATGAAAAATGTGACATTGTAATTTGCTTGTCGCATTTGGGTTTTAACTACAAAAATGATTTAGAAAAAGCTTCAGATATTAATCTGGCCAGAAAAACTAAAAATATCGATTTGATTATTGGTGGACACACGCATACTTTTTTAGACAAGCCTGTTATCGAAAAAAATATTGAAGGGAAAGAAGTTTTAATAAACCAAGTAGGTTGTTATGGAATAAACTTAGGTAGAATTGATTTTTATTTAGATAGTGAAAAAAATGTTGCCGCCGCTGGTGGAAAGAAAATTATTATCTAATTCTTCTCCGATAAAATCATAAACTTATAAAGCGAAAATTGTGCTATAGAATAAAATATCATAGCAATAGGCTGAAAAATAAACATATTTATATAATACAATTTTAGTGTTATTATAAACTGAATTAAGGTGAATAATATAGAACTTATGAGTAGCCAAAAATTCATTTTATTATTATATATAATATAATTTGCTAGCGAAAAACCGCCTAAAAAACTCATAAGTAGTACTTGCATTATATAAATATAGAATCCATCTCTTATCATATCAATCGTAAGACTGGTAACATATAAGAAAACAATTGCAAACGGTATAATTCCCAGAAAAACTGGCAAATAATTTTTTACTTTTACAATTTTTATCACGAGATAAATTATTAATATTCTGTAAAACATAAAAAAAAGTGAGCCTAATAATATCGAACTAAAATCTTTTGCTATAAAAAATATGTTCGCCGTGAATCCAAAAATCAAAGCAAGAATAAAATAAATATTTCTCTTTGCTGATGATTTCCAATATATAACAATTAGAATTGGACAGATTAAGGGTTTTAGAAGATAAATAAAACTTGGAAAAGAGAAAAACTCAGCTATAACTTCTGCCAAAGTAACAACGAAAAATAGCAAAATGAGAACATTTACTTCGTTTGTACTTTTAATATTAATGACTTTATTTTTCATTTTTATAATACTTCTTCAATCTCAGAATTGCAAGTTATATATTTTACCATATAATAATAGGATGCAAACTGAACTGTTATATTTAAAACTATAAAAATTTCTAAGTTTAAATAAAAATTATATACTGCATAAAAAACATCGGTAGTAATAAAACAAATACACATAATTAAAGCATAAAATGTCTTATTGCTTTCCTGGTTTAAATGATTGAACCCAATGATTGAAGCCAAAACACATAATACAATTCCATAAATAATATATAAGTTATTAGAAAAATCATCTAATCCTGACATCAACCCCAATACAACATACAAGATTATAAAACATCCTATTACGATTAATGCAAAATAAAAAAACTTTATATTAGATAGGTATTTTAACGAAATGTCTTTGATTGCAAAATATATAAATATCAAATAACAGAACATATTTAATAATGCAATTGGAATATTACCGTTTGGTAAATCGAATAAAACCAGCATGTCTGAGGTAAAACTACTAACCAAAATGATTAGAAAAAGCCAATTTGTTTTGCTTTTTTTTACTTGAATATAGTAATACAAAATTGCAGGTACAATCATGGGTTTCATCAAAAGTGTTATAAGATCATTTTCTATAACTATTCCAATAACTGCAAAAATACTTGCAAATAAGTACAAAAAAAGTGATGGTTTATTTGTTTTCATTCCTCAACAAAAAATAATTTACTAAAAAGTAAAAAGATATAATATTACACAAAACACTTATATATCTAAAAAAAATAAAATCATAATAGTAGTAGTAAATGACATAAAACAAATCGCAAATTATAAAACAAAATGTTGCCATCATTAGAGACACAACTTCTTTGCTGTTTTTAAAAGCATATAAAACTGTATTTAAAAAACCTAGAATTAACAATATCGAACCATAAACGATAATATATAGATACAAAACTGATGTTGAATCGAATACTAAAAATAAGCATACATAAAGCAATGATGACAAGAAAAATAACATTAAAATTATATATGTTAAACTGACATTATCTAGTGATTTCAAATTTATTTCGAATAAACTTCTAATTACAAAACCCAGAAGAATACAGTAAACTACCAAATTTACTAGGATTACATATTGTAGGGTAAGCTCGTCTTCAAAAAGATTAAAAATACCACTTACAAAAAGCAACAGTAAAACTATTGAAAACCAAAAGCTAACTTTCCCGCGACTTTCTTGCAAATAATAAAAAAATATTGACGAGGATATAACAGGTTTTGATACTAAAGTTAAATACTCATTATCAATGATTATTGACAGGAAAAATAAAAATCCCGAAATCATATACAACAATAGTGGCGGTTTTATCGCTTTCATATTATAAACATACAAAATTATTCTTTAAGAGATTTTTTATACTGCAATTTATAATTTTCAGACAAAAGATTATGCCACTTTTTTATGTTCGTTTGCATTCAAAAAATAATTAACTAAAAAATAAAACGAAACAATATAACAAAAAACACTCGTATATCTAAAAAATAAAAAAGGATAATAATAGTAATAAATTCCGTAACAAATCTCGCAAATAATTATGTTTAGTACTGCTAGAATAAGATAAGTATTTTTAGTAGAAGAATCTACTAGATAAAGCAATGTACTGCAAACTCCAACTGCTGTGAGCAAAAAATCATATGCATACATAAATTTGTACATCTCGAAAGAAGTATCAAACACTATAAATCTAGAAATATAAATTAGACAAAGGAAAAAAATTAGAATTAATAGAAAAGCTGAAAAATTATTTTTTTGCATTACTTCCAACTTAAAAACGGCTATTTTTTTGACCAAAATGTATCCAAAAAAGCTATACGCACAAAAATTTAGAAATAAAACATATTTAAAGTTGTCCTTACCTTCTAATAAATTAATCATTCCTGATAAAAACAATAAAATTAAAACAGTAAAATATTCATAATTGAAATTATCCTTACTTCTATTAATATAATAAACACATAAAACTCCAATAAAAATTGGCTTTGCAATATAACCCAACAAATTATAATTCAATATTGTAGATAACAGGTACAAAATTCCCGAAATAATATATATAATAATGAATGAATTTAGAATTTTCATTTAAACAGGTTTATTTTTAATGCTAACAAACCCGAGAGCTTAAAGCATTTATAATTTCAGCATTTCTATAAAATCATTTTCGCTAATAATGGAAACTTTCAGTTGGTTTGCTTTTTCTAATTTTGCAGGTCCCATATTATCGCCAGCAATCACATAATTTGTTTTTGTCGAAATAGAACTTCCTACTTTTCCGCCATTATCTTCGATAGCTTTTTTCAGCTCTTCGCGAGAATAAATTGCAAAAACTCCAGAAACCACAAATATCTTACCTGAAAGTTTATCCGATACAACCGAATTATTATCTTCAGAAACTTCTAACTGAATTCCGTTACTTTTTAACCTCTCTAAGATACTTATATTTTCTTGATTATCAAAGAATTCAACTACACTTTGTGCGATTTTATCTCCAATTTCATCAACCATAACCAATTCGAGTAAATTGGCATTGGCAATCGCATCAATATTCTTATAATGTTTGGCTAGTTTTTTCGCTACCGTTTCGCCTACATAACGAATGCCGAGCGCAAACAAAACATTTTCGAAAGGAATATTTTTGGAGTTTTGAACGCCTTGCACTAAATTTTCGGCACTTTTTTGTGCCATTCTTTCCAATGGCAAAATCTGTTCTACCGATAAATCATATAAATCAGCATAATTTTTAACCAAACCATTGTTATACAATAAAGCAACTGTTTCTCCTCCCAAACCTTCAATATCCATCGCTTTCCGAGAAATATAATGCTGAATTCGACCTATAATTTGCGGCGGGCAACCGTAAAAATTAGGACAATAATGATTGGCTTCTCCTTCTTTTCTTTTAAGCTCAGTTTGGCATTCTGGGCAATGTGTTATATAAATCGTCCTTTCAAAATTTGATAATCTTTTTTCTAAATCGACACCAATAATTTTCGGGATAATTTCGCCTCCTTTTTCTACAAAAACAGTATCATTTATTCTAATATCTAATTTTTCTATCTGGTCTGCATTGTGCAAAGAAGCACGTTTTACAACGGTTCCAGCCAACTGTACAGGCTCCAAATTTGCCACTGGCGTTATAGATCCAGTTCTCCCTACTTGATAAGAAATCGAATTTAATTGTGTAAAAACTTGTTCCGATTTAAACTTATACGCTATTGCCCAACGTGGCGATTTTGCTGTATATCCTAATTCATCTTGCAAATGTAAATCATTTACTTTTACCACTACTCCATCGGTTTCATAAGGCAAAGTATGCCTGTTTTTATCCCAAAGATTTATAAAATCGAAAACTTCATTCATATTTTTAGCCAAATGACTTTGTTTTGGAACTTTGAACCCCCAAAGCCTAGCTTTTTCTAATCCATCGAAATGAGATTGAAATGATAAATTGTTTCCGATTAATGAATACAACAAACAATCTAAAGGACGTTTGGCAACTTCGGCACTATCTTGTAATTTTAAACTTCCCGAAGCCGTATTTCTAGGGTTTGAATATGGTGTTTCTCCAATTTCAATCAAATCTTGGTTCATTTTTTCGAAACCAGCAAAAGGCAAAATAATCTCTCCTCGGATATCAAATTTTTCAGGAAAATCACCTTTTAGTTTTATAGGAACTGCTTTTATTGTTTTAACATTATTGGTCACATCGTCACCCTGAAAACCATCACCTCGAGTTACGGCACGAACTAATCTTCCGTTTTCGTAAGTGATAGAAATTGAAGCTCCGTCGTATTTTAGCTCACAAATATATTCTAACGGAACATCGCCAAGCACTTTTTGAATTCGGTTTTCCCAATCTAACAAATCATCTTTCGAGTAAGAATTGTCTAACGAATACATTCGGTAATCGTGTTTTACGGTTTCAAAATTTTTGGTAATGGTTCCGCCAACTCGTTGTGTAGGTGAATTTTCATCGAAATATTCCGGGTGTTTTTGTTCTAAACCTTGAAGTTCAGACAGTTTTACATCAAAATCATAATCAGAAATCGTAGGATTATCTAAAACATAATAATTATAATTGTGAAGATTAAGTTCCTCACGTAATGATTTTATTTTTTGCAAAACGTCCATAAATGATAAAATTGGCTATTCTAGTTTATGAGCACTAAAATAACCAATTTTATTGTATTTAAACCCTAAAATTAGGAATTCATTATACTATCTATTTGTTTAAATAACTGTCCGTCGCTCAAAAAAGCACCTTGTTGTATCAATTCGAAAAGCGAAGTATTTCTTTCTTCAGTAAATTCTTTTTTACCTACTTTCATTTCAATATTGTCGGTAAACATATTGTCGCTTAACCATTGTAAACCTTCTTTTGTTAGAAAATTTGTTTCTGGCACGACCGATTTTAATACTATTGATTGCACATGAGTATCGAAACAATGAAAAAGGAAAATGTAATTTTTAGAAAAATGTTCTAAATATTCAGCTCTAGTAAGAACGCCTTCCCAGATTAAATCTGAAAAAACATCTAATTCTTGCTCAGCTACTTCTGGTTTTTCGAGTTTAATTTTATCCCATTCTCCTTTATCGATAGATTGAGTTGAAAGAAAATTTATAAATTCTGGATGCAATTCTTCAAATTGCTCTTTGGTTAGTCTGTCGTATTTCATTTTAGTCTTCTTAGATTTGTTAGATTTTTAGACTTCTTAGATTAAAAAAAAGATAAAAAAAAAGCCTTCTTTTGCAAGAAGGCTTTTAATATTTGCAAGAAATTATGCTTGTTCAGCAACAATTTCGTAAGCTAAATCTACAATTACATCACGGTGCAAACGAACTGAAGCAGTATATTTTCCTGTTCTTTTTACGATTCCTGAAGTAATAAATTTTCTGTCGATAGATTGACCACCTTTAGCTAAAGCTTCAGCGATATCAATGTTAGTGATAGATCCGAAAAGTTTCTCACCACCTGCTTTTGCAGTAATTTTGATCTCGATAGCTTTAAGAGCTTCTGCTAATGTGTTTGCATCTGCAACCACTTTAGCTTCTTTGTGAGCTCTTTGCTTTAAGTTTTCAGCTAATACTTTTTTCGCAGAAGAAGTTGCCATGTGAGCAAATCCTTGAGGAATTAAAAAGTTACGACCGTAACCTGCTTTTACATTTACGATATCGTCTTTAAATCCTACGTTTTGCACGTCTTGTTTTAATATAAGTTCCATGTTGATGTCCTTTTAGAGAAGTTAGGTTTTCATTATAGAAAAACCAACAACTTTGTTTTTAAATTATTTTAATAAATCGGCAACGTATGGCATAAATGCTAAGTGACGTGCTCTTTTTACAGCAACTGAAACTTTACGTTGGTATTTTAATGAAGTTCCTGTAAGACGACGTGGTAAAATTTTACCTTGTTCGTTTACGAATTTCAATAAGAAATCTGCATCTTTATAATCGATATATTTGATTCCAGATTTTTTGAAACGACAATACTTTTTAGTTTTGTTCGTATCTATGTTTAAAGGCGTTAAATATCTAATATCTCCGTCTTTTTTTCCTGAAGCTGATGTTTGTAATGTTGACATAATAATTACGCTTTAGTTGCTTTTAATTTTGCTCTTCTTCTCTCAGCCCATGATATTGCATGTTTGTCTAAACTTACAGTTAAGAAACGCATAACACGTTCGTCACGTCTAAATTCAGTTTCAAAACCAATTAACACTTCTCCTGGAACTGTAAATTCGAATAAATGGTAAAAACCACTTTTCTTGTTTTGAATTTCGTAAGCCATTTTTTTCAAGCCCCAATCCTCTTTGGATACCATTGTAGCTCCTTTTGAAGTTAAATAATCTTCAAATTTGCTTACTGTTTCCTTTACCTGAGTTTCAGATAAAACGGGATTCAAGATGAAAACAGTTTCATAATGATTCATAATATAAAATTTTATTTGTTAAAAATATGGGTGCAAAAGTACTCATTAAATTTTAATACACAAACTAAAAGCATAAATAATCGATGAAAGTGAATATTTTACCAAAAAAGGTTTGGTAGCTAAAGAAAAAAAACTATTTTTATCATACTAATCTATTAAAAATGACGTTATGAAGTTGAATTGTATTGTTGTAGATGATAGTTCTATCCAAAGAATTTTGGTAACGAAACTTGTAGAATCCCACCCTAATTTAACTCTGGTTGGCGATTTTTCTAATGCCATTGAAACTAAAAATTGTCTGACAACCAAGTCTGTCGATTTGTTATTTTTGGATATAGAAATGCCTGTAATAAGCGGCTTTAACTTATTAGACGGACTAAAAGAAAAACCACAAACTATATTTATTACTTCAAAAGCAGAATATGCCGTCAAAGCTTTCGATTACGATGCTACGGATTATTTGCAAAAACCAATTACAAAAGAACGTTTCAACGCTGCCGTAAAACGCGCTATGGATATGTACCAACTTCGTAGAGATAGTCTTGAGGAAGAAGGTGAACATATTTTTATAAAAAGTAATTTAAAGAAACTTAAAATTTATACGGCAAAAATAAAATGGATTGAAGCTTACGGCGATTATGTAAAAATTGTTACCGAAGATGATAGCCACTTGGTTTTATCGACCATGAAATCCTTTGAACAAGATTTATCTAAAGAAAAGTTTATCCGTGTTCACAAATCTTTCATTATTAATATAGATAAGATTGAAAAATTCAATAGCAAATTTGCCGAAATTGGAATTACTAAAATTCCGTTAAGCCGAAACAAAAAAGAAGATTTAGCTAAAGCTTTAGATTTTTAATAAAAATCAACATTTACAGTTACTTTGATAGCTCTAAATTGCGAAACAGACTCGAAACTATTCAGAATTTTTTGAATAGTTTTTTTTGTGCTTCCCAATGATTTTTCTTGTGGAATTTTTATTAAAATAGTTCTGATGTACTCGTTTCTAATTCGGTTTATTGCTGGTTCTTCTGGCCCAAGAACAGGAATATCAAATTGTTGCTTCAAAACCTGATACAACCACATAGAACCTTCTTTTAGTTTGTCGAAATCTTTTTGTTTTAATGTGAGTTTAATCAACTTAAAATAGGGTGGATAATTGTATATTTTACGTTCGTACAATTGTTCTTTAAACATCGACAAATAATCGTTTTGCACCACTTGCAGAATCGTATTGTGGTTTGTATTATAAGTTTGAATAATCACTTTCCCTTTCTTATCCGATCGTCCTGCCCTACCCGATACTTGCGTCATCATCTGGAAACTACGCTCGAAAGCTCGAAAATCTGGAAAATACAACATCGAATCGGCGTTAAGAATTCCTACGAGCGATACATTATCAAAATCTAATCCTTTGGCAAGCATTTGCGTTCCTACTAAAATATCAACTTCTCGGTTTTTGAAACTATCAATCAACTTCTCGAAAGCATATTTACCTCGAGTGGTATCTTGATCCATTCGTTTGATGTTTTTTGTTGGAAAAAGAGAAGCCAATTCCAATTCTATTTGTTCGGTTCCAAAACCTTTTGAAGTCAAATCGATACTCGAACAAGCGTGACAATTAGTTGGTTTGGCTATACTGTAACCACAATAATGACAGCGCAATTGGTTTTTGAACTTATGATACGTTAAACTTACATCACATTGCGGGCATTGCGGCACGTGACCACAAGTCATACATTCGATAACTGGCGAATAACCCCGACGATTTTGAAACAAAATAATTTGTTCCCCGTTCGACAACGCTTCTGCAATGGAATCGATTAGATTTTGACTGAAATGTCCCGTCATTTTTTTGCGGAAATAACTATCTTTCAAATCGACCAATTCTATTTCAGGCAAAACGGCATTTCCGAAACGTTCATACAATTCGACCAATCCGTATTTGTTATTTTGAGTATTAAAATATGTTTCGATACTTGGTGTAGCGGAACCTAACAAAACTTTGGCCTTATGGAAATTTGCCAAAACAATCGCTGCATCACGAGCGTGATATCTTGGTGCAGGGTCGGTTTGTTTGAAAGTTTGTTCGTGTTCTTCATCGACAATAATGAATCCCAAATCTTGAAAAGGCAAGAACATTGCCGACCTTGCTCCAATAACAATTTGAGCTTTGTCAGACGAGTTTAAAACTTGGTTCCAAACCTCAACACGTTCGTTATTGCTATATTTTGAATGAAAAACCGCTACTTTATTTCCAAAATGTTTGGTTAATCTAGAAACCAATTGTGTGGTGAGCGCAATTTCTGGCAACAAGTACAAACACTGTTTCTTTTGCTCTAAAAACCTTTCAATTAGCTTGATATAAACTTCCGTTTTTCCCGATGCGGTGATTCCGTGAAGCAAACAAACTTCTTTTGAAGCAAAAACGGTTTCAATTTCTTTTAAAGCTTTATTTTGTGGTTCGCTTAATACGATTTGGCTTTCATTTACATCATCAAACGAAACTCGGTCTTCTTGAATATAATATTCCTCAAAAATTTCTTTATCGATTAATGCTTTTATAACCGCCGAAGTTGCTCCAGAAAACTCGGTCAATTCTTTAACAGAAATTGGCTTTTTTGTAGAAGCTTGCAATTGAAAATAACTTAATAATATCTCTTTTTGTTTTTGTGCATTTTTTAGAACCAATAATAATTCCTCAAGTTTTTCATTAGAATTAAATTGGGAAAACAACCGAATATAACGCACCAATTTCGGTTTGTATTCTTCGACCATTTCTTCCTGAAGCGTAATAATATTTTTAGCTAGAAGTTGCTGAATGACTGGAAAAACTTTCTTTTTATTTAAAACTGAAGTAACCTCACTAATTTTTAGAGAACTTTGCTGATTTAAAGCTTCTACCAATAAATATTCTTCGTCCGAAAGTTCATTTTCATTAACCGAAAAATCTTTTTTGGCAGAAATAATTGTTTCGCTTTCTAATTGCAATGCCGATGGTAACGCACATCTAAAAACTTCGCCTAACGTACACATATAATACGAGGAAATCCATTGCCAATGTTGCAATTGTATTTCGGTGATAATGGGTTTGTCATCAATAATTTGATGAATTTCTTTGGCTTCATATAAGGTTGGAGCATTGTGATGCAACTCCGAAACCAAGCCTGTATAAAATTTACTTTTACCAAAAGGAACTGCCACACGCATACCAATTTTCAGGTAATCGAATTCTGCTTCCGAAACGCTGTAAGTGAAGGTTTGTGGAAGTGCAAGCGGTAAAATAACTTGTATGAAATGTTGCATTTTATTTTACTCTAACCCAAGTTTGCGAACGCCCAATTAAGGCAAATCCCATGTAACCACGAACTTCGAGTTTGTCTTTACCTGAAATTTTGAGAATACATTTGTACAAATTTCCAGTTTCTGGATCTAGGATTTTTCCGCCATTATGTTCATCATCGTCTTTTGTGAGTCCTTTTATAATTACAAGTCCTAAAACAGGTTTGTTTTTATCGGTTCCTTCACATTTTTCGCACTTTCTGTTGCGTTTAGTTGCATCAAAAATTTCGATTACTTTTCCGTATACTTTTCCATTGTTTTCATATACCTCAACAATAGATTTTGTTTCTCCTGTTTTATCATCAATCGTTTTCCATTTCCCTAAAACGGTTTGTGATTGCATTTGGAAACATGCTAAAAGTAAAAGCAAAAGCGTTAGTTTTTTCATCATTATAAATGTGGATTTTTAGTTGGGTGGTGTTTTAGTTTGTATATTGATGCGTCTAATTCGAAACCTAATAATAAGACCATACAGTTTATCCAAAGATAAAACATTACAATAAGTAATGTTCCTATCGATCCGTATAGTTCGTTATATTTTGAAAATTTAACCACCCAAATTCCAAAGAAATAAGACGATAAAATGATTAAAACCGTGGTAAAAACAACTCCTATTGTTATAAAAGCCCGTTTTCTTGTTTGTCTGATTCCAAATCTAAAAAGTATTCCGATTGAGGTTAATATCATTATAATCACGAAGGAATATCGTCCGTATTCTATAAGCGAAATTTTATCGGAAATTCGGCTAGAAAGCACATCTTGTATAATTGTTCGCTGAATAAAAACTTCAAAAATAATAATGGTAGCCACTGTCACCAATAGTATAGTTGTAAGCACCATCGAGATAAATAATGCTACAAAATATTGTCTGAAATAAGCTCGTTTTTCTACAACATGTTGAGAAGTTTCAAAACCGCTCATCACAGCATTTACGCCATTTGTCATCAGAAAAACGGACAAAATAACTCCCGTAGATAATAATCCTGAATGACTGTTGTGCAAAATATCATTTATAATAACATCAATAGCATCGAAAGTTGTAGGTGGCACATTTTCTCGTACAAATCCTAAAAAATCTTCCTGAAAATCAGCAATTGGAATATACGGAATAAGATTTAAAATAAATAACATAAACGGAAATAGCGCCATAAAAAAGCTCCAAGCAATCGCCGCAGCTCTATAACTTAAAGCGCCTGTAAGAATTCCAGAAATATAAAAATCAATTAACTCATATAAAGAAACTCCTTGCAGCCAAGGCAGTTTTATGTTTTGCAACACAATAACTAATTGCTTGATTACGGGGATTTTTTTTAATATTTCTTCTGTGGTTTGACTCATATTCAGATTGCAGATTAAATTGCTTTCAAACTCAAATCCATATTATGAACCGAATGCGTTAATGCTCCAGACGAAATATAGTTTACACCACAATTCGCATATTCACGAATGGTTTTTTCATTGATATTTCCTGAAGATTCTGTTAAACATTTGTTTCCAATTAGTTTGACAGCCGTTTTTGTATCTTCAAAATTAAAATTATCTATCAATATACGATAAACACCCTCGGATTGTAGTATTTCTTCAATTTCGGTTAAATTTCTAGCTTCGACAATAATTTTCAAATCGAGATTATTGTCTGCAAGATATTGTTTTGTTTTGGCAATAGCCAAAGTAATTCCGCCAGCAAAATCATTATGATTGTCTTTGAGCATAATCATATCATACAAAGCAAAACGATGGTTTTCGCCTCCACCAATTTTTACTGCCCATTTTTCGGCAGCACGAAAGCATGGCGTTGTTTTGCGAGTATCTAAAACTTTAGTATTTGTACCTTCAAGTAAATTTACATATTGCTTAGTTTTTGTGGCAATCGCACTCATTCTTTGCATCGAATTAAGCACTAATCTTTCCGCTTTTAGAATAGATTGAGAACTTCCTGAAACATGAAAAACGACATCTCCATGTTTTACTTGGCTTCCGTCTTGTATGAAGGTTTCAACATCTAAATTTGAATCTACGTGATTAAAAATCATTTTTGCAAATTCGACACCCGCTATAATACCGCTATCTTTTACTAATAATTTGGCTTTCCCAGTTGCCGAAGCAGGAATGCAAGCCAATGAACTGTAATCGCCAGAACCTATATCTTCTCGAATTCCGTTTGTAATAATTAATTCTAGTTCTTGGTTAAACTGTGCTTCTGAAATCATATTTACTAAATTATAAGGCTAAAATAGGGAAAAATGTGCATTTGGTTATTTGTTTATTCGGTTATTTGGGAAATTTTTTAACCTTTGTAATTCAGAATTTAAAAAAATGAATATCAAACTCATTGCCATTGGCAAAACCGACAATAAAAACCTACAATCTTTAATTGACGATTATACGAAGCGCTTGTCTTTTTATATCAAATTCGATTTGGATATTATTGCCGATATTAAAAATGTAAAAAACTTATCCGAAAGTCAGCAAAAAGAAAAAGAAGGCGAACTTATTTTGTCTAAAATCACACCAACGGATCAATTAATTTTGTTAGACGAAAACGGAAAAACCTTTTCGAGCATAGCTTTTTCGGATGAATTACAAAAGAAAATGAATTCAGGAATTAAAACTTTAGTATTCGTAATTGGCGGTCCTTATGGTTTTAGCGATGAAGTTTACAAGAAATCTTTTGGAAAAATTTCGCTTTCGCCAATGACGTTTTCGCATCAAATGGTTCGGTTATTTTTTATCGAACAATTGTATCGTGGTTTTACTATCTTGCGTAACGAACCGTATCACCATCAATAAATGCTTTCGATATTAATTCCTACTTATAATTACAATACTTTTTCATTGGTTGAAGAACTAACGAATCAAGCTATAGCAACGGGAATTTCTTTTGAAATTATTGTTTTAGATGATGGTTCGACTGATCAAATTTCATTGAAAGAAAACTCCAAAATAAATACTTTAGAAAATTGTTCTTATAAAATTTTAGAGAAGAATATTGGAAGAAGTGCCATTAGGAATTTACTAGCAAAGACTGCAAAATTTGAGAATTTACTTTTTTTAGATTCAGATACAATACCAACCTATGGAAATTTCATATCGGAATATATTGCACATATAAACGATGATGAAAAGATAATTTACGGCGGTATTTTATATCAAAAAGAGAAACCAAATAAAACCAAAATTTTAAGATGGGTTTATGGTAATAAAAGAGAAGCTTTATTAGTCGAACAGAGAAATAAAAATTGTTACTTATCCTTTTTAACTTTAAATTTTTTAATCAAAAAAAGTGTTTTCAACAAAGTAATTTTCAATGAATCTATTCCTAATTTAAGACATGAAGACACTTTATTTTCGTTTGAACTTAAACAAAAAAATATTCCCGTTTTTCATATAAATAATCCCGTATATCATTTGGGTTTAGAAAGTAGTATTGATTTTCTTAAAAAATCTGAAGAGTCAATAATTGGTTTGCATTATTTAATTTCTCATCGTCTTATTTTGCCTGAATATACAAAATTGAGTAAGACTTATTTCTATTTAGAGAAAATGAAACTTATAGGAATATTTAGATTTATGTTTAACAAAAGTCAGTTTTTATTAAAAAAGAATCTTTTAAGCGAAAATCCATCACTTTTCGTTTATGATTTGTATAGAATAGGCTACTATTGTAAAAGCGTACAAAAACAATAAAATGTATCAAACTTTAAAAAAAATAATAAGCAAAATAGTTTCAAAAAAGTTTCTTTATAAAAATGAATTCTTTTTTAGAAACCTGTACGCATTGGCGTATAGCGGAAACTCCCATCAATGTAATATTTGCGAAAAAAAATTAAGTAAATTTGTCATTAACCAAAGACATGAATTATTATGTCCCAAATGTGGCAGTCTTGGCAGAGATAGAAGGTTATGGAAACTCCTAAAAACAGACTATTTGAAAGAGAATTATACCGTATTAGATTTTTCTCCGTCAAGAAGCTTGTCGCATAAACTTAAAAAAGAAAACTCAATAAATTATTTAAGTACAGATTTATCAGGAAATTTTAATGCTGATTTTGAGTACGATATCACAAAAATTGATATGAGTTCTAATACTATCGATTTAATTATTTGCTATCATATTTTAGAACATATTGATGAAGATTTGCTTGCTATGAGCGAACTATTTAGAGTTTTGAAACCCAACGGAATTGCCATTATTCAAACTCCGTTTACAGATGGTGATATTTATGAAAATCCTTTGATACAATCACCGGAAGAAAGATTAAAACATTTTGGTCAAGAAGATCATGTTCGAATATATTCTGAAATAGAATTGAAAAACAGGTTAGAAAAAACAGGTTTCGATGTAACAATTAGGCATTTTGACAAAATAGAAAACTATAACAAACTTCTAGAAAACGAGAGTGTTTTTGTTGTTAAAAAAGTCTAGTCTTCGAGAAGGTTTTTCCAAATTTGCATAACAGAGTCTATATTGTATTTTTGGGAACTTATTTTTGCGCTTTCTCCAATTTTTAATCTTAAATCTTCGTTTTCAATTAAAGTTATAATTGTATTCACAAAGTCACTCTCATTTCCATTTTCGATAAGAAAACCATCTTCCTTATCATTAATAATCGCTCTCGGTCCGCAAGGGCAATCGTAAGCAATACAAGGCAAACCACAACCCATAGCTTCTATAAGTACCAGCGGGAATGCTTCAGATCTTGAAGTCATTAAGTAAAGAGAAGACTCTAGATATTTTGTTTGTATGTCTTTTGTGGGTGCAATAAAATTTACATAACTAGAAATTTGCAAACTGGAAGCCATCTGCTGATAGGTTAAATCATTTTCCCATTGTCCGTAAATATCAAGAGTCCAATCAGGATATTTTAGTGTTATTTTTTTCCATACAAACAATAATCTGTCTAAGCCTTTTTCGTAACTATGACGAGTCGCAGCAATTGCTTTTTTACTTTGTAAATTTGATTTTTTTTGAGAAGTAAAACTTATCGGATTTGGAATAATTTCAGCATTTTTTAATTTCCATTCATTACTATTTTCCTGAGATAAAAAAATAACTTTATCAAATTTGTTTAATGTAATTTGTTTAATAGAATGAATTGCTTTTTGTTTAAGTTCATCTATTTTACTCTGAGAATCTGTCTTTTTCAGAAATCTAGAAACATGAGTTTCAAATAATATTGGTATTTTAGTCTTAATAATCCAAGGAATAGAAACCCATAAAACCGCATCGCAAACAATAATTATATCTGGCTTTTTTTCTGCAATTACTTTTTTAATTAATCGAAGATAATTCCACAAAAAAAACAATGATTTTTTAGAATCAGCAATGGTATACCATTTTATTTTCTCATTAAAATCATAAAAAAAACCAGCATTTGTAGTGTTTGCAGCAAGAATGTGCACTTCATAATTGAAAACCGAAACAAAATAATTTGTTTTCAATGATATTACACGAGCAATACCACCAGAATTTGTTAAGTCTGGAGTTATATATAAAATTTTCATATAACTGATTTCAAAAAATCATCATAATCTCGAATATAATCTTCTTCAATAAAAACATCTGATGCAAGAACGAGACAAACTGCTCCAGAAGAGAAATTTTCTAATTCTCTCCAAATATTTGTTTTTATTAGTAATCCTTTATTCGGTTTGTTTAAAAGCGCCTTTACTTTTTCTTTACCATTATCTAGTACAACTTCAAAACTTCCACTCAAAGCGATTAAAACTTCATATTGATTTATGTGAGAATGTCCTCCTCGAAAAGCATTGCTTGGCACATCAAAAAGATAATAAATCCTCTTAAATTCGAAAGGCAAAATATCATTTTGAATAAATGCTAAATTACCTCTTGCGTCTTCTATTACAGGAAAATTTATATATTTAATAAGGTCGTCCATTGTTTATATTTTAATTTTCATCAAATCTAACCATTGTTGACCAATTATTTCTAATGAAAAACGTTGTACGCTTTGTAAAGCATTTTTTTTGCAAAAATTATATAGGGTTGTATCTTCTATAAACAAATTCATCGCTTGGGTTAGTTTCTCTAAATTTTGATTTTCTACAAGAATACCGTTGTTTTTATCGATAATCATTTCTCTTGGTCCTGTAGCACAATCGAAAGCTATTACTGGTGTTTGACAAGCTAACGATTCTAAAATTACGTTGGGCAAACCTTCGTTTAAGCTACTTAGAACAAAAAATTTTGCATTCTTTAAGAACTTATACGGATTTTCTTGGTAACCTAAAAAATGTACTAAACTTTCGATATTACTTTCTTTTGCTATTTTTTCTAATGGTTGCTTGTTTCCTTTTCCTAAAATAATGAGATGAATTTTATTTTTTGGCAAAATAGAATTTGAATAACTTAAAATTAATTTGTCAAATTGCTTTACATTATTTTCAAATTGTCCAACGGCAATAATATATTCATAATCGATATTTAAACTTTCATTTTGTTTTTCATAAACATCTTCAAGACGAATTGGATTAGAAATAGTTACCAAATTTTTTAAATTATACCTATCTTTTATGAGTTCATTTATCTTGTCTACTATAGTCACCGTAGCATAACAGTCTTTATAAATTAGATTGGTCAGCCATTTATTTTTAGGCATATAATAATTTATAAGATAACTGTGTACTGTTAGAATGGTTTTAGTTTTATATATAAATTTTGACAAAATTAGCTCTTGTATATATTTAGTTCTGGGGCGAAAATCTATAATAAAATCAAAATTATTGGCCTTCAAGTATTTTCTTAAAACGAGAAGTCTTTTGCATTTATTTACAAATCCGTTACTTTCATTTTTTAGTAATCCTAAATTCAGAAGTTTTCCAGAATAAGAATAATTTACTCTGTCTAGAACAATTATATTATGAATTTCGATACCCATTTTATCAAAAAAAATAGACAAATTTGCCATGACTTTTTCGCCTCCGCCTTCTCCCAAACTAAAGCCAATTAAAGCAATTTTATATTTTTTATGGGGTAATATCATTCTTATTTTATTATTTTCGTTTCAAATATAACAATTATGCGAATACTACTTGTTGGAGAATACAGTCTTTTGCACAATTCTTTAAAAGAAGGGTTGCTCCAACTTGGTCATGAGGTTATTTTAGCCGGAAATAGCGATGGTTTCAAAAAATATCCTGTCGATTATGATTATGAAGCTAAATGGCTTAAAACCAAACTATTTGATATTCCAAGAAAAATTATTTACCGTCTTTTTAAATTTGATTTAGCTGATTTAGAATACGGAATTCGTTTTTATTTTTTGCTTCCAAAACTCAAAAACTTCGATGTTGTACAATTTGTTAATGAAGCTTCTATAAAAACATCTAAAAAATTAGAATTATTTTTAATAAAAAAGATTTGTGCTAGTAATAACAAAATCTTTGTTTTATCATCTGGTATCGATTATTTGACTTTAAAGTTTTATACCGAAAACAAAAACTACAAATCGCTTTTGCAACCTTATTTTCAAAACTCAAAATTGAAAGAATTTAAACCTTTTTTTACTTATTTTAAAAGAAGTCATATAAAAATTCATCTTTACATAAAAGAAAAATTCAATGGTATTATTGCCACAGATTTTGATTATGTGGAAGCTAACAAAAAAGCACCTAATTATTTAGGATTGATTCCTTATCCTATCAATTACACAAAATTCAGTTATAACGAGCTTGTTATTAGTGACAAAATAATTATTTTTTTAGGTATCAATAAATATAGTTATAATCAAAAAGGCATGCCTTATTTTGAAAAAGCGCTAGAAATAATAAAAGAAAAATATGGTAATCGAGTAGAAATAATTATTACCAAAACAGTTCCTTATCCCGTTTATATAAATTTATATAATAAAGCCCATATTCTTTTAGATCAATGTTTTTGTTGCGATCAGGGCTATAATGCGCTAGAAGCTATGGCAAAAGGAAAAGTTGTTTTTACCGGCGCCGAAAAGGAGTTTACTGATTATTATAATATTCAGGAAAAGGTATGTGTAAATGCAAAACCAGACGTTGCTTATTTAGTAAATGAATTGTCTTTTTTGATAGAAAATCCAGATGAAATTATTGCCATTAGCAAACGAGCCAAAGCTTTTGTAGAAAAGGAGCATGATTATGTGAAAATTGCTGAAAAGTATTTAGAGGTTTGGGGAAATAATTAGACCGAAGAAAATTTAGTTCTTAGATAATTATTTACTGGTAATTCTAAACACTGATACAAAATTATTGCAATTATATTTAAACTCACAAAATGGAAAATATAATTTTCTCCTATTTTATTTAAAACAGCAACAAATATTCCCATGTGTATTAAATAAAAAACATAGGAACTCTTGCCTAATATTTGAAACAATCTACTCTCTAATATTTTAGAAATTAATGTTTTCTCAAATATCAAACCAATAAAAAGTGGAGCAATTCCAAATAATGGAAGTAATAATGTATTGATGATTTTACCAAACATACAATCTGTTCCGTAACCATCTCCAACTTTTAATATTGATAATAGGAATACAAAAAAACAAATTGAAAATAATCCAAAATAAGTGATAACCCTGAAATTTAAGTTTTCAAATTTCTTAATAAATATAGCCAAACTTATTCCGATAAAAAACTCGATACAACGCCCAAAAAAAGTAAAATCGAGCATAAAATCTTGAGTCTTCATCAAGCCATAAAAAGAATAATCTTGAAATATATAAACTAATAAAAATCCTGTCATTAATATTAAAATAGGTAATGCAAGTAAGAATAGTTTGCTTTTTTTAACAACTATAAATAATAATGGAGCAATAATATAAAATATTTCTTCAACTGTAAGCGACCAACCTTGTCCAACTCCAGTAAATTTAAAATCATTAAAAAAACCTCTTAAAAAAGTAATATTTAAGAAGTAAATTTTAAAATCTGAAAATGAATATTGTGCATGCAAAATCGCAAAAAATAAAAATGTGATTGTTGTTAGCAAAAAATACATGGGATAAATTCTCGCAAAACGATTAATCATATATTCTTTAAAATTAATATTTTCGAGATTATAATATCTGTAAGCTATTAAGAAACCACTCAATACAAAAAACAAGGTAACTCCTATATGTAACTCCGAAAAAAAATCATAAACCCCTTGTCCAAATATATTTTTATTAATTGGATTAAAATGGTGAAAATAAACCATAAACGCAGCTATAGCCCTTACGCCAGTTAATGCTGAAAAATAACCCTTATTTGTTTGTATATCTTTCATTAAAACAAACTTTTTCTAAAATAAATTCCTAAAACCAACAAATACATCCCATAAGTAAATGCGTGAGCTATAACAACTCCTTCAATATTAAAAATATTGATAAAATAAATACTCGAAAAATAAAGTATTAATAATGATACAATTTCGGTAACGATAAATGCTTTTGTCATCTTTTTTGCAAAAAACTGAAAACCTAAAATCCAAGAAGCTGCTTTTAGGAAATCGCCAACCAATTGCCACAAAAATAAATCAGAAACTGGCTCAAAATCTTGAGTAAAAAGTATTTTTATCATTAATCCTCGTAGCAAATAAATGACAAATAATCCGACAGCAAATAATGGCAATACATTTTTGTAAAAACTCCAAAAAACTAATTTTGTTTCTTCGTTTGTTTTTGCCTGCACTAATTTTGGATAATAATATACGGTAAGCAACGTGTTTACGAAAAGTAAATAATAAGTAGATATTCTTGTCATTGCTTCCCAAAAACCTGCTTCTTTTAATCCAATATTATCTATAACTTGATTTCGAATTGCTAAAAAAACTATAGGCCCAAAAATTCCTGAAACCAAAGCCATTAGAAAATAATGAGATAGATTTTTAATGATTTTAAAATCAAAAAAACTAAAACTGATAGAATCTAGTATCGAAATTTCTTTAGAAATGTAATAAACCGTAACAAAAAACAATAACGATGGCGTGATGATGATGGATAATAAAGCACCGAGAACCAGCCATTTCCAAATAAAAAATAACGTAACAAAAAGCCCTATAATATTCCCTATAATATTAATATAAATAACTGTTTTAAATCGTCCTAATCCGTTTATAATAGCAATTAAATATATCGACGAAGCATATAATGGTAAGATAATTGCCAATACTTTAAATACGTAAGAATATTCTAATTTACTTCCAAAAACAACTTGATTCCAATGATTTGCAAAAAAAAACAACACGCTACTTATAACAATTGTAACAGCAAGTAAGCTAAAAAATAAGGTGGAAAATATTTTTTTGAATTGAAGATTGTCTTCTTCGTTTTCGGCAACATATTTTACAATTCCGTTCTGAAATCCTAAAGTCGAAACACTTTCGACCGAAGTTAAAAAATTACGCAAATTTCCTACCAATGCCATTCCAGATGGACCAACGAAAATAGCCAAAACTTTCGAAGTGATTAATCCAACTCCAATCTTAATTAATACACTAATGCTATTTAAAGAAGTGATTTTAAATAGTTGTGAAGAAGTTATATTTTTTAAAAAATTCAATTAATATTGATTTAAAATTTCGATAATAAAACCAACTTCATCATCTGTAATAACTGGACTTATGGGCAAACTTAAAACTTCTTCGTGTATTTTTTCAGTAATAGGAAAAGACAAATTATTATAACCAGACAAGGCTTTTTGTTTGTGTGGTGCCACCGGATAATGTATGAGCGTTTCAATCCCGTTTTCTAACAAATATTGTTGCAATTTTTCGCGATTTTGAGTTCTGACAACAAACAAATGAAAAACATGATTAGTAGTATTATCCAAAAAAGGCAAAGTAATCTTATCATTTTTTATTTCCGAAATATAGCGTTTTGCAACCGTTCTTCTTTTTTCATTATCTGAATCTAAATCAGGTAATTTTACATTTAAGAAAGCTGCTTGAAGCTCGTCTAATCTAGAATTTACGCCAATAAAATTATTGTAATATTTAGTTTCAGAACCATAATTTCGTAATGATTTTATAGTTTTTGCTAAATCGTCGTCGTTTGTTGTAATTGCTCCGCCATCACCTAAAGCTCCTAAATTTTTCCCTGGATAAAAACTGTAGGCTTGGGTGTTGGGTGTTGGGTGTTGGGTGTTGGGTAAAGCACCATGCGACTGTGCTGCATCTTCTATAACCAATAAATTACGCTGATTTGCAATTTCATTTATTTTGTCCATTTCAGCCAATTTCCCATAAAGGTGAACTGCAAGAATTGCTTTGGTTTTCGGAGTTATTTTTTCTGAAATTAAATCAGAATTTATATTGTACGTTTCTAATTTTGGCTCGACCAAAACAGGAATTAAGTCGGCTTGTAAAACGGCTAAAATACTAGCAATATAAGTGTTTGCAGGAACAATAACTTCGTCGCCTTTTTGCAGTTTTCCTAACTGAATATAGGCTTTAAAAATAAGCACCAATGCATCTAAACCATTACCAACTCCTATGCAATGTTTGGTTCCGCAATAATTAGCAAAATTTTCTTCGAAAGTTTTTACTTCGTTACCTAAAATATACCAGCCCGAATTCATTACGGATTGCAACTTTTCTTGAAAAGCTACTTCGTAAGGTTTGTTAATTTTATTTAAATCTAAAAATCGAATCATAATATTACATTATCTAATAAAATATAATTACTCGTTTTTACTTCATAAAAATCCTGAATAATTGTACTGGCTCCGAAACTTTCTTTCCAGAAACACAAGCCATTATTTAGATTTTTTCCTTGATTTTCGTTTGATATTCCAAAATCGAAATATTTTTTATCCCCAAAAACTTCAGTAAGTAAATGATGGTATAAATAATCTAAACTTCCCAATTCGTTTTTATTCTCGTTTGCCGAAATATATTGAGCATGAGCCACTTGATTGCTTTCGAAAATTGTGGTTCCTGCCACTATTTTATCTTCCAAATAAACATTAAACTGACGAATATTTTTAGGGAATTTAGCTTGTAAAATTTCTATTTCCTGTAAAGCGTGAACAGGTTTTGTATTGTGTCGTTTTTCTAAATTTGGTATTAATATTTGATTCCAAAACAACGAAAAATTTGTTTCTTCCTTAACAACTAAACCATTCTTAATACCTTTATTTACACCTTCAAGCCTTCCTTGATTCAGTTTGTTTTTTTGCATTAAATCGATAACTGACAAACTATCTCGTCTGTACAATTTTGCATCAACTAAAAAAAGTGCATACATGAGTTCTTCGGTAGGTTTTATATGATAAATAGACGGAATTATTTTTATATTAATGGTATTAATATCAATATTATTAAGAAATTTTAAAACCGTCTGAAAAACGTTTAAAACAACAGCTAATTTCAATTTATCGGAATAAATTAACCCACCATAAGTGAGTCCTTGATGCGAAAAAACAGTATCTCCTACTCTATTTGCTGGCAAAATCGCCACGAGTTTTTCTTTATCAAAAACCATCAATGAGAAATCATCAAATCGATCTTTGTGATATTCCATAAAATCACGATGAAACAAAAAAGTAGCATTTTTTGCTTCATTAATAAAAGTGTTCCAAAGCGAATAATCTTTTGCTTCGTATGGTCGAACTGAGTAATCTTTCACCTAATTTATTTAAACTTCGGAAAATTACACATTTTTTCATAAATCTTTCAAATTTAGAAGCACAGAATCATAAAAATAGTATCTTTAAAAAAATGTTTCTATTATAAATGACTAAAAAACTACTTTTTTCAATTGTTATTTTCATTGTTGGGATAAATACCATTTATGCTCAAAATATTACATTGTATAATCAGTTTAACGGACGATATGATTTTACATTTGTAGGAAACACACTAAATACCGACGAAAACGGAACAGGTGCGCCGTGTACAATTACTACTGGTTCTTCTGATGTGGTAAACTTAAATATAGGCGATACAATTGAAGCTGCTTATTTGTATTGGGCTGGTTCTGGAACAGGAGATTTTGATGTGAAATTGAATAGTACAAATATTACTTCCTCAAGACAATTTAGCGTGATACAAGCCACTTCTGGAAGACCTTTTTTTAGTGCTTTTGCAGATATAACCACTTTAGTTCAAACCACAGGAAACGGAAACTACACTTTTTCTGAATTAGATTTGACCGCTGTCATTCCTGATTATTGTAGTAATGGGACAAATTTTGGTGGTTGGGCAATAATAATTGTTTACAAAAATAGTGCGCTTCCGCTGAATCAGCTGAATGTTTATGATGGTTTACAATTTGTCCCGAACGCCATCGATATTACATTAAACAGTCTAAATGTGATAGACAATCAAGATGCAAAAATTGGTTTCTTGGCTTGGGAAGGCGATCGAAGTATTGCCGAAAACGAATCGCTTCGCATCAACGGAAATCTGATAAGTAATCCGCCATTAAACCCAGCAGACAATGCATTTAACGGCACGAATAGTTTTACTGGTTCGGAATTTTTATACAATATGGATCTTGATGTGTACAACATACAAAATAATATAAATATTGGCGATGTAAGTGCTACGATTCAGCTGACATCGGACAGGGATTTTGTGATGATTAATTCGATAGTTACCAAACTAAATAGCCAACTTCCAGATGCCACTGTCAAAATTGATGCTATTGCACAATCTTGCAACACAAGAACCTTAATAATCGATTATACAGTTAGTAATACAAATAGTACAAATTTTCTTCCAGCAGGTACTTTTATTACTGTTTATGCAAACAATCAAGCCGTAGGAACTACACAAACAACAGTAGATATTCCTATTGGAGAAAGTAGAAATCATCAAATTACAGTTGCTATTCCAAGTACAATTCCTGCTACTTTCGATTTAAAATTTGTTGTCGACGATAATAATGGAATCGCTAGTGTGACCGAAACCAATGAAAATAATAACAATTATATACAAAATGTAACGCTTTGGCTTTCGCCAGAATTTAATATACTTCCAGACCTAACTGTTTGTAGTAATTACAATGAAAAAGGCGTTTTCAATTTTTCTGATTACGAGCAACTTGCCAAAAAAAATGCGACCGATATTGTTGCTTTTTTCGAAACCAATGCCGATGCTGTTACCAATACAAATCCAATAATTAATACCTCAAATTATAGTGCGCAAACCACACCAAAAACAATATCTGTAAGAATTACTAATGCGCATTGCTTTTCCGTAACCGAGTTTATACTTATTACCAAACCTTGTCTGCCAATTATTTATAATCACTTTACACCAAATGGAGATGGAACTAACGATTCTTTTTTTATTGAAAATTTAAGAGGTTATCCTAATTTTAGTTTATTAATTTACAATCGTTGGGGGAAATTAGTTTGGGAAGGAAATATAAACTCGCCCGATTGGGACGGAAAATCGAACCAAGCTGGAGTAGTTTCTAAAGGCGATTTACCAGAAGGAACTTATTATTATGTTTTAAATTTAAATGACTCTAAAAACACCGAACCAATTGTTGGTTGGGTTTTCTTGAATAGATAATTACGATTTATTTACAATTGGTTTCAAACTCCATTTGAATTTTACAGCCATCAATCTAATAATGATGATGATTGATGAAGTCATTAGGTAAATTATATCATCTTCAAAATTTAATTTCTTCAAAAGAAAGAAAATAATTCCTCCAATAATACAAATCGTTGCGTAAATCTCTTTTCTAAAAATTACAGGAATTTCGTTGCACAAAATATCACGAATAACACCCCCAAAACAAGCTGTCATCGTTCCCACCGCAATACAAATTACAGGATGTAGGTGAATATCAATCCCTTTTTGAATTCCTATTAATGTAAAAACTCCCAATCCAATCGTGTCAAAAACAAACAAAGAAGTTCTTAGTTTATCGAATCTATTTCTAAAAATAAACGCTAATAAAAACGCTAGTATAATAGCATAAACACCATTTAAATCCTTCATCCAACCCACAGGAGTATTACCAATCATGACATCACGTAAGGTACCACCACCAAGTGCTGTTACAAAAGCTATGATAAAAACGCCAAACGGATCCATCTTTTTGTTCATCGCGGTTAATGCACCAGACATAGCAAAAGCCATTGTTCCAATAATATCTAAAAGGTAAAACATGAGAAAGTTGTGAATTTATATAGTTGTGTTGTGCAAAATTACAGAAAATACACCAAAACTTATCGGATTAAAAAACCTTTTTTAGGTTGTTGAATATTTACTTGAAGTTTGAAAAAACTTAGTAACTTTGAACCTTTTCTATTTCAAAATGAAACAAATAACTTCCTCACAAAATCCGTTTATAAAATCGTTGGTTTTATTACAAGAAAAATCGAAAGCCAGAAAGCAATCTGGAACTTTCCTAATAGAAGGACAACGCGAAATAGAATTAGCTCTGAAAGGCGGATTTATCATAGAAACCATCTTGTTTTTACCTGATTTAATTACCGAAAAACAAATCCAAAAATTAATAAATCAGCCTGCTGATTTAATCGAAATTTCGAAAGAAGTCTATCAGAAACTAGCCTATCGCGATACCACCGAAGGAATTCTTGCCATTGCCAAGACAAAACCATTCCTTTTATCGGATTTAAAATTATCTAAAAACCCATTAATTCTTGTTGCCGAAGCACCCGAAAAACCAGGAAATATTGGAGCATTACTTCGCACTGCCGATGCAGCAAATCTAGACGCAGTTATTATTGCCAATCCAAAATCAGATTTATACAATCCAAATATTGTTCGCTCTAGCGTAGGTTGCTTGTTTACAAGGCAAATCGCAACAGGAACAACACAAGAAATTATTGCTTTTTTAAAAGAAAAAAATATCAATTTTTATTGTGCCACATTACAAAACTCGACTTCCTATCACACCCAAAATTACACCACACCAACCGCATTAGTTGTAGGAACCGAAGCTACTGGTTTAACTCAGGAATGGCGGGACAACGCAACGCAAAATATTATTATTCCTATGCAAGGCGAAATAGACAGTATGAATGTTTCGGTAGCAGCAGCGATTTTAATCTTTGAAGCCAAACGACAAAGAGGGTTTTAAAAAATCAATATCAAAAAACAATATCTAATTTAGGCGTTACCACAAGGGTCGGGCTATACACTTCAATCTTTTTTGGGAGAAAAACCCAAAAAAGGATTTCCGTTTCACCCGAGCCTGAAAGAGCGAACTGGCGAAGCAATCCCTAACGCAAAAAAAACTGCATCAAATATAATTCAATATAAAAAATCAATTTCAGTAATAAAAAAACCTTTCGTAATTCATTTTTTTATCCTAACTTTAGGAATTGAACAACAATGTTATGGTAGAAATTGATATCGAAAAGGAAAATAAAGCTATTGCGCAAGAATACAAGGAGTTACTTCGCATAAGTTACCAAACACTTACGCCAGAAGACAAAAAACTCATTCGAAAAGCCTTCGATGTTGCTGTTGATGCACACCAAGACCAACGCCGAAAATCTGGCGAAGCTTATATTTTTCACCCAATTGCCGTGGCAAAAATTGTAGCTGGAGAAATTGGTTTAGGAGCAACTGCCATTGCCGCAGCATTAATGCATGATGTTGTAGAAGACACTGATATTACTGTCAAAGAAATTGAGCAAATGTTTAATCCTAAAGTAGCACAACTTGTAGAAGGATTAACAAAAATTTCCCAGGTAAAAAAGGACATGAACATTTCGATGCAAGCCGAAAACTTTCGTAAAATGTTGCTTACACTAAATGATGATGTTCGTGTAATTATCATAAAACTTGCCGACAGATTGCACAATATGCAAACCATGGAATCGATGGTGGATCATAAACAAGTTAAAATTGCTTCCGAAACATTATACATATACGCACCACTCGCCCATCGATTGGGTTTATACAACATCAAGACAAAACTCGAAGATTTAGGATTAAAATATACGGAACCTGCTGTTTACAATGATATTGTAAGTAAAATAAAAGAAACTAAAGAGGAACAAGACCAATACATTAAAAATATTACTGATGTATTAAAAAAATCTCTCGACGAAGAAGGTGTCGAATATATTATAAAAGGTCGCCCGAAATCTATTTACTCTATTCGTAGAAAAATGGCAGCTCAAAACGTCACTTTCGATGAAGTTTACGACAAATTTGCCTTACGAATTGTTTACAAATCAAATCCGCATGACGAAAAATTCTTAGCTTGGAAAATATATTCAATAGTAACAGATCATTATCGTCCGAGTCCGAGCAGATTACGAGATTGGATTTCGTCTCCAAAATCTACTGGTTACGAAGCATTACATATTACCGTTATGGGACCTTTAGGACGTTGGGTAGAAATTCAGGTTCGTAGCGAACGCATGGACGAAATTGCCGAAAAAGGATATGCAGCACATTACAAATACAAACAAGGCGCAAACGAAGAAAGCGGACTCGATGTTTGGTTAAATTTATTAAAAGAAGCATTAGAAAATTCTGAAACCAATGCAGTCGATTTTGTAGAAGATTTCAAAATGAATTTATATGCAAAAGAGATTTATGTCTTTACGCCAAAAGGCGAAATTAAATCTTTACCCAAAGGCGCAACATCACTAGATTTTGCTTTTAGTATTCACTCAGAAATTGGAATTCGCACAAGAGGCACAAGAGTAAATGGAAGATTGGTTCCGTTAAATACCGAACTAAAAAGTGGCGATCAAATAGAAATAATTACTTCTCAAAACCAGAAACCAACCATAAACTGGATCGATTATGTAACCACATCGAGAGCGAAAAATAAAATCAGAAACGTACTTAACGAGAATACCAAGAAAATTGCCGAAGACGGAAAAGAAATATTAACTCGAAAATTAAAACATTTAAAAATATCATTAAACGAATCTACTGTTAATGAATTGGTTAATTATTTCAAATTAAAAACTAGCTTAGATTTATTTTACAGAGTTGGAATTAGCGCTATTGACAATCAACAATTAAAGGATTTTGCTGCTCAAAAAAGTAATGCTTTTATGAACTTCTTTAAAAGCAAAATGAAAAGAAGTCCGAGTTATAATCCTGAATTAATAAATAAAAATGAGTTGTCAAGCAATTATGACATGCTTGTTTTTGGAGCAGAACAAGACAAACTTGATTATAAATTATCTGCTTGTTGTAATCCTATTCCTGGAGATCCTGTTTTTGGATTTGTTACCATTAACGAAGGAATAAAAGTACACAAACGTGACTGTCCAAATGCAATTAGTATGCAATCTAATTATGCTTACCGAATCATGCAAGCAAAATGGGTAGATTCCTCGCAACAAGAATTTAAAGCCATTCTCGAAATCACAGGTATGGATAGTTTGGGATTAACCAACGAATTAACCCGAGTTGTTTCCAACAATATGCATGTAAATATTCAAAGTATTTCTTTGAGTGGAGAAGCAGGGCTTTTTAACGGAACATTAGCGGTTATTGTACCTAACAATAACATTCTTAAAAAACTAATCGATAATATTAAAACAATAGATGGCGTAGATAGGGTTACTAGAATATACCATAATTAGTTACTAAACCCCTTTGTTTTTAAAATTTTAAAATCAAAAAAACATCTTATTTTCACTTTCGACTTTATGACTTTCGACTTTAAGACTTTTTGATTACCTTTGCCAGATATGACACTTATAGCTACAGATAATACTACCAATCAGGAAATTGTAAAAAATGTTTTTACAATGTATCTTGAAAATAAAGGACATCGAAAAACGCCTGAACGCTACGCCATTCTTCAAGAAATATATGATAGCGAAGACCATTTTGATATAGAACATTTGTATATCAAAATGAAAAATAAAAACTATCGTGTTTCTCGTGCTACACTATATAATACTATCGAATTACTGTTAGACTGCGCACTAGTTCGCAAGCATCAGTTTGGACAAAATCAAGCACATTACGAAAAATCATATTTCGACAAACAGCATGATCATATTATCATGTTAGATAATGGAGAAGTTATCGAATTTTGTGATCCAAGAATTCAAACCATCAAAAAAACAATGGAAGAAATTTTTAACATCGAAATTCAAAACCATTCTTTATACTTTTACGCAAATAGAAAAAAATAACTACACATAACTAACTACAACACACCCGAGGCGAAGCCGAACTGAATGGAGCGCAGCGGAATTAAACAACAACACAATGACAGTAGATTTATTACTAGGATTACAATGGGGCGATGAAGGCAAAGGAAAAATTGTCGATGTATTAACCTCAAAATACGACATTATTGCTCGTTTTCAAGGAGGTCCAAACGCTGGACACACATTAGAATTCGACGGAATAAAACACGTTCTAAGAACGATTCCTTCTGGAATTTTTCACAAAAACAATATCAATATTATTGGAAACGGAGTCGTAATTGATCCAGTAGTTTTTAAAACTGAAGTAGATGGATTGGCAAAATTTAATTTAGATTTAAAATCAAAGTTAATCATTTCTAGAAAAGCGCATTTAATTCTTCCAACACATAGATTACTTGACGCAGCATCAGAAGCATCGAAAGGGAAAGCTAAAATTGGTTCTACCTTAAAAGGAATTGGACCAACTTATATGGACAAAACTGGTCGTAACGGAATTCGTGTTGGCGATATCGAACTAGTAGACTTTAAAGAAAAATACCGTGCTTTGGCTAACAAACACGAGGAAATGATCAAGTTTTATGATGTTTCAATTCAGTATAATTTGGCTGAATTAGAAAAAGAATTCTTTGAAGCTATCGAAGATTTAAAAAAATTAGATTTTATCGATTCTGAAGAATATTTACATCAAGCGCAAAAAGCAGGAAAATCTATCCTTTGCGAAGGCGCACAAGGTTCGTTGTTAGATGTCGATTTTGGTACGTATCCGTTCGTAACATCATCAAACACAACAGCTGCTGGAGCTTGTACTGGTTTAGGAATTGCACCCAATAAAATCAAAGAAGTGTACGGAATTTTTAAAGCGTACACAACTCGTGTAGGAAGTGGACCATTCCCTACTGAAGATTTTGAAGAAGCAGGAACAACAATGGCAAAAGTAGGAAACGAATTTGGTTCGGTTACTGGTCGTCAGCGTCGTTGTGGTTGGTTAGATTTGGTTGCACTTAAATATGCAGTACAAATAAACGGTGTAACCCAACTAATGATGATGAAAGGTGACGTTCTTTCTGGTTTTGAAACATTGAAAATATGTACTTCATACAATTATAAAGGACAAAACATTTCGCATTTACCATATAACATCGAACCTGAAAATATAGAGCCTGTTTATACCGAGTTTAAAGGTTGGAAAGCCGATTTGACAGGAATGAGTACTTATGATGAATTACCTAAAGAACTTAAAGACTATATTGATTTTATTGAAAAAGAAGTCGAAGTTCCAATAAAAATAATTTCTGTTGGTCCAGATAGAAAACAAACAATAACTAAATAATACTAAAAAAACGCTTTGATTTCTCAAAGCGTTTTTTTTTTATAATTAAAATAGAAGATTCAAAAAACTATTTCTTTTCTTTCAATCCTTTCAAACTTGGTTTTTTGTAACCGTTTATAGTATCAGCATTCATCTGGCGAACTAGTTTTCCTTTGTTATAATATTTCCAAATACCATTTTTCTTGTCTTGTTTAAACTGACCAGAAATTACTACTTTTCCAGATTCGTCATAAACTTTGTATGGTCCTTGCATAACATCTTTTGCAAAAACAGATTCTTCGACTAACTTTCCTTCCTTAGAATATTTTTTAGAGATTCCTTCTTTAAGGTTGTTTTTATATAAAATTTCTTCTGCTAGTTTTCCATCTGTATAAAAAACTTTTCTAGATCCTTCTAATTTATCATTTATATAATTTTCAGTCGTCATAACTGTTTTCTGACCTTTATGGTAATATTTCCAAACGCCTGTACGAAGTTTATTGTACATATTTCCTTCGCTTACTTTGTTTTTATTTTCATCAAAAAAAATGGTATAAGCGTTGTTTTTAGCGTCAAAATTACGTGTTGCCATGACTAACTTCTTGTCGCTATTGGCATAATAAGTAAACAATCCCATTTCTTTCCCATGACTAAAGTTACCTTCGTATCGTAGTATTTTCGAATCATCATAAAAACCATTCCATAATCCTTGACGCAAGCCGTTTTCGTCGAAACTATTAGGTGAAACTTGTGGTTTTATAGGTTCTGCTTTTGGTGTTTCTACTTTTGCAATTTGGGAATAACCAAATGAGAAATTTACCAATATTATAAAAACTAAATATTTTTTGATTGTTTGAGACATCATAATTTTAAAAATTGACTGTTCTGTATTAACTCTAAATGTTGTTTTTTATTATTGAATTGGAAATTTATTTCATAAAACCACATCAAAAACAATACCGATTCTAATTTATAAAAAAAATCATTCGCCGTAACGAATGATTTTAATTTTTATTTCTTTTTGTCTTTTGCTTTTTGTGCTTCAGCTTGTTCCATTACCTCTTGTAATTTTTTCTGAAACTTACCTTGTTTTTTAGGCTCTTTCAATTTGTTTTCTTGTATTTGAGCATGAATTTTTGCATCATCAACAATATAATTTTTAATAACGAGCATAATTCCTATGGTAATTAAATTTGAAATAAAGTTATACAAACTTAACCCTGAACCGTAAGTATTAAAGATAAACAACATCATAATTGGCGAAACGTACAACATCATTTTCATGATTTTTGTCATATCTGGCATTCCTTCTTGTTGCGGAGCAGACATTGCTTGATCTCCCATTGTCATTTTTGTATAAAAGAAAATGGCAATAGAAGCTAATATTGGAAACAAACTCACGTGATCTCCGTAAAATGGAATATTAAATGGCAATTTCATTATCGAATCATAAGATGATAAATCGTCTGCCCAAAGAAATCCTTTTTGTCTTAACTCGATTGCAGCTGGAAAAAACTGAAACGAAGCCATCATAAACGGAAGCTGAATAAGTGCCGGAATACAACCCGCCATTGGGTTTACGCCTGCTTTATTATACAATTTCATTGTTTCTTGTTGCTTTTTCATTGGGTCTTTCCCAAATTTCTCATTCAACTCAGTGATTTCTGGACGCAATACTTTCATTTTTGCTTGCGACAAGAATGATTTGTAAGTAATAGGCGACATCGCCAATTTTATTAAAATGGTAAATACAATAATGGCAATACCATAAGGAATTAATGAGCCTAACAAACCAAATAATGGCATGAAAATAAACTTATTTATCCAACCAAAAATTCCCCAACCAAGCGAAACAATTTCGTCAAGATTTCTATCATAAGCATTCAGAATTTTATAATCCGAAGGACCATAATACCAGTTCATTTTATAATTTACTTCTCCATTATTAAATGCTAATGGTAATGTTGCGCTATAACTTTTAGTAAAAATGGTATCTTGCTTTTCGTCTTTAACTAAATTTGAAGAAACTAATTTCGATGTTTTGAAAGGTGTTTTTGTCAATAAAATTGAAGTAAAAAAATGCTGTTTGAATGCTACATAAGTAACTTCTTTTGCTTCTTCTTCATCATCAGATTGGTTCAAATAATCATCTTTACCTTCTTCGTGTTCATAGATAAGTTCGGTATAACGGTTTTCGTATGAAATACTTTTTTCGTTACGATAACTTTTTAAGTTCCATACTAAATCAGCTGGTTTTGTTGTGTTTAGAAGCGATGATAATCCTTGCGAATGCACATCAAAATCTAACATACAATCATTAGGTTTCAAAACATATTTGTATTCTAAAAATTGGTTTTCACCTGCTTTTAGTTTCATCGATAGTATTTGGTTTGCGCCTACTTTTGTAAGTGTTGGCTCAAAAAACATATCTTTAGTATTTAAAACCCTGTTGTCTTTTGTTTGCAATACAATGTTCAAACCTGCATTATTGTCTTTAATAAGCTGTACTAATTTCCCTGAATCTTTAGAAATTTGTTTGAAATTTTTTAAAGTTGCTTCGGCAATATAACCACCTTTATTAGCAATTTTAAGAATTATCAACTCATTTTCGATAGTTGTAAATGCTGTTTTCGCAGAAGGCAATGTAGCTGAATAAGCAAAACTACCCAAAGTTGTTTTCATTTTTGCTACTTGAACTGAATCAGTAATAGCTACTGGCGCAACTGTTTCCGAAACTTTTGGCTCTTGACTTTTAGATTTTTCTACAAGTTCTTGTTTGGCTTTTTTATCAATTTCTGCTTGTGTAGGTTTGTTTTGGTACATAATCCACATCATGATACCAAAAATTAATACAAATCCAATAATCGAATTAAGGTCTAATTTCTTCTTTTCCATCTTTTATTTTTTGCTTCAAGCATTAGGCTTCAAGCGGTAAGCTTATATTAGTCTATATATTTTTATTTTGTTACCAAAATAAATACTCTTAATTAATTTTTATGTTTTACTGCCGCCGCCACAAAACTAACAAATAATGGATGCGGAGCCAACACCGTACTTTTGTATTCTGGGTGGTACTGAACACCTATAAAAAACGGATGATTTTCCAATTCTATAACCTCAACCAAACCAGTTTCCGGATTTATTCCAGAAGTGACTAATCCTGCTTTTTGTAATACTTCTAAATACTCACCATTAAACTCATAACGATGACGATGACGTTCTAAAATATCCGATTTTCCGTATATTTTATGTGCCAACGTATTTTCCGTTAAATGACATTTCCAAGCACCCAAACGCATGGTTCCGCCTTTGTCAGTTATTGTTTTTTGTTCTTCCATCAGGTTTATAACTGGATGTGAAGTATTTTCATTCATTTCGGTCGAATTTGCATCGGCGTAACCCAAAACATTTCGAGAATATTCTATAACTGCCATTTGCATTCCTAAACAAATTCCTAAAAACGGAATATTATTTTCTCTTGCATAACGAACGGTTTCTATTTTCCCTTCTATTCCGCGACCGCCAAATCCTGGTGCAACTAGTATGCCATCTAATCCTTTTAGTTGATTTTCTGCCGTTTTGGCATCTAAATATTCTGAATGGATAGAAATTACATTTACTTTCGTCTCGTTTGTGGCTCCTGCATGAATAAATGCTTCAAGAATTGACTTATAAGAATCTTGCAACTCAACATATTTACCAACCAAACCAATGTTTACTTCATGTTTCGGATTTTTGTGCTTTTGCAAAAACTCATTCCATAGTTTTAAATCTGGAGTCGATTTTTCTGGCAAATCTAATTTTTTCAATGCTACTTTATCCAATCCTTCTTCAAGCATCAAATTCGGGACATCATATATGGTTGAAGCATCGATAGATTGAATTACTGCTTCTCTTTTTACATTACAAAATAAAGCTAGTTTGTGACGCAAATCTTCCGATAGTTCATATTCGGTTCTGCAAACTAAGATGTCAGCTTTTATACCGCTTTCCATCAATGTTTTTACAGAATGTTGTGTTGGTTTTGTTTTTAATTCTCCTGCTGCTGCCAAATATGGGACTAAAGTTAGATGAATTACAATTCCATTATTTTCACCTAATTCCCAAACTAATTGACGCACCGATTCGATATATGGTAATGATTCGATATCTCCTACTGTTCCTCCAATTTCGGTAATTACAATATCGTAATCGCCTGATTTTCCAAGCAATTGCATACGTTCCTTAATCTCATTGGTAATATGAGGTACAACCTGAACAGTTTTTCCCAAAAATTCTCCACGACGTTCTTTTTCAATCACCGAAAGGTAAATCCTTCCTGTGGTTACGTTGTTTGCTTGAGATGTTGGTACATTCAAAAAACGCTCATAGTGACCTAAATCTAAATCAGTTTCAGCACCATCATTAGTAACATAACATTCGCCATGTTCATAAGGGTTTAGTGTTCCCGGATCGACATTTATATAAGGGTCAAATTTTTGGATTGTCGTTCTGTAACCTCTTGCCTGTAATAATTTCGCTAAAGAAGCGGCAATAATTCCTTTTCCTAATGAAGAAGTAACTCCGCCTGTAACAAAAATATATTTCGTTTGATTCATTGTGTTGTGTTGTTGTAGTTGTGTAAAAAACGTGGCAAAAGTACAATTATTAATTGATAATTAATAATGGATAATTGACAATTAACCGTTAAATTTTGATGCTTTTTTTGGTATTAAATTACAAATCATAAATATATTTTTTTATATTTGAGTAACTAACAAACCAAAAAACAGATATTATGAGTAAAAAAACAATTTCAATTATTAGCTACATTACCATTATAGGTTGGATAATTGCTTTTCTAGTTTACAATAATGAAACAGAAAAATCATCATTAGCAAAATTTCATTTGAAACAATCTTTAGGATTGGGAATTTTAGGGTTTCTGAGTGAAATCTTGTCTTATATAGTTCCTTCTTTAGATTTAGGGTTAACTATTTTAAGCTTCGGATTACTTATTCTTTGGATAATTGGTATTGTAAATGCTGTAAATGAAGAAGAAAAACCAGTTCCTTTAGTTGGAAATTTGTTCGTAGATAAATTCGATTTTATCAAGTAATTCTTGTTTTTCTAAATATAAAAATCCTGTCTAAAAATAAGACAGGATTTTTTTTATGGTTTTGGGTATTTCTTTTTTATGTTTCTAATTAATTCTTCGAGTCCGTTTAGTTTGAGCTCATATATTAGTTTGAGTTGTTCTCCTAATTCTCCTTTGGGAAATCCTTTGTTACTATACCAAACAATATAATATTCTGGAATATCTATAAGAAAATAGCCTTCGTATTTGCCGAAAGGCATTTTTGTATGCGCTAATTTGATGAGTTGTTTTTGATTTTGATCCAAGTATTTTTATTTAACCACGAAGAACACAAAGTTTTTCACGAAGTTCACAAAGTTTTATTTAGTTACAAAGTTCACAAAAAACTACTGCCAATTTATAGTAATATCTTTTTCAATATCTGGATTAAGGCTTAACAAAACTGGACAATTCATTGCTGTTCTCTCAAGAATAGTTTTTGTTTTCTCGTCAGCAGCAATCGACATATTCATGATAATTTCTATTCTGGAAATTTTTCTTGGTTCGGCTTGCATAATTTTAGTTACTTCGATAGTAGTTCCTATTAAATCTACGTTCAAATCTCTTGCTTTTATTGCCATTATAGTCATCATACAACTTCCTGTAGCATTTGCAACTAAATCGGTTGGCGAGAATGCTTCGCCTTTCCCGTTATTGTCTATTGGTGCGTCCGAAAGGATTTCGGTTCCTGATTGTAAGTGAATAGATGAAGTTCTTAAATCGCCTAAATATGTTATTTTTGATGTCATTATTTTGCTTCTTTTATGGTTAAATCTGTATCATAATATAAGATATAAACGCCTTTGTTTGTATATCCTCCGTCGGGATTTTGTTTGTAATAAAACCTGTTTTCAACTTGTTCGGTGGCAGTTTCATTTAGTGTTTCAGTAATATTTTTTTCTTGAGTCAAACGCAATAAAACATCAAAAGTCACATCGAAACCACGCGTAGCAAACTGATTGGGTACTATTTTATTTTTTCTTTTAAAACTATTCTCGAAAATATTTGCTTCGTCCGATTCGTTAACACGAGTAAGCGAAGGATAATGCATTTTTAATTTCGTAAGTCGAGTCATCGCAATTTCTTCATAATCTAAAGCGTCGTTTTCTCCTAAAATCACTAATTTGATGTCATAATTGGGTAATAAGCTCGCTAAAGTATTGGTTATACTCAAAATAAGATTTGTTTTTTCGGTTTCCATGATGACAAAATTTGTTTTGTCTTTGACCAACATTGATTTCAAATTTTCGATATCTAAACTTCCTTTTTCGGTAAATTGTGCAAAAAGAACGTCTTTATGATTTTCTGAAATATACTGTTTTACCGATGCTTTTTTAGGATCTACAATAGCAATCATGTTGCCATTTTTTGCTCTCATAAAATCGAATATAGCATTTTTTATATCATCAACAGATGGTGTTGCTTGCACTAAATTTGGAAATTTCTTATCATAATCTTTAGACAATGGCGAAAAAACTGGAACATTACTAGCACTTAATAAACTGGCTGTTTTTTCGACATTATTTTGGTAAAATGGACCTATAATTGCATCAAAAATTTTTAAGTTATTTTCTTGAACTAAACTCGTTACATTAGATGTCGATTTGGTTTCGTTAGAATCTAAAATAGTCACATCGACATTCAAACCCATTTTTCGAACAGAATCGATGGCTACCAAAGCACCCGCATAAAAATCGAGTGTCATATTCAGAAATTTATCTTTTTTAAGACGCGCTTTGGTTGAGTTGATTGTATCTTGGTCTAATTTAGTCAGATTGAAAGGAAGTAGTAATGCTAACTTTTTGTTCGTTCCTTTTTGAATGCTTTTCGTCAAATCTTTGTATTCTTTTTTCATTGCCAAAACCGATGATTTCATAGGAACTTTGATACTCATTCCTTCTATAACTCCATCTTTCAATTCTGGATTTAATGCTAATAATTCTTCCTGAGTTACTTCAAATTGATTCGAAATACTGTATAAAGTTTCTTTGGCTTTTATAACATACAAACTCTCTGAAGGCTTTGGTGTTGGTACATTAACAATTATTGGTTTTGGGGCAACATTTATTTTTTCACCATTTATTAATAATTTAAAACCTATTGGTAATTCGATATTTACAATTTCAGGATTTAGTTTTTCCAGTTGTTCGATTGTAATTTCGTATTGTTTAGCAATTGCATATTTAGTTTCTTTGGCTTTTACTTCGTGGTAAACTGCAGTTTTGGGATTGTTTGGCTTCGGTTTTTCGACAGGAATCGATTTTCCTTTTGCTGGAATCATTAAAACCATACCAATTTTAACACCTTCTTTTAGTGTTTCAACGTTTGCTTTTTCGATGTCAGAAATAGAAACATTGTACAATTTAGACAAACTATACAGAGTTTCTTTGGCTAAAACAGTGTGCTTTTTTGTGGTAGAATTTGAAGGGATTTCAACTTTTACTTTAGCTTTATTGGGGATAATTAAAATGGTGTTTTCTTCAACTCCTTTTTGTGCATCAGGATTTAGTTTGTATATATCTGAAGGCGTAACGCTATATTTTATTGAGATTTGAGCTATTGTTTCTCCTTTTTGAACTTTGTGTTTTATTAAATTGGTCGATTGTGCTAATGCAAGATTAGTGCTCAAAAACAAAAAGCAAACGATATATATAAGGTATTTCATTATGTAGGTTTGTATAGTATTATAACTAAAATTTGAGTGTTTTATTATTCTTTTTCAATTTGAACAATAAACATATTTTTATAAAGTGAATTTTCTTTCTTTACATTATATTCGAAAAGTGCTTCGTTTGCATTTTTGAATTTCTTTGTAAAAACATAATAAGAAAAAACATTAACATTATAGAAAAATCCTGTGTTTATCTCGCCAGAATCAGTAAGTTTTCTTGCAAAAATATCTCTTAGTTCGGCTTCTGTAAAAGTATCTACAATAATATAAAAACCGTCTTCTACCTCGTTTAAATTTCTTAAAACTTCAATTTTCACGGCTTTTTCTTCGTTATAATCTTTGTTATTTAGCGCTTTTTTAATTTGTTCGGCGGTTGGTTTATTTTCAGTTGAAGCTAAATCTTTATTAGTTTCCAAAGCTTTCTTTTGGTATCTTTTTAATTTTACTTGCGCTAATTTGTCGTCATAATCTCTGGCTTCCGAGCTGTAAAAAGTAGCTTTAGAGATTCTACGTTTCAGCTCTACATTTTTCTGAACTCCAAGTGAATCTATTTTTGTAAATAATTGTTTGTTTCGTTTTTCGTTTGCTTCTTGTTTGGTTTGAATGTTTTTAATTACTTCAAGTAATTCCGCATCTTCCGAAGTATTATTTTTTATTTTCTGATTTTCATTTACTTTTTTCTTGTATTCGTGGTTTTCTGCCAAAGTAATTCGCTGTACTTTAGTCATTAAACCTGTATAAATTTTTCGATTATCGGCCAAATCTCTTTTCAATTCGAGAATCATTCCATTTGTTTCACCCATGTTTTTATAAGAATCTTTTTCTAAACTTTTCGATTCTTGTAAATCATCAATATCTTTATTTTTCAGGGTTTCAAGGTCATCGCTCATTGTTACTACAAGAGAATCTAGTTTTGAAATTAAAATTTCTTGAATGTTTTTATTGGCTTCCAATACCAATTTTAGTTTTTTTGCCGAGCCGCCTTTGGTTTCGTCTATTTCATTCAAATTTACTTTTAATGAATTTACTTTTAAAACCTTCTGATTCATTTGTTTCTGAACCGTTAGTTTGTCTTGCAAATCTTCAATTTCGGTAGTTTTTGCTTTATTTTTTTCGATGGCAGCTTGTTTTTCAGCCAATGCAATCATGAGTTCTTCGTTGTCGCTGTTGGGTTTTATTTGTTTTACATTGATAGCCAATTTATTGCCTTCAACCAATCCGTTTATAATTTCTGGATTTTGAGTTTCTAGTTGTTCGATAGAAATTCCGTACTTTTTTGCAATAGAATATTTTGTCTCTTTTGGTAACACAACATGAAAAACGGTTTCTGCATTTATAATTCTTGCCTGACCATTTAATGTTTTCTTTTTATTGGGAATTGCAATACTTTCTCCAATTTGTAATCCATCTTTTAAAGCTTCTGTGTTAGAATTATCTAAATCCTGCACCGAAACATTGTATAAACGGGCAATACTAAATAATGTTTCTTTGGGCTGAACTTGGTGTGTGTTTTTCGAATCGTGTAAAACAGCAGGTTTATTAGGTACAATTAGAACCTGATTTTCTTGAATCCCATTTTCGGTTCCAGGGTTTATTTTATAAATATCTGAAGGCGTAATATTGTAAGTTTTTGCAATTTGAAAAATATTTTCGCCTTTTGCCACTTTATGAGTAAGGGTTTTTTCTTGTTGAGCAAAGACAAAATTCGAGATACACAAAAACAATAATACTAAATACTTCATAAGGTAAATTTGTTTAAAAAAATAAGTCATTACAAAGTTATCTAATGTAATGACTTATCATAATTTATTTTAACATTTTTGATTATCGAATTCTTTTTTTACCGCAGATTACTTCGTCAATTCGCTTCGCTCGGGTTACAGATTTTAAAAATAAAAAAAATCACCAAGATTCTCAAAGGTTACACAGAGATACACGAAGAAATTTTAAAAAATCCGTGAGTATCCGCAACATCCGCGTGCCTATTTATTCCCACTCGATAGTTGCTGGTGGTTTCGAACTTATGTCATACACAACTCTATTTACACCTTTTACTTTATTAATAATATCGTTAGAGATTTTCATCAAAAATTCATACGGAAGATGTACCCAATCTGCAGTCATACCATCGGTAGATTCTACGGCTCTTAAAGCAACTACTTTTTCGTAAGTACGCTCGTCGCCCATAACACCAACGCTATTTACAGGAAGTAAAATCGCGCCTGCTTGCCAAACTTTGTCGTACAATCCGTGTTCTTTAAGTCCGTTGATGAAAACGGCATCAACATCTTGCAAAATCTGAACTTTTTCAGGAGTAATATCTCCCAAAATACGAATAGACAATCCTGGTCCAGGAAAAGGATGTCTTCCTAATAATTCGGGATCAATTCCTAACGTTGCTCCTACTCTACGCACTTCGTCTTTAAACAACATTCTAAGTGGTTCAACAATTTTTAATTTCATATAATCCGGCAAACCACCTACATTGTGATGCGATTTGATAGTTGCCGATGGTCCTTTTACCGAAACTGATTCGATTACGTCAGGATATATTGTGCCTTGTGCTAACCAAGTAACATTCTCAATTTTATGTGATTCATCATCAAAAACTTCGATAAAAGCATTACCAATAGCTTTTCTTTTTAATTCTGGATCAACAAGCCCAGCTAAGGCATCATAAAAACGTTGAGAAGCATCTACTCCTTTCACATTAAGTCCCATTCCTTCATATTGATCTAAAACACTTTGGAATTCATTTTTTCTCAACAATCCGTTATTTACAAAAATACAATATAGGTTTTTACCAATAGCCTTATGTAATAAAACCGCTGCTACTGTCGAATCTACACCACCAGAAAGTCCTAAAACCACTTTATCATCTTTTAGTTTTTCTTTTAGTTCGGCTACCATTTCTTCAACAAAAGCATTTGGTGTAAAGTTTTGAGGAACTTCGGCAATTTTCACCAAAAAGTTCTCTAACATTTGCTTTCCATCGGTCGAATGAAATACTTCCGGATGGTATTGTATGGCGTAGGTTGTTTCTCCTTCAATCTTGTAAGCAGCATTTTCTACATCTTGTGTACTGGCTAATTTAACTCCGTTTGTAGGTAATTTTTTTATCGAATCACTATGTGACATCCAAACTTGTGAGTTTAGATTTACGTTGTCAAAGAAAGTTTCGTTCTCCTTAATATAAGCTAAATTTGCACGACCATATTCGCGAGTGTTCGAGGCAGCTACTTCTCCACCAGAAAAATGGGCTAAATATTGTGCACCGTAACAAACAGCTAACAATGGTAATTTGCCACGAATTTCTGATAGATCTGGATGCAAAGCATCTTCTGAACGAACAGAAAATGGGCTTCCACCAAGAATTACGGCTTTATAAATAGATAAATCGGTAGGGATTTTATCGAAAGGGAAAATTTCGCAGAATATATTTAATTCGCGAACTCTGCGGGCAATCAATTGCGTGTATTGTGACCCGAAATCTAAAATTAGTACGTTGTGTTGCATGCGCAAAAATACTTTTAAAATTTTAAATTCTAAAATATAATTTACAATTTATAGAAGCTAATTAATACATTTGTGAAACATCTATATTAAGGGAAATAACATGAAGACAAAAATATTTTTAGCAATTATTATTACATCACTTATCTCGTGTAATAAAATAGATGAATTATTAACATTTAGCGTGACTAATCAGGCTTCTTTTACTGTAAATAGTGGATTTCTTGTTAATTCTCCTTTAGAAATTCCAACTCCAGATGTCACTACAAACTCATCATCAAACTTTAGTAATAACAATACCAGAGCCGATTTAGTAAAAGACGTAAAATTGCAAGAACTGAAACTTACTATTACAAATCCTACTGATAAAACATTTAGTTTTCTTAAATCGGTACACATTTATATCTCTACAAATGCAAATGATGAAGTTGAATTGGCTTATGCAGACAATATTGTTTCGACAGCCAATACTATAAATTTAACTTGTACTTCGCAAAGATTAGATGCATATCTTAAAGCATCTAGCTATAAATTACGAACTAAAGTAACAACTAAAGAAACAGTAAATCAAGATGTTACCATAAAGGCTGATATGAGATTTAGCGTAGTTGCTGATCCGCTATAATTATTGATTTTATTTGATTTTTTATAATATCATTAGTAACAACAATTTCTTAACTGAAGCACTTTATTATAAAAGTATCGTAAAAAAATAGCTTAAAAAAGATTTCTGCTGTCCGAAATTAAACTTAATTTTTTGAATGTACTTCTGTCAAAATCAATTCTACTGGCTTTAATGGCAATTGGAAAATAATTATTTTCGCTGGAAACCATTTTCAATTTATTATTGTTTTTAGTCGAAAAATCTAATTTTCCATCAGCAATTTGATTTAAAGTTGTAATTAAATTGGCATTTAATGAAAAATCAGTTTCAATATCCACTACTAAACTTTTAGCAAAAACGACTCCCGTAATAAGGATAATGTTATTTTGGTTGGCATTTTTTAGAAGAGAAGGATTGGCGTGAATAAAATCGGCGGAAAATAAATATTCTTCAAGATTACCTACCGCATATTCTTTTGTAATTGAATTGTCATAGCTAATAGTAACCAATTTTCCAGAAGTTATTTTTGATGATAATTCGAATGCACCTAATCCAAGTGATGCTAAAATTTCTTCTAAAAGTGTAATTCCAATATTAAATTCATAATCATTTTTGTGATTGGAATTAATACTTAATGCTGGATTTTCGATTTCAGTTAAAACAGCTTCACTTTTAAAAGCATGATTAATATTAGCATAATACAATTCGGCTTCGCTAAAAGTTTTTTTCAACCACAATTGCAATGGTTTCTGATTTCTAATTGGGCCTTCTATTAAATCATAACCTTGATTACTTAAAAAATTTGTTAGTTTCATTATGCTGTTTTTTATGCTAATCTGTAAAATTAAGTAGCACAAATGTAAGATTTAATTCACATATCGTCTTTATTGTCAACTTTAAAATTATGATAATTTTAAGTATTTAAATTAAATGAAAATCTGTATTTTCGCAACATGATGACAGATACTGAAATTGAAGCAATAAAAACATTATTAGCTTCACCAAAAAAAATAACAATCATTCCGCACAGAAATCCTGATGGCGATGCTATGGGATCTACTCTAGGATTATATCACTTTTTAGTTCAACAAAACCATGAGGTTGTGGTAATGTCGCCTAATGAGTTTCCTGATTTTTTAGCTTGGTTACCAGCTTCAGAAAAAGTATTGGTTTTTGAAAAAGACAAAGAAAACTGTACTAAAATTTTAGACCAATCCGACTTAATTTTTACTTTAGATTTTAATGCGCTGCACAGAACTGGAGATTTGATGCAAGCTACATTAGAAACATTAGACAAAACTTTTGTGATGATAGACCATCATGAGTTTCCAGATTCTTTTGCAAAATATACTTTTTCGGATACAAAATATGGTTCTACTTGCGAGATGGTGTATCATTTTATACATCAATTAAAACAAGAAAAATTCATCAATAAAACCGTTGCAACTTGTATTTATACAGGAATTGTAACCGATACTGGTTCTTTTCGCTTCCCAAAAACAACAAGCACAACACACCGAATGGTTGCCGATTTGATTGATAAAGGTGTCGAAAACAGTGCTATTCACAATCAATTATTTGACAAAAGCTCTTACAGTCGCTTACAATTGTTAGGTCGTGCACTTCAAAACATGAAGTTAATGCCTGATTATAAAACGTCATATATTACACTTTCGCAAGAAGAATTAGATACTTATAATTTTCAGAAAGGCGATACGGAAGGAATTGTAAATTACGGACTTTCTATTGACGGAATCGATTTTACTGCTATCTTTATCGAAAATACTGCCGAAGGAATTGTTAAAATTTCATTCCGCTCGCAAGGGAGTTTTGATGTAAATCAGTTCTCTAGAAATTATTTTGGCGGTGGCGGACACATCAATGCTGCGGGAGGAAAATCGGACAAATCATTGCAAGAAACTATTGCAAATTTTGAAAGAATTGTAAAAGAAATTAAAAAATAAAATTGATATGAAATTATTAAAAATCATAGGTTGTTTACTTCTTGGCATGAATTTAGTTACATGTTGTACAACAAAACAAGAACCAAGAAGACCCGTTTCGCAAGCATCGGGCGAGTTTATGAAACAATCGGTTGAAAGAAATAAAAAACTGAACGAAAATGAAGAAAATATCATTGCCAAAATAATTAAAAAAGATACTGCTGTCAATTATATTGCATCAACAAAAGGATATTGGTATTATTATAATACAAAAAATACCACGGAAACTGCAAAACCTATAAAAGGTGATATTGCTTTTTATGATTATGAAGTAAAAGATATAAATGGGAACATTATTTACAGTCAAGCTGAACTAAAACCACATCAATATGTAGTTGACAAACAGGCGATTATGATGGGTTTACGTGACGGAATTAAATTAATGCAAAAAGGCGAAAAAGTAACGTTTTTGTTTCCATCACACATGGCTTTTGGCTATCATGGCGACAACAAAAAAATAGGAACAAACGAACCTCTAATTTGTACAGTTACCTTAAATGACATTAAACCGTTTTCAAAAACAACTGAAAATTAAAATTAACTAACCATATTTTTTAAACAATGAATAGAATAACAAAATTAGTATTAAGCCTTACAGCATTACTCTTATTTTCATGCAACTCACAACACGATAAGTTGTCAGATGGTCTTTATGCCGAAATAGAAACGGGTAAAGGGAAGATTTTACTACAATTAGAATTCGAAAAAACACCAATAACCGTTGCAAATTTCGTATCACTTGCCGAAGGAACAAACACTTTTGTTAACGAAAAATTTAGTGGAAAACCTTTTTATAACGGATTAAAATTTCATAGAGTAATTGCCGATTTTATGATACAAGGTGGTGATCCAGACGGAAATGGCTCTGGCGGACCAGGTTACAAATTTAAAGACGAGTTTCGTGACGATTTAAAAATGGACAAAGAAGGAATTCTTGCTATGGCAAATGCTGGTCCAGAAACTAACGGAAGTCAATTTTTTATTACACACAAAGAAACCAATTATTTAAATGGTCGTCACACTGTTTTTGGTCATATTATAGAAGGTCAAGATGTTGTAAATAAAATAGCGCAAGATGACGAAATCATTAAAATAGAAATTATCCGAAAAGGAGAAGCTGCCAAAAAGTTTGATGCACCAAAAGTTTTTAAAGACTATTTCGATACCCAACTAGTTGCAAAAAAAGCAGATGATGCCAAATATGCAAAGATAATAACTGATAAAATCGCTTATTTTGCAACTGTTAAAGCCAAAGCTACAAAAACAGAATCAGGATTAATGTACACTATTGTAAATAAAGGTAAAGGTAAAAAACCAGCAGCAGGAACAACGTTCTTTTTTCATTATGCTGGTTATTTTGAAGACGGAAACCTTTTTGACAGCAGTTACGAAAATGTAAATCGCGAATTCGGAAAATTCGATGCGAACAGAGCCGCACAAAACGGATACCAACCATTCCCATTTGTAGCAGGAAAAAAAGATGGTATGATTCCAGGATTTATCGAAGGTCTAGAAAAAATGTCCTTCGGAGATAAAGCAGTTGTGTTTATTCCTTCTAATTTAGGCTACGGAGCTCAAGGAGCAAATGGTGTAATTCCACCAAACACTAACTTGATTTTTGAATTAGAAATGTTAGAAAAAATGCCAAGTAAATAATATAAATATTTAAAAAAAAGATGAAAACAAAATTAAACTTATTATTAGTATTCCTTTTAGTTATCGCAAATGGTTATGCTCAAAAAGGAACAAAAAATGTAGAAGCAAAAACTACAGCAAATGGAATATTTGCAGAATTTGATACCTCAAAAGGGAAAATTGTAGTACAATTAGAATATGTAAAAACGCCAATCACTGTTGCAAATTTTATATCATTAGCAGAAGGAACAAATACTATCGTAAAAGCAGATTTGAAAGGAAAACCATTTTATAACGGATTAAAATTTCATAGAGTAATCAAAGATTTCATGATTCAAGGTGGTGACCCTTTAGGAAATGGTTCTGGAGATCCTGGATACAAATTTAAAGATGAAATTACCGATTTGAAACACACCAAAGGCGGAATATTATCGATGGCAAATTCTGGTCCAGCAACAAACGGAAGTCAGTTTTTTATCACACACAAAGACACACCATGGTTAGACGGGAAACATACCGTTTTTGGTAGTGTTGTTTCTGGAATGGATATAGTAAACAAAATTGCGCAAGACGATGTGATAAACAAAATTACTATTTCTAGAAGTGGAGCTGAAGCCAAAAAATTTGACGCAGCAAAAGTTTTTGCAAATTATTATACAACTAAAGATGCCGAAGCAAAAATTCAAGCTGAAAAAGAAGAAAAAGAAAGAGCTATTGCAAATGAAATTGCATTAAAAGAATTTGCAAACGGACAAACAACCGCAAGCGGATTAAAATATATTGTTTTAAAAGAAGGTACTGGTTTAGCTCCTACACCTGAAAGTAATGTAAAGGTACATTACACTGGAAGTTTTACTAATGGTAAAGTTTTTGACAGTAGTGTTCAACGTGGAGAACCGATAGATTTCGGTTTAAATCAAGTTATAAAAGGTTGGACAGAAGGTCTTCAATTAATGAAAGAAGGTGCTAAATATAAATTTTTCATACCTTATACCTTAGCATACGGAGAACAAGGTTATCCTGGCGCTATACCAGCAAAAAGTGATTTAATTTTTGAAGTAGAATTGATTAAAATAAATGTTGCTACAAAATAATAAAGGATACAAATTCAAATAAAAAAGGGAACAAAATATAAAATTTTGTTCCCTTTTTTTTAATTCCTAAAATTGGTTTTATCCTTTAAATTTCCAATCAAATTCGTCCTTATCATTTATTGTTGCTCCGAGTTCAAACCGAATTACTTCTTTGTATTCGACCTGAAAAATCATCCAATTACTTTCGTTAAAATAATTATCGACCGTGTCAAAATTTTCTATTTCAAGAGATTTGATGCCTTTGTTTGTTATATTTTTCTCAACCTCATCGATTTGTTTTCCTATTATTTGTTCAGAAAACAATTCTAAATCAGGATTTGAACTTATCATATAACCCAATTTCAAATTCTCATCTTCATAAAATGTTAGTCGCAATTTTTTATCATTATATAAAAAAATAACATTACTCTCTTCGTCTTTGTATTGCTTGTCAGGATTACCATAAATAGCTGTAACATCTTTTTGTTTCATGCCAAAAATGAGTTGGTCGATTCCTGTTTTTGGATTTATTTTCATAAATAATATTTTATACAAATGTAATCTTATATTTAAAAACAAAAAAGTAGGTAATCAAATTACCTACTTTTTTTTATAAATAATAAAAGAATTATTTGTCTTTAGTAAACTCGAAATTTTGTCCGCCTATACTTAACTTGAATCCAGTTTTTAACTCGTTATACTGTACTGTTAGTTGAGCTTGTTCGAATGTAAACTTACCGTTTCCAAGGTTTTCTAAAGAAGTAGATGGTTGCCCTTCAGCATTTATAACGATTGTATCGTCATCTTGAGTAACGTTTATCTTAATAGGAATTTGAGTACTTGAGAAATTACCTAAATAAGCATCTAAATTCATTCCTTTTTCAATTCCATTTTTAGCATCAGTCCAAACATTATTTGCTGAATTTGTATCAGGAAAAACGTGATTAGGGTCGATAGTAATACTTTCTAATTCTTCGGTAGAATTGTGTTTGAAAGTCCATGATTTGTTACGTTGCCAAATTTCTACTGGTAATGTTATTCTAGAAGTTGCACCACTTTTGGTTTTAACTTCAATAATAACAGGCATTGGCATTTTTTCTAAATTATCAATAGTGATTAAAGCACCTTGTTTGGCATCATTTTTTACATATTTCACTTTAGTAATTGACTGATCTAGACGCCAGTTATTGATAAACCAACCTCTCCAAAACCAGTTTAAATCTTCTCCTGAAACATTTTCGATAGTTCTAAAAAAGTCGTCTGGAGTTGGGTGTTTAAAAGCCCAACGGGCTACATAAGTTCTGAATGCTTTGTCAAATCTTTCTTTTCCTAAAATTTGCTCACGCAACATGGTTAGTCCTGCTCCTGGTTTTGTATAAGCTAAAAGTCCTAAATTTGCTTCTTTTAGTCCGTCTGGTGCAGAATAAACCGGTTCTGTATCAGGATTTGTAAGCATTCCTGCAGTTTGATGCATATTCATCGCAGGTTGTTTGTATTCACCTTTGTTAAAATCTTCGGCACTTAACGAATTGATAAAAGTATTAAAACCTTCGTCCATCCATGCAAATAAGCGCTCGTTAGAACCTACAATCATAGGAAACCAAATGTGTCCGAATTCGTGATCTGTAACGCCCCATAAATCTAATCCTTTAGATTCCCAACTACAAAAAACGATTCCAGGATACTCCATTCCGCCTTCATTTCCAGCTACATTTGTTGCAGCAGGATAAGGATATTCGTACCAACGTTTAGAATAATTTTCGATTGATGCTTTTGTGTATTCTGTAGATCGTCCCCAAGCATCATTACCATTACTTTCTACTGGATAAGCAGAAATAGCTAACGATTTTTTGCCGCTTGGTAAATTAATTTTTGCAGCATCGATAACAAATGCTGAAGATGAAGCCCAAGACATATCACGGGCATTTTTAATTTTAAATTTCCATGTTAAGGTTTGCTTTCCTGCTGGACGAGAATTAGCATTTGTAACTTCATCGGCAGAACGAATTGCAACGGTTTTGTCGCTCAATTTTGCAGCTGCCCATCTTTTTTGTTGTTCTGCAGTATAAACTTCTGTTGAATTTAGCAATTCTCCCGAGCAAACTACAATGTGATTTGCTGGTGCTGTAATGGCTACATCTAAATCTCCGTATTCTAAATAAAATTCTCCTGCACCTAAATATGGAAGTGAATTCCAACCTTTTACGTCATCATACACACACATTCTAGGATACCATTGTGCAACAGTATATATTTTTCCGTTTTTAGTTTCTAGCACTCCCATTCTGTCTGAACCATAAAAAGGAGAAACAAATGAATAGTCTATTTTAAGTTTTATACTTGCCCCGTTTGCTTTAAGTTCTTGTGGCAAATCTACTTGCATTCTAGTATCTACAATAGTAAATTTCGCATCACTTTCGGTCGATTTTCCGTTTGATGTAGTAATAACTTTTACTGATTTTATTTTGTAACCACCGTCAAAATTTTCTCCTTTAGCTCCATTTCTGCTTCCTTTAACAGGAATAACAGCGTTTCCTCGAGAATCTTTTTTAAAAAGGTTTTGATCTACTTGCATCCAAAGAAACCCTAACTTGTCTGGACTATTGTTTGTATAAGTTACTGTTGCCGATCCTGAGATTTCGTTTTTAGCTTCGTTTAGCGATGCTGTTAGTGAATAATCGGCTCTGTTTTGCCAGTATTTTGAACCTGGCTGACCACTTGCCGAACGAGTTTCGGTAGCATTTTTTGTATAAAAACCAGGTGCAAAAGCGTCGTGATAGTTATAATTTGTTACTTGTTGTGCTGAGATTATATTACTTCCGAAAAATAATGCGGAAATAAATAATCCTTTAATCATGTTTAATTTCATTGTTCATTTTTTTTTGATTGTTAAAATTAGAGTAAGTTTTTACTTTTTTGTTACAAAGAAATGTTAAAAAAAAGACATCAATATGATTGATGCCTCTCTTTACATTATATATTATAGGTTTTAAATAGATTTATAAATTCTATTTATAGGAATTACAACTCCTTTTTTTAGGATAACCCTTTTGTCTGTTACGCCCCAAATAGTGGTTTCGACAACTTTTTTAGAATAATCATCTTCAAAATAAATTTTAATTTTAGAATGCTCTAAATTTCCTAACGAAAGTGCTCTTTCTAAATCGGAATTTCTTTGGTTAATTGCTTCTTTATCTTCTAAGACATCTATTTCAGGAAAGTGAAGGTTTTCGATGGCTTCTTTTTCTATAATTTCAAAATTTGCATTCATAACTTAATTATTATTTTGTTAATGATATGTTCGAGGTTTTATAAAGTTAATGAATTTTATTTAAACAATTACAAAATAAAAAAAAGAGACTACAAAAAATAATCTCTTTTTTTTATAGATGTGTAATATTTATAATCCTGCAATAATATTTCCGTTAGGTTGAACGATTAGTTTTTTTATCTCTTTGTCTTTTTTAATTTTTAAGTTGTATTGTTTTTTAATAATATCTCCATCTTCTTGAGTATATAAAAACTTATCTTTTACTATTGTCCAGCCAGGATATGATTTGAATACTGAGAAAATAACTTGTCTAGGAAGTTTTACATTTGTATAATTCTCTACAACGCTCATTAATTTCCCATTTTCATTATAAGTCGCAGCTAAATAGGCATTTTCAGCTTCCATAACAACTAAATACTCGTTATAACCCTCATAATCTTTACCCAAATCGTACCCAATAAATTTTTCTTGCATTTGTCTTACTTTCTCATCGGGATTTCTATCTGGTAAATATATAGAAAAATCTTTGCCAGCAGTTTTCATTACGATAGCTGGTAATTCATTATATTTTAGTTCTTCGTCTTCTAAACTTTGTGAGTATGATACCGTCGAAAAACATAATAATGCTAAAACACTAAATAATAATTTCATGATTACTTTTTTTTTAGTTAAAATTTGTAAAATGTTTTTGAAATAAAACCACGTAGACATACTAATTTTCTTCCTCTATTATTATTTGGATTTTATTAAAAAATAGTGGTTAAAGTAATTTTTGTGTAGTACTAAACAAAGATAATTTATACTTAAGTTACTGATTGTTAATTATTTCACAATATGAAGTTAAAAAAAAAGTTGAGTTTTAATAGGAAATAAGATTACTAAAAATAACTATATTTAATGATAATTAGAAATTAATCTATTAAACAATCCCTCATTAATAACATTATAAATAGTAATTTTAACACCTATATTTTAATCTAAAATTTTATATTATTATGAGTTCATTTTTACCTTTTAAAGATTTAGAATCCGAAAGATTACTGTTAAGACAAATAACATCGAACGATGTAAACGAAGTTTTTGCCCTTAGAAGTAATCCGGAAACTATGAAATATATTCCCAGACCATTAGTTACCACTACAGATGACGCGATGGATCATATAAAAATGATTCAAGATAAAATAGAGAAAAACGAAGGAATAAATTGGGCAATTACCTTAAAGGATAATCCGAAAATGATAGGAATAATTGGTCATTACAGAATACGATGGGAACATTTTAGATCCGAAATAGGTTATATGTTATTGCCCGAATATCAAGGAAAAGGAATTATTACCGAAGCCATACAACTCATGTTAGATTATGGTTTTAACGAGATGAAAATGCATTCATTAGAAGCCATTATAGATCCTAAAAATACCGCTTCGGCAAAGGTTTTAGAAAAAAATGATTTTGTAAAAGAAGCCCATCTTATACAAAATGAGTTTTATGATGGTAAATTTCTAGATACGGTCATATATTCTATTCTAAATAATTCATAAATACTGGCAAGTATGTCTTAAATAAAAAATTATATTTGCGAACTATTTTATGCTAAACAGAATAAAAAATATTTCCATTTTTGTAGTTGTCACATTCTATGTGTTGCAATTGTGTATTTTATTTTCTGGTGCTTTAATAGAGCGCATTCAAGAAATTAGAACGCAGATTCAGGTTTCTAAAATTCATTTGGCAGAAAAAAAATCGATACCTCTTTCGCAATGGAATTCATCACATGATAAAAAAGAATTTAAAATAAATAATGTTTATTATGATGTCATTTCTTTCGAAATATTATCAGATAAAGTGGTGATTAATGCTGTAAAAGACATACATGAAAATAATTTCCGAATTGTATTAAACAATCTTTTAAACAAAAAAGAAACTCCTCATTCCGGTAAGAAAAAAAATTATAAAGCTTACCATTTTATCACAACGCTAAACAATAATGATTATAATATTGAAAGTGATTTCAAATTACTATCAATAAAATCAAATTTTTATACTCCAAATGGAGATGTAAATAAAATATCCTTGACTGTATACAGACCTCCTTGTTAATTAATTGTTTGTTATAAAATATTAGAAATCCGTTTGGCATAATTATTAAAAAAATAATTATGCCAAATTGGCAATGCAAAACAATTAATTAATTTAAGATGAAAAAAATATTATCTATTGTAGCTCTTATGGCTACTATGGCTGGGTTCTCGCAAACAGATACCACAACAGCTAACCAACTTGGAGAAGTAAAAATAGAATCCCAGCGATATACAAAATCAAAGAGAAATAACTCTCAAGCGATCGAATCTATTACACAAAAAGATATCGAATTTGGAAATTTTCAAAATACTGCTGACATGCTTTCTAATTCAGGAAAGTTATTCGTTCAAAAATCACAACAAGGTGGTGGAAGTCCCGTAATTAGAGGTTTAGAATCAAGTCGTATATTATTACTTGTTGATGGCGTAAGAATGAATAACCTTATTTTTCGTGGAGGTCACTTGCAAAATGTACTTTCAGTCGATGAAAATATGTTAGAAAGTACTGACATCCTTTTTGGTTCATCTTCAACTCAATTTGGAAGTGACGCATTAGGTGGCGCTATCAATTTAATCACAAAAAGGCCTTTATTGCTTTCTCAAAACAATGGGAAATCATTTTCTGGAAGCTTAAATACACGATATTCGACTGCAAATGAAGAAAAATCAGGTTATGGCGATTTCAGATTTTCTGGTGACAAATGGGCAACATTAACAGCTATTTCTTACAACGATTTTGGTGATGTAAAAATGGGAAGCAAAAAAAATGGAAAAAATGACTTTTTTGGAGCAAGACCATATTATATCGAAACTGTAAATGGTGTAGATAACATTGTTAAAAATGACGATCCGTTAGTACAAAAATTTTCAGGTTATAAACAATATAATGCAATGCAAAAAGTATTGTTTAAACCAAACGAATCAACTGAACACAATCTTAATTTACAGTTTTCAACCACAACTGACATTCCTAGATATGATAGATTGACTGATTTAAAAGGTAATGGTGATTTAAAAACATCTACTTGGAATTATGGTCCACAAAAAAGAATTTTAGCTGGTTATAAATTCAATAAACAAAAAGCAATTTTAAATAGTGATTTAACAATTGGTACTAGCTATCAAAATATTGAAGAAAGCAGAATTAATCGTAATCACGGAAAAACTGGTGAAGAATCTAGAGTTGAAAAAGTAAGTGTATACTCTATCAACGCTGATTTAAAAGCAAAAATTGGTCAAGGTGAATTATTATATGGAGTTGAAGGTTTTTACGACGATTTAAAATCGACAGCTAGCATTATAGATATTAAAACAGGAGTGGTAACACCAACAAACACAAGATATCCTGACGGAAAAAACTTTACATTAAAAACTGATGCTTTTGCTACTTATTTTTCTAAACTTACAGAAAAAACTACCTATAATTTAGGCGCTAGAGTAGGTTATGCCAAATTACACAGTGAATTTGTAGACAAAACCTACTTCCCTTTCCCTTTCTCTGATATAGATCAGAAAAACATTACTTATAGTGGAGCAGCTGGTATTACCAACAATTCTAATAAAAATATTAGAGTAAGTTTTAATGTAGCAACTGGCTATAGAACTCCAAATGTAGATGACTTAGCGAAAGTTTTTGACTCTGCTAAAGGTGTTTCGTTAGTAGTACCTAATCCTGATGTCAAACCTGAAAAAAATATTACTGGAGACTTCAACATTGCACTTTACACTGACAAAATTTTCGAATTTGAAAATACCGTTTTCTACACACAATTATTTGACGCAATTGTAACTGATAAATTTACTTTTAATGGACAAAACACGGTTGATTATTATGGCGTGACAACACCAGTTGTAGCAAATCAAAATTTAGGAAAAGCTGAAATTTTTGGTTACTCAACTTCTCTTAAAATCAATCTTTTAGAAAAATTGAAATTCTACGGAAACTTCAATTACACTTATGGAAGAGTTAAATCTGAAAATGACAATACTTCAAGACCATTAGATCACGTCCCTCCTATTTATGGAAAAACTGGATTTAATTATGAATACAAATGGTTAAATCTTGATTTAAACATGTTATACAACGGTAAGAAAAATTTAGAAGATTACTCAGCAAGTGGCGAAGATAATTTAGTTTATGCTCCTGCAAACGGAATGCCTGCTTGGCAAACTTATAACTTCAAAGCGGCCATAAAGCCATTTAATTCTTTAACAATTTATTCAGGTATTGAAAATATTTTAGATATTCAATACAGAAATTTTGCTTCTGGTATAAATGCTGCCGGTAGAAATATATATGCTGGTGCTAAATTAAATTTCTAATTTTTTTAGTAAATTATTTAAATCTAAAATGCGAAGTAAAATTTACTTCGCATTTTTTTTAGCTTTATTTTTAAAGATTTTATTTAAAACTTAGGCAATGTTTTAATATACAATTCTTCTACTTTTTTTCTTGCCCAATCGGTTTTACGCAAAAAAGTTAAACTAGATTTTAATGTCGGATTTTCTCTAAAACATTTTATATTTATTAGTTCCCCTAAAGTATCAAAACCATAAAAACCAATTAGCTTTTCTAAAATTTGCTGCAATGTGATTCCGTGCAAAGGATCTTTAGATTTATTATTTTCCATTTTGCAAATATAAATCATTTCTAAGTTTTGCACTTCATATATTTGTTATTACATTTGCAATCCTATGCTAAAAACAGTTAACATACTAAACAAAAGAGCCAAATTCGAATACGAAATTATCGATCGATATACCGCTGGAATGGTCTTAACTGGTACCGAAATAAAATCGATACGATTAGGTAAAGCTAACATTGCCGAAAGTTTTTGTGAGTTTCAAAATGAAGAACTTTTTGTTATTAATTCTAATATCGAAGAATATCATTTTGGTCATCAATACAACCACAAACCAAAAAGCGAACGCAAACTTCTTTTGAACAAACGAGAATTGAAAGGATTATTAAAAGACGTACAAAACAAAGGACTTACTATTATTCCGTTACGTTTGTTTACTAACGAAAAAGGCATGGCAAAACTAGACATTGCACTTTGCAAAGGAAAGAAAACTTTCGACAAGCGAGAAACCATCAAAGACCGCGATAACAAACGCGATTTAGACAGAATTAAAAAGGAATTTTAAATACTTTTTTAATTTTTATCTTCTAACAAAGGTACAAATCTAAAATCTCCAAACTCGTGTTTTTCAAATTGAGTTTCGCCTTTTCTAATAACGAGTGTCATTACTTGAATATCTTCTCCAACAGGAATTACGAGTTTTCCTCCTATTTTTAATTGTGACATTAATGCTTTTGGAATTTCTGGCGCACCTGCAGTTACTATAATACTATCAAACGGAGCGTAATTTGGTAAACCTTTATAACCATCACCAAAAGACAAATGTTTGGCTCTAATTCCTAATTTTGGTAATAATAACGATGTTTTTTTAAACAATTCATTCTGGCGTTCTACACTATATACAACTGCGCCAACCATACACAAAACGGCTGTCTGATAACCAGAACCTGTTCCTATTTCTAATACTTTATCGCCTTTTTTTACTTCTAATAATTCAGTCTGAAAAGCCACTGTATAAGGTTGCGAAATGGTTTGCCCAGCTCCTATTGGGAAAGCTTTGTCTTGGTAAGCATAATCTTCAAAACTGGAGTTCAAGAAAAGATGTCTCGGAATTTTGCTAATCGCTTCCAATACACTTTTGTTAGTAATCCCTTTTTGTTGCAAAACGGTTACTAACTGATTACGAAGTCCTTGATGTTTCGATGTATCTTTCAATTTTAAGAGTATTAATTTCTGTAAATTTAGAAAACAAATTGCCAATTATCAATAATGATTCGAGTAATTTTTCACGAATTGACGAAGCAATTATCAATTAATTCCTATTTTTGTTCAAAATACATTTTTATGCTAAAAGTTGGCGTTTTAGGTGCTGGTCATCTCGGAAAAATACATTTACGATTGCTACAACAATCAGAAAAATACGAATTAGTAGGTTTTTATGACGAAAATCAAGAAAATGGAGCTAAAATAGCAGCCGAATTTGGTTACAAACAATTTGAAACCATTGCAAAATTAATTCACGCTGTCGATGTAATTGATATTGTAACTCCAACACTTTCTCATTATAAATGTGCCAAAGTTTCGATAAAATCTGGTAAACATGTTTTTATCGAAAAACCCATTTCAACTACTGTCGAAGAAGCTGAAGAAATTATAGCTTTAGCCAAAGAATATAATATAAAAGGTCAAGTTGGTCATGTCGAAAGATTTAACCCAGCATTTAAAGCGGTTAAAGACCAAATAAAAAATCCAATGTTTATCGAAACTCATCGTTTGGCAGAATTTAATCCTCGTGGAACAGATGTTCCCGTAGTTTTAGATTTAATGATTCACGATATCGATGCGATTTTGAGTGTTGTAAACTCGAAAGTGCAGCATATTTCAGCTAGTGGAGTTTCGGTAATTAGCGATTCTCCAGATATTGCAAATGCAAGAATTGAGTTCGAAACTGGCTGTGTTGCTAATATTACTGCGAGTAGAATTTCGATGAAAAACATGAGAAAATCTCGATTCTTCCAGAAAGATGCTTATATCTCTGTCGATTTTCTTGATAAAATTTGCGAAGTAGTAAAAATGAAAGATGCGCCTGAAACTCCTGGTGATTTCGATATGATTTTGCAAAATGCCGAAGGTGTAAAAAAACAAATTTATTACGAAAATCCATCGGTAGAACCTAATAATGCTATTTTAGATGAATTAGAATCTTTCGCCGATGCCATCAATAACAATACAACGCCTGTCGTTACTTTAGAACAAGCAACTGAGGCTTTACGAGTAGCGTATCAAATAATAAATTGTATGGAAAAGTAATCTTTCAATTCTTAAATTTTTAAATCTTTTAATATCAAATAATGAAAAACATAGCAGTAATTGGAGCAGGAACAATGGGTAACGGAATTGCACATACTTTTGCACAATCAGGATTTACAGTAAAACTAATAGATATTTCAGAAAAATCACTCGAAAAAGGTATTGCAACCATTGCTTCAAACCTTGACCGAATGGTGGCTAAAGGAACAATTACTGAAGAAGACAAACACAAAACTATTGGAAATATTATCACTTATACCGATATAAAAGACGGTGTAACTGGTTGCGATTTAGTCGTTGAAGCGGCTACTGAAAATCTAACTTTAAAACTAAATATCTTCAAACAATTAAGTGAAGTTTGCGATCACAATACGATTTTAGCAACCAACACCTCTTCCATTTCAATTACACAAATAGCAGCTTCGGTGGTGCATCCAGAAAGAGTTATAGGAATGCATTTTATGAATCCTGTGCCAATTATGAAATTAGTTGAGATTATTCGTGGTTACAATACAACCAACGAAGTGACTAAAACAATCATGGATTTATCTGTAAAATTAGGGAAAACACCAACTGAAGTAAATGATTATCCAGGATTTGTAGCCAATAGAATTTTGATGCCAATGATAAACGAAGCCATCGAAACATTATACAACAAAGTCGCTGGCGTACAAGAAATTGACACCGTTATGAAACTAGGAATGGGTCACCCAATGGGACCATTACAATTAGCCGATTTTATTGGGCTTGATGTCTGTTTGGCAATCCTAAACGTGATGTACGACGGTTTCAAAAATCCTAAATATGCGCCTTGTCCATTATTAGTAAATATGGTTATGGCAGGAAAATTAGGAGCAAAATCTGGCGAAGGTTTTTATGATTATGCCGAAAGCAAAAAAGCAGAAAAAGTTTCAAAACAATTCTCATAATTAACAATGGATAATTGATAATTGATAGTTAACATTATCAATTATCAACTGTCAATTATCAATTGAATTAATGGCAAAAATAATTCCATTCAAAGCCGTTCGCCCTTCTGCCGACAAAGTAGGATTGGTAACTTGTAGAACGTATGACGATTATAATTCGGCAGAGCTAGCGGCTTGGCTAAGTTATAATCCGTACTCGTTTTTGCATGTCATCCATCCCGCATTTGCAAATGCTCAAAAAATTACGATTGATAAGCGTTTCAAAAGTGTGGCGCATAAATACCAAGATTTTAAAGACGAACAAATATTAATCAAGGAAGAAACACCTGTTTTTTATTTATACGAAATTCAAACAAAATCGAACGTTTTTTCAGGAATTATCGCAGGAACTTCGGTAGAAGATTACAAGAATAATGTGATTAAAAAGCATGAAGATACTTTACAGTTTCGAGTAGAACTGATAAAAGATTACATGAAATATACGGATTTTAATGCCGAACCAGTTCTGATAACTTATCCCGATAGCGTCGAAATAAACACTTATATTTCTTTACGAAAAAAAAGTAAACCACTTTACGAATTTGCTACAACAACCAAGGAAAAACACACGCTTTGGAAGATTGATACACAAAGTGAAATAGATTGGTTAGAAAATCATTTCGAAAAGATTCCAAATCTTTATATTGCCGACGGGCACCATCGTTCGGCCGCAGCTGAATTATTATTAGACGAAAATAAGGGCACGAAAAACGAAAATCTCAAATCTTTCATGAGCTTTCTTATCGCCGAAAGCAATGTCAAAATATACGAATTTAACAGAATTGTTAGAGATTTGAATGGTTTTACTAAAGATGATTTTATTGCAAAAATCTCTCAGTATTTCAATATCGAAAACAAAAATCAAGAACTGTGGAAACCGAAAAACAAATATGAATTCGGAATGTATCTCGATGGCAGTTTTTATGCTTTGTTTTACAAACAAGAGAATATTCACAAATCAGAACACTTCGAAATCGAAAACTTAGATGCGCAGATTTTGTATGATACTATTTTACATCCACTTTTGGGCTTAGAAGATTTAAGAAATGACGAACGCATCGATTATGTTTCAGGAAAACAATCTGTTTCGGTTATCAAAGATTTAATTGATGAAGGAGAATTTAAAGTTGGATTTATGCTCTATCCATCGGATATTTCTGAAATAAAAGCTTTGGCAGATAACAATTTAATTATGCCTCCCAAAAGTACTTACATCGAGCCTAAATTTAGAAGTGGTTTGGTAGTTTATGAATTGTAGTTTTAATACTAAAAATAATGTCAATAGCTCAAAACCTAAATAAAATAAAAGCTTCACTTCCAGAAAGTGTCACACTTGTTGCGGTTTCTAAAACCAAACCAATTCCTGATTTGATGGAAGCTTACGAAGTAGGTCAACGCATTTTTGGTGAAAATAAAATCCAAGAAATGACCGAGAAGTGGGAAGCAATGCCCAAAGATATCGAATGGCATATGATAGGCCATGTTCAGAGTAATAAAGTGAAATTTATGGCTGAATATGTGAGTTTAATTCACGGAGTTGACAGCTTAAAATTACTACAAGAAATAAACAAACAAGCCGAAAAACACAATCGAATTATTGATTGTTTGTTACAAATATACATTGCTGAAGAAGAAACAAAATTTGGTTTAGACGAAAAAGAACTGAACGAATTATTAGCTTTAAACGAATTCAAATCATTACAAAATATCCGAATTGTAGGGCTAATGGGCATGGCAACATTTACCGAAAATCAGAACCAAATAAAAAAAGAATTCACACATTTGAAATCGATTTTTGATAATTTAAAGCCATTATCAATTATCAATTGTCAATTATCAATTATTTCCATGGGAATGTCTGGCGATTACAAACTCGCAATCGAATGTGGAAGCACGATGGTTCGAATAGGAAGTAGTATCTTTGGAGGAAGGAATTAATATAATTTTGTCATTTCGACGAAGGAGAAATCTCAAAAAACAATAAAAAACAATATTTGTACGCAATTTTAGACATAGAAACCACTGGAGGTCAGTATAACGAAGAAGGAATTACTGAAATCGCCATCTATAAATTCGATGGTCACGAAATCGTAGACCAATTTATCAGTTTAGTGAATCCCGAAATCCCAATTCAGCCGTTTGTAGTAAAACTCACGGGGATAAATAACGCTATGTTGGTTTCTGCACCCAAGTTTCACGAAGTAGCCAAACGCATTGTCGAAATCACTAAAGATTGCGTTATTGTTGCACACAACACCGTTTTCGATTACCGAATTCTTCGTACAGAGTTTCGTCGTTTAGGTTATGATTTTCAAGCAAAAACACTTTGTACGGTCGAGTTGGCGAAAATTCTAATTCCAGAACAACCTTCTTATAGTTTAGGAAAACTAGTTCGAGCCTTAGGAATCCCAATGACAGACAGACATCGTGCCGAAGGAGATGCACTGGCAACAGTCAAATTATTTAAAATGTTGTTAGACAAAGATTTGGGAAAAGTCATTGTAAGAGACAACATCAAAACCGAAATTATCAAAGGAATTGCGCCCAAATTATTCCATATTATTGAATCTTTGCCCAACAAAACCGGAGTTTATTACATTCACAAAGAAAACGGAAATATCATTTTTATTGGCAAAAGCAGAAACATCAAAAAAAGAGTCAACCAGCATTTTACAGGAATTACAAAAAGTGCGCTAAAAATTCAACAAGAAGTTTTTACAGTCACTTACGAAGAAACCGGAAGCGAACTTGTTGCATTACTCAAAGAAACTGAAGAAATAAAAATAAACCGACCTATTTACAACAGAATGTCTCCTAAAAGCCATTTTCCTGTAGCCATTTATTCTGAAACAGACACAAACGGTTATCTCAATCTAAAATTACAAAAAGCCGACGGTCGAAAAAAAGAAATCACAGCATACACAAGCCTTCAGGAAGGAAAAAATATTTTATTCAGAATTTCTTCTCACTACAATTTGTGCCAAAAACTAACAGGTTTATACGAAACAAAAGCGGAGTGTTTTCAGCATAAAATAAATGAGTGCGATGGCGCGTGTATTGGCAAAATTTCGCCCGAAGAATACAACAAACGTGTACAGGATTTTATCACAAAAAGCAGCTTCGAAAATCAAAGCATGGTTATTGTCGACAAAGGCCGAACCATCAGCGAGCGCAGTGCCGTTCTCATAGAAAATGGTGTATATAAAGGCTATGCTTTCTACGATTTAAACTATCAAATAAGCAATATCCAAATCCTAAAAACCCTTATTACGCCTATGCCTAACAACCGAAACACTCGAAATATTATACAAGGTTATTTACGAAAAAACAAAGTGATGAAAATCGTAAAATTTTAATCTTGTCACACTGAGCGTAGTCGAAGTGAGGAGCTATTCCCGCTATCCGTTACAATCTTTTTTCTTGTTCTCGATACGCTTTGCAAGCTACTCGAACTGACGAAAAAAGGATTTCCACTACTATCGGGGCTAAAAAACCAACAATCTGCTAATTCATGAATTATTTAATAACCATAATCGGGCCAACAGCCATAGGAAAAACTGCCTTAAGCATTGCTTTGGCAACGCAATATGGTTGCGATATTATTTCCTGCGATAGTCGTCAGTTTTTTAAAGAAATGCGAATAGGAACTGCAGTTCCGAGCGACGACGAATTAAGTCAAGCCACACATCATTTTATCCAAAACAAATCCATTTTCGAAGAATATACCGTTGGTGATTTTGAGAAAGAAGCCATTGCTAAATTAGAAGAGTTATTTATCACAAATAACATTCAAATCATGGTTGGCGGTTCAGGATTATATGTAGATGCCGTCTTAAAAGGATTTGATACTTTCCCAAATATAGAACCTACTATTCGTGAAGAAATTCAAAAAAAATACGACAAAAATGGCATCGAATATTTACAACAAAAACTACAAGAATTAGATATAGAATATTACAACAAAATCCTTTCCGAAAATCCACAAACCTTACAAAACCCACAACGTATGATGCGATTTGTAGAAGTTTGCATCGGAACAGGAAAACCTTATTCTTCGTTTCTAAACAAAGACAAAAACGCCAGAAACTTCACTCCAATTATCATTGGTTTAGAAGCCGACCGAGAAATTATGTACGACCGCATCAACCAGCGAGTTGATATCATGATAAATGAAGGTTTGCTTGCTGAAACCGAAAAATTATATCCAAATAAAGATTTAAACGCTTTGCAAACTGTTGGTTATCGTGAATTATTCAGTTTTTTTGATGGTGATTTTAATTTAATTTTTGCCATCGAAGAAATTAAAAAAAATACCCGAAGATTCTCAAAACGACAAATCACTTGGTTCAAACGTAGTGAAAATGCTATTTGGTTCGATTATAAAACAGATGTTTCAAAAATAATCGATGTTATTAATACAAAAATTAAACACTAATTTACACGTTATCAGCAAGTTAACCTAGAAAAACTAACAAAAGCAATAAATAAAAATGTTGATATACGAAACTCCAATTAAATTTTTTCAATATTTTATAGCAGCCTTAAGTTGCTTTTACATAATTCCGATATATTTTTCATCAATTTATTGGAATACAAAAGGTGATGCATTTCTTTACTTTATTGGAATTTCATTCTTTATACTTGCTATTGTACAATTTTTATATATGCTGAAAAATTTTCAGATCTATGAAGAATACTTAACTGTTAAAAGACCTTATTTTTTCAAATCTTTTAATCACACTTTCCAAAAAGACAGTATCGAGAAAATTGTTTTTAAAATATCAGCCACAAAGATTGGTGGAGGAATTAATTTAGTTGTATATCAAAAAACATTAATAACAAGTTTTCAAGTTAATTGTACCAAACAAAGCCTTAAAGAATTAATATCAAATTTGGAAAATGCAGATATTAATGTAGATGTTGTAAAAAACTTGAAATTAGATTAAAATAACCAGCCAGTAACAGCCGTTTTGCACAATGGCTGGGCGAATTATATCATTTAAAATTTGTCCAACTTAAATGAACTTATATGCCTTATCTGGTTTAAAATAATTCGTGCAAATTAGTGTAATTCGTGTTACTTTTCAATTTCTCTTTTCCTAAATAAATCTTATATTTGACCTTCATTAAAAAAAACAATATGCAACATATTATCGACCGTTTTATAAGCTACGTAACTATAGATACCGAATCTGATCCTAATTCAGAAGCAACACCAAGTACTGCAAAACAATGGGATTTAGCCAATAAATTAGTAGAAGAACTAAAAGCAATTGGTATGCAAGAAGTAACTATCGATGACAAAGCTTACATCATGGCGACTTTGCCTAGTAATGTTTCGCACGAAGTTCCAACCATTGGTTTTGTTTCTCATTTTGATACTACTCCAGATTTTACAGGAAAAGATGTAAAACCACAAATTGTAAAAAATTATGATGGTAACGATATTGTATTAAATGCAGAAAAAAATATCGTGCTTTCGCCAAAATATTTCAAAGATTTATTGCTTTACAAAGGGCAAACCCTAATCACAACTGATGGTACAACTCTACTTGGTGCCGATGACAAAGCTGGAATTACCGAAATTGTTTCGGCAATGGAATTCCTTATCAAAAATCCAGAAATTAAACACGGTAAAATTCGTGTAGGATTTACACCTGACGAAGAAATAGGTCGTGGTGCACATCATTTTGACGTAGAAAAGTTTGCTTGCGATTGGGCTTACACTATGGACGGAAGTCAGGTTGGCGAATTAGAATACGAGAATTTTAATGCTGCTGGTGCTAAAATAACTTTCAAAGGAAAAAGCGTACATCCAGGTTATGCAAAAGGAAAAATGATAAATTCGATGTTATTAGCAAATGAATTTATTAATGAATTACCAAAAGACGAAATTCCGCAAGAAACAAAAGGTTACCAAGGATTTTTTCATGTAACGCAACTTTCTGGAAGTATCGAAGAAACTCATTTAGAGCTTATTATTCGTGATCATGATGCTAGAAAATTCAAAAAACGTAAAGAACTTATTCATACTATTACAAAAAAAATGAATAAGAAATTTGCCAAACAATTTGGTGAAGATATTGTAATTACTGTCGTAAAAGACCAATATTACAATATGAAAGAAAAAGTAGTTCCCGTTTTTCATATTATCGATATTGCCGAAAAAGCGATGAAAAACTTAGGAATCAAACCGCTTATAAAACCTATTCGTGGCGGAACCGATGGTTGTCAGCTTTCTTACAAAGGTTTGCCATGTCCAAATATTTTTGCTGGTGGACATAATTTTCATGGAAAATACGAATACGTTCCTGTAGAAAGTATTCAAAAAGCAATTGATGTCATTGTACAAATTGCTCAAATAACTGCTTCTGGAGATTATAAAAAGACTGAAAAAAAATAATCTTTTAAACTAATGGCTACAAAAGTTTGGGATAAACAAAACGATCAATGGAGTGAAGAAATTGAACTCCTGAAGTCTATTGTAAATAAAACAAACCTTGTAGAAACCACTAAATGGGGCGGAATCGTTTATACTTATAACGACAAAAATGTTTTGGGAATTGGCGGTTTCAAATCTTATGTTGGTCTTTGGTTTTTTAATGGTGTTTACTTAAAAGATGAAGCAAATGTTTTAATTAATGCACAAGAAGGCGTTACAAAAGCACTGAGACAATGGCGTTTTGCATCAAAAAGTGAGATAAACGAAGAATTAATCTTAGTTTATATTGCAGAAGCTATCCAAATTGAAAAAGAAGGAAAATCATACAAACCAGAGAAAAAAGAAATAATTATTTCTGATTTTTTTCAGAATTTTATAAATGAAAACCCTGAAATTGCTAAAGCTTTCGAGTTGTTTTCTCCTTACAAACAAAAAGAATTTATCGAATATATTGATACTGCAAAGCAAGAAAAAACAAAACTCGACCGACTAGAAAAAATAAAACCTATGATTCTGGAAGGCAAAGGATTAAACGATAAGTACAGATAACAAAAAACCACGAAATCAAATTTCGTGGTTTTTTTATATTGAATTCTAAAAAACTATTTCTTGTTTAATGCTTCACTCATTTCGTTAGAAATTGCCGAGCGTTCCATTTTTAGTTTTCCAGACATTGTTTCTATAACAACTGTAGTTTCTGCAAGTTCAGCTACTTTTCCGTGCAAACCGCTTTTTGTAACTATTTTGTCACCTACTTTTAGCGATGCTTCAAAGCTTTTTTCTTTTTTTACTTTGTCATTTGCTGGTTTTATCATAAAAAAATAAAACACGAATGGTATTAAAATATAAGGTAAATATTGTACAAACTGTCCCATAATAATTATTTAGTTTTTGCAGGAGTTCCTGCTTTTGGGTTAATATTAGTTTTAAAGTGAATTATCTCGCTTCCAGCTTCTGTATTTGTTCTTAGTGTTACTGTTTTTTCTTGCTTTCCTATTTTTCCTTCAGAATTAAAAATGATGTTTACTTCACCACTTTCACCAGATTTTATAGGTGTTTTTGTCCATTCAGGAACGGTGCAACCACAACTGGCATGAGCATCTAAAATTACTAAATCACTTTTTCCTGTATTCTTAAACTTAAATACATGCGAAACTTTATCTCCTTGTGTAATATCTCCAAAGTCGAAATCTGAATTTTCAATTTCAATTTTTGGATATTCTCCAGGTTTCATAGTTTTCTTTGGCTCAATAACCGTTTGTTCTGCTGGGTATTGTGGTGACGTAATCATGTTGTTTGCATCCAAAACAATCGAAGTGTTTTCTTCCTTCTTTTTGCAAGATACAGTTGCTAATAATGATGCAACTGCAATAAAAGTCATTATATTCTTAATCATAAATTTACTTTTTACATTAAACCTCGTCCCGTTTTCTTTAATTTACCGTTAGCTTCAAATTCTTTGACTAAATTGTCTAAAATTCCGTTTATAAAAATACTACTTTTTGGAGTCGAATATTCTTTAGCCAATTCAAGATACTCATTTATCGTAACTTTTACAGGAATAGATGGGAATTTCAGAAACTCACAAATAGCCATTTTTAAGATTATTGTATCTATCTCGGCAATACGATCAGCTTCCCAATTCGGTGTTTTTTCTGCAAATTCTTTAGCTAACTCCTGATTATTAAGTACTACTTTTCTGAATAAGTTCCCTACGAATTCCTTGTCTTCGGTATCGTTGTATAATTTTGGCACAAAGAAATTACCGTTTTCGGTATTCTGAATGGCTTTCAATTGTTTTAGAATCAAAGTATTTACTAACGGAATATCGTCTATCCAAGTTAGTTTATGGTCTTCTAAATATTCGTATAACTTAATATTTGGAGCAATAATTTCGGCAAAAACTGAAGCAATAAAATCTCTATCTTCTTCAAAATTAGATTTGGTATTACTCATATAATCACTATACAAAGTACTTTCTTTGATGGCTTGTAATAAGATTAGGATATAATCGTCGTTATGTTTCCAGTTGTTTATTTTCCTGTCTTCGAGTGCATTTAGCAATGATTTATTCTCTGTTAGAATAGTCAAAACTTTGTTGTTTACAAACTTTAGGTTAGGATTTTTTTCTTCTTTAGTAACTAAGTGTTTGTTACGAGAAATTTCTATTAGTGTGTCTTCTTTAGATTGGATTTCGACCAATGTTGACACCATTATTAGGTACAAATCTTGTACGTTTTCGATACTTTGAAACAAGAATTTCTCTTCTTTCTCCAGATTATCTGATTGTGTTTGACGCATAGAATATAACGTCTGCATCACTTTAACTCGAATATGTCGTCTGTTTAACACTTTGTAAGAACATTTAAAAATTAATGGAGCGAAAGAAATTCTTTCACTCCACAAAAGTACAATTTTATTTTTAAGATTTATAGACTTCTTAGAATTTTAGACTTCTTAGAAAAAAAATCTAAATTTCTAAAAATCTATTTAGAGATTTCTTTTTTTCTTAAATCGATACGATTTTGCGCAATTCTCATTGCAGCTTGATGCGTCGTGATTTTATTTGTATCAGCATAATCGAAAATCTCCAATGTTGTATTGTATATATTTTCAGTTCTACGCATAGATTCCGCCATGTCATAACCTACAATTTCTGCATAAACATTAATAATTCCACCAGCATTAATTAAAAAATCCGGTGCATAAGCAATTCCTTTTTCTTGCAATAGTGCTCCGTGTATATTTTCGTTCCCTAACTGATTGTTTGCTGCTCCAGCAATAACTTTTGCTTTTATTTTGTGAATTGTATCGTCGTTTATAGTCGCTCCAAGTGCACAAGGCGCATAAATATCGACATCAGCTCCGTACAAATCATCGCCAGTATAAATTTGTGCTCCGTATTTATTACCTATTTCTTCTAATCTTCCTTGATTTATATCCGAAATGATAACTTTTGCACCTTCTTTTGTTAAGTAATCTACAAGGGTTTCACCTACGTGACCAATACCTTGTACCAAAACTTTTTTTCCTTCTAAAACATCTGAACCAAATTTGTATTTGGCAGCAGCTTTCATTCCCATATAAACACCGTAAGCAGTTACAGGAGAAGGGTTTCCAGAACCACCTTTTTCGATAGAAACTCCAGTAACGTGAGGTGTTTGCAGGCGGATTAAATCCATATCACCAGTCGTTGTTCCTACATCTTCGGCAGTAATATATTTACCACTTAGAGAGTTTACGTATTGACCAAATTTAGCAATCATTTCAGGTGTTTTATCTATTTTAGAATCACCTATAATTACTGCTTTCCCACCGCCAAGATTTAATCCTGTGATTGCAGACTTGAAAGTCATACCACGTGACAAACGCAAAACATCGTTTAGCGCTTCCCATTCGTTAGCGTATTTCCACATTCTAGTACCACCAAGCGCTGGCCCTAAAACTGTATTGTGTATACCAATTATTGCTTTCAAACCAGTATCTTTGTCATTGCAAAAAACAATTTGTTCGTGGTTATCGAAAGACAATTGTCCAAAAACTGGATCAATTTTATGAAGTTCGCTAGCTTTTACAGATTCTGTAATCATAATGAATATTTTTTAGATTGTGTCTTTTTAAAAAGTCGGTGCAAAATTACGCATTTAATTCAAAAATTCATAAAATTAAAGCTAATTGTTAATAAAATATTATTGAATTCGTAATTACATAATAATCAGAATTTTAAACAATTAATAGCTTTTATTAAAAAAAATAGCTTTTATACACCATTATTTATATAAAATGAAAGAATTACGCTATCTAAACCCTTATTTTTTTAAATACAAATTTCATTTTTTACTAGGAATATTATTTACCATTGCTGCCCGAATATTCTCGTTATTTACTCCAAAATTAATAGGAAGCTCTATAAATGCAATTGAAGAACATTTGAAATTGAATGCGTCAAATCCTGTTATTGTTAGAGAAATTTTATTGAAAAATATTTTGCTGATATTAGGAACTACTCTATTAGCAGCTATATTAACGTTTTTTATGCGTCAGATGCTTATCGTTATGTCTAGACATATTGAATTTGATTTAAAAAATGAGATTTTTAAACAATACGAAAATTTGACTCAAAATTTTTACAAACAAAATAGAACTGGAGATTTGATGAATCGCATTAGCGAAGATGTGAGTCGAGTAAGAATGTATGTTGGACCTGCGGTTATGTACACCATCAATACTGTGATTAGCTTTACAATTATCATTGTATACATGTGTCAGATTTCTCCTTTACTTACCTTATATACGCTTTTACCTTTACCAATTCTTGCTTATTTAATTTTCAAATTAAGTACCGAAATTAATACTCGTAGTACAGTTTTTCAAGAAAATTTATCAAGCTTATCTAATTTTTCTCAGGAAATGTTTTCTGGAATTCGAGTAATTAAAGCTTATAGCATCGAAAAAAATAAACAAGATGAATTCGATATTTTATCGTTACAAAGTAATGAAAAGAGCATGAAATTGGCTAAAACACAAGCATTATTTAGTCCGCTTATTTTACTATTGATAGGTATTTGCAATCTTCTGGTTGTCTTTTTGGGTGGTATGATGTACATTAACGGAAGTATAAAATCTATTGGAGATATTGCTACATTTATTTTAGATGTAAATATGTTGGTTTGGCCAGTTGCCACAATAGGTTGGGTTTCTTCATTGATACAAGAAGCTGAAGCCTCTCAAAAACGTATTAATGAATTTTTGAAAATCGAACCTGAAATTAAAAATAATAATCTGACTCCCATGACTTTTACTGGGAATATCAAATTTGATAAAGTGTCACTGGTTTATGAAGATACAAACATTAAAGCTTTAGATACTATTAGTTTTTCGGTAAATAAAGGAGAAACTTTGGCTATTATAGGACGAACTGGCTCAGGGAAATCGACTATTTTATCATTAATAAGCAGGTTATATGATCCGACTTCTGGTAATATAACGATTGATGGTGTGCAACTTCCTGAAGCAAACCTAAAAGATTTGCGCAATAGTATTGGAGTTGTACCGCAAGATGCATTTTTGTTTTCGGATACTATAAAAAACAACATCAAATTTGGCAAAGAAAATGCTTCCGACGAAGAAGTGATTGTTGCAGCAAAAAACGCTGTAGTTCATGATAATATTATTGGTTTTAAAAACCAATACGAAACTATTCTTGGTGAACGCGGAATCACACTTTCTGGCGGACAAAAACAACGAGTTTCTATAGCGAGAGCGATTATTAGCAATCCCGAAATTTTATTATTAGACGATTGTTTGTCTGCTGTAGATACCGAAACCGAAGAAACTATTTTGAATAACCTTCAAGTTATTTGTAAGGATACAACCACAATAATTGTAAGCCATAGAGTCTCGTCGGCAAAAAATGCGGATAAAATTATTATCATAGATAATGGGACGATTGTACAAGAAGGCACTCATAATCAATTAGTAAACCAAGAAGGTTATTACAATGCTTTGTATTTGAAACAAATTGCTGAAAAAGAAATGTTATAATTGTTGTTTTGTTCTGATTTTTTTTTCACTTTTGACGAAACAAAACAACCAAAAACCGATAGAATGAATAGGAATGAAAATGATATGTTAGAAAAGGAAGAGATTTTTTCTAAAGTATTAAGAGCCGGAAGAAGAACTTATTTTTTTGACGTTCGCTCTACAAAAGCTGATGATTATTACATAACCATAACCGAAAGCAAGAAATTTACCGAAGAAGATGGTTCTTTTCACTTCAAAAAGCATAAAATTTATTTGTACAAAGAAGATTTTACCGCTTTCGCTGAAATTCTAGAAGAAATGACTTCTTATGTACTAAATAACAAAGGTGAAGAAGTAATCTCGGAAAGGCATCAAAAGGATTTTAAGAAAGAATACATTTCAGATAAATCATCATCTGACGAAGAAATACCATCTACTGAAAATTTTACTGATATAGATTTTGATGATATTTAATTAATCACAAATGAAAGCCCAAAATTATTATTTTTGGGCTTTTTTTTATCCAATTCTCAAGCCGTTTTCTACTTTAATATCAGAAGAAAGTAAAACAATATCGTTTTCATTTCCTATCGAGCCAAGAACCAAACATTCGCTCATAAACTTGCCTATTTGCTTTACAGGAAAATTGACTACCGCAACAATTTGTTTGTTTAATAAATCTCCTTTTATATAACGCTTTTTTATTTGCGCTGACGTCTTTTTTATACCTATTTCTATCCCAAAATCGATGATGAGTTGGTACGCTGGTTTTCGTGCTTCTGGGAAATCATTAACTTCTATTATTGTTCCGATTCGCATTTCTACTTTTTCGAAATCTGACCAAGTTATTGTGTTCATTTGCTTTATTTTATTGAGCTTCGACTTAATTTCGTTTAAAATAAATGTACAAAAAAAATCCTCCGTTTTACAACGAAGGATTTTTTAATATTATATTTTAAAACGATTATGCGTTTGCTTTCGCGTGTCTTGCATTTATTTCTTCTTTGTCTTTTTTAGACATTGTGTCAACCAATACTGGCGTCGCAATAAACAAAGATGAATAAGTTCCTATGGCAATACCTATTAACATTGCAAAGATAAATCCTCTAATTGATTCTCCACCAAAGATAAACATAATCAACAATACCAATAACATAGTTAATGAAGTATTGATTGTTCTAGATAATGTAGTATTAATAGAGTCATTTACAATTTGGTTAATATTTCCTTTTCTGTTTCCGTCAAGGAATTCTCTAATTCTGTCAAATACAATTACAGTATCATTCATAGAATAACCAATAACAGTAAGAATTGCTGCAATAAAGTGCTGATCCATTTCCATGTGGAAAGGCATAAATTTATAACATAAAGAGTAAATACCCAATACAAATATAACGTCATGCGCAACAGCAGCTAATGCTCCTAATGAATAACCTAATTTTCTAAAAGATACTACTAAGTATAATGCTACAACCAACATCGCTCCTAAAACTGCCCAAAATGAGTTCGTTTTAATATCTGCTGAAATGGCTGGACTTATTTTTGAAGCCTGTAATACACCTAATTCTTTACCATCGTAAGCATTGATAAATTTTTCATAAGTCATATCTGCAGAGAAGTGACCTTTAAGTACATCATATAATTTTTGATTTACTTCTGTATCAATGTTTACTCCTTCTTCTTTAATTTTATATTTTGTAGTTATCTTAAGTTGATCATCTGTACCGAATATTTTTGCTTCAGCACTTCCGAATACTTTAGACAATTCTGCAGCAACAGCTGAAGATTCTACTGGTTTCTCAAATTTCACTTGAAAAGTTCTTCCTCCAACAAAATCGACACCTTCATCTAATCCATTTACAAAGAAAATAGATACTAAACTGATAATAATAACGCAAGATGAGAAAATATAAGTTCCTCTTTTTATTCTTAAGAAGTCAAAATTAAATCCTGTAAACCAGTTTTTAGACCAACTGTTTGCAAATTCTAGTTTAGTTCCTTTTGCAACGGCTCTATCTAAGAATATTCTTGTAATAAAAATAGAAGTAAATAATGAAGTTATAATACCTATTAATAATGTTAATGCAAATCCTTTGATAGGTCCTGTTCCGAAAATATAAAGAATAGATCCTGTTAAAATATGCGTTACGTTTGCATCAATGATAGAACGCATTGCTCCTGTCCAACTGAATGATTTTTTAACCGCTTCATCAAGACTTAATCCTGCACGCAATTCTTCTTTTGCACGTTCGTATATAATAATATTAGCATCTACTGCTGTACCCATTGTTAAAACGATACCTGCAATACCTGGCAATGTTAATACAAAACCAAAACTTGCCATTACTCCAAAAAGGAATAATAAGTTTACTGCCAAAGCAATATTTGCATACCAACCTGATTTACCATAATAAAGTAACATCCATAATGAAACAAGTAATAAACCAACGATAGAAGAAGCTAAACCACTATCAATAGCTTTTTGTCCTAATGATGGCCCTACTACTTCCGATTGAACAATTTCTGCAGCTGCAGGTAATTTACCAGCACGCAAAACGTTAGCTAAATCTTTAGTTTCATCGATAGTAAATGCACCAGAAATTTCAGAACGTCCTCCAGAAATTGGTCCAGAAGAAACACCTGGAGCTGAGTAAACAACATTATCTAAAACAATGGCAATATTACTTTTTTGAGTATAAGCTCTTCCTGTTAGTTCTTCCCAGATTTTTGCTCCTTTACCATTCATTTGCATCGTTACCGATGGTTTTCCCATTTGATCATACGAATTAGAAGCATCTACAAGTACGCCACCACTCATAGGAGGTGTGTTTGTTCTGTTTCCTTTTAATGCATATAATTCAACAACATCACCTGTTTTTTCAGAAGGTTTTCCCCAAACGAATTTAGTATCTACTAAATCACTTGGTAATAAAGCTTTGATATCTGAACGTTTGAAATAACTATTAATTGCTGCTGTATCTTTAGATTTTACGTAAGCTAATACTGGACTTCCTTGTTGTCCTCCGCTAACGATTTTGCTAAAAAACGGACCAGCATCTGCTTTAGTTGCAGTTGAATCTTTTACAGTTTTATCTACTAGTAAAGAATCAATTTTTGAAGTTGCTTTTGGAGCTTCAGCTACTACTGATTTTTCAGTTTTCTTTAAAGCTTCATTTACTGAACCTAAATAGCTACCAATTTCTTCAACTTTTAATGTTTCCCAAAATTCTAATTGTGCTGTACTAGATAATAATTTTTTTGCTCTATCTACATCTTTTGCTCCTGGAAGCTCAACTAAGATACGACCTGTACTTCCTAACTTTACAATATTAGGTTGTGTTACACCAAATTTGTCGATACGCTCACGAAGTACTCTAAAAGCACTTTCGATAGATTCTTCAACTTTTTTGTTAATTACTTTTTTAGCATCAGAATCTGACATTTGCATTTTAATCTCTTCTGCTAAATTTCTGTTTCCAAAAATATCTGGTGAAGATAATAATGTAGTTCCGTTAGAATTTGCATCAAAAGCGTCATAAAAAGCATTTAAATAAGACTGATTTCCTCTTTGATTTGTTTTTGCATCAGCCAAAGCCTTAACAAATACTGGATTTGTAGAGTTATTAGCTAATTGTTTCAACACGTCTTTAACAGAGATTTGCAATATCACATTGATACCACCTTCTAAGTCAAGACCTTTGTTAATTTGTTTTGTTTTTACCTCATCATAAGTGAAATTTGTAAAACCAAGGTTAAACACATTTTCTTTCCCTATCGAGTCAAGATATTTTACTTCTCTTTCTGGTTGTCCAGCTGCAATGGCTTTTGCATCACTTTTTACTTTATTAGCAACAAATGTGAAAGAAAGTTGGTAAATACTTACCAGTGCAAATATTATTGCAATAAATTTAATAAGTCCTCTATTATGCATTCTGTGTAAAAATTAATTAATTCTCTGTTTGATTTCTTTATTTTGAATTATAAAAATACGGTAAAAACACTACCATATTTTCACAAAACGTGCAAATATATAAATTTAACCACAAAGAACACAAAGAATTTCACAAAGTTCACTAGGTTTCTAAATTCTTTGTGAACACCGTGAAATTCTTAGTATAATTTGCAGTTAATAAACTAAGCTAAAACTGATTTTAAATCAGCATTCATATTACGAACAGCATCAGCGCTTTTTACAAATAATGCCTTTTCGTTATCGTTTAGGCTGATTTTAACAATCTCTTCGATACCGTTTTTACCAATAATACAAGGCACTCCGATACAAATATCTGATTGTCCGTATTCTCCGTCAAGCATCACTGAACAAGCGATCATTTTCTTTTGATTATTCAAAATACTATCTACAAGATAAGCAACTGAAGCTCCTGGAGCATACCAAGCTGAAGTTCCTAATAATCCTGTTAATGTTGCTCCACCAACCATAGTATCAGCAGCTACTTTATCTAATTGCTCTTGAGAAAGAAATTCAGAAACTGGAATTCCGTTATAAGAAGCCAATCTTGTTAATGGAATCATAGTTGTATCACCGTGACCACCAATAACCATTGCAGAAACATCATTTGCAGGTTTGTCTAATGCTTTTGACAAATAATATCTGAAACGTGAGCTATCTAAAGCACCACCCATTCCGATAATTCTATTTTTTGGTAAACCTGTAGATTTCAATGCTAAGTAAGTCATTGTATCCATTGGGTTCGAAACCACTACTACAATAGTATTTGGAGAATGAACCAATACGTTTTCTACAACCGACTTAACGATTCCAGCATTAATACCAATTAATTCCTCACGAGTCATTCCTGGTTTTCTTGGAATTCCAGAGGTTATTACAACAACATCACTGTTTGCTGTTTTAGAATAATCGTTTGTAACTCCAGATAATTGCGTATTAAAACCTGTATTGGTAGCACATTGCATGATATCCATAGCTTTACCTTCGGCAAAACCTTCCTTGATATCTAATAATACTACTTCACTTGCAATTCCTCTATAAGAAATAGCATCTGCACAAGATGCTCCTACGTTTCCTGCTCCTACTACTGTAACTTTCATTTTTAAGTTTATTTGTTTATTTGGTAATTAGTTTATTTGTTTAATCGGTTAAACGAAAAACGATTAACCGATTAAACCTTTTATTTATGCATCAATATTTGCGTATACTGCATTTTTCTCGATAAATTCTCTACGAGGTGGAACCTCATCGCCCATTAACATTGAGAAAACTCTGTCAGCTTCTGCTAAACTATCAATATTTATTTGACGTAAAGTTCTGAATTCAGGATTTAAAGTAGTATCCCACAATTGTTCTGCATTCATCTCTCCAAGACCTTTATAACGTTGAATTGCAGCACTTCCGCCCATTCTTTCGTTCGCCTGATCACGCTGCACTTCATTCCAAGCGTATTCTTTTTTATTTCCTTTTTTAACAAGGTATAATGGTGGTGTTGCGATATAAACGTGACCTTCTTCGATTAGTTCTTTCATAAAACGGAAGAAGAACGTTAATATTAAGGTAGAAATGTGACTACCATCAATATCGGCATCACACATAATCACTACTTTATGGTAACGTAATTTTTCTAGATTTAATGCTTTACTATCTTCGGCAGTACCAATAGTTACTCCTAATGCTGTAAATATATTACGAATCTCTTCGTTTTCGAAAACTTTGTGATGCATTGCTTTTTCAACATTCAAAATCTTACCTCTTAAAGGCAAAATCGCTTGAAAAGCTCTGTCGCGTCCTTGTTTTGCAGTTCCTCCTGCCGAATCTCCCTCGACAAGGAAAACTTCACATTTTGCTGGATCTTGTTCTGAACAATCTGATAATTTTCCTGGCAATCCTCCGCCACCCATTACGGTTTTGCGTTGTACCATTTCACGCGCTTTCTTAGCAGCGTGACGTGCTTGTGCAGCCAAAATTACTTTCTGTACGATGATTCTAGCATCATTTGGATTTTCTTCCAAATAATTTTCAATCATATCTCCAACTGCTTGAGAAACTGGAGAAACTACTTCTCTGTTACCCAATTTAGTTTTGGTTTGTCCTTCAAATTGAGGTTCAGCAACTTTAACAGAAATAATAGCTGTTAATCCTTCACGGAAATCATCTCCTGAAATTTCGAATTTCAGTTTATCCAACATTCCAGAAGCGTCTGCATATTTCTTTAAAGAACGAGTTAAACCTGTTCTGAAACCTTGCAAGTGCGTTCCTCCTTCGTGTGTATTGATATTGTTTACGTAAGAAAAAATATTCTCCGTATAACTTGTATTGTAAATCAAGGCAACTTCAACAGGAATGTCACTTTTGTCGTTATCCATAGAGATTACGTGCGCAATAATTGGCTCACGGTTTCCATCTAAATAACGAATATATTCTTTTAGTCCTTCTGTTGAATGAAAAACTTCTGAAACAAAATTTCCTTCTTTATCTAATTCTCTTTTATCTGTAAAAGTGATTGTAATTCCTTTGTTTAGAAACGACAATTCACGCATACGAGCCGACAAAGTATCATAAGAATACTCTGTAGATTGGGTAAAAATTGTTTCGTCTGGATAAAAAGTAACAATGGTTCCACGTTTTGTAGTTTCACCAATTTGTTTTACTGGATAAAGTGCTTTTCCTTTTTCGTATTCTTGTTCGTAAACTTTACCATCACTACTGTGAACAGTTGCTCTCAAGTGATTTGACAAAGCATTTACTACCGAAACTCCAACTCCGTGCAATCCTCCAGAAACTTTATAAGAATCTTTATCAAATTTTCCTCCTGCACCAATTTTAGTCATTACAACTTCCAGTGCCGAAACTCCCTCTTTTTTGTGAATTCCAACCGGAATTCCACGTCCGTTATCTTCTACAGAAATCGAACCATCTTCATTAATATCTACTCTAATCGTATCACAATGACCTCCCATTGCTTCATCGATAGAGTTATCGACAACTTCGTAAACTAAATGGTGTAAACCACGAACACCTACATCTCCAATATACATCGACGGACGCATACGAACATGCTCCATTCCTTCTAATGCCTGAATACTATCTGCTGAATAATTATCCTTCTTAATTTCGTCGCTCATATAAATTTATTCTAAAAAAAATGTAATTTTTGTCTAACACGCAAATATATAAAAATGAAGCTACTTTTGTTAGAATAATACCCTAAATTACCTTTAAGTTATTAACATTTTATGAATAGTTTTTAATAAAAAAACATCCCGATATTTGAGACGCTTTGAAAAAATACTTACTCAACTATTCCAATTTTGATTGTTTATACTAAATAGTTGGCATATCTCATAATAATTAACATTTAATTTTCTAAAACCATTTAGCACCTTTCTGAAATGAATATACAAAATTAATGTGGCAACTTATTTCTAAAATAACCGTAAACCCAAGTCCCAACAATTGCAAAAAATAAGGGCACAATCGTTACTGTTGCTCCAGTTCCTATTTGAGCGAAAATTGGTCCCGGACATGCTCCAGTTAATGCCCAACCTGAACCAAATATTAGCCCACCAATGATTTGTCCTTTATTAAACTTCTTATCATGGAACTCTATTTTTTCACCATAAATGGTTTTAATATTGAATTTTTTGATTAGAAAAACAGAAATTATTCCAACCATAACAGCACTACCAATAACACCATACATGTGAAAAGATTGAAAGCGAAACATTTCTTGAATGCGATACCAACTTATAATTTCTGCTTTGATGAATACAATTCCAAATAATAAACCAACAATCAGATATTTTATATTGTGATACCATTGGTGTTTCAAATGACTTTCGTTAATGCAAACCGTGTCTAAAGAACGAGTTTCAAAATCTTTATTTTGATCTTTATTTTTCATAATTATATTTTAAAGTAAAAGTATGTAAGGGAGAATAAAATTTGCCATTATCAATCCACCAACAAAAAAGCAACAAGTAGCGATTAGTGATGGTAGTTGTAAATTAGACAAACCCGAAATAGCGTGTCCGCTAGTACAGCCTCCAGCGTATCGAGAGCCAAAACCAATCATAAAACCACCAACAACCATAATCAGAAAGCCTTTAAGTGTGAATAAGCTTTCCCAAGAAAAAATTCCTGCTGGCAGTATTCCATTGATATTTGTAATACCATACGTGGCTAATTCTGTTCTAAAATGCCCATTAATGACTATTGGATTAGGATTGGATAATAAACTAAAAGTAACTATACCACCAATTAGAATACCAAGTACAAAAAACATATTCCAGATTTCTTTTTTCCAGTTGTAGCTAAAAAAAGAAATATTTGCAGGTAAACAAACCGCACAAGCATGTCGCAAATTGGCACTAATCCCAAAGTTTTTATTTCCTAAAATTAGTAATGCTGGCACTGTAAGCCCTACTAATGGTCCAGCGACGTACCATGCCCAAGGTTCTTTAATAAATTCTATAATTTCCATATTTTAAGTTTACGATGTGACATTTTTATATTTTTTTTGCTACACTAAATCAAATAAATAACCATCGTGTTTTTATTTATTGATTGCATCATTTACATCTAGCCAAGATCCTCCATTTATAATGTTAGTAAACCCATTTTGTTCTAAAATAGCTTTGGCTTGACTACTCCGGTTTCCGCTTCGGCAAAAAACAATAATATGTTCTTTTCCTCTAAATTTTGATAATTGATTTTGTATTTGATCTAAAGGAATATTAGCTGACCCTTTCACATTACCCTGAGAGAATTCAGATGACGTACGCACATCAACTAAAAACGCTCCATTTGTTATTAATTTTTTCATTTCAGAATTGTTTGTTTTTGAAAATATTTTTTTGAATGCTCCAAACATGACGATTATAATTAGTGTTATGATGATTATATTAATATTTTGCTTTGGCATACAAAATCTGTTTTAGGAACCCTTGTTTTTGCAATAGCATTAAACCCACCTTGAATTTCAGAGAAGTTTCCATAACCTCGAGCTTGTAATATTGATGCTGCCATCATGGAGCGATAACCACTTCCACAATGCATATAAAAATGTTCTTCTGGATTAATATCTTTTATCCATTCATTTATTGAAGACAATGGTCGGCTGTATGCTTCATCAACGTGTTCTGCTTCGTATTCACCTTCTTTACGGATATCAATAATTTTGCTTTCGCCAATTTTAAATTCTTTTTCAAATTGCCCGGCAGTAATTCTATTAACAGTATCAACATCAAAACCTGCTTGAGTCCAAGCTTGAAATCCATGTTTTAAATGTCCGATTAGATTATCAAATCCAACACGACTCAAACGAGTAACTGTTTCTTCTTCCATCCCACTTTCTGTAACTAATAAAATAGGTTGTTTCACGTCACCAATCAAAGCACCGACCCAAGGAGCAAAATCGCCGTTGATACCAATATTTATTGATTGAGGAATAAACCCCTTAGCAAAATCAGCATTATTACGAGTGTCTAGAATTAGCGCGCCTGTTTCTTCAGCTACCGCTTCAAATTCAACTGCTTTAATAGATCTCATGCCATTACTGAATACGTTTTCAAAACTTTCAATTCCGCTTTTATTCATGGCTACATTCATTCCAAAATAGGCTGGTGGTGGTAATAAACCATCGGTAACTTCTTTAATAAATTCGGCTTCGGTCATATTTGCTCTCAAGGCATAATTATTGGCTTTTTGTTCGCCAATAGTTGAAACGGTTTCTTTACTCATGTTTTTTCCACAAGCAGAACCAGCACCGTGTGCCGGATATACAATTACATTATCAGCCAATGTCATTATTTTGTTTCGCAAGGAGTGAAACAGTGTTGCAGCCAATTCTTCTTGAGTCATTGAAGCTGCTTTTTGTGCCAAATCTGGTCTACCAACATCTCCTATGAATAAAGTGTCTCCAGAGAAAACAGCATACTCATTATCATCTGCATCTATCAGTAAATAAGTTGTACTTTCCATAGTGTGACCTGGCGTGTGCAATACTTTAATTTTTATTTCACCGATTTCAAAAACTTGCGCGTCTTTAGCAGAAATGAATTCAAATTCCGGCTTTGCATTTGGTCCATACACAATTGATGCTCCTGTTTTTCTTCTTAAATCTAAATGACCGGAAACAAAATCAGCATGAAAGTGGGTTTCAAAAATATATTTTAGCTTAACACCATCTTTCTCTAACCTTTCCATATAAGGCTGTGTTTCACGAAGTGGATCAATGATTGCCGCTTCGCCATTTGAAGTAATGTAATAAGCTCCTTGTGCTAAACATCCTGTGTAAATTTGTTCTATTCTCATATTCTTAATTCTATCGTTATTAAATTCTACACAAATGTATTTGATGTATTTGCACTGGTTAGTGACAAAAGTTACACAGCATAAAAAAATAAATAAAAGGCTTACAACCATGTAGACTAATTAATATGGTTGTGATTTTTGTCAAACAATTTTATTATTTTAAGAAAGTTTCTTTAGTTATAATATATATACCCATTATGAGTACAAACCAACCAAAAGCTGGTTTGAGTTTCGCGCCATCAATTTTTTTTGACAAAACAGTTCCAATTATCATTCCTACTATTGCAATTACAGAAATAATAAAAAGAAATTGATAATTAATTTGCACTCCATTTAAAACATCTCCTCCAAATCCAATTATAGAATTTATGGAAATAATCAACAAAGAAGTTCCAACAGCTTCTTTCATAGGGAGATTTGCAAAAAACAACAATGCAGGAATAATCAAGAAACCACCTCCCGCTCCTAAAAATCCAGTTACTAATCCTATTAAAAAACCAATTACAACTAATTTTTTATAATCCAGCTTTTTAGTTTTTTCCACATCCTTATTTGATTTTTTTATCATTGAAAATGAGGCCACAATCATTAGAATTGCAAAAACAATCATGATTAAAAGGTTTTTAGAGACTACAAAATCATTAATCGAGAATATTGATATTGGTATTATAGGAAGAATTATTTTTCTAATAAAAAGTAAAGAAAGTATCGAGGGAAAAGCAAAGATTAAAGCGGATTTAATTCTTAAATTACCAAACTTATAATGCCCATAGGAACCAACTAATGCTGATATTCCAACAATAAATAAAGAATAACTAGTAGCGCTTTCGGGATTTATTTTAAACAAATAAACAAGTACAGGAACTGTTAAAATACTTCCGCCGCCACCTATCAATCCTAAAGATAAACCAATAAGTATTGATGCAAAATAACCTATATATTCCATAATTGTAAAATTTTATGTTGCAAATATTGTCAGTAAAAAATTCACAATCAGTAACTTTTATCACATAGGTCATTTTATTTTAAAAGCTCAATATGATTACGATGCAATTTTAACTCACCTCGCTGTTCTAATTTTTTGAGTAATCTAGAAATTACTTCTCTTGAGGTATTTAATTCAGTCGCAATTTCTTGGTGTGATAATTTTAAATCTTTGCAGCCACAAGCATCTTTATGTCGCTTTAAATAGAATTCGAGACGCTCATCCATCGCTTTAAAAGCAATACTATTGATAACCTCTAGAACTTCTTCAAATCGATTGCGATAAGTATCAATAACAAATTCATACCAACTACGGTGTTGCATCATCCACTTATCCATCAAAGGCAAAGGAATCATTACTAATTCGACATCTTCTACAACTTTAGCCATAATTTGGCTTTTCTCATTTTTTGTGGCACAAATCATAGAAATTGCGCAGGCTTGTCCGGGTTGCAAATAATACATAAAAAACTCCCCTCCATCATCGTCTTCACGATAAATTTTAATACTACCACTGAGAACTAATACTGTATTTTTTATGTACTGACCAGTTCGCATGATAACATCTCCAGTTACAAAAGATTGATTTATTGCATTAGCATTAATATCTTCTACAAGTACATTTGAAAACGATGGAAATATTTTTTTAAAGTTTTGGTTCATTTTTGCAGTTTTATACTAAATAGAATTATTTAGTGGAATTCAATTTGGAATAAAATTACTTAAATTTTATTCCAAATAATAATAACCGACTGACATATCAACAAATAAAACTTTTCATTCTTTGATTAAATAAAAATGTAAATAAAAGGCTAACTTATATTCTATAATAATTTCCAATGAAAAAGCGCCCCGAAATTCGGGGCGTTCTAAGAGAAAAATTAAAAGAGAAAATTAAAATCGTTAAGCCAATATATTTGATTTTGCAATCTGCACATCTGCTTGTACGTGCGCAGCGTTTGCACGACCGCTTGGGTCTTGGTTTTCTTGCCATTTTGGAATCCATTTTCGTACGGTTTCGGCAGCGCTTTGCTGTGGATAATATTTATGAAAAATGGTTCTATAAAAATAGGCTTCTTTGGTTGTAGGTGTGTTGTAAGAAAATAATTCTTTGGCCGAATCTAATTGTTCATCTGTAACTTTTGATGCACAATATTCGATTAATTGATCGATCCAGTTATAACCAACACCATCAGAAAATTGTTCTTTTTGACGCCATAAAACTTCATCGGGAAGATACGGATTGTCTGGTGTATCGAAGGCTTTACGAAGAATATATTTCTCTTTTCCGTCATAAGTTTTTGGTTGTTTCTCTTCTGGTTTGATTAACATCGCAACATCAAGAAAATCTTTATCTAGAAAAGGAACACGAGCTTCGAGTCCGTGTGCCATAGTCGATTTATCGGCACGAAGTAAATCGGCTGTGAATAATTTCTGAACTCTTTCAATCGTTTCTTGTTGGAAATCTTCAGTTGAAGGCGCATTTCTAAAATACAAATAACCTCCAAAAATTTCGTCGGCTCCTTCGCCCGAAAGCACTACTTTTATTCCCATATCTGTAATTGCTTTCGACAAGAAATACATAGGCGTACTTGCTCTTACTGAAGTCACATCGTAAGTTTCTAAATGCCAAATTAATTTATCTAAAATCTCTATTCCTTGTTCGATTGTAAAATGCACTTCGTGGTGTTCTGTTCCTAAAAATTCGGCTACTTTACGAGCTGCTTTGGCATCAGGCGCATCAGCATCTAAACCAATAGAAAATGAATGTAATTTTTTGCCTTTTTCTTTTAGCAATCTTGAAGCGATAGATGATGTTAATGACGAATCTAACCCTCCCGAAAGTAAGACTCCAATTGGCACATCGCTCATTAATCTTTTGCGAGTCGCTTCAGTTAATGTGTCACGAATGAGTTTTAAATCTAATTCGTTTGTTGCTTTTTTATAATCGTCATATTCTGGTTTGTAATACTTAACAAATCCCGTTTTCGGCGTATAATAATGTCCTGGAGGAAAAGTTGAAAAAGTTTTACATTGGTCAGTAATAGGTTTCATTTCCGATGCAAAATACATTCTTCCTCTTTCGTCAATACCATAATACAAAGGCTTCACTCCCATTGGGTCACGTCCTGCGATATAATCTTCGCCATCGATAACCACAAAAGCAAAGTCTCCATCTAATTTATTTAGAAAATCATAACCAAATTCTTCATACAAATGCACAATCACTTCGGAATCTGATTTGGTTCTGAAAACATGTTGTTTTAAAATCCCGTCTCTTAGCTCTTGATGGTTGTAAATTTCACCATTATGAATCATCCAAGCTGAAGAAGAACCTTGAATAGGTTGACGTCCCGAATGCAAATCGATAATTGACAAGCGTTCGTGACTTAAAATATGTCCGTTTTCCGTCACATGCAAATCGCTTTCGTCTGGTCCGCGATGCGACATTCTTTTCGACAATGTTTTTACTAATTCTTGGTCTTTCCCTTTTCCGATAATGGCTAATATTCCGCACATAATGTTTGTTTGTTGATTCGGTTATTTGTTTATTTGATATATAACTGAAACAAAAGTGCGTATTATAGTTAATTTTTAAAATAAATAATCCATATTTAATTATAAATATTAATTAAATATGGATTATTAGTATAAATTTTAAACTAAATATGTTGAAAATTGATTTTGAAGTTTTAAATTGTAATTATTAGCCCACGGATTTAACGGATTTAAACTAATGAACATGGATTTTTTAAGAAATTTCTTGAATACTATATTTAGTACCATTTATCTCAAACTCGTAACCAACTCCTTTTCCCATTAACTGAATTCCCAATGGAGATTGTGGCGAAATAGCAAATATATTTTGATTTTCGACAGTGATTTTAGGTAAAGCTACACTCATATAAACTGTCAAATTATTAGTTTTCACAAAACTGCCAATTGCTACTTTATTATGAATTTGTGAAGTATCAATTTTATCTAAAATAGATTTTTGTTCTAATGCTTCTTTGAGTTTTTGTGTCAGTTTTTCTTGTTCGATATGCATCATAGACAACGCCGTTTCGTGCTTATCGCCTGCCGAACCTTTAGCATCATTTTTCGAATCTTCGGTTAATGAAAAAATCATATCTTGAAAAACATCGATTTTATCTTGAACAAGTTGAAGGTATTGTTGGTGGATTTTTTGTTTTGAAAACATTTAAACATTATTTATTTTAAACACAAAGAACGCAAAGTTTTTCACAAAGTTCACTAAGCAAACGTATTAAAAAACTTTGTGAACTTCGTGGTTTTCTCAGTGAACTTTGTGGTTAAATAACTCTAAAAATCAAATTTATAACTTGCTCCAATAATTACTTGCGCACCTTGCACAGGATAATTTAACCATTTTTCGTAGCCTTGATTCGCTAGATTATTTCCTTTTAAGAAAGCCGTCAATCGTTCGTTGTATTTGTAACCTACGTGTGCATTGATATCGAAATAAGCGTCTAAAGAAACAACATAACCATGACCAAGAAGGTTTGAATTTATCTGTCTATCAAATCTTTCCCCAACATAAAATAATTGAGTTCCCGCATACCATTTTTTACCTACATTAAAATCAGTCGTGAAAGATGCTTTTATAGTTGGTAAATTCCAGGCTTTATTTCTAGAATCAGTAGTTATGTAATCATTCACTTCTGCATTTAACCCAAAAGAGATATTTTTGTTTATATCGCTTTTTAATTCACCAAAGAACGAAAATGTTTTAATATCATCATAAACAACACCCATTGAATTCCCTAAAGTATAATGATTTTTATTTCTGTTGTAAGACCAAAAATCATTAGATTTAAACAAAGCTTGATTTTTTGTCGAAATATAAGATGCTTTCAAATTATAAGACAAAGTACTTGCTAATTTCCCCCTTAAACCTGCATAAATATCATATTGTTTGTCGGTTGGCTCGATAAATAATGTTGGTGACAAAAATTTGTTTTGACCTACAAAATTTGCATAAGAATTTTGAGCTAATCCACCTTCGGCTCCTGCAAAAGCTATCATTAAATCGCCAACTACTTTATACGATAATTTAACTTTTGGATAAATAAAGAAACCGCTTTTAGTCTCATTATTAGTCTCTGAATAAACATAAACATCTTTCATTTTCGAAAGAAAAGCGACTTCCGCACCCAATTCGACCGACAAATCATCTTTTAGAATTTTGAAACTCGGATTGGCACTAAATATTAAAATAGATTTATTAATATTTGTAGCAAGTCCAATATTTCTAGAGTCTAACATATAAGAAGTATCGAAACTGGTATTTAGATAATCTACACCAAACCTTGCTTTTACAGCAGTATCCCCAAAATCTAAATTTAAAACCGGTTTGATTATAAACCGATTTTCTTTAGATCCGTAATTGTCGGAAAAACCAACAAAATTCAGATTTGCTTTTTCGAAAAAACTATCTGAAATAGTCAATTCTGAACCTAACGAAATTGTATTGTATTGATGACTTGGATTTATTGTATCTAATCGAATATTATTAAAATTAACCTTTTCAAAAGGCAATCCGTACCAATTATAGCCTTCGTGTTTGTACCCTAAATCTAATTTGAAATTGGTTTGCTGACGATTATAACCATACATCAAATTGACGGAAGATTCTGAGAATTTATCGTCTAACACTACATTTTTGATGCCGCCTTGAGATGATTGATGTCTTACCATTCCGCCAACATACTGGTAATTATCTATTTCGTGCGAAACAAACAATTCAGTATTTACAGTTCCGTAATTTCCAAGACCAAAAGTTGCATAGTTAGAAAATAATTTTTCTTGTTTGGCTTTTTCAACACCAGCCGCTTTCCCTTTAGATGGTGTAAATGTTGAAGCCACAGGAAAGGAGAAAATCTGATATTTAACTTCTTCCTTCTTACTGGTTTCGTTATCGTTTAGCGTTGGAATTTCTTTTACTTTAAACGCATCGGAAATAGTTGGTGTATATGGTTTTACCACGTTTACTACTTCCGTACCAATGTTTTCGTCTTTCTTTTGGGCGAAAGAAAATTGGAATGTTATTAATAGAATGATGATGATTTTATTTTTCATATATTTTTTATTGCTATTTCACAAAGTCACTCGAAAATGACACAAAGATTCACAGAGTTTTTATTTAGAAATCGACGAATTGGTTTTGGCTTCTTCTACCTTAATTAAATCAAGTTCTTGTTTGGCTTCATCAACAACATCGGTATAATCTGTAAAGTTTTTAATCACACTTTCCAAAATATAGGTTGCTTGAAAACTATCTTTTAATCCGTAAAAATTCTTTGCCATAACCACTAATCCTTTGGCACCAAAATATTTATATCCTGAATAATCTTTGGCTAATTTTTGAACCACTTTGTTAGAATCTTCGAATTGTGAAGCTGCATTTTTGAAATGCGCCTCATAAAATAAAGCTTCTGCAGCGAGTTCTCCTTTTGCTATTTTTTGCAATTTGGCGTAAGCTATTTTAGCTTTTGCTTCGTCACCAACTTTTATAGCGGAACGAGCTACAATGATTTGTGCATCACTCTTAATTTTGTCTTCTGTTTTAGGGTTTTCTAACACTTTTTCGGCGTAAATCACTGAATTAGCATAGTCTTTTTCGGTATAATAACTTTTCATCAAATTGGCTTGTGCGTAGGTTTTGTTTTGAGGAAAATCGGCTTCGATTTCTAGACGAAGTAAAACTGGAATTGCTTTTACATAGTTTGTGTTTCGCAAGTAAATTTGACATAATCGTGACAACGCTTGTTCTGTATATTCGTTTCTAGATTTTGAAATTGTGAACTCATAATAAGGAATCGAATTAGCCGATTCTTCTTTAAAATAGCTTTCCGCCAAATAAAAATTAGCTTTTAGAATACGAATTCCGTTAGGAAAAGTCTTAATATAACTATTCAAATTTGTAATAGCTTGTTTATTATTTCCTTGCAAATATTGCTTTTCGGCAGCTTCCCAAGAATCATTATCTAAATCGGAATCAGAAATTTCGACAAAATCGAGCGATTTTACCCAAGTAGCATATTCATCTACTTTTCCGTTATCTACATAAATTAATCGTGCCGTTTTTACTGCTTCTAGCGCTTCTTCCGATTTTGGAAAATCAGCCACTACTTTTTTAAATTTGGTTAATGCTTGTTCGTCTTTATCTGCATTATAATAAATTAAACCTTGACGAAGAATCGCTTTAGATGTGTAACTTCCATTACTATTTTCGGCAATTAATTGGTCATAAGTTTTTATTGATGACGATGTTTCGTTTTCGGCAGTATATGTATTTGCTAATTCGAACAAAGCATCATCGCGATATTGTGACTTGGGATAGGTTTTTAAAAATTGATTGAAATCGGAAATTTTCTTGTCATTTTTACCCATAAATCCGTAACAAATCGCTTTTTGAAAAGCAGCATAATCGGCATCGAAAGTTTTTAAAATGATAGCTTTATCATACGCTTCTAATGCTGATGAATATTTTGTGGTTACAAATCTACTATCAGCCAAACGCAAGTAAGCATCGGTTAGACGAGTTTTATCATCTTTCGAAACTTCGATATATTTCTGAAAAAAATTGCCTGCTTGTTCGTATTCTTTCAACTTAAAATGACTGTAAGCAATGTTGTAATTTACATTTGCAAATTCGGTTGTTTCTTTGGCTTCTGGATAACCTAAAAATTGTTTGAAGCTTAATAAAGCATTGGTAAAATCATCTAAAACATATTCGGTTTCTGCTTTCCAGAACGTGCCACGAGCAGAAAAATTCCCATCTTTTTGTTCAGCAATCGATTTTTTGAAAATAGCTAATGCTTCTTTGTAATTTCCATCAGTAAATAATTCTAAACCACGATAAAAAGCTACTTTTTGATACGCCGTTTTGTTTCCAAATGATTTGTTTCTTTCTAATAAAATCAATGCTTCTTTATAATTTTTTGAAGTGATGTAAGAATTAATCAAAAGATTTTCAATTTCTGATTTATTTGGATTTAATGGATATTTTGTCATAAAACCATTCAAAACATCGGGAACACTTTGGTACGAATTCCCAATATCATAACTCAAACGAGCATAATTTAGGTAAGCATCTTCTTGAATTTTTGTATCAAAAGTCATTTCCGAAGCATTTTTGAACGCATTTAAAGCTTGTTGTTTTTTATCGGTTTTTAAATAACTTTCTCCTAAATGATAGTAGGCATTTTGAGCGACGAAATCTTTACCATCGATAATTTTATTAAACTGCGTAATGGCATTTTCGAAATCATTTTGTTTGTAAAAAGCGTATCCCAACTGATAATAATCGGTGTTATTCCACTTCCCTTTTTTGCCTTTGTATTCCTTTAGAAACGGAATCGCTTCGTTATATTTTTTTAAATTAAAATAACTTTCACCAATAATTTTATTCAACTCCGATTTTTCCATCGCATTAGAACTATTCATCGCCGCTTTCCCTAATTCGATAGCTTTGTCGAATTTTCCTAATTTAAAATTCATATCCGCTTGAAAATACGATAGCTTTTCCTTATATTTTTCTTCGCCAGAAACTTGATCAAAATATTTTGTTGCTTCCTTATAATCGTCGCCTTCATAAGCCAAGAAACCTAAATAATATTTTGCTTGCGAACCGTATTCTTGAGTATTGACTACTTTATTAAAATATTGAGTGGCTTCTTTCTTTTTTCCAGAATTAAAAAAACTATAACCTTTATAGAAATTATATTTATCTAATTCGTCTTTGGTTAAAGTGCTTTCGTCAACTTTATCAAACCATTCCAACGCTTGCGGATATTTTCCTTGTTCGAAATAATAGGTAGCGACTTCGGTAAATGCTAAATTTTGTTTGGTACTTGTTGGATAATTTTTCACAAAACTTTCCATTTTTTCATCAGCATTATTCTGATTTAATCTGATGGCACAATTGGCACTATAATAAGTACAATCGGCCTCCAATTCTGGGTTTGAATTTTCTTGTTTTACCTTATCAAAAAGTATTTGTGCCGATAAATATTGTTTGTTATTAAATAAAGTTAAAGCTTTATTATAATCTGCTAAATCGTTAGTATAAATGGCCGATTGTTGTGCAAATATCGAAGTAATTCCGAAAAACAGAAATAGGAAAAGTGACAAGAAATATTTTTGCATTGGTAACTTATTTTAGAATTTCAAATATAGTAGTTTCTTATTCTTCAAACGAGGAAAATTGGGCTTTAGTATTCAAATTTTAATAACAACTCAAATTTTATTTTGAATAAGAAACATAACTTACTACTTTTACGAAATAAAATTCTACAAAAAATGTCAAAAACCATTTTATCACTTCAAGACGTAAACATATACCAATCTGGGAATAAAGTTATTTCCGATATAAATCTGAGTGTAAATCCTGGCGAATTTATCTATATAATAGGTAAAACTGGTTCTGGAAAAAGTAGTTTTATGAAGACACTTTATGGTGATTTGCCTCTTACTGATGGTGAAGGAACTATTGTAGATTATGATTTGAATGGATTGATAGATAAAGATATTCCTTATTTACGCCGAAAAATTGGTATGGTTTTTCAGGATTTTAAATTATTACCAGACAGAACTGTAGCTAACAATTTACTTTTTGTATTAAAAGCAACAGGTTGGATTGACATACAAGAAATGGATAATAAAGTAGAAGAAGTTCTTAAAAAAGTAGGAATGTTTAGTATGGCAAACAAAATGCCACACCAACTTTCTGGAGGAGAACAACAATGTGTTGCTATTGCTCGTGCTTTGCTAAACGATCCTGAACTTATTCTTGCTGATGAACCTACTGGAAATCTTGACCCACAAACCAGTGGAGAAATTTTAGAATTACTAAAAAAGATAAACGCTCAAGGCAAAACAATTATCATGGCAACTCATGATTATGCTTTACTCATGAAATATCCTTCGAAAACATTAAAATGTGAAGACGGAACTATTTTTGAAGTCGTTCAAAGAACGGTTTAAATAAATAAACACGAATTCCACTAATTTTCACAGATAAAAATTGATAAAAATTAGTGGAATTCGTGTTTAAAAAATATGTATTTAGACATTAATATTGTATCCGATCAATCGCAATTAAAGGATTACTTATCATTGTTATGTCAATTTTTTCTTTAGATAACTTCCTCTCGGCTCATTACCCTCATGGAGTACAATTTCAGAATGTAGGAACTGTGCTGCTTCTGCAGAATCTTTCACTTTGGAAGCACTGCGTTCTAACATTTCTAATTCAAACTCAGTTAATACACTTTTTCTAATTCCAGTTTCCCTCCATTGAGTTGCAGCGTTGCATCCTTTTGAGATACCCCGAGCTAACGTAATCGCATCTAACAAAGCTTGATTTGCTCCCTGCCCTTTGAATGGACTCATGGGGTGAGCTGCATCTCCAAGCAGAGTTACTTTTCCCCATTTTTCCAACAATTTTGACTCGAGTAATTCTCTGTCATACACGGGATAGCCAGAAATTTGCAGTTCTTGGGTCGCCGCTAAAATCTGAGGAATGGGATCGTGCCACTGCGTTCTACGACATGCTTCTTTCTTGAGGGCTTGAGATCCTTGAGCACTTAACGCCTTAGCCTCTTTTTCTAACATTGGGAAGCTAAGTTGCCACATCACCGAATCTGATGTATAAGGCATTATGTAAATTCGTTCATTACCATTGGCGGTTTGAAATACCGTGGCCGAGTCTAACAAAGAACTATCAATATCTTCAAGAGCACTCAAAGGACAAATACCCAATATCACAATACAACCTAGGTAACGTAAAGGGGTAATATCCTCACCAATCAGCAACTTTCGCACCGAACTACGAATCCCATCAGCTCCAACCACAAGATCAGCTTTAGCGCTCTTGATTTCCCCATTCACTTGAAAGTTTAGATCAACACATTCATCCGCACATTCCTTAAAATCTACCAACTGGTGTCCCCATTGTACCACATCATGTCCGCCGAGTTGCTCAAGTAACGCTAAGCGCAAAGATTGCCGTGCGATATGCATATTTGTACGCTTCGGTGGTATTTTCGTATCGGACTGCATCCATTTTCTCATTCCCCATTCAGCAATTACTTTTCCTTCTGTAGTATGAACCACATGTTTTGTTGAAACCACCCCATCTTCTAACGAGAAAATACCAAATCCCTTGATCGCTTTACTGGCTTGTTGCAATGTGAGTCCATAGCCTTGAGATCGAACATCAAAGCTGCTATCACGCTCATAAATAGTAAAAGGAATTCCGCGATGCAAACAAGCAACAGCTATAGCAACTCCACCTATACCAGCACCAATAATAGCAACATGAGGGTAGTTTTCTTTATCCGCTATAGGAGGATTTACAGAAGGTATTAACCCAGATCCGCTACAAATTAAGCACGGAAATAAGTGACCCTTAGGACGAATAGGAGCTATTCCTTCAACGTTCATATTTTCAAATTGATCACATGCCAACTTGTAACTTAATAGCACTCTCTTTGTAAGCCTCCGGCTTTTTTTGCCGCGTCCATGACATTCCTCACAAATGGTCCAGCTAGCTGCCGAATTTTCTACTTTTTTCACTTCTTCCTTAATTCAACCTGATTTCTACTTCTTTATGTAAGAAAAAACTTAACCGGTATAATTGATTCTGACCCTAATAACAAAGAATAATATACTATCACATAGGGATTGATAGTCAATAGGGCTGCTTTATGACCTATTTAAGACTTGATAATTTAAAAAATAAAACTAAAAAATATATTTTTCCATTATCTGAATTCTTTACTATATATCAAATAAAAAGAAATTTTACTTAGGCCTTTCAACAGGACCATTCCATTCCATCATGCCTCCTAAAAGATTATTAGTAGTTTCAAAACCCAATTGGTTCATAATATTACAAGCTTGTGCGCTTCTTCCACCTGCTTTGCAATACACATAATAGTTTTTCGATTTGTCAAGTTCTTCTATTTGATAAATAAATCCTTGTCCTTTATATATGTCTATAGTAATTGCGTTGGGAATAATTCCTTCATTACATTCATCTTCGGTACGAACATCTAGGATTACTGCGTTTTCGTCTTCTTGAGATTTTGCCCACCAAGCTTCTTGTGATAAATTCATTTCTTCTGTTTTTTTTATCAAAAATAATAAAATCTAATGCAAAAATTGTTAAAAATTAATTTAACAAAAATTTAATACACATTTGTATATACAAATGAAAAATAGTTATACATTTGTATATACAAATTTAGTAATAGAAACTATGAAAATAGAAGACGAAATAAAAAGTACCATTCCTATTGATATTGCTAAAAAAGTATTGCTTAATATTTCATTTACAAAAAATGTTTTGCATGATAATTTTCAGGAATTAATAAAACCTTACGATTTATCTGGAGAACAATATAATGTATTGCGAATATTAAGAGGACAAAAAGGGAAGCCTGTAAACATGTGTGACATTCAGGAAAGAATGATTGCAAAAAACAGTAACACAACAAGACTAATTGACAAATTACTCCTGAAGCAAATGGTTACTCGCAGCGAATGTCCAGCAAACAGACGTAAAATAGAAATTCTAATTACTCAGAAAGGATTAGATGTACTAGCAGAACTTGATCCTGTTATTATACAACATGAAAAGTTTTTTGCAAACAAACTAACAATCGAAGAATTAGAACAATTAAATAATTTATTAGAAAAATATAGAAACTAATTATGAGCAAATTTATTGAAAATCAGAACTGGCGTTATGCTACCAAAAAATTTGATGCAACTAAAAAAGTATCAAAAACAGATTTAGAAACACTTAAAGAGGCAATTCGATTAAGTTCTTCTTCATACGGATTACAACTTTATAAAGTTATAATTGTTGAAAACCCAGAAATAAGAGCAGAATTACAACCTGCAGCTTGGGGACAAAGCCAAATTGTTGATGCATCACATTTAATCATTTTTGCAAATCAAACCAATATTGGAGAAACCGAAATAGATTCTTATCTAGAAAATGTTTCTAAAACAAGAAATATGCCTATCGATGCTTTATCAGGTTATGGTGATTTTATGAAAGGTAAAATAAATACGTTACCAGAAGAAGCAAAAAATATTTGGACGGCAAAACAAACTTACTTAGCTTTGGGAAACTTGCTTAATGCAGCTGCCGAACTAAAAATAGATGTTACACCAATGGAAGGTTTCGACCCAACACAATTTAATCAAATTTTAGGTTTAGATAAACTAAATCTTAATGCAGCAGTTGTCGCAGCAGTAGGATATCGTCACGACGAAGATGCTACCCAACATTACAAAAAAGTAAGAAAATCGAACGACGATTTATTTATAACTATTTAATTATTAACAATTCAAATTTAAAACAAATGAAAAATTTAAAATCAATTGCATTAGCAGTAATCGTAGCAGTAAGCACATTATCAGCTTCAGCTCAAACAACAAAAAAAGTAGATGTTTCTAAAAGTAAAGTGCTTTGGTTGGCTAAAAAAGTAGGTGGTCAACACAATGGTGATATTGCACTAAAAGAAGGTGCTTTAATATTAAAAGGTTCAAAAATAGTTGGTGGAAACTTCGTTGTTGACATGAAAACTATAAACACAACCGATTTAGAAGGTGAATGGAAAGGAAAATTAGACGGACATCTAAAAGCTGATGATTTCTTTGGTGTAGAAGCGAATCCAACTGCAACATTAGTATTCAAAACTATTGGTGTAAAAGCAAAAAACACGTATGCCGTTACTGCCGATTTGACTATTAAAGGAAAAACTGCTCCAGTAACTTTCGATTTAGTAGCTAATAAAGGTGTTGCAAATGCAAAACTAATGGTAGACAGAACTAAATATGACATCAAATACGGCTCTAAAAACTTTGGCGCATTAGCTGACAAAGCAATTGATGATGAATTTGAATTAAAAGTAAACTTGAAATACTAATTCTATCAAAAACACAATACAAACCTCGTCGAGCAATCTTCGAGGTTTTTTTATTTTGACAAAAAAATGAACTAATATTTGCAAGTAAAGATTTAATCACTACTTTTGACATTCAATTAAGAACATGAACACATTTTTAAACAATACTTGGTGGTGGAATAATTTACGTCAAACGTCGTGAACTAATCCTCTATATTGTATTTTTTAAACTCAAAATATATAAAAAGGCTTGTCAATCACGACAAGCCTTTTTTTTATGCAAAAAACAAAACCAACACAAATGAAAACTTACAACCTTAAAACACAATTCAAACAAATCCTCGCTGATACTATCACGCCAGTAAGCATTTACCTGAAAATTCGTGACAAATTTCCTAACAGTTTATTGTTAGAAAGTAGCGATTATCATGCGAATGACAACAGTTTTTCCTACATCTGTTGCAATCCAATAGCATCAATAAAAATAGAAAACGAAACTATTTTCAAATCATTTCCTGATGGAACTTCAGAAAAGATAGAAATTGATAATCAGACCAATATTCCAAACGAAATTCAGAAATTTACAACTCAATTCAAATCAGAAAACAATGATTTCAAATTCATCAATAACGGATTATTTGGTTATATTTCCTATGATGCGGTGCGTTATTTCGAAAAAATAGAAATATCAAAAAAGGAAAATGACTTACAAATTCCAGATATTTATTACGCCGTTTATCAAAATATAATTGCCATTAATCATTTTAAAAATGAAGCCTATATTTTCTGTCATTCATTAAACGATGAAAACAACATCAATGAAATCGAGCAATTGCTACAAACACGTAATTTGCCAGCTTATTCTTTCTCTAAAACCGATGATAAAAAATCGAATTTAACAGATGACGATTTCAAAAATAATGTGGCTTTAGCCAAAAAACATTGTTATCGTGGAGAAGTTTTTCAATTAGTACTATCACGACGATTTACACAAGGTTTCAAAGGAGACGAATTCAATGTTTATCGTGCTTTACGAAGTATAAATCCTTCTCCGTATTTGTTCTTTTTCGATTATGGAGATTTCAAAATTATGGGTTCTTCGCCCGAAGCACAATTGGTTATTAAAAATAGAAAAGCCGAAATTCACCCAATCGCAGGAACTTTCAAACGAACTGGAAACGACGAACAAGATGCCATTTTAGCTAAAGAATTATCCGAAGATGAAAAAGAAAATGCCGAACATGTGATGCTAGTCGATTTAGCTCGAAATGATTTAAGCAGGCAAAGTCATAATGTACAAGTAGAAAAATATCGTGAAGTGCAATTTTTCTCACATGTCATTCATTTGGTATCAAAAGTTACAGGACAAATGCATGAAAAATCAGCAACCATGCAAGTCGTAGCTAATACTTTTCCTGCGGGAACATTATCTGGTGCTCCAAAATACAAAGCGATGGAACTCATCGAAAAATATGAAAACACGAATAGAAATTTTTATGGAGGCGCAATAGGTTTTATGGATTTTGAAGGTAACTTTAACCACGCCATTATGATTCGAACTTTTTTAAGTAAAAACCATCAATTGCATTACCAAGCTGGTGCGGGAATCGTAGCAAATTCTGATGAAGAAAGCGAATTGCAAGAAGTATATAATAAATTAGGTGCTTTAGACAAAGCGTTAGAATTAGCAGAAAAAATATAAATAACAATTTCAATTTCAAAAATCAATAACAATAAAAAACTGATTTTGAAATTGAATTAAATTTAAAATTTAAAAAATAATTAGTTGATATTGATTTTTGATATTGACATTGACATTGAACATTATGAATATACTAGTCATAGACAATTACGATAGTTTTACATACAATTTAGTACATTATCTCGAAGATTTAAACTGCGAAGTAACCGTATATCGCAACGATGAATTCGATATTGATGAAATAAAAAATTTCGACAAAATATTACTTTCTCCAGGTCCAGGAATTCCTGATGAAGCTGGTTTGCTCAAAGAAGTTATCAAAACGTATGCTGCTACAAAAAGTATTTTGGGTGTTTGTTTGGGACAACAAGCCATTGGAGAAGTTTTTGGCGGAAGCCTAATTAATCTTGAAAAAGTATATCACGGCGTAGCTACAAATGTGAATATTCTTGTTGATAATGAAAGTCTTTTTGATGGTTTAGAAAAACAAATCGAAGTAGGACGTTATCATTCGTGGGTTGTTAATACTGATGATTTTCCAGATGTTTTAGAAATCACATCAACCGATGAAAACGGGCAAATCATGTCTTTACGTCACAAAACTTATGATGTTCGTGGCGTACAATTTCACCCAGAAAGTGTACTCACACCAAACGGTAAAAAAATATTAGAAAATTGGGTTACAAATTAAATAATTCAAGTTTAAAGAAACCGTGTAAATCAGCTAAAATCAACGTCATCTGCGTGCCATTAAAAATGAAAAATATACTCAACAGACTCATCAACCACGAAACGCTTTCTAAACAGGAAGCAAAAAATATATTGATCAATATTTCTAACGGAAGTTACAATCCGAGTCAAATAGCCAGTTTCTTAACCGTTTATATGATGCGAAATATCACTATCGATGAGCTCGCAGGATTCCGAGAAGCATTATTAGAATTGTGCATCTCCATCGATTTATCTGCTTATAACACCATCGATTTGTGCGGAACTGGTGGCGACGGAAAAGACACTTTCAACATTTCAACATTGGCTTCATTCGTAACTGCAGGAGCTGGGATAAAAGTTGCAAAACACGGAAATTACGGCGTTTCTTCTATTTCTGGTTCAAGTAATGTTATGGAAAATTTGGGTGTAAAATTCAGTAACGACAAAGATTATTTAGAAAAATGCATCGACCAAGCTGGGATTTGTATTTTGCATGCACCTTTATTTCATCCAGCTATGAAAAACGTAGCACCAATAAGAAAAGAACTCGCTGTAAAAACTTTTTTTAATATGTTGGGGCCAATGGTCAATCCGAGTTTTCCTAAAAACCAATTGGTTGGTGTTTTCAATCTCGAATTGGCAAGAATGTACAGTTATTTATATCAAAATACCGAAACCAACTACACTATTTTACACAGTTTAGATGGTTATGACGAAATTTCTTTAACCGGAAACACCAAAACCATTACCAATAAAATGGAAGGAATGCTAAAACCAGAAGATTTTGGGGTGAATATTTTATCACAAACAGATATTCAAGGCGGAACAACCATAGAAGAATCGGCGCAAATGTTTCTCATTATTATTTCAGGAAAAGGAACCGAAGCACAAAACAATGTCGTTTGTGCCAATGCCGGAATGGCGATTGCAACAGTAAATAATCTAACGCCGAAACAAGGATTCGAATTAGCCAAAGAAAGTTTGTTATCAGGAAAAGGATTAGAAGCTCTGAAAAAATTACAACAATTAAGTTTATAAAAATGAATATTTTAGATAAAATCATCTTCGACAAAAGAAATGAAATTGCACTCAAAAAGTCGATAATTCCAGTTTCACAATTAGAAAATTCAATACTTTTTGGAAGCAGAACCATTTCTTTGAGCAAAATGTTACGAAATAGTAATTCTGGAATTATTGCTGAACATAAAAGACGTTCTCCATCTAAAGCGGAAATAAATTATAGTTTTTCGGTAGAAGAAGTTGTAAAAGGGTATCAAAATGCTGGTGTTTGCGGAATTTCTGTTTTAACAGACGGAAAATATTTTGGTGGTTCATTAGATGATTTATTGTTAGCAAGAGCTTCGGTAAACATTCCGCTTTTGCGAAAAGAATTTATTATTGATGAATATCAAATACTAGAAGCAAAAGCACATGGAGCCGATTTAATTTTGCTCATCGCAGCAGTTTTAACTCGTGAAGAAATTAAAAACTTATCCGAATTTGCCCAATCGCTAGGTTTAGAAGTTTTGTTAGAAGTTCATAATCTAGAAGAATTACAAAAGTCAATTATGCCAACTTTAGACATGATTGGTGTAAACAATCGCAATCTCAAAACATTCGAAGTCAGTTTAGATTTCAGCAAAGAACTAGCTTCAGAAATTCCTAATGAATTTGTGAAAATTTCCGAAAGCGGGATTTCATCAATCGAAGCCATCAATGAATTAAAAACTTATGGTTATAAAGGATTTCTTATTGGTGAAAACTTTATGAAAACAGATAATCCAGGAAAAAGCGCTAGTGAATTTATAAATTTATTACAGACTAACCCTTCCAGAGTTTAAAACTCTGGAAGGGTTAAAAAATCTAAAACAATGAAAATCAAAATCTGCGGAATGAAATATCCCGAAAACATTCTCGAAGTAAGCCAATTACTTCCAGATTTTCTTGGATTTATTTTCTGGAAGAAATCCAGTCGCTATTTTGACGGAGAAATCCCTAAAATTAATAAATCAATAAAAAAAGTGGGAGTTTTTGTAGATGCAACTTTAGAAGAAATTACTTTTAGAATAAAGAAATATGATTTGGACATTATTCAATTACACGGAAATGAAAATCCAGAATTTTGCAAAAAATTAAAAAAATCAACTATCGAAATCATTAAAGTTTTTTCTGTAAATGATGACTTTAATTTTTCAGAATTAGAACCGTTTGAAAATGTTTGCGATTATTTTCTATTCGATACCAAAGGCAAATTACCTGGCGGAAACGGAATCACTTTCAATTGGCAAATTCTAGAAAAATACAAATCACAAAAACCATTTTTCCTTTCTGGTGGCATCGGAATCGAAGAAATAGAAAATATTAAGGAACTAAATTTACCCATTTACGCCATCGATGTAAACAGCAAATTTGAAATCGAAGCAGGATTAAAAAATATTGAATTATTAAAAAGTTTCAAAAACAACTTGAAATTTTAAACATATAAACTTTAAAACAATGAGTTTTCACGTTAACGAAAAAGGATTTTACGGCAATTTTGGAGGAGCTTATATTCCCGAAATGCTCTATCCAAATGTAGAAGAATTAAGACAAAATTATCTCAAAATAACAGCCGATAAATCCTTCCAAAAAGAATTTCACGAACTGTTAAAAGATTATGTAGGTCGCCCTACTCCACTCTATTTTGCCGAGCGATTATCAAAAGAATACAACACAAAAATTTATCTAAAAAGAGAAGATTTGTGTCATACAGGCGCACACAAAGTGAATAATACGATTGGACAAATTCTATTAGCAAAACGATTGGGAAAAACCCGTATTATTGCCGAAACAGGTGCAGGACAACATGGCGTTGCAACTGCTACCGTTTGCGCACTCATGGGTTTGCAATGCATTGTTTATATGGGTGAAATCGACATCAAACGCCAAGCACCAAACGTAGCCAGAATGAAAATGTTAGGTGCTGAAGTTCGTCCCGCAACTTCAGGTTCAAAAACCCTAAAAGACGCTACAAACGAAGCCATTCGAGATTGGATAAACAACCCAATAGATACTTATTATATTATCGGATCCGTAGTTGGTCCGCATCCGTATCCAGATATGGTGGCGCGTTTCCAAAGTGTAATTTCAGAAGAAATAAAAGCACAATTACTCGAAAAAGAAGGCCAAGAAAACCCTGATTATGTCATTGCTTGTGTAGGTGGTGGAAGCAATGCAGCAGGTACTTTCTATCATTTTCTTGATGAAAAAGAAGTAAACATAATTGCTGTCGAAGCCGCTGGAAAAGGTATCGATTCTGGCGAAAGTGCTGCCACCTCAGCATTAGGCAAAATCGGGATTATTCACGGAAGTAAAACACTGTTAATGCAAAGTCCTGACGGACAAATTACCGAACCCTATTCTATTTCCGCAGGATTAGATTATCCCGGAGTTGGTCCCATGCACGCCCATTTATTCGAAACAAAAAGGGCCGAATTTATCTCTATTACAGACGATGAAGCTATGAATTGGGGCATAAAAATGTCTCAAACCGAAGGCATTATTCCCGCTATAGAAAGCGCTCATGCCTTTGCCGTTTTAGATAAGAAAAAATTCAAAACGGCCGATATTGTAGTCATCAATTTATCAGGTCGCGGCGACAAAGATTTGAACACTTATATCGATTATTTTAAATTATAGAAATGAACAGAATAAATCAAAAATTACAAGAAGACAAAAAGATACTTTCCATTTATTTTTCGGCAGGATATCCAAACCTAAATGATACCGTTCAGATTATTCAAGATTTAGAAAAATCTGGAGTAGATATGATTGAAATTGGTTTACCATTTAGCGATCCATTAGCCGATGGACCAACTATTCAAGAAAGTTCGACTAAAGCTCTAGAAAACGGAATGACCACAAAATTACTTTTCGAACAATTAGAAAATATTCGCCAATCGGTACAAATTCCGCTAATCATTATGGGATATTTCAACCCAATTTTACAATACGGAATAGAAGATTTTTGCAAAAAATGCGAAGAGATAGGAATCGACGGACTTATAATTCCAGATTTACCAGTCGATATTTATGCAGAAAACTACAAAGAAACTTTCGAGAAATATGGCTTAATAAATGTGTTTCTAATTACCCCTCAAACTTCCGAAGAACGAATTAGATATATCGATTCTGTTTCTAATGGATTTATTTATATGGTTTCTTCGGCTTCTGTAACTGGAAGCTCTACTGGATTTGGGGATATTCAAACCAATTATTTCAAAAGAATTTCAGAAATGAATCTTAAAAATTCACAAATTGTAGGTTTCGGAATTAGCAATAAAGAAACTTTCAGTCAAGCTACAAAATTTGGAAAAGGGGCAATTATTGGTAGCGCTTTTATAAAAAATTTGACAGAAAATGGAGTTTCCAGCATTGAAAAATTTGTTTCTAAAATTCTTTAAAAAAACCTTTTTCTAAGTTTAAAAAAGGTTAAAAATATTTTGTTAAAAAAATGTTAAATAAAAATTAAACAAACGTTTAATTTAAACAAACGTTTAAATTTGTATCGATTTTAAAAATCAATACTCATGACCGATTTTAATGACAAACAAATTGAAATTCTTTTAGTAGCCGAAAAGCTGTTTTCGGAACATGGTTTCGACGGAACATCAATAAGAGATATCGCTAAAGAAGCAAACATTAATATTGCAATGATTTCCTATTATTTTGGTTCGAAAGAAAAATTACTGGAAGCCTTAATTATCAACCGAATTTCTGGATTACAATTACAAATAGAAAATCTTTACAAAGAAAGCTTAACTCCTTTTGAAAAAATTGACAAATTAATCGAATTATACATTACCAGAATTAACAAAAATTGTGGGATGTATCAGATTATTCATTTCGAAATTACTTCTAAAAAAAGAGATATTAATTATGAAGCTTTTAATGAAGTCAAAAGATACAATTTAGGAATTCTTAAAAACATCATTGAAGAAGGACAGTCTCAAGGTTTATTTACAAAAAATATCAACATTGTCTTAATCCCTCCAACAATTATGGGGACTTATTTTCATTTTCAGATGAATAAACCTTTTTATGCCGATTTGTTTAATTTGAAAACTCCTGAAGATTTTGATAATTACATCTATAACGATTTAACAAAACACATACAACAAACCATTAAAGCACTTTTAGTTTATGAAAATTAGAGCAAGAATATTAATTGTCATTTCTTTTTTGGGAGTAACTTTTGGATATGCGCAAGAAAGAAAAATCCTCTCTCTCAAAGAAGCCATTTCGTTAGTCACAACTAATAGTAATGAAGCTGTATTAGCCAATATGAAAGTAAACACTTCTAAATTGGAAATGGAAACCATGAAAAATAACCAATATCCGAGTTTGAAAATTTCGGGACAATTTTTGCAACTAACAGATGCCAATATTGATTCGAAAATTAAAATGGGTGGTTCTTCTAGCGAAGGTTCGTCTCCTATTAAAGTGAGTCAATTATTTTTAGGTCAAGCCAATGTTTCTATGCCGATTTTTAATGGATTTAAGTTAAAAAACAGTATTTCTGCTTCAGAAAATTTATACAAAGCCGAAACAGCAAACGCTGCAAATACAAAAGAACAATTAAGTATTTATGTAGTCGAATTGTTTGCTAAATTATTTCAATCACAACAAACAGCGACACTTATCGAAGACAATTTGAAAAGTGCCCAACAACGTACCAAAGATTTTTCGGCAATGGTAGACAACGGATTAATGGCTCGAAATGATTTATTGAAATCACAATTACAAGAATCTAATATTCAACTTTCGTTAGATACTGCTAAGAAAAATGCAAATATTATTAACTACCAATTGGCTACCCTTTTGCAATTGCCAGAAAATACTCAAATAGATATTGATATTGAAACCGTAAAAAGTGATATGGCAAAGAATCAAGGTCTTGTAACTGAAGCCAAAAGAGGCGATTTGGAAGCCTTAAGTTACCAACAAAAAGCTTCAGAAGCTGGTATAAAAATAGCAAAAAGTGGTTATTATCCATCGTTAGCATTAGTGGGCGGTTATATTGCTTTCGATTTGAAAGATGTGATGACTGTGACAAATGCGATGAATATTGGCGTTGGATTGAGTTATGATTTGGCTTCGATTTTCAAAAATGGTAAAGAAGTAAAATTGGCCAAAAGCAAAGCGGAACAAACCAAAACAGCGGTTTCTATTTTAACAAATAAAATAAAAGAAGAAACACATGAAGCTCAAGAAAACTACAACCTTTCTTTAAAACAAAATGGAGTTTACACACAAGCTGTCGAACAAGCAACTGAAAATTACCGAATTGTAAAAGACAAATACGACAACAGTTTATCTACTACTAATGATTTATTAGAAGCTGATGTGCAACAACTACAAACCAAAATAAATCTAGCGTTATCGCAAGCGGACATTGCTTTAAAATATTACCAATTGCAATTTGCTTCTGGAAAACTAATCAACTCATTCTATTTATCTAAAAACTAAATATTTCATCATAATGGAAAAGAAAAAAACAAACAACAGATTCATACTTATTTTCGGGGTTTTACTACTAGTAGGTGGTACTTACGGAATTTACAAATACATTCATTCGTTAGCTCACGAAACGACTGATGATGCTCAGATTGAAAAAAACATGAATCCTATAATTCCTAGAGTTTCAGGTTATATTACTAAAGTATTTGTACAAGACAATCAATTTGTAAAGAAAGGCGATACCCTATTTACTATCGATAACAGAGATTATATCATAAAAGTAGAAGAAGCTAAAGCAGCTTTAATTGGTGCCGAACAAGGTTATGCCGTTTCAAAAGCAGATATCGGAACAGCACAAGCAAATGTTTCAGTATCCGATGCAAATGTTCAATCTGCAAGCGGAAGCATCGAAACTGCAAAAATCAGATTAAACAGAGCAACGAATGATTACGAACGATACAATAATTTGTACAAAAATCATTCGATTACCAAACAACAATTCGAACAAGCCGAAGCAACAAAATTAGAAGCACAAAGCCAATTGCGAATTTTGCAAGAACAACAAAACGCCTCTAATTATCAACGAAATGTAGCATCATCAAGATCTAATGTGTCATCAAAACAAGCAGAAGTATCTGCTGCAAACATAAAACGCGCACAAGCAGTTTTAGATGCTGCAAAACTGAACTTAAATTACACTGTTGTTACAGCTTCAATCGACGGACAAGTATCTAAAATAGCGGTTCAACCAGGGCAATTTATTCAACCTGGACAGTCATTATTTTATATCATCAACAATCAAGAAGTTTGGGTAATTGCTAATTTCAAAGAAACTCAATTAAGCAAAATGGTCGAAGGTCAGAAAGTAACCGTAAAAGTAGATGCGTTTCCTGATACAGATTTCAACGGAACAATAACTTCTTTTTCACCAGCAACGGGAGCTCGTTTTTCTATTCTGCCTCCAGATAATGCCACAGGAAATTTCGTAAAAACCATACAACGTTTACCTGTAAAAATAAGCCTTGACGCAACTAACGAAGCTGCAAAAATAAAATTATTACGCCCAGGAATGAATGTTGATGTCGATGTGCATTTAAAATAAATTTATTAGGAGCCATTTCCTGCTATCCGCTTTATTTTTATACCTGACAGGTTTTAAAAACCTGTCAGGTATAAAAGATACCGCTACTATCAGGGCTAGGGCATTCCGTTCAAAAACAAATTATCAATTGTTAATTGTTAATTAAAAATATGACAACAACTATAGCAGAAGACGATTTAGTAGAATACGGCTTTCGAAGAATTATTATTACCATTACAGCAGTACTTTGTGCGCTACTGGAAATAGTAGACACCACTATCGTAAACGTAGCACTAACCAACATGCGCGGAAGTTTGGGAGCAACCCTTACAGATGTAGCTTGGGTAATTACAGCATATGCCATTGCAAATGTTATTGTAATCCCAATGACAAGTTGGTTATCACAACAATTTGGAAGACGAAATTATTTTGCGGTATCCATTATTATTTTTACGGTAGCTTCTTTTCTTTGCGGAAATGCTTCCAATATATGGGAATTGGTCGCTTTTAGATTTATCCAAGGACTTGGTGGTGGTGCATTATTAGTAACCGCACAAACCATTATCACCGAAAGTTATCCTATGGCAAAACGTGGAATGGCACAAGCCATTTACGGAATGGGTGTTATTGTAGGTCCAACATTAGGTCCGCCGTTGGGTGGATATTTAGTTGACCATTTTTCTTGGCCTTATATATTTTATATCAATATTCCATTGGGAATTGCAGCAACATTTTTGACACTAACTTTTGTTAGAAGTCCAAAATACGGCGAAAAACTAAAAGCAAATCAAGTAGATTGGTGGGGAATTCTTTTCTTAGCAGCATTTATTGGTTCTTTACAGTTTGTTTTAGAACACGGACAACAAGACGATTGGTTTAGTAATTCAACCATTGTAACTTTATGTGTCGTTTCAATAACTGGCTTACTCTTGTTTATTTGGAGAGAACTGACCTACAAACATCCAATTGTAAACTTAAGTGTTTTGAAAGATGGGAATTTGCGAATTGGGATTTTAATGGGATTTATTCTTGGTTTTGGATTATACGGCTCTACACTAATTATTCCAATTTATACACAATCAATATTAGGTTGGACAGCTACTGATGCAGGATTATTACTAATTCCTGGTTCTATTACAACCGCAATTTTGATGCCTTTTGTAGGAAGAATGATTCAAAAAGGAGTTCCGCAAGGTTATATGATTGCTGTTGGTTTTCTGGTATTCTTTTTCTTTACTTTTTGGATGCGTAACGTAATGACACCAGACACAGGAGTAGAACATTTTTATTGGCCATTAATATTGAGAGGAATTGGTTTAGGATTGTTATTCGTTCCTATTACGACTTTATCATTATCAACATTAAAAGGGAAACATATTGGAGAAGGCGCAGCATTTACTGGAATGATGAGACAATTGGGAGGTTCTTTTGGTATTGCCATTATCACTACTTTTATTACACGATTTAGCCAGAAACACAGAGTAGATTTGCTTCCTCATCTTGATGGAAGTAGATTAGAAGTGCAACAACGAATTCAACTTTTACAAAAAGGATTCATGTCTAAAGGATTTAGCGCAAACGAAGCGTTAAACAAGGCTTATCAAGTTATCGATTTTTCAGTTTTGAAACAAAGCACCGTAATGTCTTATATGGATATTTTCTTATATCTCGGGATTATGTTTTTATGTTGTATTCCGATTATTTTCTTAATCAAAAAGAGTAAAAACATAATTAATCCAGCTGATGCAATGCATTAATAAAATAGAAAAGTTAAACCAAATATACCAATTGAAATAATTGGTATATTTGCAAAAAATTTCAACACAATGAATTTACAAAACATACCTAAAATTAAGCATTTAGACAGCGGAAATTTCTTTATTCTTGCTGGTCCATGCGCAATTGAAGGAGAAGAAATGGCCATGAGAATTGCCGAAAAGCTAGTAGGAATTACAGATAAATTACAAATACCTTACGTTTTTAAAGGCTCATTTAAAAAAGCAAATCGTTCAAGAATTGATAGTTTTTCTGGAATTGGTGACGAAAAAGCTTTAAAAATTTTAGAAAAAGTATCCAAAGAATTTGGTGTACCAACTGTTACAGACATTCATACTAATGAAGATGCTGCAATGGCCGCTGCTTATGTAGATGTGTTACAAATACCTGCTTTTTTAGTTCGTCAAACGGATTTAGTTGTGGCTGCTGCCAATACTGGAAAAGTGGTCAACCTAAAGAAAGGACAGTTTATGAGTCCTGAAAGTATGAAACACGCTGTTCAAAAAGTATTAGATTGCAACAACAAAAACGTAATGCTAACCGATAGAGGTTCTATGTTTGGTTACCAAGATATGATTGTCGATTTTCGTGGTATTCCTACCATGCAAACGATGGCAACTACCGTTCTTGACGTAACGCATTCGCTACAACAACCCAACCAAGTGGCTGGTGTTACTGGCGGTCGTCCTGATATGATAGAAACTATTGCCAAAGCTGGAATTGCTGTAGGTGTTGACGGAATTTTTATAGAAACTCATTTTGATCCTGCTAATGCAAAAAGCGATGGTGCGAATATGCTTCACCTAGATTATTTTGAAGGTTTAATGACCAAATTAGTGGCTATTAGACAAACAATCAATCAATTTTAATTTACAAATACAAAAATGGTTTACTTCTAGCCCTGATTGTAGTGGTATCTTTTATACCTGACAGGTTTTAAAAACCTGTCAGGTATAAAAATATAACGGAAAGCAGGAATATAGCTGGCAAATAAGCCCAAAACATTACGCTCACAATGAAAAAAACAGTACTTATTGCTTTTTTAATTTCTTCTTTTATTGGGTTTTCTCAAAATACTGAAGATATTACGCCCGAAAAATATACGGCGCACAACAAAGGAAAATTTTATATTTATTGGGGCGGAAACAGAGATTCGTTTTCTAAATCGGATATTCATTTTACTGGTGCCGATTACGATTTTACTTTGTACGATGTAACTGCGCAAGACAAACCAAAAGGTTGGCATGTAGATTATATTAATCCTGCGAGAATGACAATTCCTCAAACTAATTTTAGATTGGGTTATTATATTACCGATAAATACAATATTTCGATTGGAGTAGACCACATGAAATATGTAATGTTTCAGGACAAAGCAGTAAATTATACAGGATATTATCCTAACCAAGGAAGTTATGGAGAAAGTTTACCAAACAATCAGGTTTTACTAACCGAAGATTTTTTGACTTTCGAACATACTGATGGTTTAAATTATGTAAATACCGAGTTTTCTCGTGTTGACGATATTTCGAAGTTTATTGGTTTACCAAATACCGATAAATTTCAGATAAATTTTACCGAAGGTGTTGGAGTTGGGCTTTTATATCCAAAAACAAATGCCAAATTATTGGGCAAAGAACGTCATGATGATTTTCATATTTCTGGTTATGGTCTTTCGGCAAAAGCAGGTTTAAACTTTACTTTTTTTAAATATTTCTTTATTCAAACCGAGCTAAAAGGTGGCTATATCAATATGAATGATATAAAAACTACTTTTGATAACGCTGATAAAGCGACACAAAAATTTTGGTTTTTAGAAAGAACATTTACCGTTGGTGGGATTTTTAGGTTGTAGTTAGTTATACAAACTCACAGCTTCTTCGATTACAGAGATTAAAACAGTATTATCTATTGTTGATAAACTAAAATACCGAAGCGATTTTACGGTATTTCTGTTTTCGGAAATTAGAAATTCTTGGTTTTGTTTTAACTGAAAACCTCTTGCAAAACCAACATCTACAAATTCTTTTTTATGATTGGGTGCTAAATAACAAAACGGCTTCTTTTTGTAATAAAAATAAGGAATTCCGTATTTGAAAAGTAGCTCCGCTTCGGGAATTATTTTCCCTACAACAGCCATAATATGTAATACCATTGCTTGGTATTTTTCGGGTTGCCGAAGTATGTACTCTTGAGTTGGTTTCATCTTTCAAAAATAAATGAAAAAACATTTGGTTGAACAAAAAATTATTATTTACTTTGTATTTCAAAGTTCTTTATAAACTAATTATTTTATGAAAAATAGAAGACTTCTAATCATACTTTTGGGAATAATAGGTTTATTATTAATTCCTGCAATCGCCATGTTGTTTACCAATGAAGTAAATTGGTCGATTGCCGATTTTGTAATTATGGGTACATTATTGCTAGCCGTTGCTTTAGTAACTGAATTTATCACAAGAAAAATATCCAATAAAAAGTACCGAATAGCATTTATTGCATTACTAATTGCCCTATTTTTGTTACTTTGGGTTGAGTTAGCCGTGGGAATTTTCAACAGTCCGATTGCCGGTTCGTAATTAAAATAGTATTTAAGATAGAAAAGCCAAATAAAATGGAAAATAAAGATTATTTAGGAGATTTAAAAGAAATTAAAGATTTGATGAGCAAATCATCACAGTTTATTTCGCTAAGTGGTTTGTCTGGCATTTTAGCTGGTATTTATGCTTTAATTGGTGCTTTTTATGTGAATTATTTGATAGAAAATCATCAAGGATATTACATAACTTTAGAAAGCTATACGTTTGAACTAATCGTGTTAACAGCGTTTGTAGTTTTAGTTGCTTCGCTAGTTACTGCTTATATTATGACGGTTAACAAAGCAAAAAAAGTAGGTGAAAATATGTGGAATGCTTCTTCTAGAAGATTGCTAATCAATTTTGCCATTCCGTTAGTTACTGGAGGAATATTCGCTTTACTCCTACTTCGTCACGGTTATTATGGTCTGATTGCTCCTATTACGCTATTATTTTACGGATTGGCTTGTGTAAATGCAAGTAAATATACTTTGCGTGATGTTCGTTATTTGGGAGTTACCGAAATTATTTTAGGATTATTAGCGGTCGAATTTTCAGGTTACGGATTGCATTTTTGGGTATTGGGATTTGGAGTTTGTCATATTTTATATGGAGGAATGATGTATTATAAATATGACAGAAAATAGTCATGAAAAACATCATACAAAATATAAACAAAGCTTTTGATCATCGTATTCGACTGGGAATTATGTCGGTACTAATGGTGAATGAATCTGCTGATTTTACAACCCTAAAAGAACTTTTAGGTGTAACTGATGGCAACTTGGCTTCGCATACCAAAGCATTAGAAACTGAAAACTATATTATGATAGAAAAACAATTTATTGGCAAAAAACCAAACACGAGTTACAGAGCAACGGCAGATGGTAGGAAAGCTTTTACTGCTCACATTGAAGCTTTAGAAAAATTAATTTCAAAAAATTAACGCTATTTTTTTATATTTTTACTTTGAAATTCAAAGTTCTTTTAAAAAAAACATTAATCATAAATAAACACAAAAATGGAAAATCAAATGCAAGAAAATCAGAACAAAGGTTCATTTTTTCAATCTACAACTGCCAAAATGATGATGGTAGGTTTGCTAACGCTCGTTTTACTCATTCCGCTAGAATTTGTAAAAGATTTAATCTCCGAACGTTCTCAACGAAAACAAGAAGTTACTGATGAAGTGACGCAATTATGGGGAAAAGATGTCCTTTTTTATGGTCCAATCATGCAAATTCCCTACAAAACTTATGAGGAATATAATGTAACAAACCCAAAGACAAAAGTGGTCACCATCGAGAAAAAAGCAACTATTTCTTACGCTTATTTCTTTCCTGAAAAACTAAATAACACATCGAACGTTAAGAAAAATACGTCGCTAAAAAGAGGCATTTATAACAATGTGGTTTTTACCGCAAATATGAATTTTGATGGTCATTTTAGTAAACCAAATTTCGAAAAACTAAATATAAATGAAGGAGATTTATTGTGGGACAAGGCATCTATTGTGGTAAAAACAACAAATCTGAAGAGCATTAAAAGTGATTTGAAAATAAAATTAAATAATCAAGCTTTCTCATTCGAATCGAAACCAGAAGACGAAGATGCTATTTACGGAACGCTTGTTACCAATACCTTTAACTACAAAACGTTAGTGAATAACGGAAAAATAGATTTCAATTTCTTGATGCAATACAATGGTAGTAATAGCGTGAAGTTTATTCCTGTGGGAAAAATAACGGTTGTAAATATCGATTCTGACTGGGAATCGCCAAGTTACGAAGGTGCTTTTGCTGCCAACGATACCACGAAAATAATAAACAAAAAAGGTTTTCATGCCGATTGGAAAATATTAGATATTAATCGTACTTTTTCCCAACAATATGTAGATAAAATTCCAAATTTGAATGAATATTCTTTTGGTGCAAAACTAATAGAAACGGTAAATGAATACCAACAAAACGAACGCGCTTCAAAATATGGATTTCTAATGATTGGTTTAACTTTTCTAGTGTTCTTTTTAATCCAATCCATAAGTAAAATTAACATTCATATCTTTCAATACACCATGTTAGGATTGGCATTAATCATGTTTTATACGCTTTTAATATCAATAACAGAACATTCTAGTTTTGCGTTCGCGTATCTTATTGCTTCGGCTTCGGTCATAACAATGATTGTACTTTACTCGATTTCGATACTGAAAAACAAGAAGTTTCCAACATTTATAGGACTTTCCTTAGTGGCTTTGTACACATTTATTTTCGTGATAATTCAGTTAGAAAACTATGCGTTACTTGTGGGAAGTATCGGATTATTTATCATTCTAGGCGCAGTAATGTATTTTTCTAGAAAGATTGATTGGGGAAAATAAATAATAATTTAACTTAAAAAAAGACCTCAAAACAAATGTTTTGAGGTCTTTTTTTTATAACAAGCTTCTATTCAATTCCGTATTTATCAATCAAATAAATTAACGAAGTCATGGTTGCAGCACCTAACTCGAGTTCTCTTTTATTAATTGCATCAAAGGTGTCATTTGCTGCGTGATGGTAATCGAAATAGCGTTGCGAATCTGGATGCAAACCAGCTTTTACAATTTTTGTGGATGTTAATGGTTCTATGTCCGAACCACCATGTCCTTTTGTAAAACTATGAATTAAATAAGGTTCGAATAAGGTTTTCCAATTAGAAATTTTAGCAAAATTAGTGTCATCACTTTCAAAAGAAAATCCTCTTGGCGAAAATCCTCCTGAATCACTTTCTAAAGCAAAAATGTGATTTTCTTTATTTATTTGTGCTAATTCTTGGTATTTTTTTCCGCCACGACCACCATTTTCTTCATTCATAAACATAACAACTCTAATGGTATTTTTGGGTTTGTAACCAATATTTTTAAAAATATTAGCCACTTCCATACTTTGTACGCAACCAGCTCCGTCATCGTGAGAACCATCGGCAAGATCCCAAGAATCTAGATGTCCGCCCACTACAATAATATTTTCTGGATGTTCTGTTCCTTTTATTTCTCCAATAACATTATAGGACAAAACCTCCTCCATTTGCTGACAAGATTGTTTTAAATAAAAAGTAAGTTTAGAATTTTGTTTTAATTTTTTGCTCAATAATTCTGCGCCATTTGTACTAATTGCAGCCGTTGGAATATATTGCATTTTTGGAATATCACCATAACTTTGGGATCCCGTATGTGGAAAATCATCTAATCGAAAGTTTAAAGAACGAACAATAGTGGCGACGGCACCAAATTTTGAAGCCTCTCTTGCACCTGACCATCTTTGGTCACCTGCTCCACCATAAGCATTCATACTTTCTATTTGAGCATTATCCATCGGACGATTAAAGAAAACTATTTTTCCTTTTATTTTATCAATTCCGAGTGTTTCTAATTCTTTTAGAGAATGTACTTCGATAACTTCGGCAGTGACTCCTTTTTTTGACGTTGCAACCGAACCACCAAGCGCACAAACTGGCACTTTTATTTTGGTTTTATTATCTAAAATATAAGCAGTTTCTTTTTCGCCACGAACCCATTTTGGCACCATAACTTCCTGAAGATATACTTTGTCAAATCCTCCTAATGCTTCCATTTGTGTTTTTGTGTACTCAACTGCTTTTTGTGCTCCAACTGACCCTGATAATCTGGAGCCAATTTTATTAGACAAATCATCTAACCAAGTATAGCATTTAGAATTGGTTAGTGCCGATTTGTATATCTCTTTTAACTGATTTTCATCAGAATTTTGAGCAAATCCAAATAGTGAAGTAAATAAGAACAGGAACAGCAGTTTTTTCATTTCAAGAAATAATTTTAGTGAATAGTAAAGTAACAAAATAAAAAAGTCCCGACAAAATCGAGACTTTCATTTTATTTTCCATCTACATAATCTTGTAAATAGGTAAATCTTTCGGTGAGTTTACCATTTTCGGTAATTTTTGCTCTTTGCAAAATTCCATCTTTATCATTATTATAAAAAGCTGGAATGACGTGTTCTAAAAACATTTCACCAAAACCTTCACTAGCATCTTTAGGCAATTCGCAAGGCAAATTATCTACGGACATGACTACTATTGCACCTGGATGCATAAAATCGACTTCTTTGTGTTCCGACGGATAATACCCAAAAAATGGTTGAGCAATAGTTGATGCTTTTAGTGTACAAGCCACTGGACCATCTACATCGCAAGAAATATCGGCAACTACTTTTATCTTATTATCTGCCGCATTTAACATTTCTTTAGATAAAATTACTGGTGCTCCATTTCCGTAAAAATGTCCTGCCATAAAAATATCCGATACTTTTGTAAATCGTTCAAAATTTGAAGTATACAATTGCGGATTACTATAAAAATCTTGTTTATCGAAAGGTTTTCCGTCTATTCTTTTATTATAATCTTCTAAATCGATGTGAGTATAAACAGGTCTGTCGTAATTTTTAGTCAAATAATCTTCGATAGAAACTTCTTTAAGCTTCATCGCATCGAGCATTTCTTTGGCGCCAAGCCCTACTTTTCCGTGACCTGTAAGTACAATTTTTATGTTTGGCAAAACCATTCTTTGCAAACGTTCTACCAATGCATTTTTGTCTTTTAGTGTTTCGGCTTTCGCTAAATTAAATAATTCAAACTTCATTCCGAAGGCACGAATTCCGTTGTAAGCACCAACAATTCCTGCATAACGACCAAAACCTATTAGACGATGATTTTTTGCATCGACTATTGTTTCGTGATCGTATAATTCGATGTTTTTTTCTAAACAAGCTAGTAATAATTTCCTGTTATAAGGCTGTTTTTTGATAGTATGAGAAAAGAAAAAGTATTTTTTATTTGGTATTAATGCATCAACTGGAACTTCTTTAACTCCAATTAAGACATCACAATCAGAAACATCAGTTGTAACATCGAAACCTAATTCGCTATATTGTTCATCATTAAAAACACGAATATCTGAGGATTCTACTTTTATTTCAGCTAACGGAAATTGTTGTTTTAATTTTACCAATTCTTCAGGTGTAAAAACAACGCGTCTGTCTGGCGGATTTTTTCTTTCTTTTATAAGTCCAAATTTCATTGTAAATCTATTTTATTTTTAAAATAATTAGGAATTAATTATTTTAAAATTTGATGCAAATATAACTTAATAGTAACTCGAAACAAATGAAAATAATTGTTTAAAAACCTATTTTGATTCCTCATTTCTTTATTTATATTTGTTTTATATCCAAGTAAAAATGACATTCAAAATAAATATAAAACTTCTCTTACTTTTTACAATTATAACTATCTGTTTTTCATGTACTGAGAAGAAAAAAGCATTAAAAAAGAAAGAAGAAACTAAAGTTGGCTCTGTATATACAATGCAACCTTATGAGAATAATTTGCCAGATTTAAAATCTTCGGAAAAGAAAAGATTACAGCAAACTATTGAAAATTTTTATAACAAAAAATACATTCCAAATGATTTTTCAGGAAGTATTCTTGTAGCAAAAAACGGTCACATAATTTATGAAAATTACCGTGGTATGTCAAATTTTGAAGAAAAGAAAGCTATTTCTTCCGAAACACCACTTCATATTGCATCGTTAAGTAAAGTGCTTACGGCAAATGCTATTTTTTTGCTTATCGATTCAAAAAAAATAACTTTAGATCAAAAAGTGAATACCATTCTTGATGATTTTCCTTATCCAGAAATTACCATTAGAACATTATTAAATCATAGAAGCGGATTGCGTAATTACAGCTATTTTACCGATAAAAAAATCATTTGGAATCAGAAAGATACGTTACAAAATAAAGATTTAATTCCTGTTATAAATAAAAATAATGTTAATTTAGAGTATAAAACAGATACTCATTTTGCTTATTGCAACACAAATTATGCTTTTTTGGCTTTGATCATCGAAAAAATTACCAAAATGGATTATCGAACTGCCATGAAAAAATTGATATTCGAGCCATTAGGAATGAAAAATACTTTTGTTTTCGATTATAAAAAAGGAACTAAAAACAACAGTCAATCCTACAAAGGGAACAAAATTAAGTATGCTTATAATTATCTCGATGGAATTTATGGAGATAAAAATATCTATTCGACACCAAGAGATTTACTTAAATTTGACATGGCAACTTACAATAACAGTTTTCTAAATAAAAAACTGTTAGCCGAAGTTTATAAAGGTTATAGTTACGAAAGCAAAGGTACTAGAAACTATGGCTTAGGAATTAGAATGTTAGAATGGGAAGATGGCAAAAAAATGTTTTATCACAATGGTTGGTGGCACGGAAGCACTGCGGCTTATATAAAATTGAAAGACGAAAAAGCCACATTAATCTGCATATCAAACAAATACACGAGATGTACTTATAAATTAAAATTACTTTCTAGCTTATTTGGCGATTATCCATTCGAAATAAAAAGTAAAGAAGAAGGTTTGGAATAATATTTGATGTAAATTGATTACTTTTGCAAACCAAAATGGGGTCGACTGGTTTTGACAGCAAGTCGAATTGAATTGTAAGCATGTGGAGAACTGGAGTAATTCTCGTAAATAAAAGGCTCCAAAACACTTACACGGCGAAGGAAACTACGCTCTTGCTGCATAATCTGAATCATAGTAAGATTAGCCCCGCTCCTACAAGGTAGGAGAGCAGGATTTACCTCGAAAGCTCTGGTTTATAGCGTTCGATAAAGGTGAATCGTAAATTTAAACCTAGAAATAGTTAAGCTTCGGGACTGTTTTGAAACTAAGAAGATAAGCTTTGTGTTGCTGTTCTTGGCATAGCACACGGTCGAAAATCCAATCGAGAAATAAACATGTAGAAAGCTCTTTAGTTGCTTGTTTGGACCCGAGTTCGATTCTCGGCGACTCCACAAAATAAATCCGAAATTCTTAGTAAATAAGAATTTCGGATTTTTATTTTTTAATTGTTGTATGATTAATGTAAAAAAAAGCCTTCTTGTTTTTCAACAAGAAGGCTTTTTTATTTAAAACATCAAGGATTAGTTGATGATAATTTTCTTAGAAGCTTTTTTACCAGCACTTTCTACGTTTAGCATATAAATCCCTGAAGAAAGATTATTAAAATTAAGTTCTTTGTTAAATACCGAACCATTGCTTGAAAATGTTTCATTATATATAGAACGACCTCTTAAATCATGTAAAGTAATATTTACTTTTTCCGAAGTAGATAAAACTACATTCACCAATCCGTTTGATGGGTTTGGATAAACACCGAAGCTTTCAAACTCATTTTCTTGAGTAGATAATACACCTTGTACTACAAAGTTGTCAATAAAAACTCCTGTATTATTTGAGGAATCATCAGAAACAAACGTGAATCTGAAAATAATATCAGACGCTGGTGTGATACCACCAAAACCAAACGGAGTCAAACTATGAGAATAATTACGTTTATTACCATTAGCACCCGTTCCTCCTACTGGAGCAGTAGCATAAAGACCTGTCCATTGTTTACCAATACAATTGAAACAATCTGCTCCATCAGGCAATCTTGAACTATTATACCAATTTGCATCAGCTGAAGTTCCTAAAACATTCCAATTTGCGCCTGAATTTGTTGAATATTCAAAGTAAATAATATCCCAATTGGATTCTAAATCAAAAGCCATGTCAAAATTCACGTTAGGATTTGACATATTAGCCAAGTTATAACATTGAGAAACTAAATAAGAAGTTGTTGCATCTGGATAATTACCAACTAATTTAGTCGCATACCCCGCTGAATTTCCAGTCGCAGCAGATGTAAGAGGTGTTTTGTTAACGGTTCCTCTTTGCCAAACAGAATTTGTTTTACCACTTGAATCTATAGATACTAAAACGTCACTTGTATTATTGAATGTATTAACTGTATTAACTGTTCCGTTATCATTTACAATAATTATTGAAGTTTTAGTATTGTTTGTTGCATTTCCATCACCAGTAATATTAGTTGATACACTTAAAGTGTGTGTTCCACGAGCCAAACCAGAAATAGTTAATGGATATACTTGTGTAGAACAATTTGCTAAAGTTCCGTTCCAAGTTTGGTTTGTTGGTGCACCTCCATCTATCGTGTAAGAAATAGAAACCGAAGCAATGTTAGCCGTACCTGCATTTTCAAAAACAATTGAAGTAGAATATGCTGCACCACAAGCTATACTTGAAGTTGTTGTTAATGTTTTTAGAGCAACATCATTTGCAAGACCAACATAATCAGCACCTACATTTACAGCAAACCAAGCTTTAGTTACCGCCTGAACTTCAGGACTTGTTGCACAATAAAGACTACTTGCTACTGCAATACTACCATTACGAGCATCTACAAATGTAGAATTAGCAGTTAAATAATCACGCTCAGTATAATAAGCAATTTGAGAAGATTTTGTCATACCTATTCCTGCTACAACATAAGCATCAGGACCGCCATTTGCTGCATTTGCATTATTTGTTCCCGACTTTCCAGCAGTAACAATATAAAACCAGTGGTTTAAAACACCACTATTGCTATGCACACCACACCAATCGTTCGTGTTTTGACCAGGCGTTGTACATGCTGGAGTAATACCAGTATCATCTTGAGTATCTTTATAAGATGTTCCTAAAAAAGTATCGGCATTTCCTCTAGTTAAAGGATAACTCATAGAACGCAAAGGACTTGCGGCTAATTGCTCACCTATTTTCCAAACCCCTAAAGTTCCAGGAGATGCTGTATCTGTTCCTGCATTTAAGTTTCCGAATTTTGCATATTGTTCGATACATGCTCCCCAAATATCCGAGAAGCCTTCATTCATAGCACCAGATTGATTACGATAAGCCAAACCAGCAGTATATTGACAAACAGCGTGTCCAATCTCGTGACCAATAACATCTACAGAAGTTAATACATTAAATGAACTTCCGTCTCCATATCTCATTATAGAACCTGTCCATTGTGCATTATCCCAACCTGCTCCTCCTGATGTTGTATTAAAGTGAACATAACTATTAATTCGAGCATTATTGTCATCAAAACTGTTTCTTCCCATGATATTTTTCCAGAAATCATAAGTTTTCATTGCGCCCCAGTGTGCATCTAATGCTGCATTGTCTTTACTAGCATGGCCACTAACGTAATTACCATCGTTCCAGTTATTGTCTGTATCTGTAAAATTAGTATTTGCAGCAGTACTATCTGTATTTTCACTATTGTAAGTCATAATACCATTACCTCTTGTCATATCATTCAAAACATATTTTGAAGTACCAGCATCAAAAGTAGTTTCTATACTTTGTGTACCACTATATCTTGTTGCTGCGCTTCCTGTTACTAATATAGCTTTTGAAACATCGACAGCATTAGATTCTGTTACAACTTTTTCGACATGTTTTGCAATGGCTTCATTCTCTGCTTGAGAAATCAAACGATCCGCATGTTTAATTATCGGATTTCTGTATAAAAGTGCCCCAGTATTAGCATCTACAAATACTTCTTCTCTAGCTATAGGTGTAGAAGAGAAAATATCAAATTTATAAGCTAATTTTACTTCACCTGTTTCAATTAATGGCAAAATAATCAACTCACCTGTTGGCTTTTTATAATCCATTGCTGCTGCTTCTGAAGCATCTTCCCATACATATTTTGATGATGGTAAATAATAAATTGCTTTTAGGAAACAACTTTCGGCAGATAATGCAGGATTTATATTTAAATTCTTAACTTCATATAACTCTCCATTTACAGTTTCAACTTGACCATCACGAGCGTGTGTAATTGCTGTACCAAACTCAACTTTTATACCTTTATAGTATTGTTGATTACGTTGGTGTGTCATTCCTGAAATATCAGAAGTTTCTTTTTTTGCTTCAAAAGTATTATTTTCATCTAAATTATACTTTTTACCAAATTCAGAAAGAGCTTCTTTTTTTGAAGTTGCCTTTTCTAATTTTATTGTTTTTTGATGTGCCTCACCAGGATTAATTTTGCTGTCTTGAGCAAAAACACCTAATGAAAACAATGTAATTAACGACAACGATAATATGTAATTGTTTTTCATTTTTGGTTTTTTTAGGTTTTTTTTCGTATTTTTTTGTATTATCATGCAATAATATGAAAATAAATCTGAATATGATAATTTTTTAGTAAATTTGGCAATAGTAGAAATTATACAAACTATACAAATAAACCCTTTAAATTTTAGATGTTTTGAAACTATTCTATCTAGCTGCCTTTTGCAAAATTTAAGTTCATGTAGGTTTATTGTTAGACAACGTTAACAAAAATTAAAAGACTAGTAAAATAATCTTGATAGCAAAAATAATACAAATATTAGAAAAAGTATTCAAACCATTATCTTGACGAATGGTTTTTTATCTTTGAAATTAATAACATACAATATGATTTACAATGACATCATTGGCACAATAGGCGTTTCAATTGTTTTAGTTGCCTATTTCCTCAATATATTTGGACTAATTCCTAAAGAAGGCATTTTGTTCTTTATCTTAAACATTTTGGGCGCTTCTATCGCTTGTTATGCATCGGTGCTCATCAATTACAAACCATTTGTCATACTCGAAGGTACGTGGGCAATGGTTAGCTTTTTAGGGTTAATAAAAAGTTTAAAAAAATAAAAAACTATGGAAAATTCTCTTTTAATACAAAAATTCTATACTGCTTTTGCTAATTCTAATGGAGAAGAAATGGCAAGTTGTTACCATAAAGATGTCATTTTTGAAGATCCAGCTTTCGGAAAGTTAAACCAAAAAGAAGTCACATCGATGTGGAAAATGCTTTTAGAAAGAAGTAAAGGAAACTTAAAAATCGAATTTTATGATGTTGTTACCAATGGAAAATCAGGTTCTGCAAGATGGATTGCGACCTATATTTTTAGCCAAACCAATAGAAAAGTAGTAAATATTATTGATGCAAAATTTGAATTTAAAGACGGATTAATCATCAAACATACCGATCATTTTGACTTCTTCAAATGGACAAAACAAGCACTTGGACTGAAAGGTTATTTGTTAGGATGGACTAATTTTATGCAGAAAAAAGTACAACAAAACGCCAAAAAATCACTTCAAAGTTATATTCATAAACACGCTTAAATTCCGTTAAAAAAGATTGTTTTTTACTTCAAAAAATTATCAATTCCTACAGCCCATTTTAAGTTTGGATTGTAAAACAATTGTCCGTTTTTTACTTCCAACGGACAATCAAAATTATTCGTAAAAAGACCTCCAGTACCCAAACCTTGAGGCATCACATTTTGCTTCAAAAAGGTAAATTGAGCAATGGCATTTAGTCCAATATTTGACTCTAAAGCTGAGGTAATCCACCAACCAATATTGTGTTTTTCGGCTAACGAAATCCACTCATTTGTTCCTCGAAAACCACCTATAAAACTAGGTTTCAAAATGATGTATTGTGGCTTAATTTTAAGTAACAATTCTTCTTTTTCTTGATAAGAAAACATACCTATAAGTTCTTCATCGAGTGCGATATCAATTTTACTGTTTTTACACAGTTCTGACATACTGTCAGTATGATTTTTTTGTATTGGTTGTTCAATACTATGTAATTGATAACCAGTAATTTTATTTAATTTATCTAAAGCTTCAATTTCATTAAAAGCACCGTTAGCATCTACCCTAATTTCTATTTGTTCTGGAGTGAAATTTTGACGAATATAATGTAATAATTCTAATTCTTTATCAAAATCTATTGCGCCAATTTTAAGCTTTATACATTTGAAACCTTGCGCAATTTTTTCTTCGATTTGTTGCTTCATATCTTGCGCCTCTCCCATCCAGATTAATCCATTAATTGGAATGCTTTTTTCGCCTAAAGTAAAGTCCGAAGGAAACAACAAAAAAGGAGTTTCTGAAGTTAATGATCGGAACGCCATTTCTACTCCAAACTGAATGGAAGGAAACTCGATTAAAGCTTCCCAAAGTGCTTTTTCTCCTAAGTGAATATTGGTACAAACCCATTGCAATTTCTCTTCATAATCGGGTCTATCATCGCAACTCAAACCACGCAAAATTCCGCACTCACCTATTCCCTTTTTTTCGTCGTTTTGCAAGACCAAAAGCCAAGTTTCTTTTTGGGTTAAAACACCTCGTGAAGTTCCTGATGGTTTTTTGAAATCGAGAATATATTTGTGGTAAGTTGCTTTCAAAATATTTTAGATTTTTGGATTATTAAATTTATAATCTTTAGCTAGCTTGTCATTCCGACGAAGGAGGAATCTCATAAATTGATTCTTAAAAAATAATGAGATTCCTCCTTCGTCGGAATGACAAAAAAAAACTTTTTTTAATCGGCTAATCTCAAAATTTTCTTGAAATTATCATTTGGTAAATTTGCTTTCTGGAATTTATCTAAATCGTTGATGGTTTTATTTTTCCAAGTTTGATTTGTAGATACGTTTTGCTCTTTGTACTTATTATGAATTTCTCGAGATTCACTCATTTTATCTAAAAACATATAAGTGTGCGCTAAATTAAGTTGCACTAAAAGCTCGCTCGAATCTAAATTTTCGGCAATTTTAAGCGTTTTAAACGCTTTTTCGAATTGTTTGGTGTAAATGTATAATTCACCCAAAGTATTGTAGTCTAAAACCGATGCTTTGCTTTTCTTAATGATTTTATCGTTCAGTAGTGCAATTGCATCATCATACTTTCCTTTTTTTGCTAAAGTTTTAGCTTCTTGGCGGATAATTTTGTTATAAATCTCGACAGAATTTGTTTCTGTTAATGCTTTGTCTTCAAATTTACTTATTAATGACAGTTTCTCCGTTTTTGACAATTTTTGAAACACTGAAAACTTGTATTCATTTTGTAGTTTTTCGATAATATTGAAGCAAAAAGCGTCTGAATTTGGCAATTTAGATGCTATTTCGGTTGTTTTTATAAAATTAAGAACAGTTTTTTTGTTGGTTTGATTCCAAATTTTACTTGCTTTTGCATCTACCCACGGAACAATTTCGAGGATAATTTTTTGTTCTAAAATCCAATTTTTGCTTTCGAAACCAAACCAAATTGTTTTAGAATCGTCTGCTAAACAAGTAGATTTTTCGAGAGAAATCACTTTTACTTCTTTGTTTATGGGATTGTTCTGATACAAACAGGATTTTTTTGTGTTTCCTGTTTTTGTAAAATCGGTTGCTTTGTTATTATCGGAAAAAATGGCATAAGTACATTTGTCGTCGCCCGATATTTTTGAAGTTAACGAAATGGCGCTTCCAGTTCCTTGCGTGATTCCTGTAGGATCCGGAATAGCTTTGAGTAATGATGATAAATCGGAAGCTAATTTTTGGTTTTCGTCGAGCAAGGTGATTCGGTACACAAATTCGGTAGTTCCGTCGGGGAAATCTTCGGATTTGATTAGAATTCGCTCTCCTGCCGAAAGTTTTATTTCTTTGTTGGTTACTCGTTGGTTGTCCCAATATCCGTCTTGCGCAAAAGATATAGTTGTCAGGAAAAGAAATGCTATTTTTATTATTTTCATTGTTTTTCTTTTGTTTGTTGTAGCAATTTAGGTGCCAGTTTAACCACAAAGTTCACGAAGTTCACAAAGGTTGGTTTTGAGTGGAATTCCCTAGCCCTGATAGTAGTGGAAATCCTTTTGCTTTTTTCTTTAAAAAGCAAAAGATTGTAACGGATAGCAGGAAATAGCTCCTAAATTATAAGTCGATACTGTCTCCTATTTCTAGTAACATGAGATCCTTTCCTGCGTCGAAAAATTTATTTTTGGCTTCGTCGTGGTTTATTTCGATATATCCGAAGGTATCGTAATGGTAGCCGAGAATTTTGTCGCAATCTACAAAGTCGGAAGCGATAATGGCATCATCGACATCCATCGTGAAATTATCTCCTATGGGAAGAATCGCGAGGTCAAGTTTGGTGCGCATTGGGATTAGTTTCATATCCATCGTGAGTGCGGTATCGCCAGCAATGTATATGTTTTTGTGTTCGCCTTCGATGACAAATCCGCCTGGATTGCCGCCGTAACTGCCGTCGGGAAACGAACTGGTGTGAATGGCATTGACATATTTTACGTTTCCAAAATTGAAATCCCAACTTCCGCCGAGATTCATGGGGTGAAATTGAAATCCTTTGTTACCAAAATGTGTTGCTATTTCGTGATTGGAAACTATGACTGCATTGGTGCGTTTGGCAATAGCTTCGACATCGAGAATATGGTCGTTGTGGGCGTGCGTAAGCAGAATATAATCGGCTTTGAGCGAATGTATATCAATATGACTGGCTTTCGGGTTGGCGGAAATGTATGGATCGACCAAAATGTGTTTTCCTGCAACTTCAATTCCTATTGATGCGTGTCCGTAGAAAGTTATTTTCATTTTTTTAAGTTTTTAGGCAATAGTTTAAAAAATTAAAACCATAGACAGAATTAACGATAATAAAAATGTACTGATGGCTAATTTTTTTAATTGCGGATCGAGCGCTCGTGGTTCAGGGCAATTATAAACCGTTTTTAGATGACTTAATAATGGGAAATACGCTACTAAAAAAGCATATTGATCGATTCTGAAACCTATTCCGTTATAAATTATGGCAAAAATTAATACCAAAACCATTGCTATAATGATTAAACAATAATGGTAAATTTTAGCTTTTGCACCGCCCATTTTAACTACTAATGTGTTCTTTCCTGCTTTTGTATCAGAAACCTCATCGCGCATATTGTTTAAATTAAGTACGCCAACACTTAATAATCCTATTGCCGCTGCTGGAAGGACTAATTGCCAATCGAATTGTTTCGAATACAAGAAGTTGACACCTAAAGTGCTTACTAAACCAAAGAAAACAAAGACAAAAACATCTCCAAAACCTTTGTAACCATAAGCCGAATTTCCAACTGTATATCGTATCGCCGAAGCAATAGCTAAACCTCCCAACAGTAAGAAAAACAAAGAATACCACAAATGTTTGTCATGAAATGAAACATAAATTAGCAAAACTGCCGATATAAAAGTTAACATTGCTGTTATTACCATCGCTCGTTTCATAGCAACTGGTGTAATGACGCCACTTTGTATGGCGCGTTTTGGCCCTATTCTGTCTTCATTGTCAGTTCCTTTGATTCCGTCTCCATAATCGTTTGCAAAATTAGAAAGAATTTGTAATCCTAATGTTGTTAGCATCGCAAAACCAAAGATTGTCCAACTAAATACTTGTGTTGGCGTGAGGATATTATTTGTTGGGTTGGCTAATGCATATAAACTTCCTACCATAATTCCCGAAACGGAAAGTGGTAAGGTTCGTAATCGTGCGGCTTGTATCCAGTGTTTCATTTTTTGAGTTTTGAGTATGAGGTTTTGTTTTTTAATCAAATTTTCTTTACAAACTTTAATTCAAAGGTATTCCAAATAATGTTGATTTTCGTTCATAAAACATTGATTTCCTTCCTGATTTTCCTTTACTAAAATATACTTTCAACCAATCTTCCTGCTCGTTTACATGAATTATTGCGTCATCAATTGATTTTGCAACTTGCATTATCATATTTGTTGTATTAGCATCAGCATTGGAAATTTGACCTAATTTATTTTTTGCTTCTTTTAGTTTATTATCCGAAATATCAATCATAGTTTGTATTTCAGAATCCGTTTTATTTGGTGTAAACTGTTTGTTTCTGTAATTTATAAAATCATTAAATCTAATTATTCCTTCATTATAATCTATAACTACTAAATTATATAAATTTACAGTTTTAGTTTGTTTTTCGTTTTCTATTTCTAATTTTAAATGTTGAAGTCTATCAAAAACTAATGAATTTTTCACTCCGTTTTTTTCTACACGATAAGCAGATGATATTAATTGGTCAATATGATTTTGTTTTTCATATAGTTGAATCGAATCTTTAAAATCAAAGAATATTTTGGTCTTATTTTGTTGTGTTTTACCCTGATAAAATTCTTGATTTGTTACTGGATAATTAAGAAATTGCCATAAATAATCAAACGGCATGTGGGATTTTATAAGTGATGACGGATTTACTTTATAGTACTGATTATTTATTTTCTTAAAAAACTTACCTTCATTTACATAACCAGAACCCCAAGTTGGGTCGAACAGAAACCAAGAACCATCAAGAAGAACTGCACACCATGCGTGAGGAATAGTATCTACTTTACCATTTTGCTTTGTATAACCTTCAATTACAAATGATTTCATTCCTGACTTTAAACAAATGTCTGTGAATAATGAAGCATAATTTTCACATATTCCCTTTCTTGTCTTTAATGGTTTTGCTATTTTATCTTCTTTTTTTTCATAAAAATTCATAGCAAACATATTATCAATATCATATCGAATATTTGAAGCGATCCAAATAAAAATTGCACGAGATTTGTCCTTATCAGTCTTAAAGTTTTCAGTGATATAACTTGCAATACCTCCTGTCGTTTTTGTTAACGAATCAGGAATTTGTAACACTTTTTTATCAATGATTGAATATTCATTAACTACCGTTTTCTGAGCAAAAAGTATCTGAGTTGTTAGGATTAAAAAAAATATGAATTTTATTTGTTTCATCTATTTTTGTTTTGGTTAATCGGTTATTGTTTTTCGATTAAACAAATACCCGAATTAACGAATAAACTTTAAGGCAACCATTTCTTTTCAAAATTAGGCTTTCTTTTTTCTAAAAAGGCATCTCGTCCTTCTTTTGCTTCATCAGTCATATAAGCTAATCGAGTGGCTTCTCCAGCAAACACTTGTTGTCCGACCATTCCATCATCGGTAAGATTCATTGCAAATTTTAGCATTTTGATAGACATTGGCGATTTAGCCAAAATTTCTTGTGCCCACTCGTAAGCAGTATCTTCTAGCTCATCATGAGGAATTACAGCATTTACCATACCCATTTCGAAAGCTTCTTGAGCTGAATAATTTCTTCCTAGAAAGAAAATTTCACGAGCTTTTTTCTGACCAACCATTTTAGCTAAATAAGCCGAACCATAACCGCCATCGAAGCTAGTCACATCGGCATCAGTTTGTTTGAAAATAGCATGTTCTTTACTGGCTAAAGTCAAATCGCAAACAACGTGTAGACTATGTCCGCCACCTACAGCCCAACCTGGAACAACACAAATTACTGCTTTTGGCATAAAACGTATCAATCGTTGCACATCGAGAATATTCAATCGGTGGTAACCGTCATCGCCTACATAACCTTGCTGCCCGCGTGCTTTCTGGTCGCCTCCGCTACAAAAAGAATACACTCCATCTTTATTTGACGGTCCTTCGGCAGATAGTAAAACAACACCTATAGTAGTGTCTTCTTGTGCATCGTGAAATGCTTGTAATAATTCGGCAGTAGTTTTAGGACGAAAAGCATTGCGAACATCAGGACGATTAAACGCTATTCGAGCTACACCATTGCATTTTTTGTAGGTTATATCTTCAAATTCTCGAACGGTTTTCCAATCTATTTTATTCATGTGTATTTATTTTAATGTAAAAATAATTCATTTGTACCAAACAACATATTAGTTCCTAAAAAGAATCTTACAAATTAGCTTTCAAATGTTAAATTTTAAAATAAAATGACTTCCGTTTGTGTTTTATATTTAATTTTTATTTACTTTTAATGTATTGAAAATCAATTTTTTACATTGATTTAAAATTATTAATTCACACACGGATTTATTAACTTAAAAAAAGATTTATTTGAAAAAAATTGTTTTAGTTGTCGCTCTAGCATTTGGTATCTTTTTCGCAAGTTGTAAAAAAGGAATAGAAACACCAGCTGAGGAAATTACCACAGAGCAAATGACTCCAGAAGTTACAGATAGTATAGTTACTGATACAGTAGCCCCTATGGTTGAACCAAAAGATTCGATAAGCAAGAAATAAGCTTCAATCTTTAATATTTATAACTAAACCACAGGTAATAAAGCGAATATTGGTTTTATATTGTGGCAGCTCCAGAGAGTTGTTTAAAAGACAGAGTACAAAAAAATTAGAATAAGAATAGAGTTTGCTCTACATTGAAAGAAATTATTCTAGTTAAGTTTATTTAATTTTTTGATTTTAGTAAAGCATGTTATTATCACTTTACGTATGTTATCGTCTATTTTTGAAAAGAAATAGACAGAAAAATGCCAGCCTTGATTATTAAAGTTGGCATTTTTTGTTCCCACATTACGCGGGAATGACAATTTATTACTCTTTCACTAAATATATTCCGTCTTCTTTTATCTCAATCAGTTTTTCTTTATACAAAGTTCCAATGGCTTTTTTGAAGGTTTTTTTGCTCATTTTCAAGACTGTTTTTATGTCTTCTGGGTGAGAATCATCGTTTAGACGAAGGAAACCACGACTTGCTTTTAGTTCGTCGAGAATAATTTGCGCACTTGGTTCTACTTTTTCGAAACCCAATTTTGTTGCCGATACATCTATTTTTCCGTCGGGACGAATATTTTTTATGTAACCTACAATCCTGTCTCCAGTTCGCAAATCATCATAAACTTCGTTTTTGTACAGTAATCCTTTGTGCTTTTCGTTGATAATCACATTAATACCTACTTCGGTAATATGAGAAACGATTAAATCTACTTCTTCTCCATTCTCGACCGTGATATTCTCATTATTCAGAAACTGATTGGTTTTGCTAGACGCTACCAATCGGTTTGTTTTTTCGTCCATATAAAGGTAAACTAAATAACGTTTTCCTTTTTCCATCGGTCTGGCTTGCTCTTTAAACGGAACAAGAATGTCTTTTTCCATTCCCCAATCCATAAATGCGCCTACTTGGTTTACATAATTTACACGCAAAAGCGCAAATTCGTTCAACAAAATATAAGGCTCGAGCGTTGTTGCCACAGGGCGCTCTTCATGGTCTAGATATACAAAAACGATAAGCTCCTCACCTATTTCGAATTCGTTCGGGATATATTTTATAGGCAATAATATGTCTTTACTTGGATCTTTATTTTCCTCGGGCAAACCTAAATATAACCCAACTTTAGTTTCTCTAAGTATCGTTAGCGTGTTGTATTTTCCTATTTCAATCATTTTATTCTATTTCTTAATGTGGCAAAGGTACAAAGTTTAGAAGTTGTTCCAATAAAAAAGCGCTTCATTTCTGAAACGCTTACTATTTTATAAAACTATTTACTATTTGTTGTAAACACTTTCTTTTTTGAAATGAACAGCTAGTAAATAATATACTACTGCTCTGTATTTGTTCTTATTAGACTTACCATACTTTTCCATAACAGCTTCGATACCTTTATCTAAATCAGCTCCGTCTTTTAATCCTAATTTCTTGATTAAGAAATTATTTTTTACTGTATCTAATTCAGATTGTTGGGTCCCTGCCACTGTTGCTGCATCTTTATTGTAAATAGATGGCCCGCAACCAACAGTTACTTTTGTTAACAAAGCCATATCGGCAGTATGTCCACATTTTTCTTTCAGGTCTGCTGCGTATACAGCGATAAGTTCGTCTCTTTTACTCATAATATAGTTTGTTGATGTTATTTAAATTCAAATATAATAGATTTTTATTATAATTTATAAAAAATATTAGGTCAAATTCTTAAAATAATTCAATAATATCGAATCATTAACTTTTGTGGGTGTAAAGACTTCTAAAATTATTGATTTTTTAGTATTTAATGCTATTTTTAGGTTTTCTTTTAATGATTTTTCATCGACAGCTTTTTCATATTCAAAATCATACATCTTGGCGAGATGTTCTGCCGTTAATTGATGTGAGGTTTCAAAATAAGTATTGAAAGTTTCATTTTCTTCGTGTCCTGGTAATATTCTAAAAATACCACCACCACCGTTGTTAAGTAAAATTATTTTGAAGTTTTCAGGAATGTAATTGTTCCACAAGGCATTACTATCATACAAAAAACTAATATCGCCAGTAATAAGAATCGTTTTTTTTTCCGATGCTAATGCCGCTCCTATTGCTGTCGATGTACTTCCATCAATTCCACTAGTTCCACGATTACAAAAAACTTCTATGCTAGAATCTATAGGAAATAATTGTGCATACCGAATCGCCGAACTATTACTTATTTGCAACTGGCTATTCAATGATAATTTTGGTAATATAATCTCGAAAGCTTTAAAATCTGAAAAAGGAATTGTTGCCAAATAGGTTTCCGTTTTTTGGGCTCTTATCTTTTTTATTTCTAATACTTTTGGTAGATAATCACTTTCTATAGTAATGATTTTAGGTATAAATTCATTAAAAAATACATTTGGTGAAACTTCAAAATGTTTTGTCAAACAGTCAAAAGTATCATAAGCACGTAATTCATCTATATGCCAATGTTGTTGTGGTTTGTATTTTCTAAGAAATGCTTTAATCCTTTTAGACACTATCATTCCGCCAATTGTGACTAATATTTCTGGTTGAAAATTACTAAAATCCTCATCGGTAAACGGTGTGATAATCGTATCAATATTAGTAATAAAATTAGCGTGATGCACGTTCGATGTTACTTCGGTCATTACCACCACCGAATTATTGTTTGCCAGAACATTTACAATAGATTGCTGGATAAAATCTGGATTGCAACCACCTATAAGTATTAGCTTCTTTTTGGCTTGATTCCATTGGTTTGCAAAAACATCTAGATTTTCTAATTCTTTGTTTTCTATATCAAAATCTATCATTTTTATATTAACAGAAATAGCATCAACGGTTTCATACAAAGGTTCTTCAAACGGAACATTAATATGTACTGGTCCTTTTTTAATCGCTGCCAAATGTATTGCTTCCTGAATTTTAGCATCGTTTTCTTTCGATGCATTTTCGACTAAATTAGCATTGTACAAACTGTGATTGGCAAACACATTCTCTTGGCGAATCGTTTGTCCGTCGCCAATATCTATCTTATTTTGTGGTCTGTCGGCAGAAATTACTACTAGCGGAATCTGACTATAAAAAGCTTCTGCAACTGCAGGATAATAATTAAGCAATGCAGATCCTGAGGTACAAACTACAGCCACTGGTTTTTGTAATTGTTGTGCCATTCCTAGTGCAAAAAATGCTGCACAACGCTCATCAGCAATGCTATAACAAGTAAATTTCGTATTGTTTGTAAAACCAATAGTGAGCGGCGCATTGCGTGAACCTGGAGAAATTACAATATGGTGTAGTCCTTTAGCTTTACAAATTTCGATAATACTTTGTGCTAAAGGTATTTTTGGGTAAATCATTTTTTTAGTTTCAAAGTACCAAAGTTACAAATATGAAACCTAATTAACATATTTTTCTTCCTCTTTTAAAATTAAGAATTTATAAAAAGTGAAATGTGAAATTGCATATGATAATATCACAATTTGGTATATTGATTCGGTTTTAAGATAAAATTTATTGATAAAAAAGGCTCCTATTTGAATTACAAACAAAATGCCACTTATAAGAAGCCAAAAGCTTTTTTTGTCTGAATTATTAATATAATTAATGATTCCAACGCCTCCTATAAATGAGGTTAAAAATGCATTTATAATCCATACAAAATAAAACTCTCCTAATGATGAAATTACAATTTCGATGATATATAAATAAAAAACAAAAAAAGGAATCGAAGCAATCGCAAAAGCGAATCTGTTGTTTTTGGTTACCAAATCTAGAATTAAGATGACTAAACAAATTTTGAAAGAAGCAGAACAAAATGTTCCAAAAATGAAGCCTGATGGTGTATCAAAATAAAAATAAACCGAAGCTAATTGATATAATAACAAGGCGGCAATATAAAGTATTTGTCTCTTTTTTGAAGTTACCAAATATAAAACAACTAAAATAGGAATTCTTATGGCCCAAGAAAATATCTTTACTTCCTCTATTCCTATTAAAGAAGAAATACTATACAAAAAAAGATTTATAAAGTATAAAATTATTAATATTTTAGGTAGGTTGGTTAATTTCATAACCCTAAATTTACTGTTTTTATTTTCAATAAAAAATAAAAACAGTAAATTTTAAACACACAACAGTACAAAAAGATGTCAGTAACAATCCGCATTGCAACTATCGAAGATATGTCTTCAGTATTAGAAATTGTAAATCATGAAATTTTACATTCAACTTCCATTTGGGATTATGATACTAGAACATTAGAACAACAAATTACTATTTTAAAAGAGAAAAACGAACATCATTTTCCTTTTATTGTGGCCGAAAAAGAAAACAAAATTGTTGGTTTTGCAACTTATGGTGCTTTCCGATTTAAAGTTGGTTACCGATTTACGGTCGAACATTCGGTATATGTGCATAAAGATTTTCATGGAAATGGTATAGGCAAATTGTTATTACTAGAATTAATTTCTTTGGCAAAAGCTCAAAAACTACACACAATAATTGGCGTGATTGATTCCGAAAACCAAAGCAGTATTACTTTTCATGAAAAATTTGGTTTCAAAACCGTTGGAATAATTAAAGAAACAGGTTTCAAATTTAACCGATGGTTAGATTCGGTTTTTATGCAATTGATTTTAGAATAAATCAACCTAAAATTTACGCTGTTAACTTAAAGATAAACTTTTGCTAATTGTAAAATGTTTTTAAATTAAAGATAACTTAATTCTCAGTTTTGACATTTGTGGGAAATATAAACAACCACAATTATGTCAGAAATTTACAAAACCACAAAAAAATTCTTAACACTACTTTTTTTAATTGCAACAACTTATTCTTGGAGTCAAACTGTTACATTTACTTCCAATTTTATTGTGACTAATGAAAATCAAGGTATTTTAAACGTTAATTTAACTTTAACAAGTCCAACCACTTCTTCAGTAAATTTGGTTGTCAAAACGGCACCTTTTAGTACAGCTGACACAAACGATTTTACTTTAACAACTCAAACTTTAAACTTCACTTCAGGTAGCTCAACAACACAAACAATTGCTATTCCAATTATTGATGATTCTGCTAATGAACAACATTCTGAATATTTTGTATTGAGTTTAGAAAATCCTTCAAATCTTTCTGTTTCTGGAAATGCATTAACTACTATATATATAAAGGATAATGATTTATTGACTCCAACTCCAAACCTAGATATTCAACTAGATTATGTGGGAAGTTTTGATCCTTCAGGAGCTAGCACAAGCACCTGCGAAATTGTAGTTCACGATCCTGTTTCACAAAGATTATTCACAATAAGTGCAGTGGCTAAAAAATTAGATATTATTAATTTTTCAAACCCTACAAGTTTAAGTGTAGTAAGTTCTATTGATATGACTCCTTACGGCGGAATTACTAGCGTTGCTGTTAAAAACGGAATTGTTGCTGTGGCTTCTCCAAATATTAATGAACAATTGAACGGAAGTGTTGTATTTTTTAATACCAATGGAACATTCTTAAAACAAGTTACTGTGGGAGCTTTACCTGATATGATTGTGTTTACGCCCGACGGAAATAAAGTGATGACTGCTAATGAGGGACAACCTAATGATTCCTATTCAAATGATCCGGAAGGCTCGGTTTCTGTCATAGACATTGCAGGCGGAATTGCAGGTTTATCACAATCTAATGTTACAACTTTATTGTTTACGGGTTATAATTCGCAAGAAACTACTTTATTGGCTTCTGGAATTCGTAAAACGAAAGCGTCAAGCACTTTATCTCAGGATTTCGAACCAGAATACATTACAATTAGCGAAAATTCGCAAAAAGCTTGGGTTACTATTCAAGAAAGCAATGCCATTGCAGAAATTAATCTGACAACCAATTCTTATACCGATATTTGGGCTTTAGGCACAAAAGATGTTAGTTTACCCGGAAACGGAATGGATATTTCTGATAATAACAGTCAGGTTTTAATTGCAAACTGGCCTATCAAATCCTATTATATTCCTGATGGAGTTGCTAATTATAGTGTAGCTGGAACAACATATTTAGTAACTGCAAATGAAGGAGACGAAAAAGAATATACAGGTTTGAATGAAAGAACAACTATTGGTGCTGGTGGATATGCTCTAGATGCCACTAATTACCCTCAAAGTGCTGTTTTAAAAAACAGTAATAACGCCGGAAGAATGAGAGTAACCAATCTTAATGGAAATACCGATGCCGATGCCGCATTCGAACAAATATATTCATTAGGAAGTCGTTCGTTTTCTATTTTTAATGCCGATACAAAATCAATTGTGTATGATAGTGGTGATGATTTTGAAAAATATACTGCTTTAACTCCTTCAATCAGTACCATTTTTAATTCAGATCATAGTGATAATGTCAAAAAAGGAAGAAGTCGCGCTAAAGGTCCTGAACCAGAAGGAGTTACTCTAGCTGAATTAAACGGACAAACTTTCGCATTTATTACTTTAGAAAGAGTTGGCGGCATTATGGTTTACGATGTTACAAATCCTAATAATGTGAAATTTGTAGATTATAAAAACAGTCGTAATGTTTCTGCTTACACAGGCGACAATGGTCCTGAAGGCGTAACATTTATCAAAGCTGAAAACACTACAACAGGTAAAAATTATGCGGCTGTAGCTAATGAAATAAGTGGAACCATTTCATTATTTGAAGTCAATACAACTAATTTATCAACAGAAGGATTTTCTCTTGAACCAAAAACATTTGTGATTTTTCCAAATCCATCGGAAAACGGAATTGTATATTTTAATCGTATTGCCGATTTTGAATTATATGATTTTAGCGGAAAATTAATTCAACAAGAAAAAAATGCATTAACAATAAACACATCTCACCTTTCTGCTGGAATTTATTTGGTAAAAACTTCTGAAGGAATTGTAAAGAAATTAGTAATCAAATAACTTATTATCTTCAATTAAAAAAAGCCAGATTGGAGTTTCCTTTCTGGCTTTTTTACTTTTAATCTCATTTATCAAAAAAATTATAACGAATAGTTTAAGATATATTACCTTTGCAAAAATAAAAATTACCATGTCAAATATATATTTAGGTTATCACTTCTCGGTCGAGCCAAAAGAATTAGGTTCAGAAATACTTATCGCCGAATTAGGCGAAAAAGCTTTTGAAAGTTTTATAGAAACCGAAACTGGTTTTTCGGCTTTTGTACAAAAATCACTTTGGACGGAAGATATCCTGGAAGATATTTATATTTTAGACAATCCAGAATTCAAGATTTCTTACACTTTTGAAGAAATAGAGCAAGTAAATTGGAACGAAGAATGGGAAAAAAACTTTGAAGCGATAGATGTAGACGGAAATTGTCACGTTCGTGCTCCTTTTCACCCAAAAACCAATGCCGAATTTGATATTGTTATCGAACCAAAAATGAGTTTCGGAACTGGTCATCACGAAACGACACACATGATGATTCAGCATTTATTAGAGATCGATGTTACTGGAATGAAAACTTTAGACATGGGTTGCGGTACAGCAATTCTTGCCATTCTTGCCGAAATGAAAGGCGCTCAGCCAATAGATGCTATAGATATTGACAATTGGTGTTACCTGAATTCTATCGAAAATGCAGAACGCAATAATTGCAAACATATTACAGTTTACGAAGGTGATGCTGCTTTGCTAAAAGACAAGAAATATGATTTAATAATTGCCAACATTAACCGCAATATTTTATTAAATGATATGCAAGCCTATGTAGATTGTCTGAACCCAAAAGGAACCATTCTTTTTAGCGGTTTTTACACCGAAGATATCCCGTTTATAGATGCTTCTTGTACCGAAAAAGGTTTAACTTTTGTTAAAAAACTGGAACGAAACAATTGGGTATCATTAAAATATGTAAATTAGTATTAGAAAGCCACATGGCAAAAGGCAATAGCCAAAAGTCTAAGAAATCTAAAATCTAAGAAGTTTAAAAATCTAAAGTAAATGGCAACAATAGAAAAAATACAAGTAGAAACTGATGTTCTAGAATCAGTTGGTATTAATAACGAAATTGTATTATTCAATGACGATGTGAATACTTTCGATCATGTTATTGACACATTAATTAGAGTTTGCAATCACGACGAATTACAAGCCGAACAATGTGCATTACTGGTACATTACAAAGGTAAATGTGTTGTAAAAACTGGAACTTTTGATGAGCTAAAACCACAATGTTCTTCCTTATTAGAAGCTGGTTTGAGCGCAGAGATAATATAAATAAAATCAATGCTTAAAAAAGTGATTAAAACCTTATACTATCATCTTGATAACTTAGAGTTTTAATCACTTTTATTATTAATTCTATCGAACAATTCTATCAAAATAATAATAGGCTTGCATTGGTCCATAAAGTGAACCGTCAAAATCCCAGTCATATTTTAAAACTAATTCTGTTTGAGTTACTTTAACAATATATATATTGTCATAAACATAAATTTTAAGTCTGTCATTTTCAAGAAACTCAAAATCATCTTTTTCGGAATGAATGCTGCAAATCCCATTGTTATTATAATATGAATTCTCGAAAACTGTTCCATTGTTATTGAATTGCAAAATGTTTTTCCCGCATACACGATGATTATAATCCGCATAATTATAATACATTATATTTCCATCATTGTTTTCATCTATTCCTAATTTTGTAATTTCCCATCTTCCTATTATTAAATTTGAAGGAGAACTTTCTATAGGCATATCAATAAAAAAATCATAATTTCCATCACCATCTAAAAATCCAAAATATGGATTTGTAATAATACTTGGACTTCCAGTATTGCTACCACCACCCGTGCTCCCAGTACCTCCTACACCTATATACCCCATACTCGCAGTGTTTTCACTATAATTTGCTGGAACCTGAGAATCTGCTGAAGAATCCGTTGTACATGAAACCAATACCATTAAATACAATATACATATTGGTAACGTAATTATTTTTTTCATGACTTAAAATTTTAATTAAAAATTAGTGTAACAATATGAATTAAAGATAGTTAATATAAATACAAATGAATTATAAAATAAAATTTTCTGCTTATTTTTACTCCAAAATACCCTAATTAAGTTAGAATGTGCTAAAGAAATTTCTGATATAGAAAGCTAAAAAATTGAATTATTTGTTTTGATTTTCATACTTTAGTAAAAAATTATTAAATCATGGAACAATACGGAAAAATACTAATTATTGCTATGCCCATTTTTTTACTATTGATAGTAATAGAAAAAATATATGGCTACTACAAAGGCATTGATCATGCTCCTTTGATGGATAGTGTTTCGAGTATAAGTTCTGGTATTACAAATTCTGTAAAAGATGTCTTGGGACTCAGTATTTCGTTATTAAGTTACGAATGGTTAGTTTCTAAACTAGCAATTTTTAGTTTAGAAGCGAATATCCTAACTTATATTATTGGTTTTTTTATTATCGATTTTTATGGTTATTGGACACATCGTTGGGCGCACCAGATTAACTTTTTTTGGAACAAACACGCCATTCACCACAGTTCGGAAGAATTTAATTTGGCTTGTGCATTACGACAAACCGTTTCGAGTTTTGTAAATTTATTTACCTTTTTACTTATTCCTGCTGCAATTTTAGGTGTTCCTGCTCAAGTTATTGCCATCACGCTTCCTATTCAGTTGTTTTTGCAATTTTGGTATCATACAAGATATATTGGTAAAATGGGATTCCTAGAAAAAATATTGGTCACACCATCTCACCACAGAGTTCATCACGCTATTAATCCTGAATATATGGATAAAAATCATTCACAAATATTTATTTTTTGGGACAAATGGTTTGGTACTTTCCAAGAAGAATTACCTGAAGTTCCAGCTGTTTTTGGAATTACGCGTCCTGCAGAAACTTGGAATCCTTTTAAAATAAATTTTCAACATTTATGGATTTTAATTAAAGATGCTTGGTATGCCGAGAATTGGAAAGACAAATTTAGAATTTGGTTTATGCCAACAGGTTGGAGACCTGAAGGTTTTGATGAAAAATACCCAATTCATAAAATAAATGATGTATTTAATTTTGATAAGTATGGCACTGAAAACTCAAACAAACTAATTTATTGGTCGGTGGCACAAATGTTAATCACGCTACTTTTTGTAAGTTACTTGTTTGATAATATTGCAAAAATTGGATTAACTAATATTTTTGTTTATGGTGCTTTTATATTCATCACAATATATAGTTATACTGATTTGATGGACAAAAATAAATATTCAGTTATTTGGGAAAGTATCCGATTCATTTTCGCTTTAGGAATTATTCGTTATTATGGCGATTGGTTTGGGTTAAACTCGGTAATAGCAATAGGAAATTACTTGGTTTTGGGTTATTTATCTGTTTCATTATTAATAAATATTTACTTTATAACCATCGATTTCAAATTAGAAACCAAAGCAATTTTAAATACCTAAAAATGAGTAAATTATTAAATTATTTTCTAGTAGTAAGTGCTTTTTATCTATTATTAATCATTTTTGGCCAGGATAATATTGCTTGGTATTTCAAACCATTTTTATTGCCTTTTTTAATTTTGGCAGCTTATAAATCCGAAGTTTTTTCTACAAAAAAATGGTTACTACTTGCCTTAATCTTTTCTTGGATTGGTGATGTAATATTAATGTTTGCAGACAAAGGAGAATTGTATTTTATTTTCGGATTGGTTTCGTTTTTAGTTGCTCATATTTTGTTTATCGTGCTTTTTATCAAACAAAAATCGGAAGGGAATTATGCTAAAAACTGGCAGTTTTGGTTTGGTTTTGTAGCCGTTTTAGTTTATTTAGGAAGTATGTTGTCTTTACTATTTCCAAAACTAGGAGATTTAAAAATTCCTGTTTCGGTTTATGCATTTACCATTTCGTTGATGCTTGTTATGGCTATAAAAGGTTATTTTTCTTGGCAAAAACCCATGAATATATTAATCTTAATTGGCGCCTTATTTTTTGTGATTTCAGATAGTTTTCTGGCTATTAATAAATTTTATAATCCTATTTTAAGTGCCAATTTCATTATTATGTTTACTTATATTGTAGCACAATACTGCATTGTATCGGGGATTTTGAAACTGAATCAGAAAAATTAATGAGGTAATTTATCTTTTATAACGCCATAAAGGAAAGTTCCTAGAAGCGCGCCAACTAATATGATGCCAACACTCATAAATCCTGCACCAATAAGTATAAAAATAGGCCCTGGACAGGAGCCCACTAATGCCCAACCCAATCCAAAGAGTAAACCACCAATCCAATAACGGAACGAACCTTTTTCTTTGTCAATAATTTCGATGGTAAGTCCATCAATATCTTTGAGTTTATTTCTTTTAATAATTTGAATCCCGATAATTCCTGTAGTTATGGCAACCCCAATAATTCCGTACATGTGAAACGATTGAAACATAAACATTTCGTATATTCTGTACCAAGAAACCGCTTCAGATTTGGTTAAAACCAATCCAAAAATAAAACCAACTGCTAAGTATTTAAGTAAATTCATTGTCTTAAAATAAAAGTGGAAAAATAAAATGAGCCATAACCAAGCCGCCTATAAAAAACCCAATAACCGCTTTTAACGATGGTAATTGCAAATTACTAAGTCCCGAAATTGCGTGACCAGAAGTACAACCACCAGCATAACGAGAACCAAAACCTATTAGAATTCCACCTATTAATAAAATAAAAATCATTTTTGGAGATTGAAAAACTTCAAGTCCAAACATAGTATTGGGTGCGATTTTTCCATTTGGCGCTTCGATACCAAATTTAGATAACTGAGCAATCGTTTCAGGATTTATAGCCACATTTGAAGCATCTGACAAAAAATGAACCGCTACAAAACCACCAATCATAGCTCCAAGAACCACGATTAGATTCCAACGTTGTGATTTCCAATCCCAATCGAAAAACGAAACGTGTTTTCCTACTCCAGTCATAGAACATAAACTTCTAAGATTAGACGACATTCCGAAATGTTTACCAAAATAAATTAACAAAAGCATTATAATTCCGATTAAAAAACCGGAAATTGACCAATGCCAGGTATGTGTGATATATTCCATCGAATCTTTTTTTTACAAAAATAGTAGAATCTTCCTATATTTGTTACAATTACACAAAGATTTAAGAAAATGAAAAAAATTGTTATTAGTTCTTTTATAGCGTTATTAATGTCGTCTTGCATTAGTACAAAACTAACTATACAAAACATAGACGATTCAGTTATTGGACCGGGATTAAATGAAGGTTTTGGCAGTTTTATCATTACGAAAAATGCAACTTCAAAAAAATATGGTTATAATCAAGATTATCCTGTAAATGTAAATTTCACTTCGGTAGAAGACGGAATGAATAATCAAATCCGATTTCTAAATGCTTTGGCTGGACCAAAAGGAGAAAGAATTAAATATGTGCAAAAAGAGGCTTGTTGCCCATTTCCAACGAAAAGAGCCGATACTGGAGCAGGAACAATAGATACTTTCGAAATAACTTGGAAAGGACAAACCAAGCCTGTTTTACTTTACATTAACAAATTTGAAAAAGGAGAATTATTAATTCCTATTGGTTTATCAGCTAGGAAATAATTTTAATAAAACCAAAATAAGAAATATGAATTCATTTTGGAAACAAATTATTATTCAAACTATTCTTAAATATAAGAATAAAAAATCTGTAGACAATAACGAGTATTCAAACTTTGTGCTTGCTAAAGGTTATAGAGAATTTTTAATTAATATTAGGCGTCTTTTCAAAGACTTTATTCTAATTACTATTGGAATTTTCTCGGCCTCATTTGGATTTAAAGGCTTTTTGCTCACCAATCACTTTATCGATGGTGGTGCAACAGGGATTTCCTTGCTTATTTCGGCATTAACAAAAACACCCCTTTATATACTTATTATTTGTGTGAATATTCCTTTTATTCTGCTTGCTTACAACATCTTAGGAAAAGTATTTGCCATCAAAACTGCTATCGCTATAACAGGACTATCAATAGTGTTAGCAACTGTTACTTTTCCTAATGTTACAAACGACAATTTATTAGTAGCTATTTTTGGTGGTTTTTTCCTTGGAGCCGGCATTGGTTTTGCCATTCGTGGCGGTGCAGTTATTGATGGAACCGAAGTATTGGCTATTTACTTAAGTCGTAAATTTGGTACAACAATTGGTGACATCATAATAGTTATTAATGTATTTATTTTTGCAGCAGCAGCCTATTTTTTAGGTGTAGAAATTGCTCTATATTCGATGATAACCTATTTAGCGGCTTCTAAAACATTAGATTTTATCGTAGAAGGTATCGAAGAATATATTGGCGTTACCATTGTTTCGTCACATAGTGAAGATATCCGACAAATGATTATACACAAAATGGGGCGTGGCGTAACTGTTTACAGCGGAAAAAAAGGTTACGGAAAACGTGGAGAAACCAAAGATGTAGAAATTATATATACTGTTATTACCAGACTCGAACTTAATAAACTAAATACCGAGATCGAGAAAATTGAACCAACAGCTTTTGTAGTGATGAATAGCGTAAAAGACACTAAAGGTGGTATGATTAAAAAACGTCCATTAGAACACTAACATTCAAATGAAATTAAAAAAAAATCGCAAATTAAAATATATTTAATTTACGATTTTTTGTTTTTATAAATCAGCGGATATTACAACTGAGAGAATATATAATTAGAAATTTCGGCCATTTGTGCATCATCAAGCTTTGCTTTCTTTTGCATACGAACCAAAACTGGTTTCCAATCTTCTTTTGTATGTTTAGTTACTTCAAATAATTTATGACATTTTGCACAATTGTTTTCATAAAGTGTTCTTCCAGCAGCTAATTCTGGTGTAAGTTCTACTTTTGGAGCTTCAGTAACTGGTGCAACAACTTTTGGCGAACAAGAATATATGAATATTCCTAAAATGGCCACTGCAATAATTCTTGTTTTCATAGTTTTTATTTTTTTGAATTGTAAATATATAAAAAAATAACAGTTTTAAATCAACTAGTTTTTATACACTTTCAAAGCTTCACCAAGAATTTGAACCGACTTAATTAAATCTTCTTTTTTGAGTACATAAGCGATTCTAACTTCATTTTTTCCAACATTTGGTGAGGAATAAAATCCTGCAGCTGGAGCAACCATAACAGTTTCTTTGTTATAATCGTAACTTTCTAGAAGCCATTGCGCAAAATGATCGGCATCGGTTACAGGAAGCTGTGCGATACAATAAAATGCTCCTTTTGGTGTAGCTACTTTTACACCTGGAATTTTATTTAGTTCGGCAATAAGTGTATCGCGGCGTTCTTTGTATTCGGTAATTACTTCGTCAAAATAACTTTGTGGTGTATCTAGAGCGGCTTCGCTGGCAATTTGTTCGTATGTTGGCGGACTTAAACGTGCTTGCGCAAATTTCATCGCGGTTGACATAACTTCAGTATTTTTAGAAACAATACAACCAATACGAGCACCACACATGCTGTAACGTTTTGATACAGAATCGATCATAATGGCATTTTCTTCGATTCCTGCAATATCCATGATAGAATAATGCTTATATCCGTCGTAAGTAAACTCACGGTAAACTTCGTCGGCAATCAAAAATAAATCATGCTTTTTAACTAAAGCAGCTAATTGCTGAATTTCTTCTTCAGAATATAAGTAACCTGTAGGATTTCCAGGATTACATATAAGAATGGCTTTAGTTTTCGGTGTAATTAATTTTTCAAAATCAGAAATTGGAGGTAATGCAAAACCCGTGTCTATCGTCGAAATTACAGGGACCACTTTTACACCTGATGCAGTTGCAAATCCGTTGTAATTTGCATAAAAAGGTTCTGGAATAATAATTTCTTCACCAGCATCAATAGTGCTTCCCATAGCAAATAATAACGCTTCAGACCCACCAGTTGTAATGATAATATCTTCTTTATTTATTGGTAATCCAATTTTTTGATAGCTTAAGGCTAATTTTGTTCTGTAACTATCAAAACCCGCAGAATGACTGTATTCTAATATTTTAATATCTGCATTTTTTACTGCATTTAGAGCTACCTCTGGAGTTTTAATATCAGGTTGACCTATATTTAAATGATATACTTTATTGCCGTTTTTCTTAGCAATTTCCGAATAAGGAACCAGTTTTCTTATTGGAGATTCTGGCATTTGATGTCCTTTGTTTGATATTTTTGGCATGATGATATATTTTGAGATGCAAATTTGCGATTTTTTATTAAATATTTCCCTCAAAAGTGTTTCAAAATTGTTAATTCTGTTTTTTCTTACAAAATTATTAGTAACTTTATAGAAACATCAATCCCCAATGAAGAAATTATATTTGCTTTTATTTATATTTTTTACGGTATTATCTTTTTCTCAGGAAGGATTTCAATTTACAACCAACAAAAAAAAGATAAAAGTTCCGTTTCAATTAATTAATAATTTAATCATTATTCCGGTACAAGTAAATGGAGTAAATCTCAATTTTTTATTAGATACAGGTGTCGAAAACACAATTCTTTTTAGTTTAGACGACGCAGATTCACTACAATTTAATCATATCGAAAAAATAAAAATTCGTGGTTTGGGTAGCGGAACTACCATTGATGCCTTGCATTCTAAAAAAAATAAAATTTCACTAAACGATTTTGAAGATAATAATCATGAAATATATATAGTTTTAGATCAGGAAATTAATTTTTCTTCGCAATTAGGAATTCCAGTGCATGGTATTATTGGCTATGAATTTTTTAAAAATCATTTTATAGAAATAAACTACAGTAGAAAAAGATTAAACATTTATAAAAATAATCAAGATTTTTCTATCAATAAATTAAAACAATACGATGAAATTTCCATTTCTTTAGAACTGCAAAAACCATATATAGAAACCTTTACAAGCTTAAATGATAAAGAAGTAAAAACGAAATTACTTGTAGACTCTGGCGGAAGTGATGCCATGTGGTTATTTGAAAACAAAAAAAACATTCAATCTCCACAAATTTATTTCAATGATTTTTTAGGTCACGGCTTTAGCGGAAGTATATATGGCAAACGGTCACGAATTGAAAAACTTCAAATTGGTAAACAGGAAATCCTTTATCCTACAATTTCTTTTCCAGATTCATTATCGATACAAAATGCAAACATGGTCGAAGGTAGAAATGGTTCTATTGGAGGCGAAATACTAAAAAGATTTGATGTACTTTTTGATTACCAAAACAAAAAAATGTATCTCAAAAAAAATTCAAATTTTGATGAAGCATTCAATTATAATATGAGCGGAATCGAAATTCAGCACAACGGATTGCAATGGATAAAAGAAGAATTAGAACTAAAAACTAAATTTGTAAACTCCGAAATGTCGGTAATAGATCAGCAAGAAAAAAGCGTTAAATATAATTTTTTACTAAAACCAATCTATGAAGTTACAAATGTTCGTGAAGATTCTCCAGGAGCAATAGCCGGAATTAGAAAAGGAGATATTATTGGAAAAATAAACGGAAATTGGGCTTTCAAATACAAACTAAAAGACATAACAGAACTACTACAATCCGAGGAAGGAAGAATCATTACTATGGAAGTAGAAAGAAAAGGAGTAATTCTAAAACTCAAATTTCAACTCAAAAAAATACTATAAAAAAAGCCTCGAATTATCGAGGCTTTTTTTTTAATTACTAGGTAACGATTTTTTCTTTTCCATCATATTTACTTCTTCTGGAACAATTACCGTTCCTTTTATTTTCAGCGGAACCATACCCCCTTCATAGTTTATCGCGTTCGATTCTACAGTAATAGTTTTTCTAATAGGACCAGGATTCATGTTATATTTTACATCAATTTTTCCTGTTTTTCCTGGCAAAATTGGCTCAGTAGGTTTTGTAGGAACCGTACAGCCACAAGACGATTTCACATCTTTAATAATTAGTGGCTCGTTACCAGTATTTGTAAACTCAAAAGTTCTAAGCCCACTATCACTATTTTTAGACACAGTACCATAATCAATAGTATTATCCTTGGCCGAAAACTCAATTTTAGCACCGCTTTGTGCCTGAGATGCAAAACCAAAAGCAGCAATTGCTATAAGAGTAAAAAATTTTTTCATTTCAATTTCAATTTATTAGTAAAAATAGATTTGTTTCGGTAAACATACAAATGTTTTAACACTCTTTTTATATTTAATCAGTTTACCTACTTTTGCATATAATTACAAAAAGTGTACCAAAGTTCTTTTTCTTTTTTCAGGAGCAGAACATTCACTTTTTTAACCAACATTATTCCTGCTGTACGTTGCAATCTTGTCTCGTTAAAAAACGAAACAAGGATTTCCTCTTCCATCAGGGCTAAACACAAGTTAGTCGTTCTAAACAACCGATTAACCAGATAAACGAATAACCGAATCAACAAGTATGACAATTCCAGCACAATTCAACGCCAAAGAAACCGAACAAAAATGGTACGACTATTGGATGAAAAATAATTATTTTCATTCTAAACCAGACCATCGTACGCCATATACCATAGTAATTCCTCCACCAAACGTGACAGGAGTTCTCCATATGGGACACATGCTAAACAATACGTTACAAGATGTACTCATTCGTCGTGCCAGACTAAAAGGATTCAATGCTTGTTGGGTTCCTGGAACAGACCATGCTTCTATCGCTACAGAAGCAAAAGTTGTGGCTAAACTAAAAGCGGAAGGAATCAACAAAAACGATTTAACTCGTGAAGAATTCCTAAAACACGCATGGGAATGGACCGACAAATATGGAGGAACAATCCTTGAACAACTCAAACAACTAGGTTGCTCATGTGATTGGGACAGAACCAAGTTTACTATGGATCCTGACATGTCAGCTTCTGTAATTCGTTCCTTTGTAGATTTATATAACAAAGGACAAATATATCGTGGTAACCGTATGGTAAACTGGGATCCTGAAGCAAAAACAACACTATCTGACGAAGAAGTAATTTTCGAAGAACGTCAAGGGAAATTATACTATATTAAATACAGAATCGAAGGAAGTGAAGATTACTTAACCGTTGCTACAACACGTCCTGAAACGATTTTTGGAGATACTGCCATTTGTATTAATCCAAACGACGAACGTCATACAAATCTAAAAGGTAAAAGCGCTATTATTCCAATTTCTGGAAGAATAATTCCTATTATTGAAGACGAATATGTCGATTTAGAATTCGGAACTGGTTGCCTAAAAGTGACGCCAGCTCACGATATGAATGACAAAACATTAGGAGAAAAACATAACTTAGAAATTATTGATATTTTCAACGAAGATGCTTCTTTAAATAGTTTTGGATTACATTATCAAGGAAAAGATCGTTTTGTAGTTCGTGAAGAAATATCGAAAGAATTAGAAACTTTAGGAGCAATTTCTAAAATAGAAACACACATCAATAACGTAGGAACATCTGAAAGAACAAAAGCGGTTATCGAACCTCGTTTGTCTGACCAATGGTTTTTACGTATGGAAGATTTAGTAAAACCAGCCATCAAAGCCGTTTTAGAAACTGAAGAAGTAAAATTATATCCTTCCCGTTTTAACAATACTTATCGCCATTGGTTAGAAAATATTCGCGATTGGAATATTTCTCGTCAATTATGGTGGGGACAACAAATTCCTGCTTATTTCTACGGTGACGGAAAAGAAGATTTCGTAGTTGCCGAAAATATAGATGACGCTGTTAAATTGGCACAACAAAGAACTTCAAACTCAAATCTTCAAGCTTCTGACTTACGTCAAGATGCTGACGCTTTAGATACTTGGTTTTCTTCATGGTTATGGCCAATGGCTGTTTTTGGAGGAATTATGGATCCTGAAAACGAAGATTTCAAATATTATTATCCAACGAATGATTTAGTTACCGGTCCAGATATTTTATTTTTCTGGGTTGCCAGAATGATTATTGCAGGTTACGAATATACAGGCGAAAAACCGTTTACTAATGTGTATTTTACAGGATTGGTTCGTGACAGTCAACGTCGTAAGATGTCTAAATCACTAGGAAACTCACCAGAACCGTTAGAATTAATCAAAAAATTTGGTGCCGATGGAGTTCGTGTAGGATTGCTTTTGAGTGCTTCGGCAGGAAACGATATCATGTTCGATGAGGAATTGTGCAATCAAGGAAAAGGATTTACAAACAAAATCTGGAATGCTTTCAAACTAATAAAAGGCTGGGAAGTTTCTGAAACTATTCCACAACCAGAATCAAGTAAAGTGGCGATAGAATGGTATGAAGCTAAATTGCAACAAACTTTATTGGCTATTGAAGATGATTTCGAAAAATACAGAATTTCCGATGCATTAATGGCGATTTACAAATTGGTTTGGGACGATTTTTGTTCTTGGTTTCTAGAAATGATAAAACCAGCATACCAACAACCTATTGACAGCGTAACTTTCGCAAAAGCGATTGAAATGCTAGAAAATAATTTGAAATTATTGCATCCGTTTATGCCATTCTTAACAGAAGAAATTTGGCAAACCATTGCAGAAAGAACACCAGAAGAAGCATTAATAGTTTCGACTTGGCCAGAAATGAAATCTTTTAACGAAAGTTTAATTTCTGATTTTGATAATACAATCGAAGTAATTTCTGGTATTAGAACCATCAGAAAAGACAAAAATATTCCGTTTAAAGATACGATTGAACTTAGAATTGTAAACAATGATAAAGCTTCTACTTATTTTGATTCGGTGGTAACTAAATTAGGGAATATCACTTCATTAGAATATGTTTCTGAAAAGGTCGATGGTGCTTTATCGTACCGAGTAAAATCGAACGAATATTTTATTCCAATTACAGGAAATATCGATTTAGAAGCTGAAATATTAAAATTAACGGAAGAGTTAAATTATACGAAAGGTTTCTTAAAATCGGTACAAGGAAAACTATCTAACGAGAAATTCGTTGCTGGTGCTCCAGAAAAAGTATTAGAAATGGAACGCAAAAAAGAAGCCGATGCTTTGTCAAAAATTGCTACAATTGAGCAAAGTTTGGCCGGATTGAAGTAAAATGAATTCACAATAAAAAAAATCCCATTCTTAATTGAATGGGATTTTTTTTATTTTAAAATTATTCTGCCGTAGCTGGATTAATAATATTGAAGACTTCATTCACAGAATTAGCTGGAAATCCGCCTTTTTGGGCATGCTCTCGCACCATTTCTTCGTTAGTAGCATTGTACACACAATAAATTTTATTGCCCGTAACATAACTGTGTTCCCACTGAATTTCTGGCCCCATACTATTCAAAACATTACAAGAGGTTTGTGCAATCCCTTTTAATTGTTCGCTGTTTAAATCACCCGCACCGGGAATTTCTCTTTCAATAACATATTTTGGCATGATACTATTTTTTAATTAATATTGTAAAGCGTTGGTAATCAACTATAAATTTACAAAAACTATTTAAAATGGTATCAAAAAAATAATACTTTATTTATTCAATTTTTACTGATGTCATACTCAATGATCCAGCTAATAAATTGTCATTAAACAACGTAAGGTTATCGGTTTTATCTTGTAATCCTAATGAATAAATTAAAGGCAAGTAATGGTCTGGAGTTGGGATTGCGAGTTGAATCGCTTTGCTTTGTTTATCGTAATCAATGATAGGTTGGTAATTGCCATCGAGAAGCCAATTGTTGATACTTTCATGTGCTTCAATAGCCCAATCGAAGCCATAATCAACTTTATTAAAATTATTAAAATCGACCAATCGCAAATTGTGAATAATATTTCCGCTACCAATAATCAGAATTCCTCTGTGACGTAACGACTGCAATTTCTGAGCCAATTCAAAATGATAATTCGTGGGTTTTGTATAATCGATGCTTAACTGAATAACAGGAATATTAGCTTCTGGATATAAATGCTTAATAACACTCCACGCACCATGATCTAAACCCCATTTCTCGTCTAATTCGACAAGAGTTGGACTTAGTAATTGTTGGGTTTCTTTTGCTAATTCTGGACTTCCTTTTGCAGGATATTGCACAGCGAATAATTCCTCTGGAAAACCACCAAAATCATGAATGGTTTGTGGAAATTCCATCGCAGTAACTTTTGTACCATTAGTAAACCAATGTGCCGAAACACACAAAATAGCGTTGGGTTTGGGTAATGTTTTGGCAATGTTTCTAAAACCACTAACAAACTGATTTTCTTCGATAGCATTCATAGGATTCCCATGGCCTAAAAATAAAACTGGCATTTTTTCGGTTAATGAAAACTGACTAGAAACAGTATGTAAATCGTTTAAATTCATAAATTTATTTAATCACAATCTCATATTTATCTAACAAACCTTTTATGTTTTCTTGTGAAAAAACGGCTTTTTTTAATTTCGTTTTTTCAGGATCGATAGAAAAGAAATAACTGGAATAAAAATCGGTTTTATTGGCAATTGCATCGCTAAAAACGGCTAAATGTAAGTTACAATTATCGAATAACGCTTCGGTAAGATCCGATTGCATAAAATCGACAGCGACCATACTACAATCTGTAAATGACATTCCTCGTAGTTTCAAATCATAAAACTGAACATAATCTAATTTGCAATTTTTGAAATTGAATTCGTAAATAATTTGTTCTGTCATCGCAAAATTTACCGATGTAAAATCACAATCGTTAAACATAACATTTCGCAAACCTACATGTCCAATTTTTGCTGCTGCAAAATTACAAAAATTGAAAGTACAATCTACAAAATGTACTCCTGTAAAGTTACAAGCTGTTAAGTCACAATGATTAAAAATACAATTCTCGTATTCTTTTTGTGCGATTTCGTATTGAGAAAATATAATCTTGTTGTATTCTTTGTCGTAAATATAATCGGTACTCATTGTTTTTAATTTGAAGGCAAATATCGTTTAATTTTGTTCAGCTATTTTTTGCAATTTGTCTAAATTGATTGGTTTGCTCAAAAACTCTTTAACACATTTGTATTCTTTGGCTTTCAATTTATCTTCGATTGCAATAGAAGAACTGGCGATATAAACTGTACTTTCTTTATTAATTCTTTTCTCTAATTTACAAAATTCATCAAGAAATTCCCAACCATCCATTTCGGGCATTTCTATGTCAAGAAGGAGAATATCAGGTAAATCGGAAGTGGCTTCAAAATAAATTATGGCCTCATTTCCGTTATTGAATTCTATGGTTTCACTATAAAGTTTGGTTTTTTGAATCAACTTTTTAGTAATTAATTTGTATATCGGATCATCATCAATGATGCAAATTCTCTTTTGGAGCATTATTAAAATATGTTTTAAAAGTTGTACCTATGTTTATTTTACTTTCTACTTCTATTTTGCCTTTCAAAGTGTCAATTTGATTTTTTGTAATAAAAAGCCCAATTCCTCTTGATTCTGGGTTATTAGTAAATGTTTTATATAAACCAAATAATTTTTTCCCGTTTTTCTTTAAATCTATTCCTATACCATTGTCTTTGATTTCAAGTATTTGATAATTGTCTTCTGTATATGTTTTAAGCTCAATTTCGGGCTTTCGATCAGGATGTTTATATCGAATAGCATTTGATATAAAATTGAGTAAAACACTTTCTAGATAAGCTGGGTTAAAGCTTACTGTTACGTCATTTGGAATTGTATTTATTATAACTACTTCGTTTTTAATAATTTGATTTCGTAAAACTTCTATTGTTTTATTAACGTATTTATTTAGATTTAATTTTTCAATAATAGGATTTATATCCGTTTGTATAGAAACAACTTCGTTTAGGTTGTTCATGGTTTGGTTTAATGTTTCGGAAACCGATTTTAATAAAACTAATAATTCATTTTGTTCTTCTTGGTCTTCACTCATTTCGATTAGACTAATCAAGGATTGAATGTTGCTGGTGTGAGCTCGTAAATTATGCGAAACAATATGCGAAAAATTTAATAATCTTTTGTTTTGTTCAGTGACTAATTTCAGTGAATTATTCAAATCTATTTCAAATTGCTTGGACTTTGTGATGTCAATTAAAATTCCTCTAAATTTAATTATATTTTCACTTTCATGATAAATACTTACAATATCACGAACCCAAACAATACTACCATTTTTAGCAATCATGCGATATTCGTGATCAAATGGTTTTTTTTCATGTGCATGTTTAGTACTGTGTTCAATAACCCAATCCCTATCTTCGGGATGAATTATTTTTCTCCAAAAATAGTCATCTGCAATCCATTCTTCAGGAGTATATCCTAAAATTTCCTCCGATTTTTTACTAATATAAGTAATTCCTGGTTCTTTCGAATTCCCTTCCCAAACTATACCATCAATACTATCAACTAAATCTTTAATTTTTTGTTGTGACTCTAATATTTGCCTTTCAGATTCTTTTCTGCCTGAAATATCTTCAATAATGGCAATATGATTGTTTGGTCTTTCATCTTTTTCCCATAATGAAGAAATCGTTATGTTTATCCAAATTGTTTTTCCGTTTTTGTGAAAATATCTTTTTTCCATAGAGTACTGGCTAATTTCGCCACTTCTCAGTTTTTGCATATTCATTAAATCTTCATCTAAATCCTCGGGATGTGTAATCATCATGAAATTCATTTTCTTTATTTCCTCTTGGCTATAACCAATAAGCTCGCAGAATTTATCATTTGCATCGATAAAAGTACCATCGATAGAATTGGTATGTACAATTCCTAAACCAGCATGTTCAAAAATGGATTTGAATAAAAATTCACTTTGAATTATTTTTTTTGTTTGCAGATTAACTAATTGTTGTAACTCCGAAGGTTTTTTAAGCAAGGTTGTAGCAAAAAATCCACAAAGCAAACTCAATAAAAAAGCAATTATAATAACCGGAAAAAAAACTAATAAATAATTTTGTTCTTTAGAAATGATATAGAGAACCCAATCTCCCTCTGGAATTTCTACTTTTTTAAACGTTTTGTGGGATATTGGAGATTTGTTTTCAAGAAAAAACTCTTCAGTATTTGTTATTGGGTTTATTTTTGAAAGTTGGAAATAGTATTTATTACTTTTAAAAGACTCGATTCCAGTTGATTTTATAAGGGTTTTAAATTTAACTATTACGGCAGAAAACCCCCAAAATTCACCTTTTTTAAATATAGGCAAACGACCAACAACGCCTAAACCTCCTTGTTTTAGCTCTACAGGACCTGAAAAATAAATTGATTTTGTTTTAATAGCTCTTAAAGCAGCTTGCCGATGTAAAGGACTGTGAAGTATATCAAAATTTGTTGCTGATTCATTACCCTTTAATGGATATGTATATTTTATAACCCCGTTGGGAACTAATTGTACAGCATCTATATAATTGTTACTGCTAATAATTTGTTTGGCAACTTGTTCAAAATCTTTAGGATTCCCGTTATCGTCAATAGATAACGCTAAAGTAATGGTTGCTGCATAATTGCTTTTTAAGTTTTGCTCAATATTTTTTTTAACAACAGCTAAAATACTTTCCATTTCGTGTTGCTCATTTTGTTTTAAAGCTTGGTATTTAAAAAAGAAAATGATGCTAAAGAAAGAAAAAAGGCATATAAAAACAATAAGACCTGAAGTCTTAGGACGTGATAAGAACCAACTGATTAGAGCCGCTATTTTCTTTTCGATACTCACAAAAATGTTTTTAGTCTACAAATATAGCTAAAAATCAGACAACTAGAGAGTTGGTTTAAAAAGAGATTAAAATAAAAAAGCCCACCAATTGGTGGGCTTTTTGTGACCTCGACTGGATTCAAACCAGTAACCTCTTGAGCCGTAATCAAGTGCGCTATTCAGTTGCGCCACGAGGCCTTTTGTTTTACAAAACACAAGAATTATCTTGCTTAATGCGGGTGCAAATATAGCTATATTTGATTAAAATGCAAATAAGAAATTAAAAATAAACAATTAAATTTTTAACTACAAATTAATTACCTAGCGCTTTGGTAGTTACGTAATATCTCCAACCAATGATTGCCATTTGCCATTTTTTAGCTTTGGCTAAATCTAATCGTTGTTTGGTAAAACTCGGTAAGAGAATTTTGTTTATTTGAGCTATTATTTTATACATGTTTTTTTTTCAAAGATAAAAAAGACTGCTGTTGTATTTTAATAATAAGAAAAATATTTTTTTTCGGTTTTTAAAATAAAAACTAAATTACTACTGTACAATATAAATATCAGTATCAATCTCTCCTAAACTAAAATACCCCAATGGGAAATTTTCTTCATTTGTTTGGTTTATAATATTTCCTCTTAAGCTTGCTGGTGGTGTTGCAAACGGGTTTCCACCATCGGTAGCAGCAATATTAAGTAGTTTTTCCATGTAATTATTATAACGTTCGGATATACCTTGTAGATAAATATCTAGTTGATCTCCTGTTTTTAATTTATCATCTGTATAGAAACCAAACATTTGATTTCCTTGAAAAAAACGGTCTCTGATGACACCAAATTCCGTAAATGCTTTCGTATTGTTTTTGAAACCTATTAAATAAAAATTATTTTCTAGCCCATTATCTTGATAGAAAAATTTCACTTGAATTAAGTCCGTTCCTCCAACGCCTGGAACCGATATTTGGCTAATATTATCAATATCAGGTGTTGCTAATAATTTATCGGTTGCTTTATATGTTTGCCCATTATTTATTACTGTTAATGTGTAATTTTCATTTATAACAGGGATGAAACTCATACAAACGTACTCACCAGTATTTGGAGTTTCTATAAAATTGAAAACTGTATTTGTGCTGTTTGTAATATAAACTGTTGCACCAGAAACTACTGGAATTGTATTAGTATAATAATCAGTTGTTGTAGTAAGCTTTATTTTTTGTTCGTTTCCTAAAGTTCCTTTTTGCCATTTTATAACTGCATCTATAACAAGTTTAGGCTGTGCTGTGTCTAGAGCAATATCTACATTATCTTCGCAACTTGTTAAGAAAAGTAGTATTGTTATTAGGGTTAAATTTTTGATTAGATTTTTCATTTTTCTAGAATTTAAAATTATAAGAAACCGATGGAACAATTCCGAAGATTGATAGCTTAATAGCTTCGTTATTTCCATTATCAGCATTTTGACGAAAACTTATGGAAGCTGCATTTTTTCGACCATACAAGTTGTAAACACTAAAAACCCATTCGCCTTGTCTTCCTTTCTTTTTGTCAGGTTTGGGAACATAAGTCGCCGAGATATCTAAATGATGGTAAGTTGGTAAGCTGTTTTTGTTTCTTAATCCGTAACTAGGAATAGTTATTCCTTGAAACACATATTGTCCGTTAGGATAAGTTACTGGCTGACCAGTTTGTAGCGTAAAATTGGCTCCAAAAGTCCATTTTTTATTCAAATTATAAGTGCTTGTAACTGCAAGATTATGTAGTTTGTCATAAGCAGAACGATACCAATCACCATTATTTACACCAACCTCAGTTGGAGTCCTTCCCGGAGTTTGTTGTTGTGATTTTGAAATTGTATAAGCAATCCAACCATTTAGTTTTCCTGTGTTTTTTCGAATCAGAAATTCTAAACCATAGGAACGCATTCTACCATTTAGAATTACTTGTTCGATGGCTTCATTTGCAATTAAATCCGCACCATCTATATAATCCATTCTGTTTTGTATTTTTTTGTAAAAACTTTCAATTTCAACAGAATATTTATCATCACTAAAATTATTAAAATAACCAACTGCAACTTGGTCTGCAATTTGAGGTTTTATATAATTGTCACTAGGTGTCCAAACATCTAGAGGAGTTGGTGAAGCTGTATTCGAAATGAGCTGTAAATATTGTACCATTCGATTGTAACTTGCTTTTACGGATTGATTATTATTTAATTCATAAGCTATAGAAAAACGAGGTTCGAGATTATTAAAACTAGAAATGGTTTTGTTTTTTCCAAAATATTCAGTCCCAATAGGTTTTGCTTTTTCATAAATTTTTAAATCTGAATCATAAAAAACGGGTTGGTTATTTTCATAAAGATTAACTGTTGAATTTCCCAGACGATAAAACATACTATAACGCAAACCATAATTTACCGCTAACTTATCTGTGATTTTTTGTTCGGCATCTATATACAATGCTGGCTCGAAAGCATACTTTTTTTCTAATTGTTTGTAGTTTATACCTGATTCGGAATTTATCGGTTCGATGGTTCCAGGATTGAAGTTGTAATAAATACCATTAGCACCATAATTTAATTTTATTTTATCGGACAAATAATATTTAAAATCATATTTAAGATTATAATTTTTAATTCCTGAATTCCAATTAAATCCTACAAAATCTAATGTTAGTCCATAATAATAATCACTATAAATCAGCGATAAATTTGAAAATAATTTATCCGAATATAAATGATTCCAGCGTAAGTTTAAAGTCGAATTTCCGTAAGTATTTGTAAAAGTTTTATTTAACGAAAAGACATCACGTCCAAAATAACCCGAAACATATAAACTGTTATTCTTATTTAGTTTGTAATTTAATTTTGCATTTAAATCATAAAAGTAAGCGACATTTTTATTATCTGTTAATTTCAGAAATAAATGCGCATACGAAGCACGACCACCTACAAGAAAAGAACCTTTATCTTTTACAATTGGACCTTCAGCAAGAAGGCGACTAGAAATTAATCCAATTCCGCCATTTACATGAAAATTTTTACTGTTTCCATCTTTCTGATAAATATCTAAAACCGATGAGGCACGACCACCAAAACGTGCTGGTATTCCGCCTTTGTATAATTTTAAATCTTTTATTGCATCAGGATTAAAAACTGAAAAAAAGCCAAAAACATGAGAAGAATTAAAAATGGTTGCTTCGTCTAATAGAATTAAATTTTGATCTGCACCACCACCACGAACATTAAAACCTGATTGTCCTTCGCCAGCATTTGTAACTCCGGGAAGAAATAAAATAGCTTTTAGAACATCAACTTCTCCTAAAACAACAGGCATTTGTTTAATGGTTGCAATAGATAATTTATTGACACTCATTTCTGGTTTGCGAATGTTAGATTTTATTTTTTCGGTAATAACAACTTCTTCTAATTGTTGCCCAGAATCTGATAAACTGTAATTTCGTTTTGTGTTTTCGGTAAGCGAAATTGTTTCTTCAATAGTTTGAAAACCTACATAACTAATGGTGATTTCATAATCTCCTTTTGGTAAAGTGAGAGAATAAAAGCCGTATTCGTTTGTGACTGCAAAAGCTTTTGTGTTTTTTGAAGAAATGTTTACACCAATAAGGGTTTCATTATTTTTTGCATCAGAAATTATTCCTGAAACTGTAAATTTATCTTGTGCAAAACTTGTTGTAAAAACGAATATAAAAACGAATAGAGTGGCTATTTTTTTTGTAATCATAACTTTTATTTTTTCAATTTCAAGAGTTACAAATTTGACGAATTAATACGATTTTTGTTACATATCAATTGTTAATCTATGGTTAAAAAAAAAGACAATCACTTCTGATTGTCTTTTTGGAGATTATTTATAAAAGAGATTAAGCTAATTTCTTATCTAAATTTTCTTTGATTGCTGCTAAGAAATCTTCGGTAGTTAGATAATCAGCATCAGTTAAACCTTCTGGCTTCACTAATGTTGCTAAATCTTTAGTCATTTTTCCGCTTTCTACAGTTTCTACACAAACTTGCTCTAATTTTAAACAGAAATCGATTAAGGGTTGATTATTGTCTAATTTCCCTCTGTGCTCTAATCCTCTTGTCCAAGCAAAAATAGAAGCGATTGGGTTGGTAGACGTTGCTTTTCCTTGTTGGTGCATACGGTAATGACGTGTTACTGTTCCGTGCGCTGCTTCTGCTTCGACAGTTTTTCCGTCAGGAGTTACTAATACAGAAGTCATTAATCCTAATGAACCAAATCCTTGTGCTACAGTATCCGACTGAACGTCTCCATCGTAGTTTTTACAAGCCCAAACAAATCCTCCACTCCATTTCATTGCTGAAGCAACCATGTCATCGATTAATCTGTGTTCGTAAGTGATTTTTAGTGCTTCAAATTTAGATTTATAATCACTTTGGTACACTTCTTCAAAAATGTCTTTAAAACGCCCGTCGTAAGCTTTTAATATTGTGTTTTTTGTAGATAAATATAATGGCCATTTTTTTGTTAATGCCATTTGGAATGATGAATGTGCAAATCCGTAAATACTTTCGTCCGTATTATACATAGACATAGCAACTCCGTCTCCTTCAAAATTATATACTTCCCAGTTTTGAGTTTCTCCTCCGTTTTCTGGAACAAAAGTCATGGTTAGTTTTCCTTTTCCTTTAATAACTGTATCTGTTGCTTTGTATTGGTCTCCAAAAGCGTGACGACCAATTACGATTGGTTTTGTCCAGCCTTGTACATAACGAGGAACATTGCTCATAATAATTGGCTCACGAAAAACGGTTCCGCCAACAATATTACGAATAGTTCCGTTTGGAGATTTCCACATTTTAGAAAGGTTAAATTCTTTAACTCTCTCTTCATCTGGCGTAATGGTGGCACATTTGATACCGACATTGTATTTTTTGATGGCTTCGGCCGAATCGATGGTGATTTGATCCTTTGTAGCTTCACGGCTTTCTATTCCTAAATCGTAATATTTTATATCTAATTCAAGATAAGGAAGTATTAATTTGTCTTTGATAAATGCCCAAATAATTCTTGTCATTTCATCGCCATCCAATTCTACAACTGGATTGGCTACTTTAATTTTTGCCATTATAATGTATGTTAGTTTATTGTATTTAAAAATCCGATAGCAAATATAAGAAATAAAAATTAACAAAATAATTTAAGCTTATACCGAAATTTTATAGAAAAAATTAACTAACTTTACTACTCATTCAAATGAAATATGAAACGTAAACTCCTCATAGTGTTTTTCTTATTTCTAATTCAGACTGTTTTCTCACAAACTGGAAGGCTCGTTTATGGTAAAGTTGTAAATAATGAAAAGCCCATAAATGGTATTGAAGTCATTAACTTAAGTACTAAGAACAGTACAATTACTAACAAAGAAGGGCGTTTTAGCATTACAGGAAATCCAAAAGATGTACTTGTTTTTATTTCTAAAAATTATGAACCTAAAAAAGTGTTTTTAGATCAAAAAAATATTGGAAATATCGGTTTTACCATATCATTAGTACAAAAAATCGAGCAGTTAGAAGAAGTTGTCATTACTATGGATACAAAACCACAATTTAACTCTCAAAAAATTGTTGATGGTAAATATTTTGATGACGCGCAATCTTCACCAAAAAACAGATATGTTTACGATGGAAGTATTGAAAACGGGATAGATTTTGTAAGGCTTTACAAGGAAGTATCAAAAAAAATTAAAGAATAATAAAGATATAAATTTCGTAAATTGTTTAATAAAAAAAGCTCCAAATTTCTTTGGAGCTTTTATAATATAAAAAGATATTTGACTATCTTCTTTTATCTCTAATTTTTGCTTTCTTACCAGTAAGTTCTCTGAAGTAGAAAATTCTAGCTCTACGAACTGCACCTTTTTTGTTGATTTCAACTTTTTGTAAAGCTGGCAAGTTTACTGGGAAGATACGCTCTACTCCAACTGCACCTGACATTTTACGGATTGTAAAAGTTTCAGTATTACCTGAACCTCTTCTTTGAATAACAACTCCTTTAAAAAACTGAGTTCTTGTTTTTTCACCCTCTTTAATTTCGTAGTAAACTGTGATTGTGTCTCCAGCTCCGAATACAGGGAAATCTTTTCTTGTTACAAATTCGTCTTGAACGAATTTCATTAAATCTGCCATGATAATTTTTTTAATTATGGTTTTAAATCAGAGCAACATTCACGGATTTCGCCAGAGGTTGGTCTAAGTGGGTGCAAAATTAATAAATAATTATGAATTATGAATTATGAATTATGATTTTTTTCTAGAACTATATTCTTTTTTCATAATTGCTTTATTAATGTTTGATTTTATTTAGAAATAACTAATTTTTGACTAGCTATTTGCTTTCCTTCGGAAGTAATTTTACAGATATAAATACCGTTGCTTAAGCTATTTAAATTTAAAGGAATTGTACTCTCTCCAAAGTTATAATTTGATTCTTTAATGTCGATAACTTTTGTACCAATGATATTATAAATTTCAACTTTTATAGATTTAGTTTCTGTTAATGAAAAACGAATAGAAGCATTTCCATTAGTCGGATTTGGATATATTCCTAAATCGATTGAATTTTCTAATGTATGATTTACAGTACCTAATGTCGTAGTTGGTTGTTGTTGTGTAACACAATGTACCATTCCGCCGCTTTTATATAAGTTCCTACAGTCGATACCTACAACGGTTCTTCCTGGATATAATCCTGCAATAATAGCATTAGCCACAGCATCATTCGGGTCGTTATAATTTGGAACTAAAACACGGTTGTTTGCCACGTAGTAATTAGCGTAACTTCCTTTATAAGTTAGTGCTGCACCACTTGTCGGTTGTACATTATTTGCAGTAAGCGGAATAATAACTTTCGTATAAACCACATTATTTACGTTTGAAGCGGCATATAATTTATCTATATCAGATTGTGGTGCTCCCCAATATAACAAATCGGCTTGGCTCATAGTAACCAGTTTATTTCCTGGAGCAAATTTTGCAAATCCATCAATATGAGCATCGGTAATGTCATCTTGACTAAACCAACCATCTAACCAGATAAATTTTGTGGCTCCTATGTATTGAGTAAGTATTGCTTCTACTTGTGCTTGTGTTTTTCCTACATTTCTAAGGGCTTTAATTCCCGTAGGTGTTGTAGGATTAGTTTGTGCTGTAATTGCCGATTTTGTAGCTAAAAAAGTTCCTGCACCATCTAACTCCCATGAACCACCTTCAATAGTTAATATACTATTTAAGTTTAATGGTGTAAGTCCTGTCGCTGTTCCCATGGCAGTAGGAACGGTATTGTCTTTGTCGAAAGAATAATCGCCTCCCCAACCATTAAAACCCCAATCTTGCATAACTAATACACCAGCCGAGTTACGCACAAAAACAGCTCCTGTATCTCTCATCCAAACATCGTTTGTGGTTTTTATAATAAAGTTTACGTTTGTTAATGGTACACTTGCTGCGGTTAGTAGGTTTGTTATTCTAGTTCTCTCTGTGGTGTTATAAGCAATAATATGCACTTTTTCATTGGCTTGCAATGCGTTTGTCATAGCAACCCAAGTAGCATCATTCTCGTTCCGATAAGCATTTCCGTATTCGAAACTATGTGGCCAAGCCAACCAAGTTCCTTCGTGTGGTTCGGATTCGTCTGGAAAAGTATAGGTTTGAGCGTTACTATTATTCATAGAAAAAAGGAATATTACCAATAGGATTTTTGTAAAAGTAAATTTCATTGTTTTGTTTTTATGTAGTTAGACAAGACAAAACTATATTTTTATAAAATTGGTAAGTTGTCCAAAACGGACAATTTATAAAATAGGAATTAATATTTCGGTTATAAAATCTGATTCAGAACTTGTATTAGAATCGTGTTTTATATAATTTTCTATAATTGGTAAATGAGAAAATTCTAACTGATTATCTAATATCCAGCCACCATAAATTTGAGCGTAGGTTTTTTCGATACTATCGTAACTGCCATGATGAATAAATTTAGCATATTTACCACCAAAAATTTCCTTTATGGGCAATTTTGTATTTAAAGTTTTAGTAAAAATACAAGCGTCATAATTGCATTTTGCTTTGTTTGTAATAATCACATCGTCGGAAATCACACCAAAATATTGTGAGTTTGTAGTATCAAAATTATTTTTAAGAAAATTACCCCAAAGCGATTCTATTTCAGGGTTTATATAATTCGTTCTACAACTTGAGTAATTAACTAGTTTTTTGGGTATAAAAACAATTTCTGGATCAAGGTTATAAACAATAGATTGAATGAAATTATTATCTCTAAAAAGCAATTCTTTGTTATTTCTAGCCAAAGACGGGGAAATGCCAAAATATTTTTTGAATGTTTTAGAAAAAGATTGTAAATCCGAAAAACCAACTTCAATAGCAATATCTGAGATTTGTTTTTTCGAATAGAGTAATATTTTATAGCCGTTTTCGACTTTCAATCGAGTTTGATAACTCCCAATTGTTTCGTTAAATAGTGAAAAGAAAATGCGTTGCAAGTTTCTATAAGAATAACAAGAAATAGCTTCAAGTTCGCTTACAGCAATTAACTTGTTATAATTTTTCTCAATATAATTTTGAGTGTCGTAAATACGTTTCAAATAAAACTCACTCATTTTTTTTAGATTTCAGAATATTACTCTTCCAACAAATCGGGTCTTCTATTTTTAGTATGTTCATATGCCATATCTTCACGCCATTTGTCAATTTTCGCAAAATGTCCGCTAGTTAAAACTTCGGGAACTTTCCAACCTTTATAATCCGCTGGGCGTGTATAAATGGGTGGAGAGAGTAAATTATCCTGAAAACTATCTGTCAAAGCTGAAGTTTCATCACTTAAAACACCTGGAATTAATCGGATTAAAGCGTCACATAAAACCAAAGCACCTAACTCGCCACCTGATAAAACATAATCTCCTACCGAAATTTCTCTAGTAATAAAATGATCACGAACACGCTGATCGACACCTTTATAATGACCACACAAAATAATAATATTACCTAATAACGACATCGTATTGGCCATTTTTTGGTTCAAAGTTTCCCCATCAGGCGTCATATAAATTACTTCGTCGTAAGTTCTTTCGGATTTCAAATGTGAGATACAATCATCAATAGGTTGTACATTCATCACCATTCCTGCGCCGCCGCCAAACGGATAATCATCAACTGATTTTTGTTTGTTTGTCGTATAATCTCGTAAATTATGAAAATGAACTTCTACCAAACCTTTATCGATAGCGCGTTTCATAATCGAGGCTTCAAAAGGACTTCGCAATAATTCTGGCAAAACGGTAATAATATCTATTCGCATATTCTTAAAAAAGGTTCTGAGGTTCTAAACGGCAAAGGTACAAAGGTTTTTAGGAATAACTTATATGTTTTTAGGAGCTATTCCTGCTGTCCGCTATATCTTTTCCTTGCTAAAGAAGCAAGAAAAAGGATGCCGCTTCCATCAGGGCTAAACCCCAAATTGATACAAATGGTGATTTAAGTGTTTCCATTGTAAATTATCCCATTCTTCGGTAGTCATATTTCCGAAAAAAGGATGTTTGTGCACTTTGATGGAATTTGTTCCTTCAGCAGCAAAAGTTTTTACTTTTTTAATTAAATCAGCTTTGGTTTGTTCAAAATCATAGTGTCCCGTTCTGATAAAATCCTTAGCCGTTGGACTGTTTTTTCCAAAATATTTGGCTTTTAGCATTTTACCTTTAATCATTTTGCCTAAAAGCAAAAAAAGAAAATTAGATTTGAGTTTCAAATCTCCAAAAGCAACATCAATAGGAGCTTGACAATGCGACAACATTTGGTCGACACTCATTTTCCCCCAATTTGGTTGTGCATCTGCGGTTAGTTTTTCGATTCTTTCAATTAAGTTTTGATTGTCGAATGTGTTGTAAATACTTGGCATAAATTTATTTTTTGGTTGCAACCAATGAAAAAACCATTGGAATTTTATTTTCTAAATGTTTGATTCTGAATTTACCTTTTTCGAATTCTTCGGTTTCATTAAAGCAATTATAAGGAGAATAATCGTATTCATCGAAAGAATTGATTTCTAATCCTGATTTAATTAAGGAATTCAACACTTCACTAGTAGAATGATTCCAGCAAACAGAGCTGGTTTTAACATCAGCATCTCTGTTTGCATATGTTCCTTCTTCATATTCAATGATAGGCTTAATATTAAAATAACTATAAAAAACATTCTTGAAATTATCGTCATACATCCAAACTACGGGATGAAATTCGGCAAAAATAAATTGGCCGCCAGGTTTTAAGAAATTAGATACTACTTTAGCCCATTTGTCTAAATCTGGCAACCAACCAATTGTCCCGTAACTGGTAAAAACAATATCAAATTTTTCATCAAGATGATTTTCTAAATCATAAACATTACAACAGATAAATTCGGCATCAAGACCAATTTTTTGATTCAGTTCCTTTCCTTTATTGATGGCATTATCAGATAAATCGACACCTGTTACTTTTGCTCCTAAACGGGCTAAGGATAATGTATCTTGTCCGAAATGGCATTGTAAATGCAATATCTTCTTCCCTGAAATATCTCCCAAAAGATTCAATTCGATATCCATTAATGAAGATTTTCCGCTTAAGAACGCTTCATTATTATAAAAATCGGAAGCAATATGGATATCCGTTTTGTTGTTCCAAGTTTGTTTATTGGTTTCTATGTAGTTTTCAGGGATTTTCATCTTTTATAAATATAATTCCATTTGAATATCAGCACGACTATAATCAGTTTCACTTAACGGAACTTCAACAAAATGATACTTTCGATACAAATTCAAAGCAGTATCTAATTTGGTACTTGACATGAGCATAATTGTGGTCGCTTTTTTTTCTTTTGCGAAATCAATACAAGCATCCATCAACAAATTGCTTAATTTTTGTCCTTGAAATTTTTTATCAACTGCTAATTTAGCCAATTCATATTTAGTATCGTTTACTTTTTGCATTGCGACAGTTCCCGCAACTTCATCATTAATCAAACAAAAGAAAATTTCGCCACCAGGTTTCAAAATAACTTCTTCTATGTTTTCAAAAACATCAATGTCGTGTTTTTCAACAAAAAAATATTCTTCGAGCCAAGCTTTGTTTAAATCGATAAAATAGGATTTGTATTTAGGATTGTAAGAGATAATTTTAATATCCATTTCGGCGGGACTTTCTATTTAATATTTGTAATTTTGCAGTTCAAATTTAAATAAATAAACCATGCAAGACGGAATTTACGCAAAATTTAATACTACTAAAGGCTCGATTTTAGTAAAACTTACACATGATTTAACTCCAGGAACGGTTGGTAACTTTGTTGCACTTGCTGAAGGAAATCTTGAAAATAAAGTAAAACCACAAGGAACACCTTATTATGACGGACTAACTTTTCACCGTGTTATACCAGATTTTATGATACAAGGTGGTTGCCCACAAGGAACAGGAACTGGAGCGCCAGGTTATAAATTTGACGATGAGTTTCACCCAAGTTTGAAACATGACAAACCAGGAGTTTTGGCTATGGCAAATTCTGGACCAGGAACAAATGGTTCTCAATTTTATATCACACACGTACCAACTACTTGGTTAGATGGTAAGCATACTGTTTTTGGTCATGTTGTAGAAGGTCAAGATGTTGTTGATGCAGTGGAAGGAAATGATATTCTAAAAACTTTAGAAATAGTTAGAGTTGGTGAAGAAGCTGAAAAATGGAATGCGGTAGAAGCTTTTAGAACTTTTGAAGGTTCTCGTGCAAAACGTGAAGCGGCAGAAAAAGCAGAAGGAGAAGCAAAAATGGAACAATTGGCTGCTGGTTTTGATAAAACAGAAAGCGGTTTACGTTACAAAATGATTCAGAAAGGTTCTGGTAAAAAAGCAGAAAATGGCAAAACCGTTTCGGTTCATTACGAAGGTTCATTAGAGTCTGGAAAAGTTTTTGATTCTTCTTATCCTCGCAAAAAACCAATTGATTTTAGATTGGGTCAAGGGCAAGTGATTGAAGGTTGGGACGAAGGAATTGCTTTGCTTCAAGTTGGGGACAAAGCACGTTTTGTTATTCCATCACACTTGGCTTACGGTTCTCGTGGTGCTGGTGGTGCTATTCCTCCAAACGCTACTCTTATTTTTGATGTAGAATTGATGGATGTGAAATAATATTATCATTAAAATAAATTTAAAAATCCCAACACGAAACTGTTGGGATTTTTTTATTAAGAAAAACTGCTTTTACAATATTTTTTTACTGATAGATGATAAAACAAAAAAGGCTCCTCAAATTGAGAAGCCTTTTTTATAAACAAATAGTTAATAATTATCGTTTCATCGAAAAATGTGCTTTATGTTCTTTTGTAATTCCTTTTTCTTCGTAAGTAACAATAAACCAGTAATCAGTCGATGGTAATTCTTTTCCATTAAAAGTTCCATTCCAACCACTTCCAGAAGGTCTAATTTCTTTTATTAATTTTCCAAATCTATCAAAAATTAAAACTTTAGAATTTGCTTGACCTTTCAGTTCAGGAATATTCCAAGTATCATGATAACCATCACTATTTGGTGTAAAATATCTTGGATAATCAACAATATAAGCCGTTGCCGGTAATGAATCACATTCATTTCTTACTATTATGTCATGTGGGCCAGCACCTACATTTGTAAATACATTACTGCTTTGAAAAACACCATTATCTATTTGATATTCATATATTCCTGTTGGAGTAACAGTAACAGTTATGGTATGCAAATCTGCAAAAAATTCTGATGGTGTTGCAACAACAGTTGCTGGCGGCTCAGAAATATTAACTGTTATTACTGCTCTTGGACTCTCACAAGTACCTACAGTTTGACTTACATAATAATTTGCACTTCCAACCGCAGTTGTCAAAGGTGTTGGTGCAGTAGCTGAACCTGTACCTCCAGTTGCTGTTGTGTACCATAACAAATTAGTTCCAATTGCACTAAGCGGATTTGCCTGATCATTTATACAATATGCTATTGGCGTTGTAACTGTTGGTGCTGATGGGTTATTTACAGTTACCGTTGCTGTAGCAGTACAACCATTACTATCTGTTGTATAAGTAATAACTGCAGTTCCTCCTGAAACTCCTGTTACCAATCCTGTATTACTTACAGTGGCTACTAAAGTATTTGAAGAAATCCATGGAGTTGTTGCATTTGGAATTCCAGAACCTGTAAGTTGTGTTGTTAATCCAATACAAGCATTTAAAGTTCCCGAAATTGTTGGTGATCCATTAACTGTTACTGTTGCAGTAATCACACAACCATTACTATTGGTATAAGTAATAATTGCTGTTCCTGCTGAAACTCCTGTTACTAATCCTGTATTACTTACTGTAGCTACTGCTGTATTTGAAGAAACCCAAGGTGTCGTTGCATTAGCTGTAGCAGAACCTGTAAGTTGTGTGGTCAATCCAACACAAGCCGATAAGGTTCCAGTAATTGTTGGTAATGCATTGATAGTTACTGTTGCCGTAATAACACAGCCATTACTGTTTTTATAAGTAATAATCGTGGTTCCTGCTGAAACTCCTGTGACTAATCCTGTATTACTTACTGTAGCTACTCCAGTATTTGAAGAAACCCAAGGCGCCGTTACATTGGCTGTAGCAGAACCTGTAAGTTGCGTTGTTAATCCAATACAAGCATTTAAAGTACCACTAATTGCTGGTAATGCATTAATCGTTACGGTTGCCGTAATCACACAACCATTATTATTGGTATAAGTAATAATTGTAGTTCCTGATGCAACTCCTGTTACCAATCCTGCATTACTTACCGTAGCTACTCCTGTATTTGAAGAAATCCAAGGTGTCGTTGCATTGGCTGTACCAGAACCCGTAAGTTGGGTTGTTGCTCCAATACAAGCATTTAAAGTTCCAATAATTGTTGGTAATGCATTAACCGTTACCGTTGCGGTAATCACACAACCATTACTATTGGTATAAGTAATAATCGCTGTTCCTAACGAAACTCCTGTTACCAATCCTGCATTACTTACAGTGGCTACTCCTGTATTTGAAGAAACCCAAGGTGTCGTTGCATTAGCTGTTGCAGAACCTGTAAGTTGTGTTGTTAATCCAATACAAACATTTAAAGTTCCACTAATTGTTGGTAATGCATTAATCGTTACCGTTGCTGTAATCACACAGCCATTGCTGTTGGTATAAGTAATAATCGTAGTTCCTGCCGCAACTCCCGTTACCAATCCTGTATTACTCACAGTGGCTACTCCAGTATTTGAAGAAGCCCAAGGCGTCGTTGCATTTGCCGTAGCGGAACCTGTAAGTTGTGTGGTTAATCCAACACATGCATTTAAAGTTCCAGTAATTGTTGGTAATGCATTAATAGTTACCGTTGCGGTAATTACACAACCATTATCGTTTGTATAAGTAATAATGGTACTTCCTGCTGTAACTCCTGTGACTAATCCTGTATTACTCACAGTGGCTACTCCTGTATTTGAAGAAATCCATGGATTAGTTGCATTTGCAGTTCCAGAACCTGTAAGTTGTGTCGTTGACCCAATACAAGTATTTAAAGTTCCCGAAATTGTTGGTAAAGCGTTGATGGTTACCGTTGCGGTAATTACACAACCATTACTATTTGTATAAGTAATAATTGTAGTCCCTGTGGCAACTCCCGTTATCAATCCTGTATTACTCACCGTAGCTACTCCAGTATTTGAAGAAATCCAAGGTGTTGTTACATTTGCCGTAGCAGAACCTGTAAGTTGTGTGGTCAATCCAATACAAGCATTTAAAGTTCCACTAATTGTTGGTAATGCATTAATAGTTACCGTTGCGGTAATTACACAACTGTTACTATTCGTATAAGTAATAATCGTAGTTCCTGCCGCAACTCCTGTTACCAATCCTGTATTACTTACCGTGGCTACTCCAGTATTTGAAGAAATCCAAGGTGTTGTTGCATTGGCAGTTCCAGAACCTGTAAGTTGTGTTGTTAATCCAACACATGCTACTAGAGTTCCTGAAATTGTTGGTAATGCATTAACCGTTACCGTTGCGGTAATCACACAACCATTACTATTGGTATAAGTAATAATCGCTGTTCCTAACGAAACTCCTGTTACCAATCCTGTATTGCTTACAGTGGCTACTCCAGTATTTGAAGAAACCCAAGGTGTCGTTGCATTGGCTGTGCCAGAACCTGTAAGTTGTGTGGTCAATCCAATACAAGCATTTAAAGTTCCTGAAATTGTTGGTAATGCATTAATCGTTACTAATGTTGTAGCTGTTACAGGTGAACAACCCGGAGGAGTTGTTGTAACTGAATAGGTTACTGTATAAACTGTTGCAGGACTTCCGTTTGGAGTAATTTCTCCTGTAATTGGATTAATAATTAGAGTATTTGGACTTGCAGCATAAGTACCTGGCGTAAAAAGCCCAGTTCCCGATATGTAAACTAATTTGGGTACTGTATCTGATTCACAAAATGATGTGTTAGGTGCACTAGGTGAACTATAAGATATAGCGACAGTAGGTGGTGTACAATTATTTGCTATACAACTTTGAGTATTTGGTGAAAAACAACTACCTGCTGGTCCGGTTGGTGTTAATGTAATTACAACAGTATCTCCTGGACTTAAACTTGATACTGAATAAGTTAATACGTTACCAATTGCTCCAACATTTACTATTGGATTAGCATTTATTTGATAAGACACATTATAACCTGTTGCTCCTGTAACTGCAGCCCAATCAAATATTACCGAAGTAGTTGTAGATGTACCACAATTTATTGTTGGAGTTAGTACTTGGTTAATTGTAACTGTTGTACTGGTATTAAATGCTGGACAAGAAGCCGTTGCTGCAATATCGTAATTTACTGTATAAGGTCCTGGTGTACTTGTACTAGGGATAATTTCACCAGTAGTTGAATTTATTGTTAATCCAGTTAATGGATTTGTTGTAAAGCTTCCGCTAGGAGTTAAACCTGCAGGTACTATAGATTGTGGTGTTGTAACACTTGTACAATATGATGGGCTAGCATAAGAAAATGTACCAGCTGGTGCGGCAGCTACAATTAAATCGAAAAATCTTGTTGCATAACAGCCTGTTGAGTTATCTTCAACTCTAACATAAATTCTAGTTGGTGAAGTTGAGATAGAATAATTAGTCAAACTTGCAAAAGGAATACTTGGTGCACCGTTATCTGCAGCTAATTGGGTTGTATGATATGTAATAGTATAATCTGAAGCCGAAAGAGTTCCTAAAATTTGAGCATTTTTATTTATTGAAGGAAATATATAAGGTGCAGCCGAACTTGTGCAAAGAATAATATCCGTAGGTTGTGTTACTGGTATTGGAGCATAATATGATAGCACCATACTATCTGTAACTTGATAACATCCGCCAGGTCTAGTGGTTTTTACTGACCAAATTCCTGGTGTATTTACAGATATCGTTTGCATATTATCGTAAGCAGGTTGCGGAACACCTCCTAGCAACCACTGAAAAGGTGCTGTGCCGGTAGAAAACGGAGAAGAAAAAGATGTTGTAATATTTATAGAAGTCCCAGCACACTCATTACGATCTGGGCCTAGAGAAACACCACATACTAAATCACAATCGGTAGAACCATAAGTTGGTAAAATAGGAGCTCTTTGTTCTAGTTTTATAAATCCGGGTTGTCCACTAAAATTAGTAACCACAGCAAGATAATATTGTCCCGCAGCAGCGCCTGCAATTGTAAGATGCTCTACTGGAGAGCCATCATAACTACAATCTACTAAATTCCCTGGAGCTGGCCTAGGGTAGCTTCCTGGTGAGGTTGTATTATTAGGACAAGGACAGTTATTAACCATACTTCCACAGTTGCCGGTTGCCGAAGCAAAGGGTCCCCAAACTGCAAAATCAACATCAAGAGCAGTTCCTGTAGGAAAACCACCAGCATTGAAAGCAGTATTTTGAATAATATCAAAAATTAAAGTCCCAGATTGATCTACTTTAAAATAAAACCATTTAGGATTAGGTGTAGATCCCAAACAAGCATTTGATCCACCTGACCCACCTACTGAATTTGGATATATCAAGGACGGAATTGTAGGGTCTGAACCGCAAAAAGCCTCTGCCGTTGCGCAAGTAGCTTGTGAATAAAGATTTATAGTAATTAAACTAAAAACTAAAAATAGTATTATTTTTTTCATCTTAATTTTTTATAATTTTTTTATAATCTGTCACAGGAATAAAATAATAGTATTGCCAATCGGAGATTTTTTCGCAATTTGTTTTGGTAACCATTACTCTCCATTTGAAACATTTACTCATCATTTCAATATGAATTAATTTTTTCGAACCAATAATTCCGTTTTCAGCATTACCAATGTTTAACAAAATGGTATCTTTATAAGCAACAGCTTTGTCTTTATTGAAACAATCTAAAATTGGAACTATTTCAATTTTAATTGTAGCATCTTTCACTTCTGAAAAATCCCAATTTACAATAGCGTATTTTTCAGCATTTATAGTTTCTTTTGGGCATTCTATAATCTCAGCCTTATAATTCGCATTACAATCTATGTTTTCTTGCGAATAAATAAATTGTGAAATCATAAAAACAAAGATAATCTTAAGGGTAATAAATTTCATCTCTTAGTTGGTTTAGTTAAATTCGTTCGAAATTTAAGAAATATTTAAATAATAATTAATATTTGGTTGTACTTTTTAATAGTTAAAATCAATTAATAAATTTGAATATATTACATATATTTGCAATTAATAAACTTTTTAATTGTTTAAACCTTATATTTAATGGCTCATAACGACGATTTTCAAGACGAAATTGGAAACAATCATATTGCTACAAGCGCAAAAAATCCTGTAAGAAAAGATGCATTTGTTCTGACCGATGATCAGAAAATAGAATCTATAAAAAAAGACGTAGAAAATATTTTGCAAACCCTTGGTATGGATCTTACTGACGATAGCCTCTCAGGAACACCCAATCGTGTGGCAAAAATGTTTGTAAAAGAAATTTTTGGTGGACTAAATCCTAACAAAAAACCAAAACCTTCTACTTTTGATAATAATTACAAATACGGCGAAATGCTTGTCGAGAAAAACATTGTCGTTTACTCTACTTGCGAACATCACTTGTTGCCAATTATAGGTCGTGCACATGTGGCGTATATATCGAACGGAACTGTGATTGGTTTATCTAAAATGAATCGAATTGTCGAATATTATTCGAAAAGACCACAAGTTCAGGAAAGACTAACGATGCAAATTGTACAAGAATTACAAATTGCTTTAGGTACTGATGATGTGGCTTGTGTTATTGATGCCAAACATCTTTGCGTAAACTCACGCGGAATAAAAGACATAGAAAGCAGCACTGTTACTTCTGAGTTTGGTGGGAAATTTAAAAATTTAGAAACAAGAAGAGAGTTTTTAGATTATATTAAATTAGATACTAAATTCTAAAATAAAGTTCATTAATAACGAAATGTCCTAGCCCTGATTGCAGTGGAAATCCTGTAATTGCGAATTTTAATCCCGAATGAGATTGCTTCGTTCCTCGCAATGACAGATTGCAACGTAAAGCAGGAAATAGCTCCTAAAAAAATAAACAAAATGCCATTATATAAATCGCAACCCATAAAAATATACAATTCGCTATCGGGCGAAAAAGAAAACTTTACTCCTATTAATGAAGGAAATATAGGTATGTATGTTTGTGGACCTACGGTTTACAGCAATGTTCATTTAGGAAATGTGCGTACTTTTATGTCCTTTGATGTGATATATAGGTATTTTTTGCATTTGGGTTATAAGGTTAGATACATACGAAATATTACCGATGTAGGACATATTGTTGATGATGTAGATGATGGTGAAGACAAAATTGCCAAAAAAGCAAAACTCGAACAACTAGAACCTATGGAAATTGTGCAGCGTTATACTGTCGATTTTCATAATGTTTTGAAAGCTTATAACTTCCTACCGCCAAGTATCGAGCCCACAGCTACTGGACATATTATAGAACAAATTGAAATTGTTAAAGCCATTATAGATAAAGGAATTGGTTACGAATCTAACGGTTCTGTTTATTTTGATGTAGTTAAGTTTAACGAAACTAACAATTACGGAAAATTAAGCGGTAGAAATATCGAAGATATGCTTGCCAATACTCGAGATACCGACGGACAAAGTGATAAGAGAAACCATCAGGATTTTGCGCTTTGGAAAAAAGCCGAGGCAGAACATATTATGCGTTGGCCTTCTCCTTGGAGCGATGGTTTTCCGGGCTGGCATTTAGAATGTACTGCAATGAGTACCAAATATTTAGGTAATCATTTTGATATTCACGGTGGCGGAATGGATTTAAAATTCCCTCATCACGAATGTGAAATTGCACAAAATGAAGCTTGTACTGGTCAAGAACCCGTAAATTATTGGATGCATGCTAATATGTTGACTTTAAACGGAAAAAAAATGTCGAAATCGACTGGAAATAATATTTTGCCAAGCGAAATATATTCTGGTGGAAGTCCTTTTTTAACCAAAGCTTTTTCAGCATCAGTAGCTCGATTCTTTATGTTGCAAGCACATTACCGTAGCAATCTCGATTTTACTAACGATGCTATTCTTGCTGCCGAAAAAGGTTTTTATCGATTGATAGACGCTGTTAGTAGTTTGAATAATTTAGATAATTTTTACTTCGGAACTGAATCAACGTTTGATTTAAAAGGCTGGAAAGAAAATTGTTATAATGCTATGAATGATGATTTCAATACACCAATTCTTATTGCTCATTTATTCTCGGGTGTAAATTTGATAAATTTATTGAAAGACAAGTCTGCTTTTTTAACCAAAGAAGATTTTACAGATTTTTCAAGCACAATAAAAGCTTTTGTTTTTGATGTTCTAGGATTGGAAGACGAAAAATCATCGACAAACAATAATGATAAATTAGAAGGCGTTGTAGAAATGCTAATCCAAATGCGCAAACAAGCCAGAGATAATAAGGATTTTGCAATGTCTGACCAAATTAGAGATCAGTTATTGGCTTTAGGAATTCAGTTGAAAGACGGAAAAGAAGGAACAACATTTTCAATATAATATTTTGAGTTTAAAAAAAATTCTGATATTCCCATTTCTATTTGTGGTTCGGTTTTACCAAATCGTAATTTCGCCACTAACCCCTGCAACCTGTAGGTTCACTCCTACCTGCTCTCATTATACAGCCGAAGCTTTGCAAAAACATGGCTTATTTAAAGGAGGATATCTTGGTGCCAAAAGAATTTTGAGTTGTCATCCTTGGGGACGAAGCGGTTACGATCCTGTTCCATAGAATTGAATTAAAAAATAATTAATTAAAATTAAAAGAGTATTTTTGAATAAAACCAAATACCAGAAAACAAAAACATGACACACTTTTTACAGATCGTTTGGAATCCTTCAGAAGGAATAAACATAGGCTCGTTTACACTTCATTTTTACAGTTTAATGTTCGTTGTAGCCTTTATTTTGGGTTGGTTTATTATGAAACCAATTTTTAAAAGAGAAAACGAACCTATCGAAAAATTAGATAGTTTACTTATATATATGGTACTTGCCATCTTAATTGGCGCACGATTGGGAGATGTTATATTTTACAATTGGAGTAGTTATTATCCAGACCATTTACTTGAAATTTTTCTGCCAATACGAGAAAACCCAAACGCTACTTTATTTTATTTTATAAAAGGTTGGGAATTTACTGGATTTAGAGGATTAGCAAGTCATGGTGCAGCTATTGCGGTTATTATTACGATGTATTTTTATACTACCAAAGTGCTTAAAAGATCTATTTTATGGATTCTCGACAGAGTGGTAATTCCTGTTGCTAGTGGAGCGATATTTGTACGATTGGGTAACTTTTTCAATTCTGAAATTTATGGTCCAATTGTTTCTGGGAAACCTTTTTATGGTGTTAAATTTATTCGTGAAGATGAGTTTTGGATGGATAAAAACATACGTCAAATTACACAAACAAACGATTTAAGCAAAGCTTATAAACTTATAGAAACTGATTCTGCTTTTGCACAAACGCTAAACGCTATTCCGTTTAGACATCCTTCGCAATTATATGAAGCTTTTGGTTATGTATTTGTTTTTGCCATTTTATTCTTTTTATATTGGAAAACTGATGCGCGCCAAAAACAAGGTTTCCTTTTCGGAATGTTCTTAATCACGCTATTTTCAGTAAGAATTCTAGTTGAATTTGTAAAAGAAAGTCAAGGTGGTTTCGAATCTGTTTTAGGATTATTATCTACAGGACAATGGCTAAGTATTCCTTTTGTATTAGCTGGTTTGTTTTTTGTTTTTAGAGCGAAAAAGGAAGTGATTTAAGAATTTATTTTTACAGATTAAAACATATTTTTTACCGCAGATTCACAGATTATTAAAAAAATCTGTGAATCTGCGGTATTTTTTTAGAAGTAGAAAGCTAAATACAACAAGTCATTGTTACCTCCTGGTTTTGTCTTTGCTTTTTTCAGTTTTCATTTTTCTAGTATTTTTCATTTCTTGATATGAAAAATACACTAAAATTAATGTTGCTATTATTATGAAGTAATTATAATAACTTACACTCTTTATGCTATAAACTATTTTGTTTTCGATTTCAATTTGTGATGGAGATTCATCAGTTTCACTTGAAACATACAAAGTGTATTTTTTGCCAATATTTTTACTGTCTTTTAATTCATCAAAATATTTTGAAAATACTTTACTAACACTCCATTTCGTTCCATCAGACATTTTTAGAATTAATGTTCTATCGTAACTTGTTCTAAATAATCTATTTCTAACTAAAGTATCAATTTCAAAACTGTTATAAATTTTTGTCTTTTTATCGTAATCAGATAAGTTGCTTTTTAAATATGGGATTGAAACAAAAACAGAAAAACAGATTGCAAAAAAAGTAATAAAATATAATCTATAGTTTTTCATTTTCGTTAATTCAGTTTTCTGTTTTTCAATTTTATTTTATGCGGAATTTTAAGGAAAACTTGCAGGTAACTTACAAATTAAACTAATTTATAAACAATATAACTCCATGAGAAAAAAGGAATTATTATCCTAAAAACTATTTAAACTCATCAGGAACTGCTGTTGGTGTTTCGGCAGGAATGGTAGTTTCGGTTGTTGTACTAGTTGGTACAATTGAAACTGCAACTTTAGGGAAAGCATCGTATTTTTTAAGAACTTCTGCCCAGTTTATAACACTAAAAAAAGTATTTACGTATTCTCTCTTTTTATTCTGAAATTTCAAATAATAAGCATGTTCCCACATATCTAAATTTAAAAGAGGAATTCCTGAAAAACCTAGATTTTTCATCAACGGATTGTCATTATTTGGAGTCGTTACGATTCGTAATTTTCCTGTTTTATCAGAAACCAACCAAGTCCAACCTGATCCAAATACTTTAAGTGAAGCTTCTGTAAATTGTGATCTAAAACCATCAAAAGAGCCAAAATCTCTAATGATAGCTTCCATTAAATCTCCTTCTGGTTCGCCTCCAGCATTGGCTGCCATATTTCCCCAAAAAAAGTTATGATTGTAAAAACCGCCTGCGTTATTTCGAATTTCGGTATCGGATAAATTCAGGTTTTTAAATATATCGTTTAAGGCAAGTGTTTCGTATTTTGTCCCAATTACCGCTTTATTCAGATTATTAACATAACCCAAATGGTGTTTTGAATAATGAATTTCGGTAGTTGTAGCATCAAAATTGGGTTCGAGTGCTTTGTAATTATAAGGTAATTGATACATTTCAAAAGCGCCTTCAGTAGCTTTTACATCAGTTGCATTACTACTTCCACCTTTTACTTTTACAACTTCAATAGGTGTTGCGGGTACATCTACTTGCTCGACCAATGTGTCTTTTTTACATGAAACTACAGTTGTTAATGCCAATGTAATAACGAATAACTGATGGGTTTTCATAGCTTATTGTTTGAAATTTGATTGATAATATCAATATAACATTCTTTTGCTTCTTCGGCAGAAATATGACTTATTTGCAGCCAAGCATTATTCTTGAAAGCATCTCTAACATCTAGATTTGAGTAATTTACACTTCCTAAAGAACCAAAAGTTGCTTGCTTATAATAGGCATAACATCTTAACTGAACATCTTGTGGCAACGAAGCTTGAGGAATCGTTAGCGCAAGTTGTATGGCTTCTTGAAATCGTGTATCTAAATCTTTTTCAGACATTTAACCTAAAGCTATAATCGTTTTGTTTCCTATTGCCACTTCGTTTAGCTTCACATTTACTTTTGTTCCTAATGGCAAAAATAAATCTACTCGTGAGCCAAATTTTATAAATCCAGCATCCGTTCCCTGAACTACTTGTGTACCTTCTTCGGCATAATTTACAATTCTTTTGGCAAGTGCTCCAGCAATTTGACGGTACAATATTTCGCCAAAAACTTTGCTTTCAATAACTACTGTGGTACGTTCATTTTCGGTACTGGCTTTTGGATGCCAAGCCACAAGGAATTTCCCTGGATGGTATTTGCTATATTTTATCAATCCAGAAATGGCATAACGTGTAACATGCACATTTATAGGTGACATAAATATAGAAACCTGTAAACGTTTGTCTTTGAAATATTCTGGTTCGAAAACCTCTTCTATAACGACTACTTTTCCGTCTACTGGCGCTACAATCTGATTGTCATTAGCAACAATACTTCGGTTTGGATTTCTAAAAAATTGCAAAATTATGATATAGAAAACCAAAGCAACAAGCTGAATTCCCATTCTAAGCCAAGTTAAACCGATAAATTCTCCTGCTAAAACAATTGTTACAACAAACAATAATGTTGCAACTAAAATAATTTTTGAACCTTCTTTATGAAACATATACTATAATTTTATAAAATAAAAATAAAAATGGAGCTACAAATATAATACTATCTAATCGATCTAGCATACCGCCGTGTCCTGGCATTATATTTCCGCTGTCTTTTACGTTGGCTATTCGTTTGAATTTAGATTCGACCAAATCACCAATTGTACCAAAAAAACTAATTATTAATGCAGTTATTATCCAAACATAAACTGGCATTTGCAAATAATATTTAGAAATTATAATACTCGCAATTATTGCAAAAACTACACCTCCTACAAATCCTTCTATCGTTTTTTTAGGAGAAATAGATTCGAATAATTTATTTTTTCCAATAGATTTTCCCACAATATAAGCAAAAGTATCATTTGTCCAAATAAGTATAAAGATAGCAATTATTAGTTTTGGTTGAAAGGTTCCCTCTAAATTTGAAATTTTCGCAATAAAGATAAAAGGCAAAATAATATATCCAATTAAATTTACCCATTTTCCTTGAACATCAATAGCAGATTTTTTTTCTTTAAATAGCCAAAACAGTAATCTGATAGAAACAAATAAGGAAGCAGCAATTAATCCAAAATCGGTTAATTTATTTTCTGGCAAGAAACACCCAAAGATAAAATATAACAATCCTGCAACTAATAATGCTGGCGTTTTTGGTAAAAATATCAAATTACAAAATTCACGTACAGTTTGCAACATAAACAACCCAAAAAGCACCAAAAAAGACTCTCTAGAAAAAAGTGTTGCGAAGACTAGCACTAGTATATATACCAATCCTGACAATGAACGTGTTACGTTTTCATTCATTTTACAAATCTTCTAAAAGCAATAAATATAAATGTTTTGGAGAACTTCCGTAATGTAAGAAGTCTTCTTCTTTTACTTTTTCAAAATATTTAAAAGTGGTAATATTCGTAGGATAATCGGTAGTGTAACGTTTTTTTATTTCTCTCAAACCGTCACTTTTATTTAATATAATTTGGCTTGTAGTTGCCACTAAAATAATATTATCTGGCAAATCATTTGGTTTGTTTTGTTTAATTTGATTTGATGAAAATAATATCGAACCTTCATCGGCAATTAGATTCTCGCAACTGGCCAAGAAAAACTTAGGGTTTTGTGGCTTATTGAAAGAAATTTTATTGTCCTCAAGCATTTTAAACAATCTTGGCTCTAAACACATCGCTTCAGATTCGAACCAATCATTTTCTTCCAGAATATTTTCAAATTGTTCATTTAATTCGGCTGTGTTTTCGCAATACAAAAACTTACCTCCATTTTTTTTGAAATTATGAGTAAATTGTTCGTCGACAGGAAGTTGAGAATGAATATCCTGAAACGGATTAAAATCATTTTCGTTAGTATCGTTTGATGTTTCGCTACTAGAACCAAATATTTTTCTAAAAATACTCATATATACTTGAAATACGTGGGAATTATTGCTTAATTGCTACCAAAGATAAAAAAATCTCAATCCAATTAAGCAATTAGATTGAGATTTTTAAGTATGTTATTAACTAAGTTTTAAACAATTTCAGGAGCAACTTCGGAATGAACCTCTTTGTCGAATGGTCTTTTTCCGAAAATAGTTTCTAAATCGTCTTTAAAAATAACTTCTTTTTCGATAAGAATATCAGCCAATTGATTCAGTTTGTCTTTGTGTAATTCAAGAAGCGCAATGGCTCTTTGGTACTGTTCTTCAATCATTAACGATATTTCTTTATCGATAGTTATCGCTGTTTCTTCAGAATATGGCTTAGAAAAATTATAATCTGATTGTCCTGACGAATCGTAATAAGTGATGTTTCCTAGTTTTTCATTTAGTCCGTAAATCGTAACCATTGCTCTGGCTTGTTTAGTAACTTTTTCTAAATCGCTTAATGCTCCTGTCGAAATATTATTAAAAATAACTTTCTCGGCAGCTCTTCCACCCATAGTTGCACACATTTCGTCTAACATTTGGTTAGGACGCACAATTTGTCTTTCTTCAGGCAAATACCATGCGGCACCTAAACTTTGTCCACGAGGCACAATAGTTACTTTAATAAGCGGCGCTGCGTGTTCTAGCATCCAACTTACAGTGGCGTGACCAGCTTCGTGAATTGCAATTGCTTTCTTTTCTTCTGGTGTTATAATTTTATTTTTCTTTTCTAATCCTCCTACAATCCTATCAACAGCATCAAGGAAATCTTGTTTGTCTACTGCTGTTTTGTTGTAACGTGCTGCAATAAGTGCTGCTTCATTACAAACATTTGCAATATCAGCTCCCGAGAAACCTGGAGTTTGTTTGGCTAGAAAATCTAAATCAAGACCTTCTACTTTTTTAAGTGGTGCAAGATGTACCTCAAAAATTTCGGCACGTTCACGAACATCTGGTAAATCAACATAAATCTGACGATCAAAACGACCAGCACGCATTAAGGCTTTATCTAAAACATCGGCTCTATTTGTTGCTGCGATTACAATTACATTTGTATTTGTTCCGAAACCATCCATTTCTGTTAATAATTGGTTTAGCGTATTTTCACGTTCATCATTTCCACCAGACATATTTCCTTTTCCACGAGCACGACCAACTGCATCAATCTCATCTATAAAAATAATTGCTGGCGATTTTTCTTTGGCTTGTTTGAACAAATCACGAACACGTGAAGCTCCTACTCCAACAAACATTTCGACAAAATCGGATCCTGATAATGAGAAAAACGGAACTTGAGCTTCTCCTGCAACCGCTTTAGCTAATAATGTTTTTCCTGTTCCCGGAGGCCCTACAAGTAAAGCTCCTTTTGGAATTTTACCTCCTAAATCGGTATATTTTGTTGGGTTTTTAAGAAACTCTACAATTTCTTGTATCTCTTCTTTTGCACCTTCTAATCCAGCTACGTCTTTGAAAGTTGTTTTAATATCTGTTTTCTCATCAAAAAGTTTTGCTTTAGATTTTCCGATACTAAAAATTTGTGTTCCACCGCCACCAGAACCACCGCCCGACATACGTCGCATCATGTAAATCCAGAAACCAATAAGTAGAATAATAGGCAGAAACCCTACTAAATCCGTCCATTCGCTTGATGTTTTAAATTCAAATGAGTTTAACTTATGTGCTTTTTGAGCTTCGTCTAATTTTGCTTGAAAATTTTCAGAATTATTAGCGATTTGAAAAGTATAATGTGGTCCAAGATTTGGTTTTTGCAACAAATCTAATTTAGGAATTTTAACATGTGCTTTTGCAGCTAAAGCATCTTTTTTCAGATAAACTTCGACTGTTTTGTCGTTTATAATTTCTACTTTTTCTACTTGATTTGCATTCAAATACTCATAGAATTTAGAAACTGAAGTCTTCGTAGGTTCAACCCAACGAGATTGACCAGAAAACCACATTGTTATAAAAATAGCTGTAATAACGGCATAAATCCACCACGGATTAAACTTGAAACTATTCTTTTTTACCTCTTTAGACATAAATACTTTATTTAATATTTGTTTTCAATAGTTGTGATTTTTGCATCACCCCAAAGACTTTCAATGTTATAATATTCACGGATATGTTTTTGGAAAACGTGTACTACAATGTGTACATAATCCATCAAAATCCAATCCGCAACATCAGCTCCTTCTACATGCCAAGGTTTGTCTTTTAGTTCTTTCGAAACTACTTTCTGAATAGAATTTACAATTGCGTTTACTTGTGTATTCGAATTTCCGTTACAAATCACAAAATAATCACAAACTGTATTTTCTAATGCTCTTAAATCAAGAATTGTTATGTCGTTACCTTTTACTTCTTCTATTCCCTTGATAATGTTTGCTAACAAAACATCATTATTAATTTCTTTTTTAGCCATCTAATTTTTAAAATATTTTTGCAAAGTTATTCATTTTTGTGCTTATTTTGGTGGTAAATAAATGTTAATTGTAAATACTTACAAAAACCCACCCATGAAGTTAATCAAACTCGATGCCATAGATTCTACTAATGATTTCCTAAAAGGGTTATCACAAAAAGAAAATTTAGAAAATTATACGGTTGTGACCACAAAATCTCAAACAAAAGGCAAAGGACAAATGGGTTCTAATTGGGCTTCAGAAGATAATAAAAACCTAATAACCAGTATTTTAATAAAAAATACTATTATTAACATTAATGAAATTTTTAATTTAAATATTGTTGTTGCTGTAAGTATCGTTCAGGTATTAAATGACCTGAAAATTACTAATTTAAATATAAAATGGCCAAACGACATTATGGCAGAAAATAAAAAAATAGCTGGCATACTTATAGAAAATAGCATTAAAGAAAACGGAAAAATAGAATCTATCGTAGGAATTGGATTGAATGTAAACCAAACCAACTTCGATAATTTACCCAAAGCGTCTTCATTAAAGAATGTAATGCATCAAGATTTTGATATTGATACACTTCTAGAAAATATTGTTATTAAAATTGAAAACAACATCGAAAAACTAAAAAATAATGAAATTGATTCTTTTTGGAATGAATACGAAAATTATTTATTTAAAAAAGGAAAACCAACTCTTTTTGAAGATGCAAACCAGCAACGGTTTATGGGTATTATAAACGGTGTAAACCGCAACGGACAACTGGAAGTTTTGTTAGAAGATGATAGCGTTAATTTTTTTGAGGTAAAAGAAATTATGATGATTTATTAGTTTTTACCGCAAAAGACACAAAAGAAAAAAATTACGATTTTCTTTTGTGCCTTTTGTGGTTATAAAGTTTGTGGTTATAAAGAACTACAACTTTATCATATTCTCACTCAAAGTTTCAATAAACTTGCTTATTGGTCCTTTTATCATCATGGCCATCATAGCATTAAAATCGCCATCAAAAAGCAATTGTATTTCAGTCGATTCTGAAGAAACTTCATTAATATTTGCGGTCAATGTAAACGGTAATTTATCACTTGCAGCTCCTAAAATAACTTGAGAATTAGCATTTTTCTCTTTCATTTTAAGTTTTATTTCCGGCATACCTTTTAATCCAAAAATAAAAGCATTTTCATCTAATACTTCAAATTTTGCGATATTGTCTGGCATTAATTTTTCGAAATTTTTAACTTGGCTTAATTCATTAAAAATATATTCCGCATTTTTTTGAACAGTAACTTTTTGACTTTCTAAATTCATTATTAGGTTATTAGGTTAATCGTTTATTCGGTTATTTGTTGATTTGCTGATTTCGAATAACCGAATAAACGAATCAACAAAAAGTTTAAACTTCAATATTCCATTCAGACGGGCTTTTTCGCCATTCTTGCAGTAAATATTGTTCATTTTTTGTAATATATTCTTTAGCAACAGCCAGTTCTAATAAACTTTCGTAATTACTTAAAGTGTATAAATCGACTTTTGCATTGGCAAAATTATCGTTCGCCACTTGAAATCCGTAAGAAAAAACGGCCGCCATTCCTTTTACATTGGCACCTTCGTTACGCAAAGCTTCTACGGCAAGTAAACTACTATTTCCTGTACTAATTAAGTCTTCGACCACAATTACATTCTGACCTTTTTGCAAAAAACCTTCTACTTGGTTTAATCGTCCGTGTTTTTTTGCTTCGGGACGCACATATACAAAAGGCACACCCAGTTCCTGAGCAACCAAAATCCCAATACCTATTGCGCCAGTGGCAACACCTGCAATAACATCTGGTTTACCAAATTGTTTTTCGATATTTTTAGAAAATTCGTCGCGAATATAATTTCTTATCGCTGGAAACGAGAGAATTACCCTATTATCACAATAAATAGGAGATTTCCATCCTGAAGCCCATGTAAAAGGATTTTCAGAATTCAATTTAATTGCATTTATTTGTAAAAGCAATTCAGCAGTTTTGCTAGCAGTATCTTTATTAAAAATCATAGTACAAATGTATAAAGTTTTTGTGAACGACAAGCCACTTTTTCTAACAAATGAAATCAAAAAAGAAACTGATTTTAAATTTTTCTTGTTAGAAAGCGCCGATATTAATCAGATTATCATCAATTTTTTTCAGAACAAATTACAGAAAGCTTATCTGTATCATCCTGACGAAAAAGAGATTATAAAAACCTTAAAGGCAAAAATTCCCGTTAATAAAGCCGGTGGCGGATTAGTATTTAACAAAAATGGTGCCGTTCTTTTTATTTTTAGAAATGGAAAATGGGATTTACCAAAAGGCGGAATAGAAAAAGGCGAACTTATAGAAGATACCGCTATCCGTGAAGTAGAAGAAGAAACTGGTGTAACTGGTCTTACCATTACTGGAAAACTGCAAAAAACCTATCATGTCTTCAAACGTAATGGTCGTTATAAATTAAAAATCACACATTGGTTTGAAATGAAAACCGATTTTGAAGGAACGCCAACAGGTCAAATTGAAGAAGGAATCGAAAAAGTTGCTTGGCTAAATCCTGATGAAATAAAAGAAGCATTAAAAAACTCGTACGAAAACATTAAATTATTGTTTGTAGAAGAAAAAGTTATTTAGGAAATTAAAAACACGAATTATCACGAATTAATTTGTGTAAATTCGTGAAATTCGTGTTGACTTTTTTAGGTTTCAAAAAAATCGTAATTCGTAATTCGTAATTCATAATTCAAAGTCTATCTTTGCAAAATGAATAACAACCACCATTCCAATAATATATTGCTCAATTTAGGTATCGAAAACCTAAACGAAATGCAAGAAGTTGCTCAAGACACTATTTTGAACGACAACAATGTTTTATTACTTTCTCCTACAGGTTCCGGAAAAACATTAGCTTTTTTGTTGCCAATTTTCGAAATGCTGCAAGAAAATATTACTTCCGTTCAATGTTTAATTTTAGTTCCATCACGAGAATTGGGTTTGCAAATTGAACAAGTTTGGAAAAAAATGGGAACCAATTATAAAGTAAATGTTTGTTATGGAGGTCATTCTATTGACACCGAAATTAAAAATTTAAGCAATCCGCCCGCTGTTCTTATAGGAACACCAGGTAGAATCGCCGATCATATAGACAGAGGAACTTTTAGTGTAGATGCTATTCAAACTTTAATTTTAGATGAATTTGATAAATCCTTACAATTGGGTTTTCACGAGCAAATGTCATTTATAATTAATAGATTACCAAAGTTAAACAAACGTATTTTGGTTTCTGCCACTTCTGATATTGAAATCCCGAAATACACAAGAGTTATCAATCCAACTGTTTTAGATTTTATTCCTTCAGAAGAAGAAAAAACAAATCTTTCGATGAAAATGGTAGTTTCTAAAGACAAAGATAAGATTGGAAGTTTATTTAATTTAATTTGTTCTTTAAAATCGGAATCGGCAATTATTTTTTGCAACCATCGTGATGCAGCTGAAAGAATTAGTGATACATTGAACGAAAAAGGAATTTATGCCACATATTATCATGGCGGAATGGATCAAGACGAGCGCGAACGCGCATTAATCCAATTTAGAAACGGAAGTGTGAGTTATTTAATCACCACCGATTTGGCTGCTCGTGGATTAGATATTCCAGAAATGAAGCATGTAATTCATTATCATTTACCATCTAAAGAAGACGAATTTACGCATAGAAACGGACGAACTGCGAGAATGTTAGCTTCGGGAACTTCTTATATTTTGATACACGAAAGTGAGAAAAAACTAGATTATATAGATTATAAAATGGCTGTTTTGAATGTAGAAAATTCAACTTCATTACCAAAAGCCCCAGAATTTCAGACGATTTATATTTCTGGCGGAAAGAAAACAAAACTGAACAAAATAGACATTGTAGGTTTCTTTTCTCAGAAAGGAAAACTCGAAAAAGGCGATTTAGGATTGATTGAAGTAAAAGATTTTATCTCTTTTGCCGCTGTAAAATCTAAAAAAGTAAACGATTTGCTAAAAAATATTCGTGACGAAAAAATGAAAGGCAAAAAGTTTAAAATCGAAGTAGCAAGAAAAGTAATTAAGAAAGAAGAAGAGAAATAGCTTAATAAAAAAATCCCAAAGAAATATGTTATGTGCAATTTAAAAAAAAATATCAAATGAAAAAATATATCATTTTACTTTTAATAACTGTAAATTTTTGCAAAGCTCAGGAAATCTTTAAGGATCAAGAAATTGGTTTTGAAATAGAAAAACCTTCAGATTGGTTTATAGCAGAAAAAAACGAAGCATTAGATAACATAAAAGAGAAAATTAAACTTCCAGAAAATCAACTAAAAGAAATAATAAAGAATAATAAAGGTACTATTGAAGTGGTAACTTTTTATAAATATGATATTAAAAGTCGAGCAGGAATAATTCCAACAATCAAAATTAATTTAAGAAATAATCCATCAAAATCATTAGAATCGTTTAAAAATTCAATTGAAGCTAGTTATGGAAAACTCAAAGAAATATTTCCTGATTTTGTTTTCTTAACAAAGCCATCTATCATTAAAGTAAATGGTAAAGACTGTATTTTTTCAGTTTCGAAATATACAGTTAAAACACGTACTACAGAAGAGAAAGTTCGAAGTTATATTTATGCAATTCCTGTTAATGGAACTTTCTATCAAATAGCTTTTATGGATACTGAAAAAGATAATTGTAAAAATGAATTTGAGAAAGCGATTAAATCTATTAAAATAACTTCAGATTAAAAACCGCACACCTAACATTTATCCTTTATAGATTTGCTTTAAAACCTAATTCGAAGCGTGTTCGTAAGCACCTAAATCTGGTGGCGTCGTTCTAGTTACTCCATCGGCATCTTGGGCAATAATATAAGCTGGATTACCAGCTCCTTTTGCATGAGATGTGAAACCAATTCGCAAATTATTGGTAGCTGTATTTTTAAACATCGGATCATAAGGCGTTGTATTATTACTCATCAAATTATTATTTGACGGCGCAAAAACACTTATATACAAAGGATTTCCACTAAACTGATTGTTAGTATCATTAAACTTAATCAAACAATTTTTTATATTATGATTGAAATCTTCTGTATTGTTTCTGTTTAAACCCAATTCTATATTGTTTGGCCCAAAAATGATGCAATTATTAAAATTTGCCTGTACTAAATCGGCAACATAAGTATTTGTTCCATCGTAAAAAGTATTATCTAACAAAACCGTAGGCGTTTGTCTCGAACTGCCTTGCCAATAATCTGCAAAAGTGCAATGCGTAAAATCGTAAGTTCCGCCAAGAGTACAAGCTAAAGCATATTGTCCTGCGTTGTTTATAACAATATTTTCTCCGTTTATTCTGGCAGTTCTGGCTAAAATACCAACATTTGACGAATTATATATTTGCGTATTTTTTATCTGAACTGTAGTTGCGTCATTATTCTGAATAAATAATCCAACTGATGAATTTTTTATTGTCAAATGATTAAAAGAATTATTCGTACTTCCACTAGCCAATAAAATTGTTCCCCATTGTCCTGGAGTTTCAGCAAAGGCTGGTTCTAATCTATCTCCTTCAAAAATAACTTCATTATCTAAAGTATTTGCAGTAGAAACAGCTCCATTTACCTGAATACTACCTGCTACTATAATTCCCGATTGGTCATGAAAATGTACTCGAGCTCCAGGATCTATAATCAAAGTTTTTCCAACATCGACAGCTGCGTAACCGTATATTACATAAGGCTTTGCATTGGTAAAATGTAATTCGGTATCATCTAAAACAAAACCGTATATTTTATTTGCAGGATCAGTTCCTATTTGCAAGCTTTCATATATAAATCCGCCATTTCCATCTGGTGTTCTATCAGGAAACAAAAAAACAGCATCTTGTATCAGAGTAACCAAATTTACTTTCTGTTGCAAAGATCCACCATCGAACAAAATTTCGTCGGTATAAAGTAAATCCGCAGGATTAGCATCGGCAATATCGGCAGTGGTTTCTATAAAAACGTATAAACTATCATGCGCCAGAAGTTCAACATTTGGGAATATTTTCCCATTTGTTCCTGTCATACCATCAACCATCAATCGATATTTTGATGCGCTTCCTTTCCCCAAAGCAATACTAGGAATGGTAATGTCGTCGTTACTTCGGTTATAAACCTTTAACATATAAGTACTTGATCCAATATTTGTAAAAACAGTATCTAAGTAAACGGTAGTTTTAGAAAACTCTAATTTCCCCGAACTAGGAACGGTATCAAAATCCTTTCGGCATGAAGTGATAGAAATGGCTAAAGTAAGTATGAATAGGATTGAATAACGCATTGGTAATTTATTTTTTGATAAAAATAGTGAAAATGTAGTAACGAACGAAAATGTTTTTTATTTCACCGCAGATTCACAGATTATTAAAAGATTTGGCTATGGCCTAAAAACATATTAATTTTTAATTTCTCTTGCCACAGATTTAAAGGATTAAAAAGATTTGTATGTAGTTTATAAAAAATCTGTGCTAATCTGTGTAATCTGTGGCTTTTTATTATTGATATTAGTAACAAAAACAGGAAAAACTTTATGTCTTGCGACTTTTTAGAATCTTATTTTTTTGTAAATTTGAAACACAAAAAACAAATATATGACTTTCGATAAAGATAAAGTACTCGCCATGTGCAACACCATGTGTAAAAACACATTGATGGAAACCCTAAAAATTGAATTTACAGATGCTGGTGAAGATTTTCTAGTAGCTACAATGCCTGTAGATTCTGGCGTTCACCAACCTATGGGATTATTACACGGCGGTGCCAGTGTTGCACTTGCAGAAAGTGTTGGAAGTGCTGCATCGATGTTATTTGTAAATCCAGAACTAAGCGAAGTACGTGGCATCGAAATTTCTGCCAATCATCTTAAAGCAAAAAGAGAAGGAATTGTTACAGGAACAGCCCGAATTATACACAAAGGAAGAAGCATTCATCTTTGGGAAATAAGAATTACCGATGAAGAGAACAAGTTAATTTCTCTTTGCAAATTGACAAATATGGTTTTGCCAAGACGAAAAATTTAAAACCAAAATGGATATTATTTTTAATAAAGGAAAGGATTGTCTCGACAAAAAAATGCCTTTTGTAATTTATTGCAAACCAAATTCTGACAAGTTGATTGGCGTTTTTCAAAAAAATGACAATCTGTTTGAAATAGATAGTTTTGAGGAAACTGGCTTTGCTTTTGTTTCTTTTGATGGAAAAAAGAAATATTTAATCCCTAGAAATGAATCCGATGTTTATATAGAAACGATAAACGAAATTGATTATTTTATTGAAAATGAAATTGATTTAAATATCGATTTAGATGCAAAAACAACTTTCGAAAACTTAGTCGAAAAAGGAGTAAAAGCAATACAAAACAACCAATTTGACAAGGTAGTTTTGTCTAGAAAAGAAATCCTAAAAATTGATAATTTTGATTTCGGAAATATCTTTAATAAATTAATTTTTAATTACCCGAATACATTCAAGTATTGTTTTTATCACCAAAAAATCGGCTTTTGGATAGGAGCAACACCAGAGCAATTTTTGCAATCGTCCGAAAATACCATAAAAACTGTTTCTTTTGCAGGAACGCAACCTTATTCCGAAACCGAAGAATACATTTGGCAAGAAAAAGAAAAGCAAGAACAACAATTTGTAACCGATTTTATTTTAACCAATTTAAAAAAATATAGTACTGAAATTTCGTTTTCAGAGCCATATACTTTTCGAGCAGGAAGCATTGTTCATATCAAAACTGATATTGAAGCAACAATGAATACCAAAAATGATTTTAGAAATATTATCGAAAAATTGCATCCAACGCCAGCTGTTTGTGGTTTACCAAAAGAAGAAGCCATGCAATTTATTATAGCTAATGAAGATTATGACAGAACTTTTTATACTGGTTTTCTTGGCGAATTAAATATAGATTTTGCAACTTTTAATAATACTAAATCCGATTTATTCGTCAATTTAAGATGTATGAATATCGAGAATGATTTTGCAAATATCTATGTTGGTTGCGGAATCACAAAAGACAGTATTCCCGAAAAAGAATTTATAGAAACGGTAAATAAATCGAAAACGATGAAGAAAGTTTTATAAAAAAATGCTTAATAATTTCAGTAGAAACCAAAATTATTAAGCATTTTTTAAAATCTAATTTATCTGAAAATTATTTTTTCCCGAACAAATTATTTATATCTGCTTTAGTCATCGAATCAGAAATTCCAGTAGCCGTAGTTACTTTATTTTTGCTCATAAACTGTAAGGTAACAAGTTTTTGTAAGTTTTTTGTGTAGTGTAACCAAACAATATCATTAGGTAAGTCTAATTTTATATCAGCAACTGGTGTTGCATTAAAGCCATTAGAAATAATCGTATACAAGCTTTCGAAATCACCAGCTAAATCTTTAAAATTAAATTTTATATTGCCATTATCTACATCATCAATGTTTTTGAAAGAAATAGTGTATTCATTACCTTCTTTCTGAATATAAATATCATTCGTTCCGTTATCTCCTATTCTTCCAATTTTTTCGATTGGCACCGTTTCTATAACTTTTATTTGACTAAATCCTGTGTAGGTAACTAATAAAAATGCAATTGCAACAAATTTTCTCATGGTACTTTGGGTTTTTGGGGTTATTTTTTTAAAATAAAATTTTGACAAACCTAATAAAAAAATGTTACGAAATAAACTATTCAAACTTAATTTTTTTATTGTGCAAAATAAAATTAAATTTTCTTCCCAATAATTATTTATTAACCGTGTATTTTCCTCATAATTCTTAATTTATCAATCTATTTTTTTATAAATTGCTAACTGTAAATATTTCATGATATTTTTTAAATTAATATATAAAAAAATGAAACTAGACATACTCGCTTTTGGAGCTCACCCAGATGATATCGAATTGGGTTGTGGCGCTACAATTGCCAAAGAAATTTCGCTTGGCAAATCCGTAGGAATTATCGATTTGACACGTGGCGAGTTAGGAACTCGAGGATCGGCAGAAATTAGAGATTTAGAGGCTGCAAAGGCTGCAAAAATTCTTAAAGTCGCTGTTAGAGAAAACCTTGGTTTTAGAGATGGTTTTTTTAAAAATAACGAAAAGCACCAGCTAGAAATTATTTTAATGATTAGAAAGTATAAACCAAAAATTGTGCTTTGCAATGCTATTGATGACCGTCATATAGACCACGGAAAAGGAAGCAAGTTAGTTTCCGATGCGTGTTTTTTGTCAGGATTATCTAAAATAGAAACCAGCCTAGATGGCAATATCCAAGAGGCTTGGCGACCAAAAGTCGTGTATCATTATATACAATGGAAAAACATAGAACCCGATTTTGTAGTAGATGTTTCTGGTTTTATGGATATTAAAATGGAAGCTATTATGGCTTACGATTCGCAGTTTTATAACCCGAGTTCGAAAGAACCAGAATCGCCAATAACCTCTAAAAACTTTCTAGATAGTGTAAAATATCGTGCTCAGGATCTAGGAAGGTTAATAAATACGGAATATGGGGAAGGTTTTAATGTGGAAAGGTATTTGGCTGTCAATAGTTTAGGAGATTTGAAATAATTTTTTTATTTTTTTCTTTGCAAAACACAAAATTTACAATATATTTGCACTCGTTAAACAAATGGTGGTTGTAGCTCAGCTGGTTAGAGCGCTGGTTTGTGGTGCCGGAGGTCGCCGGTTCGAAACCGGTCATCCACCCTAAATAACGCAAAAGCTCCGAAGTGATTCGGAGCTTTTTTTATACAATACTATTTCTTGCGTGAGTGATGGTAGCGGTAGCCCACAGCCTGACGAAGGAAGTGCGAGGACTACAAGCGAACAGCACGACCCTTGGGGTCACGCCCTAAAAAAATTATTTCCCTGATTTATCTACTACAGGTCTATTTTTTTTGTTTGCCAATTCCCAAGCGATGCTAAAGGCGAGTTGTGTTCTTTTTGCTAGCGCATCAAATTCTATTTTGCTTACTTCGTCCGATGCTTGGTGGTAATCTTCGTGAACTCCATTAAACAAAAATACCGATGGTATATTGTGTTTTGCAAAGTTATAATGGTCTGAACGATAGTAAAAACGATTGGGGTCGTTACGATCATTAAACTTATAATCTAAAGTGATATTTGTATATTTTTTGTTTGCTTCTTCGCAGGTTTTATACAAATCGGTCGAAAGATAATCGGAACCTATGAGGTAAACGTAATTGCTGGAATCTTTGTGAAACTCATCACGGCGCCCTATCATATCGATATTAATGTCGGTAATGGTATTTGCTAACGGAAACAAAGGATTGTCTGTATAATAGCGAGAACCATGCAGTCCGTGTTCTTCTCCAGTTACATGAAGAAAAAGTATAGAACGTTTTGGACCATGACCTTCGTTTTTTGCTTGTTGGAAAGCTTGCGCCATTTCTAACAAAGCTACTGTTCCTGAGCCATCATCATCGGCACCATTATAAATCTCTCCATTTTGGATACCAATATGGTCATAATGTGCTGAAATAACAAGAATTTCATTGGGTTTTTCAGAACCTTCTATATACGCCCAAATGTTTTCAGAATCGGGTAATTTTTCGCCATATTCAGTATTCATAAATGCCGCTGGAACTTTCTGATAAAAATTCGCTGCTCCTTTTGGAAAAGAGATTCCGTTGCTTTTATAAGTTTCTATCAAATAATTTCCTGCTTTTTTTTGCCCTTTTGTTCCTGTATCTCTTCCTTCCATTTCGTCGGAAGCAACAATAGTAAGATGTGCTTTTAGGTCTTCAACAGTGATTGAATTTATGTATTTTGTGGCATCGTCTATCTTTTCTGGAACGGCAGATTTCTGCGCAGAACAACCAGTAATTGCGATTGATGCTAAAGCGAATAATATAATTTTATTTTTCATTATTGAATTGTTATATTGACGAAAATAAACTTTTATATTTAATTTTTTCACTATTTATCGAAATTTAATTTTCCTCTTCGTTTAATGTATTTGTGTTTGAATAGGTTCTCCATTTTTCGATACATTCTTTCATATCCGAAGGCAATTCGGTGTCAAAACGCATCATCTCGCCCGTAGTTGGATGTTCGAAACCCAATGTTTTTGCATGCAAGGCTTGTCTTGGAAGAATTTTGAAACAATTGTCTATAAATTGCTTGTATTTTGTAAATGTTGTTCCTTTTAGGATTAGATGTCCTCCGTAACGTTCATCATTAAATAAAGGATGTCCAATGTGTTTCAAATGCGCACGAATTTGGTGTGTTCTTCCTGTTTCTAATTTACAAGAAATAACTGTAATGTAGCCAAAACGTTCTAAAACTTTATAATGAGTTATGGCTGGTTTTCCTATTTCTGGATCGGCAAAAACCGCCATTTGCATTCTGTCTTTTAAGTGTCGTGCCAAATTTCCTTCTATAGTTCCTTCATCTTTCTGAACATTTCCCCAAACGATGGCAACATATTCTCTTTCGGAAGTTTTGTTTTCAAATTGCTTGGCCAAATGAGTCATGGCTTGCTCCGTTTTTGCAATAACCAAAAGTCCTGTGGTATCTTTATCAATTCTATGAACTAATCCTGGACGTTCGCTACTGTTTAGTGGCAAATTCTGAAAGTGAAAAGCCAATGCATTTACTAATGTACCAGTATAGTTTCCGTGACCTGGGTGCACAACTAATCCTGCGGGTTTATTTATGAGCAATAAGGCATCGTCTTCATAAACAATATCTAACGGAATATCTTCAGGATCAACTCTGTTTTCAAACGGTGGATGCGATAACATAATCGTAACTACATCGAACGGTTTTACTTTATAATTTGATTTTACAGGAATATCATTTACAAAAATATTTCCCGATGTTGCTGCTTGTTGTATTTTATTTCTGGTAGCATTTTCTAACAAATGCATCAAATATTTGTCTATTCTAAGAATAGATTGCCCTTTTGTGGCAACAAACTTATGGTGTTCGAATAATTCTTCGTCTAGTTCGTCGTTGTCGGTCGTTATGTCTTCGTTCATTATTGTGTTAACTCTTTTTTAATACTATCATTTTCAGAACCGTTTAGTTCTTCTTCTTCAAAACCTATTTTTCCGTCACCAAGAACCAAATCTACTTTTGTCATTTTTAGTACTTGTTGTCCAGCTTTTATAGGTTGTCCGTTCATTTTCATTTCTAGTATCATGTCTTTTGCAAGATTAGGCACATAGGTTGTATCTCCTACTTCAAGTCCTAATGCTGCAAGTGTTGGCACGGCTTGACGATACGTTTTCTGAATCAAATCTGGAATACGCACTTTCGAATAGCCCGTTGAATTTATTTTTAAGTAAATGACCCTGTTTTGTTTTACTTTTTCTCCTGGATTCGGATCTTGTTGTACAATAGACAGTTTCGGATAAGCATCATTATAATCTACAGTGTCTAGCAATTCGTAATCTAAATCTAGCTCATCAAGTTTGTCTTCTGCTTGCTCAAGTGTTAGTTTACTCAAATTGGGAACAACAATTTCTTGTCCGTGGTTTGTGGTAAAACCTATCCAATACATAAACAGAAAAAGGGTAGCACATATAATAAACATAGCTATTAGCACTTGCTTGACAAAGGTAAAACTGAATAAAAATTTCTTGAAACTCATAAAAATGTATTTTGACAAAGATAATAAAATTGTTATGAGCTTTTGTTTGAAAAAAAATGATAATTTTGTTAAGTAATTTAATTCTTTTTTAGATGAATGTAGCAGTGGTTATGGGAGGATATTCTGACGAAAGTGTAATCTCGTTAAGAAGTGGTCAGTTAATTTTAAATAATTTAGACAAATCGAAGTACAATATCTTCGAAGTTCACATACTTCCAAATGATTGGTCGGTCGTTATTGATGGCGAAAAATATCCCATAAATAAAGCCGATTTTTCTTTTACTAAAGATACTATTACAACAAAATTTGATGTTGCTGTAAACACGGTTCATGGTACTCCTGGCGAAGACGGACATTTGCAATCCTATTGGGAACTGATGGATATTCCTTATACGGGTTGTAACTTTTACCAATCTGCGTTAACATTTAACAAACGTGATACTTTATCGGTTTTAACCAAATTTAATATTCCAAAAGCTAAATCTATTTATTTACGAAAAGGAGATAGTATTGATGGAAATAAAATAAAAACAGAACTTGGCTTGCCCTTTTTTGTAAAACCAAACCAATCAGGAAGTAGTTTAGGCGTTTCTAAAGTTGATGTTTTAGACCAATTAGAAAAAGCGCTCGAATTTGCTTTTGCAGAAGACAACGAAATCCTAATAGAATCTTATCTTAACGGAACAGAAGTTTCCGTTGGAGTTTTAAAGTATAAAGGTGAAACTAAAGTTTTAGGTATTACCGAAATACTTTCTCAGAATGATTTCTTTGATTATGAAGCGAAATATTTAGGAAAATCCGAAGAAGTTACGCCCGCAAGAATTTCGAAAGAAGAAGAAACGTTGGTTATCGAATCGGCTAAGAAAATATACGATTCACTTGGAATGTCTGGTTTTTCTAGAACCGATTTTATTATTATGAACGGCATTCCGCATTTTATCGAAATAAATACCAATCCAGGATTATCGCCACAAAGTATATTTCCGCAACAAGCAGCAATTGCAAAAATGAATATGAGCGAAATGTTTGACAACGAAATCGCATTGGCTTTGAGCAGAAAACCAATTTGGAAAAAATAAAAAATTTATATGAATAAAAGTAGAATTGAAGCATTTAGCGATGGCGTTTTGGCAATTATAATTACCATTATGATACTGGAGATAAAAGTGCCTCATGAAAACACTTTTCAAGCACTGAAGCCTCTCATTCCTGTTTTTCTGAGTTATATTTTAAGTTTTGTCTACGTAGGAATTTACTGGAATAATCACCATCATATGTTTCATTTAGTAAAAACAATCAACGGATCTGTCATGTGGGCAAATATGCATTTGCTGTTTTGGTTGTCTTTAATTCCTTTTGGTACAAGTTGGATTGGCGAACAACATTTTTCGGCAGTACCAATGAGTATTTACGGATTTATTCTGCTAATGAATGCTATTTCATACACATTACTTCAAAATAAATTAATTCGTTTACAAGGAAAAGAATCCCATTTACATCATGCTGTAAAAGATGACAAAAAAGGAAAAATATCATTATTTTTTTATATCATAGCAATTCCTTTAGCATTTGTTTCTCCTTGGATTTCTGGATTATTATATATTACAGTTGCTTTAGTTTGGATTATTCCAGATAAGAGAATTGAGAACCAAATAAATAAAGACTAATTTTACTTATAAAAGTGCAAACATGATATTTTACGGAACAAGGTCATCAAATTTAAAAAACGGGAAAATTAAAAACATTTCTTGCCAAAATTGCGCAACCAATACAGATATGAATTATTCTGTTTTCGGAAAATATGCTCATATATATTGGATACCATTTTTCCCTATAGGAAGAACAAATATTGTAGAATGTAATAATTGTAAATCTACTTATGATTTAAAAAATCTTGATGAATCTGCAAAAGAAAAATTTAAAAAGCAACAAGATTTTAATCCCGTAAAAACACCAATATGGTTTTTTAGTGGATTATTTGTCATAGCAGCAATAACAACGTCTGTCATGTATTACAATAACAAGCAAGATGATGACGAAAAAGTGTTTATTAAAAACCCTAAAGTGGGTGATTTATACCATTTTAAAGCAAGTGAAGGTTTTTATTCTTGTATGAAAGTACAAAAAGTCACAAAAGACAGTGTTTTTTGTCTTGCAAATAATATGGAAATAGATCAAGAAACAGGAATTGATGATATTAATATTGATAAAAATTATAGTTTAAAAACAATTTGGGGTTATTCTAAAGAAGAATTAGTCGAATCAATGAAAGACGAAGAATTTATTTATCAAATAGACCGTAACTAATGAGAAAAGCCATATTCCCAGGTTCGTTTGATCCTTTAACTTTAGGACATTTAGACATCATCAAAAGAAGTATTCCTCTTTTTGATGAAATTATCATTGCTATTGGTGTAAATGCTGAGAAAAAATATATGTTTTCGCTCGAAGAACGCAAACAATTTATCGAAGAAACCTTCAAAGATGAGCCTTCAGTTTCGGTAATTACTTATGAAGGATTAACTATCGATTTGTGCAAAAAACATCACGCTGCATTTATACTTCGTGGGCTTCGCAATCCTGCCGATTTCGAGTTCGAAAAAGCCATTGCCCACACCAACAGAAGATTATCTAAGATAGAAACTATCTTTCTTCTAACTGCAGCAAGTACGTCGTTTATAAGCTCGAGTATTGTTCGTGACGTAATTAGAAATGGTGGTGATTATAAAGTTTTGGTTCCTGAAGCTGTTAGGATTAAATAGAGTTTAAACAACAAAAGACATCTTAAATAAAGATGTGTTACCTGCAATTGCCAGCAAACTCAGCTTAAATAGAAAATATTCAACAAAAAATGAACTTAAAGAAAACTACTCCACCATATAAACTAGGATATTTAGGAATAATTCCACTTGTTGGGTTCGTCGTTGGATTAGCCCTCACATTGTATGGAATATTTAGATATAAAGACAGAAAGTTAACCGCAATAGGAATAGCTTGCATGGTATTTACAGTTATTGTATATTCTGCATTAAACTACGTTGCATTTTGTACAGATATAGGCAAAGTAGACAAGGAGAAACTTGCTCAAGTTAGGCTGAATTCATTAATCGCAAATATTGAATATTATAAAGGTCAAAATGGAAAATATCCAGATAGCTTGGCGCAAGTAAAAAGTGAGACTGAATTAATATTTATATTGGATCCTACATCAAAGGCAAACGTACATTATTTTAACTATACAAATATTGGAGAAAACTACCAACTCTTCTCATGTGGAAGTGACCAAATAAAAAATACATCTGACGATATTTATCCGCAAATAAAAAATCTAAAAAAAGTCGGGTGGATAGAGCATAATAACAACAGCTGGTAACAGCATTTTATGAGATGCTAGGCTTGATTTGTATTTGAAAAATAGGCTTTAATCAAAAAATTCGGCTTTCTAAACCAGCCACATCTCCAAACGACCAAACGTAAAACAAAAAAGCATAATAAAATCCCTTTTATTATGCTTTTTTGAAACTATTTTTATATTAAATTAAAAAACGAAAATCGCTCTTTCTCCCATCATTTCGTTTACTTCGTCAGCAACTTGTTCAAGTATTTCTTCATTAGTATGGTTCATAATTACTTTATCTATAAAAGCAACGATAGTTTCCATATCTTCTTCAAGTAAGCCACGAGTTGTAATAGCTGGTGTTCCTACACGAATTCCTGAAGTTACAAATGGTGATTTGTCATCAAAAGGAACCATGTTTTTATTTACAGTAATTTCTGCTTTAACCAATGCATTTTCAGCTTCTTTTCCAGAAATATTTTTATTTCTTAAATCGATAAGCATCATATGGTTATCCGTTCCGCCAGAAATAATATTATAACCTCTTTTTACGAAAGCTGCTGCCATGGCTTTAGCATTTTTTTGCACTTGCATCGCATATCTAAAAAACTCATCTGTTAATGCTTCTCCGAATGCTACTGCTTTTGCTGCGATAATATGTTCTAACGGACCACCTTGATTTCCAGGAAAAACTGACATATCTAAAACGTGCGACATCATTCTGATTTCTCCTTTTGGCGTTTTTAAACCCCAAGGATTTTCAAAATCTTTACCCATCATAATTAATCCACCACGAGGTCCACGCAAAGTTTTGTGCGTTGTTGTAGTTACAATATGACAATGTGGAATTGGATCATTCATTAATCCTTTAGCAATTAATCCCGCTGGATGCGAGATATCAGCCATCAAAAGTGCTCCAACTGAATCCGCAATTTTACGGAAACGTTCAAAATCCATATCACGAGAATAAGCAGATGCTCCAGCAATGATTAGTTTTGGTTGTTCTTTTGTTGCAATTTCTTGTATTTTATCATAATTCAAAACTCCTGTTTCTGGTTCAACACCATAAAACGTTGGGCTGTATAATTTTCCTGAGAAATTTACTGGAGAACCGTGCGTTAAATGTCCACCGTGAGATAAATCGAAACCTAAAATTTTATCTCCTGGTTTCAAACAAGCTGCAAAAACTGCTGTATTCGCTTGCGAACCTGAATGCGGTTGTACGTTTGCATATTCAGCACCAAACAAATCTTTAGCTCTATCTATCGCAATTTGTTCGATAACATCGACTACTTCGCAACCTCCGTAATATCTTTTTCCTGGATATCCTTCAGCGTATTTGTTTGTTAATACAGATCCCGCAGCTTCCATTACTTGGTCGCTTACAAAATTTTCGGAAGCAATTAGCTCTAAACCGTGAATTTGTCTGTCTTGTTCTTCAATAATTAGGTCAAATATTTGTTGGTCGCGTAACATATTTTTTATTTAGTTAAATTCCGTACAAAAATACAAAAAAACGTTTGGTAAAATAATAGTTTATGATATATTTGATATACCAATTATCAACAAATAAACAACACAATTATATGCCCATTACAGCAAACGATTCGAACAGAAAATCATGGCTAAACATAGCTAATGACAGCGATTTTCCGATACAAAATATTCCTTTTGGTGTTTTTTTGACCAAAGAAAATATAGTAACCGTTGGAACTCGAATTGGAGATTACGCAATAGATTTAGGTGCTTTGCAACAATTAAATTATTTTGAAGGAATAGAATTAACTGATGATGTTTTCATGCAAGACACTTTAAATGATTTTATTTCTGACGGAAAAAAAACATGGCGATTGGTTAGAAATCGTATCGCAGATATTTTTGATATTAACAATCCAAAATTAAAAGACAGTAAAAAACATCGTGATATAGTAATCTTTAATATAGCTGATGTAGAAATGCAACTTCCTGTATTTATAGGTGATTATACCGATTTTTATTCGAGTAAAGAACACGCTACAAACGTAGGGAAAATGTTTCGTGATCCAGAAAATGCTTTGTTACCGAACTGGTTACACATTCCCGTAGGTTACCACGGAAGAAGTTCTACGATTGTTCCTTCTGGAATTCCGGTGCACAGACCAAACGGACAAACTTTGCCAAATGGAGAAACGCAACCTGTTTTTGGTCCTTCTAAATTAGTAGATTTCGAATTAGAAACTGCTTTTATTACAACCGATGCTAATATTATGGGAGATAATATTCCTGTAGGTGAAGCCGAAGAATATATTTTTGGAATGGTTTTACTAAACGATTGGAGTGCTCGTGATATTCAGAAATGGGAATATGTGCCGCTTGGTCCATTTTTAGCAAAAAACTTTGCCTCTTCTATTTCTCCTTGGATTGTAACTATGGATGCATTAGAACCATTTAGAGTAGAAAGTCCTAAACAAGAACCAACACCACTTCCCTATTTGCAACAAAAAGGAAAACATTCGTTTGATATTAATCTTGAAGTAGCTATTGCTCCTGAAAATGCTGAAGCTACAGTGATTTCTAAATCAAATTACAAATATATGTATTGGACAATGAGCCAGCAATTGGCACATCATACTAGTAATGGTTGCCGAGTTAATTCTGGCGATATGATGGGCTCTGGTACAATTTCTGGCCCAACCGAAGATAGTTTTGGTTCGATGTTAGAATTGACTTGGGGCGGATCAAAACCTTTAAAAATGAATGATGGTTCTGAAAGAAAATTTATAAATGACGGAGATACCGTGATTATGAAAGGTTTTTGCCAGAATGACCAAGTAAGAATTGGTTTCGGGGAAGTTTCTAGTAAATTATTGCCTGCAAATAAGATGAAATAAAAAGGTTTATAAGCTAAACTTGAAAAAGAAAAAATTATAATTTCTTTTTCAAGTTGGCTTTAACTTCATCAAACCATTCGTCACGAAGAATACTCAAAATAATGCTATCTCGTCTTCCGCCGTCTAGTTTTGTCATATTGCTTCTCAAAACACCATCTACTTTACAACCAATACTTTTCATCGCGGCTTTACTACGCTCGTTTGCATTATCAGCGCGAAATTCGACACGTTCCATATTCATTTTTTCGAAAGCAAATTCTAGTAATAAATATTTACAATGTTTATTGAGTCCTGTTCCGTGAAATTGTTTTCCGTACCAAGTATATCCTAATTGCAAGGTTTTATTACTAAGCTGAATATCGTAAAAGCGAGTACTTCCTGCGTATTCATTTGTGCGTTTGTCGAAAACCACAAAGGCGTATTCAGTTAGTTTTTCTCTATTATTTAATGCAAATTGAATGTAGTTTCTAAAATTTTCTTCTCCAATTGCGGGTAAAGATGAAAATGTCCAGATTTCTGGATTTTGCAAAGTTTCTGTAAATAAATTGGCAAAATGAGATTCTTTCAAAGGTTCTAATCGAACGGAATCATTTTCTAAAATGTAGTTTGTAGCAAAATCGAAATTCATAACAATTGTATTACTCATTGAATTCGTCTTGTCGTTCTGGAACTTGCGGATCATATAACGGACATTTGTATTCTTCGAGAATATCTACCAATTTGTCCATAGTTTTTCCTTCAGTACCGTAGCAATCTATTTTGATGCTTTGTGGTGTGGTTCTTATGTGAAATGCTCCTACTCCGTCGTTATTTTTCCAGCTTTTTTCGTCTACTTTTTCCCATTTTGAGAAAACGTTTGCGATTCGGTTCAGGATTACTTCGATGGGTAAATCTTCAAGTCCGTCGACTATTTCTTCCTCTGAAATGGCTTCGTAAACCAAATGATGGTTTAGGTAAATTCCTTCTTTATAATTCCAAAACACTAGTTCGTACATAGTTTGTTATTTAAAAACAGATTACACAAATTATAACAGATTTTTATATTATTCCTGAAAATTACAAATATTTTAGCCCTGATAGAAGTGAAAATCCTTTTTATTTTTTCTTTAAAAATAAAAAGATTACTTCACTTAACTTTTATTTCAATTGGAGTTCAGTGAACTTCGTTTGCAACGGATAGCAGTCCCGATAGCTATCGGGATATCTCCTAAAAAAATTAATACTTGAAAGTCCCGTATTCGGATTGTATTGTTAATTTTTTATTTTCGCTTGCTTCTACTCTACCTACAATTTGCGCATCGACACCAAACGATTTCGAGATTTCGATGATGTTATTTGCTATGTTTTCTGGGACATAAATTTCCATTCGGTGACCGCAATTAAACACTTGATACATTTCTTTCCAATCGGTTTTCGACTGCTCTTGTATGAGTTTGAAAAGTGGCGGAACTGGAAACAAATTGTCTTTTATAACGTGTAAATTATCTATAAAATGTAGAATTTTTGTTTGTGCTCCTCCGCTACAATGCACCATGCCGTGTATTTCGTTTGGTGTGTAATTTCCTAGTATTTTTTTGATAATTGGCGCATAGGTTCTTGTTGGAGAAAGCACTAATTTACCAGCGTCTATTGGGGAATTTTCTACTTCGTCTGTTAGTTTTACACTTCCTGAATATACGAGTTCGTTAGGCACTTGAGCATCGAAACTTTCTGGATATTTGTGTGCTAAATATTTGTCGAAAACATCGTGACGGGCAGAAGTCAACCCGTTGCTTCCCATTCCGCCATTGTATGATTTTTCGTAATTTGCTTGACCAAATGAGGCTAATCCTACGATGACATCTCCTGGTTGAATATTGGCATTATTGACCACGTCTTTGCGTTTCATACGAGCTGTTACGGTCGAATCGACAATAAGTGTTCTCACGATATCGCCCACATCGGCAGTCTCGCCACCTGTAGAATGTATGGTTACTCCGAAGGTTTTTAGTTCGGCAATTAGTTCTTCGCTTCCGTTGATAATTGCAGAAATAACTTCGCCTGTTATGAGGTTTTTATTACGCCCAATGGTTGATGATAACATAATATTATCGGTCGCACCAACACATAATAAATCGTCGATATTCATGATTAAAGCATCTTGCGCAATGCCTTTCCAAACGGACATATCGCCTGTTTCTTTCCAGTACATATAGGCTAACGACGATTTTGTACCTGCTCCATCTGCATGCATAATGAGGCAATATTCTTCGTCATTTGTTAAATAATCTGGGACAATTTTGCAGAATGCTTTGGGGAATAATCCTTTGTCAATATTTTTGATGGCGTTATGCACATCTTCTTTGCCTGCCGAAACGCCACGAAGTGCATATCTTTTTGAAGTATCAGAACTCATTTTTGTTTGTGTTGTTGTCTGGCAAAGATAATATTTTAGATTTTAGATTGTAGATTTTAGATTGCGGATTTTTACTTTTCTACAATTAATATTTCTACTCGGCGATTGGCCAATTTTTCCGAATCATTTTTTTCTGGTATTTTATAAATAGGTTTCGAACTTCCGAAGCCTTCGTGCGTTACTCGAAAAAATAAAATTTCTTTTTCTACTAAATAAGTATAAATAGATTGTGCTCTTTTGCTAGATAATTTTACGTCTTTAATATCTGTATTACAACAAATATGTCCGTTTATTTTGATTTTTAAATTCGGATTCTGTAATAAAATATTATAAAGTCCTAATAAAATTGGTTTCGATTTTTCGATTATTTTATCAGAATCGAGGTGAAAATAAATATTATCAATCGTAATGATATCTCCTTTTTTGGTGTTTTTAAATTTACTTACTAAAGAATTCGCTTCTTTAGTAATTTTAGCATTTAAATCATTATCCGTCGGAATTTCCTCGTTTGTTAACACACTAATTTTTTGCGCTTTTGGATTGTCATAAAAAAAGGTTACTTTTCTGTTTTCATTCTGATTATCAGACAGCTTGAAATCTTTACCAAACGGCATTAGTTCGACGTTTTCGCTTAACTGAAGTTTGCTTTCTTTCAGGATTTTTATCACTGCATTTATTCTTTTGGTCGACAATTCTTTGTTATACGATTTGTCATCTACGCTGTCGCAATAGCCATATATTTTAGTTATTTCGGCTTTCGGGTTTTCTGAAATCCAATTTTGAAAGTTTTTGGCTGAACTTTCGTTTGGAACCTCAACATTAAAATCGAAAAAAATATCGAACTTCTCTTGCGAATAAGTTCCTATTGATAAGAATAAAAAAAGTAAAATGTAACGTGTCTTCATATAATTAATTTTCGATAACTTCAATTTCTACTCGGCGATTGGCCAATTCTTCTTGGTAACTTTTTTCTGGAATTTTGTAAATTGGGTTAGCGCTTCCGTAACCTTTGTAACCTAATCTTGCAGTTGAAATTCCATTTTTTATTAAATAATCGAATACAAATTTAGCTCTTCTGTAGGACAATTTTACATCATTTGTGTTACGATTGCAACAAATATTTCCGTGAATATCGATTTTTAGTTTCGGATTGTTTTTTAAATATTCTAAAAGATCTAATACAACTTGCTCTGAACCATCGGCTAATTTTTCGGAATTAATTTGAAATAAAATATTATTAATGATAATAACATCGCCTTTTTTAGCGTTTTTAAACTTTTCGAAAATTGATTTTTCGGAATCTAAAAACTGATTTAATATTTCTTGATTTTCTGGCGAATCGAAACTTCCGTTTTCTGAATTATTAGGATTTGGTTTTTGAACTAAAACAGGTTTAAAAAAAATGATTGCTTTTCTATTCTTGTCTAAATTTTTAGATTGACTGTAATTTTCGCCAAAACCTTTTACTTCTATTTGATTGTCAATTGCAATATTTTTTACTTTAAAATAATTGAAGATATTTTTTGCTCGTTTCGACGAAAGTGAATCGTTGTATTTATTAGTATCAACCGAATCAGCATAACCGTGAATTTTTAAAATTTCGATTTTATTTTTTGAAGTAATTAAAGAATCTAGTTTGATTTTTGCTTTGGTATTTATTTCTGATTTATTAAAATCGAAATAAACTTCTAACTTTTCTTGCGCAGAAACACTTTTTACAAATAATAAAAGAAGTAGAAAAATGTTTTTCATACTTTAATTTTCGATAACTTCAACTTCAACTCGGCGATTGGCTGCGCGTTCTTCTTCGGTATTTTCTGGCAAAGGAAACAACGGAATCGAGCTTCCAAAACCTTTGAAACTCATTCTGGTTTTTTCTATTCCGTTAAGTTCTAAAAATTGTTTAACGGCTTTGGCTCTTTGGGTTGACAAGTCTTTCCTATCGACAGAAACGCAACACAAATGTCCTTGAATACTAATTTTCATTTCTAGTCGTTCTTGCATAACGAGCAACAATTCGTATAGTTTTCCTCGAGAATCGTTAGTTATTGCAAAAGTATTCAGAACAAAATTAAGGTTGTTTAATTTTAATTTTGTTCCCGGTTCAGCATAACAAAGCTCGTTCATAAACTTGACGTCCAGTTTGTATTCGGTTTTTGTGCCATTAATATTATTTATCACAACCTTGTCAGGAAAAACAATTGGTTTCTTGGTTTTGGTGATTTTTTTAGATTTTAAACCTAAAATTTCATCTTCATGAATAATATCTTTTTGCAATAAATAGTAAATCGTAACTTTTCTATTTTCCTTCTTGTTTTTTGATTGTTGGAAGTTTTCACCAAAGCTTCGGGTTTTGAAATCTTCTCGAATTTTTACTTTATCTTTTATGTTTTGATATACTTTTTCGACTCTTTTTAATGCTAATGAATCGTTGTATTGGTTGGTTCCATCTTCGTCAGTATAACCATTTATAGCTAGGATTTTACTTGTTGGGTTTTGACTTATCCAAGTTTGAAGTTCTTTATTTTCAGGTGCTGACAATTCGTATTTATTACTATCAAAATACACAGAGAATTGCTCTTGCGCATTTGCTAGATAAATATTTGTCAAAAATACTATGTAGATAAAAAGTTTCTTCATTTATAATAATAAACCGAATTTACTGGAAAATATTGTTTGATTAATCAAAAACAATACCAATAAAAAAGCCATTTGATTTCTCAAACGGCTTCAAATATAAAGTATTTTAAATTTATTTCGTAAACAACAACTCTCTATATTTAGTTAATGTCCAACTTTCGTTATCTACCAACAATTCTAGTTTGTCGCAGTGTTCGCGAATGTCATCAAAATATGGTTTTACAGCATCACAATATGATTCAGCCATTTTCTGAGCATCGGTAATAACATTTGCTTTTTTACGAGCTTCTGTCATTGCTTCTACTTTAGTATTAATTCCTTCAATATGCTCGGAAATTTCTTTGATTAAAACGATTTGCTCTTTACCAATTTTTTTGAATTCCTCTCCAAAAATATCTTTCAATCCTTTTACATTTTCTATTAATGTGTTTTGGTATTTAATCGCTGTTGGAATCACGTGATTACGAGCAATATCACCTAAAACGCGGCCTTCAATTTGGATTTTCTTAGTATATTCTTCCAATTCGATTTCGTAACGCGCTTCAACCTCAACATGGTTCATGACATTCATTTCTGAAAATAAATCTAAGGCTTGTTTCGAAACTTTAGCTTTCAATGCTAATGGTGTGGTTTTGAAATTACTCAATCCACGTTTTTTAGCTTCTATTTCCCAAGCATCGCTATAACCATCGCCTTCGAAAAGAATTTTCTTAGATTTTTTGATATACTCTCTCAAAACATTGAAAATAGCATCGTCTTTTTTCATGTCTTTACTTTCTATTAAAGCATCGACTTCTTTTTTAAAATCTTTCAATTGTTTGGCAACAATCGTATTTAATGTAGTCATCGCATTGGCACAATTCGCAGAAGAACCAACGGCTCTAAACTCAAATTTATTTCCTGTAAATGCAAATGGCGACGTTCTGTTTCTGTCGGTATTATCTAAAAGTACGTCTGGAATTTTCCCTACTACGTTTAGTTTTAAATCTGTTTTTTCTTCTGGAGATAATTTACCAGTTGTTACACCTTCTAATTCCGCCAAAACTTTTGTTAGTTGTTCTCCAATAAATACCGAAATAATTGCTGGTGGCGCTTCATTTGCCCCTAATCTGTGGTCGTTAGTTGCCGTTGCAATTGCAGCACGAAGTAATTCTTCATAATCATTTACCGCTTTTATAGTATTGATAAAAAATGATAAGAATTGCAAATTACTCATTGGCGTTTTGCTCGGACTTAATAAATTAATTCCAGTATCGGTCGCTAATGACCAGTTGTTATGTTTTCCAGAACCATTTACTCCTTTGAAAGGTTTTTCGTGAAACAACACTTTAAAATCATGACGCTCTCCTACTTTTTGCATCACATCCATTAATAATGAATTATGATCTACTGCTAAATTTGTTTCTTCAAAAATAGGCGCTAACTCAAACTGATTTGGCGCCACTTCGTTATGACGTGTTTTTACTGGAATTCCAAGATACATACATTCTTGTTCCAACTCACGCATATAATTTAACGCTCTTGTAGGAATTGAACCAAAATAATGGTCGTCTAATTGTTGTCCTTTTGCAGATGTATGTCCTAGCAAAGTTCTTCCTGTCATTAAAATATCAGGACGAGAATTTGCTAAAGCAGTATCTATCAAAAAGTATTCTTGTTCCCAACCTAAAGTGGCGGTTACTTTTTTTACATTTTTATCAAAATATTTACAAACATCAGTCGCTGCTTGATCTATCGAATGCAAAGCACGTAATAATGGTGTTTTATAATCTAAAGCTTCTCCTGTGTAGGATATAAAAACTGTTGGAATACATAATGTTGTACCAAAAATAAATGCTGGAGATGTTGGATCCCAAGCCGTATAACCACGAGCTTCAAATGTATTTCTAATTCCCCCGTTCGGGAAACTTGAAGCATCTGGTTCTTGTTGAACAAGTTGTGCACCACCAAATTTTTCGACTGCATCGCTTCCATCATAAGAAGTTTCAAAAAACGCATCGTGTTTTTCGGCAGTGGTTCCTGTAAGTGGTTGAAACCAGTGTGTATAATGGGTTACACCTTTAGATAGCGCCCATTCTTTCATTCCCATCGCAATATAATCGGCTAACTTTCTGTCAATTTTTGTTCCGTGCTGTACGGCATCTTTCACTCCTTTATGTGCATCTGAAGTAAGAAATTGCTTCATTGCTTTGTCATTAAACACATTTGCACCGAAAATATTAGACTTTCTGTCGGCTTCTTCAAATTTTACAGGTTTTCTACCTGATGCTTCTTTTAATGCTTGAAAACGAATTGTTGACATAAAAATTGATTTTTAAAAGTTATACCCCATTAATTTTGATGCAAATATATGAATTTTTATTAAAATAAAATTTTAACCCCTATTTTTTTAGGGTAAAATTTTAAAATTACGAATTACGAATTATAAATTACGAATTCTTATATTTGTAAAAAAGATTGCGGTATGATAGTTTGGATTTTGTTTTTCACAATGGTTTTGGTGATTTTGGCACTCGATTTGGGAGTTTTCAATAAAACACCACATATAATAAGTACTAAGGAAGCTAGTAAATGGACTGCCATTTGGGTTTCATTATCTTTTGCCTTTTCGGGAGTTATATATTGGTTATACGGAACTGATTTTGTTAATAATCCGAATAATCTCACTCAAACTGGTGCTGCGCTGAAATTTATTACTGGATATTTAATCGAATTATCATTAAGTGTCGATAATATATTTGTAATCGCTATTATTTTCGCTTCTTTTAAAATTCCACAGAAATACCAACATCGAGTTTTATTTTGGGGAATTCTTGGTGCTATATTTTTTAGAGGCTTGATGATTTCTTTTGGTGTTATTTTAATTAATAAATTTAGTTGGACGACTTATCTTTTTGGTGCATTTTTATTATTTACAGCTCTAAAAATGCTATTTAGTAAAGACGAGGAAGATTTCGAACCAAAAGATTCTTTTATATATAAAACTTTAGGCAAAATCATGCCTATTACTTCTGAAACCGATAAAGAGAAATTTTTTATTCCTACCAATAAGGGAAAAGCGGCAACACCTCTTTTTGTAGCTTTAATAGTAATTGAAGTGATGGATGTTTTATTCGCTGTAGATAGCGTTCCTGCAATTTTAGCAATAACATCGGATCCTTTTTTAGTTTTTAGCTCTAATATTTTTGCTATTCTTGGTTTGCGTTCTATGTATTTCTTCTTGGCTAATATGCTAGAAAAATTCAGTTATTTAGAATACAGTTTGATTGCTATTTTGAGTTTTGTAGGTCTAAAAATGTTATTGCATGATTATATTGAAATTCCGGAATGGGCATCGCTAGGATTTATAGCAGTTTCGTTATTGGTTGGGATTTTAGTTTCTTTGAAAATTGGTAGTGAAACTGATTTAGAAGAATAAAAAAACTCTATAAATTATAGAGTTTTTAACCTTTTGGTTTTCTTGTTTTCTATATAACTCTTTTTAATTCAATCGACAAATCGTTAGACTCACTATAAACCTTACCACTTATTAAATCCGAATTTAAAGTTCCGTTTTGATTATTATCATTGTCAATAAGGTTATTTCCTATAATTTTTCCGCTATTTTTAGACAATGCATTTATTGTTTCCTGAAATCCAACATAAGAATAACTTCTCATTTCTGACCAATAAGCTTTAGATCGAGATATAACAATCAATTCATCGGCTAGTTTTTCATTTAACTGTGTAGCATGACTTACTCCTATTAAATATCCTTCAAAAACTTCTATCATTTCATTAGATCTTTCTTTATAAATAGTATTTACATCATTTGCTGTTTTGAAAACAAGATCATTTCTCAAAGTTATTTGAGGATCATTTCCATTCAGCATCACATCAAATGCTAATGAAATTGGCGTACCATTATTATCGGCAAAAATTGCATAATATCTTTCGGAATCTGAATAACTTTCTAAAAATGTCAATGTTCTAGTTATATTATTTTTCAGTAAGGAAGCTTTCATTTCCCCAATATTTTTATTATCAATATCTATCGATAAAATTCCACTTTCTGTAAAGCCAATATAAATCCCTTTGCTTGAGTTATCGTTTACAGCTAAAGCTTCGGAACTGGTTTTGCAAGTAGTGCATTTGTATACGTTTGTCGGAGCAATTACTTCCGAAGCAGTATCGTTATCGGAACAAGAACTAACCAAGAAGAAAAAACTACCAATTAATAGTAACATTAAGAAATTTCTTAAATCTATAGGCAAAACATTTTTTTTCATAACACTTTTTTTTTGATTAATGAAAATCAATTGTTGGGTTAAAAGTATTTTTGAAAAAATCTTAAACATAAATTTACTATGAATTTTGACAAAGTGCTGTTAAATTAATTATAAATAATCTTCAACATATTCATAATTAACATATTATATTAAACATTATTTAATCGTATTTGAATCAATAAATGGGTTTAGATATTTACTAAAATCGAAAACATGCATTTCTTGCGGATTATTAGCCAACACAAACTTTAAATGTTCGTTTGTTATATAATAATGTAATCCATCATTTGTAGAGATTCCTTCTATTTGCAAAAAACGAGTTTTTAGTTTTATTTTTCTTTTATTGCCTGCAAAAAAATTATTTTCTTTAAAATCATAAAACAAATTGACAAACGGCTTTCCGTTTCTAGTATATCCGCAAAGAGCTAAAATATTTTTTGCTTTTAAATAAGTTGCGCCTGTTATCAAACCTTTAATATTATAAACTTCTTTTTGCTTCGCAATATACTTTCCTGGCGTTTTTGGCAATGAATAAATTGTTGTTTGCTTGGTTTTCCATTCTTTGGTAAAAAGATAAATACTATCCTTTGTAACTACGAAAGCTTCACAGTCGAAATTAGTTTTGTTAGCAAATTGTTTGGTAAAATTAGTTTGATTTGAATATTTAAATTCAATTTTATCTATTATTGGATTTCTGGCTAATAACGAACTTTTTTCGATTCGTAAAATATGTAAATCCGTTCGATTACCCGAAGCATTATTTCCGAAATCGCCTATGTATAAATAATTTTCATCCTGTGATATTTCTTCCCAATCGGTGTTTGTAACATTTGGCAAATTATAAGTTTCTAGAATTTTTCCATCTATAGTATCTAACGCATACAAATTTGTATCCGTATCATCATTGTGCGTCCAAAGTCTATTATTCCAATGTATAAGTCCCGAAGTTTCTTTTAATTTTTCATTTAATACAAAAAAACGAGTAAGGTTAATTGTCTCTTTTTTATAAACACAATTTCCATCATTAATAGTAGCCTTAGAATTATAATTTTTCGCCAAAACATCAGTACAACCTAAAGTTTGAGATATTCCTTCGATAGAAATTAGAATACAAAACAATAGAAATCGAAAATTCATAAATTCTTTTTTACAAATGTACAATTTCATGAAATAGATGCCATAAAAAAAGAGATTGCATTACACAATCTCTTCTTCACCTAACTTTAACTAAACTAATTTCTATTTTTTATTATTTTCGAATCATCAAGATTGTATGCTTTTACAACTGCATCATAATTTGAATAATCGATTGCCATTTTATTACCAAAATAAGCTGGTACAATTACGATTCTAAAGGTTTGATTTTGTGTCCAATCTGATGACAATGTATTCAAATCGAAGTTGGCACCAAGAAAAATATTAACATCGTAATTTGTAAAATCGAAGTTATAATCTAACTCGCCCGTTGTTCCTAAATAATAAGTTTGTGGCATTTGTCTCCAAACATCAGTACCGTTGTTTACGAGATTATTATCCAAACGATATACTAAAACCATATCCGATGTATAAATAGGTCGATTGAAAGTGATTAATCTTTTGTAATTATTTCCTGAATTGAAAGAAACTGTATATTCAAGAACTTCACTAATCGTATCGTTATCTGTTGTTTGTACTGGAGTTACCACTTCTTCGTGAACCGTACAACTTTGTAGCGTTATCATACTGATAAAAGCTAGTAATAATATAATTTTCTTCATAATTTTCTGGTTTAATGATTAATGTTATTAAAGGCTATTCATTAACTGTGCCAAAGTTTCTTTTTTCTATCAAAAAAAGAAAAAACCTTTCAAAATGAAAGGTTTTAAATATAAATTTCTTCATTTCTTATAATAGAAACGTTACATATTCCTTCTATATTGCCCACCAACTTCAAACAAGGCGCTAGTAATTTGTCCTAACGAACAAACTTTTGTGGCTTCCATTAAATGTGCGAAAAGGTTTTCGTTTTTGATGGCTGCCTCTTGCAATGTATTTAAGTGCTCTTCCACTTTATCAGCACTTCCTTTATGCAAATTAGTCAACATATCTATTTGATATTGTTTTTCTTCTTCGGTGGCACGAATTACTTCGGCAGGAATTACAGTTGGAGAGCCTTTAGAACTCAAAAAAGTATTTACACCAATAATTGGGAATTCACCAGTGTGTTTCAAGGTTTCGTAATACAAACTTTCTTCTTGAATTTTACTACGTTGGTACATAGTTTCCATGGCACCAAGAACGCCACCACGTTCCGTAATTCTATCAAATTCAGCTAAAACTGCGTCTTCTACTAAATCGGTCAATTCTTCGATGATAAACGAACCTTGAATTGGGTTTTCATTTTTCGCCAATCCTAATTCTTTATTAATAATCAACTGAATTGCCATCGCACGACGCACAGATTCTTCCGTTGGAGTTGTAATCGCTTCATCATAAGCATTGGTATGCAACGAATTACAGTTGTCATAAATTGCATATAAAGCTTGTAAAGTCGTACGAATATCGTTGAAATCTATTTCTTGTGCGTGTAACGAGCGTCCAGATGTTTGAATATGATATTTCAACATTTGGGCTCTTTCATTAGCTCCATATTTGTTTTTCATGGCTTTCGCCCAAATTTTACGAGCTACACGACCAATTACTGCATATTCTGGATCGATTCCGTTTGAGAAAAAGAACGAAAGATTTGGTCCAAAATCATTAATATTCATTCCACGACTCAAATAATATTCCACGTAAGTGAAACCATTAGAAAGCGTGAATGCCAATTGCGTGATTGGATTAGAACCTGCTTCGGCAATATGATAACCCGAAATAGAAACCGAATAAAAGTTTCTTACATTTTCTTTGATGAAATATTCTTGCACGTCACCCATTAAACGCAAAGCAAATTCGGTCGAGAAAATACAGGTATTTTGTGCTTGATCTTCTTTAAGAATATCGGCTTGAACGGTTCCACGAACTTGAGATAATGTTCTTATTTTGATATCATTATAAACGTCTGAAGGCAAAACTTGATCTCCAGTAACACCCAAAAGCATTAATCCCAAACCATTATTTCCAGCAGGAATTTCTCCTTGGTAACTTGGTCTCGTAATTCCTTTTTTCTTGTAGATTTCGTTTATTTTTTCTTGAACTTCAACTTCAAGATTATTTTCTTTGATGTAAAATTCGCATTGTTGGTCGATAGCAGCATTCATAAAGAAACCAAGCAACATTGGTGCTGGCCCATTGATAGTCATAGAAACTGATGTCATAGCATGAACCAAATCGAAACCTGAATACAGCTTTTTAGCATCATCTAAACAACAAATAGAAACTCCTGCGTTTCCGATTTTTCCGTAAATATCTGGACGAACATGTGGATCGTTTCCGTATAAAGTTACACTATCAAAAGCGGTAGAAAGTCTTTTTGCTGGCAATCCTGCAGAAACATAATGAAAACGTTTGTTGGTTCTTTCTGGTCCACCTTCACCGGCAAACATTCGACTTGGATCTTCTCCTTCACGTTTGAAAGGATACAATCCAGATGCAAAAGGAAATTCTCCTGGTACATTTTCTTGCAAGTTCCATTTCAAGATATCTCCCCAAGCTTGATACTTTGGTAATGATATTTTTGGAATTTGAGAATGTGATAAACTTTCGGTATGTGTCGCAATTTTTATTTCCTTATCACGAACTTTGAACGTATAAAAAGGATTTTTGTATTTATTTACTTTCTCTTCCCAAGTGAGAATTACTTCCCAGTTGTAAGCATCTAAGTCCATTTTTACTTTATCAAATTGATTGAGAAGTAAATTAAGGAATATTCTGTTTTCAGCATTCTTTTCACTTTCGATTGCAGAAGGCAAAACTGAACTATCGTCGATACCAGATTTTGCAATAATTGGTGTTTTTCCAGAAACAGATTCGATAGTTTTATAAATTCCGTATAGTTTTTGAGCTACTTCTTGTTGTGTTTTTGCAGTTACATCGTATTTGCGATTATTCTCTGCAATTTCAGACAAATAACGTGTTCTGTGTGGTGGAATTACAAAAATTTTCTCGCTCATTTCACGAGTTATTTTGAAAGTCGATTTTAAATCTGAATCTGTTTTTTCGACAATTTTATCCATTATCGATTTATACAACGTATTCATTCCTGGATCGTTAAACTGCGAAGCTATCGTCCCGAAAACTGGCATATCATCTGGACTTGCATCCCACAAATTATGATTGCGTTGGTATTGTTTTTTTACATCACGAATAGCATCGAGTGCGCCACGTTTGTCGAATTTATTTAAAGCTACCAAATCGGCAAAATCTAACATATCAATTTTTTCCAACTGAGTTGCAGCTCCAAATTCTGGTGTCATTACATAAAGAGAAACATCAGAATGGTCCATGATTTCGGTATCAGATTGTCCAATTCCCGAAGTCTCTAAGATTATAATATCATATTTTGCTGCTTTTAATACTTGAATGGCTTCGGCAACATATTTAGACAACGCTAAGTTTGATTGACGTGTTGCCAACGAACGCATATAAACTCTAGGATTATTAATGGCGTTCATACGAATTCTATCTCCTAACAAAGCTCCTCCTGTTTTCCTTTTTGATGGATCGACGGAAATTAATCCAATAGTTTTTTCTGGAAAATCGATTAAGAAACGACGAACTAATTCATCTACTAACGATGATTTTCCTGAACCTCCAGTTCCTGTAATTCCTAAAACTGGAATTTTTGAGGTTTCGTTTTGCTTGTGAATTTTATCAAAATAAGGTTTTGCTATTTCTGGGAAATTTTCGGCAGCAGAGATTAAACGGGCAATTGCCGTTGGATTTTTCTCTTCAATGTGAGATAATTCTCCGTTTAGTTTGTCTCCAACAGGAAAATCTGAACGTTGCACTAAATCGTTTATCATGCCTTGCAATCCCATGGCGCGACCATCATCTGGCGCATAAATACGAGTGATTCCGTAGTCTTGTAAATCGGCAATTTCGCTTGGCAAAATTACACCACCACCACCACCAAATATTTTGATATGCCCTGCTCCTTTTTCTTTAAGCAAATCGTACATAAACTTAAAATACTCATTATGACCACCTTGATATGAGGTAATAGCAATTGCATTTGCATCTTCTTGAATGGCTGTATTTACTACTTCTTCAACGCTACGGTCATGGCCAAGATGAATTACTTCTACTCCTGTAGCTTGAATTATTCTTCGCATGATATTTATCGCTGCATCGTGACCGTCGAAAAGTGCTGCTGCAGTTACTATTCGTACTTTATTTATTGGGATATAAGGTATTTGTGGTTCCATTTTGAGGATTTGATATTTTTGAGTAGCAAATTTACAATTTTTTTGTTCGAAATGATACAAAGCCAAAAAGTTTTGAAGGATAAAATAAAGTTACTATTTAGCCCTGATTACTTCACTATACTTTTATTTTCATCGAAGTTCAGTGAACTGCGTTTGCAGTGGAAATCCTTTTGCTTTTTTCTTTAGAAAGCAAAAGATTGAAACGTATAGCAGGATATGTGTTGAAAGAAATCGTAAAGTTTGTGCTTCTAAATAAAATATTGGCTCTATTTTTGTTTGTAAATTTGGTAAACACATTTACTTATGAAAAAAATATTTTTACTAGCTGTTTTCATTCCAATGATTGGTAATGCGCAACTGAAAGATCTTTTAAAAAAAGGACAAGACAAATTATCTAGTATTACTAAAACCAATTCTGGGATAGATATTGCTGCCGGTTTGAAGGAAGCTCTGAATAAAGGAGTTACGGATCAAGTCTCTAAATTAACCGCTCTAGATGGTTTTTATAAAAATGAAGCGGTAAAAATAATTATGCCCGCTGAATTGCAAAAAGTAGATAAAACTTTAAGAAAATTAGGCATGAGTAAACTGGCTGATGATGGAATTAAAGCTTTGAATCGCGCCGCCGAAGATGCTGTGAAAGAATCTACTCCTATTTTTGTTTCGGCAGTAAAAAATATAAATTTTAGTGATGCTAAAAACATCTTAATGGGCAAAGAAAATGCCGCTACTGCTTACCTGCAAAACGCTACTACCAAAGATTTGTATACAAAGTTTAGTCCTGTTGTAAAGCAATCTATTGGGAAAGTAGGAGCTGATGTGATTTGGTCGAATATCATTACAAAATACAATGCCATCCCTTTAGTTAAAAAAGTAAATCCGGACATTACTGATTATGTAACAAACAAAGCTTTAGACGGTGTTTTTAAGATGATTACAGTAGAAGAAAAAAACATAAGAACCAATTTAGGCTCAAGAACTTCTAATTTACTACAACAAGTTTTTGCCATGCAAGACAAAAAATAATATATTCTAATTATGAAAAAATCGATATTATTATTGGCCATTCTTCCATTTTTTGGTTGTGCCGAATTACAACAAGTAGCTAATCAATTACCTGGAATTTTAGAACAAGGAAATGTAGACATTGCTGGTGGTTTGAAAGAAGCACTAAACAACGGAATCTCAAAACAAGTAACAAAACTGACTACTACCGATGGTTTTTTTAAGAATGAAGCGGTAAAAATCTTATTGCCTGAGGAATTGAAAAAAGTAGATGCTGGTTTGAGAAAAATTGGTATGAGCAAACTGGCTGATGATGGTTTGAGAGCAATAAATCGTACAGCCGAAGATGCTGTAAAAGAAGCGACTCCAATTTTTGTCGATGCAGTAATTGGAATGAGTTTTACTGATGCAAAAAATATTTTGATGGGTAACGAGACTGCTGCTACAACTTATTTGCAAGGCTCTACATCGACTGCTTTGTATGGAAAATTTAATCCTGTGATTAAGAATTCGTTTGCAAAAGTTGGCGCTGATAAAATATGGACACAAATTATCACAAAATACAATAGCATTCCGTTGGTTAAAAAAGTAAATCCCGACTTGACCGATTATGTTACAAACCAAGCCATGAATGGGGTTTTTAAAATGATTGCTGTCGAAGAAAAAGAAATTAGAACCAATATAAATGCTAGAACTTCTAATTTATTGAAGAATGTTTTTGCAATGCAAGATAAGAAATAATTTTATTAAATAAAATCCTATTTTTTAACATTTAATGATAAAATAACATAGTTTTAACGTTAAATTATAAAAAGAATTCCGTTCTTTGTATAAGAATTCATAGAATTTTGTTTGGTTTGGTTAGTTTATAAGAAAGTCAGCATTTAGGTGCTGACTTTTTTGTTTTAAATAGTTATATCGTCGGCTTTGCTAAGTATTTTTTTTATTATTATTTCACAGAGATACGCAAAGAAAACACAGAGACACACTAAGTTTTTTAAATTTTTCTTGGAGAATCTCCGTGTTTTCTTTGCGTATCTCTGTGAAAAGTTTTTCTTTAAATATCCTTAATAAAATCTTCATATTCGAGAAAAAAACGTTCTAACTTGTCCATTTTTTCGTTAAAAAAATCGAAAATTTCGTCCCAATATTGTCTATTACTTACGCTAACTTCGAGCTTTTCAACCCAAATACGGCTGATGGTTTTTTCGCTTTCGAGTGTGTATTTGTTTTCAAAAACTAAATCTTTGATGTATTCTTCTTCAAGAATATTTTTTAGAGATTCTAATTTTTCAAAATAAGATTTTCTTTTCTCGGCATCACGCATTTCTATATCAATAAGAACTTGCGCTTTTTTATTATCGACAAAAAACTTAAAAGAAAAATCTTTAATTTTTGTGTCGTACAAAATCCATTTTCTTGGGTATTTCTCGGCAAATGAAATCCAGAATTCTCGTTTCAATCTTTGGCTTTCTTCTTTGGTGTACATGATTTATTATAATATAAGAATTTGGAACTTGAAATATTTAAGCTATCTTTATGTTTGTGTTTTTTTCTAAACTAGTAAATTAATTTCTTTTTAAAAATTGCGAAATGGATTTTTCAGATTTTTTAAAATATGTGCCAAAAATAGCAAAAGAATCGCTACCAGCGACTATTGCGCATGCAAAAATGATTCCGCCAGAAAGAATCGAGTTATTAAATAACCAAGATTTTTCGCAGATAATTCCCAAGAAAGCAGCAGTTTTGATGCTTTTGTATCCAAAAAACAACATCACCCATTTGGCATTAATAGTTAGAAATTCTTATCCCGGAATTCATGCCTCGCAAATTGCATTTCCTGGAGGAAAAGTTGAAGATTTTGATTTATCACTTTCCGAAACTGCTTTACGAGAAACACATGAAGAAATTGGTGTTGCTGCAAAAAAAGTGACTCTTATTAGAGCATTTACCGAAGTTTATATTCCGCCGAGTAATTTTCTTGTTTCTCCATTTTTAGGTTTTGCTGAAGAAGAACTTTCGTTTACCTTAAGCCCTGATGAAGTTGATGAAGTTATCGAATTACCACTATATCAATTCCTTGATGAAAAGATAGTTATTACTGTAAACATGTCGACTTCCTACGCCTCAAACATACAAGTTCCTGCTTTTCAGATAAATGAACATTTGGTTTGGGGAGCTACTGCCATGATGATGAGCGAGTTGAAAGAAATTCTAAAAAAAGTCTTATAACTTAATAGTTTTCGTAAATTTGTAGTTCACTTTTTTTATAAAATTATGGGATTATTTAAGAGAAATCCTTTTGGACATATACTTTTTCTGAAAAAATGGTTAATCCGAATTTTTGCAGCCATTACTCACAGACGTTACAGAGGTTTTAACGAATTGCAAATAGATGGTTCGGAAATCATTAAAGCTTTACCAGATACAAATGTTTTGTTTATATCGAACCATCAGACGTATTTTGCCGACGTTGTGGCTATGTTTCATGTTTTTAACGCTAGTTTAAGCGGTCGTCAGGATAATATCAAAAACCTTGGTTATATCTGGCAACCCAAATTAAACATTTATTATGTCGCGGCAAAAGAAACCATGCAATCGGGTTTATTACCTAGAATTTTATCTTACGCAGGAGCAATTTCTGTAGAAAGAACTTGGCGCGCAGGCGGTAAAGATGTAAATGAAAAAGAAAAAAAAGATGTAAATCCTAATGATACCGAAAATATAAAAATCGCTTTGGCCGATGGTTGGGTGATTACTTTTCCGCAAGGAACCACAAAATCGTTTAAACCTGTTCGTAAAGGAACAGCTCATATTATAAAACAACACAGACCAATTGTTGTGCCCATTGTTATTGACGGTTTTCGTCGTTCGTTTGACAAAAAAGGACTCCGAATGAAAAAGAAAGGAATCCTACAAACGTTTACCATTAAAGAACCTTTAGCTATTGATTATGATAATGATACGATTGAAGAAATTGTCGAAAAAGTAGAATATGCTATCGAGCAACATGCTTCTTTTCTAAAAGTAATTCCTGTCGAAGAAATCGAAGAACAAAAAGAATTAGACAGATTGCGCCAGTGGCAGTATTAAAGCTTTAAGCAATAGCCCAAAAACTTAAAGATCTATTTTCTTTAATTCTTCAAAATTTCTTTTTAGTTTTTTTAATAAAAATCCGTACAAGAGTTTATAAACAAACCAAATTATTGCTGTAAAAATTCCTGTAATTACAAGGATTAGTAAAAAAGTTAGAATATAACCTTTTGTAGAAATTTCAACTAATTTTCCTGTGGTTTCTAATGATGCTTTATCTGCACTAATTTTCAAAACGTAAGAGAAAAACGGCACAAACCCAACAGCAAAAGCAATCAAATTAAATAATATATAATTCTGAACTGTTTTTCGTGCTTTCAAAATATTTGTCATCAATTGTTTTGTGTTATCAGTAGTCGAAACTTTTTTGTACATCAAATAAAATCTGATAATAAAATAAACAACAACAACATATAACACACCTACAAAAGCTTCGTAATAATTATAAACACCTATAGTTTTTAAGAATTCCGTGTTTTCGATATCAAATTTTGTAAATGACAAAATAATTCCTAAAACCAACCCAAAACTGAGTTCTAAAATGCTAATTATAAAAATCCATTTTACAGTCGAAGAAGAATTTTTATGCAACATCGCATAAATTTCCTGCTCCGAAAACTTCGGATAATTATCGTTTTTATTCCAATCTTTTTTTAATAAATCCAACTCTTTCATATATTCCTTTACCTTACGGATTAATAATTTTCTTCAATTTGCTCTTAATTCGGTTCATTTTTACCCTAGCATTCACTTCGCTAATTCCTAATGTTTCCGATATTTCGGTATAATCCTTATCTTCAAGATACATAAAAACCAAAGCTTTCTCGATATCATTCAATTGTTGAACCGCTTTATACAACAGTTTCAAATGTTCTTCTTCCTCATAATTATACTCCTCTTGAAGTACAAAATGCTTGCCAGTTTCAAATTCGATAGTATTTACTGTTTTGGTACTTTTTCTGTATAAAGTAATAGCAGTATTTAGCGCCACACGATAAGCCCAAGTAGAAAATTTAGAATCGCCACGAAACTTAGGAAAAGCTTTCCATAACTGAATCGTGATTTCCTGAAACAAATCATTATGCGCATCGTCATCTTGAGTATATAACCGACAAATTTTGTGAATTATATTCTGATTTTCCTTTAGTTGTCCAACAAACGACTGCTCTAATGCATTACTCATATTAGGTTAGTAGTATTAATAGTAAGTTTGTTACAAAGTAAACTAAAAAAATGTCATCCTGAGCGTAGTCGAAGGAGGAGCAAAACATTCCAATTCTTTTCAACTATTATCCCGCTTTCCGCAGTATCTTTTGGCTCAAAAAAACGAGCCAAAAGGATACAAGCTTCAATCGGGGCTAAAAATTAGCATCCAAATTCTAAAAAACCTTTGTATCTTAGCATCTCAGAATCTTAGCGCCTCAAAAAATAATGAATATTCCACAATCAAACTTACCTCGCATAGTCATTATAGGTGGCGGTTTTGCAGGTATTGCCATCGCAAAAAAACTAAGAAACAAAAACGTACAAGTAGTCTTATTAGACAAACACAATTACCATACTTTTCAGCCCTTATTATACCAAGTTGCCACTGGCGGACTCGAAGCAGGCTCTATCGCCTATCCTATTCGCAAAGTCATTCAGGAGTATAAGGATTTTTATTTCCGATTAACTTCTGTCAAAGAAATTGACACCAAAAACCAAAAAATAATTTCCGAAATAGGCGATTTACATTACGATTATCTCGTGATTGCTACAGGAAGTAAAACCAATTATTTTGGCAACAAGGAAATCGAACGCAATTCGATGGCGATGAAAACCATTCCGCAATCGCTCAATATTCGAAGTTTAATTCTCGAAAATTTCGAACAAGCCGTTCTCACCAAAGATGTGGCCGATAAAAATAGCTTAATCAATTTTGTATTGGTTGGAGCAGGACCAACAGGAGTGGAACTTGCAGGCGCATTGGCAGAAATGAAAAAAGCCATTCTTCAAAAAGATTATCCAGATTTAGATGTTTCTAAAATGGAAATAAATCTCGTACAAAGTGGCGACAGAATCCTAAACACGATGAGCGAAAAATCATCAAAAGCTGCAGAAGAATTTCTATTAAGTTTGGGTGTTAAAATCTGGAAAAATGTTCGAGTAACTAATTATGACGGACGAACGATTTCGACCAATTCTACTCTTACTTTCGAAACTGCTACAGTAATTTGGACAGCTGGCGTGCAAGGTGCAGCAATTGCTGGTCTTGATGCTAAATCATTAATAGAAAAAGTAGAACGCATACGTGTTAACCAATACAATCAGGTTGCTGGTTACGACAATATATTTGCCATTGGCGATATTGCTTCTATGGAAACCGATAAATATCCGCAAGGTCACCCCATGATGGCACAGCCAGCCTTACAACAAGGTGATTTATTGGGTGAAAATTTAATAAAACTCATTCAAAACCAACCTTTAAAACCTTTCGAATATAACGACAAAGGCAGCATGGCAACCATTGGACGTAATAAAGCGGTGGTCGATTTGCCTAAATACCATTTTAATGGTGTTTTTGCTTGGTTCGTTTGGATGTTTGTACATTTATTTTCTCTAATAGGTTTCAAAAACAGAGCCGTTGTCTTCCTAAATTGGGTTTACAATTACATACGTTTTGATCGTGAAGGAAGATTGATTATTCGTCCGTATAAAAAGAAAAGTTTTACGACTTTTACAAGTGACGAAATTTAGTTACTTTTCTGATTATCAATATTTTAATTCATAAAATAATTAACTTGTTTAATTTTTTTAGTACCTTTAAGGTTGCTTAATAAATACATATTTAAATAATATTTCCTTTAACTTTTCCAAAGAAACTGTACGCAGAGTGTTATATAATTTGGCGACAGAAATTTCAATAAACTTAAAAATTGATTTTCACAAAAGAAAGGAGATGCCGAAAACCAAATAGAGTAGGCAAAATTTAAATTTAAGCAAAATGAAAAATTCAATTCTAATGATACTGTCATTGTTTGCGTTTATGACAGTTTTTAATGTGCAGACTGCTAATGCACAAGCAAAAATGGAACCATGGCCAGGTGTCACCAAGAAAATTTTGACTGACAATGAAAAAGTTAACGTAGCAGAAGTGACTTTTGCACCAGGAGCTGTAGCTGATTGGCATTCTCATCCACAATATTCTGTTTATGCATTAACAGACGTGAAAATGAAAACCGAAGTAAAAGATAAAGAACCAGTTATTGTTGAAATGAAAGCAGGTCAAGTGGGTTGGTCAGAAGCTGTAATGCATAAAACAACGAATGTTGGCAAAAAACCTTTTACCGCAATTGTAACTGAAATTAAGTAAATGGTAAAAGTAATTTTGAAAACGTCAATTAAAAATTAAAACCCTAAAACAATCAATTGTTTCTAGGGTTTTCAATTATTTACAAAGCTCTTTTATCATAATAATTCACCATCAAATCGACAAACTTGCTGTAACTTTCTAATCCGTCTTTTTGCTGATTTAATTTTAAAAAATTATCATAAAAAATCTGAAATCCAGTATCTATAAATGTTTGGTGGCTTTCCCAAAAATCTTGACTTTCTTGATAGTTTTTCAGCACTCCAGGGTTGATGGTTTTTAGTAATTTTTCAAATATTTCAGGATTTCTAACTTCCCAATTAAACAAACAATAACGTAGCGCATAACTGTAACCTGAATATTTAAAATATAAATCCTCTTCTTTTGTAGAAGACAAAAAACTAATAAAATTACACTCACTTTCGCTGGCATAACCCATTTGGTGTGCCATTTCGTGACAAGCCGTACTCGGGAAATTATACATCGGAATCATGTCGTTTACTTGCGCTTCATTGGTAAACGGATTCAAATAACCTCCAAAACCCATATAAGTTAACGGATAACTAAACAACGATTTTTTCTGACTCGGAACACCATAAGTAAAAAATGAATATTCTTTAGACAACTTCTCGTAAGCAATAATCGATTTATCAAAAATCTGATTTTGAGTATAAACAGTTGTTACTTTTTTCGCAGTATCATGAGTAATCTGAAATTGAATTTCGTTGGTTTTTACAATTAATTTTTTAGTGAAATCGAGTAATTGTTCATCTGAATATTCTCTTTTTATATTCATTTTTTCAAAAAGTGGTACTCGATAATAATTGAAAGCCCACAAAGCATTAAAAACAAAATAAGCAACAGAAACAAACCCTAAAACTGATAAAGTTTTATTTTCCCAATGCTCTTTTCTGTTTTTGTAAAACCAATAAATCGTCCAAAGAATTAAAATCCCGTACAAAATATCGCCAAACGAAAACGGAAACCAACCCAAACAAGTCCTAGAAAATTTCGAAATAATTGGATAAATCCCGTTGCTGTAATTTTTTTCGACAAATTCAGGAAAAAAAGTAAGCAATTTCAATCCAATAATTTGAATTAATAATAGTAGCGGAAGTAAGTATTTTCTGTTCACAAAAATGTTTTAAAAACGTAAATATAATCATTCTCAATTAGCAGAAAAAGAATTTAAACTTTGTAACTTTGACGCTTTCAATTTAGAAACCAAGAAAAATGAGCCAAGAAATAAGAAACCTTGAACCAAAGGAACTTTGGAACAAATTTGCCGATTTAAATGCAGTCCCTCGTCCTTCTAAAAAAGAAGACAGAGTAATCGAATTCATGAAAAACTTCGGAAACAGTTTAGGATTAGAAACTTTTGAAGACGATATTCGTAACGTAATTATCCGCAAACCAGCAACTGCAGGAATGGAAAACCGTAAAGCGTTGGTTTTGCAAGGACATTTAGATATGGTACACCAAAAAAACGGCGATACTATTTTCGATTTCGACAAACAAGGAATCGATATGTATGTAGATGGCGATTGGGTTCGTGCTCGTGGTACAACTCTTGGTGCCGATAATGGTCTTGGAGTAGCTATGATTATGGCGATTTTAGAAAGTAAAACTATCAAACATCCAGCGATTGAAGCATTGTTTACTATTGATGAAGAAACTGGAATGACAGGTGCTTTAAACCTAAAAGGTGGTGTTCTTCGTGGCGACATTCTTTTGAATATGGATACCGAAGAAGATGACGAAATAGATATTGGTTGCGCAGGCGGAATCGATGTAACTGCAACTCGTTCTTATAACGAAGAAGAAACTCCTGAAGATTCTGTAGGTTATCTAATTACTGTAAAAGGTTTGAATGGCGGACATTCAGGAATGGATATTCACAAAGGTTTGGGTAATGCAAACAAAATCATGAACCGTTTGTTATTTGACGGATTTGAAAATTTTGGATTACAAATTGCCGAAATAAACGGTGGAAGTTTGCGTAATGCAATTCCTCGCGAAAGTGTTGCAAAAGTAATCGTTGCAGGAATGTATGACGAAGCTTTTGCGTTTGATATGCAAGAGATTATTGGTGATATTAAAACCGAATTCAAAACAACGGAACCAAACCTTACTATCGAAATTGTAAAAAGCGATTTACCTAGTAAAGTAATGGATTTAGGTGTGCAAGAAGGACTAATTCGTTCTATTTATGCTGCTCATAATGGCGTTTACAGAATGAGTGCTGATATGGAAGATTTAGTAGAAACTTCAAACAATATTGCTCGTGTCATTGTAAAAGATGGTGAGATTTCCATTCAAAATCTGACTCGTTCATCAGTTGAAACGTCTAAGTTTGATTTAGCAAATGCTTTGCGTTCTGCTTACGAATTATTTGGTTGCGAAGTAAATCTTGCGGGTTCTTATCCAGGTTGGACACCAAATGTAAAATCGGAAATATTAGACGTTTTGGTTGGTATTTATGAAAAACAAAATAACGAAAAACCAAAAGTAGTAGCTTGTCACGCCGGATTAGAATGTGGAATCCTTGGAACAAATTATCCAGATATGGATATGATTTCTTTTGGACCAACAATACACGGAGCGCATTCTCCAGACGAAAGAGCTTCGATAAAATCTTCTCAGAAATTCTATAAATTCGTATTAGAAATTTTGGAAAATATTCCTGTGAAATAATAGTTTTAAAAAAACATTAATAGAAAAAAACGCATCATAAAAAATTATGATGCGTTTTTTTTTAACCTAATAATATAAATTTAACTCAAAAAAATCAATATTAATATTGGGAATATTAGTCCTGCCAAAGCCAGTTTCCAACCACGTCGCTTGAAAGTAAATTTCCCTGCTGGTATCATAATTGCTCCTGTAATAGCTATAATTATTAACGAAATTCCGAAAATATCCGAGTAATAAATCCACCAATTAGAATCGGTTTTATGCAACTTCATCGTTTGGCTAATAAATGGTGTTTTGAAAAATGATACTATTTCGCCTTTTCCGGTTTTCATATCAATTTCGACATCATGCTTTTCAAAAGAGATTTTAAAAGTTCCTTTTTTCACATTATGACGACGCATTTTATCATCGATACCTAATGTTTTGCCTAAGTTTTCGGCATACTTTTCGTTAATTTCACTTTCTAAAGGCAATTTTACTTCAATAGCTTTAGTTTCGGTTGTATATTTTTCTGGGTGCCAATGTTCTCTGTGGTTCATTAATACTCCTGAAAAGGCAAAAGAAATAATTAATCCGATATAAAAATAACCTAAATCTCGATGTAAGTTTCTTGCTTTAATAAGTTTCATTTTTTAGAATTTATATTTTAAACTTGTCATTACTTGACGTGGCGCTATAGGATTTACACTATAATTTTCGTGTACCGTATAGTTCAACTCGTTAGCAATGTTTGATAATTTGCAAAGTAATGAAAATTTCTTCCAAGTATAACCTACAGAAGCATCAATGGTTGTGTAACCTTCTAATGGAATCTCACGATCTCTGATACTTATAGTGTATGTTTTTGGTGTAGTTGAAGGTTTAATTTCTGTCCATTGATAATCATTATTCCATCCTCCAAGACGCTCTCCAACATAATTCCCGATGGCTCCAAAAGAAAGTCCTTTTAATACTCCAGAAGGCAAAGTATAGAAAAAGCTTAAATTAGCAGTGTTTTGTGGAGTTCTTGCTACACGGTCTCCTGCAATGAAACTTCCGTGCGTTCCTGAAGTATTAGTATAACGCATATCGTTGTAGCTATAACCAGCAATAATATTTAAACCCTCAATTGGTCTTGCGGTAATGTCAATCTCAACTCCTTTGCTTTTTGTTTCTCCTCCTAAAATTTTTATAGTTGAGTCTGTATTAAGTGATCCATCGGCTTTAAATTCGGCAGTTTGTGCTAAATTACTATTTGTAATTTGATATAATGTAATATTTGTACTTAAAATGTTTTTCCAAAAATCTTTTTTAACTCCAACTTCATATTGATCTATAACAGAAGGTTTTATTGCAACTAAATCTACAGTTGTTCCTGAGTTTGGCGTAAAAGAGTTAGCATAACTAGCAAACAAAGAGATGTCTTTTGTAGGTTGAAATACCAATCCTACTTTTGGAGAAAATGCTTCGTCTTTACGTTTTGGAGCTTCAACAACTGGTGCATTAGTAACCAAGTTATATGTATCAACTTGAGCTTCTTGCCATGACCAACGCAATCCTGCTAAAAACTTAATTTTATCTGTAAAAGATACTAAATTTTGTGCATAAACTCCGAAACGGTTAGTATCTGTTTCTGTTCTTGCAGTGTTAGTAGAATTTGGGATCGCTCCTCCTTGATTAAAATTATCAAAATTAAAAATATTACCACTACCGTAAGTATTAGGACTAAATACAAATGTATTGGCTTCAAGAAGTGCGTTTTCAAAATCAACACCTGTAAATAATTGATGTTTTATTGGACCTGTAAGAAAAGTTCCTTGTAAACTCAGTTGTTGACTCGTGATTTGTTCTAGATTTTTATTTTCTCCAAGCGGTCTATTCCAGTTTCCATAAGTTGCCGTGGCTTCTGATGGTTGCACACGTTCAGTTCCTTTTGAAGTTCTGCTATAATCCTGAAACGAAGTATTAAAATTTAACTTCCAATTGCTATTAAAATCATGCTTTACCAATGCGGTAACGCTAGCTTGTTTTGTTTGTCCGTTAGACCAAGTAGCTCCTAAATACTTATTACGAGATAAGTTTACAATATTTTTTCCAATAATTCCGGTACCAAAATCTGGCGTCCAATTGTCATGTAAATAATCTCCTTGTAAAATAATTTCTGTTTTTTTACTAATATTAAATAAAAAAGACGGGTTAATATAGTAACGTTCTTTTTTTACAACATCTCTAAAACTTTCGGAGTTTTCGTAAGAACCTGTAAATCTATAAGCAATAGCATTATTTAAAGGACCATAAATATCTACCGATGGTTTATAGAAAGAATAACTTCCCATTTGCATAGATACTTCTCCTCCTTTTGTAAAAGATGGTGATTTAGTAACCATATTTAAAATTCCTCCTGGAGCAACATTTCCGTACAATAACGCAGCACTTCCTTTTAGAACTTCTACTTTTTCTAAAGAAGATACTTCAGGAATAGAACCGCTATTGAAACGAAAGCCGTTTTTAAACATATTATTTGCTGACATATCGTATCCTCTTGAGTAAAAAGATTCTTGAGCACCACCACGAGCAGAACTTACATAAACACCATTTACGTTTTTTACAACATCACTCAATCTAATGCTTTGTTGTTGTCCTATCGTTTCAGAACCAACCACTTGTACGCTTTGTGGTAAATCCATTGATTTTATCCCTGAACGTGTTGCAGACACTGGAGTTTTTTGTTGGTTCGAAATAATCGAGACTTCATCAAGGATTCGTCCCTTTTTGTTTTTTACGGTATCATTTACCATAATTTGATTTTCTAAAAAATCATTATTTATTTGAGAATTGTTTGAATCTTGTGCAAAACTTGTAGCACAAAATAGTAATACTGCTGACGGAATTAAAATATATTTACGCATTTATTTAGAATAAGTTAAAATAACGATGCAAATGTAAAACCTAGATTTCAATTTTCAAAGTTTATTTAGACTAATTATGAATAATAATTTTAATTACCTGATTTTATGTAAAATACGGTAGCAAAATATTTTATTTCCTCTTCATAGGAAAAGCCTCTTTAGCTTCTTTTCCGTTTTGAATTCCTGAGATTTCAGCTACTAAACTGTCTTTTGTTACCTGCGCATAAGTAATTTTATTAGGAAAATCGTGTTTTGGGTTTTCGAAAACCAATTCATACTTAGAAAATTTTACAAGATAAAACGAAACTGGTTTTTCTTTATTCTGCCCTTTTACTGAAACTGTATAAAACAAACTGTCGTTTTTTTGCTGTAAAACTACGTTTTCATAAAAAACGGTATCTTTAGCAACCAGAACATAACTTTCACCAACAAAAGTACTGTCGTCTTTTTTTGTCCAGTTTTCTGCGAAATCACTTTCTTTTGTTGTATTTCCCCATTTACCTAAAAGCCAATTGGCATTTTCTAGCTGCGAATATGTTTTACTTATTTCTTTAGTTTCGTTTTTACAAGCTATAAATACTATAGCTAGAGATAGTATTGAAAATACTTTTTTCATAATTGTTTGATTTTGATTAAAATGTAAATTTAGTAAATAATGTTCGTTCTAGCCCAGATAGAAGTGGAAATCCTTTTTGAGGTTTTTCTCCGAAAAAAGATTGAAACGGATAGCTGGAAATAGCTCCTAATAAAAAATCTGAGGTTTAAAAATTACAATATGCAATCTTTTTTGTAATTTTGCACTCCAAATAAAGGAAAAGAAAATGTTAGACAGACTTCAAATAATAAAGCAAAAATTTGACGAGATATCTGATTTGATTATTCAGCCAGACGTCATTGCCGACCAAAAGCGCTATGTTCAACTGAATAAAGAATACAAAGATTTAAAAGCATTGGTTGAAAAACGTGATGAATACTTAAGTCTTGATGGTAATATCAAAGAAGCACAAGAAATAATAGCCGATGGTTCTGATGCAGAAATGGTCGAAATGGCCAAAATGCAATTAGACGAGGCCAAACAACGTATTCCGGAAATAGAAGAAGAAATCAAATTCATGTTGATTCCTAAAGATGCCGAAGACGCTAAAAACGTTATGGTTGAAATTCGTGCAGGTACTGGTGGAGATGAAGCGAGTATTTTTGCAGGAGATTTGTTCCGTATGTATACAAAATATTGCGAAAACAGAGGTTGGAGAACTTCGGTTGTAGATATGAACGAAGGAACATCTGGTGGTTTTAAAGAGGTTATTTTTGAAGTTACTGGCGAAGATGTTTACGGAACTTTGAAGTTTGAAGCTGGTGTACATCGTGTGCAACGTGTTCCTCAAACCGAAACGCAAGGTCGTGTACACACCTCAGCAGCAACAGTTATGGTTTTGCCAGAAGCGGAAGAGTTTGATGTTCAGATTGATATGAATGACGTTCGTGTCGATTTTTTCTGTTCTTCAGGACCTGGAGGACAATCGGTAAATACTACCAAATCGGCGGTACGTTTAACACATATTCCAACTGGATTAGTGGCCCAATGTCAGGATCAAAAATCACAACATAAAAATAAAGACAAGGCTTTTATAGTATTGCGTTCGCGTTTATACGAACAGGAATTGGCTAAAAAACAAGCGGAAGATGCTACAAAACGTACTTCGCAAGTAAGCTCTGGTGACCGTTCGGCAAAAATCCGTACTTATAATTATGCACAAGGTCGTGTTACTGACCATCGTGTCGGATTAGACGTTTTTGATATGGATGGTGTCATGAATGGAAAAATTCAAAAATTTGTCGACGAACTACAGTTGGTAAACAATATGGAAAAACTAAAAGAAACAGAAGTTTTTTAAAAACTAGCTACTAAAAACACCATAATAGCCACTAATTCACGAATTAAATTTAAAATTTTGTGAATTAGTGGCTAAATTACGCTAACTTTAACTTTCTTTTAAGAAAACACAAACTATCAAACTAACTAAATCATGAAGAACAAAATCATCTTCCTTTTTGTACTAACTTCTGTGTTAAGTGCAAAAGCTCAGTCTTATCTAGGCTATTATTATGATAATTATGCTGGAGTGCAAAGCGCACTATACAATCCCGCATCGATTGCAGATTCTCGCTTTAAGGCCGATATAAATTTAACTTCTTTTAGCGCAGCCGTAGGTAATGATTATTACGGATTTAGTGTGTCTGACCTCATGAAAGGTGGCGATTATGACTTCGAATTACAATCTAAAAAATTTCCGTCAAACAGCAATAATTTTATTGTAAATGCAGATATTATGGGGCCGTCATTTATGTTTAACATTGCGCCTAAACATGCATTAGCTGTTTTTACCCGAGCAAGATCTATTGTAAATGTTAGAAATATCGATGGTGATTTGTTTAATAAATTAAGTAGTGATTTTGATGCTTCACAAGATTATTCCATAAATTCACAAAATTTTTCTGTCGTAGGAAATGCTTGGGGAGAATTAGGTCTTTCTTATGCTGCTGTAATTTTAAATAAAAACCAACATTTTCTAAAAGGAGGTTTGTCTTTAAAATATCTACAAGGTATTGGAAATGCTTATATGAAAGCAAATAACGTGTCGCTTGCTTATGATAATAATTCAGATAACCCTACCCTTAACACCCTTACTACAACGGGTAATTTAACTTACGGTGGAAGTCAAGAACTTGAAAATGATGATTATGAATTCAATCAAAACTCTAATGGTTTTGGGGCAGATTTAGGTTTTGTTTACGAATACAGACCAAATTATGCTAATTTTTCGGCTGATGATAAAGATTTAAATAAATATAAATTAAGATTTGGAGTATCTGTAACCGATATTGGTTCGATCACATACAAAGACGCAACTCAAAGAATCCATGATTTAAATGGTACTAGAACGGAAGAACAATTCGAAGAATTAAGTAGCGACGAATATTTAAAAACTTTTCCAACAACATACTCTGATGCGAAGAAAACAAGCTTACCAACAGCTATACACACAAATATAGATTGGAATTTTTATAAAAAATTCTATTTAAACTTAAACTCCGATATGAGTTTAACAAGCAAAACAGCATTAAACTCAAACTCAATAGAAAATGCAGTATCACTTACACCAAGATACGAAGTAAAATGGTTTAGTTTTTACTTACCACTAAGCTACATGCAATACAGCGATTTTAGAGCTGGTTTTGGCTTCCGAGCTGGACCATTATTCCTAGGATCAGGCTCTGCAATATCAAACTTAATTTCTGATGAATCGAAAGGAATAGATGTTCATTTAGGATTAAAATTACCTATATATCAAGGTAAGAAAAAAGACAAAGACAACGACGGAATTTTAGACAAATTAGATGATTGTCCTGAAATAGCTGGTCCAATAGAAAATAAAGGTTGTCCTTGGAAAGATACAGACAATGATACCGTTTTAGACAAAGATGACAAATGTCCTACTATTGCTGGACCTGTACAAAACAACGGCTGTCCTTATGAAGATACAGACAAAGATGGTACTTTAGATAAAGATGACAAATGTATTAATGAAGCTGGACCTGCCGAAAACAATGGTTGTCCTTATTTAGATACAGATAAAGATGGTACTTTAGATAAAGATGACAAATGTCCTACAGTTACAGGAGAAAAAGATAATTCTGGTTGTCCTTGGTTAGATACTGACGAAGATGGAACACTAGATAAAGATGATAAATGTCCAGCTGTAAAAGGAACCATAGCAAATAACGGTTGTCCTGAAATTACCGAAGCCGTTATGAAAAAACTAAACGATTATGCTAAAACTATTTTGTTTAATTCGGCAAAATCTACTTTCCAACAGCAAACCTATCCAATTTTACAATCTATAACAGCGATTTTAAAAGAATATCCATCGTCTAACTTCTCATTAGAAGGACATACGGATAGCGATGGTGCCACGCTGGCAAATCAAACTTTATCAGAAAACAGAGCAGCTGCAGTTAAAACCTATTTAATTGAAAATGGTATAGACTCTAGCAGATTAGTTTCGGTTGGTTTCGGGGAATCTAAACCAATTGCAAAAAATACAACTAAAGTTGGTAAAGCTTTAAACAGAAGGGTCGAAGTTAAATTGACTAAATAATAAAAAAACAAAATTTTAAAAATCCTCCGAATACTTTTCGGGGGATTTTTTTTATAAATTTGCACCACAACACAACAAAATGACAACACAACAACTAACACAACAAATCCGAATCAAAAAATCCTTTCTTTGCATAGGTTTAGATGTCGATTTAACTAAAATTCCGCAACATTTACTCGAACTCGAAGATCCCATTTTCGAATTCAATAAAGCCATTATCGATGCCACGCATGATTTATGCATTTCCTACAAACCCAACACCGCTTTTTATGAAGCTTACGGTATAAAAGGCTGGCAATCGCTACAAAAAACCATCAATTATATTAACGAAAAGTATCCTGAAATCTTCACTATTGCCGATGCAAAACGTGGCGATATCGGAAATACATCGACCATGTATGCCAAAGCTTTTTTTCAAGATTTAAACTTCGATTCCGTTACCGTTGCCCCATATATGGGAAAAGATTCGGTAGAACCATTTTTAGCTTTTAATGACAAACATACTATTATGTTGGCCTTAACATCTAACGAAGGTGCTTTCGATTTTCAGACTTTGCAAACAAACGGAACCCGAGGCGAAGCCGAACTGAGCGGAGCTAAAGAATTATACAAACAAGTTTTAGAAACCTCAAAAACTTGGAAAAACGCTCAGAATTTAATGTACGTTGTGGGCGCAACCAAAGCAGAATATTTTACCGAAATCAGAAAAATTGTCCCAGATAGTTTCTTATTAGTTCCTGGAGTTGGCGCTCAAGGCGGAAGTTTATCCGAAGTTTGCAAATACGGAATGAATACGAATATTGGTTTATTAATAAATTCTTCTCGAGGAATTATTTATGCTTCCAATGGAACTGATTTTGCCGAAAAAGCAAGAGAAGAAGCGTTGAAAATGCAACAAGAAATGCAACAAATCCTTAAATAACAATACTATGAAAGGAACTTTTATATTGCGTTTTGCGGTAGCCATAATTCTAATTGCGCACAGCATTTCGGGTATGTTTAACAATGGCGTGAATGATTTTGGAAACCTATATTTAAATATTGTTGGATTTTCCCCCATCGGATTATTATTGGCTTGGCTCATCAAAATATCTCATTTGGTAGCTGCCGTTTTACTTTTAATCAACAAATTCATTAAGCCAGCAGCTATTATCACTATTTTTATTTTGATTATGGGTATTATCATGATTCATTTCCAAGAAGGTTGGTTCGTTGTTGGTGGTGGAAGAAATGGGATGGAATTTAATTTTTTACTGATTTTCGTTTTGGTTGCTATTATGTTTCCAAATGGCATAAACTTTAATAAATCAAATCAATAATCATTGAAAACTTATATTGACCAACTTGGATTTTCCCACACTTTCGAAACTTCTCCAAAAAGAATAATTTCTTTAGTCCCTTCTCAAACCGAATTGTTATATGATTTAGGTTTGGAAGAAAACCTTGTTGGAATCACAAAATTTTGTGTGCATCCGTATCATCTAAAATCGACAAAAAAAATTGTTGGCGGTACAAAAAAAGTGAATTATGATAAAATTAGGGATTTAAATCCTGATATTATTATTTGTAATAAAGAAGAAAACACGTTAGAAATAGTCGAAGAATTACGAAAAATTTGTCCCGTTTGGATAACTAACATTATCACCATTGAAGATAATTTTCAGATGATTTCAGACTTTGGTCAACTCTTTAATTGTCGTACCGAATCTCAAAAAATAAATGATAAATTAGATTTTGCATTAACCGAATTCAAAAAATTCGTTAAAGGAAAACCTGCACAAAAAGTCACTTATTTTATTTGGAAAAATCCTTATATGGTTGCTGGTTCAGCCAATTTCATCAATGAATTACTAAAACTGAATAACTTCGAAAATATTTATGATAAAGGTGAGCGTTATCCCGAAATAGAGCTCAAAAAAATACGTTTAGATGGTGATCCTGATTTGGTTTTTCTTTCATCGGAACCATTCCCATTTAAGGAAGAAGACGCTTTCGAGATTGGAAGATTTACACACCATGCCAAAACCGTTTTTGTAGATGGCGAGATGTTTTCTTGGTACGGAAGCAGATTATTGAAGGCTTTTGAGTATTTCAAAATTCTGCACAGTAAGATTTAACATAAATATCTTGTCTATTATTTTTCATCTATTATCTTTACTCAAATTTTAGAAATTGATAAACTATTCTATTTACGAAAATAAAGACAGCAATCAGTGGGTGACATTCGTTCACGGCGCTGGCGGAAGTTCGTCTATATGGTTTAAACAAATTCGTGATTTTCAGAAGCATTATAATGTTTTGTTGTTGGACTTGCGTGGTCACGGAAGCTCAAATAATCAAATAAAAAAAGCTTTTCACAATAAATATACTTTCAAATCGATTGCAAACGATGTTCTTGAGGTGATAGACCATCTTAAGATTGAAACCTCGCATTTTGTAGGTATTTCTCTAGGAACAATTGTCATTAGACAATTGGCAGAAATGCATCCAGAACGTATCAAAAGTATGATTTTAGGCGGAGCAATTCTAAAAATGAATTTCCGTTCTCAAATTTTAATGCGCTTGGGAAATATGTTTAAATATGTACTTCCGTATTTGGTATTATACAAGTTTTTTGCCTTTGTTATTATGCCAAACAAAAACCACAAACAATCTCGTTTGTTGTTTATAAATGAAGCTAAAAAATTATACCAAAAAGAATTTATTCGTTGGTTTAAGCTTACTGCCGAAATAAATCCAGTCCTTAAATGGTTTCGCCAAGTTGAAGTAAATATTCCTACACTTTATGTTATGGGCGAAGAAGATTATATGTTTTTACCATCGGTACGAAAAGTAGTCGAAAAACATTATAAATCTTCCAAATTATTTGTTATCGAACAATGCGGACATGTTGTAAATGTCGAGCAACCATTGGTTTTTAATACCGCTGTAATCGAATTTATAAACGATACAAAATAAAAAAATTATTTTAATTTTTCTATCCTTATACGTTCATTTTCTTCTAATACTTTATCACGGCCTTTGACTACCATGAGCATTAATATAGAAAACAAAAAGAGTAAAAAAATAATTATTAAAACGCCTCCTTTTTTATCCTCTGTAAAGTTATAATTTAAGAATTTATTTTTTCTAACAAAGAAAAAATAATTAATGAATCCAACAATTAAAAAAATTAAGAAAACAGAACCTTTACTAATATCTTTTATAATTTCTAACTCAGAAAAATAATATTCATATGTATATAAACACGTTTGGATTGAAATTATTACTATAAAAGTCGAAAAAACTGTAATAAAATAATGAACTCCTCTTTCATTATAGTTTCCTTTTGAAAAAAAACTATATATTCTAAATAATAAATAATTGTAAATTTTCATGATTATGGGTTTTGTGGTTTTGTAAACATTGTTTATTCAGAACACATTTTATACAAAAAAACTCCTTAATTACTTAAGGAGTTTTTTTTTGTGGGCGATGAGGGGTTCGAACCCCCGACCCCCTCGGTGTAAACGAGGTGCTCTGAACCAGCTGAGCTAATCGCCCTTTCGGGTTGCAATGTCTTGCGTTATTGCGAGTGCAAATATAACACGTTTTTTCACTTCTGCAAACAAAAATCGAATAAAATTATAAAATTTCTGCTACGACAAATGTGCTTCCGCCAATATAAATAAAATCGTCTTGCGATGATAATCTCAAAGCTTCTTGATAAGCTTCTGAAACAGAATTATATACATTTCCTATTAGTCCGAACTCAGCCGCTTTTTCTTGCAGAATTACAGCATCTAATCCTCGCAAAATATTTGGCTTACTAAAAAAATAATTGGCGTTTTTCGGGAATAACGGCAAAACATCATCTAAATCTTTATCATTTACAAAACCTAAAACAAAAAACAAATTGTCGAATTTTTCCTTTTCAATCTGATTTAAGACAATTTTCAAACCATGACTATTATGCGCCGTATCGCAAATTACTTTCGGATTTGAATGTATTTGTTGCCAACGCCCTAACAATCCTGTGTTTTTCACCACATTTAGCAATCCATTTTTTAAATTTTCTTCTGAAACTGAAAAATGAGATTTTAAAACTTCGATAGTTTGAATAACCGTTTTCTTATTGTGAACTTGATAATCTCCTAATAAATCACTCGGATAATCTGTTTTAATTAAATCGGAAGCAAAATAAATTTCTGACTTACAATCTTTGGCTTTAGTCAAAAAAACTTCTTTTGTTTGGTTGGTATATTCTCCTATAATTACCGGAATATTAGGCTTTATAATTCCTGCTTTTTCACTCGCAATGGCTTCTATCGTATTGCCTAAAAACTGGGTGTGATCTAAACCAATATTGGTAATTACCGAAACCAACGGTGTAATAATATTGGTAGAATCTAGCCTTCCTCCCATTCCAACTTCAATAATAGCAACATCAATTTCTTGTTTCACAAAATAATCGAAAGACAAACCTACTGTCATTTCAAAAAAACTCAGATTATTTTCTTCAAAAAAAGCTTTGTTTTTGGCAACAAAATCGACAACAAAATCTTCAGAAATTTCTATTCCGTTTATTTTAATTCTCTCTCTAAAATCTTTCAAATGTGGCGAAGTATACAACCCAACTTTATAACCTGCTTCTTGCAAAACCGAAGCAATCATAGACGAAGTAGAACCTTTCCCGTTGGTTCCTGCCACATGAATTGTTTTTATTTTTAGTTCCGGATTTCCCAAATGATTGGCGAGCAAAATGGTATTTACTAAATCTTTTCTGTATGCCGAAGCACCTTGCTGTTGGTACATGGGAAGTTGTGCAAATAGCCAATCTAAAGTCTGTTGGTAATTCATAAATAATTAAATAAAGATTCAGAATATAAGTCTTTTTCAATTCACCGCAGATTCGCAGATTTATTTATTTTTTAAATTAAAAAAATCTGCGAATCTGCGGTGTAAAAAGTTATTTTCATTGTTCACAAAATAATTTATCTATTTTTTAGTTTAGTATAAGATAGACAATTATCTTTATGCAAAATTGAGCTATTTTTTAATATAAATAAAGTACTTTACCATATGATTGGATTTTTTTTACAAGCCCAAAACGACACCATTGCAGCTGCATCTGGCGCAGTAATTGAAAATATTGCAACAGACAACGAAATTTCAGTTTTAGAATTCATCCTCAAAGGTGGATTTTTCTTAATTCCCATCGCTTTATTGTTGTTTTACACGATTTACGTAATTATCGAACGTTATATTTATTTAAAAAAACATACAAAATACGATACCCATTTGATGAAAGACATCAGAATTCACCTCAATTCTGGTAATATCGAAATGGCGATTGCTTCTGCCGAAAAAGACACTACCGCTTCTGGAAATGTGATTAAAGAAGGACTTCACACCATTGGAAGACCTATTGCCGAAATAGAATCGAATATGGAAAAAGTTGCCAACATAGAAATTGGGCAAATGGAACGTAGATTGGGTCATCTTGGTCTTATCGCCGGTATTGCGCCAACCTTAGGTTTTATTGGAACTATTGGTGGTGTAATTAAGATTTTTTATAGCATTTCTATCACCGAAAACATTAGTATCGGGAATATTTCTGGTGGTTTGTACGAAAAAATGATTAGTTCTGGTTCGGGACTTATTGTAGGAATTGTGGCTTACTCAGCCTACCATTTATTTAACGGAGTGATAGACAGTTTTTCGTTAAATATTCAGCGCCACGTATTAGAATTTGTAAACATAATTCAGAGACCAAATGCCACAAATAAGACGAAATAAACGATTTCACGCAGAAGTAGCAACGTCGTCATTAAGTGACATTATGTTCTTTTTGCTGTTATTTTTCCTAATCATATCTACATTGGCAAACCCAAATGTGATAAAAATGACGTTGCCAAAATCGAAAAACAACGAAAAAACAAACAAGCAACACATTACGCTTTCGGTTACCGAAGACAAGAAATTTTATTTAGACAAACAAGAAGTTGCTTTTGATAATCTAGAAACTACTTTGCTCTCTAAATTAGGAGAAACCAAAGACCAAGCCGTCATTGTTCGCATTCCTTATAATATGCAAGTACAAGATTTAGTCGATGTTTTACAAATAGGCGTCAAAAACAATTTGAAATTTGTAATCGCAACGAGTGCTGGTAAATAAAATTTAAAATTTTGGGCGTGACCCGAAAAGGGTCGGGCTTTTCGTTGCAATCTTTTTTTCGTTCCTCAAAAAAGGATACCGCTTCAATCCCTCACGCGAGCTACACAAATCGATAAGTTACCTGCAATTTTAAACCACATTATGATTAAACGAATTTCAATTTTTTATTGCTTATTAATATTTCCAATTTTTTCGAGTTGTAAAAAGAAAACTATCGAACCAAAATTTGATTATAATCAGAAAGCTAATGAACTGATTCAACAGGTTATATTAGATGATTTGTGTGTATGTATTTTGGAGATAACTAATGAATCCTTGATTAAAACCAGTCAAAATGAAAATCCTAGATTTGATATTCAAAAATTAATACTAGAAAAACTTCATTTAAGAGATAGAAAAGAATTAGATAGCATAGAAAAGCTTACAAATAATTTTATTTTAGATTCTGCCTTTACAAGGCAAAAAAGCATCAAAGTGATTCCAATAAAATCACTAAAAGAATTAGCCAAAGACCCCAATTTCTTTAAAACTTGTCCTGGGGGAATTTTAGGTATTTCAAAACCAATTTTTAATAAGGAATATAAAATTGCAGTTTTAAGCCATGGTTATGCATTTAATTGTATTGGAGGTGGAATGGCAACTTACAGATTCAAAGATGGTAAGTGGTGTAAAAAGTAAAAACTGATGAATATTTAATGGGTCAATTATATATTATAATCAATATTCAAAAGCAAAATAATCTAAAATGAAAATAAACCTTTTTATAACTATTTTACTCATAATTACATCTTTCCAACAGGATAAAATAGCAGGAAAATATAGAGATAATTTCGGAAGTGAATTTACATTTAAATCGGATTCAACTTATGAATATAATGCTGCTTCCCACTTCACGGGATTCTGGTCTAAAGGAAAATGGAAAGTTAATAATGATACTATCTTTTTTAAAGCAGTTCCTTCTTATGACACCTTGAGAATAGTTGGTAGAAGAGACTCTTTAATTTTATCAAGAACTAAAACACCTCAATTGATTTCTGCAAATAGCATTAAAGAAATTTTTTGGCCAAAATCATCTGGTATACAAGATGTTTATAGCGGAAAATTGTTTTTTCAGGATAATAGACTTTATGAGATTAAAAACAATGGTAAACTTATAACTAAGAAAAAAACTAGAAGTGACCGAATTGATGGAGAAAATTTGACCCGTGGTATACAAAAATATCCAAATAAAACCTACGCAAAACAGCGGCTTTGTTACCACAATGATATCAAAACAAAAAAGCACAAAATTCATAATGAATTTTGTGCTTTTTTGTTTATAAATCTAAAAATTTTTAATTCAAACTAAAACTATACACAATTTTCCCTACTTGTCTTTCTGGCGCGTCGTCGCTAGCTTGCCATTTGGTATTCATTGCGGCAATTCGGGCTTGATCTAATAAACATTTTGCAGTGTTTGTAGTTCCTTTTACACCTGGAACCACGCTAACGGTGTTTCCATTTCTATCTACCGAAACTTCAACTACAACTTTACCCGATTCGTTACAAGTATATTTGGGTGCTGGTTTAGACAATGCTTTTCGACCACCGAGTGAATAACCTACTCCGCCTCCACTTCCGCTTCCTGAGCCGCCACCAGATCCTGAGCCACTTCCTTCTCCTGTTCCTGTTCCGTTACCAGAACCGTTTCCGCCGCCTGTGCCTCCGCCAGAACCACCATTTCCGTAGCCATCGTTAGACAAACTTCCGTTCGATGAACCTTGGTTTCCTTGTGTGCTCGAGTTTCCGTCGCCGCCTTTGTTTCCGCCTTTTAGGATATTGGCTAAAGCATCATTGGTGTTTTTAGTAACTTTTGGTTTTACTACAACAGGTTGAGTTGCTTTTTTTACAATTTCAACCTTAGGTTTTTTTGTAATGGGCTTTTTAGCAATAACCACATCATTTTCTTCGGTCGAATTCTCTTGTGCTATAATTTGGTCTTCGGCAGTTTCTATTGGTTTTACAACTTGCTTGGTTTCGTTTTTTACATCTAAAACATCACTTTCAAAATTATTTCCAGAACCAAATTCAGTATCTCCAAAATTGACAGTAACACCGCCTCCGCCACCACCGCCAGCTAATTCTTGCATGTTTGCTGGTGGCCAAAATCGTATAAAAAATAATATCAGCAACAACAATATATAAATCACTGTAGTTATTACAAATGATTTCCTCTTGTCTGCTGCTGATATTACTACTTCCATAATTATATTCTTAATAATATATAGTAACGAAAATACTAAATATTTGTTATGCGTTTATGAAAATTAATTTCAAGAACTATACCAATTGCTTCAAAGCGATTTCAAAAGCTGTTGCGCTAATATTTTTCTTATCTGAATTTAAGGTATGTGCTTTTTCGATAGCTTTCTTGATAATATCTGAAGTATCGCTAAAGATTGATTCGTCAGTCATTTCGACTTTTTTCTCCATAAAATAAGCAAAAACACGCGCCATTCCACAGTTTGAGATAAAATCTGGAATTAAACTTACTTTGCTATCTACTTCTTCCATAATTGGACCAAAGAAAATTTCTTTGTCTGCAAAAGGCACATTTGCCCCACAAGAAATCACTTCTAAACCAGCAGCAATCATACTATCTACTTGACTTTTTGCAACCAATCTTGATGCTGCACAAGGAGTGAATATTTCGGCACCAATAGACCAAATTTTAGCATTTATTTCCTCAAAAGGAATCATATTGTCTGCTACTAATTTGTTTCCGTCTTTATTAAGGAATAAAGTTCTAATTTCTTCGAAAGTGAATCCGTTTTCATTAATCAAACCACCATCTCTGTCGATGATTCCAACCACTTTTGCACCCATCTCTGCTAGGTAAAAAGCAGCTGCCGAACCTACATTTCCGAAACCTTGTACGATGGCTTTTTTGCCTACAACGCTTCCGCCATAAATATCATAATAATGACGAACGGCTTGTGCCACGCCATAACCAGTAATCATGTCGGCAACAGTATATTTTCTTGCAATATCCGGTGAGAAAGTAGTGTTCTCTATTACTTTGACAACACCTTGACGCAATTGTCCAATTCTATTTATTTTGTCGGCTTCAGTTGGTTTAAAATGTCCGTTAAAAACACCTTCCTGCGGATGCCAAACACCACATTCTTCAGTCATTGGGATAACTTCGTGAATTTCGTCAACATTTAAATCGCCACCTGTTCCGTAATAACTTTTTAACAAAGGAGAAACGGCTTTGTACCAACGTTGTAAAACGCCTTTTTTGCGAGGATCATTCGGGTCGAAATTTATTCCTGATTTTGCACCACCAATTGCTGGTCCAGAAACTGAAAACTTCACTTCCATCGTTTTTGCTAACGAAAGTACTTCATTCATATCCAAACCTTTGCGCATACGAGTTCCTCCACCAGCAGCGCCACCGCGTAGTGAATTTATAACTGTCCAACCTTCTGCTTCTGTTTCTGGATCTTTCCAATTAAAAACTACTTCTGGCTCTTTATTTTCGAATTTCTTTAGTAAATCTTTCATTTTATGTATTTGTTGTATCGTTTTTTTGTTTCGCAAATATAAAAAATAGAATAAAGAAAAATATGTATTTCTGATTTTAAAATACATATTTTTCTTTATTCTATTTTTTACAATCTACTTGCTCTATATAACAAGTTTTTTTATATTGTATTTATTAGTATTTTCCTAACAAGTCGTTTTTAAGATCTTCATCGACTGGATTGTTAGAAAGCCAAATGCCGAAAAAAGCCTTTTTGAATTCAAACCCAGGAATTTTCCCTTGCAATTTATTGTTTTTGTAAAGCCAAATAGACGCATCAATAGGGTTATAAATAAGATTGAAAGCATCGTCTTTTCTAGTTTCTTCAGTACTCATCAATGATTCTAACAATATTATTTGGGATTCAAATTGCTTCATATTTTCTTTACCAACAGACTTTTCCATACCACTATTTAAAGATTTAGTCAGTTTTTTTGATGAAACTAAGTTTGAAAGAATTTGAATTCTAATACCCATTTCTGTATCACTATCTAATATATATTGTGCTTCTTGAGACAAAGTTGTTAGATATAATGCTTGTACATAAACATCGACCCACATTTTAGATCTAGTCCCGAAACCGTTTAGCTGTAATGTTTTTCCTTGAAATTCTATATTTCTTGGTACAATAACGCCTTCTGTTTCGAACTGATTTTGTGCCGTGGCAACATTAGATTGAATAAATAAAAATAGAGTAAAAAAGGGCAAAAGGAAATTTTTCATGATTTTTTTAAGTAGGAATTAATTTTGGTGTAAAATTAAAAAATTAATGCTAACTTTTGTTAAAAACAAAAAATTAATACTCATAAATTTCTCCTGAGCTATGATTGTGAGTTGCTCCTGTAACACTTGCTAAAACATTAATTTCGTTGCGAAGTTTAAGAACACCAAGTAATGCAAAAATTAAGGCTTCTTTAAATTCGATTGTTTTTGTATCCGGAATTACAATTCTCATTTCTGGCAAAAAAAACTGTGTTTTTTCTATTAAAAAATCGTTGTAAGCGCCACCACCCGTAATAAATAAACTTCCTGTTTTTTTAGGCAAAGCCAAAGCAATTTGCATGGCAATATGTTCGGTAAATGTTCGTAGTTTGTCTTCTATTGGAATTTGATATTTTTCGATAATTGGAAGAAGAATTGTTTTTACAAATTCGAATCCGAGTGATTTTGGATAACTTTTTTTATAAAAATCTAACTCATTTAATTCTGACAATAATACTTCAGAAACATTTCCTGAACGAGAAATTTTTCCTTTATCATCATAATCGAATCCTAATTTATTAGCATAAAAATTTAAAACTGTATTTACTGCCGAAATATCGAAAGCAATTCGACTTCCGTTTTCATTGAAAGAAACATTCGAAAATCCGCCAAGATTTAAGCAATAATCATATTCTGAAAATAGAATTTGGTCACCAATAGGAACCAACGGAGCTCCTTGTCCGCCAAGTTTTACATCTTGAACTCTAAAGTCGCAAACTACTTTTTGGTTTGTTAATTTCGCAATTTGAGGCAAATTCCCTATTTGTAAAGTAAATCCGTTTTGCGGCTGATGCAAAATCGTGTGTCCGTGAGAGCAAACTGCATCGAGATTTTCGATATTATTGGTTTTAATAAAATTAGAAATAATCTCAGCTAATAATATTGTATAATCTTCATTTAATTTTTTTAATTCTAAATCAGAAAAATCGACAGCTTTTTTAAGTCGATTTATCCATGATTCTGAATAACTAATGGTTTGACTTTCTTTTATTTCGAAACTCCATTTTCCTTTTTCTTCAAAAAAATAAATATGCGCCAAGTCGACTCCATCAAGTGAAGTACCTGACATTACTCCCAAAACATTATAGTGGTATTTTAACATGGGTTAAAATTAGGAAAACCTTTTGAAAAATTCATATTAATCAACTATATTTGAAAACTTTTTTAAAAGATTTACAAATAAAATATTTATATAAAAATGGACTTTAATTTAAGCGAAGAACAGTTAATGATTCAACAAGCAGCAAGAGATTTTGCTGTAGCAGAGTTATTACCAGGAGTTATAGAACGTGATGAACACTCGAAATTTCCAACAGAACAAGTTAAAAAAATGGCAGAACTTGGATTTTTGGGAATGATGGTCGATCCTAAATACGGAGGTTCCGGATTAGATAGCGTTTCGTACGTTTTGGCTATGACTGAATTGTCTAAAATTGATGCCTCGGCAGCAGTTGTAATGTCTGTAAACAACTCATTAGTTTGCGCTGGATTAGAGAAATATTGTAACGAAGAACAAAAAATGAAATACCTAGTTCCTCTTGCAAAAGGAGAAGTTATTGGAGCTTTTTGTTTGTCTGAGCCAGAAGCTGGATCTGATGCAACTTCGCAAAAAACAACTGCAATAGACAAAGGAGATCATTACCTACTAAACGGTACAAAAAACTGGATTACAAACGGAGGAACTGCTTCTACTTATATTGTAATTGCACAAACTGATGTTGAAAAAGGTCATAAAGGTATTAATGCTTTTATTGTAGAAAAAGGTTGGGCTGGTTTTGCAGTTGGTCCTAAAGAAAAGAAAATGGGAATTCGTGGTTCTGATACACATTCATTGATGTTTACTGATGTAAAAGTTCCTAAAGAAAATAGAATTGGTGAAGACGGATTTGGTTTCAACTTTGCCATGGCAGTACTTAATGGTGGAAGAATTGGAATTGCATCTCAAGCTTTGGGAATTGCAACTGGAGCTTACGAACTAGCATTGAAATATGCACAAGAACGGGTAGCATTTAAAAAACCAATTTTTCAGCACCAAGCTATCGCTTTTAAATTAGCAGATATGGCTACGCAAATTATGGCTGCCAAAATGTTAGTACTTAAAGCCGCTACCGAAAAAGATGCTGGTCTAGACATTTCGCAATCAGGAGCGATGGCAAAACTTTTTGCTTCGGAAACTGCTATGAATACTACTATCGAAGCAGTACAAATACACGGTGGAAACGGTTATGTGAGCGAATATCATGTAGAACGTATGATGCGTGATGCTAAGATTACTCAAATTTATGAAGGAACTTCGGAGATTCAGAGAATTGTAATTTCTAGAACTTTAGTAAAATAATTTTTTATTCTATAAATGAAAAAGGCTTCGCAAATTGCGAAGCCTTTCTTTTTAGATTTAAATTAATCAATATTCATTAGAAAGTACTTTTCTAATACTAACTCCTTTATTGGTAATGACTTTTACAAAGAATAATTGGTTTTTACCTTTTTTGAAACTAGGCGTAATAATTACTTCTTTGTTTTGATATGCATCAGCGTCATCCTGAGTCATTAACAATGTTCCTTTAGTATCCAAAATTTGAATTTGAACATCAGATTGATAATCAAAATCGTATCTGATTTTTATAACATCATTAAACGGAATTGGATAAGCTGTGAATATTGGTTCATTATTAACATTCACTTTCGATGCGTCTATTGGGTCTCCAACTGGTTTAATAATTATAACTACTAATGGAACTCGAATTCTACATCCATCAAATCCTCTGTTTATTGCATCAACAGCTCCATTAATGTTAGAATGAGTTAAACCTCCAATATTTTCGGCTCCTAAAGCTCTATTTGCTAATTTAAATAAATTAGTAACGGTTGCTCCTCCTGGATAGTTAATCAAATTCTCATTTAAATAATTTATTACAGTAGATGAAATAGTAAACTCATGATAAGTATTAGGAATAATATCAGTAGATCCACAAGCGACATCAGAAGTTGCAAATTTAGGTTCTAATACAAAATTACCTAATGTAGGATCTGCCGCAAAATTAAAGAACAATGTCATCGTTTGACTTAATAAATTGTTATTTATAGATCCCATTCCAGGACCATTTTTTGCTAGTGGATCACCATCTATTAACCAATCTGAACCACTACCAAGTGGCAAATTATCATACGTATCGAAACCATCTAAAGCTCTTGGAGTTTTTCCTCCAGGTAACATTTTGAAAATATTATTTGCTGTTGGATCTCCTGCTCCATAAATATCAGAAGCTTTTAATCTGAAAACATTTAGTCCAGAACCAAAATCAAATACTCCTCCAGCCTGATCTATTGCTGTAATCATAATTTGATGATCGTATGTAGGAGTTCCATCAATTGTACAAGCAGAACCATTTAACTCACCGTAGTATCCTTGAGTGTAAGTACAATGAGCATCTGAACAAATAATCAAATCAACAAATATTCTTTCACCGTCTCTACAACCATTTGCATCAACAATTGATACAGAATGAATACCTGTTCCTAAATTCGGAAAAGTGTAAGGAGAGGTAGCGTCAACTATAGCTGCATTTCCATCAATTGAAATATCATAAGGAGGTGTTCCTCCTGAAAATATTACTTCTACACTACCGCTATTTGTTCCTTCACAATTTTCAGGATCTGAAGATAAGTCAAGAGATAAATCATCGAGTGGTTCACTAATTAAAATAGGTTCATTATTAGTACATTCACTTATACCACTGTCATCTGTAACTAAATAACTATAACTACCCGCTGGTAAATTATCAAATAAAACTTCTATAGGGTTTGTATCCAATCCAGACGCAATTCTATATGGACTTACTGGGTCGTCTAATTTGTACAGTTTGACTTCATAAGGAAGTGTACCTCCATTTGCGCTTACTGTAATACTTCCTGTGCTAGCTCCTTTACACAATACATCATCTTTCTCTTCAGAACAATCTATTCTACAACCATTTGCTAGCGTAAAAGTAGAAGGACATGAACCTATACAACCCGTATCTTTATCTGTCAAAGTCCAAGTAACGCTAACAATTACTAATTGTCCCGGAACGGGATTTAATGGTGCCTGACCGTTTACCTGATTCGGATTAGGTGGTAGTACAGAATTATCTACAACAGATCTAATCTCATAAGCATAAGAAATTTCTACAGAATAAAGATTAGAATCATAATCAAACAAATCTAACCAATCTGAAAATTCTTGATTGGTATTAACTTGAGCATCTTCTTGCGAAACCCCACAAAGAACTCCCGTATCAGCAGGGTCAGGACAGTCTGGTTCAGGAAGAGCATTAATAGTGATTGCCAACTCTGCAGGGCTGTCACATTCGTCTTCATTTGTAACTGTAGCATAATAAGTATGAACTCCTACTGATAAATTACCGGTTTCGGTAACAATCAAAGTGCGATCAGAATCACTATACCAAACTACATCTTCGTCTGCCTCTGCTCCAATATTGTCATCATAACCACTTAAAACAGTGTTTTCATGATTATCTTCACAAAATTCTGCCGAAGCATTGTTTACTGATGGAGCTGCATTAATAGTGATTGCCAACTCTGCAGGGCTGTCACATTCGTCTTCATTTGTAACT
>NZ_FOJT01000003.1 GCF_900111965.1 Flavobacterium swingsii | reverse complement strand
ATGAATCAAAACGCGGATTCAAACGGATTTATTATTTTGTGTGGAAATTTTGAATGTGGAAATACCGCCTCGCGTGAGGGATAGTAGTGGAAAGCCCACAGTTTCGTCTTTTGGGACGAGACGAGGACTTGCAACGGATAGCCCGACCCGAGGAGGTACGACGATGGGGCACGCCATAAATAAAATCTAACTAAACTTAATGGCTTTTACCGGAGAGATTTTGGTTATTATATAGGAAGGAATTAGCAAGACTAATAAGCATATTGTGATTGTACCTAAATTTAATAACAAGATTGTACCTAAATTTATATTGACTGGTGCTTGGTTTACATAATAGTTTTCGGGAGGAAGCTTGATTATACCTGTATATTTTTGAATAAGCAATAATCCTATTCCTATGAAATTCCCCCAAAACAGTCCTTTTAGTATTAGATGTGCGGCATTATAAAGGAATATTTTGCGCACGGACCAATTGTTTGCACCTAACGATTTTAGGATTCCTACCATTTGGGTTCGTTCGAGAACTAATACTAATAGTGCTACTACCATATTGATAGTTGAAACTACTATCATAATGACGAGTATGACAATGATATTGAAATCGAATAGTTTGAGCCATTCGAATATGTAATAGTATTTTTGAACTATGGTTTGGGTATCTAGAGTTTTTGAGGCGTCGGTTTTGTTTTGTGAATTGTTGTAAACTTCAGTACCTTTTTCTTCTATTTTGTCGAAATCATTTATAAATACTTCAAAAGCACCGACTTCTGTTGGTTTCCATTTGTTGATTCGTTGTATGTGTCGAATGTCTCCTATTATATAGGTAGCATCGAATTCCTGAAATCCTGAGTTATAAATTCCAACGATTTTGAATACTCGAAGGTTTGGGAGTTTGTTTTCTCCTTCTTTCATAAAGAAAGTATTGCATTTGTCGCCAAGGTTTAATTGTAATCTGTTTGCTAAGTATTCCGATATGAGAATTTCGGAATTAAGTTCAGATTTCAAATTTGGGATTCGACCTTGTACTAAATATTCGCTCAGGTTTTCCCAACGGTATTCTTTTCCTACTCCTTTGAAAACAATTCCTTCAAAAGCTTTTTCGGTTCTAATAATTCCTGCTTTGCTTGCTACGGCCTGAATATGCTGTATTCCTTCTACAGAAGTAAATTTGGGATAAAAATCTTGATTGGTCGATATTGGCGACAAACTAACCTGAGATTGATTGTCATCGAAATTTGAAATAAGTATGTGTCCGTTGAATGCTGCTACTTTTTGGCGTATTTTTTGTTGTAATCCTGTTCCAGTGGCAATAGAAACAATCATCATAATCATACCAATAGCAATTGCGGTTATTGCAATTTTTATAATTGGTGCAGATATACTACTTTTATGATCTTTAGCGTTGGTTAATCTCTTTGCTATGAAATATTCTAAATTCAAACAGTTATGATTTATAAATTGATGTCCAAAAATACAGTTTTATTCCTTTTGATGGTTGTTTTTTCTTGCGGAAGTGCGAATAAATCGAAAGTAGAAAATCAAAATCCGAAAGAAGTAGAAACAGAGATAACAACTCAAAATCCAATTTCTGAATCAAAAATATTGACTGGTGCCGATAATTATACTTCATATTTACCTTTATTAAAAGACAAAAAAATTGGGATTGTAACTAATCAGACTGGAATTTTGACAGACAAAACCCATTTAGTTGATTTTTTATTATCAAAAAAAGTAAATCTGTCGAAAATATTCGCTCCAGAACACGGTTTTCGTGGCACTGCAGATGCTGGCGAACATGTGATTGACGGAAAAGACGCCAAAACCGGATTGTCAATTATTTCGCTTTATGGTGATAACAAAAACCCAAAACCTGAACAATTAGCAGGAATTGACATCATGGTTTTCGATTTGCAAGATGTAGGCGCAAGATTTTACACCTATATATCATCACTACATTATATTATGGAAGCTTGTGCCGAAAATAATATTCAACTCATTATTTTAGACAGACCAAATCCTAACGGAAGCATTGTTGACGGTCCAATTCTTGAAAAAGAATTCACCAGTTTTGTAGGGATGCATCAAATTCCAACATTACACGGAATGACAATTGGCGAATACGGTAAAATGATAAACGGCGAAAAATGGCTCAAAAATGGGATTCAATGCAAACTAACCGTTATTCCTTGTTTGAATTACACGCGAGAAATGGTGTATAGTCTGCCCGCAAAACCATCACCTAATTTACCAAACGACCAATCGATAAATTTATATGCAAGTTTGTGTTTTTTTGAAGGTACAAATGTAAGTGTAGGTCGAGGAACCGAAAAACAGTTTCAAATTTACGGTTCACCTTATTTACCAAAAAGCGATTTTAGCTTTACTCCTATTCCTAATTTTGGAGCAAAAGAACCTGTTTATAAAGACAAAATATGTTACGGAGAAGATTTATCGGCTGTTGCCAAAGTAAAACAATTGGAACTAAAATGGCTTATAAAATCATATCAAACTACTTCAGATAAAACGAAATTTTTCAATTCCTTTTTTACGAAACTCGCCGGAACTAAAAAACTACAGCAACAAATTGAAGCTGGAACATCTGAAACTGAAATTAGAAAAAGCTGGGAAAGCGGATTACTTGCCTTTAAAAAAACGAGAAGTAAATATTTAATATATTAAAAATCTGTCTTTTACAAAGGCATTTTCAGCTTCATTTTCTCCAAAATATTAAATGCAGCAGGACAAATCGCAACGTTTTTTAGAGTCAAATCTGTAATTTGATTGAATTTTTTTCTATCAGTATGCGGGAATTCTCTGCAAGCTTTTGGACGAACATCATATATAAAACAAGAATTGTCTTGGTCTAGAAAATTACAAGGAACAGTTTGCAAAACATAATCTTGGTCTTCGTCCATTCTTAAATACTGGTCAATAAACTGTTGTGGTTTCTGGCGTAAGTGTTTCGAAATACGTTCAATATCGGCACTCGTAAAAAGCGGCCCAGTTGTTTTGCAACAATTAGCACAGTCTAAACAATTGGTTTTCTTAAACTCGGCATCATGCAAATCTTGCATCACATAATCTAAGTTTTTGGGCGGCTTATTTTTTAGCTTTACAAAATACTTTTTGTTTTCTATATGCTTATCTTTGGCTTCTTTAGGAAGTTGTTGTAAAATTTGTTTCAAGTTTAAAGTTTAAAGTTGATCCTGCAAAATTACTCAAATCAAATAAACAAATAACCTTATTATGTTAGATCTTTTCGGAAAAGCCATACTCGATTACCAAACAAATAATTCGCCGGAAGACCTTATTACCGAAACTTCTATTTCCGAAGCCGACGAAATGAGTGTTTCCTATTTGTTTCGATCGTACGCCGAAATGCCAAAACTGGAACAAAAAGCCTTACAACTGGCAAAAGGAAAAGTTCTAGATGTTGGTTGTGGAGCAGGAAGCCATTCGTTATCGCTACAAAACGATCGAAATCTTTCTGTTATTTCGATAGATATTTCCGAAAAAGCGATCGAAGCTTGTCAACTTCGTGGTCTACAAAATGCTCGAGCGGCAAATATTTTGGATATCGAAAACGAAACATTTGACACCATTATTCTATTAATGAACGGAACTGGAATTTTTGGAACATTAACAGAAACTACCAAATATCTTCAGAAGCTAAAATCTCTTTTAAATCCAAATGGACAAATATTAATAGACTCTTCCGACATTATTTATATGTTTGACGATGATGAAGATGGCGGAAAATGGATTCCTTCCAACGGATATTACGGCGAACTGACTTTCACAATTTCATACAAAAATCAAAAAGAAGCTACTTTTCCTTGGTTGTATTTAGATTATAATACACTTCAAAATGCCGCAAACGCAAATGGTTTGCAATGCGAATTGGTTATGGAAGGCGAACATTATGATTATTTAGCGAGACTTTTTTAGGAGCCAATCCCGCTATCCGTTACAATCTTTTACTTTTTAAAGAAAAAAGCAAAAGGATTTCCACTATTATCGGGGCTATTATCAAGACTACACTTCAATCAAACTCGTAGTTTTTATAATATCTTGCAAAGCAGCGTACAAAATATCTAAATCTTCTTGAGAATTGTATGCATTTATAGAATATCTGATATAAAAACTTCCATTAAGCGGCATTACCGGAATTTGAATTTTGTATTTATCATACAACAAATCTTTCAGTTCCTGCGGATTATTGGTTTTTACAGGAATACTTGCCATTTGCCCAAGGAATTCAGAAGTAATAGGGCAAATAGGATTTGTTCCTAGCAAATCACAAAAACGTTGGTAATTATCTAAAACTATTTGTTTGCAATCTTCAGATTTTTGCTTCCAGTTATTGTTTTCTAAAAAACTCACCACAGTTGGTGTACACAAAAAAGCAGAAACGTCGCGAGTTCCTTGCTGTTCGTGATAATCTAAAAACTGACTTTCGCTTGGAGCCAAACTTTCGTAACCCCAACTAACCACTAGCGGATCTAAATCTTCTTGAAATTCTTTTTTTACATACAAAAACGAACTTCCTTTGGGAGCCAACATCCATTTATGCAAAGTTCCTGTATAATAATCTGGATTTAATTCTTGAATATTCAAGTCGATATGTCCCGGAATGTGAGCGCCATCAACAATTGTTATTAATCCTAATTCTTGAGCTTTGTCGCAAATTTCTTTTACAGGAAACAATAAAGAAGTTGCACTTGACATTTGATTGATAAAAATCACTTTAGTTTTTGCTGCATATCCTTTCCAAAATTCCTCCAGAATTTTCTCTTTTGAAATTATAGGCAAAGAAATCTCTTGGCGAATATATTTTATTCCCTTTTTTTTGCAATAGAAATTCCAAGTTCTATCCATCGCACCATATTCGTGATTTGTTGTTAGGATTTCATCTCCTTCTTGCAAATTCAAACTACGCATAATGGTATTAATTGCAAAGGTCGGATTTGGTGTAAAATATAAATCTTGCGCTTCGCAACCCACAAATTCTGCCAAACTTTCTCGAGCCGATTTTAAATATCCACTTAATTTTTTTTGAATAAACTGAACTGGTTCATTTTCCAATTCTAATTGAAATCGCTGAAATTCTTCGAAAACTGATTTTGGACAGGCTCCAAAAGAACCATGATTTAAAAAAGTGATAGTATTGTCGAGTAGGAATTCTGATTTCATTTTTTATAATTTTGAAACTAATTTAAATAAAAAAATCCCATCTGCAATAGCAAATGGGATTCTAAATTATACTTTTTATTTTTATTGTATTTTTATAGGGAAATTGTAAACTACTGCAACAGTTACTCCATTTTGACTACCTGGAGTCCATTTAGGGCATTTTGCCAATACTCTTTTTACTTCTTTCCCAGCGTTACCAACTTCTTTAATAATATTAACTTTACTAATACTTCCATCGACACCTATAACTATACTCACTTCAAGAACACCCGTTGCAACTTCTTCTTCTTCTTCTGTTGCTGGTGCTTGATAATTTTTCATCACAAACTTCATAAACTCGTTTATTCCTCCAGGAAAAACTGGTTTTGTTTGTACCATTTCGTACTGAACTGGTATTTCACTTTTTTGCCTCGTAGCTGTTTGAGACAATAAGATGTTTGTACACACGGTAAAAACAAATAAAATCAAAAATTTTTTCATAACTCATTGTATTTAATCAATTAACAAACATTACCGGGGCGAGTAATTTCTGTACAATGATATATAAATATCGCTAAAGTGCGAAATAAAATCGATGAAATACACGATTTATTTTTTTACATGTAAATATTCCTACGTAAATAACATGAAAAACGCTTTGCTTGCTATCTTAATAAATAGTAACTGACTGAATATTAGAATAATAAAAAAACTCATTCGTTATCACGAATGAGTTTTTTTATTATTCTAATATGAAGATAAATTATTAACTTTTTATAATAATTGGCAATTGAAATGTGACTCTTACTTGTTTTCCATCTCGTTCACCAGGCAACCAATTAGGGGATTTAGCAACTACTCTTTTTGCTTCTGCTCCAGTTCCTGAACCTAAATCATTCAGTATTTTTATTTCAGTAATTTTTCCTGAAACTTCTACAACGAAGCTAACTTTTATAGTTCCTGAAAGCCCTTCTACTTCTGGAGTGACAAAATTTTGACCAATAAATTTCATAAATTCATTATATCCCCCTGGAAATTCAGGTTTTACTTCGGCATCTTCATAATTAATAGGAAGACTTTTAGCGACACTTAATGGCGCTTGTGCAAAAATAAATTGCGCCGCAAGCATAAACATTGCTAGGAGCAGAATTTTTTTCATAATGTGTGGTATTTTAGATTAAATTTTATTCTAAACAAATTCCAAACACAGTTCTTTAAGTTATTTTCATTGGGGCGAAAATAGAGTTTAACATTTTGATTATTAAAACTTTAACAAGTGTATTATAATTATTTTTAATATCGAAATAAAATCGACGAAATGCATATTTTATAGATGAAATAAAAAATTTACTCATGAGCTACAAAATTAATATTTACTGGTAATCGAAAATGACATTTTATTGGTTTGCCGTTTTGCGTTGCAGGACTAAACTTAGGACATTTCTTCATTACTCTACGAGCTTCATTTGCGACGTATTTTCCCAAATTATTAGTTACTTCAATTTCATCTAAAGTCCCATCTTCATTAACAGTAAAACTTATATATATTTTCCCTTTAATATCAACAAAAAGATCTGGTGTCCGAAAATTATCCATGAAATATTTTAAAAACTTACTCTGCCCGCCAGGAAAAGATGGAGTAGGAAAAGATAGCGCTGGTTTTTTATTTATTCCATTTTCTATATTTGAAATTTCTAGTGCTTTTTTTGAAAACTCCATAGGAAGCTTAACATCAAAACTTATTGGTTTGCCTGCTCTTTTTGCTGGTTGCCAACTAGGTGCTGTTTTTATTACTCGAATAATTTCTGTTGCTATTTCTATATAAGAAAACTCTACGATTCTGATATTTTTTATCTCTCCCGTTTCAGAAACAGTAAATGTAAAAACTACTTTTCCTGGCTTGGTCAGTATGCTAGAATTTATATTTTTAATAATGTAATCATGAAATTTTTGAGTTCCTCCACCTTCAAACTTTGCATCGACAGAGTCTCCATTTAAATAAACTTCGTTTCCTACACTAATTTGGGCAATACTAACAAATGGGACTGCGAAAAACCACATTACGATTAAAAAATATTTCATAAATTAAGGAATATTCAAATATTTGTGTGTTTGCAATGACACTCTCCATTTTGGGTTGTTCATTACATAATCGACAATTAGTGGTGTCATTTCTTCTTTTTTGCTCCATTCTGGTTGAAGGAATAGTATCGCATTTTTATTGACTTTTGCGGCTTGCTCTTCGGCAAAAATAAAGTCATGCTTGTTGTAAATAATTACTTTTAACTCATGAGCAATTGCATAAGCGTCTGCTACTGGGAGTTTGTTTTTTTTTGGTGAAAGACAAAACCAATCCCAATTTCCTGTTACTGGATAGGCTCCAGAGGTTTCTATATGTACTTGTAGGTTTTCTGCTTTTAGTTTTTGGGTTAAAACTGTCATATCCCAAGTGAGCGGTTCTCCTCCTGTTACGACAATGGTTTTTGCGTATTTTTTTGCGTTTCCGACAATGATGTCTGTTTTTGTTGGCGGATGCAATGCTGCGTTCCAACTTTCTTTTACGTCGCACCAATGGCAACCTACATCGCAACCGCCTATTCGGATAAAATATGCTGCTGTTCCTGTGTGGTATCCTTCTCCTTGTATGGTGTAGAATTCTTCCATAAGTGGAAGCATTTCTCCTTTTTCGACGGCAATTTGTATTTCTTTTGTAAGCATTGTATATATATAATTTGCAAAGATAGTGTTTTCGGTTATTTGTTTATTGGGTTATTTGTTTATTGGGTTATTTGTTTAGATTTATTTTTTGAACCATATAAGGCATTTAAGTTGAATTATTGTCTTCCTGAGCGGAGTTGAAGGACAAGAATGGTTTCGACTCCGCTCAACCTAAAAAAAAGAACAATAGTGTTTTCAAAGATAAAATGGTATAACTCCTGATAAAAAACAAAAATCTTAAATAGCCCCGATAGAGCCGATATCCTCTTCTCTCATTTTTTTTCGAGAGGAGAGATAAAGGCGAAAGCGGGAATGTATTTGCCAAAAATGCCTGAAACTTTCGCTCATAAAAAAACCGTCTTACTTATTAGGTAGACGGTTTTTAGAAAATCTTAGTTTACTATTTCAGTGATTTCTGAATGCTTAAACTATCTGAGTTTGTTGGCTCGATAGCTAACGCTTTTGTGATATATTCGGTAGCTTTTACTTTGTCCTTTTTGTAATGTAAAGCTAAATTTTGATAAGCTTCTACAAATTTTGTTTTGTTTGATGACTTCTCTACTTCGGCAGTTCCTTTTTCGGTTACTACTCGAATATAGTCTGCGTAGCTTTTTGCCATTTGTTCTTCTGCTACTGCATCGTTTTGCAATAAACTATTTACTCGCGCTCTGTATATATATGCATCTTGGGTTGTTGGCGAAGCAACTGTAACGTTATCGAATGCTTTGTCTGCTTTTTTCAGTGCTACAACGTTCATTTTTGCTGCATCTTTACCTGAATTATCGAAATATAAAGCATACCCTAAATAAAAATTATCGTATAAATAATTTTTAGAATTTGGGTTAGATGTTGCTACTTCGTATATATCTGCTGCATATTTGTATAATTTTTGTTCGAAATATATTTTACCAATATCGTTCAAATCGTTTGCCATTGGCTTGTCTAAATCGACCGCTTTGCGAAGATTAGCTACTGCAGTTTGAAACAAAACATCATTGATTACTGATTTTGCCTCTGGTGTTGCTGGTGCTGGTGTCGCTTTTTTTAGTTCTGCTAAACCTAAATACAAATAATCACGGCCAATAATTTTGTTTTTGGGATTTGTTGTATAATCTGTTAATGCTTGTATTGCTCCGTCAAAATTTCCATTTTCGTATAAAGCATAACCTAAATAACGCAAGATTCTTGGGTTTACATTATCTAATTTTTTCATTGCTTCAGCTTCTTTTTCAAGTGCTTTGTAATCTTTTGCTAAGATTAAAAATTCTGCGTGACGAAAACGTGATGCTAATGAATAATCCGTTAGACTCATGTATTTTTCGTAATATTCTAATCCTTTTGCGGTGTACTCTTTGTATTTTGTTTTGTCGTTAGCTCCCCATTGGTAATACGTTTCAGCTAATTCGCGATATACTGGTCCGTAATTTGGGTTGATTGCAACTACACCATCGAATGCAGATTTTGCTTCTGGAAATGCTTTTGCTCCTTTTAGCAAAACACCCAATTGCATCTTTGCTTTTAGTAAAGTTGGATCTGCTTCGAATGCATTTCTATAAGCTGCATAAGCGTCATTTTGATTTCTATCTCCATAATAAGCATCACCCAATGCCATTTGAATTTGTGCATCATTAGGATTTATAGCTTTTGCTTTTGTTAAGTTAGCAATTGCTTTTTTGAAATCTGGTTTTTCAGCATTTGTAAATGCTTTTCCAATATAAATAAATTGTTCAATATCTTTCTTTTTAATATCTTTTGTAGCTTGATCAAAGTTAAATTGAGCTGCTTCAGTATTACCACTATTCAAATCTAATTGTCCTAGACCAATATAATTAAAACTTGCAAATTCTTTAGCAGTTAATCCTTTTTGAAAAAACATTTTAGCAGAATCTTGTTGACTTTGTTGCAAATAAACATTACCCAACAAAAAAGCAATTTTTCCGTTATCTGGTTTTGCTTGTATTCCGGCTTTTAAAATAGATTTTGCTTTTTCATACTGCTCAGCATCGATAGCTTTTTTAGCCAATTCAACTTCTTGTGCGTAAGTAGAAAACCCAAAGGCTACTAATGCAATGCTGAAAAATTTAACTTTATTCATTTTATTATGTATTTATTATTTTTTATTTATTTCTTTTCGGATTTTAATATTCCTGTTTGGTATTTTAGCAGGAACAAGTCCTGATTTCAAAATAATACGTTGTCCTATTTCTCCTGCAACAAAGGAAGCAAAACCCATGCCTAAACCTGGGAAAGGTTGATAATTTAACATTTTTATTTCTCTAGTAAGTGGATACAAGCCGCTTGCTATATGGTCTTGGCTTGGCTTTACGAAAGTTCCAGTTTTTAAAGATTTAACACTTAATACTTTAACATCCTCTATCGTTTCTCGCATTATTGGCGATGGTTGTGACAACCAATTTACCCCAACAATACCTACCATTCCTTCGTTTTTAGCTACAAACTGAATAACTTCATTATTGGTTTGAAAAGAAAATATTTTTTCTTTTGGCAAAACATTAATTTTTGCTAATTCTTTAATATAACGAACGGTACTCGAATTTGGATTATCGAAAACTAAGCCTTTGAAATCACTTTGATTTTTTCCTTGCACAAAAGTAATTACTTTTTCTAAATCGATGATTGTATCATTGTTATTTTTATGTGAAATAAAAGCAATAGCATCGGTTGCGAGTGGTGTTATTTTAGGAATTATTTTTTTTATTTTAAAAATTTCAGCTTCATTTGTTGTTAATTCTCTAGACAAAATAGCTAGTTGCTGTTTGTTTTTAGACAATAGTTGTACAATTTCTGATTCCGATTTTCCAACCAATGTAATTGTTGCGTTGTATTGATTTTCGAAAACTTGTTTTTGGTCTTCTATTACAGGAAGTAGCGTTTCATCTACAAGAATAGTAACTTTTCCTTTTAGGATAGTTTCTTCTTCTTGATTTTTTGATTTTTTATCGCATGAAAATACAACTACAAACAAGCAACTTATTAATACTAATAAACTAGTTTTTCTCATGATTATGATTTTTGAAAGAAACGAATGAATCGCAAAAAAGCATATACAATAACTATAACACCTAACGCAATTCTGTAACCATTAGACATATTAAGAGGGAAGTCTTTCCAGAAGATTACCGCCAAGCCAAAGGCGAGATACAAACAAAAAAACAATATTCCTATAACGAGAAGAAATCGCTCTTTGAGCGATTTCTTCTGGGTATTATTTAAGCTATTATTGTGCATTATTCTCCTGCTGTTATAGTAAGATTTATTGGCAATATAAAATTAGTTCTAACTGGCTTTCCGTTTTGAATACCTGGAGTCCATTTAGGCCCTTTACGAAGCACTCTTATCGCTTCCTCTTTAGTTCCGTAACCTAAATCTCTAATTACTTGAATGTCTGTTAAAGTTCCGTCTTTTTCGACAACAAACTTCACAATCACTTTCCCAGTAAGATCAGAGTTTAATTTACTTGCTATATCCTCAGTATTAAAATTCTTTTTAATAAAACCTCCAAATTTATCCATACCACCTGGATAACCTGGCTGTACTTCGATACCTGCAGAATTGTAAATAGTATTGTCTACAATTTCAGCACCTTGGTCACCGTCTCCTGTTGGCTGATCGATTACAATTTTTGCATTTGGATCTCCTTTTTGATCTTTTTCAGAAATAGTTTTATCTTTAAGCTCTTCAATAGTCTTAATTTCCTCTACTACTTTTTCTTTTGGCACAACTTTAGGAGCAACGAATTTTACTTCATCAATCTTAGGTTTTGGTGGCTCTGGAGGTGGTGGTGGTGGTTTTATAATGTCTTTTGGTTTCTCAATATCTACCAAGACTACTTTTTCGTCTAGTGTGTTTTTAGCTTCGCTATCTGGAAGCATATCGAGAAGTAATGGCAAGCCTAAAGCCAAGGCAAAAACAACGGCACCGCCTATTAATGCTTTGATAGAAGTTTTAGGATTCTCTTTACGCAACTCATAAGCACCATACTTTTTGTTACGCCCTTCGAAAACTAAATCTAACCATTGTGATTTGAATATATCTAATTTCATCTTATTATTATTTTGGTTAAAAAACCTATTCTTTATCTAACAAAGCCACTTCCTCTTTTGTAATATCTACAATAGCATAAGTTTTTACTTTACAAATAGCCATTTCGTCAAGAATATCAACTAAATTACTGTAAGTTGATTTTTCACTTGGCTTAATGATCACAATTAATCCTTTTTTAGGATCTCCAGTTTCCTCAACCACAGATTTAACTCTAGCTAAAATTTCTTTACGAATTCCTTCTTTACCATAAGTCACTTGCTCTGGACCAGCTAAAGGAGTTACAAATTGCCCTAAATACCATTTCACTTTATTGTTTTCTCCTAAAAGAACAGTTAAAGATCTATTATCAGCGACATCTATTGTTTGTTTTTTTGTTGGATCTTCCTCCTTATCAGGCATACCCAAATCCATAGATTGAGGTTTATTTAGCGAAGTCGTAAGCATAAAGAACGTGATTAATAAGAAAGCCAAATCTACCATTGCAGTTAAGTCTACACGTGAGTTTCCTTTTTTACTTCTTACTTTCTTATCACCTTTTCCACCGCCGTCGCCAGTATTTAATTCTGCCATCGTTGTATTTTTTAAATATTAAAAATCTTCCCCACGTAATCCAGTAACTAGGTTAAACTGGTTTATTTTTTGGTCTTGTAAAATATCCATCACTTTTTTGATTTGAGGATATTCTTGTTTAGCATCACCTTTTATCGCTACTTTAAGTTGCACACCTGCAATCTCATTTGTAGCAAGTCTTGCATTATAAATCCATTCTTTCAACTGATTATCTAAAGAGTCTTTAGGAATCCCTGATTGCAAGTTTTTCTGATTTCTTTCGGCACTACTCTTAGCAATTAGACTTTTTAGTTGTGACATTGGCACACCAAAAGCATCCATTTGCGAGAATTTTTTCATTTCTTCTGGAGTAAATGTCATACCATATTTAGTACCCATTAGCTCTAGTGTTCTTTTTCTAACATCTTTTCCTGTCACTCCAAAGAAAACTTTACCGTTACCTACTGTTAACATTGCTAAATCTTTTTCAGGCAATTTTGTTTGCACTGTAGAACTAGGCGTATCAACTGGTAATGGCTCTGGTTGCTTTGCTGTAGCGGTCAAGATAAAGAAAGTTAGCAAAAGGAAGGCTACGTCACACATTGCTGTCATGTCGATAGCGGCTGCCTTTTTTTGCGATTTTGCTTTAGCCATAATTTTATTTTTAAATATAACGAAGAAAGAAGATTATTCTTCTCTCATCGTTACACTATTTTGATATTATTTTACACTTCCTTTGAAACGTCTGTAAGTATTCACGATAGTATTTGCAGCTTCGTCGATAGAATAAGTTAACGTGTCAATTTTTGAAGTAAAGAAGTTATATACTACAATTGCTAATGCAGAAGTTGCAATACCTGTAGCAGTATTAATAAGCGCTTCAGAGATACCATTTGCTAATTCAGCAGAATCTGCTCCACCACCACCTGCTAATCCAGCAAATGCTTTAATCATACCCGTTACAGTTCCTAAAAGACCTGCAAGAGTTCCTAAAGATACTAATGTAGAAATGATTGTTAAATTTTTCTCTAACATTGGCATTTCAAGAGAAGTAACTTCTTCTATTTCTTTGTGAATAGTTTCTGTAGCCTCTTCGCTGCTAAAACCTTCCGCTTTTACTGCTTGGTATTTTACCAAACCAGCTTTTATTGTATTTGCAACTGATCCTTTTTGTTTGTCGCAAGCATCGATAGCTCCGTCAATATCTCCAGAAGTAACACTTGCTTGAACTTTTTTCATAAATGTATCTAAATTTCCTTTTCCAGCAGCTTTAGATATAACCATAAATCTTTCGATTCCAAAAACAACAACCATTAACAATAATCCCATCAAAACAGGTACAATAGGACCTCCATTATAAACCATCGCACGGTAGTTTCCTGGCAGTGGCGTTCCTCCTGATATTCCTCCAGCAAAATTTGCACCAGAACCCATCACGAATTTCCAAACTAAAATCCCAACTACAATACATGATACGATAACAATTCCTGAGAACACATCTCCTCCGTTTGAACTACTTTCTTTTTTAACGTTTGCCATTTTTCTAAAATTTAAATTTTCTTTAATTGATTATAATTTCTTTTGTAATTATTAAATAGTGAACGCAAATTTAATTTTTTAGTTCTAATAAAAAAACTTTTTTCAAACTTTCTAATGAATAATAACAATAATAATGCATTGAAAATATTTTAAAAAAAACATTAAACGCAAAATACCCTCAAAAACAAACTGATTATTAACTATTTAATAGCAAACACTCTTGTTTTCTATGATAATCACAAGATCTGCAAAAAAATAATATGTTTTAGATAATTTACAGAAAAAGCCGATACTTTACAAATAACAGCAAAAATTAAGCCATTTTTAAAGATAAAAATAAGCCTTTTATTAAACGAAAAAATTAATAACTTGCACTCCTATAAACATATATAATGAGTACCGTAGAAAATTTTAAAACCCAAATAACCGAAGGTTACACTTGCAAAGGCGAAAGTATTGTTCTTGGTGGTGCCATGCTAGACGGCGAAGCTTTAGATTTGCATGTTACAATCCCACTAAAAACCCTAAACCGCCACGGATTAATTGCCGGAGCAACAGGAACTGGAAAAACAAAAACCATTCAGGTATTATCTGAGCAATTGTCACAAAAAGGTATTCCAGTATTAATGATGGATATAAAAGGTGATTTTTCGGGTGTTGCAAAAGCGGGTGAAGAAAAACCATTTATCACAGAAAGACATACTAAAATAAATATTCCGTTTTCGCCAAAAGCTTTTTCGGTAGAGTTATTATCCCTTTCAGAACAAGACGGCGTTCGTTTGCGAGCTACAGTTTCGGAATTTGGTCCTGTTTTGTTTTCTAGAATTTTAGATTTGAATGACACGCAATCTGGAGTAATATCAGTGATTTTCAAATATTGTGACGACAAAAAAATGCCTCTTTTAGATTTGAAAGACATCAAAAAAGTCATGAATTATATTACCGAAGAAGGAAAAGACGAAATCTCCGAAGAATACGGGAAAATTTCGACCTCAACAACGGGAACTATTTTAAGAAAAATTATCGAACTCGAACAACAAGGCGCGACTACATTCTTTGGTGAAAAATCTTTCGAAATAGATGATTTGATGCGTATTGACGAAAATGGACAAGGTTATATAAATATTGTTCGATTGACCGACATTCAAGACAAACCCAAATTATTTTCGACATTTATGTTGAATCTTTTGGCAGAAATATACCAACAAATGCCAGAAAAAGGAGATGTAGACCAACCAGAATTGGTTATTTTTATTGATGAAGCGCACCTTATATTTAATGAAGCAAGTAAAACTTTGCTCGACCAGATAGAAACCATCATCAAATTAATTCGTTCTAAAGGTGTTGGCGTATATTTTATTACCCAAAATCCTATGGATATTCCAAAAGGTGTTTTGGCACAATTGGGATTGAAAATTCAGCATGCATTAAGAGCTTTTACAGCCAATGACCGACAAGCGATAAACCAAACTTCCGATAATTATCCAACTTCCGAATTTTATAAAACCGAAGAGTTATTAACTTCCCTAGGAATTGGGGAAGCATTAGTAACCGCTTTAAACGAAAAAGGAATTCCTACACCGTTAGCCGCAACTATGATGCGTGCGCCAGAAAGTAGAATGGATATTTTGACCGAAGATGAAATTGCTACAATAAATACGAAGTCGAAATTAGTCGCAAAATATGCCGAAGAATTAGACAGAGAAAGCGCTTATGAGATGCTGACTAAAAAAATTGAAGCTATCTCGGAAGAAATTTCCGAAAAAGAAGAAGAAAGACGAGAAAGCAAAGAGCCTGGAATGGGAGAAGTTGTTGGAAAATCAGTTTTGAAAGTCGTTACAAGTGCGAGTTTTATAAGAGGTGCATTTAGTGTTTTGATGAAGGTTTTGAAACGTTAGTAATTGCGAGAAATGATGAAAGGTTACATTACAATAGGATTACTCATTTTGTCTAACATTTTTATGACGTTGGCTTGGTATGGTCATTTAAAATTTAAAGAACTAAAATGGTTTGAAAATGCTGGATTAATTACCATTGTTCTGATAAGTTGGGGATTGGCCTTGTTTGAATATTGTTTTCAGGTTCCCGCCAACAGAATTGGTTATGAAGGTAATGGAGGTCCGTTTAACTTAATGCAACTTAAAGTCATTCAGGAAGTAATAACTTTAGTTGTTTTTGTGGTTTTTTCGATGATTTTCTTCAAAAATGAAACCTTTAGATGGAATCATGCTATCGGATTTTGTTTCTTAATTTTAGCTGTTTATTTTATTTTTAAAAAATGAAAAAGTATTTTATCCAAAAATCACCTTTTGTAGTTCCTACAACTGACGGAAAACTCATTGAAGAACATCACGGAAAAGCCACAACTGGCAATTCTGAAATTTCAATCGCGCACATGATTGCTCCTTCTGGTTGGAGTGAACCTTTTCAAACACCAGAATTTGATGAGTATACTTATATAATTTCAGGCAAAAAACAATTTATTATTGAAGATGAAATTGTAATTCTAGAAGGCGGACAATCTATAAAAATAGAAAAAAATACACGAGTTCAATATTCGAATCCTTTTGATGAAGTTTGCGAATATATTGCAATTTGCACTCCTGCTTTCGATTTCACGAAAGTGCATCGGGAAGATTAATTAACCTTAAAGTTGTCATTATTTGGAATTTAATAATTGAATAATTTTATTCTCAACTTCTTCTGTTTGCCAATTTGTTTCAATATTATTCATTTTCAAAACTTCTTGCATAATACTCTCTTGAAAATCACCAATAGCAAGTGCTTCCGAATACGGTCGAGTAGAAAAAGTTACTCTGTCGTATAAAGGCATCCATTTTTCTGGGTGTTTTGAAGCAAACCATTTTTCAATTTTCTTTTGAAGCAAGAATTTTTCGTCGGCAGTTTTTGTACCCATTTCCATAAAATTACGATAGGAAAGTTCCGCAATGGCATCGGCATCGGGTTTGCGTGATTTTTCATATTCTGAAAAAATCGTTTTCCAATCGTTTCCGTATTTCTGCATCATTTCGTACAGAATGGTAATGTCTTCAAAACCTGCATTCATTCCTTGTCCGTAAAAAGGAACAATGGCGTGAGCGGCATCGCCAATTAAGGCTACTTTATCACTATAAGTCCAAGGAAAACATTTCATAGTAACCAATGTACTGGTTGGATTTTTAAAAAAATCTTCAGCTAAATCTGGAATCACATCAATTGTATCTGGTAAATTTTCTGCAAAAAAAGCTTCTACTTTTGGACGATTATCTAACGAAGCAAACGAATTTTCTCCTTCAAAAGGCATAAAAAGTGTACAAGTAAAACTTCCGTCGAGATTAGGTAATGCAATGAGCATATATTTTCCTCGTGGCCAAATGTGTAAGGAATTTTTGTCGAGTTTGTAACTTCCATCGGCATTCGCTGGAATATGTAATTCTTTGTAACCTGTATTTAAGAAATCTTGCGAATAATTAAACATGCTTTGGCGTTGCATACGGTGACGGATTCTAGAAAAAGCACCATCAGCACCAAAAACCATATCATATTTTACGTCAGTCCATTCGCCACGTTCAGTTTCGCCCATTTGTAGCGTGGCATCGGTAAGATTTACATCCCAAATTTTTTGTTCGAAAAAGAATTCGGCACCAGCTTCTTCGGCCAAATCAATCATTTTACGATTAAGAACACCACGAGAAATTGAATAAATACATTCTCCTTGCAAGCCGTAATGTTGAAAATTTAATTGATTACCAACGTGAATCGCTCGTTTTTCCATGGCAATGGCAATATGACGCACCTTGTCGCCTACGCCAGCACCATCGAGAGCTTTCCAGCCACGATTAGACATTGCCAAGTTGATAGAACGCCCAGAAAACTGAATGGTTCTAATATCTGGGCTTCGATCATAAACATGAACGGTGTGACCTTCTTTTTTAAGATATATTGCTAATAACGAACCGACTAAACCAGATCCTACAATTGCAATTTTTTGAGATTTCTGCATTAAATAATTACGAATTACGAATTAAAAATTACAAACCAAAGCTGTAATATTAATCATAGTTTTAAGTCTACAAAGATGCGGCAATTTATTTAGCTTTGAAAACCAATTTGGTAGAAGTTTTTATGATTTCTTCCTTATTAATTTTCATTTTCCTAAATTTTCCTTGCAAATACATTTCGGCTTGGTCATTATAATGGGCACTCATAGGGTTTCCAGATTGCCCTGTCGGCAAGATGCTCCAACTGTTTTCTATGTCCGAAAAATCGACAATTCGTCGGGTTGATGGACCAGCTTTTACAACATGTTCTATTTCGTCCGAGTAATCGAACATGGTGTTGTTTATAACTTCGTTTGTTCCCGAAATTTCAAATTTACCAACATTAAAAAACGGTTTAAATAAAGCCACACTTCCCAACGGATGTTTGTATTCTACTTTGTGTACTTTGTTCCAAGTCCAAGAATTTGCATCGGTTCCTAATTGATTTTTCAAGCTTAAAACGGCCTGTTTGAATGACAAATTTAATATTTCGTTTCGGGTTTCTTTTTTGTTTTTTGTATCAATATTATCCCACCAAGGCGAATTTATATTTTTAGTTTGAAAAGCTATACTTTGCTTCATAATATGGGTTTTCAAGAATTGTTTGAATGAAATTTCGCCCATTTCGTCTTGATATGTATTTTTTAAATAAAAATAAATCAATTTGGTGTAAATAGTTGGTGCAACATCATTTAAATTATTAGAGCCGTTCCATTTTCCTAAAACTTCATAAGCCTGTTTTTCTTGCTTACTTAAATCATTTGCTTTGATTACCAACAATAATTCTTGAACAACTTCTACAGAAACTGGCGACCTATTATCGGTAAGCATTTTGCTCACATCGTCTTTACTCCAATCACTTTTATTGTCTAATAAATTCGTGATTCTTCTGGCTCTATCTTCAGGTAAATAATAGCCTGGATAATTGTAACCATCAATCGTTTCAGGCATATTGTTTGAAGAATACACGTAATTCCAACTTGGATTTATAGCTGATGGATTTTTTGAATAATCTAAAAACTGTTTCTTATCATCGATACCATTGGTACCGTTCAAAATAAGATTAGGATTAACGCCTTTTTCTAATTTGTATAATTTTCCAGAAGTAAACCAAGCAACGTTATTTTTGGCATCGCCATACATAATATTAAGTCCTGGCGCCACAATATAGGAAACGCCTTTTTGAAATTCAGCTATGTTTTTGGCTCGGCTTAAACTATAAACTGCATCAAGGATTTTGTTAGGTTGTTGTGTATAAATCCATGAGAAAGAAACTGGTTTTTGGGTTTTAAAATCGGCAATTAGGTCATTAATTATTGGTCCGTGTTGTGTTTCTTTTACTTTTAAAATTACTGATGTAGAATCTTTTACTTTAATAGTTTTGGTTCTAATTTTATAATTTTCGAAACCAGTTACTGTTTTATACTGATTTTCGTTTTTTGGGTTGTTTTCTTCTTGAAACAAATCGGCATCATCGTTTTCGAACATCGTCAATCCGTAAGCATAATCACGATTATGACCTAATAACGGAAACGGCGTTCCTGCCAAATAATAACCGTACATTTCGTATTCCGGACAAGAAATATGCGCTTCGTACCACGTTCCTGGTTGTGAATATTCGATGTGTGGATCGTTGCAAAACAATACTTTTCCTGTTTTTGTTTTCTTTGGCGAAAGCACCCAACTATTGCTCCCGATAAATGGCGGAACTGGAGAATTTTCTAACAAAGTGGTTATCGATTTCGAGATTTCTATGTACTGTTGCGCTTGTTCTTTTGAAATTTTTAATCTTGTTGGATTTAATGAATAATCGATTCCTAAATCTTTCAAATATTCTTCTCCGTATTGATTTTTAATATCGGTAATCAAAGGGTCTGTTTTTTGAGCCATAGCAAAACTAAATGACATATATCCAAAAGTATTGTAAACGTCTTTTAACGTGAATTTTTCTTTTTTAATTCCTAAAATTGTAAACTCGATTGGTGTTTTTCCGTTTTCTAGATATTGGTTTACTCCGTCGAGATACGCCATTGCCATTTGGTATGGTTTTCCGTTTTTGTCTAATTGAGCTATGGCTTTTTCTGAATTTTCTTCGATTCCTAAACCAATAAAGAATTTATCGTTTTTAAGTGCTCTGGTTCCGAATATTTCAGATAATTTTCCTGGTGCAATACGACGAATGAGTTCCATTTGCCATAATCTATCTTGCGCATGAACATAACCTAATGCTGTCATTGCATCTTTTTGGTTGTCTGCATAAATGTGCGGCACACCATAATCATCAAAATATACAGTTGTTTCTTTTGATATGTTTTTTATAGAAATTTCTCCTTCGTATTTTGGTTTTGTAGTTAACAAGTAACCATACAACAAAAGTGAAATAACAGCTATGAATGAAATAAAAATGAGAAGAACTTTTTTAAACTTTTTCATTTGAGACAGATTGATTTACCAAATATAAAAAAAAGACGAATGCTATATTCGTCTTTTTTTATAAATGTCTAATAATATTTATTTCCTGTTAAAGTTGATTTTCTGACCAACTTCCATTCCGTTATTTTTGGCTAACATTCCACACATGTGATATAGCATTCTTGCACCAACATTTCCGTCCCAATCATCATCTTCGCCTGGCGCTACTTCTACTAAATCGAAACCTATTATTTCTTTATCTGAATTGGCTAATTTGCTTAACAAATAAGTAGCTTGCTCGAAAGAAAAGCCTCCCGGAACTGGCGTTCCTGTGTTTGGACAATACCAAGAATACATTCCATCAATATCAAAAGAAACGGTTACTTTTTGTGGCAAAGCAGCAATGATGTCGTTGCATTGTTCTTGCCATGTTTTGCCTTCAAAAGTTTCGGCTTTCATATCCATATCGGTATGCACTACAACTCGATTGGATTGTGCTACTTGTACTTCTTGTTCACAGAAATCACGAATTCCGACTTGTACAATTTTTGAAATTTGAGGAATTTGCAAAGCATTATACATGATTGATGCATGCGAATAAGTAAATCCTTCGTAAGCAATACGCAAATCCATATGAGCATCAAGATGCAGAATTCCGAAATCGTCGTGAACCGTTGCCAGTGCTTGATAATATCCTAATGGTGTAGAATGATCTCCGCCTAACAAGACTACTTTTTTTCCTTTTTGTATCCAATGTAAAACACGTTCTTTTACTTCGGTGTGCAATTCGGCACAAACTTTATTTATTTTATCTAAATCAAATTGAAGTGCTGGAAAATTTTCAATTACTTCTCCGTTTTCCAAAGCTTCGATAATAGGTTGTGCAAGGCTTTTGTATTTATCTGAATTTTTTTTCCAATGTGTTGGTGCTTCGTCATAATACATTCCTAGTTTCCATAATTCTGGAAATTCTTGGTGTTGTAAATCAACTTGAAAAGAGGCTTCTAAAATGGCTTCTGGCCCTTCCGATGCTCCTGCTCCGTAACTCACCGTTACTTCCCATGGTACTGGAATAATAATAATTTCTGATTGTTCGGCTGTAAATGGTAATCCGAAAATGGTAGCATCAGCTAATCCTGGTTGCGATGGGTCAAAGTTTTGTATGATTTGTTCTTTTGTCATTTTTTTTAATGTTCTAAAACTATAAAAAGCTTAATTAATTTTCTAATATTCCTTTTTTTAATATTTGGCCAAAATTGTACATATCTTCATAAGAACAATATAAAGGAACTGGTGCCAAGCGAATTACATTAGGTTCACGCCAATCGGTAATTACTCCATTTTTCATTAGATAATCAAATAATGGTCGTCCTTCTCCGTGAAGAAAAACAGAAAGTTGACAAGCTCTTTCTTCTTGATTGGTTGGTGTTAAAATTTCGAAATGACCTTTCACTTCTTTGTCTATTTCGTGAAGAATAAATTCCAAATAAGACGTAATTTGGTTTCTTTTTGTAATTAATTTATCCATTCCAACTTCAGCAAACATTTCTACTGATGCTAAATACGGTGCTAATGATAATATTGGTAAATTACTTATTTGCCAACCATCGGCGCCATGAACTGGATCGAAAGTAGGCTCCATTTTGAAACGTCGTTCTTTATTGTGTCCCCACCAACCTGCAAATCTTGGCAAGTCTGAATCGTTATGGTGTTTTTCGTGTACAAAACAACCTGACACATTTCCTGGTCCTGAATTCATATATTTATAAGAACACCAAGCAGCAAAATCGACATTCCAATCGTGTAATTCTAATTTTATATTTCCTGCGGCGTGAGCCAAATCGAAACCAACTTTTGCACCTTGTTTGTGTCCTGCTTCGGTGATGGTTTTCATATCGAAAACTTGTCCTGTATAATAATTTACACCGCCAAATAATACCAACGCCAACTCATCGCCTACTTCTTCTATTTTTGCAAGAATATCTTCTAGTCGGATATTATGTTCGCCTTCTCTTCTCTTTATTTCGACAATAGCATCTTCTGGTTTGTAACCGTGAGAATTAACTTGACTCTGAAACATATATTGGTCTGACGGAAAGGCTTTTTCTTCGCAAATAATCTTGTATCGTGTTTTTGTAGGGCGGTAAAACGAAACCATTAGCAAATGAAGATTTACTGTAAGTGTGTTCATTACTGTTACTTCACTTGGTTTTGCTCCTACAATTTTGCTTAACGGGTTTGCAAATCGTTCGTGGTAATCCCACCATGGTTTGTCTGCATAAAAATGTCCTTCGACAGCGAGATTTGCCCAATCGGACATCACTTCATCAACATAAGTTTTGGCTGATTTGGGTTGTAATCCTAATGAATTTCCTGTAAAATAAATTACATTTTTGTTGTCGTGTTGTGGAAATATAAATTCGTTTCTATACTCTTTTAGTTCGTCTTGCGAGTCAAGCTGTTGTGCAAATTGTAATGTATTTTGGAAAGTCATGATTTGGTTTTTGATTTTGTAAAAATAAGAAAAAATATTTCACGAAGATGCGCAAAGTAGACACAGAAATACACGAAGTTTTTTTTGAACCATATAAGACATTTAAGGTCATATAAGTTTGGCTTTTGAATGTTGAAATACTGTCCGCGTGAGGGATAGCATTGGAAATCCTTTTGTGAGGCACGAACAAAAGATTGGAACGGATAGCCCGACCCTTTTCGGGTCACGTCATACTTCGACTACGCTCAGTATGACAAAAAGGAATACAAAAAAACCTTTCATTGCTGAAAGGTTTTATATTTAAATCTGAGATAAATTATCTTTAGATAATTAACATCGCATCACCGTAAGAATAGAATTTATACTTTTCTTTGATGGCTTCTGCATAGGCTTCTTTCATTAAATCGTGTCCACAAAATGCTGATATCATCATCATTAAGGTCGATTTTGGTGTGTGAAAATTGGTTATCATACAGGTTGCCAAACTAAAATCGTGTGGTGGGAAAATAAATTTATTTGTCCAACCATCGTAAGGATTTAGTGTTCTTGCTGAAGATACTGAACTTTCGATTGCTCTCATTGAGGTTGTTCCTACGGCACAAATTCTGCTTTTTCTTACTTTGGCAGCATTTACAATATCGCAAGCTTCTTGTGTGATTTTTAGCTCCTCAGAATCCATTTTGTGTTTAGATAAATCTTCTACTTCTACTGGATTGAAAGTTCCTAAGCCTACGTGAAGTGTTACTTCGGCAAACTGAACTCCTTTTATTTCTAAACGTTTCAATAAATGTTTAGAGAAGTGCAATCCTGCTGTTGGAGCCGCTACTGCGCCTTCTTCTTTTGCATAAATAGTCTGGTAACGCTCTGCATCTTCTGGAGTTACTTCGCGAGAAATATATTTTGGGATTGGAGTTTCTCCTAGTTCTGTAAGTTTTGCTCTAAATTCTTCGTAAGAACCATCATAAAGGAAACGCAATGTTCTTCCTCTTGATGTTGTATTGTCTATAACTTCGGCTACTAACGAGTCGTCGTCGCCAAAATATAATTTATTTCCGATACGGATTTTTCTTGCTGGATCGACCAAAACATCCCAAAGGCGTTGCTCTGCATTTAGCTCTCTTAATAAAAAAACTTCGATACGAGCACCTGTTTTTTCTTTGTTTCCGTATAAACGTGCTGGGAAAACTTTAGTATTATTTAAAACCAAAACATCTCCTTCGTCGAAATATTCTAAAACGTCTTTGAACATTTTGTGTTCGATGGTTCCTTTTTGTCTATCAACAACCATTAATCGTGATTCGTCACGGTTTTCGGCTGGATATTCAGCTAATAATTCGGCTGGCAAATTGAATTGGAAATGAGATAATTTCATAGTAAAATTTTAGAGTTCTGAATTTGAATTTTAGATTTTTTGAATTCTAAAATTAAATCGTGTGCAAATATACGATTGTGAGATAGGCGTTGTCAAGTAAATTAGGTTTTATTTTTAAAAACACTTGATTTACTTGACAACGCCTATACTTCTATTCTAAAAAATCTATTCTTTCACAATCCGCTTCGTTTCTACCGCATTGTTTGTGTCTTCAATACGAATCATATAAATACCGCTTGCCAAATCTGAAATATTAACTTGTTTTTGATTTGAATAAAAAACTTTTTGCCCTTGTAAATTATAAACTTCTACCGATTTGATTTCAGTATCGGTTTCAATGTTTAGAATATCACGAACTGGGTTTGGATAAAATGCAACTTTTAGGTTGTTTTGAGAAAAGTTAGATGATGCTAAAACGTTGTTGTTGTGCAATTCGCCTACTTGAGATGCACTCAATTCGTAGTTATAAAATTGTAAGTCATCAAATTCAACGATGGCTTGATTTCCTCCAAGTCTGAAAGTAGAGCTACCCGTATTAAGATTTAAATTTGTACTACCTACAAAAACACCATTGTTATATAATTTTACAACGCCACTTTTATAAGTTACAACAGTGTTAATCCAAGTATTGGCCGCAGTTGCAGATCCTGTAAATGCTACATCCGTTACCGAACCTTGAAACACATAATTTCCATTTGCTAATAAATATATCCCAAAAGTTTGCAAACTTCCACCAGTTCCATAAGCAAATAATCCAATAGCGGTGGCATGTGTTGGTTTTTTATGCCAAAAAGAAATCGTTCTTTCTGTAGTGCCAATTGGTAAGTTTGGAATTGTTGCAGTTGAAGGAGTTGTTGTACTTCCTATTCTAACAGCAGATGTTACTTGGCTATTTCTATCGGCAACAAAAGTTGTATTGGGTGCTGAAAACGGATTTGTTCCTCCAGCATTATTTAATGAGTTATTAAAAGGATAATTTGCTATTTGTGATGGCAAAGCTAATGTATTGAAACTTGCCTCTGTACTTGTAGAAACTCCTGCGGTATTTGTTGCTTCCACTTGATAATAATAAGTAGTTGCAGGAGTTAAACCTGTTAAACTTACATTACCTGAGATAGTAGTATCTCCAGAAACTGAAAATCCAGTAACTTGATTGGTTAAATTTCCACTTGATAAGCCATATTTTACAACCGTTGTAGTTGCTAAACCTTTATCCCAAGCAGAATAATCTATAGATGCTGAGTTTGTTGTAATGGAAGAAGCGGCTACACTATAAATTCCAGGAGCTTGTGATTGTGTTGTGAAACTCAATATAGGGCTTGTTGTTGTTCCTGATGAATTTGTTGCTTCTACTTGAAAATAATACGTGGTGTTTGGTAAAAGTCCTGATAAGTTTGCAGAACCATTCACCGTTCCATTTCCAGTAGTAGATGTTCCTGTTGCTTGACTTGATAAATTGCCACTTGAAAGCCCATATCTAACTAAAGATGTTGTGTTTAGTCCAAAATCAGACATTGTATAATTTATAGTTGCGCTATTATGAGTAGTAGGATAAGTTGTAACAGTAACCGCTGGTTTACTATACAAACCTAAAATTTCAGGGTGAGACAAGGCACGATCGTAGATTTTTAAATCGTCAACTGCTCCTTCAAAAGCACCAATTCTAAATGATGTTAATGTAGTATTCAGTAATGGTCTTGCAACTGGCCCAAAATATTGACCGTTGATAAAAATTTTAGCATTGTCATTTTCAAAAACTACTGCAATAAAATACCATGTAAATGGTGCTATAGCTCCTGTTGTAAAAGGCTGATCGTATGAAAAACCTTGAAAGTTAACACTTGACGATCCAAGATAAAATCCAAACGTATTGTATTGACTACTAGCCCCGTAACCAAAAGAAGCAAAGGAAGTTATGGGACTAAAAGTAGAATGGTTACACCAAAACGAAATGGTTCTATCTGTTTTTCCTAAAGGTAAATTAGGAATAGTACAAGTTCTAGTTGCAGAAGCCGTGGTTACCATTGCTTGACCAGCAGCATTTCTACTCGCAGTATATGTAATAGGGAAAGAAGCATTACTAGTTGTAAAGCTTACAGTATTAGTGTCATCTGCTGGCGAATTGTTGAATGAAAACGATTTTATAAGTCCAATTGATCTAGTACTAGGCTCATTATAAATTTGTAATGCTTCAGCATCTGTTACAGCTCTATCGTATACTCTTAAGTCATCAATCAATCCATTAAACCATTGCTGACCTCCTGTACCAACACCTAATTTAAAAATATCTGAATTATTAATAGTGTTCCATGATTTTGCCATTGAACCCATTAACTGTCCGTTTCTGTACATTTTAGCAGTTGTTCCATCATAAGTCATTACAAAATGATACCATACATTTAATGTATTTGGATTTCCGCCCATTATAAGTGTATAATCATCATTATGAGACACCATCATTGTTCTGTCGGTACTAACTCCACCACCAAACGCATTTCCAGTTGTACCTGTACCATAACTAAAAACAGGTCCATAATTTAACCCAGCATCTGCTATCGATTTAACCCAAAACGAAATCGTTCTGGCAGCATTTCCGTATGGCAACCCTGGAATTGTAGCTTGCGATTGTAAAGCATACGTCATTCGTACTGCCGAATTGGGATGTCCACTTCTGTCAAAATCAAATGAGGTTGCAGAAAAGGAAGTTGTTCCTGCCACATTAGCATACGAATTATCAAACTTGAATTGTTGAATAAGACCTGCTGTAACTTGCGAATTTGCATGCGAGAAAGCCAATAACATAAATAATAGTAAGCGTGTTTTCATAATAAAGTTTTTTAAGATTATGAAGCAAAACTATGAGAATCAGTAAAGCAAAATCGAGCCAGTTTGAGAACTGCCGTTTTGAGTTTGAGAACACGTTTTTTTATTGTTTTCGATTGTGGTACTTTTACAATGATTAAAATAAAATTGATTAAAAAATAAAAAAGTGTACATCAAAAAACATTTGACATACACTTTAAAAAAATTATAGAAAATTTATTGTTTCACTATTTTTTTAGTTTCTACCGCATTGTTTGTGTCTTCAATACGAACCATATAAATACCACTTGCCAAATCGGAAACGTTAATTTGTTTCGATAAAGCAGTTTTTATTTTTTGCCCTTGTAAATTGTATATTTCTACGGATTTGATTTCGGTTTCGGTTTCGATGTTTAGAATATCACTAACTGGGTTTGGATATACTGCAACTTTTAAATTATTTTGTGAGAAATCAGGAGATGATAAAGTGTTATACACATATAAACTTGTAATGTCGTTTGTTGGTAAAACATAATTAAAAATTTTCAAATCGTCGATCGCAAGAGTAGCTGATATGTTACTAGAACCCAATACAAAATTTGATGCTGTTGTTGCTAAATTATACGGACTATTTCCTATAAAAGCACCATTTACATATATACTAACATTTATTCCGTCGTATGTAATTACTAAGTGTCTCCAATTATTTGCAGAATATAAGGCAGTAGAAATATAATCACTTTGCCCATTTTGAAAAGTATGATAAGCATTAGCCCCAAACATAGTAATATATGAACCAAAGATACCGTTAGCACCTGTTCCGTAATAAAACAAACCACTTGTACTTGATAATACGTTTACTCTATACCATAACGAAACTGTTCTGCTTGCATTTCCTAAAGGAGCTGTAATTCCAGCTTGGGTACCCGCACCTCCCGTGATTTGCAAAGCATTATTTGCGACACCATTTCTATCGGTAATAAATGAAGTAGCACCTGTATTCACAAAGCCAGTATTTCCGTTTATATTATTATAGGTATTGTTAAAAGTATATTCTGCAATTGGTGGCGTCACAATAGGAGTAACAAAACTTCCAATACTATTAACCGTTGTTCCTTGAGAATTAGTTGCTTCTATTTGATAATAATAGGTTGTGCCTGGATTTAAAGCTGGTAATATAACATTACCATTTACATTAGAAGTACCCGTTGCGTTAAATCCAGTTACTTGAGATATTAAACTATTAGAAGCTAATCCATATTTTACAACAGAAGTCGTAGCAAAGTTTTTTGCATTTAAAGAAAATTTAATCGTAGCATAATTTGGGTTTGGGAAAACAGTTGGAGACAAAATGTCTGGTTTTAACGAAGGAGCTATTGCTCTAATTCTATTATTGAAATGATCAACAATATACAAAGTATTATTAGTAGTATTTATAGCTATCCCTGTTATCACATTAAAACTTGCAACAGAAACATCACCATCAGTAGTTCCTGAATAACCTAAACCAGCATAGGTAGTAACAACACCTGCTGAAGTAATTTTTCTAATTCTGTAATTGTACGAATCAGCCACGTATAAATCACCTGAACTACCAATAGTAATTCCTAATATACCATTGTTAAATTGAGCGGCTGTTCCATTACCATCTAAATAACCAATTGTACTGCCTGCAAAAGTTGTTACTACACCAGCTGGTGTTATTTTTCTAATTCTACAGTTTTCACCTACAAATACATTTCCAGAAGCATCAACGGCAATTCCAAAAGGATAACTAAATTGTGCTGCCGTTCCTGTTCCATTTACAAAACCATTTGTGCTTCCAGCTAAAGTGGTAACAACACCCGCAGGAGTGATTTTTCTAATTCTATGATTATTAGTATCTGAAACATATAAATTTCCAGACGCATCAATTGCTAAACCTTGTGGATTTTGAAATTGTGCTGCGGTTCCAGTTCCATCTGCGGTTCCCAATGTTCCTCCTGCAAAAGTTGTAACAACCCCAGCAGATGTTATTTTTCGTATGGCATGATTTCCAGAATCGCAAACGTAAGCATTATTAAAACCATCCCGAGCAACACCCGTCAGACTATTAAATCTTGCTGCTGCACCAGTACCATTTATAATTGCACCACTTGTGGAGCTTCCTGCCCAAAAGCCAGTTGAATTGTCAGAATATATTTTTCTAACCCTATTATTGTTCTGATCTGTAACAACCACGGCACTACCTCCGTCTATTGCGATTCCGGACGGACGATTAAATAGAGCAGCAGTTCCTGTTCCCTCTACATATCCTGAGGTAGATCCAGCCCTAGTAGAAATTGTTTGCGCCTTAGCAAAAGAAAATGCCATAAACATAAATAATAGTAAACGTGTTTTCATAATATATTGTTTTTAAAAATTTATAAGGCAAAACTAGTATAACCATTAAAGCAAAATAGAGCCAGTTTGAGAACTGCCATTTTGAGTTTGAGAACACACTTTTTTATTGTTTTCGATTGTGGTACTTTTACCAAGATTTAATTTTGGAATTTTGAAAAAACAAATAACCATATTCTTTTTTCTGATTGGAACATTTTTCGTTGCACATTCGCAAGAAATTTTTCATCAAAAAATAACTATTACCGAGGGTTTACCTTCCAATAGTGTGTATGATATTATGCAAGACGAGAAAGGATTTATTTGGTTTGCCACCGATGAAGGTGTTTCTCGATTTGACGGGCGAAATTTTAAGGAATTCAAATCACAAAATAAAAGTGGTAAAAGCGGCTCTTTTTTGAAAAAAGATAATTTCGGACGTATTTGGTACGAAAATTTTGATGGTTATATAAATTACGTTCAAAACGATTCTGTTTATAAAATAAACCAAGGAAATCCCATGGGTTTTATAAACTATTCTATCTACAAAAACCAACTTATTTATTGCACACAAAAAGGCTACGAAATTCTTGATTTAAAAACTTTTAAAATAATTAAGAAACAAAATCTGCCTGATTTCAGAACTTGCTTTATAGAAACTGTAGGTGATAAAACTAGGTTTTTTGACCCATCTCTAAAAACAATCACCCTAAACAAAAAGACTCTTTCTAGCAGTTCAAATCGTTTAACGGTTCCTTTAGTAGCTCCCATATTTACCACTTCCAACCCGATATATTGCACAGACAAAAGTAATACAAATAAAAAAATGTATAAAATCGAGAATGGAAAAGCAATTCCATTATTTGAATTTAATAGCAGCCAAACCATTCAAAACTTATACTTTTTGCAAAATAAATTTTGGATTTGTACCAATAAAGGACTTTTTGTATTGGATAAAAACGGAAAGGAATTAAACAACAAGCCCTATTTTGAGAATTTTAGTATTACTTCTTTTTATATCGACAACGAGAAAAAATACTGGATTGGCACATTGAACGATGGTGTGCTTCGGTTTTCTGATTTTAGCGAAATTCAAAGTGACCAGAAAGAAATAAAACCATTATTACTTTCGGCAGAAAATTCAAAATTATTTATTGGTTCAGAAAACGGAAGAATCTATTCCATTTCAAATGATTTTAGAAGTTTAAAAGAATTGCCACTGAAATGCAAAAACCAAATTCTATATATCAACAATACTCATCCAAAATTCAATTTTATCGCAGCCGATGGCATGCACAAAACCAATAAAAATTTTGAAGTTTTAGCCCATGAAACATACGCACTAAAATCGATAGATTTTGTTACTAAAAACGAAGCTATTATTGCGGTCTCTGGTTTTATAGGATTTGTAAACATTGGGAATGCCATCGCAAAAAGCGAAGTAGGTAACTTTCAATACATAGACAAACATTATCATTTAAAAGATAATATTCGAGGGAAATCGGCGATTTGGAATCTCGTAGATAACGAAGCCTTATTTCTGACTAATATGGGATTGTTTAGTTATAAAAACAATCGTTTGCTAGAACTAAAACTTGATGACAAAAAAACGGGCTTTAGAAGTATCAAAAAAGCAAATAATCGTATTTATATTCTAACCGATGACGATAAATTATACCACTATAGTAATGGTAAATTTGAATTCATAAAAACAGGATTGGAAAATATAACCTTTTTCAAAAGTATCAAAAACAACATTTATCTAGGCACAAAAAATGCCATTTATGTATTGAAAAACAATGTTGCACAAAAAATAGAGACAATAAAAATTACCGAAAAAATACAAGATTTACAAATAGACGAAAACTATTTTTATGTTTTAAGTAAGCAAAATATTATTCGTTTTAACAAAAACAATACAAAACCAAATCAAAATAAAAGTCCGTTATATTTAGAAAAAATTTGGGTAAACAACGAAGATTTTACAAATAAAGAGAAATCAAAACTTCGCTATAATCAAAACGACATAAGGCTACAAGTTGCTATGATTGATTATACAAAAACAAATAGTGTTTTTTATAGAATCAATAACGAATCTTGGAAAGAAATTTTGAATAACGGAAACATCCTTCAACTTTCTTCATTATCTCCCAATCAATACCAAATTGAATTTAGTAATCAAAAAAACGGTTATATTTTACAAAAAGTAAACTTTGAAATCCAACTTCCGTTTTGGGAGAAAATTTGGTTTTATATCTTGCTTTCATTACTAATTACAGCACTAATTATTGCGATATATTACAACCGATTAAAACAAATAACCACAAAAAACAATTTAATTATTGACAAACTAAAACTTGAAAATTATTTGAGCGAAAGCAGAGTCAAATTGATCAAAGCACAAATGAATCCGCATTTTTTCTTTAATGCGCTTAACACTATTCAATCCTATATTACGACTAACGAAACCGAAGAGGCGACCAATTATTTGAACAAATTTTCGAGGCTTACTCGAATGATTCTGGAAATGACCGATAAAAACTGGATTACCATTGAAGATGAACTTCGTATGCAAACCTTATATCTTGATTTACAAAAAGTGCGTCTTTCTGATTTTGATTTTCAAATAGAAATGAATCAAAAAAATATTTCACAAATTACCATTCCTACAATGTTATTGCAACCCTACATCGAAAACGCTATCATTCATGGATTGGCGCATAAATTAGGACCAAAAAGATTGCATATTGATTTTAATGTTGAAAATAATCGACTAAAAATCAGCATAAAAGACAACGGAATTGGGATAGAAAAAGCAACTAAAATTAACCTGAAAAACACTTCAAAAAACACTTCTTTTGCTACAAAAGCTACTTTAGAACGTTTAGAAATCATTAACAGAAATGAATGCGAAATTTCGGTTGAAACCAATGAAATTCTTGACTCGAATAAACAATCGGCAGGAACGGAAGTAAAAATAATCATGGATTTACGTTATGAATAAATATAAAACCGTCATCATCGAGGACGAAAAAAGAGCACAAATTTTATTGCAAAACATTTTGGAAAATCATTTTCCGAATATCGAAATTACAGCCGTTGCCGATGATTTGCCTTCGGGAGTAAAAGCTATTAGAAAACACAAGCCCGATTTTGTTTTTCTTGATATTGAGATGCCAAATTATAGTGGATTGGAAATATTAGATTTTTTTGACGAAAATCTGGTCGATTTTTCCATCATTTTTACCACTGCCTACAATCATTATGCGATAGAAGCTTTGAAAATTTCAGCTGTAGATTATTTGTTAAAACCATTAAACAAAGAAGAAATTAAAGACGCTCTCGAACGTTTTGAAAAGAAAAAAAACAAACAAAACCAGGAATCTTTTTCGAGTTTGAAAAGTATTATTCAAGATAAAAAAATAAACAAAATCGCTGTTCCTGAGGGAAATCAATTGCATTTTATAAAACCAGAAACAATTATTTACATCAAAGCAGACAATTCATATTCTGAAATTTATTTGGATAATGGTAAAAAAATGACTGTGAGCCGTTCTATCAAAAATTTTGAAGATGGATTGAAACAAAATAATTCTTTTTGTCGCATTCATAAATCTTATCTTATAAACACTTCGTACGTTGAACGATACGACAAATCAAATGGAGGTTGGATTACACTAACTAATAAAACGGAATTACCCATTTCGTCTGAAAAAATTAATGATTTCTTGAATATGATTGATAAAATTTCGAGATAATTTATACTTCATTCATTTTAAAACCTACACTTTGTAAATCGCTCCAAAAATTGGGATACGATTTTGAAACTACCTCAGCATCTTCAATTATAATTGATGCTTTTAAGGCTAATGGTGCAAATGCCATAGCCATACGATGGTCTTGATAGGTTGAGATTTTTACATTTGAATTGATTGAATTTGAAACTTCTAGAGTTAAACTATCATTGGTAACAGAGACATTTGCGCCCAATTTTGTTAATTCAACTTGTAAAGCTTCTAGTCTATCAGTTTCTTTTATTTTTAATGTATGTAAACCTGTAAGGTGACAGCCAATTCCTAGTCCGAAACAAGTTACGGCAATGGTTTGAGCAATATCTGGAGCATTATTTAATTGATAATTGACAATTAACAATTGACAATTTTTGTCTTTACGCAAATGAATTTGATTATCTTCAAAAGTAGTTTCTACTCCAAAATCCTTATAAATTTCTGCTAATACTGAATCGCCTTGCAGACTATTTTGCTTATAACTGGACAATGTGATTTGTGTTCCTATTTCTGAAAGTGCAATTATTGAATAAAAATAGGAAGCGGAAGACCAATCACTTTCAATTACGAATTGTGAATTATGAATTGTGAATTTTGGTAATACCGAAATTTTGTTATCAATAAATGAAGTTTCAATTCCTAAATCATTAAGCAAAGCCAAAGTCATTTTTATGTACGGAACAGATGTTATTTCTCCAATTAATGTTAATTCTAGTCCGTTTTCCAATTTTGGAGCGACTAGTAATAATGCCGAAATATATTGACTACTTACATTTGCGGGAAGCGACACTTTATTTTGAGTGATTTTTTTACCAATAATTTTTATGGGTGGAAAACCCTTATTTTCTTCGTATGAGATTTCTGCTCCGAGTTGTTGTAAGGCTTCAACTAGAATTTTTATTGGTCGCTCTTTCATTCGAGAGGAACCAGTAAGAATCACTTCTTTACCTTCTTTTTGAGCAAAATAAGCTGTAAGAAATCGCATGGCCGTTCCTGCGTGGTGAATATCGATTACAGTTTCATTTGAAGTTAATGCTTTAATCATAACTTCGGAGTCATCGGAATTAGAAACGTTTTCTAAAACTAAGTTCGGATACAATGCTTGCAACAATAACAATCTATTGGTTTCCGATTTAGAACCAGAAATTTTGACTGAAGATTGTTGATTAACGATAGTTGATTGCAGAAGTAAATTCACAATTATTTCAGTTTTTCGTTGTTATGATGACGGTCGTGGTCGCGATTTGTTTTTAGGTCTAGTTTCTTGTCAAACGCAGCTTGTAAATCGATTCCTGTTTGATTTGCCAAACACAAAACTACAAAAACAACATCGGCAAGTTCTTCACCTAAATCTTTGTTTTTATCGGATTCTTTTTCGGATTGTTCTCCATAACGACGTGCAATAATACGAGCTACCTCGCCTACTTCTTCGGTAAGTTGCGCCATATTTGTAAGCTCATTAAAATAACGAACTCCGTGGTTTTTTATCCAATTATCAACTTCGAGTTGTGAGTTTTTTAGATTCATATTATATCTTTTTTAATACAATTTTTTCGGTTTCTTTTTTAACTATGCTACCGTAAAAAGCTTTCAATTCTTCATAATAATCTGCTGGAAAAATTGGTGTATTTATTTCTGTAGAAACTATTACTTGTATTTTATTGGCAGTATTGGAAATGTTTAATCTAAAAATTCCAAGATTATCACTTATCCCTATGGCTGTTTTTTCCGGCATAGATTCTACAATATATCCTTCAGGTATTGTGATATTTAAATTTATTTTTTCTTGACTAGGAAAACCATAATCTATTGGATATTCTCTTTTCTCTTGTGTAAAAGGGTTGTTTGTTTCCGCTAGAAACAATAAGGGAGAAAAATATAATTTATCGCCAATTTTTTCGATAGAATTACTCCTTTTGAAACTATAGGTTTCTATTACTGGTTTTGTTAAATCTAATTTATTAGCAATCGTATAATCGCTAACTTCTATATTAGATTCTTTTTCTAATTTCTCTAAATAATTTTCTTGTGATAAAATTTTATGCTTTTCTCTAAAATTTAAAGCATTATAATCAAAATATTGTTCTTGAATTCTTCCATCAATTGAAGCATCTACATTTATATTAACAAATAAATTTATTACAGATTTTGAATTTTGTTTTGGCATCAAATCTATATCTTCTGAAGTATTGTTTTTTCTTATAATTTTTCCAAACCAATTCAAGGCTTTCATTGGCAATATATTTGGTGTTGTGTTTTTATTTGATGCATCTAGAAGTATTAAACCTTTGTCAGATTCTACAGCCGCAACCACATAATTAAAGCCTGTTATTGATGGGTAAACTGGGATTCCGTTACTACGTGTACTTAATAAAACAGGATTCGATTTGATGTCTGCATAACGCAACATTGCAACGAGCATAATATTTATTTCAGCAATATTTCCTTTTTTATCTTTGTAGGCTTTCTTCACACCATCATCGCATCTATAACCATTATAATCATTCCAATTCATTCGAGATTGAACAAAATTAAAAATGGCATTTGTCTTTTCTTCTTGCGTTGTCAAACCTGCAAGAATTGCTTTTAAATCCTCTTCAAAATAATTAGATTTGTTTAATTCTCCACCAAATTCATCAGATTCATAAATAGTTTTTACAACATCTTCCCAAGTTTGCGAAATAGCTTTGGTATAATCGTTTGGAAATTTAGTAGCCGAAAGTTCATGTTTTACACTTGAACTATAGTTTTCAATATTATTTACATAAACTTCATCTTTTATGGCAGGAATATTTTCTGATAAATAAGTTACTATACTATTGGTGTAATTTATTGTTTCGCTATCCTTTTTATATCCTCCAAAACCCAACTCTTTACTGGTTAGCGTTATACTAATCTTTGAACTTGTTTTAGTTTCTAATGGCTTTAGAGAACCTTTTCTATATGTATTATAAAGAAAGTACTCAGGAATTACTGTTTTGTATTCAGAATAATTCACCAGAATTTGTTCTTGAAAATCCCAATCTGGAAATTTAGAAAAATACTTAGATTTTAACTCATATTTATATTCTATCACAGAACCAACTTTTACGTTAGGCATCGTGATTTTTTTTGTAGAATAATATTTGTTTGTTTTCTCTACAAATTCTCCTTCGCTTTTTAGTTTTGTTTTTTCTATTGCTCCATTTACTAAATTATAGGTTACTGCTTTCGAAAAATCTACAGATTCTTCTGGAGAATTACCAACATAAAAAGAAACTGCTTTGTTAGCCCATTCGTAACCTTCTTTTTTATAAATTTTTACTCGAGTAGTAACTTCGGTTATCATTATGAATCCATCGTTTTGACTATATTCGAAATAAGTTCTTCCGACATTATATAAAATAGCTGCGACAGCAGTTGTGTCTTTTGGGTGTGTTTTTTCTTGAAGCTCAGCAATAGTTACTTTCCCTAACTCGAATTTCTGAGCGTAAATATTTGAAAATGTTATAAGAAGCCCTAAAATAAATATTTTTTTTATTGACATATTTTTTTATTGTTATTAATATTTATTGTTATATATACAAAATATTGTTTTTACATAATTTAAAACTGGCACAAATTAAACTTTTTTAAGTACTATTTTCTCAGTTTGTTTGCTTAAATACAACCTGAAAAAATCTTTAAGAATTGTATAATTTTCTGCACTTACAATTGAGACTTCAGTTTTTAAACTCATAACAACAGTAATTTGCTTTACATTTTTTGAAACTAAAAATTTGAAGTCAATAAACTTTTCTTCAGTATTTAAAATACTTTCTGTAGGCAAACTTTCAACAACGTAACCTTCTGGAATATTGATAATAATAGTGTACTTATCATGCTTTGGAAAAATAAAGTCAACTGGATATTTTCTATTCTCTTGTTTAAATAAATTTTCATTTTTTTCAAACATCAATAATGGAGAGAAATACATTTTATCTCCAATGATTTCAACAGAATTATTATCTTTAAAAGAATAAATTTCTATAACTTGCTTATCTAAATCGTACTTATTCTCAATTTTATAGTCTTTTATTTGAATTCCCTTGTGTGTGTTTTCTAATTTTTCAAGATACGATTCTTCGGATAGATTTGAATATTTATTTCTAAAACTTGACCCGCAATAATGAAAATATTGTTCTCTTATATTTCCGTTAACCTCTCCGTCTGGGCTGATTGAAGCTATCAAATTCACAAAATTATTTGAAATCATTTTAGGCATCAAATCAACTTCTGATGACAAACCATCTTTTTTTATTAATCTTCCTGTTTGATTTAAATCTCTAATGGGTAATATATTGATACTGCTCCATTTTTCAGTTGCGTCCAACAACAATTGTTTACCATCAATAGTTACTGATGCAATTACATAATTAAGTTTAGATCTGTTTGGAAATAATGCGACTCCATTTTCTCTAGTGCTTATTAAAACTGGATTAGAATCTATACCTGCCATTCTTAGTATAGAAACTAACATGAGGTTTATTTCGGCAACATTTCCAGTTTTTTCCAAATATGCAACTTCAACCCCTTTATTAGTATAATATCCATATTTCCCATTCCAAACCATTCTAGATTTAATAAACTCAAAAATCTTTAACATCTTTTCATTATCAGAATTTAGATTTAATACAAGAGGTTTAACATCATTAATAAAATAATCTACTTTTTCTAATTCTTTTCCAAATTCCTTTTCTAAATAAATAGATTTTGCAACATCTTCCCATGTTGTTGCCATTTGCTTAGGCTTTTGATTTGGAAATTGAATAACTTGAAGTTCATTTTCAATTTTACCATAATAATCATTTATATTACTTACATAGTCTTCTTCTATAAGTGCTGGAACATTGACTACACCATATGTAGTTTTTATTTGTTGATAATGTAGAGTTTTAGTCGTGTAATGCTCATTAAATGTTTGTGATTTATATTCAATTTTATCATCCATAGTAATATCTACATATCCTGTTTTTATTCCTTTATAAATATAAAAACCAGGTATCTCAGTCACATATTGAGCATAATTTACGGGTATTTTATATTGAAATTGAAAAACAGGTAACTCTGATAAATTTTGAGATTTCAATACATATTTTAATTCTATTACTGACCCAACTTTTACATTTGGGAATGTTATGATTTTTGTTTGCCAAAACTCATTAATTCTCTCCTTGAATTTTCCTTCACTGGAAACTTCTTCTTTTATTACTTTCCCATTCTCTACATTATAAGTAAATGCTTTTGAAATTGAAATTATATCGTCATCTAAGTTCTCATAACCAACATAATAAGGCATTTCAAAATTAGCCCATTTCAATCCTTCTTTTTTGTATATCTTTAGTCTAATAGAAAACTCTGTTCTTGCTACAAAACCATTTTTAACATCATAATCAAAAAAGGTTTTTGCTTTCTTAAAAAGAAAGGCTGCCACTGCAGATGTATCTTTGGAATGCTTCTTTTCATTCAATTCTTCTATTGTTACTTTTCCTAACTCAAATTTTTGACAATATGAATTTGAAAAAGTAATAAGTAGTCCTAGAATAAAAGCTTTTTTTATTGACATCGGTTAATTATTTTTTTATTAATATAATTTTTGAGTTGTCATTTCTGTTTACTTGCTCCATAAATAATCTATATTCGTCATATTCTGTTTTTGAATAAAGTCCTTTGTTGATTAACATGGTTCTTTTATATATCAATTTATTATTTGCTTTAACAACGATTTCAGTTTTATACTCTCCAAATTTAGTTTTTAATTCTACATTGTTTGGACTCGCTTCTACAATAAAGTTTTCTGGAAGATTCATTTCAATTTCATCATCATCATAATACCCTCTTTGTATTTCGAATTCATTTTTTCGATTCCTTATTTTTTTTACAACACTATTATACTTATTATAAACATTTACAGCAAACATCATTCTATTGGCAGAAATATTTCCATAATTTTCGGCAGAAATATCAACGTTTTCAATAAAACTTATTTTCTCTTTATCGTTTAAAAATGTTGTTTTAAGTATTTTTAAATTATTAATATTATCCCAATATCCTTTATAATAAGTCTCTTTATCTAGAGGTGACATTTTTTCGATACCGAATTTCCTATTATACTGTGAGCCTTCAGACTCTATGACAACCGATCCAAATAAATCTCCATTATCGGACAATGAATAACTTCCTTTACTAATTTGACTATTTCCTTTATCTGAATAAACCTTAGTTCTTACAATCTCTCCTCCTTCTGGCTTGACAACCAAAGTGTTTCTGTCATCGGTAAAAGTTCCTTGATATCCAAAAGGAGCATCTTGACTAGTACATTCTAACCAAATATAATTTTCTTTATTAGGAACACATAAAATCACATGATTCCCTTGTATTGAAAAAAAATCTGTTTCAATATCCGTTTTATTATAACTTCCGTACAACTCAGTATAGTAGGAAGGCACACCAACCACATCTAATAGCGCCCTTGTATAGTTAGACAAAGCTTTACAGTCACCATATCCTAATCTATCTACATCTTTTGCTAACATTGGTTTAAAACCACCTATTCCGACCTGTACACTTACATATCTTGTTTTTTCTTGCATGTATTTATAAACAAGTTTTGCCTTTTTAATTAGGTCTGTTTCATTGCCTATAAGCTTTTTAATTTTAACTTTAGTTTCTTCTGGCAAGTCAATCGTTCCTGACAAAATTTTCTCTGCAAACCATTGCCCATATTCTTTCCAATTCTTAATATTCCCATCAACTCCCTCTAAATTAAAGGATTCTAAACTCATCATTACTTTAGGAAAAGTGATTGCATTTGGCGTATAATCCTCTGGTTTTTGTGCTATTAAATTATTGACTTCATATGAAAGTTGTGTTTGTGAGTCTGTTTTTTTATTAATCTTATAGTTTAAAAAATTGAATTCTTTATTTTTCAAACCTAAAGACTCTACACAGTTTACATTTAAAATACTTTTTTCAGTACTCACAAAATACTCATTCAAAGGTGACCACTGAGGAATGAGCGCTGTATTTGACGTTCTTATTTCACTTTCATAAACAATTGTAAATGGATACTCTGTGGGTGTATATTCTAAATAAACAACTCTACTATCTGAAAAAATTGTTCCGCCCGCAACAGCGGTTTGATCTTTAAAATCATTTCTTTTTAGGTTTTTTATTTGTTTACCAAAAGCGTTATAAACCGTAGCATCAATTCGATTAATACTAGTTCTTTTGTCATAACTTTGATAAGCATTAATCGCTTCAATTCCTTTTTCGTTAAGAACTGTGATTATCCTTTTGTTTTTGATATTCATATTCCGTTGAGAGTTAATATCAATATCCATTTGGTCTAATCTTATAACTGCATTTGCGCTTAATTTTAAACTATCTGGAATTGAAAATACGTCTAAATTAACTTTTTGAGAGTACGAAAAAAAAGAAATTAAACTAAAAATAAAACATAAAATAAATTTGTTTCTCATGGTGTGAATTTATGCAAATGTGAGAGTACATAATATTACTCTTTATTTTTACTATCTATAATTATGGTTACTGGCCCATCATTTACTAGAGAAACTTGCATATCTGCTCCAAAAATTCCTGTTTGTATTTTGTTACCTAATTCGGTTTCTAATTGTTTTACGAAACTCTCGTATAACGGAATGGCGGTTTCTGGTTTTGATGCTTTTATATAACTTGGACGATTTCCTTTTTTGGTCGAAGCGTGAAGTGTAAATTGAGAAACGACAATAATTTCGCCGTTTATATCTTTCACCGAAAGGTTCATTACATCATTTTCATCGGCAAAAATGCGAAGATTTATAATTTTTGATGTTAGCCAAATAATGTCTTCTTGATTGTCTGAGTCTTCAATTCCTACAAGAATTAATAATCCTTTTTGGATTTCAGCTACAATTTTAGAATCGATTGTTACTGATGCTTGAGAAACTCTTTGGATTACAGCTTTCACTATTTACTAATTTTTATTTCTCGTTTCATCACTCGCAATTCGGTCGTCATTATAAATATCAGTTCGATAGGTTTCGTCATCGCCTTCTAGGATTTTTAGATAACTATTGTATCGTGAATAGGAAATTTCGTCTTTTTCTAGCGCTTCTTTGACAGCACATTTTGGTTCGTCTTTGTGCAAACAATTATTAAATTTGCATTGATCTTTTAGTTTGAAAAATTCTGGGAAATAACCTGAAATTTCTTCTTTTTGCATATCTACAATTCCAAAACCTTTTATTCCTGGCGTGTCTATAATTTGTGCACCAAAAGACAAATCATACATTTCGGCAAATGTGGTTGTGTGTTGTCCTTGCTTACTTTGTTCGGAAATTGTTTTGGTTTTTAGGTGCAAACTTGGTTCCATCGCATTGACTAAAGTTGACTTTCCTACACCCGAATGTCCTGAAAACATGGTCACTTTGCCTTTCATTATTTCCTTTAATTCCTCGATTCCTTTTCCTTCGGTCGATGAAACTCGCAAACATTTGTATCCAATTTGCTGATAGATATATTGCATAAACAATTGCTCGTCGAGCATTGCGTCGTCGTAAGTATCTATTTTATTAAAAACCAGAATAGTTTCTATTCCGTAAGCTTCGGCAGTAACAAGAAAACGGTCTATAAAATTGGTTGTTGTTGGCGGATTATTTATCGTAATTAATAAAAAAACATAATCTAAATTTGATGCAATAATGTGCATTTGATGCGATAAATTAACCGATTTACGAACGATATAATTTTTTCTGTCGTGAATATTTGTAATCGTTCCTGTAACTACATCGGAATTTTCATCTAAATCATAATCGACAACATCGCCCACAGCAATTGGGTTGGTGCTTTTGATTCCTTTCATTCGGAATTTTCCTTTTATACGACATTCCATAAAATCTCCTTGTAAAGATTTTACAGTGTACCAACTTCCTGTAGATTTATAAACGAGTCCTGTCATTAATATTTTTTATGAATTTTGAATTCTAAATTTTAAATGTCAAAATTACGGTAATTTGACATTTAAAATTTAAAATTCAACATTTAAAATTAGGAATTAATTATTTTCTCCTGATGCGTAATACTTTCTTGGTGAATGGCTTTAAACATTTTTAAGATAAATTCTTCGCTTAGCCCTTTTTCTTCTCCGTCTAAAATCATTTTCCCTAGGATTTCGTTCCATCGTTTGTTTTGTAAAACGGCAACATTATTTGCTTTTTTAAGCGCTCCTATTTGTTCAGAAACTTTCATTCTGTTCCCTAAAATTTCTAAAATTTTGCTATCATAAATATCAATATTCGCTCGTAATTTTATCATTTCGGTGTTATAGCCATCTTCTTCAACGGTCATTTTTTTGACTTTCAAATCCTCGAAAATTTGTTTCAAAACAGTTGGTGTTACTTGCTGTGCTGCGTCGCTCCAAGCATTATCTGGATCGGTATGGGTTTCGATAATTAATCCATCATAATTTAAATCGAGTGCTTGTTGTGACACTTCCTGAATCATATTTCGGTTTCCTGTTATATGAGACGGATCGATTATTAATGGTAAATCCGGGAAACGACTTTGCAATTCGATTGCAATTTGCCATTCTGGAATGTTTCGATATTTTGTTTTTTCGTAGGTGGAAAACCCTCTGTGAATAACTCCTAATTTTTTGATTCCTGCATTATACAAACGCTCTACGCCGCCAATCCACAAAGCTAAATCTGGATTTACAGGGTTTTTTACCAATACTATTTTGTCTGTATTTTGTAAAGCATCGGCAATTTCCTGAACTGCAAAAGGATTTACGGTTGTTCGAGCGCCAATCCACAAAACATCAATATCGTGTTCTAATGCTAGTTTTACATGCGTGGCATTTGCTACTTCGATTGCCATAAGCAAACCTGTTTCGGCTTTGGCTTTTTGTAACCATTTAAGTCCAATTTCACCAACACCTTCAAATCCACCTGGACGCGTTCGTGGTTTCCAGATTCCTGCACGAAAAATACTCACATCGGATTTTTTTAATTCGTGTGCAATTTTCAATACTTGTTCTTCAGTTTCGGCACTGCAAGGTCCCGCAATTACTAACGGATGTGATAATTTGAAATCGTCTAACCAAGTGCGTAATGAGATACTATTTTCCATAGTTTGTGTTTGTTACAAAATTATAAATGAATTTGTTCTTCTATCAAAATTCTTGATAAAACTTCTTTAATTTTTTCTTCGGAAATACATAGGGAAAATCTAACATAACCTTCTCCGTTGTTTCCAAAAATTGTTCCTGGCGTGATAAATAAATCTTTTTCATACAATAATTCATCTACAAAATCCTCAGAATTAGTTATTCCTATTGGTAATTTTGCCCAGACAAATAGTCCAACTGCATTTTTATCGTACGTACATTTTAGTTTGTCTGCTAGTTGAAAAACTAAATTTCTACGCTTGTGATAAATTTTATTTTGTTCGTCAAACCAAGATTTATCTAATTTCAATGCTTCGATGGCTCCTTTTTGGATTCCGTAAAACATGCCCGAATCCATATTGCTTTTTACTTTCAAAATTGCGTCGATATATTTTGAATTTCCAGAAACCATTCCCACTCGCCAACCCGCCATATTGTAGGTTTTAGATAATGAATTTAACTCTAACACAACTTCTTTTGCTCCTGTTACTTGCAAAATCGAAATTGGATTGTCATTTAAAACAAAACTATACGGATTGTCATTTATGATTAATATTTGATGCTTTTTGGCGAAAGCGACTAATTTTTCAAACAAATATAAGCTTCCAGTTGCTCCCGTTGGCATATTTGGATAATTTACCCACATGAGTTTTACTTTGGTTAAATCTGTTTTTTCTAAAGCTTCAAAATTGGGTTCCCAATTATTTTCTGCTATCAAATCATAAAAAACAGGTTTTGCTCCTACTAAATTTGTTACCGAAGTATACGTTGGATATCCTGGATTTGGGATTAAAACTTCGTCTCCTTCATTGAGAAAAGCGAGTGAAATATGCATAATTCCTTCTTTAGAACCTATTAGCGGTAAAATCTCATTATTAAAATTCAAATCGACTTGAAAATTATTTTTGTAAAAGTTTGCCATTTCCTGTCTTAATTCTGGCAAACCTTGATAGGATTGATATTGATGCGCGACATTATCACACATAGCATTTTGAATTGCTCGGACAACTAATTTTGACGGTTGCAAATCCGGACTTCCAATTCCCATATTTACAATAGGTTTTCCTTGTGCAATGAGTTCCCGTACTTCCCTCAATTTTGATGAAAAGTAATATTCTTCGACGGTTTTTAATCTGTTTGCTATTGTTATCATTGTTCTCCTTTTTTGTATTCGCCTAAAACTTTGAAATGGGTTGTCATTAATTCTAAAATTTTCTTCGCTTTTTCGTAATGTTTGTATTTTTCGAAAACCACATCTACAAAAAATGAATACTTAAATGGCGTTTCGATTATCGGCATCGATTGAATCTTCGTTAAATTTAATTTACAATTATTCATCACATTTAGAATTGTAGCTAAATTTCCAGCAGTATCGTCGAGTTCAAATTTTATAGAGGCTTTATTAATCTCTTCTTTATTCCTTATCGTATTTTGAGTTTTTACAATAACGAATCTCGTTTTGTTACTTTTTACGGTATGAATCCCTGAAGCTAAAATCTCTAAATCGTATAATTGAGCAGCAATTGGACTGGCAACTGCTCCAATTCCCATTAGTTTTTGCTGTTGAATTCTTCTGGCAGTTTCGGCAGTATCTCCACTTTCTACGAGTTTAATATGTGGATATTTATTAAAAAAAACGGCACATTGCAACAAGGCGATTGGGTGTGAATGCACTTCGGTAATATCCTCTATTTTTTGACCTTTTAGCACCATAAGATTCATACTAATATCTAGATAATGTTCGCCAATAATATGCAAATCATTACTATCTATAAGTGCATAATTTGGAATTATCGAACCCGCAATAGAGTTTTCTAAAGCCATAATTCCTTTTTGCGAGGTATTTTCTTTGAGACTTCTTACTAAAAGTTCAAACGACATACATTCATCTAAAGAAAGATTTTTGTCGAACAAAGTCGCTGCAACCTGATGGTGAAACGAGCCTTCTATTCCCTGAATTGCGATTTTTTTTATTTCCATAATGAGCAAAAAAAATCCCGCCTAAAAGACGGGATTGTATATTATATTTTCAATTTAATTTTCTAATCAAATAACCATATAACAATCCCTTCCTATGTTCCAATAGAAATAAAAAGAATTGTTGCTAAAAAATGTATTATTTGTAATCATTGCTTTATATGAGCGATTTGAATGACAAACTTACTGAAAAAATGATAGCAAAATACATTTTTACAAAAAAATAAGTTTATCGAAATTTTTGATACTATTTTCTTCTTACTTTTGCTACAAATCACGAATTATGTCAATCGAAGTTCAAAATATTTCTAAAAATTACGGAACGCAAAAAGCGTTAGATACTATTTCTTTCTCGGTAAAAAAAGGAGAAATTGTAGGTTTTCTTGGTCCAAATGGCGCTGGAAAATCGACTTTAATGAAAATTTTGACAACTTATATTAATGCTGACGAAGGTTCGGCAATTGTAAATGGATTTGATGTAAATACAAATCAATTGGAAGTTCAGAAATCGGTTGGGTATTTACCAGAACACAATCCGTTGTATTTGGATTTGTATGTTCGAGAATATTTGGCTTTTAATGCCGATGTTTATAAAGTAGCAAAATCTCGTATTGAAGAAGTGATTTTTTTGACAGGTTTATCGCCTGAGAGTCATAAGAAAATTGGTCAACTATCTAAAGGTTATCGCCAGCGTGTAGGATTAGCGACTGCGCTTTTGCACAATCCTGATGTTTTAATTCTTGATGAACCAACCACAGGATTAGACCCAAACCAACTGGTTGAAATTCGTGAATTGATAAAAAATATTGGCAAAGACAAAACTGTTTTCCTATCGACACACATCATGCAAGAAGTGGAAGCGATTTGCGACAGAGTTATTATTATAAATCACGGAAAAATTGTTACCGACAAGAATCTTGATTTATTGGTTGCCGAAAAAACAGAACAAATTATCGAAGTTGAATTTGATAAAGTCATTGACGAAAAATTATTTGATACTTTACCAAATATTCAATCGTATAAAAATTTACATGATTTGGTTTGGGAGCTTTCTTTTACAACCGAAACCGATATGCGTCCCGTGGTTTTCGATTTTGCTCACGAAAATGGACTAAAAACTTTACAGTTGAATTTGAAAAATAAGAATTTAGAAAGTATTTTTAGAGAAATGACGAAGTAAGTTTCGGAAAAATGGCACGCGGATGACACGGATTAAGCTGATTTTCACGGATTTTTTTTTAGCCCAGATAGTAGAGGAAATCCTTTTGTGCTGATTTTTCTTCAGCACAAAAGATTGTAACGAATAGCTGGAAATAGCTCCTAAAAAACTTCTCTTGCAATCGCTTTGATATTTTCTGCTTTTCCCATCGAATAATAATGTAAAACTGGGATTCCTGCCGCAACCAATTCTTTACTTTGTTCAGTACACCACTCGATTCCTATTTGCTTTACGGCATCGTTATCGTTTGCTTTTACTACCGCCATAATTAAATCGTCTGGTAATTGCACACTGAATCGGTGCGGAATAAGGTTTAATTGTTTTTTTGTCGCAATAGGTTTTAATCCTGGAATGATAGGAATTGTGATGCCTGCCGCACGGCATTTTGCGACAAAATCGAAGAATTTTTTGTTGTCGAAAAACATTTGCGTGATGATATATTGCGCTCCGTTTTTTATTTTTTGCTTTAGGAAATGAACATCGCTATCTACACTTGGTGCTTCCATGTGTTTTTCGGGATAACCTGCAATTCCGATACAAAAATTCGTTGATGACGAGTTTTGCAAATCTTCATCAAGATAAATTCCTTTGTTTAAGTTGGCGATTTGTGTAACCAATTCTGATGCGTATTGATTCCCTGCTTTTTCTGCCTTAAAATAAATTTCGTTTTTTAACGCATCTCCACGCAATGCCACCACATTATCGATGTCTAGAAAATCCAAATCTATCAATAAATTCTCAGTGTCTTCTCTATTAAAACCGCCACATAAAATATGCGGAATGGCATCTACACGGTATTTATTTTGAATCGCAGCACAAATCCCGACCGTTCCTGGACGTTTTTTTACAATCTTTTTTTCTAACAATCCGCTAGGTAATTCCTTGTATTCGTATTCTTCCCGATGGTAAGTTACGTCTATAAATGGTGGATTAAATTCCATTAATGGATCGATACTATCAAAAATAGATTGTATGTTTTGTCCTTTTAGCGGTGGTAATATTTCGAAAGAAAAAAGTGGTTTTCCTTGAGCGTTTTCTATATGTTGCGTTACTTTCATTTTTAAATTTTAGAATTTTAGCATTATGATTTTAGATTTAAAAATACTAAAATCATCAATCTGCAATATTTGGATTCAGCCATTTTGAGGCGACTTCGGTTGAAACATTTCTTCTTTTGGCGTAATCGATAACTTGATCTTCTTTTATTTTTCCAAGTCCAAAATACTTACTTTCTGGATTCCCAAAATAATAACCCGAAACCGAAGAAGCGGGCCACATTGCCATGCTTTCGGTTAAGGTCACTCCAATTTCTTGTTCTACATTTAGCAATTTCCAAATAGTTGGTTTTTCTAAATGATCTGGACAAGCTGGATAACCTGGTGCTGGACGAATTCCTTTGTAGCCTTCTTCAATAAGTGCTTCCTTGCTTAAAACCTCATCGGAGGCATAACCCCAAATTTCTTTACGGATTTTTTCGTGTAAATATTCTGCGAATGCTTCTGCGAAACGGTCCGCCAATGCTTTGACCATAATCGAATTGTAATCGTCTAAATTCTTTTCGAATTCGGCAGCCCATTCATCGACACCAAAACCAGTCGTTACACAAAATGCTCCCATATAATCAGTTTTACCGCTGTCTTTTGGAGCAATAAAATCAGAAAGAGCAATATTTGGCGCTCCTTTTGTTTTTTGTGATTGCTGACGCAACGTCAAGAACTTCTCCAAAATTTTTCCGTTTTCATCAGTCAATTCTATATCATCATCGTTTACTTGATTGGCAGGGAAAATTCCATAAATCCCTTTGGCTGTTAGTTTCTTTTCTCTCAAAATTACTTCCAACATTTCCTGCGCATCCGCAAAAACGGAAGTGGCTTGTTCTCCAACTACATTGTCTGTTAATATCGCTGGATATTTTCCGAACAATTCCCATGTTCTAAAAAACGGTGTCCAATCGATATACGGAACCAAAACATCTAAATCGACTTCGATAACTTGTTCGCCAATTACATTTGGTTTTACCGGAGTGAAATTCTCCCAATCCAATTGTAATTTATTTTTACGAGCTTGCTCAATAGTTAGAAAATTTTTGTCTCGTGAACGATTCAAAAACGTTTCTCTAAACGCATCGTATTCTGCTCTAATGTCGCTTGCGTATATCTTTTTATCCTTATTTAATAAACTTCCAGCAACCGTTACGGCTCTCGAAGCATCATTTACGTGAATTACGGTTTCTCTATATTGAGGCGCAATTTTTACAGCTGTATGCGCACGAGACGTTGTTGCACCACCAATCATTATTGGGATTTTCAGCCCTCTTTTATCTAATTCTTTGGCGAGATAAACCATTTCGTCTAATGATGGCGTGATTAATCCGCTCAATCCAATAATATCTACGTTGTGTTCTATAGCTGCTGCAATAATTTTTTCGGGAGGCACCATAACGCCTAAATCTACGATTTCGTAATTATTACAAGCCAATACTACCGAAACAATATTTTTACCAATGTCGTGTACATCGCCTTTAACAGTTGCCATCAGGATTTTACCATTTCCTTGTTTGTCTCCAGCTTGTTTGCTGGCTTCGATAAACGGCAATAAATACGCCACTGCTTTTTTCATTACACGCGCCGATTTTACCACTTGCGGCAAAAACATTTTACCCGAACCAAACAAATCCCCAACCACATTCATTCCCGTCATCAAATTGATCTCAATAACTTCGATAGGTTTTGTAGCCGCCTGGCGAGCTTCTTCAACATCAATTTCTATAAATTCATCGACTCCTTTTACTAAGGAATGCGTAATTCGTTCTTGAACTGTTCCCGAACGCCATTCTTGAACTGCTTTTTCATTGCTCTTTACATCCCCTTTTACATTTTCTGCAAAATCTAACAAACGTTCTGTAGCATCGTCACGACGGTTTAGAATTACATCTTCTACATGTTCTAATAAATCTTTTGGGATTTCGTCATAAATCGACAACATCTCCGGGTTTACAATTCCCATTGTCATTCCGTTCTTGATGGCATGATACAAGAAAACCGAATGCATTGCTTCCCGAACTGTATCATTTCCTCTAAACGAGAAAGAAACATTACTCACACCACCACTAATATGTGCGTGTGGTAAATTTTCGCGAACCCATTTGGTCCCTCTAAAGAAATCCAAAGCATTCAGGCGGTGTTCTTCCATTCCTGTCGCAACAGGAAATATATTCAAATCGAAAATAATATCTTGCGGAGGGAAACCAACTTTGTTTACCAAAATATCATACGAACGTTGACAAATTTCAACTCTGCGTTCATAATTATCAGCTTGACCAACCTCATCAAAAGCCATAATAATTGCTGCGGCACCATATCGTTTGATCAATTTGGCGTGATGAATAAATTGATCTTCACCTTCTTTTAATGAAATAGAATTTACGACACTCTTTCCTTGCACGACTTTTAGACCCGCTTCGATGATTTCCCATTTCGAGCTGTCGATCATAATGGGCACACGAGAAATATCTGGTTCGGCAGCGATTAAATTTAGGAATTTTGTCATGGCATAAACACCGTCTAGCATTCCTTCATCCATATTAATATCGATGATTTGCGCGCCGCCTTCTACTTGCTCTTTGGCAATACTGAGTGCTTCTTCGTATTTTTCTTCCTTGATTAACCGAAGGAATTTTCTAGAACCTGTAACATTGGTTCGCTCACCAACGTTCACAAATACGCTTTCGGGCGTAATGATTAAGGGTTCTAATCCTGATAATACTAGGTTTTTTCTTTTCTGATTCACTTTCATTAGGCAAGTATTTCTGCTTTTCTAGGTTTGTATTCTTTTGCTATATCTGCTATCAATTTGATGTGATTTGGCGTTGTTCCGCAACAACCACCTATGATGTTTATTAAATTGTCGTCTAAATATTCTTTGATGAAAGCTTGCATTTGTACAGGTGTTTCATCGTATTCTCCAAAGGCGTTAGGCAATCCCGCATTTGGGTGTGCCGAGATATTGAATGAAGTATTATGTGCCAAGGTTTGTAAATATGGCTTAAGTAAATCGGCTCCCAAAGCGCAATTGAATCCCACACTCAATAATGGAATATGTGAAACAGAAATTAAAAAAGCTTCTACCGTTTGTCCTGAAAGTGTTCTTCCTGAAGCATCGGTTATTGTTCCTGAAACCATGATTGGAATATCGATATTTCTTTCCTCTTTTACTTCTTCGATGGCAAAAAGTGCGGCTTTGGCATTTAGTGTATCAAAAATAGTTTCTACCAATAGAATATCGCAACCTCCGTCGATTAAGGCTTCTGCTTGTTGTTTGTAGGCAATTCGTAAATCGTCGAAAGTAACGGCTCGGTATCCTGGATCGTTTACGTCTGGAGACATTGATGCAGTTCGGTTTGTTGGTCCGATTGCTCCTGCTACAAATCGTGGTCGGTCCGTAAACTCATCAGCTACTTCACGGGCTATTTTTGCGGATTCGTAATTGAGTTCGTAAACATATTCTTCTAGGTAATAATCTGCCATTCCGATAGTTGTTCCCGAGAATGTATTGGTTTCGACAATGTCGGCTCCTGCTTGGAAATATTGTCTGTGAACTTCTTTGACCGCTTCGGGTTGTGTTATAGATAATAAATCGTTATTCCCTTTTAACGGATGTGGAAAATCTTTGAAACGTTCGCCGCGAAAATCTTCTTCGGAGAAGTTATTGCGTTGTAGCATGGTTCCCATAGCTCCGTCTAGAACTAGAATTCTTTCTTTTATGGCTTGTTGTATTCTTGACATGTTTTTTTCTCGCAAAGACGCAAAAGCGCCAATTTTTTACTAAAATGTTTCTTAAATAGCCCTGATGGAAACGTTATCCTTTTTCTTGCTTCTTTAGCAAGGAAAAGATATAGTGTACAGCAGGAAATAGCTTCTGAAAATTCAGAAATTAGTTCTTAAAGATATATAATGTTATGGGAAAGTGAGAGGGAATTCTCGTGGTTATCTGTTTCCGATAAATCGAAATAGAATGTAGCACCTTCTTTGTAGTAAAGGGTTGCTAAGCTTTCGTTGGGTCTAATCCCTCCAGCTTTCGTGATAACAAGCAATAAATGTATGAACGGTGCAAATGTAATAATAATATTTTTGTTATGAAAAATTTTCTATGAAATGATTTTATTTATTTATAAAACGGAAAATAAATCTATTTTACTTACTTCAAATAGATTTATTGACTTTGTTAATTCAAGGCTTGATTTAAATCATTTATCACATCAGCTACTGTTTCTAATCCTACAGAAACTCGAACCAAACCATCGGTAATGCTTACTGCTAATCGTTCTTCGACTGTGAGTTTGCTATGCGTTGTCGAGGCGGGATGTGTTACAATGGTTCGCGTATCTCCTAGATTTGCCGAAAGGGAACACAGTTTAATTTTGTCTAAAAATTTTCTACCAGCTTCTATTCCGCCTTCAATTTCGAAAGCAACTACATTACCTCCTAAACTCATTTGTTTTTTGGCGATTTCGTATTGTGGATGCGATTTCAAGAACGGATATTTTACTTTTTTTACCTTTGAATGGTTTTCTAAAAATTCTGCTACTTTTAAGGCATTCTCGCAATGTTTTTCAACTCTTACAGCTAATGTTTCTAAACTTTTAGATAAAATCCAAGCATTAAATGGTGATAGTGCTGGTCCTGTATTTCTTGAAAATAAATAAATTTCTCTAATTAAATCTGCACTTCCTACAGTTACTCCGCCTAAAACTCTTCCTTGACCGTCGATTAGTTTAGTTGCAGAATGCACTACTAAATGTGCTCCAAATTTTATAGGCTGTTGAATATATGGCGTTGCAAAACAATTGTCGATAATTAAAATCAAATTGTGTTTTTTTGCAATTGCACCTAATAATTCTAAATCGATAATATCGACAGCAGGATTTGTAGGCGATTCTGCATAAAGAATTTTAGTATTTGGTTTGATAAAACTTTCGATTGTTTCAGGCTTATTAATATCAAAATAAGAAGTTTGAATATTCCATTTCGGAAAATAAGTAGTAAACAAAGCGTGTGTTGATCCAAAAACACTTCCTGCAGATACGATATGATCTCCCGCATTTAATAAAGCTGCAAAAGTCGAATATACCGCAGCCATTCCTGTTGCGAAAGCATAACCAGCTTCGGCACCTTCCATTTTGCAAATTTTTTCTACAAATTCTGTCGTGTTAGGATTGCTAAAACGACTGTAAATATTCCTGTCTTTTTCTTCTGTAAACGAAGCTCGCATGTCTTCGGCGTCTTCGAAAACAAAACTAGATGATAAATATAATGGCACTGAATGTTCTAAATATTGTGTGCGTTCTAATTGTGTTCGTATGGCTTGGGTTTCGAAACCGAAATTTTCTTGACTCATATTTCTTTATTATTTAAAACTACTTTATAATTAATTTTTGCTGTTGGCTCTAATGTTTTGGAAACCGAACAATATTTTTCGAAAGAAAGTTGAGCCGCTTTTAGCGCTTTTTCTTCGTTGATATTTCCTTCTAAAAAAATGGTTACTGTAATGTCTTTAAAAGGTTTTGCATCTTCAATTTGTTCTCGAATACCTTCTACTTCTGTTTTGTAGGACGTAATTTCCTGACGTTGCTTTTTGAGTATTGATATGACATCGATAGCACTACAACCAGCAACTCCCATCAATAAAAATTCCATCGGACTTGGCGCTAAATCGTTACCTCCAAACTCGGCTCTGCTGTCTAATTCTACGATGTGTCCTCTTTCGTTTTTTAGTTGAAAGTGGTAATCATTATTGATTCTGTTTAGTGTTATTTTCATATTTTTATTTTTGAACGCGGATGATACGGATTTTCAAACGCGGATTTGAACGGATTATTTTTGATTTAAAATCATTAACCTTTGTCTGACAATCTTAAAATATCTCCAAAAACACCTCTCGCCGTTACGGCAGATCCTGCACCTGCGCCTTGTATTACGATTGGTCTGTCGCCATAAGATTCTGTGTAAATTTCGAAAAAAGAATCGGAACCTTTCAATTGTCCCAAAGCGGTGTCGAGTGGAACTGAGATTAATTTTACCTCTAGATTTCCTTTTTCTTTTTGCAAATCTCCCGATAATTCGCCAACATATCTCAAAACGTGATTTGGTTTTTGGTCTGCTTTTATTTTAGCATAAATAGCATCTAGCTCAGATAATCTGCTCAAGAATTCTTCTTTATTACCTTCTCTTAAATTTTCTGGAATTAGATTTTGAATGTTAATTTCCTCAAATTCGTTTTGCAAATCTAGTTCTCTTGCTAAAATGAGCACTTTTCTCGCAACATCATTTCCGCATAAATCTTCTCTAGGATCAGGTTCTGTAAAACCTTTATCGATTGCTTGCTTCAATGCTTCGCTAAAAGGAATGTCATTTGCCGAAAAAGTATTGAACAAAAAGCTTAATGAACCCGACAAAACTCCTTTTATTTTTGTGATATTTTCCCCAGAATGATGCAATAATTTTATAGTATCTATAACTGGTAATCCTGCACCAACATTAGTTTCGTATAAATAATTTTTTTGATTTTCGGCAAGTGATTTACGCACTTCTTTGTAGAAATTATAGCTCAAGGTGTTCGCCACTTTATTGGAAGAAATTAAATCGAAACTATTCTCTATTAGTGAAGTGTAATTTTGTACAAATGGAGTGTTTGCAGTATTGTCGATAGCTATTAAATTCTCTAAATGATGTTCATTGGCGTAAGCGATAATGTCATCAATAGTATACGAAATTCCGCTATTTTCAATTTCGGAAGCCCAATTTTCGGCTACTCCACTTTTATTAAATAACACCTTTTTAGAATTGGCGATTGCAAAGATATTGAGTTTAATATCTTTTCGTTTTTCAATAACCGCAGCCGAAGTTAAAACTTGGTTGATTAGTGTTCCTCCAACTAATCCGTGACCAAAAATAGCGATGTTTACTTTTTTTGAAACTCCAAAAATTTCACCATGAATGACATTTACCGCTTTATGAAGTTCGGATTTATTAACCACCAAACTCACGTTTTTTCCTGTAACGGTATTATTGAAGAGAATTGGAACAATCTTGTTTTTTATAAGTGCCGAATACGGTTTGTGAAACGTGCTTAAATCCTGCCCTATGATAGAAATCACCGAAACATTATCGGTTGCTGAAATTTTATTTACATCTTTAGAATAAAAATCATTTTCAAATTCTTTTTCTAATGCAATAATTGCTTTCGAAGCTTTATCGGCCGCAACTACAATCCCGATTCCTCTTTCTGATGAACCTTGTGAGATGATACTCACACTAATATCATTATCTCCCAACGCCTTGAAAATTCGAGCATCTACACCTGTTTTGCCTAAAAGACCCCTTCCTTCAAGATTTACTAAAGCCACATTTTCCAGAACAGAGAGTGATTTTATACCTTCTTTATTTGCAGTTGAAGTAATTAATGTCCCTTTGTTTTCGTGATTAAATGTGTTTAAAACCCGAAGTGGAATATTTTTTTCTAATAAAGGAACAATCGTTTTGGCATGTAGAATTGTGGCTCCAAAATTGGCTAATTCATTGGCTTCATTAAAAGTAAGGAAATCAATTTTTTTGGCATCGGAAACTAAATCTGGATTGGCGGTGTAAATTCCGTCCACATGAGTGTAATTTTGTAATTCTTCGGCATCGAGATAATTTGCGATTAACGAAGCGGTGTAGTTGCTTCCGTTTCTGCCTAAAGTGGTTGTGTCATTATTGTTGTTTGAACCAATAAAACCTGTAACAACATTTACCGTTGTTCCGTTATTTTGTTTGAAATGGTTAATTACATTTTTCTTCGACAAACTATCTAAAGGTTGTGCATCACCAAACTTTGCATCAGTTTTTATGAGCAAACGCGTATCCGAAAAATGAGCGTTTACTCCTTTATCTTTCAATGCTTGGGTAACAATTTTAGCAGAAATAACTTCTCCTTGTGCTAAAACATTATCTTTTATTTTTTTACTATAATCACCTAACAAAGCGACGCCTTCAAACGTTTTTTCCAAAAGCCGAAACTCTTCTGATAAATCTACTGAAAAATTAGATTTTTGATATTTTTTAAAAGCATTCAACTGCTCTAAATAAGCTTCGTTTTTTGCTGCTTTTTCTAAAATTCCTTCCAACTCATCGGTCGCATTTGCAATTGCTGAAACGACAACGGCAATTTTTTCGTTATTATTTACTTTATCTAAAATAATTTCTATTGTCTTCTCAAATCCATTTCCGTAAGTGAGTGATTTTCCTCCAAATTTTAATATTTTCATTATGCTGTTTGTTTATTTGTTATAAAAAGTTTGTTTAAAATTGAATCTAACTGTTCGTATTCGATTAGAAAAGCGTCGTGTCCGTGTATGGATTTTATTTCGTGGTAAAACACATTTTGCTTTACTTTTTTCAAATCTTCGTAAGTTTCGCGATTTTCATCGGCAGTAAAAAAATAATCGGTATCTACTCCAATAATGTGAATATTTGCCTGAATTACTTTTGCGACGGTTACAAAATCTTTTCGATTTCTAGTAATATCAATTGTTTTTATAAGATGGTTCATCATTTTGTAAGACGCTAATTGAAAACGTTTTTGTAATTTTTCGCCATGATGAAATAACCAACTTTCTATTTGAAAAATATTTTTTAACTCGTTTTTCTGTCTATTAAATTTTTGTTTTAATGATTGTGGCGTTCTGTACAAAAGCATAGCATGTGATCTCGCATCAGGAACTGGATAATTGGAATTATTCAGGATTTCGTCCTGAATTAAGGTGTTGGCAATGACCCAATCCGAGGCTTTCCAATCGGAAGCAATTGGAATTAAATTTTCGATTGCAGCGGGATTTATGACTGCCATTTCCCAAGCAATACCACCACCTAAGCTTCCACCAATAACTGCAAAAATATTTTCTATTTGTAATTGTTGCAACCCTTTCCAGAATATTTTAGCAATATCTCTAGCTGTAAAATGAGTATAATTATGAATTAAATTTTCTTTCAATCCGTCATATCCATTTCCAGGAATATTGAAAGCTAAAACGGTAAAATCATTCGTATCTATTGTTTTGTTTTTACCAATTAAATCTTCCCACCAGCCATTTTCTTCGGTTACCTGAGAGTTTCCGGTAAGCGCATGATTAACCAAAACTACAGGTGCTTTTCCGATAGGTTTTCCAAAAACTTGATAAAAAAGAGGTATATTCTTTTGAATCTTTCCGCTTTCGGTAATAAAATCTGATATTATTGTTTTTTCTAATTTTTCCATCTTATTTTAGAATCTAAAATTCTAATGTTTTTCATTTATATAAAAAGAAATTCGTCTTCTTGTCCGTTTATTAAAAATAATAATGACTCTGAATCGTTTGATTCTGAACCGTATTTGAATTCAATTACTTTTAACGATTCTTTTTTTATTGACTTAACTGCTGTTTTTTTGAAATCGACGTTTACTATCGATTGTACTATTTTTAAAATTTTATTGAGAATTTTCATTTGCTGAGATATTTAATTGTTTTTAAAAAAAAAGTCCTTTTGGAACATTTACCAAAAGGACTTTATAGTTTGAACTATAACAAAGATTAAATCTTCCGCTTTTGGCAATAGCAAGGTTTGATGTAAATACACATTTGCATCATTCGTTTCGTCATCATTTTTCTGTTTGCTACTGAATTTTTCATTTTATATTATAATTTCCCGTTTTTAAGGGTTTCAATTTTTATTTTGTTAATTATTTTTCAAAGGTTCTAAAAAAACCTCTACGATTGGCAGAGGTTTGATTGTATATTTTAAAAAATTAAAATTATGCAATGCGTTACTCTGCGGAATTTTCCGACATCATACGACACATGTTATACGTTGTAATTTTCATTTTGTTTCTAATTTTATTTTGCAAATGTAGTTTTATTTTCTAAACAAACAAATTTTTTAGATTATTTTTCTGAATTATTTTAATACACTCTATTTATTTAGAAAATAAAACTAAATTAGAAGATTAAAAGATCTTCGCTAAAATCCTTACACTAAAAACAATTACTAGTGTAGCAACAAGCAATAAAGCAGTTTTTTGAGGCAGTTTTCCAGCTAATTTTGCTGCCAATGGTGCTGCTGCAATCCCTCCAATAATTAGACCTACAATAATATACCAATGACTCACGCCTAATGAAGCAAAAAAAGTAACCGCAGCAGCTAGTGTAACAAAAAATTCTGCCAAACTTACTGTACCTACAACGTAGTTAGACTTTCTTCCTTTAGCTAATAGTGTCGAAGTTACAATGGGGCCCCAACCACCACCACCAAAAGCATCTAAAAAACCACCTGAAAACCCAAGAAAACCAGTGTTACCTATTTTCTTTTTCTCTTTTATTTTTCTGAAGGCCAAAATGATTAATCTAATACCAATAATCATCGTATAAATAGACAAAACTACATACGCAATCGTGACATATTTATTCCCTAAATAAATAAGAAGCATAGCTCCACTTATAGCTCCAAACACACCAGGAATAGCTAGCCATAGCAATAATTTTTTGTTTACGTTACCAAATTTATAATGGGAATAACCACTAACACCACTGGAGAACATTTCGGCGGTATGAATACTGCCGCTAATGGCTGGTAAATTAATCCCCAAAAGCATCATACTCGTAGCGCAAGTTACACCATAACCCAAACCTACTGCACCATCGACTAATTGAGCTAAAAAACCAATGAGTAACATGCCATAAAATTCTTTTGGAATATTACTTAACCCTTCCTTTGCATCTGAAATTGAAACAATTGTTGACAATCCGTACCCCACAAATAACATTAAAAAAGAAATAGCTAAAGTAAACGCCAGTTGTTTGTATTTCCTAGCCTCTTTTACTTTTTTATTTCCTTTAAAACCTTGAGTGATTTTATTTAAATCGGCTAATTTTTCTTGAAAATCACCTTTATGATTACTTCTAAATTGGTTTAAAACTTCAATACTTTCTTCTATATTATCTGGAATAACTTCTGTGAAATACTCACGCATTCTTCGTGCTAAAACTGGCGATTTTCCATTAGTAGAAATAGCAATTTTAAGACTTCCTTTAGTAATAATTGATCCTAAATAAAAGTCACACAAAGCAGGCTGATCGGCAGTATTTACTTTGATTCCTTTGGCTTTTGCCAATTCTCTGACCTCTGAATTAATTTCTGATTTATCTGTTGTGATAATCACAAAATCTTTGTTTTGCAAATCGGTTTCTTCAAAAGGACGTTCGAAAAAAGAAATGTTTTCATATTGACTTATAATTTCCGTCAATTTTCGATGAAAATATGTCGCCACAATGGTAATTCTAATTTCAGGGTTTTGTTTTAATAAGGTTTCCGTTTTTTCTAATCCAACATTACCACCGCCCACAATTAAAAAATGGGCGGTTTCTGTTTTTAAAAAAATGGGAAATAATGTATTACTCATGTTTTTTCTTTTTTAAAATCAATATTATGAAAGACTGACAGTCGCAAAATATCTCTATTATAATAATCGCTTCCTGTTTTTTGCTGTTGAAACCAATTCATATAACCTACTTCTAAAGCATAAGAATCATTTAACTTGTAATGTATAGCGAGATATATTCGATTCTGGTCGAAGGTGTTTTTGACAATCTTATTTCCTATATTAAACATTATCTCGTCTTTAACTTTTAAAATAATTTTTTCTTTTTCTTCTTTCTTAAAAAGTGGAAAATCTAAACCTAACTGATATCGTAAACGGATGTTTGAAAATCTAAAACCACCTACTAATTTTTGATTTTCTACATCATGAAAAAATCGCGCTTCTGCTTTATAACGATGATTGATGGTTATAAAACCTAATTTTTGCTTATTATTAAAACCAATATCAGGACGTAATTCAGGAACTGTCAGATTACTTTCCGAATTGGGATTATTAGGGTTTTGTAAAAACAAAGTCATTCCAACCGAAGTATTCCAATTGTCAATTAATTTTCTTTCCAAATTTGATCTGAACACCAATTGATGTTGTGCTGTTGGATTATAAAACTGACGTTCTTGTATTTCGCTGTGTAGAGACCAACTCTCGTTAAACTTTAAACTATTATAATAGCCATACCAAATAAGTTGTTGGTGTTCCACCTTTTTTTGCGCAAATAAAGATTTCGAAATCAATAAAAAGGATAGTAAAATTATATTTTTCATTTATCTAAAATTACTCGATAAGCGAAATCCCCTAAAGTTTCTCCACTCTCTTTTTCGCTATTATATCTATTTAAGATAAAATCTACTTCTTCTAAAATTTGAGCTTCTGTTTGCTTTTCTTTATACAATTTATTTAGTCTTTCACCATATCTATCGCCACCCAACATAAAATTATATTGTCCAGGACCTGTTCCTACAAAACCCAATTCGGCAACATAAGGGCGACCACAACCATTAGGACAGCCTGTCATTCTAATCACAATTCCTTCCTCTTGCAAGTTGTATTTCTCTAGAATAGGTTCGATTTTAGTTACTAATTCTGGCAAATAACGTTGCGCCTCAGCTAAAGCCAAAGGACAAGTAGGTAAAGCGACACACGCCATCGAGTTTTTTCGGAGTGCACTGTCATTTTTGTTAATTTGATGTTCTGCTATTAATACTTCGATTTTAGATTTATTTTCTTCACTTACTTCTCCTAAAATCAAATTCTGATTCCCTGAAAAGATAAAATTAGAAACCTGTAATTGGGCTACTTCTAGTAAAAATTGTTTCTGCTCTGGTTTTACCACACCATGTTCTATAAATAAGGTGTAAAACCATTGTCCTTGTTCGCTTTTCTCCCAACCAAAACGATCGCTTCTTTCGGTAAATTTGAATGGTTGTTCTGGCAACAAATCGAATCCGATGCGAGTTTCTAGTTCTTTTTTAAATACTGGAACAGTCAACTTATCGACCGTGTATTTCATTCTAGATAATTTTCTATCTACTCTATTTCCGAAATCTCTTTGAATGGTTAAAATTTCATAAACGGCTTTGAGTGTTTTCTCTTCAGTATCTGTAAAACCAATGATGGAAGCCAATCTTGAATAAGTATTCGGATTCCCGTGTGTCGTAGCTAAACCACCACCTATAGCAATATTGAATCCTTTTAACTTGTCGTTTTCGACAATGGCAATCAGTGCAATGTCATTGGTAAACACATCGACATCATTAGACGGCGGAATTGCAATGGCAATCTTAAATTTTCTTGGCAAATACCGGTCTTCATATAGCGGATCGGCTTCTGATGATCGCTCATAAATTTTTTCTCCATCGATAAAAACATCATAATACGATTGTGTTTTTGGCAATAATAATGTCGAAATTTTATCCGCATATTCGTATATCTCTTTGTGTAAGCTAGACAATTGCGGGTGTGAACTCACAATTACATTTCTATTTACATCGCCACATGCCGCAATCGAATCTAGCTTCGCTGTGTTGAAAGACTGAATCGTGGGACGCAATTGGTGTTTTAGCAAACCGTGTAACTGTACAGTTTGTCTTGTCGTTATTTTTAAAGTTCCTGTCCCGTATTGCTCTGATATTTCGTGTGTTGCAATCCATTGGTCGGCGGTAATTACACCGCCTGGAATACGCAAACGAATCATAAACGAGTACAATTTATCTAATTTTTTAGCCGCTCTTTCGGCTCTTCTGTCACGATCATCTTGTACGTACATACCATGAAACTTGACTAAAGTTTCGTCGTCTGGACGAACATTTCCTGTATGATTATCTAAATCGATACTTTCTTTTAATGTACCTCTAAGACCATCACTTTGGATCTTTATGGCTTCTATTGGCGATAATTTTTCACTCATCTTTTTATTTTTTTAACCCTATCAGGGTTTAAAACCCTGATAGGGTTGTATGATTTAATAAACGTCTTTTTGGTATTTTCCTTGACTTTCTAGTTCTTCTAAAACTTGTTTTGCTTCGTCTAATGAGATTTTTCGCTCTTGCGCAATTACCTCGATAATGGCTTGTTCTACGTCTTGACTCATCGGATTTTTTTGTCCGCAAATGTATATACTGGCTCCACTTTCTAACCATTCGTTAAAATCTTTTCCATTTTCACGAATACGATCCTGCACATAAATTTTTCGTTCTTGGTCACGAGAAAAAGCAGTAGAAAGTTTTGATAAAACACCTGTACTAACCCATTCTTGAATTTCGGTTTGATAATAAAAATCTAACACAAAGTGTTGCTCGCCAAAGAATAACCAATTTTTTCCTTCGGCACCCGTAGCATCTCTGTGTGCTAAAAAGCTTCTGAAGGGCGCAATTCCTGTTCCCGGCCCAATCATAATAACATCAGTATCATCTGTTGGTAATCGGAAATTTTGATTTTTATGAATGTAGAATTCCAGTTGCTCCTCTAAAGGAAAATCGGCTAAAAACTCAGATGTTAAACCAGTTTTAACCTCATCATTCACTTTAAATTTATTCACATTAACCGTTAAATGCACTTGTCCGTCATGCGCTTCCGAAGAAGACGAAATAGAATACAATCGAGGAGAAATTGCATGAAGCAACCCAATTACTTCTTCTAATTTTACCTTTTTTGGTTGGTATTTTTGAATGATGTCTAACAGATTTGCTTTCTCTTCACTAATTTCAATTTCAAATAATTTTGAAAAAGCTTCCAATGATTTTTTAGACAAACCTCGAACGTTTTTATCCGCAAGAATTAAATAATTTTCTTCATTGAAATACGTGGCAATTGCTTGAATTTCTTCTTCTTTATTTTTTGGAAAAACACCTAAAGCATCGCCAGGTTCGTAACTAATTTCGTCATCTGATTCAATTTCGATATGATAGGTTTCTTTGTTTGAACCTGTATCATTCAACACAACTTTATGACTAATTTTACCCAAATAATTTTTCTTAGACGAAGCAACTGTTGAACTTGTTGGTTTTACTTCATTCGTCACATTTGAACCAAAATTTTGAAACGCTTTTTGCAAATCATTTTCCCAAATTGCAACCGTTTCTGCAAAATCGACATCGGCTTTTACTAATGGCAACAATGGTTTCGCTCCTTTTTCTGATAAAACTTCATCTAATAAAACTCCCGCATTACAAAACAAAGGATAAGAAGAATCTCCCAGTCCGAAGACGGCAAAGGAAACCTTACTTAAATTTACCTCAGAAGCTTTTAATTTCTCGTAAAACGCAACGGCATTTTGAGGAAATTCACCTTCGCCTTGTGTGCTCATGACAAACAAAACCAAGCTTTCTTTTTCTAATTTGGTCAAATCGTATTGAAAAACATCGACTGCTTTGGCTTGAATTTTATTCTTTTTGAAACCTGCCAATAATTGCGAGGCTATTTTTTTAGAATTTCCAGTTTCGGTTCCGTAAATAATAAGTGGCTTGACAGCAATAGCGGTTGTTTCTATAATATTTGAAACTGCTATGTCAATCCCATTTTTATCTAAATAACCCGCCAAATAGCCTTTTGTCCAGATGATTTCTTCCGTTGTTGCACTTTGCACCAATTGTTGCAATAGTGATAATTTAGTTTCAGATAGCATTTTTGTAAATATTTTTATGATTATCGAAATAAGATTCGGATGTGTTTTTTTCTGTAAACCAAGAAAATTGATGATGTAAATTCACCACTTTTCCTATAATTAATAAGGTTGGTACATATTCGAATTCTGGTAAAGATTTCTTCTGAATATCTTCAAAAGAAAACACACTTGTTTTTTGATTTGGCGTGGTCGCTTGTTGCACAACAGCAATTCCTTTGGAAGTATCAATTCCGAAATTTAAAAGCTGTTTTGACAACACATCTAAACGTTGACCACTCATGTAGAAAACCAACGTATCTTCGGTTGTTGCCCAATCTTGCCATTGATTTTCTTTGACCGTATTTAAATCGTAAAGCGTTAAAAATCGCACACCTCTAGAATATTCTCTAGCCGTCAATGGAATTCCTGTATAAGCAGCTGCTCCAAACGCAGCCGAGATTCCTGGAATAATTTCATACGGAATGTTGTTCTTTTTTACCGCATGTAATTCATCTAACACATTAGAAAAAAGAGAAGCATCGCCACCTTTTAATCGCAGTACCAATTTATCTTGCAAAGCAAATTCCACCATCAACTCATTGATGTCTTTTTGTGGTGTCCAAATACCTTTACTACATTGTTTTCCCACATAAATTACTTCCGCATCTTTACGCGCATATTCTTCAATAAGAATTGGTGAAACCAATCTGTCTGTTAAAATCACATCAGCAGTTTGCAAATATTTTAATGCTTTCAGACTTATTAAATCTGGATCTCCAGGGCCGGCTCCTGCCAAAATAACTTTCCCTTTTTTTACTATTTGTATCATTTTTTATTTTAAATTAGGTATAGAAATGTCTGCTCCACTTTAAAAATGAAGTATAATTCCTACAATAAATTACTAATTTTTAGAACAATCCTTCTATTGAAAGATAACGTTCACCCGTATCGTAATTAAAGGTTAATACTACAGCATCATCAGGTAATGATGCTACTTTTTTTGCAACAGCCGCTAAAGATGCACCAGTAGAAATTCCTACTAATATTCCTTCTTCCTTTGCTATTCTTCTAGCAAATTCAAACGATTCGTCTTTGCTAACCTGTACCACCTCATCTATTAAATGTTTTTGAAGAATTGAAGGAACAAACCCAGCTCCAATTCCTTGTAACGGATGTGGTCCTGGTGTACCACCGCTTAATACTGGTGATAATTCTGGTTCGACAGCAATGACTTTTAGATTTGGAAATTTTGCTTTCAATACTTTTGCGACTCCTGTAATGTGTCCGCCAGTTCCCACTCCTGTAATGATATAATCTAAACCTTCTGGGAAATCTGAAATAATTTCCTGTGCCGTTGTTCGTTCATGAATTGCTACATTTGCAAGATTGTCAAACTGTTGTGGCGACCAAGCATTTGGAATTTGAGCAACCAATTCATTGGCTCTTTCAATTGCACCTTTCATTCCCTTTTCACGAGGAGTTAGTTCGAATTCGGCTCCGTAAATTTCCATTAACTTTCTTCTCTCGACACTCATTGATTCTGGCATTACCAGAATGACTTTATATCCTTTTACCGCTGCAACCAGAGCTAATCCAATTCCTGTATTTCCTGATGTTGGCTCTATAATTACAGTATTTTCATTAAGCAATCCTTTGCGTTCTGCATCTTCAATCATTGCCAATGCAATCCTGTCTTTGATACTGTTTCCAGGGTTGTTTTTTTCTAATTTAAGCCACACTTTTTTGTTCGATCCAAACAACTTATTAATTTGTACAACTGGTGTGTTTCCTATAGTTTCTAAAATATTATTTGCTTTCATCTTATTTTTTTTACATTGTTATTTTTTCATTCCTTAACCCTTCTAGGGTTTTAAACCCTAGAAGGGTTCTATTAATTTATATCATAAAGTTTAATGGCTCCGGAAAAGGATCTTTATTTTTTATGATAATTTCACTCTTGTGATATACTAATGATTTCGGCGGTATTGAATTTGTTATCCAAACATTTCCTCCTATGATTGATTCACTTCCAATAACTGTATTTCCTCCTAATATGGTTGCATTGGCATAAATAATGACATTGTTTTGAATCGTTGGATGTCGTTTTTCTTCGGCTTTATCTTTACTTACTGTTAAGGCGCCGAGTGTAACTCCTTGATAAATTTTAACATCATTCCCTATTATCGATGTTTCTCCAATTACGATTCCAGTCCCATGATCTATAAAAAATCGTTCTCCAATTTTTGCACTTGGATGAATGTCGATTCCAGTTTTGCTATGCACATATTCCGAAATCAAACGTGGTAAAACAGGCACATTGTTTTTCCAAAGCTGATGCGATAGTCTGTAAATGGCAATCGCAAAAAATCCGGGATAGGCAACCAAAACTTCACTGCGGGATTTAGCTGCTGGGTCAAAGTTGAAAACGGTTTCTAAATCGGCTTCAAGCCAATTGTGAATGGTTTCCAATTCTGCAAACAATTGTTTTACAATTTCTTGTGCTTTTTCAGTATCTGTAAGAACATTATCTATTAATTCGGTTAAATTAGATTGTAATTGTTTTTCTTTTTCTAGAAAGAAATCATAATCCGAATACTGCTCTCCTATTGAAAAAATCCAATAAAAAATTTCTTCTACCCAAGTTTCTGTTTTGACTTTATCAGGTAGTTTTTTGACTTTTGCATTATTCTTTTTATAAATTGGATGTATCATTTTTTATAGCTTTAAGTATTAGGCAATAGGCTTTAAGCCAGAAAAAGTAATGCTCCTACTGTGTTGTGTGTTGTTTCGTCAATTAAAATAGCATTTCCGCTTTTCGAATTATCTGTAAAAGCATCAAAAAACAATGGTTGGTTCGACTTTAGTGAAATTTGCCCAATGTCGTTCAGCCCAATTCCATTAGCTTTACTAAATTGCCATTCATTGCTGTCCCATTTTTTATCGATTGATTGAATTTTTACACGAACTTTTCTAAATCGGTGTTGCAAAATGTAAGTTTTCCCGATTTGCAACGCTGTGTTATCAAGCCAAGAAACCCACGTTTTTAAGTCATTAGAAGTGATTGGTAATTCATCGATTTTTACAATACTATCGCCTCGACTGATATCGATGTTTTCAGATAAATGCAAAACAACATTTTCTCCAGCTACTGCTTTTGTGATAGTTTGCTGGTGTTTTTCGATTTTTGAAATGGTAGTTTCTATTCCAGAAGGTAATATTTTCACTTTATCTCCTTCCTGATAACTTCCGCTCAAAACTTGTCCTGCATAACCTCTATAATCATGATTTTCTTCATCTTTTGGACGAATAACCCATTGCGCCTGAAAACGAGAAGCTAAATTTTCGCTTGACGGAACTTCAATATATTCGAGTGTTTCCAACAATGTATCTCCTTCAAACCAAGGCGTTTTAGTTGATTTATCTACAATATTATCTCCTTCGAGCGCACTAATTGGGATATAAACAATTTCATCAAAATTTAAATTAGATTTTAGATTTTCGAAATCTGCTTTTATAGCATCAAAAACTACCTCTGAATATTCTACCAAATCAATTTTGTTTACTGCAATTATGGCTTTTTTAATACCTATTAAAGAACCAATACTGGCATGTCTTTTGGTTTGGGTTGTAATTCCTTTTCTGGCATCGACCAAAATAATTATCAAATCAGAATTTGATGCTCCAGTAATCATGTTTCTGGTGTATTGCTCATGACCTGGTGCATCGGCGATAATAAATTTTCTGTTTTTGGTAGAAAAATATTTATACGCCACATCAATCGTAATTCCTTGTTCTCTTTCTGCTCGCAAACCATCGGTAATGAGTGACAAATCGATAGTTACTCCTTCTTGTTTGGTTTGTTTCTCCAATAATCCTAATTGATCGGTGTGAATGCTATCGGAATCGTACAGTAATCTTCCAATTAATGTGCTTTTTCCGTCATCTACATTTCCTGCGGTTATAAATCTTAGTGTGTTCATTTTTTCTTACTTTAGGCTTTATGTGCTAGGCATTAAGCATTTATATTAGTTCTCATTTTTTTCAGCATAAAGCATATTGCTTACTGCATAAAGCTTTTTTTTAAAAATATCCTTGTTTTTTTCTATCTTCCATCGCTGCTTCCGAGAGTTGGTCGTCTAATCGGGTCTGACCTCTTTCGCTTACTCTAGTTTGAATAATATCATCGATAATATCCTGAATTGTAGCAGCTGTGGAAGGAACTGCAGCCGTACAAGTCATATCTCCAACAGTTCTGTAACGTACTTTTTCATTTACAACAGTATCATCTTGTAAAGGCTGAATAAACTGAGAAGTTGCCACTAATTTGTCATGATGCACGATGCATTCTCTTTCGTGAGCAAAATATAAATTGGGTAATTCTATGTTGTATTTTTGAATGTAATTCCATACATCTAATTCAGTCCAATTGCTAATTGGAAACACGCGAACATTGTGCCCTTTCTGTACTTTGCCATTTAAAATATCCCATAATTCTGGACGTTGTAGTTTTGGATCCCATTGTCCAAAATCGTCACGAACAGAAAAAATTCGTTCTTTGGCTCTCGCTTTTTCCTCATCACGTCTAGCGCCTCCTATGCAAGCATCAAATTCATTATCCTGAATTGCATCTAGCAAAGCATAGGTTTGTAAAGCATTTCGTGATGGAAAACGACCAGATGTTTCTTTCAAATTGTATTTTTTGATACTCTCTTCAACCGAAGCAACGATTAGTTTTTCTCCTATTTGATTCGCCAAATAATCTCTAAAAGCAATAGCTTCAGGAAAATTATGACCCGTATCGATATGTACTAACGGAAAGGGAAACTTACCAGGACGAAATGCTTTTAATGCTAGATGTACTAGAACAATCGAATCTTTTCCTCCAGAAAACAACAAAGCTGGTTTCTCGAATTGCGCTGCCGTTTCTCGCAGTATATAAATTGCCTCGTCTTCTAATTGATTTAAATAATGTGTTGAATTGCTCATTTTTTTTATTTTTTTATTATCGTAAAATCTATTTATGTAACCCGCATTCTTTTTTAGACTGATCTTCCCACCACCAGCGACCGTCTCTGAAATCTTCACCTTCCTTAATGGCTCTAGTACAAGGTGCGCAACCTATACTTAGAAAATTTTTGTCATGAAGTGAGTTGTAAGGAACACCATTTTTGTTGATGTATTCTTTTACTTCACTTGTCGTCCAATGCAATAAAGGATTGTATTTATAAACCTGAAAATGCTCGTCCCATTCGATGATATTAAGTCCATTTCTATTATCCGATTGTTCGGCTCTTAATCCTGTTATCCAGATTTTTGCTCCCGAAAGTGCTCTGTTAAGCGGTTCGACTTTTCTGATATGACAACACGCTTTTCTTAGATTTACCGAAGTATAAAAAGGGTTAATTCCATTATTTTGAACATATTCTTCTATTTGACTTGTATTCGGATAATATGCTTTTATTGAAGCATTATATTGCTGTAATGTCTTGTCCCATAAAGCATAAGTTTCAGGAAAAAGTCTACCAGTATCTAAAGTAAAAACTTCAATGTTCTTTATTTTCTGACTAAAAATCGAATGTAATATTACTTGATCTTCAATGCCGAAGCTTGTCGAAAAAACTATTTTCTCACTGATTGCATCAGCTATCGATTTTAGATTTTTCTCAAGATTATTACCGTTTATAATATTTTTTAAAAAAGTATCGTCCATTATATTTTAGATTATAGTTATAAAAAAACCTCTTTGATGAAAGAGGTTTTCTGTTTGTATTAAATTATTAAAACAACAAAAACACCTCACCGTACTTTGCACATAGTAAGACAACACACCATCATTTTATTTGACATTAAGTTTTTCATTATTTTATTATTGATTTTGATTTAAATAAAAAAACCTCTGCGATTGGCAGAGGTTTGATTGTATATTTTAAAAATTTAAAATGATGCAATGCGGTGCTCTGCGGAATTTTCCGACATCATACAACACATATGGCACATAGTAAATTTCATTTCTTGTTTCTAATTTTATTTTGCAAATGTAGTTTTATTTTCTATACAAACAAATATTTTAGATTATTTTTCTAAATTTTATTATTAAAATTAATTTATGCAGATTATTTTACACTTAAAATTCGTATTTTTCAATATGTAATACCACATATTAAACTTTAATTAAATTTATTTTAATCAAAAAAAAAGGTAAGATTAATTTGCAATTCAAATTCGTTTCATACATTTGCAAACGAAAATCAAGAGGAAAAATTTGAACTGATTGCAACCTCGTTAAAAAAATGCTAAAGCAGAAATTCTCCTTTATCATTTCCCTTGCAATCCCATTTTTTTCTTCACTAAATTAATTTTAAATAATTATATTATGGCATATTTATTTACGTCAGAGTCAGTAAGTGAAGGACATCCAGACAAAATTGCAGATCAAATTAGTGATGCATTAATAGATAATTTTTTGGCTTTTGATGCCGAATCGAAAGTGGCTTGCGAAACATTAGTTACAACTGGACAAGTAATTCTTGCCGGTGAAGTAAAATCAAATACGTATCTTGACGTGCAAAACATTGCGAGAGAAGTGATTAGAAAAATTGGATACACGAAAAGCGAATACATGTTTGAAGCTAATTCTTGTGGAATTCTTTCGGCAATACATGAGCAATCAGCAGATATAAACCAAGGTGTAGACAGAGCTAGCAAAGAAGAACAAGGCGCTGGAGACCAAGGAATGATGTTTGGTTACGCAACTAACGAAACTGAAAACTACATGCCGTTAGCATTAGATTTATCACACGCTTTGTTGATTGAATTGGCTAACTTGAGAAGAGAAAACAACGAAATTAAATACCTTCGCCCAGACGCAAAATCGCAAGTAACTTTAGAATATTCTGACGATAACAAACCACAAAGGATTGATGCGATTGTAATTTCTACGCAACATGATGATTTTGATGAGGAAGCTACTATGTTGGCAAAAATTAAAACTGATTTAGTTGGTATTTTAATCCCTAGAATTAAAGCAAAATATCCGCAATATGCTCATTTGTTTAATGACCAAATTACGTATCACATAAACCCAACTGGAAAATTCGTAATTGGTGGGCCACACGGAGATACTGGACTTACTGGAAGAAAAATCATTGTTGATACTTACGGTGGAAAAGGAGCTCACGGTGGTGGTGCATTTTCTGGAAAAGACCCAAGTAAAGTAGATAGAAGTGCAGCTTATGCAACGCGTCATATCGCTAAAAACTTGGTTGCTGCAGGAATATGTGATGAAATTTTAGTTCAAGTTTCTTATGCTATTGGCGTGGCTAAACCAACATCGATAAACGTGGTTACTTACGGAACTAGCAAAGTGAATTTGACCGATGGTGAAATTAGCAAAAAAGTAGAAGCAATTTTTGATATGCGTCCTTACTTTATCGAGCAACGTTTGAAATTAAGAAATCCTATATATAGCGAAACTGCAGCTTACGGACACATGGGAAGAACTCCAAAAACTGTAACTAAAACATTTTCTGCTCCTGGTGGATTAACAAAAACTGTAGAAGTTGAATTGTTTACTTGGGAAAAATTAGATTTTGTAGATACAGTGAAAAGCGCTTTTGGATTGTAATTAATCAATTCCTTAGATATAAAAAAAACCTGACTGTTTAGTCAGGTTTTTTGTTTTTTAGCCCCGACAGAAGCGGCATCCTTTTTCTCGCTTCTTTAGCGAGGAAAAGATATAATGCATGGCGGGAATAGCTACAAATCGTACTTCAAACTGAATATTAAATATCTTGGTTGTACTTTATATTGTGAGGTTCTTGTAGAAAATTGAGAGAAACTATCATCGTTTAATGAGGTCGTGTTAAGCAAGTTTGTTCCTGAGATTTTATATTCTATTTTGGCTCCTTTTTTCTGATAAATTAGGCTTGCGGTTAAGAAATCATACTCGTTTTTGACCGTTTTTGTGTTGTTTGTATAGTTGTAAAATTCATATTCTGACACCAAAGAAAAAGCATCTAAGAAATAATAATCTAATTTTATTGATGGTGTTTTGGTGTAAAATTTCGTGTCTTGGTAATCATTTATCAAATAATTATACCCGAATTCGACATTAGGCATGTTTTTAAAATTAGTCGATGCTTTGATCGTATAATTTTGCGTCAAACTTTCGTTGGTTTGTGTCAAATTATTTTGAATATTATTGAATTTAGACCAACTTCCAGCCAAGGTTAACGATGCTTTGTAGTTTCGTAAAAACGAGCGTCCGTAATTTGCGGCTCCGCTTATAGATTCGTCAGCAAAATTAGAATTAATCGCTGTACTGACTTGGTTTATTCCTAAAAAGGTTGATGAATTTTTTACTGGATTTACTTTCTTAGAATAAGAAATATTGGCAAATATGTTTTCGAAATTAAACATATTGTATTTAAAAAATCTCAAGGTATGCGTGTGCGACAATGCGTTTTCTAGATCACGATTCCCTTTGAATAATGAGTTATAACTAGAAAATACATTTCCCGCAGCGAACTTATTTACATCAGTAAAATCAGTAGTTAAACCGTAATTATAGGTTAGCGTTTGCGATTTTTTTATTTGATACAATGCATATACATCGGGCAAAACTCTATAAAAATTATTTTTTAAATTGGTTCCCAATTGCGCATCATTTGTGTTGTATTTGTGAATCGAAAATCCTGGATTGAACGTAAATTTCCCTGTAAGAAACTTATAATGCAATCCTAAAAACACATCGTTGAAACTGTATTTTACATCATTTTTGTTTTCGCCAGAATTTATATTATTTGTCGTTCCGTCATCCAAAATCTGAAAAATATTTGAGTTGAATGATTGATAAGAATACGTATTTCCAAAAGTTATATTGATGTTGCTTTTTGGCGTAAGCATATAGTAATAATCTAATTTCGAATCGATTTTATTTGTTTTTATAAAACGATTTTGATTGATGCTATTTCTTGCTTCGCCCAAAACATAGTCGCTAAAATTGAATGGTTGATTTTCTAGATTTGCGTTATAAAATGGATTTTCGTTTTGATACAAATGTTGCATTTCTAACGCAAAAACATTCTTATCATTCTTGGTATAATACCCATTGAAATTCTGATTTAACGAAAATGGATTTTGCTTTTTATTAGTAATTATATCTTGATTATCGATAAAAATTGAGTTTGAATCAAAAACATCTTGGTTCGAATTATTGTTTTCATCTTGCTTGGATTGTTTTGCCAAAACATCATAATCTACCTGCAATTTAGCATTTGGTTTGTAGGTTCCGCTTAGTTTATACAAACCCAAATTGCTTTTTTGACGGGTAATTTCGTTTCTGTTTTCGGCGCTTTTTGTGGTTCCGTCCGTATTTAAAAAGTTGGTTTGGTTTTTTGTTTCTAAATCGGTTTCGGTAGCAGACAAAATTGCAAATCCTGAAATACTTAATGTTTTTATTGGATTGTAGGAGAAGTTTGTCGCTCCGAATTTGGTTTCAATTTCTTTTGCTCGGTTGTTTCTAAGCAACGAAATCCCTAAATCGTTTGATGAAACATTGAAGTTTGTTCCTCCTTTTTTCATCATGTTTTTGAAACCGCCTGTAAATTTGAAATAGTCTTGAACTGTAAACGGCAATTCGCCAATATTATTAAAATTTCCTAACAAGTTAATACTGTATTTCGGGCTGTAATAAAATAGTTTTGGGTTTACTTCATATCTACTTTCAGTATGACCAACTCCTATTCCTGCTGTCATATCGCCAAACCAGAAATTCTTTTTTCCCGATTTTAGCTTGATATTCATCGCCACATTGTCTTCGTTATTTTCAAGACCTTTTAACGCACCAACTTCGTTATAATTTCTTAAAACCTGCACTTTATCTATGGCATCGGCTGGAATATTTTTGACTCCTAATTTCGTATCTCCGTCAAAAAAATCTTTACCTTCCACCATTAGTTTTGAGACTTTTTTGCCTTCTACTTCTACTTCTCCATCTTTATTTACGGTAACTCCTGGTAGTTTTTTGAGTACATCTTCTAACTTGCGTTCGGTTCCTGTTTTGAAAGAATCGGCATTGTAAATAATAGTATCTCCTTTTATAGAAACTGGCATTTCTCGTACAATTTCGACTCCAGCTAATTCCGTCTCATCAGAATTTAAAGTGATTGTTTGCGAAATATCTTCCGCTTTTGTAGCAACGACAAGGCTTTTTGATTTTAACCCTAAATAGGAAAACTTTACATTATAATTCGCATTTGCTTTTAACGAAAGGTGAAATTTCCCTTTGTCATTGGTTATCGAATAGGAATCGACCGCTTTTGTAACTTGATTTACCGCCATGACATTTGCCATTTCGAGCGGCGCATTTGTGGTGTCTTTTACAATTCCTTGAAAAGTGATGCTTTGAGAAAAAGAAAATGTTGTTGCAAATAAAAGCAAAAACAATACTGTTTTTTTGAATTTCATAAGTTGTAACAAAATGTAATGTTGTTTTTAGGCATCTGTTGCAGCCCGACTTGAGCGGAAATCCTTTTGCGAGGAGGAACGACGAACAAAAGATTGGAAGCGGAAGGCGGAAAAGCTGCCCAAATAAATAGTAAGAATTATCTTCCCATTCTCATTTGCATACCGCCATTTCCGTTACGACCTTGACTTTGATTCATTTCTTTAAGCTCTTCCATTTTTTTAGTTACAATCTCATCATATTCTTTTTGTGTAACTACTTTTCCGTTTGTTGGCGCTTTTATTTCTTTTTTATCTTTTACATTCATCACAATTTTAGAACACAATAGGGTTGTTTTTCCTGCGCTTACTTCGAGAATTAAACCTGGCAAACCGAAATAATTTTCTGGGCCATTGCTTACTGGGATTTCTGGCGTGTACCAAGCTACAACCTCTATTTCTTTAGGGATTTCGCCATCGGACGCCATCAAACCTGTTGACTTTGGTTTTTCGGTCGCTTCTTTTTTGCCTTTATTTTCTTCTTGTTTTTTCATTCTGAAATTTCTAAAATCAGACTGACTTGCTTTTTGTTTTGCAGTAGCTTTGAAACACATATAACCACCAATCTCTTTAGTTTCCTGGCTCATTTTCCAATCTAATTTGGGTAAAGTATCTTGAATTAGAAATTCTTTACCCATCATTTCTTTATCGATAGTAAAAATTTTTTCTTTGATATTTTTGTATTGTGTCCCGCCGCCGCCCAAAAACGACGAAGTCATCATTCTCATATTTCCGCCACCTTGTGTTCCTGGCGCATCTAGTTTTTCTTCCTCTTTATATATAGAAGCATTTTTATCGAAATTAAGTACAAATGTTTTTTCGAACATGCTTTTCATTCTTTCTTCAAACATTTTTTGCATTTCAGGCGTAATGTCTTTGTTGCCTTCCATTCTAGACTTAAATTCGGCAGTGCTGGTTTTAGATTCATATACTGCCATGCCTTGAAAATCTTGTGCAAACGAGGTAAAACTTACTATTACTAAGGCGATTGTTATGATTATTTTGTTCATTTTTATGCTGTTTAATGTTTGTTTTACAAATATCACGAATGAAATCGTGTTTTGTTACTAATGATTTGTTAAATAAAAACAAGAGTTTTTTAAAAAATAAAAAGTTTAATTGTAATTTAGCATCAATGAAAAAAATCGTACTACTTATCGTTTTTCTTATCTCGTCCTTGGCTCATTGTCAATATATGGATCCTGTGGCTTCACAAATGGGTTCGGAGTTTATTAAAGCCGACCAATATATTGGTCAAGATGCTTTGGGTTATCAATACTTTTTAAAAAATTCGACTTTATTTAAACTTAAAAATGGAGAAAGTTATCAATATAAAAATATTTATTTAGGAAAAATTTCAAAAGTTGATATTCAGAATTCATTGAAAATCGTTGTGTTTTACGAAAGTTTTAATACCGTAGTAATTCTTGACAGCTTACTGAATGAAATTCAAAAAATAGATTTCTTAATAAACAAACAAAACATTATATCCAGCGCTGTTGGAATTTCTTCTCGCAACAATCTTTGGGTTTTTAATTCGGCAAATCAGCAAGTAGGATTGTATGATTATTTGAACAAAGAATATAAAACCATCTCGATTCCAATTACTGGAACTATCAAATATTACCAAACCAATGTTAATAATTTCTTTTGGATTGATGAGAATAACGATGCATATACTTGTAATGTTTTTGGCAAAATAATGAATTTAGGACATGTTCCAGATTTCGATTTGGTACAATTAGTTTCAAGTCTAAGTATTGTTTTTAAGAAAGATGGTGTACTGTATTATCACATTTTAAATGGTGACAAAAATATAGCCATCACTTTAGAAGAAAAAAGCTATATCAGTTTTTACTATGTAGACCAAAATTTATCTATTTTTACAGACGAAGGAATTACTAAATATCAAATTAATTTACCATAATGCACATAGCAATAGCAGGAAATATAGGCGCCGGGAAAACAACACTAACCAAACTTTTGGCAAAACATTTTAAATGGGAACCACATTTTGAAGATGTGGTAGACAATCCTTATTTAGATGATTTTTACCATCAGATGGAGCGTTGGTCGTTTAACCTTCAAATTTATTTCCTAAATAGTCGTTTTCGTCAAGTATTACAAATTCGACAAAGTGGTAAGAAAATCATTCAGGATAGAACTATTTATGAAGATGCGCATATTTTTGCACCTAATCTTCATGCAATGGGATTAATGACAAACCGAGATTTTCAAAATTACTCCTCACTTTTCGAACTGATGGAAGGTTTGGTTGGCCCACCAGATTTACTTATTTATTTAAGAAGTTCTATCCCCAATTTAGTTGGACAAATACACAAACGCGGCCGTGAGTACGAAAACTCTATTTCGATAGATTATTTGAGTCGTCTAAACGAACGTTACGAAGCTTGGGCAACCAGTTATACTAAAGGAAAATTATTAATTATTGATGTTGACAATGTAGATTTTGTAAACAATCCAGAAGATTTAGGCATGATTCTAAATAGAATCGATGCTGAGCTGAATGGTTTGTTTTAAAAAAAAATACTATAGATATAAAAAATGCCTCACAAATTGTGAGGCATTTTTTTTTTGTATAAACTAAAAGAATTATTTCTTTAAAGCATCAATTTTAGCTTGAACTTCTGCTTCTGTTCCTTCAAAAACTTGCGAAGTTGAAATCCCGTTTACAACAGTAGTAACATTTGCTTTTGTCTTACCATTTTCGGTAGATTTTTCAATCATTACTTGTTTAGAAATTTCTTGTTTTACTTCTCCTTTAAATTTTCCTGCTTCATCATAATGTGACATACATTCAGCTTTTTCTTCAGCAGTACAACCTTTTTCTTCGCACATTTTAGCGCATTCATCTTTGGTCATAGTTGCCATTTTAGTCATGTCGCATTTTGAAGCAGCACAAGATTTAATTTCAGTTTTAACTTCTGAAGCACAACAAGCAGATTTTGCAGAAGTTTCTGAATGACTCCCATTTCCTAAAATAGGTGCAATTACCAATCCAATTAAACAAGTCAATTTGATTAATATATTCATCGATGGTCCAGAAGTATCTTTAAATGGATCTCCAACAGTATCTCCAGTTACCGCAGCTTTGTGAGCATCAGAACCTTTATAAGTCATTTCACCGTTAATCATAACTCCAGCTTCGAAAGATTTTTTAGCATTATCCCAAGCGCCACCAGCATTGTTTTGAAAAATAGCCCAAAGTACACCAGAAACAGTAACTCCGGCCATATATCCACCTAACATTTCAGCAATTAATTGGTGATTGTCTCCATAAACTACCAATCCTAATAATACAATTGCAATTGGGAAACCAATTGTCATGATTCCAGGCAACATCATTTCACGTAAAGCTGCTTTTGTAGAAATATCGACACATTTTGCGTATTCTGGTTTTCCAGTTCCTTCCATAATTCCTGGAATTTCTTTAAACTGACGACGTACTTCATAAACCATATCCATCGCTGCTTTTCCAACAGAATTCATTGCCAATGCAGAGAAAACTACAGGAATCATTCCACCAACGAATAACATTGCTAAAACTGGTGCTTTGAAAATATTGATTCCGTCAATTCCTGTAAAAGTAACATACGCAGCGAATAATGCCAATGATGTTAATGCCGCCGAAGCAATTGCAAAACCTTTACCAGTTGCAGCAGTTGTGTTACCAACTGAATCTAAAATATCTGTTCTTGTACGAACTTCTTTTGGTAATTCGCTCATTTCGGCGATTCCACCAGCGTTATCAGAAATTGGTCCAAAAGCGTCAATTGCTAATTGCATTGCTGTAGTTGCCATCATTGCCGAAGCAGCTAAAGCCACACCATAAAATCCTGCCAAAGCATAAGAAGACCAAATGGCCGCTGCAAAGATTAAAACTGTTGGAAATGTAGAAATCATTCCTGTTGCCAATCCTGCAATTACGTTTGTTCCTGCTCCAGTTGAAGATTTTTGAACAATTGCCATTACTGGATTTGTACCTAATCCTGTATAGTATTCTGTTACTGAAGAAATTGCTCCACCAACTACCAATCCAACTAAAGTGGCATAAAACACCCTCATTGAAGAAATATCTTTCAATCCTTCACCAAAGAAGCTCATTTTCATAGTTTCTGGCAACATATATTGTACTAAGAAATAACAAGAAATAGCGGTTAAGATAATAGAAACCCAGTTTCCAATATTTAATGCTTTTTGTACTTGTGCTTCTTTTGCATTGTCATCTGATATTTTTACAATCATTGTTCCGATGATAGAAAATAAAATTCCAAAACCTGCAATTGACATCGGTAATAAAATTGGTCCGATTCCACCAAAAGCATCCATAATTTTTCCACCAATTTGGTCTTTAATAATATAATTACCCAAAACCATCGCTGCTAAAACTGTTGCTACATAAGAACCAAATAAATCGGCACCCATTCCGGCAACGTCACCTACATTATCTCCAACATTATCTGCAATTGTAGCAGGATTTCTTGGATCATCTTCTGGAATTCCAGCTTCAACTTTACCAACTAAATCAGCACCAACATCGGCAGCTTTAGTATAAATACCTCCACCAACACGAGCAAATAATGCGATAGATTCCGCTCCAAGAGAGAAACCAGCTAGTGTTTCCAAAACAATCGTCATGTCTTCAGTAGATGTCCAAACCCCGTTCATAAAGAAGTGGAAAAAGAAAATAAAGAAAGATGTTAAACCCAAAACGGCTAAACCAGCAACTCCCAATCCCATTACGGTTCCACCACCAAAAGAAACTTTTAAGGCTTGGGGTAAACTCGTACGAGCAGCTTGTGTTGTCCTAACATTGGTTTTTGTAGCGATTTTCATTCCCATATTTCCTGCTAAAGCTGAAAAGAAAGCTCCAAAAACAAAAGCAACTACTATAAATAAATGTGTATGTACTCCTGGAATAAAAGTAATTCCCGCTAAAACGATACTTGCAAGAACTACAAATATGGCTAATAATCGGTATTCTGCTTTTAGGAAAGCCAATGCACCTTCGTAGATGTAATCTGAAATTTCTTTCATTTTCCCATCCCCAGCATCTTGTTTTAATACCCAACTTCTTTTGATTGCCATAAAAATCAATCCGATGATTGCCATAATTATTGGCACATAAATCATTATTGTATTCATAAAATTATTATTGGTTAGTAATTTAGTTTTGGTAAATTTAACAAAAACAAACAAAAAAGCAACATTCTTTACAAAATGTTGCTTTTTAAATTTATTTATTTTAAAAACTTAGTACTTTATTACTTTACTTGTTTTAATTCCTTGGTTAGAACTTACTTTAAACAAATATATTCCAGAAGATAAATTATCAATATTAATTGTATTTGAGTTATTACTTAATTTTTGAGTAAATAACACTCGACCGTTACTATCCGAAACCTCCACATTTGTATGGTCTAAATCTTGAAAATCAATAAGAACATTATTTGTTGCAGGATTTGGATAAATTTTTATTTTAGAATTTAATTCAAAATCATTTGTACTCAATACTGGAGCACTAACTTGAATAGAATTAATACTATGATTAGTGTGTGATTGATTGCCAGCATATCCTCCAGCAGAAATATAAAACCGAACTTCATCTACATCGTTAAAAGCTGTATTTAATGTTATGGCCATTGGAGCATAAACTCCACCATCATAAGCTTGAAAAGTAGTTGAAGCTACTTCAATATTATTTTTATACCCTTTTACAGTAATTATAGTTGAAGATGTTTCTCCCCAATTGTAATAAACAAACTGATTAAGTTTAAATTCACTTCCGCTTACAGATTTAATAAGCATTCCTTTTGAACCTATTGAAGGTCCTCCATCATTTCTAGTTAATCCAGAAAAAGAACTATTACTACTTGCTAAAAAACCATTATTTTCCCAAGATAACTGATTTAGGAATGTTCCATTTACATCTGAAATATTATAAATTTGAATGTCAATATCTGAAATATTTACAGATCCGCCATCGCCATCACTAGCAATATTATCTGAGGATATACCAGTATTGTTTGTAAATGTCAAGATTGGAGCCGAACTGAGAGTTTGAGCTGAAGCAAATTCAAAACTAAAAATTGCTGCTATAAGTAAAAAGTATTTTTTTGTCATAAAAAAAGGCATTAGATTAATTTATACAAATCTAATGCCTTTTGTTATAAAAATCCCTAAATCATAGAGATTTATTGCTTCTTTATTTGATACTAAACAATCCTTCTGGCTTGTTTTCGATAGCTTCAAAACGCTCTACACATTGTCTGATAATTTCTCTTGCTTCTTTTACATCTCCCCAACCTTCTACATCAACCTTCTTGTTTTCGAGATCTTTGTAAACTTGGAAAAAGTGTTCGATTTCTTTTAATAAATGTCCGTTTATGTCAGACAAATCGTTTAATGTATTCCAAATTGGGTCAGAAACTGGTACACAAATTATTTTTTCGTCTGGTCCTTTGTCGTCTGCCATGTGGAAAACACCAATAGGTTTTACTTCGATTACACAACCAGGAAATGTAGGTTTTGTTACCAATACCAATACATCTAATGGATCACCGTCTAAAGCTAGTGTTTCTGGAATAAAACCGTAATCTGCTGGATACATCATAGATGAGAACAACATACGGTCGAAACGCATTCTTTTTAAATCGAAATCGTATTCGTATTTGTTTCTACTTCCTCTTGGGATTTCGACTAAAACGTCGAAAGTTTGTACTTTATCTGCTGTCATTTTCTTTTTTTTGAGGGTGCAAAAGTAATAAAAAGTTAGAAATTAAAAGTTAGAAATTAGTGATTTTTTCTCTAAAAATAATTTTAATACTGATAAGTGATTTTTCGATTGCGTTTTTGCAGATAATGATGCCAAAGTAAAAACGTTGCCATAGAACGATACGGAGCCCAATTTTGGGCATAAATTTCCATTTCTTGCTTGTCCTGAATATCTAATAATTCCTTTATTGTATTAACCACCGCAACATCACCCAATGGAATAATATCTTTTTCTTGCAAAGAAAACATTAAATACACATCGATCGTCCAGTTGCCAATACCTTTTATTTTGATGAGTTCTTCTCGGACTTCTTGTGCTGTTTTGTTAGGCAAACTTTCTAAAATAATTTGTTTGTCTAGAATGGCTTCCGAAAGGCATTTGATGTATTTTGTTTTTTGTCGGCTTACTCCACACTTCCTATATTCTTCGTCAGGAAGTGACAATAAGTTTTTGGGTTGAAAATCTTGAACTTTGTTTCTTAATTTTAAATAAGTTGCTTTTGCCGAATCGATAGAAACTTGTTGCTCAAGAATTAGCAATGCCAATGTTTCAAATCCTTGTGGTCGTGAAGGAATTACTGGAATTCCGTATTGCTCGATTATGGTTTTGAAAATCGTGTCTTTTTCTGATAGATAATTGATGGCTTGTTGCATAATTAATTCAGCCTTTTTTAAATTTTAAATATTTGAACCATATAAGACTGTAAAGTCATTTTAAGTTTTAGCTCTTTAATGTTGAATTTTGAACTATGTTCTTTTGAATGACAATCTTGATAATAGCCCAGATAGTAGCGATATCCTTTTTCTTGCTCCTTTAGCAAGGAAAAGATATAGCGCATAGCTGGAAATAGCTCCTAGAAATAAAACCCGAAAGAACCTTTTACGGTGAATCTTTTGGCTTCTGGAAGTTCTAAATAACTACCTCGCCATGCAAAATCGATACGGAAACATTTGAAAATATTCCCTATTCCCGCGTGGTATTCCCAGTAGCCATTTGTTGGTGCTTGGTAATTTAATCCAGAAGCGTTTATGGCTCTGTTCTCATCGGAAACGTTTCCGTAAACTGCCTTTACACCTACGATTTCTCTCCAATTTAGTTTTTTCATAAATGGAATTCTTGAGAAAATTCGACCATTGAAATGTTGTTCTAAATGTAATGAGGCGTATTGGTCGGTTACAAATTCATAATAATTCATTAGATTATACGTGTTGTCTATCACGAAATACGACTGATTTCCTGGCACTACGGCTAGCAATCCTAAAGGTACTTCGCCAAATACTTTTCCTACTTCGACTGTAGAGAACAATCGTCCCATTCCGCCCATATATATTGGTTGGCGGTAATATAATTGCAGTTTTTGGTACTCGAAATCGCTGTTAAAAACGCCTTTGAAACCTTGACTATAATTTACAAATACTCGCGAATAATTGTTGTCTACTTCTAATCGTTCGACCCCATAACCTACTGTTTTTCTACCAGGTGTAAAGTCCGCTCCTATTGTGATTTCGGCTTGCCTTACATCGGATTTTATAGTTCCTGTTGGGTTAGAAACGCTTGGCAAATCTGTGTAATAATCTAAACTAAATGTTGGCGATGCCGATTCTAAAGTTCGGAACGAAAACCCTGTTTGGAAGATTAAATCTTTTACGGGTTCAATCTCAGCAGCAAAAGAGCTTAAATTTACATTGGTTAATTTGCTATTATCTCCACTTGCAAAAAATGATGAGGAAGCAAAACTACGTCCCAAAACATCGTTTGAAGTGGTTAAACTTACACCTATTTGCTCTACATCACGACGGTTTCCTCCAGAAAGTATGATTCGATTTTTCTTATCGACCATCCATTTTCCTGAAACTCCATATTTGAATTTATTATCTTTAAATCCGTAAGCCGTATAAGCCTGAATTCTCCAAGGATCGTTTGTATTAAAGTAAGTTCTTCCTCCTACTCTAAGTCTTTGACCTTCGACATCATTGTACCCAAATATGGAAAATATTGGTCCATAATCGATAATTCCTTTGTTTATATAACCGCTTCCAAGTATAGAAACTATATTATACAATTGCTTGAATTTTTTGACAGTTTTTAGCGTATCGAGCATTTTGTAAACTCCAGCTTCGTCTTTATTTAAAGTTTCTGCTCGATTTTCTTGCCAATACTCATCGGACTTTGTATAAACTGATTGATCATAATTATTTACATCGTCTTTGTAAAACTTGTCTGGTTTTACTTCGTTAAATTTATGATCGCTGTATAAAGTGGTTCTTTTTCCGTAAACACCTTTCGATTTTTCTTTTTTGTTTAAAGCAAAATCTGACATCATGTGATCTCGTTTTAGAAGAAAAACAGAATCATTTAGCACATCAAATTCTTGTTCGATGTAAATATCTTTTACCCAGTTTATATTGGCACTTTTTGAAGCAGTAAGGTTTATTTTCTTGATGGCAAATGTGGTGTCATTTACCCAGAAATCTCCTTTGAAAGTCAGTTCATTTTTTCTGCGTGGATAAAACACAATATTATAACACCATTTTTTATCTATAAATGTACTGTCGCTTAACACGTAACTATATGTATTAATTCCCGTTTTAGACAACGGACTCACAAAATTCTTATCGAAGAAGTTTAGATAATTATCATAAATATCATATTCTGAATACAAATCTTTTATAAAAGTATCAACTCCATTTCCTTCGCCAATTCCTGAATTTTTGTTGGCTTTTAAAATTTCTTTTGTTTTCCCATTTGTGTTATCTCCATAAACTTCCGATAATGATTCGTTTATAAAAATGGGCAAGTATGTTTTTCCTGTTACTTTTGAAGTATCTATTTGTTTGAAAATAAATTCCAATCCTTTGAAAACCCTATTTTTCATGAAAGCAGAATCGATAGTATTCATATCAAACTCTACTTTTTCATATTTATTCATTTGATATTGGTTAAACTGATGCAAACCGTTCTTACGCTTGCGTTCCCAAATTTTTCGAAGAATATCAAGTGCCGGATTGTTCTTTTTAGAGGTTTTTCCTGAAAATATTTTAACTTCATCTAACGTATTTGCTCCCGAAAAATAAATTTTCATGTCATAATTTACCGCTTTGGTAAGAACAATATCTTTGTTTTGAAAACCTACATAAGACACTGATAATATTTTTCTATCAGAATCAGATTCTAAATAAAACCTTCCGTTTTCGTCGGACGTGACACATTCTCTAGTTCCTTTGAAACATAAATTTGCATAAGGAACTGTTGCATTGGTATCGTCATAAATGACACCACTCACTTTAGTTTGTGCAATGTTACTTATTGAAAGTAAAAAACCGAAGATTATAAATATTTTTTTCATACACATTTCAAATAAAAAACTTCATCAATTAATGATGAAGTTTCAAATATAGTTTTTTTTTAGATTGTTAGACAATTAGACTACTTAGATTGTTAGACTTTGTGTAATCTAAGAAGTCTAATTGTCTAACAATCTAATCCAGTCTATTTATACATTACTTTTTTAACCGCTTTTATAACATCTTGTGCATTAGGCAACCATTCTTTTAGTAAAGTTGGTGAATATGGCGCAGGTGTATCGGCAGTAGTGATTCTTTGTATTGGCGCATCAAGAAAATCGAAAGCACGTTCTTGTACGATATAAGTAATTTCTGAAGCTACAGAAGCAAAAGGCCACGCTTCTTCAAGAACTACTAATCTATTTGTTTTTTTAACAGAAGTTAAAATAGTTTCATAATCCATTGGACGAACAGTACGCAAATCGATAATTTCGCATGAAATTCCTTCTTTTTCTAATTCGTCAGCAGCGTGATGCGCTTCTTTGATGATTTTACCAAAAGACACAATCGTTACATCAGTTCCTGCACGTTTAATATCGGCAACACCAAGTGGAATAATATAATCTCCTTCTGGTACTTCTCCTTTGTCACCGTACATTTGCTCTGATTCCATAAAAATCACAGGATCATTATCACGAATAGCCGCTTTTAGCAAACCTTTTGCATCATAAACAGTACTAGGCACAACAACTTTTAGCCCTGGTGTATTAGCAAACCAGTTTTCGAAAGCTTGCGAGTGTGTCGCTCCCAATTGTCCCGCCGAAGCAGTTGGCCCACGAAAAACCATTGGCATTGGGAATTGCCCTGCACTCATTTGACGCATTTTTGCTGCATTATTGATAATCTGATCGATACCAACTAGCGAGAAATTGAAAGTCATATACTCAACAATAGGACGACAACCGTTCATAGCTGAACCTACTGCAATACCTGCAAAACCAAGCTCTGCAATTGGTGTATCGATGACTCTTTTTGCTCCAAATTCGTCTAACATTCCTTTCGAAGCTTTGTATGCACCGTTATATTCGGCAACTTCTTCACCCATTAAGTAAACTGATTCGTCGCGACGCATTTCTTCGCTCATGGCTTCACAAATGGCTTCTCTAAATTGTATCGTTCTCATATATTTTGATGTATATCTGTAAAATTGAACAGCAAAAGTAAAAATTAAAAATCATATAAAAGCATAATTATGTATTGATACTTCAATTTATTGAAATAATCATTTCGAAAATGAAATAGTTTTAATAAAATATTATGCATGCATAGTATTTTATTTAAAATAAATATCTTATTTTTGTGTTTCAATTTAAGATAAAGAACATGAAAATATTAGTTTGCATCAGCCACGTTCCTGATACTACTTCAAAAATTAATTTTACCAATGGTGATTCAGAATTTGACACCAATGGGGTACAATTTGTAATTAACCCAAATGATGAATTTGGTTTAACAAGAGCCATCTGGTTTCAAGAACAACAAGGTGCAAACGTAACTGTTGTAAATGTTGGTGGTCCAGATACTGAGCCTACTTTAAGAAAAGCATTAGCTATTGGTGCAAACGAAGCGATTCGTATTAATGCCAATCCAACTGATGGTTTTTTTGTAGCAAAACAATTAGCTGAAGTCATAAAAACTGGTGGTTACGACCTTGTTATTGCAGGTAGAGAATCATTAGATTATAATGGCGGTATGGTTCCAGGGATGATTGCTGGAATATTAGGCATGAATTTTGTAAATTCTTGTACCGAACTTACTATCGATGGAAATAATGCAAAAGCATCTCGCGAAATCGATGGTGGAAAAGAAATCGTTGCAACCACTTTACCATTAATAGTTGGTGGTCAAAAAGGATTGGTAGAAGAAAAAGATTTGCGTATTCCTAACATGAGAGGAATTATGACTGCCAGAACTAAAGCATTAACAATTCTTGAACCTATTAGTGCAGCATCAGAAACTAAAGCAGTCAAGTTTGAAAAGCCTGCCGAAAAATCAGCTGTAAAGTTAATAAGTCCTGACAATTTAGACGAATTAATCAACTTATTACACAACGAAGCAAAGGTGATTTAAGGTTGTTGATTCATTTCAAAAATCTAAAATCGTTAATCTAAAATCTAAAATTATTATGTCAATATTAATATACGCAGAATCAGCAGAAGGAAAATTTAAGAAAGTAGCTTTCGAATTGGCTTCTTATGCTAAAAAAATTGCAGAAACAACAGGACAAACCGTTACAGCAATCACTGTAAACATGAGCGATGTTTCAGAACTTGCAAAATACGGAGTAGATAAAGTACTAAAAGTTACCAACGATAAATTGGCTAATTTTACAGCAAAAGCTTACGCCGATGCCATCAAACAAGCAGCTCAAAAAGAAAGTGCAAAATTAGTTTTGTTATCTTCATCAACAGACAGTTTATACCTTGCACCATTAGTATCGGTAGCGCTTGACGCAGGTTTTGCTTCAAACATAGTTGGATTACCAGTAAACATGTCACCGTTTCAAGTAAAAAGAAATGCTTTTTCTAACAAAGCTTTCAATATCACCGAAATAAATACTGATGTAAAAGTATTGTGTTTAGGTAAAAACTCTTACGGAGTTTTCGAGAATACTGGTTCAGCCGCTGCCGAAGATTTTGCTCCAAGTATTTCTGATGCCGATTTTGGTGTCAAAGTACAGTCTGTAGAAAAAGGATCCGGAAAAGTAACCATTGCCGATGCTGACGTAGTAGTTTCAGGTGGTCGTGGTCTTAAAGGACCAGAAAATTGGGGATTAATCGAAGATTTAGCCGCTGTTTTAGGAGCTGCAACCGCTTGCTCTAAACCAGTTTCTGACTTGGGTTGGAGACCTCACAGTGAGCACGTAGGACAAACCGGAAAACCTGTAGCGACAAATTTATATATCGCAGTAGGAATTTCTGGAGCTATTCAGCACATTGCAGGAATCAACTCATCAAAAGTAAAAGTAGTTATCAATGCTGATGCTGATGCACCTTTCTTCAAAGTTGCCGATTACGGAATTGTAGGAGATGCTTTCGATATTCTTCCAAGATTAACCGAAAAATTAAAAGCTTTTAAAGCACAAAATAGCTAGTTTTCAATTAGAAAATTACAATCAAAAAAAACTATCTAATTATTTTATTAGGTAGTTTTTTCTTTTAAGAAGCAAAAGTTTTTTGTTACTTTGCAATACAAATTTTAGGTTATTTTAATAAATCTAAAATCTGATCCAAGCGCCAGCGAATTGGCGAAGCAAATCTAAAATCCAAAGATGAGTTTAGTAAAACTAACAATAAAAGGAATATCATACAGTCAGACACAAAACGGTGCCTACGCACTTATTTTGAATGAAGTAGATGGCGACCGAAAATTACCAATTGTAATTGGCGCTTTCGAAGCACAATCAATCGCAATTGCTCTCGAAAAAGAGATAAAACCACCTCGCCCACTGACTCATGATTTGTTTAAATCCTTTGCAGATAGATTTGATATTGTAATCAAACAAGTTATTATTCACAAATTAGTAGATGGCGTTTTTTACTCCAGCATGATTTGTGAACGTGATAAAATTGAAGAAATTATCGATGCCAGAACTTCCGATGCTATTGCACTAGCACTACGTTTTAACGCACCAATTTTTACTTACAAAAACATCTTAGACAAAGCAGGAATTTATCTAAAAATAAATCCAGATTCAGAAAATCTAGAACATGACTTAGATAGCGTACTTTCTGCTTCCGAACCTTTTTTAGAAGAAAGTAACGACAGTAAAAATTTGTTTTCAAAACACAGTTTATCGGAACTTCATGAAATGTTAGAAACTGCTGTAAATGATGAAGATTACGAAAAAGCAGCCAAAATAAGAGACGAAATCTCGAAAAGAGAATTATAATGTGGATTTGGTTATTCGAATCAACAAATAACCAAATCAACAAATAACCGAATCAACAACGATGAAGCAATATTTAGATTTAGTAAAACACGTTCTAGACAACGGAACACAAAAAGGCGACAGAACAGGAACAGGAACAAAAAGTGTTTTTGGTTACCAAATGCGTTTCGATTTAGCCGATGGTTTTCCTATGGTTACGACCAAAAAACTACATCTAAAATCTATTATTCACGAATTGCTTTGGTTTCTGAAAGGAGAAACAAATATTGCATATTTACAAGAAAATGGAGTAAAAATTTGGGACGATTGGGCAAACGAAAATGGCGAATTAGGACCTGTTTACGGACACCAATGGCGCAATTGGAATAGCGAAGAAATTGACCAAATCACCGAATTGATAGACACTCTAAAAACCAACCCAAACAGTCGTAGAATGTTAATTTCTGCTTGGAATCCTTCAGTTTTACCAGACACTACTAAATCATTTGCAGAGAATGTAGCCAACGGAAAAGTAGCTTTACCTCCTTGTCATGCTTTTTTTCAGTTTTATGTTTCCGAAGGAAAATTATCTTGTCAGCTATACCAGCGTAGTGCCGATATTTTCTTGGGAGTTCCTTTTAACATTGCTTCTTACGCATTATTTACAATGATGCTTGCTCAAGTTTGCGATTTGCAATTGGGAGAATTTATTCACACTTTTGGCGACGCACACATTTATAACAATCATTTCGAACAAGTTGAACTGCAATTATCTCGTGAGCCATTACCATTACCAAAAATGATTTTAAATCCTGAAGTGAAAAATATTTTCGATTTTAAATTTGAAGATTTTACACTAGAAGGTTACGAAGCACATGCTCATATAAAAGGAGCGGTTGCTGTATAAAAAATCATTAAAACCCACACATGAAAAATTACCTTTTTATTATATTTTCACTTTTTGCATCTTCCCTTTTTGCTCAAGATAATAATGACAAAAAAATATTTTTAGATTCTTTAAATCAAGAAACAACTGAAGAAAGCTATAAATATTATCGAATAATTAAAGATTACGCGCTAGAAAAGGACAAATACGAAATAGTTGATTATTACTTAAATAATCATATAAAACATCAAGGTTTTTCCCATAGCAAATCTGGGAGATTAAAAATAGGACAACACAAAGAATTTTATGAATCGGGAAATTTAAAAAGTGTAACAAACTATAACAATGAAAATAATAATCCAACTGGCAATTATTTTTCATTATATGAAAATGGAAAAAAGGAGATTGATGGAGAATACACACAGATAACAAAAGATAATTTAAATAAAGAGTCCGTTATAAAGATAATTTCCTATTGGGACGAAAATGAAAATCAAAAAATTGTTGAAGGAAATGGATTTATGATCGAACGTGGTGAATTCGAAAATTCGAGAGGAGAAATAAACGGAGGTTTTAAAGATGGTATTTGGAAAGGCATTGATTTAAGATATAAGATTCAATTTGTTGAAAAATATGAATTGGGCAAATTTATGGGAGGAGTAAGCCGAGATGCTCTAAACATAGAATTTGGCTATTTAGAAATAAACAAACCGCCTGAATTTATAGGAGGAATGCACGCATTTGGAATGTACATTGCGCATAACTATAAAACACCATCTATTCAAAAAAGCATAAAAGGAAAAATATTTTTAGGATTTACTATAGGTGTTGGAGGAGAGATTGAAGACATAAAAATCATTCAATCCCTAGAAACAGATTTAGATACTGAAGCAATTCGATTAATTAAAACAACTAGTAATCTTTGGACGCCTGGAGAGTATAGAGGAATTAAGCAAAAAATTAAATTTTCATTGCCAATAAATCTTAACTTCCAGAATGACGATTAATAAAATCGAAAAAAAAACACAATTCAAATTTAAATTCTATCTTTAAATCCTTAAAATAAGTTTTTATGGAAAACACTCAACACGAACAATACGAATATGCCAGACAACGTTTGAAGCAAAAAAAACGACTGTATTATCATTTTGTTTTCTTTGTATTGCTCAGTATATTTTCTATAATTATAAATAAATTATTGGGAGTTTACCCAGAAACACATTGGTTTTTATGGGTAATTACTATTTTAAGTTTTTTGTTTGTCTTGCATTTTATTCGGGTTTTTATTACCGATAGTTTTATGAACAAAAACTGGGAACGCACACAAATAGACAAGCTCATTGCCAAACAAGAGCGAAAAATAGAACAACTACAAAAAGATTTAGACCAAAATAATAATTAATGATTACAATTATTGCAGCTGCTGGCGAGAACAATGAATTAGGAAAAGACAACCAAATAATTTGGCACTTACCTGATGATTTCAAAAGATTTAAAGCCTTAACTTCAGGTCATTATATTATTATGGGAAGAAAAACCTTCGAAAGTTTTCCAAAACCATTACCCAATCGAACTCATATTGTCATTACTCGAAACAAGAATTACAGTGTTCCCGACGGTTGTTTTGTAGTCGATTCTATCGAAAAAGCCATAGCCATTTGCCCAAAAAACGAAACAATTTTTATTATTGGCGGTGGCGAAATTTACAAACAATCTATAAATATGGCTGATTGTATCGAGCTCACACGTGTACACAATACTTTTGATGCCGATGCTTTTTTCCCAACAATAGATTCAACAAAATGGGAGTTGGTTTCTTCTCAATTTCATGATAAAGACGAGAAGCACGACCATTCTTTTGCTTTCGAAACTTATAAGAAAATTATCTAATTCAAATAATCGCAGGAATTTTTAAAACCAAAAAAACACCTCAGAAATGAAGTGTTTTTTATGCTAATAAGCTGTTTTGATAAAAAATCTAATTCGACAGTCAAAATCTATTTTGTTTTCTATTGTTCAACTAAACTTATATTAGCCAATAAAAAACGGAAAAAATTCTATAACGTTGTACCCCCAAATACCACTAAGAAAGTACAGAAAAAACTAAAATTTCCAAAAACAAATTTAACCAAAGAACGTTTGTGCACTTTTAATTACAATTGAAAAAAAACAATTGCCGATTCTGATGAAGAAATGTAACAAATTGTGCTAACTCATTACATTAATCTAAGATCATTAGATAACAATCATCGAAAGAACTTAATTAGATAGTAAATTTAAAAAAACACAACAAACCCCACAATACCAGATATTTGGTATTTTTGCATATACCTAATTTTAGTTAGAAATGCGACAAAAAAGTTTAATTTACCGATGATTTACCATTTTCTAAACATTCGGAATTTAATTTTATATTTGCTAAAATATTTTTTATGTCTATTAGCACAAAACCGTACAAAGATTCTGAACTTGGAAAGAAAGAACAGGTCGCAAAAATGTTTGATACCATTTCGTCAAAATACGACAACCTGAATAGAGTAATCTCGTTTGGTGTCGATGTAAAATGGCGCAAAAAAATCCTAAAAATGATTGCGGCTAAAAATCCAAATAACATTCTAGATATTGCTACAGGAACAGGCGACTTGGCCATTTTGTTATCTAATACAAATGCTGAGAAAATTATAGGATTAGATATTTCGGCAGGAATGCTCGAAGTAGGAAAACAAAAAATAGCCCACAAAAATTTATCTGATAAAATAGAAATGATTCTAGGCGATTCAGAAAAAATTCCTTTCGATGACAACGCTTTCGATGCAGTAACGGTTGCTTTTGGGATTAGAAATTTTGAAAATCTAGAAATCGGACTTGCCGAAATATTACGTGTCCTAAAACCAAATGGTATTTTTGTCATTTTAGAAACATCAGTTCCTGAGAAATTTCCTTTCAAACAAGGTTACCGTTTCTACACTAAAAACGTTTTACCAATTATTGGCAAAATGTTCTCTAAAGACAAAGTAGCGTATCAATATTTGTCGGATTCGGCTTCTATTTTTCCTTACGGAGAAAAACTGAACAATATTTTACAAAAAATTGGGTTTATAGATGTAAAGCATTTGCCGCAAACATTTGGCGTAGCAACCATTTATTCGGCTTCTAAAAAATAATTATACAATTGATCATTCACAAAATGAGTAAAAAACTCTTATTAATATTAATAATTATAACTTCAACCGTTAGTAACGCACAGGTTTTTAGCAAAAGCATGTTTGCAAAAAAAGCGCTTGTAAATCTTGAAAATTTCGATAAACAAAGAGTGCATTTTGGGTTTTATTTGGGTTTTAATAATTATGATTTTAAAATCGACAAAAAATACGACGACGAAGATATTATTGTAGATAGTCAAACTGGTTTTAATGTTGGATTAATAACCAATTTGCGCCTAACAGATTATGTCGATTTGCGTTTTGAACCTGGATTGTATTATGGTCAGAGAAATTTGCGTTTTCCTCATATTACAGATAATGTTGATGCGCTTCGTGAGGTAAAATCTACTTATATTCATTTTCCGTTATTGCTAAAATTTTCATCAAAAAGAATCGGAAATGTTAGACCTTATGTACTTGGCGGTCTTTCGTGGGATATGAATTTATCTAGTAACGCCAACTCGCCAGACGATAATTCGAGCAATAGATTCCGAATGGTAAAAAAAACCAGTAATTACGAAATGGGGCTTGGAATAGATTTATATTTCGAATATTTTAAATTTTCGCCTTCTATAAGAGGTGTTTTTGGAACGAAAAACGAATTAATCCCAGACAATGACCCAAACAGTCCTTGGACAGGAAATATAGATAAAATTGCGACTCGAGGCATTTTTATAAACTTCGCTTTCCACTAACAATTTCTCTTAAATTCGCTCAAAACAATTGCTGTTGCTGTTGCGACATTAAGACTTTCGGTAAGTTGTAGGTTTCCAAAACGAGGAATAGCAATTTTCTGTGTTACTTTTTCTTCAATTATTTTAGAAATTCCGTTGGCTTCGTTACCTAAAACTATAATTCCAGAAGTGGGTAATTGCATTTTATATACATTTTCGCCATCCATAAAAGTTCCAAAAATTTCTGTTTTTGCTTCGGCTAAATACGATTCTAAACCTAAATATGTAATATTTACTCTAGCGACAGATCCCATTGTGGCTTGTACTACTTTAGGATTATACACATCGACAGTTTGTTCGGAACAAACAATTTGAGTAATCCCAAACCAATCGCACAAACGTATTATTGCACCTAAGTTTCCAGGATCACGGATATCGTCTAACGCAACTATCAATCCGTTGTTTATTATTTGTTTTTCCTGTGGGATTCTAAAAACTGCCAAACAATCATTAGCTGTAGTCAATGCAGTTATTTTTTTTAAATCAGAATCAGAAATAATTGTTTTTTTTGATTCTGAAACATCAGGAAACATGGGTTTAGTAATGTATAGATGTTCTAATTCGAAATTAGATTGCAACAATTCCTGAATCACTTTTGTGCCTTCGGCAAAAAATAATTGGTGTTGTTTCCTATATTTTTTTTGAACTAAACTCGTTATAAGTTTTATTTGGTTTTTACTAACCATAAAAAAGTGTATTTTTGAACTAAATTTCAGAATCGTTTGAGCAATATTACTACAAAAATATCATTATTTATTCTAATTGTGGCACTTATTACTGCGTGTAATGTGGTAAAAAAAGTTCCTGATGATAAACACCTTCTGCTTAAAAATGAAATTTTGGTAAACGGAGAAAAAAATTCGAAAGAAGATATCGTTTTACAATTAGTGCAGCAACCCAATACTTCAATTTTTGGCTATAAGTTGCGGTTGAATATGTTCAATCTTTCTAAAAACAATACAGACTCACTTTTTAGAGCAAAATATATTGCAAATCCAGCAAAATACAAACGACAATCAAAATGGCTTTCTAAAAAACAGGTTGACAGACTAGGACAATCTTTTTGGTATTCTGGCTGGCATAGTTTTTTGAGACGAACTGGCGAACCACCTGTAATTATTGACACATTGAAAGCAAAGCGATCATTAAAACGATTGAAAGCTTATTATTTTAACCAAGGTTTTTTTGATGCCGACGCTAAATTTACTGCAAATTATCAAGAGAATAAACGAGGTGATATAAATTATACTGTAACTACTGGAGAACCTACTTTTTTAGATACTATTTCGCGCGAAATTGAAACACCAGCACTCGATTCGTTGTATTTGCTTTCTAAATCTAAATCTTACATCAAAGAAGGGCAGCAATACAAAGCAGAAAACTTTAGTAACGAACGTTCTCGAATTACTAATTATTTTAGAAATCATGGTGTGTATTATTTCCAACAACAAAGTGTTTATTTTGAAGTTGATACTTTAAATCCAAATCACAAAGCTCCTGTAAAAATCAATATTACTGATAAAGTTACCAAGATTGGCGATTCTACTCAATCGAAACCTTATAAAATATATCGCATCAGTCAGGTTAATATTTTTACAAATGATATTGACACAAAAAACAAATTACAAATTGCAGATAGTGCAACTTATAAAAATTTTAATCTTTATAGCACAAACAAATTAAGATACAGGCCAAAAGCCATTGCCGATGCTGTTTTTATACAAAAAGACAGTTTGTATAATGATGAAAAGAGAACCTTAACATTGCGTTCATTAAGCAACTTACAAGTCTTTAATTATCCTAATATTGTGTATGTTGAAGACACAATAACGCAAACACTTAAAGCGAATATTTATTTGACTTCAAAAACAAAATTTCATTTTGATGCCAATGCCGATTTTACGAGATCTAATATTCAGATTTTTGGTATAACGGGAGGTTCGGCGGTCTCTATTCGTAATCTTTTTAGAGGTGCCGAAACATTACAAATAGGATTTCACGGTAATATTGGTTCTTCAAACGACCCAACAATTGCAGAAAACAGGTTTTTTAATATCTCAGAAGTCGGAGCTGATATGAGATTAACTTTTCCTAGAATTTTTCTTCCCTTCGGAACTGATAAAATTATTTCTAAAAGCATGTTGCCTTCCAGCATTATTAGTATTGGTTTTGCAAAACAAACAAATATTGGTTTAGATAAAGAGAATCTAACTGCAGCCATAAATTATAATTGGACACCAAAGAAAAACACAACCGCAAAGTTCGATTTAGTAAACGTTCAATATGTAAAAAATATTAATATTGCCAATTATTTCAATGTCTACGGCTCGACCTATAATCGATTAAATAGTTTAGCAAAAATATACAACAATAACGATATCGACCTTACTAAAGAAGATGGTGGTGCCGATAACTTTATCAATAGTGTATTAGCCAATCAATATCCTCTTTTAACACCATTGACTGATGATTATAAATCGATAAAAAGCATCAAAGAAAGAAAAGACCGACTCACTGAAAACAATTTAATTTTTGCAGCAAATTTTGGTTATGCAAAAGATTCTAAATCTGATTTTTTTGACAAAGAATTTTATAGTTTTAGAGCAAAATTAGAAAGTGCCGGAAACTTACTTTCACTAACTTCTAACCTTCTTAAAGAACCTAAAAATAGTGACGGAACTAGAAATGTTTTCGGATTACAATATTCACAATACCTAAAAGGAGAATTCGATTATGTAAAAAATTGGGATTTAACAAACGGGAAAATATTTGCCGTACGAAGCTTTTTTGGACTAGCAGTTCCTTACGGAAATTCTAAATCAGTTCCTTTTGCAAGAAGTTATTTTGCCGGAGGATCTAACGACAATCGAGCTTGGCAATCTTATAGTTTAGGCCCAGGAAGCTCTGGAGGATTAAACGATTTTAACGAAGCCAATATGAAAATTGCACTAAATGCCGAATTTAGATCCAAGTTATTTGGAAATTTAAACGGAGCACTTTTTGCCGATTGTGGTAATATTTGGAATGTTTTAGACAATGAAACCGATGAAACTAAAGTTTTTTCTGGGATTTCTTCGCTAAAAAGTTTAGCCTTAGGAACAGGATTTGGATTTAGATATGATTTCAAATTCTTTTTGCTTCGACTAGACTTTGGTTTCAAAACCTATAATCCAGCAAAGCCAGAAACCCAAAGATGGTTTAAAGAATTAAATTTAAGTAAAACTGTACTAAATATTGGTATAAACTATCCGTTCTAAAAGTAAATTTGTAATTTTGTAAATCTTTAAAAATTAAAAAAATGGCGCATAATATAAAATCAGGCGTAGCCACAGGAGATCAGGTTCAAGAAATTTTTAATTATGCCAAACAAAAAGGGTTTGCATTGCCCGCTGTAAATGTTGTTGGTTCAGACACTATAAATTGTGTAATTGAAACCGCAGCGAAACTAAATGCTCCCGTAATCATTCAGTTTTCTAATGGAGGAGCGCAATTTAATGCTGGTAAAGGATTATCTAATGCAAACGAAAAATCAGCAATAGCTGGCGGAATAGCCGGTGCAAAACACATACATACTTTAGCGGAAGCTTATGGAGCAACCGTAATTCTTCATACCGATCATTGCGCAAAAAAACTATTACCTTGGATAGATGGTTTACTTGATGCTTCTGAAAAACATTTTGCCGAAACAGGAAAACCATTATATTCTTCTCACATGATTGATTTGTCTGAAGAACCAATCGAAGAAAATATCGAAATTTGTAAAGCTTATTTAGCTCGAATGAGCAAAATAGGAATGACTTTAGAAATCGAATTAGGAATTACTGGTGGCGAAGAAGATGGTGTAGATAACTCAGACGTAGACAGTTCTAAATTATACACACAACCTGAAGAAGTAGCTTACGCATACGAAGAACTAATGAAAATTTCTCCTCGTTTTACTATCGCAGCAGCTTTTGGAAACGTGCACGGTGTTTACAAACCTGGAAATGTAAAACTAACTCCAAAAATCTTGAAAAACTCTCAAGATTATGTTCAAAATAAATTCAATACAGATGCAAATCCAGTAGATTTTGTTTTTCATGGTGGTTCAGGTTCAACACTCGAAGAAATTAGAGAAGCAATAGATTATGGGGTTATAAAAATGAATATTGATACCGATTTACAATTCGCTTTTACCGAAGGAATTCGTGATTATATGGTAAAAAATATCGATTATTTAAAAACCCAAATTGGAAGCCCAGACGGAGCAGAATCTCCAAACAAAAAACACTACGACCCAAGAAAATGGCTTCGTGAAGGCGAAATAACTTTCAATACAAGATTAGAACAGGCTTTTGCCGATTTGAATAACGTAAATACATTATAAATTAACAATTGATAATTGACAGTTAATAATTATTCATTGTCAATTATCCATTATCCATTAAAAATATGAGTTGGTTTAAAAGAAAAGAAAAAGGAATTACTACGGCTACCGAAGATAAAATGGATGTACCGAAAGGACTTTGGTACAAATCACCTACGGGAAAAATTGTTGATGCCGATGAGCTAGCGAGAAACCTTTGGGTAAGTCCAGAAGACGATTTTCATGTTCGTATAGGAAGCGCCGAATATTTTCAGATATTGTTTGACAATAACGAATTTACAGAGCTTGATGCTAATATGACATCTAAAGATCCACTAGGATTTGTAGATACTAAAAAATATGCTGATCGTTTAGTAGATGTGATGCACAAAACAAAACTAAAAGATGCAGTTCGTACTGCTGTTGGAAAATCGAAAGGACGTGACTTAGTGGTTTGCTGCATGGATTTTGCCTTTATTGGTGGTTCGATGGGAGCTGTTGTAGGAGAAAAAATCGCGAGAGGAATAGACCATTCTATCAAAAATAACATTCCATTTGTTATGATTTCTAAATCTGGTGGAGCACGTATGATGGAAGCTGCTTATTCATTGATGCAATTAGCAAAAACCTCAGCAAAACTAGCACAATTGGCCGAAGCAAAAATCCCGTACATCTCGTTATGTACCGATCCAACAACTGGAGGAACAACCGCTTCTTACGCTATGTTAGGTGATGTAAATATTTCTGAACCAGGAGCCTTAATTGGTTTTGCAGGTCCTCGTGTTGTAAAAGATACCACTGGAAAAGATTTACCAGAAGGATTTCAAACTGCAGAATTTGTCTTAGAACACGGTTTCTTAGATTTTATTACACCAAGAAAAGAACTGAAAGACAAAATAAATTTATACTTAGATTTAATTTTGAATAACGAAGTTAGATAAATAAAAAAATCCTGTTTCAATTGAAACAGGATTTTTTTATTTGATTACGTTTTCATAATTTCTTTTTCAAGCCTATCAAAATTTTCTTCATTTTTTGGTTCGGCGAACGGTCGGATTTTGTTGCATTCTTCAACAGTTTCGAAAATCATTCGAAACGATATTTTAGTTTTCGAATCAGCAATTTTTTCAAACGCAATTTCCATATCAAATAAAGGTTTCGAAATCCTTTTCCAACTTACAAATTCGTTTGGCTTAACAATTTTAAAGACCGAAGAATTCTCATAATTACCTTTTTCAGGCCCATGCATTGTCAAAATCCATTTTCCGCCAGGTTTTAAGTCAAATTCATGAATTGTGTTTGTGAAACCATTTGGTCCCCACCAATTTTTTAAACGAGATGGATCATCAAAAGCTTTGTAAACTTCCTCAACTGGAGCGTTTAAAATTCTAGTGCTGAAAATTTCAAGATTAGATTGTGAATTCATATCTATTGCGTTTATTTTTCTATGCTTGCTGTTAGCGGTTCGTTGTTATTTCTGATGTCGGTTCATAGTAAAAAACTGTTGTACCCGATTTTAAGGATTTTGTCTTTTTTAATTTGAAAGCAGTCCTGTCCTTTATTTGGTCAAACAATGGCAGTCCTTTTCCTTCTATGACAGGATGAATACAAATTTGAAATTCGTCTAAAAGATTACTGTTTAAAAGTTGAATAATCAAGCTTCGACTTCCTACAAAGATGTCTTTCCCTGATTGTTGTTTTAGTTCTAAAATTTCTTCGTTAAGTGTTCTGCTTGCAAGTTTTGCAGTTTCCCAGCCTGTGTCTTTTAATGTATTAGAGAAAACAAGTTTTTCAATTTTGTCTATTGAAATTGCAAAGTCATTCATTGATTTTTCGTCAGAAGGATTTTTTAATAATGTTTGCCAAAATTGCATGAGCTGGTAAGTTGTCCGCCCATATAATATTACTCCTGCATTATTCAACAAGTCAGCATAATGAAAATGTAGTTCCTCATCAGCAAAAAATCCAGCAGTATGGTCGCAAAACCCATCAAGCGTCATGTTTATTGCTGCAATTACTTTTCTCATATTCTAATTTTAGTTGTCTGTCTGTTTTACTTGGGTCGTCCGTTACAATGACCGCTGACATCCCTCAGCTACACGAGGTTTGGGAAAAGTAAGCTTTAATTTTCGGTTAAAGACTAACTTTGCAAGTACAAAACCAACTTTAAATTAAGTCTCAAGCTCGCCATATTGCCAAACCGCTGTTATAAGCCGTTTTTCTTTTATTTACTGATTTAACCAAGCATTTGTTTATTGATAATTTCAGCAACTACGCTTGTTCCAATGCTTGTCGCTGCGTCTAATACCCATTTTCCTCCTGTCAAAAGAGATTTAACTACTTTGTTACCATCTTTTATTTTTGTTGCTTCCTCTGCATTTGCAACTTCAGAAATTGCTAAATAGTGCTCAGGTAAAGATGCTCTTCCAATCAATGATTGTTTTAACTGCGAAAGCTCTGAACCTAGTAATTCATAATTAGTGTTGTCTGGTAATGAATAAGTTGTTTGATTAAAAATATTGTTGTTGGAACTTGAATTTGGCCCAACGGCTCCTGCTTGATTGATATTATATTGGTCTCTCATATTGTTTGTGATAAAATATTGTTCAACTTTCTCTCGTTCACTATTATTTAAAAAATGCTTCCATTCTTCTGGCTGTGTATAAAAGTCTTGTTGAAAGTCATCATTATATGAACTTTCTGCAAAACCATTACTATCATTCCTGAATTTGCAAATAATGTCAAAACTGAATGCTCCATACTTTGAAGCACATTGTAAATAAACTATGTATCTTGGTTGTTGCAGGTCTTTAAATACTGTTCTTCTATATTCTCTTCCATGAGAAAAGGGATCAAGAAGATGGATTTCCTGAGGCACTGCATTTTCGGGCAAATATAATGCGTAATAACTGACACTGTTTCTTTCAGTTGGAATATTCCTCCAAGTAGTTTTATATGTGAAAATGCCATCTGTTTCAAAGAAGTTGTTTTTAGTAATTCTTCTTGCTTGACATTTTGCAAAACCATTATTGAACTGTTTTTCGTACTTGGGATGCTGAAAATAAAATGGACTATTTCTAGGTTCGTCATAATCCGTCGGAAATGCAACCCATAGTTGACCTTTGTTGTCAGGCTCAAGAGTTAAAGATTTTGATGTTGCATTCCAATCAAGTTGCTCAACAACTACACTTTTTAAATTCATTTTTCGTTTTTTTTATAATCCTAGTAATGGTTTGATTACTTCAAAAATCCCTGAAGATGTTAAGCTAGTGAAGATTGGTAATCCAACATTTGAAATAAGAGACCCAATATTTAGAAGTTGTGGCTGAATATCTTTTTCTTTTTCTAGTTGCTTTATAGCATATTTCATTTCCATTTCGAAATCTTCTCTTATTGACGCATCAAGTTTTTCGATATCATTTTTTAGGATTGAAAAAAAATCTTTTACATCAGAAGAATTGTAGGTTATTATCTGTTTTTGAGAAGAATGATTTGAGTTTTGCTGAATTTGAATTGGCGCATGAACATCGCCAGTAGAAATTGTATAAGTTCCGACATTTGGTTTTTCTTCTTTTGATTCTATCCATTTTTCAATGATTTCCGCATAAGCTGGTTTACCATTTTTTGTACGTGGTAGAATTACATATTTTATTTGTGCTAAGAATTCTGACTGATTTCCTTCATAGCGCGATAATTGATAATCAAGAAAAAAGGAAACTTTATAAATTGGCTTAATTTGGTACATTGCAGCACGAAATTGTACATCATAATCCTCATCTTTTGCAGGTTTATATACCTTTTTGAGGTCTATATAACTATTGTCAAAAGAAACCACTTTATGTTCAGTTTTATCACCGAAAAATTTAATTTCGAATTCGTGAGGTTCAACACCTTCTTCAGCGATTGCGTAAAAATTTTTCATTATTATTTTTGTTAATATTTTGAATATCAGTTGTTTGTTTGTAACGTTTTATAAAACGGCTTATAACTTGTATCTAGACCTTATAAAATCAGACAAAGCTACCAAAAGCGCAGCAACGGATTGGTCTGAATAGTGTTAGTTTTTTTGTAATCATTTATATTCAAATATACTAAATTATAAGTCGTGAAGAGCGTTTGGTTTTTTGTGATAAAAAATTATTTTTTTATCAAATTATCACAATATAAAAACAACCCAACTACTTCAGTATTTTAAACAAAAAATCCTGTTTCAATGAAACAGGATTTTTTTATTAATTTGATATTACCTAAAATTATCCGTGATAAACTCTAGAAGAAATAATTTTTCCGTTTCTAACTTCTAGTACTTCTGCCACAAGCATATCGTCTTCGTTTGCGACTTGACGAATATACTCCATAAAAACCCTGTCGGAATTTGCCGTGAGCGATTTTACTTTATAATGCAAACTTGGCAACCTGTCGAAAGCGTCTTGCCACCAAGCTCTCATAGCTTCTTTACCAACAACCAAACCATTGGTTTCTGGCTGACGAATTTTTAATTTTGGGCTAAAATGTTCCGCTTCATCATCATAAAGCGCCAATAATTTTTCCAGTTCTTTGTTATTGAAGGTTTCAAACCAACGAAATGCTATAGATTGTAATTGTTCTGGTGTCATAAAATGTAGGTAAAAAAAATCCCGAGAGTTTCGGGATTTAAAATTATGTATTTTTTAAATTGATAATTTCTTGTTCAGTCAAGAAACGCCAATTTCCTCTTGGTAAATTCTTTTTAGTTAATCCTGCAAACGAAACTCTGTCTATACGAAGTACATCGTATTTGAAGCTTTCAAAAATAGCACGAACAACTTTTACGTTTGACGTTTTTAGTTTTAAGCCGATTTCGCTTTTAGGTTCGTTCTCTATGTAGCTTACGTCTTCTACAAAAACACGGTGACCATCTATTACCAATCCTTTGTTTATTTTTTCTAAATCTTCAAATTTTAAGTTTTTATCTAAAGAAACTTGGTATATTTTTGATGATTTCTGACTTGGCAAACTAAATTTACGAATCATATCCGTATCATTTGTAAACAATAACAAACCAGTTGTATTTTTGTCCATTCTTCCTACGGCAGCAATTTTTGCATTTGTAGAACCTCTTACCAGTTCTAAAACGTTACGATTTTCCTGACCTTCGTCGAAAGCAGTGGTAAAGTTTTTAGGTTTGTTTAGTAAGATATATTCTTTCTTTTCTGGTGTAAGTACCGATCCGTCGAAATTTACAACATCACCTGGTTTTACCATATAACCCATTTCGATAACCGGAATTCCGTTTACTTTTACGTTACCTGATTGTATGTAAATATCGGCATCACGACGCGAACACGCTCCTGAATTAGAAATGTATTTATTAAGACGTATTTCGTCTTTTACTTTTGGCCTTTTAGGTGCTTGATTTGGTTTTTTCTCTACTTTATTTGGGTCGACTACCTCAACTTTTGTTGTAGGTTTTACTTTTTTTGGACCTTGGGCACGCTTTGCCATCGCTGGTTTTGGCTTGTTAGAACTTGGACGAGTACTGTTTGGTCTCGCGCCACTTCCTTTTTTATTGCCTCCTGAATTATTCATAACTTCTGTATTTACTTCTTCTCTTGGGTCTTATGACCGCAAGTTTGCAAAGATAGTGTTTCTTTATTTGATAATGAAAAATGGGAGTTGATAGTTTCTTATTAGCCCAGATTACTTCACTTATTTTTTATTTTTATCTGAGTTCCGTGAACTTCGTTTGTAACGGAAATCCTTTTGTTTTTTCCTTTAAAAAACAAAAGATTGAAGTGTAAAGCTGGAAATAGCTCCTGAAAAATTATAGTTTTAGCAATGCTTTTCCGTTTATTAAAACCGAAGGATTTATAAGTATAATGCTAAAAACGCCAGCAACGATAAGGATTTTTAGCACAACATGAAGTTGTACATATTCGGGTTGTGTTTCGGATTTCCAGAGTTTGAGCAAGAAGAAAATTAGAATGATTAGACTGATATAAAAATAGAGATCCATATATCCTACGTCATATTTTTCAATCAATATATAAACTGGAATAATCGTCGAAATGGTTAAAATTGTGATGACTTGTTTGGAAATTCGCTCTCCGAAACGTACCGGAATAGTTTGGTAATTGTTTGCAATATCGCCTTTTATGTTTTCTAAATCTTTGACCATTTCGCGAATAAAAATGAGTAAAAAAAGAAACATGGCGTGTGCAAAAATTACGTGATAGAAATTTTTGAAATACAATAAAATACCAAAAAAAGGCAAGACTGCGAGTAACGAAGCCGTTATATTTCCAATAATTGGGTATTTTTTCAGTTTGTGAGAATAGAACCAAATTAGGAAAATATAAGTTGCAAAAAAGAATGCTGCGCGAAAGGAAATGATAAGCGCGAGTGCTGTTGCGAGAAAATTTAGCACGAAATAAACTTGTAATTTTGTGTGCTGACTAACCAATCTATCTAACTTAGTCTTGTTAGGTCGGTTGATTAAATCTTTTTCGGAATCGTAAAAATTATTGATGATATAACCCGACGCAATGGTTAGCGTTGATGCAAAAACGAGTAGAAACAAACGCCAATCTAAAATGACATCGAGTGCTCTTTTTTCGGGCGAAAGGATAAATATTGAGGATAAATATTGTGCTAAAAAAACTACTGGAATATTATAACCACGCACGACAGAAAACAAACTGAAGATTTTGATTAAGAGTAATTTTGATTTGCGTGTTAGCATTGTAAGTCGAAAGTTGTAAAGTCTTAAAACTGATAAACTACTTCCAATTTATAATCTTTTAGTGATGCTTTTGCTTTTTCTAAGTCTTGGGTAAATCCTAAAATATAACCACCACCGCCAGAACCACAAAGTTTTAAGTAGTAATCATTAGAATCGATACCGCGTTGCCAAAGTCCGTGAAACTGCTCTGGAATCATGGGTTTAAAATTATTTAAAACTACTTTTGATAATTTTTTAGTATTGGCAAACAATGATTTGATGTCACCACCTAAGAAATTTTCTACACAAGCATCGGTATGTTTTATAAACTGTGATTTTAGCATTTTTCGGAAGCCTTCTTCTTTTAAGCTTTCCATAAAAATATTTACCATTGGTGCTGTTTCTCCAACAATTCCTGAATCTAACAAGAAAACGGCTCCTTTTCCATCTAAACTTTGGGTAGGAATTCCTGTTGCTTCAATATTATCTTTAGAATTTATTAGAATTGGAATACTCAAATAGCTGTTTAAAGGATCTAAACCCGAGCTTTTTCCGTGGAAAAAGTTCTCCATTTGAGAAAAAATATTTTTAAGCATTAATAATTTTTCACGTGTCAGATTTTCTAAAACTGTGATTTTATTATTAGCATATTTATCATAAATTGCTGCAACTAAAGCGCCACTACTTCCTACTCCGTATCCTTGCGGAATACTAGAATCAAAGTACATTCCATTTTGAATATCGCTATTTAAACCGTCTAAATTGAAGGTTACTAATTCTGGTTGTTCTTCTTGTAAAGTTGCTAAATGCGAAGCCAATCTTTTTAGATTTTCGTTAGATTTTACAGCTTCAACCGAAGAATTTCCGTCGGATTTTAGCGCGCCATTATAAAAATTATAAGGAATAGACAATCCTTTCGAGTCACGAATAATTCCGTACTCTCCGAAAAGTAATATTTTTGAGTAAAATAATGGTCCTTTCATAAATTAATTGATAATTGACAATGAATAATTGATAATTATTTATTTTTTGACGTATTGATAATACTTGTTAGTATTTTCAATATTTCAACAATTTTATGTTTTATATTTTGAAATTCAATTTCAGATAAATATTTAGTTTCAAACAACAAATCTAACCAATATTCTGTTTCATTTGCTTCTTTCAACGAGATTGATAATTTGTGAATAAAATCTGCTTTACTTTGAGCGTGCTCAGCTTCTCTAATATTCGCTCCTATTGATGTTCCTGAACGGAGTATTTGTTTTGACAAAACAAACTCTTTCTTTTCAACCAAAACTTTATAAAGATAAACGATTTCTACTGCAAATTCAAAAGATTTTTCTTTAATCACATTTTTCTTCTCCATATTCATTATCAATTGTTAATTATCCATTATCAATTGACTCCCTAATCCAATTTCGTCACAAATGTACTGACCATTTTGACAATAGCCAACTAATTCGTCCTTAATAAATTGCAATACTTTTTCTTTTACATTTTCAGGATACAAAACATGAACATTGGCTCCAGCGTCTAACGTGAAACAAACCGGAATGTTGTTTTCGTTTCTAAATTTCCAGATTTTATTAATGATTTCTAATGTATTTGGTTTCATCAGAATAAAATATGGCATCGAAGTCATCATCATTGCGTGTAAAGTCAAGGCTTCGCTTTCAACAATTTTGATAAATTCATCTAGATTTCCGTTTTCTAAAACTGTTTTTATTTTAGATAAGTTTTCGTGCGCTTGCTCAAATCTTCTGTTAGCGTAAGGGTGATTGTGCATCAAATCATGCCCAACGGTACTCGAAACTTGCTTTTCTCCTTTGTCTACCAACAAAATTGTATCTTGGTAATTCTTGAAATCTTGATGAATTGTTGATGGAAATTCAACGCCAAACAAATCTGAACTTCCAGCAATTTCTACATGATTTCCCCAAGCTACAACGCTGCCTTTTACGCTTCGGCACGCACTTCCTGAACCTAAACGCGCCAAAAATGAGGCTTTCTGGTAAAAATATTCTTCGGTAATTGAAGGATTCAAAGCCTTTTCTAAACTCATAATATTCATCGCCAAAGCCGCCATTCCTGATGCAGACGAAGCGATTCCTGAGCTGTGCGGAAAAGTATTTTGAGTATCAATCGTGAAATGAAATTCTTTTAGAAACGGACAATACACTTCAATTCTTTCAAAAAACTTTTGAATTTTAGGTTTAAAATCTTCTTTTGGTTTTCCTTCAAATAGTAAATCGAATGAGAAACCACTATCATTATTCCTTTTAACAAAAGCTAATTTTGTAATTGTTTTGCAATTATTCAACGTGAAACTTATTGATGGATTCGCCGGAATCTGGTTTTCTTTCTTTCCCCAATATTTTACCAAGGCAATATTACTGGGTGCACTCCATTGAAAGCTTCCATTATCTATCGTAATCGGTTGATTTTGTATTAAAAAATTCTTTTCTAAAATCATATTTTAAAATTTAAGCAAAGATACTTTTTTTAACAATTCTTTGTTTTTTAAAATAGTTTATTATTAATTTGTAATGAAAATTTATCAACAAACTCCCTTGAAAAAAGCAGATTTAACCAAAATAATTATTTCAATTTCAGTTTGCGTATTAGTTGGATTCTTGTCTAGCTTAGCAACGCAATCATCTGTAGACAGTTGGTTTTTGACTTTAGAAAAACCTTTTTTTCATCCACCAAGTTGGATTTTCGCTCCTGTTTGGATAGTTTTATACATTCTAATGGGTTATAGTTTTGCTATTATTTGGAGTAATAAAAGTCAAAGTAGAAGAAGTAGAGAAATCATTAAAAAAGCAATGTTCATTTTTGGTATTCAACTATTATTAAATGCTTTATGGTCTATTTTATTCTTCAAATTATGCAATCCTTTCCTAGCTTTAATAGAAATTTCATTGCTTTGGTTAATGATTTTTGAAACCATAAAAGCTTTTAATAAAATAGATAATTTTGCTTCAAAATTACTTTTACCTTATTTAGTTTGGGTGAGTTTTGCTACTGTTTTAAACGGAAGTATTTGGTATTTAAACTCTTAATTTTCAAGAACTGAATTTGCTACAATAAACCCGCTTGTCCAAGCATTTTGAAAATTGAATCCACCAGTAATTGCATCGATATTTACAATTTCGCCAGCAAAATAGAGACTTGGCAAGACTTTACTTTCCATAGTTTTAAAATTTATTTCTTTTAAATCTATTCCACCAGCCGTTACAAATTCTTCTTTGAAAGTACTTTTCCCATTCACTTGAAAATCAGCATTTGTGAGTTGATTAGTCAAATTAGTAAGTTGATTTTTCGTCAAATCCGCCCATTTTGATTCTGCATCTATTTGTGAAGCTAAAACAATACTTTCCCACAATCTATTTGGCAAATCAAATGGTGATTTTTTAGAAACTGCTTTTTTGGAATGCTCGAGTTTTAATTCTCTTAAAATTGTTGCTGTTTCTTCGAATGTTTTATCATTTAACCAATTAACTACAATGGCGAACTGGTATTTTTTGTCAGCCAATTCTCTGGCTCCCCAAGCAGAAAGCCTTAAAATTCCTGGCCCAGACATTCCCCAATGCGTAATAAGTAATGGTCCGGAAGCTTCGAGCTTTGAATTTTTAACTTTCACTGAAGCTACTGCCGAAAGTCCCATTAAATCTTTAATTCTCGCATCTTTAATATTAAAAGTAAATAAGGACGGAACGGGCTCGACAACTGAATGTCCTAAGTTTTGAAGCATTTCCCATATTTTAGGATTGCTTCCTGTGGTCATTATTATTTTTTTGCAAGCAAATGTTTCGTGATTGGTTTCTACTTTCCAATAATCTTCGCTTTTGAAAATAGATTGTACACTTTGACCCGTCAATACGTCTATTCCTAGCTTTTTTGTAGCTGCAAGAAAACAATCGATTATGGTTTGTGATGAATTTGATACAGGAAACATGCGTCCATCGTCTTCAATTTTGAGTTCGACTCCGTGTTTTTCGAACCAATCAATCGTATCTCCAGAGCAAAACTGATGAAAAGGTCCACGAAGTTCTTTTTCACCACGAGGATAAAATTTGACTAAATCATTTGGCACAAAACAAGCGTGCGTCACATTACAACGACCACCACCAGAAATCCTGACTTTGGTTAGCACTTCTTGTCCACGTTCGAGAATGCAAACTTTAGTTTTTGGGTTATTTTCGACAATATTTATGGCTGCAAAAAATCCTGCAGCACCACCGCCTACTATAATTATATCGTATTTTGAATTCATTATATTTTATCTGGAAAATCGGAAATTATTGCATCGACATGCAATGATTTGGCAAAGGTAATATCTTCTGGCGAATTTACTGTCCAAGTATGAATTTGAAATCCTTCATTATGCATCAATTTTACATTTTCAGAATTCAGTAATTTAAAATATGGATTTATGCTAAATGCTTTAATTTCTCTAGCAAAAGTTAATGCTTTTTCGATTGAGTCTTCGGTTAAAACGCCTATTTTAATTTGATTATTTGTTTGTGAAACAACTTCTAAATCAGTCCAAAGAAAACTAGAAATCATAAAACTATTGTAATTCCAATTCTTTTCAGAAACCTGTTTTTCTATTAAAGTTATTACTTTTCCGACTGAATCATTACTTTTTAGTTCGATATTCACGAAAAAATGATGATTCATCAAATCTAAAACTTCGGTTAATGTTGGAATTCCGAATTGCTTTAATTCTAAGGAAGTGAAGTTTTTTACCAAACCATTTCCGCTTGTAGTTCTATCGATAGTTTCGTCGTGAATAACCATAATTTCTCCGTCGGAACTTAAATGTACGTCGAGTTCGATTCCGTCAACTTTTAGTTCTATTGCTTTTTGAAAAGAAGCCAAAGTGTTTTCGGCAACATATCCTTTTGCTCCGCGATGTCCTATTTTTAGCATAAGTTTATTCTGCAATTAGAATTTTATATTCCCAAGGATTGAAATTCATTTTCTGATTCTTTACAAATTCATTTTTTGTACCTAACATATAATCGGTAAAAACTCCTTCGATTGGAACTATAAATGATTTGTTTGTTTTTGATAGATTACCTATAAAAATAACTTTTTTGTCGTTTTTCTCTCTTTCGAAAGCAAGAATGTCAACATCATTTGAAGTTAACAAACGATTGTAAGAAGCTGGATTTTTTCCGCCATTTAAAGCTTCATTTTCGGTTTTTAGCTTGCCTAATTTCTCATAAATAGACATCATATTTCCAACCGTATAAGGAATCGTATCTTTTTCGTACAAGGGTAATCTTTTGTTCGAATCGTATTCTTGTCCACTATAAATTAATGGCATTCCTGGCATTACATAAGTAAGCGCAGCAAAGGTTTCGGTGGCATTTCCTAATCTTTCATATTCGGTTCCGTTCCAGAAATTTTCATCATGATTGGACGTAAAATTCATATTTATATCATCTTTTTGATACAACGAATCATTCTTTTTCATCAAATTATCAAAATCTTTTGCGGTCTTTTCACCTTTTACAATTTCATTAAAAATATAATGAGATTCCCAACCATATTGCATATCAAAAGCGTTTACCATCAGCTTAGGTTTTTGCGCTTGCATTAACATGAATATGGGTTTGATTTTATTTAATTCGGCTCTTGTATTTTCCCAAAAATCTGTTGGAATTTCGGCAGCTAAATCACAACGGAAACCATCAATATTATAGGTTGTGAGCCAATATTTCATTTCATCAAACATAGCCTTGCGAAGATTTGGATTATTGTAATCTAACTCCGCAACGTCTTTCCATCCATAAGGCGACATTATATTTCCTTCTTTGTCATGCGTGTAATATTCTGGATGTTGCGTGATCCAAGCGTGATCCCAAGCAGTACGGTTGGCAACCCAGTCTAAAATGATGTAAATTCCGTTTTTGTGGGCTGTTTTTATAAGTTTTAGTAAGTCAGCTTTTGTACCAAAATCAGGATTTATACTTCTGTAATTTTTTACGGAATAAGGATTTCCGAGATATTTTTGCTTTTCTATCGAATCGGTAATATCATCGACAGATAAATCTATTTTTGCTTTTCGATTCTTAATTCCAATTTCGTTAATTGGCATAAGCCAAAGGATTTTTATGCCTAACTTTTTAAGTTTAGGAATGTCTTTGGTAAACGCATTAAAAGTTCCTTCGGGCGAATATTGACGAATATTTGCTTCGTAAATAACTCCATTTTCAGCCATTTCTGATGATATTGGAGTTATTTCTATTTTTTTTTCTGCTGTGATTTTTGATTCTTCTTTTTTACAATTGATAAAAAAAGAAAAAAGGAATATCGCTATAAATATTTTTTTCATGCTAACCTTGATTTTGTCTTTTGAATAAGAATGTCAAAAATACAATTTAATCATAACAAAAAAATTTCTGAATATCTTAAAAACAAAAATGGCCACGAAAAACGCGACCATTCTTTAATTTTATAGATAAAGATTAGTTTCCTTGCTCGTCATCAATATAAGTTTTGTTTCCGTTTTTATTGATATAGTATCTTCCACCGCGTGGTCCAGTAAAAACTTTCTTTCCATTATACTCACCTGTTACTTTGTCTGTTGTATTAGGATTTGCTTTTTCAGTTGAAACTCTTTCTTTTTTAGCAACGGTTTTTGTTGTTTTCGCTTTAACTTCTTTTGCAGGTTTAGCTACTTTTTCTTCAGTAGCTTTTTTAGTTTTGGTTTTTGCCTTATTAGATTCGTCTTTTACTTTGGCATCAACTTTATTTACTTCGGCTTTTGCTTTGCCTTTTGTAGCTTTTATTGGGGTTTCCTTTTTAGCTTTAACATCTTCTGCTTTTTTTGCTTTAGCAGCTTCTTTTTTAGCATCGGCTTTTTCTTTTGTTGCAGCTTTTTTAGCTTCTGCTTTTTCTTTTTTAAGCGCTTCTTTTTTAGCAGCTGCCTTTTCTTTAGCCTTTGCTGCTTTTTCAGTTTTTGCTTTTTGAGCCGCTGTTTCTGTTTCTTGAGCAAAAAAGCTGTTTGAAAAAACAAAAACCATACATAACAATAAGATTTTTTTCATGATTTGATAAATTTTTATAGTTTGATTATTTAAAATTAGTATTTTTTTTACAAAAAGCATGCCTAAACTTAAAAATAAGCTCTTAATTGGATATTTCCCGTGTGAATTGTATTTGTTGTTTCACTTTTTCTTCCCAAATAATTAATGTTAATATCTAAATATTCCGTAAGATTTTTTTGTAACAACAAGCGCCAAGTCATATTTTTTCCGGGTTGTAATCCTTCTAACATTTGGAAAGCGACTGGCGAAAATTCGTCTCCAATAAATTTATTATCAAACCATGAGAACTCGCCGTTCATCGTTAATTTCTTTTCGCTTGAAAAACTAAATGAAGTACCAAATTTGTTTTGCCTTAATGATTCGTTATCACCTAATTTATTCTCTTTGTTTTGTCTTTCGTAAAAAATATCCAAACTGGCATTTTTAGAAAACAAATACGAAATTTTAGGTTCTAACTGATTGCCTTTTATTTCGAAATTTCTACTAGCATAATTCTCGGAATTGTTGCTGGTTTCAGATATTTTTCCCGACAACGTAAACAACCAATATTTTTTTAACAAATGGTCGTATTGCAACTGATGCGATGCATTTTTCGCTTCTTGTTCTCCCGAAGATTGCAAATTTTTCAACTTATTTGTAATAAAAGTATAAGTTACCGAGTGGTTTTGTTTACCTCGATTGTAAAACAAACTGTTGCGAATACTCGAATTTAATCCCAATAAATTTTCGTTATTTGTTGAAAACGGATTCAAATCGAAATTGTCATTTTCTCGTTTTATTTTTCTTTCTATCAAATACGATGATTGATTATAAAAATAAGACAACAATTTCTTAAATCCTGTCGAATTTTGCCATTGCATTGGACTTAAAGTGAGCGATTGCGAGAATTTATTTTGATGTGTTTTGATAAAAATCTGATTCGGTAAAAATATTTTCACGTACTTCGCTTGATCCTGAAAAGCCGCAATTTCAAACTCTTGAATTTCCTGAATTCCGTTACCGTTATAATCATTCCAAGCATAAATTCCTTTTCCAGGATCTACTTCGAGAAAACTAAATTCTTGTTGCGGAATCGTTCCTGAAGTCGTTTCGTATGCTGTTGTCGTTTGTATTAATTGATTAAAAAACTTGTCGTTGTACAATAATCTTGAGTTTAACGAAGGTTCATTTCCACGAACAATATCTTCAAATTTTAGGTTTCTATAATTGATAAAAACCGATAAATCACTTTTCTCCGTTTGTATTAGTTTCGATTTTAAATAATAGGATTGCGAAGAATTTACACGTTTTAATAAGCCCAATTGCAAACTATCATTTACACGATTTAGATAACCTAATTCGACAAAAACTTTGGTAGAATCGCCTCTTCCTATAAATGCACCATATTCAGAAAAACGTTGACTGAGATTAGAAAACTGATTGGTCAATTTTACTTTTTCTTGGTTATTTTCAAACCTGAAACTTCCGCCAACCCAGTTTTTATTAAAATGGTATTTTGTTTGAGTTTGGTTTCTAATAAACTTAGAAGTTGAAATGTTTCCATCACTATTTAGAAAACTTCCATCGTTAGAAAATAGCCAATTTTTATGTTTGTAATAACCCGAAATTACCTGTCTATTTCCTGAAAAACTTTCTGAGAAATCTAATTTTTCGAACTGATATTTCCAATTAGATTTTCCTGCCAAAGAAAACAATAGTCCTGATGTAACCAAACTTTGGTTTCCTAACGGATTTGACAAGTTCCAATCTCGATCAAATTCGATAGTAAATAATCTTTCGATGGTTTTGAAATTTTTTTGAATCAGTTGATAATTCCCAAAGAGATCGACTTGCCATTTTTTAGACAATAATCGTTGTTTGAAATTTAATTTTCCTGCTAAACCTTGATTCTCATTATCATCAATTCCTGAAAAAAGGTTTTTATCATTGTTGCTAATTCCGACTTCAAAATCGACAGTTGTTTTTTCGCTAGGATTGTATTTTCCTAAAACAGTAGCAATTTGAATTTTTGTTGGCGCAATTAGTCTAATTATTGGTTCATAATTTCCTTGCGGAATCCCAGCAATTGGCGCAACATATTTGAAAACTCTTCCGTTTGTAATGGTGTTCGAAACAATATAATTTCCTTGGTTATTGCCTACAAAACTAAACTTTACGCTATATAAAACATCGAGCGAATTAGTAGAATATTCGAAAGTTTCTTCTAAACCTACCATTACTTTTTTGTACAAAATTTTGTTATCGGAATACGTGTCAAGTATTGCTGACGATGCATTCATCGCATTTTGATTATCACCAGCTGCGGCTAATATTTGCGCTTGTTCTGGCGATAAATTTTGTTGTAATGACTGATTTTTCACATCGTTTTCAGAATACAAGTAACCGCCCAAACTCCATTTTTCTTGTTCGTGATTTGCGCCAACATAAGTTACAAATCTTGTATAATTTCTGTCGGAAAACTGGTATTCAATAGTAATTCTCATTTCGGAAGTAATCGGAAAAAGTGAAGTAAAAATAATTTCTCCGGCATTATAATCGATTGTATATTGATTGTTTTCGCCTCGTTTTAGTAAAATTCCGTTTACATAAACTCGTTCTGAACCTGAAATGACCAAAATATACAATTCTCCATTTGGCCCTTTTAGTTTGTATGGCCCTTGATTTCCTTCTTGTCCTACAAAATTACTTTTTGCATATTGTCCACGAACAATCGCTCCAGAGGCATAAATTTCGGTTTTCTTTTCGGGTGTTCCCAAGGTAAATTGGGTTGACAAACCTTGTACTTTTTTGTTAAAATTTAGAAATCTGGATCTCCTGTTTTCTAAAAATAAATCTCCTGCACGGATGCTCCATTTGTCTGAAAAAAGTTCAATAAAAATTTGATCAAATTCGTCTAATTTTTGAGAATACCCGCCTTCTTGCAAAGGAATATTACTGTCTTGAATAGAAGCTCGCAAGCTTATTTTATCCGATAATTTACCTGTAATTTGAAGGTCTAAATTTGAGTTTACTGATGTGTTTTGGTTGTTTCCAACAGTTATTCCTCGCGAAATACTTCCTGTAGTTGTAAGTCCTTCTAATGGTGTAAATTTCTTGAAACCATCATTAGAAACTCTATATAAATTCCCCTGACCGTTATCGTTATTTACCACTCGGCTTTTGTCGTAAATGGTGTATTCTTTGGTTAAATATTCTGGAAATTTTAAATAACGGACGGTTAGTGTATCGGTAGTTTTGTAATTATTTTTGAAAGTTAAAATTCCTTTTGAAAAATTTACTTTATAAAAACTAGTGTCAATAGCTTCGCCTTTGGCATCGAGCAATTTAAAAAAACTAGCATTTATACTTGTGCTATCAATTTGAATTGAATCTCGAGAAACAAGTATTTTCTTTGATTTGTATGGGGTTTTGATTTCTTGAGCGTAAAGCCCAGAAAAACCAAAAAATACAATCAAAAAAATCAGCTTTTTAAACATACTTATATAATGACAACATTACAAAAGTAGTGTATTATTTAAAAACTATTCTTTGGTCACAATTTGCATCGTTTCTCTACTCATTTGTTTTAGCAAAACAGTCTTGTTTTTTTCGACCATTTGAAATGCTTTTTCGTCGAAATGTCTTATCGTATAAAGTGATACATTTTCGTTGTATGACAATTTGAACTTTTTAGATAATGTTTTTTTCAATTCATTAAAATTACCAAATTTATCTTCTAAACAAATCGAAAAACTAATGGCTGAGTTTTGTATTAAACTCACTTTTATCTTGTGCTGATGCAATAAAGCAAAAATTTCGCTGATATTTTCTTCCATGATAAATGAAAAATCTATCGAAGAAAGCGACAATAATAATTGGTTTTTTTTGACAATAAAACAAGGTAATTTCGGTTCTAAATCTTCCCCTTTAGAAACTGAAGTTCCAGCCAGCAAAGGATTTATAAACGATTTTACATACAATGGAATTTCTTTTTTCTGTAAAGGTTGTAATGTTTTTGGATGAATGACACTGGCACCATAAAAAGCCAATTCGATGGCTTCGCGATACGAAATTTGATTAAGCAAAGTTGCGTTTTCGAAATAACGAGGATCGGCATTCATCACGCCTGGAACATCTTTCCAAATAGTAACACTGTCGGCATTAAGGCAATAGGCAAAAATGGCTGCGGTATAATCCGAACCTTCGCGTCCTAATGTTGTGGTAAATCCGTTTTCGTCGGCACCAATGAATCCTTGTGTGATAAAAAGCGACTTCTTTTTGGCAATTTTTGAAATATTTTTTTGAGTAATTTCCCAATTTACCTCAGCATCACGATAGGTATTGTCGGTTTTTATATACGAACGAACATCTAACCATTGTGTGTTAATGTTTCTAAAATTCATGTAATGGCTCAAGATTGTGGTCGAAATTATTTCTCCAAAACTTACGATTTGATCGTACACAAAATTATAATTTGGCGATTTGTTACTGCGTAAAAAATATTCTAAATCTGCAAAATGATCATTTACATCTAGAAAAACTTCGCTTTCTTCGTCATCAAATAAATCTAAAAGAATTTGATTGTGGTATTTTTTTACTTCTTGAACAGAAGCATTCAAATCTGGAGATTTATCGAAATAATTTTTAATAACGACTTCTAAAGCGTTGGTTGTTTTTCCCATTGCCGAAACCACGAGTAAAACTTCTTCGTAACCTACTTTTTGTAAAACGTCGAAAACATTTTTTATACCATCGGCATCTTTTACTGATGCTCCACCAAATTTGAATATTCTCATTTCAGATTTTAGATTTTAGATTTTAGATTTTAGATTTTTAGTCTGAAATACTAAAAGCTATTGTTTGTTTTAATCTATTTATTTAGGGTTTCATTTTGCGTTAGGGATAGTAGTGAAAATCCTTTTTTTCGTCAGTTCGAGTTCCTCGCTTTTTTGCGAGGAGTATCGAGAACAAGAAAAAAAGATTGTAACGTATAGCCCGACCCTTGTGGTAACGCCCAAATTTATTATTTATTTTTTTGCTAAAAAAGCATTTATTCCTGCTTCGTCCATATTGACAACGCGCCAATCTTCGAGTAATTTTGCACCAGATTTGTTATAAAAATCTATAGCTGGCGTATTCCAATCGAGTACGTTCCATTCTATTCGGCGCACGTTGTCTTTTTTCCCTTGTGCCATAATTTCAGCATACAAAGCGTATCCAGCACCTGTTCCTCGACTCTTTTCTTTAACGATTAAATCTTCTAGATGAATGGTTTTTCCTTTCCAAGTCGAATATCGGTAATAATACAAAGCCATGCCAATGATTTCGTTTTCAACTTCTGCAATAAAAGTATAAAAAAGTGGATTTTCACTAAAACCATCTCGAACTAAATCGGCAACAGTTACAACAACAGCATCGGGTTCTTTTTCAAAAATAGCCAGCTCTTTTATTAAATCTAAAACAGCTGGCATGTCATTTTTTTCTCCTTTTCTAATAATCATACCTTACTTTTTCTTCTTAGCAACTGTTTTTGCTTTTGCTTTGACTTGTTTTACATACGGTTTGTATAATCCGTCAGCTTGAGCTCTTGCTTTTGCATTTTCAGCTCTTTGTTTTGGGTCAGGATGAGAACTCATCATTCTTGTGATGAATGACGAATCTGTTCCTTCCCCCATTTTTGCTAAAATAGAAAAAGCAGATTCAACTGCATTTACATTATACTTATTACGTTTCATGAAATCATACGAATAAGTATCGGCATCCGTTTCTTGTTGTCTGCTGTGACTATTATTCATCAAGGCTTTTCCAATATTTCCTATTTGACCTTCAGTTACAGCCGCAACTTTATCTGATTGAGAACCAGCAGCATCTAGCAAAGCTTCTTTTTTATAAGCCGCTTTTATTGCATCTCTAGAATCGTGATTGGCAACGTGACCTATTTCGTGACCTATTACAGCAAGGATTTCGTTGTCGTCCATGATATCCATAAGTCCAGAAAATACACGAACACTTCCGTCAGCCGTGGCAAATGCATTTACATCTTTTAGCTTATATACTTTGTAGTTAAGCGCTAATCCGTTTTCGGCTTTGTGTTTACCAAATAATTTATTTAACCTTATTGTATAAGCGTCTTTTGGTCCTGCAACTGGATTTTCTTTGTCCATTTTATCTACTGCTTCTTTCGATAATTTTGCAGCATCTTCATCGCTAAAAGTAAATCCGGCGTATCCTTTTTGCAAAGCTCCTAACGCTTTTTCTCCTAAATTTATTTGTGCATTTGCATCAGATAATCCGAAAATAGCTACGAATAGTGCTAAAAATATTGATTTCATATTCATGATTTTTATTGATTTTATTTACAACAAATATAAAATAACTTTAGCACAATTTTCTTTCTATCTAAATACTATTTTCAAAAATTATAATCGATATTTGCATAAACAACTACATTAATCTAGAAATGGAAGAACGCAACAAAACATTAGGTGAGTTTATTATCGAAAATCAACAGTCATTTCAGTATTCATCGGGAGAATTATCTCGAATAATCAATTCGATTAGACTAGCCGCAAAAGTGGTAAACTATAAAGTAAATAAAGCAGGATTAGTAGATATTGTTGGCGCTGCAGGTGAGCAAAACATACAAGGTGAAGACCAACAAAAATTAGATGTTTATGCTAATGAAGTTTTCATTCAAACCTTAATAAATCGTGAAATCGTTTGCGGAATTGCTTCCGAAGAAAACGACGATTTTATTACAGTTGCTGGTTCAGATAACAGTCATAATAATAAATATGTGGTTTTGATGGATCCACTTGATGGTTCTTCAAATATTGATGTTAATGTTTCGGTAGGAACCATTTTCTCTGTTTTTAGAAGAATTACTCCAGTAGGAACTCCAGTTACACTTGAAGATTTCTTACAACCAGGTATAAACCAAGTTGCTGCAGGTTATGTTATTTACGGTACTTCGACCATGTTAGTTTACACAACTGGCGATGGCGTAAACGGATTTACATTAAACCCAGCTATTGGAACTTTTTATCTTTCGCACCCAAACATGAAATATTCGAAAGACGGGAATATCTATTCGATGAATGAAGGGAATTATGTTCATTTTCCGCAAGGAGTGAAAAATTACATTAAATATTGCCAATCGGAAGAAGGTGATCGTCCGTATACTTCTAGATATATTGGAAGTTTGGTTTCCGATTTTCATAGAAATATGATTAAAGGTGGAATTTATATTTATCCTACAAGTTCGAAAGCACCAAAAGGAAAATTGCGTTTGCTTTACGAATGTAGCCCGATGGCATTTATTGCAGAACAAGCAGGAGGAAAAGCTTCTGATGGTTACAACCGCATCATGGAGATTCAGCCTACAGAATTGCACCAACGTGTTCCCTTTTTCTGTGGAAGCTACAACATGGTCGAAAAAGCAGAAGAATTTATGGCAAATGCCAAATAAAAAATCTCAGTTATTTATATAAAAAAAACCCTTCATTTCTGAAGGGTTTTTTGTTGGCCCACAAGGACTCGAACCTTGAACGACTGCACCAAAAACAGTTGTGTTACCATTACACCATGGGCCAGTAACCTTACAATAATTCCTTATTGCGAGTGCAAATTTACTACAATATTTATTTTCTGCAAGGTTTTAGTCAAAAAAAATTAAATTTTTATTTTTAACCTTTTCTTTAGATAAAAAAATAGTTTCTTTGTAAGGTAATATTTATACCAAAAAATTTATGTCTTTCAATTTCAATAAATGGAATACAGCCCTTGGTTGGCTTACTTTTTTTATCTCACTTATCGTTTATTCACTTACTGTAGAACCTACAATGAGTTTTTGGGATTGTGGCGAATATATTGCAACAGCAGCAAAGCTAGAAGTTGGTCATCCGCCAGGAGCACCTTTGTTTCAAATGATTGGCGCATTTTTCGCCATGTTTGCTATCGACAATCAGCATATTGCATTAATGGTCAATATGATGTCGGTATTTTCGAGCGCTTTTACCATTTTGTTTTTATTTTGGTCAACCTCAATTATTTTAAGAAAAGTAGTTTCTGGATTTGCAGAAATCAATAAAGCCAATTCGATTGTTATTTTAGGAAGCTCGTTTGTAGGTTCTTTAGCTTTTACTTTCTCCGATAGTTTCTGGTATAATGCGGTCGAAGCCGAAGTTTACGCCATGGCAACGGTACTTATTGCACTCCTTTTTTGGCTCGGATTACGTTGGGAAGAAGAAATGCATACCGAACGTGGCAACAAATGGTTGCTCATAATCTCATTAGTAGTCGGATTGTCTTTTGGTGTTCACTTCATGGCATTACTAACCATTCCTTCAATTGGATTCTTATATTATTTTAAAAATTACAAAAATATTACTGTAAAAAGTTTCATCATCGCCAATATTGTTGTCGTTGCCGTTTTGTTATTTATATTCAAATTATTATTGCCTTGGACAATGACTTTCTTTGGTACTGCCGAAGTTTTTATGGTAAATAGCTTAGGATTGCCTTTCGATTCGGGAACAATATTTGTCACCTTACTTCTTATTGCATTCTTCTATTTTGGATTAAAATACACTCGAGCAAAAGGAAAAGTGCTTTACAATACCTTACTCCTTTGTGTATTATTTATCATGTTAGGTTTTTCTACATGGATGATGTTGCCTATTCGTGCCAATGCAAATACACCTATTAACGAAAACAAACCATCAGATGCGCGTGAGGTTTTAGCCTATTATAATCGTGAACAATACGGTGTAAATCCTTTGTTTTACGGACCTCAGTTTTCCGATGCTTATGCAGGATTAGATGAAGACAATCCGTACACGGACGAAAAACCAAATTACGAACGTGATTACAAAAAAGGTGAATATGTTATTGTAAATAATTATAAAAACGGAGTTCAAAATAGCGACGACAATCAGAAAGCTATTTTACCAAGAATGTGGAGTACCGATCACGCAGAAAACTACATGAAGTTTACAAATGTGTTAAATTTTAGCATCAAAGAAGAGTATTCGGAAGAACAAGAACTCACCGATATTGTGGCCGAATTTAGAGCCGCTTATGCTTCTGGAAAACTAGAAATAGAAGATTACGAAAAATTCCTAAAAGCTTACGGTCAGTATCTTAATATAGAAAAACCAACAACTGTCGACAATTTAACATTTATGGTTCAGTACCAATTTGGGTATATGTATTGGAGGTATTTAATGTGGAATTTCGTTGGAAGACAAAACGACAAACAAGGAGAATACACTTCTTTAGACGGAAATTGGCTAAGCGGAATTAATTTTCTAGACAATATAAGATTGGGTTCTCAGGAAAATCTTCCAGCAGAATGGAAAAACAACAAAGGCAGAAATACTTATTTCTTCCTACCATTTATCATCGGACTTATCGGGTTTTTCTTTCATCTAAAAAAAGATATTAAGAGTTTTTATGTTGTTTTAGCACTGTTTTTATTTACAGGTTTAGCACTTAAAGTTTACCTTAACGAACGCCCTTTCGAACCTCGTGAACGAGATTATGCACTTGTAGGTTCCTTTTATGTATTTGCCATCTGGATAGGAATTGGCGTATATGCTATTTTCGACTTCCTAAAATCATACATTACGCCTAAAATTGCGGCTCCAGTAGCTATTACAGCGTGTCTTTTTGCTGCGCCAATACTTATGGCAACTCAAAACTGGGACGATCATGACCGTTCTGGAAAATATACGGCAGTTTCATCGGCAAGAGCCTATCTAGATTCTTGCGACAAAAATGCGCTGTTATTTACCATTGGCGATAACGATACATTCCCAATCTGGTATTTACAAGAAATTGAAGGCTACAGAACCGATGTTCGTATTGTAAACACTAGTTTATTAATGACTGACTGGTATATAGACCAAATGAAAGCCAAAGCTTACGAATCTGAACCAGTTCCTATTTCATTCTCACACAAAGATTATGTTGATGGAAAACGTGATTACTTAGTTTTTGATCAAAAAACGGATGCAAGACTCGATGTAAAAGAATTTTTCGATTTTGTTTCTAGCGATGATCCAAGAACATTAATCGAGATGAAAAACGGTCAGATGATTCAGTTTTATCCAAGTAATAAAATTAGAATTCCTGTCGATAAAAACACCGTCATAGCAAACAAGGTTGTAAGTCCAAAATACAACGATTCGATTGTTCCTCATATTGATGTTGATATAAAAGGTGACGCTTTATACAAAAACCGACTCATCATGTTAGACATTGTGAGAAACAACAATTGGAAACGCCCTATTTACTTTTCTCCAGGAGCTTTTGCTGACGAAGATTACATTTGGATGAAAGAATACTTACAACTAAACGGAATGGTGTACAAACTCGTTCCTGTAAAAACAGCAATAGACAAAGAAGCATCAGGTTTTGATATGGGAAGCATCGATGCCGATAAAATGTACGACATCATGATGAAATTAGATTGGGGTAATGGTGAAAGCACAAAAATATACCACGATCCTGAAACCAGAAAAAACAGTATTTCGTACCGTACTAATTTAACAAGGTTGATGAATCAGCTCATTGCCGAAGGAAAAAATGATAAAGCTAAAAAAATAATCGAATTAGCACTTACTAAACTTCCGTTAGATTATTATGCGTATTATAGCATGGTAGATCCTTTTGCCGATGGCTATTATAAACTAGGCGAAACACAAAAAGCACGTACTTTGCTCAAACAATTAGAAGCAAAATACCAAGACGAACTAAAATATTTTAGCCAAACAAAAGCTAGCGAGCAAAACGAAAATGCTATCGATATTATTACCAATATAGAAAGATACAGAGGTTTGTTACTTATTATGAAAGACAATAAAGACACTGCTTTTTACAACGAACAAAAAGCAATATTCAATAGCTACAACAAACGTTTTGACCGTTTTGGCAGAGATATGGAATAGATCATTAAACTTATTAGATTATTATAAAAATGCAGTTATTGTAAAAAATAACTGCATTTTTTTTGTATGTTCGTGTGTTATAATAACAATCTAGATGTTACTGGTAAGTATCTATCGAAACATGACGAGAAAATATAATTTAATTAACAGATAATAATAAATGCTAAAAGCTGAACTCGATACAATTATAAAATCTTTTCCTTTAATTTTTATTATCCTCACTACTCTTGGATACATTCACCTTCAATCTTATTATTACTTTTTTGATATAGAGATAATTAATTATTTAGAAATATCTGAAATCCCATTACTATTCTTTAACAAGGCTATACTAATTATTTTATTAATATTAGTAATTATAACCATTTCATATTTTGTCGATGACAAAATATCAAAAGAAGAAAATGAAATAGAAAGATATAATTTAGAAAGATTGAAACATGAAATCTCAAAACCTAAAAGTTTTATACATAATAATTTAGGATGGATTATAATTTTTATTCTTATTATTTATATAATTATTAACCTAATTTTTAAAAATTACATAGGATTGATTTATCCCATAGGTTATATAATATGCGCCTTAATATATATATTATCAGAAAAAACAATCTTAAAAACACTTGTAAAAAATCACAATACTTTTTCTTCTTTTATTATTTACTTAGGTTTCATCTCACTTATTTTATTTAATCTATCTACAATATCAAATTCTATAGAGAAAGGATATAGATTAAGATATGAAAATGAGCAATCTAAATTAATATTTTTCACATATGATGAAAAAGTTATTGAAACAAATAATAAAATAATATACATAGGAGAAACAAAAAAAAACCTATTCTTATTTGACAAAGAAAAAGATGAAACTCTAATATTTAAAACGGATAAAATTGATAATTTTAAGTTTCGTCAAAGATAATTGTCAAAATGTTTTCAAATAAAAATAATAACAAATATGAATTTATATCAATAAATTAAAACATAAAACATTTAAAATAAACACAGACAATTAAACCTGCTGGCAACAGCTCCTACAACGTCCAAACCCTAAACCCATGAATTTCTATTGGATAAAAACACCTCAAATCATCAAACGATTATTTAGTAATCAGGTTTGGGATATTCCTAATACCGAAAACAAAATTTATCTCACTTTCGATGATGGCCAACACCAAGCTAAATGTCATGTGAGATTTTTGTGAAAAATTTGTATAAATTACCAAATTTTGGTACATTAGCAAAAATTTAATCACTTATCATGGGAAAGAATACATCTATATCTTTAGGTAATCATTTCGAAACTTTTGTCGAAAAAAGTATTTCAAAAGGTCGTTTTCAAAATGCAAGTGAAGTTATTCGCGCTGGACTAAGAATGCTTGAAGAAGAGGAAAACAAAATTCTTGCTTTAAGAAATGAGATTCAAGAAGGTATCAAAAGCGGAATTGCTACAGATTTCGACCCAAAGAAGCATTTAGAAATGTTGCAAACAAGCAAAAGAAAGTAAATGGCTAAATATCATTTGACCAACAAGGCTGTCGAAGATTTATCCGAAATTTGGGATTATACTTATAATGAATGGTCAGAAAAACAAGCTAACAAATATTACAAATTCTTATTGGAATCATGTCAGGAAGTTGCAAACCATCCTAAGTTTGGCAAGCAGTATGAAGAAGTACATAAGGATTTGTTGGGATTCAAAAGCAATCACCATATTATTTTCTTTAGAATTATTTTGTCAAAAGAAATTGAAATCATAAGAATACTTCATGAGAGAATGGATTTGAAATCAAAACTCTAATAACCCATGAATTTCTATTGGATAAAAACACCTCAAATCATCAAACGATTATTTAGTAATCAGGTTTGGGATATTCCTAATACCGAAAACAAAATCTATCTCACTTTCGATGATGGTCCAACACCGGAAATAACAGAATGGGTTTTAGAAATTCTAAAAGAAAACAGCATCAATGCGACTTTTTTTTGCATTGGTAATAACATAGAAAAACACCCAGAAATTTTTAATAAAATTATTAATGATGGACATGGCGTAGGAAACCACACTTTCAATCACAAAAATGGTTGGAAAACCACAACAGCAGATTATTTGCAAAATGTTGAATTATGCGAATCTGCAATCAAAAATCAACTCCCGAAAGCTTTCGGGACTAAAATCCGCAATCTTTTCCGTCCGCCTTACGGAAAAATAAAGCCTTCGCAATCTAAAAAATTACGAAATTTGGGTTACAAAATAATTATGTGGGATATTCTAACTGCCGATTTTGATGAAAAAACATCTAAAGAAAAGTGTTTGGAAAATGCGACCAAAAAAGTAACTTCCGGTAGCGTTATTGTCTTTCACGACAGTGTAAAAGCATTTAAAAATTTAGAATATGCTTTGCCCAAAACCATTCAAATCTTAAAAGAAAAAGGATTTGTGTTTGATGTAATACAATAATTACATAAATCTATAACTGCTCCTGAACCAGTGTGATAATAGAATTTGCATCTAACTCACCCGATTGTCTCCACATCATTTGTCCGTCTTTATAAATCATCAGTGTAGGCAAACCTTTTATACGAAGCGCTTCGGCAAGTTCTTGGTTTTTGTCTACATCTATTTTTATAACTTTGGCTTTATCGCCAAGTGCTGCAGCTACGTCCTTGATAACAGGATGCATCGATTGTGAAGATTCATTCCAGTCTGTATAAAAATCGATTAGAACAGGAACTTGTGCATTTATTAGTTCTCCAAATTTTGACATAGTATAATTTTATTAAACTTTGTTATACAAATATAGTGTTTTTAACACATTAAGCCACGTTTTGTCCTTTTTTTAGACGAATTACTGTTATTTCGGGCATAATTCCTACTCGACCAGGATAAGCATGAAACCCAAAACCACGATTTACATAAATATATCGTCCTACATTTTCGTATAATCCAGCCCATTGTTTGTACATATATTGCGCCAAACTCCACTTAAACCAACCCGGAATTTCGATACCAAATTGCATTCCGTGTGTGTGTCCTGATAAAGTAAGTTGTATGTTTTTTTCATGATTTTTTACAATTTCTTCCCAATGACTCGGGTCGTGACTCATTAATACTTTAAAATCTGAGTTTGAAACTCCTTCCGAAGCTTTATCGATATCACCAAAAGAACCAAAATGCTTGCCCCAATTTTCTACACCAATTAAAGCGATTTCATCATTGTCTTTTTTAATTTTTATATTTTCATTCAACAATAATTTGAAATCTATTTGACGGTGCAAATCTTTTATGGCGACAAAATTTTCTGCTTTTTCTGCTTCCGAATCCCAATCTAAATAAGCACCATAATCATGATTACCCAGAACAGAAAACTTACCAAAAGCTGGTTTTTCTAATCGATTGAAAGTTTCAATCCACGGATGCATTTCATCTGCTTTGGCATTTACAATATCTCCTGTAAATAGTAATATGTCCGATTTTTGTTCATTAATCAAATCCATAGCATAATTTATTTTTTCAGAATCATCAAAACTTCCACTGTGAATATCCGAAATATGCGTAATCGTAAAACCATCGAAAGCATCAGGTAAATCCGGGAAAAATATATTTTGTTTGATGACTTTAAAATTATATTTCCCAATCGTAACTCCGTAAATTAACGATAAAAAAGGAACTGCAGCCAATCCTAATCCTATTTGTGATACAAATTTTCTTCTTGAGGCAAGAAAAGTCGTTCGATTGTCGTTTTTGATAAAATAATTAATCGATCCAGAAAATAATCTGTAAACATCTTCGCCAAACATAAAAATTGTAATAACTAATTTTGGAAGTAAAACAACAAGCAATAAACCTAAAGTGAATAAACTTTGTGGCGTTTGTCCCACTTTACGGTCAAACTGAAAAATATAATACGTTACATAAACCACAATCAAAGCGCTTATAACAAGGTAAGCTTGCAAAATCCATTTGGTTTTAATAACGGTTCTAAATGCCTGATAAGAATATATTTCTACAAACAACAACAATCCTATAAGAAGCAAAAATCTAGTTAACATTTTGAAAATTTTAAGCAAAATAACGAAGAAAGTTATAACAAAGTTGTTTTGTTAATCAAATTTTAACTAAAAGATGTTTTGTTTGTATTCGAATGATTATTTTTGAAAAATCTATTTATTTAAAACAATCATGAAAAATCTTTTTTTAATTTTCACTTTATTAATTACAAGCATAACTTTTTGCCAAGAAACATACACTATGAAGTCTGGCGGAAGAATATTCAATTCGAAAGGAGAAAGACTAAATTCGACTAAAGTAGCAGAGAATTTTAATCAAGAAGCGCTTAAATTATACAAAGCTGGTCGAACGAAAAAAACACTTGGAAATATTTTTTTATACGGAGGGATTTCAACAATAATTATCACACATCTTTCAAAAGTTAAAAATGCTGGAGTTCAATCAGATGGCACGTTTGGAAAACCAACAAGTAATACAATGTATTTTGTTGGAGCTGGAATAGTATTAATTTCTATTCCTATCAAAATTGGTTTTCAAAATAGAATTAGAAAATCAGTTACTATAATGAATGAATACAATCCCAAAACAGATAAAGTTTCTATCGAGTCAACAGATTTAATGGTAAATGCTAACGGAATTGGAATTTCTCTAACTTTTTAAAAATAAAAATGTCACAAAAACACCTTTACCTTCTCGATGCTTATGCCTTAATATTTCGTGGTTATTTTGCTTTTATAAAAAACCCAAGAATCAACTCTAAAGGCATGGATACTTCTGCCATTATGGGATTTATGAATGCCTTGATGGATGTTATTAAACGTGAAAAACCCGATCATTTAGCCGTAGCATTCGACAAAGGCGGAAGTACGTACCGTTACGAAATGTATAAAGAATACAAAGCCCATCGAGACGAAACGCCCGAAGCCATAAAAATTGCCGTTCCGTACATTCAGGAATTATTGAAAGCCATGCACATTCCCATTGTCGAAGTTCCTGGTTTTGAAGCCGATGATTTAATTGGAACTCTAGCAAAACAAGCCGAAAAAGAAAATTTTAAAGTCTATATGGTTACGCCAGATAAAGATTTTGCGCAATTGGTTTCCGAAAATATTTTTATGTACAAACCCGCAAGAATGGGCAACGACATCGAAATTTGGGGAATTCCAGAAGTTTTGGCAAAATTTGAAATTACTAATCCATTACAGGTTATCGATTTTCTAGGAATGATGGGCGATGCAGCCGATAACATTCCAGGATTACCTGGTGTTGGCGAAAAAACCGCAAAGAAATTCTTGGCAGAATATGGTTCGATGGAAAATCTTTTGGCCAATACACATCAATTAAAAGGAGCAATAAAAGATAAAATCGAAGCCAATAAAGACAAAGGAATTCTCTCTAAAAAATTAGCCACTATTCTACTCGATTGTCCTGTGACTTTTAATGCGGAAGATTACGAATTATCAAAACCTGATGTTGAAAAAACAGACGAATTGTTTCAAGAACTAGAATTTCGTCAAATGAAAGCGCAGTTTGATAAATATTTTGGAACTGGAAAAGAATATGACGAAATTGATACAAATGGTAACGGAACTTCAAACGATACGCCACAACCAACTAAAAAAGCTCCAGCTAAAAAATCGAACGAAGATCAATTCGATTTATTTGGTTTTTCTGACGACGAAAGTGGCGAAGTAAAATCAAGTTCTCATTATGCGACATTAGAAGACACTGAGCATTTTTATCAAACTATTGAAGGTGATTTCGCTGTAAAATTACTTTTGCAAAACTTAATGAATCAATCTTCAGTATGTTTTGATACCGAAACCACAGGAATTGATGCTTTGAATGCCGAATTGGTTGGAATGTCATTTTCTTTCGAAAAAGGAAAAGGATTTTACGTTCCGTTTCCAGAAAACCAAGAAGAAGCCCAAATTTTAGTAGATAAATTTAAACCATTTTTTGAAAGTGAAAGCATCGAAAAAATTGGTCAAAACATCAAATATGATTTAAAAATTCTGTCTCATTACGGTGTTTCCATCAAAGGGAAATTATTTGATACGATGATTGCGCATTACTTAATCAATCCTGATATGCGTCATAATATGGATGTTTTATCGGAAACCTATTTGAAATATTCACCGAAATCAATTGAAGATTTAATTGGTAAAAAAGGCAAAAACCAAAAATCGATGCGTGACGTTTCTTTAGAAGAAATTAAAGAATATGCTACCGAAGATGCTGATGTTACCTATCAATTAAAACAAAATTTTAGTCCAATTCTCGATAAAGCCGAAACCAAAAAATTGTTTGATGAAATCGAAATTCCGTTAATTCCCGTTTTGGCCGCAATGGAATTAGAAGGAATTAATCTTGATGTTCCGTTTTTACAATCGATGTCGGTCGAAATGGCAAAAGAAAGTTCTCAATTAGAACAAAAAATCTACGAAACTGCTGGCGAGAAATTCAATTTGGCTTCACCAAAACAACTCGGAGATATTTTATTTGATAAATTAAAAATCGGCGGAGCCAAACAAAAGAAGACCAAAACAGGTCAATACGCCACTGGCGAAGAAATTCTAAGCTATTTAGAAAAAGACAATCCAATTGTAAAAGACATTCTCGAATGGCGACAAATGGTGAAACTGCAAAGCACTTATATCGATGCTTTACCAAACCAAGTGGACAAAAAAACTAATCGCGTTCACACCGATTATATGCAAACTGTTGCAGCTACAGGACGTTTGAGTTCTAACAATCCAAACTTGCAAAATATTCCGATTCGTACCGAAAGAGGACGATTAATTAGAAAAGCATTCATCGCTCGTGATGAAAATTACACACTAGTTTCTGCGGATTATTCTCAAATAGAACTTCGAATTATTGCTGCTTTATCTGGGGAAGAAAATATGATTGCTGCTTTTCAAAATAACGAAGATATTCACAGAAGTACAGCCGCAAAAGTATTCAACGTTCCATTAGAAGAAGTCACAAAAGAACAACGTAGCAATGCCAAAACAGTAAATTTTGGAATTATCTATGGTGTTTCTGCTTTTGGATTGAGCAATCAAACTGATTTGTCGAGAAAAGAAGCTTCCGAATTAATCGATGCTTATTATGCGACTTATCCAAAATTGAAGTCATATATGTCTGAACAAGTCGATTTTGCCAGAGAACATGGTTATGTACAAACGGTTTTAGGAAGACGACGTTACTTGAAAGACATCAATTCGGCCAACCATATGGTAAAAGGTGGTGCCGAACGAAATGCTGTAAATGCACCAATACAAGGTTCGGCAGCCGATATCATCAAAATTGCGATGATAAACATTCATAAAAAATTAACTTCAGAAAACTGGAAATCGAAAATGTTGCTTCAAGTACACGATGAGCTTGTTTTTGATGTTCATAATTCTGAATTAGAGAAAATTCAACCGATGATTAAACACGAAATGGAAAATGCATTTAAGATGGATGTTCCGTTAGATGTTGAAATTGGAATTGGTAAAAATTGGTTGGAAGCGCATTGATAATAACACTATCCCTTGCAGGGTTTTAAACCCTGCAAGGGTTCTAGAGTTCTAAATAAAAAAATTATGAAAAAATCAATCTTATTATTAGCATTTATATTCTCGCTTTCACTTTCAGCGCAACAAAAAACACGTTTCGACAAAATAGATAGTTTGCTTGTTTACCTAAACCAAAGCAGCAAGTTTATGGGACAGGTTTGCATTCGCGAAGCAGGAAATGTGGTTTTCGAAAAAGCGTATGGTTTTGCCAATGTCGAAAATAGTTTGAAAGCAGACAAAAACACCAAATACAAAATTGGTTCGATTACAAAAACCTTTACTGCAGTGATGATAATGCAGTTAATTGAAGAAAAAAAGTTAAAACTGGACACTAAATTAAACAAGTTTTATCCTCAAATTCCGAATGCTAACAAAATTACGATTCACGATTTGTTGCATCATCGCACAGGAATTTTAGACTTTATAAACGGCGATTCTACTGTAAATGTTTATCAAAAAGTATCCAAAGACGAAATGATTGCAAAAATCGCAGGTTATAAATCGGTTTTCGAACCCAATTCTAAATTCGAATACAGCAATTCTAATTACTATATATTAGGTCGAATTCTGGAAGATATTTCTAAAAAAGATTATGCAACCAATCTTGATGAAAGAATTATAAATAAACTTCAATTACAAAACACATCGATTGCGACCAATGTAGATCCAACTAAAAACGAAAGTTATTCCTATAATTACACTAATAAAAAATGGACCATTAACAAAGAATGGGATATGTCGCAAGCTTTTGGCGCTGGAAATATTGCCTCGACTACTGGAGATTTGACCTTTTTTCTAGATGCTGTTTTTAATGGTAAATTACTAAAGAAAACCTCAGTAGATGAGATGACAAAACTAGAACAATCTTACGGAAAAGGATTGGTTGTATTTCCTTTTGGCGAAAGAAAATTCTTTGGTCACACAGGAGGAATAGAAGGTTTTCGAGCTGTTGCAGGATATTATCCAATAGAAAAAACTGGTGTTTCGCTTATTGTAAATGGCGATAATTATAACCGTAACGATATTATGATGGGAATTTTGAGTATTTATTACAAAATGCCTTTTCAATTCCCAAATTTAACCACGTTTGAAGTTTCTAAAGACAAGTTAGAAAGTTATCAAGGTGTTTATGCATCGGCACAATTACCAATCAAAATCACCATCAAAATCGAAAAAGGAGAGTTAACCGCACAAGCTACAGGACAAGGTTCTTTTGCTTTAAATCCAATTAGCGAAACCGAATTTATATTTGATCCCGCAGGTGTAAAACTTACATTCGACGGAAAAAACATGACTTTGAAACAAGGCGGCGGACAATATCTTTTTACTAAAGAATAAAAATAAAACCAAATGAACTGGGAACAACTATTATCACTAAAACGTCAAGGCGACACAAGCAAACGATTGCGAAAAGAACAAGACGATACCCGCTTGGGTTTCGAGGTCGATTATGACCGAATTATATTTTCGTCCGCTTTCCGTAGTTTGCAAGACAAAACGCAAGTGATTCCGCTTTCTAAGACTGATTTTGTACACACACGATTAACACATAGTTTAGAAGTTTCGGTTGTGGGAAGATCTATCGGACGTTTGGTCGGTAAAAAAATTATCGAAAAATATCCACATCTTCAAGAAATACATGGTTATCAACCAAACGATTTTGGCGCTATCGTTGCTGCGGCTTGTTTAGCACATGACATTGGTAATCCGCCGTTCGGACATTCGGGCGAAAAAGCTATTGGCGAATATTTTTCGATAGGAAAAGGACAACAATTTAAAGACAAATTGACCGATAAACAGTGGCAAGATTTAATCGATTTTGAAGGCAATGCCAACGGATTTTCGGTACTTACAGCAAGTCGCCCAGGAGTAACCGGAGGCTTAAGACTCACTTATGCGGTTTTAGGGGCTTTTATGAAATATCCAAAAGAAAGTTTGCCAAAAAAACCAACTTCAAATATTGCCGATAAAAAATACGGATTTTTTCAAACAGATAAAGATTTCTTCCAAGAGGTTGCTTCAGAGTTGGGAATGATTCCTAATAAAACTGGAAACGATATTGGTTACGAACGCCATCCACTCGCCTATCTTGTCGAAGCTGCCGATGATATTTGTTATACTATTATCGATTTCGAGGACGGAATGAATCTTGGTTTGGTTTCGGAAGATTTTGCTTTAGAATATTTGATAAAATTGGTAAAAGACAGTATCGATTCTAACAAATACAACACTTTAACCACAAAAGAAGATCGTATTAGTTATTTGCGTGCCTTGGCTATTGGAAGTTTAATAAATGATGCTGTAAAAATATTTATAGAAAACGAAGAACTAATATTAGCTGGAAATTTTCCTTATTCATTAATGGATAAAAGCAAATACAAAGCCCAAATGGATGACATCATTAAGCTAAGTGTAAAAAGTATATACCAAAGCCGTGAAGTTATCGAAAAAGAATTAATTGGCTATCAAATTATCAATAGCCTACTAGATAAGTTCGTTACCGCTTACAACAACAAACACGAGGGAAAAGCAACAAATTTCGATGCATTATTACTAAAAATTTTACCTGAAAAATACCATTTAGAAAAAGACTCTTTATACGAACGATTATTACATATTTGCCATTTTGTATCGATGCTAACAGACGGAAATGCATTGTTGTACAATAAGATTGTATCTTAAAAACTCAATTTTAACTCTTGGGAATTTTGTTTTTAAAAAAAAAATACTACATTCGTTGCTTAATCCAAAATTTAAATCATAAAATTATGAAAAGAAATTTATTTTCAACAATTTGTGCTTTACTTATTTTTGTTACTGGTTTCTCTCAGAGTAAACTTGAACAAAATACCAAGAAACCAACCAACAAGAAAGAAAATGTTGTGGTTTCTAATGGTAATTTAACAAAAAAACAAGTTAAAGAATTACGCAAAAAACACGCTTATTATTTAGCGAACAACAAGATTAATAAAACTTTTGCTTTATCTAGATCTGAAAGAAAAGCTGCAGGTTTACCACCTAACAAATATCAAGAACAAGAGTGGTTAATGACTATGAATCCTGCATTAGGAAGACCAACTCCTGATAATTTAGGATTTATTAGAGCCGAATTAGAAAAAACCAGAAATGAAGCATTATCTGGTAGAATTGTAGGTGATGGTGTAGATAATCTTTGGCAAGAAAGAGGACCAAACAATGTTGGTGGTCGTACTAAAGCTATGATTTTTGATCCCACTGATGCAACTGGTAATACAGTTATAGCTGGTGGTGTTAGTGGAGGTTTGTGGAAAAATACAAACATCACATCTGCAGCAACTGTTTGGACTAGAATAGCAACACTACCTGAGCATTTAAATGTTCAGAATATTACTGTTGACCCTAATAACTCTAGTACTTGGTATGTAGGGACTGGAGAATCTTATACAGGAGATGCAAACGGAAATGGTATTTGGAAAACTACAAATGCTGGTACCTCATGGACAAGAGTATTTGGAGGAGGAACTGTTTCATCTACACAAAGCGCGTCTTACAATTTAAATATTTTTGCTCCTTCAAACGCAGGAGTAATAAGAGGATACATCACTGCTTTAGCTAGTTTTGGTGCACCCGTTGCTAGTTTAGGCGCAAACAGACAAATCGTTTTAGTAAATGACGGAACTGCAGGAAATAACGCAACAACTGGGTATCCACTTTCTACGGAAGGATGTGCTGCTTCAGCAGCTGGTTATTTTACAGGGAAAATTGCACTTATAAGAAGAGGTACTTGTACTTTCGAAGCTAAAGCCCTTGAAGCAGAAAATGCAGGAGCTGTGGGTGTAATCATTATGAACAATGCCCCAGGAGCTGGAGCAGTTGGAATGGCAAGCTCAAGTTTAGGAGCTACAGTACCAACTGTAATGATTTCAAAAGAAGATGGTGATTTATTGGTTGCCAATTTAACTAACCTAACAGGTAATTTTGCTGCAACAGCACCTGGAGCATTTACAGGTACTGCGGTAAGCGGAATTCAATATATTAATGACATTGCTATTAAAAACAATGGTGGTGTATCTGAAATATACGCAGCAGTTGGAGATTCATTTAATGGAGGATACATAAATTCATCTAATTATGGTTTGTTCAAATCTGTAGATGGAGGAACAAATTGGACTGGTCCATTAAGTTTACCAGTTACTGCTAGTGGTAACAAAACTTGTCCTTTTGATTTAGAAGTTGCCGTAGGTGGAACCGTTTGGGTTTCAACTACAGACAGTAGCACATTTGGTGACGGAGGAGGAAAAATATTTTCTTCTACAAACAATGGAGCAACTTGGACACTAAAACATACTATAGTAGGAAATGGTGGTGGAGCTAGAGTTGAAATTGAGGCTTCTAATACAACAGCAGATGTAATATATGTATGTTCACAATTAAACCAAGCAGATACTGCTGCTCCAACTATTGAAGTACAACTTTTGAAAACTACTAATGGTTTTACTACAGCACCTAGCGTTCTTAGTTTACCAGCAGGTGATGAAGGCAGAGAAACAACTTATGGTTTTACAGGAGCGCAAGCATTTTATGACATGATGATCGAAGTCGATCCTACAAACGATGCTATTGTATATGTAGGAGGAATCGATTTATACAGATCTGCAAATAGCGGAGCCTCTTGGACAGGTATTTCAAACTGGATGGCTGATGTTCACTCTGATCAACACGCAATGGCATTTAAACCCGGAACCCCTAATGCTGGAATTTTCGGAAATGATGGAGGAGTATATTATACTGCAAGTTTATCTGGAACTACAGCAACGAGTAGAAATTCTGGATTTAATGTAACTCAGTTTGTAGGTGTTGCCGTATCTCCAACTGGAGTTACTGGTCTTACTAACGACTTTTTTGTAGCTGGCGCACAAGACAATGGTTCAAATTATTTTCCTTCTTCATTAAGTACCACAACTGGTGTTCCTACGGGTACTGTAAGTGGTAGTACCGAGGTTCAAGGTGGAGATGGTGGTATACCATTATTTAAACAAAACGCAACTTCTTCTGCAACTTCTTATTATGTAACAAACTACGTTTACAATGATCAAGTGATAAAAAGAGGCTTAAATGGGGCAACTCAAAAAACGCTAAGTAGCGGTGTAGCTAATCGTGGATTATTCTATCCTGCGATGACACTAGACTCAGCTAATGACATTGTATATTCAGATTTTACAGATGGTACAAACCGTGTTTATACTGTTAGAAGATATTCTGCTTATACAGGTGGTCCTGCACCATTAAGAGTAGATTTAACATATCCTACTTTATTTACTGCTTACCCAACCGCTTTACGCCCTGGTAAAGCAACAGCCACAACCCTATACGTAGGGACATCAAACTCTAAATTATTAAAATTAACTAATGCTAATACGGTAACTGCAGCTAACTCAACGGCAGGAACTGGATGGAGTGATATTTCAGTTGGTTCAGGTTTCGTAGGGACTATTTCTGATATAGAATTTGGAGCTACAGATCTTCAAATATTTGTAACCTTAAAAAACTATGGAACAACTAATGTTTGGTATACACTAAACGGTGGTACAAACTGGTATAGTATTGAAGGTGATTTACCAGATATGCCAGTACATACAATTTTACAAAACCCATTAAATGCTAACGAAGTAATGATTGGTACAGAACTAGGCGTTTGGTATGCAAATACATTTAACCCAGCTACATCTGCTACTCAAGCCTTAAACTGGAGACAAGCATATAATGGAATGAGTGGTGTTAAAGTAACTGATTTAGATTTACAACCAAACTCACCAACGGCACCAACAGCCTATAATGTTTTTGCTGCTACTTATGGTAGAGGTGTGTTTTCTGGACCTCTAACAGCGGCTCCGTTATCTACAAAAGAGAATGATATTATTTCTAGTACGTTTAACGTTTACCCAACTGTAAGTAATGGAAATATAACTATCTTGTCTGGTAAATATTTTGGACAAACAAAGTTAAACGTATTTGATATCTCAGGTAAAAATGTATTTTCAAATACAATTGATTTAGATAGCTCTGAGCAAAAAATTAACTTAGGTAATTTGAGTTCAGGAAATTATATCTTAAAAATTTCAGGTGAAAACTTCGAAGGAACTAAGAAATTAATTATCGAATAATACGATTAAAACCAAACTAAAAAGCGTTCACAAATTGTGAACGTTTTTTTTATACAATAGAATCAAATAATTCAATCAAACTTACAGCATCAATCTTACATAATTTTTGAAGTTCTAATACAGAACCATGTTCGATAAAATGATCTGGAATTCCTAGATTTTTAATTAAAATACCGCATTTATTACTACTCGAAAATTGATTAACAATACTTCCGAAACCACCAATTATTGTATTCTCCTCGAGAGTTATAATCTCATCATATTCCATACATATTTCTTTAAGCAAAACTTCATCTAGAGGCTTTACAAAAGGAAAATGGTAATGAGAAAACAAGTTTGGATTTTTAATTTTAGCAAGTGCTTCAACAACATTATTGCCAATAGTTCCTGTAGATAATACAGCAACTTTAGAACCATTTTTTAATTGAATTCCTTTACCCATTTCAACTTGTTCAAATGGTAATTGCCAATTTTGAATTACGCCACGACCGCGAGGATAACGAATCGCAATTGGATGCTTTAATCCTAATTGAGCTGTGAACATAATATTCCGCAATTCAATTTCATTTATTGGTGCATAAATAATCATATTAGGAATACAATTCAAATAAGAAATATCGAAAACGCCATGATGCGTTGCACCATCTTCACCAACCAAACCAGCTCTATCCAAACAAAAAATAATTGGGAGGTTTTGCAAAGCCACATCATGAATAATCTGATCATAGGCTCTTTGCATAAATGTTGAATAAATATTGCAAAAAACAACCATTCCTTGCGTTGCCATTCCTGCTGATAAAGTTACTGCATGCTGTTCGGCAATTCCCACATCGAAAGCGCGATTAGGAAAAGCTTCCATCATAAATTTCATAGAAGACCCAGATGGCATAGCAGGCGTAATTCCTATTATTTTTTTATTTTTATTGGCTAATTCTACTAAAGTCAATCCAAAAACATCTTGAAATTTTGGAGGCAGATTTTCTTCTGATTTTAAATGAATTTTTCCTGTATAAGCATCAAATTTTCCTGGCGCATGGTATTTTACCTGATCTTCTTCCGCAAGTTGCAATCCTTTGCCTTTGGTTGTAATGATATGAAGGAATTTTGGTCCTTTTATCTTTTGTAATCGCTTCAATTCTTTGATAACCGCAAAAATATCATGACCATCTATTGGCCCTGAATAATCGAAATTCAGAGACTTAATCATATTGTTATCCTTGTGATTCTTTCCTTCTTTCACAGCAGTGAGATAATCTTTAAGTGCTCCAACACTTGGATCGATTCCTATAGCATTATCATTTAGGATTACCAATAAATTCGCATCAGTTACTCCGGCGTGATTCAACCCTTCAAAAGCCATTCCGCTAGCAATTGACGCATCACCAATAACTGCAATGTGTTGTTTATTAAAATCTCCTTTAATATAAGAAGCAATCGCCATTCCTAACGCTGCAGAAATTGAAGTTGAGGAATGTCCAACTCCAAACGTATCGTAAACACTTTCGCTTCGTTTAGGAAAACCAGATATCCCTCCTAACTTACGATTTGTATGAAAATTTTCTCGTCTTCCTGTTAAAATTTTATGCCCATAAGCTTGATGACCAACGTCCCAAACCAATACATCATCAGGTGTATCAAACACATAATGCAAAGCTATTGTTAACTCAACAACTCCAAGACTTGCGCCAAGATGTCCTTCGTTTTTTGAAACTACATCGATAATAAAATCACGTAATTCTTGGGCAACTTGTGGTAATTGATTTATGTCTAACTGACGTAAATCTTTTGGATTGTTTATATTTTGAAGTAAATTATCAGACATAAAGCAAATGTACAAATTGAATTCTTATTTTTGCTTTATGGAAAACATTTTCACCGACGAATATTTTATGAAAAAGGCTTTGCAAGAAGCCTATACAGCTTTTGATAAAGATGAAATTCCCGTGGGCGCTATTGTAGTTATAAACAATCGAGTAATTGCTAAAAGTCACAATCTAACCGAATTATTAAATGACGTTACCGCTCACGCCGAAATGCAAGCCATTACTGCATCGGCAAATTTTTTGGGTGGAAAATATTTAACCAACTGCACATTATATGTTACGCTCGAGCCTTGCCAAATGTGTGCAGGTGCTTTATATTGGAGTCAGATTTCTAAAATTGTATATGGTGCTAGTGATGCCCAACGTGGTTTTACTAAAATGGGAACGCAATTGCATCCTAAAACCGTTGTGGTTAGTGGTGTTTTAGAAGATGAATGTGGGGAATTGATGAAGGATTTTTTTAAGAAAAAACGCTGAAATATTAATTACGTATTAAAAATTACGAATCAAGCAACAGCGAAAAATACTTTTAAACCATATAAGTCATATAAGGACATTTAAGTTGGGACTATCTGAAATTTATTATTAACACAATTCGTAATTTTTGATTCTTGATGATTTTAGCCCAGATAGAAATGGAAACTTTGCTCGAAAAAATGATATTGTTTTCTTGGAAAAAAGAGCGACCAGAGGAAGCTCCTTTTTTGTAATGAAAACAAATCATTTTGAGAAAAAGTTGTAATGTATAGCTGGATTAGCTCCTGAATATTTAAATTAAATGCATAAAAAAACCGCTTCATATGAAACGGTTAGTTTTTCGGTATGCCAAAAAATAATTTATTATCCTTCGATAACTACTACTTGAGCAGCTACTCTACCTTTTCTTCCTTCTTCTTCTTCGTAAGAAACTTTGTCTCCTTCTCTTAACTCTTCAGCTTTGATACCTGAAGCGTGTACGAAAATGTCTTTTCCTGTTTCGTCGTCTGTAATAAATCCGTAACCTTTAGATTCATTGAAAAATTTTACTGTTCCTGTGCGCATTTTAATTGTAATAATAATTTATAATGTAGCAAATGTAATCTTTAAAATAATACAAATGCATATTTGGGTTAATATTTTTTAAAAATATTGATAATCAGCACTTTCTATTTCAAATCTAATTGAATATGCAACTCTTTTAGCTGACTTTCGTCGATACTTGAAGGTGCATCAATCATGACATCTCTTCCTGAATTATTCTTCGGAAAGGCAATAAAATCACGAATTGTTTCCTGCCCGCCCAAAATGGCTACTAATCTATCTAATCCGAAAGCCAATCCGCCGTGTGGTGGTGCTCCAAACTGAAAAGCGTCCATCAAAAATCCGAACTGATTTCTTGCTTCTTCTTCGGTAAATCCTAAATATTTAAACATTAATGCTTGTGTGGCTTTGTCATGAATTCTGATAGAACCTCCGCCAATTTCATTTCCATTTAGAACCATATCATAAGCATTGGCACGAACCGATTTTGGGTCAGTTTCTAACAAATGCATGTCTTCTGGCTTAGGTGAAGTAAATGGATGGTGCATCGCGTGGTAACGGCCAGATTCTTCATCGAACTCTAACAATGGGAAATCTATTACCCAAAGTGGCGCGAATTCTGCTGGGTTTCTTAGACCTAAACGTGTTGCTAACTCCATTCTAAGTGCAGAAAGTTGCGCTCTGGTTTTATCGGCTGGACCAGAAAGTACAAAAATCATATCTCCTGCTTTTGCTCCAGTTACTTTTGCCCAATTGCTTAAATCTCCTTGATCGTAAAATTTATCTACCGATGATTTATAAGTTCCATCTTCGTTACATTTTACATAAACCATTCCCGAAGCGCCTACTTGTGGGCGTTTTACCCATTCGATAAGTGCATCTATTTCTTTACGAGAATATTCTCCAACTCCCGGAACTGCAATTGCTACAACTAATTCGGCAGCATTAAAAACTGGAAAATCTTTGTGTTTTGCATATTCGTTTAGTTCGCCAAATTCCATTCCGAAACGAATATCTGGTTTGTCATTTCCGTAGGTTCTCATCGCATAATCATAAGTAATACGAGGAAACTTTTCTACTTCAATTCCTTTTATTTCTTTTAATAAATGACGTGTTAGTCCTTCGAAAACATTCAAAATATCTTCTTGTTCTACAAATGCCATTTCGCAATCTATTTGTGTAAATTCTGGCTGACGATCGGCACGTAAATCTTCATCACGGAAACATTTTACGATTTGAAAATATTTATCCATTCCGCCCACCATCAATAATTGTTTGAATGTTTGTGGCGATTGTGGCAAAGCATAAAACTGACCTTCATTCATTCTAGATGGAACCACAAAATCCCTTGCTCCTTCTGGAGTTGACTTGATTAAATAAGGTGTTTCTACTTCACAAAAATCTAAATCCGATAAATATTTACGAACTTCCATCGCTACTTTATGACGAAAAAGCAAACTGTTTTTTACAGGATTTCGTCTAATGTCAAGGTAACGATATTTCATTCGAATATCTTCTCCTCCATCGGTTTCGTCTTCAATTGTAAATGGTGGCGTAATTGAAGCGTTTAGAATAGTCATTTCGGTAACTAAAATTTCTATTTCTCCCGTTGGAATATTTTTATTTTTAGCTTCACGCTCTATAACCATCCCTTTTACTTGAATAACAAATTCACGACCAAGAGTTTTAGCCAATTCAAAAACTGTTTTATCTGAACGACTTTCGTCGAACATTAGTTGTGTAATTCCGTAACGGTCACGCAAATCGACCCAATTCATAAACCCTTTGTCTCGAGATTTCTGAACCCATCCTGACAGTGTAACTTCTGTATTTATGTGTGTAGCGTTTAGTTCGCCGCAATTATGACTTCTGTACATTACCTAAATTTTAGGTTGCAAAAATACTATTTTGTTTGATGTTAAAAGTTAAAAAAAAGAAAATTATATTCAAAATAATTCAAATAGATTGTAAGTTTGACTACCTATAATTAAAACAACACTGATGAAAAAATACTTTCTAATTGCATTAATCACTTTTTCTTCTATTTACAGCTTTGGGCAATCTAAAAACGTAGTAACATTTAATTATGTAAATCACAAAGGAGGCACCACAAAACTAGAAGACCTAAAAGGCAAATATGCGTATATCGATGTTTGGGCAACTTGGTGCGGTCCTTGTCGTAGAGAAATTCCTTTTTTACAAAAAATAGAAGAAAAATATCACGGAAAAAATATCGAATTTGTTAGTATTTCGATAGATGTTCAAAAAGATTTTGAAAAATGGAAAAAATTTGTAAGCGACAAACAATTAGGCGGAATACAACTTTTTGCCGATAACGATTGGAATTCGGATTTTGTAAAAAGTCTTAACATCAATAGTATTCCTAGATTCATTTTAATTGATCCAACAGGAAAAATCATAAATACTGATACTGAAAGACCTTCTGATTCGAAATTAGGAGCGCTATTTGATAAATTGTTAAATTAATCCTTTTCAAATAAGATTTATCGATTAAATAATAACTAATATATATTACAAAAGCCTCTTAGAAACGGGAAGCTTTTATATTTTTGTCACAAATTTAGACTATGAACATTCAGACCATAAACGATAAGATACAGCCTCAAAAAGACATCTTATTACAACATTCATTATACAAAAAAATACAAACCATTGGCGATTTACATCATTTTCTTGAAAATCATGTATATGCGGTTTGGGATTTTATGTCATTACTAAAAGCACTACAATCTAAACTAACCTGCACCACAACACCTTGGTTTGCAACTAGCAATCCAGAAATTCGTTATTTGATTAATGAAATTGTCCTTGCCGAAGAAACCGATTTAACCCTTGACGGTCGTCGCCAAAGTCATTATGAGATGTATATTGAAGCGATGGATGCCTGTGGCGCAAAGACAAGTGAGATTACACGTTTTTTATCGGAAGTTCATTCGTTACAAAATGTATTTATTGCTATTAAACAAAGTAATTTACATCCCAACATCAAAGCTTTTTTAGATTTTACTTTCACTGTAATTAATGAAGGAAAACCACACAATATTGCTGCTGCTTTTACTTTTGGAAGAGAAGATTTAATTCCATTAATGTTTACCGAAATCCTGAAGAATTTTCAGATTAATTTCCCAGCAACCGATTTGAGTAAATTAATCTATTATTTTGAAAGACATATTGAATTAGACGCCGACGAACACGGCCCAATGGCTATGCAAATGATAACCGAACTTTGCGGAACCGATTCTAATAAATGGAAAGAAATTGAATCTATTTCGATTCAAGCATTAGAAAAACGAATTGGTCTTTGGGATGCGATTGAAGAACAAATAAACCAAAGTCAATTGGTAACCTCATAAAAAAACGAGTTTCTTCTTTTTGGAAGAGACTCGTTTTTTTATGTAAATATGTGTTTAGAATAAATTAATCTAAATAATAAATATATCCAAAATTTAACCAAATATTCCAATCATTTGCTTTATTTTCTTTATAAACTGCTGGATTAGGATTTAAACCATCAACCCAGTTAGAAAAATAATATTGTCCTCGTAAATCTAACATTAAATCAGAAAGTGGTGTTAGTTTATACCTAGTTCCAACACTTGCAACTACAGACCAAACACTACCACCGTTGTTTGTAAAACCATGAGCTTCACCGTCTGATGGAACCCAGTATTTAGGAGAAAAAACATTGTCTTCTATTAGCTTTCCATTACCATAACTAGTAGAAACATCAGGATTATAAAAACTAAAATGCCCTCCTAAACTTATAAAAGGAGCAAATGAACCATCAGTAGCTGCAAAATCTCTAATACTTAAAGGGAAAAATTCTAACTGCATACCAATATCGGTAACAGCTGTACTTCCTTCCATCGCTTTTAGTTTTCTAGACTCCTCAGATTTAGCAAGTTTCTCAGGAGTAACCCATTCACCAAAATGATTTAACTTAGTTTTACTGTAAGATATTTCGCTTCTCAATTTGAAGTGATCGTTAAAATACGTTTCTGGCGTATAGCAGTTACAATCTGCCCTGTAAGAAAAATTCAGATAATGTACGAGTCCAACTCCAATTCCTGTGTTTCCTGCATTTGTTTTAAAATCGTGCCTTACTCCATAATCAGACTGAAAAGCAACAGGTCCAGCAATTACTCCCACTTCATGAGAGAAACCAAACTGTGCTTGTACCGTATTAATTGAAGCAAGAAGAAACAAAATGATTAAGCTAAAATATTTGGGCATGATTGAAAATTTTAATGCATTATCTGACAAATATATAAAAACATCAAACATTTCAAAAAAAAAAAGGATATTTTTTATATATTAATTCAAATATGACTTTAATACAAATATTTCTTTGCTATATTTTTATAAAATGTATATTTGCTATTCGTAACGAAAACGTTTTTTCAAACGTTAATAATCTATAAATCATGTCACAAAGTATTGATGCTTTTATTGAAGCAGTAGGTAAAAGAAACCCAAATGAGCCTGAATTTATGCAGGCAGTTAAAGAAGTTGCTGAAACAGTAATTCCTTTTATTGAAAAAAATAAAAAATACCAAGGCAAAATGCTTTTGGAAAGAATGGTCGAAGCAGAACGTGTGATCATGTTTAGAGTGGTTTGGTTAGATGATGCAGGAAACACACAAGTAAACCGTGGTTACCGTATTCAGATGAGTTCTGCCATTGGACCATACAAAGGAGGAATTCGTTTTCACCCTTCAGTAAATTTAAGTATTCTTAAATTTTTAGCTTTCGAACAAACTTTCAAAAACAGCTTAACTACTTTGCCAATGGGTGGAGGAAAAGGTGGAGCTGATTTTGATCCGAAAGGAAAATCTGACAACGAAATTATGAAATTTTGTCAAGCATTTATGACAGAATTGTGCAAGCACATTGGTGGAAACACTGACGTTCCTGCTGGAGATATTGGTGTTGGAGGAAGAGAAGTTGGTTATATGTTTGGTCAATACAAAAGAATTAGAAACGAATTTACAGGAGTTTTAACTGGTAAAGGAATTTCTTTCGGAGGATCATTAATCCGCCCAGAAGCTACTGGATATGGTGATGTTTACTTCGCTTACAGTATGTTAAAAACAAAAGGTCAAAGTTTTGACGGAAAGACTGTTGTTGTTTCAGGTTCTGGAAACGTAGCACAATATGCTACAGAAAAAGCAACTCAATTAGGCGGAAAAGTAGTTACAATGTCAGATTCAGCTGGTTATATTTATGATGCCGATGGAATTGACAAAGAAAAACTAGCTTACGTAATGGAAATTAAAAACGTAAACTACGGAAGAATTTCTGATTATGTAACAAAATATCCAAGTGCTAAATATATTGCAGGAAAACGTCCTTGGGAAGTAAAATGTGATATCGCTTTACCTTGCGCAACTCAAAACGAATTGAACGAAGAAGAAGCAAAAACACTTGTAGCTAACGGATGTATCTGTGTGGCTGAAGGAGCAAACATGCCTTCTACACCAGAAGCAGTTACTGTTTTCCAAAATGCAAAAATATTATTCGCTCCAGGAAAAGCATCTAATGCTGGTGGAGTTGCAACTTCAGGTCTTGAAATGTCTCAAAACTCATTGAGATTAAGCTGGACTTCAGAAGAAGTTGACGATAGATTAAAAGTTATCATGAAAGACATTCACGAAGCATGTGTAGAATATGGTTCTGACGGAAACGGATATGTTGATTATGTAAAAGGAGCAAATATTGCTGGTTTCGTAAAAGTAGCCGATGCAATGTTAGGTCAAGGAGTGGTCTAATTCATTCAACTTTATAATAAATATGAAAGTGTTCACTTAGGTGAACACTTTTTTTATACACAAGTATATTAAACCCAAAATAAAATCGTTTTTATTCTATATTTGTAATTGCTAAATTCCCACAAATGAAAAACGTTTTTTTATATATCCTTTTATTAATTTCAACTTTCGGACACGCTCAAGACAGTAAGTTATGGAAAGGTTATTTCTCCTATAATGCTATTAAAGATATTTCAGAAAGCACAACTCAAATTTATGCCGCAGCAGAAAATGCTTATTTCAAAAGAAACTTAACCACAAATGAAATTTCTAAAATTTCAACTATTGATGGATTATCTGGGCAAAACATTACTCAAATTTACCACAGCGAAACTTACAAAAAAACACTTATCGGTCATGCTGACGGATTAATTATTATTGTAAATGACCTTGATGGAAGCATGTTAAACGTGGTTGATATATTAAACAAACCATCGGTTCCGCCCAACAAAAAAAGAATCAACCATTTCATGGAATATAATGGTAAAATTTATATTTCCACAGATTTTGGTATTTCAGTTTATGATTTAAATCTTTCAGAGTTTGGCGACACTTATTTTATTGGACCTGGGGGTTCAAATGTCGAAATTTTTCAAACAACTATTTACAACGGATTCATTTATGCCGTTGCTAATGGTTACGGGCTTTTAAAAGCAGTTGTCACAAATCCAAATCTAATAGATTTCAACCAATGGACAAATATTTCATCTGGAAGTTGGTTAAGTATTCAGGCAACTAATACTGAATTAGTCGCCGTTAGTTTAAGCGGATCTATTTATAAATTAATTAGCGACAACCCTAATCTTATTACAAGTTATCCTCAAGTTCCTTTAGACATGAGACACAATGGTAATCATTTAATTGTAACCACTCAAAATAACATTTATGCATACAACGAGTCATTAACAGAAATTTTACATATAACAAACATTCCCAACATAACAGCTAATTTTAATTGTGCTACAGTTATAAGTGACAAGATTTATATAGGAACGCAAGGAAATGGTATTTTCACGACATTATTAAACAACCCTACCGTTTTCGAGAACATCACACCAAATGGCCCTGATAGAAACAAGCTTTTCGCAGTGCAATCTTTTTCAAACGGACTATGGGCGGTATATGGCGATTACAATGTTACTTACAACCCTTATCCTTTAGATTCTTATGGTGTAAGTAAATACGATTCTAATAATTCATGGACATCAACTCCTTACCAAGATTTATTTGGCGCAAAATCAATTAGTCGAGTTATAGTAAATCCAAAAAATGAAAATCAAGTTTTCTTTAGCTCCTATTATTCTGGATTATTAAAATTTGAAAATAATATTCCTACCACAATATTTAACACCTCAAACAGTAGTTTACAAACAATTGCAGGACAAGTCCCTGATGACATTAGAATAAATGGCTCTGCTTTCGACAAGGATGGAAACTTATGGGTGACAAATTCATTAGTAAACAAAGGACTGCATGTTCTAAAAACTGACGGGCAATGGCAAGGATTTCCACTAACAAGCCTTGTAGACCCACTTTCCACAGCTTACGGAAGATTAGCTATTGATAAAAACGGAACGAAATGGGTGTGTGCTTTTTATGAAGGATTGGTTGGATTTAACGAAAAATATGGCAACAAATGTCTTACTATAAGAGAAGGTCAAGACGAAGGAAATCTTCCAACATATGATGTAAGAGCTGTTGCGGTAGACAACAAGAACAAACTCTGGATTGGAACAACCTCTGGATTAAGAATACTACAAAATGTAGATTCATTTCTTACCCAAAACGAGTTAACTACAAACTCAATTATTATTCTCGAAGACGATTTGGCTCAAGAACTTTTATATGCTCAATTTATTACCGATATCGTAGTCGATGGCGCAAATAATAAATGGATTAGTACTGCAGGAGCTGGTTTGTTTTACATTTCTTCCGACGGGCAAAAAACGTTCAATATCTTTACCAAAGAAAACTCTCCACTGCCAAGCAATACAATAATGGATATTGATATTAATGTCCTAACTGGAGAAGTTTTTATAGCCACCGAAGCAGGAATGGTATCCTTCAGAGGAACAGCAACAAATGGTGCCGAAAACTTCGAAAATGTAATCGTTTATCCAAATCCTGTAAGACCAGAATACAGCGGAAGTGTATTTGTAACTGGGCTTATGGACAAGGCCAACGTAAAAATTACCGACATTGAAGGAAACCTAGTTCACGAAGAAATTTCTGAAGGTGGAACCATAATTTGGGACACCAAAGCATTCGGAAAATACAAAGTAGCCTCAGGCGTTTATATGATTTTCCTCTCTTCCGATGATGGAGCAGAAACCAAAGTCAAAAAAGTAATGATTGTAAGGTAAAACGAATGCAAATTAAAACCAAAGCCATCGTAATTTCCTCGATCAAATACCAAGAAAAAAGCTTGATAGTCAAATGTTTTACTCTTTCCGACGGGCTCAAATCTTACTTTGTTCGTGATGCCTTTTCTTCTAGAAAATCCAATCAAAAAATTGCTTATTTTCAGCCATTAACAATTCTAGAAATCGAAGCTGTTCACAAGAACAAAGGCACTTTAGAAAATTTTAAAGAAATAAAAATTGCAACCCCATTTCATTCCATACATTCCGATGTTGTAAAAAGCACTATCGTGATGTTTATTTCCGAAATTTTACACCATTCCATTCACGAAGAAGAAAAAAACGAAGCCTTTTTTACCTTTCTCGAAACCGCTTTACATTGGTTAGATAATCATGACGAGATCGCTAATTTTCATCTCATTTTACTCTTAGAAACCACGAAATATTTAGGGTTTTATCCCGATACTTCAAATACAGAATACAAATTTTTCGAAATGACTGAAGGTGTTTTTTCGCCTTTTCATGCCATAAGTTCGCTCACAGAACACGAGACTAATTTATTTAAAAAACTACTCGATTTAAAGTTTGATAACGACCAAAAAAACTTCCATATTATCGAACGCCAGATTCTGCTAAAAGTCCTCATCGATTATTACAGTTTCCATCTCGACGGTTTCAAAAAACCAAAATCATTAGACGTTCTCAAAGAAGTTTTTTCTTAAATTATTATTATCAAACTTTGAGCGTGACCCGAAAAGGGTCGGGCTTTCCATTACAAGTCCTCGCACTTCCTTCGTCAGGCTGTGGGCTTTTCATTTCAATCCCTCACGCAAAGCACAAACTTTCAGCTTTCGACTTTCGCCTTTCGACTTAATTTCTTACTTTCGCACCACGATTTAAGAAAAGGACAAAATGAGCACTAAATTCACTGAATACAAAGGACTTAATCTACCAACGGTAGCATCAGAAATCCTTGATTTTTGGAAAAAAGAAAACATCTTCGAAAAGAGTGTAACCACTCGCGAAGGCAACACGCCATTCGTGTTTTTCGAAGGGCCACCATCTGCCAACGGATTACCAGGAATTCACCACGTGATGGCACGTGCTATTAAAGATATTTTTTGTCGTTATAAAACCCAAAAAGGCTTTCAAGTAAAACGTAAAGCAGGTTGGGATACACACGGTTTACCTGTAGAATTAGGTACCGAAAAAGAATTAGGAATTACCAAAGAAGACATAGGAAAAACAATTTCTATCGAAGAATATAACGAAGCCTGTAAAAAAACAGTCATGCGTTACACTGACGTATGGAATGATTTGACAGAAAAAATGGGTTATTGGGTCGATATGCAAGATCCGTACGTAACCTACAAACCCAAATACATGGAATCCGTTTGGTGGATTCTGAAACAAATCTATAACAAAGATTTGATGTACAAAGGCTACACCATACAACCCTATTCGCCTAAAGCAGGAACAGGATTATCATCGCACGAAGTAAACCAACCCGGTTCTTATCGTGATGTTACAGACACTACTATAGTAGCTCAGTTTAGAGCAAAGCTATATGTTAATGGAGAAACACCTGAAAACACAGTTGAAAAAGCATTCAAATTACATTATCCTCTTTTCTTCGGAGAAGGTTCAATGAGAGGACTTTTTCAGTTTTTAGCTTGGACAACAACTCCTTGGACTTTGCCTTCAAATACAGCATTAACAGTTGGTCCAAAAATTGATTATGTTTTAGTAAAAACATTCAACCAATATACTTTCAAACATATAAATGTAATTTTAGCTAAAAATTTAGTTGGAAAACAATTCGGAAAAGGTTTTTTTGAATCAAATGAAGTTTCCGATTTTGAGAATTTTAAAGAAGGTGACAAAAAAATTCCATATCAAGTCATAGCCGAATGTAAAGGTGCTGATTTAGTAGGAATTCGTTACGAGCAATTAATGCCTTTGGCTTTGCCATACCAAAATCCAGAAAATGCTTTTAGAGTAATTTCAGGCGATTTTGTTACCACCGAAGACGGAACTGGAATTGTACATACCGCTCCAACTTTTGGTGCCGATGATGCAAAAGTAGCCAAAGAAGCAACGCCAGAAGTTCCGCCAATGTTAGTTTTAGACGAAAACGGAAATCCTGTGCCATTAGTAAATTTACAGGGTAAATTCATCAATGGTTTGGGTGATTATTCTGGAAAATATGTCAAAAACGAATATTATACTGATGAAGTAGCACCAGAACGTTCGATTGATGTTGAAATCGCTATTCAACTAAAAGAAGAAAACAAAGCATTCAAAGTAGAAAAATATGTGCACAGTTACCCACATTGTTGGAGAACTGACACCCCAATTTTATATTATCCGCTAGATTCTTGGTTTATCAAAATCACAGAAGTTCGTGACAGAATGTTCGGCCTCAACGAAACCATCAACTGGAAGCCTAAAGCAACTGGCGAAGGACGTTTCGGGAATTGGCTAAAAAATGCCAATGACTGGAATCTTTCTCGTTCTCGTTTTTGGGGAATTCCCTTACCAATTTGGAGAAATGAAGAAGGAACTGAAGAAATCCTAATTGGTTCGGTTGAAGAATTATACAACGAAATCGAAAAATCAATCACTGCAGGTTTCCAAAAAGAAAATCCTTTCAAAGGTTTCGAGATTGGAAATATGAATGAATCAAATTACGATTTAATCGATTTACATAAAAATGTGGTTGATGAAATCACTTTAGTTTCGGCTTCAGGGAAACCAATGAAACGTGAAAGTGATTTGATAGATGTTTGGTTCGATTCAGGTTCTATGCCTTATGCACAATGGCATTATCCTTTTGAAAACAAAGAAAAAATAGACGGAAATAAAGATTTTCCTGCGGATTTTATTGCCGAGGGTGTCGATCAAACTCGTGGTTGGTTTTATACTTTACACGCTATTGGAACTTTAGTATTTGACAAAGTTGCTTACAAAAATGTAGTTTCTAACGGATTAGTTTTAGACAAAAACGGACAAAAAATGTCTAAACGTCTAGGAAATGCTGCAGATCCTTTCGAAACTTTAGCAGAATATGGTCCAGATGCGACGCGTTGGTACATGATTTCGAACGCAAATCCTTGGGATAATTTGAAATTTGACATGGAAGGTATTGCAGAAGTACGTCGTAAATTCTTCGGAACTTTGTACAACACTTACTCTTTCTTTGCGTTATATGCCAATATTGATGGGTTTAAATATGCCGAAGCAGAAATCCCATTAAACGAAAGACCAGAGATAGATCGTTGGATTCTATCTGAACTAAATACGCTTATAAAGGTTGTTGACGACGCTTATGCGGACTACGAACCAACAAAAGCGGCTCGTGCCATTTCAGATTTCGTGCAAGAAAACCTAAGTAATTGGTACGTAAGATTGTGCAGAAGACGTTTCTGGAAAGGCGATTATGCACACGATAAAATTGCCGCTTACCAAACATTATATACTTGCCTTATCACTGTTTCTAAGCTTGGAGCGCCTATTGCACCATTCTTTATGGATAAACTTTACAGAGATTTAACACTAACAACACAGTCAGAAAATTATGACAGTGTACATTTGGCCGAGTTTCCAAAATCAGTTGAAAACTTTGTTGATAAATCGTTAGAAAGCAGAATGCAAAAAGCACAAACGATTTCGTCTCTGGTTTTGTCACTTCGAAAGAAGGAAATGATAAAAGTACGACAACCATTACAAAAGGTAATGATTCCAGTGCTTGACAACGGTTTTAGAACAGAAATAGAAGCAGTTTCAGACTTGATTATGGCTGAAGTAAACGTAAAAGAAATAGAACTTTTAGACGATGCTTCAGGGATTTTAGTAAAGCAAATAAAGCCTAATTTCAAGGCTCTTGGACCACGTTTTGGGAAAGATATGGGATTGATTGCCAAAGAGATACAAGGTTTTACAGCGATACAAATTAATCAATTAGACAAAGAAGGAACGTTAGATATTGTTATTTCAGGAAAAGACATAACTTTATCAATAGAAGATGTAGAAATCTCATCGCAAGATATTGAAGGTTGGTTGGTTGCAAATTCAGGCGGAATCACCGTAGCATTAGACATTACAATTTCTGATGAATTAAGAAAAGAAGGGATTGCCAGAGAGTTAGTAAACCGAATTCAAAATTTGCGAAAAGATTCTGGTTACGATGTGACTGATAAGATTACAGTTTCGGTCGAAAAAAATGACAAAATTAATCAAGCCATTTTAGACAACCAAGATTATATAAAATCTGAAACACTTACAAAAGAACTAATTCTTTTAGAAAGTATCGAAAACGGTACGATTATTGAGTTTGATGATATAAAAACAATGATTTTAATTTCAAAATAAAGAAATTATGGTAGATGAACAAATAAGATTTTCTGATGCAGAATTAGCAGAATTCAAAGAATTAATCTTGGGAAAATTAGACAAAGCTAAAATAGATTTAGATTTAATACGAAGCGCTTACATGAATGACTTAAATAACGGAACCGATGATACATCGCCAACGTTTAAAGCATTTGAAGAAGGAAGCGAAACGATGTCTAAAGAGGCAAACTCACAGTTGGCTATTCGTCAAGAGAAATTTATTCGTGACTTGAGAAATGCGCTAGTTCGTATAGAAAGCAAGACTTACGGTGTTTGTAAAGTAACAGGGAAATTAATAAACAAAGAACGTTTAAAAATTGTACCTCATGCTACAATGAGTATTGAAGCAAAAAATTTACAAAAATAATATATCGACAATAAATTACTAAACGCTCCTTTTTGGAGCGTTTTTTATATAATATTGTTTATTTTTGTCCTGTAATAAATTTTAAAATGAATTTAAAGAAAGCCTATTTTATCGTTTTTTTGGTTTTATTGATTGACCAAATTTCTAAAATATATGTAAAAACACATTTTGTTTTGCACCAAGAAGTCGAAGTTTTATCATGGTTTAAAATACTATTTATAGAAAACGAAGGTATGGCTTGGGGTGTAGAAATTCCTGGTATTTACGGGAAATTAGCCCTAACCTCATTTAGAATCCTTGCCGTAGGCGGAATAGGTTATTGGCTTTGGGACGCTGTAAAAAAACAAAGTCCAACAGTATTAGTCGTGGCTATTTCTCTAATTATGGCAGGTGCTTTCGGAAATATTATAGATTCTGTTTTTTACGGAAAAATATTCGATGATAGCTCTTACAATTTAGCAACATTGTTTAGCGACAAACCTTACGGAGACTGGTTTTACGGAAAAGTTGTCGATATGCTATATTTCCCCATTTGGAACGGCGATTTACCAACATGGTTGCCTATTTGGGGCGGAAAACATTTCACCTTCTTTAATGCTATTTTCAATGTGGCCGACATGGCAATTTCTACCGGAGTTGGAATTTTGATAGTTTTTAATAAAAAAGCTTTTGGAAAATAACTTATATTTTATCTGATACTATAAAAAAAACACGCTTTTTTAAGCGTGTTTTTTTTATTAATTATGATCATGTCCTTTGTGTTTTTTACGTTGGCCAGGAGCGTAATCCTTTGCACTTCCTCCATAAATCTTTTTGGCCTGGCCTGGAGGCAAACGTTTTTGTTTTACAACAACGGTTCTGGTTCTTGGATGATGCACAATGCAACTTGTAAAACAGGTCGACATCAAAACAAAAAACAGAAGAGAAAGGATAAATTTGGGTCTTAAACTTTTCATAGTAAATTATTTTTTTGCTAATATATAATTAAAATTTATAAATCGATTCAGCCGTCACACAAAAATCTAATCTAACATCATTTTCAAAAACATCAGAAATAAATTCTTCGGGCTCAAAAAAAGAAAGTCCAATTTTGATGGTTTCAGGATTGCATTCTGAGAGGAACTTATCATAAAAACCTTTGCCATAACCTACCCGATTTCCTACTTTATCATAAGCTAAAAGCGGCACAAAAACCACATCTATTTTATGAGTTGGAACTTCGATACCATCTACAGGTTCTGGAATATTGTATTCGTTTTTTTTAATTTTAGTATTATCCGTCAGAAGAAAATGAGTCATTTCTCGAGTTTGAAAATCCGCTTTAGAAACCACAATTTCTTTATCTTTTCCTTGTAAAAGATGTAAAATAAACTCGGTATTTACTTCTTTTTGCTCTTCGATAGGGAGAAAAACATGAAAATAAGTTTTATCCCAAATATTCAATTTCAGAATAGTATTGGCAATTTCTAACGACATTATTTCAATATCGTTTTCGGATAAATTTTGTCTTAATTTTTTATACTTTAATCGAAGTTCTTTTTTATTCATCATCTATTTTACTAAAACTATTCCGCACCATCACCCACAATATTGGAAATATGATAAATCGCATCACCTTCGTAAACTATTGGAGAATGATTGGCGTTTATCACATAACCATTTGCTGGCGCTTTTACTTTTTGTTCAAATTTCCCAAAAGGATCGGTAATTAAACCTAAAATAGTTCCTTTTTCTACAAAACAACCAATCAAATTATTATCGTGAAACAATCCCGAGCATTTGGCACGCAACCAACCTGATTTTTCGATATAAATGGTTTTGTTTTTTTGTTTTTCGGCAGTATGATTGTTATTTAACATATCTAAATGTGACAAAATACGTTTCGTCCCATTTACACCTTCAGCAGCGATTGATTTATTTATATCGAGCGATTTTCCGCCTTCAAAAAGCAACATTTTCACATTCATTTTATCTGCGGAACTTCTAAAAGAACCTGAAATGTTTTTAGAATATAAGGTAAAAGGCGCATCAAAAACATCGGCCAGTTTTTTTAATTCTAAATTATTTGGTGTAAGTCTAATTTGCGGCGCATTAAATCGGCTGGCTCCACCGGCATGAAAATCGATAGCATAATCGACAACTGGCATAATTTCTTCTAGAATATGATGTGCAAAACGGCTTGCTAAAGAACCTTTTTTACTTCCCGGAAAAACGCGGTTTAAATCTCTTCCGTCAGGAAATTCGCGTGATTTGTTTACAAAACCAAACATATTTACAATAGGAATACAAATTATAGTTCCCGTTTTTGGCTTGTTTATTTTCTGAATTATTAGTTGGCGAATAACCTCAACACCGTTTATTTCGTCGCCATGAATTCCTGCAGAAAATAAAACAACTGGACCATCAATAGCAGAACGTTCAACAATTACTGGAATCTTTAGCTTTGTTGTAGTATGCAAACGAGCAATTTCCATATCGATGGTTTTGCTTTCGCCGGCTTTAATACTTTCGCCAAGAATGGTAATTGCCTTAGTTTTTTTCATTTTATAAATTTAAAGTTTAAATGTAGAAATAATATTTTGGAAATCGTAAATTTGACTGTTTTAAAAAATCAATTGCAATACCAAAAAATGTCAATTCCATCTTTAGAGTTACAAATACAAACGCTTCCAGATAATCCTGGAGTATATCAGTATTACGACAAAGAAGGCAAAATACTGTATGTTGGAAAAGCGAAAAATATCAAAAAAAGAGTTTCTTCTTATTTTAACAAAGTGCATGACACGGCAAAAACCAATGTCCTGGTCAAGAAAATTGTAACCATAAAACACATTGTTGTTCCTACAGAAACCGATGCATTATTATTGGAGAACAACCTCATAAAAACTCTGCAACCACGATACAATATTTTGCTTCGTGATGACAAAACTTATCCTTGGATTTGTATTAAAAAGGAACCTTTTTCTAGATTATTTCCTACCCGAAAAATGATAAAAGATGGTTCCGAATATTTTGGCCCTTATACCAGTTTCAAAACTGTTCACACAATTTTAGATTTAATCAAAGAATTGTATCCGCTTCGAACTTGTAATTTCGATTTGAGCGAAAAAAATATCGAAAATCATAAGTTTAAAGTTTGTTTAGAATATCATATTGGCAATTGTAAAGGACCTTGCGAAGGCTTAGAAACGCTAGAAAATTATCAAAATCAAATAAATGCGATTCGTGAAATTTTGAAAGGAAATTTTAAAGAATCGATGAAAGATTTCAAAAAAGTGATGACCAATTTGGCTCAGAATATGCACTTTGAAGAAGCTCAGAAAATAAAAGAAAAAATAGAAATTCTAGAAAATTATCAGTCGCGATCTACAATTATCAATCCAAAAATTACGAATATCGATGTGTTTTCTATCGTTTCGGACGAAGCTGCGGCGTTTATCAATTTCCTCCAAATTTCGCATGGTTCGATTATTCGTTCTCATACTTTAGAAATAAAAAAGAAACTAGACGAAACCGATCAAGAATTGTTAGAATTAGCAATTATCGAACTTCGGGAGCGTTTTGAATTGCTTTCTCGTGAAATTATAGTTCCGTTTGAAGTTGAAGTCGGCGAAAATATAAAAGTAACCGTTCCGCAATTGGGTGACAAAAAACAAATTCTAGAATTATCTATTCGCAACGCCAAATTTTACAGAATAGAACAACTCAAACAACTACAAATTGTAGATCCTGAGCGCCATGTAAATAGAATTATGGCGCAAATGCAAAAAGATTTACGACTATCAGTCGAGCCACGCCATATCGAATGTTTCGATAATTCGAACATCCAAGGAACCAATCCTGTTGCGGCTTGTGTGGTTTTTAAAGACGGAAAACCTTCTAAAAAAGACTACCGCCATTTTAATATTAAAACAGTCGAAGGACCAAACGATTTTGCTTCGATGGAAGAGGTTGTTTATCGCAGATACAAAAGACTACTCGACGAAAACCAGCCGTTACCAAATCTAATTATTATCGATGGTGGAAAAGGACAATTATCATCGGCGCTCAAAATCATGGACGAACTCGATTTGCGAGGAAAAATAGCCATTATCGGAATTGCAAAACGACTGGAAGAATTATTTTATCCTGGAGATTCCGTTCCTTTATATTTAGATAAAAAATCGGAAACACTAAAAATAATTCAGCAATTGCGGAACGAAGCGCACCGTTTCGGGATAACCTTTCACAGAGACAAACGAAGCAAAGCGGCACTCAATTCATCGGTAGAAACCATTCCGGGAATTGGCGAAAAAACGATGCTGACATTAATAAAACATTTCAAAAGTGTTAAAAGATTGAAATTAGCATCAGAAAAAGAAATTTCTGACGTTATAGGTCTTTCAAAAGCCAAAAAAATTACCGACTTTTACAATAAATTAGATACTTAATATTTGTAGCGAATGTACAAAGCATACTTGCAATCCATTTTCCCGCTATTCACTCCAATCTTTTTCTTTCCGAAAAAGAAAGAAAAAGGATTTTCGTTGCTATCGGGGCTAAAAAGCATGCGTCTTTTGTATCTATTCTCTTTTTGTCTATTATCTATTTTCTCTTTTTCGCAAGACACGATCAAAAAACCAAAAATAGGATTAGTGCTTAGTGGCGGTGGTGCAAAAGGATTTGCTCACATAGGCGTTCTAAAAGAAATAGAACGAGCTGGAATAAAAATAGATTATATAGGCGGAACCAGTATGGGTGCCATCATTGGCGGATTATATGCCAGCGGATATACTGCAAATCAATTAGATTCGATATTCAAAGAAACCAATTTCGACGAATTAGTACAGGACTTTGTACCTCGAAAAAACAAAACCTTCTACGAAAAAGGCAATGACGAGCTGTACGCCGTTTCATTACCATTCCAAAAATTCAAAATTAGCATTCCAAGAGGATTGTCTAAAGGAATGTATAATTATAACTTAATGAGTAAATTAACTCATAATGTTCGTCATATTCAGGATTTTAACAAGCTAAAAATTCCTTTTTTATGTATTGCCACAAACTTGGAAACTGGAGAAGAAAAGGTTTTTAAAAATGGTTCTTTACCATTAATTTTATCTGCAAGTGGTGCTTTTCCTTCCTTATTTTCTCCAGTAGAAATTGACGGTGATTTGTATATAGACGGAGGCGTTGCTAATAACTATCCCGTAGAAGAAGTAAGAAAAATGGGCGCCGATATTATAATAGGTGTCGATGTGCAAGACGATTTAAAAGATCGAGATAAGTTAAGTGGCGTTTTAGGGATTTTGACACAAATTTCAAATTTTCAGATGATTGAAAAAATGAAAGACAAAAAATTTCAAACAGACATATATATAAAACCAAATATCGAAGGCTTTTCTGTTGTTTCTTTCGATCAAGGAGAGCAAATTGTAAATAAAGGTGTCGAAGCGGCCATTTTATTTCAAGAAAAATTAAAGAATTTAGGAACCAATTATAAAAAAATACCGGAAAACACACGCCAAATAGACAGTTTATATATTCAAGGTATTGGAATAGAAGGAAACGAAAACTATACCCGTTCGTATGTTATTGGAAAACTCCGTTTTAAACCTGGAAGCAAAATTAGTTACACCGATCTGCATAGTGGTATAAACAATCTGAACGCCACACAAAATTTTAGCTCTATAAATTATAAATTAGCAAAAGAAGGAAATCAAGATGTTTTGCTGATTGATCTTAAAGAAAATCCGATAAAAACTTATTTCAAATTAGGAGTTCATTATGACGATTTATTCAAATCTAGTGCTTTGATAAATGTTACGCAACGCAATATGTTTTTTAAGAATGACGTGGCTTCTTTTGATTTTATTTTAGGCGATAATATTCGTTATAATTTAGATTATTATATAGACAACGGTTTTCATTTAAGTTTCGGATTCAAATCGAAACTAAATCGATTTAAACGAACAAGTAAAACCGATTTTAACGGAGGACAAACATTAAGTAAAGCAGGATTAGAAAGTATAAATATCGATTATTTAGACTTTTCTAACCAAGCTTATTTTCAAACAATATTTGCTCAAAGGTTCTTATTTGGCGTAGGATTAGAATATAAATATGTTAATGTAACCACAAATTTAGTCCAGAATACAAAAAAATATTTAGATAACAACAACTATCTATCATTAGTAGGATTCTTAAAATACGATTCGTTTTCAAACAAATATTTTCCCAAAAAAGGCTGGTATTTTATGGGTGATGCTCAGTCATTTTTATCATCATCAAACCACAATAATAATTTTACTCGATTTACAACCATTAAAGCCGATGCGGCAATTGTTCAAACCGTTTTCAATAAAATTGCAATAAAACTTCAAACAGAAGGTGGATTTTTAATAGGCACAAAAACCAATTCTGTTTTCGATTACGTTCTTGGAGGCTATGGTTATCCTAAAATTAATAATCTAAAATCCTTTTACGGGTACAATTATTTAGATCTTTCTGGAAATAGTTATGTAAAAGCTAGTTTGTCTTTTGATTATGAGTTTATCAAAAAAAACCACCTGAATGTTTCTGCAAACATTGCCAATATAGGCAATAACATTTTTGATAGTAAAGAATGGATTTCTAGTCCTAAATACTCTGGTTACGCTTTAGGTTACGGTATGGAAACACTAATTGGACCAATCGAATTAAAACAAAGTTGGTCGCCAGAAACAGGCAAAAGTTTCACTTGGTTTACTGTTGGTTTCTTGTTTTAAAAAAAATATTTTTTAAATAAACCTCAGAAATCATTATTTTTTATTGAATTGTTTTCAAAAAAGTCTATTTTTGGGCAACTAAAACACAAAATTTTATTTTATGTCTATTTGGAAAAGAAAACCGCTATCGCAATTATTAAACGAAGCAACAGAGTCTGATAAAGGACTTAAAAAAACATTAACAGCACCCGGATTAGTAGCCCTTGGAATAGGCGCGATTATTGGTGCAGGATTATTCTCAATAACAGGTCTGGCAGCATCAGTGAATGCTGGTCCAGCAATCACAATTTCATTTCTTGTAGCTGCTTTTGGCTGTATTTTTGCAGGTTTGTGTTATGCTGAATTTTCTTCAATGATTCCAGTTGCAGGAAGTGCTTATACTTATTCTTTCGCAACTATGGGAGAATTTGTTGCCTGGATTATTGGCTGGGATTTGGTTTTGGAATATGCCGTAGGAGCAGCAACAGTTTCTATTAGTTGGTCCAGATATTTAGGAAAATTTTTAGGAGGTTATGGAATTCATATCGATGATTCTTACATGCTTTCGCCGTTTGAAGGTGGAATTATAAATGCTCCAGCAGTTTTTATAGTTATGATAATGTCATTAATCTTAATTCGTGGAACTAGAGAATCAGCATTTATTAATGGAATCATAGTTTTATTGAAAGTTACTGTTGTATTGGTATTTATCGCAGTGGGATGGCAGTATATCAGACCAGAAAATTACACACCATATATTCCAGAAAACACTGGTAAATTTGGTGAATTTGGATTTTCAGGAATTATTAGAGCGGCAGCAATTGTCTTTTTTGCATACATTGGTTTTGATGCTGTTTCAACAGCAGCACAAGAGGCTAAAAATCCAAAAAGAGATATGCCAATTGGTATATTATTATCATTAGGAATTTGTACAATTCTTTATATACTTTTTGCTCATGTTATGACAGGAGTAGTTAATTACCAAGCATTCGCAGGAAAAGATGGAATTGCACCAGTTGCTATTGCAGTTGAAGCGATGGGTCCTATGGGAGCAGGCGGAATGATTACTCCAGCTTATCCTTGGTTAAACAATGCGATTTTATTAGCGATTTTAGGAGGATACGCTTCCGTTATTTTAGTAATGCTTATGGGACAAAGTAGAGTGTTTTTCTCTATGAGTAAAGATGGTTTGATGCCAAAAGTATTTTCAGAAGTACATTCAAAATTTAGAACCCCAGCAAAAAACAACTTATTATTCATGGTTATTGTCAGTCTTTTTGCTGCATTTGTTCCAGCGAGAGTTGTAGGTGAAATGACAAGCATAGGTACTTTATTTGCTTTTATTTTAGTTTGTATAGGTGTTTTGATTATGCGTAATAAAATGCCAGATGCGCCAAGAGCTTTTAGAACACCATTAGTTCCTTTTGTGCCAATTGCAGGTGTATTAGTATGTTTATTTATGATGGTGTTTTTACCATTAGACACTTGGATTCGTCTTATTGTTTGGATGATGATAGGCTTCGATTTATATATTTTCTACGGAATGAAAAATAGTGTTTTAAACAGTGAAGGCTTCGATAAGAGCAGTTATAAAACAGTTGCTTTATCAGGCTTAGGAATGGTTGTAGCTTTAGTTGTTATTGCATTTGTTCACCATGCAGATCCAGAACTCGACGATTCATTCTTATTTTATTTCTCTTTAGCATTTGCGGCAATTCATGCTTTGATTTATGCTTATAGTTTTAAAAAATCTAGATAGTTAACTTATTTATTTTTATAAAAAAGGCATTAAAAAATTGATTCGTCATTTTTTAATGCCTTTTCTCTTTTGTAAATATTTCAAAATAAAGAACTCACAAAAAAATATTTTTCCGATATTTGTAATATGAAATCTACATGGTCAGGTTTATTAGGTTTTCTGAAATTTCTTATTAAAAGAAATCCAGAGTGAGCAATTAAATTGATAATTAACTCAATTAGGAAAGTCCGTCAATAAAATTGACAAAACAATCATTTTCTAATTGCTACATTTTCTAATTTTCTAATTAAAAAAACATGCCAATATATCATAAACTAGGTGATTTTCCACAAAAACGCCACACACAATTCGAAAAACCAAACGGCGGATTGTATTACGAACAACTTTTTGGCACCGAAGGTTTTCACGGACATTCTTCGTTGCTGTACCATGTTCATCGTCCAACACAAGTCAAAGAAATAATAAAATCATATTCGGTCGAGCCAAAAATCGCCATTGGTAAAAACATAAAATCACTATTACTAAAAGGTTTCGAACTAAAACCCGAAGATGATTTCCTAGACAGCCGAAAAGATATGTTAGTCAACAAAGACTGCATTATAGGACTCGCTGCACCTAGAAAATCACTTACCGAATATTTTTATAAAAATGCCGATGCCGATGAAATGATTTTCATTCACAAAGGAAAAGGAAAACTTCGTACTATGTTAGGTAATATCCCTTTCGAATACGGAGATTATCTTATCATCCCTCGTGGCATGATTTATCAAATAGAATTTGAGACATCAGAAAACAGATTGTTCTACGTAGAATCTTACGCTCCTTTTTATACACCAAAACGTTACAAAAACGAATCGGGTCAGCATTTAGAACATTCTCCATTTTGCGAACGAGATTTCAAATTGCCTTCAGAATTAGAAACGCATGACGAAAAAGGAGATTTTCTTATTAAAACAAAAAAGGAAGGCATGATGCACGAAATTGTATACGCCACTCACCCATTTGACGTTGTAGGTTGGGATGGTTACAATTTCCCGTACGCATTTAGCATACATGATTTCGAACCTATTACTGGACGTGTACATTTACCACCGCCAATTCATCAAACTTTCGAAACAGCCACTTTCGTCGTTTGCTCGTTCGTTCCGAGATTGTATGACTATCACCCAAAATCGATTCCTGCACCATACAATCACAGCAACATAGACAGCGATGAAGTATTGTATTACGTAGATGGCGATTTCATGAGCCGAAACAATATCGAACAAGGACATATTACATTACACCCAAAAGGAATTCCTCACGGCCCAGCACCAGGTGCTATGGAACGTAGTATTGGTCACACCGAAACTCAGGAACTAGCCGTAATGGTCGATACATTCCGCCCACTTATGGTAACCGAAGCTGCTATGGGATTAGATGATGGAAAATACTATAAATCTTGGGTGGATTAATTAAATAACGATAACAACCCTATCAGGGTTTAAAACCCTGATAGGGTTAAAAAATAAAAAATAAAATGAGTAAAGAAGTAAAATCAGTCGAATACGGCTTAGAAAAAATATTTGAAGGAGCACAAGATTTCCTTCCACTTTTAGGAACCGATTATGTCGAATTCTATGTAGGAAACGCAAAACAAGCAGCGCATTTTTACAAAACAGCATTCGGTTTTCAATCATACGCCTATTGCGGATTAGAAACAGGATCACGAGATAAAGTTTCGTATGTTTTAAAACAAGATAAAATCCGTTTAGTACTTACAACAGCCCTAAATAGTGAATCTCCAATTGGAGAACACGTAAAAAAACACGGAGATGGTGTAAAAATCATTGCCCTTTGGGTAGAAGATGCCAGAAAATCATTCGAAGAAACAACTTCTCGTGGCGCAAAAGTATATATGGAACCAACTGTCGAAACCGACGAATTCGGAGAAGTAGTTCGTGCCGGAATATACACTTACGGAGAAACTGTACATATGTTTGTAGAAAGAAAAAACTACAAAGGAGCATTTTTACCAGGATTTGTCGAGCACAAATCAGATTATAACCCAACACCAGTAGGTTTAAAATATATCGACCATATGGTGGGTAACGTAGGTTGGAACCAAATGAATACTTGGGTAAAATTCTATGAAGATGTTATGGGATTTGTAAATTTCCTTTCTTTTGATGACAAACAAATTCACACCGAATATTCAGCTTTGATGTCTAAAGTAATGAGTAACGGAAATGGAAGAATCAAATTTCCTATAAACGAACCAGCAAAAGGAAACAAACGCTCACAAATAGAAGAATATTTAGATTTTTATGAAGGCTCTGGGGTACAGCATGTTGCCATTGCAACAGATGACATTATTGAAACCGTAACCCAACTAAAAGCACGTGGAGTCGAATTCTTATCGGCACCACCACACGAATATTACAAAGCCATTCCAGAAAGATTGGGTGTTCATATGGACATGATGAAAGAAGATCTAACCAAAATCGAAAATCTTGCCATTATGGTCGATGCAGATGAAGATGGTTACTTACTTCAAATATTTACAAAACCAGTAGAAGACAGACCAACTTTATTTTTTGAAATCATTCAAAGAATGGGAGCCAAAGGTTTTGGTGCTGGAAACTTCAAAGCCTTATTCGAATCGATAGAAAGAGAACAAGCCAAAAGAGGAACTTTATAATAAAATTGAATTTTTATTGCATAATTGTTAGTGAATTACATTATACCGTTATTGATTTTGACAAATAAATGTTAAAGTTAATTTTTAACTAAATATAATGAATTTATATACTACTTTTGCACTCGCAATACGAAAGGGGTGGTTCCCTTTTTATTGATAAATTTTCATAATTTATAGTTTTTTGGTTGGTTAAAGCATAAAAACTCAGTCATTTATTTGACTGGGTTTTTTGTTTTTTAGTACATTTGGAATGACTTTTGTATTCACAACTAAAACGAATATAAATCGACTTAGAAATGAAAAAGAAATTACTACTATTATCGCTAATTATTTCATTAAATACTTTTGCACAAAACCAAAGCGCATTCGATGTTGGCGAATGGTTTAAGTTCCGAATTCACTACGGAATGATAACCGCTGGCTATGCAACTCTTGAAGTAAAAGAAGCTGTCATAAATAACAAAAAAGTTTTTTACACCGTTGGTCATGGTTACACTGCGGGAATGGCGAAAACATTTTTTAAAGTGGAAGACCATTACCAAAGTTTTATAGATAAAACAACGAGTAAACCCTATCAGTTTCTTCGAAAAATAGACGAAGGTGGTTATACAAAAAATCAAGAAGGTTTTTTCAATCAAGATAAAAACACTGTTTTGATTAAGGACTATAAGAACAATACCGAAAAAACATTTAACGTAAGTGAAAACGTACAAGACATTGTTTCTGCATTTTATTACTTAAGAAATCACCCAAACATAGACAAACTCAATGTTGGAGAATCTATCATGATTGATATGTTTTTTGATGATGAAATCACTAAATTTAAATTAAAATTTGTGGGACGAGAAACAATAAGAACAAACTTTGGCAAAGTAAAAACAATGGTTTTCAGGCCGCTTGTACAGTCTGGACGTGTTTTTAAAGAAGAAGAAAGTGTAACTGTTTGGATCTCGGATGACGAAAATAAGATACCTTTACGAATTAAAGCTAGCCTAGCAGTAGGCTCCCTAAAAGCCGATTTAGAAACTTTTAAAGGACTAAAAAATCCATTTATGGTAATTAACTAAACAATATGACAAACAAATTCGAAAATATAGTTCAAGAAATTGACGAAAAATACAAAGCAATAAATCAAAAAACCGAAGCGCATCTAGAAGGATTACTTTGGTCGAAACCAATTACATACTGGGATTATATACAAACAGATGCGTTGTTAAACCTTCAAGTACAAAGAACAACTTTGCCTGATGAAAACGTATTTATTATGTATCATCAAGTAAATGAATTATTGTTTAAAATGATTTTGTGGGAAATAAATCAGTTGTCACATACTACAAAACCATCAACGGCTTTTTTTACCGAAAGATTAATGAGAATAAGTCGTTATTTTGATATGCTAACCACTTCTTTCGATATTATGGGCGACGGAATGGAAGTTGAGCAATACATGAAATTTCGCCACACACTAACACCTGCAAGTGGTTTTCAGAGTGCACAATATCGCATGATTGAGTTTTGTTCGACCGATCTGATAAACCTAATCGACCACCGTTTTAGAGCAACTATAGATAGAAACACCCCTTTCGAACATGCTTTCGAACATTTGTATTGGCAAGCTGCAGGAAAAGATTATACCACGGGCCAAAAATCATATTTCTTGAAGGAATTTGAAAAAAAATACAAAAAGGAATTCTTGGATTGTATGGAAGAATACAACACCATCAATCTTTGGCAAAAATTTAAAGAAATTCCTGAAACTGACCAGAAAAATCCCGAACTAATCGCTGCTATGCGTCATTACGACTATACCGTAAATATTACTTGGGTTATGGGACACCTGAACGCTGCCAGAAAATATATAGACAACGGAAAAGGTGACGGAGAAGCCACTGGCGGAAGCGATTGGAAAAAATATATGCATCCAAAATACCAAAGAAGAATATTTTTTCCCGAACTTTGGTCAGTCGAAGAATTAAAAACTTGGGGAGAAAACCTTTAAAAAACCATTCCATTTGAAAAAAATTATAACGCTATTAGTCATTGCGCTACTAATTATTTCATGTAAAAAAGACAGTGAAAACATAGTTTTGCCAACAAAAAAGGCAGAACCAATTCGCTATGATTTTGGGTTTCGCCTCAACGATTTTTTAGTTATAAATGACACCATAAAATCTGGAGATACTTTTGGAAGTATTATCGAAAAGCAGAACCTAAATGGCAAACAAGTATATGATATTGTCGCTAAAGTTAAAGATACTTTTGATGTAAGAATAGTAAGAATTGGGAAACCTTACACCATGCTTCTTTCCAAAGATAAAACTAAAAAATTAGAATATTTTATTTACCAGCCAGACCAGTTAAACTACTATGTTGTCAATTTTAGAGATTCGATTGTATTGGCAAGCAAAAAAACAAAACCAGTCACTCTCAAAAGAAGGACCATTGCAGGAGAACTAAACGGTTCTTTGTCCGAAACATTGCACAATGAAGGAGCATCAGCAGCACTATCAAGCGAATTAATTGGTATTTACAAATGGTCTATCGATTTTTTTAAATCTAAAAAAGGTGACAAATTTGCTGTAACATTTACCGAAAGATTTATAAATGACTCTATTTATGACGGAATCGATTCTTTAGAATGTGCTTTTTTTGAATACAAAGGCAAGAATATATACGCATTCCCTTTCAAACAGAATGCATCAGACAAAAAAACAGATTATTATGATGATGAAGGAAAAGCATTGAAGAATTTCTTTTTGAAAGCACCATTAAAATCGATAAATATTACTTCAAAATTTTCTAAAAGCAGGTTTCATCCAGTTCAAATGCGATTCAAAGCACACAACGGAACCGATTATGCTGCACCGTCAGGCACACCAATTATGACAACTGCAAGTGGTGTGGTCGAAAAAGCCGGATATTCTATAGGAAACGGAAATTATGTAAAGGTAAAACACGACAAAACCTATGCTACACAATATTTGCACATGTCTAGGATTTTAGTTCGTCGTGGGCAACATGTAACACAAGGTCAGACTATTGGAAAAGTAGGAAGCACGGGACTAGCAACTGGACCACATGTTTGCTATCGTTTCTGGAAAAATGGCAAACAAGTAGATGCGCTAAAACTTAAGTTACCCAATTCAACCCCAATGGATAGTAAGAATAAACCAAGATTTATTGAATTTATGACACCGCTGAAGAGAGAATTAGATAGTGTTGCGTTGTTAAATAATAAAAATTAAAATCCTTTTTTGTAATGATACGATGGATTTCAAACCTTTTTTCGACAACCAAAAACGAAGAAAGCAATAATGATAATATGAAGAAATTTTTGATAGTTGGCCTAGGCAACATTGGTGCAGAATACGTAAACACACGTCACAATATAGGTTTTAAAGTAGTAGATTTTTTGGCTCGACAAGAATCTTTAGATTTTCAAACGGTAAAACTTGGCTCACTTGCCGAATACAAAATTAAAGGAAGAACACTTTTATTATTAAAACCAAATACATATATGAATTTGAGCGGAAAAGCAGTTCAATATTGGATGGAAAAAGAAAAAATAGAAAAAGACAATGTTCTTATAATTACAGATGATTTGAATTTATCATTCGGAACTATTCGTATAAAACCAAAAGGAAGCGACGGTGGTCACAACGGGTTAAAAAGCGTTCAACAAACATTAAATACTTCGGAATATCCTAGATTCCGATTTGGCATTAGTGATGAATTTAAGAAAGGCAAACAAGTAGATTATGTACTTGGCGAATGGGACGAAAGTGAAAAAACAAAACTCCCAGAACGATTAGAAATAGCTACAGAAGCGGTTAAAGCTTTTGCACTAGCTGGCTTAGAAAACACTATGACTACTTATAACGGGAAATAAAAAAAGGGAAGCCAATTGGCTTCCCTTTTTTTATTATATAAATTTATATTATTCTACAATAATACGTTTTACAGTTTTCTTAGCACCATCTGCGATAGTAACTAAATAAATTCCTGCTTCTACTTTATTTAAATTAATGTTTTGATTGAAAGCTCCTGTATTAGAAAATGATTTTTCATATACTTGACGACCTCTCGTATCATGTACATTTACTTTAATATCATTTGTAGATACTGAAGTAAATCTTACATTAAAGTTTCCTTTATTTGGATTTGGGAATAATCCGAAATCTTGAAATTCAAAACTATCAGTTCCTAAAAAGTTTGTAATAGTAAATGCCGTATTATTTACATCAAAAAAGTATGATTTTTGAGTTGCTGTAACAGCCGATCTTACCATAACTCTACAATTTGTTTGAGTCGTAGCTGGGTTAGGCAACGTTACAGACTGAGTACCGTCATTTGCTGTACTGGCAAGTACTATTGTCCAAGTTACGCCACTATTGTAAGAAATTAAAATATCTACATTTGTAGCATTAAAAGGAGCAAGATCAGTAGAACCTTTAACCCAAGTAATAGTTTGAGACGACCCTCCTTGATAACTAATACCAGCTGCAGCTTGAGAAGAAACGCTAAATGCACCTCCTGTAGTATTAGTAACTACACTCATATTAACAAAATTTGTTTGACCCACTTTTATAGAACCAGATGAAACATAAGGAGCATTATCTCTAACCGTGACTCTGAAAGTCATAGTTTTTGCTACAGAAGGAATAGCTTCAGATTGCATCCCTGCATCACCACCTACTTGTGCAGTAATTAATGAGTTTGCCATCACAGAAGTCATTTTAGGAAAGTATCGTGTAGTTAAAGCAGTTGGTGCCCATGAAAGAAAGTTAGGACCACTTGTTTTTGTTACTGTAGCATTACTAAAAGCATTATTGTATGTAGTTGGCTTGTTAAATTGTTCCCAACTGTAAGTAAGAGCATCACCTGCATTAGCATCAGCACCTGTGCAATCAAGAGCAAATGGAGTGCTTATAGGAATTGTAATTGTTGTACCAGTAAGTGTTACTGTTGGTGTTGCATTATTTGCTGTTATATTTGTAACTACTGGACAAGCAGCGGCAGCTAGAACCGCCTGAATATCTACTATTGATCCAGCATGATATGCATCAATAGAATGAGGAATAACGTCAACACTAGTTATACCAGCATACCCCATAATAGTTATTCCTGAACCTACTTCATAACCTGTTCCATGATTTGCAAATGTGAAAGTATGATTTGCTCCTAATTGGTGACCTATTTCGTGCACTACATAATCTATATCGAAATTATCTCCTTGAGGAATACCATCGCCTGGAGAAGTTATCCCTCTTCCTTTAGTGCTACCACCACCACCTGCAACACCATCCACACACGGACAACCAATACAACCTGCGTTTCCACCACCACCAGAAGCTCCAAACATATGCCCGATATCATAAGCTGCATTATTAGTCGCTAATGGAGTACCAACACCAGTTAAAGTAGTGTTTAATGCCACTTGCAATTCCGTATTCCAATTCCCTAATGTCGAATATGGATCAGAATTTGCTGGTAAATAATAAATAACATTAGTTGAACTTGCAACTAAATTAAGATGCAGTGCTAAATCTTTTTCGTAAACACCATTACAACGAGTTAACGTAGCATTGAAAGCAGCTAATACTAATCCTACTTGAGCTGGACTTGTTGCCCCAAAATAATTAGAGTATTCAGCATTACAAGATTGTGCTAAACGCATTACTCTTAATTTACCATCATTTACTTTTTGAATATTTTCAACAGCTTTATTTAACCCTTTAACAATAGGCTCATCAATTGTACCACAAGTCCAATTTAATTTACTCTTGTCTCTTTGCGATTTATAAACAGAATAAACAGTATGGTCTTGAGAGTATGGCTCGATAAATTCGTTTTCCTTATCTGTTCTAAAAACCATTGTCTGAATTCCTTGTGGAGAAATACTTAACTTTAATGTCGCGTATTTATCTGTAATTCCTTTTCCAGAATACGCTCTAATTTCTGGAAATCTTGCTTGCAATTCATCATCAAAATTAGAAGCTTCGTACATTTCGAAATCTTCTATTTGACCATCAGCATTTGGCAAAGAAATGATAGTTTTTCCTTTTGAAGCATTGTTTCTTGTTGAGAATAAAGTTTCTCTCATTGATTCAGTATTCAAATCATATAGTTTGAATACTTTTGGAAAAGACTGTCTAGCGACTGCTTTGTCTGTAACGATTTTATTATTTGCACCTTCATGTTCAGACCAAACATTTGTCGTCTGAGCCTGCGCTTGAGTAAGCATAAATAAAGATGTAAAAACCAATAGTAATTGTTTTTTCATTTTAAATAGATTTTAGGTTAATGTTATTTGGGGCTAAATTATACAAATAATTTAAAAATACAACCTATTTAATTAAAAAACGCAAGCCAGTAGGTTGTTTTTTTTAATAAATTCATAAAAATTTAGCTTAATCTACAACAAATACGTTTTACGTTTTTTTAGTTTCATCAAAAATAAGTCCTAAATAAACACCTAACAGTTATATGAATTTGAACAGAAAAATAGTTCAGTATTTGATAAATAAGGGAAAAGGCAATGTCCTTAACGAATTGGATAAAACTGAAAAAACAAAACTATCAGAACGATTAAGTGTGTCTTAAAAAATAATAAAATCGTTTACTTTAGCAGGATTAGAAAAATACTATAAATTTGTTTAACAGGAAGTGATTTATTAATTTTTTAAAAAAATTGTTAATGTTTTTGCAGCGTTATGAAATTATTGTTTTTTTATTATATTTGTTGTTAATTAACCAATTTTTACAAAAAAATGAAAAAAATTACTTTAATCATGTCATTATTCTTTTGTTTTGGTAGCGTAGTTTTCGCACAAAATAAATCTAGTGACAGAACGGTTTTCGGAAAAATAGTAAATCCAGAAAACATTACTCCTTCAGGGTATATTAGATGTGCTTCTACAGAATACGAGGATTTTTTAAGAGCCAAAAATCCGAAAATGGAATCTAAAGAACGTTTTGAAAACTGGATGGCTCAAAAAATTCAACAACAACAAACGATGTCTCAATCAGGAGGGATTATCTATATTCCTGTAGTTGTTCACGTTATTCATAATGGTGATGCGTACGGAACAAATGAAAATATTTCAGATGAGCAAGTACAATCGCAAATTACGGTTATGAATCAAGATTTCAGAAGAATGGCTGGTACTCCTGGTTTTAATTCTAACCCAGTTGGTGCAGATATTCAAGTTGAATTTGTTTTAGCTAAAGCTGATCCAAACGGAAACCCAACAAATGGTATAAATAGAGTTAATTTATGTCAAGCTACTTGGTCAACAGGTGAAATAGATTCTTCTGTAAAGCCGAAAACAATATGGGATCCTACATTGTACATGAACATGTGGTCTGTTAATTTTACCGACACCCAATTACTTGGTTATGCTCAATTTCCAGAAACAAGTTTAGCAGGCATGAGTCCAGCTCCTCAAAACGCAAATTCTGATGGAGTAGTTGCAAATTATGCTACTTTTGGTAGTTCTGCATTGGCATCTGGAAGTTTTTCTCCACCTTTCGATAGAGGTAGAACAATGACTCACGAAGTTGGTCACTTTCTAGGGTTAAGACATATTTGGGGTGATGACGCTTGTCCAACACCAGCTACAAATGTTGCAACTAATGAAGATTTTTGCGCAGACACTCCTGCTGCTGCTGCTGCAAATGGTGGATGCCCTGCAGGCACAAATTCTTGCGCAGCACCAGGTAATGACATGATTGAGAACTACATGGATTATACAGACGATACATGTATGAATATATTTACAGCAGACCAAAAAACAAGAATTACAACGGTTTTAAATAACTCCCCAAGAAGAGCTTATGGAGCGTCTAATAAAGATGCTGCAATAGCTTTATTCGCAAATGATGCCCAAGTAATAATTGAAAATGGTTGCCAAGCTGAGCCTAATTGCACTACGCCAAATCCAGCTTCTCCTGCAAAAATAATATTACTATACAACAGAGGAACTGCTACTATGACTTCTGCTGCTATAAGTTATAATATAAATGGAGGAACAAACTATGTTAATAACTGGTCCGGTTCTCTTGCTCCAAATAAATATGCAACAATTACGTTAGCTAACACAGCTGTAAACGGAACACTTAACACTTCTATTACAGCAGTTAATGGCGGTGCTGATGCTAGAGCAACGAATAATACTGCTTCTAAAACTTTTGGCTCTAATTTAGCGTATGCAAACGCAACTACATTTACATTTAATCTTGTTGGTGATACTTACGGTAGCGAAATTTCTTGGTTTTTAAAAAGAAGTGGCGGTGGTCCTAATATATATGCTGGTGGTCCATATACGGATGTAGCAGGACCTCAAACATTAGTAAATAATCAAACTTGGAATTTAAATCCAAATCTTTGTTTTTATCTAACTATGAATGATTCATTTGGAGATGGATTAAATGATGGCGGAACACAAGGTTACTATACTGTAACTGCTGGAGCTACAACAGTAGTAAATGTTACTGATTTTACTTCCGCTCAGAAAATAAGCTACTTTACGAACAATGCTGTATTAAGTACTGATGCTTTTACTTTATTAGAAGATACTGTTTTGTATCCAAACCCATCTAAAGATTTCTTTACAATTGATGTTTCTCAAGGTATTGTAAGAAATGGTAAAATAGAAATATACAATAACTTAGGACAAAGAGTTGTAACTAAAGTCGTTTCATCTGATGCCGATTTAACTGTTAATGTTTCAAGTCTTACTAGTGGCGTTTATTTCTTAAATTTAAATTTAGGTGGCGCTACAAAGACATTACATTTCATAAAAGAATAATTTTTTTAAATATTTTCTTAAAAAAGGATTGGTTTACGCCAATCCTTTTTATTTTTGTACAAATATTAATTCCCTTTGAAAGTATTTCATTCTATTTCAGATTTTAAATGTGAGAAAAGAACCATTGTAACTCTTGGTACTTTCGATGGTGTTCACTTGGGGCATCAGAGAATCATAAATAGGTTATTAAACAGTACTCAAAATAATGATTTAGAAAGTGTTGTACTCACTTTTTCGCAACATCCTCGTAGTGTTTTGCAAGCAGAAAGCAATATCAAATTATTGAATACCAACGAAGAAAAAATCATTCTCTTAGAAAAAAAAGGAATCAATAACTTAATCATACACCCTTTCGACACCCTTTTTTCGGAATTAACAGGAGAAGAATTTGTAAAAAACGTATTGGTTGATAAATTAAATATTCAAAAAATAATCATTGGTTACGACCATCGTTTCGGAAAAAACAGAGCGTCAGACATACATGATTTAATTTATTTTGGGAAAAAATATCATTTTGATGTCGAGCAAATTTCTGCCAAAGAGATAGACGAAATCTCAATAAGTTCGACTAAAACCAGAAAAGCAATTCAGGATGGGAATATAAAATTAGCGAATCAATATTTAGGATACCATTACACTTTTACAGGAAAAGTCGAAAAAGGCAAACAATTAGGAAGAACAATTGGTTTTCCTACAGCCAATATTAGTATCGAAAATACTCAAAAAATTATTCCTAAAAATGGCGTTTATATCGTTGAAGGTTCTTGGCAAGGAAAAACCCACCAAGGCATGATGAATATTGGTACAAAACCTACCGTTGATGGAAAAAATACAACTATTGAAATTCATTTTTTTGATGTAAATGAAGATTTGTACAATTTAAATCTTACAATTTCTGTTCATGAATTCATTAGAGAAGAGGTGAAATTTAATTCAATTGATGAATTAAAAAGCCAACTTCAGCAAGACAAAACCACTTCCTTAGATTATTTTTAAAACAATAGAAAATTGTTAAATATTTGTAAGTATAATAATAATTAATTATATTTGATGTAATATTTATATTTTTTTAACCAATTGTTTAATTAAATCTTATTACTTATGAGTATCCCGAAAGAACTTAATAATGGTATTTTAATTTTTATAGGAATTGGTCTCTATTTCCTTACTATGGAATTATTGGGATTATCAGACGTTTTTTTACTTAGAATATTAAATATTTTTATAGTCATCTATTTCTTAAACAAGACCATAAAATCTAATTACAACGAAGGCAAAACAGAATATTTAGAAAATCTAATCTCAGGAACATTAACCGCATTAATCGGTGTTGCTTTAAGTGTTGCTGGTTTGTTAACTTATATTTCTATGAAAGGTGGCGATGCTTATTTAGCAAAACTGTCTCAGAATTTTTTATTTGGAGGAGGAACACCATCAGTGAATGAATACTGTATAGGTTTATTTTTCGAAGGAATTGCATCATCAATAATTATCACATTTACATTGATGCAATACTGGAAAGACCGCCCTGTAAAGCATTTTTAGAGTTAGTTTATTACGTTTTTTAACAAAAATGTTTTTAGGAAACCCATTTCCTAAAAACATTTTTTAGTTTAAATGAATAGGAACGTAAAACTTTAAATCGAAATCCTTATTTTTGACACCTATTTATAAGATACTATTATGAGTGTAATGAGAAATAATTGGACAAAAGAAGAAATAATTGCCATATACAACAAACCCCTGATGGATTTGCTTTACGAAGCAGCCTCAATTCACAGAGAACATCATGACCCAAATGTGGTTCAGGTTTCAACTTTACTTTCTATAAAAACAGGTGGTTGCCCAGAAGATTGTGGTTATTGCCCGCAAGCCGCAAGATATCATACAGATATTGAAGGAAACGACTTAATGAGTGTGCAACAAGTAAAAGCACAAGCATTACGAGCAAAATCATCAGGTTCTTCTAGAGTTTGTATGGGAGCCGCTTGGAGAAACGTAAAAGACGGACCAGAGTTTGATCAAGTTTTAGAAATGGTAAGAACCATCAATAAACTAGACATGGAAGTTTGTTGCACATTAGGTATGATTACCGAAAACCAAGCACACCGATTAGCAGAAGCAGGATTGTATGCTTACAACCACAACTTAGATACTTCCGAAGAATACTATAAAGAAGTAATTTCTACAAGAGGTTTTGAAGACAGAATTCAAACTATCGAAAATGTTAGAAAAACAAACGTTACTGTTTGCAGTGGCGGAATTATTGGAATGGGAGAAAGTGTAGAAGACAGAGCCGGAATGCTAGTAGCACTATCGACTTTGAGCCCTCAACCAGAATCGGTACCAATAAACGCATTAGTTGCCGTAGAAGGAACTCCGATGGAAGAAGAAAAGCCGGTAGAAATATGGGAAATGATTCGTATGGTTGCCACAACTCGTATTATTATGCCAGAAACACAAGTAAGACTTTCGGCAGGAAGAATGAATATGACTAGAGAAGGTCAGGCGATGTGCTTTTTTGCTGGAGCAAATTCGATTTTTGCTGGAGATAAATTACTTACAACACCAAACCCAGATGTAAATGAAGACATGAAAATGTTTGAGATGTTGGGACTAAATCCTCAAAAACCATTTACTAAAGTATCACAACCAACAACGGTTGAAGCGAAAGATTCTCAATATGAATCATTAGGAGAAAAACCAAAATGGTCAAGACCAGGCCACACGATAGAGAAAAACCTTGAATTGTCTGGAAAAGGGAAAAACTAACAAAGAATTATACATAACAAAAAAGGTACGCAAATTGCGTACCTTTTTTTATTTAGATTGTAATTTAAATTTTCTGAGTGTATAAAAACCATATACCATTGCTACAGCTACAAGCAAGAAAACACTACCATCAATAGGTAATCCTGGTGGCGGTGGCGGTGTAGGTGGTGGTGGTCCACCTCCTGGAGGAGCAGCGTATGTAAAAAAAGTTGTTAGAACAGCTAACAAACTTAGAATTAGGTTTTTCGGAGCAATATTCATAGTTGTAAAAATATAAAAAAAAACTTTTTAACAAAACATTTTAGAGTTTATTTTAAATAAATAAATTTTTAATCTAAAATTATTTTCAGCACAATAATAGGGCAAATATTTGATTCAACCAATTAATTTACAATAAAATATCAAAAAATAAAAAAAACCTTCCAATTTCTTGAAAGGCTTTGCAAAACTAAAGTGGTCCCACTTGGAATCGAACCAAGCACCTACTGATTATGAGTCAGTTGCTCTAACCGAATGAGCTATAGGACCTGTTTTGAGAGTGCAATATTACTACATTTTTTGGGATTCCCAAAATTAATCTTTAATTTCTTGACACAATTCTATTAAAACTCCGTTTGTAGATTTTGGGTGTAAGAAGGCAACCAGCTTATTATCGGCTCCTTTTTTGGGGATTTCGTTTAGGACAACAAAGCCTTCTGACTGTAAACGAGCAATTTCCGAAACAATATCTTCAACATCGAAAGCGATGTGGTGTATTCCTTCTCCTTTTTTTTCTAGGAATTTTGCAATGGGACTTTCTGGATTTGTGGCTTCTAATAATTCGATTTTATTTGGTCCATTCATAAAAAATGAGGTTTTTACACCTTCGCTCGCGACTTCTTCTTGCTTATATGATGGAGCGCCAAATAATTTTTCGAAAATTAGGTTGGAAACTTCTAAATTTTTTACCGCAATTCCTATGTGTTCTATTTTTCTCATTGTTGTTTTGTTTGTTGCAAAGTTCGCAAAAATACAATTCATTTCCTAAAATAGCCCTGATAGCAGTGGAAATCCTTTTTTCTATACCTGACAGGTTTTTAAAACCTGTCAGGTATAGAAAAAAGATTGTAACGAATAGCAGGAACGCAATTTCCTGAAAATGCCCGAGCAATTCGCTCCTAATTTTAAGAATGTATTTAACTAAAATATCGTATTTTTGCAGTATGGAAACAAATAGACAAAAAAAAATAGGTGGCGTTATTCAGAAAGATTTAGTAGATATTTTGCAGGGTGAGATTCGCAAGAATGGGATTTCGAACCTTGTTATTTCGGTTTCTAAAGTGACTGTAACTACAGACTTAGGTGTGGCGAGAGTGTATTTGAGTGTTTTTCCGCAAGAAAAAGCGCCTGAAATTTTGGAATCTATAAAATCTAACATGTACTTGATTAAGCACGATTTGTCGCAACGTGTTCGTTTGCAGTTGCGTAAGGTTCCTAATTTGGCTTTTTATATTGATGATAGTTTAGATTATATCGAAAAAATAGACAATGCTCTTACCGGAAAAGAAAATCCTATCGAGAACCGTGATTTGTTAGAAAAAAGAAAGAAAATATAATTTGAATTTTCCTTTTTACATAGCCAAACGTTACGTTTTTAGCCGAAGTAGTAATAATGCGATTAATATTATTTCTAAAATTGCCTTGGGTGGAATTGTAATTGGGGCTATGGTACTTTTCGTTTTTATGTCCATCTTTAGTGGACTGAAAGAATTTAGTTTGTCGTTTAGCAATGATTTTGATCCAGATTTAAAAGTTATTCCAAAATACGGTAAATCATTTCTTATTTCGGAAGACCAGAAACGAAAAATTAAAGCCAATAAAGACATTGCTTTTTACAGTAAAACTATCGAAGAAAAAGTTCTTTTTTTGTACAAAAACAAAGAACAAGTTGCTTACATAAAAGGTGTCGATGGTCAGTACAACCTCGTAAACAACGTAACTAAAGCAATGTACCAAGGCCAATGGCTCGCACCAAAAACGCCTCAAGTCGTTATAGGGAATATGATTGCTCAGAAATTATCTTTGGGGTTGTTTGATTTAGATAATGCTTTCGAGATTTTTGTGCCAAAACCTGGAAAAGGCGCTATTTCTAGTCCCGAAAATGCTTTCAATAAATCGAACTTAGTTCCTATTGGGATTTATGCTATAAATGACGAACTGGATTCTAAATACGTTTTTGCCGATTTAGAACTTACCCAAGAACTCCTAGAATTTAAACCCAATCAGATTTCTGGAATCGAGATAAAATTAGCTCCAAATGCAAACAGCGAAAATGTTGTTGCCGATTTGAATACTATTTTTGGCAATAAGGTGATTATAAAAAATAGAGCGCAACAAAACGATAGTTTGTATAAGATGCTAAATACCGAAAACACTATCCTTTACCTCATTTGCACCTTAGTCATTATCCTTATTTTATTTACGCTGGCAGGCGCCATTATTATGATGATTCTTGACAAAAAAGACAACCTGAAAACCTTATATAACGTAGGAACACCCATTCTTGATTTGCGAAAAATATTTTTACTGCAAGGCACTTTGCTAACGGTTTTTGGTGGATTTTTAGGCTTATTTTTAGGAATAATAATCGTGCTAATTCAGCAATATTTTAAGGTGGTTATGATTACCGAATCCTTAGCGTATCCCGTAATTTTCAATTTGCAAAACGTAGCCATTGTTATGGCAACGATTACAATATTAGGTGTTATGGCTTCCTTTATTGCCGGAAGTCGTGTGAGCAAAAAATTGTTGGAATAAGAGTTGGGGGTTACCTAATCCTTTTCATTGCAAACTACTCTCCAATTTAATTTTACTAAATCTTCATAAGTCAAATCATAACGATTCAAGAAAATTTGTTGTTTTAAGATTTTACATGTTCCATATTTCATTAAAGAATCTTCATCTATTATATATATTCTTAATAATTCATTTGGATGATTTTTAAAATAAACATCCCATTTATTATGAAAGCGAATAATTTTTTTATCATTAGAATTAATATAATTCAATTCATCAATCTCACAATTTATCGAATTAGGGATAAAATCTTTTTTATTTTTTAATTGTTCAATATATCTGATTTTGTGATTTGTTTTATTCATTAAAACAAGCCTAACGTCCCAATCAGAAAGGAAACAAGAAGACATAGACATCGTAATTATTAAAAGTGAAATTAAACGCCTCATTTTTTGGATATTAATATAATGGATATTGTTGTGAATATGACACCCGCTGTTTCGGATACATCACTCCGCTAACGCAAGCTGTACAATACAAAAATCACAGTTAATTTATTAGCACAAAAACTCCTCTTAAAATTAAAAATACTGAACCAATCTTAATGAAGGTATTATATTTTTTATAAAAATGCTCATAGCTTTTTGCTTTCTCTTCCGTTTTGTGTTTGGGTTTATACCATCCAAATACAGTAACAAGCAAGTAAACTCCTGATACTAAATAGGAAATACCATATATACAATAAAACCAATTAGTCATTTTTTACAAATATTTTATTAATTAACAATATTACTCCAATCGCTACAACTGCAGTTAATGCAACTACTATCATTTCGGACACTCCAAATTTACCAGAGGCGCTATATAGTTGATAACCTGTTAATAATAAACCACCTATCGCATATGGTATTAATTTTTTCAATCCTGGATTCATCTTCATAAAATTTTATGTGTTATAAAAAATATATTATTCTTTTAATTTACTAATTTCTTTAATTAAATCTCTTAACTCATCAAGACTAAAACCAGATCCAGATATAAAAAATTTAGTCAATTTTTCATCGTTAACCTTGATTTCAAATACGAATTTTAAACCTCCTCTTCCTCCTGGTTCTTTGGTGATTAAACAATCAACATCATCAATCAGAAATTCAGAAATTTCTTTTTCACGTCCAAATCTTGAAGTATATACGATAAATATTTTCTCTTTTTCCGTATCCAACATAATCATCGAAAGCTCTTTTTCAAAATACAATGAAAAAATACCTATAAGCGAAAATACCCAACCAATAAAAACATACCCGGTATATTTAAAGTTATATTTAAAAAAAAATATTAAGTATAATGAGAAAATAACAAAAAAAATAAACCTGCGATAACTGATACTATTGTATATTTTCATATTTTATCAAGACTAGTAAACATAAAACTACACAAACTGATAACCCGCATAAACTTCTTCAACTTCTCTAAGGACTTTAAATAATTCCTCAGGATCATCGAGTGTAACTAATCTTTGTTTGTATTCCTTAAACGAATGAATTCCTTTAAAATAATTGGTGTAATGACGACGCATCTCGACAATTCCTACACGTTCGCCTTTCCAATCCATAGACCAAGTAAGGTGATTTCTGGCTGCTTCTACTCTATCGATAACTGTTGGTGCTGGCAAATGTTCTCCTGTGGCAAAATAATGTTTTATTTCGTTAAAAATCCAAGGATAACCTATCGCAGCACGACCTATCATCATACCATCGAGACCAAATTTGTTTTTGTATTCTAATGCTTTTTCGGGAGAATCGATATCGCCATTCCCAAAAATAGGCATCGTAATTCTTGGATTATTCTTTACTCTTTCTATATGTGTCCAGTCCGAATGACCTTTATACATTTGCGCTCTTGTTCGGGCGTGAACAGTTAGTGCTTGAACACCAATGTCTTGCAAACGCTCGGCAACTTCATCAATATTAATAGAGTTATCGTCCCAACCCAAACGAGTTTTTACAGTAACTGGCAAATTGGTACTTCTAATAACGGCTTTGGTTAACCGAACCATCAAATCTACATCTTTTAGAACGCCTGCTCCTGCTCCTTTGCAAACTACTTTTTTTACAGGACAACCATAATTTATATCTACCAAATCTGGATGAACGGCATCGACAATTTTTGCAGACATGGCCATAGCTTCTTCATCACCACCAAAAATTTGAATTCCAACTGGTCGTTCGTAATCGAAAATATCTAATTTTTGTCGACTTTTTATGGCATCACGAATTAATCCTTCGGAAGAAATAAATTCCGAATACATTAAATCAGCACCATGCAATTTGCACAATCTACGAAACGGCGGATCGCTCACGTCTTCCATAGGCGCGAGAAGTAATGGGAAATCTGGCAATATGATGTTACCTATTTTAGGCATTGTCTATTTTTTTTGCAAAGATAGAACAAGATTTTTGAATGAAGAGCAATGTTTTTTGATTTCAGATTTTTTAACTAATAATCATTCTTTCTTTTATCGAAAAAAGTGATTGGTTTTCTACTCATCGGATTAAAAATAAGTGGATTTAGAATCTCTTTTGTAGTAAATTCAATCTTTGGAGTCACTCGTAATTTAGCTCTAAAATGATCTTTCAGTTCTTGTAAAAATGCTTCCGATTTATTTTTGACAGCAATTTTTATCAAAATCTCATCCGTTCCTAAATCATTCGTAGAAATTTCGATAATATGACTTTCGATGTTTTCAAAATGAGTTAAAACATCATTCATCGCTGGCGGATACAAAGTAGTTCCTTTGTATTTTATCATTTGTTGTTTTCGCCCAATTACTGGCCCAACTCGCAACGTATTTCGCCCGCAAGCACAAGATTCTGAATGTAATTGTACGATATCTCCAGTTTTGAAACGGACTAACGGCATGGCTTCTACACCAATTGTGGTAAAAGTAAGTTCGCCTGCTTCTCCGTTTTTCACCGGTTTATTATGTTCGTCTAAAACTTCAATAATAATTAATTCCGGGTGATGGTGACCGCCAATTGAATGTTCGCATTCGGTAAATGCGGTGCTCATTTCGGTCGATGCATAAGTCGAAAATAACTTGATATTCCATTTATCAGTTATTTTTTTTGATAAAATACTCATCGAGAAATCCTGATTGCGAAGCGATTCTCCGATGCAAATTGCACCTTTTATACTTGATTTGTTATAATCGATATTATTGTTTTCGGCATATTCTATCAGTTTTAATAAAAATGATGGAACCGTTATAAGATGCGTTGGTTTGTATTTTAAAATCGAATCCCATTGCAATTCCGGAATTCCTGCACCAACACGAATTACGCCAACTTTCATTTTTCTCAAACCTAAAAAGTAAGCCAATCCAGCCATAAATCTTCGGTCGATTGTGGTCATCATTTGCACGACATCGCCTTCTTTTACGCCTGCACAATCAAAAGAAATGGCTTCGTTATAAGCCAATCTTTCTAAATCATTATCAGTCAAACCAAAAGTTACGGGTTCGCCTAATGTCCCTGAAGTTGTAGCATAATCGATAATTTTAGTAATAGGAACGCACAAAAAATCATCGTTGTATTTTTGCAAATCTTCTTTTGAAGTTACTGGCAAAAGTTGTAAATCTTCTAACGTTTTTATTTTATTAATATCGATATTCTCTTTTGCAAAAAGTCTTTTGTAATAAGGTGAATTCTGATTTACGTAAACCAATAATTCCAAAAGTTTTTGCTCCTGAAAAGATTTAATTTCTTCGGTTGTTGCGGTTTCTATTTTTGGAATCATTGTAGTTTTCTTTCTATTTTCTTTAAATACTTCTCTATTTCTAATTTCTCGGGAAGTGTTGTAATTTCTTTTGTCAGCGCTTTTTCGAATTGTTCTTTTGCAAATTGATATTGTTTTTTTTGATAAAAACTCAATCCAACTTTGTAATAAACAACCCAATAATCAGGATTCAAAGATTGATACTGTTTAACAAAATCCGAAGGTAATTCTTTTTTGGCTTCTAAAAACGCATCTACTTTTCTATCTTCAATTCTAAACAATTCATAATTTTTATATTCCGATGTTTCTAGAAATGAATCTTTTGGAATGTTTAAATTTTCTTGTTGCAACGAAACCATCTCGTCTTTAGAATTCTTTTCATTAAAAATTTTATTCAAATCATAACAAACAAATTCTCCCAATTGATACGGATTTGCAGAAACCCAAACCAATCGTTGCTCGGGTTTGAAAATAATTCCGTGGTGTGCTAATAATTGATTTAAAGCTTTTTCATTCCCATAACCCAAAGGTAAATTATTTAATCCTTCTTTATTTCGTAATATTTCGGAAGCAATTTTTGGGTTTATTTTCGGGTTTTTATCAAATAATTCGACCATTCTATCGTAACGATATTTAGAATGACTGTTAGTTATTTGATATACATTTCTGTCGTTATCTTTTAAATTTTCACTTTGAAAATGATTCGAACAAAGTAATTGATTGTTATTTTCAACATCAAAAACACCAAAATTATTTGGAGAAACTTCAATTAAAATCGCTTTTTTATCATTTGCGCTTCCAATCATTATCGATTCGGAAACGAAAACTTGTCGCTTTTTTGCAATCGCAATGACTTCATCAATATTCTTGGCATATTGTAAAATTTCACGAGTAAGAATAGAAATTGGTGTTTTTGCTATGAGCGGAATTTTCGATTTTCCTGCATTTATAGTAATAGTCAAACCTTCGTTATTCATGCCAGAACAAGCACCAATCATTCCTGCCCAAGTGACCATCATAAACGGATAGCCTTGTTTTGGATTTACAAATGCTACGATTTTATCTTTGGCAAAATCATCGCCTGCATAAAAATCGAAATTCCTTCCTAAAATTAAACTCCCATCTTCGGATTTATTTCCCCAAGCCGCAAATGAGGAGCAACCAACCAACGCCAAATCCTGCAATGCGTGACCAATGTCGTGAGCGCCGTGCAAATACAAACTTCGTAAATATGACGGTGCAATATTGTCGAAATCGTGCGATGAATACTGAGAAATCCCATAAATTTCGGTTTTGTATTCTTCGGTAACATTCAAATACAGTTTTCGATTGTACCATTTCAGGAAATTTCGAAGTAATTTTTGTTTGAATTTTGAAGGAACTATGTCTTTAATTTTTGAAAAAAAAACGGTTTCTTGTTTCTTTAATAAACTATCCGACAAACTCCCAAATGCTAATCCTCTTTCGAGCGCATCGCCTTCAACATAGAGCTCCCAAAGGTTTTGTTTGTTCTTAAGAAAAAAATTGTTTCCTGTTGAAAAAAGTGTGTTCGACTGTTTTTTTACAACTGGAATTGTATTGTTATAACCTTCTAATTGCGGTTTGTGATGCAATGATTTTGATGTTCCGCAGGAGAAAACCATCAAGAAAAATACTGATAAAATTGAATATTGAAAAAGTTTTTTCATATTCATCTATTCTTCTGTAAATTGATTGATTTTATCAACCAAATATTCTTTCCCAACAATTTCCGAACAAGTTACAACAGCGCCAATAGTTACACCCAAAACTCCGTGCATATTGATGCTTTGACCTGTAAGATATAGGTTGTTTAGTTTGGTTTTTGATGCTATAAATGTTTTCATCGGATTATTTGAATCTTTTTCGTAACCATACATATTTCCTTTGTAACCGCCTATATAATCACGGTAAGAAAGTGGTGTTGATGTATGAACAGATTTGATACAATCTCTAATTCCTGGGAATTTAAGTTCTATTTCTTGAAGGAATTTTTCTGCTTTTCTGGCTTTAAATTCGTCGTAAGTTTCGCCACGATCTTCTTTTTCGGCAGTTGTATTATAAGTATGTTCCCATCTTTTTAGCTCATCGAATTTCATATACGTTAGAAAAGTCATTCCGTCTGCCCAAACATCTTCTTTTCCAGCATTCATCGAAGCCATAAATGCTTTTGGCCACGATTGTTCGTCGTATTCGTGTGCTGTCCAAACTTCTTCGCTATTTTTAAAATGGTAATAATTATGATTTCTATATTTGAACGATTCTGGCTTAAAAACAATATACAAACTAAAGGGCGAAAAAACACCTTCTAAACTTTCGATTCTTTTGACATATGACTTTCTAAATTTGTCTTCTCCAACCATTTTTAGGGTTGCTTTTGGATCTACATTAGATATAAAAATATTTCCAGAAACTGAAGTTCCGTCTTTCATCACAGCTCGTTTGACATCATTTTCTTCCGATTCGAATTGTATAACTTCTTTATATTTATACACTTCTCCGCCATGTTTTTTGAGTTGCTTTATTAACTGTTTTGTAATTTGACTTCCACCATTTACACAACGATAAGAGCTCTGAATATAAGAGTTTACAGACAAGGCGTGAACATAAAAAGGAGATTTATCGGCAATTCCTGCATATAAAAAATTGGTTCCGCCAAGAACTGCTCGCAATTCTTTATTTTCGGTTACACCATCTATAAATTGCTTGGCATTTACAGATAAAATTTCGCTATCATATTCGCCTTCGTGTTGCAAATTATACAAAGGAAACGAGTCGCAAGTTGTAATAACTTCTTTGCAATATTTTTGGATATTCTCTTTTTCTTCTGGAAAAAATTTTACTAATTGATTGGTGAAATTTTCATAGCCTTGCGCATGAGGAAATTCTTTATTAGTATCTTCAAAAGAAACGATATCAAATCCGTCTTCGTCCATTTTTTTAAGTTTCAAATCATCCATAATGCCTAAATATTTAAAATATTTATACAAATTCTGACCTTCACTTAATCCTCCAATATAATGAATTCCTGTATCGAAAATGGTTTTATCTCTTACAAAAGTTTGCAAATTCCCACCAAACTGATTGTTTTTTTCGAGCACGCAAACGCTGTAACCTTCTTTGGCTAATATAATTGCAGAAACCAACCCGCCCAAACCACTTCCTATAATTACTATGTCGTAATGCTCTTTCATTACCATTTTTTCTTTAAAAGTATCAATTGGTCGTCTTGTAATTCGATTTCAAAACCAAAATCAAGGAACGAATTTAGTGACTTAAAATTATTAATCAACAAAACACTACTGGCAATGTCGGCTATTTTTTGAATATTGATGTTGTTTGTCGCCTCTGAAATTAAAACAACATCATAATTTTGTTCAATTTCATCTTCCGATGTCAAATAATTTATATCTCGTTTTTTTGTCCAAAGATTTTGTTTAGCGATATCTCTATTTAAATCATTTACAAGATAACTATCAACTTTTCTTTGGGCTTCCTGCAAAGTTAACAACACATTTAGTTGTCCGAAATCGTTGGCTAAATGCAATACTTTCGCTTTTGTCCCAATGTATTTATTTAGGTTAAAATAACAAAGTAAGTTATTTTTCAAATCTGCTTTAACAGCATTTACAATTTCAGTTTCTTTGTAAGCAAAACTGAGTAAAATAATTTTTTTGAAATAATTTTCATCTTCAATCTCGTAACGTATTTTTTGAAATTCTTGTTTGAAAAAAGCTCCGATTTTTTTTGTTCTTTCTGCGTAATCATTCCCAAAAGCATTGTTGTCTGGAGTAATTCTTTCTAAAATTTTGATGGTAATAGAACCGTCATAAATAATAAAATCATTTTTTGGAAGCGCTTCAGAATTTCCGTGAATAAGAATCGGAATGATATCTAAATTAAAATGCTCAGCAATATAAAAAGCACCTTTATGAAAACGTTTGATCACATTGCTCTCAGACCTTGTACCTTCTGGGAAAACCATTATCGAATAACCTTCTTCAATTTTAGGACGCAAATGCTCTAAACTTCCATCGACACCTTCGGAAACTGGGTAAAAACCAGATGCTTTTACTGCTCCACCAAAAACAGGCGAATTATAAACCCAATCACTCACTAAATAAATAATTTTTGGACTGAGTAATCCAACAGATAAAATGTCTAAAAACGAAGTGTGATTAGCAATAATTACCGCAGGTTTATCAAATTTTTCATTCCCATTGTTAATGATTTTTTTTACTACGAAAGGATTAGTATACAAAACCGATTTCATGAATTTTGACATCACCTTTCGGTAATATTTCATTTTAGTTTCAGTCTTAAATGGCAATATTTTTAAAATCGTAACACTAAAAATAGACATTAGAAAACCACCAAAACCATAATAAATGAAAGAAAGAATACCGTGAATAAACGAACGCAATTCGAACGGTTGTTTTCCTTTTTTGGTTCTATTGGTTACAAAAAAAGCAAAAACCAAAGGTTGAATGACAAACGTAATTATCAAAGACGAAAATATTCCAATAATTCCGATTAATGCGATAGATTTTAGCGCAGGATGCTTGGCAAAAATTAAAACTCCAATTCCTAAAATCGTTGTGGCAACTGATAATAAAATAGAAGTTTTATAAGTTGGCAATTCCTCTTTCCCAAAAGTGTGTTCTTTTTGCAAAGCCATTGTCATAAAAATACTATAATCGACGCCAATTCCGAAGATTAGCGTACAAACGATAATATTAATCACATTAAACTGAATCCCGAACATTCCCATAATTCCAGTGGTGAAAATCCAACTTATCAATATTGGAATAATACTTACAATCGCTAATTCTAATCTTCTGAAAGCGATGAAAAGAACTAAGAATATGATCATAAAAGAATAATTTTCGAGGTTTTCGAAATTAGCTTTTAATGAATTTAAAAACACTTCATTTGTTTCCTGTCTGTCAATTACAACTGTGTTGGGTTGTTTTTTTATATCATTTACAAACGAATCTCTTTTGTCGTTTGGCACTTTTACCAAAGTAGAAATGGTATAAAAATCATTTTTATTGACCACAAATTCTTCCAGAAAGAATGACTTTACTTTTGCATATTCTTGAAATGAAATTGCATTAAAGTTTTGGTTTAAAGTTTCATAAAAAACAGAAAAAGTACTGTCTTTAAAACCATATTTATTCCCATTAGAAATTAAATTATTTTTAAGATTTGTCTTTTTTTCTGAATCCCAAAATGCATTCCAATCTTGAATTTTTTGTTTCTGAATTTCTTCAGAAAAAACAATTCCACCAATAGAACTAAAGTTTAAAATTTTTGCTGCTTTTTTGTCTTTTTCTAATACCGAAAATAACTTATTGTTGTTCTTTAAAACTTCCTCATAATTTTTTCCGTGTGTAACTAGATAAATAGATTTTGAAGAAATATTGGCAATATTTTCTAAATATTTCTCTGTCTTTTTTAGTTCTGGCGTCATAAAATTAAGTGACGACAAATCATTATTGAAGGTAACTTTCGAATAAGTGAAAAGGGAAATAATCAATAAAACAAAAACTGAAACTATTAAGAATTTATTTTTATGATAAGAATAAGAACCTAATTTATCGATGATATTTAGCTTTGGAACTACAATTTCATTTTTTGATTTATACAAAAGTGGAATTAAAACCAGCGAGAAAAACGAAGTAGCAACAACGCTTAAAGCAGCGAAAATTGCCAAATCCTGCAATGCTTCGGATTTGATAAAAAACAAGCACAAAAAGGTAATTCCAGTTGTAATTCCGCAAAGCATCAATGGTTTTGAAATGTCTTTATACAGCAGTTTAACATCTTTTTTGTTTCGCAAATGTGTCAAAACATAAATAGAATAATCGGTTGTTTCTCCTAATAAAATCGAACTAATTCCGAGTGAAATTGCCGAAATGGTTCCTTTGAAAAAGTATAAAACGGCCAATGCAAAAATAGCTCCAAAAACAGATGGTATAAAAATGAGTATTGGTGTTGAAATATTTCTGTAAAAAAAGGCTAAAATCAAAATCAAAGTTACTGTTGCAAAAATGGACGTTTTTTGCACATCGGATTTTATTTGTGTAGCATTTGCAACTGCAACTGGCGTAGCTCCAAAATAACTCATACTTACTTTATTTCCGAATTTAGTACTTAAACCAGTTTTTATCTTGTCTAATTCGGCAATAAATAAAGTGTTTTTATCGGTTTCATTGGCAGGAAGTTTTGTTGTGATAAACAACATTAAATTCTTCTTGTCTTTGGTTAAAACGAATCCATTTTGCAATTCGAAATCGTCGCCAATACTTAATTGTTGTAATTTTTTTAGCGCCATAAACGATATTCCCAACGGATCTTGAAGTATAAAATCTTTGGTCACCATTCCTGTTGGAGAAACTAACGATTTGTAATCGGCTTCGACAATTTTTGAAATACTATCGTTATTTATTTTATTTTGAATGGTTGCATAATCATTTTTATCTAAAAAAAGAGGCAAATGAGCATACACAAAATCGAAGGTTTCCTGTATGTTTTCTTCGTCTATTTTCCCTTGAATTTTCCCAACATAAGGCTTGCATTTACTATCTAATTCAGAAATAAATTCATTTGCATATTGAGTTAAATCATCAGGAGAACCATTGTTTTTGCTTTTAATAATAATCGTTATTTTATCAGCAAAATTAACTTGTTCCAATACTTTTGATGTAACTCCAGATTGGTCATTTGACGGAATTAGTTGTGTAATATTTTCTTGAAAAGAAATTCTTGAAGCACAAAAACCAAAAAACAAAAGCAACGCAAATACGATTCCTGAAAACAGTAATTTATTTTTATTGGCGAATGTATTAAGGTTAAAAAAGAAATTTTGCATGCTTTATTTTTTATTTTTAAAAGTACTGAAAATCGTCAACAAAAAATAGCCAAAAAGACCAAAAATGACTGACATTATGGTTGCCAAAACAAAACTTCCAATGAGATATTGAGTAATATTGTTTTGAACATCAGCAAGAGTCATCGAAGTATCCAACAATAACGGTTTTCCTGTTCGTACAAAATAACTACCCATTTTTAGAGAGCCATAAATTATAAAAGGAATAAAAATCGGAAAGCTAACATTAGAAAAAGCGAACGAAATTACTTTATTCAGCCTAAAAAGAACAGCTAGAAACAATACAATAATGGTCTGAAATCCCCAAAAAGGAGCAATTCCTATAAACGTCCCTAATGCGATTGACAAAGATTTTTTTAAATTACTATCTTCGTTATGAAGCACATTTTCTAGCAAAAAATTCTTAATTCCTTTATTTTTTAATCGCAAAAAAAAATCTCTTGGTTTGATATAAAAAATGGCAATCGCGACTAAAATCGTATTCAAAATACTAATTCGGGTAAAATCCTTGAATGGTCGAAAATGAGAAACTCTTTCGGTTGGATCGTATAAAACCTGAATTGGAATGTTTTTTACAGCAATTCCTTTCCAAGCGGCGCGCACAATAACTTCGATTTCGAACTCGAATTTGTTTGTAAAATAATTTTTAGGAATCCTTTTAATTGGATATAATCGATAACCAGATTGTGTGTCTTCTAGTTTGATGCCTGTTTCGAACCAAAACCAAAAATTAGAAAATTTGTTTCCAAAACTACTTTTTTTGGGCACATTTTCTTGTGTCATATTTCGGCTTCCTATGAGTAAAGCTTCTCCATTTGCATTAATTTCATTAATAAACGAAAGAATATCGGAAGCAAAATGTTGTCCATCGGAATCGATAGTTATCGCAAATTCATAGTTAAGTTCTAAAGCTTTTTTGAAACCGTTTTGTAAAGCAATTCCTTTTCCAGCATTTTTTGGATGATGAATTTGGGTAAGATTTGAATAGTTTTTTAAAATTTCAGCTGTCGAATCGGTCGAACCATCATTGACAACAATCACATTTTTGGTATATTCTAAAACAGAATCTAAAACGCGTGCTAATGTTTTGTAATTATTATACGTGGGTACAATAACACAAAAATTTAGTGATTTTGTTTGATTTATTTCGGGAATAAAAATTTCCATTATGTAATTTAACTATTTGATAGTTTGTTTTTCATCTGGAGAAAAACTTTTAGATTGCAATATAAAAATTTTCAAATAAGCTCTCAAAGCAGTAGATTGCTCGTTATAATGCGCTAAAATAAACGCAGCATCTTCTTTTTTGTTTTTGTTGTATTTTACTATTTTAGGAACATTTTCCTGAATACTTAATCGGATTAATCGGATTTCGATATTGTTTGGTTCGCTTCCAGCAGCAAGTTCAACTAATTTTACTCCTTCTTTAAAAACTTTAATTTTGTCCGAAACTTTCTTTATAAATTTTGAAGAAATTGTAACTGAAGCGCCTTTGTAAGCAACTAATGTTTTATTACTTTCGCTTGTAATATCGGAAAATTTTGAAGCAAATTCTTTTGATGTAACTTCTGAATTTGATGCATTCGGATATAACTTTCTAATCTCAGAAATATCCGGATTACTGAAAGAAAATAGAACGCAGAAAATAGAAAGCAGCAATTTCATTTTTTATACTTTTTTATATACGCTACTCAACTTTAGAGCTACAGTTTCGTTAAAATAAGTTGTATTTTTTACTTTAATCAAACCTTCTTCAGTTGTTGCAATATCTAGTTCTAAACGCAATTCTGGCGTTACTTCTGGATTTATTAATGCCATAAATTTAACGTTAGTTAAACTTTGCATAATTAGAGAACTTTCTGTGATTTGCTCTGTAAGTTCTTTAATAATTTGCATCATACAAACTCCTGGCATAATAGGATTACCTGGAAAATGTCCTTTGAAAACTTCATGTTTTTCATTAATAAAAATGATAGCCAAATATTTTTGACTATCATTTTTTTCTAATGAAATTACTTTATAAAAATCTTTTAAAAGCATATTTTTTTATTTTATATCAAATGTATAAGTTGCTCCTACTTGGAAAACCACATTTTTCGGACTAGCATTATTAAAATCATAAACCGAAATAAATCCTTTTTTAACTCTTGCTTCTAAACCAAAGTTTTTAGTGAAATCATATCCAAATCCTGCTGTTAATGTCAAATCAACATCATTATCGTCTGGAAAAAGGAAAAAATCATCTGAATTTTCATTTACAAACTTTGTTTTTTCTACAACAAAATCTACAGTTGGACCAACATGAAAGTTAAACTTCTCTGTAAAAGTAAATTTGTTAAGTATTCCAATCGAAAGATAAGACACGTCAAATTTCGTTCTAGTTACTACATTACCGTCTCTTGATTCAACATACGAACCTTGTCTAGAATAATTAATCTCAGGTTGTAATGTGTAGTATTTTGTAAGATGTAAAGCACCGTAAAAACCTGCGTAAAAGTCTGTTTTTGCTTTAAAATCGTCATTGTCATTAGATGTAGATACATAATTTCCATCAATATCATAAGTATAACTCATATAAGGATCTCCTTGGGTAAAGTGAGCAAAGTTTACTCCTCCGCGCAATCCTGGCTTAAATGTAACTTGTGCTTCCGTTTGAGTGATTCCAAATAATGCAATAATGGCAACAATAAATAATTTTTTCATCTCTAATTTGTCTCTAAATAATTTAATTCTATTCTTAGTTTTATATTATAATGTTGAATAATAATATTTTCAGCAAAAGTATTATTTTCTGATGTGAAATTGATGTTTATTTGGTCTTTTCTTTTGGTTGAATGCACAATTTTAAAGAGTTTATCTTCTGTTTTTGATACAAAAAGATAATTAAACTCACTTCCATCTTCGGATTTATAAACTTTGTTTTCCGTATCTTCCAATTGTTCTTTTATTAAAAATTTATTTTTTAACAACAACTTAAAATCGGTTTTTAAAGTATTAATTAATATTTTTCTATTCAATTCATCAACAATCGAGTTTACTTTAAAATCGGTTTCAGAAATTTCAAAATCCAATAATTTATTACCAAATTCGGTCGTAAAAACTACTCTGTGCGTGGTTGGATTTATTTTTTTTGCAATAAAAATTCCTGACATATCATTACCGTAAACCGAAATGTTTGCTTTATAAGCATAATCTATTTCTGGATTCGCAAAATACGGAACGTTGTAAACTGTGTTTTCTAAAGTTACTGGCTTCAACTCTTTTTCAAGATTATTTGTAGCACAAGAGGTAACTAAAAACAGAAAACTAATTAAAAATAGAATTGTCGACTTTTGCATTTATAATTTTATTTTTCAGCACAATACGTGTGTAATCTTCCGATGATTCTAACAATTTTACCTGAATTACTGTAGCGTCATCTTTATCGAAAGTTAATTCAATTTGTTTGATGTATTTTTTCAGCGCTGCATCTTTTGGGATAAACTTTGTGATATTGTTGGTTTTGTTTTTAAAATAAGAAATTACAAATTCCTTATCATCAAACATATTTCCGCTTACGCTTCCCACAATGAGTTTATTTATTTTTGCGAAAATTTTGCTGCTACTCACATCCATCGCGCTTTTCTTGCCTTCGTCGTTTATCAAAATCTTTCCATTTTTGAAAACAATACTATAATTATATGGTTTTTTGTATTGCCATTGCAACATATTTGGTTCTTTGAATGCCATTTTTCCTGAAGTTTCAATGTCTTTCGACAAAAAATCTAAGTGTTTGTATTGCACAAAATCGGTGCTTAAGGATTTTATTTTTGTAGCCACTTCTTTGACTGTTTTTTTGAAAGAAACTATTTCTGTTTCAGTCATTTTTTGCTCTTGAGCGAGTAATGAAAGGTTGCAAAAACACAGAATTAATGCGATTATAGCTATTTTAATCTTCATAAGCTTTGATATCTAAAAGTTCTTCTAACGAAACAACTTTGTATTTATTTTCTTCGATAAACTGCAATAACTGTTCCAATGCATTCACAGATTGTAAGGAAGTATCGTGCAAAAGTACGATTCCGCCGGGAGAAATTAGTTTTTTTATTCTGTTAAAAACCAGTTTTTCGTTTTTAATTATTCCGTCTAACGAACGAATATTCCAACCAATAACGTGGTGTTTTGTTACTTCTAAAGCTCTTTTTATGGAAGGATTTGTAACGCCAAAAGGCGGACGAAATAAATTAGTTTTTTTGCCTGAAATTTTTTCGATTAATGCATCTGTTTTTGCAATTTCTTCCACCAATCTGTCTTTTCTATAAAAATCGAATAGACGAGAATGATCATACGAATGGTTTCCAACAATATGTCCTTCGGAAATAACTTTTTTTAGAATTTCTGGGTGTTTTTCTACATTTTTACCAATACAAAAAAAAGTAGCTTTTGCATTGTATTTTTTTAGAACATCTAAAACCAATAAGGTCATTTCGTGTGGTCCGTCATCGAATGTTAATGCAACCTTTTTTTCTTTTTCTAACGGATTATTGCAATACGCTTTTAAAAAAAAATTTAAAGGAATTTGAGTAGAACCTGTAATTATAACAATAAATCTAGCAACAAAAAGCAACAGAAATAACCACCAATTTACCTTTACAAAAAAACTAAGAAGTAATAGTAAGGCAAGAAGTACAAAAAAAACAATATTTGTATTTCTGTAATTTAGCATTTCGAAATTAAAGTGAAACTATGGTCGATTCCTTTGTATTGATTGTATAAAAGTATGGTTTTATAGTCTGGTTTTTCAACTGAATTCACTTTTAGAATTTCAGGAATTTGTTGTGTTTTTATAATCTTTGCACCAACCCATAATCCAAAAGCAGAAGCTGTATTGTATTCGCCAGACAAATGTTTGTAATAAACTTGCTGTGTGTTTTTGAAGCAATTTTCAGCAATCTTTCTATAAAAAACGTCAGTTTCTACATCGCCGTTGAAACCCAAAATTACCGCATCAATATCAGAAATTTGCAATGAATTTGATTTTAAAAAGTCAATTATTTTTGCTTCAACTTCATTGACTTGAAGTTTATTTATAATTTCAATATCTAAAACTTCAGCGTACGAATGGTCTTGTTTTTTATCTTCTAAAACAAAAAAAGTAGCGCCTTCGCTATATACAACCCCTTTTGTAGTTGAATTTAGGACTTTATATGGACTTTCGTTGTCTTGTTTTATAAATCCAGCCAACTTGAAAAGTGATGCTGTATAATCATTCATTTCGTCTATTCCGCCAATTAAAATTGAGGAAGCTTCGTTTTCATCAAACTGTAATTTAGCATCTAAAAGCGCCGATTCAAAAGAAACGGAACCATTTACATACGTAAAATTATAGGCTTTGCATTGCAATCCTAAAGCAATTTGAGAACCCACTGTATTATGAGTAGATTGAATAAAAGAAGTAGGTGTTAAAAACTCTTCATTATTATCGATTAATGCTCTTAGAAACTTATCGGAATCGTCTATACAACCCATTCCTGTTCCTGTAATAATAGCATCGAAAGTTTCGGTATTTGCTTCTTTCATGGCTAATGCCGAAGCTACAATTCCGTTTTTTACACCTTTTGCCATTCTCCGAATTGCCGTTGGTGAAATAAAATCTTTGTAAACAGGGATTTCTAATGGTAAAACATTAGCTGTTTCATTTATTATTGCTTCTTCCAAAAAAATTGTGTCGAACGTTTTTTGAGCAGAAATACAACCTACACCATTTATATATGTCTTTCTCATTCGCTTTTTGAAAAAATTACGGTCGAACAATTTCCGCCAAATCCGAATGAATTAGACAAAACGTGTTCGATATTTTTTTGTTTTAAAGTAGTTTGCGGAATCATATTAAATTCTTCCATTGGTGTTTTGAAATTCATATTAGGAAAAACCACATTATTTTGAATTGCCAAAACGCTATAAACGGCTTCAATCGCTGCTGCTGCTGCTAATGTGTGACCTGTAAATGGTTTTGTTGAACTAAAATCCGGAATATTTTTCTCGCCAAAAACTCTGACTATTGCTCTTCCTTCAGACAAATCATTATTTGGAGTTGCGGTTCCGTGCACATTGATATAATCAATTTCTTCTGGTTTTAATCCCGAAACTTGAAATGCTTTTTCCATTGCTAGAAATGCACCATCACCATTTTCCGAAGAAGCGGTCTGATGAAAAGCATCGTTTGCGTTTCCGTAACCAGAAACTCTTGCCAATACTTTTTTGTTTTCTTTTGCTACCATTTCGTCCGATTCTAAGACTAAAAAAGCGGCGGCTTCACCTAAATTTAATCCTTTTCGGTCGTTATCGAATGGCATATTATATCCGTCCGATAAAATCATTAAGGTTTTAAATCCGTTGATGGTAAATTTTGCTAAAGCATCGGTTCCTCCCACAATAACTCGATCTAGTTTTCCTGACTTTATCAATCGTGCGCCTAACATAATTGCATTTGCTGCTGATGAACACGCGGTGCTTATGGTGGTTACCATTCCTTTTAAACCCAATTCATCGGCTATTTTTTGAGCCACATCTCCACCATCATGACAACTAATGTATTTGATGGTTTCTGGCTTTTCGAAATAATCGTAATAATATCTTTCGGTCATGTCCATTCCGCCAACACTGGTTGCCGAAATTAATCCCGTTTTGTATTCGTTTATCGAAGTAATTCCTGCGTCTTGAACTGCTTGTTTGGCTGCAATGGCGCCAATCATAGCTGTTCTTGAGAAATTATTATCCGCAGAAAGTTGAAGTTCGTCAGCTAATTCTTGATTGGTTTTTTTGATTTCGCCCACTTTTCTCAAATCAGAATGCACCGTCGAAATATTTTCGATGGTTGTAATTGCCGTTTTGTTATTTAGTAATGAAGCATAGTTTTCTTCAACCGAATTCCCGATTGCCGAAATTATTCCCATTCCTGTGATTGCAACTCCTTTCATTCCATTTTAGATTTCTGATTTTATAAAATTCTACGTTTTGCGTTAGGGATTGCAGTGGAAATCCTTTTTTGATCTCGTTTTTTTTAACGAGAGAAAAAAAGATTGCAACGAAAAGCCCGACCCTTGTGGTAACGCCATAATCAAAAAATTACTTCGTTCTGTTTGCTGTAATATAAGCAGCCATCGTTTCGATAGATTGGAAGATATTTTTCCCTTCTTTTGGATCTACTAATTTGATTCCGTAATCTTTGTCAAGCATAACAATAAGCTCAAGTGCATCGATAGAATCTAATCCTAATCCGTCGCCAAATAAGGCATCATCATCTTTTACATCTGCTACATTTATGTCTTCTAAGTTTAGGACTTCAATGATTTTTGCTTTTAATTCTTGTTTTAATGCTTCCATATTATTTATTGTATAAATTTTCTATTATTTGTTTATTATGTTCTGTTTTTCCTTCGTTGGCAACCAAATAAAGGAATGCTTTGTATTCTTCGTTATAATATTCGACCCATCCGCAAAGGACTTTTTCTGCTTTTTTTGTATGCAAAAGCACCTCAGCATAATTTGTCATGAATTCCGAATTGAACGCGTCAAAGATAAAAAAAGAATTTTCACTTTTCAATTGGTGCTTGATACTAATTTCTCCGATGCAAATGTTTGGTAATGTGTAAACGAAAACCGCTGGACTTGGAAAATAATTTTCTTTGTCGGAAATCGAGTTCTGATACTTTACATCGGTATCTAAACTTGATGATTTGTTGGCAAAAACCAAAGCGATGTCGTTTTCTTTAGATTCGTCAATTTCGTTTTTCAGAAGTAATTCGGCAGCTAGAAAAGCTAGTTTGCTCAAATTATCCATTTTAAAAAACTTTGGATAATTGATATCGAAATTCTGATATGCTTTCTTAGAAAAGTCAGCAAACAAATCAGAATCTGATTTGAAAATAGTTTCTCCATTCAGAGTAATTTCGTTATTCTGAATGGTGCAAAAAGTTTCTATATAAGTTTTATTTTCTAACATTACTTTACTTTTTCGAATAAAACCGCTGTGTTGCAACCGCCAAAACCAGAAGCGGTTTTTAGAAAATAGTTGCTGTTTTTATCTTGATTTTCCTTGATAATATTAATAGGTTGACTCACTCCTATTTCATCAAAACCTAAAGAAACAAATAATTTACTTTCTAAAACGGATTGGATTCCGATAACGGTTTCCAACAATCCTGATGCTCCTAAAGTGTGTCCGTAATAGCCTTTTAGACTATTTACTGGTACATTTTCTAATTCCAATCTATTGAAAGCAATAGCTTCCATTTCGTCATTAAATGGCGTTGCGGTTCCGTGAGCAGAAATATAATCGATTTGATTGGCGTTTATTTTGGCTTCCGCCAAAGCACTTTCGATGCTTCTAAAAAGTCCTTCGCCCGTTCTTGATGGTCCAGAAATATGATTGGCATCGTTTATAGCACCATCGCCAATAATTTTTATTTTAGCATTTTCTTTGCTAGAAGAAACTAAAACTGCTGCTGTTGCTTCGCCAAGAGAAACACCTGTTCTATTTTTTGAATACGGTTTACATGGCAAATCACTCATGGCTTGAAAGGAGTTGAATCCAGACAAAACAAACTCAGAAACTTCATCGCCAGCTACTACAAATATACTGTCGAACATTTCGGATTGTATTAATCTTTTGGCAACTGAAACTGCTAAAATTCCAGAAACACAAGCGTTTGAAACGACAATTGGTTCAGTTTTGAATTCGAAAAAATTGGCTATATTTTTTGCTAATTGATGTAAATGTGCACTTTGAAAACTTTCTTCTGAAGGATTTGCTAATGCTGTAATATTTCCTTTGGTTGTAGAAAGTAGGAAACCAACTTTATTATTCAAATCTAATTTTGAGTTTTCAACTATGGGTTGCAAAGCCAAAATCATCATTTTTTCTAATCTTGTGAAATTCTCTGATGGAGAAATTTTAGCGAAAGCCAAATTTAATTCCTCATTATTGATTGTTGATGCATAAAATGGTTTGTTCAACATGGCATTTTGATGTAATTGAATACCAGAAATGCCACTTTCAATATTTTGAATATTGGTGGCAACATCAAACCCGATTGGTGTGATGCAGTTTGTTTCGGTAATAAATACTTCTTTGACCATTTTTATTTTATTAAACCAACTTTACGTTTCCATTCCTCATAAAAAGGTGGATTGGTTAGCATTAAATCTCCATTTTTATCTAAAAAAACCTGAACTGTTTCGCCAGTACAAGCAATTTCGTTATTGGCATCATAAATTGTATATCTGTAAATCATTTTGGCAGCAGGCGTATCTACAATTGTAGTTTCTATTCGACCCACATCGCCATAACGTAAAGACAACTTGTGCTCACAAGTTGATTTGACTATGGGTGTTGTAAATCCACTATCGAAAATATCGAGATATGAAAGTCCGTGTTGACGACCAAATGCTTCACGACCATCTTCAAAATAAGTGATATAATAACCATGCCACACGATTCCTAATGGATCTGTTTCATTAAATCTCACTCTAATTTCATGTGAAATTGTTAATTGAGAGGCTTCGTTAAACTGCTCTTTTCTTTTTATCATACTGCAAGGCAATGGTTGTGGTAATTATGAAAAATAAAAATAACAAACTTATTTCTGGTAGAATATCTACGATAGAACCATGACGCAAAAGCACATCATAAAAGGCATTCAATCCCCAATTCATAGGAGAAGATTGCGCTATGAGTTGCATCATTTTTGGCATAGCAAAAACAGGAACCCAAATACCTCCTATTGCTGCCAATATAATGACAGAAGTGGCGCCAAAAGGTGCAGATTGTTCTTGTGTTTTAGCGATTGTTCCTAATAATATTCCGAAGCCAATAGCTCCAAATCCTGAAAATAGTGCTACTATACTCATCAAAAACAAGTTTCCTTCTACATTTAATGACGGCAAGCCAATGTGTGGAAATAAGAAAATTGCCACTAAAATCATCATGTAAAACTGAATCATACAAATAATTAAATACGTAATCGTTTTTCCAGCAATAACAATCACATTAGGAACTGGATTAGTTCTTAGCCGAACAAAAGTTCCTTGTGATTTTTCTTTTACAATATTGATAGACAAAGGAATTACAATAAAAAAAATGGCAAACAAAGTCCAAGCTGGTACATTGTGTTGTACCGAATTTGGAATAATTTCTTCATTATTCACTTTTGGAACAATTTCTTTGAATGTGATAAAACTTTTCTGTTCGAAACTGGTTGTTTCTTCTCCTAATTGCGCTTGGAAAGTAGCATAAATCGATTTAGTTTCTATTTGAGAAATCATTTTGTCAATAGAACTCATGACAGCATTTTTGAAACTCATTTGCACCGCAGGATCAAAATACAATTTCACTTCTTTTTGATTAACAACTGTAGTCTTTTCAGCTTTCGCCAAAGTATCGGTCATTCCTAAACTGGCCGTTATTTTTTCGACATTTTGATCGATTTTAGATTGCAAATCGGCGCTTAGTTTTTCTGGAATAATGATGGCTAATTGATATTTTCCTTTAAAAACAGCTTCTTTAGCCGATGATTCGGTTAGTTGTTCGTCATTTATTTTGGTAACAACCGTAAAAATATTGCTTTTTTGTAAATTATCGAAAACCGTTTTAGACACATTCCCGTTGTCGTTATCAACCAAAAGAATCGGGATTTTGGCATCGCTAACTGTTTTGAAAGTGCTATCTTGAATTAAAGTCACTGTAATTATGAGTACCAATGGCATAATAAACAGAATAACAACGCCTCCTATATCTCTTTTTAAGAGCAGGAATTCTTTGTAAACCGACATGAACAATTTATATATCATCTCGCAATTCTTTTCCGGTTAATGCAATAAAAACGTCTTCCAAATTTCGAGCGTTTGCAGTGGAAGCAATCAAGTTATTTGGTGTTCCTTCTGCATAAATTTTTCCTCTATCGACAATAGCAATATCGGTACAAAAATCCTGCGCTTCGGATAAATGATGTGAAGTATATATTATAGTCGTCCCGTTTTTGTTGAGTTTTTTTAGATAATCAATAATTGCATTTTTAGATTGCACATCGACACCCACCGTTGGTTCGTCTAGAAAAAGCACTTTTGGATTGTGCAAAATTCCTGCTATCAAATTGATTCGGCGTTTCATTCCGCCAGAAAAAGTTTCAATTCGTTTGTCGGCAAATTTTAATAATCCTAAAAAATCAAGACTTTCGATTACTTTTTCTTTTAAATCATTCCCTTTTAAACCATACATACTTCCAAAATATAGTAAGTTTTCCCTTGCGGTTAATGTTGGATATAATGCATATTCTTGAGGAACTACTCCAATGATTTTTTTTATCTCGCTGGAATTTTTTGCATACGACAAATCATCAATCGAAAAACTTCCTGATGTTGGTTTTACTAATCCGCAAAGCATGGAAATTAGGGTTGTTTTCCCAGCTCCATTTGGTCCTAACAAACCAAAAATCTGACCTTCGTATATAGAAAGTGAAAAGTCGCTCAAAGAATACATTTCGGCATCTTTGTACTTTTTGGAGAGTTGGGTTATTTGGATGATGGGTTTCAAAATAGTATTAGCTAATGGCTGCTTTTAATTTTTTAAAAAAAACTTCTTCTTTATTGGCAATGTCTAAAAGTTGGTCCGCAATGGTATTGTAAACATCGGCTTGTGTGCTTCGATTTTTGTAAACTCTAGAAGCATTTACAGCAAAATCTCGCCATAAATCACCTATTGCTGTCATTTCTTGAGACAATTCTTTTAGTTTTTCGTTTTCTAAAATTACTGCTGATTCTTGAAGAAAAGCCGCATAAATAAATCGGAAACCACCGCCACCAGTTCCTATTTCTTCTTGCATTCTAACCATTTGAGCTAGATAATGATTGGCTTTTTTGGTTCCGTGTTTCAATGGCCATTTTCTAATTCGGCTGGCTACAAATTTTATTCCTCTAACGCCAATAATCGGCGCAGGAGCTAACATATCGCGGCAAGTATTCTTGATTCCTTTGACAATAGCGCTTTTTAAATCGATAGTAGCAGGAATATGAATTGGGTAATACATTTGTCCTCTTGGCGCAAAAGCTCCTTTGGCAAAACGTACTTTATTTAGTTCTTGGTGTGTGAGTGTCGTCACGGTTTCCATTACTGGATCGCTGATGAGATAATCGGTTTCAGTTTTGCCATAAACGACTAAATTATGAGCGTTGAAATGAAAACGGTATTCGTCTGGAAAATACGTTAAATTATAAACACCCACTTGCAATCCTGTAGGAATATTGTTTTTTAGATTTTCGTCTAAAGCTTTTGTAGCATTAGCTTCGCTAGAAAATTTTTGTCTTTTTATTTTTAATCCTAATCGTTTTGCCAATTTATTAAAAATAGCGCCAGGCATTGGTCTGTAACTAATTGCTGGTGCGTAATTTACTTTTATAAATGGTAAATAAACAAAGAAAAGTCCTGATCCAATACCAAAAACCATAGGTTCACTGATGTTTAAACCATTGTTTTTTAGCAAATTGGAAGCTACTCCGTTTTCGCAATGCGCAGATTGATGATGTGTAAAATTGATTTCCATTAATCTGTTTTAAAATTTCTTAATTCTTCAACCGAAATATTGAAAGTTTCGGCATATTTCTGTAAAATGGTATTACTTAATTTGGCAAAAACTGTAGGTTTAAAATGTCTTTTTACGCGCCATTGCCACATACCAACATAACTAGACAGCACAGCAATATCCATTTTAGAAAACTCCATAAAATAAACAATTGGACTTACTTCTCCATTTTTTACTTGTTCTTTTGCAGTAGCAATTCGTTCGTTTATTTCATCAATAGAATTAGAAAGCGCTATCGTTTTTGGTTCCCAACCAGTGCTTAAAGCGGTTGTATAATTGCCTTTTTCATCGGTTGCATAAACCAATTCTTTCATATTGCTTTTAGAAAGATTGCCTTTGTCTTGTGGAACTTCGTTTTCTTTCATCTTCTATTGTTTTGAATGATTTTCTTGAATGAAAAGATTAATCTCTCCTTCTAAAAGTAATTCTTCGTTATTGAAAGTTTGACAACTCATCGTACACAAGCTATAATCGTCTGTTACGAATTTTGATACTAAAGTTGAAATTGTTTTGATTGTATTTCCAACTTCTGGAAGTTTATGAATTTTTAATGATTTTATTGCACTTATAAATCCAACCACATCAACACCTGATTTGTCTTCGTTATTCTCATCTACAAAATAATCTTTTGCAACTATTGATGAACAAGTTTGAGCTGCATTTTCAATTAGTCCAGCTTCTATAAAAGTATTATTTTGAATGAATATATTATCGCTTTTTATTTCAAAAATGGTTTCAACTTTTTCGTCATCCATGATTAGAATCATGTCAACCATTAAAAAAGGTTTACGATGAGGCAAATAGTTTTTTATGTCTATAGTTGTATCCATTTCTCTTGAAATTATTTGGCTAAAACTGTTTTCATTTGACCCGTAGCGATTTCGATTCCGTTTAATTTTGTTACGATATCAACTAAAGTTATTCCTCCAAATTCTTGAAGAATAGAAACTGTAGTTTGAATTTCGTCATCTAATTTTGGTAATTTTTTTATCTCAATATCTTTAATCGAACCTATGTAACCCGTTGGCGCAGGTTCTTTTTTCAAATAAAATTGATAACCTGTGTGTAATGCGACAGATTGTGCCATGTGCTCTACTAATCCGGCTTCTACAAAATTTTTGTTATGAAAAAAAATGTTGTCGCTTTGTATTTTTAGTCCTGAAACCAAAGAAATTTCGGTATAAGAATACAGTTTATCGACCATGACAAAAGGGAATTTTTGTGGCAACAAATTTTCTACAAAATCTTTTTCAAAAATAGCATTTGATGTTTCCATATTTTTCTAGCAAACAGTTAAATAAGCATACGCATACGAAAAACGACCGCTTTCCGGCACCGATAAAAGAACTTTATCTCCTTTTTTAAGTTTTCCAGAATTCATTAATTCGTTTAATGCTAAATATATTGACGCCGAGCCTACATTTCCTACTTGCGCAAGATTCATAAACCATTTTTCGTTTGGGATAATCATTCCGTTTTCTTCGAAAGATTTTTTTAGTCCTTCAACAAAGTAATGTGAAGAAACATGAGGCAAGAAATAGTCTATTTGGTCTGCTGAAACATTGTTTTTATCCAACGCTTCTTTCATGCTTTGTGCTCCTTTTATTAAAATATTTTTGTCTAATAATTTCACATCTTGTTTGATAGAAAATATAGATTCGTTGAGCCATTCGTCTGGTTGGTAATCGCTCCAAGATTTTAATTCTCCGTTTTCTAATTTATCTCCACCGGCATACATACACGCTTCGAGCTCGTGGGCGTAAGAGAAGGCTTCCATCCACTCTATCTTGAGTGAAATTTCGCCTTTTGGTTCGTTTTCTAACAAGAAAGCTGCTGCTCCGTCGGATAACATCCAACGTAAAAAATCTTTTTTGAATGCCACTATTGGTTGTTCTTCTAAGTGTTTTAAATTGACAACTTCTTGTTCGTATTTTTCAGATTTCATCCAAGTGGAAACTTTTTCTGAACCTGTACAAACTGCATTTTTTGTGTTTCCTGATTTTACCGAAAGGTAACCGAATTTTAATGAATTCATTCCCGCACAACAAACTCCAGTTGAAGAATTTAGCTCGACCGATTTATTTTTCAGCAATCCGTGAACCATTGCGGCGTGAGAAGGTAAGAATACATCTGGTGTAGAAGTTCCGCATGACAACAATTCCATATCTTGAGCTGTAAAACCTTGGTCAAACAATTCATTTATGGCGTTTTTTGTTAATTCGGCATTACTGTGTGTGCTATTTCCATTTTCATCAATAGCATAATAACGACTCACAATTTTGTTGTTGCGTAAAATAATTCTTCTTGCTTTAGATGTTGCTTCATTTATAAGTCCCAAATAATTTTCCATCTCATCGTTTGAGATAGCTTGATTTGGTAAATATTTTCCGGTTTTTGTTATGTAAACATCAAACATAATATTGTAATTGTATTTTAAACGCCTTGATAATAAGCTTTTTCTCTTCTAATTTTCTTTATGAAAAAAGGATATGAAAAAATGTGCAAGATATACACAATTGGTGAGATTAACCAGATTGCAAGCCATAAATAGATATTAAATATTTTCAGCAATGTTTTTCTTGATTGTTTTTTATTATTGATAATATTAGACCATTTATTAAAGATTTTGTTAGCCGTTTTGTCAACTTTAACTAAATAGGAACTTATTTTTACAGCATTATTTTCTAATAATTGGGTTTGAAGTTGATCGAAATTGCTGTTTTGAATGTTTTTGTGAATTATTTCTCCAAATTTTGATGATTCAACGATGTCTTTTTCAGAAACTCCTGGCAAAGGAAAAATTCCTAAATATTTCTTTTTTACGCCAGAAAACATCCATTCTACAATAGTAATAACGCTTATTAAATTGCCTACTCTATCTACTAAAGCTACATTTCCTTTGAGTTGTGCATTATTATTTTTTAATAAAACTTTAATTTTTTCTTGTGCCATAACCCACATATTTCGAGAACCGCTAATGGTTACAACTGGTGTATTATTGAAAAGTGATTTGGCTTCTGGGCTTTTTAGAAATGAATTAATGGGAATAGATGGCGACAAATACCAAACTTGATAATGCAAAAGGATTAAATCAAATTTTTGGTTTAATATTTCGAAAGGAACGGGTTTTAGCTCTGTTGGGATTTGTAGGAAAGATTCTGGAAAAGCATCGAAAAACGCCTCTTTATTCCATGGAAATGGAAAAGGTTTTTCTAATTGAATTTCGTGAAACAATACATTAATTTCATCAGAATTTAATAACGGTTTTGCAATATTTCTTGCAATAGATTCTAATTGCCCGGATTGAGAATAATATATGACGAGAACATTTTTCATTTTCTATTTTTTAAGTATTCACAATTTCCTTGAACGTTCTCACTTTATCCGAACGTTTTACGTTTATCCATTCTGGCCAAGTGGTTTCGTCTTCGGCATCATAAATTCGCAATTTTTGGTTTGCGTCTTCTATGAGCAAATCATTTTTGGTACAACCCAAAATTCTTGCCGCAGTTTCTACTCCTGAATAGGTTGCGCCAGTCACGCCGTGAGACAATGTACTTGATCCGCAAAGGTATAAATTATCTATTTCGGTTTTAAATTTATAAACAAAAGGTCCAACTTGGTTTAACGTTTTTTCGGTTCCGTACACGTTTCCTCGTGTTGCATTGATATAAAATTGATTGGTTTTAGGTGTTCCCAACTCGACCTGTGCAATGTGTTGTTTTGCATTTGGAATCATTTTTTCGATGCTATTCATGAATTTTTCGATGATTCTTTCTTTGAATTTTAAGTATTCTGGACAATGATAATCATCCATACCTTCAAATTGTTTAAAGCTGTCGTAATCTACATAAGTAACTGCTTCGAAATTATAATATCGCCCATTGAAACTTGTAGGATCTTTTAAGGTAGAACAACTAAAGAAAAGTGCAGGAAATTCGTCGCCCGAAAGAATATCTCCTTTGGTTAATGTTTCAAAATGTTGGTCTATATTTTCGTCTTGAAATCTCCAGATATTCCCAGAATCGATGCCTGCTTTAGTCACGTCCATGTCTAAAGTCAGAAAAAGGATTAATGAAGTAACTGAATATTTAGTTTTGCTCAGTTTTTTATTTAATTTTTTACTGATATTTTCTTCTCCAATTAAATTAAGATAGGTTGTTGATGGATCAGCATTTGACACTACATTTTTAGCAAAAATTTGTGTTCCATCTGCTAATTCAACTCCGAAAGCTTTATTATTTTTTACTAAAATTTTAGAAACTGATTGTTGTGTTCTTACTAAACCTCCGTGACTTTTTATTTTGCTTGTCATGGCTTTTACAATCCCGCCGCCGCCGCCCATAGGATAGAAACCGCCTTCTAGATAATGGTTCATCGCCGAGCAATGTACAGGAAAACTGGCTCTATTGGGTGGCAAACCATGATCACCACATTGTGAATTTAACACCGCTTTTAGCATAGGATCTTTTATATGCCAATCGATAACTCTTTTTAGGGTAAATAGGGCGAATTTTCCAAAATGTTTTGTTCTGAAAGGCACTGTTATGTTTTGCCAAAACCCTTTTAATGTTGGTATTAATTGTAGTTCTTCATTAACTTTTACAATCAAATGAAGGTATTCTTTTATGTTTTTTTCTTCTTTTGGAAATTGTTTAATCAGACTTGCTTCTAGGTTTTTTGTTCCTGCTGGAAGATCGAATTTTTTATCATTAATAATACAATGATCGTAACCGTTTTTATTCATTCTAAAAAAAACAAGGTCATTTGCAATTCCTAATCCTTTGTACAAATCATTTGTTGTGTGACCTTCTTCGACCAGACCCATATAATGAACTCCTGGACTAAATCGTTGCCCGTTTATTGTAAAACTATGGCTCCAACCTCCTGGTACATAATGCTGTTCTAGCACCAAAACTTTTTGTCCTGCTCTTGCTAAACAAAGTGCTGTTGCTAATCCTCCCGCTCCAGAACCTATTATAATTGTATCAAATTCTTCCATAATGTGTTTTGAAGTTTTTTTTAATGCAAGATTTATTTTGATTTCGATTCCTTCGATTGAACCCAAAAATCGAAATAATTAAACCATTGTAACGGGTATTCTTTTAGCATCGATTCGAGGCTTTGCGTATATTCTTTTAGTAATGCTTTTTCGTTGCGATGATTTACCTGCGCTTCTCTAGTGTATAAATGATAGTGCAAATTAGCTTCTTTCATTACATAAACAAAAACCACTGGAACTTTTAGTCTTGAAGCGATAAGAAATGGTCCTGCGGGAAATTTTGCTTCCTGTCCTAATAATTCTTCTGTTAATGATTTTACGCCTTCAAAATATCTGTCGCCCGTAAAACATACTAATTCGTTTCTTGCCAAAGCGGCATTTATTTCGAAAATATGAGACAAATCATCTTTTATCAGAATTAATTTAATACTTGATTTTTTCGAGATTTTTTCAAGATAATTTTTTATTGCAGAATGTTCTAAATCGGTAGTGACAAGGTTTATTTGAAAATCGACATCTATTTCGCTAAAAAAATGTTCTGCTATTTCGAAATTTCCAATGTGGGCGCTAATAAGAACACCCCCTTTTTTTTCTTCTAATAGTTTTTTTAATATTTCTACTCCATCAAACTCATAAGTGAACCTGTTTTGCATTCCTGCCGAAATAGAAACTTTATCGAGAATAGTTTGTCCAAAAGTATAATAACTCATGAAAACCATTTTTTTTGATTTGAAATAAGAGTAACCTAACCTTTCTTTGAAGTAATAAAAAATGGAGCGATTACTTTTCTTTAGAAAGAAAAAATAATAGGCCGCAACAAAATAAAGAATAAAATAGGCAGACTTGATTCCTGCTTTTTTTATAAAAAAAACAAAAATCTTATAGCCTAAGACTGTTCCTCTAGATTTTCCGTCCCATTGAGCCATTATAAATTGTAAATTTTAGATTGTTAGACCTTTTAGACAGTTAGACTTCTTAGATTTTTAGACTTTTACATCTAACTAATCTAAGAAGTCTAACAATTTAAGAAATCTAAATTATGCTTTAAGCTTAATTTTGTTTTCGATTAAGTCATAAAAACTTTGAAAAGAAGCTATTCCTACAAAGTCTACTTCAACTAATTTTACACCAAAATTAGATTCGACAGAAACTACCAAATCTACATAATCTAAACTATCTAACCCTAAAGTATCTTTTAGATTGGCTTCTGGCTGAATGTCATCTTGATCTACTTCGAACTCATCGACCAAAAAATCATTTATCTTTTTTATTATTTCTTCTTTATTCATCACCCTTTTTAAACTTTTTTATAACTAATGCAGAATTTGTTCCTCCGAAACCGAAAGAATTCGACAAAAATATATCAATTTTTTTATTTAATGTGGTTTTCACTAAATTTAATTTTTTTGCATCTTCATCTGGATTTTCTAAATTGATGTTTGGCGCAATAAAATCGTTTTGCATCATTAGTATAGAATAAATGACTTCGCTTGCTCCTGCCATCCAACATTCGTGACCTGTCATCGATTTTGTTGAGCTTACATAAGGATTGCTTTCGCCAAAAACTTCTAATATTGCTTTGGCTTCGTTTCCATCTCCAACTGGTGTTGATGTTGCATGCGCATTGATATAATCTATCTCGCTAGCTTTTACATTGGCTTCATCGAGCGCTCTTTGCATGGCTGTAGCTGGTCCTTCAACATTTGGTGTAGAAATATGTCCTCCGTTTGATGAAAATCCGTAACCTATTACTTCTGCAATAATATTTGCACCTCTTTTTATTGCCGATTCGTAGCTTTCTAAAATTAAAGTTGCTCCGCCACCGCTTGGCACTAATCCGTCGCGAGAAGCATCGAAAGGTCTTGATGCTTTAGCTGGTTCGTCTTGTCTTGGTGAGAAAACACCCAAACCATCGAAACTGCTCATCGCATATTTGTTAATTTCCTGTGCTCCGCCACAAATTATCATGTCTTGAAATCCGCTTTTTATTAAAAAATAAGCCAACCCTATTGAATGTGATCCACTTGCACAAGCTGCGCTAATGGTTAAGTTTATCCCTCTTAATTTGAAAATAGTAGAAAGATTCATGGTTACGGTCGAATTCATCGATTTGAAAATCGCACCAGAACCTATAAGTGAGGTGTCTTTTTTCTCACGAATTACATCGGTAGCTTCAATTATTGCTTTAGAAACACTGTCGTTTCCGTACATAATTCCTACTTCATTGTCATCGAAAAAAGCATCGTCTATATTTGCATTTTTAAGAGCTTCTATAGTTGCCATATAGGCATATTCTGTTTCTTCCCCAAGACTTATTCTTTGTCTTCGAGAAAGTAAATTTTTTAATTCTGGTTTGGGAACCATTCCTGTTAATGAAGATTGGAAACCAAATTCTTCACGTTCTGGATCGATAACAATTCCTGATTTACCTTCGTATAATGAATTTTTAACCTCATCTAATGAAGTTCCTATACAGGAGTAAATTCCCATTCCAGTAATGACAACTCTTTTATTCATTTGTAATTTTTTAGGAATAAATTCCTCCATTTATATTAATAACTTCTCCTGTAATATAACTTGATTTTCTTGAAACCAAGAAACTTACTAAATCTGCTACTTCTTCGGCTTCGCCGAAACGATTTGCAGGAACCATTTTTATGAGTTCTTTTTCGTCCAAATCACTGGTCATATCTGTTCTTATAAATCCCGGCGCTACGGCATTTACAGTAATATTTCTCTTTGCTACTTCTTGTGCTAATGCTTTTGTAGCAGCGACAACTGCTCCTTTTGCAGCAGAATAATTGGTTTGTCCTGGCGTTCCTTTTACACCCGAAACTGATACCATATTTACTATTCGTCCGTATTTGTTACGCAACATTTTTTGGATGAAAAAGTTGGTTACATTAAAAAATCCGTTCAAACTTGTATTTACAACACTGGTCCAATCTTCAGGAGTCATCCACATGAATAGTCCATCTTTTGCAATTCCTGCATTGTTAACAATCGCTTCAACAATTGCGTTTGGATTTGCATCTTGCCATTGTGTTAATACATTTTTTACCTCTTCAAAATCGGCAACATTAAATTGAATTATCTCACCTGTTGCTCCCAATTGTTTTACTTCTTCCAAAGTTTTTTCGGCAGCGGCCTTATTCGATTGGTAATTGATAAGAATATGATAATCAGAATCCGTAGCTAATTTTTTGCAAATTTCGTTTCCTATTCCTCTTGAACCTCCTGTTACTAAAGCACATTTCATACTAAATTGTTTTATTTTTTAAAAGGTTCTGCACTATCAAACCATTGATCTCCTAATACTTTCCCGTCTGGCTTAATAAAGCCGAATTTCTTTTTGTTGATTACTCTTGCTAATCCGTTTACAAATCCTTTTTCGTCGTCTTTAAACATAGCGAAAAGACCTGCCGTAATGCCGTATTGACAAGGAACAACTAGTTTTCCTGTTTCATTTATAAAACCCCATTCTTTGTCTTTTACTGGCGCAAAACCATCGGTACTAAAAATTTCGGCATCATTATATACTGGTTCTACCACAAAAGCTCCTTTTGTGTTTATATAACCCCATTTTTTACCAATTTGAACTGGTGCTAAATTTTTTACAAATGCTCTCGCTTTGTCAAATTTAGGTTCGATAACCCAGTTTCCTTTTAGGTCTATGAATCCTATTTTTTCGTTTTTCTTGGCATAAGTTATATCTTGTACTAAGAAATCCCAAATTTTATCGACACCTTCAATAGCTTTAAATTTTCCTGCAATAATTAACCCAAATGATGTGCCATTTTTTGCCCAAGTTGTATTTTTGTAATAATCTCCTATTTCGTCATATATTATTTCGACAACAACTTTACCTGTTTTGTCTATAATTCCCCAACGATCATTGTCTCTTACTCTTGCAAATCCATTTTGAAAAGATTTTATAACATCATATTTTGGCTCGAGGATTACTGCCATTTTTGCATTAATCAATCCTGTTTTATCGCCTTGTTTTATAAATGCAACACCTTCTTCAAAATCATAAACTTTATCAGAAGTTGGAGATTTTTGTTCTTCTCCTTTTTTGTTGATATAAAACCATTTTTTGTCTTTGGCAACAACACAATACCCATTGTTGAAGTATTTTGCATCATCAAAAGTAGCAGGAATTACCCATTCGCCTTTGGTATTTATAAAACCCCATTTCTTATTATCTTCGGCAGCAGCCAATCCTTCTGAGAAGTTTTTTGCTACTTTAAATTTTGGTTGAATGGCAAATTCTCCTGTTTTAGAAATATAACCAAACTTACCTTCTTTCCTTACTAATGCCAATTCTTGAGCATTGGCAAACTGAACCATTAAAACCAAAAAAAACATTATTTTTTTCATATTTTTATAATTTTAGATGAAACTTAAATACTAAGGTATTAATTATTTATCAAGTAGTCTTTGACGTTTTGCACGAAAGGATACATTACTTGGTCTTGACTAAACGTTGGAATTATTTTGCGAACATCGTCGTACATTTTTCTCGTTACTGACGAAATAGCGTCTTTTTGCTCTAAATAATCTATCGCTTGTACGATGGTAATGAGTTCGATTGCTAAAACTTCGAATGAATTTTCGATAACTTTACTTGTAATAACGGCAGCATTTGTTCCCATACTTACAATATCTTGATTGTCATTGTTGTTAGGAATACTGTGAATATACATTGGATTAGACAGCATTTGGTTTTCGGCAGTTGTTGATGTTGCCGTAAACTGAACTCCTTGCATTCCGAAATTAAAACCTAAAGTTCCTAAGTTTACAAATGGGGGAAGGATTTCGTTAATTTTCGAATTCAATAAATAATTTAATTGTCGTTCTGCAAGCATTGTCAATTTTGTAATAACAACTTTTAGTTTATCCATTTCGAGAGAAATATAATCCCCGTGGAAATTACCCCCATGATAAACATGTTGGTTTTTTACATCAATAATCGGATTGTCATTTGCAGAATTAAATTCGTCTTCCAGAATTGATGCTACATTGTTTATAGTTTCTAAAACTGGCCCTAAAATTTGTGGCACGCAACGCAAAGAATAGTATTCTTGTACTTTTTCTTTAAATACATCTTCCGTATTTTCTCCAGTATATAAATGGTCTTCTCTTTTTCTGATTAAGGTGCTATCAGCTAAGTTTGTTCTCATTCTTTCAGCCACTTCACGTTGTCCTTTATGACGTTTTGTGTTGTTTAATTCTGCCGAATAATGATCATCATAAGCTTGTACAATTTCATTTATTGCACAAGAGAATTTAAGCGACCAATCTAATAATTTATTAGCATTATGCACGTTTACAACACCAATTCCTGTCATTACAGAAGTTCCGTTCATTAATGCCAAACCTTCTCTAATTTCTACTTGAATAGGTTTTAAATTTTCTAATTCGAAAACTTCTTGAGTTGGTCTTCTTTCTCCTTTATAAAAAACTTCTCCTTCTCCAATAAGCACCAATGCTAAATGCGCTAATTGTACTAAATCTCCGCTGGCACCAACGCCACCGTGTTCAAAAATTAAAGGCGTAATATCTTTATTTATTAATTCCTTCATCAAATGGATTAATGATGGATGAACACCTGAATTCCCAAGAGAAAGTGTGTTTAATCTTGCTAAAATTGCAGCTTTTACACAAAGAGGATTCAACGGTTTTCCAGTTCCAGATGAGTGACTTCTAATTAAATTATATTGTAATTGAAGTCTGTCTTCGTCTTTTATACGGTATTGCGCCATAGGTCCGAAACCTGTATTCACACCATAAATTACTTTATTTCCTGAAAATTCTTTAAGAAATTCGAAACTTTTATTTACCCTATCTAAAACAACATCACTTATCTCGACTTTATTATTATCAAAAACTATCGCTTCAAATTCTTTTAGACTTAAAAACTCATTAATCGTATTCATTTAACCCCTTTTTATTTTAGTAAATTAATTTTTTATTGAAATTAATGTTATTAACTTTGAAGCTGCAAATATAGTGTAATAATCAGTAATATTTTGAATATGTTAAAGGAGTTTGTCGATGTTTTGGTAATTGGCGCTGGTCCGTCAGGATGTGTTTCGGCATCTCACCTTCATAATAATGGCATTAAGGTAAAAGTTGTTGAAAAAACAAAATTTCCAAGAATTGTAGTTGGAGAAAGCTTGATACCTCGTGTTATGGATCATTTTGCAGAAGCGGGATTGTTCGAATCTCTAGACGCAATGAATTTTGAGAAAAAATTAGGCGCCCGTTTTATTCGAGGAAATGAGATTTGTGTATTTGATTTTAGTGACAAATATGGTAAAGGTTGGGATTGGACTTGGCAAGTACCAAGAGCTGATTTCGATAACACGATGGCGCAAGAAGTAATACGCAAAGGAATCGATTTAGAGTTTGAAAGCGAAGTAATATCAGTAGCTTTTGAAGGAAAAAATTCTATCACTGTTGTGAAAGACAAAGATGGAATTGAAAAAGAAATTCATGCTAAATTCATCATAGATTCTAGTGGATACGGAAGAGTTTTGCCAAGATTATTGGATTTAGACACACCATCAAAATTAGATCCTCACTCAGCAATTTTCACTCATGTCGTAGATGTAAATAGACCCGAAGGAGAAGAAGGAACTTTAATCTCTTTCGATATTTTAGAAACCGAAGTTTGGTTGTGGGTTATTCCTTTTTCTAACGGAAATACAAGTTTAGGAGTCGTTGGTCCAACAGATTTCATCAACGCATTATCTAAAGACAATAATAAAGTGGAAGCTTTAAACAATGCTATTAATATGTCTGATTACTATATCAAACGTTTTGGTGGTGTCGAGTTTGCTTTCGAACCAGTTAAATTAGAAAACTATTCTCGTTCTGTAAAAAGTATGTACGGAGATGGTTTTGCATTAACCGGAAACAGTTCTGAATTTTTAGATCCTGTTTTTTCTTCAGGCGTAGCTTTTGCTACAGAATCTGGAATGCTTGCCGCTAAATTATTTATCAAAGAATCACAAGGAATTACTGTAAACTGGGAAACCGAATTTACAGGATATATGCGTCGTGGCATTGGTGTTTTTACTACTTATGTAAAAGAATGGTACACCGGAAATTTACAAACTTTATTTTTCCATCAACCAGAAAATCCAGATGTAAAACGTAAAATTTGTGCGGTTCTTGCTGGCTATGTTTGGGACGAAACCAATCCTTTTGTAAAAAAGCACGATAATTTGGTTAAGAATATGGCTCATCTAATAAATAGCGAAAAAGAATTAGCAGAAAAAAAATTGGATTAAGGTTTTAAAAAGTCCTAAAAAAAACACAGAGATTCACAGCGTTATTCAAAAACGTGGTGAATCTCTTTTTTTGTGACATTTTTTTTTAATTTTGATGCAAAATAATCCAATGTCATTAATAGATACTCATACTCATTTATATTCTTCAGAATTCGATTCCGATCGAGACGAAATGATTCAAAATGCCATTTCTAAAGGCGTTTCTCGATTTTTTATTCCATCTATAGATGCTAGTTATACTCAAAAAATGTATGATTTAGAAACACAATATCCTGAAAATATGTTTCTAATGATGGGTTTGCATCCATGTTATGTGAAAGAAAATTATCTCGAAGAATTACAACACGTAGAAACCGAATTAGCCAAAAGAAAATTTGCCGCTATTGGCGAAATTGGAATCGATTTATATTGGGACAAAACCACTTTAGACATTCAGAAAAAAGCTTTCCAACATCAAATACAATTAGCGAAAAAATATAAATTACCTATAAATATTCATTGTCGTGACGCTTTTGATGAAATTTTTGAAGTCCTAGAGCTCGAAAAAAGCGATGATTTGTTCGGAATTTTTCATTGTTTTTCAGGAGATTACGAACAAGCTTTACAAGCCATTTCTTATAATATGAAACTCGGAATTGGTGGCGTTGTAACTTTCAAAAACGGAAAAATAGATCAATTTTTACATCAAATAGACATTGAAAACATCGTTCTAGAAACAGATTCGCCTTATCTGGCTCCAGCACCTTTTCGAGGAAAACGAAACGAAAGTTCTTATGTAACTTTAGTGGCTGAGAAACTCTCGGGAATTTACAATCTTCCAGTAGAAGAAATTGCTAGAATTACAACTAAAAATGCTTTGTCCATTTTTAAAAACTGTTAATTATATTTCAAAAAAAAATCCGTTCTTTGTAGGACTAATTTAAGTTACAACATGTCAAAATTTGATACCATTCGTCCTTATTATGATGCCGAAGTAAACCAAGCTTTACAAGCATCTTTAAAACATCCGATGCTTAAAGCGATGATGAATTTTGCTTTTCCAGGAGTTGATGATGAAGTTTGGAAAAATCAACTTCGCAAAACGCATTCTATTCGAGATTTTCAATGTAATTTTATATATGAAACCATTCAAAAAGTACTCGAAAAAAGCTCTGAAGGCTTGTCTACGTCAGGTTTCGAAAAATTAGAAAAAAACACAGCTTACCTTTTTATATCAAACCATCGCGATATAATTCTTGATACATCTTTACTAAATGCTGCGCTTTTCGAACATGAATTAGTCATGACAGCATCGGCAATTGGTGACAATTTAGTGAAGAAAGATTTCCTGAAATTACTTTCCAAATTAAACCGAAATTTCATTGTTCAAAGAGGATTGTCGCCAAGAGAATTATTACAAAGTTCTCGTTTAATGTCGGAATATATTGAACAATTATTGTTGCACGAAAACCGTTCTGTTTGGATTGCACAACGTGAAGGAAGAACGAAAGATGGTAACGACGCGACCAATTCGGGCGTACTAAAAATGCTAACGATGGCCTCTAATAAAGATGCAATGGATTATTGCAAAGAATTAAAAATTGTTCCAGTTTCTATTTCTTACGAGTACGATCCGACCGATGCGCTAAAAATGCCACAACTTATGGCAGAAGCCAATCAGGAAACCTACGTTAAAAGTGGCAATGAAGATTTTCAAAATATTTTGAGTGGCGTTCTGGGTCAGAAAAAACGAATTCACATACATATTGGAGATGTTTTAGATTCTGAATTAGATGTAATTAAAGATGAGTTTTCAAACACAAACAAACAAATTCAAGCTTTAGCAGAAGTTGTCGATGAATCGATTTTGAAATCTTATAAATTGTGGACAACAAATTTTATAGCTTACGATATATTGTATAAAACAGACAAGTTTTCTAGTCATTATACCGAAAATGAAAAATCGCTATTTGAACGTCGTTTAGAGTTAAAAATAGATGCTAAAAATGCACAAATGGTAGAAGGTTTCCTTGCCATGTATGCCAATCCCGTTGTAAATAAAATGAAATATAATGATGCCATCTAAAGCCAATATACTTCTCATATATACCGGTGGAACCATAGGAATGGTCAAGGATTTTGAAACTGGCGTTCTCAAAGCATTCAATTTTAAAAAATTATTAAAAAATATTCCCGAACTTAAATTACTAGACTGCAACATCGCAACGGTTTCGTTCGAAAAACCTATCGATTCTTCGAATATGAATATCGAAGAATGGAAAAAAATAGCTATCATTATCAAAGACAATTACGATAATTATGATGGTTTTGTTGTTTTGCACGGATCGGACACCATGTCGTATTCCGCTTCAGCATTGAGTTTTATGTTAGAAAACCTGAACAAACCAGTGGTTTTCACAGGTTCTCAGTTGCCTATTGGAGATTTAAGAACCGATGCTAAAGAAAATCTAATCACAGCCATTCAAGTAGCTTCGCTAAAAAATAAAAACAAGTCGATTATAAATGAAGTTTGTTTGTACTTCGAATACAAATTGTATCGCGGAAATAGAACCACAAAAATAAGTGCCGAACATTTTAGCGCTTTTGCTTCACCAAATTTCCCTTCGTTAGCGGAATCTGGCGTTCATTTAAACGTTAATGAAACTATTTTATTAAAAAATACAGCTACTAAAAAACTAAAAGTAAATACTGCTTTTGATGACAATGTGGTAATTATTAAAGTTTTTCCAGGTATTAATGAAAAAGTAATCCAAACTATTTTATCGATACCCAATCTAAAAGGAATCGTGTTAGAAACCTATGGTTCTGGCAATGCTCCTACCGAAAAATGGTTTATCAATTTACTCGAAAACGCCATAAAAAACGGATTACATATTATAAATGTTACTCAATGTTCTGGAGGAAGTGTCAATATGGGTCAATACGAAACCAGCTCACAACTCAAGCAAATTGGCGTTATTTCAGGAAAAGATATCACCACCGAAGCAGCAATTACAAAACTCATGTATTTGTTAGGGCAAAAAGTGGCACCAAATGTATTCAAAACCATTTTTGAAACTTCTTTGCGTGGCGAGATGAATTAATACCGTAATTATTGACTTCCCAAGAAATTTATTCTTTTATTTGCAAAACATAAAAAGAGAGGTGGCCGAGTGGCTGAAGGCGCACGCTTGGAAAGCGTGTATATGGCAACATATCGAGGGTTCGAATCCCTTCCTCTCTGCTAAAGAAAACCTAAACGAAAGTTTAGGTTTTTTGGATTTATTAATTGACTTTTATTATGAACACAGATTGAAAATCTGCGCTGTCGAAAAAAAAAATCTACCTCACTTTATTAAAACCGACTTACGATGAAAAAAATATTTTTTATAATTCCTTTACTCTTTATGTCATGTATTAAGAAAGATATAACTTCTATTATCATTCAAGATGACCAATCATCTGAAGTTAATCTTTTTAAGGGTGAATATACTGTTCATTTTATGAACAAAAAAGACGCTAACTATAAATTTTATATAACTGAAGACGAGATAACTGAAATTAAAGACACGTATGATGATCAAAATATTAAAAATTACAAAAACGAATTTTTAATAACTAATGATGATGAACCAATTATGATGCCTGCTTCTGATATGAAATACATTATAAGTTTTTCAGATGATAGTAAACAAACATTTACAGTCAAAACTGATTTTATAAAAAATCCATTAGATAAAGAGAAGTATAAAAATTTGAAAATTTTTATTGAAAAAATCAATAAAATTATTAAATCTAAAAAAGAAATAAAAAACGCATTAAAATCAGATGCTAAATACATGTAAAATCTTGGGTGAAACAAATGAAAAAAGATAAATATATTGAATTGGACAATAAACATGATAGTGTTTATAATCAACTTTCATAATAAACAATCGGGCGATTAAACAAAAAATCATAACTTTGCACCAGAATTTAAAAAAACAACAATATAATGTCAACAATAGCACAACAATTCGGGATGACCGAAGCATTAGCACAATTGGGTGTAAAAGCCATCAACGAAGGAACTTCAACAGGAAGTGAATGGTTTTCTAACGGAGAATTATTAGAAAGTTATTCACCAGTAGATGGTCAATTAATAGGAAAAGTAAGAGCGACTACTGCTGCAGATTACGAAAAAGTAATGCAAAGCGCAACGGAAGCATTCAAAAGCTTTAGAGCTATGCCTGCTCCACAAAGAGGAGAAATCGTTCGTCAGTTTGGAAATAAATTAAGAGAATTAAAAGAACCACTTGGTAAGTTAGTTTCTTACGAAATGGGTAAATCTTTGCAAGAAGGTTACGGTGAAGTTCAAGAAATGATTGATATCTGTGATTTCGCAGTAGGTCTTTCACGTCAATTAAACGGACAAACTATTCCTTCAGAGCGTCCAGGTCACGTCATGAGAGAGCAATGGCATTCAATTGGAGTTGTTGGAATTATATCAGCATTTAACTTTCCAGTTGCAGTTTGGGCTTGGAATACAGCTTTAGCTTGGATATGTGGTGATGTATGTGTTTGGAAAGCTTCAGAAAAAGCACCATTATGCTCCGTTGCTTGTCAAAATATTATTGCTGACATCTTAAAAGAAAATAATTTACCAGAAGGTATTTCATGTATTATTAACGGAGATTACAAAGTAGGAGAAATGATGACTACTGATGTGAGAATCCCATTAATTTCTGCAACAGGTTCAACTCGTATGGGAAGAATTGTTGGTTCGACAGTGGCACAACGTTTTGGTAAATCTTTATTGGAATTAGGTGGAAACAATGCCATTATCATTACTCCAACGGCTGACTTAAAAGTAGTTGTTCCAGGAGCTGTATTTGGTGCTGTGGGAACTGCAGGACAAAGATGTACCTCAACAAGAAGATTAATTATTCACGAATCTGTTTATGATAAAGTAAGAGATGCTATTGTTGGTGCTTACAGGCAATTAACAATTGGAAATCCTTTAGATCAAAAAAATCATATCGGACCATTAATTGACAAAGAATCAGTAAATACTTATTTAGCTGCCATTGAATCTGCAAAAGCAGAAGGTGGAAAAGTATTAGTTGAAGGTGGCGTTTTAACTGGAGAAGGATACGAATCTGGATGTTATGTAAAACCTGCAATCATTGAAGCAGAAAACACTTATAAAATTGTACAACACGAAACTTTTGCTCCAGTTTTATATTTAATGAAATATAGTGGTGAAGTTGAAAATGCAATCGAAGTACAAAACGGAGTTGCTCAAGGATTATCTTCGGCAATTATGACAAATAGCATGAAAGAAGCAGAAAAATTCTTATCTTTTTCTGGTTCAGATTGTGGAATCGCAAACGTAAACATCGGAACTTCTGGTGCGGAAATTGGCGGAGCATTTGGTGGAGAAAAAGAAACTGGTGGTGGAAGAGAATCTGGTTCAGATGCTTGGAAAGTATACATGAGAAGACAAACAAATACAGTTAACTATTCGGATGAATTGCCATTGGCACAAGGAATTAAATTTGATTTGTAGTTTCTAGTGAATAGAAAAAGAAAAAAAGCGTTCCCCAATCAGGAACGCTTTTTTTTATTCTTTTTACACCTATAGTTTTAATTAATTCCTGTCACAGAAATTATAACAGGACAAGCATACATCACTCTTACAACTCTATTGCCTGATATTGCAGGTGTAAATTTGTATTTTTCTGAAAACCTGTTGGCTACTGATATGGCTTCCATGTCAAATTCAAAATAGTTTGACGATTTTATAATATGAGTAAGGTTAATTTCTCCGTTTCGATCGATTATTAATTTCATAAAAAGTTTTATTTGAACCCCTTGTTCTGTGAATCGAAATTCTGGAATTTGATAAGACCTAGAAGTGAATTTTCGAAACAAATAAGACACACAGCTTTCACCAGAAGTAGGATTCATGTTTTTGCAATCATCATGCATTGGTTCTTTGTAAGTATCCAAAATTTCTTTTGAGATTTGACCGTTTTTTAAAATGTCCTCGGTGTTTTCTGTTATAACATTAATTGGTATGGAGGAGTCTCTTAGTTTATATAAAGAATCTATTTTCGCTAGTTTAACATTATAAAAATTTTGAATTGACTCGTTATCCTTAGGAGTTAAACCACTAATATTAAAATTATGGTTTGCGGTTTTAAAATTCTTATACAATTCGCACAATTCTTTATAAAAAGCACTTTTTACAGGTTCTGTTGTTGTAGCTGCTTTTTTTAAATTGGAAAGATTTGCGATTAATAATTGTTCGATTAGGGAACAATTATGTTCTTGAATTTTAAAAGCCTCATTGAGTTTAACATTGTTGGATTGTTGAAAATCACTGTTTTGAGCGAAAAGTATAGTCCCTGAAAAGAAAAAAGCAATAAAAAAGAAATTCTTCATGAGGTAAGTTACTTCGTTTTCTTAACGTATTGTGTCAAAATCACAATATGTTGTCCTTCTACACGACCTTCTATTTGGTCGGCATTGTCCCAAACCAATTTAATGTTATGTACGGCTGCACCACGTTTTGCTGTAAAAGTCGCTCCTTTTACATCTAAATCTTTTATCAAAACAACAGAATCTCCGTCTTTCAGGATATTTCCATTACCATCTTTATGCACTATTTTACCTTCTTCGTCTTCTCCCTCGCCAGTAGCTGCTGCCCAAACTAAGGTTTCTTCGTCAAGATACATCATGTCTAACAAATCTTGTGGCCAACCTTCTGGTCGCAATCTATTTAGCATTCTCCAAGCCACAACTTGTACGGGTTTATTTTCGTTCCACATGCTGTCGCTAAGACATCTCCAATGATTAGGATCGGTTGTTGTGGTGTTTTCAATTTGGTTTTTGCAAGTAGTGCAAACCAAAACCGAATTGTCAACAGAGATAGCTTCTTCTTTGGTTAAATGTATTCTTAAATCGTCGTTAGAGCCACATAATTCACATTTTGAATCGCTTCTGTCGTATAATTTTTTTTCTATTGGAGTCATTGCCTTTTTTTATTAAAAAACCACTAATTCACAAATATTTAGTGTGTAAAATTTGTGAGTTAGTGGTTTTTATTATTTTTTAAAATTGATTATAAATTAAAAGATACACCTACATTAAATGTAAATTGGTTGTTGTAATATTTAAATCCATCATTATTTTTACTGTATTTTGCGATAGGAATTCCAGCTTCACCAAAAACACCAAAACCATCAGTAAAGAAATAACGGAAACCTGTGTGTGCACCAAAATTTCTTACTCCTAAATTTAATCCTGGATATACGTCCATTTTTTCATCAAGACCGATAACACTTCCTAAATTTACATTAAAACGGGCTTTTGCATCGATTCTGTCTATAAATTTTGGTTTGTTTTCTTCTATAGCAAATGTTGTTTCATTAACTGTCATATAGGTATTATTTGCAGACAACAAATAGCTTGTAGAAAAACCTACAGACATATTTTCGCCAACACCAAAATCTCCAGAAACAAAAATTCCTGTTCCGCCACTTTGAATATTTGCACCAACCTGCGCCTTAACATCTCCTTTTCCTTTGTATGCCTGTGCATTTGCTATACTTGCTGAAATAACAAGTAAAAGTGTAATAATTTTTTTCATCTTAAATATAAATTTTTAAATATTGGCAAATATAGAAAATCCATTTCAATGACAATAACAAAAAGCAATGACAAAAATCAATAAAAACATCAAATCTTATTTCTCCCATTTTCATTTGGGTATAAATCAGGTAAATTTTCGCTTTGCCAGAATTCTTTTGTATCCGCATCAAGAATTGTTAATGGACCAGCAAAAGCTGCTCCCGTATCTATATTCCAAATATTGGCTTTGTTTATAGGAATTGTTTCTCCAATTCTGGTAACGGGCGTGTGACCAATATAAATTTCTTTATATAATGTAAATCTTTTCGGATAATATTTATGAGTAGTTTCTAAGCTTTCGACTAATGCCAATGCGGTTTCCCAGAGCGTTCTGTCCCAATATAATAATTTAGGAAAATATTCAAAATGCACGCCATTCATATTTGTAAAACCCGCGTGAACAAACAGTTTATTATCTGAATCTAAATAATAATTTTGTAAAGATTTTAGGAACTGAATATGATTTTCTTTCGCTTCTTTTGAAACAGTCTGGTATGCTAAAACCGTAGCTTCTCCGCCATGTTTGTACCACATTTCTTGGTTAATATTCTCATTGTTGTTCACAAGCCAATCTAACAACAACTCGTCATGATTGCCTCGAAGAAATATACAGTAATGTGTTTTTTGTAAAGAAATTAAAAAATCTAAAACTTGTGGCGATTCGCTCCAACCATCTACATAATCACCTAGAAAAATTAATAAATCTTTTTTTGTGACTTTTGCTTTTTCTAAAATTTGCTGTAAAGCCCTTAATCCTCCGTGTATATCGCCTATTACTAATGTTCTCATTCTTGAATATTACAGGTGTAATTTACAAAAAAAAATGATTTTAAATATTTTTATTTTTTTGAAACTTTAACAAAATGTGAGGAAAAACCGTAAAATTTATTTCTGGAGAGGTTATAATTTTGAGAAAATTATAAAGCTAAAAAGAATGCTTTGTTTTTAAAAATAAATTATAACGAACTAATTACTAACCAAATACAACAGAAACTATGAAAACTATCATTTACACATTAGGAATTATTGCTTTATTACTAACATTTTCATCATGCACGGTAGAAGAAGTAATAGCGAATGCAACAAATCAAACAACTACAGAAGTAGGATCTGATATTGATCCGCCAATTCCAGCACCAAAACCAATGTAACATATAAAGATAAGAATAATCTTAATCATAATTCTAAAAATAGTAAATTTGATTTTATTTACTAATCATAGACTGTCTAGTTTGAAAAAAATAATTTTTATAATATTATTTCATTGTCTTTTCTTAAGCTGTAATCAGAAAGAAAAAAGTCAGGCATTAGAGTTAAACGACAACAATATAGATACTCTATTATCTAGATCATACAATTTCAAACTCGATAAGAAACAAAGGGACAAATATGCAAATCAGGTTTTATTAGTTTTAAGCAACAAAACAAACGATTCGACAACAAGACATTACTATTTTAAACTAGCAGGAAGACATTATAATCTTAATGAAAGTGAAAAATACCTAAATACATGTAGGGAAGTTTATGCTTTGTCGCAAGAAAGTAAAGATTCACTTGGCATGGCAAAAGCTTTACAATATATAGGTGATTACCACTATAATAAATTTACTAATGACAGTGCTTACTATTATTATAGCAAAGCTGAAAAGACCTATTTGCATTTAAAGAACAATGAAAATATAGACCGACTCAAGCTTTACAAAGCCAATATATTATTTTATGAAAAAGATTTTTCTGGTTGCGAAACAGCAGTTATAAATATTTTAAAAACTATAAAAAACAAGAAAGATATTCGATTATTATATGATTGTTATATCACTTTAGGAAATGCGCTCGAAGGAAGCAACAACACAAAACAAGCCTTAATTTACTACAATAAGGCAGACGAAATAACGAATCAGCTAAAAAATGATTTGCAATATTTATCGCTCAAAGCACAAACCTATAATTATTTAGGCAAAGTTTTTCAGAAAGAAAATAAGCATCAAAAGGCTATTTATCATTTCGAAAAAGCATTAGGATTTTCAAATTTTCGTAATAAAGAACCGTTGTTATATGCTAATTTAGTTAATAATTTAGGCTATTCTAAATTCAAATTACAAGATAAATCGGCTTTATCTTATTTAAATAAAGCACTACAAATAAGAGATAGTCTAAATAATATTCCCGGAATAGTATCTAGTAAAATAAATCTTTCGGAATATTATTTTAATGAAAATGACACCCCAAAAGCTTTGATATTTAGTACCGAAGCGAAAAAACTTGCGCACGATAATAAAATATTTGAAGACGAACTAAAATCGCTCGAGTTATTGGCTAAAATTGATATTAAAAATGTTTCTTTTTACAATAATCGATTTATGAAACTAACGGATAGCCTTCAGAATAATGAACGAAAAACACGTGATAAATTTGCGAGAATCGAATTTGAAACTGATGAAATTTTAAATCAGAAAAAAAATATTGAAGTCGAAAAGGAAAAAATCTCCTCCCAAAGATGGATAATTCTCGGTTTTAGTCTGTTTTTTATATTGGTTATAGCGTTGTTATATTTCGCAAAATTGCAACATGCTAAAAATAAAGAATTACAATTTGAGCAAGAACAACGAAAAGCAAATGAAGAAATTTATCAGTTAATGTTAGACCAACAAAGCAAAATTGATGAAGGACGACAAACCGAAAAAAAACGTATTGCACAAGAATTGCACGACGGAATCATGAGTAAACTAACCAGCACAAGGCTAAATTTGTTTATTCTTAGCAAAAAAACCGACGAAGAAACCATAAAAAAATGTCTTTTGCATATTGCCAATATTCAAAATATAGAAAAAGAAATAAGAGCCATTTCTCATGATTTAAATAAAGATATTTTTGACGGAAAAGACAGTTTCAAAACAATTATAACCGCTTTGTTTGATGATTTAAAAACCATTTCAGAAACAAATAGTCATATCGAAATAGATGATGATATAAATTGGGAAACCATCGAAACATCAACCAAAATGCATCTTTACAGAATATTTCAAGAAACATTGCAAAATATTCGCAAGTATGCAAAAGCCAATATTGTTACTGCCAATATAAGTAAAGACGAAAACCATATTTATATCGAAATAAACGACAACGGAATTGGGTTTAATGTGAAGAAAACAAAATCAGGAATCGGCCTAAAGAACATTCAATCTAGAACAACAATGATTAATGGAACATTAAACATCAAATCAAATGTAGGAAAAGGGACACAAATTAATTTGATTATCCCTACATAAATTGTATTTTAGCAACAGTTAATAAGCTTATGCAAACGAAATTAAAAATCCTAATGGTCGATGATCATCCTTCAATGATTGAAGGATACAAGATTATTTTGTCTTACAATAATTTAGGATTAGAAATCGAAACTACCGCAGCTTATAATTGCGAAAGTGCTTATAAAATAATCACTAATGTGTCTAATAAAATTTATTTCGACTTGGTTTTTCTAGATTATAGCTTACCTCCTTATGAGGAAATGCATATGAAATCTGGGAAAGACTTAGCCGTGTTAATCAAAATTCATTTACCTAATGCTAAAATAGTAATGCTAACTTCGCATACAGAAGCAATTTTACTCTATGACATCATTAGCAGTGTCGAACCAAACGGATTGTTAGTAAAAAGTGATTTTAGTGCCGAAGAATTACTTTCTGCCTTCGACAAAATAATGGAAGGCGAGATTTATCATAGTGCAACGGTAAATCATAATTTGAAAGAAATGTTTTCTCAAAAGAAGATTTTAGACCAGCAAAACAGACAAATCATCTCTTTGTTAGCACAAGGTATAAAAACAAAAAACTTACCAAGCTACCTGAACATTTCTATCAGTGCTATCGAAAAAAGGAAAGTAAATATTCGCTATTATTTCAATCTAAAAAAAGGAAGCGACGAAGATATTATCAGAGAAGCCAAAAGATTAGGCTTGGTATAAATTCTTAAAATTTCATACAAATTCACATCTAAACTTCTTCAGAGCAGTTTCTAATGCTCTAAATTTTTCGAACACAAACTTTAACAAAATGTGAGGAAAAACCGTAAAATTAGTTTTTGGATATGCTTTAATTTTACAAAATATCCCAATTATTTATTCAAATATAAAGACTATTACTAATCCTTAACCTTTTATATTATGATAAGACATATTCAAAATTTAGACACCCAAACTAAATATAGTTTGCTAATCACAACGTTTGCACTTGCCCTATTTGTAATGTTCGTTCTGAATGTTGCCATCTCAATCATTTATATGCTTGACTTAATAAAACAACCCGATTTTGAAACTATTTCAATGTCCGTTAGAGATGGTTATTATACGCTAAATGGCAAGAAAATAGGAGCCCCTATCTTTTTTAATATTATTGCGTTTTTTCTAGCATGGTTTCTAATGACATGTCACACGATAAAAAGCATTTATGAATTAGACTTTTTTTTAGATGATTTTAATAGTATTTAATAACTATGGTTTGTAAAACAAATTAAAATGCCACAGATTAAAAGGATTTTTTACCCATTTTTGTCCCCATAAAAAAACAACCTACAATCTCATACAATCTGTGGCAAAATTATTCACACTTTCTTAAGCAATTCAATTAAACTCTTGGTTCATTGTCGTATTTCATTTTTCTTAAAACACGCAAAGCTTCTTTAAAACTCAAATAAATTTGAGGATAAGGTTTTAACAAATGTTTGGCATCAATTAATTTTTGCTTCGCTTCATCAAATCCGTTAAGATGGCAAATCATGAGTGTCGATGGCAGATTCTCAAGATCTTTGTTATCTCTTTCGGTCAGTATAAAACCCTTTTCTATTTTTGAAATCAAAGATAAATTTGCGTTATAAATATGATACAACATTTTTTTATTGAATTCTGGCGGTTCAAACAGCATTTTGTTTTCTATCTTATAATAACCGTTATCAAAAAAGGTAATAGTTACTTTTTCTAATGGATAATAACTCGTTTTGTCGTTCAATCCAAGAGAAATATATTCGGTAATGGCAAAATGTTTGTCATCATACTCTATCGAAACTTCGTCTTGTGCCGAATAAAATAATTTAATTTGTTCGTTTATTAATTCGATATCAACTCTAGAAAAATAGGTTTCATTTTTTACTTTTTTCTTATTTCCAGACCAGCAAACCACAAACAATTCTTTAAAAACCTTATAATCGCTAAACATGTCTTTGTGGCGAATGTTTATAAAATCTAAAACACCTTCCAGCGTATAACCAATGCTATTTCTGGAATTATTTTCGATACTAATTACAGCTTCCGTATTTTGTTTAGAAAAAGAAATTTTATCTTCGGTAGGAACGGTATTACTTCCCACGCGTTTGAAAGTAGAATTAGCAACAATCGTATGAATTCCTTTTTTAAAAAATGATACTTTATTATTGGGTTTTATAGTAACCAATCCAACAACTTTATCTTTTGGAAGATTAGGAAACGGCACATTTTCGTATTGGATTTTTGGTGGATTTTCTAAAAAAGCATTTACCAAATTCTGAATCCTGCTATCATCAAAAAAATCGTCACCTACAATCTCATTATCAGAATCTTCAACCCCAACAACGATGTAAGAATTATTAGTAGGATTTGAGTTTGATAAAGCACAAATATGCTTCAAAAACTTTCCTTTTCCTTCGCGAGAATGCAAGTTTAACTGACGCTTTTTGTCATAAAAACTACACTCATCATTGTGAGCCAAAAGGTTTTTTATAAGGAGCCGTTTGTTTATCAAAACAGAAACATTTTTTTTATTTCTTAAAAATACACAAATACTATCACAAATCATCCTTAAAATTGAATGTTTCAAAGAAGTTTTAACCATTTTTTAACATCTTACTTCCAAAAAAAAATTCAATTTGCACACTAATAAAATACACCCTAAATTCACGGCTTTAAAAAAATAAAAATGGAAGAAAACACAACAACTTTAGACATTAGAGCAATTAATGAAAAAATTGAAAGAGAAAGTGCTTTTATAGATCTTCTCACCATGGAAATGAACAAAGTAATTGTTGGACAAAAACACATGATCGAACGTTTACTTATAGGACTTTTAGGTCAAGGGCATATTTTGCTTGAAGGCGTTCCTGGTTTAGCAAAAACTTTAGCCATAAACACATTATCGCAAGCTATCGAAGGTTCTTTTAGCCGTATTCAGTTCACGCCAGATTTATTGCCTGCCGATGTGGTGGGAACCATGATTTACAATATTAAAGCGAATGAATTTTCGATAAAAAAAGGACCCATTTTCGCAAATTTCGTCCTTGCCGATGAGATAAATCGTGCGCCAGCCAAAGTGCAATCGGCACTTTTGGAAGCCATGCAAGAAAAGCAAGTAACCATTGGCGACACTACTTTCAAATTAGAAAGACCATTTTTAGTACTTGCAACACAAAACCCAATCGAACAAGAAGGAACTTATCCTTTGCCAGAAGCACAAGTCGATCGTTTTATGCTTAAAACAGTTATCGATTATCCAAAAATGGAAGACGAGCGCATGGTAATTCGACAAAATCTAAACGGTGGTTTTGCAAAAGTAAATCCTGTTGTTTCTGTAGAACAAATTGTTCGTGCGCAAGAAGCAGTTCGTGAGGTTTATATGGACGAAAAAATCGAAAAATATATTTTAGATATTATTTTTGCCACACGTTATCCAGAAAAATACAAATTAGAATCTTTAAAACCACTTATTGGTTTTGGAGCATCACCACGTGGAAGTATCAATTTGGCTAATGCAGCAAAATGCTACGCTTTTATAAAACGTCGTGGTTATGTTATTCCAGAAGATGTTCGCGCTGTTGTTCATGATGTATTGCGTCACAGAATTGGAATTACATACGAAGCAGAAGCAGAAAATGTAACTTCAGTCGATATTATCAACAAAATCGTAAACGAAATAGAAGTTCCTTAAAAGCAATAAAGCAAAAGTAATTAACATTGTTGCCTTTAAAAAATGGATACAAAAGAACTCTTAAAAAAAGTCAGAAAAATAGAAATTAAAACCCGAAGATTGAGCGATCATATCTTTTCGGGCGAATACCATACATCTTTCAAAGGACGCGGAATGACTTTCTCAGAAGTGCGTCAATATCAATATGGCGATGACATTCGTGCTATCGATTGGAATGTAACCGCGCGATATAACGAAGCGCATGTCAAGGTTTTTGAAGAAGAACGTGAACTCACAATGATGCTCATGGTCGATATTTCTGGTTCAGAAAGTTTCGGAACAAAAAATCAACTAAAAAGCGAAATTGTAACCGAAATTGCCGCAACAATGGCGTTTTCGGCGACTCAAAATAACGACAAAATAGGTTTGATTTTATTTACAGATGAAATCGAATTGTATATTCCGCCTAAAAAAGGAAAACCACATGTTCTTAGAATTATCCGTGAACTAATAGAATTTAAGCCAAAAAGCAATAAAACAGATATTTCTCAAGCTTTAAAATTCTTGTCTGGAACACAAAAAAAGAAAGCCATCGTTTTTATGATTTCCGATTTTATTACAGATGATGATTACGAAAAAACATTAAAAATTGCTGGTAAAAAACATGATATTACTGGTGTTCGCGTGTATGATGTTCGCGAAGAAAAAATGACAAACATAGGTTTGGTTGCCATGCAAGATGCCGAAACTGGTAAAACACAATGGATAAATACAAATTCTAAAAGTGTTCGTTTTGAATATGAAAAGTATTATAACGAAAAAGTAAATTATTTTAAAGACATATTTTCAAAATGCGGTTCAGGAACCGTAAGCACAAGAGTCGACGAAAGTTATGTTACAAAATTATTAGGATATTTTAAATCGAGATAAAAAACCTGTCTGGTTTAACAAATTAAAATGAAATTAAAACTATACATATTACTATTTATTTCGACTTCAATTTTTGCTCAAAAAGTCGAAACATCTATCGATACTACTAAAAATAAAATTGGTGCACAATTTACATTAACACTAAAAGCTAAAGTAAAACCAACTTCGAAAGTTGTATTTCCAAAAGCAACAAATTTCGGAAGTTTAGAAGTTATCGAATCTTATCCGATAGATACCATCAAAGATAACGACAAATTTGAGTTAATTAAAAAATATGGATTAACACAATTCGATTCTGGGAAATATGTGATCCCAAGAATTCCAGTTTTAATAGATAGAATTCCAGTTTTTTCAGATAGTATAAAAGTGGAAGTTTTTAATATCAAAGTCGATACATTAAAACAAAAAATGTATGACATCAAACCTATTATTTTAGTAGAAAAACCAATGGGCAATTGGTGGAAATACCTTTTAGGTTTTCTATTGTTTTTAGGTTTAGGGTTTCTAGGCTATTTCCTTTGGAAAAAATACCGAAAAGTACCCGAAAAAGTGATTGTATATAATTCTCCAATCGAAAAAGCAACGAGTTTATTGCAATTATTAGAACAAAAACATTTGTTAGAAAAAGGCGAAATCAAAGAATATTATTCGGAACTAACGGATATTGCTCGTGATTATATCGAAGAAGCAATTGAAATTCCAGCCAAAGAAAGTACAACATCAGAACTTATTTTGGCACTTAGAGCAGCATCGACCAAGAAAAAAATGAAACTTTCTAAAGAAACATTATTAAGTCTTGAAAAAGTTTTAAAACAAGCCGATTTAGTAAAATTTGCCAAAGTAAAACCACTTGATTTCGAAATTGCTGATGACAGAGAAAAAATCGAAAAAACGATTGTAATACTTGATAAATCTATTCCCGTTGTAGTTGATGAAAACAGTAAAAAATGGGAATTACAGCAACAAGAAATCAAACTTAAAAAAGAACAAAGAAAGAAGAAGATGACTTTTGCTGGCGTATGCGCCGGAATAATAGCTTTACTACTAACTTATACGATTACCACAAAAGGTTTCGATTATGTGATAAACGGATTTTCAGGATATTCCACCACCGAATTATTGGAAGGAAATTGGATAAAAAGTGATTACGGAAATCCATCGGTAATGATAGAAACGCCAAAAGTATTAACCCGTTTAGATACTAAAAAAGCAATCCCAAATGATGCGATGGCACTCATAAAAGATATGCAAATGTTTGGTTACGGAAGCTTAATCGAAGAGTTTAACATCATTGTTTCAACAATTCAATTCAAAAAAGACACACAAATAGATTTAACCGAATCGCTCAACGGAACGATTCAAACATTAGAATCTCAAGATTGTCAAAACATAGTTGTAAAACAAGAGGAATTCACTACTGATAAAGGTATTAAAGGAATAAAAGGTTACGGAACGTTTAGTCATAAAAGGCACAAAATGTATTACGAAATCCTCTTATTTAGCCAATCTGGAGGATTACAACAAATTATGATGGCGCACAAAGAAGGCGACGAAAATGCAGAAAAAATTTCCGAACGAATGTTAAATTCTGTCGAATTACAAATCACGAATTAGTATGACCAATATCACTTTTTTAAATCCAGAATTTTTTTGGTTGTTTTTACTACTTCCATTTGCTATGGGCTGGTATTTCTTCAAACGAAAAGAAGAAAAACCAACATTAAAAATAAGTTCATTACAAGGTTTTAAAGCATCACAATCAGTTTTACCAAAACTAAAACCAGTATTGTTTGCCATGCGATTGTTGGCCTTAAGCGCATTAATTGTTGCAATGTCAAGACCAAGAACGGTCGATGTGAGTAACAAAAGAAATGTTACTAACGGGATAGATATCGTAATGGCAATAGATCTTTCGAGCAGTATGCTTGCCAAAGATTTTAAGCCAAACCGAATGGAAGCGCTAAAAGAAGTGGCGGCTAGTTTTGTTGAAGCCCGTCCAAATGACAGAATAGGAGTCGTAGTTTACACCGCTGAAGCTTATACGAAAACGCCTGTTACTAGCGACAAAGCAGTTGTGTTAGATGCAATAAACACAATCAAATACGACAATGTTTTGCAAGACGGAACAGGAATCGGAATGGGATTGGCAACCGCTGTAAATCGTCTAAAAGACAGTAAAGCCAAAAGTAAAGTGATTATATTAATGACCGATGGTGTAAACAATGCAGGATTTATAGAGCCTGTTACAGCATCAGAATTTGCAAAAGAATTTGGTATTAAAGTATATTCTATCGGAATAGGAACAAACGGAAACGCACCATTCCCCTACGCATTGGCGCCAAACGGAGGGTTTTTGTATAAAATGATGCCTGTAGAAATAGATGAGCAACTCATGAAAGATATTGCCAAAAAAACAGGTGGAAAATATTTTAGAGCACAAAACAATTCTAGTTTAGAAAATATTTATAACGAAATAAATAAATTAGAAAAAACCGAAGTCGAAGATTTAAAATTTGTTAATTATGATGAAAAATACCGACCATTAGTTTGGCTCGCTGGATTATTATTATTGATAGAAATTATATTACGAAACACCATTTTTAGAAGTTTTATTTAAGAAAAGATGTACGAATTAGACGAATCAAAATATTTATACTTATTATTTCTACTGCCTATTTTGGCTGCAATTTTCTTATATGTTGAATTCTGGAAAAGAAAAAAACAAAGAGAATTTGGCGATTTAGAATTAGTAAAAAAATTAAGTCCAGAGAAATCAAATTTTAAACCCGCATTAAAGTTTGGTGTTATTTTATTAGGATTATCTATGCTTATTTTAGGATTAGTTAATCCAAAAATTGGGACTAAAGTCGAAAAAGTAAAACGAGAAGGAATAGATATTGTTTTTGCAATTGATGTTTCTAAAAGTATGTTAGCCGAAGATATCGCACCAAACAGATTAGAAAAAAGCAAGCAAGTCGTATCTCAAATTATCAATAATTTAGGAAGCGACCGCATAGGAATTATTGCTTACGCAGGAAGTGCATTTCCGGTTTTGCCCATTACAACCGATTATAATGTTGCCAAAATGTTCTTGCAAAGTATGTCTCCAGATATGGTTTCGTCACAAGGAAGTAACCTTGATGAAGCTATAAAACTTTCAGGGAAATATTTTGAAGGAAGCCCGAACACGAGCAAGCTAATGATTATGATTTCCGATGGAGAAGATCATTCCGAAGGAGCAGAAAGCGCCGCAGAAGAAGCCAAGAAAATAGGTATGAAAATTATAACTATTGGAGTAGGAACAACAGCTGGCGGACCAATTCCAAATAAGAAAAATGGTGTAATCGAAAGTTTTCATCGAGACAAAAGCACGGGCGAAGTTGTAGTTACTAAATTGCGCCCAGAATCATTAGAAGCTATTGCGAAAGCAGCAAAAGGCGGTTATACAAACGGAAATAACACGAAAGAAGCAGTAAGTTTTATCAAAAAATCACTCAATAATATTCAGAAAACAGAATTCGATGCTACAGAAGTAGCTAGTTTTCAAGCGCAATTTCAATGGTTTTTAGGAATTGGATTTTTCTTATTATTGTTAGACGTTTTTTTATTGGAAAGAAAAACAAAATGGGTACAAAAATTGAATTTATTTAACGAGAAAAAGAAAGATTAATATGAAAAATATCATTTTAATATTGATGTCGTTTTTTTCTATATCAATATTTTCACAGAAAAAAGATTTCGATTTGCCTCAAGCTAACGAAGAATATGTAAAAAAAGAATATGCTTCAGCAGAGTCAAATTACAGAGTTTCTAAAGCAAATAACGAAAAAAGAGCTACCGCTTCTTATAATTTAGGTAATGCTATTTATAAACAAAACCAACCAACGGAAGCAAAATATGCTTATTCGAAAGCGATAGAAAACGCAAAAGGAAAGCAACAAAAATTTAGTGCTTTTCATAATATTGGCAATGTTTTTATGAAAGAAAAAGATTATTCAAAAGCAGTAGACGCTTATAAAAATGCGCTAAGAAATAATCCAAAAGATGAGCAAACAAGATATAATTATGCTTTAGCCAAAAAAATGCTGAAAGACAATCCTCCTAAAAAAGACGACAAAAAGAAGGACGATAAAAAAGATAAAGACAAAAAGGACGAACCAAAAGACGACAAAAAAGACAAGCCAAAAGAAGGTGATGATAAGAAAGATGACAAAGAAAAGCCTAAAGATGACAAACAAAAGGAGCAGCCAAAACCACAACAAGGTGGTGCAAATCAGGAAAGAATGAAAAATTTGTTAGATGCAGTAAATAACGAAGAAAAGAAAACACAAGAAAAAGTAAACGGGAAAAAAGCAAAAGGAAAACCTGTCGAAACCGATAAAGATTGGTAGATTTAGCCCAAAATCTGTTAAACGATTAAACAAGAAATGAAGAAATACCTTATTATATTACTATTAACCTGTCAAGGGATTTTTGCTCAAGTGCAATTCGTAGCGCAAGTAAGCAAAAATTCGTTGGGTATCAACGAGCGTCTTCGCATCGATTTTGTGATGAATGATGATGGTGATAATTTTAGCGCACCAGCCTTTGAAGGATTCAAAATCATAGGTGGTCCAAACCAATCAACGAGTTACCTTTGGGTTAATGGTCGAAAATCATTCGAAAAAACTTATTCTTATTATTTATCACCTACAAAAAAAGGAACTTTTATAATCAAACCAGCTTCTATCGAAATAAACGGACAAGTTTACAAAACCAATCCAATAAAAATCACAGTAGGAAATGCCGTTGCCGAAGAAAGAGATCCTTACAATCCATATTATCAGCAACAACAGCAACAACAACCTCAGGCTTATGCAGGAAAAAGTGGTGTTCAGTTGGTGGCAGAAATTTCTAATCCAAATCCGTATTTAAACGAACCAATTACGGTAGTTTACAAAATATACGTGAGCAATCGCTCGGCAGTTGGCGGTTGGCAAGTAACGAACAATCCTAAATACAATAATTTTTGGAGTCAGAATATCGATGTAAAACAACTTCAAATTCAGCAAGGAAAGTTCAAAGGAGAAGATTACCGATATGCTGTTCTTAGAAAAACAGTTCTTTATCCACAAAAATCTGGGAAATTAGAAATCGAACCTCTAACATTAGATGTTGAAGTCGAAGTTCCATCAAATGAAGTAGACTTTTTTGGAAGACCAATTATGACTACTTCAAATAAAAAAATATCGGCTGGTGCCAAAGTTATTAATGTAAAACCATTGCCCGAAGCAGGAAAACCAGAAGATTTTACTGGAGCAGTTGGAAGTTTTGATTTTAAAGTTACTCCATCAAAAACCAAATTAAAAAACGGCGAATCTCTCGATTTGAATGTTGTTGTTTCTGGAAAAGGAAATCTAAAATTATTTACTTTACCCAAACCTATTGTGCCGAGTTCGTTAGAAATGTACGATCCTGTGCATAAAGAAAATGTAACCACGCCACTTTCGGGAATGACGGGAAGCATTTCGGATTTATACACTATAATTCCACAATATAAAGGCAATTATCCTATACAACCGCTTACTTTTTCGTATTTCGATTTAGCAACAAAAACCTATAAAACAATTACTTCAAAAGAAATAAATATCGAAGTTCTTGATGGCCCAACAGTGGCAAATAACGATGCCGTTGCAAGTAATAATACCAATAAAACAAAAGTTGCTTCAAACGCTACTTTCGGATTTATAAAACTCAAAACAGTATTATCGGATATTAAAAATACAGACTTTTTAGGCTCGGGATTGTTTTACGGATTGTTGTTCTTCCCGTTTTTATTAATACCAACAATCATGATAATTCGTAAGAAAAAAGAAGCGATAGATGGTGATGTTGTTGGAAACAGAATTAAATTATCTAACAAATTGGCTAAAAAATATTTATCGGAAGCCAACAAGCAAATTGCAAATAAAGAACCGTTTTATATTGCTTTAGAAAAAGCTATGCACAACTTCTTGAAAGCAAAATTACATATCGAAACTTCAGAAATGAGCAAAGACAAAATAACCGAAATTCTGTTGTCTAGAAATGCAAGTCCAGAATCTGTAAGCAGTTTTATAGCTTTGACAGAAAATTGCGAATTGGCAAGATATGCGCCGTCAACAAGCGTAACGATTCAACAAGATTATGACAAAGCGGTTGAAATAATATCAATTTTAGAAAAACAAATTTAATAATTGATAATGAATAATTTACAATTGATAATTTTTTAAAATCCGTAAAAATCCGCGTTTTCGATTTATCGAATCCGTGAAATCCGCGTTCCAAAATGAAAAAAACACTCTATATATTCCTACTAATCACCCAAACATTTTGGGCGCAAACTGCTTTCGATAAAGGAAATAATTTGTACCAAAAAGGGAATTACCAAGAAGCGATAATCGTTTACGAAAGTGTTGTAAAATCAGGACAACAATCGGCAGAATTGTATTTTAACTTAGGAAATTGTTATTATAAATTAAACAAAGTTGCGCCAGCAATTTTTAATTTCGAAAAGGCTTTGTTGCTAAATCCTAACGATTCTGAAATTCAAAACAACTTAGCTTTTGCACAAAAAATGACCATCGATGAAGTTATAGAAGTGCCCAAAGTAGGTTTTGCAAAAATAATACGAGATTTTACTTCAAGCTTTCATTATGACACTTGGGCTTGGATAGCCATTGTTTTTTCGGTATTGTTTTTAGTGTGTTTTGTAGGTTATTATTTTTCGAATACAACAACACTAAAAAGAGTTTTCTTTGCTTCGATGGTTTTTGTATTACTGTTTACAATGATGAGTTTTTTTGCAGGATTTTTCGAAAAAAACCAAAGCAATAATGACAGACCAGCTATTGTTTTTGCAGATACTACATCAGTAAAAAGCGAGCCAAAATCATCAGCTCAAGATGCTTTTGTATTGCATGCAGGAACTAAAGTTTTTGTTTTAGAAAGTTTAAATAATTACAAAAAAATACAGCTTTTAGACCTAAAACAAGGTTGGATAGAGAAAAGTGCTATTAAAGAATTGAAATAGAAATAAAAATCGCTGCCATTAGTAATGACAGCGATTTTTTTTGATTGTATCAAACGGGAATTAAATAGTTGTTATTCTATTCTTTGGCTTCGTATTTAACTTTAGCTATATCAACTCTTATTTCTTCTAATCGTTTAGCTACATTTTCTGGCATTTCTTTTTGGTATCTACCACCTAGAATTCCTGCTAAGAATTTTTCGGTTTCTGCATACATTGCCATGCTATTTACAGGCTTACGAAAACCGTGTCCTTCGTCATTGGCTAATAAGTAACCTACTTGTTTTCCTTTGTCTCTTAGAGATACTACTATTTGATCCGCTTCGGCTTGTTTTACTCTTGGATCATTAGCCCCTTGAATAATTAATAACGGCTTCACTATTTTGTGTGCGCTAAATAATGGGCTAGATTCCTGAATTCTTTTTTTGCCTTCTTCTGTATTTGGGTCTCCGGTCATTTTGTATAAAGACGCTCTGAATGATTCCCAGTAAGCTGGTACACTCTCTAAAAGGGTGAAAATATTTGATGGTCCCACGATATCTACTCCACAAGCATAAACATCAGGAGTAAAGGCAAGACCAGCAAGAGTTGCATAGCCACCATAACTACCACCCATAATGGCTACTTTGTCTTTATCGGCTATCCCTTTTTTAATTAGGTGTTTTACTCCCCAAGTAATATCATCTTGCATTAATTTACCCCATTGTAAATCTCCAGCATTTAAGAATTTTTTTCCATAACCGCCACTAGCTCTAAAGTTAGGTTGCAGTACAGCATAACCTCTATTCGCTAAAAATTGGGCTATCGAGTTATAACCCCAATTATCTCTAGGTCCTTTAGGTCCACCGTGAACCAATATAACAACAGGAAGGTTTTTTCCTTTGCTGCCAACAGGAACGGTTAAGTAAGCAGGGATTTCTAAACCATCACTACTTTTATAAGTAATAGGCGTCATAGGTGACAAATATTGCTCTACTTCTTTTAATTTTGGTCTTGGAGTGTATTGAAACACTAATTCCTTAGTTTCGGTATTAAAATAATATATATCTGAGGCATATTTATCACCATAGGTTGTAATTAGCATTTTCTTTTCATCTTTAGAGACACTAGCAAAACCAATTTCTCTATTTGGAAATTTAGCAGTTAAGAATTTATAATTCGCTTCCCAAGTTTTGTTTCTCCAATATCTTCTAATTTTATTGTCAGTATACGAAGTTGAAATCACTTCTTTTGTTAAATCACTTACAGATAAACCACCAAAATCAACCTTTTTTAATGGGTCGCTTTCCACCAAAGTCATTTTTTTAGTAGCAAGATCTAACAAGAAAAGAGTTGACAGGTTTAAATCGCCTTTGTTTGTAACAATATAAGCTTGTTTGTTGTCTTTGCTCCAAGAAGTAATATAAGCAGATTCACTAACTGAGAAATCATATATTGGTTCTAATTTGTTTTCTGGGTTAATTTGATACATGATGCTGTTTCCTTTCTCGTCAGTCTTTCTTAAAACTCTTAGTTTTTCATCCCAATCAAAATTATAACCCGTAATTCTTTCTGTGTTTTCGTAAACTTTTTTCAACTCCCCAGTTGATATTTTTAACGAATACAAATCGTGCCAAGCTTTATCTCTGTCGTTTATACTAACGTATAGTAAATCGGCATCTTTTTTACTAACTAAGTCAATTCTTGCAGTGACATCCTTTAATGGAGTAAGATTTCTAGATTCAGGCACGCCTGATGAAGCAACATCCATTGGATTTACAACAAAAATATTCATATTTTCCTCTCCGCTTTTGTCTTTTACATACAAAATGTATTTTCCGTCTTCTGACCAGAAATAACCACTCATTGGTCTTTTACTGTCAGTCAATGGTTTTGCTTTTTCAAAAGGCTCATCGAACTTTTTTACCCAAATGTTCATGATGCCTTCGTACTCTTTCAAAAATGAAATCCATTGCCCATTTGGGCTTAATTGTCCTCCAGTAATTTCTGGATTACCAAAAAATAATTCTCGATCTAAAATCGGGTTGGTTTGCGCATTCGAATTCCAAATGGTGGAAAACAGCAATGCTAAAAAAAGTAGCTTTTTCATTTAATTGTTTGTTTATATTGTTATTGCATTGTAAAGTTAGACATTTTTGTAAAAAAAATGTTACATAATTTAGAAATTAAATTATGTAACATTTTAAAAATCAATATTTTAATTATTTCGCATTTTCAGATAGACCTTCTTCTTTTTTATCAAAACTGTCAGCTTTTAATTTTAAATCCTTAAACCAATCTGTTAAAACAGGAAGCATAGCCTCCGAAATTTTAACACACGGATTAAAAAGCAGAGAATTTTCCTGTGTTTCTTTAGAAACAATCATATCGTTTATATTTACTTTCTGAAACAAGCTCAATACAATTCCAATGAGCAAAGCGGTTTTAATCGTTGCAAAAAGTCCTCCCGCCAAAGTATTTGCCCAACCTAAAAAAGCAAAACTTACAATTCCTGTAAAAACTTTAGCTAACAAATGTATAGCAACTACAACAAGCAATAAAGTAAGAATAAATGCCGAAACCTGAATAGTTTTAGGAGACCAAGAAACCAGTTTTGTTAAAAAATCACTCATGATATACGAAAATTTGACCGCAACAAAAATTCCGACAAAAAACGAAATCAAAGAAGCTAATTCTACAAAAAGTCCATTTTTGAAACCTTTATAAAATCCGAAAACTAATAATGCGCCAAGAACAATATCTATAATTCCCATAAATTTATTTTTATCAAATATATCAAAATTGTTTATTACAAGTACAACTCACTATCTTTGCAGTCAAGAAATTTTGTTTTTAGAATTAAAATCTAACACGAGCGTCAGCGAACTGGCGAAGCAAATCTAAAATCTAAAATTCAAATGTCAAGAGATATACAACTCAAAGAACGCTGGGAACAGCTTGTAAAAATATTATCAGATCAGTTTTCGCAAGGAGAAGATTTAGATTTAGATGCCATCATTTATCTAATTGGCGTACAAGAATTAGGGAAATTTCATCAAACTTATAAAAAAGACGAAAAACTAAATCTAATGCATATTGCCATTTGTCGTTTGCTAGAACCTTATGGTTACTACGAATTCGAATTTTTCGATAGCGATGGTTGGCCACATTATAAAGTAAAAGAAGAATTACCACCACTAAAAGCGGGAGAACAATCGGTGCTTATGAAAGATGCTATTGTAAATTACTTTTTAGAGAAAAAATTGATCGAATAAAGAAATTTGACCACAGATAACGCGGATTAAACGGATTTGTACCGATTTTATATTTTAACATAGAAAGAATCCGTGAAAATCCGTTTAATCTGTAAAATCAGTGGTCTAAAAAATTATGCACGAAGCAAATAAAACATTAAATTTGCACCTTTATTACCTGAACGATGACAGACAAGATTAAAGAATACATTGCCGAAGCAAAAGCTTTTTCGACACAAAACAAAGAAAAACTCGAGGAATTCCGAATCAAATTCTTAGGAAGCAAAGGATTAGTCAAAGATATTTTTGCCGAATTCAAAAACGTACCAAACGATCAGAAAAAAGAATTTGGGCAAGTAATTAATTTGCTAAAAACCATTGCCGAAGAAAAGGTAAAAACTATTCAGGAAGAATTAGAAAGCAAAGAAGAAATAAAAAGCTTCTATGGCGATTTGTCACGACCTTCAGAACCAATAAAAATAGGCTCTCGTCACCCAATATCATTGGTAAAAAACCAAATAATCGATATTTTTTCTAACATAGGATTCAACGTTTCCGAAGGACCAGAAATCGAAGACGATTGGCATAATTTTACCGCATTAAACCTGCCAGAATATCATCCAGCGCGTGACATGCAAGACACGTTTTTTATACAAACAAATCCAGATATTTTGTTGCGTACGCATACCTCATCGGTGCAAGTTCGTTATATGGAAAACAATAAACCGCCTATAAGAACCATTTCTCCAGGGCGCGTTTTTCGTAACGAAGCCGTTTCGTCGCGTTCTCACTGTATTTTCCACCAAGTGGAAGGATTATATATAGACAAAGACGTTTCCTTTGCCGATATGAAGCAAACTTTGCTTTATTTTACCAAAGAAATGTTCGGGAAATCGAAAATCCGACTACGCCCATCATACTTCCCGTTTACCGAACCAAGTGCCGAAATAGATATTTATTGGGGACTAAAAACCGAAACCGATTACCGAATCACAAAAGGAACCGGTTGGCTAGAAATAGGTGGTTGCGGAATGGTAGATCCTAATGTCTTAAAAAATTGTGGTATCGAACCAGACGAATTCAACGGATTTGCCTTCGGAATGGGAATCGAAAGAATCGCTATGCTACTCTATCAAATAGGCGATATCAGAATGTTTTACGAAAATGATGTTCGTTTCCTAGAGCAATTCAAATCAAATATTTAGATTTAAGAATACAATGAAATCCGACATTAACATACCAACCGTAGAAAACGTTTTCCTAGCCGCAATCCAAGAATGGAGTGACGACTTTATGGAAAAAATCTGGAATATTTATCTAATAAATGATTCCGATTTTCAGCTCGATGGTGTCATGTTAGTCTCGAAAGCTTTTGGAACTATTGATGGAGAAATGAAAAAAACTTCGTCGCTTCGCCACGCATTTGTAGAAGTACCACCAGTTTCTGTAAAAAAAGTCGAAATGATAGAAAAAAGTGTCCTCAAACTTAACAATGAGTTTATGGTAACTTACTTTATTGGTAACACTTTGTACGATAAGAAATTTATTTTCAAAACTAATTTCGCAAACGATAATCCACTCGAGGAAGTCCCGATTTTGTTTGTAGATGGCGTGATTGTAAGGTAAATCGATATTTTACATCACCATCAAATTACAACCACGAATATCCGAATTATCGAAACGTCCTAAAACCTCGAACGTATTATTTGCGTATTCTTTCCCTAAATCCTGTGTTGCAATAAAGGAACAGGAATTTATATTGGCTAAATCAATCACATTAATGCCACCTGTTTTTCCAGTTTCAACGTAAGTTAAAGCGTCTTCGGTATCACGAACTAGGATTTGCATCCAATTAGGACATTCAAAAACACCATTCCCGAGCGAATAAGCTTGCGAAAGTAATTCTGTCATTCCGTACTCAGAATGTATCGCATTTACACCAAAACCATCGCAAAGTTGCTCGTGCAATTCTTCTCGAATCATTTCTTTGCGTTTGCCTTTCATACCTCCAGTTTCCATGACAATGGTATTTTTAAGATTAAATTTCTGTTTTTCAATCAAATCCAACAAAGCATAAGTCACGCCAATAAGGATTACGTTTTGTCCTTCATTATCTAAAGCAATAAGTTTTTGGATTAGTTCTTCGTGATTGTGCAGATAAAAATCACTATCCGAATTTTTTGATAGCTTTATTAAATCATCGACCATATAAATTAGCGAAGAACCTTCGCGTTCTAAATACGATGGAAGCAATGCCAAAACCACATAATCTTCTATGTTTCCGTAAAACTGTGAAAATGCATTGCGATAACTGTCTTCATACAAAGAAACATCGGTAACCAAATGTTTGCTGGTAATCATTCCTGTGGTTCCGCTACTACTAAAGGTAGCTTCAATAGGATTTGAATTTGAAAGAACGGTATGACTTTTAAAAAACTGAATAGGTAAGAATGGAATTTGTTGTATCGTTTTTACTTTATGAACTTCGGTTTTTAAGTAATTGCAAAATTCATGATACACTCTATTGTTTTCGTATTGATAACGAAAAACTTTCAAAGCGATTTTTTCAAATTGCTTCTGATTTGAAATACTAAATATATCGGTTGAAGAAATCAAGTTTTTTTTACAAAAGTACATAAAATAAAAAAGCTCCAACGTGAATTGGAGCTTTCTAATATATTTTAAAACGAATTACTCGATAACTAATTTTCTAGTAGCTGTTTTACCTTCTTCAGTAACTTTTACTACATAAACACCTTTTGCAAGATTTGCAACATTTACTGGCGCATTTGTAACTTTTTCAGAAAGAACTACTTTTCCTAAAACATTATAAATTGCTACAGTTTTTGCTTCAAAACTATCAGAAGCAATGTTTAAAACGTTTTTAGCAGGATTTGGATATATTTTTAATCCTGAAATTTCTTTGTTGCTTTTTAAATTTAATGTTGCTCCTGTTATGGCTACATTATCAAAATACCACTTTCCATTACTCCCATTATAACCACCACCTTGCACTTGTTCGTATTGTGTACCACCGCTAGGATTAAAAATAGATACAATTCTAAAAGCAAAGTTTGGGTTGTTGTCACAACTTGCCGGGAAGTTTAAAGTTACAGGCAAGAAACCAGAAGTTAGTCCGCCAGCATTGTTACTCAAAATAATCCAAGTACTACCATTGGTGGTATATTCATACTGTTGCCATTTTGATGATTGGTTATGACCATACGTGTCAAAAGTAACGCTTATACCTGTATAGCCACTAGTACTCGTAGCAAACCTAATTCCCGCAGTTCCTGACCCAACATTTACAGCTGGAAAATCTGCAAAAGCTAATGCTTGTGTTCCTCCATTATTAACATAAGAAGAACTTCCAGTTCCTCCAACAAAACTTAAGATTCCAACTCCCGTTGATGCATTGGTATTGCTAGAATTAAAATTCCAAGATACAATTCCTTGTGCGTTTGTACTCATTGCTACGATGAGTGCTAATAATAAGTAGATTTTCTTCATATTTTTTTAATTAGAATTTAGAATTCTAAAATTAGAATTTATAAAACAAGTAAAAGAATAAACTCGTTTAATGGTAATAAATTATCGATACAATGTTATATGTACAAAAAAGCCTAACTAAATTTAGTTAGGCTTTTTTTAAATATTTTAGTTAAGTAAGATTACTCGATAACTAATTTTCTAGTAGCTGTTTTACCTTCTTCAGTAACTTTTACTACATAAACACCTTTTGCAAGATTTGCAACATTTACTGGCGCATTTGTAACTTTTTCAGAAAGAACTACTTTTCCTAATACATTATAAATTGCTACAGTTTTTGCTTCAAAACTATCAGAAGTAATGTTTAATAAGTTTTTTACTGGGTTAGGGTATATTTTTAGACCTGAAATAGCATCGAAACTGTTTCTAGATAATATTGTTACATTTCCAGAAATTGCAACATCATCAATGCTATTAGAACCAGTAGTTGCTTCAGCATTCCAACCGTAAAATCTAAATGTTACTGCAGTTGTTAGCCCTGTAAAACTTGCCCCGCTTAAGGTAATTGTACTTCCATTTTGACCAGTTGTGGTTGCATCTAAAACTCTAAAGAAAATATTTCCTGTTTCAACCGACAACTCTGTATTTGCAGGACTTATTGAAGCTGGAAGATTAGCCGCATAACCATCAGCACTAGATCTAACTGAATACGTTCTAACTCCAGTTCCTGATCTTTGGTGTCTAAATGTAACACCTGTTAAATTATAGGTTGTTCCAGCATTTGGTGTAACTGTAACTTCCATATAATTTGTCAGGTCAATTAATCCCACTAAATTAGCATAAACATTATCAGAAGGAGTTGCTCCAAGAGGTTGGTCGGTAAACGAGAAACGACCAGTCCCAGTCGAGTTAGTTGCAACAGGATTCACTGCGGAAAAAGAACCAAATGTCATACCTGCAGCCGTAGGAACAGGAGTTGGGTCAGTTAGACCAGACGTAGTTGTAACAGAAGCAAAAGTATAAGTTCCTGTAAAAACCTGTCCAAAAGACAAAGTACAAGCTAATAAAGTTCCTAATAAGTAAATTTTTTTCATTTTTTTCTATTTTTTAAATTTTGGACTACAAAGATAGTAAGTAATTTCTTTAAGATAAAAGAAACTTATGTAAATAAAACATTAAATTTTAAAATTCGTAAATAATCAATTACTTGATTATTAGCTTTCTGGTAGCACGTTGCTCCCCTTCTTTAATTTTTATAATATAGACACCTGGAGAAAGTGAGGATACATTCAATTCTTTAGTCGAAATTGTGAGTTGCATGACACGTTTTCCTAACACATCAAAAATTTCTACATCCTTAGGTTCCGTAGTTTTTGAGGTGATATATACACGCCCGTTTCCTACCGGATTTGGGTATACATTTAGATTGTCAAACTGTTGTTCTTGGTTTTTTATTGCCGATGACGATTGCTTCCCGTCTTGAGCTAAAGCGCTCAACGAAAACAAAAGACTGAAAAATGTAATATAAAGGTAGTTTTTCTTCATCGAAATGTATAATAATGTAAAGGTATGAAATTAATTCAAATACTGTACCAAAAAAATATCAATTATTTGTTAAGACTTTTAAGTACTCTATTTCTATTATACAAGTTTTAAATCTGTCTTCTTTTTTGCTTATATTTGTTTGAACTAAAACAAAAAAAATGTACGAATTTATTCAAAAATTTCACTCTGGCTGGGCATATCTAGCCTTATTACTTCTAGTTGTAGCGGTTGCAAACAGCATTTTGGGATTCTTTTCTAAAAGAGAATTTACTTCAAAAGATAAGAAAATCGCATTATTTGCACTTATAGTAACACACGTACAACTTACCGTAGGGTTGGTATTATATTTTCTGTCACCATTGGGTTTGTCAGCATTTGGAGACATGAAAAATGCGGCTTTGCGACTAACCTCGTTAGAGCATCCCTTAACTAATATTATAGCGATTGTATTAATTACAATAGGTTGGTCTAAACATAAAAAAATAGTAGAAAGTACCCCTAAATTTAAAGCATTTACAATATTTTATGGTTTGGGATTATTACTTATATTAAGTAGAATTCCGTGGTCATTGTGGTTCTAATAATTTAAAAAAGTCTTATTTATTAAGACTTTTTTCTTTTTGGGTATGGTATTTGACAAGTGTGTAATAATAATTAATTAAAATTATGATGAAAGATAAATTTTTTCTGGTAATTACCACAACAATAGCAGCGATACTAATTTCTAATTTTTCGTTCAAAAAATTCGAAAAACAATCTTTTTCTACAAGACCAGTTCAAGACACTGTCAAGGTTGATTCGATTGCAATAGATAGTTTACTTATAGAAGGTGATTTCACGTATAAACTATACAAAAAGAAAGCCCACGCTTCTTATTATGCTAAAAAATTTCACGGAAAGCGTACTGCAAGTGGCGCTCGTTTCGACAATAACAAACTCACGGCTGCACATAGAAAATTTGCTTTTGGAACCATATTGCGTATTACAAATGAGCGCAACGGAAAACATGTCATAGTTACAGTAACCGATCGAGGTCCTTTTGTAAGAGGCCGGGAAATAGACTTATCCCGACGCGCATTCATGCAAATAACGTCTAATAAAGGCGGCGGAGAAACATCGGTAACTATCGAAGTGATGAAGAAAAAATAGTTTTTACCAACTCCCGAAAGGATTATTACTCAAATAAGCATTGTAATATTTATTATCACCAGTAACTTCTTGACCCAACCAATTTGGTTTTTCGAAACTTTCATTTTCGGCAGATAGTTCTATTTCCGCAATAATCAAACCGTTATTTTCTCCAGCAAAAACATCAACTTCATACGTGTGTTTTCCTGACGGAATTTCGTATCTAATTTTGTCAATCACACCGTTTTCACAAATAGGCAATAGTTTTTCGGCTTCCGCTAATGGGATTTCGTTTTCCCATTCCAACCTTGTCGTTCCTGAGTCGTTTCCTTTGCCTTTTATAGTCAAAAACCCTTTGTTCGCTTTAATTCTTACACGAACCGTTCGCTCAGGATTAGAATTCAAATAACCTTGCACGATTCTGTTTTTGGCAACAGCCAAAGCGATAAAATCATTATTTAAAACTAAAAATTTACGTTCTATTTCTATCATTTTTCAGGAGCTATTTCCAGCTATTCATTACAATCTTTTGCTTTTTAAAGAAAAAAGCAAAAGGATTTTCATTACACCCGAGCCTGAAAGTGCGAACTGGCGAAGCAATCTGGGCTATGGGTTTCGTTACCAAAGATATGATTTTAAACTCCATCTGTCATTCCGACCAAGGAGGAATCTCATAAAAAATCAGCAATAATTAGATTCCTCCTTCGTCGGAATGACAATTAGTTTTAATAATTGGACTAAAATATAAAAACAAATAAATGATTTTTTGGAAGAATTATTTTTTTTATATTTTGTGAAAATTTGTAAAATCTGTGTTTAAATTTGTACCATGTCCGATAACCCACAGCGAAAAATAATTCACATCGATATGGATGCATTTTATGCATCGGTCGAGCAAATGGACAATCCTGATCTAAAAGGGAAACCATTAGCTGTTGGCGGAAACGAAGTTCGAGGTGTCGTTTCGGCAGCAAGTTACGAAGCGCGAAAATTTGGCGTTCGTAGCGCGATGAGCGGCGCACAAGCCAAACGGAATTGCCCCGATTTAATTTTTGTTCCACCGCGTTTTGACAGATATCGTGAAATCTCTAAAAAAATTCAGAAAATATTTCATGAATACACCGATTTGGTCGAACCCTTATCGCTCGACGAAGCGTATCTAGATGTTACCCAAAACAAAAAAGGAAATCCTAGCGCCACACTTATTGCACAAGAAATCAGAAAACGTATTTTCGATGAAGTTGGCCTAACGGCTTCAGCAGGAATATCTTCCAATAAATTTGTAGCAAAAATCGCTTCCGATTATAATAAACCCAACGGGCAAAAAACCATCAATCCAGAAGAAATTGAAGATTTCTTGGAAGCTTTAGATATCAAAAAATTCTACGGAATCGGGAAAGTAACCACCGAAAAAATGTACCAACATGGGATTTTTACAGGAAAAGATTTAAAAAGAAAAACGTCCGAATATCTCGAAGAACATTTTGGCAAAAGTGGCGCTCAGTATTACAAGATTGTGCGTGGCATTCACAACAGTGAAGTAAAACCCAACCGAACCACAAAATCGGTCGCTGCCGAACATACTTTTGATACCAATCTTACTTCCGAAATATTTATGGCAGAACGATTAGAACGAATTGCTACTGAACTCGAAAGAAGACTTCAAAAACACAAAATATCAGGAAAAACAATTACATTAAAAATAAAATACAGCGATTTTACCCAACAAACCCGAAGTAAAACATTACCTTATTTTGTGTCTGATAAAGGAATTATTTTTGAAACCGTCAAAGAATTATTATACCAAGAACGAATGAAAGATTCGGTAAGATTACTCGGAATTTCTCTCGCTAATTTGAATACGGAAATAAAAAAAACCGTAGTCGTGCAACTACGATTTGAGTTTTAAATAAAAAACAGAAATAAAGTGATTTGATTTTTAGTTGTTTACATAATTGTCTAACTAAAATCAGTTAGATGTAAAAATAACTAAATGTAGGTATTTTTTGACAAAATTTTTTATATTACCTTTGAATAATTAACAATCTTATACTTGTTAATTATTCAAAGTGGAGTTCAGAAACCACTAACAAAAAACGGGGAGTGACTGAAAATCCATAAGAGTAAGGAAATATATTAAAAAATGAAAAACACAATTATTACACTTAGTTTATTATTGGTTGGATTGAACACATTTGCACAAATGGCTGAAAAGCCTTTAGATGTTAAGTATCGCAGAAGTTCTTTACACACAATGGTTGTAGAATCAGAGAAATTCCCTCAAAAGGATGTAGTTCTAAAAGCTTTTAACAACGCTCCTTTTCCGGACAAATACAATGACCATCAAATTTCTCAAAAATCTTTTAACCCTGCTAATTACACTTTAACTGCAGAAGAAAAAGCTAAGATTTATACCTCTTCAAAAATGGGTAAAACAGATTCTATTAATAAAGAGTTGCCTATTAGAATTCAAAAATATTTAGAAAAAGAAAAAATTGCCAACAAATTAGTTGCAAAATGGTTTGATAGACAAGCTGACGGAAGTTTCGATTGCAACTTAGTAGCAGATAGAGGTGTTTTTAATGCGTCATTCCTTGAAACAAAAACGGCACAAGCATCTTCAGAAGGTCAAGCATTATTAAAAACCGCTGGTTTTGAATTGATTGACAACACATTTGTAGTTGTAAACAAATTTAAATTTATAGAAAACGAACCTGTTGCGCGTGTTATACGTGATGCTGCAAAAGTTGCCGCTAGCAAACTTCCAATGGGACAAGATATGGCTATGAAAGCTGCTGATAAAGCATACGATAAAGCCAAAGAAGGATATTCTATTTGGGCAACATCTTTTTTATATAAATTAGTTTGGAATGAAACAGTATCAAATACTTTTTATACTGATTTTTATATGGAAAAAGGTAGTGTAGATGCTAAAAAGAAAGAAGCATTTGATAAATCTGAATTATTTAAATTAGAATTTGTTGGAGATGAGGAAGCGTCAGCTTTAGTTACTTTTTCATTATCAGAAAAAAGGACAGAAGAGCAAATTATCGCCCTTTCAACAGTAAGAATTGTGGATAATGTTTATGCTAAACTTCAAAAGAAATACGATGTTTTCAAAACCAAAACACCTCTTTTTACAGGAAACCCTATTACAGCTAAAATTGGAACTAAAGAAGGTTTAGAAGGTGGAGAAAAATTTGACGTTCTTGAACAAGTTATTGATGAAAAAACAGGAGTTGCTACTTACAAAAGTATTGGAACGATAAAAGTAGAGAAAGATGGGATTTGGGATAACACCTACAATGCTGATGGTGCTGCAGGTCTTGAAGCCAGTACAGAAAAAAAACCAGTTATTGATAGAACTACATTTTCAGGAGGAAAGAAATTTTATCCAGGATTACTTATTAAACAAATAAAATAATTAATTATAACGCATCAAATTTATTAAATCAAATTTGATGCGTTATATGATTTTAAAAAACATATAAATGAAAAATATTTTAAGTAGAACAGTCCTTTTATTTGCTATAATATTAGGTTTTAGTCAAATAGCTAACGCCCAAGCTAGAAAAAAAGCAGAAAGAGACACTCAAGAATGGAGATATGAAATTGAAGCCGTTCAAACAGGAACGCAAGGATCATATCTAATCAAAGTGTGGTCATATTCCAAAAAACCAGACGTTGCCATAGAGCAAGCCAAAAAGAATGCAGTTCACGGTATTATTTTTAAAGGATTTACCGGAAAAGCAACAGTTTCAGGACAAAAAGCATTAGCAAGCAATGTAAATCTAGAAGTGGAAAAAGAAGATTTTTTTGCACCTTTCTTTGAAGATGGTGGAAAGTACATGAAATTTGTTTCAACATCAACTGATGGCGCTGTTGCTGCAGAAGATAGAATGAAAATTGGAAAAGAATATAAAGTAGGCGTAATTGTTTCGGTTAATGTTTCTGCTTTAAGAAAAGATTTGGAAGATGCTGGAATTATTAAATCATTAGCTTCAGGATTTTAATCTGCCAAATTTGAACGTATGAAAAAAATAATTTTAATGCTTTTTACCTGCAGTATTGCAATTATAGATTGTAAGGCACAAAGCAAAATAGGTGCAAATTACATTCATGAAATTGAATGTCTTGGTTCTGAATTAGACGGAAGCGTTACCCTAAAATCATGGGGCAAGGGAAAAAACAGAAATGATGCTTTAGAACAAGCAAAAAAAGAGGCAATCAATGCCGTTTTGTTTACAGGAATCAGGAATGGAAAACAAGAATGTGAAAGTCGCCCTCTTTTAAATGCTCCTAATATTCGTGAAAATAAAGCGGACTATTTTAATAATTTTTTTAAAGACGACGGAGATTATAAAAAATTCACATCAAACAAAGATGAATCTTTTGGAAAAAAAGAGAAAGAAAAAGGAAGAGATGGAGATGTGATGTATGGATATGTTATTCGCGTTATGAGAAGCGACCTAAAAAAACAAATGATAACTGACGGTATTTTAAATAATTAAATCAACCAAAATGAAAAAAATAATATCAAAAACAAACTTTCTTATTTTATTGCTTTTATGCTCAACATCAATAGTGTTTTCTCAAGCTAAAAAGCCAACACTTATGGTAGTTCCTAGTGACGCATGGTGCATTGAAAAAGGATATGTGATGGAGTTTGACAACCAAGGAACATTGGTTACATTGCCAGATTATAAAAGAGCCTTTCAAGAAAATACAGACCTATTACTCGTAGTAGCAAAACTAGGTGAATTAATGGCTGAAAGAGGTTTCCCATTAGAAACTATGGAAGGGGCATTAAAAACATTAGCCTCTGAAAGCGCTGAAGACGCTATGTTAACTAGTAAAACAGGAGCTGGAATTAGCGAAAATCCAATTGATAAATTAAAAAAAACGGCTAAAGCTGATATTTGGATGCAGGTTACTTGGACAATTAATCAAGTAGGTCCAAAAAAATCAATTACTTTCATTCTTCAGGGATTAGATGCCTATACTGATAAACAAATTGCTGGAGCTTCAGGAACAGGGAACGAATTAATTGGAGCTACTTTACCAGTAATGTTACAAACAGCTGTTTTGTCTCACATCGATAATTTTAATGTGCAATTAATGACTCATTTTGATGATATGTTTAGAAACGGAAGAGAAATTGTAATCCGTATTAAAAAATTTGATTCTTGGGACGGTGATTTAGAAAAAGAATTCGACGGGAAAGAATTGAACGGATATATCGAAGAATGGCTTACAAAAAATTGCGTACAAGGGAGATTCAGTACTACAGACTCAACAGAAAACATGATGCTTTTCAAACAAGTAAGAATTCCGTTGTACAATGAAGCTGGAGTGGCTATTGACGCCAAGGGTTTTTGCAAAGGACTACAGAGTTATCTGAAAAAAGCGCCATTTATGATAACAAACAAACTTATGATGAAAGGATTAGGACAAGCATCAATCGTATTAGGAGAAAAATAAAACCAAAAATAAAATTATGAAATCAATATTTTTAAGCATTCTTATTGCAATAGGATTTAGTGGTTATGCGCAAGGCACAGCTGTAAAAGGCGATGATGCTGCTAAAATTACATTAGCAACATATGTCTCAGAACAAATAGAAGAAATGCCTGAAGCAGCTCGCAGTATCCTAACAAATAAATTAAACCAAATTGTAACCCAAAATGGAATGGGAGGTAGTGAGTTTAACGAACGTTTTATTCTTACGGCAAATATTAATGTTTTAACAAAAGACATAACGCCAACCGCGCCACCAATGCACGCCTATACATTAGATATTACACTATATATTGGTGATGGTTTTGAAGGAACTAAATTCGCAAGCCATTCAATAACAGTAAAAGGTGTGGGAGAAAATCAAACAAAAGCATATCTTTCAGCATTAAAGAATTTGAAATCGAATGATCCAAATTATCAGTCGTTTATACAAACGGGGAAAACGAAAATAATTCAATACTACAAAAGTAAGTGTGATTTTATTATAAAAGACGCTCAAAGACTTGCCGCTCAAAATAATTTTGAGGAAGCAATTTATAACCTAACTAGCGTACCTGATGCATGTCAAGATTGTTACAATAAATGTATGGTTGCGGTAGCGCCAATCTATAAAAAACAAATTGATAGAGATTGTAAAGTAAAACTCAATGAAGCTAATAATTTGTGGACTGCAAATCAAAACATTGATGCCGCAAACCAAGCTGGTGAAATCCTTTCAACAATTGACCCAAGCGCTGCTTGTTTTGGTGAAGTAAAAGCATTGTCTGGTAAAATTGCATCAAGAGTAAAAGAGCTTGATAAAAGAGAATGGAACTACGTATTAAAAGAACAAGCTCAAGTTAGCGAAACAATAAGAGCCTATAGAGATATAGGAGTTGCTTATGGCAAAGGTCAGCCGAAAACGGTTAACTATAACGTAAGTGGTTGGTGGTATTAAAAAAAACTCTAAATTTAATTTCACAAAAAAACCCAACAGATTATCTGTTGGGTTTTTTAATATCTAATTTCGAGAACTACTCAATTTGTGAAACTCTCAGCGTATTTACCATTCCTTTATCGGTTACTGGCATGGCTGCTAGGTTTATTAGGAAATCGCCTTTTTCTACAAATCCTTTTACACGAGCTATTTCGTTTACATCGGTTACCGTATCATCTGTACTTACAAATTTGTCATAGTAAAATGATTTTACACCCCAAAGCAAATTGAGTTGGGTAAGAATCCTTTTGTTTGAAGTAAAGACTAAAATATGAGCCGATGGTCGCCATGCAGAAATCTGAAAAGCAGTGTATCCACTATTGGTTAACGTACAAATTGCTTTGGCATTAATCACATTTGCCATAGTGGCAGCGTGGTGACAAATGGTTTTTGTTATAAATCGGTTTGTTTTTATTTGAGGCGTGTTTTGCGGAACATGAATTAATGGAGAGTCTTCAACAGCGTCAATAATTCTAGTCATTTGCTCGATAACCTGAACAGGATAATTCCCTACTGATGTTTCGCCCGAAAGCATTACGGCATCGGCACCATCCATGACAGAATTGGCAACATCATTTACCTCAGCACGAGTTGGCGTGAGACTTGTAATCATAGTTTCCATCATTTGTGTGGCAACAATTACTGGAATACGAGCGGTTTTTGCTTTTAGTATTAAATCTTTTTGTACTAATGGAACTTCATGCGCAGGAAGCTCGACACCTAAATCACCACGAGCAACCATCAATGCATCACAATGTGCAATAATTCTATCTATGTTTACTAATGCTTCGGGCATTTCTATTTTAGCTATTATTGGGATTTTATATTCCGAATTTTTAGCAATTAATTCCTGCAAATCTTGCAAATCTCTTGGTGTTTTTACAAAAGAAAGCGCAATCCAATCTAGTTTATGCTCTATAGCAAATAAAGCGTCCTTAATATCTTTCTCAGTTAGTGCAGGTAACGAAATTTTGGTATTTGGTAAATTTACTCCTTTTTTAGATTTTAACGGACCACCTTGAATTACTTTACAAATTACTTCAGTTTTTCTATTGGTTTTAATGGCTTCAAACATTAGTTTTCCGTCATCAAGAAGTATTTTTTCGCCTGGATTTACATCTTTTGGAAATTCCTTGTAGTTCATATAAACTCTATCGGCAGTTCCCGGAACATCTTCTGCAGTTTGAAAAGTGATAATATCTCCAGGATTTACCACTACATCTTCTTTCATCACACCAACACGGAGTTTAGGACCTTGCAAATCGCCAAGAATTGCAGTTGTATAACCAAACTCTTCGTTTAGTCCTCGAATTATATCTATTTTAGATTTTACATCATCGTAATCTGCATGCGAAAAATTAACTCTGAAGACATTTACTCCAGCTTTAATCATATCGTTTATTACTTCTTTTGTACTACATGCTGGGCCAAGTGTAGCAACAATTTTAGTTTTTTTGTTTGTTGGCATTTCTTAAAAAATTAAATTATTTTTTGATTTTATTTCGTTTGCATTTATTTCATAAACGGCACTTATAGAATCAATTTTGTTTATTTTACTTATAATATCTTTTATTTTGTACTGAGAATCATGTTCTATTTTCAGAAAAAAATCTACTTTTTTTAATTCAGAAACTAAAGAAACTCGTCTTGTAAAATTTTTATTTTCAAATAAATTCGCTGGCAAATTCTGAACAGGCAAATCTATTTTTTGTTTGTTCTGGATTAAATCCCAAACGACCATTTTTTCTTCATCATCATAAGTAAAACGAGAAAAATGAGTTATTTTTTCCTGAATTTCGACAGGAATTTCATTTTCGTTCTTACTAAGCGAAATAGTTAGTTTCTGATTTAGTTTGAATGCTAATTTGTAATCTTCTTGTGCCGTATGAATGGCAATTAAGTTATAATCAACTTGATCGAAATCCTCGAGATGTAATTTATGAATCGCCATAAAACACTAAAAAATTAAATGTAAAGATAACGTTTCTATCATTTAAAAACCATTTAACAAATTAGGTTTTTGTTAAATTTATGAATGGTAATATTTTGATTTTAATTGTTTTTTATTTCAAATGAAAAATGAACCTTAATTTGGTTTAAAAATTTCTCTAAACTGATACAATATTCTTTCTAACAAATGTAGGTCTTCGGTTATAATTTCGGCAGAACCTTTCATTTCTTGCTGAAATGGAATCTGTTTTTTGTAAGATGTTTGCAATCCTTTTGTCAAAATTACATCGATTAATAAATTTCCATCTTTGTCCGGAACAAGAGAGATGTTTTTTACTTCTCCTTTTAGCACACCAAATTCTCTGTCAGGAAAATTTACCAAACGAATATTTACTTGTTGTCCAATTTTTATCTTCCCTGAATTTAAGGCTGGCGCTTTTACTTTTCCTACAAATCCTTTTTGAGTAGTTGGAATTATCGAAAAAACATTATCTCCCGAAGTTATGGTTTGATTTTCTGTCCAAACTTGTAAAAAAGTAACTTCTCCAGCAATAGATGACTTTAAAGTGTAATTTAATTCCCAGTCTTTTATAGCTTTTTTTAGTTGATAGAATGATTGCGTTACACTTCTGCCTAAATTAATCATTTCTTTTGTTCCGCTAATTTGTGTGTCTTTTGTAGCTCTCGAATTGTCTATTAGTGATGATTTTAGTTGCGAAATAGAACTCAATAAACTCTTATAATTTTTTTCAGCTTGGAAATAATTCAGTTTTTTGCTTTCAAATTCTTGGTCTGAAATTACTCCTTTACTATTTAATGTTGTGTAACGTGTAATTTCATTTTTTTGCAGTTTCAGCTCTTGTTCATTAATTTCTTTTTGTTGTAATAACAAACTTAATCGTTCTTTAATTTGAGTAGATTCGGATTTTTGTGCCTCATTTTCTACTTGAAAAGGTTGTAAATCGGCATTTAACCCATCGGCAATATAATCTTTTTGAAAAATGGCAAAAGCACTTTCCACATCACCTAATTGTAGATTTTGTAGTTTATTAAAAGGAAAATTCTTTTTAGAATCGTTACTATCTGTTTTGTCAACAATACTTTTTAGCAGCAATACATCTTTATAATTTGCAGCATTTTCTATAATCGCAAGATGAGTGTTTTGTGTGATTAACGATTTGTCTTTTACCAAAATAGCTTCTATCCTACCCGAATTTTTAGCAACTAATTTCTCTGGCGGAACATTGGTTGTTATTACTATTTCTGATGCTACTACATCTGGATATTTTAGAAACCATGAGGTAAAAAACAACATGATAATTATCCCAAATATCAAAACCGTTCCCCAACGAATCATCCAATGTGGGACTTTCGTAAGAATATCTTGTACTTCTTCACTACGAAGCTCGAATGTTGTATTTTTTTCTTCCATTTCTTTAACTTCCTAATTGTAACTGGTTCCTAACTAACTCGTAATAATTCCCTTTTAGTTTTACCAATTCTTCATGGTTTCCTATTTCGATAATTTTTCCTTTGTCAAGCACCACAATTTGATCTGCATTCATCACGGTACTTAATCTGTGTGCAATGACAACAACAGTTTTATCTTTAAAGAAAATATCGAGTTTCTCCATAATCTCTTTTTCATTATTGGCATCTAAGGCTGAAGTTGCTTCGTCAAAAAACAACATTTCTGGGTTTTTATAAACCGCTCTAGCAATAAGTAATCGTTGTTTTTGTCCCGTACTCATCCCTACTCCTTCCGAGCCTATTTTTGTGTTATAACCCAATGGTAAACCAGAAACATATTCTTTTATATTAGCTACATCGGCAGCATAAACCAATCGTTCTTTGTTAATTATATCTACACCAATAGCAATGTTATTTGCAATGGTATCATTAAAAATAAATCCTTCTTGCATTACCGCACCAATATTGGCTCGCCATGTTTTTTGTGCAATGTTAGATAATTGGGTGTTGCCAATATTTATTTGTCCGCTATTAGGTTCATAAAATTTCAATAATAACTTCATTAATGTCGTTTTTCCACTTCCGCTTGTGCCTACAATAGCTGTGATTTTATTAGGTGGAATAGTCAAATTTAAACCTTCTAGAACAGGAATGTCAGATCCTAAATATCTAAAGGATAAATCTTTTATCTTAATAGCAACATCTCTAGTAAAATCGTGTGTTTGATGTGATTCTTGTTGTATTTCGTCTTCTTTTTCATGAATTTCGGACAAACGGGCTAACGATATTTTAGCATCTTGCACTTCGCGAACAAAACTGATAAGTTGTGAAATCGGCCCATCTAAACTTCCTACAATAGAGCTTATCGCCATCATCATTCCTAAAGTAATTTGACCATCGATAACTAATTTTGCAGAAAGAAAAATGATGAATATATTTTTTAATTGATTGATTACTGATGAACCAATCGTTTGTGTTTGCTCTAAAACCAATCCTTTTATAGAAACTCTAAATAACCTAGCTTGAACATACTCCCAACCCCAACGTTTTTGTTTTTCGGCATTGTGAAGTTTTATTTCTTGCATTCCGTTTATGAGTTCCATTACTTTGCTTTGCTCTTGCGAAACTTCCGAAAATCGTTTGTAATCTAGTTCTTCTCTTCGTTTAAGAAACAAAGTTATCCAACCAAAATAGAAGATACTTCCCGCAAAAAATACTAAAAATATTTGCAAGTTATAATACGCTAAAACACCTCCCATGATAAACATATTGATGACCGAAAACAATACGTTTAGTGAAGACGTGGTTAATATTCTTTCGATACGATGGTGATCATTGATGCGTTGCATGATATCGCCAGTCATTCGGACATCGAAAAATGATATGGGTAAATTCATTAATTTGATAAAAAAATCAGATATTAATGAAATGTTGATTCGTGTAGAAAGATGAAGCATAATCCAGCTTCGAATGAGTTCTAATCCTGTTTTACCTGCAAACAAAAATAGTTGCGCAAAAAGAATCATGTAGATAAAATTGATATTTTGATTCTGAATCCCAACATCTACAATACTTTGTGTTAAGAATGGAAAAATAAGTTGTAACAAACTACCAGCAAACAAACCTATGCTTAATTGTACAATAAATGACTTATACCTCAATACATATTGTGCCAGCATACTAAAACCAAGTCCTTTTTTTTCTTCCTTATCAAATTCCGATTTATAAAAAACTGGTGTTGGTTCTAGTAATAAAACAATTCCTTCTTGAGTAAAATTATCTGCATTGTTACCAATCCAAAATTTTATAAAATCTTTTTGGTTATATTCTATCAGACCATAAGCTGGATCAGAAATACAATATTTTCCTTTTTTTATATTATGAAGAACCACATAATGTTCTTTGTTCCAGTGCAAAACGCAAGGCAACGGTGCTTCATCTAGTCGTTCTAGATTTAGTTTCACACCTAATGTCCTAAATCCTATTTTCTCAGCCGCATCACTCAGAAATAATAAGTTACTTCCCTCGCGTGTGGTTTCGCTATAATCACGTAATTCTTGTATGTTAAGTGTCTTGCCATAATGTTTAGCAACAATTTTTAAACACGTAGGACCACAATCTTTACTATCGGCTTGTATATAATTAGGAAATTTCTTCAATTTTTATTTTTTGGATTCAAAAATAGGGAAAAACAGTCTGAAAAGTAATTTTCAGACTGTTTAAAAGATTTATTATCTACAAGAATTCGTAATTGGCTGGCAGAATTCAGGTCCATCAACTGGGCCACCAAACACACCAGCATACCAATAGCCCGTTGGACAAGTACCATTTACACTAGGCACTGGTTGTTTACAACCCCCTATTCCTCCATTAATACTTTTTTGCTCATTTTTGCTCATTTTTTGAGCTCCGTCTAATTTTAAAATGTTTTTTAACATGATATTATAATTTATTTGTTGATTTAACAATCCAATCGTTTTAAGACACTTGGATCTTGTGTCTGATTCTCGGCCAAGAATATTTTTTATGTTTTATGCTTCTGCTAAAATGTAATTTTCTGCTTTTTCTTTCAAAAAATCATTCAGAAAATATTTTAGCTCACTTATTTCGTACTCGTTAGGAAATAATTTGTTATTGATTATTTTTACTGGTGTGTAATTAAACTCATTTTCGAGACACCAATTATATTGCTTGTAAATCTGGTGATTCACTTTCATATCGACAGTATTCATTTTCCACTTTTCAAGCCAAGGTTGTAAATCCATTTTTTTGATATGCCAATCGGAAATAGCACTTTCTATATTTTCTGGATTGATGTTGTTTATAGTCAGCAATGTTTCTACAATTATTTTATAAAGATTATCATTGTTTTCTGGATTGATGTTAAAAAGCACACTCAGAAATACTCGTTTTGGAAATTTTGTCACCAAGTTAAACCCGTCTTCGAGCGCTTTGTGACAATGCCCGCAACTTGGACTAATAATTATTGTTAGTTGCAAACTAGCTGTTTTGTTTCCAAACTGTAATCCTTCCAACTTATCAAATCCTTTTAGTACAGGGATTTTCTTTGATAAAAAACGAAAAATTTGATAATTGCATTTGAATTTTTTTAATTCCGTTTCCCTTTTTTCAGCTTTTATTTTAGCTTCAAAAACTGGTTTTACGAACAACCAAATTGTTGTGAGTAGTATTGCAGAAAATAAAAATCCAAAACCATTTATTATTATTATATTAAAAAATGATGTGGTTGCGAAAATAAAAACCAAACTTTGCAATACAATTATAAACGAAACTACTAAACACAACACACACCATTTTTTAAGTTGAAATTTTTGTAACCAAACCGAATACATAATTATAGGAGTAGCCGCTAAACTTAAAAAACCTATTATATTACTTGCTTCTTCTGTTTGTATTATCGTAGACAAAATACTAATACTGAAAAACAACAAAGGCAAATCTGAGAAACCAAACCATTTGTTAATCTCGTTTTTATTCGACTTAATTACTGAATCGCAAGATACATTTTGATTTACATTGCAAAATTTTGACACGATTTCACTTTTTATTCCAAACGCTTCTTGCACTATAAATATGCTAGTCAACAAACCTGTTATTGAAGTAGCTAACAATATAGTTGAATTGTAATTGTATTTATTGTAAGTAATTGACAATATAATGAGTGCAATAAAAGGCAAAGTATATAATAACCATTTTGTGTTTGCTTTTTCTTTTTTTATGATAGAATTTGTATTGGGTTCTATAGCTAAAATGACTTCGTTCCAGCCTGTAAGAAATTCGTTGAAAGTTAGTTTTTGTTGCTTTCCTTCTTTAGTATCTATGGTTATTACTGCATTTGATTTTGTCGCCAAAACTAGGTTGTTATTATATATAGCTAGAAAAGATTTCGGCAATTCTATAAACTGCTCTTTGGGCACTTTTATCGCTATGTTTTCTATAGACAACATGTCTAACGAATCGGTAATAGCAAATACGCCCGGATAATTGGGATGTGAAAGAAATAAATCTTCGAAATTTTCTTTCTGGTCTGAAAATTGGCTTATGACTAAATACTTTTTTACTATGTTTATCATCTTATTTATTTTCTGAAAATCGAAATGACTTTCTAAATATTTTGACAAAGATTAGGCGGTTTGCGCAGAAAAAAAAAGGGTTGAAGCGTCAATTTATAAATTAAGACTACGACAATTTATAAATTATCGAAACCTTATTTTATTTTAATGTATTGATTTAAAGATGCATAACCCATAATGATTATGCTAAAAAAAATTTAAACTCAAAAAACAATTATGGCATTTTAATATGGTTTAAATTTGACCTATTAATAATAACAAATCACAATTTACATGAAAACAAGAAAATTAAATTTTGAAGATTTTAAAAAAAATCAATTAGAAAGAAAACAATTAATTAATATTTCGGGTGCGGGTGCAGGCAGTCCGGATTTCTCTGTGTTTGATAACTCCCCTACTCCTACTGGAGGTGGTACCGGAGGTGATGGAGGAGCAGGGACGGCAAATCCTAAACCATAAATTTGATTTACAATTTTATACTTTTAGCAAACTGAACTGGAGTCAAGCCAGTTCTTTTGTTAAAAGATTTGGTAAATGATGATGCATTCTTAAAACCAACACTTTCGGCAATGGCTTGTGTAGAGTATTTCCTATATGTAGGGTTAATAATCATTTGATTAATTACATAATTAATTTTAAGTCCATTAGAATATTCGCTAAATGTCTTTTGAAAATTTTTATTAATAACATAAGATAAGTAGGTCGTGTTGGTTTTTATCTTTTTAGCAACATACTGTTGTGTATAATCTTCTTTTATGTATTCTAGTTTTTCTTCTAGAATATTCAATTTTATTAATATTTCTTTTTCTTTTTCTTCGTCAAGAACCAAAATATTTTTAGAATCAACGGATTTATCATCAGAATCTATTTTAACCTCATTATTTGAAGGAGTATTTAGATTCTTGTATAGATCAGATTCTTTATTTGTAAATTCTTCTATTAATTCTTTTACCCTTCTATTTGCTTTGTTTTTATCTACTTGATTTTTTATTATTAAAAAAATAAAAATTGAAAAAAAGAATAAGAGAATAAAATATTTAAATAAATTTTCATTCTTATGTTTTTTTTGTAAATCAATCATTTCTTTATTTAAATCAGAAAAGCTTAATATGTTATTTACACCCGAAATTTCTTTATTTAATTTTAGTTCATTTTTTTTATATTCTTCCAGATACAATTTAGAGTATTTTGAGGCATTGTCGTAATCTTTTTTGGAAGCATAAATTTTTGCTTGAAAATAATTAGAGTATATAAATTCTTCTAGGTTTTCATTATCGATTTTATAAATAGAATCTACTTTTTTAAAATAAACTAACGCTTTGTCAAATTCGTTTTTTTTATAATACAACTCACCTATCGAATAATTAACTACAGAGTAATTATATCCTTTATTTTTAGTTTCAATCAACAGTTTATTATAGTATTCCTGTGCGGTTTTATAATCCTTTTTTAACAGATAAACATTCGCTAAACCTATCTGGGCATTTGTTCTAGTGATTTCTATATATTTTGCAAAAACTACGGATTTTTTAAAATAATATACTGCAGAATCTAAATCAATTTTGTTTTTTTGATTAAACAAAAAATGCTTCTTGTAACAACTCCCTAAATTTAGATATAATAAACTTTTTATACTATAAAATTCATCCACCTCAAATAAATACTCTGCTTTATCTGTAACCACATCATTTTCTCTAGAAACTTTAATTGCCAGATCAAAATTTCCAGCATCTAAATAAATGGAAGAAATATTTCTATTAAACTTAATAATTTGCTTTAAATCATTTGCTTTTTCAGATAGTTTTTTCCCTTCTTCATATCTTAATAAAGCAGTCCTTAAATTTTTTCTTTTCCATTCAGCCAATCCACCATAATTTAACAAATAAGCATTAAGTTTTGTTTTGTCATTTGAAGTTGGAATTTTATCTAAATAAGTAAATGCTTGTTTGTATAATTGTTTAGACTTAATACTATCTCCTTCTTTTAATTGATACAAATAGGACTTTATCCCATAAGCAAACGATTTGTGCAAATTATTGTTAGATTTCTCTATTTTGTTTACATAAATAAAAGAACTGTCTAGGTTTGAGTTTATTAATAAACGTGCTTTAATATGTAATTCTTGGTATTCTTTATCTGTTAGGGTAAATTTGTTTTGTGAAAAAACAACATGAGTAAAAAAGAGAAGTAAAAAATATAGTGTAGTACGCATTTGAATCAAATTTTGACAAAAGTACTTGAAAAGCAACAATAAAACGAGTATACAAATTAAAAAACTGTGGGTTCGAATTGTCTTATTTGAATAAACTTAAAACATTTTTCAGAAAACGACGTCGTTATTTCCCGTCTATTTTTGTCTGAAATGCAAAATACGCTCTTTTAGAGGCAATTTCTTCGGCTTTCTTTTTCGATGTAGCTCTGGCTTTGCCAATAACTTTACCATCGATACTTAATTTTACACCAAAATATTTTAGTTTTCCCGCATCGTCGTCTTCATAAATATCATAGTGAAACTGTCTTTTTTCTTTCTGACACCATTCTATGAGTAAACTTTTGTAGCTAATGACTTTTCCTTCTAATTTGTCGATATCTACATAAGGTTTGATGACTTTTTTATGGATAAATTTTTCGCAGTACGCAAAACCTCTGTCAAGATAAATAGCACCAATGAATGCTTCAAAAAGATTTCCGTGTATGTTTTCTCCAAAGTTTTGCACGGTCACTTTACTTTCTAAAAATTGAATCAGATTAAGGTCTTTTCCTAATTCGTTCAAGTGTTCTCGACTTACAATTTTAGAACGCATTTTTGTCAAATATCCTTCATCTCCAGTAGGAACCATGTTGAATAAATGAGCCGCAATAACACTTCCCAACATAGCGTCACCCATAAATTCTAGACGCTCATAATTCATCGGGTTTCCTTTCTCGTCTAATTTATTCATCGACCGATGCGTAAATGCTTTGCGAAAATGAATAAGATTTGAAGGTTTAAATCCTAATATTTTTTCGAGTTTACTAAAAAAAAGCCCGTCCTCTGGAGAACGGGAATTTGAAAATATTTTTTTAATAAGACTCATTCGAGTAATTAAACTAATTTTTTAAACAAAACACATGCATTGTGACCACCAAAACCAAAAGTATTACTCATAGCCACTTTTACGTCTCTTTTTTGAGCAGCGTTTAGTGTTAAGTTTAATTCCGGGTTAATGTTTTCGTCAACAGTTGTGTGGTTTATTGTAGGAGGAACTATTCCGTGTTTGATAGATAATATAGAAGCAATAGCTTCGATAGCACCAGCAGCACCAAGCAAATGTCCAGTCATCGATTTTGTCGAATTGATATTAATATTTTTAGCATGAGCGCCAAAAACATGACTTATCGCTTTCAATTCAGCAACATCTCCAAGTGGAGTTGAAGTTCCGTGCGTATTAATATGATCTACTTCTTCAGGATTCATACCTGCATCACGAAGTGTGTTGTTCATTACCGCAATTACACCCAATCCTTCAGGATGTGGTGCAGTTAAGTGATATGCATCAGATGACATTCCACCACCACCAACTTCACAATATATTTTTGCACCACGAGCAATTGCGTGTTCATATTCTTCTAAAACTAAGGCACCGGCACCTTCACCAAGAACAAATCCGTCTCGAGTCGCGTCAAATGGTCTTGAAGCAGTTTCTGGGCTGTCATTTCTAGTCGATAAAGCTTGCATCGAATTGAATCCACCCATTCCTGCAATAGTAACAGCAGCTTCTGAACCACCAGAAATAATGATGTCGCACATTCCCAATCGAATGTAGTTGAAAGCATCGATTAATGCATTTGCAGAAGAAGCGCAAGCAGAAACAGTAGTATAATTTGGACCCATAAAGCCATTTCTCATAGAAATATGAGCAGGAGCAATATCAGCAATCATTTTTGGTATAAAGAAAGGATTGAATCTTGGCGTTCCGTCTCCTTTTGCATAACTTAAAACTTCTTCTTGAAAAGTTTCTAGTCCGCCTATTCCAGCTCCCCAAATAACACCAACTCTGTGTCTGTCTACATTGGTATCGGTTATTCCAGCATCTTTTATAGCCTCTTCACTCGCAGCAACAGCATATTGAGCAAATTTATCCATTCTTCTAGCTTCTTTGCGATCCATAAAATCTTCAATATTGAAGTTTTTTACCTCGCAAGCAAACTTAGTTTTATGTTTTTCGGTGTCATAATAAGTGATGGGTGCAGCACCGCTTTTCCCACTTATTAGTGCGTCCCAATATTCTTGAATATTATTTCCAATTGGTGTAAGAGCACCTAATCCTGTTACTACTACTCGCTTTAGTTGCATAGTTTAGTTCGTTTTGTTTAATATAAAAAAACCCAAAGCACTTTTAATTATTACTAAAAGAAACAATGGGGTATTACATAAATATTTTTATGATTGTAATACAATCAATGTTTTTTACAAATCTACAAAAGATTTTAAAGACATTAAAAAATAAAAAAACACCTGTAAGGTATTTCACTTACAGATGTTTGAAAATATTATTTTTTAGCTTCTTCGATGTAAGAAATTGCTTGACCTACCGTAGCAATGTTTTCAGCTTGGTCGTCTGGAATTTGAATATCAAATTCTTTTTCGAACTCCATTATTAGCTCAACAGTGTCTAATGAATCAGCTCCTAAATCGTTTGTGAAGCTTGCTTCTGTTACAACTTCGTTTTCGTCAACGCCTAATTTGTCTACGATAATCGCTTTTACTCTTGATGCAATGTCTGACATAATCTTTAATTTTAAATTTTAATAGATGGCAAAAATAAAAAACTTTATCTTAAAACCACATTTTAGTTAATAAATCTGACTACGAATTTAAAAAAATATTTTCACAAAGAGCAATTATTTTTATTTATTATCATTTATTATTCTTTTTTTTGCGTAATATAAATTACCGTATAAATGAAAAAGGTTGTGATATTTGCTTCTGGGTCTGGTTCTAATGCCGAAAATATTATTTTATATTTTAAAAATAAAATCCAAATAAACGTAGCCGCAGTATTTACTAACAATCTACATGCCAAAGTTTTAGACAAAGCAAATCAGCTTGAGGTTTCTACCGAAGTATTCAACAAAACCGAGCTTTCTGACGGCACGGTTTTAAATAAAATAAACGAAATAAAACCTGATTTAATTGTTTTAGCGGGTTTTCTTCTAAAATTTCCAGAAAGTATTATTGAACAGTATCCAAATAAAATAATAAATATTCATCCTGCTTTGCTTCCAAAATATGGCGGAAAAGGAATGTACGGAATGAATGTACACCAAGCAGTTTTGAAAAATAAAGAAGCGGAAACCGGAATCACCATTCATTATGTAAATAAAGATTACGATGAAGGCGAATTTATTTTTCAAAAAAATGTTTCAATTATAAATTGTAAAACACCCGAAGAAGTTGCCCAAAAAATACACGAACTAGAAATGGAATATTTTCCAAAAGAAATAGAAAAACTACTAATCCGAAAAACCTAAATTGAACCACGAAGTACACATATATACTGATGGCGCTGCCAAAGGCAATCCTGGTCCTGGCGGATATGGCGTTGTGATGGAATTAGTTGGAACTACTTTCAAAAAAGAATTCTACGAAGGTTTTCGACATACAACTAATAACAGAATGGAATTATTAGCCGTAATTGTGGGTTTAGAAAAACTAAAAAATCCGAATATGAAGGTTTTAGTTGTTTCAGATTCTAAGTACGTGGTCGATTCTGTCGAAAAAAAATGGGTTTTAGGTTGGGAAAAAAAAGGGTTTGTAGATCGAAAAAATTCCGACTTATGGAAACGTTTTTTAATTATTTACAGAAAACACCAAGTCGATTTTAAGTGGATAAAAGGCCACAACAACCACAAGCAAAACGAACGCTGTGATGAATTAGCCGTTTTTGCATCAAATCAAAAAACACTTTCTATTGATGCTTTTTACGAAAAGGAAGAAGCCAAACTATTATGAAAACTTTACAACTTTCAATCGTTGCAACTTTGTAACTTAAAAACTATCTTTGCACTTTAATTTGAAACTCAAAGAAATGAATAAATTATTAATTGTTGGAACTGTTGCTTTCGACGCTATTGAAACTCCTTTTGGGAAAACAGACAAGATTTTAGGTGGCGCAGGAACATATATTGGACTTTCGGCTTCACATTTTAACTTGCAATCGGCAATAGTTTCCGTTGTAGGCGACGATTTTCCACAAGAATATTTAGATTTATTAACTTCTAGAAACATCGATATTTCAGGTCTTGAAGTAGTAAAAGGAGGAAAAACTTTCTTTTGGAGCGGAAAATACCATAATGACTTAAATTCTAGAGATACATTGGCTACCGAACTGAATGTTTTAGCTGATTTTCAACCTAAAGTACCACAAAATTTCAAAAATGCTGATGTTGTTATGCTAGGAAACTTGCATCCAATGGTACAAAGCAGCGTTTTAGATCAAATGGAAGCAAAACCAAAATTAGTAGTTCTTGATACTATGAATTTTTGGATGGATTGCGCACTTGAAGATTTACTAAACGTTATCAAACGTGTCGATGTTATTACTATAAATGACGAAGAAGCGCGCCAATTATCAGGAGAATATTCTCTTGTAAAAGCAGCTGCAAAAATCCACACAATGGGACCTAAATATGTAGTGATTAAAAAAGGAGAACACGGTGCCTTAATTTTTCATAACAAAGAGGTTTTCTTTGCACCAGCGTTGCCACTTGAAGAAGTTTTTGATCCGACTGGAGCAGGAGATACATTTGCAGGAGGATTTGCAGGATTTATCACGCAAAGCGAAAATGTTTCTTTCGAGAATATGAAAACGGCTATCATTCACGGATCAAACTTAGCATCGTTCTGTGTTGAGAAATTTGGAACCGAAAGAATGTTAAAATTAAACAAAGAAGAAGTTGTCGCGAGATTGAAACAATTCAAATCTCTAACACAATTTGATATAGCATTATAATAAAAACGCCTCGGAATTTTCGGGGCGTTTTCGATTTAAACAATAACTACAAAATTACAACAACCCAATGAGTGATGCAATCAAACATGAATGTGGAATAGCTTTCTTAAGATTATTAAAACCGCTTGAGTTTTATAAAGAAAAATACGGCACAGCTTTCTACGGAATACAAAAAATGTATCTCCTGATGGAAAAACAACACAATCGCGGGCAAGATGGCGCTGGTTTTGCAAGTATAAAACTAGACGTAGAACCTGGAGAAAGATATATAAGTAGAGTGCGCTCTAACGACGCACAAGCTATACAAGATGTATTTGCACAAATAAATGCAAGAGTAAACGAAGAAATGATTGCGCATCCAGAATATGCGGATAATGTAGCGCTTCAAAAAGAGAATATTCCTTATATAGGCGAGTTGTTTTTAGGACATGTTCGCTACGGAACTTTTGGAAAAAATAGTATTGAAAACGTACATCCATTTTTACGCCAAAATAATTGGATGCATAGAAATTTGCTGTTAGCAGGAAATTTTAATATGACTAATGTCAAAGAACTTTTCAATAGTTTAGTAGAATTAGGTCAGCATCCGAAGCAAATGGCAGATACTGTTACGGTGATGGAAAAAATAGGACATTTTCTAGATGAAGAAGTAACCAATTTATACCAAGATTGTAAAAACGAAGGATTCTCAAAAAGAGAAGCCTCAGCCGTTATTGCTGAGAGACTCGATTTAGTAAAAATTTTAAAAAGAGCCTCTAAAAATCTTGATGGTGGTTATGCCATGGCAGGATTATTAGGACATGGCGACGGATTTGTATTTCGTGATCCAGCAGGAATTCGTCCAGCATATTATTACCAAGATGACGAAATTGTGGTTGTGGCTTCGGAAAGACCAGTGATTCAAACAGTTTTTAATGTCGATTTCGAAAAAGTTCAAGAATTGCAACCAGGAAACGCTTTAATAATCAAAAAAAGCGGAAAAGTTTCTGAAGAAGAAATCATTACACCAACTATAAAAAAAGCCTGCTCTTTTGAAAGAATTTATTTTTCTCGCGGAAGCGATGCCGAAATTTATCAAGAAAGAAAAAATCTAGGAAAATTAATCCTTCCAGCGGTTCTTCATGCGATAGATAACGACACTGACAACACCGTTTTTTCTTATATTCCGAACACGGCCGAAACCTCTTTTTACGGAATGGTCGAAGCAGCACAAGATTTTTTAAATCAACGAAAAAACAACTTTATACTTGCCAATCGTAACACATTAACAACAGAATCTCTTCAAGAATTACTTTCGGTAAAAATAAGAACCGAAAAAGTAGCTATAAAAGACGCAAAACTGCGAACATTTATCACCGAAGACAGTAGCCGAGACGATTTAGTTGCCCACGTATATGATGTCACTTATGGCGTAATAAAACCAACTGACAATCTAGTAATTATAGATGATAGTATTGTTCGAGGAACGACACTAAAAATGAGTATCATAAAAATGATGGATCGTTTGAAGCCAAAAAGCATCATCGTTGTTTCCTCCGCTCCACAAATTCGTTATCCAGATTGCTATGGTATCGATATGGCAAAACTAGAAGGTTTGGTTGCTTTTAAAGCAGCTTTAGAATTACTAAAAGAAAGAAATCTATATCACATCGTAGATGAAGTTTATGCCAAATGTAAAGCACAAGAAAACCTAAAAGACGATGCAGTTGTAAATTTCGTAACCGAAATTTATGCGCCATTCAAACCACAAGAAATTTCAGATAAAATTGCCGAAATGCTTACTGAAGATTCGGTAAAAGCGAAAGTGAAAATTATTTTTCAAACCGTAGAAGATTTGCATATTGCTTGTCCAAAAAACTTAGGCGATTGGTATTTTACTGGCGATTATCCAACACCTGGCGGAAACCGAGTAGTAAACCGAGCTTTTATGAATTTCTATGAAGGAAAAGACGCTCGAGCATATTAAGCAATTCAACGAGTATTTATACAATTCAACGATATAATTTGGTTACCATATAAACTACCTATACTTTTGCCTCACCATTACATAAGTAGGTTAAGTTTATGGTAGATTTGGGGCAAAAAAGGTAGAACTAATACTTCTACCTTTTTTATTGGAATAAAGTCAAGAAAAAGTCAGAAAATTTTCTAAAAAAAATGCTGAATATTATATTTTTCTCTTAAATCCCTTACAAAATTCTTTTTTAAACCTAAAAACTACCTAAAATAAAGGGTTTCTAACTAAATTTAGTTAGAAACCAATCTAACAAAATTTAGTTAGACGATGTTCTTCATCGGATTTTTTTACAATTCATCGTTTTTATTTGGTAAAAAATCAGTCTCCATATACTTTTACTTCACCATTACATAAGTAGGTTAAGTTATGGTAGATTTGGGGCAAAAAAGGTAGAACTAAACTTCTACCTTTTTTATTGGAGTAAAGTCAAGGAAACAAAAAAAGACGAACAAACTTCCTAAAAAAGTCTATTCGTCTATCATTTAAAAAAACTGTTATTTCAAACAATTATTTCGCTTCCGCAAAACGTCTTGCTACTTCATTCCAGTTTATTACATTAAAAAAAGCTTCAATATAATCAGGTCTTCTGTTTTGATAATTCAAATAATAAGCGTGCTCCCAAACATCCATTCCTAAAATTGGAGTTCCACCACAACCTACACCAAGCATCAATGTATTGTCTTGGTTTGGTGTACCGCAAACGTCAAGTTTACCATCTTTTACACAAAGCCAAGCCCAACCAGAACCAAATTGTGTTGCTCCAGCTTTAGCAAAAGCCGCTTTAAAATCTGCAAATGTTCCAAAAGCAGCATCAATCGCAGCCGCCAATTCTCCTGTTGGTAAACCTCCGCCATTTGGTGACATTACTGTCCAAAACAAATTGTGGTTAAAAAAACCTCCGCCATTATTACGAACAGCAGCTTTAGTCAAATCTAAATTTTTTAAAATATCTTCAATACTTTTTCCTTCAAGATCTGTTCCTGCAATCGCAGCATTCAAATTTGTCGTATAAGCATTATGATGTTTCGAATGGTGAATCTCCATTGTTCTTGCATCAATATGTGGTTCTAATGCATCGTATGCATAAGGTAATTGTGGTAATTCGAAAGCCATAATTGTATATTTAAAATGATTAGTATATATTTAAATTCAAAATTAATCATTTAACTTTGGAATTAAAATTTCAAGCTGTTATAATTTCATTAAAATATTTTTTAGGAGCTATTCCCGCTATCCGTTACAATCTTTTTTGGGAGAAAAACCCAAAAAAGGATTTTCACTACTATCGGGGCTAGAGCATTTGTCATAAAACAACATACAATATTTAATTCAACATTACGAATTCGTGATAATTCGTGTAATTCGTGGTAATAAAATGAAAACACCAGCATTCTCTATATACAACGCATCAGCCGGTTCAGGAAAAACATACACTTTGGTCAAAGAATACCTAAAAATTATTCTAAAAGCCAAACACAACGATGCTTACAAGAATATTCTCGCGATAACTTTTACCAACAAGGCAGTTTTCGAAATGAAAACGAGAATTATAGACAGTCTTTTCGATTTTTCTAAAGACAATCCCACGGAAAAATCAATTCAATTAATAGACGATTTAGCAAAAGAAATTAATCTGAATCCCATTCAAATAAAAACCAAAGCGCAATCAATAATAAAAAATATTATTCACAATTATGCTGCTTTCGACATTTCGACTATCGATAAGTTTACCCACAAAGTAATTCGTGCTTTTGCTTTCGATTTGGGTTTGCCAAACACTTTTGACGTTTCATTAGACACCGAAAATCTCCTGCAAGAAGCCGTAGACGCTATTGTTGCACAAGCTGGAGAAGACGAAGTCCTAACCAAATTACTCGTCGATTTCACGATGGAAAAAACTGACGATGACAAATCTTGGGATGTTTCTAGCGAAATCATGAATACAGGAAGACTAATTCTTAACGAAAATTATCGCGAAGAAATACTGTCGCTCAAAGACAAAACGATTCCAGAATTCATTGCTCTTAAAGCAAAATTAGAAGAAACTTGTAAATCTTTAGAAAACGAAAATATCAATTTGGCAAACGAAGCTATACTACTTATTGATAGTCAAGGAATTGATACAAAATCATTTTCTAGAGAAACTTTTCCAAATCATTTGGGTTTTATTCAGAGAAGTGAACTCAAACCAACTCATAAAAAGTTCAGAACTGTCGATGATATTGCCATCAATAAAAACGCAAAAGACAAAGATATCATTGAAGGAATTGCAGACGAACTAATTTATATCTTATATAAGGTTTACAAAAACTACGAGAAGAAGGATTTTTATCAAGCCTTTCTAAAAAACATCACACCACTTTCACTACTAAATACAGTAAGTAACGAGTTGGCTAAAATTCAGGAAGACCAAAATATTTTGTCTATTTCCGAATTTAATAAATTAATATTTGAACACATTCAAAACCAGCCAGCTCCTTTCATTTACGAACGATTGGGCGAAAAATACAAACATTTTTTTATCGACGAGTTTCAGGATACGTCCGAAATGCAATGGCAAAATCTCATTCCGTTAATAGACAATGCACTTTCGAGCGAAGATTTGCAAGGAATTCAAGGTTCACTTATGATTGTAGGTGATCCAAAACAATCTATTTACCGTTGGCGTGGCGGAAAAGCGGAACAATTTATAGATTTGGCCAAGACCAAAAATCCGTTTAGTAATAAAGACAAAGAAGTTTTTAATCTAGAAACCAATTACCGAAGTTTCGATACTGTAATTGATTTTAATAATGATTTTTTTAAGTTTTTATCACAAAAATTTTCCAACGAAGATTACAAAGATTTGTACGAAAATTATAGTTCTCAACTATCAAATACTAAAAAAGATGGCTATGTAAATATTTCTTTCATCCCAGAAATTGATGCTGATTTTATTTCGGAAGAAGACGAAGAAAATGTAAATAAAAACGATATTTACCTCAAAACTACTTTACAAACCATTAGAAAAGTAGAGACCGAAGGTTTTTCGTTTAATGAAATTGTGTTGCTAACCCGAAATAACAAACACGGTGTTTTACTAGCAAATTATCTGACCGAAAACGACATTCCTGTTATTTCGTCGGAAAGTTTATTAATAAACGCGTCATCGGAAGTGAAGTTTATCTTGAATTTTCTTCGATATTTAAATGATAAAAATGATATCGAATCATTAGCAAATGGCTTGTATTATTTGGATCAAAACATTGAAGATAATATCGAAACACACGATTTTATTTACCAAGGAATTCAACACAAAGAAGAAATTGAGCTAGAAAAATGGCTTTCTAATTTTGGAATACAGCTGTCGTTTCAAAATAGTAGAAGAAAATCATTGTACGAAATTGCAGAATTGATTGTAGCAAAATGCATCAATCCTAGAAATAATAATGCTTATGTTCAGTATTTTCTGGATATTGTTTTAGAACGCGATGTAAAATACCAAATGAGCATTTCCGATTTCTTAGATTATTGGGACAAAAACGGGCATAAACTAAGTATTCCGTCGGCTGAAGGATCCAATGCGATTCGGATTATGACCATTCACAAATCGAAAGGATTAGAATTTCCAGTGGTGATTTTTCCTTTTGCAGAAGAAAATTATAGTGCTCCCAAACGAGAAAAAATGTGGATAGATTCTCAGTCTGACGATTTAGATTTCGATAAATTTCTAATTGACAAATCTAGCAAAGTAACCGAATATGGCGAAAATGCAGCTTCTGTTTACAATCAGAAATCACAGGAAGATTTGTTGGATAATATTAATGTTTTGTATGTGGCGCTAACTCGTGCCGAGGAACAATTGTATATTATTTCGAGTATAAAAGAAAGGAATAAAGCTGGCGATTTACCTAACAACTCCGCTTCGTTATTTATTGAATTTTTAGAAGATTACAAAAACTTCGATTCAACCGTTTTGAGTTATCAATTTGGTAATCCAAAAAGAATTTCGAAACAAAAACCATTGGAAGCTAAAAGAAAAAATATTGAAGTTGTAAATTCTGTTATCAATCCAAATGCTATAAAAATTGCGCAACGAGAATCGCTCATGTGGGGAACGCATCAGCAAAAAGCAATCGAGTTTGGAAATGTTTTGCATGAGATTTTATCATTCATCAAAACCAAAAATGATATTCCATTGGCCATAAAAAAAGCATTAGAAAACGGATTGATTACCGAAAATCAGCAACAAGAAGTAGAAAAAACGATTACTGAAATCATTTTTCATCCCGAATTAAAAGACTTTTTTGATGAAAAAGATACCATTTTTAATGAACAAGCTATTATTAAAAAAGATTCAAAAACTATAAAACCAGACCGAGTTACTATTTCTGGACAAAATGCTTATTTGTTAGATTACAAAACAGGAAAACACCAATCTAAATACGAAAACCAGCTAAAAGAGTACGAATTGGCGCTGATAGAAATGGGATTTAATGTGCAGAAAAAATCACTCATATATATAGGAGAGAATTTAGAAATAGTACATTTGTAAAAATAAGACATTAGTCTTGTCAAATAACCAAATTGTCGAATAACCAAATACACATAAAAATGTACGGAAAAATTAAACAACACTTACAAAACGAGTTAAACACGATTGAAGAAAACGGAATTTTCAAAAGAGAAAGAGTCATCACTTCTCCACAAGGAGCCGAAATTACTGTTAATGGCGAAACGGTTCTTAATTTTTGCGCCAATAATTATTTAGGATTATCATCGCACCCAGAAGTAGTTCAGGCAGCAAAAGATGCTTTAGATTCTCATGGTTTCGGAATGTCATCGGTTCGTTTCATTTGCGGAACACAGGATATTCACAAAACACTAGAACAAAAAATCGCTGATTTCTACGGAACAGAAGACACTATATTATACGCAGCAGCTTTTGATGCGAATGGTGGTGTTTTCGAACCATTATTAGGAGAAGAAGATTGTATTATTTCCGATAGTTTAAATCACGCATCAATAATAGATGGTGTTCGTTTATGTAAAGCGGCACGTTATCGTTACGAAAATTCCAACATGGAAGATTTAGAACAACAACTAATTAAAGCTACTGAAGCGGGAACTCGTTTTAAACTAATTGTTACCGATGGCGTTTTCTCTATGGACGGATTAGTTGCGCCGTTAGACAAAATTTGTGATTTAGCCGATAAATATGACGCCATGGTTATGGTTGATGAATGTCATGCGGCAGGATTCATTGGTGCCACAGGAAAAGGAACATTAGAAGCCAAAGGTGTAATGGGTCGTGTAGATATTATTACAGGAACATTAGGAAAAGCACTTGGTGGTGCCATGGGTGGCTACACAACCGCTAAAAAAGAAATTATCGAAATTTTACGTCAGCGTTCACGTCCGTATTTATTTTCAAACTCATTAGCACCAGCGATTGTTGGAGCTTCAATCAAGGTTTTTGAATTGTTAGAAAAAGATACCACGCTTCGTGATAAACTAGAATGGAATACCAACTACTTTAAAGAAGGATTAAGAAAAGCAGGGTTGGATTTCATAAATGGAGATTCCGCAATCGTTCCGGTGATGCTTTATGATGCAAAATTATCACAAATTATGGCCGAAAAATTGCTAGAAAAGGGCATTTATGTCATCGGATTCTTTTTTCCAGTTGTTCCTAAAGACAAAGCAAGAATTAGAGTTCAGTTGTCTGCAGCACATACAAAAGAGCATTTAGACAAGGCTATCAAAGCATTTACAGAAGTTGGAGAAGAGCTAAATATTATTAAACAATAATTTTTTTCACTTTTTATTTAACTTTTTTAACAATTCATTTTGTAATTAATAATTTCCTAGTTACTTTTGTCACAATAACGTAATGTAATCAAATAAAATTAAGTATGAAACATCTTAACAAACTTTTTGTTTCCATGTTGATGATTGCTGGATTAAGTGCTTCTGCACAAGACAGCGACAATCCATGGGCAATATCTTTCGGAGCCAACGCAATAGACACAAGAACTAGCGCTGGTGCGAGAGATTTTAATTTCAAAGATCACTTTTCAGAATTTTTTAATGCAAAAGACAACTGGAATATTCTTCCTTCTGTTTCTTACTTAACAGTTTCTAGAAATGTTGGTGGTAATTTTTCTGTAGGAGTTACAGGTTCTGTAAATAAAATTACAAAATTTGTAAATTGGACTGGTCCAACTGCAAATGCAGTGACTGTTGTAAATCCAAATGCAATGTATTATTCAGGAGATTTAGCTATTAAATATAGTTTAATGAGCCTAATAGGATCAAAAGTAATTGATCCTTCTGTAAACGTTGGTGGTGGTTATAGCTGGATGGGAAAAACATCTGGTGGTACTGCAAACATAGGAGCTGGATTAACTTTTTGGTTTACTGAGCAAGTTGGTTTATCATTAGCATCTACATACAAAAAAGCGTTTACTGATAGAGAGTATAATTCGTCAACAGATTTTGACCTTCCTTCTCTTTTTGAAAACACAGCTGGTCTTACTTTCAAATTTGGTGGTAAAGATACAGACAATGACGGTATCTACGATAAAGATGATGCTTGCCCAGAAGTTGCTGGTTTAAAAGAATTTCAAGGTTGTCCTGATACTGATGGAGACGGAATTGCTGATAAAGATGATGCTTGTCCAGAAGTTGCTGGTTTAGCTGCATTAAACGGTTGTCCTGATACTGACGGAGACGGAATTGCTGACAAAGATGATGCTTGTCCAGAAGTTGCTGGTTTAGCTGCATTAAACGGTTGTCCTGATACTGACGGAGATGGTGTTGCAGATATGAAAGACAAATGTCCTACAGTTGCAGGTCCAAGAGATAACGGTGGTTGTCCATGGCCAGATACTGACGGAGATTCAGTTCTTGACAAAGATGACAAATGTGTAGATGTGAAAGGTACTGTAGCTAACAATGGTTGTCCTGAAGTTTCTGAAGAAGCTATCAAAAAACTAAACGATTATGCTAAAACTATCTTGTTCGACACTAGCAAAGCTACTTTCCAAAAAAGAACTTTCGTAGTATTACAAGCAATGACTGCAATACTAAAAGAATATCCTTCATCTAACTTCTCTATCGAAGGTCATACTGACGCTGATGGAAAAGACACTGTAAACCAAACTTTATCTGAAAATAGAGCTGCTGCTGTTAAAACTTACTTAGTTGAAAACGGAATTGACGCATCTAGATTAACTTCAGCTGGTTTCGGAGAATCTATGCCAATAGCTTCAAACAAAACTAAAGCTGGTAAAGCTTTAAACAGAAGAGTAGAAGTGAAAGTGGTTAAATAATCACTTCCAAAATAAATTCTTAAAACGCCTCGATTTATCGGGGCGTTTTTTTTATATTTATATTCTATGACAAACAATACTTTTCTAGAAAACTTAGTTGACAAATTACTTTCAGATGAAACTCAAAATATTTCTGAAATAACCATTATCCTACCTAATAAAAGAGCTAAAATATTTCTTTTAGAAGCATTTAAAAAAAAACTACCAAGCTTTACTTTTGCACCAGAAATCACAAGTATTGAAGATTTCATTCAAGAGATTGCAAATATTAGATCTGTAGATTCGATAGAATTACTCTTTGAGTTTTATACTGTTTATTTATCAGTAACAGAAAAGGGGAAACAACAAACATTCGAACAGTTTTCTAATTGGTCCAAAACACTATTACAGGATTTTAACGAGATTGATCGTTATCTTCTTGATCCAAAACATGTGTTTTCCTATCTTCAAGATATCGAAGTCATCAAACGTTGGGGAATTGAAGTAGAAGATAAAACTACATTAATTGATAATTACTTAGAATTTTGGAAACTACTCCCTTTGTATTACGAATCATTTTATACACATTTAAAAAACAAGGAAATTGGTTATCAAGGGTTAATATATAGAGAAGCAGTATTAAATCTTGAAAAATTTATTTCTAATTTTAAAAATAAAAAAATTATTTTTGCTGGTTTCAACGCTTTAAATCAAGCAGAAGAAAAAATCGCACAACAACTTATTGCCAAAGACATTGCATTAATTTTTTGGGATATTGATGCAGTTTTTTTAAATGATGTTTCTCACGATGCGGGATTATTTGTTCGACGTTTCAAAAATACTTGGCCACATTACAAAACCAATCCTTTCGAGTGGATTGTTACTAATTATTCTGAAGAGAAAAATATCCAAATTATAGGTACTGCAAAAGCCATTGGTCAAGCCAAAATTGTTTCTGGAATAATTGACAAATTAATTTTAGAAAAACCGAATGCCTCTTTAGACAAAGTCGCTTTAGTACTTGGCGATGAAAACATGCTTATTCCAATGTTACATTCGCTTCCGGCAAGCGTTGGTAGTCTGAATATCACTATGGGTAATTCTAGCAAAAACAATCCAATCCAATTATTAGTTGCTAAGCTATTTAAGATGCACAACAATGCGTTAAACAGAAGTGAATCTAGTTATGTTTTTTATTACAAAGATGTGCTTGATGTGCTTTCCAATCCAATTATCGAGTCTTATGTAAACGCATCGAAGGTTATTTGGACCATTAAAAAGAATAATTATACGTTTATAACACATCAAAAAGTAATTTCATTTCAAGAAAATTCCAACCGTCTTTTTGAATTACTTTTTCAGAAATGGAATCAGAAACCTATCGGAATATTAGAACTTATTTCCGAAATATTATTAATCATTAAATCAAATTTAGATTCAAGTTTAGAAGAAGATAAGTTAGTTAAAACATTTTTGTATTCGATATACAAAATCATTAATAAACTAATTACTTATTGCTCTAAAAATGAATACATCGAAAACATAGATACTTTGCATGCCATTTACAAACAAGTTATCGATCTTGCTGAAGTTTCATTTGAAGGAGAACCTTTGTCTGGATTGCAAATTATGGGTGTTCTCGAAAGTCGTGTTTTAGATTTTGAAACGGTTATTATAACTTCATTAAATGAAGGCAAATTTCCCGCAGGAAAAACCGTCAATTCGTTTATTCCATATGATGTAAAACGAGAACTAGGTTTGCCAACTTACAAAGAAAAAGATGCAATTTATACGTACCATTTTTATCATTTATTGCAACGTGCAAAGAATATTTATTTGCTTTACAACACCGAAAGTGACGGTTTAGATGGTGGCGAAAAAAGCCGTTTCATCACACAATTGGAAGTCGAAAAACAACCAAATCACAATTTAACGCATGAAATTATTCAGCCAATTGTGCCAAATATTGCTTCCAAACCAATAGTAATTCCAAAATCTGAATCGGTAATGATACGATTGAAAGAAATTGCAACAGGAAAAGGATTTTCGCCTTCGGCATTAACTACTTATATTAGGAATCCGATTCAGTTTTACTTCCAAAGAATATTGTCAATTAGAGAATCTGAAGAAGTTGAAGAAAATATTGCACTGAATACTTTAGGAACAATTATACACGAAACATTAGAAGCTTTATACAAACCAGTCATCAATAAATTTTTGACCACAGATGATTTAGATAAAATGTTGGCTATTGCCAATAATGAAGTTCTCAAACAATTTAAAGAAATTTATAAAGAAGGAGAAGTTAAAAAAGGAAAAAATCTGTTGGCTTTTGAAGTCGCAAAACGAAATGTTTTTAATTTTTTGATTGAAGAAAAAAAGCAAATTACAAATGGTGATGTCGTAAAAATTTTGGCATTAGAAACTCCGTTGGAAAGACTTTTAGAAGACAATCGTTTGCCTTTTCCTATAAAAATAGCTGGAAATGTAGATAGAATAGAAATTAGAAATAACAAAATTCGAATCATCGATTACAAAACCGGGAAAGTAGAAAAAAACAGCGTTCAGCTTAAAGATTGGAACGGACTGACTTTAGACATAAAAAATGACAAAATTATTCAGTTGCTTTGTTATGCTTTTATGTACGAAAAACAAGCAAATGGATTAGAAATGGAAGCTGGAATTATTTCTTTCAAAAATATGAAAGGCGGTTTTTTACCTTTTGGAATCAAACAAGACAAAGAAGTTTTTACAACTATAACTCCTGAAATCTTAGAGCATTTTAAAAGGGAGATTGTTGTTTTAATTAATGAAATTTTAAATATTGAAATTTCTTTTGAAGAAAAAATTTAACCACAAAAGGCACAAAAGGAATTATAAATAGTAAGCCATATTCTTTTGTGTCTTTTGTGGTTAATAAAAACTAAATCTTCTTAAAAAAACCCAACAAAACTTTTTCTAATTCATTACGGTTTTCGATATGACTCATGTGCCCATCAGGAAAAGAAACCAGTTGCACATTTGTTTCCTCTACTTGTTTGATATTGTCATCGTAATTAAGAACACCATCTTTTTTGCCAAGAATTAATAGTTTCGGATACGAAGTAAGATGCAACAAATGTTCTTTATTTTTTCTGAGCTTCATACCTTCTTGTGCCGCAATATAACCTTGCAAAGGAGTTTTTAGCGCTTCTTTTTTTACATGGTTTATTTCTGCCAAAAAACTATCTCGATTGTCAATACTGAATAAATTTGCAATAGATATTTGTACTAAAGAAGTATATTCTTTATGTGCCATTTTTATAGCGCGATTTCTGTTTATTTTTCGCTCGTGGTCATCAGCATAAGTGGTCGAATTTAATAAAACAAATCCTTTTGTGTTTTCTGGATACAATTCGGCGAAAGCCAAAGCAACATAACCACCCATCGAATGTCCTACGAAAATAGATTTTCTAATTTTTAAATGTTGTAAAACAGCATAAACCATATCGGCTTGGTCTTCCATCGTGTGTACATAACCCAAACATTCCGATTTGCCATGACCTAATAAATCGATTGTGATTATTCGATATTTTTCAGTAAATGATGAAATATAAGAATCCCACATCGTGGCATTTTCTAAAAAACCATGAAGTAAAATGATAGCAGTTCCTTTTCCTATGTCAAAATAAGAGATTTTCGTGTTTTTGTAATGAACGGTTTTCAACGTAAAAAGCAAGTTAAATATTATTGCAAAAATAGATTTTTGAAATTTAAAAAATGTATGTTTGAATAATTAAAAAATTATAATATGTTCACAGTTAAACAAATTAAAGATGCTCATGCTAAAGTAAAAAGTGGTGCCGATTTCCCTCAATACATGCAAGACATTATTGCACTTGGGGTAACTTCTTTTGAAACTTTTGTGACTGATAATCACACCAATTATTACGGAAAAAATGATTTTCAAACTACATCGGAAGCTTTTTTAGAAACACTTGAAATTGCCAATGAAAGTAATGTAGGACAATTTAAATCCGATTTGAAATCACACCAACAAGGCAAGACTGATTACATGACTTTTCTTTCGGATTGTGCAAAATCTGGCGTCGAAAAATGGATTGTTGTTATGAGTAAAATGACTTGTACTTATTACGACAAAGCAGGAAACGAAATGGTTGAGGAAATAATTCCGTCGGTATAGTTTTTTATACACAGATTTAAGAAATCATATAGATTTTTATAAGTTAAAACCTTATTTTTGAGAAAAGCATTTTTATGAACAGATTAGTAATTATTGGAAACGGGTTTGATTTGGCTCACGGATTACCAACTTCGTATCGTCATTTTATTGATAATTATTGGAAAAGTGTTACTAGTGTGTTCAATTATGAAAAAAAATCTTCATTCAAAGATAATTTTATTGAAGTGAATTATGAGTTTATGTCATCGAGTCTTAATATTGCTATAGTAGAACATAAAAACATTAATTCATATGCTGAATTTAATTCCTTTGTTAAAAGATATGAAAGTGGATATAACTCTTATCAATACACAGATAAGAATGATTGTTCGTTAACTTTCACAAATAAATTCTTTGAAGTAATTTGTGAAAAATCAATCGAAAATTGGGTAGATATTGAGAATGTTTATTATGAGATATTAAAAGGAAGAGTTAAGGGTAATTATTTATCAAACAATTACCCTTGGGACATTACACAATTAAATAAAGAATTTGAAGAAATTAAGGATTTATTACATGAATATTTAGTTGCTAAAGTAGAAAACAGTTATGATTTTGACATAAATAATGTTCTTGAATATTCCAATTTAATTGTTGAACTTGAAGAATTAAAAGGTGAAAATCTTGAACGATTTTTTAAAGAAATACCATTTGATGATATGGTTGAAATTGATAATGAAATAAGTGAGTTTTACATAAAACAGAAATATGAAAAAAATCTTGATATACAGCATTTTTACGTAAATTTTAATTATACGGGTACACTATTAAAATATTTCGAGAAATTAGAGATAAATAAAAATAAGTTAATTCAGATACATGGTGAATTAAATTCAGAAGAAAATTCAATTAATTTTGGTTTTGGAGACGAAATGGATGAAGACTACAAAATGATTGAAAATATCGATGATAATGAATATTTGAATAATTTTAAATCTTTTCAATATTTAAACACCAATAATTATAAGAGTTTATTAGATTTAATAGATGCAGATAAATTTCAAGTCTATTTAATGGGACATTCTTGTGGATTATCTGATAGAACTTTGCTAAATACAATTTTTGAACACAGCAATTGTAGATCTATAAAAGTCTTTTATCATGAAACTAAAGATAAAGAAGGTAATGTAATCAAAGATAATTATACAGATATTATTCAAAATATTTCTCGCCATTTTAATAAAAAGAAAATGATGAGAGAAAAAATTGTAAACAAAACTCTTTGCAAACCATTACCACAAATTAAATTACCATTAAAATAAAAACGGTTCGCATTTCTACAAACCGTTTTATTTCTTTAAGATTTCAAAAAACTTTCAATTTCAGAAAAATATTTTTCTTCAGCATCAAGCCAACCATAATGTTTGCAGTTGTCTAGCAAAATCACTTTAGAATTTGTAAAAGCTTTGTGAGCCGTTTCTGCAATTTCTTTGCTAATAATATCTTGCTTTCCTTGTATGATTAGAACTGGCTTTTTGAAAGATTTTAGTTTGTTATTGCAATCAAATTTTATCTTTCTAAAATCAGACCAAACCAATGTATTTATGGTCGAATTTCCTTGCGTAAGTCTTTCGGCAATAATGGGAATAAATTTTCGATCGTATACGTAAGCTGGTGCTAATGCTCGACCTCTTCCTAATCTGGTTGCGTGACTTGTATCTCCTTTGTCGATTTTGTCATTCCAATATTGTAAAGAGTCTTGTTCTATTTTAGATAAATGAGAGGTGATTAGATTTGGTCCATTCAACAAACTTAAATCAATTCCACCAGAAGAAGATAATATTAATTTATCGATACTATTTGGATAAACCGTTGCATAATAAGATGCTAACATTCCGCCAAAAGAATGTCCTAAAACAATCCATTTTTTAATTTTGAGGTGTTTTCTTAAAGATTCAATATCATCGGCCATTATTTTAATGGTAATGGTTTTTGAATTTAAATCTTTCAATGGAGATTTTCCAGTTCCTCTTTGGTCATAAACAATAGTTTGATTCTTTTTAGCAAGTATTTTAGCCATTGGTTCGAAACCATTACTATTCATTCCTGGCCCACCATTGATGATGAGCATAGGAATTCCAGACCCAAAAATTTTGTAATAAGTTTTAGATAAATCTTTATTTACGGCAAAACCTTCGGTTTGCGCAAACGAATAATTAAAGATTATTAGAGAAGTGAATAAAAATATTTTTTTCATAATTAAGAATTCATCAAACTCTCAATCTCATCTACTTCAATAGGAATATTTCTCATCAAATTAAACGGCGCTCCTTTTTCTTGAATGACAACATCATCTTCCAATCTAATTCCGAAACCTTCGGCTGGAATATAAATACCAGGTTCGACAGTAAACACCATATTGGCTTGCATTGGTTCGTGTAATAATCCGTAATCATGCGTATCTAATCCCATGTGGTGCGATGTTCCGTGCATAAAATATTTTTTGTATGCTGGCCATTCTGGGTTTTCGTTTTGCACATCGGCTTTGTCCAGTAATCCTAAACCAAGTAATTCGGAAGTCATAATTTTACCAACTTCCACTTGGTATGGTTTCCATAAAGTTCCTGGCGTAAGCATTTTTGTAGCTTCATTTTTCACATGCAAGACCGCATTGTAAACTGCTTTTTGTCTGTCAGTAAATCGTCCAGAAACAGGAATCATTCGGGTCATATCGCTAGAATAATTAGCATATTCGGCACCTATGTCAAGTAAAATTAAATCGCCTGCTTTGCATTGCAAATTGTTTTCTATATAATGCAAAACATTGGCACTGTTTCCTGAAGCAATAATTGGTGTGTATGCAAAACCTTTAGAGCGATTTCTAAGAAATTCGTGCATCAATTCGGCTTCAATTTCATATTCCATAACGTTTGGCTTCACGAATGAAAGCAAACGACGGAAACCTTTTTCGGTAATATTACAAGCTTCCTGAATCAAATCTAATTCTTCACTTTCTTTGACAGAACGAATGCGTTGCAAAATAGGATTCGACTTTTCGACTTTATGTGCTGGATAATTTTCTTTCCACCATTTTACAAAACGAGTTTCACGAGTTTCGGTTTCAATGGTTGCACGATAATGTTCATTGGTATTTATGTACATCGTTTCGGCGTAAGCCATAATTTCTTTCAATGTTTTATGAAAATCTTGTAACCAAATCACGCTTTTTATTCCCGAAACTTCAAAAGCACGATCTTTAGTTAGCTTCTCGCCTTCCCAAATTGCAATATGTTCGTTGGTTTCTTTTAGGAATAAAATTTGCTTAAGGTGTTCGTAAGGCGCATCAGGAAAAAGTAACAAAATACTTTCTTCTTGATCTACTCCTGACAGATAAAATATATCTCGGTGTTGCGCAAATGGCAATGTACTATCGGCAGAAACAGGATAAATATCGTTCGAATTGAAAATGGCAACACTATTTGGTTTCATCTGAGCTGTAAATTTTGCTCTGTTTTTGATGAAAAGATGGGAATCTATTTGATGGTATTTCATGATAAAATAATTTTTATCAAAAATACGGAAAGTAATTTTTTAAAATGTAGCCAAATGGCGTTATTTTATGTTTTTCCGAATTCTGCTCATATGACGAGAGGAAATTCCGAGGAAGGAAGCCAAGTAATGCAACGGAACTTCTTGCAATAATTTAGGTTCGGTTGCTAGCAATTTTTTATAGCGTTCTTCTGGTGTAAGCGTAAGTAAATCGATACGGTAATCGTCAATCAAACAAATTTGTTTTTCGATTAGATTGTAATAAAATTGATTGAATGCTTTATTGGTTTTTATTAAAGTTTTAAAATTTTCGATATCAATAACCCACAACTTACAATCGAAAATGGCTTTGACGCTTTTGCGAGATGGTTTGTTAAATAAAAAACTGTTAAGCGAAGATGTTACCGTATTTCTCAATGCCAAATAAGATGTTTTTTCTTCATCTGAAACTAGAATTGAATGTTGTAAAATTCCACTTTCGACATAACAGAAATAGTTGCAAATTTCTCCTTCTTTGACTAAATATTCGTTTTTCTTCAGATTTAAAACTGAGAATGATTCTTTGGTTTTTTGTATAGCCTCTTCAAAGTCATCACTTTCAGAATCAATAAATTGACGTAAATAATTGATAAAAGCGATTTTAGAATTTGAAAGTTCCATTTTTTGAAGAAATTTTAAACAAAAATATTCTTTTTAACGGAAATAATTTTGGTTAAAAACTTTAAAACAATATTTTTATAAAAACTTCCGTTATAAAAAAATATTTTCTCCAAATTTTATTTAATATTGAACCCTAAAATCTTTTAAATATGAAAATTAAAAACCTATTGTTACTTCCTATAATTGCCTTAACACTTTTTGCTTGTACAGATAAAGATGACGAAGCCGATATTCCTCAAGCCCCAGAACCTCAATTAATTGTTAAATTTAAGTTTGACCCAACGCAAGTTCGATTGGATAATCTCGGACAACCGTCGACTGTTCCTGCTGGAAATGCTGCACAATCGCCAATATTTAATACCATTGCTTCTCATTATGTAGAGTTTGCTCCGAATGCAAATACATTATTGGGTTCGGGAACGATTTTATACAAAGGAGAGTCAACTACAGCTGGCGGATTATCCGCTTTCGATTTTAGTAAGGCAAAAATTGTTGCAGAAGGAGAAGCGTTTTTAAGCATTCCGTTAAGCCAAATTCAAGCAGGAAGTTACGAATGGGTTAGATGCTCTCTTTCATATCAAAATTATAATATTAATGTTTGGAGCTCTGGAGCAAATTACGTTGGGACTTTAGCCAGTTTTGTTGGAACAAGAACCTATATTACAACTCACAACGTAGCTGGTTATCCGTTTGTTATAGACGGAAATCGTGACCAAGGTTATTGGGCTTTTGGACTGCAAGGATTCCCATATTCAACATCAGGACAAGCACCAGCTGGAGCAACTACGGTTCCTAATCCAATTGATTCGACATCACCTATTCCTGCTAATTCTTGCGTGGTAACAGGTAAATTTGCTAATAACTTGGTAATTACAGGAACCGAAACAAGTAATATTGAAGTGACACTTTCGCTTTCTATTAACAATAGTTTCGAATGGACCGAGGTAAATGCTGACGGAAAATACGAACCATCTGCAGGAGAGAATGTCGTGGATATGGGATTACGAGGGTTAATTCCTAGTTATGTGAGATAGTTTTTTTCAAAAACAAATAAATAAAGGTGGGTTTAGCTAGTTGGTATTCAACAAAAGTTAAACCCATTTTAAATTCATTATAAATAAGCTACTAACATTTGTTGATGAAGCGAAATTGCCTTATTTTTGTTTAAATTTTTCATAAACTAAACAATTAACAAAATACTATGGCAAAATCAACCATGTTGAAGTCATCAATAGCAAAAAAAGTTGCTATGGCTCTTTCAGGACTTTTTTTGATGCTGTTTTTAGCACAGCATTTTTTCATTAATATGACTTCGGTGTTTAGTCCAGACACTTTCAATTCTATTTCTCATTTTATGGGAAACAATCCACTTGTTCAATATGTTATTCAACCCATTCTTATAGTAGGCGTGATTTTTCACTTCATTATGGGTTTTACTTTAGATTTAAAAAACAGAAACGCGAGACCAGTTTCTTATGTTAAGTTCGACGGAGCAGCAAATTCTTCTTGGGCATCAAGAAATATGATTATTTCAGGATCTGTGGTGTTGGCTTTCTTGGGATTACATTTTTACGATTTTTGGTTTCCCGAAATGATTTACAAATATGTAGATGTAAATGCGCTTGAACCAACAAGATATTTTCATGAATTAGCAGAAAAGTTTGAAAGCCCAGTACGTACAGGTCTTTATTGTTTTTCTTTTTTATTATTATCATTGCATTTATGGCATGGTTTCAATTCTTCTTTCCAATCGGTTGGAGCAAACAATAAATTCACAAAAGCATCACATAAATTTGGGTATGCTTTTGCTATTGTAATTCCATTCGGATTCATATTTATTGCATTATTTCATCACTTCAATCATTAATACCAAAATTTAGCATGAAATTAGATTCAAAAATACCAGAAGGTCCAATTGCGGACAAATGGACAAATTATAAAGATCATTTAAAATTAGTAGCCCCAAATAACAGACCGAAAATTGATGTTATTGTAGTAGGAACTGGTCTTGCAGGATCTTCAGCTGCAGCATCATTAGCAGAAATGGGATATAATGTAAAAGCATTTTGTTTCCAGGATTCACCTCGTCGCGCACACTCAATTGCAGCACAAGGAGGAATTAATGCAGCTAAAAATTATCAAAATGACGGAGATAGTACTTTCAGATTATTCTACGATACCATCAAAGGTGGAGATTATAGAGCTCGTGAAGCAAACGTACACCGTTTAGCCGAAGTTTCAGGAAATATTATAGACCAATGTGTGGCGCAAGGAGTTCCTTTTGCTCGTGATTATGGTGGAAATTTAGACAACCGTTCGTTTGGTGGAACTCAAGTACAACGTACTTTTTATGCTGCAGGACAAACAGGACAACAATTACTTTTAGGAGCTTATTCTTCATTATCAAGACAAATTGGCCAAGGAAATATACAAATGTTTAACCGTCACGAAATGCTAGATTTAGTGAAAATTGATGGAAAAGCACGTGGAATTATTGCCCGTAATTTAGTTACAGGAGAAATAGAAAGACATTCAGCTCATGCTGTTATCATTGCAACTGGAGGTTACGGAAACGTGTATTTCCTTTCTACAAATGCAATGGGAAGTAACGTTACAGCTGGTTGGAAAATACACAAACAAGGAGCAGCTTTTGCAAACCCATGTTATGTACAAATTCACCCAACTTGTATTCCGGTTCACGGAACGAATCAATCAAAATTAACTTTGATGTCTGAGTCGTTAAGAAACTCTGGACGTATTTGGGTACCAAAGAAAAAAGAAGATGCAGAAGCTATTCGTGCGGGGAAATTAAAACCTACACAATTAGCTGAAGAAGATAGAGATTATTATTTAGAAAGAAAATATCCAGCTTTTGGAAATTTAGTACCTCGTGATGTTGCTTCAAGAGCAGCAAAAGAAGTATGTGATGAAGGTCACGGAATTGAAGCTAACGATACAAACGAAGGTGTTTACTTAGATTTCTCTTCTGAAATTCAAAGTAAAGGTCGCCAAACTGCTTACGCAAAAGGAAACCATCATCCAACAGATGAAGAGGTTACCAAATTAGGTAAACAATGGTTGGAAGAAAAATATGGTAACTTGTTTACCATGTATCAAAAAATTACAGATGAAAATCCGTACGAAACACCAATGAAAATTTATCCAGCAGTTCACTATACAATGGGTGGCGTTTGGGTAGATTACAACTTACAATCTACAATTCCTGGTTGTTTCGTTGCTGGAGAAGCTAATTTCTCTGATCACGGAGCAAACAGATTGGGAGCTTCAGCTTTAATGCAAGGTTTGGCCGATGGTTATTTCGTATTGCCTTACACGGTTTCTAACTATTTAGCTGACGAAATTAGAACTGGGAAAATCTCTACAGATTCTCCAGAATTTGTGGAAGCAGAAAATAGAGTAAAAGATTCTATTAATAAATTCTTAAACAATAATGGCTCTAAAACAGTAGATCATTTTCACAAACGTTTGGGATTAATTATGTGGAATAAAGTAGGAATGGGAAGAAATGAAGCTGGTTTAACAGAAGCTATTTCTGAAATTGCTGCATTAAAAGAAGAATTCTACAAAGATGTTTATGTTCCTGGAAGTGCAGACGAATTGAATCAAGAGCTTGAAAAAGCACTTCGTGTTGCCGATTTTATCGATTTAGGTCAACTAATGGCAATGGACGCATTACAAAGAAAAGAATCATGCGGAGGTCATTTCCGTGAAGAATATCAAGATTCAGAAGGTGAAACTTTACGTGATGATGAAAACTTCTCTTTCGTTGGTGCCTGGGAATACATGGGTTACGATATCAGCAAAGAAATTCTTAACAAAGAAGAATTGAAATACGAGTTTATTAAAATCGCAGCTAGAAATTACAAATAATATACAATTATGAGTGCAGCAAAAAATATCAATATAAACCTTAAAATTTGGCGTCAGAAAAATGCTAAAGCAAAAGGTAGCATGGAAACTTATAAATTAGATAATGTTTCTACTGCAAGTTCGTTTTTGGAAATGTTAGACCAATTAAACGAAGAATTAGTAAACGAAAAGAAAGAACCAGTAGCATTCGATCACGATTGTCGTGAAGGAATATGTGGTATGTGTTCACTTTACATCAACGGTAGAGCACACGGACCCGATACTGGAACAACGACTTGTCAGTTACACATGAGAAAATTTAACGATGGAGATACTATCTTTATCGAACCATGGCGTTCTAAAGCGTTTCCAGTTGTAAAAGATTTAGTAGTTGACAGAAGTTCTTTCGACAGAATTCAACAAGCAGGTGGATTCGTATCTGTAAATACTTCAGGAAACACGATTGATGCCAATGCAACTCCAATAAACAAAGGTGATGCAGACAAATCATTTGAAGCAGCTGCTTGTATCGGTTGTGGCGCTTGTGTAGCAACTTGTAAAAATGGTTCTGCCATGTTATTCGTTGGCGCAAAAGTATCTCAATACGCTTTATTACCACAAGGAAAAGTAGAAGCTACCGAAAGAGTCCTCAACATGGTTCGCCAAATGGACGAAGAAGGTTTCGGAAACTGTACAAACACTGGAGCTTGCGAAGTAGAATGTCCTAAAGGAATTTCTTTAGAAAACATTGCAAGAATGAATAGAGAATATTTATCTGCGAGTTTGAAAGGATAATAATAAAACATTAGCAGAAAAAAACGCATTCATTTATTTGGATGCGTTTTTTTATATTAAAATCTGAATAATCTGTGACTAAAATACATAATTACTCAACAACCGCAACACTTCAGATATTTCTTCTTTAGAATTGTAACTGTGCAAACAAATACGCAATCGTTCTTGACCTTCAGGAACTGTTGGCGACAAAATAGCTTTTACATCAAATCCTTTTTCTTGAATTTGTTTGGCTATATTTTTTACGTTTTGATTTCCCGGAATAATTGCAGATTGTATTGATGATTTACTTCTAACAAACATTGGCTTCAATCCTAATATTTGTTTTTCTTGGTTAAAATGAATGATGTTTTCACGAAGTTTATCAATTTGTATTGTATCATTTTTCAATTGATTATAAGCCACTAAAATCGTCGCAACGGAATGTGGTGACAATCCAGTTGTATAAATAAAACTTCGAGCAAAATTGACTAAATATTCTTTCAAATTTTGGCTTCCTAAAATAGCTGCACCATGACAACCGAGTCCTTTTCCGAAAGTCATAATTCTGGCAAAAACTTTATTTTGCAATTGCAACTCTTGTACTAAACCTTGCCCTTTTTCTCCAAAAACACCTAAAGCATGTGCTTCATCAATAACCAAATTGCAATGGTTTTTTTCGGATAGTAGTGCTAATTCTTCTAAGTTTGGACAATCGCCATCCATAGAAAAAACAGATTCCGTAACAATGTACACTTCGACAAGCTCAGTTTGACATTTTAGAATTAGTTTTTCTAAATTCTCAAAATCATTGTGGTTAAATTTATACGATTTTGCATTAGACAATTGAATCCCGTCACGAATAGAAGCATGACACAATTCGTCATACAAAATAACATCATTACGTTGCGGGACAGCGCTAAAAAATCCAACATTGGCATCATAACCCGAATTGAAAATTAAAGCCGTTTCTGACTGATGAAATTTCGCGATTAAATCTTCTGTTTCTTGGTATAAATGATGATTTCCGGAAAGCAGCCGAGAACCTGTAGCTCCGTTTATTTTGATATTTCTATCCAATAAAAACTGATGTATTTTATCAAAAATTGATTCTGATTTTGAAAACCCTAAATAATCATTCGAAGAAAAATCGATTAAATTATTACGCAAAGACAAACTACGTAAAGCATTGTTTTGCTTACGTTGTTCTAATTTTGCTAGAAGTGATTTTGGAAAAATACCCATAGAAACAAATATAAAACTTTATCAAGTAAAGAACCCTTTAAAACTCTTAAAAAAGAATTCTTATCCTTTTTACTTTATTGGTTTTATCTATTTCTGTAAATAAATTAGCTTTAGAATCCTTTACTTTGAAACGCGGATTGCCCAAATAATCAAATTCGCTTCTTTCAAATTTAGGTGACATTTGTTGTGGCGTTATTCCAACGGACAAGGTGTTTAATTTCCATTTTTTATTAGAAATAATAACTTCTATAATCTTATCGTTTTGCATTTCGATTGTCAAACCATCGTAGGTAAAAGTAAAAACAGGCTCTTCTTTGTCATCAGGAAGTTCTTTGTTTAATGATATTGCGCCTCCCAAAACTGCTTCAATTTTTTGAACAGAATTCTTTTCGCAAACATTGATGCTTTTATTGGTTTTGGCATTGGTTAGTAATAATGATGCCGCCGCTTGTTGCTTGTTGAAACTAGTCAAAAAGCTAAACAATATAATTCCAAAAAGGAAGCTAAGTATTTTTGTTTTCATAATATTTGATTTATCTATTATTCAAAAATAAAAAAAGCCAAACAATAATGCTTGGCTTTTTAGTTTTATTTTACTGCGTACTGTTCGCTTCGCTCGGGTTGAAATTGCTTTAGTCAGCTAAAACAATTACTTTATTGTCTTTCATTTCGAGAGTTCCTGACGAAATAGCAAGTGTATAATTCTGATCATTTACTTTAGTAAACAAATCCTTAGATTCTTTGCTAAACTTGAAACTTGGCGCTGTAATTCTTACAGTTCCTTTTTGAAGTAACGAAACTATTGGTGCGTGATTATTTAACATTTCAAAACTACCATCAACTCCTGGAACAGAAATTGAAGTGATTTCTCCTTTAAATAATGATGCTTCTGGTGATACTATTTCTAAAATCATCTTTTTTAATTGATAATTGATAATTGATAATTGATAACTATTTGAATTGTCAATTGTTAATTATCCATTGTTAATTGAATTATGCTTCTGCTAACATTTTTTCTCCTGCTTCGATAGCGTCTTCAATAGTTCCTTTAAGGTTGAAAGCTGCTTCTGGCAAGTGATCTAATTCACCATCAATAATCATATTAAATCCTTTGATAGTATCTTTAATATCAACTAAAACTCCTTTTAATCCTGTAAATTGCTCAGCAACGTGGAAAGGTTGAGATAAGAAACGTTGTACACGTCTTGCTCTTGATACCGATAATTTATCTTCTTCAGAAAGTTCTTCCATACCCAAAATCGCAATAATATCTTGCAATTGTTTGTATTTTTGAAGAATTTCTTTTACTCTTTGTGCACAGTCATAATGCTCATCACCTAAAATTTGTGGAGTCAAAATTCTTGAAGTAGAATCTAACGGGTCAACCGCTGGATAAATACCTAACTCAGCAATTTTACGAGACAATACTGTTGTAGCATCTAAGTGAGCAAATGTTGTTGCTGGCGCCGGGTCAGTTAAGTCATCCGCAGGAACGTAAACCGCTTGTACAGATGTAATAGATCCTTTGTTTGTAGATGTGATACGCTCTTGCATCGCTCCCATTTCGGTAGCTAATGTTGGTTGGTATCCTACTGCAGATGGCATACGACCTAAAAGTGCCGAAACCTCAGAACCTGCTTGTGTAAAACGGAAGATATTATCTACGAAAAACAATACATCCTTACCTTGATCAGTTCCTGCTCCGTCACGGAAATATTCTGCAATAGATAATCCAGAAAGTGCCACACGTGCACGAGCTCCTGGTGGCTCATTCATTTGTCCGAAAACGAAAGTAGCTTTAGACTCTCTCATTCCTGGCATATCTACTTTAGATAAATCCCATCCTCCATTTTCCATAGAGTGCATGAAATCATCACCGTATTTTATAATTCCTGACTCTAACATCTCACGAAGTAAGTCATTTCCTTCACGTGTTCTTTCTCCTACTCCTGCGAATACTGAAAGTCCACCGTGACCTTTTGCAATATTGTTGATTAATTCTTGAATCAATACTGTTTTACCAACCCCAGCACCACCGAACAATCCAATTTTTCCTCCTTTTGAGTAAGGCTCAATTAAATCGATTACTTTGATTCCTGTAAATAAAACTTCAGAAGAAGTAGATAAATCTTCGAATCTTGGTGCTTGACGGTGAATAGACATTCCGTTATCACCATCTTTTGGTAAATTTCCTAAACCATCAATTGCATCACCAATTACATTGAAAAGACGTCCGTAAACATCTGCTCCAATTGGCATTTTGATTGGGTTTCCAGTTCCAACAACTTCATAACCTCTACTTAAACCATCAGTAGAGTCCATAGAAATTGTACGTACTGTATTTTCTCCGATATGAGATTGTACTTCTAGTACTAATAATGTACCGTCTTTCTTAGTGATTTCTAACGAATCATAAATTTTTGGAAGCTCAACATCTTTACCGTTGAATACTACGTCTACAACTGGCCCGATGATTTGCGAAACTTTTCCTATTACTTTTGACATTGCTTATGTATTTATTAAATAGCTATTTAGGTTTGTTGAAAATATGTCTATTTTCAGAGTGCAAAGATAATTTTTTAAAATATAAAATCAATATTTTTTTTATGTTTTTTAATGTCTTTTTGAAATCGATTTTTGAGGTATTTTATTTAAAACAAAAAACCACCAACTTTCGTTGATGGTTTTGATATCTATTTGCTCTTTATTATAAAGAAGCAGGATATTGTATTTGATAATTTCCTAAATCGACAGGTCTCAATGTAGAACCGTATTTAGCATTAATTGCTTCTAAGAATTTATTAGCAATAAGCGCATATCCTCTAGCACCTGGGTGAATTCCATCTAGAGAGAAAGCGCCACCAGTTACATAAGTTGCAGACATGTGATAATTTCCAAAACGGATTCCTCCATTTACCAACTGATCCATAATCGCTTTAGCATCAACAAATGCTAATCCATTTGTATTTGCAGCAGCTTCAATAGTTATATTATAATGATCTGTAGCGGCTTTTATTTCAGCTGCTTCATCCTTAGACAACACCCATTTATCAGCCAATGGCACACTAACCCCATTAATAGCAGCAGGATTACCACCTACTAAAGTCCCTATAAATGAACTTGATGGCAATACTAAGAAATCTTCAGCAGTTGCTGGTCTATATGAAGGAATAGAATATGGCGTAAGATTTGTCAGGTAATTATCAACAATAATTACAGGATTTTTACCCACAACAAAAACAACTTTTCTTCTATCTGCCTCCGCTTGAGACAATCCTAAATTAGCCACCGCAAATGCTAAACCTCCGTTATATGAAGCGAAACCAGAATTTAATTGAGCTACTTGGGCAGCATTAAGCGTTACTGGATTATAAGGAACTCTTGTAAAATAAGGCAACGTACTTACGTATGGTAAATTTGCAACCACACCTTTTTTTCCTCCAGCAGCTAATTGAGTAGCTAAAGAGTTATACGCACCATCAAAAGTTGCATCCGGAGTAATATTACTACCTGTCGAAGCTGATTCTGTTGTAGTTACCCCACCTCCTGTAGCATATCCTAAAACATCATTACCACCAATCCACAAAGAAAAGAAAGTAGGGTTTTGAGATAATGCATCTGCCAATATCGTAGTGCTTGCAGACGAAGAAAATCTAGAAAAATAAGGACTTGCTAACCCTCCAGGAACACCTGCAGCATTACCATAACCTGCAGCTAATAGATGAAAACTTTTAGCCCCCGGAACTCCTAAGTTACTAAATGTTCCTGACAAATGATTAAGTACTTCTGTTACAACTGGACCAGCTACTGGTGTTGGACCAACTCCATTAAAATACAATCTTGTTCCTTGTATTGTATTTCCACTAAACAACAGACCTCCTTTATTGTCATCTCCACAAAAAGGTGTTGTAAATACTCCACCACCAGCTTGAGCAAACTGCCCTGCAAGAATGTTTGGGTAAGAATTTTCTTGTCCTTTTTTAAACAAAGCTCCGTCGCTATAACCAGCAGCAAATGAATCTCCCAATGCTACGTATGTAGAAAAATTAGCTGAACCTGCCGTTACAGGAACTTCTGCAGTTGTTTCATCATCATCATTATTACATGCTACAAAGCTTAAAGAAACTAATAGTAGCCATTTGATATTTTTTATCATAATTCTTTATTTATAAAATTATTATATTTTTATTACGGGTTGATAGTCCAAGATGCATAGTATTGTTGCCCAATTGCTCCAGCTCCTAATACTTGTATGTAGTCCTTACCTCCTAGATTAGCTCCACCAACTTTTATAACTGATTTTAAGAATGGTATTGCGTAGTTAATTTGCGCATCGAAAACAACGTTTTCTGGAATCATACCATCTACAAATGTTGATTGCCATAAGTATTCGCTGTTCCATCTTACGTTTGTATTGAAACCAAAGTTTTTGAATAATTTGTCGTTACCAAAACTTGCTTTTGCTCTGTGTTTAGGCGTATTGAAACCTGCTTCGAAACTTGGATCTGTTGATTGGTCAAAATCAAATTGAGAATAGTTATAACTACCTCCTAATTCGAAGTTTTTGTACACTTTTCTAGACAATCCCACTCCAACTCCTAATGATTTTACAACCGCTTTAGAATTTGTATATACATTGAATGTTCTTCTATCTCCATTGTCTAACGCCGTTGCAGCATCAGCTGTTCCAATTGCTCCGTATAAAGGTGCAATTGTGTTAGTTTGACTTAAGAAGTCATTGTATTTATTATAATAACCATTAAGATCTACAGAGAAATCTTTAATGATTGTACGATATCCTAATTCTATTGCTTGCACTCTTTCTGGCTTAACCAAAGTAGGGCTTGCAACCACAAGTAATGAAGAAGCAGTTGCTAATGGTGTTCCGCTTGCTCTAGCTGCAGCATAAGATTTATAAGATTCAACCGTATAAGCTTTATAATAAGCATTTTCTCCTGTTAATGTAACAGTTGCTGCATTTCCTAAAGCTTGTCCAGCAGCACTTACGCTTCTTGTTTCAACATATCTTGTTAAGTTCTCAGGTGCAGAACCAATTAATGCGAATGGACCTAAATCTAAACCAATATACTGATCTTGTGTGGTTGGGTTACGGAAACCTGTTTGGTAAGAAACTCTAAGATTGTGTTGCTTGTTTGCACCAGCACCATAAGTAAAAGATATTCTTGGAGAGAAGTTTCCATCAAAGTTTTTAGATTTATCGTAACGTACAGATCCTGTAAATTTCAATCTATCTTCCATAAATTTCTTTTGAATTTGAGTATAAACTCCGTATTCATTATATTTTAAAGGTTCGGTATAATCTGTAAAGATAGATCCGTAAGAATTCATTACGTATTGTCTTCCAGAACCACCAACTTGAATTTCAGCAAATTTTACTAAATCTTTAAAATTATAATTTACATCTGCATGATATAATTTAGAATTGTCTTGGAATTTAGCTCCTTTTGTAAAATCTGGATCTTTAATAATTGTTGCTAATGCTTGGTTAAACTGTGCAGATCCTGCCTCAAATCTTGGGCTTCCTATAGGAGCTGATGCAAACTGTGGTAATGTATTGAAACCAGCAGTTGTAGGTAAGTTGTTATAGTCAGCATAATTTCTACCAATAGCAGCTGCCTGACTTGCACTTGAACCTAAATAGGCTTGAGATAATTGAAATGCAGTTGCATAGTTTGTAAACCATTCTGTATCCGATTTAGCAGCTCTATTTACATTCCAAGCAGCAAAACGTGTATCGTAAGAATCCCCAGCATTTTCAGCTGTTCTGTAAACTCTTGCGAAGAAATTTTTCCCTTTTACTTCCAATTTGGTTTGATCCATGTAGAAGTTTTTAAGCGCATATCTGTTAGCCCCTTGGTATACTGTGTTACCAAAACCTAATTTGTGTTGCAAGATGATTTCGAAATCATTTGCCCAAGGCTTAAAGTGTAAAGAGAAATCTGCTTTTACGCTTTCAATCTTATTGTCAGTCAAATCTTGTTCTCTATAACCCGTTCTACTTACTTGTCCAACATTTGGAATAAAAGTTGTAACCTCATCACCATATAAATTTACTCCATCATAGTTTTGATTGTTTGCATGCCCTATTGCTCCACCATCTAGAGCTCCGTTAGAAACATTTCTGTCATCTGAAGCAATCCATTCTTTAGCACCTAAATAAGAAAAATTCCCTTTTGCAGCAAAATGATCTGTAAATTTTTTAGCTGCTCTAAATCCGAAATCGTAAAAAGGATTGTTTCCAGCTGTTGTTTGAGATGTTTGTCCGTATTTCATGTAAGTTGAAATTCCTTCTTTAACGAAAGGACTTCTACTGTTCATAAACATAATTCCGTTGAATGCATTTGCACCATATAATGCAGAAGATGCACCTGGCAAGACCTCAACACTAGCTACATCAATATCAGAAACTCCTAATAAGTTTCCAAGAGCGAAGTTAAGCGCTGGCGAAGAATTATCCATACCATCAACTAACTGCATAAAACGTGAATTTGCAATGGTTGCAAAACCACGTGTGTTTACTGATTTGAAAGAAAAACTACTTGTATTAAAATGCACATCTTTTAGATTTTCTAATCCTTCGTAAAATGAAGGCGCAGTTGTGTTTTTAATATCTTTTAGTCCCATTCTTTCGATAGTAACTGGAGATTCTAGGATTCTCTCTGGAGTTCTAGAAGCAGATACCACAATCTCGTTTAGAGAGGTTGCTTCTTCTGATAAAGTTACAATAATTTCTTGTTCTTTCGAATTTACTACAACTGTTTGACTTGAGTAGCCCATCATTGAAACTTCGAGAGAAAAAGGAAAAGAGTTCTGGTTCTTAAGTGTGAATTTTCCATCGAAACCCGCAGAGGTTCCTGTAGAACTTCCTACAACTTTAACATTAGCACCAGGAATGGGCTGATTGTTAGCGTCCGTAACTGTTCCTGAAATTGTATTTTGCGCAAACGAAAGTCCGCAAAAAAACAATGACAAAATAATAAAATAGATTCTCATTCGTTTTGATTTTTATTGGTTTAGATAGCCAAATTACAAATATTTTTATTACCAAATGAAAAGATTCGTGAAAAATTTAGGGACAATTTTGCAGTTTGTCGATTATTTTTGTTTTTCGTTTTTGCTCTTTTTTAAATTTTTATCAAAAATTTAACATTTACCTACACAAAAATTACTATGCATACATAATAAAACGAATTATGCTAATAATAATTTAAAAATAATGAGCTTTTAAAATAAATGAATTACATAAAAAAAGTGAGATAAAATCTCACTTTTAATAAAAAATATGTTCTTTTTTAGCTATTCTACAGTAACAGACTTGGCTAAATTCCTTGGCTGGTCCACATTACACTCTCTCATAACCGCAATATGGTATGATAATAACTGCAACGGAATAGTAGTTAACAATGGTGACATAGCATCGGCAGCATCTGGAATTTCAATAACATAATCGGCTAAATCACGAACTTGTGTATCTCCTTTGGTTACAATGGCAATAATTTTTCCGCTTCTTGATTTAATTTCCTGAATATTACTTACCACTTTGTCATAATGCCCTTGTTTAGGGGCAATAACAACTACTGGCATTTGTTCGTCTATTAACGCAATTGGTCCGTGTTTCATTTCGGCAGCTGGATAACCTTCTGCATGAATATAAGAGATTTCTTTTAGCTTCAAAGCACCTTCTAATGCTACTGGAAAATTATAACCTCTTCCTAAATACAAGAAATTTGTAGCATCTTTAAAAACTGCTGCTATTTCTTTGGCTTTGTCGTTTGTTTTCAGTGCTTCGGCAACTTTTTCAGGAATAATTTCTAGTTCCTGTAAGTATCTATGAAAATCTGAATTTGATAAAGTTCCTTTTGCTTTAGCCAAACGCAAGGCAATCATTGTTAAAACAGTAATTTGTGTGGTAAAAGCTTTTGTAGAAGCTACTCCAATTTCTGGTCCGGCATGAGTATAAGCGCCAGCGTGAGTTTCTCTAGAGATAGATGAACCTACAACGTTACATACTCCGAAAACAAAAGCTCCATTTTCTTTGGCTAGTTTTATTGCCGCAAGCGTATCTGCTGTTTCTCCCGATTGAGAAATGGCAATAATAACATCATCTTTGTTTATAATTGGATTTCTGTATCTGAATTCTGAAGCATATTCTACTTCAACTGGGATACGAGCAAATTCTTCAAAAATATATTCAGCCACTAATCCTGCGTGCCATGAGGTTCCGCAAGCAATTATGACAATGCGTTTTGCATTGGTAAACTTATCTATATTATCTTCTATTCCTGCCATTCTGATTAGTCCTTCATTTGCATGAAGACGACCACGGTAAGTATCTTTGATAACGTTTGGTTGCTCGTAGATTTCTTTCATCATAAAATGATCGTAACCTCCTTTTTCAATTTGCTCCAAGTTCATTTGAAGTTCCTGAATATAAGGATCTACAAGAGAATCATCTTTTATTTTACGAATTTTCAATGGTTTGTGCAAGCGTACAATGGCCATTTCTTCGTCTTCTAAATAAATAGCATTCGAAGTATATTCGATAAACGGTGTGGCATCGGAAGCGATAAAAAATTCATCTTTTCCTATTCCTATTGCTAATGGGCTTCCCAAACGGGCAACCACAATTTCATCTGGTTTTTGTTTGTCGAAAACACAAATAGCATAAGCACCAATTACTTGATTTAATGCGATTTGAACTGCTTTTCCTAGTTTAAGGTTGTCTTTCTTTTGTACGTCTTCAATAAGATTTACTAACACTTCTGTATCTGTATCTGATTTGAAAGTGTAACCTCTATTGATTAATTCTTTTTTTAACGGCTCATAATTTTCGATGATTCCGTTGTGAATTATAGCAAGATTTCCTGAATTTGATAAGTGTGGATGCGAGTTTACATCATTAGGAACACCATGTGTAGCCCAACGCGTATGACCCATTCCTATTGTCCCATTAGTAGAAATTTCTTTTGATGATTTTTCCTCAAGATCAGAAACTTTTCCTTTAGTTTTAGATAATTTTAAATCTTTACCATCATAAAGTACAATTCCAGCACTATCGTAACCTCTATATTCTAGACGCTTTAGTCCTTTTATTACAATTGGGTAAGCTTCTCTGTGACCTATATATCCAACAATTCCACACATAATTTATCTTAATTAGGTTTTGTATAATAAATTTCAAATTTTATTCTGTCATCATAATCTCCATCTGTAGGAAGATAATTACTTCCGTATAAAACCGTTCCTAATGGGCTCATTACAGAAGAAACAGGGAACTTAGTCATTTTTTTACTTGAATCTGTAAAACTAGGTGCTGAAAATTCTACTGGATTTAAAACTCCAAAGCTAGACACATTAATATTATTAGTAACAACAACTCCTAAGCGTACATTTTTTGTAACACCAGTTGTTTCTTTGAGTATGTTGTTAATATGTTCTGTTATTCTAATTTTATATTTGTCCTTTGCTGTACTTCCTGTCCCTACAGTTTCTATTATACCACCGTGCACAAATTTATTTAAACTCCCATCATTTGCATTTACAGAACTATCTAGATAATAATCGTAAAGCGGAACATTAGTGTCTGTATTAAAAATATGAATACGTTGTGACTTGTCTTTATCACTATTCATTGCTGTTTTGTTTACAGTAAAGGTTAAGTTTGCTTCATTTACCAATACATTTTTAGATTTCAAAGTAGCTAACTCATCTGAAGTAAACAACTCTAAAAATGCCATAGAGCCCTGACCTCCTTTTAGATATAAATTTTTGTCTTCTGTTTGCGGAACGTTATTCATAGCAGTTGTATAATCTATTCCTTCATTTGTGTTCGTAAATAAACCAACGGTGTTTCCAGACATGTTTAGTGTAAGACTGGCCATTTCTCTGTTTGCACTAGGTGTAGGCGAACTTGGCGCATCTACAAGGTCTTGTTTGTAATATATAGTAACATCTCCTTTAGCAAAATCTAATCCCATCGAAGTTCCCTTGCCCGCAATAGATTCGCTTACTTGGAAATATAATCCTTTGAAATAAGATTTGAAAGCATTGTTGTTATCTAAATTAGCTGCTGGAGCTAGAATTATATTATTTTTAAAATAATCATTATCTAAATGCAAACGCATTCTTGGCGAATTGTGAGATTCTACTTCTGCAGTAATAACGTTGTTAACTACTTTATATTTCTTGTATTCTCTAGTATCAGGAACAAAAGCAGTATTTTCATTTCTTATTTCTGGAGTTAAAGAATTATACACTCTATTATTTAACATCGGTCCGTCTATATTAGCACTAAAATTAGCATCTTCGTCCGAATAGTGTTTTTGTGCTCCAAATGTAACTGGATCGGAATCTCTAAGATAAACTCCATTTCTAAATACTTTTAAATCTATTGGGTCATAGGTATTTGCAGCCGTGTTGGTTGTATAAATTGAATTTAATCGATAAGTTCCTATTCCGTTTGCATCTGTTGATATTATTGTACTAAAATACGGAACAGTAAGCACAACACTATCAATTGCGACATGCGATTTAAATGTTGGTTTTAGTGTTGCTAATGACAATTGAGTCACAAAATTTGTTGTTATTTTTCCTAAAACAGTATTAGAATTTACAAGTACTCCTAACTGATTAAAAAACATGTTACTTGATTCTACAGCTGGAACTTTCTGATTGTATGCTTTTACGCTAAAAAGTTCAGGTGTAAGAGTAAAATTATCATTCCCTACAATATCTGAACCTAATGTATTGTAATCTTTATCGCATGAAGCAAAAAATACAGCAACTAAAACTACAGTTACTTTTCTTAAAAAAGTGGTATTCATCATTAACCTAATATTTGATTTTTGTAAAATTCTGTGTACGCTTCCGAAAACGTATCTTTCTGGGCGAAAGGTAAAAAAGGTTTTTTTGAAGCATCTATAAATTTTGTTAAATTTGAAGAAATGCTTTCTGAGGCGATCACAATTCCATCAGAGTGGTTTATCGATGCCATCATAATGTTTTCGAAAGTAGGATTGTCAAGCTCAGCAATAGCGCTTTGAGGAATTCCGTCAAACTGTACTTTTTTGCCCATTTCAGCATCTAAACTTCCGTCGAAAGACTGATTAAAGACTGAGGTTACAATTTTAGTATCCGCAAACAAAGCTTCATCTTTATAATAATGCTTCATATATATAGGAAGCATCGCTGCCATCCAACCTTGCACATGTATAATATCTGGAACCCAGTTTAGTTTCTTAACGGTTTCTACAACTCCTTTTGCAAAGAAAATAGCACGTTCGTCATTGTCTGGAAACATAATTCCTTCTTCGTCGGTAAATGTAGCTTTGCGTTTAAAATACTCATCATTATCGATAAAATAAACCTGAATACGCTCTTTTGGTATCGATGCAACTTTAATAATTAGCGGCATATCTACATCATTTACCACAAGATTCATTCCCGAAAGACGAATAACCTCGTGCAATTGATGTCTTCTTTCATTTATATTACCGTAACGAGGCATAAAAATTCTTATTTGCCCACCTTGATCATTAATCATTTTTGGCACATCGTATGACATCAAAGACACCTCATTCTCAGCAAGATAAGGCACTACTTCTGATGATACATATAAAATTCTTTTATCCTCCATTTTTAGTTTTGTTTTGTTTATGGGACATAAATCACTTGCAAATTTACGAAAATTTATGTTGATATTGACTAAAATAGTAAGTTTGCACTGAATTTTAATGTTTTACGCATGATCATTTTTGATAAACAAACCGAGGTAAAAGCTTATTTGAAACCGTTTTTACAAGACAAAAAAACCGTAGGATTTATTCCTACCATGGGCGCTTTACACGAAGGTCATTTATCATTAATGAATGAATCGCTAAAAAATAACGATTATACAGTGGTTAGTATTTTTGTAAATCCAACCCAGTTTAACAATCCAGAGGATTTAAAAAAATACCCTAGAACTTTAGAAAGTGATGTCGAAAAAATAAAAACATTAAACCCTAAAATTATAGTTTACGCCCCTACTGTCGATGATATTTATGAAGGAAAAACAGTTTCAAAATCTTTCGATTATGATGGTTTAGAATTCCAAATGGAAGGCAAACACAGACCGGGACATTTTGACGGTGTGGGAACAGTTGTAAAAAAGTTATTCGAAATTGTAAATCCAACCAATTCTTATTTTGGTGAAAAAGATTTTCAACAATTGGCAATTGTTCGAAAATTAGTTCAAAAAAACAACATGTCAGTAAATGTAGTAGGTTGCGAAATTTTTCGTGAAGCAAACAAACTAGCGATGAGCTCTAGAAACGAACGCCTTTCGGCAGATGAAAGAGCAAAAGCAGCTATAATTTATAAAACTTTGGCGGAAGCCAAAAAACTTTTTGCCACGAAAACCGCTAACGAAGTAACAAAACGGACTGAAAAAATGTTCAAAAACCAATCGCTGTTTGAATTAGAATATTTCGAAATTGCCGATGAACAAACGCTTCTTACTTGCAAACGAAAAAGTAAAAACAAAAAATATCGTGCTTTTATTGCCGTTTTCGTTAACAACATAAGATTGATTGATAACATTTCATTAAAATAAAACCATATAGAAACATAGAAACAAGAATTAGATAAACCAATTCTTGCTTCACAAAGCTCTATTTTACTATAACAAAGTGAAATGCTTTTATAAAATTTCAAATTCTATGATTCTATATAGTTAAAATAATAATAATTTAATTACACCCAACGGGTTAAAATAATTACCTTTGTGCTATGCAAATTGAAGTTGTAAAATCTAAAATACACCGAGTAACAGTAACTGGCGCCGATTTAAATTATATCGGAAGCATTACTATTGACGAAGTTCTACTCGAAGCGTCTAATATTATTGAAGGCGAAAAAGTGAATATTGTAAACATAAATAACGGAGAACGTTTTGAAACTTACGCTATAAAAGGCGCAAAAAATTCGGGCGAAATCACGCTAAATGGTCCTGCGGCTCGTAAGGTTCACAAAGGCGATGTTATTATCATTATGTCTTATGCTCGTATGGATTTTGAAAAAGCAAAAACCTTCAAACCATGGTTGGTTTTTCCTAACGAAAAAGACAATTCGTTAACGTAACGTGAGAAACAAACTAAGCACCTATTCTGGCGTGATTCTTCCTATTTTACTAGGCTTAGGACTTACATTGTATATCTATAATTCTTTTACCGCTACACAATTAGCGCAAATGAAAGGCTATGTAATATCTGCAAATTATAATTACATTTCGTTTTCGCTTGTAATTGCCATACTAGGCTATGTTTTTAGAGCGTATAGATGGAAATACACTTTAGCAGAAATAGGTAGTTATACCGGCTTCAAAATTAATTTTTTAGCCGTAAGTATCGGTTATTTCGTGAATTTAGGAATCCCTCGTTCTGGCGAAGTTTCTAGAGCTTTGGTACTAAAAAAATACCGAGATGTTCCTTTCGACAAAGCCTTCGGAACCATTATAGCTGAAAGAATAGTCGATTTTATCATTCTTTTGTGTTTAATTGTTACCTCAATAATATTAGAATTTTCGACACTCAAAAAATTCCTTTTATATTACATTCCTATTAAGTTATTAATTGTGTTTGCTATATTTTGTTCCTTAGGACTTATTGCAACCGTTTATTTGTATAAACATTCTAAATGGAAATGGATTCTTTTCATAAAATCTAAAGTTGAAGGATTAAAAGAAGGTGCTTTTAGTGTTTATAAAATGCCTAATAAATTTCCTTTTTTAGTATATACATTCCTTATCTGGCTTTCCTATATATTAATGTTTTATTTTGCTGTTTGCTCAATAGAAGCAACGGATTCAATGTCATTAGGAACAACAATTGTAGCCTTTGTTATTGGCGGATTAGTGATGACTTTCACCAACGGGGGTTTTGGTTTTTTTCCTGTACTAATTGCAAAAATATTATTGCTATATGGCATTCCTGAGCAAGCAGGAAACGCATTGGGTTGGATTATTTGGATATCACAACTCATCATAACAGTCCTTCTTGGTGTTTTTTCTTTTTTAGCGCTTCCAATCGTGGGTAAAAGAAAATAAATTATTATATTGCTAGTTCAAAAAATCACGCTATTATAATTTTTAATATTATGAAAAATATATTCATTGCTATATCATTATTGCTTTCTGCAACACTATTTTCTCAAACCACAGATGTAATTCACTCAGAAAAATTAGACGCTGACAGAGAAATAACTATTAAGTTACCTGCTTCATACGAAAAGAATCTCGAAAAAAAATATCCTTTAGTTTTAGTTTTAGATAGCGAGTATTTATTTGCTCCTTTTGCAGGAAATATAGCTTTTGGAAATTACTGGGATGATATTCCAGAAGTTATTTTAATAGGAATACACCAAAACAAAAAAGATGAACGTTACGACGATTCTGAATTTGATGAAACAACTGGTTTACCATCAAAAAAAGGAGGCGCTTTTTTCGAATTTATTGGTGCAGAATTAATTCCACATCTTGAGAAAAAATACCGAATCGCACCATTCAAAATTGTTGCAGGGCTAGACGCAACCGCAGGATTATTAAACTCATTTCTGTACAAAGATATTCCGCAATTTAGCGCTTATATTTCTTTAAGTCCTGAGCTAGCAAAAGGAATGATAGAAAGAATTCCTGAAAGACTCGCAGCCACAAAAGAACCTTTGTTTTATTACCAAGCAACATCAGATGGCGATTTGAAAAAATTTCAAAACCAAATAAAAGCTTTAGACAAAAATATTGCAACCGTAAAAAATCCGTTGTTAAACTACAAATTTGATGATTTTAAAAATGCCTCACATTATTCGTTGGTATTAAACGGGATTCCGAACGCTTTATACCAAATTTTCTCTGTTTACAGACCAATATCTTCTTTAGAATACCAAGAAAAAATTGCCGTTTTACCAGACAGTCATGCAAAATATCTTGTTGACAAATACGAAACTATCGAAAAATCATTGGGTATAAAAATGAATGTCAGATTGGGAGATTTTAAAGCCATCGAAGCAGCTATTTTAAAAACTGGCGACTTCAAAGGATACGAAGAATTAGCCCAAATTTCTGGTCAGCAGTACGAAAAAAGTATGTTGTACGATTACCACATGGCGATGTTTTACGAAAAAACAAAGGACTATAAAAAAGCAATGAAATTTTATCAAAATGCGTTTATGAAAACAGAAATTCGTGAACTAACAAAAGACATGATGATGAATAAAGCAGAAGATTTAAAAAAATTAATCCCTGTAAAAGCTAAAGGTTTAAAAGGTGGTAAAGCCAAAGAAATTATTGAAGAAACTCCAGCAACTGACACTCCAACAACTGACGCTCCTCCAACCGATACGCCAACAACAGACGCTCCTACTGAAACGCCTGTAGAAACCCCAACCGAAGAGAAAAAACCATAATAATGGCCAAAGTAAAAACGTCGTTTTTTTGCCAAAGTTGTGGTTCACAATACTCCAAATGGCAAGGACAATGCAACGCTTGTAAAGAATGGAATACCATTGTTGAAGAGATTATTCAAAAAGAAGAAAAAGCAGCTTGGAAAGCCGAAACATCGGAAGTAAAAAAAGCTTCTAAACCGCTTTTAGTAAAAGAAATAGATTCGACACAAGAAATCCGAATGGACACTTGCGATGGCGAACTAAATCGAGTACTTGGTGGTGGAATAGTTCCAGGATCATTAATCCTTTTAGGCGGAGAACCTGGCATTGGAAAAAGTACGCTTTTACTTCAAATTTCGTTAAAATTACCATACAAAACCTTATATGTTTCGGGCGAAGAAAGTCAGAAACAAATAAAAATGCGCGCCGAACGAATTACTACAAACGGTGATAATTGTTACATTCTTACTGAAACCAAAACCCAAAATATATTTCGTCAAATTCAGGAAATTGAACCCGAAATTGTGATTATCGATTCGATTCAAACATTACATACCGACTATATTGAATCTTCTCCAGGAAGTATTTCTCAAATCCGAGAAACCACTGCCGAACTCATAAAATTTGCTAAAGAAACCAATGTTCCTGTCATTTTAATTGGTCATATTACCAAAGACGGAAGCATTGCTGGCCCCAAAATATTGGAACATATGGTCGATACTGTTTTGCAATTTGAAGGCGACAGAAACCATGTTTATAGAATTCTTCGTTCTCTAAAAAATCGCTTTGGTTCTACAGCGGAATTAGGAATTTACGAAATGCAAGGTTCAGGATTACGAGAAGTTTCTAATCCATCAGAGATTTTAATTTCGCACAAAAACGAAGAATTATCAGGAACTGCAATTGCTTCAACTCTCGAAGGAATGCGTCCTTTAATGATAGAAATTCAAGCTTTAGTATCAACCGCTGTTTACGGAACACCACAACGAAGCACCACTGGTTACAATGCCAAACGACTCAATATGATTCTCGCCGTTCTCGAAAAAAGAGCTGGTTTCCGTTTGGGCGCCAAAGATGTTTTCCTAAATATTACTGGTGGAATTTCAGTAGATGATCCTGCGATAGATTTAGCCGTTGTCGCTGCCATATTATCATCAAACGAAGATATTCCTATTAACAAAGATTTCTGTTTTGCTGGAGAAGTCGGACTTTCGGGAGAAATTCGTCCCGTAAATCGCGTAGACCAACGTATTCAGGAAGCTGAAAAATTAGGTTTTTCGACCATTTATGTGTCTAAATACAACAAAATTTCGTTGAAAAATACTGGAATTAAAATACAATTAGTAGCAAAAATTGAAGATATTGTAAGTGAATTGTTTGGATAAATTTTAAATTATGAAACCTTATTCTGAAATATTACAATTAATTCAAACTTATCACGAATTAGGCGAAACCATCCAAGCCGCCAATTTTGTTATTGAAGAATATAGCATCAAACACCCAAACTTCAAAGGCTTCGAATTACGAGAAAAAGCGAAAGCCGAATATATTCTCATGACAACCGAAGGTACTTTTGGTTTGCCTCAAATCATCAGAATTCCAGAAAATACGTTCGAGTTTGAATTTGTATTAATGCTTAACCTCATTGCCCACGAAATGGTTCATGTAGATCAGAAAGTAACTGGACAATTTGTTGATGACCGAAACGAAAGGGAGTGGCAAGCGTATTACGAAATGCTTTTTCATAAAAAATACCCTCAAATTCCTAACTTACCCAAACACCAATTATTATTTTTTGCCAATAAAGCCTTAAGTTATTATACAAAAATGGGTGAGAACTCCGATTTACAAATAAAATATGCGGTACAAAAACAAGAAGTAGATACCTTTGTAACTTCATTATCATAATAATTTTTTTATGCGAAACAAAAAACAAAAGTTTTTTCTGTTCCTTAAAATCCTAATTGTATTCTTGTTATTTTCTGTAGCAGGAATCTACTTTTTCCGTGATGTTTTATTGCAAAAAGTGATTGAGAAAGCAACTTCAAAATTTGAAGCAGATTATAATTGTAATTTTTCTGTACAAAACGCTCATTTCGATGGTACTTCGAGTATCGAATTAAATAATATTATTTTAGTTCCCAAAGAAGCAGACACGCTGTTTTCTGTCGAAAAAATAAAAACAAAAATCAGTTTATTTCAATTGATTACTGGCGATGTCCAGTTGCAAAATCTTGAAGTGAAAAATGGATTTATTCAACTGGTAAAAAACGAAAAAGGTCGCAATTTTGACGCTTTTCTTAAAAAAGACAAAAGCGATGATAGTAATGAAAAAAGGAATTACGCCAAATTAGCCTACCGATTATTATCTAAAATGCTAAACTTAGTTCCAACCGAAATGCAGCTCGAAAACATAGCATTACGGATGGACGATTTGGGGATTAAAGTAACAATGCAATTGCCCAAATTACAATTAAAAAACCATCAATTACAAACCAATATTAATGTTACAGAAAACGAATTTTCCCAAACATGGAACATTTCAGGTTTCGTAGATCCTAGAGCTAAAAAAGCAGATGTAAGAATTTATAATAGTGATACTTCAAAAATACAATTGCCTTATATTTACAAACGTTTTGGTTTTAAATCTGGTTTTAAAAACGTTCATTTGAAATTGGATAAATTCGATTTAGAAAGTAACGAACTTCATCTTGACGGATTGGTTTCGGTAGAAGATTTTACTATAAGCCATCCTAAAATCGCAAAAAAAGAGGTGCTCATAAAAACAGCTAGTTTCGATTATCGATTTTTATTAGGAAGCGATTTTGTATCGATAGACAGTACTTCATCAGCACAAATAAATAACATCAAATTACAACCTTTTGCTGAATATAATACCGAAGAAGACACGATTTATAAGCTTCGAATTTTGATTCCAAAAATGAAGGCTCAAGATTTTATTTCTTCGCTTCCCGAAGGATTGTTCACTCATTTTACAGGAATGGAAACGGAAGGAAACTTTGATTATAAACTCAATTTCAAATACAACAAAAACAAGCCATACGCATTGGTTTTTAACAGTAATCTAAATAAAGAGAATCTTAAAATTCTAAAATATGGTGAAGCCAATTTAAACAAGCTAAACGGAGAATTTGTATATCGCGCCATCGAAAATAATGTATTGCAACGTCCTGTTTTAGTGGGAGATTCTAACCCTAATTTCACCCCTTTAGAACAAATTTCGCCGTATCTTCAAAAATGTGTACTCACATCTGAAGACCCTTCGTTTTTCTCTCATCGCGGATTTATTAATGAAGCTTTCAAACAATCTATTACTAAAAATATTAGAACCAAAAAGTTTTCTCGAGGAGCCAGCACCATTAGTATGCAATTAATCAAAAATGTTTTTTTGACCCGCGAGAAAACATTATCCCGAAAATTAGAAGAAATATTATTGGTTTACTTATTAGAAAACAACCGAATTGCAAGCAAAGAACGCATGCTCGAAGTTTATTTTAACGTGATAGAATGGGGACCAAATGTATATGGAATTGGAGAAGCATCGGCTTTTTATTTTCAGAAAAAACCAATCGATTTAACCTTAAAAGAATGTTTGTTTCTGGCTTCGATTGTACCTAAACCTAAAAAATTCATGTATCAATTTGATGATGAAGGAAAACTAAAATCTTTTGCAAACAAACATGAAGAATTTATGAGTAAACTCATGTTGCGTCGAGGATTATTAACTCCTGAAGACACGATTGGACAGCAAATTCCGCTTTCTATTTCGGGTCGTGCAAGAACACACATGAAGTTTAAAGTGCAAGATTCTATCGCTGTAGATTCTCTTTTTAATGAGTTTGATTTTAATTAATTTCATTGCCTTCCCAACCTTTTGTATAGAAAAGAACTCTATACAACTATAAACATATCTGTCATGAAAAAAATAATTCTAATTTTCACTCTTTTGGTTTCGGCACTATCATTTGCACAGAAACCTATTTTTACTTCTGCCAAAGTAAAATCAGCAACTGTATATTTTAATGCGGCCGAAATTTCACAAACTACAAACGTCGCATTACCTTCTGGAACTAGCGAAATTGTGGTAAAAAATGTCGCCAATTATTTGAATGAAAGTTCGGTTCAAATTGGCGCGCCATCATCGCTAACGGTACTTTCGGTACAATTTACAAACGATTATATGTCGGAATATGATATTGATGAAAATTCGCCAGCGATTAGAAAAGTAAAAGACAGTATTGTTTTGGTTCAAAAAGAACTAAATCGAGTGAAAAATTCTAAAAATTCCGAAAGCAAAACCATCGAATTATTGGATAAAAACCAACAAGTTTTTGGGCAAAATTCTGGTTTGAGCGTGATAGAATTAACAAAAATGGTCGATTATTACAAATCGAAACGAACTGAAATTAGCAATACAATAAACACTCTTGAAGAAAAAGAAAAAAAACTAAACGAGTTAATCACAAAACTAAACAACAAACTCGAACTCGATACAACCAAAGAAGAGAAAACCTCATCAGGAAAACTCGTGTTACAGGTTATGAATACTACTGCTGGCAATGTTCCTTTAGAAATTTCGTACATTACAAATAATGCTTCGTGGTCGCCATTTTATGATTTGAGAGCAGACAATGTTACGTCTCCAATAAATATGATGTACAAAGCGCAAGTGGTTCAAAATACTGGTATCGATTGGAAAAAAGTAAAGCTAACGTTGTCTTCTGGAAACCCAAATCAGAACAATCAAGCGCCTATTTTGAGTTCTTGGTTTTTGAGATATGGAAATCCTCCACAATATGGATATAATCAAAATGGAACTCAAAATGTAATTCAATCTTTATCTGGAAAAGTTTCTGGGTTAGAGGTTCAAAAAGATGAAGGAGAATCAAGAATAGTTTTTAGAGGAGCTAAAAGTGTCACAAATAGCAATAAAGCATTAGTAATAATTGACGGAGTTGTTTCAACCACTGAAATTTTAGCCCAAATCCCTCCTCAAAGCATTAAAAGCGTAGAAAGTTTAAAAGGAGATAGGGCCAGTGCAATATATGGCTCAGATGGAGTATATGGAGCAATAATAGTTACAACAAAACAAGGTATGGACGATTATACTTCTATCAACGAAAACCAATTGAATGTTTCTTTTGATATTGATATTCCTTACGACATTTTATCTAACGGAAAAGCACACAGTGTAGCACTTAAAGAAATAAAACTCCCAGCTTCTTACAAATATTATGCGGCTCCAAGAGTCGAAAAAGAAGCGTTTTTACTAGCAGAAATTGCCGATTATTCTAAATACAATTTACTACCTGGCGAAGCAAATATTATTTTTGAAGGCATGTATGTTGGAAAAACAATGATAAATCCAAACCAAACTTCCGATACTTTAAATTTGAGTATGGGACGCGATAAAAAAGTATCTATCAAGCGCGAAAAAGTAGTCGATAAATCTGGAACTAAATTCTTGTCTTCTAAAAAAGAACAAACTTTTACTTACGATATCACAGTAAGAAACAACAAAAAAGAGGCTATCGTGATGTTGCTAAAAGACCAATATCCGTTAAGTTCTGACAAGGAAATAGAAATAGAATTACTTCAAAAAGATGGCGCCAAAGCCAATCTTGAAACTGGAATCTTAACTTGGGATTTAGATTTAAAACCCAACGAAACCAAGAAAATAAGGATAAGTTATGTAGTAAAATATCCTAAAGATAAAATTATTGGTAATTTGTAATGCTAAAAATATTTACCGCAGATTCGCAGATTTTAAAATCTAACTATTAAAATCTGTGAATCTGCGGTATTTTTTTTTAAAATCTAAACCATTTCCATCAACTCTAAAGCTTTTCTGATGCTTTTTACGTTTTCGAAAGTTAATAGTAAACGAAGTCCATTTTTAGTTTCTTTTTCTTTCATTTTGCACAATTGCGGTTGCTTTTGTACAAATTGTAATACTTGATGAAAACGTTTCGATTGGTAATAATCACTTTGCTGGTCTGACACAAAATAGCAAACCATTTTGCCTTGTTTTAGGATTAGTTTTTCGACTCCAATTTGGGTAGCAATCCATTTTATTCGCAAACTATTCAGTAAAGCGATGGCTTGTTTGGGCAAAGGTCCAAAACGGTCAATCAGTTGTTTTTCGTATTCCTGCAAACCATTTTCATCTTTAATAATCGCCAACGCATTATACAAAGCCAATCTTTCGGTCACGCTATTGATGTAATCATCTGGAAACAATAATTCGAAATCAGAATCAATCTGTAAATCTTTTACATATTCTTTTTCTACTGTTTCGTCGTCGTTTTCATACAAATCTTTAAACTCATTTTCTTTAAGTTCTTCGATAGCTTCATTCATAATTTTCTGATAAGTATCAAAACCTATTTCGTTTATAAAACCGCTTTGCTCGCCACCTAATAAATCTCCTGCACCACGAATTTCGAGATCTTTCATAGCAATATTCAAACCACTTCCCAGTTCCGAAAATTGTTCTAAAGCTTGAATACGTTTTCGAGCATCTTCAGTCATCACAGAATACGGCGGACAAATAAAATAACAAAAGGCTTTCTTATTGCTTCGACCAACTCGACCTCGCATTTGATGCAAATCGGACAAACCAAAATTATTAGCATTATTGATGAAAATCGTATTCGCATTCGGAACATCTAAACCACTTTCGATAATAGTTGTAGCAACTAAAACATCAAATTCGCCTTCCATAAATGCCAACATGAGCTCTTCCAGTTTCTTCCCGTCCATTTGTCCGTGACCAATTCCTACTTTGGCATCGGGAACCAATCGCTGAATCATTCCAGCTACTTCTTTGATGTTTTCTATTCGATTGTTAATGAAAAACACTTGTCCGCCACGTTCAATTTCGAACGAAATAGCATCACGAATCGTTTCTTCATTAAAACCAACTACATTCGTTTCGATAGGATAACGGTTGGGCGGCGGCGTAGTAATTACCGATAAATCTCTTGCTGCCATAAGCGAAAACTGTAAAGTTCTCGGGATTGGTGTTGCTGTCAGTGTTAGTGTATCGACATTTTGGGTAATGGTTTTGAGTTTGTCTTTTACATTAACCCCAAATTTTTGTTCTTCGTCAACAATAAGCAATCCTAAATCTTTAAAAATCACATTTTTGCTCACCAATTGATGCGTTCCTATGATAATATCAAGTCTTCCCGATTCTAAATCTCTGAGTGTTTCTGCTTTTTGTTTGGCAGTTCTAAAACGATTTACATAATTAATCGTCACCGGCATGTCTTTTAACCTTTCGGTAAATGTTCGATAATGTTGGTATGCTAAAATCGTCGTTGGCACTAAAATAGCAACTTGTTTTCCGTTATCAACCGCTTTAAATGCTGCTCTTATGGCAACTTCTGTTTTTCCGAAACCTACATCACCACAAACCAAACGATCCATTGGGCGATCACTTTCCATGTCTGTTTTTACTTCTTGTGTCGATTTTAATTGGTCTGGTGTATCTTCATAAATAAACGAACTTTCTAATTCGTGCTGCAAATAACTATCGGGCGCAAATGCGAATCCTTTGTCTAAACGACGCTTCGCATACAACTGAATTAAGTTGAAAGCAATATGTTTTACTCGGGCTTTGGTTTTTTGTTTTAAAGCTTTCCAAGCACCTGAACCGAGTTTGTAAATCTTGGGTGGCGCACCATCTTTACCCGTATATTTTGATATTTTATGTAGCGAATGAATGCTTACATACACAATATCATTATCGGCATACGCTAGTTTTATAGCTTCTTGCGTTTTGCCATCAACTTGTATTTTTTGCAGTCCTCCAAATTTTCCAATTCCGTGATCTATGTGCGTTACATAATCGCCAACCACTAATGAAGTCAGTTCTTTGAGGGTTATGGTTTGTTTTTTTGAATAGCCATTTTTAATTGAAAACTTATGATAACGTTCAAAAATTTGATGGTCGGTGTAACACGCAATTTGGTTTTCTTCATCAATAAAACCTTGATACAACGGCAAAACAATAGTTTCGTATTGCTTGGTTATGGTTTCGTGATTTTGTTCGTCTAAACTTTCAAAAATATCATGAAATCGTTTGGCTTGTTGCTGATTTGAACAAAATAGATAATTTTTGTAATTATGTTCTTGATTGTCTTTCAAATTATTTAACAACAAATCGAATTGCTTGTTGAACGATGGTTGTGGCTTGATATGAAATTCGAAAGTTTCCGATGTTCTAAAAGTAGGTTTCGAAGCCGTTTCGACCACACAAAAATTTAAAGCTTGCTTGATGAATTCCTTCTGATTTAGAAATAATTGTTCGGGCGAAGCGTGTTTGATATCTTTATTTAACTTCTCGAAAGTTTCTTCGGCTTTGCCAAATAATTTATCTAATTGCGTTAATAATAAATCGGTGTTTTGAATAAAAATAGTTGTTCTTGCATTGATATATTCCAAGAAATTTTCCCTGTTTTCCTGTAAAAATTTATTTTCGAAATTAGGAATAATCGCAATTTTATTTTTCTTCTCGATTGATAGTTGTGTGGCAACATCGAAGGTTCGAATACTATCTACTTCGTTACCAAAAAACTCGATTCGGTACGGATTGTCGTTCGAAAAAGAAAATACATCTAAAATTCCGCCACGAACTGAAAATTCTCCAGGTTCGGTAATAAAATCGACTCTTTTGAATTCATATTCGAATAAAACTTCATTTATAAAATCGATAGAAACTTGGTCGCCAACCGAGATTTTTAACGTGTTTTTTTCTAATTCTTTCTTGGTTACCACTTTTTCGAAAATGGCTTCTGGATAAGAAACAATAATGGCTGGTTTTTTGCGAGAATTTATTCGATTTAAAACTTCCGAGCGAAGCAAAATATTTGCATTGTCAGTATCTTCAATTTGATATGGTCTTCGGTAAGAACTTGGGTAAAATAATACGTCTTGATCGCCAACGAGTTGTTCTAAATCGTTCAGAATATAAGCCGCTTCTTCTTTTTCGTTACACAATAACAAGAACGAATTTTCGCTTTTTGCAAACAAAGCTTGAATGACAAACGAAAATGACGAACCAACCAATCCTTTAATATGAATCTTGTTGTCGCCAGTAATTGCTTTAGTTATTGAAACAATTTTAGCTTGTTCGCTGTATTTTTTAGATAGGATTTCGGTGCTCAATGGGAATTATTTTATACAAATATACTTTGACTTTTTATGCAAAAAAAATCCTGCCTCATTTCTAGAACGAGACAGGATTTTTTTAGTACAAATTGAAATTAAAAAATTAGTTTTTTAGTAACTATTTGATTGTTTTCTAATTCGGTTTTAATGATTAATGCTTGGTTTTGTTTTTGAATGTTTTCAATTACAAATTTGTTTTCATTTGCATTTTTTTTATCAAAAATTAAACGACCTAAAACATCATAAACCTGAATAGATTTTATTTTTTCAGAAGTAGAATTAACAACGATTTCATTATTATTTGTGTTTACAAAAACTGAATTTTCATTTATAGTAAAATCATTGTTACTTAATAGTGGATTCAGGTAATGTATTTTAAACCTAGAATTAAATGTTCCTACAGCAGTATTAAAATTATAAGAACTTATTTTTAAATTATGATAAGTTCCGTTGCTTGTGTCTTCAAGAAAAATGTCTTTATCATCAAAAAAAGTATTTACATGATCGATAGTAATGGTATAATCACCTGCAATTGTTGCATTAAAACCTAAGTCGACTATGTCATTTATATTCCAAGGATATTCTCTTCCTTGAATTCCGAAACCAGAAGTATAAGTAGGAATCATCGAGTAAAAAGTGATGGCACCTTCTGTAGATGCCAACGCATCAGTTCCAAAATCATATCCGTTTGTTGCCCCTTCTTCGTATCCAAAAGCAATTTGTTTAAAAGCGCCTAAAGTATTTGTTAAGTTTAAATGAACATAATAATTTAAAGGAACGGCTTGTGCATTTTTGTAAAACTGAGCATTATTACCCGCAACTCTCATACTATTTGTAAATAAAAAGGTGGTGGTGGTTCCTGCCGACGCAAAAAAGCCTTGTCCAGCTGCAATATAATCTCCCGGAACTGTTCCACCCGATATTGCTGCTGTTCCAGTTGTTCGGGTTCTAATAGCATAGTCGTTTGTTGTAAAAACATTACTTGCAATTGCTGTATTGTGTGTCCAGAAATACAAAGTTCCTAAAGTAGGGCTGACAAACAAATTAGCAACACTAATTGCCGACGGATAAGGATTTCCTATAAAATTATAATTTAGTAAAGCTGGATTAAAAGCAACTACATTTGTAGGCAAATCACCATTATTTGGCACGCCAATAAATTCTCCGTTAAAAATTTGTGGTGTCGATGTGAAATTTTCAGGTGCTCTAACTGCATATCCTTTCGTAGCTTCCATAGTGTTTGCAGCTGATTCATTTACCCAAGCATTTGTGGTTGCGTTAAAACTATGGTATCTATCTGCTCTAGTAAGTGGAGAAAAACCAACCAATGTTTGTCCTACAACTGGCGATGACCAATAGGTATATTCTAAACCTCTCATTGGCGTTGCGTTTCTTTTGAAGTTTATACTTCCTGTATTTACTGCCGAAACATTATTTTGTAACAAACTAGCATTGTTTTCGAAAACTAATTTTGAACCCACATCAACCGTAATGCCATTTGCTACTGTAAAAGTATGAGCAGAAACACCTCCGCTAATAGTAACAATTGCACCATTTGTAACAGTAACCGCTTTTGCAACAATATCTGCAGTTGAAGTATAATTTCCTGTAAAAATAGCATTTTTCGTTATGGTTGGAGGATTAGGACTCCAAGAAGTTCCGTCCCAAGTTACGTTTTGTGCTTGACCGATGTTTGAAACTAGAATTAATACTAAAAAAGTAAAAAAACCAAAATATTTTGAAGTGTAATTTTTAATCATGTCTTTATTTTTTGCAAATGTAATTATATACTATCAATTTTCAATATTATTAGTTTCATTAATCGGAGGAACATTTGTTGGCTGCGAACCGTTTAATGAATTAAGCATTTCTTGCTCTCCTTCTTCTTTCTGAATGTGGCTACGACGTACAATTTCTTCTATTTGATCCTGAAAAGCCATCAATTCAACATTCAAATCGGTAATCAGAGTAGCTACTTTTTTTTCAGGAATTCTATCTAGATTTATAAACGTATTTAAGGCTTTTACTTTTGTAACTATTGCCATCAGTCTACTTTTTATTTGCGGTTTACTAATTCTTTCAGGAATCGTATAGTTCAGCGTTTCTACTTTTACAACCAAACCCTTGGTTTTTCGCTGAAAAGCACCAATCGTTCCTTTTGGTTTTTGGTACAATTCTGAGGTAAACAATCGCCAATCGCCCCACTCGTTTGTAATCTTTTGCGCTTCTGGGCTTAAAGTTCGTGGTGCAAAATTCCATGTTTTGTTGATGGTGCTAAAAACCAATTCTTTTTCTTTCAAAGCCTTGGCAATCTGCATTTCATGTGTATTATCATCGTCTTTGCAGCCTGTGAATAAAACCATCAATAACAAAAACAGTGAAAAAATATATTTCATATTCAAAATATTAAACTAAAAAGCAAATGTAGTTATTTTTGGTTTTTGGTTTACCAAAGTGTTAAAGATGTTAACGCTATATTTTACGAAAATGGTATATTTGTATTTCAACATAACAAAAAATGGATACAAAAATATTAATTATAGGTGCTTGCGGACAAATTGGAACCGAGCTAACGAACAAATTACGAACGATTTACGGCAAAGATAATGTGATTGCTTCCGATATTAGGAAACTAAATACGGATATTGTAAACGAAGGAATTTTTGAAGTGGTAAATGCTTTAGATTACAACCAGATTGAACATTTGTTAGAAAAATATCAGATTACCGATGTTTATTTGATGGCGGCATTACTATCGGCAACAGCCGAAAAAAACCCAGCTTTTGCTTGGGATTTGAATATGAATTCGCTTTTCCATGTTTTGAATTTAGCGAAAGCTGGAAAAATAAAAAAAATATTTTGGCCTTCGAGTATTGCGGTTTTTGGACCCACAACGCCAAGAGAAAATACGCCACAATACACCATTATGGAACCAAGTACGGTTTACGGAATTAGCAAACAAACCGGAGAACGCTGGTGCGAATATTACCACAAACAATATGGTGTTGACGTGCGAAGCATTAGATATCCTGGCCTTATCAGTTGGAGTACGCCTCCAGGTGGTGGAACGACCGATTATGCTGTAGATATTTACCACAAAGCCATTACCGATGGGAAATTCACTTCGTTCCTATCTGAAAATACAGGTTTACCAATGATGTATATGGACGATGCGATAAAAGCCACCGTAAACATCATGCAAGTTCCGTCAGAAAATGTAAAAATTCGTTCTTCCTACAATTTGTCTGGTATGAGTTTTACACCTGCTGAAATTGCTGAAGAAATTAAAAAACACTTTCCTGACTTTACAATAGATTACGAACCCGATTTTCGTCAAAAAATTGCCGATTCTTGGCCAGCCAGCATCGATGATAGTGAAGCTAGAAAAGATTGGGGCTGGAAAAATGATTTCGATATGGAAAACATGACGGTAGAAATGATTACCAAACTAAAAGAAAATATATACCAATAAATTTTGATTGAATTCTATAAAAAAACCGCTCTAAAAAAGCGGTTTTATTGTTCATATATCATATTGTACAAATCAAAACCTGGCGCCCAATAATCGTTTTGTACTTCTTTAAGTACGAAGCCATTTTTTTGATAAAATTTATAAACCAATTGTGACGTTCTAACCGATATGGTTTTAATTTCATGCATCGATTTTAGGATATCTAAACGATGTTTGAGTAGTTTTGTTCCTGCACCAATTCCTTGAAAATTTGGATGGATAAAATCCCAACTAATTTTTCCAATGGTGTTATTCTCTTCAAAATTAATTCCTCCAGCTCCAATAATTTGATTTTCAAATACCAAAACATAGTATTTATCTATTTCATGGTCTAAATAATTATCTAGGTCAACTATTTCAGATTCTGCAAAATATTTGGGAACATTTAGTTTTAATATTTCAAGTAGTTTTGGTTTATCTTCAGAATTATATTCTCTTATTATTAATTCATTGTTCATTTTTATTTCTTCAATTTATCGATAATTGGATTTTCGATAACTTCCTTTATTTTAATGACTTCATTAGTGTTGTCGTTAGGAATCGTCATAGAAAGAACGTAGTGTTTTATTTTCCATTCATTTCCTGTTTTTACCAAAACGCCTGAACCACGACAAATTTTCATTTGGGTGTTTAGTAATTCGTCAAACCAAGCTGTTTTTCCTGATTTGTCGAAATAAACATGACGTTCTAAGGCTGTAAAACTCCACGCTTTGCCTTTGTCGAAAAAAGGTTTTGCAAAAGCCATAAAATCTTTTTTGTTCCAATTTTCGGTAGCATCAGTGCCAATAAAAATAGATTCTTCGGACATCATCCCGAAATAAGTGTCAAATTTTGCTTCAGCCGCCGCTTTGTGCCAATTGTCTAAAACTGTATTTATATTTGCCGTTTCTTTGGTTTGAGCTTGTGCCAAAGCAGAAAATAAGAATATGGAAAGCAGTATTTTTTTCATAGTAAAAAATTTTATGCTACTAAATTAATCAAAAAATATAACTAAAGTAGATTGTAGTTTATTAAGACTATCTGATAGTGCGGATTTATGTCATATTTACAGCATTGATTGCCTGCTGACATTTTTAGGGTGCTATTGTTTGAATAAATGTTCTCATCATAATTATTGAGTCATTGAGATTGTCAAAAGTATATTTTGTATTATTTGTGTTTTCGGGATGATGAATTTGGTGTCTAATATAATCTGTCAGAATTATTTGTTCTACCCTCAATGTTCCGTCTCGCGTTTGTTTATTATAAGTAATAGTTGGTTTTGAATTTCTGAAATTATTTAATTCCCCTTCTAACTCTATGTAGCCATACAGTTCGTTATGATACTCTTCGGTTACTTCTGAAAACGCTAGGAAATTAACCTCGTTAAGTGAAGGATAAGGAAGTTGATTTGGTAAAATGGCTTCTATGTTTTTTGTGTTATTAGCATTTGTAACTAACCTTAAATGTTCAAATTTTAGTGCTTTAACCAATGTTGCACTATGTGTCGTAATAATTACTTGTGTATTTGGTGTTGTAGCGAGTTCCAAAAAAGCAGAAATTAATTTTTTCTGATGGTCTGTATGTTGTGAAGTTTCTGGTTCCTCAATTGCATAGATAATACTAGGTATATTTTCTTCTACTTTTCTTCTTTCCGCTTCTGCTCTGAAAAAATTAAGTAAAATAAGTCTTTTCACTCCGCTACCTCTTTTATTAATTGGAATGTCATCATCGCCTGTAATGGAAACACTTTTAAATACATCAGTCCATTTTAAACTTTCAACGGGTGGAATAATTGGATTTAAACTATTCGCAATTTCGGGATTCATTTCCCTTACTTTTTCAAGTGTTCTCGCAGAAACTTCTCTTAATTTATTTTCTACTTCTAATGCAATTTCAGCAAATTTTTGTTTAAGTATTCTGTCATTCAAAATTTGTTTTACTGCTTCTTTTAACGGGTCTTGCACTTCACTATCTCCATCACTATTTTTTCTATCAGATTGAAATAACGAATAAAGGGGTAAGTAATTTTGTAATTTGTCCCAAATGGATTTGGTGTCACCTTTAGTTACATCAATTTCCATTTCAGATAATTGTAGGTCAGAATTAAAATGTGTCCAAATTGCTGTCCGCATTACTGCATTTATCGTTTGATTAGTACAAGTAATTGAGTTTTCCTTTATCGTTTTTTGATAGTCAGTATTTTTCTTTTGTAATAAGTCTTTACAATTGTCGTTTGTCGGGTGATTTGCTCTAACAAAAACTTTTTCTTTACCTGCATTTGGATATTTCTTTATTATTTCAAGTTGATTATTAGAGTTTAATAAATATTCTGATTGTAAGGTAGTTTCGTTTGTACTGTCAATTACTATTGTTCTTGGCAATTCTTCAAAACAAACTGATATTACTATTTCGTTGTCATTTTCAGCAACCGCTTGCTTGTTTATGTCATCTTTGTCAAGCTTTACCACACCTTTGCCATCATTGAAGAAAATGTCCAAAGCTTCTAAAACAGTTGATTTTCCAATGTCGTTTTTACCTACAAAAGCAGTTAAGTCATCAAATTCAATTTCTACTTCGTCTTTGTAGCTTCTAAAATTCTTAATCTTTATTTTTTTGATTTTCATATGTCAATACTTGTGTTTGTTAGGTGTCGTTGTATGCTTGCCATTAATTTATAAATGTGTATGGTTGCAAATCCGCACTATCTGGGTTTATGATGATTTTATCTCTTCTACAGTTAAATCAACTAATCGTGGAATTTTTCCAGTTAACAACTCTAAATATATAATTTTTTGAGCATTGTATGTATCAATCGCAATACAAAAATCTTCAGCAATTTGAAATTCGCTTGAATAATGTTTATGTAAAAATTTATAAAGCATTTCACAAAACATTCCTAGTTGAGATTTTTGGTATCCGCCCAATTGTGGAATCAATGCGATAGCTCCGATTTCTTTTTTTCCATTTCGCTCAAAACAAAAAACTAAACTTGGATTAATATAGATTGGAAGACTATTAATCAAAATAATTTTCTGTTCTTTATGTACAGTTTCAAAATTAGTAATATCTAAAGGACGCAAAAGGTGTAAATCAAATTCTTTAAAATTATTAAGAATATCTAAATTTCTTTGGTACATCACTTTGTCTTTTTCGCTGTCTGTGTTAGCCTGACGCGAAATTACATCATCAATTTTTACATCATAATACTCATCTTTTCCTGATTTGAAAGTATTATAAATACTACTTGTACTAATTGCCCAATAATTCCCCCCAGAATCTTTAGCATCTTCTAGTTTTTCTTTTGGTTTGCGAGTTTTCAATTTGAAAGCAAAATTATTTTTTAATTTACCAGAAGGTCTTCCGCGAAAGTCTATCAATTCCTTAATTGTGATTTTTTCCATTTATAATAATTTAATCTAAAATATTTATTTACAGTTTGTTAACACCTAGATTTGAATCGATGTAATTATAGCTTCTCATGGCCAAAAATTACAGCCAACTTATAAACATGTACAATCATATCACCAAACCTAACCTATTACCTCCACCTCCACAATCACTAATATTAATGATATTTAAATCTCATTAATATTAGTTAGAAGAATTTTTAACTATATCAAGATGAGTATTTTGTAATTTGTACAACTATTAAATCCCCAAAAGTAGATTCCCGCCTGCGCGGGAAAGACAATGACAAACTGTACAAAAAGTTAATTAAAGTCGATTGTAGTTTATTAAGACTACCTTGTGCCGTTGCTTGTCTATTCAGGTAGTCAAACAATCCCATGGAAAATAGTTTTGAAACACTAATTGCCTCTTATATTGAAAGTAAAGTAGGTATCTCTCAACATTTTTTGAGCGACGAACTAGCCAACCACCTCAAAGAAAATTTACTTTCTCTGCACCACGATAATAAATTACTCACCGCAGGAACTGGCAACGCCGACAAACTGATACACAACACCGCAATACGAAACGATGTGATTTATTGGCTCGATAAAAAGAACAATAACGCACACGAAAATGCTTTTTTTGTACAAATAGAAGCTTTTATAGAGTATCTAAACATTTCTTGTTATGCAGGAATTACAGGCTATGAGTTTCATTATTCTTTGTACGAAACAGGTAGTTTTTATAGGAAACATTTAGATCAGTTTCAGGATAATTCGAGCAGACAATTCTCGATGATTAGCTACTTAAATGCCAACTGGCAAGAACATGATGGTGGCGAATTACTTATTCATCAGTTAGACAACGACCAGAAAATATCGCCTACGCAAGGCAAAACGGTTTTCTTCAAAAGTAATGAATTGGTTCATGAAGTTTTGGTTACCAACGAAAGAAGAATGAGTGTGACGGGTTGGTTGAAGCGAGACTAATTTTTTTAACTTTCAAATTCAAAAACTTTAAACAAAAAAAAGACTATCATTTCTGATAGTCTTTTCGCTTTTTGCTCCCTCTCTTGGGCTCGAACCAAGGACCCTCTGATTAACAGTCAGATGCTCTAACCAACTGAGCTAAGAAGGAAAGTGTTTTTCACTTTTAAAGCGGTGCAAAGATAGCACCATTTTTATTATATGCAAATAAAATTATCTCTTTTTTAGAAAAAATTCTTCGCTATTATGGCATAGATGTCTTTTCCAAAGGTTAAAGCCATTAGGCTCAGCAAGATAATCATTCCAACTGTTTGAACTCTTTCGGCAGCTTTTATGCTCAAAGTTTTACCTGTAATCATTTCGGCAATGGTAAATATAGCATGCCCACCATCAAGACCCGGAATAGGCAACAAGTTCATAAACGCTAATCCTATCGAAAACATAGCTGTAAACCCCCATATAAACTCCCAGTTCCATTCTGTTGGAAGTTTCTGAGTAATTCCTATTGGACTCATTACTTGCTTATAGGCTTCGGTTTTTGGTCTAAGAATTAATTTAAATTGTTTGATGTTATAAATAAACTGCGTGTAAGACTCGTTTACAGCAGCAGGAATGGCTTGTAAAAGACTTAATTTGTTTGTGATTATAAAATCTTCTTTATCTTGAGAAGCTGGTCTAAAACCAATCTTTCCTTCTGGCGTAACTTTAGATGATACTAAGATTTCTTTTCCTGCTCTTAAAACAGTTAATTGAATTGAATCTGATTTTTTAGCTTGTAAAGTTGTAGACAGTTCATCGTAAAATTTAATGCTTTGACCATTTGCTTTTACAATTCTATCTCCTTTTAATAATCCAGCTTTATCTGATTCGCTTTTAGGAACAATAGAATCTACATAGATTTCGGTTAATCTTGGCATCATAAAACCTTTTCCTTCAGAACCTAAAATTTTACTTTTTTGCTCATCGGTAATGGTTAGAGTTTGCTTTTGTCCATCTCTTTCTACTTCAACTTTATCTCCCAATAAAACATCGATAATCATTCGGTTGAATTTTGGCTGAACTTTACCATCAACACTCAAAATTTTATCTCCATTTTTAAAACCTGCGTTAAGTCCAGATTCTCCAAACATTAATCCTTTTTTTTGAGACAATTCTGTTGAAGCATATTTTTGTCCAACTGTACTAAACATTATAGTATAAATTAAAAACGCCAAAATAATATTTACCGTAATTCCTCCCAACATAATAATTAGACGTTGCCAAGCTGGTTTGCTACGGAATTCCCAAGCTTGTGCTGGCTGTGCCATTTGTTCGGTGTCCATGCTTTCGTCCATCATTCCTGATAGTTTTACATAACCACCTATTGGCAACCAACCAATTCCCCATTCGGTATCGTTTATTTTCTTTTTGAATAATGAGAATCCAGCATCCATAAAAAGATAGAATTTTTCGACTCTAACTTTAAACATTCTTGCGGTAATATAGTGCCCAAATTCGTGAAGAATTACAAGTACAGAAAGTATAAATAAGATTTGTGCTATTTGTATTAAAGTATCCATTTATTAATTTTAATTTTTGATGTAAAAAACAAAAGTAAGGTTTTCACCTTACTTTTTTACAAATTATGTGCCTAGTTTATTTTTTTATGAAATTTTTATGAAAAGTCCCTTCAGAAGTTTCAAATTTTACAATATACATTCCTGACGAAAGACCTGAAACATCAATATTATTCTGAGTAGTTTCTAAAGATTTTTGCCCTAAGGTATTGTATAAACTTACTTTTTTCAAAATCATATTTGACGGCAAATCGATATTTAAAATATCCGATGACGGATTAGGGTACATGTTTATTGCTGTGTCATAATTAAAATTTTCTATTCCAAGTGTCGCAGTGCTATTGCGTGAAATAATATCTTTATTAGGATCAAATAAAATTCCTGTTACTGTAAATCCTACCGGAACTACAAAAATTTGCCCGTTTGTTGTATTATTTAAAACGACATCTAATTGTTGTCCTGAAGCGCCTGTTAATCTTACTGGAACTGGCATTTCGAAATAAGAAACATACCCTGTTTGAGCTGGATTTGTTATTGATTGTGTCTGACTAATTTGAACCGTCGCTTGTCCTGCACCAGAATTAAACGCATTTATTGTATATGTCGGATAACCTTCGTTATAAACCCAATCATTAAAAAATTCTTGCAAACTGCCTGGAGCGCCAGAAACTGCTTCCATATGCGTTTGAAATTGTGGTGTTAATGCGTATGCGTAAGCTAATGCTGGATCGTTTAAATAATTCCTTAATCCTTGAAAGAAATTTGTATCACCCATTTTAAAACGCAACATATTAGTTACCATAGAACCCTTATTGTAGCTTAAACGACTACTAAAAATTCTGCCTATGTTTGTTAATTGCGAGTCATATAAATATAAATTTCCTGTAGGACTTAAAGTTATACCGTCAATTGTATTGTTAATTTTACTGTTTTTCCATGAAACAAATGCCGCGGCTCCATCTATATTTTCGACAACCAATCCAGACATATATTCAGTTATTCCCTCGTTAAGCCAAATATCTTTCCAAGAACCACAAGTTACTTTGTCGCCAAACCATTGGTGTGCCATTTCGTGAGCAATTAAACTTCGACTCCAGCCGCCCATAAAGGAAACTGTTGTGTGTTCCATTCCTCCGCCCCAACCAAATTCGGCATGGCCATATTTCTCGTTTCTAAAAGGATAATTTCCAATTTTAGTTTCGTAGAGATTTATAATAGTTGGTGTAACAGCCAAACTTGTTATTGTACTTGCAGCTGTTTCAGGATAAATATAATTTACAATAGGGAAAAAAGGACTCCCAGCGGTTCCTAATCCTCCTTGTTGATTGTGAATCTGATAATCAGTAACCGCAAAGGCAATTAAATATGCAGGAATAGGATAATTGTGACGAAAATGAGTGGTTGCATTTGCGCCATTTATTGTTCTAGATTGTTCTAGTCCGTTTGCAGCAACATTGTAGACAGATGGAGCTGTAACACGAATATCTACAGATGTGATTTTATCATTTAAATCTTGTTTACAAGGCCACCAATCGCGAGCACCATACGGTTCGGACAAAGTCCACATAACTGGTGTGTCGCTGCCACCATGTGTGTCGGTAGCAAAAGCACTAAAACCACTTGCTGGAGGCGCTCCTGAATAAACAATTTCAATAGTTGCCGAAGTTCCTGATAATTGGGCTGTAGGTAATGTAATAATTAGTTCATTATTTGTGTTCTCAACAAAAGCTAAATTTGTTGCGCCTTGTTTTACTGAACTTACAGTTAAATCATTAGCAAAATCGAAAGTAATAGTATTCATATTTGACAATGCTGTGAATGTAGTAGTGATTTTTCCTGATATAAAATACACTGCAGGATCGACTGTTAATTCTAAATTATGATGGGTAACATCATAATTTAATGTATTAGAATTCACGGTCATATTCATTGTTTTTGAAGCAGATTTCATTTCTGCCTCAGCAATATTTTCCGTGCTATATTTTTCGTCTTGAGAAAAGCCAAATACGCTTGTTAGTAGTAATAGTATTAATGTAGTTTTTTTCATGGGGCTTTTGAAATTTACACAAATCTAATAATTTCATTGGTATTTTGTGTTAATTTTTATTAAATTATCAAAATAACCAAGTATTTAATACACAAAAAGCGACAAATCACTTGCCGCTTTTTGTGTGTTAAAATATTTTATTTGCTCCCCAACAACAATAGTTCGTTTACTACTACTTCCGTATAATATCTTTTTATACCTTCTTTATCATCATAACTACGATGTGTTAGTTTTCCTTCAACAGCAATTTCTTTTCCTTTGGTTACAAAACTTTCAATAATTTCGGCAGTTTTTCCCCAAGCAGTAAGATTATGCCATTGGGTATCGGTTACTTTCTCGTTTTTGTCGTTATAATATGATTCGTTTGTTGCAATGGTTAGTTTCGCTAGTTTTTTTCCTCCGTCAAGGATTTTAATTTCTGGATCGTTTCCTACGTTTCCAATTAACTGTACTTTGTTTCTTAATGTGTTCATGGCGTGTAAATTTAAATTGTTATTTTTTGTTAGTGTCGATTGTTATTTGATTTCGACAGTGCAAAGATGTAGCGATTGGCAAAATGTATTCGGTTATCATTCATTTACTTTCGGTTGTAATTGTTTGTAACCGTTTGTAATTGGAATTTTTTATTTATATTTGATTGATTTTAAAAGTAAAAGATGGAAAATACACAAAATCTAGAAACCCTAAAATTTCCAATAGGACATTTTACAAAACCAGATTTAATTTCAGAAAAGGACATTAAAAACTGGATTGAAACAATTGAAATGTTTCCATCAAAATTAAAAAATACAGTTTCCAATTTATCTGCCGAAGAACTTAATTGGAAATACCGTCCCGAAGGTTGGAAAATAAAACAGGTTATTCATCATTGTGCCGACAGCCACATAAATAGTTTTATACGATTCAAGCTGGCACTTACCGAAGATAATCCGACTATAAAACCCTACGACGAATCAAAATGGGCAGAACTTATAGATGGAAATTGCGATGATATTTCGTCTTCATTACTTATTCTGGAAGGAGTTCATACAAGATGGACCATGTTGCTAAAAAGTTTTGATACATCAGATTTAGCCAAAACATTTATACATCCAGAAAGCAAAAAAACATACAAACTAAAGGAAATAATTGGTTTGTACGCTTGGCATTGCAACCATCATTTTGCGCATATAGAACAGGCATTAATGCATAAAGGAAAATTTTAAAAAAAGATGAAAAACTGTTTAGAATGTAACGAAAAAATTATAGGTCGCGAAGACAAAAAGTTTTGTAGCGATGGTTGCCGCAATGCGTATAACAACAAAATAAACAAGGATTCGACCAACTTAATGCGTAACATAAACAACAAGTTGCGCAAAAATTATCGCATTTTGTCCGATTTGAATCCTGAAGGAAAAGGTAAAACAACTAGAACAAAATTATTAAGTAAAGGTTTCGATTTCGAGTTTTTTACATCCGTTTTGACTACAAAAACTGGGAATACTTATTATTTTTTGTACGATCAAGGCTATCGAATTCTGGAAGATGATTATTATATGCTAGTAAAAAAAGAGAACTAAATGATTTATAAAAACATTTCAATATTAGGTTGTGGCTGGTTGGGTTTGCCATTGGCAAAAGCATTAATCGCAACTGATTTTTCGGTAAAAGGCTCTACAACTTCCCAAAATAAACTTCCTGTATTGGAAGAAAATAAGATTCAACCCTTTTTACTTTCGTTAAATGAAAATGAAATTACGGGGAATATTGATGCTTTTTTAGAAAATTCGGAAGTTTTAATTATTGATATTCCGCCAAAATTACGAGGAAATGCTGTTGAGAATTTTGTAGCCAAAATAAAAACATTGATTCCATTTATCGAAAAATCATCGGTAACGAAAGTTTTATTTGTGAGTTCAACTTCTGTTTATGCCGATGACCTTTCGATGGTTAACGAAAAAACAATCCCAAAACCAGAAACTGAAGGTGGAAAGCAATTGTTAGAAGCCGAAAAGTTGTTGCAAAACAATAAAAATTTTGAAACTACTATATTACGTTTTGGCGGATTGATAGGCGAAGACCGTCATCCTATAAAATTCCTTGCTGGAAGAGAAAATATTGAAAATCCTGACGGAGCCATAAATCTAATTCATCAAAAAGATTGTATTGGGATTATTTTGAAAATCATTGAAATAAATTCATGGAACCAAATTTTCAATGCCGTGACTCCTTTTCACCCAACACGAGAGGAATACTACACTCAAAAAGCGATTGAATTAAATTTGATTGTCCCTAAATTTAATAAAGAAAAACCATCTGTTGGGAAAGTAATTTCGAGCGAAAAACTAATGGAAACTTTAGATTATACTTTTCAAATTTTAGCGTAAAAAAACGGCTTGTCAAATAACTCGACAAGCCGTTTTTATTTTATTAAAACTATTACCAAATCCTCACACGATTTTCTGGTTTTACAAATAGTTTATCTCCTTCTTTAATATCAAAAGCTTGATAGAAAGCATCAACATTTTGCAATGGAACATACGCCCTGTACATTCCCGGAGAATGTGGATCGGTTTTTAATTGATTTTTCAAAGCTTCATCCCGTATTTGTGAACGCCATTTCGTTGTCCAAGAAATATAAAACCGTTGTTCAGGAGTATAACCATCTATTAATTCTGGCCTTCCATTTTCTTTTAAAAATAGTTGCAATCCGTCATAAGAGACGTTTACTCCTCCTAAATCTCCAATGTTTTCACCCAATGTGAATTTCCCATCTATGTGAATTCCTGGTAAAGGCTCTATTGCAGAGAATTGATCAGCCAGCGTACCTGTTAATACAGTAAATAATTTTAAATCTTCGGCGGTCCACCAATTTTTTAAATTACCATCTGCATCATACCGTGATCCCGAATCATCAAACGCATGAGAAACTTCGTGTCCAATTGTACATCCAATTGAACCATAATTTACGGCCTCATCTGCTTGATAATTGTAAAACGGAGGCTGGAGAACTCCAGCTGGAAACGTAATTTCGTTAAACGAAGGATTATAAAAGGCATTTACTGTTTGTGGTGATGTTTTCCATTCTGTTTTGTCAACAAGTTTATGAAGATTATCTCTGTCTTTTTGAAAATTCCAACGACGAATATTATTTGAATTATCAAAAAATGTCCCTCCTTCTTCTGGGCTATTTAAAGTTAAAGCGGAATAATCTTTCCATTTGTCAGGATAACCAATTTTCGCTTTTATTTTGTGCAATTTTTTAATTGCGCTTACCTTGGTGTCTAATGTCATCCAAGATAAATTATTGATTCGATTTTCGAAAGCAAGAAAAATATTCTTAATCATTTTTTCTGCTTTGATTTTTGCCTCTGGCGGAAACTTTTTCTCCACATATAATTTACCCAGTGATTCGCCAATAGATCCATTAATTACCTGCAAAGCTCTTTCGTCATAAGGTCTTTGTTTCAATGCTCCTGTCAAGGTTTTTCCGTAAAACTCCCAGTTTGCTACTTCAACCTTTTTAGACAATTTACCTGCTGAACTACTTAACAAAGTCCAACGCATGTAGGCTTTCCAATCTTCCACTTTATTTTCTTTGAAAATCGTTTCTAAAGCAACCATATATTTCGGTTGTAAAACAATCAAGGAATCTACATTTTTCAAACCAATGTTTGTCATATAAGCCTCCCAATCTATGGAAGGTGTTAGTTTTTGCAAATCAGAAATAGTCATAGGGTTGTACGATTTTCTTCTGTCACGTCTTTCCACTCTATCAAATCTTGGTTGAGACATCGCTGTTTCCAATGCCAAAATTTTGTTTGCATCTGATTTTGCTTTTTTGGGTTTTTCTCCTAAAAACTGCAACATTCTAGACACATGTAAAACATATTTATCTCTTTTCTCCTTAGAATCCTTGTCATCAGAAACATAATAATCTCGATCTGGCAATCCTACACTTCTGGGCTCAATATATATAACATTTCTATTACTGTTCTTAGCATCTTCACTAATGCTAACACCCATAAATCCTATACCACCAATGGGTTCCATTTCAATTAACAACGCCTGTAAATCCCGAATATTTTTTACTGCTTTAATTTTTGCCAAATACGGTTTAAGTGGAGATAAGCCTTTTTTGTCCCTCCCAACCGTGTCTATAATGGATTTGTAAAGATTTATGGCTTTTCCTTGGTCTGTATTCGATTTGTATAGTGGATTAGTTGCTGCTTCTTTTAGAATATTTAAAACATCTATATCTGTTTTTTGACGCAACTCATCATAACTCCCCCAACGTGTTTTGTCGGAAGGAATGTTAGTTTTTTTAAGCCATCCTCCATTTACAAATTTATAAAAATCGTCGTTAGGCCTAACCGACAAATCCATATTTGATACATTGATACCTTGTGTGTTTGTTTTCGGAGTGGTTTGTGCAAAAATTGACGAAAAACTAATGATGGTAAGAATCACGAAAACCAATTGTTTTCTTAGGTATGTTTTCATTTATTTCGATGGTTTAATTAGTTTTGTAAAGATATTGATAAAAATTATGTTAAAATGCCACTTTCTATCCTTAATTTTTAAAAACCTATGATTTATATCAAAAAAAAAAACCTTTCGTAAAAAAGGTTTTTTTTAAACTGTCTGATAAGAACAATTTTTTGATTAGTTAATGAATCCACAATTAATTTTTTATGATTCTTTTTACTACACTTTGTTCTTCCGATGATATTTTTACAAAATATATTCCGTTTGAAACGTTTTTCATATCTAAAACAGTTTGTGAATTTGCATTTGAAAAATTATTTTTTGACAACACAACTTTTCCAGTTACATCATAAACTTCTACTTTATCGATAGCTTTATTTCCTGTAGATACGGTAAACAATCCTGTTGATGGATTTGGATAAATAGCAATATTTTTTAATTCGAAATCTTGATTAGATAAAGTTCCTTCGATAATAAAATTATCTACAACAACTCCCAACTGGTTTGCTCCGCTATCTGAATGAAAAACAATTCTAAAAATAACATTCGACTGACCTATTAAGCTATTTAAAGGATAAAAATATTCAGTTAGTGTAGTATTTGTTCCTAACCATTGTGCTCCTGGACAGTTTTCGCAATCTACTCCAGAAGTTGCTGGTGTTCTATTACTATTATACCAATTTGCACCTTGTGTTCCTAAAACAGTCCATGTTTGTCCCATATTTGTTGAATATTGAACGTAAACCAAATCATAATCTGGCTCTAAATCGAAAGCCAATTTGAATTTAATTTGAGGATTTACAGCATTGGTCAAGTTATAACATTGAGAAAACAAATAAGATTTAGTACTATCTGGATAATTTCCTGTAAAATTGGTTGTATACACGTTGTTTCCTGGCGTTGCTAAAGCACCATTTGTATTTATGCCTCTTTTCCATTGGCTAGAAGTAACTCCGTCATTGAAGGTTAATAATTCTGACGCAACAGTTTCAAATGTATTTAAAACTCCTATTGTTCCAGAATTGTCAATATACAATTGAGTAATTCCTTTATTGTTATCTGAATAAGCATCGGAAGTAATTGTCGAAGTAATATTTAAATTATAAGCACCTCTTGTGCTTATTGTAAAACTCGGAATAGTAATTATTTGTGAAGCTCCAGTAGCGATACTTCCAGTCCATATATAATTTTGTGGTGTTCCATTATAATCGTAAGTTATACTTACTGATAAAATAGGATTTGTTCCATTGTTTTTTACGGTTATTTCAGGTGAAACTAGGCCGTCACAATCAATATCGATTATTGGAGTTATCGCGGTTAATGCAATATCGTTCGTAGGAACTTCGATAGGAATTGAAGCTTGCCAAATACCGCGACCATAAGTTGCTGCTATAATTTTTCCTTCTTCTAAATTTATTTCTAAATCGGTAACTGAAACGTTAGGCAAATTAATATCGAATGGCTCCCATTGTGTCATCGAATCGTCTCTATAATAAACACCTAAACTTGTTCCTAAATATAATGGATTTAAAGAATTTCTTCCTTGATGTCTTATCACATTTTTCCCAATTGCAGGTAAATTTGTCGAAAATGAAGCAAAAACTGTTCCTCCGTTTGTTGATTTTAATGCCAATCCTCCAGTTCCCGAAGTGGTAAGATATACAATATTATTATTTAAAGAATTTACACAAATTGAAGTAATAGAAGTTGCAGCAGTATATGCAAGTGTAAACGCTACTCCTTTATTTATACTTTTATATAATCGTGTCCCGTTTGACACATACATAATATTATCATTACTTGGGTCTATATAAACTAGTTCTATATCTCCAGTACCAATTGTTCCTGAACTTTGTTGCGCCCAAGCCACACCGTTTAACATGTATAATCTCGAGTAACCTGCAAAAACTTCACCCAGACTATTTATAGCCATTGGTGTTACCCAGTTTCCACCATCGTCATTTGTACCAGTTTCTGCCGCAGGAGCACCAACTCCAGAACCTAACGAGTTTCCGCCATCGGTACTTATATACATACTGCCTCCAAACTGTATAAAGCCATAATATTTGCTGCCATTATTTGGGTCTACTCCTGTATCCATACCATCAGCACCATAATAATTTTTCCAACCATTATTACTAAAGGCATGACCACCATTATCTTGCAAGCCGCCCACCATATTCCCTGCCGATTGTTTAGAAACTGCCACTTTATAAAACTGGCTAATTTGAAGTCCTGTTGTTAAGCTTGTGAAATTTACTCCTGAATTACTTGATTTATATATCCCGCCATCAGTTCCTGCATAAAGATTGTTTCCGAAATATTTTAAAAAGTGAATATCCGCATGAGAATAGGAAGTGCTTGTTGGAGAACTCCAGTTATTTACTTTGGTCATGGTTGTTCCGCCATCGACAGATTTCCAAATATTTAAACAACCTGTATAAATTTCGTTAGCATTTGTGGCAGATACTGCAAGTGCTAAATCATATCCTGATTGGTTAGATTCAAACACATCGGTAGTTGATGTTGTTTTTGTCCAATTTGTTCCACCATTAATAGAGCGATAAATCCCTTGAAAAGCACCGCCTGTTGCACTTAAAATATAAATATAATTCGCGTTTGCTGGAGTAACATCTAATAGTAATCTACTAGAACTTGCAGGTAATCCAGTAATTATATTTACAAAACTAGTTCCTGTATCGGTAGATTTATAAAAATTAGTATTACTTACCGCATAAACATTAGTTGGATCAGTTGGTTTAAGCCTTATGGCTCCTTGATGAAAACTTCCAGCTTGTACATTTGTCCAGCTTGTACCTCCATTTATAGTTTTCCAAATACCAGAATTGGTAGCACACCACAAAATTTGATTGTTTGTTGGGTGTATTACTAAATCTCCAGCACGAGTTACTCCTGACATTGCGCCAGTAGCTATCCAGTTGGTTCCTCCATCAGTAGATTTGTAAATGCCAACAAAAGCGGTATCTCCACCATCTTTATCGCCAGTAGCAATATATATTGTGTTTGAATTAGAATAATCAACCGCAATTCCAGAAACTCCTATTTGTGGTAAATTATCCGTAAGTGGTGTCCAAGTAATACCAACATCGGTCGATTTCCAGATTCCTCCAGCTGGCGAACCAACATATAATGTATTTGGGTTTGATGGATCAACACAAATCTCTTGAACTCTTCCTTGTCCTGAAGACCAAGAACCTGTATTGGTATGCGTAAAAGGCCCTACCGGAGTCCAGTTACTTACTGGTAAACTCAAAGTAGATTTATTGCTTTTTGATTGCTTTTTTTGTTGCCAAGCCGACATAAATTCTTCTGGTGAAATTATTTTTCCATCTTCTTTTACAAGATTTTCCCAATAATTTTCCCAACGTTTAAAAGGTTTAAAACCACTTCCTTTTTTAGAATGATCTTTGTCTTTCCAATATTCATTAAATGAATTTACTATTTCGTCAAAAGTAGGTTCTTGGTTTTTTTGTGAAGTTTTGTTTTTCATCCAAGGCGCATCTGAGTAAAACTGCGCATTTACATTAATAAAAAAAGATAATGCAATAAGTAGGTATATTTTTTTCATTTTGCTGTGTGTTTTGTCAAAAATAGTAAGTTTTTTTCATTTTTTCGCTTTTTTAACAATGATTTTAAAATTATTTTATAATGTTTGATAATTTTATTATTTCGTATTTTTGCAAAAAAATTACCTCATGCTTCATTTTTTACGAAAATTTAAAACCTTATTTATAGTACTATTCTTTTTATCAGTAATTATAATTTGGTTATTTTATAATGTCTTAAATCGTAAAACACTTCCCGTTTTTACACCATCGATGGTAAATCCTGAGTTGGTCGATTCGACAATTCAATATGTTGCCAATAAACATATCATTGCCGATTTTGCTTTTACCAACCAAAACGGAAAAATAATTACCCAAAAAGATTATGAAGGCAAAATTTATGTAGCCGATTTCTTTTTTACTACTTGTGGCACAATTTGCCCAATGATGACAGATAATATGGTTTGGTTACAAGACCAAATTAAAGACAATCCGAAAGTGATGTTGCTCTCCCATTCGGTAACGCCAGAGATTGATAGTGTTTCGGTGCTAAAAGCTTACGCCAAAAGAAAAGGTGTTATTGATGCCAAATGGAATCTCGTAACCGGAAACAAAAAAGACATTTACTACATTGCTAGAAAATCTTATTTAGCGGTAAAAACTGGAAAACCATCGGAATTATATGATATGGTACACACCGAAAACTTTGTTTTAGTTGATAACAAAAGAAGAGTTCGCGGTTTTTATGATGGTACCAAACGTGAAGAAGTCGAAAAATTACTGCAAGACATTCTTTTTTTGTGTGAATCCAATAAAAAGGATTAATTTTGCTTTACATTTATTCAATCTAAATAAACTTGAACTTAACCATTTCAAATCTCGCCATTGGTCAAAAAGCAATCATCAAAGATTTTGACATTAACAATATTCCTCTAAAGTTATTAGAAATGGGTTGTTTGCCTGGAAATATGGTCGAAGTTATTCAAATTGCGCCTTTTGGTGATCCTTTATATTTGAACATAAACGATAGTCATGTCGCCATTAGATTAGAAACTGCTTCTATTATCGAAGTAGAAATTTCTAAAGAAAACCAACTATAATGAAAGTCGGTAACATTAATATTGCTTTAATTGGAAATCCAAATGTTGGGAAAACTTCGGTATTTAACCAACTTACTGGGTTAAATCAACAAGTGGGAAATTATCCCGGAATTACCGTCGAAAAAAAACAAGGTGTTTGCAAATTATCATCAAATCTTAAGGCAACCATCCTCGATTTACCTGGAACATATAGTTTAAACGCAAGCTCGCTCGACGAAAATGTGGTTATCGAATTACTATTAAACAAAAACGACAAAGATTTTCCAGACGTAGCGATTGTAGTTACCGAAGTTGAAAATCTGAAACGAAATTTATTGCTCTTTACCCAAATAAAAGATTTAGAAATTCCGACAATTCTAGTCATCAACATGTCCGATAGAATGTCGTATAAAGGGATTTCGTTAGATATTCCGTATTTAGAAAATCAGCTGAAAACCAAAATCGCGCTCGTAAGTTCTCGTAAAGGAGAAGGAATTGATAATTTGAAAAATCTAATCATCAATTACAAAAACATCACGACCGAACCGTGTTTGAATGCTTCGAGTATCGATGTTGCTTATTTTAATAATTTACGAAGAGCTTTCCCAAATCAGTCGTTATATAAATTGTGGTTGGTTATCACGCAAGATGTAAATTTTGCGAATTTAAACCGAAACGAATTACCAAATCCTTCGTTTGCAAAATCGAAAGAAGACCTAAAAAGATTACAACAAAAAGAAACCATCAAACGCTATCAGTTTATTAATGATGTTTTGAAAGTTGGACAAAAAATAGACTTGGCTTCCGCCAAAGATTTACGAAGCAAACTCGACCGGATACTGATGCACAAAGTGTTTGGTTATGTGATTTTCTTCTTGATTCTGATGCTTATTTTTCAGTCTATTTTCGATTGGTCTAGTTTACCCATGGACTTTATAGACAGTTCGTTTGTTTCCTTAAGTTCATGGACAGAGTCTCAACTAACAGCAGGCGTTTTAACCAATCTAATCGTGCAAGGAATTATTCCAGGATTGGGCGGAATCGCTATTTTTATTCCACAAATTGCCTTTTTATTCTTATTTATTTCCATTCTTGAAGAAAGTGGTTATATGAGTCGTGTCGTCTTTTTGATGGATAAATCGATGCGAAAATTTGGTCTCTCTGGCAAAAGTGTGGTGCCGCTAATCTCGGGAACCGCTTGTGCAATTCCTGCAATTATGGCAACCCGAAATATCGAAAACTGGAAAGAAAGGCTCATCACAATTTTAGTTACTCCGTTTACTACTTGTTCTGCAAGATTGCCTGTTTATTCGATTATAATCTCATTAGTTATCCCAAATACAAGACTTTTTGGTTTGTTTAATTTGCAAGGACTTACACTAATGATGTTGTATTTATTAGGTTTCGGAATGGCATTTTTTTCTGCTTGGTTATTGAACAAAATTTTAAAAATACAATCGAAATCCTACTTTGTTGTCGAAATGCCCAATTACAAACTTCCTATGTTTAAAAACGTGGTGATAAATGTTATTGAAAAAACAAAATCTTTCGTTTTTGGAGCTGGTAAAATGATTTTAGCACTTTCGGTAATATTGTGGTTTTTGGCTTCTTACGGTCCTGGTGAAAATTTTAGAAATGCGAGAGAAATAGTTTCAAAACAAAACCCTGCGACAGAACATTTAGAAAATGAAATTGCTTCTTATAAATTAGAAAATTCTTATATAGGAATTATAGGGAAATCGATAGAACCAGCCATTACGCCACTAGGCTACGATTGGAAAATAGGAATTGCTATTGTAACTTCGTTTGCAGCAAGAGAAGTTTTTGTAGGAACATTAGCTACGATTTATAGCATCGAAGAAACTGGAGATCAAGAAGCTACTATAAAAAATAAATTATCTACCGAAATAAATCCTATAACTGGAGATAAACTATTTAACTTGGCTTCGGGCGTTTCGTTACTGCTTTTTTATGCTTTTGCCATGCAATGCATGAGTACACTTGCAGTGACTAAAAAAGAAACGAATTCTTGGAAATGGCCAGCAATTCAGTTGGTGTTTATGAGCGGATTTGCTTATACTGTAGCACTAATTGCTTATCAAATCTTGAAATAATGATACAAGAAATCATTACTATATTATTATTAATTGTTGCAGTATATTTTCTGTACAAGAAATTCTTTGGCAAAAAGAAAAACGATAAAAATTGTGGTGGCGATTGTGGTTGTAAATAACTACTCAAAACTAATTTCCAAACGATACTCTTTTTTGTCTAAAACTTTATCTTTTATAGGAAATGGGAAAACATAAATAGATTCTATTTTCTTCTTAGCATAATATTTTGCAAAAAAGTCAATCACTTCTTCATTGTTGTTTGGCGAAACCGTAAGTTTTGTTTCTTCTACCAATTTTTTGTCTTTATAAACTAAAATAACCGTTTGCACTTCGCCAGCCCAAATGCATTGTACGCCTTCGGGACAGCGAGAATCTGAGGTTACTTCTTTTAGTCGGAAAGAATATCCTTTTTTAGCAAGACAATTTTTATAGCTAATTTTTATAGGCTTTTGTTGCGATTCTTGTCCAAAAACAGAAGTACTAAAAATTAATAACAGAGAGAAAAAGATATTTTTCATTTGAGCTTTCTTAAAGTTGAATCAAATATAATGCCTTTTCTTACATTATTTTTACAAATAAGTTACTCGCAATTTTATTTGAAATCGTCAGTTCTTTTGTATCAACTTTTATTTTTAATGATAAATCGAAGGATTCTTTCGATATGATTTCAATTTTAGAACCCAACGCTATTTCTTGTTTGTCTAGATATTTTAAAAATTCCGATGACGTATCTTTTACACCAACACAAATCCCAGATTGTTTCTCGTTTAGTTCTGATAACAATTGTTTTTCTATCGAAATAATTTGTCCGTTAGCATTCGGGATTGGGTCGCCGTGTGGATCTTCGGTTGGATTACCCAGAAAATCATCTAATTTATTAATTAGTTTTTCGGACTTTATGTGTTCTAATTGTTCCGCAATATCATGTACTTCGTCCCAAGGAAAATTTAGTTTTTCGACCAAAAAAACTTCCCACAAACGGTGTTTTCTCACAATCATTTTTGCCGAAAGCGAACCTTTTTCTGTAAGCGAAACGCCTTGATATTTCTTATAATTTATTAAATCCTTCTCAGATAATTTTTTAAGCATATCGGTAACTGATGATGCTTTGGTTTCCATTTTTTCGGCAATGGAATTTGTACTTATTTCCGAATCTGAAATAGCAGTGAGATGGTAAATTGTTTTTAGATAATTTTCTTCTGAAAAAGTCATATGATTCTAATTTTCTGTTTTTTAGCCCCGATAGAAGGGAAAATCCTTTTCCTTTTTTTCTTTAAAAAAGGAAAAGATTTGGAATGATAGCGGGATTAGCTCCTGAAAAAATTATTTTTTAACGATAAATAATGGAATTGAAATTTCGTGGCGCAACTTATCGACTGTGGTGCCAAAAAGCAAATCTTTTATGCCGCGATGACCATGGGTTCCCATTACTAAAACGTCGAAATCGCCCGCATTTATAATATCTGAAATTGCTTTGTTTGGTTTTCCAAATCCTAAAACTGTTTCTACTTTGAATCCTTTTTCAGAAAGCATGGTTTTGTAATCTTCTAATAATTTTTCGTCGATTGTAGTTTCACAATCCTCAATGTCATCGCCATACATCATCGCTCCGACGGTTTCTACAACGTGAATTAGTGTGTATTTTGCTTCTTTTCCACCCAATTCGAAAGCGCTATTTATGGCAACTTCATCGGCATTTGAAAAATCTACCGAAACAGCAATGTCCTTTTTATTATAAGTTTCTGCTGGCGAAAACTGTAATTTTAGGTTGTGTGGTGAGTGGTTTAAAATATCTGCTTTTAGTTTTGAAATAAAAGGTTTAAAAACGATATACAATAATAAGATTAAGAAACTTACGGCTAATGGAACTACTGTGAACCACAAAATAGTTGGGTTTTCAGAAGTTTCTAAAAGACCTGCGATTTCCGAATATACTAATTTAGCATTCAAAGAAACAATGATGGAAGCAATTAACCAAGCCGCAATTTGAGTGGTTCTACTAATATGGAATCCTTTCATTTTAGATTTATCACTTACAAAATGGATTAATGGAATAATAGCAAAACCCAACTGCAAACTTAAAATTACTTGACTTAAAATTAGCATTTTTCCGGTTACGCTTTCGCCAAAAATTGAAATTACAATCACAGCAGGCACAATGGCAATTAGACGAGTTATAATACGACGAACCCACGGCTGAATTCGCAAATTCAGATAACCTTCCATAATGATTTGTCCTGCGAGAGTTCCTGTTATTGTAGAGCTTTGTCCAGCTGCTATTAATGCTACTGCAAATAAGATTGGCGCCCATTTGTTACCTAACATAGGCTCTAACAATCGATGCGCATCTTGAATTTCGGCCACTTCAAACATACCAGCTTTGTGAAAAGTAGCTGCTGCTAAAATTAAAATGGCTGCGTTAACGAAGAAAGCCAAATTTAAAGCAATGGTCGAATCTATAAAATTGTATTTCAAAGCTTGAAGAATTCCTTTTTTGCTTCGGTCAAATTTTCGGGTTTGTACTAATGAAGAATGCAAGTATAAATTGTGTGGCATTACGGTTGCGCCAATAATTCCTATGGCAATATACAAAGCTCCTTCACCAGGTAAAGTAGGAATTAATCCTGTAATTACTTTTCCCATTTCAGGCTGTGCAAAAATCATTTCAAATACAAACGAAAATCCTACGATGGCTACTAATGCTATAATAAAAGCTTCCATTTTACGAATTCCTTTATTAATAAGGAAAAGCAATAAAAAAGTATCCAAAACCGTAATCAGTACACCATTAATTAGTGAAATATCAAAAAGTAAGTTTAATCCAATCGCCATTCCTAAAACTTCTGCTAAGTCACAGGCGGCAATCGCAATTTCAGCTAAAAAGTATAGAATATAATTGATGAATTTCGAATACGTCTCGCGCGAAGCTTGTGCTAAATCCCTTTGAGTTACGATTCCCAATCTGGCGCTCAAGCTTTGTAGCAGCAACGCCATAATATTACTCATTAACAATACCCAAATCAAAGCGTAACCAAACTGACTACCTCCAGCCAAATCGGTTGCCCAATTTCCTGGATCCATATAACCTACACTAACAAGATATGCGGGACCAAAAAAGGCTAATATTTTTCTAAAAACAGTAGTTTTATTTTGTGTTGAAACCGATTGGTTTACTTCTTCTAAGGATTTTCCCATGTTTGAAAAAAATTATATTTAGCAAATATAATTATATATTTTGTTTTGTATGAATATATTTTTTAGTTTTGTCTAAAAATTAAATTTCGGTACAATGAAAAAAATATTTTTACTACTATTTATTGTAATTCTTTCTTCATGTGAAGAATCTTATGTTGCTGTTCCTGCAGATGATGAAGTTTTAGATGGAACAGTTGATGGACTTTCGACCGAAGAATTAGCAAGATTCCTAAAAGGCGATGTGGCGTTTAATGAGGTTTTTACTCGAGAAACTGGCTTGGGATCTACATTTGTGTCTACAAGTTGTATTAGCTGTCATGCTGGCGACGGAAAAGGACATCCGTTTACCACACTGACAAGATTTGGACAAGCTGATGAAAACGGAAACACTTTTTTACATCTTGGCGGACCACAATTACAAAACAGAGCATTACCTGGTTTTTTGCCAGAACAAATTCCTTTTGGAGCTACTTTCGCAAAATTTACACCACCTGCAAATACTGGTTTAGGATTTTTGCAATTTCTTACTGATAATGATATATTAGCCATGGCTGATGCTAATGATGCTAATGGAGATGGTATTTCTGGAGTGCCAAACTGGATTTCAATGCCTTCATTTATAGATCCAGTAGGTGCAATTTCTCTGAACGGAAAATATATTGGTCGTTTCGGAAAAAAAGCAGCAGCCTTCAATTTATTACATCAAACGGTAAATGCTTACAATCAAGATATAGGAATTACATCAATGTTTAACCCTATCGATGCCTATACTAACGAAGAAATTGACCCAGAAATAGCAACAAGTACGATTAACGATGTCGTTTTTTATCTAAAAACGCTAAAAGCACCTATTCAACGCAATCAGAACGATGCGGTTGTCAATCAAGGGAAGAATTTATTCAATCAGGTGAATTGTGTTGGTTGTCATAAATCGGATTTGACTACAGGATATTCTCCAATTAGTGCTTTGTCTTTCAAAACATTTTCTCCTTATACCGATTTGCTTTTACACGATATGGGACCTGGTTTAAATGACGGTTATACCGAAGGAAGCGCAAAAACTGCCGAATGGAAAACACCTGCACTTTGGGGATTGGGCCTTTCTGAAAATGCACAAGGTGGAAATCTATTTTTAATGCACGACGGAAGAGCTCAAAGTATCGAACAAGCCATTTCTATGCATGGCGGAGAAGCTACAAATAGCAAAATGGCTTTTGACAATCTTTCTCAAGACGAAAAAAATGCGTTGATAAAATTCTTAAAATCTTTATAGTCATGAACAGAAAAGAATTTCTAAAAACTTGCGGTTTTGGCTGTTTGGCAGGACTTGTTGGTGTTTCGATGTTAGAGAGTTGTTCTTCTTCTCAGACTTTAACCAAAGAAATAAAAGGCTCAGATATTTTGGTCCCAATAACTGATTTTGAAATAAAATCGGAGACAAAAACCGAATTCAGAAAATATATAATTGTTCAAAACGAAGTCTTACAATATCCAATTTGTGTGTATCGATTTGATGCCAAAAATTATTCGGCTTTATTGATGAAATGTACTCATCAAGGAGCAGAATTACAGGTTTTTGGCGACAAACTACAATGTGCAGCCCACGGAAGCGAATTTAGCAACAATGGCGTTGTCGAATCTGGTCCTGCGCAAGGAGATTTGAGGAAATTTCCGATTACAATAGAAAACAATACCCTAAAAATATCTTTAAAATGAGATTAACTTTTACCTATTTTATAATAGTCCTTACGTTCTTTTTCAATGTAAATGCAAACGCTCAAATAGACCCAACCCTTTTAAAACGTGTTCCGAAAGACACGGTAAAAACATTAAATATGGACGCATTATATAATCGTCCAGCATTAAATATTGGTAAAACTCCAATTTCTATTGGTGGTTATCTCGAAACAAATTGGCAACATCTTACCACCGATGGTATTTCGGAAGGACACCAGTTTCAAGCCCGAAGATTGTCCATTTTTATGTCATCTGCGATAAGCAAACGTGTCAAATTTTTAAGTGAAATAGAGTTTGAAGATGGCGGAAAAGAAGTAGCAATTGAGTTCGCTTCGGTCGATGTCGAATTTCATCCATTAGTTAATTTTAGAGCAGGAATCATTGTAAACCCTATTGGCGCATTCAATCAAAATCATGATGGTCCAAAATGGGAATTTACAGACCGACCAATATCTGCAACACAAATGCTTCCTGGTACTTTTAGTAATGCTGGCGCTGGTTTATTTGGTAAAAAATATTCAGGAAACTGGATGGTTGGCTACGAAGCTTATTTTTCAGGAAGTTTCGACAATTCGATTATCGAAAACACAGAAAACAAAACTTTCTTGCCAGCAGCAAAAGATAATCCAGAGCGATTTGAAGAAATAAACAGTGGTGAACCTTTATTTACAGGGAAATTAGCTTTACGAAATATTAAAATTGGTGAGATTGGAATTTCTTACATGGGAGGAATTTATAATAAATTTCAAGACGACGGAATTATTTTAGATGAAAAACGTCGTGTTAGTGTTTTCGCTATCGATTTTAATACCACAATTCCAAAAATTAAAACATTTATAACCTCAGAATTTGCTTGGATTAATGTAAATGTTCCTAGCACTTACACGCAACAATTTGGTAACAAACAACATGGTGGTTTTATAGATATTGTGCAACCAATTCTAAACAAAACTATTCTCGATTGGGAAAAAGCAACCTTAAATGTGGCTTGCCGATTGGAATATGTTGATTGGAATGTGGGGAAATTTAACGAAACTGGAGGCAATATGGGAGAAGATATTTGGAGCATAATGCCAGCAGTAAGTTTTAGACCAACTTCTCAAACAGTAATTAGATTAAACTATCGTTTTCAGAAACAACACGATATCCTTAATAACCCAGCATCAATCACCGATGGATTTAGTTTAGGATTATCAACTTATTTTTAAAATATTAAAGCAAATAGTGCTAAATTTGCGTTCTTATTAAAAATTTAAGTTATGTTACAAATCGCATTTATTAGAGAAAATCAGGAAAAAGTAATCAAAGCTTTAGCAAAAAGAAGTATCGATGCTACTAGTATTGTTCAAGAAGTTGTGCAGTTAGACGAAAAACGTCGTGCTACACAAGTAGAATTAGACACTATTTTATCCGAATCTAATAAAATATCCGCAACGATTGGCGATTTGATGAAAAGTGGCGAAAAAGAAAAAGCGGCTCTTCTAAAAGAACAAATTGCTACTAATAAAGAAAAAACCAAAGAACTGTCTGAAATAACTGAAGCTTTAGCAAAAGATTTATTAGACAAATTATATACGTTACCTAATCTTCCTGCAGACATTGTTCCTGAAGGGAAAACACCTGAAGAAAATCTAAATATTTTTCAAGAAGGAGCTATTCCTGTTTTACATGAAGATGCACAACCGCATTGGGAATTAATTAAAAAATATGACATTGTCGATTTCGAATTAGGAACTAAAATTACAGCACCAGGTTTCCCTGTTTACAAAGGAAAAGGAGCAAAATTACAACGTGCTCTTATCTCTTACTTTTTAGATAAAAATACCGATGCTGGTTACCTAGAATATCAGGTTCCGCACATGGTAAACGAAGCTTCTGCCTACGGAACTGGACAATTACCTGACAAAGAAGGTCAAATGTACCATGATGCAAAAGACAATTTATACCTTATTCCAACTGCTGAAGTTCCTGTAACTAACATTTTTAGAGATGTTATTCTTAACGAAAACGAATTGCCAGTTTTATGTACAGGTTACACACCTTGTTTCCGTCGCGAAGCAGGTTCTTGGGGCGCTCATGTTCGTGGTTTAAATCGTTTACACCAGTTTGATAAAGTAGAAATTGTGAGAATCGAACATCCAGACAAATCGTATGAAGCGTTAGAAGGAATGGTCGAACACGTAAAAAGTATTTTACAAGAACTAAAATTACCATACCGAATTCTTCGCCTTTGTGGTGGAGATATGGGTTTTGCATCGGCATTAACTTATGATTTTGAAGTTTTTAGCACAGCACAAGATCGTTGGTTAGAAATTTCATCTGTATCTAATTTCGAAACATTTCAGTCTAATAGATTAAAATTACGTTTCAAAGACAAAGATGGTAAAAATCAATTGGCGCACACATTAAACGGAAGTTCACTTGCCTTGCCGAGAGTTTTGGCTGGAATTCTAGAAAATTACCAAACGCCAGAAGGAATCGTAATTCCAGAAGTATTAAGAAAATATACAGGTTTTGATATCATAAATTAAAAAAACAGTATGATTTTTAGATGTACTAATGAAGCATAAAAATTGTTACATTAGTACATTCTTTTTTTAGATAATCGATGAAAAACTTACTTCTATATATCAGTTTATTGTTCCCAATGTTTGTTTTCTCGCAAAACGAACAATTGGCGCAAAATTATTTTGATAGAGGTGAATTCGACAAAGCAACGCTTATTTATGAAAATTTAGCAAAAAATCATCCCAATAATTACAATTATTTTCAGAAACAAGTTGCTTGTTATCAGCAATTAAAACAGTTTGACAAAGCCGAAACTATCATCAAAAGTAGAATTGATAAAACCAGACAACCCAATTTATATATCGAATTAGGTTATAATTATCAACTGCAAAAAAATACGGATAAAGCCGATAAAAACTACAAAATTGCCCTCGAAAAAATAAAAGAAAATCCAAATAATGTATATAATGTTGCACGAGATTTCGAGCAAAAAGTATTGGTCGAACAAGCTTTAGAAGCTTATCGTTTGGGAGCTTTAGGTAATCCTGATGCAAATTTCGATTATCAAGTGTCGCTGCTTCAAGGACAATTGGGGAAAATAGATTTAATGATTGATACTTTAGTCGATTACTCGTTTAAGTTTCCAAGTAATTTGCCATTGGTCCAAAACCAATTAACGCGATTTATGTCCGAAGATTCTCAGAAAACATTTTCTGATAGTCTAAAAAAAGCATTGCTTATTCGAACTCAAAAAACGCAGGATATTTTCTGGAATCAGTTTATGAGTTGGTTTTTTGTACAACAAAAAGACTACGGGAAAGCTTTTATTCAAGAAAAAGCGATTTTTAAAAGAAATCCAGATAATTTACTCAATATCATCAATTTGGCAAAACTAACTATCGATGACAAAGAGATTGAAACTGCTACCGAAATTCTAAATTTTATCTTGCAAAACACACAAGATTTAGAATTACAAATGGAAGCTCATTATCAATTAATTTCAATAGATATTGATAAAGCAACGGCTAAAGAATATCCAATTATAAAAGAAAAACTGGATTTGTTATTAAAAAAATATGGCATTTCTCCTTACTCAATTCGATTACAAATTTTGAGTGCGCATTTTGATGCTTTTTATTTAAAACAATTCGAATCGGCAAAAACAATTTTGACCAAAGCTTTAGATTTACCTTTGAATAGCTACCAAAAAGCAGACGTAAAAATGGAATTGGCGGGTATTTTGTTACTCAACGAAAAATTTAACCAAGCCATTATTTATTATGCCCAAATACAAGATGATTTAGAAAACGATCAAATGGCACATGAAGCCAGTCTAAAAATGGCAAAAGCGAGTTATTACAAAGGCGATTTCGATTGGGCGCAAAAACAATTTACAGTTTTAAAATCGTCAACATCACAACTTATTGCCAATGATTCGATGGAATTATTCTTACTAATTAGCGATAATACCGTCGAAGATTCGACACAAGTAGCTTTAAAAAAATTCTCGAAAGCAGATTTTTTGGCTTATCAAAACAAAAATACCGAAGCATTACAATCATTTGAAACTATTTTAGCACAACACAAAGGACAAAAAATAGAAGACGTAACTTTGCTCAGAATTGGAAGATTATACGAAAAACAAAATAATTTCCAACAAGCACTTAACTATTACCAACAAATAATAGACAAGCACGCTGAAGGAATTTACATCGATGAAGCTTTGTTTTTTTCGGCAGAAATTTACAGAAAACAGTTGCCCGATATTGCAAAAGCAAAAGCGTATTACGAGAAAATAATATTCGGTCACGAAGACAGCATTTATTTTGTCGAAGCAAGGAATAATTACAGAAAATTGCGAGGAGATACTAATTTATAAAAAGTTTATTTGGTTATTTGTTCGTTCGTTTATTCGAATAAACAAATCCACAAATCCACAAATATGATAATATACAACGTAACAATAAACATTCACGAAAGTGTGCATGATCAATGGTTTTCTTGGATGCAAACAAAACACATTGCCGATGTTTTAGCAACAGGCAAATTTACTTCGGCAAGAATGGTCAAAGTTTTAATAGAAGAAGAAATGGGAGGAATTACATATTCAATCCAATACACAACCGATAGCAAAGAAACATTAGAAAAATATTACCAAGAAGATGCACCACGTTTGCGTGAAGAAGGATTGCGTCTTTTTGGCGATAAAATGTTGGCCTTTAGAACCGAATTGGAATTAATAAGCGAGCATTAAAATTATGGATAAAAATTTAACAGATTTTCAAATAGCCCTTAGAGGTCAATTATTGGTAAACGTGCCAATAATTATTATAAGTTTAGCGTCTATATTTGTATTAAATACTTTAATTCAAAACTTTAATATTTCAGTTTTAATAGGAACCCTCTTTGGTTGGTTTTATTGGAAATTTTCCGCTGCAAAATGGATAAAATGGGCTGATAAAAACAATGTTAATCACGAAAGATTATATAAAATTGGCAAAAAAGGTTTGTTAATTTGGAATAGGAAATATATAACGGATGTGATTGAAAACAACCAAAAACCTTGGTTTTAGTTTTTAACGCGCTGTCTTTCCCACGCAGGTGGGAAACCAAAATAAAAAAAATCCAATTTTTAAATGTTTAAAACAACACATCAATATTACATATACATTTTAGCAAGTCAAAAAAATGGAACCTTGTATATTGGTGTCACAAACGATTTAGAAAGAAGAATTTTAGAACATAAACAAAAAATAAATGAAGGATTTACTTCAAAATATGATATAAATATGTTAGTTTATTTTGAATCTTTCCAATATATAAATGATGCGATACTACGAGAAAAAAGACTCAAAAAATGGAATCGTCAATGGAAAATCAATTTAATTGAAGAAGAAAACAAAGATTGGAAAGACCTTTCGGAAGATTGGTATAATTAAAAAATAGATTCCCGCCTTCGCGGGAAAGACAGCAAAACATTTGTCTTTCCCGCGAAGGCGGGAAACCAAAATAAAACTAAAAGCTCCGTTAAGACGGGAAAGACAAAACGGTATGGAAGCAGTAAAAGCAAAAAAGCACCTCGGACAACATTTTCTTAAAGACGAAAGCATCGCAAAAGACATTGCTGACACTTTAAACTTAGAAGGATATGAAAATCTATTAGAAATAGGTCCAGGAATGGGCGTTCTTACAAAGTATTTATTACAAAAAGAAGTGAATGTTTACGTTATCGAAATTGATACCGAATCGGTAACTTATCTTGATGAAAATTATCCGAAACTAAAAGATAAAATCATTTCTAAAGACTTCTTAAAATACAATATCAACGAAATTTTCGATGGCAAACAGTTTGCAATTATTGGAAACTTTCCATACAACATTTCAACACAAATTGTGTTTAGAGCTTTAGAATATCGCAACCAAATCCCAGAATTTGCAGGTATGTTTCAAAAAGAAGTAGCTCAGAGAATCTGCGAAAAGAAAGGAACAAAAGCTTACGGAATTCTATCGGTTTTAGTACAAGCATTTTATGATGCCGAATATCTATTTACCGTCGATGAAACTGTATTTATTCCGCCACCAAAAGTGAAATCGGGCGTATTGCGTTTGCGAAGAAAAAAAGATTATAGCTTGCCGTGTGGCGAAAAATTGTTTTTTACTGTAGTAAAAACAGCGTTTCAACAACGAAGAAAAACATTGCGAAACAGTTTAAAAACACTAAATTTGTCCGATAATTTAAGAGAAGATGTAGTTTTTAATCTTCGCCCAGAACAATTAGATGTTCAACAATTTATAGAACTGACTCAAAAAATAGAAGCCGATGGAATTTAAAATCAGCAAAGATCTAATAAAAGAATTAGAGCAACTCATTCAGCAAAAAGACGACCAGCAATTGGAAGTTTTACTTAATGATATGCACCATGCTGATATTGCCGAAATCCTAGACGAACTGGATTTTGATGAAGCAACCTATATTTTTAAAGTTCTAGATTCCGAAAAAACTGCTGAAATTCTATTAGAACTCGAAGACGATTTACGTGAAAACATCTTAAGCAGATTATCGCCAAAAGAAATCGCCGAAGAGCTCGATGAGCTAGACACAGATGATGCTGCCGATATTATTGCCGAACTTTCTCAATCCAAGAAAGAAGAAGTAATATCAGAGTTAGAAGATGTAGAACACGCAAAAGACATTGTCGATTTGCTACGCTATGACGAAGATACTGCTGGAGGACTTATGGGAAAGGAGCTCGTAAAAGTAAATGAAAACTGGAACGTACTTACTTGCATAAAAGAAATGCGTACCCAAGCAGAAAATGTTTCTAGAGTACACTCTATATATGTAGTCGATGACGAAAACAGGCTAAAAGGACGTTTGTCACTCAAAGATTTACTCACCACATCGAGCAAAACCCAAATAAGTGATATTTATATTAAAAAAGTAACTTCTGTAAAAGTAGATACCGAAGATGTAGAAGTAGCACGGATTATGCAAAAATACGATTTAGAAGCCATTCCAGTAACCGACGAAATGGGCAGACTTGTAGGTCGAATTACTATTGATGATATTGTAGATGTGATTAAAGATGAAGCCGATAAAGATTACCAGATGGCGGCAGGTATATCACAAGACGTTGAAGCAGATGATAGCATTCTAGAACTAACAAAAGCCCGATTACCTTGGTTGGTTCTTGCGCTACTGGGTGGATTTATCTCGGTAAAAATGCTTGGTCTTTTTGAAGGTGCTATGCAAAAACACGGCGAATTATTCTTTTTTACACCACTTATTGCTGCAATGGCAGGAAATGTAGGCGTACAATCATCGGCAATTATTGTGCAAGGTTTAGCAAATAATACTTTGAGCGGCTCACTTTTTAACCGATTAATAAAAGAAATATCACTAAGCCTCTTAAACGGAATAATCTTAGCAACAATCCTCTTTTTAGGAAGTTATTTCCTTCTAAATGCCGATTTAAGAATAGGACTAACTGTTACTATTTCGCTAATTTCTGTAATCATTATTGCCTCATTAATAGGTACATTTATACCCCTTTTGCTAGACAAATTCGGAATAGATCCCGCATTAGCCACAGGACCATTTATTACAACAAGTAACGACATTTGCGGGATATTAATTTATTTCTCTATTGCAAAACTAATTTTAGGTTTTTAAATTTCAAATAATGAAAATACACATTATAGGCGGCGGAAATCTTGGCGTTGCCATCGCTTTAGGAATAGTAAAATACACAACCAATAATCACGTAACCGTTACCAAAAGAAACATAGAAACTATTTCCTATTTACAAGAAGAGGGTGTCGAAATTTCTAACAATAACGCACACAATATTCAACAAGCAGATATTATTGTTTTAGCCGTAAAACCGCATCAGATAGAAACTGTTTTAAAAGAAATTTCAGATAAAATTCAGAACAAAACCATCATTTCGGCAGTAAGTGGTACATCAATAAATACAATTCAGAATATCGTTGGAAATAGCCATGCTGTAATACGAATTATGCCAAATATTGCTATACAATTTGGCGAATCAGCAACTTGTATTTCGTTTGAAGAAAAAGACAAAACCGAAGCCCAAAAAGTAATTTCACTTTTCCAACAGCTAGGAACAGCACCTGTAATAGAAGAAAAACTAATGGATGCCGCCACCGTTCTTGGTGCTTGCGGTACCGCTTATGCCTTGCGTTACATTCGCGCTTCGATGCAAGCCGGAATAGAAATTGGTTTCGATGCTCAAACTGCACTCGCCATAGCAGCACAAACCGCAAAAGGAGCAGCAAAAATGCTACTCGAAGAAAAAGTACATCCAGAACAACTCATCGATAGAGTAACCACACCACAAGGTTGCACCATCGTCGGACTCAACGAAATGGAACACCAAGGCTTTAGTTCCTCATTAATAAAAGGAATAAAAACCTCATTGCAGAAAATAAAAGAGTAATTTTTTATTTGAAGCTATTCCTGCTATCCTCTACAATCTTTTCCTTTTTAAAGAAAAAAGCAAAAGGATTTCCATTTCTATCAGGGCTAAAAAATCAACATTACATTCCAAAATCTGTTTCATTTATCTACCAAAAATAATTATCTTTATTTTTTATATAAAGATGAATCCACAAAACATAAAAATCCTTCATATCGATAGCAATCATCCATTACTTATGGAGCAATTGCAAGACGCAGGATTTATAAACCACGAAGATTTTACTTCTTCAAAAGAAGAAGTCGAAGCAAAAATTCATGATTATCATGGTATTGTCATTCGTAGCCGATTCAAAATTGATAAAACTTTTCTCGACAAAGCCACCGACTTACAATTTATAGCTCGTGTTGGCGCAGGACTCGAAAGCATCGATTGCGATTATGCCATCAGCAAAAAAATTCATCTCATCGCTGCGCCTGAAGGCAATAGCAATGCTGTGGGAGAACACGCATTAGGCATGTTACTTTCACTAATGAACAACCTCAACAAAGCCGATAAAGAAATTCGTTCCGGACACTGGAATCGCGAAGCAAATCGTGGTCACGAACTCGATGGGAAAACTGTTGGTATTATTGGTTACGGTAATATGGGAAAATCATTTGCCAAAAAATTGCGTGGTTTCGATGTGCCAATTTTATGTTATGACATACTCGAAAATGTGAGCGACAGCAATGCAAAACAAGTATCCTTACAAGAACTCCAACAAAAATCTGATGTTTTAAGTCTGCACATTCCTTGGACTCCCGAAACCGATAAAATGGTAAATACTGATTTTATTAATGCTTTTGCAAAACCGTTCTGGCTTATAAATACTTCACGAGGCAAGAATGTCGTTACAAATGATTTAGTTAAAGCTTTACAAAGCAATAAAATTATCGGAGCTGGACTCGATGTTTTAGAATACGAAAAGCTCTCTTTCGAACATTTATTTGAAGAGCAAAAACCAGCTGCTTTCGAGTATTTACTACAATCAGAAAACGTTTTATTATCACCTCACATTGCAGGTTGGACGATGGAAAGCAAAGAAAAATTAGCACAGGTAATTGTAAATAAAATTCTAAATTTATACACAAATGAATAAAGTAAGCTACTATCTGGTCATTTTTATAGGAGCATTAACCTGTTTGAGTTTTCTTCCTCACGCTTTTGGCGGAATGAAAGCTGTATTAGAACATATTGCTAAAGACGAAATTCAAGAACCTGCCGCAAACGGTATGCAAATGATTTGGTTATATTCTTCGATTATGATGTTGTTATCAGGAATTTGGATGCTATTTTTAGCAAAACCAATAAAGAATGGAGATGCAAAAGCAAGACTTCAAATACTTTTATTAGGAATCGGATTAAGTGTTTTTGGTGTCGCTTGTACTTATATTTCGGGCAAAATAGATGCTATGTTCCTATTTACAATTCAAGGAATAATATTACTTTTAGCTTCAACAATATTTTTTAAAAGGAAAAACGATGAGTAATCAAGATATAAAAAGAGTTACAGGAATAGGTGGTATTTTCTTCAAAAGCGAAAACCCAGATTCAACTAAAGAATGGTACAAAAATCATTTGGGTCTTCCTGTAGATGACTATGGTTGTACTTTCTCGTGGAAGGACAAAGAAGGCAACGACTGTATTACGCAATGGTCGCCATTTGCCAAAGACACAAAATACTTCGAACCAAGCGAAAAACAATTTATGATGAACTTTAGAGTTGATAATCTAGAAGATTTATTGAAAGTTTTGCAAGAAGAAGGTGTAACAATTGTAGGTGAAATGCAATCTTATGATTATGGCAAATTTGGTTGGATTTTAGATCCCGAAGGAAATAAAATTGAACTTTGGGAACCTATTGATAAAGTACTTCTCTAAAAAATTTATATTTTAGCATAAATAAATTAACTAAAAACAAAAATGGAAACAACAAAGCAAACAGAAGACTGGAACAACACACAACAACCAAAACAAGAAAATAAGAAAGTATTAGCTGGAATAATGGGAATATTATTCGGTGGTTTAGGTATCCATAAATTTATTTTAGGATACACTCAAGAAGGAATTATACAAATAGTCGTTACTATTGTTACTTGTGGAATATTTAGTATTGTAGGCTTTATTGAAGGTATTATTTATCTAACTAAAAGCGATGAGGATTTTTACCAAACTTACCAAGTAGGTAAAAAAGGCTGGTTCTAAAAAATAAAAAAGTCCCACAATGTGGGACTTTTTTATTTTTAGGCATATACTAATTTATTGATAATGCTTTTATCTCTGTTTTTCCATCTTCAACAATTTTTATGGTATATGTTCCTTTTTTAAATTTCGAAAGATATATTGGAGAACCAATGGTTGAAGTTGTAAAAACCTCTTTTCCTTTTTTATTAAAGAACGAAACTTTTTTCGCAGTATATATATCAGAAACTATATAAATAAGTTTCCCATGTTTTTGAGAAGCATTATTAATGATTTTTAAACCTGCTATATAATTGCTTTTAGGTGCAGGCTCATTGCAAAACACTTCGATGGTGTTGTTTGGTTTTACATTTGCAGCGATTTCTTTGTCAGTTGTGTTCGCTATAGAATTAAGACTTAGTAGTAATAAAAAATAAATAGATTTCATCTCTTGTTAATTGTTTTTGTTTGATTGCGGGACAAATCTACTTAGAACCCTTTCTATAAAATAATTTAATCGTTAATAGGATTATTTTTTCGATTAAAAGCATAACTTGTTAAATATTAGCCATTTATAGCTACTTCTTTTCTAACTAAAATTAGTGATGTTAATATCATTAAATTGGTGTAATTTCTATTTTGTGTTAAGATGTGTTTTTATGATAGTATTAAATAAAAAAAGTTGAAACTTAAGTTTCAACTTTCTATTATTATTTATAATTTTTACTTTAATCTTAACATTCTCCTTTTTCTGCCAACTTTCTTTCTAATTCTGCCTGAAATTCTTCCATAACAGGTTTCATAGTGCTTTCGGGAATATCTGCAATTCTTATATACATTAATCCATCGACAGCATTGTTAAACAACGGATCTACATTAAACGCAACTACTTTTGCATTTTGTTTGATGTATTTTTTTATTAAAACCGGCAAACGCAAACTACCTGGTTCTAGTTCGTCCAGTATTTTGTCAAACTTAACCAAATCGGCTTCAGCTTCATTAAAAATAAAATCTTTATCGGCATCTTTTAGTTTTACTTTATACTCCTTTTTAGGGTGAATATATTGTGCAACATAAGGATCATAATAATTAGATTTCATAAACTCAATCATAAGCGATTTCGAAAAATCTGAAAACTGATTACTTATACTCACGCCACCTATAAGGAAAGTATGCTCAGGATGACGCAATGTAGTATGTACAATTCCTTTCCAAAGTAAGAACAATGGCATTGGTTTTTGCTGGTAATCTTTAATGATAAATGCGCGACCCATTTCGATAGATTTGCTCATCATATCATACAATTCAGGCTCGAAACGGAACAAATCTTGAAGATAAAATCCGTCTATTCCATATTTTGCGAAAATCTCCGATCCCAATCCCATTCTATAAGCTCCCGCAATTACTTTTGCTTCAGAATCCCACAAGAATAAGTGATGGTAGTGTTTGTCAAATTTATCAATATCTATCGATTCGTTCGTGCCTTCTCCCACTTCTCTAAAAGTAATTTCGCGCAAACGACCTATTTCGTGTAAAACATTAGGAATATCGCTGGCTTGGGCAAAAAACACTTCGTAATTTTTACTTTCCAATAATCTGTCGCCTTTTTCACGAAGAATATCAATCTCGACAATCATTTTTTCACGATTGGCACCAGTAACAATTTCTTTTGGATTTTTCGGTAATTTTAAACTTGGCACAGTAATCAATTTGCTTTCCTTTTCGAAAGCATTAGCCAACATATAAGTTTTTTTGCGTAAAAATTCCGAGTAGGCTTCAATGGTTTCGTGTTCGTTTTGTTCGGCCACAGAAATTGGTTTTCCTATACGAACTTTAATCACTCTATCTTTTTGAGTTAGCAATTCCGAAGGCAATTTTGCCGTGCGAAGCGTGTCACTTATCTTAGATAAAAAGTAAAAAAATCTACTGTTTTTTGCATGAAAATAAATAGGAACTACCGGAACTTGTGCTTTTCTAATTACTTTAATAGCGCCTTCTTCCCATGGTTTATCAACCATTATTTTGCCATCTTTATAGGTAGAAACTTCTCCTGCAGGAAACATTCCCAAAGGTTTTCCGTCTCTTAAATGGCGAAGCGTTTCCTTAATTCCAATCACGCTCGATTTTGCATCTTTGTGATCTTCAAAAGGATTTACAGGCATGATATAAGGCTTCATCGGTTCTATTCTATGAAGTAAAAAATTTGCAATAATCCTGAAATTAGGTTCTCTTTCGAGCATTAATTTCAAGAGTAAAATACCATCAATACCTCCAAGCGGATGGTTTGAAACTGTAATATAGGCACCGTCTTTAGGTAATCGTTTTAAATCTTCTTCTGGAATTTCGAACTTAATTTGAAACTCATCTAATATTGCATTCAAAAATTCTAACTCAGACAAATGTTTATTTTTGTCATAAATTTTATTAAGTGTCGATATTTGAAGCGCTTTCATGAGCAACCATCCTGAGAAAGTTCCCAAAACTCCATATTTGTCGGTATTTATTGCTTTTGCAACTTCTTTAGCTGTAACTAAACCCATTTAGTTCTGAATTTTTGGCGAAAAACAAAGATAGCAAAAGTTGTTGAATTTTCAGAGAAACTTTCATCTTAATCTATATTATTCGCTAAGTAATTATCTGAAAAACATTGATTATAAAGACTTTGAAAGTAAATAAAATTTATTTTTAAAATTGACTATTTTTTCTATACTTTTGATAAAAAAGATTCTCATTTCAATGAAAATAATTTCCTATAACGTAAACGGAATTCGAGCAGCTATCACTAAAGGTTTTATCGATTGGTTGCAAGCCGCAAATCCTGATGTTATTTGTCTTCAGGAAATAAAGGCAAACGAAGATCAAATTCCTACCGATGAAATTACCGCAGCGGGTTATCCTTATCAATATTATTTTTCGGCACAAAAAAAAGGCTATAGTGGTGTAGCAATTTTGTGTAAAACCGAGCCTAAAAACATTGTTTTTGGAACAGGAATCGAACACATGGATTTTGAAGGAAGAACTGTCCGCGTCGATTTTGACAACGTTTCCATCATGAGTTTGTATTTACCGTCTGGAACAAATATCGAAAGATTAGATCATAAATTTATGTTTATGGATGATTTTCAGAACTACATTAACACCCTAAAAATAGAAATTCCGAACCTAATTATTTGTGGCGATTATAATATTTGTCATGAAGCGATAGATATTCATAATCCAATACAAAATGCAAAAACCTCGGGATTCTTGCCAGAAGAACGTGCTTGGTTAGACGGATTTATGAAGTCTGGTTTTGTAGATAGTTTCCGTCATTTTAACAAAGAACCGCATCATTATTCTTGGTGGAGTTACAGAGCTGGTGCTCGTGGAAATAACAAAGGTTGGCGTATCGATTATAATTTGGTGAGTGAACCACTCAAAGAAAGAATGAAACGCGCAATTATTTTGCCTGATGCAAAACATTCTGACCATTGTCCCGTTTTAGTAGAAATAGAATAATTTTCAATAACAATAGCAAAAATCAATTTCAATAATAAATTTAAAATAATGATAAAGAAAATTTCCTTAGGATTATTAGTATTAGCCATGACAACATCATGTGTTTCTAAAAAAATATATGCCGATTTAGAAACAAAATTTGCCGAATTAAAAAAAGAACGTAACGCACTTTCTGACGAAAACGAAAGTTTAAAAACGGGTAAAACCCAGCTCGATTTAGACAACGGAACATTAAAAACAGAATTAGATAAAGCAAAAAATGATTTAGACAAACTAAAATTAGAAAGAGACAAACTCGCTGCCGATTATACTGCTTCTAGTAACAACCTAAAAACATTACAAAGTTCATACAATGCTTTAGAGAAAAATAGCGACGAATCGCTAAAAGCAAACATGGACAAAAATCGTGATTTATTGGCGCAATTGGAAGCCAAAGAAAAAGCATTGGCTGATGAAAAATCACGTTTAGCAAAATTAAGCACCGATTTTAAAGACCGTTCTGACAGAGTAAACGAATTGGAAGCAATGATTGCTGCCAAAGAAGCTTCGATGAAAAAACTAAAAGAAACTTTATCTAAATCGCTAAAAGCGTTTGAAGGAAAAGGTCTTACGGTACAACAAAAAGACGGAAAAGTATATGTTTCTATGGAAAACAAATTGCTTTTCGAATCTGGAAGTTGGGCGGTTGGTACCGAAGGTAAAAAAGCCGTTGTAGCTGTAGGAAAAGTTTTGGGCGACAATCCAGACATTTCAGTTCTGATAGAAGGCCATACCGATAATGATAAGTTTGGCGGAGCAGTTGGTCAAATAGAAAATAACTGGGATTTATCTACAAAAAGAGCTACTTCTATTGTAAATATTTTAGGTGAAAACGCAAAAATAAACAAGCAAAATCTTACTGCGGCTGGTCGTGGAGAATTCTCACCATTAATAAGTAATGATACACCTGAAGGCAAAGCAAAAAATAGAAGAATCGAAATTATTTTGACTCCAAAATTAGATGAGATTTCTAAAATGTTGAATGATATCTAGAGGCACAAAGGCTCTGAGACAGAAAGGTTCTAAGGTTTTCTTAGAGCCTTTTTTTATTCGAAATTTTGGCTTTTTTAAAAACCTTAGAACCTCAGTGGCTTAAAACCTTAGTGGCTTTTTTTAAAAAACCTTCGTACCTTTGCCTCTCAGAACATCAGTTCCTTCAAAAAAAAATGAAATACACCACGCTTCCCAACACAAATCTAAAAGTTAGTACTATTTGCCTTGGCACGATGACTTTTGGCAATCAAAACACCGAAAATGAATCTCATTCTCAGCTAGACTTTGCAATAGAAAAAGGAATCAATTTTATTGACACTGCCGAAATGTATCCAATAGGAGGAAATAAAGATATTTTTGGAAGTACAGAACGTCATATCGGTTCTTGGATTCAAAAAATTGGTCAAAGCAAAAGAGAAAATATTATTGTCGCCACAAAAATTGCTGGACCAAATCGCGGCATGGGTTACATACGCGAGCCGTTAGATTTTTCTAAAAAAAGCATACACGATGCTGTCGATTTAAGTTTAAAAAATCTTCAAACGGATTATATCGATTTGTACCAAATGCATTGGCCAGAACGTATCATGAATATGTTCGGACAACGTGGCCTTTCTAAAATAGACGAACAATGGAAGGATTCTATTTTTGATGTTTTAACCATTTTTGATGGATTAATAAAAGAAGGTAAAATAAAACATATTGGTGTTTCTAACGAAAATCCTTGGGGCGTTATGAAATTTCTCAACGAAAGTGAAAAACATAATTTACCAAAAATTGCTACTATTCAAAACCCATATTCTTTATTAAATCGCTTGTTCGAAGTCGGTTTGTCCGAAATTTGCATGCGTGAAAACGTAGGATTATTAGCTTATTCTCCTTTAGGTTTTGGATTTTTAACCGGAAAACATCTCAACGGAATTCAAGCCAATTCTCGTCTTGGATTGTTCCCAAGTTTTGTTCGATACACTAATGAAAATTGCTACAAAGTAACCAAAATGCATCAAGATTTAGCACATAGTTTAGGTTTAACTTTGACCGAATTAGCACTTGCATTTGTAAACCATCAGCAGTTTGTGACGAGCACAATTATTGGAGCAACGAGCATCGATCAATTAGAAGAAAACATTAATGCTTTTGATGTGATGCTAACCGATGCAGTTTTATCGGAAATAAATAAAATTCAGGAATTAATTCCAAATCCTGCGCCGTAATTATTTTTTACCGCGGATTGCTTCGCCAATTCGCTATCTCTCGGGTCACAGATTTTAAAATTTAGACTCTTTTTAACACAAAAGGCACAAAAGAAATGATGAACTTTTGTGCCTTTTGTGGTTGAATTTTTTTAATTAAAAATGATAAAAAGCATCTTCAAGATGTTCGATTTTAAATTCTTTTCCTTCTTTGTGAACTGCAATAATATCGAAACGAATTTCTAAATCTAAATCGTTCGAAATCACATATTCATTTACTGCTTTTACTAAAAGCTGAATTTTAGCAGGTTTTACAAAGTCTTGTGGCGAACCAAAATCGATACTTGATCGTGTTTTTACTTCAACAATAGCTAAAATAGTATCTTTTTGGGCAATAATATCTATTTCCGCTTTTTGGAAAGTCCAATTGGTTTCCAGAATAGTGTAACCATTTTTTTGAAGAAATTCGACCGAAAGTTTCTCGCCGAGTTTTCCGAGATCGTTGTGTTCTGCCATAATTATTTTCCTTTTTGTCATTTCGACGAAGGGAGAAATCTCATCAAATTGTTCGTGTTTTGAGATTTCTCCTCCGTCGAAATGACAACTTTACCCGAATTTATTCAAAATAAACTTTGCTACATTCACCATTCACATCAATAGTAACTTTATTTCCCATAATCAATGCGCGATTATCTTGAATATGTCCTGCTGGAAAATTATAAATAATAGGAATATTGTATTTCTTAGTCACATCTTCAATAATTTGCAAAGCATTTTTCCCCCAAGGAATGTCATTGTCTTTCATTTTTGTCATCGAACCTACAATAATTCCCTTGATGCTTTCAAGGCAACCATTGCGTTGCAAGTTCATCATCATTCGGTCTATATGATACAAATATTCGTCTAAATCTTCCATAAAAAGGATTTTATCATCACAATTTATTGCCGATTTAGAACCCATCAAACTGTATAAAATAGACAAGTTCCCTCCTACTAATTCTCCCGATGCATTCCCTAATTTATTCATATAATCATGTTCTATTTCGTACCCTAATTTTTCTCCAAACAAGGATTTTCTTAAGGATTCTTTAGCTTCTTCAGTTGCCTTTGAACTTACTGGCATAATGCCATGAATAGATTTGAAACCCATTGTATTGAGATGATTGTGCAAAACCGTTACGTCGCTAAAACCAATTATCCATTTTGGATTTTCCTTAAATTTTGTAAAATCTAACAAATCTATCATTCTTACTGTTCCGTAACCACCACGAACACACCAAATGGCTTTGATGTTTTCGTTATCCATTTGCTCTTGAAAATCTTTCGCTCGTTGCTCGTCGGTTCCTGCTAATTGATTTAAATCGAGTCCGATTGTGCTTCCTACTTTTACATTTAATCCCCAACTGGTGAGTAAATCTTTAGCAAATTTTAGATTGTCATCAATGTTTTTACGAGCAGTGGCAACTATAGCAATGGTGTCGCCTTTTTTTAAATACGGAGGTGTTATCATTTTGGTTTGAGAATGAATGTTTGGAATGGTGAAAAGTAAAAATAGTACGAACGCTTTTTTCATTTTTTATCTGATTGTTACAAATGTATAAAAGTTATTTATTTATTGGAACTCGGATTTTGTTGATTTTGCCGATTTATACCGATTTTCTAGCCCCGATAGTAGTGGAAATCCTTTTTTGAGGCTTTTCGCCGAAAAAAAGATTGAAACGGATAGCGGGAATAGCTTCAAATAAAAATTCTATTGCTTATTTTTGCAGCTTATATTACATTAACTATGATTCAGAATCCTAAAAGATATACGATTACGGCAGCTTTGCCATATACAAACGGGCCTATTCACATTGGGCATTTGGCTGGTGTTTACGTGCCTTCGGACATTTATTCACGCTATTTAAGATTGCAAGGAAAAGATGTGGCTTTCATGTGCGGAAGCGACGAACACGGAGTTGCTATTTCGATGAAAGCAAAAAAAGAAGGAATTACGCCTCAGGAAGTGATTGATAAATACGACGGAATTATTAGAAAATCGTTTATCGATTTCGGAATTTCGTTTGACAATTATTCTAGAACTTCGGCAAAAATTCACCATGATACAGCGTCCGAGTTTTTCAAGAAATTGTACGACAACGGTGATTTTATCGAAGAAGTAACGGAACAATTGTACGACGCCAAAGCCGATCAGTTTCTTGCCGATCGTTTTGTGATAGGAACTTGCCCAAAATGTGGCAACGAAGAAGCTTACGGTGACCAATGCGAAAAGTGTGGTTCTACTTTGAACGCTACTGATTTAATTAATCCAAAATCGACCATTACTGGTGAAACTCCGATTATGAAATCGACGAAACACTGGTTTTTGCCTTTAGATCGTTATTCGGATTTTTTAACCAAATGGATTCTTGAAGGTCACAAAAGTGATTGGAAACCCAATGTTTACGGTCAAGTAAAATCTTGGATTGATGGTGGTTTAGAACCTCGTGCAGTAACTCGTGACCTCGATTGGGGAATTGATGTTCCTGTGGCTGGTGCCGAAGGAAAAAAACTATATGTTTGGTTCGATGCTCCTATTGGTTACATTTCTGCTACCAAAGAATGGGCAGCTAGAGAAGGTAAAAACTGGGAAGATTATTGGAAAAAAGAAGATACAAAACTGGTACATTTTATAGGAAAAGACAATATTGTTTTTCACTGTATTATTTTTCCAGCCATGCTAAAAGCAGAAGGAAGTTATATTTTGCCAGACAATGTTCCTGCTAATGAATTCTTGAATTTAGAAGGAAATAAATTATCGACTTCAAAAAACTGGGCAGTTTGGTTGCACGAATACTTAGAAGATTTCCCGAACCAGCAAGATGTTTTGCGTTATGCGCTAACAGCAAATGCTCCCGAAAGTAAAGACAACGATTTTACTTGGAAAGATTTCCAAGCGAGAAACAATAATGAATTGGCTGCGATTTTTGGAAACTTCATCAATCGTGTGGTGGTTCTTACTAATAAATATTACGAAGGAGTTGTGCCAACGCCTAACGAATTTTCGGAAGTAGATGAAGCAACTTTAACAGAATTAAAAGCATATCCTACAGTGATTTCTAGCTCGATAGAAAGATATCGATTTAGAGAAGCTTTGGGAGAATTAATGAATGTGGCTCGTTTAGGAAACAAATACCTGGCAGACGAAGAACCATGGAAAATGGTAAAAACCGATCCAGAACGTGTAAAAACTCAAATGTATGTGGCTTTGCAAATTGCTACAGCTTTGCGTGTTTTATGCGAACCTTTCTTGCCGTTTACTGCTGAGAAATTAAATAAAATGCTGAAAATTGATGCTAAATTAAATTGGAATGATGTCGCAACAAATTCTGATTTGATTCCTGCAGGACACAAAATTGGCGAAGGAGAAATATTATTTGCACAAATAGAAGACGAACAAATACAAAAACAAATAGACAAATTGGAAGCTACAAAAACGGCTAATATTGCCGAAAACAAAAAAGCGGAGCCTCAAAAGGAATTAATCCAATATGATGATTTTGCTAAAATGGATTTGCGTGTAGGAACAATTATCGAAGCTGAAAAAATGCCTAAAGCCAACAAATTGTTAGTACTAAAAATAGATACAGGAATCGATGTTCGTACCATTGTTTCTGGAATTGCCGAAAGTTTTTCACCAGAAGAAATCATAGGAAAACAAGTTACTGTTTTAGTAAATCTAGCACCAAGAGCTTTGCGTGGTGTAGAAAGTCAAGGTATGATTTTGATGACCAATTTACCCGACGGAAAACTAGCTTTTGTAAATCCTGATGTTGCTGGAGTTGGAAATGGAGAGGGAATTAATTAAAATAAAACCCTCTCAGGGTTCAAAACCCTGAGAGGGTTAAAACAAACAATACCATGAACCTAAAAGTAATCGCTTTCGATGCAGACGATACGTTATTCGTCAACGAGCCGTATTTTCAGGAAACGGAACATAAATTCTGTGCCTTGATGGAAGATTATTTGTCACATCAAGGATTATCGCAAGAATTATTTAAAGTAGAAATCGAAAATTTAGACTTGTACGGTTACGGAATAAAAGGCTATATCCTTTCGATGATTGAAGCGGCGATGAAAATTTCTGACAATACTATTTCGATAGAAATTATTGAGAAAATTATTGAATACGGAAAAGAATTACTGCAAAAACCAATCGAATTATTAGACGGAGTCGAAGAAACTCTAGAAGCTTTAAGCGGAAAATACAAACTCATTGTAGCTACAAAAGGCGACCTAAAAGACCAACAAAGCAAGCTGCATCGGTCAGGTTTGGGACATTATTTTCATCATATTGAAGTCATGGCCGACAAGCAAGAAATTAATTATCAGAAATTATTAACGCGTTTAGAAATAAATGCTGATGAATTTTTTATGATAGGAAATTCACTAAAAAGTGATGTTTTACCAGTTTTAGGAATTGGAGGTTATGCGGTTCATATTCCTTTTCACACCACTTGGGAACACGAAAAAATTAGTCATAAAGTAGAACATCCGAACTTTAAAACTTTAGAAAAAATTACTGATGTTTTGCCAATTTTATTGAAATAACTTTCAAAAAATGAAACAAAAACTAAACTTAAACACTTGGAACCGAAAGGAACATTTCTTGTTTTTTAAACAAATGGAAGAACCTTTCTTTGGCATCACAACAACCATCGATTGTACGAATGCTTACGACAAAGCAAAAGAATTAAACATTTCATTTTTTACTTATTACTTACACAAAACATTACTCGCGGTAAATGCTATCGAGAATTTTCGCTATCGAATAATTGAAGATGAAATTTACATTTTCGATACTATCGATGCTTCTGCAACCATCATGCGCGAGGACAAAACTTTTGGTTTTTCATTAATGGAATATTCAAATAATATAAGTGATTTTGCCGAAATTACTAAAACAGAAATCGCCAGAATACAAACCACAACTGGACTTATTACACGAGATTTTAAAGAAAATTTGATTCACTTTTCGGCATTACCGTGGCTAAATTTTACTTCGTTTTCTCATGCCCGAAGTTTTACTTTTCCTGATAGTTGCCCAAAAATTTCTTTTGGAAAAATGATGGAAGAAAACGATAAGAAAACCATGTCAATGTCTGTTCATGTTCACCACGGATTGGTAGATGGTTATCATGTTGGAGAATTTGTAAATCTGTTTCAAGAACTCATGAATGCTTAAATTCTTAGTCGATAGTTAAAAAACTATTAACTTCTCTATTACTTGCTTACAAACTTTGTAACTTTGTACTTCAATAAAACGATAAAATTATGTATCCAGAAGAAATGGTAAAACCAATGCGTGCTGAATTATCAGAGGCTGGCTTTCAAGATTTATATAGTGCAGAAGCTGTAGAAGCTGCTTTAGCGAAAGAAGGAACTACGCTTGTGGTTGTAAATTCAGTTTGTGGTTGTGCAGCAAGAAATGCGCGTCCAGGGGCAAAAATGAGTTTAGACGGGGCAAAAAAACCTAGTCAGTTAATTACTGTTTTTGCAGGTGTCGATAAAGATGCGGTAGATGCAGCTCGCAAACACATGTTTCCTTTCCCTCCATCATCGCCTTGTATGGCTTTGTTTAAAGACGGAGAATTGGTTCACATGCTAGAGCGTCATCATATTGAAGGTCGTCCAGCAGAACTAATTGCCGAAAATTTAAAAGACGCTTACGCAGAGTTTTGTTAATTAAAAACCAATAAATCTAACCACGTTTCGGCGTGGTTTTTTTTATTTAAAAAAGTATCTTTGGGAAAAATTTCTAACAAAATGGAAAAATTTATATCATATCCTATATCTATTATATATTACCTTTTTTTTATAGCTTGTTTACTTATTTTTCATCCTATACAATGGATTTGTTTAAACATTTTTGGCTATCAAGCACATAAAAAAAGTGTCGATTATTTGAACTTTTGTTTGGTAAAATGTACCAATCTTTTAGGAACAACCTATAAGTTCGAAAACAAAGATTCGATTCCTAAAAATGTTCCTATTATTTTTGTTGCCAACCATCAGAGTTTGTATGATATTGTTGCTATAATTTGGTTTTTACGCCGTTTTCACGCAAAATTTGTGAGCAAAAAAGAATTAGGGAAAGGTGTTCCGAGTGTTTCTTTCAATTTACGACATGGCGGTTCTGTTCTTATTGATAGAAAAGACCCAAAACAAGCCATTTCAATGATTGGTCAATTGTCAAAATATATTGAAAAAAACAAACGTTCGGCAGTAATTTTCCCAGAAGGAACCAGAAGCAAAACTGGAGAACCTAAGAAATTTGCCGAAAGCGGACTCAAAATGTTGTGCAAATATGCTCCATCTGCTTATATTGTTCCAATAACTATAAATAATTCTTGGAAAATGGTTAAATTTGGAAGTTTTCCGATGGGATTAGGAAACAAATTACAATTTATAATCCACGAAGCCATTGCTGTAAAAGATTTTCCGTTTGAAGAATTAATGATAAAAACAGAAAACGCCGTGACTCAATCAATAAAAGTATAACTAGATTTAACGAAATCTAAAATCTAAAATTATAATGTCTACAAAAAACATACGTCTAGAAGTTATGCAATTTCTAGAAAACAAAATTGACGGATTTGTTGACCAATATTTAATTCCGATAGAAAAAATATGGCAACCAACCGATTTTTTACCCAATTCTGAAAGTGAAACTTTCTTTGAAGAAGTAAAAGAATTAAGAGAAATAGCCAAAGATTTACCTTATGATTTCTGGGTAACTCTTGTAGGAGATACTATTACCGAAGAAGCTTTGCCAACCTACGAATCTTGGCTTATGGACGTAGATGGTGTAGGACAAGTAGAGCAAAATGGTTGGTCTAAATGGGTTCGACAATGGACTGGAGAAGAAAACCGTCACGGTGATTTGCTAAACAAATACTTGTACTTGTCTGGTCGTGTAAACATGCGCGAGATAGAAATTACTACACAACATCTTATTGCCGATGGTTTCGATATTGGGACGGGTCGTGATCCTTACAAAAATTTCGTTTATACTAGTTTTCAGGAGTTAGCAACCTATATTTCTCACAATAGAGTTTCGCAAATTGCAAAGCAATATGGTGACAATAAATTATCTAAAATATGCAAAATGATTGCTGGCGACGAAATGCGTCACCATCATGCTTATTCAGAATTTGTGACTCAGATTTTTAAAGTCGACCCAAGCGAAATGCTTTTGGCTTTCAATTATATGATGAAACAAAAAATTGTCATGCCAGCGCAATTTCTTCGTGAATCTGGCGAAAAAATAAGTTCCGCATTCTTAAATTTTTCTGATTCTGCACAACGAATTGGTGTTTACACTGCTTCTGATTATGTAGATATTATGCAAAAACTAATAGAAAAATGGGAAATAGAAAAACTTTCTGGTCTTACTGATGAAGCCGAAAAAGCACGTGATTATTTGATGAAATTGCCTGCAAGAATGGCTAAAGTTTCTGAAAGATTGGTTATTCCTGCTGAATCTCAAGTCTTTAAATGGGTAGAACCAGCTTTGACAAGATAAAAGACTTTGAGATAATAGAAAATAGACTAAATCCTTTCCCAAAAGAAAGGATTTTTTGTAAAATATAAATTATGGAAAATATTATTAATAAAACCATTCTATTTGTAAAACAAAAGCTAGAAAATGCCGAAGGCGGACACGACTGGTTTCATATAGAACGTGTTTATAAAAATTCAATTCTAATTGCTTCGACCGAAAAATGTGATGAGATTGTTGTAAAACTCGGTGCATTATTACACGATATTGCTGATAGTAAATTTCATAATGGCGACGAAAGTGTTGGTCCAAAAGTGGCTAGAGAATTCCTAGAATCCGAAGGGGTTTCGGAAGAAATAATTAGTCATGTCATTAATATTATCGAAAATATTTCTTTCAAAGGCGGGAATTTCGATAAAAAATTCACATCGAAAGAATTAGAAATTGTTCAAGATGCCGACAGATTAGATGCGATTGGAGCGATAGGAATTGCAAGGACTTTCAATTATGGAGGTTTTAAAAATCGTCAGTTATACAATCCAGAAATTCTTCCAAATCTTACTATGAATAAAGAAGAATACAAAAATTCTGAATCGCCAACATTGAATCATTTTTACGAAAAATTGCTTTTGCTAAAAGACAAAATGAATACCGAAACTGGAAAAAAAATTGCCCAAGAACGCCACCATTATATGGAAACATTTATTGAGCAATTTCTTTTGGAATGGAATGGAGAACGATAAGTTTTAGCTTATTTTCCAGTAAATACTGCTCTTCTTTTTTCTAAAAATGCAATGGTTCCTTCTTTAAAATCATCGGTAGCAAAACACTCACCGAAGGCTTTAATTTCTACATCAAAACCATTGGTACCGTCTTTGTAATTGGCATTTATCGCTTCAATCGCTTTAGAAATAGCTGCTGGCGAATTTCTCATAATTTTATCGGCAATTGTCATATAAGTTGACATTAAATCCGCTTGTGGAACAACGTGATTTACTAATCCGTATGCTTTTGCCGTTGGAGCATCAATCATTCCTGCGGTCATAATCATTTCCATAGCGCGACCTTTACCTATCAATTGTGGCAAACGTTGTGTTCCTCCGTAGCCAGGAATTACACCTAGTGAAGTTTCTGGCAATCCCATTTTTGCATTATCTGAAGCGATACGGAAATGACAAGACATGGCCAATTCTAATCCACCACCTAATGCAAAACCATTGATGGCTGCAATAACTGGTGTTTTCATGTTTTCGATAAAATCGAATAAGATTTCTTGTCCTTTTGCGGCTAACATGGCGCCTTCTTTGTCTGAAAAATGAGCAAATTCTGAAATATCGGCACCAGCCACAAACGCTTTTTCGCCACTTCCTGTGATGATTAGTACTTTAATTTCTGAGTTTTTATCGGCTAATTGTAGTGTTTCGTGTAGTTCCTGAATTGTAGCTTTATTTAGCGCATTTAGTTTCTCAGGTCGGTTTATAAAAATGGTTGCAATTCCTTTTTCGTGTTCGATAATAATGTTTTCTAATGCCATAATTTATTGATTTGTTATAGGTAATGAAACAGTAAATGTTGTTCCTTTATTTATTTTAGAAGTAAAAGTAATGGTTCCGTTATAATTTTCGATAATGTTTTTTATAATTCCCAATCCTAATCCCATTCCGCTAGATTTTGTGGTAAATTTTGGTTCGAAAATTCTATCAAAATCTGCTATTGCGATTCCTTTTCCGTTATCTTTTACGGTAATTACAGCATTGTCAGATTCTTTATTTACCGAAACCGAAATCTTCTTAATTTCTTGTTCTTCCGGAATGGCTTGCGAGGCATTTTTAACCAAATTGGTGATAATTCGTATGAGTTGTGTTCGGTCTATTTTGGTAATAATTTCGTCTGAACTGGAATAAAATTCGATAAAATCTTCATTAAAAATATCTAGTGACAATTTAACCACATCGACCACATTTATAGTTTCATTTTGTTGTGCTGGCATCGATGCAAAGTTAGAAAATGCTGAAGCCACAGCACTCATCGTGTCTATTTGCTGTATTAATGTTTTCGAGTAATCATTCAGTTTCTGATTAACATTTGGATCTAAAGGATCAAATTTTCGCTGATAACTCTGCACCGTTAGTCGCATAGGTGTTAGCGGGTTTTTAATCTCATGTGCCACTTGTTTTGCCATTTCTCGCCAAGCTCCTTCACGTTCGCTTTGTGCTAATTTGTTGGCACTTTCTTCTAGTTCATCAATCATATTGTTATATGATTTAACCAATTTATCTATTTCGTAACTGTTGCTAACCAGTTCTATTTTCTTGTTTTTTTCGGTTAGACTTGTTTTGGTTAGTCTATTCGAAATTGTTTCTAACGATTTGGTAATATATCGAGATAAGTATAAGGCGATCCAAATAGAAATAACAAACATGGCAAAGTATACAAACCCAAAAATTTTTAGGAACTCTTCTATTTGTTTCTGATAAAATGTGTTGTCTTCTTTATAAGGCAATCGGATAATTCCGATGGGTTTTTTTTCTACATAATCCATCAGATAACTATAAGAAAATTGAAATTTATTCCCTTTGCTTTCAGCAATATCTACATACCTGTTTTTTTTAGATTGCTTCACTTTAGTAAGAATCGAATCCGAAATATTTGGAGAGATTTGCCCTTGAATCATTGGTGCATTCGAAGTTGTCAGTAATCTTCCGTTCAGGTCATACATATCTATTTCAATATTGTGAATGTCTGAAATTTCGAAAATTTTATCTTTAAATATCGATGGAATATTAAACGTAGTTAAAGGATGTGGTGTAATTGCCAACACGTACTGAAGGTGTTGTTTTATCTGGTTTTCTTTATTTATAAGTAATTCTTGATTGTATTCTTTGCTTTCGATTTGGAAATGAATTAACGAAACACCCGCAATTAAAATAGAAGATATCAAGGTTATAAGAATCATCGACAAAAAGATTCTTACACGCAATGACCAACTTTTAACTTTAAAAATGGAATTCATTTATTGATTTTTTTCTCTTATTCGTTTGTAAAACTTAAATCCCAGCATAATGATTATTGAAAATAAAAAGATTCCTATTACTCCATAAATCCAGTTGAAAGCATTTTTTAAAATTACTAAAAAAACAACAGCAAATAGTATTAATGTGGCTCCTTCGTTCCACAATCGCATAAAGTTTGAAGAATATTTGAATTCGTCTTTTTGCAATTGATTATAAATTTGATGACATTTTAAATGGTATAAAAACAAAAGAAAAACAAAGCCAAGTTTTACGTGCATCCAAGGCATTTGCAACCAAACAGGCATTAATATTAATAACCAAACAGCAAAAAATGTGGCTAAAATTGCACTTGGCCAAGTAATAATATACCATAATCGGTAAGTCATTATTTTGTATTGCTTCAATAAAATTTCCTTTTCTGGCGAAGGTTTTTCGTTGGCTTCAATTTGATAAACAAACAATCTAACAATATAGAACAACCCTGCAAACCAAGTGATTACAAAAATTAAGTGTAGCGATTTTATGTAATTGTAGTATTCCATTGTTAAATCTATTATCTATCTGGCTATTATTTTTAGTCTTTCTTCTGAAAATCCTTAATCCAATTCGCAACCACTTCGCACCATTCGTCTTCGTCATTCATACAAGGAATTGCCATAAATTCTTCGCCACCATGTTCCTTAAATTGGTGATTGGCTTCCATTGCGATTTCTTCTAATGTTTCTAAACAATCGGATACGAAAGCTGGTGTTACAACGGCTAATTTTTTGATCCCTTTTTCGGGCATTTTATTAATTTCAACATCGGTATAAGGTTCTAACCATTTGTCACCCGCCAATCGTGATTGAAATGTTTGACTATATTTGTCCTCAGAAATTCCTAACAATTTCACCACTTGTTTTGTGGTTTCGTAACACTGATGACGGTAACAAAATTCATGTGCTGGAGATGGCGTGTTGCAACAAGAACCATCTATTTTGCAATGCGATTTGGTAATGTCAGTCTTGCGAATATGGCGTTCTGGAATTCCGTGATAAGAAAACAACAAATGGTCGTAATCGAAATTCTCTAAATGTTTTTTTATCGAATTAGACAGTGCTTTTATATAATCTGGTTTGTTGTAAAAAGCGGGTACATTCGTAAACTTCATTTCTGGAAAATGTTTCTTGCGAAGTTCTTCTGCCAAAACTAAAATTGTCGTTGTAGATGCCATTGCGTGTTGCGGATACAATGGGAAAAGCATTACATCGGTCACACCTTTGTCTTTTAATTCTTGTAGGCCTTTTAGAATTGTCATCGTTCCGTAACGCATCGCTAATGAAACAGGAATGTCTGTTAGGACTTTGACTTTTTCGTGCATTTTTTTCGAAAACACGATAAGCGGAGAACCTTCGGGTGTCCAAATTTTAGCATAGGCTTCGGCAGATTTCTCTGGTCTTTTTCTTAAAATAATTCCCCTAACTAATAATGCTCTTAATAAATATGGGACATCAATCACATATTTGTCCATCAAAAATTCATCTAAATATGGCTTAACATCTTTTGGCGTTGGGCTTTCTGGCGAACCTAGATTTACGAGTAATACTCCTTTCATTAGTGCTTTTAATTTTTTTATAAAAGTAATAATAATTTATGACTAAAATAAAATTATCAAATCGCGTTTATAATGTGAATTTTCTTATTTAAAGTTATTTTTATCGGTAAAACATAACTTTTTAACGATTTTATTTATTTTTTAATAAAAATATTGCAAATTTATTATAGATTTCAACTACAAAAGTTAATTACTATGAAAAAAATCTACTTACTATTCTTACTAATTACCTACGCGAACACTTTTGCTCAGGTAAGTGGAGTTGGAGTTGGAACATCTAACCCACAACAAACACTACATTTGGCTGGAGCAACGGGGACGGTTCGTGTAGATGGTTTAAGCTCAACAAACAACGCCTTTAATGGCGGTGGATTTGATAAAACTTTCCCGTTATATGTAAACAACAACGGGGATTTAACTCTTTCGCTTTCTACTTTTACAAATAGTGATGGGACTGATGCTTTTACAGGAACAACACTATTACCAGCTGCAGCAATTGTAATTCCTACAACAGCTACTGCTCCTAATAATGGTACAAGAAATGTACTTATTTTAGCCTACCCAATTACTGTAACAAGAAACGTTGTTCTTGAAATAAAATACAACATCAGTTTTGAAGTATATAGAAGTACTGGGGTTTTACTTAAAAACAACAGAGCCAGACGCATTTCTACATTCTATACTGTTGATGCCGTTTTAGGTGCAGGTGTATCAAAACACGGACAAGCTTCTAAGTGTTATTTTAGTAACGACACCTCCGTAACTGTTTTTGCTGCTCCGGGCAATATGTACAATAGCACATCAACCTACATACCACTTACAGCTGGGACGCATACAATCCGTTTTTATGGCGAAGCAAATACTGGAACTACGAATGATTTAACACTTGTAAACTTTGGGATAGGTAACGATTCTGTATTTATGCGTATATATTAAATTTATAACTATGAAAAACATATTACTTTTAATAGGACTAATAACTTTTAATAGTCATGCCCAGATAGGAATTGGGACTTCAACTCCTCAAAAAGAGCTACATCTTGCTGGATCAACTTCTACAATTAGAATTGAAAAATTAAATTCCGTAAATAACCCAGTACTAAATGATGGTGTAAAACTTGCACCTGTATTTGTAGATCAAGACGGAGAACTAACTCTAAATCCTCCTAATTATATAACTGATGTAGGCTCGCCAACTGGAGTAGCTCCATTAAATTTTTTAATAACCTTAGGCAATTTCATACCTGATAATGGCGGAGTTGGTGTTGCATTAAACAATCCTATAGGCGTGACAAATGCTTCAGGTCAAATTGCAATAGTCCCATTTGTTTCGCCACAAAATGCTCTTATTGAAGTAAAATATGGTGTTACAATCGTCTTATCACAAGGAGATTTAACTGTCCCAACCTACACTGCATTTACAGATAAATCGGCAAGAACATTTCATGTTTATTTCTGTATAGATTTAAACAGTGACGGACTAGATGCATCAGAATTGTCAAAAAAATATGGCGATAAAGGACAGTTTTACGCTTCAACAGCACAAGGAATTTTAGGCTATCCTTATATGAACAGTCATGGGTATGCAAATATCCCAGCAGGAAACCATAGGTTAATCTTTTTTGGCGAATCAATAGATGGAATTAACAAATTTACAAGCGTAGGTTTTGGGGGTGATTTAGATTACATGAAAATTAGATTATATAACTAAAAGACAAGGCAATGATTAAAAATTTACATTTTATATTTTTCGTTTTTCCAATTGCTGTTTTTTCGCAAGTTGGCATCAATCAACCAAGTCCTGTAGAACAAGTTCACGTTGGCGGAAGCACAAGCACTATCAGAATTGATGGATTAAACTCTCCAAACAACAGCTTAAATATTGGTACAAATGGTAGTTCTAGAATTTTTGCTGACGTAGATGGTGATTTGGTACTTGGATCAGCAGCAAATAATATCGAAATACTTTTCAATCCTTTTAACTATTTAGACGATCCCGAAGATTCTGGTGGAGCCAATTCTAATGTGATTACTCAAACAGGAACAGGAACGGGGTTTCAGGCAGCTGGATATCCTAGACAAATAGGTGCTGGATTATCTAATTTTGTATTATCAAAAAAGGCTATCGTAGAGATTAATTACTCATTATCATGGAAAATTGTTAAAAACAATACGAGTAATATAGATGATGGAGCTGCTAGGATTTTTCAAACACTAATGTACCTTATTAAATTAGATGCACCTGGTGCTGGTTTAGTAACAGTAGATGCTGATGGAGCGCCTTTAATATTGGGATATGCCCTAGGATTAAACGGTCAATTTTATAATAATGAAGTAGGAGCAAATGGAGCAAATGACCAATATTTTAATACCGGAACAGATTACGTAAAACTCCCTCCAGGAACATACCAACCAATGTTTGCTGCACAAATCGCTGTAAGTATTACTGGCGGTACTGGAGCGGTTAAAGCTTTTGTTGGCGGAGGACAAGATGAAGTGCAAATTGTGGCTCACTATTATAACTAGTAAATAACAAACTCGCCATTGGCGAGTTTGTTATTTATAAACTTTTCTCTAACAAATACTTCTTCGGCGTCGTTGCAAACTTTTTCTTAAAAGCAGCAATAAAATGACTTCCTGTGCTGTAACCAATTTTTAGCCCAACTTCATTTACATTATACGAACCAGAATCTAGTAATTTGCGGGCTTGTTCCATTTTGTAGTCGAACAAAAAACCATAAACAGTATCGCCATATATTTGCTTGAAACCCATTTTTAGTTTCTTTAAATTCAAACCAATTTCATCAGCTAATTCTTGCAATCCTGGCGGTTCGGCCATGTTGGCAATAATAATTTCTTTGGCTTTTTTTATTTTTAAAACATTTTCTTCATCAATCAAAAACGGACATTGCTCTGCATTTGGATCTTCGGAACGGTTAAAAAACAAACTCAATAATTCGTAACCTTTTCCTTTATAATATAGGTTTTTTATTGATGGATTTAAGTTGTAATGAAACATTTGGTTTAAAACAATTGCCATCGATGGAGAAATATTTTCTTCGCCATAATATTTCTTATCTCTATTTTCATCACTCAAAAATGGAATGTGTTCCGTATCGGAAGAAAACAATCCGTGAAATTTTTTGATAGAAACCAAGATAGAAATCAACCATGATTTTGGTTCAATTTCCAAATGTAACGGCAGTTCTTTTTGTGGATTATAAAACAACAAGGACTTTTCTTCTTTCAAATTTAATGTGTAATTTCCTTGATTGAAGATAAATTTAGCATTCCCTTTCAATCCGAAATGAAACTGAATTAATCCGTTATTTACCTGACGTTCAAAGGAAATCATCTCGTCAGTATCATTCTGAAAACGAATTAAAATAAAATCATCATCAATCTTTATTTCTTCTGGCGAACTCATAGCGATGTTTTTTTATCAATTTTTGATGAAATTATATTTTATTTATTTAGAATAGTTCTAAATAAATAATTTCAAAAGTATTGATTTTAATACAAAAATAAAAGAAATAACGATAAAAATCTATTTTTTAAAGTAAAATTCTCTTAGCGACACAAATAGAACTTCTAGCGTTACTTTTATAAAAAGGATAACGATACTTTTGTTTAACTTTTTGAATAAAGTGACAACTATGGAGAACAATACAATTTCGAAGCACACTTCTTTTTATGCCATTGGCCTAAATTACAAAAAAGCTGATGCCGAGATGCGTGGTAAATTTAGTATTGATGCGCAATCTAAATCGAACTTATTACAACAAGCAAAAACCGAAGGGATTGAAAGTCTAATCGTTACTTCGACCTGCAACAGAACCGAAATTTACGGTTTTGCACAACACCCATTTCAACTCATCAAATTACTTTGTGAGAACAGTCAAGGAACTGTTGAAGATTTTCAAAAAGTAGCCTACGTATATAAAAATCAAGAAGCCATTTCTCATTTGTTTAAAGTAGGAACTGGTTTAGACAGTCAGATTCTTGGTGATTTCGAAATTATTAGCCAAATAAAAATTGCATTTACAGAAAGTAAGGCTTTAGATCTCGCCAATTCTTTTATGGAAAGACTTGTAAACGCGGTCATTCAAGCCAGTAAAAGAATAAAAACGGATACCGAAATCTCATCGGGAGCAACTTCTGTTTCGTTTGCATCGGTACAATACATTATGAAAAATGTAGAAAACATTGGCGAAAAAAATATTTTACTTTTTGGTACAGGAAAAATAGGAAGAAATACTTGCGAAAATCTAGTAAAACATTCTAAAAACGAGCACATTACTTTAATAAATCGAACGAAAGATAAAGCCGAAAAATTGGCTGGAAAACTCAATTTGATTGTAAAGGATTATGCCGATTTACATATCGAATTACAAAGAGCCGATGTTCTGGTCGTGGCAACTGGAGCGCAAAATCCAACGATTGACAAAGCGATTTTAAACCTTAAAAAACCATTGTTAATTTTAGATTTATCGATTCCAAAAAATGTAAATATTAATGTGAATGAATTAGAAAATGTAACACTAGTTCATTTAGATGATTTATCTCAAATTACTGACGAAACTCTCGAAAACAGAAAGCAACACATTCCAGCTGCCGAAGCCATTATCGAAGAAATAAAAGAAGAATTTAACACCTGGATGAACGGACGAAAATACGCTCCAACCATTCATGCGCTCAAAGCAAAACTAAATACGATTAAAGAAAAAGAGTTAACCTTTCAAAGAAAAAAATTATCAAATTTTGATGAAGAACAAGCAGAACTCATTAGTAATCGTATCATTCAAAAAATAACCAATCATTTTGCCAATCATCTCAAAGACGAAGAAACAATGGTCGACGAAAGCATCGATTGGATTCAAAAAGTTTTCCAAATAGAAAAAGCCAAATAATGACTAAAATAATTCGCATAGGAACTCGTGATAGTGAATTAGCACTTTGGCAAGCACATCATGTCGAGAAAATGTTAAACGATTTGGGTTATAAAACCAAAATTGTAGCCGTAAAATCCCAAGGAGATATTATTCTAGACAAACCACTTTACGAACTCGGAATAACTGGAATTTTTACAAAAACATTAGATATTGCGATGATAAATGGCGATATTGATATTGCTGTTCATTCTATGAAAGACGTTCCAACCGCTCTACCACAAGGAATCGTGCAAGCGGCTGTTTTAGAAAGGGCCAACGAAAAAGATATTTTAGTATATAATAACAATCTCGATTTTCTAGATACCGAAGCAACAATAGCAACTGGAAGTTTGCGAAGACAAGCCCAATGGTTGCACAAATATCCGAATCATAACGTTGTCGATTTGCGTGGAAATGTAAATACCAGAATGCAAAAACTGAAAGACAACAACTGGGATGGAGCCATTTTTGCCGCTGCAGGTTTAGAAAGAATAAACTTAAAACCAGAAAATTATATCAATCTAGATTGGATGATTCCCGCACCAGCACAAGGCGCAATGATGGTTGTTGCCATGGGAGACGATTCTTATTGTTTAGATGCTTTAGCAGAACTCAATCATATCGAAACCGAAATAACAACCTATATTGAACGTCAATTTTTACGAACTTTAGAAGGTGGTTGCACTGCGCCAATTGGTGCTTTTGCAAAATTTAACGAAAAAGACGAAACAATCCATTTTCAAGGCGTTTTATTTTCATTAGACGGAAGTCAGAAAATTGAAGTGAATAAAATAGTTGAAGTCCAGGAATGGAAGCAATTAGGTTATAATGCAGCCCAAGAAATTTTCGAAAACGGTGGACTAGAATTGATGAAATCCATAAAAGAAAAGCTAAAAAAACAATAACAATCTAATGAAGATATTATCTACAAAAAAACTTTCAACTATTCAAAAAGACGCATTAGTAAATGCGGATTTTGATGTAATTGAAGCCGATTTTATTAAAACCGAACACCAAGATTTTGATTTAAAAAACATCAAAGACAATTTGATTTTTACCAGTCAAAATGCCGTTCACAGTATTTTGCAACATCCAAAATGTGAAGAACTAAAAACAAAACCTGTATTTTGTGTCGGATTAAAAACAAAAATTTTATTATCAGAAAATGGTTTTAATGTTGATGTTTACACGGGTTACGCTTCCGATTTAGCCGAAATTATTACCTTAATTCACGGTAGCGACAGTTTTACTTTTTTCAGCGGAAACTTACGTAGAGAAATATTACCTCAAGCTTTAAAAGAAGGAAATGTCGATTTTAATGAGATTAAAGTTTACGAAACAACGCTCACGCCTCAAAAAATAAAAGATTCTGTAGAAGCTATTTTGTTTTTTAGTCCGTCTGGCGTAGAAAGTTATTTGAAAGACAATACCATCAAAAAAGAAGCCTGTTTTTGCATTGGCGAAACCACCGCAGAAGCCTTAGAAAAAATTACAAAAAATATCATCATTGCCGAAAATCCAACTATCGAAGATGTGATTGAGGAATGTATAAACGAATATAAATAACACAAACAAACCTGACAGGTTTTAAAAACCTGTCAGGTCTAACAATAAAACAATGATCAAAAACGACCTATTTCTAAAAGCATTAAAAGGAGAAACTGTACAACGTCCACCAGTTTGGATGATGCGTCAAGCGGGAAGATATTTACCAGAATTCATCGCTTTGCGTGATAAATACGATTTTTTTACCCGTTGTCAAACTCCAGAATTAGCTGCCGAAATCACTGTGCAACCTATTCGTAGAATTGCTCCTGATGCTGCCATTTTGTTTTCGGATATTTTGGTCGTGCCACAAGCCATGGGAATTGAAGTGTTAATGAAAGAAAATATTGGTCCGTTTTTACCAAATCCCATTCGCACCATTCAAGATGTAGAAAGAGTTATTGTTCCAGATGTTCATGAAACATTAGGTTATGTTTTTGATGCAATTAAATTAACCAAACAAATGTTGAACGATGAAGTTCCATTAATCGGTTTTGCTGGTTCACCATGGACAATTTTCTGTTATGCAGTGGAAGGAAAAGGATCAAAAAGTTTTGATGCAGCCAAAGGATTTTGTTTCTCTCATCCAGAAGCGGCACACGTTTTATTACAAAAAATTACAGATACAACCATTGCATATTTAATCGAAAAAGTGAAAGCAGGTTGTAATGCTATTCAGATTTTCGATTCTTGGGGAGGCATGCTTTCTCCAGTAGATTATCAAGAATTTTCATGGAAATACATCAATCAAATCGTCGAAGCATTAGCAGATATTACACCTGTTATTGTTTTCGGAAAAGGTTGTTGGTTTGCACTTGGAGAAATGGGTAAAAGTAAAGCGTCGGCACTTGGTGTAGATTGGACTTGTTCTCCAAGAAACGCAAGATATTTGTCTGGTGGAAACATCACATTACAAGGAAATTTTGACCCAAGTCGTTTGCTTTCGCCAATTCCAGTGATTAAGAAAATGGTGCATGAAATGATTGACGAATTCGGAAAAGACAAATATATCGTGAATTTGGGTCACGGAATTTTACCAAATATTCCTGTAGACCACGCCAAAGCATTTGTTGATGCCGTGAAGGAATATAATCAATAATACGTACATGAAATTCACTAACTGGAAACTTGATAAAATAGAAGATATTCATGCCGAAGATTTTTTTTGGTTGATTGATAGAAATAGAAATCATATTAATAAAACATTTCCAGTTACTGTTTCAAATTGTATCGATTTAGAAAAAGCAACCGAATTTATTGCTAATAACATTCAAATAGAGAAAGATAAAACAGGTTACTATTTTTATATACGAAATTTAGAAACTAATGATTTGATAGGATATATCTGTATTAAAAAAATAGATTTCAATATTTCTAAATGTGAATTAGCTTATTTTATTGATAAAAATTTTGAAGGAAAAGGAATTATTTCAAAAGCAGTTTCAGATGTTATTGCCATTTGTTTTAAAGAATTATCGATGAATAAAATATTCATCTGTACTTCAAAAATTAATTTTGGAAGTCAACAAATTGCTTTAAAAAACGGATTCATTCAGGAAGGAATTCTGAGAGAAGAATTCAAAAATGGTGAAGGAATTCTAGAAGACATTAATTATTACGGATTATTGAAATCAGATTATAAATAAAATGACAAATTGTATAAATTGTAACAATCAAATTATAGATGATTTTTGTTCAAAATGTGGACAACCAAAGAATATTAAAAGAATTGATTTTTACTACATCATTCATGAAATTGAGCATCTTCTTCATTTCGAAAAAGGGTTTCATTTTACGGCTTGGCAGTTGATAATAAAACCAGGAAAAACTATTCGAACCTATTTATTTGAAAACAGAAATAAATATGTAAAACCAATCGTTTATTTGTTTTTTGCATCTTTACTTTTTACTTTGTTCACTTCAATTTTTCACATTCAATATACTTACTTAAATGTGGGTTACATAGAACCATTAAAAGACAAAGTAGATTTAAAAACCATCGACAATTGGTTAATTAGTCATATTGCGTATACTAACATTATTGTTGGATTCTGTGTAGCGCCTTGGTTAGTATTGTTACATAGAAAGAGAAAATACAATGTTTTCGAAATGATTGTATTAATGTCCTATGTTTTAGCCACAGGTTTACTTATTATTTTACCAATAATTGGGTTAATTAAAACCACAAATATTTTTAGTAATTTGACTGTTTTCTTTATTATTTATCAAATTTGGGCAATCGGGCAGTTTTTTGGAGAGAAAAAAATAGTAAACTATCTAAAAGCCTTATTGGCATTTATATTAGGCGTATTAACACACGTTGCCATCTTTTTTGTTATTGGATATATCAATAAATATTATATGTAAGCTATGAAAAATAAATTTTACCAATACATACAAAACCTGCAAGATCAGATCTGCAAAGGGTTAGAAACTGTTGACGGTGTTGCTAAATTTCGTGAAGATATTTGGGAACGTCCAGAAGGTGGCGGCGGAAGAACTCGTGTTATCGAAAACGGAAACGTAATCGAAAAAGGCGGTGTAAACATTTCGGCAGTTCATGGTAAATTACCAGACTCCATGCAGAAATTATTCAATGTTGGCGAAGCCGATTTCTTTGCTTGCGGATTAAGTTTGGTCATTCATCCTAAAAGTCCAATGGCACCCACCGTTCACGCAAATTGGCGTTATTTCGAAATGTATGATGACAACGGAAACGTAATTAATTCGTGGTTTGGCGGCGGACAAGATTTAACTCCTTATTATTTGTTTGAAGAAGATGCGATTCATTTTCATCAAACATGCAAAACAGCTTGCGACAAACATAATTTGGAATTTTATCCAAAATATAAAGAACAATGCGATGAATATTTTTGGAATGCGCATAGAAATGAAGCACGAGGAATTGGCGGATTGTTTTTTGATTATTGCAAAAAGACAGAAGACATGTCTATGGAAAACTGGTTCAGTTTCGTTTCTGAAGTGGGCAATAGTTTTATAGAAGCCTACGCACCTATCTTAGAAAGAAGAAAAAATTTATCTTTTACTCCTGAACAAAGAACTTGGCAAGAAATTCGTCGTGGTCGTTATGTCGAATTCAATTTGGTTCACGATAAAGGCACTTTATTTGGACTAAAAACCAACGGAAGAATTGAAAGTATATTAATGAGTTTGCCACCACATGTGCAATGGCATTATGACTATCATCCAGAAGTTGGAAGCGAAGAAGAAAAGTTAATCAAAGTATTAGAAAAACCAATTGACTGGATTTAATTATCCATTGTTAATTATAAATTATCAATTATTATGTTCCCATTACAAAGAGGCAGAAGATTACGAGTAAACGAAAGTATTCGTTCCTTAGTTCGTGAAACTACATTAAGTCCAAGTGATTTTATGTTTCCAATGTTTATTACAGAAGGAGAAAACGTGAAAGTAGAAATCCCTTCTATGGTTGGAATTTATCGTCGTTCTATCGATTTAACTGTGGACGAAGTGAAAGAAGTTTTTGCTTTAGGAATTCGTGCAGTAAACATTTATGTAAAAGTAGATGAATCGCTAAAAGACAACACCGGAAAAGAAGCTTGGAATCATGATGGATTAATGCAACGCGCCATTAAAGCTATCAAAACGGCTTGTCCAGAAATGATTGTAATGCCAGATGTAGCGTTAGATCCTTATTCTATTTATGGTCACGACGGAATCATCGAAAACGGTGATATTGCTAATGATGCAACAAATGCTGCCTTAGTAAAAATGGCAGTTTCTCATGCACAAGCTGGAGCCGATTTTGTTGCACCAAGTGACATGATGGACGGTCGTGTATTGCGTTTCCGTCAAGGTTTAGACGCTGCTGGTTTTCACAATGTGGGAATTATGAGTTATTCTGCTAAATATGCTTCTGCTTTTTACGGGCCATTTCGTGATGCTTTAGACAGTGCGCCTGTTGACAATGCTGAAATTCCGAAAGACAAGAAAACCTATCAAATGGATTATGCCAATCGTATCGAAGCAATTAAAGAAGCCTTAATGGATGTTGAGGAAGGTGCTGATATGGTGATGGTGAAGCCTGGAATTGCCTATTTAGATATTGTTCGTGAAGTGAAAAATGCTGTGAATGTTCCCGTAACGGTTTTCCATGTTTCGGGAGAATATGCTATGATAAAAGCCGCTTCCGAAAGAGGTTGGTTAGATCATGACAAAATCATGATGGAACAATTAATGTGCATCAAAAGGGCTGGAGCGAGTTTAATTTCTACTTATTTTGCTAAAGAAGCAGCAATACTTTTAAATAAATAATAATGAAAAAATTATTTTTATTGAGTTGCTTTTTTGTCCTAATATCCTGTAAAAATGAAAATGAAAAGTCTTTTGAAAAATCAGAAAATAAGACTCCAACAGAACTTGGAAGAGAATTATTTGAAGGAAAAGGAAATTGCGTAGCTTGTCATCAGGTCAATCAAAAAATTATTGGACCAAGTATTCAAGACATTGCAAAAATTTATAAAACTGAAAATGGAAATATTGTCGATTTCTTAAAAAACGATGCAAATCCACTTGTCGATCCGAGTCAATATGAGATAATGAAAACAAATTTTGCTATTACAAAATCAATGTCTGATGAGGAACTCAAAGGTTTAGAAACTTATATTTTAAGTTTTTCGAAATAAAATCAAATCATCTTCGGATGATTTTTTTATTTAAAATCATTACTTTTATCTTATGAATACAGCATTTATAAATTCTCCATTAGGTATCACAAAAATTGTTGGTGATGAAAACGGAATAACTATTATTTCTGTTTTGTCTGAAGGTACCGTTTCTGACGAAATTCCCGAAAACTTAAAAGAGGCTGTTTCCCAACTCCTCGGCTATTTCGACGGAAAAAGAACCGAATTTACTTTAAAACTTAATCCAAAAGGAACTGAATTTCAGCAAACAGTTTGGAAAGAATTATGCAACATCCCTTTCGGAAAAACTATGTCTTATCTCGATTTAGCAAAAAAATTAGGAGACCCAAAAGTGATTCGTGCAGCAGCATCTGCCAATGGCAAAAACCCACTTTGGATTGTAGTTCCGTGTCATCGCGTAATTGGAACCGATGGCTCGCTTACAGGTTATGCAGGCGGATTGTGGCGTAAAAAATGGTTGTTAGAACACGAAAACCCAACAAATCAGCAAAGTTTATTTTAGATTAGACCTTTTAGATTGTAAGAAATTTAGACTATCTTAGATTTTTAAAAAATTTAGATTTAACAATTCAAATCTAAGTATATCTGAAAATCTAAGATGTCTAAATTATGATTGAAAAAATAAACCTCAACAATATCCTTTTCCTAGATATAGAAACTGTTCCAGAAGAAGAAAATTTCAATTCACTTGATGAGGATATGAAACAACTTTGGGAACAAAAAACACAATACCAACGCAAAGAGGATTTTTCTGGAGAAGAGTTTTATGATCGTGCGGGAATTTGGGCCGAGTTTGGGAAAATTGTGTGTATTTCGGTAGGTTATTTTACGATTAAAGGTGATATTCGAAACTTTAGAGTGACTTCGTTTTTTGGTGAAGAAAAGAAAATTTTACACGATTTTATTAATTTACTGAACAATCATTTTAACCAACCTCAACATGTTTTATGTGGTCATAATGCAAAGGAATTCGACATTCCGTTTATTGCTCGACGCATGATTATTAATCAAATTGTAATTCCAAACAAGTTAAATTTATTTGGGAAAAAACCTTGGGAAATTCCGCATTTAGACACTTTAGAGTTATGGAAATTTGGCGATTACAAACATTTCACTTCTTTGAAACTGATGTGTAAAGTATTGGGAATCCCATCATCAAAAGGTGATATTGATGGTTCGCAAGTAGGTCATGTTTTTTATGTAGAAAAAGATATTGATCGGATTGTAACTTATTGCGAAAAAGACACCATTGCAGTAGCTCAGATTTTCTTACGATTGCGAAGAGAAGATTTATTAATTGAAGAAGAGATTATTCACGTTTAACAAAACCCTTTCAGGGTTTGAAACCCTGAAAGGGTTAATTTTATTATATTTACAAAAAACAAAATTATGGTATTAAGTAGGTTTTGGTTGGTGATTTTTATTTCTTCAATTGTATTTGTTATTTTCAGTTTGTTTTCTGGTAACAGTTATACAATTGACCATGTTTTAAACGGGAAAAAAGACGATCCTATTTTAATTTCTGAAAAATATATGGATCAGATTCCTGTTTTTATAAAGGACAGTATCAATAAATCGGAAGACAAAACTTTTATAATCAACAGAGATACGGTAAATGCAGACACTACTTACGTTTATAAAAATAAAACCGTTAAAATTTTTAGTGGTGTTCAAAAATCGGATGGTTTATTGCCAACGTGCAAGACTACATTACTTGATCTGATTTTGCCGCTTATGGCTTATTTGGCATTTTTCTGTGGCTTGATGGAGCTTTTAATCATTTCTGGAGTATCTGAAAAACTAGCAAAAGTATTGAGTCCAGTATTCGTAAAAGTGTTTCCGAGTATTCCAAAAAATCATCCATCGATTTCCTATATGACCTTAAATTTTGCTGCAAATTTCTTAGGATTAGATTCCGCTGCTACGCCATTTGGTCTTAAAGCCATGGAAAGTTTACAAGAAATAAATCCCGAAAAAGACAAGGCGAGTGATGCCCAGATTATGTTTATGTGTTTGCACGCTTCAGGACTTACTTTGATTGCTACTTCTATAATTGGTTATCGTGCTGCGGCGGGTGCTAGCAATCCTGCCGATGTTATGTTGCCTTGTATCATCACCTCTTTTATAGGTACAATTGCCGCTTTTCTTATTGTTGGAGTGAAACAAAAAATTAATTTCAAAAGCGCTTCTTTAGTTCTGGGATTAATGTTGTTAATTGCTTCAATTGTAGGTTTGTTGATGTATGTAAACCATTTGGATTTAATTGGTAAAAACTATTTTACCACTAATCTTTCAGCCTTAATATTGGTAGGAATCATTGTTTCTACTTTGATATTTTCTTTTCTAAAAGAGAAGAAATTTACAGAGGCAAATACGACTGTTTATGAAGCCTTTGTCGCAGGAGCAAATAATGGAGTTAAGACTGGTGTTACCATTTTTCCTTATGTTTTAGGAATGCTGGTGGCTATTTCCTTATTCAGAAACAGTGGTTTATTTGAAATTATTAGTGATGGGATTGCTTTTATTTTTTCTAATATAGGGGTAAGTAAAGGTATTACTGATGCTTTGCCAGTAGCATTGCTAAGACCATTTAGTTCTGCGGGATCACGAGGATTTTTGATTGATTCGATGAATACTTTTGGTGCCGATTCAATGACGGGAAGATTAAGCAGTATTTTTCAATGTAGTGCCGAAAGTACTTTTTATGTGATTGCGGTTTACTTTGGTTCGGTTAATATCAAAAACACCCGATACGCTTTAGGAACGATGCTTTTGGTTGATGTGATTTGTGTCATTACAGCTATTTTGGTAGCGAGTTGGTTTTTTTAATCTTTTTTTTTAAATAAGTGTCCGATTTTCAGAATCTTATCTAAAGATTGTTATTTTTGTCGTCCCAAATTTAGTGAAATATGAAAACCCTAAAAAAAGTATTTTTATTAGTGTTGTTTAGTTGCGTAGCTTTTTCTGTAAATGCGCAAGAAGCAGAAAGTCGTTCTATGACCGAAATCATGAATGCTCCAAATCCTGAAAAATACAAAGAACTTAATTTAAACAACCGAAATCTTACAAAACTTCCTGTCGAAATTGGTCGGTTTGTAAACCTTGAAAAACTGTGGATAAACTATAATAATCTTCAGTCGTTGCCTTTTGAAATTGGGAAACTAACTAAATTGAGGGAACTATATATCAACAATAATTTATTTTTAAAATTCCCTATAGAACTTGGTAAAGTAACCAGTTTAGAAAGACTAGAGTTTCAAAAAAATAAAATGGAAGTAGTTTCTCCTTACATTGGAAAATTATCAAAACTAAAAAAACTCAACTTAAGTAATAACAAAATCGAAGCACTACCTGTCGAAATTGGCAATCTAAGAAACTTAACTGAGCTTGTTTTATTTGATAATAAAATAACAGAAATCCCTTTAGAAATAGGAGCTTTATCTAAACTAAAGATTTTGAATTTAGAAAAAAATGGTGTTTTAGTTTTACCTTCGGAAGTTGGAAGTTTGTCTGAATTGACCGTTGTTAATATGAAAAGTAATATGATACAGGTTGTTCCTGTAGAAATTGGAAACCTAATCAATCTAAAAACTCTAAATTTAGATAAAAATCAAATTAAAAAATTTCCTGTCGAACTTTGCAAGTTAACTAACTTAACATTGTTAGATTTAGATGGAAATTTAATTAAAACGCTTCCGTCAGAAATTGTAAATTTCATTAATATGAAAGAGCTTTATTTAGGTGTTAATCCTTGGGTAAGTTTTCCAGAAACTACTTATTCATTTTTAGAAAGCCTAGAATTTGGACAATCCGAAAGCGTTAGGAAATTGGTTAAAACTAAAATTTAATTATTTATACTGCTTAATCTTTAAAAAAGACTCAAATATCTAAAGACAATATTGTCATTCTGAGGAACTGCTTGTTTTTTATTCCAAAAGTACTACAAATAAAAAATGCCTCACAAATTGTGAGGCATTTTCGTTTTAACATAAAGTAGGTATTATTTCTTAACGAACTTTTTAGTTATCATTTTCTCTCCGTCATTTACTTCAAAAATGTAAAGTCCTGATTCTAGATTAGAAACATTAATTTCGTTTTGATTAAGGTTTCCAGATTTTACTTCTTGCCCAATCATACTGTAAATTCTGTATGTTGCTTTTCTGTTATCAATCATAGAAACATTCAATACATTTTCTACCGGATTAGGATATAAATTAAACGATAAAGCTTCAACAACATTGCTATTGCTTACTTCAGTTGTTGATGTTATCGCAAAAGCGGCAGTAATATTTACCGTATAATCCTCAACTTGACCATAGTTTAAAGTTTCGCAAGCAGTTGGAATAGCATTGTATTTCATAGAAACTCTCATTCTTGTTGCTCCTATTGAAGCTGTTGCAGGAATGGTGATGCTTCCAGTTGCTGGTGTCGTTGTAGATGCTGCTTTAGAGAAAACCAATTCTCCCGCATCTGTAAACAATCCATTTTTGTTATAATCTATCCAAACGGCATAACCTTCAGAATAAACACTTCCTGTCCAAGTTGGTGTAATTGTAATTGTGTTTGCAACACCTCTAACAATATTTGTAGAAATGGTTGTGAAATTTTCGTATCCAGCTGTTCCAGTTGAAGCATTATTAATGGTTCCGAAAGCTACTCTTCCTATTCTCTCATCAGCAGTACTACTACTTGTAGAAGCGCAATAAGTAACTGTTGATGCTGACGTAGTAACACTTACCGCATTACTAGATGCTGAAACATTTCCTGCCGCATCTTTTGCTTTTACAGAGAACGAATAAGCTGTAGCCGCTGTTAGTCCAGTTACTGCATAAGTTGTTGTTGTCACTGTAGCTTTTAGTGTCGTCCCTTGATAAACATCATATCCTGTAACTCCAACATTGTCTGTAGAAGCTGTCCAAGATAAATTTGTTGATGTAGTTGTTGTTCCAGAAGCCGCTAAACTAGCAGGTGCAGATGGCGCAGTTGTATCGGCAGTTCCAGTTGTTAGATTTACTGTATAATCTTCAACTTCTCCATAAGAAATAGCTTCACAAGAAGTTGGTGTTCCATTGTATTTCATAGAAACTCTCATTCTTGTTGTTCCAGTAGTTGCTGTTGTTGGTACTGTAAAACTTCCTGTTGCAGGTGTCGTTGTCGATGTTGCTTTAGAGAAAACCAATTCTCCAGTATCTGCAAAATCTTTATCATTATTTAAATCAATCCAAACAGCATAACCTTCAGAATAAACGCTTCCTGTCCAAGTTGGAGTAATTGTAATTGTACTAGCTGTTCCTTTAGTTAAATTAGTAGAAATACTTGTAAAATCTGAATAACCTGTTCCTCCTGTCGAAGCATTATTGATAGTTCCTAATTGTACTCTTCCAATATATTCGTCAGCAACACTATTCCCTTTCGATGCGCAATAAGCCGCAACGGCAGCGGTTGTAGTAACACTTGCAACATTACTCGCAGCAGAAAGATTTCCTGCAGCATCTTTTGCTTTTACTGTAAATGAATATGTTGTAGAAGCAGTAAGTCCTGAAATAGTAGCAGTCGTTCCTGTTACTGTTGTTGCTAAAGCTGCTCCGTTGTAAACGTTGTATCCAGTAACCCCAACATTATCTGTAGAAGCTGTCCAAGATAAATTTGTTGCTGTAGCTGTCGTTCCTGAAGCCGCTAAACTAGATGGTGTAGAAGGCGCTGTAGCATCTGCTGCTCCTGCATAAGCTGCTCCAATTCCTACTGCATAAAATGCATTTGTTGTTGCAATAACTTCGGCAGAACCAGCTCCGTACAAATCGATCGCTGATTGTATTCCTGATGTTCTTGCGTTTGCATAAGTAGAATTTGCTGTTAAGTAAACGCTTTCTAAACGATAAGCAATTTTAGAAGCTTTGTCTATTGTAATTCCGGTTACATTAAATGCACTTCCTATATCGTTAGTACCTGATTTTCCGACAGAAAGAATATAAAACCAATGGTTTAGTACTCCAGAATTTGTATGTACTCCTCCCGAATCAGCAGTTCCTGCATACCAGCTAGTTCCTTTGTAAGTATCTGGTTGTCCTTCGGCATTTGGGTTACTCATAGACCGCAAGGCTGTATGTCCTGATCTTCTTTCGATATCTTCTCCTATTAACCAAGTTGATTTTGTAGGTGCTGCATAATATTCTACACAAGCTGCCCAAATGTCTGAAAATCCTTCATTCATTGCACCTGATTCATTTTGGTATGTTAAATTTGCTGTGTTTGAGCAAACGGCATGTCCTATTTCGTGTGCAGCAACATCTACAGATGTTAATACATCAAAACCGCCTGTTCCGCTTCCATCACCATAAGTCATTACACTTCCGTTCCAGAAAGCGTTGTTATTATCTGGATATCCAGCAGCAATTAAATTATAATGAACATAACTTTTTATAGCTGCTCCTGCATTATTGAAACTGTTTCTTGCATGAACATTTTTAAAATAATCATATGTTTTTTCAGCTCCCCAATGTGCATCTAAGGCGCCATTGTCTTTGTTTGTATTGTTAAATTCGGCTGCTGTCCAGTTATTATCTACATCTGTAAAATTAGTTGTTGGATATGTAGCTGTTCTTGCAGAATTGAAAGTTTGAACTCCATTACCACGAGTATTATCTGATAATATATAAGAAGAACCACTTAATAAAGTCTGAATAGTTTGTGTACCACTATAACGAGTCGCTGCATTTGCTGCTACTAAAACTATATTTGAATTGTTAATTTTAGTGTTTTTTTCAGTAGAAGCATGAGTTTTTCCATGACTGTGTTCTCCTAAATGTTTGATTGTTGCATTGTAAAACAAACGCTCGCCAGTATTGGCATCAATATATAAATCGCCACGACTCATAGGATTTGTAGCATATATATCGAATTTGTATGCCAAACGCATATGGTCAGCAGTTCGCTTTTGTCCGTATTCTGGTGTAACTGGCAATAATACCAATTCTCCTTGTGGTTTTTTGTAACCGATATTGTCTGCGTCGGTTTGGTTTTCCCACAAATAGTGTTTGGCTCCAATGTAACTTACTGCTTTGTTAAAGGCTGATTCAGCCGACAATGATGGTGCAGTATTTATATCATTGATTTTGTAAAACTCACCACTCATAGAAGCTATTTTGCCATTTTTTGAGTGTAATGTATACGTTGCAAATTCTACCTTAATTCCTTGATGAAATAATTGAAATTTTTCGTGAGTAAATCCTTGTGGATCGGATTCATTTTTAATTCTAAAGAATGATTCATTTTGTTTTAGACCCAATTGATCTCTAAAAACTTGTTGAAAATCGGAACTTTTATAAGCTGCCTTTTCGTTGAATGTAATCAGGTTTGGCAATCCTTTTTCGTCTAAAGATTTCTGATTTACGTTTTTGCTCGTTTCTTGGGCGAAACTGGATAGCGCAAATAAGGACATTGCAAACACCGAGGTAATACCTCTAAATTGTTTTTTCATATTTATTTGTTTTTGGTTGGTTAAATAACATTTTAAAGCAGTTGGTTTAGGCTGCTTTTTGTTAAAATGCTCGGCGAAATTAACAAATAATTATTGATTACTTAACAATTTTTAATTTATTTTGTATTTTTCTTATTAAAATCGACAAAGTACAAATATAATCGATAAAATACTTAAAATCTTAAAATACTCAAAATAAGCTCTTTAAAATAAAATAGCAACTCTTTTCAGAGTTGCTATTTGTAAAAATTAACAAGTAATTGTTTATTTATATCGCCATTTCAGGAATTTCTCCTTCTATAATTAATTCGGCTTCGGTGGCTTTTATAATGTCATCTACAGAAACTCCTGGAGCACGTTCTAAAAGTTTAAATCCTTTTGGTGTGATTTCTAAAACAGCCAATTCAGTAACTACTTTTTTTACACAACCAACTCCTGTAAGTGGTAATGTACATTTTTTTAGAATCTTACTCTCACCCGCTTTGTTTACGTGCATCATAGCAACGATGATGTTTTCGGCAGAAGCAACTAAATCCATTGCGCCTCCCATTCCTTTTACCATTTTTCCTGGAATTTTCCAGTTGGCAATATCTCCATTTTCAGAAACTTCCATTGCTCCAAGAATGGTTAAATCTACTTTTTGCGCACGAATCATTCCGAAACTAAAAGCAGAATCGAAAAAACTTGCTCCTGGCAATGTAGTAATAGTTTGTTTTCCTGCATTGATAATATCGGCATCTTCTTCTCCTTCAAAAGGGAAAGGTCCCATTCCCAGCACTCCGTTTTCACTTTGAAACTCGACCGAAATATCTTCACGAACATAATTAGCCACTAAAGTTGGAATTCCTATTCCTAAGTTTACAAAATAATTGTTTTGTACTTCTTGCGCAATGCGTTTTGCAATTTGATTTTTATCTAAAGCCATAATTATCTTGTTCTAACAGTGCGTTGTTCTATTCTTTTTTCAAATTTTTCTCCTTGGAAAATACGATTAACCATAATTCCTGGAATATGAATCTGGTTTGGATCTAATGTTCCTGCTTCGACCAATTCTTCGACTTCGGCAATGGTTATTTTTGCTGCACCAGCCATACAGGAATTAAAATTTCTTGCCGTTCCTTTGAAGATTAGGTTTCCAGCCGTGTCGCCTTTCCAAGCTTTTACGATAGAGAAATCGGCTTTATAAGCCAGTTCCATAATATGCATTTTGCCATTAAATTCTCTTGATTCTTTTCCTTCAGCAACTTCGGTCCCAAAACCTGCTGGAGTAAAAAATGCTGGAATTCCTGCTTGTGCAGATCGGCATTTTTCTGCTAGTGTTCCTTGTGGTGTGAGTTCTACATCGAGTTCTCCTGATAACATTTGACGTTCGAATTCGGCATTTTCACCTACATAAGAGGAAATCATTTTTTTGATTTGGTGTTTTTCTAAAAGCAAACCCAGTCCGAAACCATCGACTCCTGCATTGTTGGAAATACAAGTTAATTCTTTTACGTCTTTTTTTACTAGTTCGGCAATGCTGTTTTCTGGGATTCCACAAAGTCCAAAACCTCCTAACATGATGGTTTGTCCGTTTTGTATGTCTTGTAATGCTTCTTGTACGTTGTTTACTTTTTTGTTTATCATTTTTATTGACTTACATTTTATTTTAATGCTTGTTTTTACCTTTTTGCTATAGCCCTGATAGGAGGGAAAATCCTTTTCTTTTTTTCTTTAAAAAAGAAAAGATTTGGAATGATAGCAGGAAATAGCTCCCAAATTAAATACCAAATTCATCGGTATTTTGTTCTTCTTCTGGTTTTACGGCTGTTGAATCTCTTGCTACCGTGTCTCGGATTACTCTTCTTTCCGTAACACAATCGACACTTATTGTTAGGTTTTTTGGGCGTTCAAATTTTTCTTTGGATACGTGTAAATCAGGGTCGGCATAACATTTTTTCATAAATAATGCCCAGATTGGCAATGCCATGGTAGCACCTTGCCCGTTTGCAATGGTTCGGAAATGTGCCGAACGGTCTTCGTTTCCTACCCAAACGCCTGTTACAAGATTGGGAACCATTCCCATAAACCAACCGTCGGACTGGTTTTGTGTGGTTCCTGTTTTTCCTGCAATTGGATTTGTAAATCCGTACGGATATCCTGTTACTCGCTTGTAAGCATAACCCCCAGAGCCTGTTCCTCTTAGTCTGGCTCCCGAACCAGACTCGGTCACTCCTTCTAATAATTTGATTACGGCATAAGCTATATCTTTGCTTAATACGTCTTTAGATTCCATTTTTGGTTCATAAATTACGTTTCCGTTTTTATCTTCTATTTTCGAAATTACTTGTGGTTTCATGTATATTCCTTGGTTGGCAAATGTGCTATATGCTGCGACCATATCTTTGACAGTGATATCTACAGCTCCCAATGCGATAGATGGTTGTGACGGAATTTCGGAATTTACTCCTAATTTTCTTACTAAGGCAATTACAGCATCTGGTCCTGTTTTGTCTATTAGTTTTGCCGAAACAGTATTGATAGAGTTTGCTAACGCTTTTTTGAGCGTTACCATGCCTCGGTATTTTCCGTCAGAATTTCTTGGCTCCCAGTCCTCGGTTACGTTATGTTTTCCTTTGTATATTTTAAATGCACCATCAATAATGGTATCACAAGGTGACATTCCTAATTGTTCAATCGCAGTTGCATATACAAATGGTTTGAATGTAGATCCTACTTGACGTGCTCCCAAACCTACATGATCGTATTGGAAATATCTGTAATCGATACCACCAACCCATACTTTTACTTGTCCTGTTTGTGGCTCCATAGACATGACTCCTGGTTGCAAGAAATGTTTATAATATCGGATAGAATCTGTAGGAGTCATTTCGACATCTTTGTCTCCGTCCCAAGTAAAGACGGTCATTTTAGTTTTGACGCTAAATGATTTTATGATTTCATCTTCTTCTTTTCCTTCTTCCGACATTATTCGCCAACGTTCTGTGTTTTTCATAGAACGCATCATCAGCTTGTCTATTTCGGGTTGTGTAATTCTAATAAACGGCGCTGTTTTGTTTTGTTTGGCTTCTAAGAAAAATTCTTCTTGCAGATTTTTTAAGTGTTCTTTTACCGCTTCTTCTGCATATAATTGCATTCTAGAATCGATGGTGGTATATATTTTTAGACCATCGGAATAAATATTATAATCGGAACCATCTTCTTTTTTGTTTTCTTTTGCCCAATTTTTCATGTATTCGCGAAGGTATTCACGGAAATAAGTGGCTGAACCTTCGTTATACTTTTCTGGTGAGAAGGTAAGTAGAATAGGTTTTTTTTGAAAATTTTCTTTGGCTGAAGTTGACAAACAACCATTTTTTTCCATTTGTTTTAAAACCACATTTCTGCGTTCTCTTACTTTTTCTTCTCTTCGCAAAGGATTAAATAATGATGGATTTTTTAGCATTCCTACCAACATGGCAGCTTCATCGACTGTTAGTTCTTTTGGTTCTTTGGCAAAATATACTTTTGATGCCGAACGAATTCCTACTGCTGTATTAATAAAATCGGCTTTGTTAAGATACATGGCGATAATTTCGTCTTTTGTATATTGACGTTCTAAACGAATAGCAATAATCCATTCTTTTACTTTTTGAATGATTCTGAAAGGTAAAAATTTAGATCCTTCTCCGTGAAAAAGTAATTTGGCTAATTGTTGTGTTAATGTACTGGCTCCGCCTCGTCTTCCTAAGCTTAAAGTGGCGCTTAAAGTTCGTCTTCCGTCAATTCCTGAATGTTCTCTAAAACGTTCGTCTTCGGTAGATATTAATGCATCGACCAAATGTTTGGGTAAATCTTTGTATTTTATTGGGGTTCTGTTTTCGTTGTAAAACTTACCTAGAGTTACACCATCGGCAGAAATTATTTCGGTAGCGAGATTAGATTCTGGGTTTTCTAACTCAGAAAATGAAGGCATTGAACCAAAAATCCCCCAAGAGGCTAATAGAAAAAACAATAATATTCCGCCAAAAGCGATGAAGAAATATTTCCAAAACTTTTTCACATATTGTGAATAATCTGGTTTGCGAGTATTCAGTTTTTGTGCCATTTTTTATTGTTTTTCTAACGATTCGATTCTAAAACCTATTTCGGTAATTCCGTCTAACTTTTCAACTCCTTGTATTTTTCCTGTTTGTCGTACGGCTTGTTGTATAGAGAGTTTATATTTCCCTTTTTTAGTAAACACCATGTTTTCCTTATACCACAATTTGCTTTCTTTTATATCGGAAAATCCATTTCCTAGCAATTCTCCTTGCATATTTCCGTCTGGATAAGCCATTTGATATTCTAAAGTATCTACTTTTATTAAACCATCAGGATGTTCTAATTTTACAATCAAGAACAAATTACTAAACTCATAATCATCGTTATCACGAACGTTTATGAATAAATTATACGGTTTTTTTGAAACCTCTTGGTCGAAAGTAAAATTGATGACACTGTTTTTTTTCCAACCATCTTCAAAAGTATGATACTCATCGAAAACCTGAGATTTGTCGCACGAAATAAATCCAAAAGCAACAAAAAACAATAAAAAACTATTTGTTAGAATCTTTCTTTTCATTTCTAATTTTTGGTCCGTTTGGGTTTGGTTTATTTTGGGTTGGATTACTCTGATTCGGATTATTTTGATTTGAATTTGGAGTAATTTTTTGAATTATCTTTGGTCCTGCATTTGGATTTTTATCTTTTCCTGCAACTTCTGGACGGCGATTTTTATTTGATTTCTTGTTATTATTGCTCTTTTTAGGTTGGTCAAAACGTGTTAAACTGTCTTGTCCCATCGCATTTTGGAAAGTTTTCTCGACTGCTGGTTTTTCAATTTCGACAGCAAAATCTTCCAAAGCAGAAACTTTTATTTTTTCTTTGTTTTGCGCCATGATTTCTTTAACCTGTGCTACTTTAAGAATATGCCATTGCGCAAAATTTCCTATATAGGCAAACCACATTAACCCTTTAAAAATATCTATTTTTTGACAAATTGCATCGCCTTTTTCGGTAGAAAGTTTGGTTTCCATGTCTGGAATATCTTTCAGAGCGTCCATATAAGTGTCTAACTCATAGTTCAAACAACACTTCAATTTTCCGCATTGTCCCGCTAATTTTTGAGGATTCAATGACAATTGTTGGTAACGTGCTGCCGATGTGTTTACACTTCTAAAATCGGTTAACCAAGTAGAACAACACAACTCACGACCACAAGATCCAATTCCTCCCAAACGAGCAGCTTCTTGACGAAAACCAACTTGTTTCATTTCGACTCTTGTACTAAAAGCACTAGCAAAATCACGGATTAATTGTCTGAAATCGACTCTGTCTTCCGCGGTGTAATAAAATGTAGCTTTAGATCCGTCTCCTTGAAATTCGATATCAGAAATTTTCATTTGAAGTTTTAATCCTATTGCAATTTCACGAGCACGAACCTTCATAGGTTCTTCTTTATCACGAGCTGTGCTCCAAATATCGATATCTTTTTGAGATGCTTTTCGGTATATTTTAGCAACTTCACCTTCGTGATTTACTGCTTTTTTCTTCATTTGCACTTTAACTAATTCTCCTGTTAAAGTTACAATTCCCACATCATGTCCTGGAGAAGCTTCGGTAGCCACAATATCGCCAATACTTAATGTTAGTTTTTCTGCGTTACGGTAAAATTCTTTTCTTCCGTTTTTGAAACGAACTTCCACACAATCAAAAGGAGCTTGTCCTCCTGGTAAAGTCATGTTAGAAAGCCAATCGAAAACAGTTAATTTGTTGCAGCTATCGGTGCCGCAAGTCCCATTATTTTTACACCCCTTTGGTGCGCCACCATCGGAAGTTGAACAACTTGTACATGCCATAATTTATATATTGATCGCTCCTTTTCGGAACTACTTTTAGTAAACGTTTAATTTGTAAAGATAGTATTTTTTTAGTTTAAGTTACAACGGTTAAAAGCGAGAAATGGTTAAAATTTTATAAAACAAAAAACCTATTAAAACTAAATGTTTAATAGGTTTTCTTTTGATGCTTTTTTGAAATTTTTTATTCTATTATTTTATATAATTTATCCGATAATCTCACTCTAAACGGAATTGAAAATGTTATTTTATCTCCTATTTTAGCTTCAGAATCTTCTTTTCCGTTGACAAACATTTTTTCTAAAACCAATTGTTGGTCACCAGTTGTTGGTCCAGAAATTAAAATTTTATCGCCAATTTTTAGTTCTTGATTTTCTATTAAAAAGGAACCAATTTCCGATTTCACATAATAATGTTCGGCTTTACCAATAAGAACTTTTTTGATTTTAATTTTCTGACGAATGTCTTTCGGTTCTATTGCTTTTGCCAAAACAACATCAGTTAATTCGCCCGAATGTTTAAACAATAATTTATCCGATTTTCCTTTTCTGAAAATCATATTGCCATTTTTTACTCCGCGACGTAATTTTACTTGATCTACCAATGACATGTGAATGATTTCCTGACATTCGGCAGAGCAACAATTTTCCATCACCGATTTGCACTCATCACATTGAATAAACAACAAATGACAACCTTCGTTTTCGCAATTCGTGTGATTATCACAAGGTTTTCCGCACTGATGACATTGAGAAACGATATCATCGGTAATTCTTTCGCCTAAACGATGGTCGAAAACAAAGTTTTTTCCGATGAATTTACTTTCAAGGTTTTCTTCCTTTATTTGTTTGGCATAATTGATAATTCCGCCTTCTAATTGAAACACATTTTTAAAACCTTGATGTTTGAAATATGCCGAAGCTTTCTCGCAACGGATTCCTCCTGTGCAATACATCACTAAGTTTTTGTCTTCTTTGTGGTCTTTTAATTGCTCGTTAATTATTGGTAACGATTCACGAAAAGTCTCCACATCTGGCGTAATCGCTCCTTTAAAATGACCAATTTCACTTTCGTAGTGATTTCTAAAATCGACCACAATCGTATTTGGATTATCTAAAATTTGATTGAATTCCTTGGCTTTCAAATGTACCCCAATGTTCGTTACATCGAAAGTTTCATCATTCAAACCATCGGCTACAATTTTGTCACGGACTTTTACCGTTAACTTTAAGAATGAATGATCATCTTGGTCAACAGCAACATTCAAACGAATGTCTTTCATGAAATCATAGACTTCTAATGTTTCACGAAAAGCTTCAAAGTTCTCGGCAGGAACACTCATTTGAGCGTTAATTCCTTCTTTGGCAACATACGTTCGGCCAAGAGCATCGAGCGCATTCCAAGATAAAAATAATTCGTCGCGAAATTGTTGTGGATTTTCAATTTTGGCATACGCATAGAAAGACAACGTAAGTCGTTGTTTGCCTGCTTGATCTATCAGCTCGGCTCTTTCTTCTGCGCTTAAGGTGTTATACAGTTGCATGCTATAAACGTTTAAGTGAGAAATATGTAATGAACTCTAAATGGAAGAATTCGGTGCAAATTTAGTATTATATTTTAAAATATGAAATTTTATGGCATGTTAACGACTGTAACACTAAGTATACTTGTGTTTTTGATATAAGTATTTGTACTTTTTAAGATAGGTTAGTTTATCTGTTTCAAAATTTCCCTTTGTGAATGCAGTACATAAGGTTTGAATTTTTCATACCAACCATTCCAAGCAGCTGCGTTCATTTCTTTAGCTAAGTCAGCTTCAAAATCGGCCAGTGTTTTATAGGGTGATTCAAAAATCAATCTATACCCATCACCTGTAAAATCAGTTAAAACACGTCCTCCAGCTGGTTGTGTCATCAAACCAAGACCTGCGGCTTCGTCGACCAATGCTTTGGCTTCTCTATATCGGCCAAATTGCAGATAAAATATTTCTCTTACAATAAACATGATATAATAATTTAAGTTAAACAAATTGCGAACTGCAAAGTTACGGAATAATGAATTTATTTGACTTAAAATATTGAAAATCAGTAGTTTGTTTTTTTGTTATATAATCTCAAACAATTTCCCAGGTAAAGGTCGCATGACACCTTTTAGTTCCATATTTAACAACAAGGAAGATAATTTAAAAATAGGAAAATTACACTCAATAGCAATTGTATCCATAAGTTCTTTACCATTGTTTTGAAGAAAATCATAAATTAATTGTTCTTCGGGCTCGAGCGAAACAAATAATTGTTTTTGTATCGTTTTTTCCTTCTTTTCCAATTCCCAGTTGAGAATATAAACCAAATCGGCGGCACTTGATAATAAATGGGCTCTTTGGGTTTTTATCAAATTATTGCAACCTTGACTGTACTTATCTGAGATTCTTCCCGGAACGGCAAAAACGTCGCGATTGTAATCATTTGCTAAATTGGCTGTGATGAGCGAACCGCCAGAATCGGCACTTTCTATAACAATTGTAGCTTCCGAAATTCCTGCAACGATACGATTTCTTCTAACAAAATTTTCTCTTTCTGGGCTAGAATTACTCCAAAACTCAGTCATAAAGCCACCGTTTTCTTCGACTTTACTCATGTATTTTTTATGCGTTTTTGGATATATTTGATTTAATCCGTGGGCAAGAACGCCAATGGTTTGCAAGTTGTTTTCTAATGCAGCTTGGTGCGCTACAATATCGACTCCGTAGGCAAAACCACTTACGATTATTGGGTCGAGTGGTGCTAAATCGGCAATGAGTTTTTTACAAAAATCGATTCCGTAAGATGTAATTTGACGTGTGCCAACGATACTGATAATTCGCTTTTGTTTGAGATTTATGTTTCCCGCAGTAAATAATAAAACTGGACCATCAACACAATGTTTTAATCTTTCGGGATAATTATCGTCTTTAAAATAAGAAACATTAATATTGTTATTTTGAATGTATTTGAGTTCTTTTTCGGCTTGACCGAAAATAGTTTTGTTTTTTAAATTATTTAGTAAAACCCTACCGATGCCATCAATAGTAGCCAATTGCGAAGTTTTAGTAGTAAAAATAGCTTCCGCCGAACCACAATGATTCAGTAATTTTTTGGCCATAATATCGCCAACGCCTTCTACTTTTTGCAGTGCAAGTAAATAATGTAATTCGGTTTCTGTCATAATTTTTTGCACAAGATTGTAAAAGTATCAAATAAATGCAAAATTGTTAATAACATTTGTTGATAAAATTATTATTTTCGCTTGTAGTTTATAATTTTGCTTTAATGAATATAGCCGATCACATATCTCAATTATTATATCGTTTTCAGTGTGTTACTGTTCCTGGTTTTGGTGCTTTTTTAGCCGAAACTATTTCTGCAAACATACACGAAAGCAATCAAACTTTTTATCCGCCAAAGAAAGTAATTTCTTTTAATCCTCATTTGAAAAATAATGACGGATTATTAGCCAATCATATTTCGGTTACGGAAAAAATGAGTTACGAACAAGCGACAGTTACAATCGAAAAGGCTATTTTCTCATGGAAAAGTGAGTTAGAAAATAATCGTCATTTATCACTTAAAAATATCGGTGAATTAAGATTAAACCAAGAAAATAATTTGGTTTTTGAGCCTTCAAATCATTTGAATTATTTGACTGCTTCTTTCGGATTAAGTTCTTTTGTTTCGCCATCAATAAAAAGAGAATTCTCGATTGCTAAGACAGAAGAAATTGAAGAAGTTATTTATCAAATTCCAACTGAAAACAGAAGGTATTTAAATCCTTATTTGAAATATGCTGCTGTTTTTATATTGTCACTAGGCGCTACTGGTTTTGGTTATAAATCATATTTAAATCAGACAGAACAAGCAGAAACACTGATGGTACAAGCTGATGTTCAGAAAGAAGTAAATGCTAAAATTCAGGAAGCTACTTTTCTTATTGACAATACAGTTTTTGAAGCGGAAACCGAAAAAACATTGCCTTTTCATATCATGGCTGGCGCTTTTAGAAACGAAAAAAATGCTAGTCGAGAATTAGAAGACTTAATTTCGAAAGGTTACAATGCTAGGATTTTTTCACGAAATACAAACGGATTAATTCCTGTAGTTTACGGTAGTTTTGCAACTTATACCGAAGCGCAATACAAAATGACTCAAATACAAGATTCGATAAATCCTGCTGCTTGGCTTCTTATCGAGGAATTATAAAAACAAATCTCACTATAAATATTTAGCCATAAATTCTTGAATTTGTGGCTATTTTTTTTTCAATAGCTTATACTTTCCGTTTATCTTTGTAAAAAAAATCTCATGCAAGCAAAATTTCCTTCAGAGTCATTCACAATTCTTACAGATTTAGTTCTTCCTAGCGAAACCAATCCATTAAACAATCTTTTTGGTGGTGAATTGTTAGCTAGAATGGACCGTGCCGCAAGTATATCTGCCAGAAGGCATTCTCGCAGAATTACGGTAACAGCATCTGTAAATCACGTGGCGTTTAACAAATCTATTCCTTTGGGAAGTGTGGTTACTGTTGAAGCAAAAGTATCTAGAAGTTTTAGAACATCTATGGAAATTTTTATTGATGTTTGGGTTGAAGATCGTGAGTCTGGAAACAGAACCAAAGCCAACGAAGCTATATATACTTTTGTAGCAGTAGATGAAACTGGACATCCTGTTGAAGTTCCTGCAATTGACCCACAAACTGATGAAGAAAAATCTAGATTTGATGCTGCTTTGCGAAGAAAACAATTAAGTTTAGTTCTTGCTGGAAAAATGAAACCGAGTGATGCAACGGAATTGAAAGCGTTGTTTTTATAGGTTTAATTTTGAACCGTATAAGTCACATCTATAAACAAAAATTCCACTAATTATCACGAATTGAATTTGTGATAATTAGTGGAATTTTTGTTTGTATTACTTACATATTCATAATCCAACTTTGTGGATTTAGCTTTGTAGTATTCTGAAAAATCAGGAATTTTAAAATAGCTTTATTTGTAAATGTATTAAAAAATACTTCACCCAAAACTTGTTTGGTTGAAACTTTATCTCCTTTTTTAACAAATACTTTTCCAACATTAGAATAAGTCGTAATATAATCTCCGTGACGCAATACAATTGTTGCGGTTCCGTTTGCGGCTTGTTGCACATCACTAACTTCTCCTGCAAATACCGAACGTGCTTTAGCGCCTCTTTCTGAAGAAATTTCTATTCCGCTGCTTTCAATCATGATTGATGGTTCTAGCGGATGTGGTTGTCTTCCAAATTTCTTAGTCAACAATCCTTTTTCTACCGGCCATGGTAAACGTCCACGATTGGTTTTGAAATCATTTGCTAATTCTTTTGCTTCAGGTGTTAATACAAATGTTGTTGTGTTTGTTGTATTACCAGCTTTTTTATTCGCTGCAGCAATAGATTCTCTAATTAATCTGTCTATTTGTTTTTCTATTGCTCTAGATTCTTTTTGCTTTTTTCTGATATCGGCAATAATTTTTGCTTTGTCTTTCTTGATAGAGAATAACAATCTCTGTTGCTCTTGTTTGTCTTTTTCTAGAACTTGCTTTTCTTTTTCGCTTTCGGCAATTAATTTTACTTTTTCTTGTTTCTGACCTGAAAGTTTGTTGTTATACTGTTCTAATTCGGTAGTTTTTGCTTTTATTTCTTCGCCTTGCAGTTTTCTGAAACTAGAATATTGCTTCATATATTGTGCTCTTTTGTAGGCTTGCAGGAAGTTTTCGGACGAAAGCAAAAACATAGCTTTACTTTGCTCAGAACGGCTTTTGTATGATTTTACAATCATTTTAGAATAGTCTTCTTTTAGGATTTTTAAATCTTTATTGAGTCTATTTACATTTACTTGATTAATATACATACTATTTCCTAACACTTTGGCTTGTTTGGCTGTTGTGTTAATTAGTTTTTGTTGCAAATTAATTTTAGCAGTTTGTTGCACCACGACATTCACCACCGATTTTTCTTTCTTTTTTTGGCTTTGCAACAATTTTTCTTGCGCTCTAATTTCTTGTTGCAAACGTTCTTTTTGCTCTTCGAGTTTTCGTTGTCTCTCCTCTTCTTGTCCCCATGAGAGCGAAGTTGAGAGTATTAACAGAAAACAAATAATATATTTTGACATCCTAAAAATTGTATCTAATTGTTATAATTTGATTTGCTCATAACCACCTGGAACGCTATACGGAAATGTTAAATCTTCGTTGAATGTAGCATTTTTATATTCAATCGTAATATTAGTGGTTTTATTGTCTTGATTTGCAAAAATAAGAAGTTCTCCTGGTAAAACACATTCTGGATGCAAATTATAATTAGAATAATTGACCATCATTTTTCTTTCTGGTGTTTTTTGAGTGATTTCTTGACGTTTTAACCAAAATGAATTTCCGTCGAAAAGGTAACTTTTGTTGAAATTTTCTTTTGATGTTTCTTCTAATTTTGGCGCGCCTTCTTCCATAGAAAGTGAATAATTTCCTTTAGATAAATCATCGATAGCTTGTCCTAACAACATGTTTTGGGCTTTCTGAAAATCTAAATCGGTTCCCAACAAGTTGCTTAATGTTTTGTAATCTCCTTCAAAATATTTGCCGCCAATTTTCTCGTAATAACGAACTTGAGTTGGTGTAATTATAGCTTTTGCCATCGTTATTCCTAACATTTTTATGCTAACTAGGATAATTTCATCTTTTTTAATTCTTATATCTGCCGAAAGGCTTAATGATTGTTTGTCATCGGCATAATCGACATTTGCTTTGATGTAAGCCGTTTTAAAATCACGATTTACCGCATAATGATTTTTTATAATATTAGAAACTGTTGCAGTTTCGCCTGTAGCGACAGGTTGCGATGCTATTGTTTTCTGTTTCGATTTGCAAGACAATAAAGCCAAAACCAATAAAAAAGGGAGAATTCTGCGCATTATTTTTGTTTTGTTTTTAGATTTTGAGCCTTAGCCAAATATTGTTCGCTTTTTTGTGTGTTTCCAAGTCCTTTTGATGCTTCCGCCAATTGATTTAGAAAATCGATTTCTAAATCTACATTGTCTATCACATAATCCATACCAGATTCTAGAAAATCAGTTGCTTTTTTATAATTTTTCAATTGATTTGATGCTTTCCCAGCAAAAAAATAATATTCTGGTTGGTTGGGAAAAGTATCTATAAGTTCCGAAGCTTTGGTTACTAAAACTTCATATTTACTAGTTTCTTCATAAGAAGCTAACAAGAATACATTTGTTTCCAAATCGGTATTTGACGCTTTTTCTAGGTTTTTTATAGCCAAATCCCAATTCTTCTTTTTGTAATAAAACTTACCTATTTCTTTATAAACATTAAATTCGGAATCATTTTCAAAATAGGTTGTTGCTTTGTTTAGCTCGGTTTCAAAAATTGGATTTTTTAATGTAAAAATGAGAAACTCATTATACATTCTGTACTTGACTTTTTTATCTATTTTAGAGCTGTTTAAAACCATTTCTAAAGATTTCGCAGCGCTGTTTCCGTCGTTACTATTAATGTGGTATTTGTATAAAAAAACTTGTGCCCAAGTCGAATTTGGAATGTTTTTTTCTAGTTTTCGAGCCACCTGCAAGGCTTTTTCTTCTTGATTGTCATCGGAATACATATAAATAAGTGACAGGTAGTTTTCTTCGTTGTTAGGCGATTGTTCAATGGCTTTTTCTAAAGTGGTTTTGTCGGACGAGTTGGTTTTAGTTTGTGCCGTAATTTGCAATTTGTATCTATCTCGAAGCTCAGTATTTCCTACATTTTCGTTTAATTCATTTATTAAAATCAAAGCTTTGTCAAACTGTTGTGTGTACATATAAAGCGACACCAAGTCTTCCCTATATTTTTTGTCTAACGGAATTATTTTTTGTGCAATATCTAATGCTTGATTGTAATTTTTAGTTTGATAATATACTTCATACAAATCGATCAGATACCATTTGTTTTTGGTGTCTAGTTGTGCAGCTTTTGCATAAGCTTGCTCGGCATTTTGATAGTCTTTCTGAAAAAAATAATTCTTACCTAATTCGTGATAAATTACTGCATTCTCTGGTTGAATTTTTAAACATTTTTCGAGAGAAACAATGGCTTTATCGTAATTTTCAATCCCTTTTTGAATGAGTGATTCGTAATAAGATTCTTTAAAATCATCTTTTTCTAACGCTATATCTTCTGGTTGGGTTTGTGCCAATACGTTTGCAGAAATGATACACATTCCTAAAACAAACCATTTTATTTTTGACACTTTTTCCATTTTTTTAAACGCAAAGTTTTTATTTTTTCAACCACGAAGTTCACAAAGTAAAACTTAATTTTTAAGAACACAAACCTTTGTGAACTTCGTGTTTAAATTCCTTATTCTAAAATCGAATAATCACCAATACTTATACTTGTAAAATCACCATCGAAACTAGCATGATTTCCTATCATTGCATTGTCTAATTTGGCATTTTTTATGTGTGCATGAGTTTGTACCAAACTGTTTTTTATGGTACTATTTACAATGTGAGTTCCTCTTCCTAAAGACACATTTGGTCCCACGGTTGCGTTTATCAAAACCACATCTTCCGCTATGTAGCACGGTGAAATAATGGTAGAATTTTCTGATTTTACATTATTTGAAATTAAATTAACTCCATCTTGATATAAAAAATTCAACATTCTTGAATTGGTATCAACTGTAACATCCTTGTTTCCGCAATCCATCCATTCATCTACTTTTCCTGGAACAAAAATCATGCCTTTTGCCATCATTTGTTTAATTCCATCGTTTATTTGATATTCACCACCATGAATGATGTTGTTATCTAAAACCAATTGCAATTCATTTTTAAGAACGGCAACATCTTTAAAATAATATATTCCGATGACAGCTAAATCTGAAACAAATTCTTTTGGTTTTTCGACCAATTCTACTATTTGATTTTTATCGTTTAAGTTTATTACTCCAAAAGCTTCTGGTTGATCTACTTGTTTTACCCAAATAACACTATCGGCAGTTTGATCTAAATCGAAATCGGCACGAATTAAAGTATCGGCATAAGCAATAACCGCAGGACCAGAAAGTGAATCTTTGGCACACATAATAGCATGACCAGTTCCTAGCGCTTCATTTTGATAATAAATAGTTCCTTTTGCTCCTAATTTTTGAGCAATTGCAATGAGTTCTTCTTCTACTTTTTTGCCAAAACTTTCGTGAATAATAAACGCAACTTCTTCTATATCTTGGTTTAAAACCGCAGCAATATCTTCAACCAAACGGTGAACGATTGGTTTTCCTGCAATAGGGATTAATGGTTTTGGAATTGTAAGTGTGTGTGGACGAAGGCGTGAACCACGACCAGCCATTGGTACTATAATTTTCATGTTATTTTTTTTAAACCGCAAAGTTCGCAAAGGTTTTTCGCAAAGTTCACGAAAGTTTTTATATTAAGTTGGGTCACTGATTAAACTGATTCCCACTGATTTTTTGATTAGTTATATTCTCATTTATTTATCCAGTTTGTGTATTCTGTCCAATCTTCCAAATAGTATTCCTTTAATTCACTTGGTTTAATCTCTTCCATTTCAATAAACCCAACTTTAGAAACTCTAGGATATTCTGCTTGAGATATAACATCCCGATAATCTGAATTACACATTTTAATACATAAATCAATCTTACTAAAATTACCGTTAGATAATTTTAGGACAGCTGCTGAAAGTCTATTTTGACCATTTAAACTTTCACTTTTAATTAAGTCTAACTTTTGTTTTACTATTTCATAGCTCTCAGGAAAATCTCTTCGAATAAGTTTTTCAAGTATCTCTTTGGATATTTCTGCAACGGGTTGATTTTCCAAATGCTTTATTAATTTGAATATTATTAGTATTTATTTTACTCCTGTACTTCCAAAACCGCCTTCGCCACGTGAGGTTTCTGATAAATCTTGTACTTCCAGCCACTCTGCTCTTTCGTGTTTTGCGATGATGAGTTGGGCGATGCGTTCTCCGTTTTCGATTACGAATGCTTCATTGGATAAATTTACTAAAATTACACCAATTTCTCCACGGTAATCGGCATCGACTGTTCCTGGTGAGTTGAGTACTGTAATTCCTTTTTTGAACGCCAATCCGCTGCGTGGTCGTACTTGTGCTTCGAAACCTATTGGCAATTCGATAAAAAGTCCTGTTTTTACAAGGGCTCTTTCTAATGGCTGCAATGTTATGGGTTCTTGAATATTTGCCCGCAAATCCATTCCTGCCGAAGCGATGGTTTCGTAATTGGGTAATTCGTGTTGGGATTTGTTTATTATTTTTATTTGCATCTTTTATAAAGGTTCTAAGATTCTGAGTTGCTAAGGTACTGAGGTTTTTCTTGTTTACGAAATGCCATAGCCCTGATTGAAACGAAAATCCTTTTCTTTTTTTTCTTTAGAAAAAGAAAAGATTGAAGTAAAAAGCAGGAAATGGCTTCTAATTTTTCTTTAAGATTTTTAAAAGTACTTGTTTTTCGTTTCTGTAAATATAATAACCAAATAAGATTAGTGCAAATATTCCGAAGATATAACTTTCTCTGAATAGTGGTATGTAGAAGGATAGCCCGGAAAGTAGGATTGAAATTCCTAAATAAGAGCCTATTTTATTGATTTCGTAGGGAATTGGATATTTTTTTTGACCGAGATAATAGGAGATAAACATCATGCTTCCGTAGGCTGTGATGGTGGCAATGGCTGAGCCGTAATAACTGAATTTTTCGATTAATAAATAATTTAAAAGCAATGTAATTACTGCGCCAATAATTGAAATATAAGCGCCAATTTTTGTTTTGTCGATGATTTTGTACCAAACTGATAGATTGGTATAAATTCCGAGGAAAAAATTAGCTAGAATAATAAGCGGAACGACTTTCATAGCTTCCCAATAACTTGGATTTGGCACCAGAAGTATTTTGAGAATATCGACAAAAACAATGACAAACAACAAGATGAATGATCCTGTTATGACAAAATATTTTGTTATTGTGGCATAGGTTTGCGGTGCGTTTTCGTTTCCTGCATGGCTGAAAAAAAACGGTTCGATTCCTAATGTAAACGCTGTTCGGAATAAAACCATAAACATTCCAATTTTGTAGCACGCGGAATAGGCTCCGATGTCAGACTTGGAAACATGAAACCAATCGAGTAGGATTTTATCGAAATGCTCGTTGATAGCAAAACCTATTCCTGCGATTAGAATGGGGAATCCATATTGTATCATTTTTTTCCAGAGTAGGAAATCGAATTTCCATTTTATTTTGAAATAATTGGGAGAAAGTACTATAAATGTAAGTAAACTTGACAGTAAACTTGATACAAATATGTAACCTACTTGAAAGTTTTCGAAATATATTGTGCTTAGAAATCCTGTCGGATTTGATGCCGTAATTTTGGGTAGTACTAGTAAAAAGAATAAATTGAGTAAAAAATTTGTCGTTACATTTCCTATTTTGATTATGGCATAAACCATTGGCTTTTTTTCGGCACGAAGCCTAGAAAATGGTATAATTACCAGTGCGTCGAGTACTAATATCCAAATTGTATAAGTGATATATTGTACATTGATGTCAGACCAATGTGATAGCGAATTTCTGAACAACAAGCTTAAAACAAGAAACGTAATTGTACTCCAAAATATAGAAATTGTAGTTGTAGAAATTACCTTTTTCTTGTTCTCTTCCTGATTATAAAACCTAAAAAAAGCAGTTTCCATGCCATAAGAAAGTACTACATTAAAAAAAACCAAGTAGGCAAATACGATAGAAACATCGGCAAATTCTTGTTTTGGTAAGACTTTTGTGTACAGTGGATTGAGTAAAAAACTAATCATTCTAGGCAATACCGTTGCCAATCCGTAGATTAATGTTTGTTTGAAAAGTGATTTATATAAACTCAATTTTGGAAGATTTTACCGCAAATTCGCAAATTTTCTATTCTTAGAATTTGATTTTTAGTAACAAAAATAACTAATTTATTGGTTTTGCCGATGGATACATGAGCATTTCTTTTTCTTCTATTTTAGAAATTTTGTAATACCTTTTCATGTTTTTATAAGTGTATTCTAAAATGGCTTCGTTTTCTGAAATTGGAAATGGGGTTTTTATAATTTTTTCTTTCTCCGATGGGTTTGCATCGTCCGTAATCTCATCGTTCACTCTTCGGTTTATATCTCTAACCAGATTTGCAAAGTAAACATTGTCGGTTGATTCTGTTATTTTTACTTTTTTATTTCTAAAATACAATTGATTTAAAACAAAGTCTTTAGATGGTTTTTCTTTAAATTCGATAGAAACATTTGTTCCGCCGCCGCCGCCTCTTACTCCAGCTACCCAATTTTGATACTGTACTTTTTGAATTTTAGTGTCAAAATATTTAGAGATTACCACTTGTGAAAAACAGGTTGTGATGCCGCTTAAAAAAAACAACAGTATAATTGCACTTTTTTTCATTTTAATATGATTTGAATATATTATAAAGGTATAACAAAAAAGAGACCAAAATTTGTTTTATGTCAATCCTTCTTCATCAAGAATTTTTACAAAGTGAAAACCTTTTGGACCATAACCTTGGTTATAAAAGAAGCGATGTGCGGTAAAGTTGTGTGTATATGCATCGAGAACAATGTTTGTACAGCCTAAATCTAAAGCTTTTTGGTTTACATAATCGGTGAGCATTTTTCCTATTCCTTTCGATCGATAATCTGGATGCACAATAAAATTATCTATTTCTAAATATTTTCCTGACCAAAGTTTTATACCAAACCAACAACCTGTTATTCCAATACATTTTTCATTATCAAAAACGGCAATTTGAGTATAATTATGTGGAATCATTTCCTGAAGATACGATTCGTATTTTTCGATTGTCAGTTTTGGATACAAAAATTGCATAACCTTAAATTGAGAAAGCATTTCCTGAATTGTTGTGAGTTCTTTTGTTTGCAATGTAAAATAAATTGTTTTTGGTAAAATTACACAAAAATTCATATTCAAAAACAAGTACATTTGCTTCTTTTTTTAAAATCTCACAATGAAAGTCTACACGCTGTTATTTATCACTATTCTATTTTCGACAGGAATATATTCTCAGGAATTTTTCGAAACTAAAAAAACTCCTAACACTGTTACAAAACATAATATTTCTTATCAAGATGATTATTCTTGGTTAGAAAATATGCGTTCTGAAGAAGTTAATCATTGGGTCGATAAACAAAATGAATTTACAAATAATCATTTGTTAGAAGTTAGCAAAACCTATTCATTAGTGTCGAAAATAAAAGAATATGATACTCGAACCACCTATAGTTTACCTAATAAGAAGGGGAAATATTTTTATGCAGGATATCGTAAGGATAAGAAAAAACCAGCCAGTTTATATTTTATGAAATCGTTAGATGATGAACCTGTAGAAATTGTAAATCCAAACAAGATTTATCCTGAAAAAAACGTTACTTTAAGTGGCTATTTCCCTTCTAAAAATTCTTCAAATTTAGCTTACAAAATAAGTATCGACGGAAGTGATAAACAGGAAATTAGGTTTGTCGATTTATTTAAAAATAAAGATTTAGACGATGTTTTAAAGAATGTAAAATTCTCTGGCGTTTCTTGGAACAAAGATCGTGGTGTTTTTTATAAACAAAATGGTAATAAAGATTTTTTTGCACAAGATTCTACATTTAAACTTTTTTATCATAAACTTGGCGACGTACAAGATGCTGATGAACTTATTTTTGATGCTACTAAAAGTGGAAATAGTTTTAGTTTTTTTACATCAATAAATAAGCTCTTTCTAATAGAAACGAATAAAATAGATGGTCTTAAAAATTATTATTTTAGTGATTTAGAAAACGATAATTTCAAGCTAAATAAATTTATCGAAAATGATGATTCGAACTTCGAATTCATTAATTACTACAAAGGCAGGGTTTATTTTACTTCAAAAAAAATGAATTGGGGAGACGTTCGATCCTTTGACATTCAGGACAGAAGAGACGAAAAAACAGTTATTCCTCAAATATATACGCATTTACTTGAGCAAACTTTTTTCTCCGACGATTATTTAATTTGCAAATACAAAACCTTAGGCAAATATTATATCATATTTTATGATTATAACGGAAAATTAATACGAAAAATAACAGTACCCGACGGAATGGATATTGAGTTTATGAATTTTGACAAAGAAACTAAAGATTTCTATTTTGGCGTTCATTCCTATACTTTGCCCTTCCGTAATTTTAAAGTTAATATAGAAACCGGAAAGGAACAACCTTTCTATAGTTTAGCAAACCCACCAAAACCGACACTTTTTCCTTTAAATTACTTTGAAACAAAGAATATAACCTATAAAAGTCGAGATAATGTAGATATTCCTATCACAATTATTCACAAAAAAGGACTCCTATTCGACGGAAACAATCCAACATTACTAGAAGCGTATGGTGGTTTTGGAGTTGTAAGTTCACCTAATTATGATACTGGTTTATTATATTTTCTTGAAAAAGGTGGTGTTTTTGCTTACGCAGAAATTCGTGGTGGCGGAGAAAAAGGAGAAAAATGGCATGAAGATGGTATGGGATTAAAAAAAATGAATTGCTTTAATGATTTTATTGATGCTACCGAATATTTAATTAAAGAAAAATACACTTCGCCAAACAAATTAGCCATCACTGGTGCCTCGCAAGGAGGATTATTAGTTGGGGTTGCTATTACAAAAAGACCAGATTTATTTAAGGTTGCAATTCCAAAAGTTGGTGCTTTTGATATGGCAATATTTAAAAAATATACTGCTGGAAAATACTGGTTACAAGAATACGGCAATGTAGACAATGAGAAAGACTATAATTATTTATTAGGTTATTCTCCCTATCATAATGTGAAAGAAGAAGCGAATTATCCAACAACATTAATCATTACATCAGAAAATGATGATCGCGTCCCGCCTTTACATTCCTATAAATTTGCGGCAGAACTACAAAACAGAACTGCACAAAAGAATCCAATATATCTAAAAACCACAAAAAAAGCAGGTCATTATGGAGATTCTTCTACTTATGAAAAACGTCTAAACGAGAAAGCTGAGTTTTATAGTTTCTTAATGTATCACTTAAACCAATAAAAAAAGGCTCACAATGTGAGCCTTTTTTTATTCTATATAAATCCTTATCCTTTCCAACACTTCGCTTTTTGAAGATTTGAAAAACTATCGTTTTTCTTATCCTTTCAACGCTTCTGCTCCACCAACGATTTCTAAAATCTCGTTAGTAATTGCAGCCTGACGCGCTTTGTTGTAAGTTAATTTTAACTGATCTCTCAATTCGGTTGCGTTGTCTGTTGCTTTGTGCATTGCAGTCATACGAGCACCGTGTTCTGAAGCAAATGAATCTCTAATTCCTTTGTATAATTGAGTTTTCAATGATTTAGGAATCAATGTTAATACAATTTCTTCTTTAGATGGTTCGAAAATATAATCTCCTGTCGAAACTGGTTTATCAGATTTTATAGGTGCTAATGGCAAAAACTGTTCTGTTTGAACGATTTGTGTCGCAGCATTCTTAAATTGATTGTAAATCACTTCAATTTTGTCATAATCTCCAGCTACAAACTTATCTGTCAACGTTTGTGCAATTTTTGCAACATTGTCGAAAGTTAAATTGTCAAAAACTGAACTCTGATTGTCAACAACCGAAAGTGTTTTGCTTAAAACGTCATTTCCTTTTTTACCAATAGCAAAAACATCTACTTGTTTTCCTGCATAAAAATCTGCACGGTTTTTTACTTCCTTAATTACATTGGTATTAAAAGCACCACACAAACCTCTATTTGAAGTGATGGCAACTACTAATACTTTTTTAATTTCACGTTGTTTTGTGAATGCTCCACCTGCATCACCATCTAGTGTAGCAGAAAGATTTTGTAATAATTCCGTTAGTTTTTCGGCATAAGGGCGCATTGCTGTAATAGCATCTTGTGCTTTTTTCAGTTTTGCTGCAGAAACCATTTTCATTGCCGATGTAATTTGCATCGTCGATGAAACGGAAGTAATTCTATTACGGATTTCCTTTAAATTTGCCATTTATTCGTTTTTATTTTAAATTATAAATGTTGAATTATAAATTTTAAAAAGTGACAACCACAATTCGAAATTTATAATTCAAAATTTAAAATAATATTAATTATATTTTGCTGATAATTCTTTAGCTGTAGCTTCGATAACATCTGTAATTTTGTCATCTAATTTACCAGCTTTTAGAGCATCTAGCGTATCTCTGTGTTTGTTGTTTAAGTACTCGATAAAATCTTTTTCGAATTCTTTTACTTTATTTACAGGAACACTTTTCAATAAGTTTTTAGAACCAGCGTAGATAATAGCTACTTGGTCTTCAACAGTATAAGGAGAGTTTAGACCTTGTTTCAAGATTTCAACGTTTCTTTTTCCTTTTTCAATTACGTTTAATGTAACAGCATCAAGATCAGAACCAAATTTTGCAAACGCTTCCAATTCACGGAATTGTGCTTGATCTAATTTTAATGTTCCAGCTACTTTTTTCATCGATTTAATCTGAGCATTTCCTCCAACACGAGATACCGAAATACCTACGTTAATCGCTGGACGAACTCCTGAGTTAAACAAATCTCCATCAAGGAAAATTTGACCATCAGTAATCGAGATTACGTTTGTTGGGATATATGCAGAAACGTCACCAGCTTGTGTTTCGATAATTGGTAAAGCAGTAAGAGAACCACCACCTTTTACGATAGATTTTAATGAATCTGGTAAATCGTTCATATTTTTTGCGATATCATCATCAGCAATTACTTTACAAGCTCTTTCTAACAAACGAGAGTGTAAGTAAAAAACGTCTCCAGGATATGCCTCACGTCCCGGTGGTCTTCTTAATAAAAGAGAAACCTCACGGTAAGCTACTGCTTGTTTAGATAAATCATCATAAACAATAAGTGCTGGACGACCAGAATCACGGAAATATTCTCCAATTGCAGCTCCGGCCATTGGCGCGTAAACTTGCATTGGTGCTGGATCAGAAGCATTTGCAGCAACGATAACTGTATAAGCCATTGCGCCTTTTTCTTCTAACATTTTTGCAATTCCTGCTACAGTTGAAGCTTTTTGCCCAATTGCAACATATATACAAAATACAGGTTTTCCTGCATCGTAAAATTCTTTTTGATTTAAGATAGTGTCAATACAAACAGTTGATTTACCTGTTTGACGGTCACCAATAACCAACTCACGTTGTCCACGACCAACTGGAATCATTGCATCTACTGCTTTGATACCTGTTTGTAATGGCTCTGTAACTGGTTGACGGAAGATAACTCCAGGAGCTTTTCTTTCCAAAGGCATTTCGTATAAATCTCCACCAATTGGTCCTTTTCCATCGATAGGAAAACCAAGTGTGTTTACTACACGACCTACCATTTGTTCTCCAACTTTTAGAGACGCAATACGTTGTGTTCTTTTTGCTGTAGATCCTTCTTTGATTCCTGTAGATGGTCCTAAAAGTACCACACCTACATTGTCTTCTTCAAGATTCAAAACGATTCCTTCAAGACCATTGTCAAATTCTACAAGCTCACCATATTGAACATTTGATAACCCGTAAATACGAGCGATACCATCTCCAACTTGAAGTACTGATCCTACTTCTTCTAGCGTAGCACCAGATTCGAAACCTGATAATTGCTTTTTTAATATTGCTGAAATTTCAGCTGGTTTAATTTCTGCCATAATAGTATAATATTATCTTCCTATGTTTATGTTCACGCCAGATCTTCTTGGCTCTTCTTTTATTATTATTGTGTTTGTATTGTTGGTTGTTTTATTTAGTCTATCAGAAAATGGAGTTCCATATTTTTCTACTAATCTTTCAACTTTTTCTTCATCAAATGTTCCATCTGCATTTACGCATTTAGAATTATAAATAATACTTATTGCCTTTTTAAAGGTTAAATCTAATTCAATTATTTTATTTAATCCTAAAAATTTAACTTCAATATATTTCAAGTCTCCTGTCTTGTTGTAATTTGTAATTGGCTCAACGCCAGGAACTATAACAAGATTCATATAAATAACTTCTTCTTTATTGGAAGTCATCATTAAACTACAAGATTGGCTAAAGCCTCCGCATCCATCATAGTTTAGCCATGCTTTATCGTCTACAAGAACTTCACCTTTTTTAAGTTTAATGTCTTGAGAAAATCCTAAAAAAGAAACTATCAACAATAATACTAAAAAAATATTTTTCATAATTTATTAATTAGAAAGTTCTCTTTTTAATACTTGTAATCTGTTAGCAACAGAAGCGTTGTATTGTTTGTCGCCTATTCTTAAAATAAATCCTCCGATAATTGAAGCATCTACGGTATTTTCTATTGTTACTTTTTTGTCTGAAAAGGTTGCAATTTTAGCTTTTACTTTAGCTTCTAAATCAGCATCCATAGGAATGGCAGTAGTTACTTTAGCAACTTGAACACCATTCATTTCGTCAAATAATTTGTTGTATTCTGAAGCAACTGCTCCTAGAATTTCAAATCTTTTGTTTTCAAACAATAAATGAAATAAGCTTTTTGTTACTTCATTTGTGTTAGCAAAAACTTCTAACAACGCATTTTCTTTAGCTTCAACTTTGATGGTTGGGTTTTGAATAAAAGTATCCAATTCCGAATTACCATTGATTGTTGTTGCTATTAAAAACATATCATTACTTACTTCGTTAGCTACATTTTTTGATGTTGCTAAGTCTAGAATTGCTTTTGCGTAACGAATTGCTGCTCTTGTACTTGACATAATTAATTTAATTTAACGTCTCCTAACATTTTCTCAACCAATTTTGTTTGAGCTTCTTTGTTAGATAATTCGTCTTTTAATAATTTTTCAGCAATTTCGATAGACAAGTTTGAAACTTGAGATTTCAATTCTGCCATAGCCGCATTTTTTTCGCTTTCGATTGCAGCTTTTGCTTGCTCGATCATTTTAAGACCTTGTGCTTGCGCTTCGGTTTTAGAATCGGCAATCATTTTTTCTTTGATTTCGCGAGCATCTTTAAGCATGTTGTCACGCTCTAATCTTGCTTCTTGCAAAATACGTTGGTTGTCTGCTTGAAGGTTTTGCATTTCTGTTCTAGCGTTTTCTGCCGAAAGAAGTGCGTTTTTTATTCCTTCTTCTCTATCATTTACCGCATCAAGAATTGGTTTCCAAGCGAATTTTTTCAATAAAAGGATTAATCCAACAAATATCAATATCTGCCAGATGAATAGACCAAACGAAAAATCATTTATTAACTTATCCATTATATATAATTATAAATTTTTAATGTTTTAATTTTAAAACAATAGCTACAACCAACCGTTGTAACTATTGTTTTTAAGTTTTATTTCGCGAATAAAGCTGCGAAACCAATACCTTCAATAAGTGCAGCTGCGATAATCATAGCTGTTTGGATTTTTCCTGAAGCTTCTGGTTGACGAGCAATAGCGTCCATTGCTGAACCACCAATTCTACCAATACCTAAACCTGCTCCGATTACAATTAATCCTGCTCCAACAATTTCTGGAATTTGCATAATATATATATTAAAAATTAAACATTCAATTTGATTTTAGATTTTTGAATTTAGATTTTAGATTCGTGAAAATCTAAAATCTAGGTCTTAATCTAAATTTTAATGATGAGCTTCTTCGTGATGATGCTCTTCGTTACCAGCTCCAAAATACAATGATGATAACATAGTGAAAATATACGCTTGTAAAAATGCCACTAATATTTCTAGAATAGAAAGTGCAAATGCCAATACAAATGACAAACTACTTCCTATCCAACTTTTAAAGATAAACATTAAACCAATAATACTCATTAACACTACGTGACCCGCCATCATATTTGCATACAAACGAATCATTAATGAAAATGGTTTGATAATTGTTCCTAATAATTCAATCATTGCTAATACAGGTCTTAAGATTACAGGAACCCCTGGCATCCAAAGCATATGTGACCAATAATTTTTATTAGCTGTAAAAGTTGTAATCAAATAAGTTAATACCGCTAAAGATAATGTAATTGTAATATTACCTGTTACGTTGAATCCTAATGGAGCTAATCCTAAAATATTTAAAAAGAAAACAAAGAAAAATATGGTTAATAAATAACTCATATACTTCTTATAGCTTTTTTCTCCAATATTTGGAATTGCAATTTCGTCACGAACATATAATACTAATGGTTCGAAAAACCTTCCAGCTCCAGAAGCTATACCGTTATTTTTACCATATGATTTTGCTAAACCTGTAAATAATAAAAACATTAATATTGCCACAAATAAAATTCCAACTACACTTTTAGTAATTGATAAATCTAATGGGCGAACGTTTTCTGGGTGACCTCCGTGTCCTTCAACTAAAGCTCCAGACGCATCGGTTTTGTATATTTTTTCGTGGTGTAACACATAAAAATTACCGTTATGTTCTGCGGTTTTTTCACCATGATGAAATTTTGAAGAAGAAAAAACCTGTAAACCGTTATCCCAAAGAATAATAGGTAATGAAAAACCATAGTGTTCTCCTGTTTCTTCGTTTGCAGAAAGTGTAAAATCATGCGCATCTAACAAGTGATGATTTATAAATTCTTTAATTTTAGATTTTACATCTGTTGGTTCTGCATGAGCATCGTGAGAAGCTTCTTTTGTTGAATGTTCTGCTTCTGTCATTGTATGTACAGAATCTGAAACTACGTGAACTGCCTCAGTGTGTACTTTTGTACTATCTGAAACAATATTTGCAAAACTAAATAATGGAAGACAAGCAATTACTGCTGTCAATATAAATCTAAGTGGATGCTTTGAAATTACCATATATAAAAAACTATAATACTAGGTTTGTAAATTTGGTGCAAAGGTACATTTTTTATTAATATTCAAAAAAGATATAGATTGTTTTTTTAGTGTTATTTTATTTTGCTGCATTTATAAAGTCTTTTTCAGGTTATAAGTTATCAACAAATCAAGATTTATTTTAAAATTATTAACTTTAAATCATTGATTTTGTCCGTAGTAAAAGGTATTTTGTCGAAAAATTGTTAATAAAAATTGTTAATAAGTTATTTTTTTATATATTACACAAAATTATGTTCGAACAGAAATTAATAAACTATGAGAAAAAAATTACTTGTTTTATTTATTAGTCTATTTTATATCAATTTATCTGCACAATGCTGGCAATCAGTTTCTGCAGGCGGAGCCCATACTTTGGGTATAAAAACCGGTGGAACTTTGTGGACTTGGGGAAGGAATAATTTTGGACAATTAGGTACTGCTGGAACTCCTTCAAGTTGGTCTACTATTCCTATACAAGTTGGAGCACTGTCAAACTGGCAAACGATTTCTGCTGGAAATTCTCATAGTATTGCTATAAAAACAGATGGTACGCTTTGGACTTGGGGTCGCAATCAAGAAAGTCAACTTGGCGACGGAAGTACAACAAATTCAGACATTCCTATTCAAATTGGAACAGCAACTAACTGGCGATTTATATCTGCTGGTGACGAATATGTTACTGCTATAAAAACAGATGGCACACTCTGGGCATGGGGATTTAACGCTTATGGTCAGTTGGGAGATAATACCATTATAAACAAAACTACGCCAACACAAATTGGAACGGATACTAATTGGTTAACTGTTTCCGCTGGCACAGATCATACTTTAGCTCTAAAAACCAATGGGACTTTATGGGCTTGGGGGAGAAATAATACAGGACAACTAGGAGACAATACCACTGTAAATAAAACAATTCCTACTCAAATTGGAACCGATACAAATTGGCAAAATGCCATGGCAAGTGTACTGCATAGTGTTGCTACAAAGTCTGACGGAAGTCTTTGGACTTGGGGTGACAACTCAAATGGTCAGCTTGGTGATGGCACCATTGTTGGAAAAATATTTCCTATAAATATTGCTACAATAACAAATTGTAGTTCGATAGCAAAAGGATTTCAGCACACTATTGCTAAAAAATCCGATGGTACACTCTGGGCATGGGGAGGAAATATATCTGGGCAACTTGGTGATGCTTCAACTACTCAAAGAAATAGTCCTGTTGGTGTTTCTGGCTTGGCAACCGATTGGCTCATGGTAAACTCGAAAGCTTCACATACTGTCGCTTTAAAAAACGATGGCACTTTATACACTTGGGGAGCAGGTTTATATGGCCGACTAGGTGATGGAACAACCGCTGCAAAAAACACACCTACTCTTATTACTTGTCCTACTTTGTCTGTAGATGAAAATGTATTTGCAGAAAAATTAGCTGTTTATCCAAATCCTGCGTCTTCAGTTTTAAATATTAAAGGAAATAACAATATGGTTTTTAATAAAATTATAATTACCGATTTGTATGGTAAAATAGTTTTTGAAAAGAAAGAAAATATTAATCAGATTAATATTGAAAACCTAGCTTCTGGATTGTATATCATTCAGGCGTTTTCTGAAGAAGGTCGTTATCAAAATAAATTCGTCAAAAACTAAAATTATTCTTCTTTTTTATTCAACATTATAATGGTTAATGTCGTTTCGATGGTTAGAAATAATAGGAAAAGAACTAGGAAATTCCATTTTTGAAGTGAATTGTGTTCGGTTACTTCTTTTAAAATTGAGCGACCAAAAACATAACAAACCATCATTTTAACTAATGTTAGTAACAAAAAAACATTTCCTACAATGTCGATATTTTTCTGTTTGACTTTAATTAATATTAATTCTATTATTATTGATGATAATCCGAAAAACAAATACAATTGCTCTAACGAATAGATAAAATTATTTTCATTAAATTTAAAAACAGAAAAAATAAATTTATGAATTAGATAAGTTATCCCAACGATTAGTACTAAAATCCCAATAGGTTTTATATTTTTTTTAAACATGGTTATGAGTTTTTTCCTATTTCGTTTACTTGACGATACACATTGTATAAAGCCAAAAACACTCCTACTAAAGTGAAAACCTTATAATAAAACACTTTTTTGTTTGCGTAATTTTCATCTAACCAAAAACCAAGTTTGTAAAACACAAAAATAATTATTCCCATTTGTATTGGAATATTAATGAGTGCCAGCCACTTGTTATAATTCTTTTTTTCTTGGTTATTTTTCTCCATGTGCAGGCAAAGCCGGTTTTGAAGTCGCTTTCATAATACAAGATGCACTAAAATCAGCTCCAGGTTCTACTGATAATTTCCCACAGGTAACTTCGCCATGAATACTTGCTTTGTTTTTTACACTTAAAATATCCTGAACCACGATTTTCCCTTTTACCATTCCTTCTACATCTACATTTTGACAAGAGATATCTCCTGTAACACTTCCTGCTGGGCCTATTACTAGTTTCCCTTTTGATGTAAAGTTTCCTATCAGGTGTCCGTCTAATCTAAAATCGGCAATCGATTCGATATCTCCTTTTATAGTTGTTGCTTCGACAATTCTGTTGGTTTTTCCGAGTAATTCGGTATATGATTTGGTGCTTTTTTCAAACATGTTTTGCTATTTTAATTCGAGAAATTGATTGTAATTTTTCTTGACTTGAATCACTGAATAATTTTCGCTAGAAATCACTTGGGCTGGAGTTACAATTTTATAATCTTTAGTTTCTTTAAGAATATCTACAAAAAATTTAGAATATTCCTTCGATTTTATTCCATGTACAACCACAAAATTTTCGGTTTCGTTATACACATCATAAGAAACTGAAAAAGTATCATATTGTTTTTCTTTGATGTATTTGTTTATTTTTTCGATTAATGTTTTGGTATCATCTGCATCTCGAGCGCCAGCTTTATATAAGATTTTCCAGTTTTTAGATAATGTATCGTTCTTGAAAGTCATTTGCTCCAAGGTTGGAATACTTACCTTAAGAATATCTTCGGCTTGTTTTCCTTCTTTTGTATTTGGAAAATTTAAGGCAACAAAGTTTAAAGATTTCTTGTATTCATCGACTCCTTTTAGTTTTCCTATTGTACTCGATTTTAGTAACTCAAATTTAGGAATTAAATCATCGCCAGCAAATTGCGCTAAACTTTTCTCGATAGTTTCTAAAACCGAAACATATTCTTGGTCGCTAAATTGCTTATAAATAGTTTTATAAACTGCTTCTGGCGTTTGCGCAATGGCGGTTTCTTCTACAATAGTTCCACTTAATATTTGCGCGTATCTTGTGTTTGGATAATTTGTAATTATTTGATTTTTAACAACCTCCGCTTTGGTTTTATTTGTAATCTCATAAATTTTGTACAAATTATACATCGATGGCAACACCAATCTTTCTTCGGGTTTATTCTTTAATAACGTCTCAAATTTAGAAGCTGACAATGCGTATTCTTTAAACTTTTCTTTATAAATAACACCCAGCTGATAATTTGCAAAGTTTCTTTCTCTTGCCAGACTGTCTAATACTTTTTGTGATGTTGGAAGCTGTTTTAAATAAAAATCTGCTTTCATTTTTTCCGAAACTTCTTCAGGTTTGGTATTTGTATTATTGGCAACGACTTCCTCAGGATTTTTTATCTCCGAAGATTGGGCAGACCATCTCCAATTGTCGTTGAGCGTTCTCTTTCCCCATCTTTTTAAGAACGTTACTTTACCATAATTTACAGTAACAGGATTGTAAAAATAAAATGCATTGTCGTTTGCGCTATCAAAACCAACTCCTGGAGGCATTAAAGACGGCTCACCTGGAACGCTTTTTGGTTTATTTTTACCTGTGTCTATATCTTGAATTCCTGAATTTGCATTTGCTGTTTTTTGCTTGGCTTCCAGTAATTTTTTTGCCTCTTCTTTGGCTTTTATTTTTGCAATATAATCCTCAAAATAACTTTTTCGGTCATTTTCAGAAAGGGCAACTATATTTAAAATACTATCGTTATGTTGCACAATTCCTTCGTACTTGATAACATCTACAAGGTTTTCTCGTTTTTTTACAATGGTAAAATATTCTCTGTTTTTCTTTACCAATCTAGTAAGTGTGCTGTCATAATATTGTCCAGCCATTAGATATTTTGTCTTATCGAAGTAAATCGTAGCCAAGTTTTTATAGGTTGTCGCTTGCAAATAAGCATCTTCCGATTTAGATCTTAATGATTTATTGTAATACTTAATGGCTTGCTCTTTTTTATTCAACTTATCATAAAAAGCTGCCATTTGATAGTTTAAAATATCATGATGCGGGCGATTTTCTCTGTCTTTAAAAAGTTTAGCATATTTTTTTAGGAACACCACCGTGTCTTGTGTCTGATCTACCAATTCAGATTGTTTTGCATGTGCTTGCATCACATATTGTTTGGGAGATTTTCGCTTCATTTCGATAATTTCTTGAAACTCTGCGTAGGCGCTATCTTTATATTGTAATGATTGGTACAATTGCCCCAGAATAAAGTGGTAACGTGCTTTTTCTTCTTTTATTTTAGTCGAAACCAATGCTTTTTTTAGCGGTGCAATGGCACTGTCTTTTTGCTCTAAATTAATGTAGGCTTGCGACAAAATTGCGTTTGCATCGGCAAAAACTTGTGGTTTTATTTTATTATTTTTTAGGAGTCTTTTGAGATTTTTAACCGCTAATGCATCATTTTCTAATCTAATATTTGTTTTTTCTCTCCAAATTTTAGCTTCATATATTTTGTCAGAATTAGCATATTTGTACAAAATATAGTTAAAAGCTTCTAGAGCGGGAATAAATCTTTGGTCATAATAGCGCGATTTTCCTAGAAGTACGTGCGCTTCATCCATTTGTGGGTTTTTTTCCTTACCATCAATATTCATCGAATGTTTCTGGATTGCTTTGGTTGCTTTAGTTTCGGCGCGTTCAAAATTTTGATTTTTTGTCTTCTGTCCTGGCAACATCGTTTCTTCTACAATTTGCATTCTTTCTACTGGCAAAATTTGCCAAAAATCATCTTTATATCCACTTTTTAAATCATTAATACCCAACTGCAAAGCTACATCGCCGTTGTATAAGGTATTGTATTTGGTGTTTTTATTGTGCCATTTCCTATTTACAAAAGAGTTTTTCTTTGTAGAACAGGCTACAACTAAAATGAATAAAAGTGAAAAAGAAATGTATTTTAAACTGTTTGTTTTCAATGTAAAAGGTTTTTAAATATTAACTTCTAAAAGTTAAATTTAGTATAATGACTGGTAAAAATACGTTTCTTTTTTAAATTCCGAAAATAAAGTATTTTTTTAATTTTTTGTAAGTTACAATAATATGTCAGTCGTGTTTCTTAATTTTGCTAAAAAGAATCACATATGTCTACCTTTTACAAACTATCTATACAAGAAATAAAAAAAGAAACTTCTCAGGCGGTTTCTATCCTTTTTAATGTTCCACTCGAATTTAAAGATTTTTATAAGTTTGATGCTGGACAATACGTAAATTTAAAATTAACATTAGATGGCGAAGAAATTCGTCGTGCTTATTCTATCTGTTCTTCACCAAATAGTGGTGAGCTTCGCATTGCTATTAAAGCTATAAAAAACGGACTTTTTTCGAAATTTGCCAACAACGAACTAAAAGTTGGAAATATTATCGAAGTAGGAACTCCTGAGGGTAAATTTACGTTCGAACCCAATGCCGACAAGCAAAAAAATTATCTGGCTTTTGTGGCTGGTAGTGGAATTACGCCTGTTATGGCAATTTTACAATCGGTTTTATTACAAGAACCTAAAAGTACTTTTGTATTGGTTTTTGGAAACAAATCTGCCCAAGAAACTATTTTTCATGATAAATTAATCGAATTACAACAAAAATATTTAGGTCGATTTTTTGTTCATTTTGTGTATAGTCAATCTAAATCCGACGATTCTCTTTTTGGAAGAATAGACAAATCTGTCGTAAATTTTGTGATGAATAATAAACATGTTGGTACCGCATTTTCGAAATTTTATTTGTGTGGTCCAGAGGAAATGATAAATCATGTAAGCGATGTTCTTAAAGAAAAAAATGTTGCCGAAAAAGATATTAAATTCGAATTATTTTCTGCTTCTACCAAAGAAAATGCGGTAGATACTACAAAAAATGACCATACAAAAATTACAGTTTTAGTAGATGGAGACGAAGCTACATTCGAAATGTCATCGAAACAAACCCTTCTTGAAGCAGCTCTAAAACAAGGAATCGATGCACCATATTCTTGCCAAGGCGGAATATGTAGTAGTTGTTTGGCTCGTGTAACAAAAGGTACTGCCGAGATGAAAAAGAACTCTATTCTTACTGACAAAGAAATTGCCGAAGGGTTAATTCTTACTTGTCAAGCACACCCAACATCGAGTGAGATTTTTGTAGATTATGATGATGTTTAACTAATTATAATATAACTGTTGTTAAAAAAAAGGAGCTTAATTAAGCTCCTTTTTTAATGAAAATTATCCTTTTATCGGTAAATTTTGTGTTTTTATCGAGTTTATTGATTTTTAGCATAATAGGTTAAAAATGATTGTATTTTTGTCGATTTTTCAATAAAAAACAAACTAAACCTAAACTACTACTATGTCTCTTTTAATTTTTAAACAAAAAACGAAATTTACCTGTATTTTCTTTTTATTTTTAACAACTATTTTAAATGCGCAAGTTGGTGTTGGAACCACAACTCCAAATGCCGCTCTCGATGTAGCAGCAGGCGCAAATAATTACGGATTACTTATACCTCGTGTAGCGCTAACCGCTACAAATGTAGCAGCACCAGTTAAGAATCCAGCAACAGGAGCTTATCTTACAAACTCCGTGGCAGAAATAGGAACTATGGTTTTCAATACAAATACTACGGCAGGAACTTATGGTGTAATTCCTGGTATTAATTTTTGGGATGGCACAAATTGGGTTTCGCAAGTGCACCGTTATTTTGATGCAAAATTTGCACAAAATGCAAATTTAACAATAGCTACAAGTGCTTCGACTTATACAAATGTTCCTGGGTTGAATGCGAAATCATTTGTTGCGCCTTACACAGGAAAATATTCGATTATTTTTACAGGTTATCTTGGTGCTGGAACCGTAGATGTAAATTCTGGAAAAATGGGGTTTGTAGAAGGCAATTTTAAACTCACTGTAAACGGAACCGATTATAGAAAATATACACACTCTACTAGTTTTTACAATAGTGACACATCTGTCGATTATTTAGAACTTTTTAATGAAACAAATATAAATATAACCGTAAGTTTAACCGCTGGACAAACTTGTAATTTGAATGCATCATATTGGGGAGTTGCTGATGATAACCTTACCGAAGCTAATCCGCACGTAATCGGGAATAGCACAGCTTTAGGTAATTATTCTGAAATTAACGTAATGTATATCGGAAGATAATTTAACTAATAAAATAGAAAAGGAGCTTAATTAAGCTCCTTTTCTATTTTATTTACAATCGTTTCTGGCAAAATAGTTCGCATCGCATCTTCATAATCTGCGACTTTTTTGTTCCCATAAACTGATGTAGGTAATAACGGATATTTTTCTCTATCAGATACCAATGCGCTTTCTAACGGCTGATTAAATGGTGAAAAACCGGCAAAAGGATGTGTTGCTCCCCAAAGTGTAATTACTTTTATACCCAACATTGCAGCAATATGTGCGTTTCCAGAATCCATAGAAAGCATGATGTCGAGATTCGATATTAAATCTAATTCTTCCTGGAAAGTTATTTTTCCTGCAATATTTATTACATTTTTGTTGTCTTTTGAAAGTAAATCTAAAACTTCAATTTCTTTTTTGCCACCGCCAAAAAGTAAGATTTTATAATCATTATTTTTAGACAAATCGTTTATGGTTTCCTGAATCAAATCTAAAGGATAAACCTTGCTTTCATATTGTGCAAAAGGTGCAATTCCTATCCATTTTTCGTTTTTATTTCCAACAATTGAAGTTGTTTTTTGAGATAGAATGGATTTGTTTGGAAAAGTTGGATTGCTTAAATCGATATCAAAACCTAATTTTATAAACGTATCACAATGCACACTGAACATTGTTTTTAGTGGTTTAAAAATTTTATTTTCAGCTCTTGTTAAAGCTTTTTTATCAGCTCTTCCTTTGTTTGAAGCGGCTACTTTTTTTCCTATTAATGCAAAAAAGGTTCTAACTATTTTAGATCTTAAAACATTATGCAAATCGGCAACAGCATCAATATTTAGTTTTTTTAAATCTAAAAACAATTTTACGAGTCCTAAAAATCCTTTATGACGATTATTTACATCAATACCAAAAAAATTTACGTTAGGAATTGTGTCAAAAAAAGGTTTGAAAAAAGGTCGAGAAACTACCGTGATTTTTACTTCTGGATGTTGCAAAACAAAGGCTCTTAGAACAGGAACTGTCATAGCAGCATCGCCCATTGCCGAAAGCCGAATTACTAAAATATGTTTAATTTTTTTTGACAAAAAAATGAGATTTCTCCTTCGTCGAAATGACAAAATGTGGTTTATTTTTTATTCTGATATAAAACAGGATTTAGCTCGTCATCGTTGTACATTTTCATTTGTTTGTACACTTTCATGTATTTATCTCCAGCTTCAATATCTGTTAATAAATCATCTATTGCGGTGGTTAAATCTTTCTTTTGTTCTAACAAAACATTCAACTTTTCTTGGCATTTTGCTCTATGATCTGCCGAAGCTTCTTCGCGAGTTGCTTCTTCGTTCATATGGTAAATTTTAAGTGCCAGAATAGACAACCTGTCAAATGCCCAAGCTGGACTTTCAGAATTGATTTTTGCTGCTGGTTTTACATTTACCGAAGCATATTTTTGAAGAAAATAACTGTCTATATATTCGACCATATCGGTACGAACTTGGTTAGAAGCATCGATTTTTCTTTTAAGAATCAAAGCTTCAACTGGATCGATATTCGGATCACGAATAATATCTTCATAATGCCACTGAACAGTATCTACCCAATTTTTAGCATACAATAAATGTTCTATTTTTTCCTTTGGATAAGGATTTTCGATTGGCTGATTTACATCATCAAATTTGTGATAATCATTGATGCTTTGTTCAAAAATTGGGAAGGCAAATTGTGAAAACATAATTTTTATTAATTTATTGAATACAAATATACTTTTTATACCTTTATCAAACCAAATTAACAGTTAATTTTCACACAATGCACATTCATTATATCTCAGAAGAAAACAGTATTCTTAATCATTTTTTAGCACAAATTCGTGATGTAAACATCCAAAAAGATAGCATGCGTTTTCGTAAAAATATAGAACGTATTGGCGAAATAATGGCTTATGAGTTAAGTAAAACTTTATCTTATAAAGACATTGAGGTTCAAACACCACTCGGAATAAAAAAAACCACTACTATCGCTGACAATGTGGTTTTGTGTTCTATTTTGCGAGCTGGATTGGCTCTTCACACTGGTTTTATGAACTTTTTTGATAGTGCTGAAAACGGATTTGTATCGGCTTATCGTCATCATTATAACAACGATGATGCTTTCGAGATTCTTGTCGAATACCAAGCTGCACCATCTTTTGGAGGGAAAAATTTAATATTAATAGATCCGATGTTAGCCACTGGTCAATCGTTAGTTGCTGTACTAAATAAACTTCATTTAGAACAAAAACCAAAAGAAATTCATATTGCTGTAGTCATTGCTGCTCCAGAAGGAATTAAATTTCTTGAAGAAAATCTTCCCGAAAACTGTCATCTTTGGGTTGCTGCATTAGACGAAAAGCTGAATGAAAAAAATTATATTATTCCTGGTCTTGGAGATGCTGGCGACTTGGCTTATGGTGATAAACTATAACAACTGAAGCACAAAAGTTAGAACACTAGCTGTTAGAATTATCCCTAAAATAGTTTCTTTTATCCAATATTTATTTATTGTTTCTAAATAGTTTGTTAGCATAATAGACACTGGCACAAAAGTATAAATAAGAAAACTATTGTCTTTATTGGGTGAAATAAAGAAAACTACCAATCCAATAATAAACGCAAAAATCATTTTTCGATACGACGCTTGCAGGTTAGATAATTTATTTCGCAATATAAAAATCATACTTACAAAAGCGACCAAAGCCGTTGTGACATATATAAATAAAGCAATATTCTGAAAAATTGTTTCTATGTATTTCAAATCAAAATCTATTACTATTTGTGATATATAATTTTGAATAAGATTTGGATTGTAAATTAAAGCGCCTAAAACCGAAATTACTAAAACTGTAAAAAATGCAATAAACGGAATGGTCCAGTTTCTGTAATCTCTAGAAACGTGAAAAATAATAGACAGAAAAACCAATAGTATAAATAAAATACACCAAAAATTAAACAAACTGGCAGTAAAAATCCAAAAAGAAGCATCAAATATTTTTTCTTTTGGTGTGATTAGCGATTGCATCGATATGAGTCTTCGCAAGGCCAATAAAATAAATAAATTTGAGATAATTATTGCTCCATTAGATAATGTTTTGGGAAACAAAATCAGAAAAACAAAAAACAAAAAAAACGTGTAACTATTGTCTTTGCTCAATCCGTTCTTTTTTGTGATAAAATTTGTTATGTATAAAGAACCTATCAATAGCAATAACAAAACTACTTTTTTTCCTATTTCTAAAGTTGAAATGGTGTTGAAATTAGATTGAAATTGAAACAATAAAAAACATAAAACCAACAAAGTGGTTATTAAAATATAATTTATTGGTCGAGATTTACTAAAAACGCTTGTTATCATGAGTAAATTTTATACTTTTGTGATTGTAAATATAATACATAAAAAAGATGAAATCATTTTTTGAAGGAATACAATGGTTATTTGATAATATAATTTTAGGATTACACGAAGTTTTACGTTCATTAGAACTTAGTAACTGGTGGTTGGCTAATCTTATTTCGTGGGCATTTATAATTATTTGTTGTTATTACACATGGTATTGGACAAAACAACTACAAGCTCACAAAGACAATAACGAAGAAAACCAAGATACTACGGCTCACTCTTTCTTAAAGTAAGTCGAAACCAATATCTTTTCTAAAATACATCTTATCAAAATCTAGCTTGTCTATGTTTTGATAAGATTTTTTTATGGCTTCTTGAAAATCATTTCCAAACGAAGTCACCGCCAAAACTCTTCCACCGTTACTCACCACTTGTCCATTTTCGGTCTTTGTTCCTGCATGAAAAACAATAGAGTCTTCTATGTTTTCTAATCCAGAAATGACTTTCCCTTTTTCGTAATCTTCAGGATATCCACCAGAAACAACCATAATTGTTGTCGCGCTTCTAGAATCTATTTCTAGTGAAACTTCGTCTAATTTTCCGTTTCCAACAGCTTCAAAAAGTTCTACTAAATCCGATTTCAATCTCGGAATAACCACTTCCGTTTCTGGATCGCCCATTCTTACGTTATATTCAATAACAATTGGTTCGCCTTTTACGTTTATTAATCCTATGAAAACAAATCCTTTATATTCTATTTCATCTTTTTGTAAACCAGCAATTGTAGGTTTTACAATTCGAGTTTCTATTTTTTCTAATAAAATAGCATCTGCAAACGGAACTGGAGAAACGGCTCCCATTCCACCTGTATTTAAACCTGTATCGCCTTCGCCAATGCGTTTATAATCTTTGGCTGTTGGCAATATTTTATAATTTTTTCCATCAGTTAATACAAAACAACTCAATTCAATTCCGTCAAGGAATTCTTCGATAACCACTTTAGCGCTTGCGTTTCCAAACTTGGCGTGAACCAACATGTTTCGCAATTCTTCTTTGGCTTCTGCCAAATCATGAATGATTAAAACTCCTTTTCCAGCTGCCAAACCATCTGCTTTTAAAACATATGGCGGTTGTAACGTTTCAAGGAATTGGCAACCTTTCTCGACTGTTTCTGCCGTAAAACTATCATAAGCTGCAGTTGGAATATTGTGTTTTACTAAAAATTCTTTAGCAAATTCTTTACTTCCTTCTAATTGCGCTCCTTTTTTTGATGGACCAATAACTGGAATGTCTTTTAAAATTGAATCATTTTTAAAAAAATCATAAATCCCAAGAACCAAAGGGTCTTCTGGACCAACAACAACCATCGAAACTTTTTCTTGAACGACAAAAGCTTTTATAGCTTCAAAATCTAAAATATTTAAGTTTACATTCGTTGCTATTTGAGCTGTTCCGGCGTTTCCTGGTGCCACAAATAGTTTAGAACATTTATCAGATTGTAACATTTTCCAAGCTAATGCGTGTTCGCGTCCGCCAGAACCAAGTAATAAAATTGTCATTGTGTGTGTTGTTTTATTTCGCTGCGCTCCATACAGTTCGGCTACGCCTCGAGTGTTGTGGTGCAAAAATAGCTTGTTTTAAAAAGAATTTAAAGCTAATTGATGGAAAAGTTTTAGATTTTAGTATTTTTGAACAAAATAGCTTTTCTTGTGTTCAACCTTTTCAATTTATCGCTCAAAATAAATGGTTTTCCAATAAAGAAAGCTGTTGCTGAATTTGAAAAAATTCAAGCAGTTTCTGATGTTGAATATGAAAATTTTACCATTCAAAAAAGAAAAGAAATTGTTGATTATCATTTAAAAAACAACAAATCTTATCAAGAGTTTGTTGGGAAAATATCTTTTCAAAATTGGGCTGAACTTCCAATAATGACCAAAAAAGATTTTCAGAAACCTTTATCAGAAAGACTTTCGGAAGGATTTACGATTAAGAATGTTTATGTAAATAAAACTTCCGGTTCCAGTGGTGATCCTTTTATTTTTGCGAAAGATAAGTTTTGTCATGCGTTAACTTGGGCAAATATCATCAACCGATTTGGTTGGTTCGGAATCGATTTTAATTCGTCGCTACAAGCACGTTTTTATGGAATTCCGTTAGATTTTATTGGAAATAAAAAAGAACGGTTGAAGGATTTTTTAAAGAAAAGTTATCGATTTTCGATTTTCGATTTGTCAGATTCAGTTCTTGAAAAAGTATTGTTAAAATTTCAAAATAAAAAATTCGATTACATCAACGGTTATACTTCTTCCATAGTTTTATTTGCTAAATTTCTTCAGAAAAAAAACATTGTTTTAACATCGGTTTGTCCTAGTTTAAAATGTTGTGTTGTCACTTCAGAAATGTTATTTGACGAAGATAAAATTTTAATGGAAAAACAATTTGGCGTTCCAATTATCAATGAATACGGGGCTTCCGAACTGGATTTAATTGCTTTTCAAAATCCAAATGATAAATGGCAAGTAAATTCGGAAACATTATTTATAGAGATTTTAGACGACGAAAATAACATTTTACTCAACGGGAAAGAAGGCCGAATTGTGATTACATCGTTATACAACAAAGCACACCCATTTATTAGATATGATATTGGAGATATTGGAATTTTAGACGAAAAAAGCACATTCAAAAAACCAATTCTAAAGAAATTAATTGGCAGAACTAATGATGTTGCCATTCTTCCAAGCGGAAAAAAATCACCTGGATTAACGTTTTACTACGTAACCAAAAGCATTATTGAAGACGACGGAAATGTAAAAGAATTTGTGATAAAACAAACCAAAATCGATACTTTTGAAGTAGAATATGTAAGCGAAAAAGAATTAACTGAAAGTCAAATTCTGAATATTGAAAAAGCCATAACTACTTATTTAGAAAATAATTTAAGTTTTACATTTATTCGAAAAGATAAATTAGAGCGAAGTAAAAGCGGAAAATTGAAGCAGTTTGTTTCATTAATAAAATAAATATATGAGCCAAAATTTAATTATTTCAGAGGAAACTATTGCTAATAAAATTTACTTTATTAGAAATCAAAAGGTAATGCTGGATAGAGATTTGGCATTACTTTATGGTATAGAAACTAGAGTTTTAAAACAAGCCGTAAAAAGAAATATTTCTCGATTTCCCGAAGATTTTATGTTTGAATTATCTCAATTAGAGTTTGACAACTTGAAATCACAATTTGTGACATCAAGTTGGGGTGGAACTAGAAAATTACCTTCCGTTTTTACCGAACACGGCGTTCTAATGTTGTCAAGTGTTTTGAATAGTGATAAAGCTATTCAAACTAATATTCAAATTATGAGGATATTCTCAAAAGTGCGTCAAATGCTTTTAGATACCACCGATTTAAAAATAGATATTCTGCAAATTCAGAAGAAATTAGAAAATCACGACAAGAATATTGAATTGGTTTTTAGTTATTTGGACGAATTGACAGATAAAAAAGAAAATGCTAAACCAAGAACAAAAATTGGTTACAAAAAATAGAACATGAAAATAACCATAATAGCAGGCGCAAGACCAAATTTTATTAAAATCGCACCCATTATTAAAGCGATAAACAAAAAGCAATCAGATGGAGAGACCATTTCGTTTAGATTGGTACACACTGGTCAGCATTATGATAAAAATCTGAGCGATACTTTTTTTGAAGAGTTAAATATTCCGCATCCAAATGCTAATCTGGAAGTAAAAAGTGGTTCACAAGCCGAACAAACTGGCGCAATTATGATTGCTTTTGAAAAAGAATTACTTCAAAATCCATGTGATTTGGTTTTGGTAGTTGGCGACGTAAATTCGACTATGGCTTGTGCAATTGTGGCTAAAAAAATGAACGTAAAAGTGGCGCATGTTGAAGCCGGAATTCGTTCTGGAGATATGACTATGCCCGAAGAAATAAATAGAATTGTTACCGATAGTATTACCGATTATTTTTTTACCACTTCGACCTCAGCTTCGGATAATTTATTGAAAAATGGGATAGAATCATCCAATATTCACTTTGTTGGAAACGTGATGATTGACACTTTATATCAGAATTTAGATAGGATTTTTGCACCGAATTTTTGGAAAGAATTTGGTTTAGAAACTGGAAATTATATCATTTTAACTTTACATAGACCATCGAATGTAGATGAAGAAAAATCATTAATCAATTTACTTGAGGGAATTGATGAAATGGTTGGTGACAAGAAAATAATTTTTCCAATTCATCCAAGAACGAAAGCGATTTTAGGTGAAACTAATTTAAATTTGAAAAACATCTTATTTGTAGAACCACAAGGTTATTTGAATTTTATGTATCTCATAAAAAATAGTTTTGCCGTAATTACCGATTCTGGTGGGATTTCCGAAGAAACGACCGTTTTAGGAATTCCGTGTTTTACGATGCGAACCACAACTGAAAGACCTGAAACTATAGAAATTGGAACGAATAATCTGGTGGGAACTTCTATTGAGAATTTAACTTTAGAATTTACAAAGTTTTTACAGAATGGTTTGCCTAAAAAGGGGATTCCTGAACTTTGGGACGGAAAAGCATCGGAACGAATTATTGATATTCTTTTGAAAAAATAATGGAAGAAATATTAATTATATCTAATTATTATCCGCCAGAAAAAGGCGCTGCTGCCAATAGAATTGAACAGTTAGCTTTAAAATTACATCAAAATAATTATAAAGTTTTGGTAGTTTGTCCTTTAGGAAATTATCCAAAAGGAGAATTGTTTCCTGAGTATAAAGGCAAGTTTTCGGTTACGGAAAATCGTGATAATATTACGGTAAAACGACTTTGGATTTATCCAAGTGTGAGTAAAAATTTATTGGTTAGACTCATTTCCGTTTTATCCTTTTCTTTGAGTTTGTTTTTTTATTTATTGATAAAAAAAACACCTGAAAAAGTAGTCGTTCAATCGCCTCCATTATTACTTTCTTTTATTTCTGTTTTAGTGCTTTCGCTAAAAAACAAAAAGATAATTCTCAATATTTCAGATCTTTGGCCACTAGCTGCAATTGAATTAAATGCTTTAAAAAAAGATTCTTTTTCGCATAAATTTTCGTTGTTTTTAGAACGTTTTATTTATAAAAAAGCAACTTTAATTTTAGGACAATCTAATGAAATTATCACACATGTAAATTCGTTATTTCCTGATAAAAAATGTCATTTGTATCGCAATTTTCCAGATCATAAAGTTGAAAAATTAGATTTAATTACAGAAGAAAATCAACCCATAAAAATTTTCTACGCTGGGCTTTTAGGTATTGCACAAGGTGTTTTAGAGTTGTGTGAAAAAATTGATTTGAACGGATTAAATATTGAGTTACACATCTTTGGCGATGGTGCCGAAAAAAATCAAATAGAAGCTTTAATTTCATCTGAAAAAGGGAAAAACATCTTCTTTCATGGTATGATGGAACGTAATGATTTACATGAAAAACTAAAATCGTTTGACATTGCCATTGTCCCGTTAAAAGTTAGAATTTATGGTTCGGTTCCGTCAAAAATATTCGAATATGGTTCACTCGGGTTTCCTATTCTTTATTTTGGTGGTGGCGAAGGCGAAATTATTGTTGAAGAAAATAAGTTGGGTTGGGTTGCTTCTGTTGAAGATTATAACGATTTGAATGAAAAACTGAAATCGATTTCAATGATTAGTAAATCAGAATTAGATTTGATGAAAAAAAGAATATTTGAAGAGACAAAATCTACATTTAATTTAGATAATCAAATGAATTATTTAATTGAAAAAAATATTTTTTAATAGGCTTTTTCTTGTCCTTTAAAAACATTAATTACTGTTAGCACAATAATTTTTACATCTAATAATAATGACCAATTTTCAATATAAAACAAATCATATTTTATTCTGTTTACCATTTCGTCATCGGTTTCTATTTCTCCTCTAAACCCTTTTACTTGCGCAAGTCCTGTAATTCCTGGTTTTATGTGTAATCTTAAATTGTATTTTCTGATTTTAGTTTGGTATTCGTTGTTGTGTGACCATAAGTGTGGTCTTGGCCCAACGATAGACATATCGCCAAGAAATACATTAAAAAACTGTGGCATTTCGTCGAAACTCGTTCTTCTTAAAAGAGCACCAATTTTAGTAATTCGTGGGTCATTTTTTATTACCGATTCTTCTGTTTTGTCGTTTATTTCCATCGAACGAAATTTGTAACAAAAAAACTCTTTCTCATCTAAACCTGGTCTTCCTTGCTTGAAAAATACTGGTCCTTTTGATTCTAATTTTATCAAAATTGCAATAATAGGAATAAGCCAAGAAAGTAGAAAAATAATAATAAATAATGAAAATGAAATATCGAATAATCGCTTTATAAACTTGAGTAATGGCTCGTTTAGCGGTGTTCGTTTAAGTGATAATATGGGGAAAAATTCGTAATAATCTATTTTTAGGTTTTTTGCATAAATCTCGTTCGATTCTGGTATAAATTTGATGGTTTTCTTGTAATAATCGGCAAATTCTACTAGTTCTTTTAGTTGGTCGCTCGAGAGTTCTTCTAAAGCGCAATAAATATCATCTATCTTGTTATCTAAAACAAAGTCTTGAATGTTTGAAACATTTCCTCTTGTGTTCTCATTGCTTATTTTATCAGAAAAAAAGCCTTTAAAACGATAACCATAATCTGGTCGATTTTGAAATAATTGCTGCAAGTTTTTCGAGCTATCTGTATAACCTACAATGATTACGTTTCGATAATTTCCGCCAAGAACAATTCGGTATTTTTTTAGATAATAAAATAATAATCCTTTGAAAATTGTGATACAAATAAATGACAGTCCGATGAAATATAACAAGAGTCGGAAACTAAAAATTATTTCTCTTGTAATAGAAAAAAAAGTGATGACAAATAATGAAAACAAAAACAATTGCTTAAATAACATTCCCATGATTTCTACAGGTTTTGTAAAGCGATATACTTCGTAAAACTTTGTGAAATACGCCAGAACGCACCAAGAAACCAGTTGGTAAATCATAAAATACGGCAATTGTATAGCAAATTTCTTCAAGAAAAAATTGGCTAAAACAACAAGCAAAACACAGTCTATTATGATGCTTATTGGGCGTATATATTTCGAATACCTACCTTTTGTCATTTTTTAATTAACGGATATAACCTGAAAAATCTTTATGTTCTTCTTTTAATAATTCTTCTTGCGGTAATGATTTAAAATATTCGTAAGTAATTTTCATTCCTTCAGAACGAGAAACCTTAGCTTCCCAACCTAATAATTCTTTGGCTTTTGTTGTATCAGGTTGTCTTTGCAACGGATCATTTTCTGGTAAATCGTGATACACAATTTTCTGATTTGTTCCTGTGAGCTTTATAATTTCTTCGGCAAAATCTTTAATAGTTATTTCGTCCGGATTTCCAATATTTACTGGATAAACATAATCTGAATGTAACAATCTAAAAATTCCTTCTACTTGATCATCTACATAACAAAAAGAACGGGTTTGCAAACCATTTCCAAAAATAGTCAGATCTTCACCACGCAATGCTTGACCAATAAATGCCGGAATAACACGACCATCATTGAGTCGCATTCTTGGGCCATAGGTATTGAAAATACGCACAATTCTAGTTTCTAATCCGTGAAAACGGTGGTAAGCCATTGTGATTGATTCCTGAAAACGTTTGGCTTCATCATAAACTCCTCTTGGTCCTATTGTGTTTACATTACCAAAATATTCTTCGGTTTGTGGGTGAACCAATGGATCTCCGTAAACTTCCGATGTAGAAGCTATTAAGATTCTTGCGCCTTTTACTCTTGCCAATCCAAGTAAATTATGTGTTCCTAACGAACCTACTTTTAGGGTTTGAATGGGAATCTTTAAATAATCTATTGGGCTTGCTGGCGATGCAAAATGCAGAATATAATCTAAATCGCCTGCAACATGCACGAATTTTGAAATATCGTGATGATAAAACTCAAAATGCTCTAATTTGAATAAATGTTCGATGTTTTTTAGATCACCCGTAATCAGATTATCCATTCCGATAACATGATAACCTTCTTTGATAAATCGATCACACAAATGCGAACCTAAAAACCCTGCCGCTCCTGTTATTAGTATTCTTTTCATTTTTTTATAGCGTTTGCAATAGCGATTCTTGCCAAGTTTTTATTTCGATTCCGAAAGTGTTTTTTATTTTCGATTTGTCTAAAAGACTGTATTTTGGTCTTTTTGCTGGTGTAGGGAATGCTTCGGTTGGAATTGGATTTACATCGATAACAACATTATTTATTTTAAAAATTTCTACAGCAAAATCATACCAACTTGCTATGCCTTCATTACTAAAATTGTAAATTCCGTATTGGGTGTTGGCACTTCGACTACGCTCAGTGTGAGAAACTATTTGCATAATCGCTTTAGCTAAATCGACCGCATTTGTTGGCGAACCGATTTGGTCTGAAACAATGCTCAAACTATCTCTTTCTGATGCTAATCGCAACATGGTTTTCATAAAATTATTACCAAATTGAGAATAAACCCAAGAAGTTCTAATGATAAAATATTCATCAATATTATCTCTGACCGCTTGCTCTCCGTCTAGTTTTGTTTTACCATAAATGTTTAACGGATTTGTTTCGTCAGTTTCTGAATAAGGTTTGTTTGATGCGCCATCAAAAACAAAATCGGTCGAAATGTGTATTAGTTTTGCATTGTTTTTTTTGCAAGCAATCGCTAAATTTTTTGGCCCAACAACATTAATAGCTTCTGCTTTTTCTGTTTCAGATTCGGCCTTATCAACAGCTGTGTAGGCTGCAGCATTTATACAAAAATTGATTTTATTGGTATCAAAAAAATTGTTTACTCGGTCTTGATTTGTAATGTCTAAATCTTGTGATGAAGCAAAAATAAATTCGCAATCAGCATAATTTGAAGCAATAAACTGAATCGATTGACCTAATTGTCCCGATGCTCCTGTAACTAAAATTACCATACTTTTTTGGCGTTTTCTAGTGTTGGCAAAATCGCATCTTTTTCGGAAATAATCAATTCATTTTCAGGAAAATTCCAATCTATTTTTAAAGCTGAATCATTATAAATTATTCCGCCTTCGCTTTCTTTGTTGTAAAAATTATCGCATTTATAAAAGAAAGTTGCCGTTTCGCTAGTTACCAAAAAACCGTGTGCAAATCCTCTCGGAATAAACAATTGTTTCTGATTTTCGGCACTTAATAATATAGAAAATGACTGTCCGTAAGTTGGCGATTCTGGACGAATATCGACAGCAATATCCAACACTTCGCCTTGCAATACTCGCACTAATTTTGCCTGAGCATGTTCGCCTGTTTGATAATGCAAACCACGCAAAACTCCTTTTGACGAATACGACTGATTGTCCTGTATGAAATGAACTTTTTGTCCAATTCCTTTTTCGAAAGTTTTTTCATTAAAACTTTCCATAAAATAACCTCGGTCATCATGAAAAATCTTCGGTTCAAGCACAAAACAACCTGTTAAATTAGTTGCAATAAAATTCATTATAATTTATTTACGTTAAAAATTTGTTCTAATATCTTAATGGTAATCAAGTACGTTGGTTTTACACCTGTTGTTCCTAAACCACCTGAAGCTAGCGTACTTCCTGTTTCTAGAGGATTATCTGAAGCGTAATAAGCGTAACGAACTTTTACATTTTCGTTGATACTTTTTCTAATTTTTGATGCACTTTGAATTGCTTTTTGGTAATAAGATCCTTCCATTTCTAGTCCGATGGCTTCCCAAGTAGATTCGTGGAAAAACTTTAATAAATCTCTGTTTTGTAAAGATGTTCCCAAAACTGTAATCATTGGTCCTGCAAAAACTGGAATGTCATTTCCTTCAAACATTTGTGCAGTTAATTCGTTGTGAAACGGGTAATTATCGGCTGTTCCTTCGTTTATATGCGCATTAGGAATCATAATATCTCCTTTTCCGCCTTCTAGAATACCTGCTTTTCCCATGATAGAAACCGATTCTACATTTAGGAACGTTTTCTCTTTTCCTACTTTGTAAGGTTTCAATAACTCATCGATAGTTTCAAAAGCTTGTTCTCCGAAAGCATAATCCATAACAATTAAAACTGGCGAAACTTCGCCGATTTTTGCTTTGGCGAAAGCCGATTTTGTCCAATCGATTTTAGCAGTATCAAAGATTTGAACATCAATATTGGTTCCCGATGTGTCTGGCAAAGAAATCATACCGTGTTTTATCGCAAATTCTTCTACTTTATCACGAACATCATTGGCCCCAGACTTGCTTAATTCTTCGTAAATATCGAAATCTGATTTGTCTTTAAATTTTGTTTTAAGCACGTGAGTTGCAAAAATAGAGTTCATCACACTGTGCATATTGGCACTAATTACGTGGATTGGTCTAGATAATAAATTGTTTTTTTGCAAAACTTCTTTAATATCATTTGCCCAAATTTCTCCGTGAATGTGGTGTCCTAATCTTTCTCTTAAAATTGGGCTAAAAGTGATGGTTCTTTTGTTATTATCAACCACTTCTTCGATAGCGATTTTCCCTAACCAATAAATAATATGTAAGAAACGATCTGGCGCTGCAGTGTTTCCAAAACTTTCGTAAATATCTTTTACCTCGGCAAATGTTCTTCCTAAAATATTGGCTGCGTGAGAAATAGCTTTTTCTCTTTCTATTAATGTTAGTTTTTTGTTTTGTAGCGCGGCTTGTTCTAGTTTTTCCCAATCGCGAGATACTCGTCCGTCTTCATCAATAAGAACTCTATCTTTAATTTTGTGAGATTCGATGAATATAAACGTTAAATGCGTCAGAATATCATAAATATCTGAACGACCACGTGTGATTTCTACATTCATTTGTTCGTCATCAATTCGGTAGCAATTTCTTCTACGTTTTGGCGGAACAATGGCTTGAAAGTGTGAGTTAGAATAACCTTCGTCCGATGTTAAATTGATGTAACGACATTCTTCAATTCCTACTGGAAGACGCTCTATAACGTATAGTAACCCGTTTAGTTCTACTTTTTCTTCGGCAATAGTCCCATATATTTCGGGTCTTAATGCCAGTAATGCTTCTCTTAAAGTTTCTCCAGAAATTCCCATTGGTTTGTAGAAACCTCTGTTGAATAAATGACGCATTGTAATGTACAATCGTTCGATAGCTGCCGACGATTCTTGCGCTCGTGAGCGCGAAATGTTTTTAATTTCCTTCATTAAATTTTAATTTTATAACCGACAAAGATACGATTTTTATATTTAGTTGGTAAGAATTAGGTTTATTGCTGGTTCGTACATCATAATTTTGTCTGACGAATCGATGTCATTATGCTTGGTTTGTCTGTTCCATTTTCCGCCTGAGAAAGTATATAAAAAGTCTCTTTCTACAAAATTATACATCACAAGAGGAAAGTATTTTTTTTGTATTTCAGTTTTATTTGTTTGCGAATCGGTAATAGTTTTTTCTAGTTTGTTTTTTTCTATAATTAATTTTTCAAATCCAACAAAAAGTCCTTTTTTAGGCATTGTTAGGTTAAATTTTGTTACGTCGAAAAAATTCTTTTTTGTTCCTTTTTTTATCGAAACAATAAAGTCTTTGTCTAGCAATTCTTCGCCAGGAAAACCATTTGCATCGACGCTATAAAAATGGATTTTAATTGTAGCGTTTTCTATTCTACTGTCAGTTTCAATAGTGACTTTCTTTATAAATTTTGTTTTTTTGTAAGTTGCGCGATAGGGAAAATATTTTGTGTCAACTCTTGGTCCGTTATCAAACGATTGATAAATTTGATTGTCTGTTTTACCTATTTCTACTACTTTTGTTTCTAATTTTTCTTCGGAAATTACAACCTCATCTAATTGATAAGCTATTGGTTTTAGGTTCACCAAAATGGCTTTTGAAGCTTTAATAATTTTCTTTTCAAAACCCAATGCAGAAAATATTAAGTTTTTGTTTTTCTCCATCAAATTGATTATAAATTCTCCATTTTCTTCGGTAGTTGTGCCAATATTTTCGTTTTGAATCCAAACACTTACATACGGAATTGGTTTTCCTGAAATACTGTCTTTTACAACTCCTTTTATTTGAGCGGTAATCGAAAAACTTACTAAAAATAAGCAAATTAAAAATCTATTTTGTATCATTTATTTCCTTTTCTAATTTTTGGGCAATGTTTCTATCATTAGACAATCTTGGGATTTTATTTTGTCCGCCCAATTTCCCGATAGATTTCATATAATCCTGAAATCCATTTTTATTAACCTTAGTAATTACAAGTGTTCGTAACACATGACCAACGATTAAATCATCGTAATAAGTATTTTGCTTTCTCATCGCATCATCTACCTGCAAAGCAAAATTTTCGATGTTTTCTGGCTCATTTTCAAACTCGATAAACCATTCATGGTAAGGTAATCCAGTTGCTGGAGAAATTTGTGGCGCCACCGTAAATTCGTTTACACTAACCGCTGTATTTTGCATGGCTTCTTGCATGGCGCTTTCTACTTCTTTTCCGATTACGTGTTCGCCAAAAGCCGAAATATAATGTTTGATACGCCCAGAAACTATTACGCGATAAGGTTTTAAAGACGTAAACTGAACTGTGTCGCCAATATTATAAGCCCAAAGTCCTGCGTTGGTAGAAATGATTAAAACATAATTTACGCCCAATTCGACTTCGCCAATGGTAAGTCGTTTGGGGTTTTCGGTAAAAAATTCATCAGATTTTACAAACTCATAAAAAATTCCTGAATTTAATAAAAGAAGCATTCCTTTTTCTTTCTGAGAATCTTGATAAGCAAAAAATCCTTCGGAAGCAGGAAAAAGCTCAATTGAATCTACTTTTCGTCCAATAAGATTTTCGAATTTGGCTCGGTAAGGTTCATAATTTACGCCGCCGTAAATGAATAAATTGAAGTTTTTAAACAATTCTCCTACTGGTTTTCCGGCTTTTTGATGCAGTTTCTCGAAATACATTTGCACCCACGACGGAATTCCAGAAATGACCGTCATGTTTTCATTAAAAGTTTCTTCTACAACAGCATTTACTTTGGTTTCCCAATCATCAATACAATTAGTTTCCCAAGATGGCATTCGGTTTTTTTGCAAATATTTTGGGACAAAATGCGCTACGATTCCTGATAATCTTCCTAATTTGATTCCGTTTTTTTCTTCAAGAATTGGGCTTCCTTGCAAGAAAATCATTTTCCCGTTTACAAAATCTGATTTTCCTGTTTCGTGAATATAACTTAAAATGGCATTTCTTGCTGCTTCGATATGAAAAGGCATCGATTCTTTTGTAAGTGGAATGTATTTTGCGCCTGAAGTTGTTCCTGATGTTTTAGCAAAATATAGTGGTTTTCCTTTCCAAAGAATGTCTTTTTCTCCATTTACAACCTTGTCAACATAGGGCTTTAATTCTTCGTAATCTCTTATAGGAACTTGTTTTACAAAATCTTCAAAAGTTTTAATTTTACTGAAATTATGATCTTTTCCAAACTTTGTATTATTTGCTTGATGAATTAAATCTTGAAAAACTTTTTGCTGGGTTTCAATAGGATTTTGAACCCATTTCAGGGTTTTTTTATGAATTTTTTTTGCAAATTGTTTGGCTAAAAAGGATTTTGTTGACATTTGTAAAAGGCTTTAGGCTCTTATTTTTTAACTTTTTTAGATTCTGCTTCGACTTTTTTTCTGAGTTCGAGTTCTTCTGGCGAGGCTTCAAAATTATATTCGGAAGGGTCTACATATTCTGATGCCATGATTGAATCTTTATTGACTTTGGCATATTCTAAATCGCCTGTTAACACTTTTTTAACAGATTGTATGTAGGCGTCATTTTTCTTTAAAGCAAATTCTAAAGAGTCCGATTTGAGCCCTAAATTTAGTGCATCTTTTTTTAGTTGTGTCGAAGCATATCCTGGAATATATTCGCGAAGTGGTGTAAATGCTATGATATAACTTGTTATCGAAATAAGAAATATAGCCCCAAGAGTAGCCACAATAAAGACGTTAATAATATTGAGTTTGAAAGAAAATTTTTCTTCAAAAGTTTCTTCGTTCAAAATAATCAATCTTCGTTTTGTTTTTATTTTATCGAAAAATGCTTTCCTTTTTAATCTTTTTTCTGACATAAATTACAATAATTACAACAAATATAATAATTAGAACGCGTAGTTAGTTTATTAGTAATAATAAATCGTTAAAAAAATAAAGGTTTATTAAATTCTTTAATATCTTTGCTTGATGTTTTATTTTTAAATTGCGAAAGCATAATTTTATCTATCATGGGAAAATTTGGAGTTACAGAGATATTAATGATATTGGCAGTTGTTTTATTACTTTTTGGAGGTAAAAAAATTCCAGAATTGATGAAAGGTCTTGGTAGCGGAATCAAAGAATTCAAAAATGCTGCAAAAGGTGACGAACCTGCAGATTCTAAAAAAGAAGAAACTAAAGAGTAATTTTATTACTCTTTTTTCTATTTAACAGCACATGTATGGATAAAATTGACGCAAGAATACTTAATGTTTTACAAAAAGATTGTACTATTTCTGTAAAAGATGTTGCGGCATTAGTTGGACTTTCCTATTCTCCAACCTATGAAAGGATAAAACATCTTGAAGAATCAGGTGTCATTAAAAAAAGAGCGGTTATTTTAGATCCATACAAAGTAGGTATCAAACTATTTGCTTATTGTAATATTACCCTAAAAATGCAGTCTAAGGAGCATTTATTAGCGTTTGAAAATATAATAATTGACATTCCTGAAATTATGGAAATTACCAGTTTATCTGGTGTTTACGATTATATGTTGAAAATCGCAACTAGAGACATTGAATCTTACAATGACTTTATCATTAATAAACTGGCAAACATTCCTAATATTGGGCAATACCACAGTAATATTGTGATGAGCATGATCAAAAACGAAACAATTTATCCTTTGTCTGAAGAGTAAAATTGTTATTTAAAACGTTTTATTTTATCAGTAAATAATTCCAATATTTTATCGTTGCATAAATTTCCGATACTTCCTTCGTGAGTGTGATTTACTTCTAAAACATTTGATTCAAAAGTATTGTTTTTCACTCTTTTTGAAATTTCCATATAGGCATCTCTAAAAGGCATTCCAGCCAAAACCAATTTATTGACTTCTTCCACAGTAAACAAGTTAAGGTATTTCTCATCTTTTAAAATATCCTTTTTTACGACAATATTATCAAGCATTACCAATAAAATATCCAAACAATTTTTTAGACTAATTATCGCAGGAAACAAACATTCCTTTGTTAATTGCATGTCTCTGTGATAACCTGAAGGTAAGTTATTGGTTAGAATTGTCAGTTCGTTCGGAAGCGCTTGAATTCTGTTACATTTGGCTCTGATTAACTCGAAAATATCTGGGTTTTTTTTATGTGGCATGATGCTACTACCCGTTGTTAATTCGTCAGGAAAACTAATAAATCCGAAATTTTGATTCATATATAAACACACATCCGTAGCCAATTTGGTTAACGTACTCGCCATTCCCGCCAAGGCCATTGCTGTAATTTTCTCGGTTTTTCCTCTGGTCATTTGTGCATAAACCACATTGTAATTTAGGGTTTGAAAATCGAGCAAGTTTGTTGTTTTTTCTCTATCTAAAGGAAACGAAGAACCATAACCTGCTCCTGAACCTAATGGGTTTTTATCCGCCACATTATACGCTGCAAGTAACAGTTCTAAATCGTCACTTAAACTTTCCGCGTAAGCGCCAAACCAAAGTCCAAAAGAAGAAGGCATTGCTAATTGAAAATGCGTATATCCTGGTAATAAATCGGTTTTATGTTTCTCACTAAGCTTTAATAATTCCTTGAAAACGGGTGTTGTTTTTTCAACAATACTTTTAATTTCCTTTTTGATGAACAACTTAATATCCAACAAAGATTGATCATTACGTGAACGTCCAGAATGAATTTTTTTACCGATGTCTCCGATTTTTTCGGTCAGCATGATTTCAATTTGAGAATGTACATCTTCCACACCTTCGTCTATTTTAAATTCTCCTTTTTGAATCAAATCTAAAATTTCGTTTAAATTTTCTTTAATCGCTTTTAATTCGTTTTCGCTAATCAGTCCGATTTCTTTCAGCATTGTTGTGTGAGACATCGAACCGATAACATCTGATTCTGCCAAGTATAAATCCCAAATTTTATCTTCACCAATGGTAAAATCTTCCACCATTTTTTGAATGGTTTCGTTTGTTTTTTCTGTGTTATTTTGCCAAAGTTTCATCGAAATGTTGATTAAATGTTTGTAATAATTGTATGTATAAATCGATTCCTTCTTTTATTTCATTGATGTGAATAAATTCATCAGCAGTATGTGAACGAGCAGAATCTCCTGGTCCCATTTTGAATGTTTTAAAAGGCATCAAAGCTTGATCAGAAGTGGTTGGTGAAGCATAAGTTGCTCTTCCAATTTCGATTCCGGCTTGAACTAACGGATGGTCTTTAGACACAAATGAAGGATTCAATCTAGTGGAACGCGGAATGACTTCACTCGACACATTTTGCTTGATAATTTCCAATACTTCCAGATTGTTGTATTTGTCTGTTGTTCGAATATCAACGGTAAATTCGCACTTTCCTGGAACCACGTTATGTTGACTTCCAGCGTTAATAATACTCACCGTCATTTTTACTTTTCCGAACATTTCAGATTCATTCGGAAACTCGTAATTTTTAAACCATTCAATATCTTTCAATGCTTTATAAATGGCGTTTTCACCTTCTTCTCTAGCCGCATGACCTGATTTTCCATGTGCGATGCAATCAATAACAAACAAGCCTTTTTCAGCTATAGCTATATCCATTTTTGTTGGCTCACCCACAATTCCAAAATAAATTTCACCCAATTCTGGCAAGAGAATTTCGACTCCATTGTTCCCTGAAATTTCTTCTTCGGCTGTAGCTGCATAAATTAAATTAAACTTCAAATTCGGGTTGTCATAAAAATGCAAAAAACAAGCCGCTAAAGAAATCAGTGGTCCGCCAGCATCATTACTTCCCAAACCGTATAAAATTCCATCTTCAATATCTGGACTAAATGGATTTCGAGTATATTGTTTGTTTGGTTTAACCGTATCGTGATGCGAATTCAGTAAAATTGTTGGTTTACTTTCATTAAAAAATTTATTTTTAACCCAAACATTATTTAACAATCTGTTGGTTTTAATTCCTTTTTGTGTGAAAAATTGTTCGATTAATTCCGCTGTTTTATCTTCTTCTTTACTGAAAGATTCAATCGTAATTAACTGTTGTAATAAATTTATAACTTCGTTTTTAAGCTGTTCCATTTGTTTAATTTTGTAATTGCGTTCCTATCAAATTCGTTTCCAATGTTGCTACTTGATTCGCGTGATAAAGTAACACTTTGTGTACTCCGTTGTTAATTGCATCAAAAGCGTTATCGAGTTTTGGAATCATTCCGTTTGAAATAATTTTGCTCGCTTTTAATCGTTCATATTCGGGTCGGTTAATCACTGGAATATACGATTCGTCATCATTTGGATTGCGCAACACGCCTTTTTTCTCAAAGCAAAAACTAAGATTTACTTGATACGTTTTAGCTAATTCAATTGCGATTTGTGTCGCAATTGTATCCGCATTTGTGTTCAATAAAGTTCCTTCCGAATCGTGTATAATCGGACAAAAAACAGGTGTTAATCCTTGATTGATGAAACTGATAATTTGATTGATATTAATCGAAACAATATCGCCTACAAATCCAAAATCTATCGTTGGATGATTTCTCTTTTTTCCAGAAATAACATTCGCATCAGCGCCGCTCAAACCAATAGCATTGCATTGATTCGATTGCAGTTTGGCTACAATATTTTTATTTACCAAACCAGCATACACCATGGTTGCAATCTTTAACGTTTCGGAATCTGTAACTCTTCTTCCTTCAATCATTGTTTGCACAACATTTAGTTTTTGAGCTAATTCTGTAGCAATTTTTCCCCCACCGTGAATTAAAATTTTAGGCGTTTTTATTTGTACAAAATCATATAAAAACTGGTCTAATAAAACAGCATCATCTACAACATTTCCTCCGATTTTTATGATTTGTAAGCTTTTCATGATTAGGTTATATTTTCAATTATTTTCTTTAATATGGTTTGAGTGGCATAGACTCTGTTTTCGGCTTGAGCCAAAATCAATGAATCATCTCCATCAATTAATTCATCGGATAATTCCAAATTTCTTCTCACTGGCAAGCAATGCATAATTTTTGCATGATTGGTTACTTTCATTTTTTCTTGGTTGAGCATCCAATCTTCTTTTACGTCTAAAACTTTTCCATAATCTGTAAATGATGACCAATTTTTCACATACACAAAATCAGCTTCTGCAAGCGCTTTTTGTTGGTCGTATTCTATTTTCGCACCTTTGGTAAATTCTTCACACAATTCATAACCAACAGGATGTGTAATTGTTAAATCGTGTTCGCATGCCAATGCCCATTGTGCAAACGAATTGGCTACAACTTGAGGAATCGGTTTAATATGCGGCGCCCAAGTCAAAACAATTTTAGGCTTATTTTGTTTTTGATGTTCTTTAATCGTAACCATATCTGCTAAACTTTGCAACGGATGTAACGTCGCCGACTCCAAACTCACCACTGGAACTTTGCAATATTTGATGAACTTATTTAGAATTTCTTCCGAATAATCTTCTTCTTTGTTTACTAACGATGGAAAACTACGAATCGCCAAAATATCGCAATACAAACCCATAACGGCAGCTGCTTCTTTAATGTGTTCTACCGTTCCGCCATTCATTACAGAACCATCTTGAAATTCTAACGCCCAACTGTCGCTACTCACATTAATCATCATCACTTGCATGCCTAAATTCTGAGCGGCTTTTTGCGTGCTCATACGCGTACGTAAACTGGAGTTGAAAAAAATTAAACCAATTGTTTTATTATTTCCAATCGTGGAAAATTTTTCATTTTTTTTTAAACTTATAACATCTTCTAACAGTTGTTTGGGGTTTTCGATGTCTTCTACGGAAATAAATTGTTTCATTTTAAATTGTCTTTTAATGCATGGATAAATTGGTCGATTTCGTCAATGGAAACAGCTAAAGAAGGCAAAATACGCAACGTGTTTTTGTTACTCGATGCTCCCGTAAATATGCTGTTTTTAAACAATAATCTATTTCGAATTTCCGCACACGGTTGACGCAACTCAATTCCAATCATTAATCCTAATCCTCTAACTTCTTTAATTTGTGGAATATCTTCCAATGCATCTTTCAGATAATCACCTAAGACTAAAGCGTTTTCAATTAAATGCTCTTTTTCTATCACATCAAGTACCGAAATAGCCGCAGCGCAGGCCAAATAATTTCCTCCGAAAGTGGTGCCTAACATTTCTTTTTTAGCTTCAATTTCTGGGTTTATCAACAAACCAGCTACCGGAAAACCATTTCCCATTCCTTTGGCGATGGTAATAATGTGAGGTTTGATATTGGCATGCTGATGTGCGAAGAATTTCCCTGTTCTACCATAACCAGATTGCACCTCATCCAAAATTAAAATGCTATTGTTTTCATTACATCTTTTTTCTAAATGTTGTAAAAACTCAGGATTAGGAATATTTATACCTCCAACACCTTGAATACCTTCAATAATAACACAACATATTTCTTCATCAAACACTTTTTCAAAAGCGTCCACATCATTCAATGACAGAAAAATAATGTTCTCATTTTCATTAATTGGTGCGACAATTTTTGGATTGTCTGTTGCGGCAACTGCCAAAGAAGTTCTTCCGTGAAAACCTTGTTTAAAAGCGATTATTTTCTTTCTTCCATTATAAAACGAAGCTAATTTGAAAGCGTTTTCATTCGCTTCAGCTCCAGAATTACATAAAAATAAATTGTAATCTGTATATCCTGAAAGTTCTCCTAGTTTTTGGGCGAGTTGGTTTTGCAATTTGATTTGTATTGAATTTGAATAAAAACCAATATTTTTCAACTGTTTGGTAATCGCTGAAACATATTCTGGATGACTATGTCCGATAGAAATTACCGCATGACCACCATATAAATCTAGGTATTCAATCCCTTTATTATCCCATAATTTAGAACCTAATGCTTTTTGAATCTCAATCGGAAAAATTGAATATACATCAAAAAGATTCGTTTTTTCTTCTACTATATTTTCCATTTTAAAATGCGCTTGGTTTTAATTTTAAGCCCATGGTTTCTTCTAAACCAAAAAGCAAATTCATGTTTTGTACCGCTTGTCCGGATGCTCCTTTTAGCAAATTATCGATGATACTTACTATTAATAATTTATCATCTTGTTTTTCTAAATACAACAAACATTTGTTCGTGTTTACTACCTGTTTCAAATGAATATTCTTTTTAGAAACAAATACGAAAGGATGATTTTCGTACTTCGTTTCAAAAATATTTACGATTTCTTCTAACGACTTTTCACAAGTCAAATACATACTCGCCATAATTCCTCTGGTGAAAGCACCACGTTGTGGAATCATGTTAATACTTTGCTGAAAATCGGGTTGGGCATACACAATACTTTGTCCGATTTCAGCTAAATGCTGATGCGTGAAAGCTTTATACACCGATAAATTATTTTGTCTCCAACTGAAATGTGACGTTTCACTTAACGATTGTCCGGCACCAGTTGAACCCGTGGTGCACGTAATATGAACATCACTTTGCAACAGGTTTTTTTCAGCTAAAGGCAATAATGCCAATTGAATTGCGGTTGCGAAACATCCTGGATTTGCAACATGTTGAGCTATTTTTATCACTTCTCTATTTAATTCTGGTAAACCATAAACAAAGGAATTTCCTTCTGAAATCAATCTGAAATCTTGACTCAAATCAATAATTTTAATGGAAGTATCAAATTGTTTTACCAGCTCTTTTGATTCACCATGTCCTACACATAAAAAAATTACATCTACTTCGTTGTGAAAATTATCACTGAACATCAAATTCGTATCGCCAAATAAATCGTCGTGAACGTCATAAATCATTTTGCCAGAATTACTCTTGCTGTGTACAAAAACAATTTCCGCCAACGGATGATGAATTAAAATTCTCAATAATTCACCAGCAGTATAACCTGCTCCGCCTATAATTCCTATTTTAATTTTGTTCATGTTGTCCTGTTTGATTTACCTGATGGTAGATAGAAGTTTGATTGCCAAAAATTTTAGTAAACCCTTTCACATCTTCACCCGACCAAGAATTATTCATTTCACCGTAAGAACCGAAAGCATCCGACATTAAATCGTGGTTGCTTTTTATGCCGTTCAAAACATATCTGTAAGGCAACAAAGTGATATAAACTTCTCCTGTTACGGTTTTCTGTGTGTTGTTTAAAAAAGCCTCGATATCACGCATGGTTGGATCGAGCATTTGTCCTTCATGAAGCCAGTTTCCGTACCAACTCGACAATTGTTCTTTCCAAAATAATTGCCATTTTGTTAAGGTGTGTTTCTCTAATAAATGGTGCGCTTTGATTATCAATTCTGGCGCTGCGGCTTCAAAACCTACTCTTCCTTTAATTCCAATAATCGTATCGCCCACATGAATATGTCTTCCAATGCCATAAGGTTGCGCTACTTCTTGTAAATGTTCAATCGCTTGAACAGGATGCACAAATGTTTTATCATTCACAGAAATCAATTCTCCGTTTTTAAAACCAAGTGAAACTTCTTTAGATTCTTTTTCAGTGACTTGAGTTGGCCAAGCTTCTTCTGGTAAGTTTTCAAAAGAATTTAATGTCTCTTTTCCTCCCACAGAAGTTCCCCAAATCCCTTTGTTGATGCTGTACTTCGCTTTAACAAAGTTGAATTCCACTCCGTGAGATTTTAAAAATTCTATTTCAGTTTCTCTGCTTAATTTATTATCTCGAATTGGTGTAATTATGGTAACATCTGGAATAAGATGGTTGAAAATCATGTCAAATCTTACCTGATCATTTCCTGCTCCAGTACTTCCGTGAGCCAGCGTTTTTATTCTTAAAAATTGAGCATGTTTCGCCACACTTTGCGCTTGAATTACTCTTTCTGCACTCACAGATAAAGGATAAGTTCCGTTTTTTAGAACATTACCAAATATTAGGTATTTGATACATTCGTTATAATATTCTTCTCTAACATCCACACACACATAAGATGCTACCCCTAATTGTATGGCTTTTTGTTCTAATTCTAGGATTTCATTTTCTGAAAACGCTCCTGTATTTATGGTTACGGCGTGTACTTCGTAATTCTTAATTTTGCTCAAAAACACGGCACAATAAGTCGTGTCCAAACCGCCACTAAACGCTAATACTATCTTCTCTTTTTGCATCTTCTTTTTCTTTATTATTAAATACATATAACATGGCTGTACAAAGACAGTTTTTAAAATCTTTACTTGTCAATATTTCATAATTAACACAGCTTTTACAACCATTCCAAAATTGTTCATCGTTTGTTAATTCGGAATAAGTAACTGGAGTATATCCTAATTCAGAGTTGATTTTCATCACCGCCAAACCCGTTGTAAGTCCAAAAATTTTAGAATTCGGATATTTTGTTCTTGACAATTCAAAAATTTTAGCTTTTATCATTTTAGCCAATCCGTCTTTACGAAATTTAGGATCCACAATTAAACCTGAATTGGCCACATATTCCTCGTTTTGCCATGTTTCTATATAACAAAACCCAGCCCATTGATGGTCTTCGGTTAAAGCAATAATCGCTTTTCCTTCCTCCATCTTTTGCTTGATATAATCGGGCGACCGTTTTGCAATTCCAGTTCCTCTAATTTTAGCCGAGGATTCCATTTCTTCGCAAATTTTTGCAGCCCAATCATAGTGATGTTTCGTAGCAACCTGAATAGTAAACATTTGTAATTTTTTTGCAAATATATACAAATAAAGATATTTTGTATTGTTTAAGTTGTATAAAAAGATATTATATCTGATTTATATTAAATTAAAGAGTAAATTGTGTTGGTTTTAAATAATTAAAAGAGAATTAACAAATTAAACGATTGATTTTCAGTATTTGGAAAGAATTTCTACTAAAAATGTATTCTGCTCTTTTTATAAAAAACAAAAAACCCAAAATCTCCTAGAAAATTTTGGGTTAAAATGTCTGCTTTTAAGCAGTAAAACAGATAAATTTTATAATATCATCGTCAACTGAATTCATTTTCTGGCTTCGTCAACCTCAACGACTTTATTTAAATTATGATTATTGATATTTTCAAAAGCATGTGTTTTAAGAATTTACTTATATTTGACGATTAATTGATCCCTTAAATTCATTATGAAAAAAACATTGTTTTTATTTCTTATATTGCTTTCTATATTTGGAAACGCACAAAACGCTGCTGATATCGCTCAAACTTTTGGTTCTTTACCGGGATTTAATAACTCGGTTAATGCAATCGTGGTACAACTTGATGGAAAAATACTAATGGGAGGTATTTATACTTCTTATAACCAAGCTACTGAAAATCGAATAATTCGTTTAAATGCTGATGGAACTAAAGACACTTCTTTTATCACTGGAACTGGGTTTAATAACTCGGTTAATTCTATTGCGGTACAACCCGATGGGAAAATAATGGTAGGAGGTGATTTTACAACATATAATGGTGGAACAGAAAA
>NZ_FOJT01000004.1 GCF_900111965.1 Flavobacterium swingsii | reverse complement strand
ACGTTATGCGGGAGTTGAAAAAAGAGCATTTCGGTTAAAATCAGATATTTAGCAACAATTCAATTGCTCATAAAACCTAGATTCAGAAACTTAAAATTGGGTTTTTAAATTGGAGTTTTTAATCAGAAACTAGAAAAACAGAACTTGAATATTGGAGTTTCTAAACTGAATCTGAAAAAGCAGAAACTTGAAAAGCAAACTTGAATTTCGGAGTTTCTAAGCTGAATCTGAAAAACGGAACTTGAAAATTGGAGGTTTAAATTGGATTAAGAAACTGAAACATAAATATTGAGTTTCATTGCGAATAAAAATAAACAATCGTTTTGATTGTGAAATTGAAACGAAAAAAGGGAATAAAATTTAGCCAAGATTTAGGCAAGAATTAGGTTTTTAGTCGGCAAAGATAAGGCTGAAAATCGAGTAATAATTAGGAATACTTGCTAGAAACAACCCCCGCATAACAGCCACTACAACGGATTTGGGCATTAGGCTTAATGGAAAGATGGTTTTGTATTTGGGATGATTTGGCAAATCCGAAAATAGGGCTTAATTTAGTCCCAAACCCGCTGTAGTGCCAAGACGTTATAGGACATTTAATACGAATTCAGTATGGATAGAAATCTTTTAGAAAAATATGAAGATAGTAATGTTCTTAGAGCGTTAGTAAACTTTATTCCATATATTGGAGGCTCTTTGGATATCTTATTATCAGCTAAAGGATCTATATGGAGGGAAGAAAGATTAAAATCATTTCTTTCAATTCTTGATAAAAGAATTAGTGAACTTGAAAATCAAGAAGTTATAATCAAAATAAGTGAATCAGAAGAATTTTATGATTTGTTAATTCAGTCTATGAACTCTGTTATTAAGACTAGACACCATGAAAAAATAGAATGTTATGCTAATATCCTAACAAATAGTTTGATAAATCATGGATCCTCAATCAGCAGTGAATTATTTATCTCAACTCTTGATATTATAACAATTGATGAAATAAAATATTTAGCTGAATTAAAGAAGAATTCATATCAAATCCATATTGAGATAATAGACAGAAAAAAAGTCTTATGGCAAAAATATCTAAATCAATTGGAAACAACTGGTGATACAAACGTAAGCGATGAATGTATTTTCAAATTAGATATTGATTTGATATGGAAATTATTGAGCGATAAGAACCTCATAACTATAAATGGTATAAAACATCATAGAGATTTGGATTATACATATAGTACAAGAATGTCATCAATTAAAAGTTCTGTATTATCTACTAAAATGATTTCTTATAACATTACTGAATTTGGAGAAGAATTTATAGAATGGATATCAAGATAAACGTCCTATAACAGCGGTTTGGCAAGATTTGGGTTTTGTGTTTAATTTAAAGTTGGTTTTGTACTTGGGAAAGTAGTGATAAACTGAAAACAAATCTTAATTTAGTCCCAAACCTCGCCAAGCCGGCGGGACGTTAGGCGATATTTAAAGAAAAATGACAATATGATAAATAAAATTGAAGTTGAAAACTTTAGAAGTATTCAACATTGTAAAGTTGACCTATCACCATTAACCGTAATTGTGGGAGCAAATTCAACGGGAAAAAGTAATTTAATTAAAGCTATTGATTTTATATCTGATATTGCTCAATATGGCCTATTAGATGCTATTTATAATAGAGGAGGCTTTGATGAAATTTTACCAAAACAATATAAAGATTTAAAAGGCAAGGAAATAAAATTAAATTTAGAATTTAAAATTAACCCTCCAAAAAAATGGCCAACTGAATATGGCAACTTAATAGCAGAATATTCTATCACTGTTAAAAAATTAAGGGGTAATAATATAAAAATAAGTCAAGAAAAATTAAGTTTAAATTCTGTATTTTTATTAGCATATCATTTAGAGCATAATAGCAATATTAGTAGTTCTAAAAACAAGGAAAAAGAAGAACTTAACGAAGAAACTCTTCTCACTTATAAAGATTCTTCTATTTGTTTTTATAGAAATTCAAGAGATAAATTCAAATACCAAACAAATTTTGAATTAAATTCCGATAATTTAAGGCTTTTACTTAATTGGATTGGTTTAAGGGGGATTTTTTCTGAGGATATCAATATAAAAAAAGTAGATACCTTAATAGATAACATAATAGGCAATATAAGAAACCATCAAGAACAGACATCTTTACTATCGACTGATAGACATTTAATAAACTTTAGCCAACATTTAAATAAATTAGTTAAAGATATGAAATCAATATCGAGATATGATTTATTTATCAATGAATTAAGACAAGAGCAAAGTATTTCAAATACAAATAAGGTTAGTACTTCTGGAGATAATATTCCAAACGTTGTTAAAAAGTTTGTAAAAGATAATAAGATTGCATGGAATAGAATCATTGATACAATGTGTAACATTTCTCCATATTTCACCAAAGTATATTCAGAAACATTAAGGGCTGGTAAAGAATATTTAGTATTTGAAGAAATATTTGATGGAAGACCTATAGAATCTTGGGAAGCATCTGATGGAACTTTAAGAGCTTTAGCTATTTTATTATGTTTAGAATCACATGATGAAGGCTCAACCATTTTAATTGAAGAACCAGAGCATGGTTTACATCCATGGGCGGTAAAAGATTTGATGCAACATATCAGAGGTACAATTGAACAAAAGAATATTCAGGTTATATTGACAACTCATTCACAACAAGTTTTAGAATGTCTAAAACCAAACGAATTATTAATTACTGAAAGAGATGAAACAGGAACTCATTATAACAAAATAAAAGACATTGTTCGTCAAGAAAATATTACAATGGGAGAGATTGGTAGCCTTTGGACAAAAGGATTATTAAATGGCGTGCCTAAATCAATATAAGATATGGTAGATTTAGGACTCATTGTTGAGGGTCATTGTGAATATGATTCATTCCCTTCTATATTATCAAAAATACCAAATACACCATATTACGTGCCTATCGTAAATGCTGGAGGAATTGGCAATATAATGAAAAATACGCATGAAGAATTATTATCTATAATTAAACTCTATGCTCCAAAAAAGATTGTAATCAGTCTAGATTATAGAGATGCTTTACGAGAAGGATTGGTTAATAATTGTGTTGAACTAAAAGAAATTGTAACACAAAACTGCAACGATTTTATTAAATCACAACAAAATGGAAGTTTAATTCTGCCTGAGAGCATTGTAGTTGTTATTGCTGATAGAACTTTTGAAAGTTGGATATGTGCAGATATAATCTCCTTAAGAAATAATGAAAATTTTAATTCTGTACTTTTGGTCGAGGAGTTTGAAAATGTTGATATAGAAATACCTAATCCTAGTCAATGGCTTCATTCAAAACTAAAATCGGATATAGATATAAAAAACAGAAGAAATAGGGTCAAAATTTATAAAAATATAGATCCAAATATATCCAGAACTAAATCTAAATCTTTTGATAAATTTTATAGAGAAGTTACAAATACTAGAACCGAATAAACATCGCCTAACACACGCTACAAGCAATTTGGGTATTAGGCTTAATGGAAAAATGGTTTTGTATTTGGAAGATTTGGCAAATCCGAAGAATGGGCTTAATTTAGTCCCAAACTACTTGTAGCGCGGGAACGTTAGGCAAAATGCCCGAAAGCATTTCACCTAACAGGCGGGCACTTCGCCTAACTCGACGCTTGAAAAAATCTCAAGCGACTTCGTCAAGCGCCCGCCTGTTAGGCGTCAGTTTGACCGAACAGAATGCAATAAGAATGTTGATTTTAAACGAAAAATAAATGAATATTTTCAGTAAACTATTTAATAGCAACGAAAAGCCAAATTTAAATGTATTGTTCGAGAATGAAAATTTCAAAAAATTCATTTCAAAAGCAGAAGATGTCTCAATTGGCTATAGCGAAATAAATATATTCAAATTAGAAAATATTGAAAAAGAACAAATTGGATACAGCGTAACAGAAAATGGAAAATCGCTAGTCGGAAATAGTAATGGAGATTGGAAAAAGAATTGGATTGTAATTGCAACAGATAATATGGATGACCCAATATTTGTCGATATTAAAAATCCAAACTTGCCAGTTTTTATTTCTGAACACGATAATGGGCAATGGGAAGAAAATTACATTGCAATTTCAATTGAAAAATTTTCATCAATCTTAAACGATTTAAAGATTTTATCAATCAACAGACAAAATCCAGTTAAAATAGAGAAAAATCCGATTTCAGAAACTGAATTAGAATTGTTTTTAAATAAAACTAAAAATGATAATAATTGGATGGATATTGAATACTGGAAATTATTCTTAGATAATGATTAATAAAAACCGAACGCCTAACAGCTACTACAACGGATTTGGACAATTGGCTTAATGGAGAGTTGGTTTTGTATTTGGGATGATTTGGCAAATCCGAAGAATGGGCTTAATTTAGTCCCAAACCCGCTGTAGTACCAGAACGTTGGCAGTAATACCCCCAAAAATCTGCAGAAAACGAGAAATCTGAAAAAATAAATCCTTGAAAAATTGTTTCTAAAATTAATTTGACTATTTTTGTCAAAACAAATTTTGTCTTATGGAAACATTTGGAGATATTATAAAAACTGAAAGAGAAAGCAAAGGTCTTTTATTAAGACAAGTTGCTTCTGCACTCGAAATTGATCAAGCGATTATAAGCAAATTTGAGCGTGGAGAAAGAAAACCAACAAAAGAACAAGTTGAAAAATTTGCTGAATTTTACGATTTAGACAAAAATAAATTAATCACAAGTTGGTTAAGCGATCAAATCGCTAATACAATTCTCTATGAAGAAAATATTGGAGAAGTTCTAAAAGTAGCCGAAGAAAAAGCATTATACCTAAAAACTATTCACAATGGAAAATAAAATAAAAGTAGTCGAATTGTTTGCAGGAGTTGGTGGTTTTAGACTTGGTTTAGAAGGATGGAATAACAAATCTGCATCATCAAATTATAAAGAAAATTTCGAAAGTCCTTACGAAGTAGTTTGGAGTAATCAGTGGGAACCGTCAACCAAAGTGCAACACGCATCAATGGTTTATGAAACTCGTTGGGACAAAAAAAGTCATTGCAATCAAGACATTTCAACCGTAGAAGTTACTGAAATTCCTGATCACGATTTATTAGTTGGCGGTTTTCCTTGCCAAGATTATTCGGTTGCGACAACGCTAAAAAATTCCAAAGGATTAATTGGAAAAAAAGGCGTTTTATGGTGGAGCATTCACAAAATTTTGAGCGAAAAAGAAAACAAAACAAAATATTTGTTTCTTGAAAACGTGGATAGACTTTTGATTTCGCCATCAGGACAACGAGGAAGAGATTTTGCAATAATTCTAAAAAGTCTAAACGACTTGGGTTATGCCGTTGAATGGCGAGTTGTAAACGCATCAGAATATGGAATGCCACAGCGAAGAAAAAGAATTTTCATTTTGGCTTATTTAAAAGATTCTACGATTTATAACGAAATAAAAGAAACAACTTCAAAAGATTGGATTCTAAAAGATGGAACTTTAGCAAACGCTTTTCCTGTTCAATCCGATGATATTTTATTCCCAAACGAATTTAAACTCAAAGGAGATATTGTTGATATTTCAGAAAATTTCAACAAAAACGGCAAAAAAGGAATGTTTGAAAATACGGGAATAATGATTGATGGAATTGTTACGACAATCAAAACAAAACCAAGTTACGAAGACAAATTCACAATCTTAAAAGACATAATTCAAAACGGAGAAGTAACCGAGGAATTCTACATAAAAGAAGAAGAATTAGACAAATGGTTTTATCTAAAAGGTGCAAAAAAGGAAATGCGCAAAAACGCACAAGGTTTTGAGTACAATTATAGTGAAGGCGGAATGATTTTTCCAGATTCATTAGATAAACCATCAAGAACAATAATAACGGGCGAAGGCGGAAAATCCGCATCTAGATTTAAACACGTTATAAAAGTTGAAAAAGGTTACCGTAGATTATCGCCAGTTGAATTGGAGAGATTAAATATGTTTCCAGATAATCACACAAAATTTGACGGAGTAACAGACACAAAACGTGCTTTTTTTATGGGTAACGCATTGGTTGTTGGAGTTATAGAAAAAATAGGTGTCGCATTAAACCAAAAAATAAATAATGAAGTTACCGTATAATCCAAGCGATAAAAACTCCATAATTGAGTATGCAAAAAAACTAAAAGGAAAATCTTTAAGACAAGTTTGTGATGCAAAAATTTTAGAACATTCCTATTCAGGAAAGGGAAACTTTGGACAAGTTTTGGAGAAATTTTATTTTGGATATGAGCCAAACTCATTAGCAGAAGCAGATTTTGCTCAAATTGGAATGGAGTTAAAATCTTCACCTTTAAAACAATTAAAAAACAATGAATATCGCTCTAAAGAGCGATTAGTTTTAAACATCATTAACTACGTTAATGTTGTTAATCAGAATTTTGAAAATAGTGATTTTGTCAAAAAGAATGCAAGCATTCTTTTGATATTCTATTTACACCAAGCGGGTTTTGATATTTTGGACTATTTGATAAAACTTGTTGATGAATGGAGTTTTCCATCCACAGATTTAGAAATTATCAAGAAAGATTGGGAATTAATCACAAAGAAAATAGCCGAAGGAAAAGCACACGAACTTTCAGAAGGCGACACTTTTTATCTTGGAGCTTGCACCAAAGGCGCAAATGCTTTGTCGGTTAGAAAACAACCTTTTTCAGAAATACCAGCAAAACAAAGAGCCTATTCTTTTAAGCAAGGTTATGTAAATCATATAATTGCCTCGATTGCAAATGAAAGCAAAGAAATTTATGGAAAGTTAATTCCAAACGTTCAAGTTGCTAAAAAACAAACCATTGAAGAAATTGTAATTTCTAAATTTAAACCGTTTTATGGAAAAACGGAAGAAGAAATTATAAAAACTCTGAAAATCAAAATCAATACAAAAGCTAAAAGTTTTTACGCAAATTTAACAAAAGCAATTCTCGGAATTGAACTTGATAAAGAAATTGAAGAATTTGAAAAAGCAGAAATTATTGTAAAAACAGTTCGTTTAAAAGAAAATGATTTACCAAAAGAAGATATTTCATTTCCAAATTTTAAATACGAAGAAATTGTAAATGAAGATTGGGAAGAATCTGATTTCAAAGATGTTTTAGAACATAAATTCCTTTTTGTATTCTTTCAATTCGAAAACAAAAAACTTGTTTTGAAGAAAGTTAAATTTTGGAATATGCCATATCTTGACATATTAGAAGCCGAAAAAGTTTGGACAAAAACAAAAGAAATTGTTGCGAAAGGCGAAATTGTAAAAGAAATAAAAACTAACAAAAATGGCAAGGAAATTCGTTTCACGAATTTTCCTAGCAAGAAATTTAGTTCTGTTTCTCACGTTCGTCCTCACGCAAAAGATTCTTCCGACACTTTTGAACTGCCGAAAAAAGACAAATTAACAAAGCAAAATGAATACACTAAACATTGTTTTTGGCTGAACAATACTTATGTAAAAAATGAAATTTATCTGAAATAGAAACCGATAGGTACTACTGCCAACACACGCTACAAGCAATTTGGGCATTTGGCTTAATGGAAAAATTGGTTTGTATTTGGAAGATTTGTGTTTATCCGAAGATTTGGCTTCCTTAATCCCAAACTGCTTGTAGCGCGAGAACGTTGGCGGTAATTATACAACAGACATAAAAATGAACAATTTTTCAAAAAATATTTATATTGAGATTCTTCTTAAATTTCCAAGTTTGAATTTTGAAGATGAAACTGATGATGATTTTTTATTGATTCATTGTAAAAATTCAAATACAGCCGAAATTGGCGGAATTGCAATAAGAACTACAGAAGATAATTCAATATGGATTCAAAATCATATTCCAAATTCGTCATATTCAGTTGATAATATTGATGAACTTGAAATGTTAATTGAAAAAATTACTAATGAAGAAATATTTTGGGTCATTGCAAATAAGAATGGAAATTGGTATGAAACCACTTTGACTAATGACATAACAAAAATTGAAAAAGAGCCAAATGTAAATTATAAAATTCTTTCTTGGAGTGGGGAAAATGATCAAATAATAACAAAATAACTACCGCCAACAGCCGTTACACGAGATTTGGGCATTAGGTTGAATTTAAAGATGGCTCAGAATGGGAGACTGTTTGTGGTAATGAAACAAAAACATATGAGCGAGTCAAATAATACTACCGCTAACAACGGTTTGGCTCAATAGCTAAATTTACAATAAGCATCACGTTCGATTTTCCGCTGGAAAATCTTATATTAGCAAGAAAATAATCGTTCACGAAGCCGCTACTGCGCCAAGCCGCGGAACGTTGTGTGCTAGTTTAACCGAACAAAATCGTAAAAATATGACAAGAATAATTTTGATAACTTTTCTTTTTCTGTGTTACAACGTTAAAGGACAAACAAAACAGGATATTAAAACCTATAATTTTAATTACTGCTACGTCAGGGTCACAGATGCTTCTAGTAATTCATTTATAAAACCATGGGCTAGAGATGTTGAAATTATTTATGACCAATTTCTGAAAAGTATTGAAATCTTATATACAACCAATGAATTTGAGCGTGTAGCAAAAAGGCTATCATTTGTTAGCAAACAGCCAAATGGAATGTGGTATATGAAAGACAGTAGTAACGTCAATTATTATGTATTAAATCAATTGGAAAACAGCCTATTTATGTTCATGCTTGCAGAAAAAAAGCAAGGTGTAATTTTTCAGTTCGAAATGAGTAATGATTTAAAAGAATAATCTGCACACAACAGTAATATTAAACATTCTTAATTATGAGTAAACTAATAACATTTAAATTTTCCATAATATTAGTTTTAATCTCAACTTTTAGTTACTCAAAAGATGTTTTTTCTAGCAGTACTATTGAAATTTTTCAGGAATATAAAAATAGTGATGTTGTTGACCGAATTTTAAATCCGAAAAAGAAATCTATTCCCAAAAAGAAATCTACAATTTCAGTTAAAAAAACAATTCCAGTAGTTGTAAAACCAGACAAATTTTATATTCTTGACACCTACGCAAGAAATACTCCAAAAGAATACGAAAAAGACATTAAAACATTGACTCAATATTTAATTGCTCCGGCCAAAACTGATTTAGAGAAAACACGCCTCATTTTCGTTTGGATTACCAAAAACATAAACTATGATGATTATGCTTATAACACAGGAAAATATAAAGCTTATTCAGATGCAAATATTTTAAAATACAGAAAAGGAGTTTGCGATGATTTTAGTAGTTTATTCAAATCAATGTGTGTTGAAGCTGGTCTTGAAGCTGAAAAAGTAACAGGGTACGCAAAAGGATATGGTTATAAAATTGGAGACAAATTCAAAAAAGTTGACCATGCTTGGAATGCAGTTAAAATAGAAAAAAAATGGAAATTATTCGATGTTACTTGGAGTGAAGGACCCGCGATAACAAGAAAAGGGAAGTTAGTTTCTGTGAAAAAATTTGATTCCTATTGGTTTGACGTAAATCCAAAAGAGTTTATTTTTTCTCATTTCCCAGAAGAAGAGAAATGGCAAAAAACAGGTAAATTAATTACTTTAGAAAAATATGAAACAATGCCCTGGTTAATGAGTGATTTTTTTAAAATTGGTTATGATTCAAACAAAATATTTGAAGAAGCAATAGACAACAATTTCACTAAATTTGTCCCAACATATTCAACCTCTGACCCATCTTTAAAATTCATCAATTTACCTTACACCAAAAACCTAATTAAAACAGACACTTTAAATTTTCAGATTAAATCCCTTTATGCTCATGAAATAGTATTGATAGATAATAACAAATGGCTTAAATTCACTAAAAAAGACAGCGTATATTCTATAAAACACAAACCAAAAGGAAAGAAAATTCAAATTTGTGTTAAACGATACAGAAAAGGTGGTTATGAAACTGTTGCTGTTTATAGTATGGTTTCTAGAATTTAGTATTAACTAAAAACGTTATGAAAAATGATAATAAAAATTACAGACAAAAATCAATTCAATTCTGAAAGTTGGCAAATAAAAATGAGTTCTCTACTACATATTTTCATTCATAAAACTAATAACAAAAGTTATTTATTTGAATTCAAGGAATGGAAATTCTTTAGTTATAAAACACATTTCTCATACACAAGCAATGAGGTTATAGAATATGCAATAAATGGTTTTTTTGACAAACTAAATGAATTCATTAAGCAAAAAGAGAAATGGGAAATTGATTTTCTAAAATTTGAAAATTTAAAATTTAAAACAATCTTATATTTCAATGAAAATTATAAAGATATTTCTGCAAATGTCTTTTCTCCTCAAGAACACGAACCTTTTGGTAAAAGTGAAATCAAAAAAGTAGAGATGAAACCAAGTGATAAAGCTTTGTTTGATGCAACTGAACAAATCAATATTGGAAATCTAGATGAAGGGTATAAAATTCTTTCTTTTGCAAATCTACTATATGAAAAAGATATAAATATTTTATTTCTATTAGCAAAAATCTCAATGGTATTAAAGAAAACCGAAGTAATACCTAGCCATGTTATTGCTTTAATAGCAGAAAAAGAGAACAAAAAGTTTACTTTAGAACAAGAAGAAGAATTTAATAATATACTAATGAATTATCAAAAAAATTTCATGTAAAAAACCAGCACACAACAGCGGTTTTGTGCCATTGCTAGGCTTGGGCTTCCTTTGGAAAAAACTCCGTTTTTTCCAATCTGGGTTTTGTACTTGGAAAGTTTTAGCTAAATTTACGCAACGGCGACAAAGCCGGCGGGACGTTGGAGAAAATCCTTCGGCTTTCCTCCAACGATAGGGGGATTTGCGTCGGAAAGCCCGAAAACGGACTTCCTCCAACCAGAGATTTGCAAAAGCAAATCCCTTCGCAAATCCCCCTATCGTTACCTGCAAGCTTAAAAGAAATCACGATGGAAAACAAAATCACGACAAATTTGGAACTTTATGATTTGGTCGAACTTCATACTACAAGCAACAAAATAAAGCAAATTGCCGAACTGTTTTTAACAGCGATGAATGATTGGCCAACATTTAACCTAAATGAAATTACAGACTTTATTAAAGAAGTAAAAGAATATTTTGGTTCACCTTTGACACTTGAAAAAATTGACGCTAAAAACAGAAATGAAATTGACGAAGTGAATTTTTGGCGAATTGAATCAGGAAGTTCAATTGCCGAAATGATCGAGCTTTCAAAATTATATTTTAACGAAACTGACTTTGACAAAATTGTGAGTGATATTTTAATTTATTACAGCAAAAAAGAAATAAGCAAACCATAAATAAAAAAGCCTGCAGGTAACAGCCACTACAACGGATTTGGGCATTGGGCTTAATGGAAAGATGGTTTTGTATTTGGGATGATTTGGCAAATCCGAAGATAGGGCTTAATTTAGTCCCAAACCCGCTGTAGTGCCAAGACGTTAGTGAAAATTCATAAAAATACGAATGGGTAAATAAAGTCATATCGATTCGGAAAATGAAATCCAAAAACTGGCGCAACAAAACTCAATACGAGCGAAGCTCGATTTTTTTTTATGTTTATGAGTTTAACACTTGTCAAATCCCTGTAAAAAAGAATGAGAAACGTTGTGCAATAGAAACGGCAAAACACGCAGCAAAAAACTCATTTTTCTCTTTGTGTGTCACAACCCCACGACAATAGTGGTTTGTGTTAATCATATGTGTTTGATTCCCCTCTAAATAAAATGATTTACCAAAGCTTATTCAGGGAAATAGAATTACATTTTTTTTCTCATTCTCGCCACAGGAATATCCAATTGCTCACGATATTTTGCAATGGTTCTTCTGGCAATAGGATAGCCTTTTTCTTTAAGAATATCAGCCAATTGGTCGTCTGGCAAAGGTTTATTTTTGTCTTCTTCTGCAATGACAGATTGAAGGATATTTTTAATTTCGATAGTAGAAACTTCTTCGCCTTGATCATTGGTCATCGCTTCCGAGAAGAATTCTTTAATTAGCTTGGTTCCGTAAGGTGTATCTACATATTTACTATTGGCAACTCTAGAAACGGTCGAAATATCCAACCCAATCATATCGGCAATATCCTTTAGAATCATTGGCTTTAGGTTCGCCTCGTCTCCATCAAGAAAATAGTCGCGTTGAAAATGCATGATAGCATTCATCGTAACATACAATGTTTCCTGACGTTGTTTTATAGCATCGATAAACCATTTTGCTGAATCTAATTTTTGTTTGATAAACTGAACAGCATCTTTCTGAGCTGTCGATTTATCTTTAGAATCCTTGTAGGTTTTCATCATGTCCTGATAATCTTTCGAAACATGAAGTTCGGGCGCATTTCTTCCGTTTAAGGTCAATTCTAATTCGTCATCTACAATTTTTATAGCAAAATCAGGAACAACGTGCTCTGTCATTTTGTTACTTCCTGTATAAGCGCCACCTGGTTTTGGGTTTAATCGTTCAATTTCGTCGATTCCGTTTTTGAGTTGTTCTCTCGAAATTGAAAATTTCAACATCAATTTGTCGTAATGTTTTTTAGTAAAAGCTTCAAACTGATCCTGAATAATATTCATCGCCAAAGCAACAGATTCAGTAGGTGTTTTATGCTTTAATTGCAACAACAAACATTCTTGCAAATCTCTTGCTCCTACACCTGAAGGTTCTAATTCGTGAACAATATGTAGTATTTTTTCGACTGTTTTTTCATCGGTATAAATACCTTGTGTAAACGCCATATCATCGACAATATCTTGTATTGTGCGTCTAATATAACCCATATCGTCGATACTTCCCACAAGAAACTCCGCAATATCACGCTGCTCATCAGTCAAGATAAAAGTATTTAATTGATTGATTAAATCTTGATGAAAACTAACTGGTGCCGACAATGGTGATTCTCGATCTTCATCATCATCGCTATAATTATTAGCTTGGGTTTTGTAATCTGGTGTTTCGTCGTTGCTTAAATATTCGTCTATATTTATGTCGCCAGAGTCAATATTCTCATTGTCGTCATAATCATCGTATTCATCATTGTTGTCAAACTCATCTTTTTCGTAAATTTCTTCTTGGTCATCACCGCCTTCCAATGCTGGATTTTCGTTCATTTCTTCCAACAAACGTTGTTCGAAAGCTTGCGTAGGCAATTGAATTAACTTCATCAACTGGATTTGTTGTGGAGATAATTTTTGAGATAATTTGAAATTTAGAAACTGCTTGAGCATTGAGTTTAATCGTTAATTCGGTTAATCGTTTATTTGTTTAATCGATTAATCGAATTAACGATTAACCGAATCAACATTCAATTAAAATTCTGCATTCATAGGTGTTCTAGGAAAAGGAATTACGTCACGAATGTTTGTCATTCCTGTTACAAACAACACCAATCTTTCGAAACCAAGTCCGAAACCTGAGTGAACGGCGCTTCCGAAACGACGTGTATCTAAATACCACCACAATTCTTCTTCATCGATTCCTAAGGCTTTCATTTTTTCGACAAGAACATCAAAACGCTCTTCTCTTTGTGAACCCCCTACGATTTCTCCAATTCCTGGAAAAAGGATATCCATCGCACGAACTGTTTTTCCGTCTTCGTTCAAACGCATATAAAATGCTTTGATATTTGCTGGATAATCAAACAAAATTACTGGACATTTGAAATGTTTTTCAACTAAATAACGTTCGTGTTCTGATTGTAAATCAGCTCCCCATTCGTTAATAATATAGTTGAATTTTTTCTTTTTGTTTGGAGCACAATCTCTTAAAATATCTATCGCTTCGGTATAAGAAACACGTTTGAAATTGTTTTCTAAAACAAAATTTAGTTTTTCTAACAAAGCCATTTCACTACGTTCTGCTTGTGGTTTTTGCTTTTCTTCTTCTGTCAAACGACTTTCTAGGAATTTTAAATCGTCCTGACATTTATCTATCGTATATTTAATCACATACTGAATAAAATCTTCCGCCAAGTCCATATTATCATTCAAATCATTGAAAGCTACTTCTGGTTCGATCATCCAAAACTCAGCCAAATGGCGAGAAGTATTTGAATTTTCGGCTCTAAATGTTGGTCCAAAAGTATAAATCTGACCCAAAGCCATCGCAAAAGTTTCGCCTTCTAATTGTCCTGAAACCGTTAGATTGGTTTCTTTTCCGAAGAAATCTTTTTTGTAATCTATTTTTCCGTCTTCGGTTCTTGGTGTGTTATCGAAAGGCAAAGCGGTAACTTTAAACATTTCTCCAGCACCTTCAGCATCTGAACCTGTAATAATTGGCGTATTTACATACACAAAACCTTTTTCTTGAAAATAATTATGCACCGCAAATGACAGTACCGAACGTACTCTCATAATCGCTCCAAAAGCATTGGTACGAACACGCAAATGTGCATTTTCACGCAAAAATTCCAATGAATGTTTCTTTGGTTGCATTGGAAATTTCTCAGCATCAGAATCTCCCAGAATTTCTAATTTAACTACTTGTATTTCATATTTTTGTCCAGCACCTTGGCTTTCTACCAAATTTCCTGTTACTGAAACTGCTGCTCCAGTTGTAATTCTTTTTAAGGTTTCTTCTGGCGTGTTTTCAAAATCGACTACACACTGAATATTATGTATCGTCGAACCGTCGTTTAATGCTATAAACTGATTGTTTCTAAAAGTTCTTACCCAACCTTTTGCATTTACTTCTTGAAGCGTTTTTGTACTATTTAGTAAGTCTTTTATTCTTGTATGTTTCATTGTAATTTGATAATTGTAATATATAGTTGCAAATATAATTGATTTGTTATAATTTTCAGAAGCTTTTTCCCGCTATCCGTTACAATCTTTTGCTTTTTAAAGGAAAAATCAAAAGGATTTCCACTTCTATCGGGGCTATAAAGTTATACCTGACAGTTTTTTTTAAACCTATCAGGTATATATTAATTCCTATTTTTTATTTTCCATAGCATCAACTTCTTCATCTGTATGTTCCAAAATATCGATGGTTGGTTTTATAAATTCTTGTTCGTTCGACAATGTTTTGTTCAGCGATAATACAAGTGCTGGAAGTAAAACTAAGTTAGACAACATTCCGAAAAACAAAGTTATGGCAACTAATCCACCAAGAGCTACTGTACCTCCAAAACTGGATAACATAAACACCGAAAATCCGAAAAATAACACAATAGAAGTGTAAAACATACTAATTCCAGCATCGTTAAATGTGGCAATAACTGATTTTTTTATCTTCCAATCGTTTCGTGCGAGTTCCAATCTGTATTGAGCAAGGAAACGCAAAGTATCATCGACCGAAAGTCCGTAAGCGATTCCGAAAACTAATATAGTTGATGGTTTTAGCGGAATTCCTAAAAAACCCATTAATCCTGCTGTAAGAACCAGTGGCAATAAATTGGGAATTAACGATACCATTACCATTTTGACAGAACGAAACATAATTAAAACCAACAAAGAAGTAATAACAAAAGCAAAAGCTAATGAGGATAGTAAATTATCTAACAAATACTGTGTTCCTTTCTGAAAAACCGAAGCTTTTCCTGTGATAATCACATTGTATTGTGGCGATGGGAATAATTTATTGGCTTTAGCTCTGATTTGAGCTTCAATAGCATTCATTTTTTCGCCGTTTTCGTCTTTAATAAAAGTCGTAATTCTGGCAAATTGTCCTGTCGAATCTACATAACTTTTCATCAAGTTTTCTTTCGAGTTTTGCGTAGCATTTTTCGCATACGACAAGATAAAAGCTTGTTCTTGTTGCGTTGGCAATTCGTAATATTCTGGATTTCCGTTATAATAGGCTTGCTTCGAATATTTAACTAAATTTACTATCGATAATGGTTTTGCTAGCTCAGGAATTTCTTGAATGGTTTCTTCGAGTTCTTCCATGCGTTTTAGCATCGATAATTTCATGACACCTTTTTTGCGTTTGGTATCAATCATAATTTCTAATGGCATTACCCCATCGAACTCTTTTTCGAAAAATCGAATATCATCAAAAAAAGCAGTTTTCTTAGGCATATCTTCGATAATACTTCCAGAAATTCTCATTTCATAAATACCAATTATTCCAAAAATTAATAATAAAATAGTAGTGATGTAAACTCCAACTCGATTGTACTTTACGGTTCGCAAAATCCAATCCATAAATGAGGTAAGATATTCTCGTTCTAAATGCCCTAAATGCCTTGGAATTGGCGCAGGAATGTAACTGTGAAATATTGGAATAATAATTAAACACAAAACATAAAGCGCAATAATATTTATCGAAGTCACGACACCGAACTCTGTTAGTAAAACATTATTAGTTGCAATAAACGTTGCAAATCCTAACGCTGTTGTCAGGTTTGTCATTAGTGTTGCCGTTCCTGTTTTTGTAATAACACGTTGTAGGGCTTTGGCTTTATTGGCGTGAATTTTGTATTCTTGATGGTATTTGTTAGTCAAGAAAATACAGTTAGGAATTCCAATAACAATAACTAATGTTGGGACAAGTGCTGTTAATACTGTGATTTCGTAACCTAATAATCCTAACAACCCAAAAGACCACATTACACCAATAATCACAATTATTAATGAAATAATTGTTGCTCTAAATGATCGGAAAAAAAAGAAGAAAATAAGCCCTGTAATTAGTAATGCTGCTCCAATAAACAAACCAATTTCGTCTAGAATTGTTTTTGCGTTAAGCGTTCTTATGTATGGCATTCCTGAGGTTCGAAGATCGACACCAGTTTCAGTTTCGAACTTTGCTATTTGAGGAATTAGTTTATTTAATACAAAATCTTTTCTTGCTTTTGTGTTGATTATTTTTTTGTCTAAATATATTGCCGACCGAATTGCACCCGATTTTTTATTAAACAACAAACCCTCATAAAACGGCAAATTATTTAACAATTCGGATTTTACTTGAGATAAATAGTCTAAATTTTGGGTTTTATTGGTATTTATTAATGGTTTTAATTCAAAACTTTCTAAAGAATCATTTTTAACCAATTTCTTTAAGTTACTAATAGAAATAACTAAATCGACCTCTTTGTTAGATTGAATTGTAGTCATCAAATTATCCCATGCTTTATAAACTTTTGGAGTGAATAATTTTGGATCTTTTGTAGCAATGACAACAAGATTTCCTTCTTCTCCAAAGTTTTTTAAGAAAGATCTATAATCAACATTTATCTGATCATCAAACGGGATAAGGTTGGCTTCTGTTTGTGTGAATTTTATATTTTTCCATTGCATGGAAAACAGGATTGTAATGATTACAATTCCTGATAAAAAAACAACTCTATTTCTTAGAATTACTCGGGCAATAAACTCCCAAAACCCTATGCTAAACATTTTTTTCATAAAACCTAAAATGGAAAGCAAAGGTAATTAAAACCTATAAAATTTAACGGTTTAAACAAAAAGTTTTGATGGATTTATGGTCTTAATATTAAATTAATATGATTAATTTATTTAATACTTTTATTTGTATGGTTATTTTGCCATCTTTGTGAGAGAAAATTGCTTATTTCGGATATGAAAAAATTAAAGAATGCCTTATTTTATTTCACTGTTACTGGTGGTTTTACGGCTTTAATGTACTGGGTTGTTGGACAAGGCAAAAACCTAGAAATAGGCAGAAAAGTTATTACTCCTTCTACAAAAAACACACAGTGGAACCAGTTTTTAGATTCGCTCACACACAATTTACACCATCCTTTAGCCATTTTATTAGGACAAATAATTACCATAATTATCATAGCTCGTTTTTTTGGTTGGATTTTCAAAAAAATTGGTCAACCATCGGTAATTGGAGAAATAATTGCTGGTATTTTCCTAGGACCATCGGTTGTAGGAATGTATTTTCCTGAGTTTTCACTGGCATTATTCCCAACAGAATCCCTTGGAAATCTTCAATTTTTAAGTCAAATTGGACTAATCCTATTTATGTTTGTCATAGGAATGGAATTAGATATGAAAGTCCTGAAAAATAAAGCCAATGAAGCTGTAGTTATAAGTCATGCCAGTATAGTTTTTCCATTTGCACTAGGAATTTCTTTGGCCTATTTTGTTTATTACAGGTTTGCCCCACAAGGTGTCGAGTTTCTGTCTTTTAGTTTATTTATGGGAATTGCAATGAGTATTACTGCATTTCCTGTTTTGGCAAGAATTGTACAAGAAAGAGGTATTCACAAAACAAGATTAGGAAGTATCGTTATTACTTGTGCCGCTGCAGATGACATTACCGCTTGGTGTTTGCTTGCGGCCGTTATTGCTATTGTAAAAGCAGGAACATTTGTAAGTTCCCTTTACGTTATTGGTTTAGCAATATCTTATGTTTTATTAATGTTATTTCTGGTAAAACCATTCTTCAAACGAGTGGGCGATTTGTATTCGAACAACGAAAATTTAAGCAAACCCGTTGTTGCCATTTTTTTTCTAACACTTATTTTATCTTCTTATGCAACCGAAGTTATAGGAATTCACGCACTTTTTGGTGCTTTTATGACAGGTGTTATCATGCCAGATGTAGCTAAATTTAGAAATATTTTTATAGAAAAAATTGAAGATGTTGCCTTAATACTATTACTTCCTTTATTCTTTGTTTTTACAGGATTGCGCACCCAAATAGGATTAATTAATGATCCGTATTTATGGAAAATTACGGGAATTATTATTTTAGTTGCAGTCGTTGGGAAATTTGTAGGAAGTGCACTTGCCGCTAGATTTGTAGGACAAAGTTGGAAAGATAGTCTAACCATTGGCGCCTTAATGAACACCCGTGGATTGATGGAGCTTGTGGTACTAAATATTGGTTACGATTTGGGTGTTTTAAATTCTGAAATATTTACCATGTTGGTTATCATGGCATTAGTAACTACATTCATGACTGGTCCAGCGTTAGATTTGATAAATTATGTTTTTAAATCGAAAGAAGTATTAACTCCTGAAGAAGAAATTGAAACCAATAAATATAAAATTCTTATTTCGTTTGGCAACTACGAAAAAGGGAAATCATTACTTCGACTGGCAAATAGTTTGGTCAAAAAACAAAAAGATGTTTCTACCATAACGGCGATGCATTTATCTGTAAGTGATGAGATGCACGGATTTAATTTAGAAGATTATGAAAAAGAAACTTTTGTTCCTATCCTCGAAGAATCTAAAGTATTAAATCAAGAAATAAACACCATATTTAAAGCCACTATAGATATTGAAACCGATATTGCAGAAGTAGCCAATCATGGCGATTATGACTTACTTTTGGTAGGTTTAGGAAAATCTATTTTTGAAGGAACATTACTTGGAAAAGTATTAGGATTTACCACAAGAATCATAAATCCAGACCGATTATTAGATAAAATAACAGGAAAAGAAGGTTTGTTTGCCAATTCGATTTTTGATGAAAGAACACGTCAGATTATTGCAAAAAACAAAACACCATTAGGTATTCTTGTAGATAATGAATTGAATTATACTGACAAAATTTTTGTTCCCTTTTTCGGAACTGAAGACGCTTTTTTAGTAGATTATATCCAGAAATTTGTTTACAATAACAATTCGAAAATAAAAATTATTGATGTAAACAATCAAATTGAAAATAACTTTTTGATAAAAAATGCTATTCAAACTTTAGAAAAAACGTATCCAGATAACATTACTTTAGTTAGTGATTATCAGATTTTGAAACCATTTTTAATCAAACAAGATTTAATGATGATTAGTTTAGATAGCTGGAAAAAGCTAGTCGATTCGCAAAGTGTTTGGCTAAGTAATTTGCCTTCGGTATTAATTATTAAGCCTTAAGTTTAAAATCCTAAATCTATTTTAATACTTAATTTTACAGCAATATTATCTTCAAAATCCGGTAATTGATTTTGTCCGTATCTGTAAAAAGCCACGAATCCCAATCCTTGATATATTTGATTTAACTCGAAGCCAGATTCCATATAACCTTTTTCTAAGGTTTTAAAGTTTAGATTTAAATGCCTGTCTAGATTCTGTAAACTTCCAATTCCGTATTTGGTAACAAGAGAAAAAACAGGTTTAATTTTTTTGCTGATTTCAAATTTAGGAAACTGATGTTCTAACTGAAAAAAGGCATACTTATTAGAGAAAAACTCATTATAATACATAGTTTCAAAACTATCTCTTCCTGCAAACGTGATCCTTTGTATGATTTTATCTTTGGTCAAATTATTTGGTGAATGGTTGTAAACATGCGTTATCGGAATATCGCCAAAAGCGTAACCACCTTCCATCAGAAACATTAGTTTGTGGTTGGAGTTAAACTTTTTTTGGTAATCAAATCGAAAATCTACTTTACCAAAATCGAAATCATTTTGACCTAATTTAGAAATCGTTTTTGAGAACTGAAAAGTAAATTTTGGATAATTTTTATCAATTTCGATTGTTTTATTTGGAGTTTGCATATACTTGCTAAACGGATTCCATTGCAAGGAAACGGTTAGTAAAGTTGTCTTAAAATCGTTATACAAATTATCATTTAGTTTGTACAAATAATCAAATCTCGGGATAATATCGCTTTGGGAAATTTGCCAAATACTTTCGGTTTTGGGGATAATTTTAGTTTCTACAAACCCTCTCCAAGTCACATGATTATAAAAAGTACTAATATTAAATGGTCGTGGATCGTAAATTTTGAAAGTTCGTTTGTCTACTTCAAAAGAAGTGCTTGCTATTTCGTTTACGTCGTCCTTGTACGAAAAACCCAACCAAGTTTCCGAGCGATTGTCTACACGAAATGAATTTGCAACATATCCTTTAAAAAAGCCGTCTTTTGTTCCGTAAACATAATACCCTTCTAATTTGTAATTTTTAGATAACTTTTCGTTAGTAACACCACCCAATCCTAATCTAAATCCTTCGTAGTTGTTGTAACTAAAAATGTAACGTAAATCGACATCGAAAAAACCAACTGGATAATAGCCTTTTAGCACCTTTCGCCCAATTTTAATTTTATTTTCGTACTTTCTTTTCTGAATCAAACTATCTAACGAAAAATAGGTTGTACTGCTTCTCACATCAGTCGAATCATTAAAATAATTATACCAAAGTGGTTCTTTTTTCGAAATAGCATTTTCGCTTATTGTGATGGCAATATCTGGATTTTTTATTTTTGGAGTTTCATTAAATCTTGGTTCAAAATAAGTTGTATTAGATTTTATTTCGACAAAATCTGAAGCATATTTTTTTCCTTTTGGATTTAATTTAGAATCATTTCCTTCAAAAGTAATGGTTTCGCCAAGTATTTTTATAGGTGCTTTACTATTTCCTTTTTTTATAGAAAGATTACTTTTTGTAGGAAACCAATTGCCTAATTCTTTATCGTACTGAAAATAATGATTGAATTTTATTTGTACTAATCCCGAAACTTTTAACTCGATTTTGGCGATGCTATATTTTTTGGCATCAATAAACAAAACACCCTCCAACTGATCGGTTTTAGATTTTTGTTTGGGTTGAAATAAAACTTTGTAAGCTTTTCGACCATCTAAAACAGTAGTTTCTAAAAAAGTGTAATTGTATTTTCGAGTTCCTTTATCGGAAATTGGGCTTGTGTATTCTTTTTCTACTAACGAATATTTATTATCATAAACCGAAAATGGTTGTAATTGTAATGCAAAATATTCGAAAATAGGCTCTTTGAAACCTGCCATTTTTGTAGCCAGAATTCTTTCTTTTCGGTGGTTATTTACAACTTGAAATTTTGAAATTTTTTCTGTTTGATATAAATGCTGTTTTGCTATAATTTTTTTAAAAAAATAGTCGGAAGAATCTATCTTCGATAATACTTTTTTCTTGCGTTTGCTAACAAAAACAGAATCTATTCTTCCTTCAATTAAGTCCGGATTTGCAGTTATTATAAGTTTATTATATGCTGTAAATTCGTAATTTTTAGAATTGTTTACAGGTTTATAAAGAATTACTTTCTTGATAATAGTATCGCCCGTAAATGAATTTTCTTGCGCAATAGTTTTTATATTAACAAAGAGCAGAATAAAAAAACATATATAAGAAAGTTGTCTTTTTGAAACCATAACTTTTTTGTTCCTTTTTTCAGGAATACTTACAAATATAGTTTTATTAAATAAAAAATCCGAACAAATCGGATTAGTTATATCTTTTAAAACAAAAACTAGTTACGACAAAGTAACTGCCGAATTTAGAATTAGTTTAGACTTATCGAAAACATTTATGAATAAAATACCATCTTGTAAATCAGTTACTGGTATTTCACATTCTACTTTTATAGTTTTATTTTTATAATTAACTTTTCGTGAAGCACTGTAATTTAAAGTTTCTTTACCGAATTTTTCGACATTTTTACCTCCCAAAACATTATTTTTGCTGTCAATAATTTGAATATAAAAATCTTTGCTAGTCGATTTTATTAAATTGTTTTCGGCAATTATAAAACTAACTTTTATTAAATCTATTTTACTGGCTTTATCTGTTTCGGTTAGTTTTCCGGAGCCTTTTGATTTATAGAAATTTGTTTTAAAATCATAAAAATACAATTTTGAAGCCTCGGTAATTTTCTTTACTAACTTCTTGTTAGAAACTGTTAGCGTGTCATTTTTTGTTTTTTCTTTAGTCAGGCTAGCACTCGTTTTTGTTAAGTTGACATTGGTTTTTGCTAAAACGACATTGGTACTGTCTATTTTGTTTTTGTAAGAGCTTATTTCATTAAGTAGTAATTTAATTCTATTATCTACATCGTCTGCTGTTTGTTTATAATCTACAATATTTTTTTCGGTTATGTTTTTCGAATTCAAATCCAGTATAAGTTGTTTTACTTTGCCTTGTTCTGAAACTAATTTGCTAGATAATGATCTATTTGAAGTCATTACTTGAGTTAAAAACAATTGAGATTTTTCTAAATCTTTTAGCATATTCTCTTTTTCTTCTCTAAGAGAGATAATCTCTTTTTTTGATTTGCTAGACATTTTATAGATATAAAAAAGACTACCCAGCATTGTAAAAGCTAACAGAATAATTATAATTTTAAAACTTTTGTTGTTTTGTTGTTTTTTATTTTTTTTCGACATTATTTTTAAGCTGTTTTTTTTTATAGTACGGCGATTATTTTAATCGCTAATTTAAAGCATATTATTAAACTTCTTTAGCGAGCGTTTCAAATCTAACATTTTTATCTAATTTGTAATAGAGCATGATTCCTATAAGCCCTATAACTCCCATTAGCAACCAATTTGAAAAATAATTAAAATTTTCGATGACGCTAAAACCTATTTTTGGACTTAATATTTGCGCGGCACTAAAACTCATGGCATAAAAAGCCATATATTTTCCTTCTTGCCCATGAACAGCTCGAGTAAACGCAAAACTGTTGGAAAATGAAAAAAGCAATATTTGCCCTAACGTTATTAGAAAAATACTGACAACTAATATAAATACTGATTTTGAAAACAACAAAAAGAAGAAACCAGAAGTCATAAATACAGAACCTAGTAATATTATCTTAGTCGCTTCGAAGGTTTTTCTTTCTAGAAAACCTATTAGTGGCATCTCGAAAAGGAATATCAATAATCCGTTTAGTGCTAAGAGCATTCCTATTTGAAATTCATCAAGCTTCAATTTATCAGAGTTGTACAGCGGTATTGTTGTAAATAATTGAAAAAACAAAAAGGCTGTTAAAAAACTAGCGAATAAGAAAATAACAAAATTTATATCGATTTTTTGATTCGTAGTTATTACTTTATTGAGTTTTCTTTCTCTATGAATTTTTCTTCTGGCTTTGTATATTTTACTTTCATCAATTAGTAACATAAAAACTGAAATTGCAATGATACAGGTTAGTCCGTCTATCCAGAAAAGCATGTCATAATTATCTTTTTGTATCACTAATCCTGCGATAATTGGCCCTGATACAATACCAAGATTTACTGCTAGTCTGACTAAGGTTAATGCTCTAGTTCTATTTTTTTTGTTGGTAAAATTAGATACCGCTATATACATTGCGGGTTTATACGTGTCGGCAATTGCTGTTACTAGAAACAAACCGATACATATTTCTACAAAATCATACAAAAACATTAAGGAAATAATACCAAACCCTGTTAGAAAAAGGCTACCTAACATAACTGTATAAAATCCCAATCGATCTGTTAATTTCCCTCCTATCCAGTTGCCAAATAAAGCGCCAACTCCTATACAGAAAAGCATCCAACCTATTTGCGTTAAATTGAAAAAGAGATTGTCGTGCAAATATTTGGTCAAAAATAACATTACCATCGCCCCTGCGCGATTGATATAAGTTATCAATGTCAAGACCCAGACTTCTTGCGAAAAGCCTCTAAAATTATCAAAGTAGGCATTTAAATAATTTTTCATTTAAATAATTTTTTTATCAATATGAAACTATTGGGGAAATATCAATATTGATGATTTTCTTTTTTTATATATAAAAATGAATTTAGTAAATCTTTTTAATTTTTTTAGATCGGTCAGCAATATAAGACACTAACCATGCTATTTGCCCTTCCTTAGCGAAGTATAATTTTTTATCATTTATTCCTGGAATTGCTTCAAGACAAACTAGAAGAATGTTACTACCTGAAATTAGATATTTTTGAGAATAAGTTTTTAGTACACGCTCTACATCTTTATCTGTTTTAGCTAATTCCTCAAATCTTTTAAAATTATTTTTCAAAACCGCATCATAATTAAGAACGTCTTCTAAATTAAATTGATTAAAAGTTTCCTTTGCTGCACCATTATAAAGTGTATAAAAAGCCCATACAGCACCACCTGACATAAATACTTTTTCTTTTTCTAAAGCAACCGGACTTGTTCCGTACATAGCATTTATTTGATCTCTTAATGTAGGAAGAAAACCGAATGATTTTTCATTGTATTCTGAAATATCCTCTTTTCTTGTTTTTTTAATTACTGCTTCTGTAAGCGTTATGGTTCCGTAGCTAACGCTTAAAGGGAAAAACACAAAATTATCATTGTTTTTTACATCGATATATCCGCCCTTAGTGTTTCCGCCACCTATATCTAAAATCATAGAATCTTTATAATCCGAAGGAGGAACACAACCTTTTAGCAACATTTTTCCTTCTGTCTGAGCATCAATAAAATCTAGATTTTTATTTGTTGACAGTTTTACTTTATCAATTAATTCTTGTGTATTTTTCGCCATAGCAACACCAGAAGACCCAACTATAAATATGTTGTCCTCAGTCACTTTAAACTCATTTTTTATTTTTATGTAATTAGAGTAAACTACCGCAGCAGCTTTGTCTATATCTTCTTTAGCTAAATTACCATCGATGGCGATTCCTTTTGCGATACCAACATTTTCAGACCAATATGATTTAATAACAAAATCTCCTCTTTTGATGTTTTTAACATCTAAAACAGACATTTTGATTCCTTTACTACCTATTTCTATTCCTGCAAATAGGTTTTCGGGAGTTTCCTGAGAGAACAATGTATTTGGTAAAAAGAATAAAAAAACAAAAGTGCTAAGAAGTATTTTTCTAATGTTCATCGTAGGTTAAGTTTAAATTAAAAAATAGTTTTTAGTTTATCTAGCCAGTAAAAATATCAAAAAAAATAATACAAACACCTTAAATTCTTTTAAATATGAAAAAATCCGTTAAGTTTAAGAAACTTAACGGATTTTTAGGTTTTATTTAACGAAAGTTAGACCTTCATTATCTCGGCTTCTTTTACTACTAATAGCTCATCTATTTTTCTAATAAAAGTATCGGTTAGTTTCTGAACACTTTCTTCTGCACTTTTGCAAATATCTTCAGAGGTTCCGTCTTTTTCTAATTTTTTGATATCCGAATTAGCATCTTTACGAACGTTACGAACACCTATTTTAGCGTCTTCTGCTTCGGTTTTAGCTTGTTTAGCAAGATCACGTCTTCTTTCTTCGGTAAGTGGCGGAACGCTAATTATGATTACATCTCCGTTATTCATTGGGTTAAAACCAATATTGGCTATCATAATTGCTTTTTCAATTACTTGCAACATGTTTTTCTCGAAAGGCTGTAATGTGATTGTTCTAGCATCAGGCACACTAATTTTTGCTACTTGAGAAAGTGGTGTTGCCGAGCCATAATAATCCACAAAAACACTTCCTAGCATGGCTGGAGAAGCTTTTCCGGCACGAATATTTAAAAATTCTTTTTCTAAATGAGCAATAGAACCTTCCATAGATTCCTTGGTACTATCGAGAATAAAATCAATTTCTTCAGTCATTTTTTTTAAATTGTTAGATTTTAAGACTTACTTAGATTTTTTAGACTTACTTAGATTTTTAGATTTTCTGTCTAAAATATCTAATTGGTCTAAGATGTCTAAACTTATATATTTACTACTGTTCCTATGTTGTCTCCTTTGCAAATTTTAAGTAAATTTCCTTCTTTGTTCATATCAAAAACAATGATTGGCAATTTATTTTCTTGACTTAAGGTGAAAGCTGTTGTATCCATTACGTTTAGTCCTTTTTTAAGCACATCTTCGAACGAAATATAATCAAATTTTACGGCATCTTTGTTTTTTTCTGGATCTTCAGAATAAATACCATCTACACGAGTTCCTTTCAGAATAACGTCAGCATTTACCTCGACTCCTCTTAAAACGGCTGCGGTATCGGTTGTAAAATAAGGATTTCCTGTTCCTGCACCAAAAATTACAATTCTATTTTTTTCTAAATGTCTTACAGCCCTTCTTTTGATGTAAGGCTCGGCAATGGCTTCAATTTTTAAGGCCGTTTGCAAACGAGTAAGCATTCCTTTTTCTTCGAGTGCGCCTTGCAATGCCATTCCGTTTATAACTGTGGCAAGCATTCCCATGTAATCGCCCTGAACTCTGTCCATACCATTACTTGCTCCTGCGATACCTCTAAAAATATTTCCTCCTCCAATAACTATGGCAATTTGAACTCCTAACTCATGAATTTGTTTTATTTCATCGGCATATTCTGCTAAACGTTTTGGATCTATTCCGTATTGACGGTCTCCCATTAGTGCTTCGCCGCTTAATTTTAGAAGAATTCTTTTGTATTTCATTGCAATTTTGTGGTTGTTTCGTCCTGCAAATATAAAGATATTCTTCCGTTTTATAAAAATGGTTTTTATTATTTATAGATGAATTCTATTTAGTGTGGAATTTTGCGTTAGGGATAGTAGTGAAAATCCTTTTTTTGGGTTTTTTCTTGGTCAGTTCGCTATCATTCGTGTCTCCCAAAAAAAGATTGTAACGAATAGCCCGACCCTTGTGGTAACGCCCAAATTTGGGTTTTAGAATAAATTATTAATCTTCCGAAATATGTTTTTTAATAATGTCGTGCCCCAAATAAATTAGCGGTGTTAAGGCGATTGCAATAATTAATTTGAACGTATATCCTGTGAGCGCAGAAGTGATAAATGTTTCGAAATTTATTTTTCCAGGTAACCAAAATGCGATTCCTAAAACGATAAAGGAATCGAATAATTGCGAAATTACGGTTGATCCAGTGCTTCTTAGCCAAATCATTTTGTTTCCAGTTTTGTTTTTGAAGAAATGAAATAGCGCCGAATCTATTAACTGTGAAATTAAAAAAGCGATGATACTTCCCGCGATAATCCACATACTTTGCCCGAAAACGGCTTGAAACTGATTATCACTTACAGGACTAATTCCTTTGGCTGCTGGAATTGCGATTGCAAATAATAAAACAATAAAGGCATAAGTGATTAAACAAGCGGTTATAAAAGATAGTTTTCGCACTCCTTTTTCTCCGAAATATTCGTTTATTAAATCGGTGGTGATAAAAACGATTGGCCAAGGCAATATTCCGATACTCATAACAAATGGGCCAATTTGTATTAATTTTCCGCCAATAAGTTCTGCAACAACGGCATTGGTAATGAATATTCCTGCTAGAATTACAAAAATAAGTTCTCTTTTGGTTTTGAACATAGATTGGTGTTTTACCAAAGTTAGGGATTTTATTGTTTTTAGTAATTGAACAAAAGTTAATTAATGAAAACATTAATTTTTAAATCAAATTCCCAAAACGCTCGTTTAATTTTGAAAAAAAGTAAGTTGCATTCGTAATTCCAATACTCTCGGCTATTTCTTTTTTTGTAGCATAAGGATTCTCTAATAATACTATTTTTGCTTTTTGAAAACGAGCTTCCATAATCAGTTCTTGTGTCGTTTGCCCTAAAATTGCTTTCGTTTTTCGGTTTAAAGTACTTTTAGAAATATTTAGGTGTAAAGCAATATCCTCGACTCCAAAAGTTGATGAATGCATGTGAGTATAAATAAGTTCATTTAATTCAAGATTAAATTTATTTGCAAAAACGGACAAACTTTCCTTTTCTTCTGTAGCCAAAGTAGTTTCAAATGATTGCAAAATATCTAATGATTGCAACGATTTTTTTATCATTAAATGCAACTCTTCTTCTACGAAAGGTTTATTTAAATAGCCATCAATCCCCAATCGAAGCATATTGAGCTTTCCTTCTTGATCGCTTCTTGCCGTTAATACAATTATTGGTGTTTTTAGCTCCAATTCTTTGATTTTTATAACCAATCCTTCCCCATCTAAAACCGGCATCATATAATCGGTAATAATAATATCAAATGATTGTTTTTGAAGAATTTCAATTGCCTCTTGACCATTTTCGGCTTCGGTTATTTGATAATTTTCTAAAACTTCTTTCAAATAATTTCTCATTTGTGAATTGTCTTCTACAATCAAAACGGATCTGTTTAAAGTATTTGATTTATTGATACATATTTCTTTCGAAATGCTTTTTTTAGTACTATTCGTACTCATTTTCGCTTTTGTTGCACCGTATTCAATAGCTTTTTTGGGAATGGTAATCGAAAATATTGTTGCTTCGTTTGGAACACTAGACAACGAAATTTCAAACTGATGCGCCTCTACTATATTTTGAGTAAAAGACAAGCCTATCCCACTACCCTGACTCTTGGTGATGTCGTTTTTAGATTGAAAAAAACGATCAAATACTCTTTCTAAATCATATTTTGGGATTCCAATTCCTGAATCCTTTATTGTGATAATCAAATCTTCTTCTAAAAGAACTTCGATTTCAACAATTCCTTTTTTAGGCGTAAACTTTAAAGCATTGGACAGTAAATTATTGATAGATTTCGACATCAAATCCTCATCTATAAAAACATAAATTTCAGGGATATTCATTTTTAAATTAAATTGAATTTCCTTTTTTTGAAATACTTCTTTAAATTCTACATAATGCTTTTTTAAGAAAGGCTGCAAAGAAACCATTTTAGCATCAATTGTAAATTCATTAGAATCAATTTTACTCAAATTAATAATATCGCTTATAATACCTTGAATCTGTTGGATTTGACTATTAATGACGCTAATTTTTTCTTGATTTTCTTCGACAGAACCTTTTAAATTAATTCTTGATGCATTTCCTTGAATTAAAGTTAATGGTGTTCTGATTTCGTGTGAAAAATTGACAAAAAAATGCGATTTGAATTCATTCAGTTTATCGAGTTTATTTTTTTGCTCTTCTAAAACAACTTTATCAGCAATAACTTTATCTCGCTCTACTTTCAATAGATTTTCTGTTTTTATATTTTGCTTTTTAAAATAATTAGTCAAAATATAAAACAAAATGAATAAGCAAACTAAAGCTGGACTATAAAAATTAATAGTAGCGTAATGTTTGAAAAAAGAATTTGGAATAGCAAAACACAAAAGTGCAAGAGTAAAAATGCTGTAATTTATTTTCTTATTATCAGTTAGTACTAAACTTACGGCAGGCGCTAAAATTAAGTAAAATTCTAGCAATTGTCCTTTTTTGAGAAAATTTCCAAAAACAAAACTATTAACAATGAGCATCATAGCAAACATAAATCGCGCAGTTTCATACTTTCCTCTGGCGTGCAAGTATTGAGCTAAAATAATAACCATTAATTGTAAAAAATGCACAACAACATTCAAGTAAAGAATGGGCGTTTTGATTAAATAATTTAAAAGTAAAATTACCGCAGTAACATACCAACAATAGCAAAATGCATTGAACAGCTTGATTCTTTTAACTTCCGAATTGGATTGTATTGAATTACGAATTCCTAATGACACGAATGTGTCAAACCTACTTTTATTCATTTTATTATTTCAAATAATTGGATCCAATTTTAATCAAAAATATACTTTTTATGTGAGAAAACTCAATTTTGAATCAAATGGAAGTTTTGAGACACAAATAAAAGCCAAATGAATCAAATGATTCTATTTTGATTCATATCGAATTATCAAATCCTGCAAATTTGTTTCATAAACTATTAATCAAATCTTATGAAATCAAAACTATTTTTTTTAGTCCTTTTATGCTCTTTAAAAGCATTAGCACAAATACCTACTACTAATTTAGATAGTGAGTATAAATTTACAAACAATATTTTAGACACTTTTGGCACAGCCGAAAATTTGACACGAACAGGAAGTGCAGCTACCTTTACAACCGATAGATTTGGAGCAGCATCAAATGCTATAAATCTAGCTGGCGACAATTTGAGTCGTGTTCCAGTACAATCAGCAACAAGTCTTAGTATGAGTTTTTGGGTAAAAACGAGTACTAACGATGCTAATTACAGAACTATAATGGAACAATCGCAACGAGTTAATACAGCAAATGACTCATCTTCGAGAGGTTGGTATGTTTATTTACGAAACGGAATTGTTAGCTTATCGTGTAATTATTTATGGCGATGGACTGCTAATGGAGGTTTAAATACCTACACAGGCCATACAGGTTGGTGGGATTGCACTTCAAACACCAATATTGCTGATAACAATTGGCATCATGTGACAATAACTATAACCGGAAGAAGCTATTACAATTATGCTGGGGCACCAAACTGGGCATTTGAAAATGTATATAAAATTTATGTGGACAATGTGCTTAAAAATACAATAACACGAACTTATAATGCAACTACCGCTACAGGTGGAAACGGCACTAGTTCTCCCGACTTTTTACCAAATAACAATGTTGTAATAGGAAATAATAGTTATGGTAATTTAGCTGCTGCAAATAGATATACAGATACGATTGATGATATTCGATTTTATAAAACTACATTAACTCCTGCAAACGTTACGAGTTTATTCAACGAATCTGCTCCATTAAGTAGAAACGATTTCAATTCATTTTCTAATTTTAGTATCTATCCAAATCCAACAAATGGAATAGTGTCTGTAAGAAGCGTAGAAAATATCGAAAATATTGAAATTCTTTCATTAGAAGGAAGAAAAATAAAATCTTCTAATGAAGCGAAAATCGATATTTCAGATTTATCAAACGGAATATATCTGATGCAGATAAAAACTATTGATGGGAAATTTGGAACTAAAAAACTAATAAAAGAATAGGCAAATTATTTTCATAAAAAAAATCCCATTTCAACTAAATGAAATGGGATTTTGTATTTAAGTTTTAGAATAAGATTATCCTAAAGCTGCTCTTTTGAAACCTGTTACAACTAAGTTAGCATCGATAGATTTAACATAATTAGCAACGCTCATAGAGCTATCTTTAATATAATCTTGGTTTACTAGTGTGTTATCTTTAAAGAAACGACCTAATTTCCCTTTTGCAATATTTTCGATCATTGCTTCTGGTTTTCCTTCTTGACGAAGCATGTCTTTAGCAATTTCTATTTCTTTAGCAATAACTTCTGCGTTAACTCCAGCTTCGTCTAATGCGATTGGATTCATTGCAGCCGCTTGCATTGCTACGTTTCTAGAAGCTTCTTCAATACCTTCTGCTTTTGCAGAGAATGAAGTTAAAGTTGCAATTTTGTTTCCTGAGTGAATGTAAGATCCAACAAAAGCACCTTCTAATTTTTCGAAAGTTCTAATTTCTAATTTTTCTCCGATAACTCCTGTTTGCTCGATTAGTTTATCAGCAATAGTAATACCATTAAAATCAGAAGCTAAAAATTCTTCTTTGTTGTTGAAGTTTAAAGCAAGATTTGCCATTTCAACAGCCATTTTCACGAAGTTTTCGTTCATTCCTACGAAGTCAGTCTCACAGTTTAATGTGATAACAACTCCAGCGGTATTGTCAGCGTTTACAACAGCGATAGCAGCCCCTTCAGTAGATTCTCTATCTGAACGGTTTGCAGCTACTTTTTGTCCTTTTTTACGTAAGTTTTCGATTGCTAAATCAAAATCTCCATCTGATTCAACTAAAGCTTTTTTACAATCCATCATTCCAGCTCCGGTGATGGTTCTTAATTTATTTACGTCTGCAGCAGTGATAGTTGCCATATTGTTTATTTTTTAGGTTATAAAAAAAATTACGAATTACAAATTACGAATTAGGCTAAAAAAAGCGTAATTGATAATTCGTAATTCGTAATTAAATAATTACTCTTCTGTTTTAGCAGCTTCAGCTACAATTGCTTTTTCTTCAGCGATTGTATCAGCAGCTTCTTCTGGAGCAACTTCTTCAGTAGTAGCGTCCGCTTCTTTATCTGATGTTCTGTTTGCAAGACCATCAATAATAGCTTCAGTTACTAATGTTAAAATTTTATCGATTGATTTAGAAGCATCATCGTTTGCAGGGATAACGTACTCAACAAGACGTGGGTCAGAGTTGGTATCTACCATTGCGAAAACTGGAATGTTTAATTTTTGAGCTTCTTTAATTGCGATGTGTTCAGCTTTGATATCTACTACAAATAATGCAGCAGGTAATCTTGACATATCAGAGATAGAACCTAAGTTTTTCTCTAATTTTGCACGCAAACGATCCACTTGTAAACGTTCTTTTTTAGACAAAGTCATAAAAGTTCCGTCTTTTTTCATGCGGTCGATAGTCGACATCTTCTTAACAGCTTTACGGATTGTAACAAAGTTTGTTAACATTCCACCAGGCCATCTTTCAGTGATGTACGGCATATTTGCAGCAGCAGCTTTTTCAGCTACGATGTCTTTAGCTTGTTTTTTGGTAGCTACGAAAAGTATTTTTCTACCTGATGCAGCAATTTTTTTAAGAGCTTCATTAGCTTCTTCAATTTTTGCTGCAGTTTTATATAGATTGATAATGTGAATTCCATTACGCTCCATATAGATGTAAGGAGCCATGTTTGGATCCCATTTTCTAGTCATGTGTCCGAAGTGAACACCTGCTTCTAGTAAGTCTTTAACTTCTATTTTATTTGCCATTTTGTAATAGTTTACGTTCTGTTGTATTAGCAATGATTAAGTAGCGATTGTGCAATCAGGTCTTAACCATTTAGATGCTAAACTAGTTTCCAGCCTCAGCCGGAAGAGCAACAATAACTTAGTTTTTAATAAAAAAATATTAACGTTTAGAGAATTGGAATCTCTTACGAGCTTTCTTCTGACCGAATTTTTTACGTTCAACCATTCTTGGGTCTCTCGTTAGTAATCCTTCTGGTTTCAAGATTGCTCTGTTTCCTTCTCCAACTTCACACATTACTCTTGCTAAAGCCATTCTTACTGCTTCTGCTTGTCCTGTGCTTCCACCTCCGTAAACATTTACTTTTACGTCATAGTTAGTTACATTTTCTGTCATAGACATAGGTTGTAAAACTTTGTACTGTAAAGTAGCTGTTGGGAAATAAGTTGCAAACGCTTTTTTGTTAACAGTGATTACTCCTGTTCCTTCCGATACATAAACACGTGCAACTGCACATTTTCTTCTACCGATTTTGTGAATTGCTCCCATTACTTAAGATCGTTTAGGTTAACTGTTTTAGGTTTTTGAGCGCCTTGTTTGTGCTCTGATCCTACAACAACATTTAAATTTCTAAAAAGCTCTGCTCCTAATTTGTTTTTAGGTAACATTCCTTTTACTGCCTTTTCTACTAGTAGAGCAGGATTTTTTGATTGCAAAACTTTTGCAGTCAAACTTCTTTGTCCTCCTGGGTAACCTGTGTGACGGATGTAAGTCTTCTCGTCCATTTTGTTACCTGTAAGGTTGATTTTTTCTGAGTTGATAACGATTACGTTATCTCCGCAGTCCACGTGTGGTGTGTAACTTGGCTTGTACTTGCCTCTAAGAATCATTGCGACCTTTGATGCAAGACGACCTAAGTTATGACCATCAGCATCTACAACAATCCACTCTTTTGTAACGGTGGCTTTGCTTGCTGATTGTGTCTTGTAGCTTAATGCGTCCATAATATTATTTTAATTAAACATTCCATTCCCAATAAAGGGAGTGCAAAAGTACGATTATTTATTTTAAATGCAAATAGGAAAGTAAAAATTCTTTTTCTTTGCTTTTCAATGAGTTACAAAGGGTTTTAAAATTGATTTCTAGTTACTCTAAAAACATAAAAAAAATGGAATAAATTTTCTGCTCTTCCTGCTTTTTTATTAAAAACCATTAGAACTAAAGAAAATTTATTCCAAAAATTGAATTACACTGTATTAATTATTTATAATTAATTTTTTAGTTGCTTCGAAATTATTTCCCGATATTTTTAAAATATAATTACCTGAACTCAAATTTCCTAAGTTGATTTTTTGTTCAGAATTATCTAAACTAATTGTATTTGAATACACATTTTTACCAGTCATATCAAATAAATTTAGTTTTGTTGAACCAAAATATTTGCTTGACGAAATAGTTACATTTCCGTTGTTTACCGTTGGATACACATTAAACTCACCGGCAGTAATCTCATTTTCATTAACAGACAACACAGCGCTTGTAAACACTCCAGAAAACACACCTCTACCATAAGTCGCGGCGTAAACTGCATTATCATTTCTAACTTGTAAGTCGGTTACTTTTACATCACTCATACCGTTATAAGACTGATTCCAAGTTGGCGAAGCTGCACTAAAAGTATTTGTGTACCAAACTCCCAAATCTGTCCCTATAATAACTTCAAGCGGATTTAATGGGTTTTGTAAAATACATTTTACAGGAATATTAGGAAAATTTCCTTCTTTATTTTGCCAAGTAACTCCTCTATTAGCGCTATACCACACGCTTACTACTCCGTAGTTATGGAAAGTAACAAAAATATCGTTTTCGGTTGCTCCAAACTCTACATCAGAAATACTTCCTACAAAACTTGCTCCAGTTATATTTGTCCAAGTTGGCGCTGCTCCATCTGCATTTGTTACTAATAATAACCTTCCGTTTTGACAACCCACTAACAATGTTGTTGACGCAGTTGTGTATTTAGACACTCTAAATGCAGTAGGCTCTCCTGTTAGGAGTGCATTTGTTAATGTAGTTCTTGTTATAGTAGGACCTTTCACATCTGCATACCTTCTTATTTGGTAAGTAGAACCAGTTGTATAATCAGAGTATAAAATATCTAAACTTGAATCTAATCCCATAGGACAAATAAAATCTCCGTAACTATTTCCTGTAGGATCAATAGTCGCATTGTTAATCACTGTACTAGTTGACGTTGCATAATTATATAAGTTTATACTTAAATTATAAACATAGTTTGTAATACGATATCTATCTGTTCCTACTATATTTTGATCAAAAAAACTATAAGCCCCATCTCCACCTTGCGCTTGCGCGCTCGCTCCTGCTCCTGCTCCTGCATTTAAAAACATCTGAGAACCATTGTCTTGAGCTCCCGCTACAAAATTATCCCCAGCCATACCGTTTGTTGTTGGCGCAACTCCTATGCTATAAAACTGAGTTACATTATAACTCGCATTTCTAGAAGGAATTACCGCCGAAGTACCTGCTGAAGATAGATTTGAAGCATAAAACACTCCTCCATCATTTCCAAAAACCGCCTCGTTTGAAGCTCCTGGTCTAAAAGACATTACATGCTGATCTGCATGAACTAACGAACATGTTAAAGCAGCTAAATTATTATTGTTAGACCATTTAGAAATTTGAGTCCAAGCACCACCACTATTTGTAGATCTAAACAAATCGATACCACCTATATAAAGAATAGCATCATTAGTTGGATCGCACTCAATCATTAAATCATAAAATGCTTGACCTCTTGTAAAATCGGTTGCCGCAATTCCCGTATCTGCATCATCAGGTTGTGTTATTGTTGTTGGCGCTGTAGCGAAAGCATCTGTTGTTACTCCTATTGCTGGTACGGTTGCATTTGTTTGATATAGAACATAGAATTTATTTGCATTAGTTGAAGAAGGTTCTAGTTCGGTTCTTCGAGCATTTGCTATTGTTTCTTCTAGTGTCCATGTGGTTCCGTTTGTAGATTTGTAGATTCTACCACCTCCCGTACCAAAAATAGTACGAGTAGATGAAAACCATAAATTACCCAAAGCATCTTTTTCTAAATCATTTGGTATAACATAATAGTTTTTACCTCCTGATGCTGTTGCAACCATATTTGCATCTTGGTTTCTAGTCCAAGTTGTTCCTCCATTTACTGATTTATACAACCCTGCTTGTTCTGCTCCTGACCATTGATTTGGAGAAGCTGATCCATATATAGCCGATCCTACTCCAATAAAAATTTCGGTATTTCCCGCATTATTCCACGCAATAATATCTTGTACGTAAAATATTCCAGCAAGAAATAAATCGCCAGAAGTAAATGTCGTTCCAGCATAACTAACAGGAACATTTACCCATGTTGTACCACCATCACTAGTTTTATAAACCCCGTTACCTACTGCATCTCCACTTGTATATTGTTCTCCAGTTCCTAAATACCAAATATTAGAATTGTTTGGATCTACAGTAATACAAGATACATTTAAGTTTCCCGGAACACCTGCTACTCTTGTCCAAGCTGTTGTAGTTGTTATGTCTGTTTTTACCCAAAGACCACCACTAGCTGCTCCAGCAAAAACTCTTTTATTGGTTGCGTCGTTTGGATCAAATAATAAAACTCTAGTTCTTCCTCCCACATTTGTAGGCCCTCTTTCAACCCAATTGTTGTCAGATGCATCTCCAGGCGTTCTATTTGTTAATCGCTCTTCGTCTAATTGTTTTTGCAATTGCAATACATTTGTTTGTTCTGTATTTCCAGTTGCTGGGTTAATAGATAATTCCCATTGTCTTTCGTAATACTTATTAGGAGGTAATCCTGCCGCTTTTCTATCTTCCTTTGACAATTGAAGTGTCTTTTTGAAAGGGCTATTTGCTAAAAATTTAGCATGCTTTTTTCTTAAAATTTTTGTTTTGCGATCAGTTTTAACACTTGCAGAAGCAGTTGTTTTTGAGTTGTTTTCAGCTAATTTCTGATTTTCAGTCGTTTGCGAATTACCATATGTAAAAACTAAAAAGGCACACAATGATAGTAGTAGATTTTTTTTCATTTAATTTTTTGGGAGTTAAAAATTTTGCGCAAAAGTATCTCTTTTATTTTAATAAAAAAAATGGCAGTTACTGGTATAACATTTTCTTTATCTTAAGACTTTCTTCATGCAAACACTATTTTCCATATTAGTGTATTGCCCATAATTTTTGGTAATTGAATATCCTGTTTTTTTGTACAATGCAATCGCTTCGGGCTGATTTATTCCTGTTTCGAGAATCGTTTGAGTATAGTTTAATTCCAAAACCCAAAGCTCGAGTTCCGCTAATATTTTTGAAGCAATTCCTTTTCCTCGATAATCAGGAAGTACAAACATTCGTTTTATTTCGGCTGTTTGAGAATCTATTTCTCTAAAAGCACCGCAACCAACTGCAATGTCGTTTTCGTAACATACAATTACATTTTTTAAAACAGCAGTTTTATTTATCTGAGCATAAAATTCATGCTCTTCGCCATCACGAATTTTTAAATCCGCGTCTAATAATAGTACGAGATTTGTGAAATCTTGATTTTCGGAAGTTGTACGAGTTAGTGTTTGCATATTTAAAAATTATTTAAGAAACGATTTTGTATTTAATATTTTCTTTAGATAATTCATTTCGCCGTTTTGACCAAAGCAAGTCGTACGCATATTTGTTCCTACAAAGACATGTGAAAAATTTCCCATTGAATTTAATTTTGCTATTCCAATTATCTTATTATTCTTCGAGAATATAAATACGTCAGTATACAAAGGCGCAACTGAAGGTATCATATCTTGATCGAAATCACATTTTTTTTCAATTAAAATTTTTGACTTAAGAACGTCGTAGTATTTACTCTCAATTAAAATTTTAGTTTTTTTGATTTCATTAAACATTTTTAGGAATCTGACATCATCTGTTTTTTCTGGCGAATACAATTTTAAAAAAGAATTCCATTCTCCTTTTTTACTATTTTCTATTGAATCTTTTATGCTTTTTGAAGGTAGTGGAGGAGAACATATTTTATCTATTTCTGAAATTGATAAATTGATTTTATAATATTCAACTTTATCAAAATCATAAAATGTTTTTGATAAGATTTCCTCACTCAATTTTGAGTTGTCGTTTTTACAACTTAGAAATAATAATATGAATGTAAAATAAATTATTTTTCTCATTTCTTTATTTTTTAGCCCCGATTGCAGTGGAAATCCTTTTTTGAGGCTTTTCGCCGAAGAAAAGATTGCAACGTAAAGCGGGATTAGCTCCTAAAACAAATACAGCCATCAAATTTGACAGCTGTATTTGTTTTTAATTTTTAATTAATTACGATCCACACATTTCACAATCTTCAGGGCCAGCATTTTTGGCTAGCTCGATCATGGCGCGGTATTCTTCGTTTGTCATTGCGGTAGTTACCACTTCGACCTCAGCTAAAACTGGTTGCTCTTTCACTTCGATAGCAGCAATTGGCTCGGCTTTTTTGTCGTTGTTTAGCGTGAATTTTATCGCATCGACAGCCGCTTTTGTTCTCAAATAATACATTCCTGTTTTTAAACCTGATTTCCAAGCGTAAAAGTGCATCGATGTTAGTTTCGAATAATTTGCGTCTTGCATAAACAGGTTTAACGACTGTGATTGATCTACGAAATAACCTCTGTGGCGTGACATATCGATAATATCTTTCATAGACATTTCCCAAACGGTTTTGTACAAATCTTTCAAGTCTTGCGGAATATCAAGATTCTGAACTGAACCGTTTTCACGCATTAATTGCTGTTTCAAATCTTCTGTCCACAAGCCTAATTTTACTAAATCCTCGAGTAAATGTTTGTTCACTACGATAAATTCGCCAGATAAAACACGACGTGTGTAAATATTTGAAGTATATGGTTCGAATGCTTCGTTATTACCCAAAATTTGTGAAGTTGATGCTGTTGGCATTGGCGCAACCAAAAGTGAATTTCTCACTCCGTTTTTCATTACTTCCTTACGCAAACTTGCCCAATCCCAACGACCAGAAAGGTCTTCGTCTTTCAGTCCCCAAAGGTTGTATTGAAATTCCCCTTGAGAAATTGGCGAACCTGCAAAAGTAGAATACGGTCCTTCTTCAATCGCCATTTCCATAGATGCGGTTACAGCTGCGAAATATAAAGTTTCGAAAATTTCTTCATTCAATTTTTTTGCCTCATCGCTTGTAAATGGCAAACGCAACATGATAAAAGCATCTGCCAAACCTTGCACACCAAGTCCAATTGGACGGTGGCGTTTGTTAGAATTTTCTCCTTCAATTACTGGATAATAATTTCTGTCGATAACTTTATTTAAGTTTCTTGTTACTCGTTTAGTTACGGTAAATAACAAATCATGATTGAATTTTCCGCCTTCAACGAACATTGGCAACGAAAGTGAAGCCAAGTTACAAACGGCAATTTCATCTTTCGATGTATATTCCATAATCTCGGTACACAAATTCGACGAACGAATGGTTCCTAGATTTTTTTGGTTCGATTTACGGTTTGCTGCATCTTTGTACAACATATATGGCGTTCCAGTTTCGATTTGCGATTCTAGAATTTTTTCCCACAATTCGTGCGCTTTGATGGTTTTTCTTCCTTTTCCAGCTGCTTCATACGATGTGTAAAGTGCTTCGAATTCTTCGCCGTGCACATCATACAAACCTGGACATTCGTTAGGACACATCAAAGTCCAGTTACCATTTTCCTCGACACGTTTCATGAATAAATCCGATGTCCACATAGCGAAAAACAAATCTCTAGCACGCATTTCCTCTTTTCCTGTATTCTTTTTCAAATCCAAGAAATCGAAAATATCAGCATGCCAAGTCTCGATATAAATCGCAAAACTTCCTTTACGTTTTCCTCCACCTTGATCTACATAACGAGCCGTATCGTTGAAAACACGTAACATTGGCACAATCCCGTTCGATGTTCCGTTTGTTCCACGAATATAAGAACCTGTTGCACGAACATTGTGAATAGAAAGTCCAATTCCTCCAGCCGATTGTGATATTTTTGCCGTTTGTTTTAACGTATCGTAAATCCCGTCGATACTATCGTCTTGCATTGCCAAAAGGAAACAAGATGACATTTGAGGTTTTGGTGTTCCCGCATTGAATAATGTTGGCGTAGCGTGAGTAAAGAACTTTTTCGACATTAAGTCGTAAGTTTCTATCACCGATTTTAAATCGTTTAAGTGAATTCCAACCGAAACACGCATTAACATGTGTTGCGGACGCTCTACGATTTTTCCGTTTATTTTTAGCAAATAAGAACGTTCTAGCGTTTTGAAACCAAAATAATCATAATTAAAATCTCTTGTATATATAATGTGTGAATTTAAAAATTCAGCATTTTCTTGGATAACATTATGTACTTCTTCCGACAAAAGTGGTGCTTCTTGCCCATTTCTAGGATTTACGTAATGATACATTTCGTTCATCGTTTCCGAGAAAGATTTGTTCGTATTAGAGTGCAAATTCGAAATTGCAATTCTCGCCGCTAGTTGTGCGTAATCTGGATGCGCAATGGTCATAGAAGCCGCGGTTTCTGCCGCTAAATTATCTAATTCTGATGTCGAAACACCGTCGTAAAGCCCCTCAATTACTCGCATAGCTACTTTTACAGCATCTACTAAATCATTCAATCCGTAACACAGTTTTTTAATTCTTTCTGTGATTTTGTCGAACATTACAGGCTCTTTGTGCCCATCTCTTTTTACTACGTACATAATTTGTTTGTTTTGTAAAAAAGCAAATCCCTTTGCTCTTTCGGGTTATTTGTATTATAATTTTAGGAAGCTAATCCCGCTGTCATTCCAAATCTTTTGTCTCGTTCCAAAAAACGAGACAAAAGGATTTTCCCTTCCATCGGGGCTAAGCTAATTTTCAGATTTGGGGGCTTTACTGAAAATTTTGGTATTTATTTAGTGGTATTTGATTTTTTTCTAAAAATCAGCGTCAAAACTAATTTTTTGCGCTTCAGAATCGGTATTCATAACTCCTGCTTTCTGATATTCGGCAACTTTCTTCTCGAAGAAGTTTGTTTTTCCTTGCAACGAAATCATATCCATAAAGTCGAACGGATTTGCTGTATTGTATTCTCTATCACAGCCTAATTCTACTAACAATCTATCGGCAACGAATTCTAAATATTGTGTCATTAAAACTGCATTCATACCAATTAACGAAACTGGAAGTGATTCAGTAATAAATTCTCTTTCTATGTTTAAAGCATCAACAATAATACTTCTAATTCTTTCTTTCGGCACTTTGTTTACTAAATGATGGTTGTGCAAATGCACTGCAAAATCACAGTGAACACCTTCGTCACGCGAAATTAATTCGTTCGAAAAGGTTAATCCTGGCATTAAGCCACGCTTTTTTAACCAATAAATAGAACAAAACGCACCAGAAAAGAAAATTCCTTCTACAGCTGCAAAAGCAATTAAACGTTCTGCGAATGAGTCAGATTCAATCCATTTCAAAGCCCAATCTGCTTTTTTCTTAATCGCAGGAAAAACTTCTAAAGCATTGAATAATTCATCTTTTTCAGTTTCATCTTTTACATAAGTATCGATTAATAATGAATATGTTTCAGAATGAATATTTTCCATCATGATTTGAAAACCATAAAAGAATTTTGCTTCAGCATATTGCACTTCATTGACGAAGTTTTCTGCTAGATTTTCGTTTACAATTCCGTCCGACGCAGCAAAAAATGCTAAAATATGTTTTACAAAATAACGTTCGTCATCAGAGAGTTTATTATTCCAATCGTTTAAATCTTGAGACAAGTCGATTTCTTCGGCCGTCCAGAAACTAGCTTCCATTTTTTTGTACCATTCCCAAATATCGTGGTGCTTTATCGGAAAAATCACAAAGCGATTTTTGTTTTCTTGTAAAATTGGTTCTACGAAAGACATAGTGTATTGGTTTTTATTGTATTATAAAAATTGATTTTTGCAACGATTGGGGTTTACAAAGATTGGAATTTGAATCTATAAATGAAAGAGATAGTTATTCACAATTGCCTTGAGTTTTTAACAAAGCACGGTTTTGTAAACACTTTCTGTAAAATTATTAAATAACTGTAAATCACTTATTTAAAAACGTAAAAAAAGGCAAGGTATTGTAGAATAAGGGATTTTATTTTAATTTTAAAAACTAAAAATTATTCGTTTTTTAGCTCTTCGGCAACCTTCTCAAGTTCGGCATACCAGTTTTCGCCAAAGCGACGAATAAGTGCTTCTTTTACAAATTTGTAAACTGGAACTTCGAGTTCTTTTCCTAAGGAACAAGCTGGAGAGCAAATGTCCCATTTATCATAATTTACAGCTGCAAATTCGGTAAAATCTTTGACACGTATTGGATACAAATGACACGAAACTGGTTTTTTCCAATCGATTATTCCTTGATTGTACGCTTGTTCGATGCCGCAAAGTGCGGTTTTACCATCGAAAATGACATAAGCACAATCTTTATTGTCTATTAATGTAGTTTCGAGTGTTCCGTCAGTCCCAATAACTGATGTTCCTAGCGCTTCGATAGCAGCGATGCCTTCTTTGCGAAGAAATCGTTTTACTTTTGGATATATTTCTTCTAAGATTCTAACTTCGTCTTCTAATAAAGGTGCGCCAGCATCTCCATCGACACAACAAGCGCCTTTGCAAGCTGATAAGTTGCATACAAATTCTTTTTGAAGAATGTCTTCCGATACGATGGTTTTTCCTAGTTGAAACATTTTGCAAAGGTAGTTTAAAGTTTTTGAGTTACAAAAATTTATTGTTAATAGTCGACTTGCTTCGCAAGTCTTTTCATTATGGTTATTACACAAAGATTCACGGAGTTTACACAGAGATACGCGGATTTTTACTAATTGTTAAATACTGATTTTCGGGTTGATTGCGTGAGTGATAGTAGCGGAAATCCTTTTGCGAGGAACGAGCTAAAGATTGTAACGGATAGCACGACCCGAGTTTTTCCGCGAGGGTCACGCCCATACTTCGACTACGCTCAGTATAAAAATTTAATCGTACTTTTGTGGCATAAAAATTACTACTATGTTTGAACTTAGTCTAAAAGAAATTGTAACGGTAAGTATGGTTTTGTTTGCCGTGATTGATATTATTGGGAGTATTCCTGTAATTGTTGATTTGCGTAGTAAAGTGGGACATATTCATTCGGAAAAAGCGTCGATTGTTGCGATGTTTATTATGATTACGTTTCTTTTTGTGGGTGAAGAATTGCTACATATAATAGGAATTGACGTGAATTCGTTTGCTGTTGCAGGTTCGTTTGTCTTGTTTTTTCTGGCGTTAGAAATGATTTTGGGTATTAGATTGTATCGCGATGAGGAAGCAAAAACGGCTTCAATCGTACCTATTGCTTTTCCGCTAATTGCTGGCGCAGGAACGATGACGACTTTGCTTTCGCTGAAATCTCAGTTTCATACTATTAATATTATTATTGCAATTTTACTGAACATAATTTTGGTTTATGCGGTTTTGAAATCGTCTTCTAAAATCGAAAAAATGCTAGGTGTTACTGGTTTGGGAATTATTAGAAAAGTATTTGGAGTCGTTTTATTGGCTATTGCTGTTAAATTATTTGCGGCTAATGTTAAAGGCTTGTTCCTATAACCGAAATTTTAGTATTTTTGACCTATAAATAAATTTGACATGAAATATTTATGATTCCTAAATCGCGAACACAAACGAAGATTTCCTCATAAATATACCATATTCCAATAACAAAAAATATTATCTACATATGAAAATTTTCACATATATTATTATTGCGTTAGCCATTGTTTTTATTGGTATCAATTTTACTAGATTAGATTTTAACAATTTACTTGAAGGCGAAAGTCTAATTGCACTTATCGGAATTATCGCTATAGTTTGTGCCGTAGTTATTTTACTTATTTTTAGATTGTCTAAATCTATCGAAGAGAAATTAAAAAATCAATAATCGTGTTTGATGTTTTAATTATTGGCGGAGGCGTTTCGGGAGTTTCGTGCGCTTTAGTTTTAGGTTCTGCTCACAAAAAAGTTTTTGCTCAGGACAAAAATATTGCCATTATTACACATCAAAAAGCATCGTCACTTCAAGATGCTATTTTTTATAATGCTTATGGTATTTCTTCTGGGAAATTAGGCTCCGAAATCCTTACCGAAACCACCACACAATTACAAGAAAATTATCCTCATATTACGCAAATAGAAGACGAAAAAGTAGTTTCGGTTTCTGGCGAAGCGGGAAATTTTGTGGTTGTTACCAATAAAAACACGTACCAAACTAGAATCATTGTAATAGGCGTAGGTTCTTCCAGTTTATTTTCGATTGAAGGTTTGCAACACTATATTGAGCCCCACAAAAAGTCATTGGTAGAAAAAAATAGGATTCAACTACAAAATAACGACCAAAAAGTCGCTGATGGAATTTATGTTGTTGGCACTTTAGCCGGACACAGAAGTCAGCTCGCTATTGCCGCCGGAAGTGGTGCTGCGGTTGCTACAGATATTCTTACTTTATGGAATAACGGCATTGAAACGCATGTTCATGATAGTGTGAGGGAGTAGGTTTTTATTTACAACAAACCGCTATTAGCCACTAGTTTTTGATTTCAATGCTTTAATTTTTTCAGCGTAATCTTTCTTTTCAAAATCACTCATTTTTTTTGGTAATTTATATTTTACACAAAACTCGTCAAGAGAATTATTTAAGTCAGATGTTTCGCTAACTAAAGACTCAACTAATACGATTCCTCCTTTTAGTTTTTCTCGATCGAATATTTCACTTTGATTCGGATCATTTATGTGTTTAATAATTGGCAGTATAAAATCGTCTGATATTTTCTCAACAATTTCCAAATACTTTATTGTTTTTTGTTTAAGGTTGATTTTATTATCAATTTCAACTAATTGATTCAGAAGTTCTTTATTTGCTTTTAAAGTAGATTTACAATTATTGTATTCGTTCATTGATAAACTTTCTATATCTCCATTATTAAGAATAGTGTTTATTTTTTTAATTAAAGGATTTATACTATTGCTAGAAGTTTCAATAGAAAATTCAATAGAATTTTTAAAATTTAACTCTTTATTATTCTTTTCTTGAGAACAACCGTAATTGGAAATAATAAAAAGTAAAAAGAATAAATATTTTACATTCTTCATATATTATAAGTATTAAGTTTAGTTGGTTTAAAATTAGTGCTAACTAATAAACTTGTGTAAGTTATAGTTAAAAAAATCAAGTCAAAGCCTTAATTCTTCAAAGCTTCCTTAATCATTACATCGTCTTTTAGAACAACCTGATAATATTGGCTTTCTCCTAATAATTGTCGGCAAAACTCAGCAGCAATATAACGTTTGATGTAGTTTTTACTCGAATCTAAATCAATGAAGGAATCATTCAATTCGATCATTTTTTTGAATTGATTATAATACAAATCCGAACCTTCTATTTTAGTAATAATTTGGGCGAAATTTAAGTTAGAAAACTGGTTTCTGTGACGGTCTAATTCTTTAAAAACAAAGTTGGAAACCAATCCAGACTGCATAATCATAGGAATTACTTCGTTTCCTTTTGTAGATTCTAACGGAACAAAAACATCTGGTACAATACCGCCACCGCCATATACAATTCTTCCTTTTGGTGTTTTAAATTTTAATGTGTCGGCAATTTTTATACTGTCTTTAGCGTATAATTCGCCGTTTTTGTAGCGATTCATAAACTCGTTTAGATATTCTTCGCTTCCTTCTTTATACGATTTCTGAATAGATCTTCCAGTTGGCGTATAATATCTCGCAACAGTTAATCTTACTGTACTTCCGTCTTGGAAAGGCATTTCTCTTTGCACTAATCCTTTACCAAAAGAACGACGACCAACGACCAAACCTCTGTCATTATCTTGTATGGCGCCAGCTAGAATTTCGCTTGCCGAAGCAGAATTTTCGTTAATTAGCAACGTTACTTTTCCGTTCTCGAAAACACCATCGCTTGTAGCGAAAGTTTTGTCGATGCGTTTTTTCTTATTTTTAGTAAAAACAATAAGTTTTTTGTCTTTCAGAAACTCATCGGCTATAGAAACTGCCTGGTCAAGATAACCACCACCATTGTCCCGAAGGTCTATAACTAAAGAATTTGCGCCTTGTTTTACTAATTTATTTAACCCAACTTTAAATTCCTTATAAGTGGTTTCGGAAAAGCGATTTACTTTAATATATCCTGTTTTTTTATTGAGCATAATAGCAATATCGACGCTTTTTAGCGGAATAACATTGCGGATTACTTTTAGATTGAATTTTTTGTTTGTCGATTTTCTAAAAATTGACAAAATTACTTCGGAGTTTGGTTCTCCTTTTAATTTTGAATACAATTTTTCGGTGGTAATTTTTTTACCAAAAAGTTTTTCGTTATTGGCAGACAAAATCCTGTCACCAGCCTTGATTCCTGCTTTTTCAGAAGGACCACCTTCTACAGGTTTGATGACTGCAACAGTATCATTATCGACAAAAAAGTTGACACCAATACCTACAAAATCACCTTTCATACTTTCGGCAACACCTTGCGCTTCGTTTTTTGCGATATATACCGAATGTGGGTCGAGTTTACCTAAAATTCCGTTTACGGTTTGGTCTACAATCGAATCAGTATTTACATTGTCTACATATTCGTCGTTTATAAAATCGATAAGTTTATTGAGTTTTTGTTTGGATTGATTCTCAGTATTTAGCTTTGCCGAAACCGGAATTCTAACAAAAATTCCGCCCAACAAAAAACCAACAGCTATTGCTGTAAAAATGAGTAACGGAAAATATACTTTATCAACTTTCATTTAGAAAATGTATTATTTATGCGAATCAAGGCTTGAAATAGAACGCTGATATTCATTTATTATACCTGACAGGTTTAAAAACCTGTCAGGTATATTTCGTATTATTTATTCAATTTCTTGAATATGATCTACTTGAACACCCGCTTTTTCTAGAAATTCTAATCCAGAATTATCTTTGTAGCCTTCTAGATACACAACTCTTTTTATTCCCGATTGGTGTATTAATTTGCTACATTCTTTGCATGGCGAAAGCGTAATATATAAAGTGGCGCCTTCGCAGGTTTGTGTCGAACGAGCTACTTTTAGTATTGCATTTGCCTCGGCATGAAGTACATACCATTTTGTAAGTCCTTCTTCGTCTTCGCAACAATTTTCGAAACCTGATGGCGAACCATTGTACCCATCGGAAATTATCATTCTGTCACGCACAATAATCGCGCCAACTTGTTTGCGTTTGCAATAGGAAAGTTTGCCCCATTCTTTTGCTAATCGCAAATAGGCTTTATCGTATTTGTTTTGTTTTTTCTCTTTCATCTCGTTTTTTGAACGAGACAAAAGTAAATCATTTTTTGAGTTGAATGATGAATTGGGTGAATTTGACAAAGATTTAACTAAAAAATGTGGAGTTGTCAGGTTGAGCGGAGTCGAAACCTCATGAATCCTTCGACTTCGCTCAGGAAGACAATTAGTTGTTATTTATTTCAAAAAATATTTACTGAAGTTAAAATGGTTTCTCTAATAGCCCTGATTGAAATGGAAATCCTTTTTCGTCAGTTCGAGTAGCTCGAAGAGCGTATCGAGAACAAGAAAAAGATTGTAATGAAAAGCAGGAATAGGGTTTGCAAAAATGCCCAAGCTTTTCGCTCCTAAAAATGAATTATCTGCTCCAAACTGGACTTTGAATGATTAGCGGAATAACTACTCCTATTATAAATGCCGACATGACGAGCGTCCAGTCTCTTTTGGAGAATCTGAAAACGGTTTGTACAATATAGGAAATAATTAGAATGACAAAAACGACGATTACTTGAGCGGTTTCTATTCCTAAAGCAAATTCTGACAAAGGAAGTAATTTGTCCGTTGCGTTTCCTGGTAAAATGGTCTTGAAATAGTTGGAGAATCCTAATCCGTGAATGATTCCGAAGAATAATGTTATAAAAGCTAAAAGGCTAATTCCTTCGCCTTTGTTATTTTTTCCTGCTGTAAAAAGATTAAATAATGCTACCAATAGGATTGTGATGGGAATTATAAACTCTATAAGATTGGCTTTGATATAAACGACTCCAAATACCGAAAGAATTAAGGCTAATGTGTGTCCTAGTGTAAAAAGCGAGATGAGTAGTAACAGTCTTCGCCAATCTTTGAAAGCATACGGGACAGTTAGTGCGATTAGAAATAAAACGTGATCGTAAGCATTTATATCGAGTACGTGTTTTAAGCCGATATTAAAATATAACCAGAATTCAGACATAACAATAAGGTTTGGGTTTACCAAACTTACAAATTATTTTTTGTTTCTGACTGCTTTTTTAGATTTGATTGTTTTGAAAACAATTTTGAAAATGATTTTAAAGAAAAAAGAATATGAGTATCTTTGTGTAAATATAAACTATAACATTATGTCTTTTTCAGATTTATTCGATAGCGAATTTAAAACAAGAAATAAAGGTCATTTTTCTGCCATTGTTCGTGTAGCAATTGCTGATGGTGATTTGAGTACAGAAGAAAAACAATTTTTAGACAAACTAAAAACACGTTTAGAAATTTCTGATGCCGAATATGAAGAAATTTTAGAAAATCCTCTAAAATATCCTATTAATCCACCAGTATTACACACACAAAGATTAGAGCGTTTGTACGATTTATCTAGAATGGTTTATGCCGATCATATTCTTGGACCTAAACAAAAAGAGATTCTTATTAAATTCACATTAGCACTAGGATTTACGCCAGGAAATGTAAGCTATATAGTAGATAAAGCTTTTTCACTTCTTATGTTAAATGTAGATTTAGATACATTTTTGTACGAAATGCAACACATGAACAAATAAAAAAAGTTGTTATAATTTCAAAAAAAACCACCGCAAATTGCGGTGGTTTTTTTATTATAAAGATTAATTTCTATTAAAATTAAATTTTAAAAGTAACAACTGGTTTACTAGCATGATTTACTAAGCCCTCGCTAATACTTCCGTTAAAGAAATGATACAAACTTGTTCTTCCGTGTGTGCACATGCCTATTAAATCCGCATTAACACTACTTGCAAAATTCAAAACGCCAGTTTCAATATTTGCATCATTATATATATGTAACGAATAATTTGTAATTGAAAAATCTGAAACAAACTCCTTCATTATTTTTTGTGCCGCATGAGAGGTTTTAAAACTATTTGGAGTATTTATCATCACTAAGTCTAGGTGTGAACCAAAAACATTAGCAAAAGCAATAATTTTTTCGAAAGGTTTTTTTACTTCTTTAGAAAAATCTGAAGCAAATACAAAACGATCAGTCTTAAAATTATTTGTATCATGCTTAATTACTAAAACCGGAGCTTCCGATGTTCTCACTATCTTTTCGGTAGTAGAACCTATAAGCAATTCTTGGAAACCTGATGTACCATGAGAACCCATTACCACAAGATCTATATCGTGTTTTTTGCTAGATTTTATAATCCCTTCAAAAGCACTTTCAAGCTTAACTGCTTCGCTAACATTAATTCCTTCCAGATAATCACGAGTCAGAACTTCTTCTAATTTTTCGTGCGCTTTATTAATAAAAAAGGCAATTTCTGGAATTGCTGCACCACCGCTCACAGCATCTGCCATTTGCGAAGGAATCTCTAACATGTGTACTAAAAAAATTTCTCCGTTTGTATCTCTTGCTATTTGCGCAGCCACTTTTAGAGCGTGTTCAGCATTTTCTGAAAAATCGGTAGGAACTAATATTCGTTTCATAGTCGTTGGTTTTTAGGGTTAATAATGGTTAATCTTTTAATTATTTATTAAAGGTAGGAAATTATTTAACATAAATCAAAATTTCGTAAATTAAAAAAAAGTAGTATATTTGCACATTATTAAGCAGTTTATCTAAATAATGAGGGAAGCACTGCTTCCCTCTTTTTATACAATATGGCATTTAAAGAAAAAGTAAAAGAGTTGTTAGAACAAGGTTTGGCAGAATATCCAAGCTTATTTTTAATTGATTTAAATATCAACGATGCAAACAAAATTGTTATAACTTTAGATGGTGACAATGGCGTTCAATTACAAGATTGTATCAACATTAGTAGAGCAATCGATAATAATTTAGACCGAGAAGAAGTAGATTTTGCTTTAGAAGTTGCTTCGGCAGGCGTTTCATTACCATTAAAGTTAGTTCGTCAATACAAAAAAAATATTGGAAGAACTTTAAAAATAAAAACGGCAGCTCAAACCATCGAAGCTTTGCTTTTAGAAGTTTCGGACGAGGATATTACAGTAGAATGGAGTTCGAGAGAACCAAAAAAGGTAGGAAAAGGAAAAGAAACAGTAGTGCATAACGAAAAAATCGCTTACGCGGATATTCAAGAAGCTATAGTTATAATCATATTTTAAATTAAAAGAGTTGGCATGGAGAATTTAGCATTAATAGATTCATTTTCAGAATTTAAGGACGACAAATCGATAGATCGCCCAACGCTTATGGCGATTTTGGAAGATGTGTTTAGAAACGCATTGAAGAAAAAATACGGTTCAGACGATAATTTTGATATCATTATCAATCCTGATAAAGGTGATATGGAAATCTGGCAGAGAAGAGTAATTGTAGCTGATGATGATTTAGATTTAGATCACCTTGAGATTACACTTACCGATGCAAGAAAAATCGAACCCGATTTCGAAATTGGCGAAGAAGTTTCTGAAGAAGTAAAATTAATCGATCTTGGAAGAAGAGCAATTTTGGCATTGCGTCAAAATCTTATTTCAAAAATTCACGAACATGACAATACAAATCTTTACAAACAATTTAAAGATTTAATTGGAGATATATATACAGGAGAAGTGCACCACGTACGTCCAAGAGTAGTAATTCTTGTAGACGACGAAGGAAATGAAATCATCTTGCCAAAAGAAAAACAAATTCCGTCTGACTTTTTCCGTAAAGGAGATAACGTTCGTGGAATTATTGAATCTGTTGAATTAAAAGGAAACAAACCACAAATTATTATGTCTAGAACTTCAGAAAAGTTCCTAGAAAAATTATTTGAACAAGAAATTCCAGAAGTTTTCGACGGATTAATTATGGTGAAAAACGTAGTTCGTATTCCTGGCGAAAAAGCAAAAGTAGCTGTCGATTCTTACGATGATCGTATCGATCCAGTTGGAGCTTGTGTCGGAATGAAAGGATCACGTATTCACGGAATTGTTCGCGAATTAGGAAACGAAAATATCGATGTTATCAATTATACGACTAACATACAATTGTATATTACAAGAGCGTTAAGTCCTGCAAAAGTATCTTCTATCAAAATTAATGAAGAGACAAAACGTGCCGAAGTTTTCTTGAAATTAGAAGAAGTTTCAAAAGCAATTGGTCGTGGAGGACACAATATCAAACTAGCTGGACAATTAACTGGCTATGAACTTGATGTAATTAGAGAAGGAACCGTTGCCGCCGACGATGATGTAGAATTAACAGAATTCTCAGACGAAATCGAAGCTTGGGTTATCGAAGAATTTGCGAAAATTGGTTTGGATACAGCAAAAAGCATCCTAAGTCAAGATGTAAACGACTTAGTAAGAAGAACCGATTTAGAAGAAGAAACTATTCTTGAAGTAGTTAGAATATTGAAAGAAGAATTTGAAGAATAAATTCTTGATCAGCATACGCATACCACAATAAAAAGATAATATAAAAAGATTTTATGTCTGAAGGTACAATAAGAATAAACAAAGTTTTAAGGGAATTTAATATCTCGTTAGAAAGAGCCGTAGATTATCTAAAGGATAAAGGACACGTAATTGAGTCTAATCCTAATACGAAAATCTCTGACGAAGTGTATAATGTCCTGTCTAATCAATTTGCTGGAGACAAAGGAAATAAAGACGCTTCAAAAGAAGTTGGCGAAGAAAAGCGAAAAGAAAAAGAAGCTTTGCGTGTAGAAAGAGAACACGAAATAGAGGAAAAACGCAAACATGATGAAGAGCGTCAACGTCAAGAAGTTATTAAAGCAAAAGCTGTTGTAACCGGACCTAAACAAGTTGGAACAATTGATTTATCGCCTAAAACGACTATCAAACCAACAATTGCTCCAGAAGTAAAAGCAGAGGTAAAAACTGAACCAAAAGTAGAAGTAAAAGCCGAGCCAAAAACTGAAACACCAGTTGCAAAAACTCCTGAAAAAACAGAGCAACCAAAACAAAACGTAGTAAAAGAGGCTCCTATAAAAGAGACTCCTATTGCTAAAGCGCCTGTTAAAGAAACAGCAAAACCAGTTGTCGAAAAAACACCAGAAGTAACTTCAAATCCTTCAGTTGAAGAAACTCCAGTTGTTGATGAGACACACGAAACTAAATACACAAAACTTTCTGGACCCACTTTTTCAGGTCAAACTATCGATTTATCGCAGTTTAACAAGCCTAAAAAAGTAATTGAGCCTAATAAAGGAGCAGTAAAACCAGCAGGAGCGGGAAATAACAATAACGCAAACAAAAATAAACGCAAAAGAATTCCTACTAAGCCAGGCGAAGCAAATGCAACGCCTAGAACACCAGGAACAAACTTAATTAGACCAAACACAGGTGGCGGAAACGCGACTGGTGGAAGTTTTAATCGTGCAAATAAACCAGGTTTCGTAAAAGGAGCAAGACCAGCTATTGTAGCTAAAGTTGAGCCTACCGAAGAGGAAGTAAAAAACCAAATCAAAGAAACTCTTGAGCGTTTGCAAGGAAAAGGAAGCAAATCGAAAGCGGCAAAATACCGTCGTGACAAAAGAGATACACACCGTCAGAAATCTGATGATGAGCAAAGAGAAATCGAAGCTGGAAGTAAAACTATCAAAGTAACAGAATTTGTTACCGTTGGTGAGGTTGCAACCATGATGGATGTGCCGATTACCAAAGTAATTGGAACTTGTATGTCACTTGGAATCATGGTTACCATGAACCAACGTTTAGATGCAGAAACATTGACAATCGTTTGTGATGAATTTGGATTTGAAGTAGAATTTATTACTACCGATCTAGAAGAAAATATCGAAGTTATTGAAGATGCTGCCGAAGATTTAGTTCACCGCGCACCGATTGTTACCGTAATGGGACACGTCGATCACGGAAAAACATCTTTACTGGATTATGTTCGTAAAACAAACGTAATTGCAGGAGAATCTGGAGGAATCACACAACATATTGGTGCTTACGGAGTAGAATTAGAAAACGGTCAAAAGATCGCATTCTTAGATACACCAGGTCACGAGGCGTTTACCGCGATGCGTGCACGTGGAGCTCAAGTTACCGATATCGCTATTATTGTAGTTGCTGCCGATGATGATATCATGCCTCAAACAAAAGAAGCAATATCTCACGCACAAGCGGCAAATGTGCCAATTATATTTGCTATCAATAAGGTAGACAAGCAAAATGCTAATCCTGAAAAAATAAAGGAAAAATTAGCAGCAATGAATTTCCTTGTAGAAGACTGGGGAGGAAAATACCAATCGCAAGATATATCTGCAAAAACAGGTATTGGTATGAAAGAATTATTAGAAAAAGTATTGCTTGAAGCAGAAGTTTTAGACCTGAAAGCAAACCCGAATAAACCAGCAACTGGAACAGTAGTTGAAGCATTCCTTGACAAAGGTCGTGGATATGTATCAACAGTATTAGTACAATCTGGAACCATGCGTGTAGGAGATTATATCCTTGCAGGAAAAAACCATGGAAAAATCAAAGCAATGCAAGATGAACGTGGAAATAATGTTACAGAAGCAGGTCCATCAACACCAATATCTATATTAGGTTTGGCTGGTGCACCAACAGCAGGTGACAAGTTCAATATTTTTGCCGACGAAAGAGAAGCAAAAGCCATTGCAGCAAAACGTACCCAATTAATGCGTGAGCAATCAGTACGTGTACAACGTCATATTACACTTGATGAAATTGGTCGTCGTATCGCATTGGGACAATTTAAAGAATTGAATATTATCCTTAAAGGAGACGTTGATGGTTCGGTAGAAGCATTATCAGATTCATTCTCAAAATTATCTACACCAGAAATACAAATCAACATCATTCACAAAGGAGTTGGAGCCATTACAGAAACTGACGTTATGTTGGCTTCAGCATCAGATGCAATTATTATTGGATTTAACGTTCGTCCAGCAGGAAATGCTAAGCAATTAGCCGATAAAGAAGAAATCGACATCCGTCATTATTCTATTATCTACGCCGCAATCGACGATTTACGTGATGCAATGGAAGGCATGCTTTCTCCAGAAATGAAAGAAGAAATTACAGGTCTTGCAGGAGTTAGAGAGCTTTTCAAAATCTCTAAAGTAGGAACTATTGCAGGATGTATGATTACCGATGGTAAAATATTAAGAGCAAACAAAGTTCGCGTAATCCGTGACAATGTAGTTATTCACACAGGTGATATTATTGCACTGAAACGTTTCAAAGACGATGTAAAAGAAGTAGCAAAAGGTTACGATTGTGGTATCCAAATAAAAGGATTCAACGAAATCGAAATCGACGATATTATCGAAGGATTTACAGAAGTAGCTGTAAAACGTAAACTGAAATAATATTCAAAACTATAAATCTAAAACCCAACAGAAGCAATTTTGTTGGGTTTTTTTCTTACACTGAGCTTGTCGAAGTGAGGAGCTATTTCCAGCTTTCCTCTTCAATCTTTTGCTTTCTAAAGAAAAAAGCAAAAGGATTTCCGTTGCAATCTGGGCTAGAAAGCACATTGTTCTAAAATCCAAATTTCTCCTATCAATCAAATAAAAATTCTTACTTTTGCAACCTGAAAAATGCCCATATGATAATCGCAAAAACCCGTGAAGAAATAGAATTAATGCGTGAAAGCGCCTTAATCGTATCCAAAACATTAGGAATGATTGCTTCCGAAATAAAGGAAGGAGTTACCACTTTGTACCTAGACAAACTCGCCGAAGAATTCATTAGAGATCACGGAGCAGTTCCAAGTTTCTTGGGATTATATGATTTTCCGAACTCACTTTGTATGAGCCCAAACTCGCAGGTTGTTCACGGAATACCAAATAACACTCCTTTACAAAGTGGCGATGTCATTTCGGTCGATTGTGGTGCTTTCAAAAATGGTTATCATGGCGATCACGCCTATTCTTTCGAAATTGGAGAAGTAGCGCCAGAAACCAAAAAATTATTACAAGTTACTAAGGAATCATTGTACATGGGAATCCGAGAATTCAAAATTGGAAACAGAGTTGAAGATGTCGGGAATGCCATTCAAAAATATACCGAATCTCATGGTTATGGAGTTGTTCGCGAATTAGTAGGTCACGGTTTGGGTCAAAAAATGCACGAAGATCCCGAAATGCCAAACTACGGAAAACGTGGTCGCGGAAAATTATTTATCGAAGGTATGGTAGTTGCTATCGAGCCAATGATAAATATGGGAACCAAAAACATCAAACAGCACAAAGACGGTTGGACAATTACTACTGCCGACGGAAAACCATCTGCACACTTCGAACACGATGTCGCAATTATCGACGGTAAACCAGAATTACTTTCAACATTTGCCTATGTTTACAAAGCTTTAGGAATTGTGAGTAATGAAGAAGATGAATTTAGAAAAGTGCCGTTTGTCATATAATGAAAAAACTCTTTAAACTAATCCTCAATACAATCCCACGTCCAATCTTAATCAGATTGAGTTATTTAGCACGTCCTATTTTAGCATTACTATTAAAAGGAAGCAAATTTACCGACCCAATCGACGGAAAAAGTTTCCGCATGTTTTTGCCTTATGGCTACGGAACACAACGAAACAATGTATTATCTCCAAGCACACTTTCGTTAGAAAGACATCGATTATTGTGGTTGTATCTTCTAAATGAAACTGATTTTTTTACATCAAAAGAAAAGAAAAAAGTACTGCATTTTGCGCCAGAACAAGCGTTTTACAAATTATTCCGGAATCAGAAAAATCTAGAATATACTACAACCGATTTGTTTTCGCCTTTGGCCGATGTAAAAGCAGATATTTGTAATTTACCTTTCCAAGACAATCAATATGATATCATTTTGTGTAATCATGTTTTAGAACATATTCCTGACGACACAAAAGCCATGCAAGAATTATTTCGAGTATTAAAACCTAACGGAATGGCAATTTTGCAGATTCCACAAGATTTATCTCGAGCAACTACTTTTTCGGACGATACTATTGTTGACCAAAAAGAACGTGCTAAAATATTTGGACAATATGATCATGTTCGCATTTACGGTCGAGATTATTTCGATAAACTAAGAAGCATTGGTTTTACAGTAATTGAAGAAGATTACACAAACAAAATATCTCTCGAATTAGTCGAAAAATATTGTTTGGCAAAAGGCGAAATTATTCCTGTTTGTTTCAAAAAATAATAAACTGGCACAATATTCGTTCTAAAATCATATATTTACTTTCGTTGAAATTAAAATCATGGCAAAAAGAGTATTTTTCTTTTTTATAACAATCTTTTTTGTGAATTCAGTTATTGGTCAAACAATTTCCGAAACCTTTCCGCCATTTAATATAAAAACGGTTACTTTCACACAAAGCACCAATAATGTAATTCCAGTTTTTAGATTAGGCGAACAATTTCAACTGAGTTTTGATGATTTATTTGGCACCGAAGAAGATTATTATTACACCATCGAGCAATACAATTACAATTGGACACCAACCGTATTATCTAAAAATCAATACCTAAACGGAACCGATAATCAGAGAATTCAAGACTACGAAAACTCGTTCAATACACTACAAATTTATTCTCATTACCGACTAAATTTTCCAAATAATTATAGTCAAATAACAAAAAGCGGGAATTATCTGGTTTCCATATTTAACAGTAATCGAGAACTTGTGTTTACTAAAAAATTCATTGTTTACGAAGACATTGTCGATGTAGAAATGCAAGTAAAAAGAGCACGAAATGTGGCCGATAATAAGTACAAACACAATCTTGATTTCAGTATCAAATCGAATCAAATTCTGTTTCAAAATCCAGTTCAAAACGTAAAAGTTATTTTGCTACAAAACGGGAAATGGGACAACGCCATTGTAAATGTAAAACCACAATATACTATTGGCAACGATTTAATTTTCAAATACGATAAAGAAACGCAGTTTTTTGCAGGAAACGAATATTTATATTTTGACAACAAAGAAATTCGAGTAGCAACAAATACAATTGCTAGAGTCGATTCTAACAGTGGTTTGTACAATTCGCATCTATATACCGATACTGCTCGAAAATACAAATCATACACTTTTTATCCTGATGTAAACGGAAATTTCAGAGTTCGAAATCTAACTGCTCAAAACAATGAAGTCGAAGCCGATTATTCATGGGTTTATTTTACGCTTTTTGCAATAGATTCTCCAGCAAATAGTAATATTTATGTAACAGGAATGTTTAACAACAACATACTTTCGCCCGAAAATAAAATGGATTATAATGCAGACAAAGGGATTTTCGAAAAAGCAATTCTAATAAAACAAGGATTCACAAATTACAATTACACCATTTTAGATTCACAAAATAACATTTCAGACAAAGATGCCATCGATGGCAATTTTTACGAAACCGAAAACCAATACACAGCCATTGTTTATTATCGTCAAAACGGAGAATTGTATGACAGAGTTATTGGTAAAGGCGATGCAAATTCTGTAAATATTACCAACTAAAAAAAATAACACTACAATAACACATTTGCTTTTATAAAATTTATAACTTTGTGCAAGTAGACAAACAGTTATGGTAATTCAAATTACAAGAGGTATCAAGATTTCGGTCTTAACAACTTTTGAAGGCACTTACTTCAAAAATAACAAAATGCACTTTGCTTTCAGTTACCATATTACTATCGAAAATCACAGCAAAGACTCTGTACAACTCACAACCAGACACTGGGAAATATACGACGCCCTAAATTATCTCGAAATTGTAGATGGCGAAGGCGTAATAGGTAAAAAACCAGTCCTGAAACCAGGAGAAACACACACCTATAGCTCAGGCTGTTTGCTTTGCGCACCATTTGGCACGATGAAAGGGCATTTCGAAATGATCAATTTCACCACCACAAAATCATTCAAAGTAATCGTTCCTGCCTTCAGACTAAATGCACCGTTTGCATTAAACTAGAAGCCATTCCAGCTGTCCATTGCAAGTTTTCTTGTCTTGTTTGCTTTTTTCTAAGCAAAAAAAGGAGCTCCTATCGTCGCTCTTTTTTCACAAGAAAAAATGCAACAAGACCTCAAAAAGCTTTCCATTCCCATCTGGGCTAAAAATCGAAACTACAATCATATTTTTTTGTCAGGTTGAGCGAAGTCGAAACCATTCTGTCCTTCGACTCCGCTCAGGAAGACAATAATATAAATTATTCATTCCAGTAAAATCAAAACAAGAATGGCGTTATATATGATTTAAAAATTTCTATTATCAAATTTTCCTTTGTACTTTTGTGTAGATTTTTAATCATTCAAACTTAAAATTATACCTCATGTTAAAAGGATTTTTCAATATACCAAAAGCGGTAAACGAACCCGTAAAATCATACGCACCTAACTCACCCGAAAAATCAGCAGTTCAGGCAGCCTACAAAAAAATGTGGAACGAAACCATCGATGTGCCATTATACATCGGTTCAGAAGAAATTCGTACAGGAAACACAAAAAACATGTCAGCGCCACACGACCACCAACACATTGTTGGAACGTACCATTTAGCTGAAAAATCTCATATCGAAAAAGCCATCGCCAACGCTTTAGAAAGCAGAACAAAATGGGCAAGCATGGCGTGGGAACAACGCGCAGCGATTTTTCTAAAAGCAGCTGAATTAATCGCTGGACCATACAGAGCAAGAATAAATGCAGCAACAATGATTGCGCAATCTAAAACGATTCACCAAGCAGAAATTGATGCCTCTTGCGAATTAATCGACTTTTTACGTTTCAACGTAGAGTTTATGACACAAATTTACCAAGACCAACCAGCCTCAAATTCAGATATGTGGAACAGAGTCGAATACAGACCTTTAGAAGGTTTTGTTTACGCTGTAACACCATTCAACTTTACGGCAATTGCAGCAAATCTTCCTGCAAGTGCAGCATTAATGGGTAATGTTGTCGTTTGGAAACCAAGTGATAGCCAAGTATTTTCTGCAAAAATCATTATCGATGTCTTCAAAGAAGCTGGAGTTCCAGATGGTGTAATTAATGTTGTTTTTGGTGATCCAGTTATGATTACTGATACCGTTTTAGCTTCTCCAGATTTTGCTGGAATTCACTATACAGGTTCGACATTTATTTTCAAAGAAATTTGGAAAAAAATTGGAACTAACATTCACAATTATAAAACGTATCCAAGAATTGTTGGTGAAACTGGTGGAAAAGATTTCATTATCGCACATCCATCGGCAAACGTAAAACAAGTTACAACTGCGATTACTCGTGGTGCTTTTGAATTCCAAGGTCAAAAATGTTCAGCAGCTTCAAGAGCTTATATCCCACAAAGTATGTGGTCAGCAGTGAAAGAACAATTAATTACCGATGTAAAATCAATGAAAATGGGTTCTCCAGAAGATTTTGGTAACTTTATCACAGCAGTAATTCACGAAGGTTCATTTGATAAATTGGCAAGTTTTATAGACCAAGCTAAAAAAGATACTGATGCTGAAATTATTGTTGGTGGAAATTACGACAAATCGAAAGGTTATTTTGTAGAACCAACAGTAATCGTAACTACAAATCCTAAATATGCCACTATGGAAACCGAACTTTTTGGTCCAGTAATGACTATTTATGTATATGAGGATAAAAACTGGTCAGAAACATTAAAATTAGTTGATTCAACTTCAGAATATGCTTTGACTGGTGCGATTTTAAGTCAAGATCGTTATGCAATCGAAGAAGCTACGGTAGCTTTACAAAACGCTGCTGGTAATTTCTATATCAATGACAAACCAACAGGAGCTGTGGTAGGAATGCAACCATTTGGTGGCGCTCGTGCTTCAGGAACAAATGACAAAGCAGGTTCCGCACAAAACTTATTACGTTGGGTTTCGCCTAGAACTATCAAAGAAACTTTTGTTACTCCAGAACATTATAGCTATCCATTTTTGGGATAATTTCATACAAAAAAATTAAACCCCGAGCCACGCAATTTGCGTGGCTTTTTTATTTTACACAAATTAAATATGTATATAAAAACTTGTTAATTATTAAATAATTTATATATTGTGTAAGAAATTTATTATGCATGCATAATATTTTAACTAAAAAACAACCAAAAACCAAAAAACCAGTTGACATTATGAAATTAAAATACTTATTACTTTTCCTGCTTTCTGCAGGAATTTCACAAGCTCAAGAAAAGAAAAAAGTAGATTTTTCAAAATTAGATCGAAGCGGAATGAAAACATCTTTGCTTCTCACAGATGTAAAACCATTTTCTGTATTAGCACAAAAAAACGAAACATACGGAATGTATGGTTTTCATCAATCTTACAAAGAATTAGGATTGTCGGATACTCAAAAAAGATTTTTAAATGGGGATTTAATTAAATCTGAAATGAGATTAGAAACAACTTCTCAAGCTGTTAAAATAGGTTTAATTCATACAGACTTCGAAATTATAAGCAAAAAAGCTTACGACGAAGGATTAATAAAAATTACTAATAATGTAGTAACTCGCAATTCTAATAATTATATTTTTGACGAATACTCAAATACGATAATTGCACCACTTACGTTACGAAAAAAAGGAGTTGAAACTACTTTTTTGTTAGATAGTAAAATGTTTGTAAACACCACTTCAAACAAAATTGCTTCAGTAAAAGCAGATTTCGGAGATGGAAAAGGACTGATTAATGTATCTTTCGACAAAAATATTTCAGTCGTTTACCCAAATGAAGGTCAAAAACAAATAGTTTTTAATATTTTATTTGAAAATGGAGATTTGAAAATTAGAAAATCTTCATTAACCGTTACTTATTCGAATGAAGATACTTTAAGATTATTTAGACGAGCGCCATCATTAATCACGGCAACAAGAAATCCCGACTTAGCAATTTATGGCGTTACCGATTTATCACCAGGGAAATGCGAATATGAAGTTTTTTTAAGTACCGACGGAATTCTTGACAAACCAATTTTTGTAATTGACGGTTTCGACCCATCAGATTCTAGAAACACGGCAGCCGTATATAATTTACTAACTTATACTGATGCTGGTGGCGTAACCAGAAACTTAGGGGATAAAGTAAGAACCGAAGAAGGCTTTGATGTTGTTATTGTAAATTTTCCAAATTACACCAATGCCGCCAATAATATTATAGATGGTGGTGCCGATTTTATAGAAAGAAATGCATTATCAGTCGTAACTGTTATAGAATTAATTAACTCCCAAAAAACTGGTACGGAACAAAATGTCATTATAGGACCAAGTATGGGCGGATTAATTTCTAGATATGCTTTGCGTTATATGGAACAAAATACTCTAAATCATCAAACAAGACTTTGGGTATCCTTCGATTCTCCTCATTATGGTGCTAATGTGCCTATTGGTTTGCAACATTTATTTAATTATTTCGCTTATGGCTATGGAGATTCCGATGCAGTAAAACCATTAGTAGATGGCATGTTACGCTCTCCTGCAGCACGACAAATGCTTGTAGATCATTTTGATGCACACACCACAAGCATTGTTGGAGTAGACGATCCAAGAGCACCCACGACAGGATTACCGTTAACTCCAGCTGGTGCGCCAAATTATAGAAATAATTTTCAAAATAGAATGAATGCAATGGGCTTTCCACAAACGACTAGAAATGTTTCTATGACTAACGGAAGTGGTGTAAATGCAAAATTTAAATCAAAAACTGGAACAGATATACTTCCAGGATTCGATGTAATAGGAACGGCAGCAAGCCCTGCTAACATAGATACTGGAGATGTAATTGGTTTTATAAATACAAGAGCATTAACTTTTTGCGAATTTATGCCTAATGCTGGTGTAAATGAAGAAATAGTAAATGTAGCTATTCAAGCTCAAATTTTCTTTTGGGTAACCCAAGACACTTTTATTGCTAGAGCAACACAAAGTGCAGGCACAGCTGGTGTAGATTCAGCACCTGGCGGTTTATTTGACATGGGCGGTTTAGCCGCTTCCTTAGGGACTGGAAATGCGGTTCTTACAAATTTTCTTGGCGCTATGAAATCTGATTATTTTAGTTTTATCCCGACAGTTAGTGCTATGGCTCTTAATGTAGGTGGTGTGATTACTGCCAATCAACCTAATTATTATTTTAACATTAATTTAGGGACAAAAGACACGCCTTGGGACGGAATAAATACCGCAACATCAAACACGACACCTTTCAAAAACTGGTTCATGCCTCCTACAAACGAAGGTCATGTTAAAATCACACAAGGTAATGTTGATTTTATTTGGTGCGAAATTGTAAAACCAGATTTCAATTTTGCATTAAGTACAGCAAGTTCTATTGTGGCTTGTAATGGAAGTAATGCTTCATTTACGTTCAATCACAATAATTTACACGGATGTTTGTCTACAACAACATTTTCTACAACTGGAGCACCAGCGGGTTCGACAGTTACATTTAGTCCCGCAAGCATTTCTACAAGCGGAACCGTAACTATGAATGTAACGAATATTGCTCCCGGAACTTATACAATTATGGTTTCTGCAAACAATAATCCTACAAAAACAGTTCCTGTTACAATAACAATTTACCCTAGTAATCCTAGCTTAAACGGGCAAACACAATCAAGTGTAAACAGTGCGAGTTTTATTTCTGGAACAAGTGTAACTGTTAACCAAGGCGCTAATCTAGAATTAAATTTACCTACAAGTTTATATGCAGGAACTATCGAATGGTTTGATCCTACAAATGCTTCAAGAGGAACTACAAATCCTATAATTACTAATATTCAAGACAATAGTAATGATGAAGGTATTTGGAATGCAAGAGTTACTTTTACAAACGATTGTGCAAGAATGGCAATAACTAGCGTTCCTTATCAGGTTATTGTAGATAATATTTTGGGAATAAATAATAATGAATTTAAAGGATTGTCAATTTATCCAAACCCAAGTAACAGAATAATTACAATTTCAAGTAGTAGTAATTTGTCTGATGCAAATGCTCGAATTGTCGATTTAAGAGGACGAACAATTTTAGATAAAAAGCCAATTGTTTTAAATCCGAATAATCTGCAAATAGACATTTCAAACTTATCGCAAGGTTCTTATTTTTTAATCTTAGAAAACGATAGTAATAGAACCGTGAAACAAATTATAAAACAATAGATTTTAAACAAAAAAGCTCCGAGATTTTCGGAGCTTTTTGTTTATACTTTATACTTCAACGGTACGTGAACTACTTTCTTAGTTTCGAAAAATTCATCTTCAAAAAATGCTGAGATATTATATTCCGTGGCTTTAGGGAAATCTTGTAGTTCTTCCGTCAAGTCGCCACCTTTTAAATACAAAATTCCATTTTTTAGTTCGTGTTTGTTAGTTTTTTTGATTTTGTCTTTTATCCAAGAAACAAAATCCGGCATATTTGTTACGGCACGACTTACTATAAAATCGAAATCTCCTTTTACGTTTTCGGCACGAATTTGTTCTGCTTTTACGTTTTTAAGTTCTAACGCTTCGGCAACAGCCTGAACCACTTTTATTTTTTTTAGAATAACATCTATCAAATAAAAACGGGTTTCTGGAAACAAAATCGCTAACGGAATTCCTGGAAAACCACCACCTGTTCCAACATCGAGAATGTAAGTTCCTGGCTCAAATTTTTGAATTTTGGCAATAGCCAAAGAATGCAAAACGTGTTTAGTATATAATTCGTCGATATCTTTACGAGAAATAACGTTAATTTTTGCATTCCAATCCTGATATAAGGCTTCTAGTTTTTCAAATTGACTAATTTGAGTGTCTGTTAAATCAGGGAAATGTTTCAAAATCTCTTTCATTCTTATTTTTTTAACAAAAGTAATACTTTACAATCGAAATATTTATCTCAATTTTAACTATTAAAGTTTTTTAATAATTACCTTTGCAAATTATACATTACTATTATGAATACAACAGCCCCAACATTTGCCCGTAACGATTCGATGAAGTTCTTTAGAACTTTAAATTCTCGTGTTAACTCTTATTTTAAAGACAATAATATTCAAAAAACTGGAAACTGGAAACTACACCTAAAAACTGTAATTATGTTTTCTTTGTTTTTCTTACCGTTTTTTGCAATTCTTTATTTTACTAATATGCCTTTTTGGGCTTATTTCTTATCCTCTATAGTCATAGGAATCGGAATGGCTGGCGTAGGAATGAATGTGATGCATGACGGAAATCACGGTTCTTACTCTTCGAAAACATGGCTAAACAAAATCATGGGTGGAAGCATTTATATTTTAGCAGGAAATGTTTACAACTGGCAAGTACAGCACAATGTTTTGCACCATACTTACACTAATATTCCTGGTCACGACGAAGATTTAGATGCAGGACGTGTTATTCGTTTTACTAAAGAAGCAACATGGTACAAATTTCATGCTTTTCAACATTATTATTCTGTTTTTCTTTACGGATTACTAACCTTCAACTGGTGTTTGACTACCGATTTTAAACAAATGGGGGGGTACTTAAAAAGAAAATTATCTTACGGTGATGAACCAAACCCTACTAATTTATGGACAGGATTAGTCATTTCTAAAATAGTTTATTTTGGATTCTGGATTGTAACACCGCTTGTATTGGGAATTACTTGGTGGAAAGTTTTAATAGGATTTACCGTAATGCATTATACTGCTGGACTCATATTAAGTATCGTTTTTCAACTAGCACATATTATAGATGATACTACAAACCCAAATCCTAACGAAGAAGGTGAAATAGAAAACACCTGGGCGATACACCAATTATTTACTACCGTAAATTTTGCTCCAAAAAACTGGATTGTAAACTGGTACACAGGCGGCTTGAACCATCAGATAGAACACCACATTTTTCCACACATTAGCCATGTTCATTATGGCAAAATTGCAGAAATTGTAAAACAAACTGCACAAGAATGTGAATTACCATATCACGAATACAAAACAATGACAAGCGCTGTTTTGGCTCACTTTCGTCATTTAAAAGATTTGGGACAAAAACCCCAATTTGCATAATACTTAAGACGCCATTGTGCGTCTTTTTTTATATATTTGAACTTAAATTAAACTACAAACACAACAAATGAACAATTTTCTTTCAGACAGAATTAACAAACTATCAACATCGCAAACGCTTGCAATGGCAGCATTAGCCAGAGAATTAAAAAATCAAGGAAAAGATATTATCAGCTTAAGTTTGGGTGAACCCGATTTTAACACACCCGATTTCATCAAAGAAGCTGCAAAAAAAGCCATCGATGAAAATTACAGCACCTACACACCCGTAGAAGGTTATGCCGAACTGAAAGAAGCCATTTGTCGCAAATTCAAAAGAGACAATAATTTAGATTACAAACCATCTAACATTGTTGTTTCTACAGGCGCAAAGCAATCATTATACAACATTGCACAAGTAATGATTAATGAAGGTGACGAAGTAATACTTCCAGCACCATATTGGGTTTCTTATTACGAAATCATCAAAATGTCTGGCGGAATTCCAGTCGAAGTTCCAACATCTGTCGAAAGTGATTTCAAAATTACACCAGCACAATTAGAAGCAGCCATTACTCCGAAAACCAAAATGATTTGGTACAGTTCCCCTTGCAATCCAAGTGGTTCAGTATACAGCCGTGAGGAATTAACGGCTTTAGCTAAAGTTTTAGAAAAATATCCAAACATTTTTATCGTTTCAGACGAAATATACGAACACATCAATTTTTCAGGTACATTTTGTAGTGTAGCTTCAATCCCAGGAATGTTCGACAGAACCATTACTGTAAACGGAGTTGCCAAAGCATTTGCTATGACAGGTTGGAGAATCGGATACATTGGTGCACCAGAATTTATTGCAAAAGCATGTACAAAAATGCAAGGACAAGTAACTAGCGGAGCCAATTCGATAGCACAAAGAGCCACCATTGCTGCGGTCGATGCCGATCCAAGCGTTTTAAACGGAATGGTTTCAGCCTTCAAAGGTCGTCGCGATCTAGTTGTAGGATTAATTAAAGAAATTCCCGGATTAAAACTAAATACGCCAGAAGGTGCCTTTTATGTATTCCCAGATGTTTCTTCTTATTTCGGAAAAACATTAAGAGGAACAACTATAAACAATGCCGACGATTTCTCGATGTATTTATTAGGCGAAGCCAATGTAGCGACCGTAACTGGCGACGCTTTTGGCAACCCAAATTGCATCAGAATTTCGTACGCAACCAGCGAAGAAATCCTTACGGAAGCCATTCGAAGAATAAAAGAAGTCTTAGCTTAATATATTGCCTCAAGAAAACTTGAGGCTTTTTTTATAAAAAAACATTACAAATGTCAAAAATATTACTACTTGGTTCAGGCGAATTAGGAAAAGAATTTGCCATTGCAGCACAACGCATCGGTCAAACTATAATCGCTGTCGATAATTACGAAAATGCCCCTGCAATGCAAGTCGCTCACGGTTTTGAAGTCATCAATATGCTTGATGGCGCCGAATTAGATAGAATCGTTGCCAAACACAAACCCGACTTCATCGTTCCAGAAATCGAAGCCATTCGCACCGAACGTTTTTACGATTACGAAAAACAAGGAATTACCGTAGTTCCTTCAGCGAAAGCGGCAAATTTTACCATGAACAGAAAAGCGATTCGTGATTTAGCTTCCAAAGAATTAGGCTTAAAAACTGCCAATTATCGTTATGCAACTTCTGCCGAAGAGTTACAAAAAGGTGTTGAAGCCGTTGGAATGCCTTGTGTAGTAAAGCCACTTATGTCATCTTCAGGAAAAGGACAATCGACTATAAAATCTCAAGAAGATATTGCCAAAGCTTGGAATTATGCTGTTGAAGGTTCTCGTGGTGATGTCGTAGAAGTGATTGTAGAAGCTTTTGTAAAATTTAATTCCGAAATTACTTTATTAACGGTTGCTCAGAATAATAATCCCACTTTATTTTGCGCACCAATTGGTCACCGTCAAGAACGTGGTGATTACCAAGAAAGTTGGCAACCAGCAAGAATTTCTGACAAAGATTTACACGAAGCACAAGATATGGCGAGAAAAGTTACCGAAGCACTTGGTGGCGCAGGACTTTTTGGTGTCGAATTTTTCTTGACCGACGAGGGTGTTTATTTCTCAGAATTGTCTCCTCGTCCACACGATACTGGAATGGTAACCTTAGCTGGTACACAAAATTTTAACGAATTCGAATTGCATTTGCGAGCTATCTTGAGTTTACCAATTTTCGAAATTACTTTAGAAAAAGCTGGAGCAAGCGCTGTTATTTTGGCTTCTGAAAACAGTGAAAATCCAACATATTCTGGCATAGAAAATGTAGCTTGTTTACCCAAAACCGATTTTAGAATTTTTGGCAAACCAACTTCAAGACCGTATAGAAGAATGGGCGTAGTTTTAACAAATGAGACTTTAACAACTCCAATTGAAGAAATTGTAGAACGTGCTAAAAAAATAACTACTTTAGTAAAAGTAAAACCCTAAATCATGAAAAAGGTATTTTTAGCACTCCTAACATTGTCATTATTGACTTCTTGTGGCCCGCATAGATTAAGTTGTGGCCCTGGAAAAAGATGTGTTGAGAGTTCTAAAAAGATTAATTTTAAGAAAATTGAAAAAATTAACAAAAAAGAAAACACTTAGATTATGAAAAAAACATTCTCATTATTATTACTTTTTACAGCATTTCTAATGAATGCTCAAGAGAAAAAAAACGCTCAAAAAACTCAATTTGTTGAAGTTTCTTGCGGTCAATGCAAGTTCGGAATGAAATCTGGCGGTTGTGATTTAGCCGTTCGCATCGACGGTAAATCTTATTTTGTAGATGGTGTAAAAATAGACCAACACGGAGATGCTCATGCAAAAGACGGCTTTTGTGAAGCAATTAGAGACGCTGAAGTTGTTGGCCAAGTAAAAAACAATCGTTTTGTTGTATCTTATTTTAAATTACTTCCTAAGGAACAGTAATGGCGTTAATTCTTAAAAACATTTCCAAACATGTTTCTCTTACACCTCAAGAGGAACATGTTTTTTTATCAAAAATCGAAACAAAAAAATACAAAGCAAAAACCATTTTACTAAGTTCTGGTGAGATTTCTAAAAGCACTTATTTTGTAAATTCTGGCATTTTAAGAAGTTTCAATATCAATGATAATATTATAGAACATGTATTGCATTTTGCCTGCGAAGGTTGGTGGATTGGCGACATGTATAGTTACATTTCTCAAAAACCTGGAAATCTTTTTATCGAAGTTCTAGAAGACGCTGAAATAGTCGAAATTACCAAAGAAAATCAACAACAACTATATCAGGAAATTCCAAAATTAGAACGATTTTTCAGAATTCTTGCCGAAAATTCATTGGTTTCTCACCAAGAACGACTCATGGATAATTTGAGTTTAACTGCTGAAGAGCGTTTCGAGAAATTCTGTAAAAAATACCCAACTTTAATTCAAAAAGTTTCTCAAAAACACGTTGCCTCTTATATTGGCGTCACTCCAGAATTCTTCAGTAAAATGAAAGCCCGTTTATTAAAAAAATAATTTCTTAATCTAGGTTAAGTATTCTTCTTTTCTCTTCGATGTAAATTTGTAACATAATAATTACTAAATTTATAGATGATGAAAAATACAGTTTTACACAAAGCAAATACAAGAGGTCATGCAGATCATGGTTGGTTAAACGCATACCATAGTTTCAGTTTCGCAAGTTGGTACAATCCAGAAAGAGTACAATTTGGAACTTTACGTGTTTTAAACGACGACACTGTTGCAGCCGGAATGGGTTTCGGAACGCATCCGCACGATAATATGGAAATTATCACAATTCCTTTGGAAGGCGATTTGGCGCACAAAGACAGTATGGGAAATACAGAAGTTATCAAAACTGGCGATGTACAAGTAATGAGCGCAGGAACTGGAATTCAACACAGTGAATTCAATCCAAATGCTGATTTACATACGAAATTATTCCAAATTTGGTTGTTTCCAAAAACTAGAAATGTAGAACCGCGTTACCAACAAATTACGTTAGATGTAACGGAGCAAAAAAACAATTTTGCACAAATTTTATCTCCAAATGCAGATGATGCTGGAGTTTGGATTCATCAAGACGCGTGGTTTCATTTAGCGGATTTCGACAAAGATTTTTCTAAAACGTACGAATTGAAAAAAGAAGGAAACGGAATGTATGTTTTCGTAATTTCAGGAACAATTACTGTTGACGGACAAGAATTAGAAACTCGCGATGGTTTAGGAATTACAGATTTTGAATCCTTAGATATTAAAGCAACTACAGATGCGAAGTTTTTATTAATGGAAATTCCAATGGAACACTAATTAAGATGAACGAAGAAGTACAACTAAGAATCAATGATAAAAACGGTGCTTTTTATATTGAAGTAGACGGAAAACAAGAAGCATTAATGACGTTCGTTTTTGCTGGTGATGATAAAATAATTATTGATCATACGGAAGTCAATCCGGGAAATAATGGAAAAGGTTTAGGTAAAAAAATGGTAGCAAAAGCCGTTGAATTTGCTAGAGAAAAAGGAATTAAAATTATTCCCCTTTGTCCGTTTGCGAAAAGTATTTTTGATAAAACTCCAGAATTTAGAGACGTTTTATAAGTATGGAAAATCTTTTAGAAAATAACATAACAGGAAAAATTGGTACACAGAAATATTTGTGTACCATTTCTTGGCGTAATGGAACTTTCGTAATGGATGAACCAGAAAGTATTGAAGGAAAAGACCTTGGTCCAGATCCATATTCAACGCTTTTGGCATCTTTAGCTGGTTGCACGTTGTCGACTTTGCGAATGTATATTGATAGAAAAGGTTGGGATATTCCAGAAATAAACATTTCATTAAATTTATCTCAAGAAAATAACCCTGAATTAACTACTACAATTTCAAGAACCATTACTTTTTCAAACGAAATTGAAGAAGATATCAAAAACAGGCTGTTAATCATTGCTGAAAAATGTCCTGTTTCGAAAATTCTAAAAAATCAAGTTTTAATTAACACAACTATATAATCATGGACCCAAAAAACTTAAAAAAGGAATATACAAATGGTGAAGTAACCATTGTATGGCAATCTGGAAAATGCATACATTCTGGAAATTGCGTGAGAAATAATCCGGATGTTTTTAAACCAAAAGAGCAACCATGGATTACACCAGATAATTCAACTACGGAGAAAATTATTGAAACTGTGAAAAAGTGTCCGTCTGGCGCTTTATCATTTTATTTAAACAATAAATAATGGTGCAATATTCAACAATTGTAAACGCTTCTTTGGAAAAAGTTTGGGAACATTTAATTCTTAAAATTGAAAAACCAGAAAACTTTGTTCCAGGTGTAAGCGATGTGATTATTTTAGATAAAAACGAAGATTTTGTAAACCGAAAAATGACGATAACTGTAGAAGGAAATGCGACTACTTTAGTAGAAAAAATTACTTTCGTACCATATAAAGTAAGATTTCTATTGTTAGAACATCCAAAATTTGAAGGTTATGTAGATAATGATATTAAAGCGATTTCTGATACTGAAACGGAAATGACTTTCACCATAAATTGGAAAGATAAAACCACGCAATCTGAATTTGATAATACAGAAATGGTGAAAAACGCTGTATTAAAAACTAAAAATTATATAGAAGAAAACTAATGAGAAAAATCATCGCTTTTGCAGGTTCGTCAAGTAAGACATCCATAAATAAACAATTGGTAACGTATGCTGCTAATCAATTTGAAAATGCTTCTGTGGAAGTTTTAGATTTAAACGATTATGAAATGCCAGTTTTTTCTGTGGATAAACAAAAAGAACACGGAATTCATGCTTTGGCAACGGAATTTTATGCGAAATTAGGTAGCGCCGATTTAATCGTCATTTCGTTTGCAGAACATAACGGGAATTATTCAACAGCTTTTAAAAATGTTTTAGATTGGACGTCAAGAATTAATGCGAAAACGTTTCAGGAAAAAGAAATGTTGTTATTAGCAACTTCTCCTGGAGCTCGTGGTGGAAGTTCGGTTTTAGATATTGCCACAAAAAGATTTCCGTTTCAAGGCGGAATTGTAAAAGGAAGTTTTTCTTTACCGAGTTTCAATGATAATTTTGATGCTGAAAAAGGAATTACAAATGAAGAGTTGAAAAATCAATTATTAGAAATTATAAAATCAATATAACTACTAAAAAATTAAATTATGAAATTTACAAGAACAGCAAACGCAAATTGGAAAGGTTCCGGAATGGAAGGAAAAGGGCTTGTTAGTACGCAAAGTACAACATTGAATAATACACAATATTCTTTCAAATCTCGTTTTGAAGAAGGAGTTGGAACGAATCCAGAAGAATTAATCGGAGCAGCACATTCAGGTTGCTTTACGATGCAATTAAGTTTTTTACTAACAGATGCCGGATTTGTACCAGATAATTTGGATACCACTGCGAAAGTTACTTTTCAAGACGGAACAATTACTTTAATTCAGTTAGAATTGAATGCAAAAGTGCCAAATATTTCAGATGGAGAATTTCAAGCCATTGCTCAAAAAGCAAAAGAAATTTGTCCGATTTCAAAATTATTAAATACAGAAATTACGCTTCAAGCAAATTTAGTATAAAACCAAAAGGGAAGTTCTGATTTAGAAACTTCCCTTTTTTATTTTATTTTTTCAAGCTAACATTCTCAAATGTCGAAACATCATTAATTTCTTCATTATCTAAATCGAAAGAAATTTTTACATTATCACCAACAGCAGTAATTGGTAATTGGTTAGATATTTGTGACGAACCTACAAAAATGTTTGGGTAATCTTTCACCGTGAAATAGTAAAAACTGTTTCCGTTTTTTACATCATTTTGAATTCGAACTACAACCGATTCAACTACTTTTTTAGCTGATTTACTCTCTGGATTTATTTTATTTCCAGAAGAATTGAAAGCCGTTTTATAAGCTGTTAAGGCTTCACGCATCGTATTTCCAGTTCCAACAATCGTGTAATCTGCAATAGAAACCATCGCATACATTTTTACCAATCCACCATTATCTTTCAATGTCATCACGTAAGTTGGAATGTTGTTAATGTTATACGGAATTGGCAACGAAGCCACAAAACCTTTTTCTTGCACTTTACCTTGTGCCGAGCTTTGTGCTGCAAATTCTGTAGCACCACTTTGTTTGTAAAAAGTTGTTTCTTTTGTTCGGGTATCTACTAAAACAAATCCAACTGCCGATTCGTCTTTTCCAACAGAAGTAATTCCTGTATACCAATATGATTTGTCGTCTTTCCCGTAAACTAAAGTCAAATCTTCTGTGATTTGAAGTTTGTTTTCATTAGAAAAATTCCAATATCCTTTTACATATTCACCCCAATCATTTAATTGATCTTTGATAAATGAAATCGGTTGAATTCTGTCTACCCAAGTTGGTGTGTTTTTAATATCATATTCTGTAATATCACCAGTTTGTGCGTTTAAAACCACAACTCCAGTGGCGTTATTTCCAGAAAAACCAACTTCTTTTTTATATTTAGTCGCTACCCAAAAAGGTGTTCCTTTTTCGTCAATTTCGAAAATAAAATCAGCTAAACCAACTGTGCTATATCCGTTGAAGTATAAATGTCTGCGCGTATCACTTTGAAAATACGCTTCGTCTTGATATTTTAATCGAATTGGTTTTCCATTCATTTCTTGAACCAATTTTACATCACGTTCATTAGTTGCCGAAACCATTACGTAACCTGTTGTTCCTTCAGAATTGTTTAACCATTTGAAAAAACCTGAATGTACTAAAGGTGCAATCCAATATAATTTTCCGTTTACTTTCTGAATAAAAAATTCACCCAATTGTGCCTGACTTCCCAATGCTGGTTGTGAACCTAATATTTTTTCACCTAATAAATACGCTAAATCTTCATCAACCACTCTAATTTCATTCATTGAAATTGGTGCAATATGATTCGTTAATTTATCGCCATCTTTTACTTTTCCAATTAAATTTCTGTAATCTTGATTTCTAAAAATTGGGCTTGAAGTAAAAAAAGGCAATACGAATGCATATAAAATCGCCACACAAATTAATAAAGCTGGAATTTTCCAAAATACGGCTACTGGTTTATAACTTTTTCCATCAGAACTAATCGTAAACTTAGAAAAAGAGAAAAATAATAAAGCGGCAATAATAAGTAGTAAAACGGTAATACCCGAAAAACCATAACTTAAAACAGGTAACGAAACATAAAAAAAGAATACTGTTATAAGAATAACAAGTAGAATTGGTAATAGTTTTTTCATTTAAATTTAGATTAGATTTTGCAAATATTAGACATTAATTTGATGAGATTGTTACAAAATAAGTACTTTTGTTTTTGAAAAACTTGAAACAAAATAATATGAAAGCATACATTTTTCCGGGGCAAGGCGCACAATTTTCAGGAATGGGAAAAGATTTATATGAAAATTCAGAATTAGCAAAATCATTATTCGAAAAAGCAAATGAAATATTAGGCTTCAGAATCACAGATATTATGTTCGAAGGAACTGCCGAAGAATTAAAAGAAACGAAAGTAACACAACCAGCAGTTTTTTTACATTCAGTAATTTTAGCAAAAACATTAGATAATTTTAAACCAGAAATGGTAGCGGGACATTCTTTAGGAGAATTTTCTGCATTGGTTGCTAATGGAGCTTTGTCATTTGAAGACGGATTAAAACTAGTTTCACAAAGAGCAATTGCTATGCAAAAAGCATGTGAAATAAAACCTTCTACAATGGCAGCAGTTTTAAATTTGGACGACAAAATTGTAGAAGACATTTGTGCATCAATTGACGGCATTGTCGTAGCTGCAAATTATAACTGCCCAGGACAATTGGTTATTTCCGGCGAATATAAAGCCGTAGAATTGGCTTGCGAAAAAATGAAAGAAGCTGGAGCAAAACGCGCATTAATTTTACCAGTTGGCGGTGCTTTTCACTCACCAATGATGGAACCTGCTCGTGAAGAATTAGCCGCAGCAATCGAAGCAACAACCTTCTCTACTCCTATTTGTCCTGTATATCAAAATGTAACAGCAAGTGCAATTTCTGATCCAAATGAGATTAAGAAAAACTTGATTATACAGTTGACTGCTCCTGTAAAATGGACACAATCTGTACAACAAATGATACAAGATGGCGCGACTTTATTTACAGAAGTTGGCCCAGGAAAAGTATTAGTTGGATTGGTTGGAAAAATTGATAAAGAAGTAGAAACTGCAAGTGCTTAGTTTCATTTTTAAATTAATAAAAAAACTCCAAATTCAATACTAATTTGGAGTTTTTTATTTTACTACAACTTCATTCTTTCTATAATTAATAATAAAAACACCCAGAATAATTAACGCCGTTGCAATAATAAAATCACTAGTAATTACTTCATCAAGAAACAGCCAACCTAAGAAAACAGCAATAATAGTATTAATGTAATTTAAGATTGAAACCTGAATGGCAGTAACTCTTTTCAAAGCATATAAGTAACAGAAAAATGCCAGAACTGATCCAAAAATTGCTAAATATAAGGTTGCAAAAACGCTTCTAAAACTCCATAAACTTACATCTACATTTGGAGAAAATATAAGTGCTAGAAAAAACTGAATAATCGCTGCAATCGCAAATTGATAAAACAAATTGAGTGCAATATTATTAGATTTATGAATATGCATTTTAGAATAAACCGTTCCTATCGACCAACTTAAAATGGCAATACTCAAAAACAAAATTCCAGTTTTGTAATTGGGTTCTAAAATAGCTCCTAGTCCATCTCTAAAAATAAAAACAACACCTAGAAATCCAATAATTACGCCAATAAACCCTTTGATACTTGGTTTTTGCAATCCAAATAAAATACTTCCAACAAAAATAACAACTGGAGACAAAGCACTTAATATCGATGTCAAACCACTTGGAACACTTTTTTCGGCAATAGTCGTAAAACCATTGGCAATAACAATCATTAATATTGATGGTATAAATTGAAGTTTAAAATTTTCCAAACCTATCCAAGACAATTCTTTTTTGTAAAGTAAAATACAAAGTATAATTAATGCTGCCAAACCTTGTCTTATTGAAGTAATGTACCAAGGTGGAATAGTTTCCACAGCCACACGAATTCCAAAATAAGTAGTTCCCCAAACAATTGCCACTACAATTAGGCAGAATAATAATTTGAAATCAGTTTTTTGATTCATTTTTTTTAGATAAAAGACGGATAGATGATAGACTTTTAGATAATCCTCATTTCTGTGAAATTGCTTGAAAAGTTAACCTCTAATTTTTTGTTCCCATTTCCAAGCACTTGCTAAAGCTTCTTCTAATGTAGATTGCGCTTTCCAACCCAAAACTGCATTGGCCTTATCTGTATTTGCGTAAGCAGAAATGACATCGCCTTCACGACGAGGAACAATTTTATAAGGTAATTTTTGTTCTGAAACTTTTTCGAAAGCAGTGATAACTTCTAGAACCGAACTTCCTGTTCCTGTTCCTAGATTGAAAGTTTCTACTTTATCTAAGTTTTTCTTATTTAACAATCGTTGCAACGCAATAACATGCGCTTTTGCCAAATCGACTACGTGAATGTAATCACGAATACAGGTTCCGTCTGGCGTTGGATAATCATCCCCGTAAACCGATAATTCTTGACGCAAACCTATTCCTGTTTGCGTGATGTACGGAATTAAATTTTGTGGAACTCCAATAGGTAATTCGCCTATTTCGGCAGTTGGATGCGCTCCAATTGGGTTAAAATATCGCAATAAAATTGAATTTATATTACTGACTTTGCAAACTTCGGTAATAATTTCTTCGCCTATTTGTTTTGTGTTTCCGTACGGAGAAATGGCTGGTTGTATAGGCGCATTTTCGGTAATTGGCATTTTTTCGGCTTGACCGTAAACGGTACAAGACGAACTAAAAATAAAATTAGTTTCGGTTTTTTGTTGCAATTCTTGCAGAATATAAACCAAGGTATTAATGTTGTTTTCGTAATACAACAAAGGATTTTCGACACTTTCGCCAACTGCTTTTGATGCTGCAAAGTGAATTACTCCATCAATATCGTTGTGTTTTTTGAAAAAATTTTGTACCAATGCTTTTTCTCTTAAATCTAATTTTTCGTACAAAGGTGTTTTGCCTGTAATGGCAACAATTCCTTTTAAGACTTCTTCAGATGAGTTTGAAAGATTATCGATGATAACCACTTCAAAACCTTCATTTTGTAATTCGACAACGGTGTGAGAACCTATAAATCCGAGACCTCCTGTTACTAGTATTTTCATGAAATGTTGATTTGGTTATTCGTTGATTTGGTTATTCGATTGAACAAATCAACGAATAAACCTATTTTAAAAACTCTAAAACAGAATCGGTTATAAATTTTATTTGTTCGTCGTCAAGTTCTGTGTGTATTGGCAATGCAATTACTTCTTGAACTAATTGATTGGTTACTGGAAAATCTTCTTCTTTGTATCTAGAATCTAAATAAGCCTTTTGAGAATGCAACGGAATTGGGTAATAAATAGCACAAGGAATATCTTTGTTTTGTAAATAAGTTAATAATTCATCTCGTTTTCCGTTAGTGATTCTAATTACGTATTGATGAAAAACATGATCATCACCATCATAATCAAAAGCTGGAACTACAATATTTTTATTTACAGAAAGTGCTTCGTTGTATTTTCTCGCTGCTGTTTTTCTCGCCTTGCAATAATCGTCTAAATGTGGTAGCTTAGCATTTAGAACTGCTGCCTGAATACTATCTAAACGAGAGTTTACACCCACCACATCGTGATGATATCGCTCATACATCCCGTGATTTGCTATACCTCGCAGGGCATGTGCCAAGTCATCATCATTGGTAAAAATAGCACCACCATCGCCATAACAACCTAAATTTTTTGAAGGAAAAAATGAGGTCGACGCTACGTTTCCTATTGCTCCTACTTTCTTTTTAGAACCATCGTTCGAAGTATAATTTGCACCTATTGCTTGTGCATTGTCTTCAATTACAAACAGGTTATTTTCTCTTGCAATTTGCATAATCGCGTCCATATTCGCAGCGCGACCAAACAAATGTACCGGAATAATAGCCTTTGTTTTAGGTGTTATTGCATTTTTAACGGCTTCGATATTAATGTTCATATTGTACATATCAACATCGACTAAAACTGGTGTCAATTGCAAAAGTGCAATAGTTTCGACAGTGGCTGCAAATGTAAAATCGGCAGTAATTACTTCATCACCAGGTTTCAATCCCAATCCCATCATGGCTATTTGTAAAGCATCGGTTCCGTTTGCACAAGGAATTACGTGTTTTACGCCTAGATATTCTTCAAGATTTTTCTGAAACTTGTGAACTTCTGGTCCGTTTATATAAGTATTTGTATCTAAAACTCCTTGAATTGAAGCATTTACAGTGTCTTTTATTTTTTCGTATTGACTTTTTAAGTCAACCATTTGAATTTTTTTCATCTTTTTCTTTTAACCACCAAGTTCACAAAGTTTTCACTAGGCTCACAAAGCTTTGAATTTATAACAAAAATAGGAATTTTAGATTTATACTTATTATATAATGTAAAGAAAAATGTATTTTTGAAATCAAATTTTATTTAATGATTTTCATTTATAATTTAATAGTTCAACTTGCTGGTTTTTTATTAAAAATCGTAGCGCTTTTCAGTCCAAAAATTAAACTTTTTGTTGCTGGTCGAAAAACTGTTTTTACTACTTTACGAAGCAAAATAAATTCAGCAGATAAGACCATTTGGTTTCACGCTGCTTCTTTAGGCGAGTACGAACAAGGTTTGCCCGTAATTGAAAAAATAAAAGCAAAATTTCCTTCTCACAAAATTGTAGTTACTTTTTTTTCCCCTTCTGGTTATGAAATTAGAAAAAATAATACCGTTGCCGATGCTACAGTTTATTTGCCTTTGGACACCAAAAGTAATGCGAGGCAATTCTTAAAATTAGTCCATCCAGAAATGGTTTTCTTTATCAAATATGAATATTGGCCTAATTATTTGAATGAACTCAAGAAACAGAATATTAAAACCTATCTGATTTCAGGTGTTTTTAGAGAAAAACAAGCTTTTTTCAAATGGTATGGTGGTTTTTACAGAAATGCTTTACAATCTTTCGATTACTTTTTTGTACAAAACGAAAGTTCGAAAAAACTCTTGCAAAGTATCGGTTTTACTAATGTGAAAATTTCTGGTGACACGCGTTTCGACAGAGTAGTTTCTATTTTAGAACGTGATAATTCATTAGATTTTATAGCACAATTCAAAAACAATACAACTACTATTGTGATTGGAAGTTCTTGGCCAAAAGACGAAAATTTATTGATAAATTATATTAATCAATCATCAAACGAGGTCAAATTTATTATTGCGCCGCATAATATTAAGCCGGAGCAAATTCAAGAATTGAAAAAATCGATTTCAAAAAAAACCGTTTTATTTTCAGAGAAATCAGATAAAAATCTATCCGAATACAATGTTTTTATTATTGACACCATCGGGATTTTAACAAAAATATACAGTTATGCCGACATTGCTTATGTAGGTGGTGGTTTCGGAAATCCTGGCGTTCACAATATATTAGAACCCGCAACTTTTGGTGTTCCAATTGTTATTGGCTCAAATTATTCTCATTTTGCCGAAGCAACCGCATTGGTAAATATGACTGGTTGTGTTTCGATTTCAAATCAAAAGGAATTGAATGAAATTTTCGATAATTTAATTCAAAATCCAGACGAACGATTTGAAAAAGGGCATATTTCTAGCACTTTCGTGAATATGAATAAAGGCGCAACAGATGTAATTTTAAAACATATTTCTTAATCAAATCTTAAAAAAAATAACCCAAATAAATTAAATTCCTACATTGCAACCTTCAAAAAAACAGTACTTATGAAATTTATTAAACTACTACTTTTATTATTTGTCATTCAAACCCAAGCGCAACAAGGCGGTATGTGGATTCCTTCGTTGCTGAACGGAATGAACGAAACAGAAATGAAAAACTTAGGCATGAAAATCTCTGCCGATGATATTTATTCGGTAAATCATTCGAGTCTAAAAGATGCCGTTCCACATTTTAATGGTGGTTGTACTTCGGAAGTTATTTCGCCAAAAGGATTAATTCTTACCAATCATCACTGTGGTTTCGATGCGATTCAGAACCATTCATCAACGGAACACGATTATCTAACCGATGGTTTTTGGGCCATGAAAATGGAAGATGAATTACCAAATGAGAATTTAGTAGTAACATTTATCGTAAGTATAAATGATGTAACAACTCAGGTTTTAGATGGTGTTGCGTTGATTACTTCGGAAGCAGAAAAACAAAAGAAAATTCAAGAAAATATGACTAAAGTTTCTGCAAGTTTCCCAAAAGAAGCTTGGCAAGAAAACAAAGTCCGTACTTTTTTTGAAGGAAATCAGTACATTTTATTTGTAACCGAAACCTTTAAAGATGTTCGTTTGGTTGGCGCGCCACCAAGTTTGATAGGGAAATTTGGTTCGGATACAGACAACTGGGTTTGGCCACGTCATACGGGAGATTTTTCGATGTTCCGGATTTATGCAGACAAAAATAATCATCCAACAACTTATTCTAAAGACAATATTCCTTATACCCCAAAACACTTTTTACCAGTTTCTTTAGACGGTATTCAGGAAGACGATTTTACTATGGTTATGGGTTATCCTGGCAAAACACAGGAATATTTACCATCATTTGCAGTAGCGCAAATTGTAAACGAAACCAATCCTGCAAAAATAGAAATTCGAGATGCAGCGCTAAAAGTACAAGATGGTTTTATGCGAAAAGACAACGCAATCAAGATTCAGTACGCTTCAAAATATGCTGGAGTAGCTAATTATTGGAAAAAATGGATTGGTGAAAGTCAAGGTCTAAAAAAATCGAATGCGATTGGTATCAAACAAAATTTCGAAAAAGATTTCCAACAAAAAGTCATCACAGCTGGCAAACAAAACGAATACGGAAACTTATTAGCTGAATTCGGAAAAAACTATACCGAAATTACACCATATGCAGTAAGCAGAGATTATTTCTCGGAAGTAGTTGCAAAAAATACCGAATTATTAAGCTTAGGATACAAATTATACCAACTAGAACAAGTATTTGCAACCAAAGGCGAACAAGCATTTAATGATAGAAAAGAAAATTTAATAAAATCTCAAGAAGATTTCTTTAAAGATTTTAACAAAAATGTAGATGAGAAAGTTTTCGAACAACTCATTGCTCTTTACGGAAACAAAGCACCAAAACAGTTTTTGCCAGCTTCATTAATAAATGCAGATTACAAAAAACTAACAACCTTAATATACAGCAAATCGAAATTAGTAGATTATGCGAAATTTAAAACACTTTTAAGTGGTGATTCAAAATCAGTATTAAAAAAATTGAATGCAGACAAAGGTTATGCTTTTGTAAAATCGTTAGCGGATAATTACAATAAAAATGTAGCTCCAAAATACGACGAAATCAATTTAAAAATTACTGCTTTGCAAAGAACTTATATGAAAGCACAGTTAGAATTATATCCTAACTCACGTATTTTTCCAGATGCAAACAGCACTTTGCGTGTTACTTACGGAAAAGTAAAAGGTTACGCACCAAAAGATGCTACCTATTATAATCCCGTTACCTATTTAGATGGTGTTATGGAAAAATATGTTCCTGGTGATTACGAATTTGATGTTCCTAAAAAACTAATTGAACTTTATAACAACAAAGATTATGGGCAATATGCTGATAACGGAAAATTACCAGTTTGTTTTATTGGTACAAATCACACAACAGGAGGAAACTCAGGAAGTCCAGCGGTAGATGCCGAGGGAAATCTTATTGGATTAAATTTTGACCGTGTTTGGGAAGGCACCATGAGCGACATACATTATGATCCATCAATTTGCCGAAATGTAATGGTCGACATGCGATATGTTTTGTTTATTGTAGACAAATTTGCTGGAGCAAAACATTTAGTTGATGAAATGAAATTGGTTCACCCAAAGAAAAAATAAATCATTAGTATTCAATATCTTAAAAAAACATTGAAGATTTATATATTTTTTAAACTCGTGAAGTTTTGGCACAGAAATTGTAATTAAACTAGATGTTAGCAAAGAGTAAAAAAATTTAAAAAAAAGTAAAAAAAAAGTTTTACATATTAAAAAATTTATATCTTTGCAAAGAATTAATAATTAACCTTTATAATTAAGTAAGATGAAAAAAGTTGTTTTAAGTTTAGCTTTAGTAGCTATGATGAGTGTTTCTTTTGTATCATGTAAAGATGCTGCTGCTGAGGCTCCAGTAACTGAAGAAGCTCCAGTAATGGAAGAAGCTGCTGTTGAAGCTGTTGACACTGCTGCTGCTGTTGCAACAGAAGCTGTTGATGCTGCTGCTGCTACTGCTACAGATGCTGCTGCTACTGCTGTTGACGCTACTGCTGACGCTGCTAAAGAAGCTGTAAAAAAATAATTAGAATTCAATTCTAAAAATTTTAAACCACGCCATTGGCGTGGTTTTTTATTTATAATAGTTTTTAAACATCAATTTAAAACCACATAACACTATTTAGTATTTGAATTTACTGGAATAAAAAACACTCAGCTATCATTCCGAGGAACGAAAAATCTCATAACGACAATTCTAACTTCAGACCAGAGTCCGAAAGCACGAACTGGCGAAGCAATGATAAACTACCCATAAATATTCCTGTGTTTTTTTAAGTTTAACCGATATAAAACAACTATTCTTTTTCCTCTAAACTATCAAAGAAAGCAAAATCATTATTAGAGAAGTCGAGTATTTCCGATTTTGATGCGTATTTTACAATCTCATCAATCCCTTTTTGCAACAAAAGTTGTGTAGTATATTTTCGACTAATAGCCATTTCTTTTTCGTGAATAATTAATCTGAAGAAAAACTTACCTCTTGAAGATTTAAATTTTAAAAAAACGGCATCTCCTACAGAAGCCTTTAGGAATTCAATTTCATTCTCACATTCAAATTTCAGTTCAAAATTATTACTCGTAAAAATCACCTTACCTCTTCTAGAAGTAAATTCAAATTTATACTCGTCATTAATCCTTTTGCTAATTACAAATGTGCTCATAATCCTTAATTAATTTCGAGTCGAAGATAATTTACATTTACCTTTTAAAAACTATTGATTGTAGAAAAAAATCAAAATGTTATAAACAAAAAACATTCCCTAACAGTTTTAAAACAAAAAAAAGCTCCAAACATAGTTTGAAGCTTTTGTACTCGGGACGGGACTTGAACCCGTACGACCATTACAGTCACTGGATTTTAAGTCCAGCGTGTCTACCAATTTCACCACCCAAGCAGTTTTATTTTTCAAAAATCAAATATGATTTTTGTTTGGTATAGAGCGAAAAACGGGGCTCGAACCCGCGACCTCGACCTTGGCAAGGTCGCGCTCTACCAGCTGAGCTATTTTCGCGTTTTCAAATTTTAAAAAGAACTGCAATGCATTACTGTATTGCGAGGGCAAATTTAATACATTAATTCAATTATACAAGGCTTTTTCAATAAAAAAAAATACTTTTTTATAATACTCTGAAAATCCTTGTTTTAGAAACTTTATTTTTTGCTTAACATCCGTTTTATCTCGTTCAACTTCATTAAAGCTTCCACTGGAGTTAAGGTATTGATGTCTAAATTTAGTATTTCTTCTTTAATTTCTTCCAAAAGCGGGTCGTCGAGATTAAAAATACTGAGTTGCATATCATCTTTATTCCCTTTTATTCCATTTAACGCTTCGGCCGAATGATTTTTTTCTAATTTTTTTAGAATCTTTTCTGCTTTCTGCAAAACGATTTGTGGCATTCCCGCCATTTTTGCTACATGAATACCAAAACTATGCGCGCTTCCGCCTTTAACCAATTTACGAATAAACAAAACAGTGTCTTTTAATTCTTTGACAGAAACATTATAGTTTTGAATTCGAGGCAACAATTCGCTCATTTCATTTAGTTCATGATAATGCGTTGCAAACAACGTTTTGGGTTGCGCTGGATTTTCGTGTAAAAATTCGGCAATTGCCCAAGCGATTGAAACTCCGTCATAAGTACTGGTTCCACGACCTATTTCGTCAAGCAAAACCAAACTTCTGTCAGAAATATTATTCAAAATAGAAGCCGTTTCATTCATTTCGACCATAAAGGTAGATTCCCCCATCGAAATATTATCACTCGCACCTACTCTCGTAAAAATTTTATCTACAATTCCCATCTGAACGCTTTCCGCAGGAACAAAACTTCCCATTTGTGCTAACAATACTATGAGTGCCGTTTGCCTCAAAATAGCCGATTTACCCGACATATTGGGTCCTGTAATCATAATGAGTTGCTGCGTTTCTCTATCTAAATATACATCGTTAGCAATATACGGAACGCCAATGGGTAACTGTTTTTCGATAACAGGATGGCGTCCGTTTTTTATATCTAAAGCAAATGAATCGTTAATTTCTGGACAGATATAATTGTTATCGATAGCCAATTGCGTAAACGAAATTAAACAATCCAACTGCGCTATTAAATTTGCATTTAACTGAACTGGCTTGATATAAGTAGCAATCCAACTGACTAATTGTTCAAATAATTGGTTTTCTATCTGTTGAATTTTTTCTTCGGCTCCTAAAATTTTAGTCTCGTATTCTTTGAGTTCCTCGGTAATATATCGTTCCGCATTCACTAAGGTTTGCTTACGAATCCATTCCGTTGGAACTTTATCTTTGTGTGTATTTCTGACTTCGATATAATATCCAAAAACATTATTGAACGAAATTTTTAGTGATGAAATTCCTGTTTTTTCAGATTCTCGTTTTTCAATTCCTTCTAAATATTCTTTTCCTAAAGTTGAAATTCCTCGTAGTTCGTCTAATTCAGCATTAATCCCAGACGCAATCGCATTTCCTTTACTTATAGCAACTGGTGCTTCTTGGTTTAGTGTTGTTTTTATTTTTTCTCGCAACAAATCGCAACTATGCAAACTATCTCCAATTACTTTTACAGCTTCTTGTTTGCTTTGCAATGCCAATTCTTTTATAGGAATAATAGCATCTAAAGATTCTTTCAGGTAAATAATTTCTCTTGGACTAATTCTGCCAGCCGCTACTTTAGAAATTAATCGTTCTAAATCCGAAATTTGCTTAATCTGATTTTGAACCTTTTGAAGAATTTCTTGATTTTCTTTAAAATAAGCCACCACTTCGTGACGAGATTTTATTTTATTGGCATCTTTTAGCGGAAGCGCCAACCATCGTTTAAGCATTCGTCCGCCCATAGGCGAAAGTGTTTTGTCGATAATATCGAGCAAAGTCACTGCGTTGGGATTGTAACTATGGTATAATTCGAGGTTTCGAATCGTGAATCTATCCATCCAAACGTAAGCATCTTCGGCAATACGATGAATTGAAGTTATATGCTGAATTCGGTTGTGTTGTGTTTCTGATAAATAATACAAAATCGCTCCAGAAGCAATGATTCCATGAGGCAATTCTTCGATACCAAAACCTTTTAGAGAATTAGTTTGAAAATGATTTATTAAAGTTTCCGTAGCATAATCTTCTTTATAAACCCAATCTTCTAGGTAAAAAGCATGAAAATTATCACCAAATTTTTCTTTGAAATCACCTTTGTTTTGTTTTGGCACTAAAATTTCGCTTGGGCTAAAGTTTTGCAACAATTTGTCGATATATTCTTCGTTCCCTTCGGAAGTAAGAAATTCTCCGGTAGAAACATCAAGAAACGAAACTCCAATTACTTTTTTACCAAAATAAATAGACGCAAGAAAATTGTTTGTTTTCGAATTTAAAACTTCATCATTCATCGAAACTCCAGGAGTAACCAGTTCTGTCACACCACGTTTTACAATGGTTTTAGTCATTTTTGGATCTTCTAACTGGTCGCAAATCGCAACACGAAGTCCAGCTTTGACTAATTTAGGCAAATAGGTATTGATAGAATGATGCGGAAATCCAGCCAAAGCTGTTTCGGTAGGTGAACCAGCACCACGTTTTGTAAGTGTTATTCCAAGAATTTTTGATGCACGAACTGCATCTTCGCCAAAAGTTTCGTAAAAATCACCTACACGAAATAGCAAACAAGCATCGGGATATTTTCTTTTTATCTCGTTGTATTGTTTCATTAATGGCGTTTCTTTGATTTCTTTTGCAGACAAAATTTTGAATTTTAATTATAAGCGACGAATTTACTTATTTTACCTAAATATATAAGCAAAATTTTAACAACAATTTTAGATAAAAAAAGTAATGCAATTCGATTTTATTTTTACATTTGTTATGTTAAACAATAATTAGAATTAAAAATGAAAAAAATCATATTTATTTTATCTGCAATTGCTTTTTTTGGAGCGAATACAGTTAATGCTCAAGAAGTTGCTACCAAAGCAAAAATGGAAGTAAAAAAAACTACGAAAGTAAAAAAAGCTAAAAAAGTGGCTGCCGTAGCAATTCCAAAAGTAGAAGGTGCTGGAATGGTTTTTGAAAACGAAACTATCGATTACGGAACAATTGCACACAATGCTGACGGAAAAAGAGAATTTGTATTGACAAATAATGGAAACAAACCTCTTATTATTACAAATGCTCAAGGATCATGTGGTTGTACAGTACCAACAACTCCTAAAGACCCTATTGCGCCTGGAACAAAAGCTATTATTGGTGTAAAATATGACACCAACAGACCAGGTCCTTTTACAAAAACAGTAACAGTAACTTCAAATGCAGAAGGTATGCCAACAAAAATATTAACTATTAAAGGTACTGTTTTACCAGATGCAGCTCCAGCTCCAGGAACTACGCCTATGACAGTAACACCAGTTGTTGAGCCTACAAAAAGCTAAATAATAAAAAATAATATCACTAAAGCTTCCTAAATATTTAGGAAGCTTTTTTTATAAAACAGTATCATGCGCAAATTAGAAAATAGGGAACTAGACAGAAAATCGATTTCCGATTTCAAAGAAGCTACAAAAACTCCAATCATAATTATTCTGGACGACATTAGAAGCTTACACAATATTGGTTCAGTTTTTAGAACTGCCGATGCTTTTCTCATCGAAAAAATATATTTGTGCGGAATTACTGCAACACCTCCCAACAAAGAAATTCACAAAACTGCACTTGGTGCAACTGAAACCGTTGCGTGGGAGCATCACGAAAATGTTTTATCAGTGATTGAAAAGCTAAAAAAAGACGATGTCGCTGTTTTTGCTATTGAACAAGTAGAAAATTCGATATTTCTTAATGATTTTGAAGTAGAAGTTAATAAAAAATATGCTTTGGTGTTTGGAAACGAGGTTTTTGGCGTAAACCAAGAAGCAATAAAATTATGTGACGGAACAATTGAAATTCCGCAATTAGGAACCAAGCATTCGCTAAATATTTCGGTAAGTGCAGGAATTGTAGTTTGGGATTTGTTTTGTAAATTGAATGATTTAAAAATTGAATGATTTAAAAATTAAATTTCTAATTTTTCCTGAATTGCATCTAAAATCTTTACGTAATCTTCTTGTTTTTCTACAAAATCAAAATCAGAAACATCAATTACTAAGACATTCAAGTCAGTTTGAGATTTGATATAATCTAGATAACCATGGTTTATTTTTTCTAGATATTCGGCTTCAATTTCTTGTTCGTAACTTCTTCCTCTTTTTTTAATATTTTGCAGTAATCTGTCTGTATTTTGGTATAAATAAACGTACAAATCAGGTTTTGGCATTTCTTTATAAATTATATCAAATAGGGTTTTGTATAATCTGAATTCATCTTCTTGCAACGTAACTTTGGCAAAAATTAAGGATTTGAAAATATGATAATCGGCAACAACAAAATCTTTAAACAAATCAAATTGCGATAAATCATCAGATAATTGCTGATATCTATCAGCTAAAAATGACATTTCTAAAGGAAAAGCATATCGATTTTGATCTTTATAAAATTTGGGCAAAAAAGGATTGTCAGCAAAACGTTCTAAAACTGTTTTAGCATTAAAATCTTCGGCAATTTTTGTGGTTAGTGTTGTTTTTCCTGCACCAATATTTCCTTCAATAGCAATGTAATTTAATTGATTTATGCTGTATTTTTTCAAAACAGAATCTAAATTTGAAACCACTTTACAATCACTTTTATCCTCACAAGTTTCGATTAATTCTTGAACTGATTTTTGCAGAATTGGATGTTGCCATTCAAGCTTCAAATCCAGCATTGGTAACAATACAAAAAGCCTGTTTTGCATTTGCTCATGCGGAATATTCAATGTTTCGGAATTGTGTATTTGTTCATCAATCGCAATAATATCAATATCAATAATTCTAGCTTGGTAATCATTAGTATTTTGTCTGACTCTTCCTAGCTCTTTCTCTATTAATGTGATTTTTTGCAATATTTTATCTGCAGAAAAAGAAGTATGTAAAACCAAAGCACAATTATAAAAAGCATCGCTACTAAAACCCCAAGATGGTGTTTCGTATAAGTTAGAAACACGAAGGATTAATCCAATTTTCTGATGAATAAGTTGGATACAATTTTTGATATTTTCTAGGCGATTCCCTTGGTTGCTTCCAAGCGATAAAACTACTTTTTGCTGCGTTTTCATATATAAAGCAAATTAACTAAAAAGAAATTTACAATCTTATTATATTTGCCAAGTGTTAATAACTAATTTGGTTTGTAACAAATTCAATAAAAACACGACTCATAGGTATTAAAATAAATTAATTATGAAATTTTTAGGAAACGTATTGTCAACCATTGTTGGTTTGTTTGTTTTTTGCATGCTGTTCTTTTTTGGAATACTAATTATTGGAGCCATCTTTGGAGGTGGTTCAGGAACAACTTATGTCGAAGACAATTCGGTTTTAGAATTAAATCTGGAAGAAGTAACTAATGATTATGGCGGAAAATTTAATTTTGAAGAAATTGGATATTACGAAGCCAATCATGACGGATTAACAGATGTTCTAAAAGCTATTGAAGCGGCAAAAACCGATGAAAAAATAAAAGGGATTTCAATTCTAAATAACACATTAGCACTTGGTGTTGCACAAACTAAAGCCTTGCGTGACCAATTGGAAGACTTTAAGAAATCAGGAAAATTTGTGATGGCTTATGGTAATGTATATTCACAAAAAGATTATTATTTGAATTCAGTTGCGAATACTGTTTATTTAAATCCTGTTGGAGAAATAGATTTTAAAGGACTTTCGACCGAAGTAATGTATTTCAAAGATTTTCAAGACAAAACAGGATTAAAAATGGAAGTAATTCGCCACGGAAAATACAAAAGTGCAGTTGAGCCATTTTTACTAAGCGAAATGAGTCCTGAAAACAGAGATCAAATCACAACTTTCTTAACTTCTATTTGGAATGCGATGGCTTCCGATATTTCGAAATCTAGAAATATTCCAGTGGCACAATTAAACACTATTGCTACGGGATTATTGGCAAGAACACCAGAATTGGCTTTACAAAATAAATTGATTGACAAAATTGCTTACGAAGATGTGTACCATGACGACATCAAAAAAGCACTAAAAGTAGATGCTGACGATGATTATAAAACGGTTAATATTATGGATTATGCCCAAGATATAGCCACATCAACTTCTGATTTTAAAACAAAAGACAAAATCGCAATTATTTATGCTCAAGGCGAAATAGGATCAGGTGAAGGCGATATAAACACAGTTGGCGAAGGTTCGATGCGTCGTTCGTTACAAGAAGCTAGAAAAGATGACGATATAAAAGCTATCGTATTGCGAGTAAATAGTCCAGGAGGAAGTGCTTTAACTTCTGATTTGATTTGGAGAGAAATCGAAATTACTAAGAAAGTGAAACCTGTCATTGTATCTATGGGGAATTTAGCGGCTTCTGGCGGTTATTATATTGCTTGCAACGCCAATCAAATTTTTGCTGAATCGAGTACAATTACGGGTTCTATTGGAGTTTTTGGTACTTTGCCAAACTTATCACAAGTTACTAAAAATTACGGAATAAATTCCGAATTGGTAGAAACCCACGAAAATGCATCAGGTTATAGTTTATTTAAACCACTTGATGATAATTTTAGACAGTTTACACAAGAAAGTGTAGAACATATTTACAATGTTTTTGTAACTCGTGTTGCTACAGGAAGAAAAATGACTTTTGCACAAGTAGATGCTATTGCGCAAGGGCGTGTTTGGGCTGGTTCTGATGCTTTGCGATTGGGATTGGTTGACAAAATTGGCGGTTTAGACGCTGCTTTGGCTTATGCTTCTAATTTGGCTAAAGTAAAAGAATACTCGACTGTAGATTATCCTAAATATGAGAAAGATTTTAAAGATTTATTTGGCGGAAGCGGTTTGCCTTTTATGAAATCTCGCGAGAATTTAATTAAAGAAGAAATTGGTATCGAAAATTATAAAATTATCGAACAAATTAGAAAAATGAATTCTCAAAAAGGAGTTCAAGCAATAATGCCATTTGAGGTGAATGTTAAATAAGATTTAAAATAATCTATTAAAAAATCCGTTTTACCTATTATAGGTGAAACGGATTTTTTTATGAAAACTTTACAACGCACCTAAACTATAAATGCTATTTTTGTAAGAAATTAAGGCAAGATTTTTGCTTTGAGGTATTTAGAATTAAATTCAAACGAGATGAAAAAGAAAATTTTTATAGGAATAGGTGTTTTTTTATTGGTAATTATTGCTTCATTAGCGGCAATTCCTATCTTTTTTAAAGACCAAATAAAAGCTAAAATCGAGCAAAGCATCAATGAAAATGTCGATGCTAAAGTCACTTTTACTGATGCAAGTCTGAGTTTGTTCAAAAATTTTCCGCAAGCCAATGTGGGAATTCAAAAACTAATCATCATCAATAAAGCACCTTTTGTTGGCGACACATTGGTAGCTTTTGAAGAGTTAAACCTTCAAATGTCTATCAAAGAATTATTCAATGACGAAAACGAACCCATGACATTAAAAGCAATTTCTGTCAAAAACGGAAAAGCAAATATCCTTTTCAACAAAGATGGAATTGGAAATTTTGACATTGCCATAAAAGACGATAAAAAAGACGATTCGAAAAGCAAACCATTTGCGATGAATATTCAGAATTATTCTTTAGAAAATTTCAAATTCAAATATTACGACGAACGTTCTAAAATTAAAATGGTTATTAATGAACTGAACCACGAAGGAACTGGGAATTTTGCTTCAGATGTTTTAGATTTAGATACAAAATCGACAGCAAAAATTTCACTCGATATGGACAAAATGAATTACATGAAAAATGTAGCCATTTCGCTCGATGCAGTTCTTGGAATCGATTTAGGAAAAAGCAAATACACGTTCAAAGACAATACGGCAAAAATTAACGAATTGCCATTACAATTTAACGGATTTATTCAATTATTAGAAGATGGTCAGGATTATGACTTAACTTTTAAAACGCCAACATCCTCATTCAAAAACTTCTTAGGACTTGTTCCTGCAGCTTATGCTGGCGATTTGAATACCGTAAAAACCACAGGAAATTTTACAGTAGCAGGTTTTGCAAAAGGAAAACTAACAGACACAACGGTTCCTAAATTTAATATTGCTATTGCATCAAACAACGCTTCATTTCAATATCCAGATTTACCTAAATCGGTTCAAAATATTATTATTGACACGAAAATCATCAACGAAACTGGCTTGATGAACGATACTTATGTAAATCTAGACAAGCTTTCTTTCAGAATAGATCAAGACGTTTTTACTGCCAAAGCCAATATCCGAAACGTGGCTACAAATGCTCTAGTCGATGCTGCGCTAAAAGGAACAATCAATTTAGCCAATGTAACCAAAGCGTATCCTGTAAAATTAGACACACCACTTTCTGGAATTTTAAAAGCTGATGTGACTACAAAGTTTGACATGAAATCGGTAGAAACCAGTCAATATCAAAACATTCAAAATGCAGGAAACATGACCCTTACAGGATTTAATTATACTGGTGAAGGCATGGCAAAACCAGTACAAATTAAGCAAGCGGTTGTGGCTTTCAATCCAAATCAAATTCGTTTGAATCAATTGGATATGAAAACAGGAAATTCCGACATTCAAATGACTGGAACTTTAGACAATTTCTACGGATTTGTGTTTAGAAATCAGATTCTAAAAGGGAATTTTAATATGAATTCTAACAATTTCCTTGTTTCCGATTTTATGGCGCCAACAGCTGCAAAAGCTGGTGAAAGCACAAAAAGTGAAAACACAAAAACTAATAAAGAAGCCGTAAAAATTCCTGCTTTTTTAGATTGTACTATATCAGCCAAAGCTAATACGGTTGTTTATGACAATTTAACGATGAAAGCCGTTTCTGGAAAAATGATAATTCGTGACGAAGCAGTAACCTTACAAAACGTAACAACCAATATTTTTGACGGACAAATTGGATTAAACGGATTGATTTCGACTAAAGGAAAAGTACCAACATTCAACATGAATTTAGATTTAAGCAAAGTAGATATCGCCAAGACTTTTACCCAATTAGACATGTTGAAAAAAATCGCGCCAATTGCTGGTATCATTAATGGAAAATTGAATTCAAATATCAAATTATCAGGAAATCTTAATGCAACAGAAATGACACCAGATTTAGCAACCATTTCGGGTAATTTATTAGGTCAGTTATTATCGACTACGGTCAATTCTAGTAATTCGCAAATGTTGTCGGCTTTGGGTTCTCAAGTCAAATTTTTAGACGTTAGCAAATTAAATTTGAATGATGTAAAAGCTGCTCTTTCTTTTGATAATGGAAAAGTTTCAGTAAAACCATTCAAAATAAAATACCAAGATATTAATGCCGAAATTGGTGGTTCACATGGTTTCGACCAAAACATGAATTACAATATCAAAATGGATGTTCCTGCAAAATATTTAGGTGCCGAAGTAAATAAATTACTAGCAAAACTAACGCCTGCCGATGCTGCAAAAATTGAAAACATTCCTGTAACTGCCTTGATGACAGGAAATTTTTCAAGTCCAAAAGTAAGTACCGATATGAAGCAAGCGTCGACAAACTTGGCTTCTCAAATCGTAAAATTACAGAAAGACAAACTACTCAATCAAGGAACTTCGGCCTTAGGGAATTTACTAGGTGGTAGCAAAAAAGATCCTGCTGACACTACTAAAACAAAAGACCCTAAAAAAGATGCTGTAAAAAATGCGGCTGGCGATTTGTTGAATGGTTTGTTTGGGAAGAAGAAAAAACCAGCAACAACTCCTTAGTTGGCAATAATCTAAAAAAAATTGATGAAAATAGAACTTTCAGAAGTAAAAAAAATAATCCAACATCACAAAAAAGAACATACTGAGTTAGGTAAAATTATTCTTCCAATTATTGAAAAATATAATTTACCCGATAAGGAAATTCTTGAAGTATGCCAAATCGGAAAGTTCGTCTATAAAATAAATTCTGAAATAAAAATTCTCGAAAAACCTAAACCGCCAGATCCTGATTTTATAATTGAATATCAATCTAAAACGATTGGACTTGAACATACAAGAATTTTTACTGAAGACGTAATAAATTATAATAAAGTAAATTCGCTAATAAAATATTCAGAAAAGCTATTCGCAAATAAATTTCCTGATGAAAAAATTTTTGCACAAATTTCTATAATTGATGACAAATTAGATTATAAAGAAACTGAAAAACGAAATTTGGCAAACGAAATAGTTACTTATATTTATAACTTGGCGAAAGGAATCGACGAAATTAAGCCGCCATTTATTTCAAAAGTTAAATTAACTATTCATTCTCAAATAAGTTTTTCTTACAATGAAAAAAATTGGCAAGGGCCATTTTTAACTCAAGCAAGGCTAGAAAGAGAAATAAGAAAAAAGGAACGGAAAATAAAAAATTATAAATCAGGCAACACGAATATTTCAGAATATTGGCTAGTATTATTTATTGGCTCTCTGTCTTCTATTTCTTATCAGTTTGATGAAAATGAAAATTATGAAACCAACACAGAATTTGATAAAGTCTTTTTGATGACAGATTTTGATGCTGAAATCACAATGATCAACAAATAGACTACTATCATCGGTTTTAAGCAAGTGGAGAATTTTACAAACTAATCTTCACCACATAACCTTCAAAAGTTCTGATATTAAAAACAGTTCCGTCTTCAAAAATGAGATATTGCCCTTTTATTCCTGATAATTTTCCTGAAAAATTAGGTGATTTATCCAAATTTAGACTGGCAACTTTTTTAGGATATTGCAAAACGGGATATTGCAATTCGCACAAATCATTTTTATTAATATCGAAATATTCTTGTACTTCTTTGGGAATCAAATATTTTAAGCTGGCTCGTTCTTTTATCAAATCGGCAGCTGGAACCTCATTTTTTAGCATTTTCTGCCAATTGGTTTTATCAGCATAATGATTTTTTAGGGCAACTTCAGTAATTCCCGCTAAGTATCTATTAGGAACTTCAACAATCGGAATTGCTTGCACAGCACCTTGATCTATCCATCTGGTTGGAACTTGCGAACCACGAGTTACACCTACTTTTACTTCGCTAGACAAAGCCAAATAAACAATATGTGGCTGCAATTGTACTTTTTTTTCGTAAACTAAATCGCGATCTTCAATATCTAAATGTGCTGTCGAAAGTTCGGGTTTCATGATCCAATCACCAGCTGAAGCGCTTCCCATAAAGCAATCATAACAAAATCCTTGTCGAAAAATTTTCTTTTTTTTGTTGCAATTCAAACATTGATACCCTTGAAAAGTTATTTCTAATTCTTTTCCAAGTAACTGATTTACATTTAGAAAACTGTTTTCAAATATCAAATAATACTGAATTGGATTCCCAATTTCGGTTTGCATTTTGGTTAAAACTCCTTCGTATTGCATTTGGTATTTAAGATTTAATGAATTAGGATTTTTAAAAAAAAACCTTATTTTTGGTAAAGTTATAATTCGTAATTCATAATTCATAATTCGACATTCAAAAAATGCCTTTACCAATCATAAATTCTATTGCTTCTTGGTTTTTGAAACAACGCATTCATCAGATTGAGTTGTTTTTAAAATACCCTAATGAAGTACAAGAAGAATTATTGATGAATCTTATTCGGTCGTCAGAAAACACAATTATTGGCAAGCAATACGGCTTCGATTCGATGAAATCTTATAACACTTTTCAGGAGCGAGTTCCTGTTTCAACTTACGAAGATTTAGAACCGCTAATTGAAAGAACAAGAAAAGGCGAACAACACGTTTTTTGGCACGAACCTATCAAATGGTTTGCAAAATCGAGCGGAACTACGAATGCTAAAAGCAAATTTATTCCCGTCAGCAATTCCGCACTAGAAGATTGCCATTATAAAGGAAGTAAAGATTTGTTGTGTTTGTATTTGAATAACAACGAGAATTCTCAACTATTTACAGGAAAAAGTTTGCGTCTAGGCGGAAGCAAGCAATTGTACGAAGACAACAATACATTTTTTGGTGATTTGTCGGCAATACTAATAGACAATATGCCGTTTTGGGCAGAATTTAGCAGTACTCCAAGCAACAAAACGTCACTCATGAGCGATTGGGAAACTAAATTACTCGCCATTGTAAACGAAACAAAAATAGAAAATGTAACCAGTTTTGCGGGCGTTCCGTCATGGATGATGGTTTTATTAAACAAAGTTTTAGAAGAAACCGGGGAAAGCAATTTATTTGATGTTTGGCCAAATCTTGAAGTTTATTTTCATGGCGGTGTAAGTTTTGATCCGTATCGTGAGCAATACAAAAAAATATTACCCAAACAAGATTTCAAATATTACGAAATTTACAATGCTTCCGAAGGTTTTTTTGCCATTCAGGATTTGAATAATTCTAGTGATTTACTGTTAATGTTAGATTACGGAATCTTTTACGAATTTATTCCGATGGATGTTTTTGGCACACCAAACCAAAAAATAATTCGATTGGCTGAAGTAGAAATCAATAAAAATTATGCCATAGTTATTACTACAAATTCTGGTTTGTGGCGTTATTTAATAGGAGATACAGTGCGATTCACCTCTTTAAATCCGTACAGAATTAGAATTACAGGAAGAACAAAACACCATATTAATGTTTTTGGAGAAGAATTGATGGTCGAAAATACCGATATGGCTATTGCCAAAACTTGTAAAATGACAAATGCCGAAGTCAAAGATTATACCGTTGCGCCCATCTTTATGGAAGGCAAAGAAAAAGGTTCGCACGAATGGATTATCGAATTCAGAAAACAACCAGATAATATCGCGTTTTTCACAAAAACTTTAGACGAAAACATACAAGCTTTAAATTCCGATTACGAAGCCAAACGTTACAATAACATGACGTTAAATCAGCTTACTATAAATGTTGCTCGTGAAAATCTTTTTTATGATTGGTTAAAAAATCAAGACAAATTAGGTGGGCAACACAAAATTCCTCGTTTATCAAATAAAAGAGGTTATTTGGAAGAATTACTATCATTATAAATTCTATTTTCAATTATTTCTCTTTATTTCTTCTGTTTTTATTACATAATTAGCACAAAACCCAATTTATTCTTACACCGAAGTGTCGTTCATCGATTATTTTTACACTTTATCTAATTTTATGTTCGTTATTGATTGAGAATCATACTTTTGCACATTATTTGCAAAAAAATTCCAAAATATCAATATGTTTTTATGAAAAATTCAATATTACTAGTTACATTATTACTTTTATCTAATATTATATTTGCACAAGATTCATTTATTAAAAGTGAAGATTCAGAAACTTCAACTATTTCAAATTTCGACGAAGCCAAAGATTTATATACTGTAGTTGCCACTGCAATAAACACTAAATTATCAGATGTAGGTTCTACTTTTTTTATGGGTAAATACATTATGTATTCTTCTAGAAAAACTGGTGCAATTGGAGCCGGAAGAGATGAGAATACCAACAATCCTTACAATGGTTTGTATTGTTTGAATATGGATAGAACAGGAAATTTATCTAAACCAAGTTTCTTCGCTTACGCTTTAGACTCTAAGGGGAACGAAGGCGGTTTGGCATTTTCTCCAGACGAAAAAACAGTATATTATACTAAAAGTGCCGAAGGAAATTCTAAAAATTATCAGTTATACAAATCGATTTTCGACAATGCAAAATACACTTGGATAAAGGAAATCGCGGCAGATTTTAACAGCGTTAGCTATTCTATCGAAAATCCTTCTATTACTCCTGATGGCAAAAAAATGTATTTTTCTTCAAATATGCCAGGTGGTTTTGGAGGTTTTGATATTTATGTTGCCGAAATTAATAAAGATGGGATGCCAATAAATCCTACTAATTTAGGACAAACCATAAACACTAATAAAGACGAAAAATTTGCTTATGCTTCACCAACCAACAAAGAAATCTATTTTTCTTCAAATGGTCACAATGGTTATGGCGGACAAGATGTTTTTGTTTCAAAAATAAAAACTACTCGTTACACAACACCTCTAAATCTAGGAAAAACAATAAACACATCTGCCGACGAAGTGGCTTTTATCCTTGCAACAAAAAACAGCGGTTATGTAACATCAAACAGAGCCGAAAGTGCAGGTTTATATGACATTTATCACTTCGAATTACAAAAAAATACTTTAACATTAAAAGGCTTGGTGACTGAAAAACAAAGTAAAATTGTTTTGCCAAATACTAAAATTAGCTTAATTGATGAAGACGGAAAAGAAGTTGCAACACAAATATCTAGTAACAATGGAAGTTATAATTTTGAAGTGGAACCATTAGAAAACTATACAATTACAGCTAAAAAAGATGGTTATTTAGATTTCGAATTGCCTGTAATTACTGCTAATGGGAACTCGACAGCAAACATCGAATTAAATCAGACAAAAGCCGAAATTAAAGAAAATACAATTGCTATCGAAAATATTTATTTCGATTTTAATAAAGCTTCGATGAAAACAGAATCTACTTTATCATTAAACAAAATTCTTGAAGTTTTAAATACTAATACGGAGATGAAAATTGTGATAAATGCACATACTGATGCTAGAGGTTCAGATAAATACAACATGATTTTATCTGACAAAAGAGCGCAAAAGGCGAAAGAATATCTAATTACAAAAGGAATTAATCCTGATCGATTAGAAGCCAAAGGTTACGGAGAAACTAAACTATTATCTAATTGCAAAACAAACTGTTCTGAAGCTCAGTTTGACGCTGACAGACGTGTTGAGTTTGTTATAAGATAATTTTAAATTTTATTGAAAAACTTACAAATCCTATTTGGTCAAACAAATAGGATTTTTTTTGATTAAATTTTAAATTCAAAAAAGTATATTTGCTAAAATCGCTTTTGTCTTGAAAAGAATTCTTCCATTTTTTTCCTATCTCTTCCACCCTATTTTTATATCGGTGTTGGCCACTGTTTTTTATTTTTTTATAACTACAGATAGGTATTTTGTTTACGAAGCAATTTATTTATACACCATACAAGTATTATTAGTCACTGTATTTATTCCGCTAGCCATTTTTTATTTGCTCATTATGTTAGGCAAAATAGATTCGGTAATGGTTACGAACGTATCTCAAAGAAAAACTCCATTAACTATTCATATAGCATTGCTTTCGGTTTTAATCACAAAAAGCATAACAAAAGAAACTATTCCTGAATTGTTTTATTTCTTTTTAGGAAGTATAACTAGTAGTCTAATCGCTTTATTATTGGTTTATTTCAGCAAAAAGGTAAGTTTACACATGTTAGGAATGGCTTCTTTGACTGTTTTTTGCATTAGTCTTTGTATGCATTTTCAAGTTCGTGAAGTAATTATTATAAGCGCATTACTATTTTGTAATGGTATTGTAGCTGCATCTCGACTGTATATGAAAGCACACACTAATAAAGAATTAGTTTTAGGATATTTAATAGGATTGTTTCCGCAGTTGTTATTACTATTTTTTTGGCTATAAAATATAAAACATCAATCCTACATTTAAAGTACTTAACTCGATAGGATTCCCGTTTAAACTTCCGTTTTTAAACATGTTTTGCAATCCGTAATAAGCATACAAATTCCAAGAATTATATCCTGCAGAAATATACGCTCCGTAATGTATTTTATTAATATCAGGATTATTATCTATTTTAAAATTTTGATTTGCATCAAGATATCTTGACTGGCTTAACAGCAAATAACTCAATTTAAAACCTGTATAAACCCTCCAAAACTTGTGCGATTCGAAGGTAGATGTTCTCCAACGAAACTCGATAGGCAAATCGACAAAATATAGAGCCAATTTATTTTTTTCATAATCAACTCCTGATGGTATTATGCTATAATTGATGCTCCCACCAACATTATCAACCACAAGGTTTTCTTTGTAATTATTGTAGGACAAACCCAAACCTGGAGCAATGGCAAAAGTTCTATTTTTATTGATAGGAAAATCTCTTAAAAACCCAATATTTAAACCCGTAGAAAAAGAGTTTTGAGAAACGTCTTTTGGTCTCAAATTTAATGCATTATAAGTCACTCCAAAATAAAACTGATCTTCACGATACAATGAATCCACAGCAGAAAAATTAGGTTCTTCCTGCGAAAAAACATTTATACAAGAGAGCAATAAAATAATTTTAAAAAAATTTTGCATGTGTTTTATTTATGGCTTAAAGTTAGTAAAATACTTTAAACTAAAAATGCCTTCCGTTAAGAAAGGCATTTTTAAATTTTATTTATGAATGATGAAGTTCTTCTTCTCCATCTTTCATTGGTACTGTTTGAGGGACAAAATCTTCGTCGTGCCCTGGTTTGCTATAATCATAAGGCCATCTGTGAACCTCTGGAATAGCACCTGGCCAGTTTCCGTGTATGTGTTCTATCGGCGCAGTCCACTCAAGTGTGTTAGATCTCCATGGGTTTTGTACTGTTCTTTTTCCGTAAAAAATACTGCTAAAGAAATTCCACATAAATACTATTTGAAATGCTGCTCCTACTAATGCAAATCCTGTAATTACTTGATTCACATCCGCTAAATCATCAAACAAAGGGAAGTTAGAGTTTGTATAATAACGACGTGGTAAACCAGCCATTCCTATAAAGTGCATTGGATAGAAAACACCGTAAGCACAAATTGCTGTTACCCAAAAGTGAATATAACCTAAATTTTTATTCATCATTCTTCCAAACATTTTAGGAAACCAGTGATATACACCAGCAAAGAATCCGTACAATGCAGAAATACCCATTACTAAGTGAAAGTGAGCTACAACGAAATAAGTATCGTGAACATTAATATCTAATGTACTATCTCCTAAAACGATTCCTGTAATTCCTCCTGATATAAAGGTAGAAACCAATCCAATAGAAAATAACATCGCAGGATTTAACTGTAAGTTACCTTTCCAAAGTGTTGTAATATAATTAAATGCTTTTACCGCAGATGGAATTGCAATTAATAAAGTTGTAAATGTAAATACCGAACCTAAAAATGGATTCATTCCCGAAATAAACATGTGGTGACCCCAAACAATTGTCGATAAAAATGCAATGGCTAATATAGAAGCAATCATCGCACGGTATCCAAAAATCGGTTTACGAGAGTTTGTTGCAATAACTTCAGATGTAATTCCTAAAGCTGGTAACAATACAATATAAACTTCTGGGTGACCTAAGAACCAAAATAAGTGTTCGAACAATACTGGAGAACCACCTTGGTAATGTAAAACTTCACCTGAGATAAAAATATCTGACAAGAAAAATGAAGTGCCGAAACTTCTATCCATTATAAGCAATAATGCTGCCGATAATAGTACTGGAAACGAAATAATACCAATGATAGCTGTAACAAAGAAAGCCCAAATAGTAAGTGGCAATCTTGTCATAGACATTCCTTTTGTTCTTAAATTAATTACTGTAACAACATAATTTAATGATCCCATTAATGAAGATGCAATAAATATTGCCATAGAAACTAACCACAAAGTCATACCTGTTCCAGAACCTGGAATTGCTTGTGGCAAAGCACTTAATGGCGGATAAATTGTCCATCCTGCCGATGCTGGTCCAGATTCAACAAAAAGAGATGACAACATAACCACACTCGATGTGAAAAATAACCAATAAGAGACCATGTTCAAGAATCCTGATGCCATATCTCTTGCACCAATTTGAAGTGGAATTAGTAAATTACTAAAGGTTCCAGACAAACCAGCGGTTAGTACAAAGAAAACCATGATTGTACCGTGAATGGTAACTAATGCAAGGTAAATATCATTACGCATTACTCCTCCTGGCGCTAATTTTTCACCTAAAAGAAAGTCAAAAATAGCAAATGGTTGTTCAGGCCAAGCGATTTGCATTCTAAAAAGTAATGACATGATAACTCCAATGATTCCCATGATAATACCAGAAATTAGGTATTGTTTAGCAATCATTTTGTGATCTATACTAAAAATATATTTAGTTATAAAAGTGTCTTTATGGTGGTGTTCGTGATCGTGATCATGTGCGTGATCGTGGTCATGAGATGCTGCTGCCATAGTTTTTTATTTTAAATTTTAATTGTATAATTATTTTACTGCAATTGGAGTTGCAACTACCGCAACTTTTGTTGAATCTACTTTTTTAGCAATTACTGGTGTTGCCACTGGAGCATTTTCGGCTGCTTTAGCTATTTTTTCATCAATAACTGTTTTTGCAATTGTTGGCTGGTTTTTTAACCAATTTTGATAGTCTTCTGGAGTATCTACAACTATTTTCATTTGCATATTGTAATGAGATGCACCACAAATTTTATTACACAACAATAGATAATCAAAAGTGTAAGGATCTAGTGGCGATTCTCCATTAGCAACTAATTCGGTACTTTTTTTAGAGCGAATTTTGTTAATGTTATGTACTTTTTCAATCATGTGTTCTGTTTGACGCATTTCGTCAGTAGTCATGATTGGTCTGAAAGCAAATTGAGTTACCATTCCTGGTACACAATTCATTTGTGCTCTAAAATGCGGCATAAAAGCAGAGTGCAATACATCTTGCGAACGCAATTTGAAAACAATTTTTTTACCTTTTGGAATATGCAATTCTGTTGTTGCAATATCGTCTTGAGCATTTGGATCTTCCATGTCAACACCCATGGTGTTTATACCTTCTATCAAACGTACATTAGCTTTTCCTAAGACATTATCCTTTCCTGAATAACGTGCTGTCCATGCGAATTGTTTTGCATATAACTCGACATACATAACATCTTCATCTTCATCAACAAACATAATATTTGTCCAAGTATATAATCCGTAAAGGATTAAACCCGCCAAAACGAATACTGGAATAATTGTCCAAATGAATTCTAACTTATCATTATCTGCGAAGTAAACTGCTTGTTTTCCTTCTGCTCCTCTATATTTGAAAGCAAAATAAAACAAAAGTGCTTGCGTTATTGCAATAACAAAAAATACCACTCCAAATGTTATCCACATTAAGTTGTCATAATCGGTTCCGTGCTCTGATGCAGGATCAATTAATACTAAATGACTCCATGCAAACAATCCGTAAATTACGAAAATGTATAGAAAAACAAGGAAACCAAACATTAAATATCCTTGAATATTATTGTCCTTATTATCTGCAATTTGAGAACGATTTCTGTTTGCTCCAACTTGAGTCAAATCGAAAATCTTCGTCATTTGCCAAATTGCAACACCTACTAAAAGTAAAACTATAATTACCAACAAACTTGTCATCTGTTTTTTGTTTAAATATTAATAATGAAAATGCTTACTTTCGTCGATAAGTGGATTTCCTTTTGGCAATAATGGTTGTTTTGCAAGTGTAGTAAACACTACAAATATAAACAATCCTAAAAAGAATAATATCGAACTTATTTCTGAAATTCCAATAAACCATTGATCACCAACTGTTGCTGGATAAATCATATTATGAAAATCTAAATAGTGACCACATAATATTACGATTCCAGCCATAGATATAATCCAAGGAACACGTTTGAAATCTGTATTTATTAAAATTAAAATTGGAAATACAAAGTTCATAGCTACCATCCCGAAGAAAGGCAAGTTATAATGTTCGATTCTAAATTTAAAATAAGTTACTTCTTCAGGGATATTTGCATACCACATTAACATAAATTGAGAGAACCATAAATAAGTCCAGAATACTGAAATACCAAACATAAATTTAGCTAAATCGTGAAAATGACTGTTGTTTACATTTTCTAAATATCCTTTAGATTTTAAGTATAATGTTGTTAGTGCAATTACAGTAATTCCGCTTACGAAGAAACTTGCAAATACATACCACCCAAATAAAGTACTATACCAGTGTGGGTCTACAGACATAATCCAATCCCAAGACATCATAGATTCTGATACCAAGAAGAAAGCTAAAAATGCTGCCGATGCTTTGAAGTTTTTCTTATAATAAGTCGCATCATTTGTTTCATCTAATAATAAAGCATTTTTACGAGTGTATTGACGGTAAAATATCCAACCACCCATAAAAATGGCAGCTCTGATTAAGAAAAATGGCACGTTTAAATAACCTGCTTTTCCTTGAATTAATTCATCGTGTTTTACAACTTCAGGATCCATCCAAACAAATAAATGATTGAAATGTAAGCTTGATAAAACTAACAATACATAAACAATTATAGCTCCAGGAACTAAATAAGACGTTAATGCTTCCATCACTCTAAATAAGACTGGCGACCAACCTGCTTGTGCAGCGTGTTGTATAGCATAAAATGCTAAAACTCCTAGTGATATTAACATAAAGAATAAAGCAGCAACGTATAAAGCAGCCCAAGGTTTGTTTTGCAACTGATGAAAAACGTGTTCAACATGTTCAGCGTGTTCTGCATGTGCATCGTGAGCAACTTCATTACCTTCAGATTTTGCTTCGTGAGTATCATGAGCTGGTGTAGCAACAGCAGCAACATGCCCTTCTTCAACATTTTTTGAAATCGAATCTAAATGATTTACTGCTAAAGCTGCAGAATCTTTAACAATTTCTGTCACATGTACTTCTTCTTTGTGAGCTGGCTTAGCTTCATGTTTAGATGCTGATGCTTCATGATGTTCACCATGACCTGATGCAAGAATAGCTTCTACTTCCTCTGTATTTTTAGGGGCAGTGAAAAAACCATAACCAATTCCTAATGCTCCTAAAACCATTAAGATAAGTGACAGATTTTTTAATTTGCTTGAAAATGTATACATAATTTATAAATAGATTGTTTTACAATTATAATTCAGACTTAAGTTTCAAAACATAAGCGGCAACTTGCCATCTTTCTGTTTGCGACAATTGATTTGCATGAGATCCCATAGCATTTAAACCATAAGTTTCAACATGATAAATACTTCCAATAGAAACATCTCTGTCTGCATAACTAGGAACTCCAAGAAATTTCTCTCTTTTTGATAAATTCCCTTTTCCATCTCCTTTTTCACCATGACAAATAGCACAGTAAATCTCGAACAATTCTTTTGCTTTTTCAGAATCGACCGCAGTTGAATCTAATGGAGAAGTAGTGATGCTTTTTGAAGCTAAATAACCAGCAGGTGTATTTGGTATTTCATAAGGAACAAAACCTCTTTTTATAGAACCTTGCACAGGAAGTTGTCCTTCTTTTCCGTTTTTGAAAGCGCCAGATTCTGAATAAGTTTCATATCCTGCTGATTCGTACATATTAGGAAAAAATTGATAGTTAGGCTTTAACTTATCTTGACATGAAAACAGCAATGAAGATAACCCCATTAAAACTGCTAGTGTGTATACTTTTTTCATAGTTCTGATTAATGCTTTTCTACTACTTTAACTTCTACAGCCCCTGTGTTTTTTAGGAAAGAAGTTAATTCATCTTCATTATTATTTACTGCAACTTCCATCAAGAAGTGATCGTCTGTTGTACGAACATCTGGATTTTCTGCTGTTTTAAATGGCCATAATTTACTTCTCATATAAAAAGTAATAACCATTAAGTGGGCTGCAAAAAATACTGTTTCTTCAAACATAATTGGCACGAATGATGGCATATTTTGAATGTAAGAAAAACTTGGTTTACCACCTATATCTTGTGGCCAATCTTGAATCATGATATAATTCATCATCCAAGTTCCAAAAGACAAACCTGTTAAACCATACAAAAAGGCACAAATTGCGATTCTTGTTGGTGCCAATCCCATAGCTTTATCTAGCCCGTGAACTGGAAACGGTGTGTAAACCTCTTCAATATGATGGTGTGCTAATCTGGTTTGCTTTACAGCATCCATCAAAACATCGTCATCATTATATAGTGCATGTATTACTTTATTACTCATGACTTATTAGTGATTATCGTGATTATGTCCATTTTGTTCTCTTTCTCTTTTGTAATTATCTCCCGATGATTTCAAGATAGTTTTTACTTCTGCTTGAGCAATCACTGGGAATGATCTAGAATAAAGTAAAAACAACACGAAAAAGAATCCAATAGTACCTATAAAAATACCTATATCTACAAATGTTGGCTGAAACATCGTCCAAGAAGACGGCAAGTAATCACGGTGTAACGAAGTTACAATAATTACAAAACGCTCAAACCACATTCCTATATTTACTACAATTGATATAATAAATGAGAACATAATACTTGTTCTTAATTTTTTGAACCACATAAATTGTGGAGAGAATACATTACAAGTCATCATGGCCCAATATGCCCACCAGTAAGGCCCAGTTGCTCTGTTTAAGAACGCATATTGCTCATATTCAACTCCTGAATACCATGCTACAAAAAGCTCTGTGATATACGCACATCCTACGATAGAACCTGTAATCATGATTACAATATTCATTAATTCGATATGTTGAATTGTGATATAATCTTCTAAGTTAGATACTTTTCTCATAATAATAAGTAAAGTATTTACCATTGCAAATCCTGAGAATACTGCTCCAGCCACGAAATATGGTGGAAGAATAGTTGTATGCCAACCTGGTACGATTGACGTAGCAAAGTCAAAAGATACAATCGTGTGTACAGAAAGTACAAGTGGTGTTGCTAAACCTGCCAAAACAAGTGAAACTTCCTCAAAACGTTGCCAATCTTTTGCACGACCTGACCAACCAAAACTTAATATTGAATATACTCTTTTATTAAACGGTGTTACAGCTCTATCACGAATCATAGCAAAATCAGGCAACAATCCTGTCCACCAGAAAACTAATGATACAGAAAGGTATGTTGAGATTGCAAAAACGTCCCAAAGTAATGGCGAGTTAAAGTTTACCCAAAGTGAACCAAACTGATTCGGGATAGGTAAAACCCAATATCCTAACCACGGACGACCCATGTGGATAATTGGAAACAAACCTGCTTGCATTACAGAGAAAATTGTCATTGCTTCTGCAGAACGGTTAATCGCCATTCTCCATTTTTGACGGAATAACAATAATACCGCCGAGATTAATGTTCCAGCGTGACCGATACCAACCCACCAAACGAAGTTAGTAATATCCCAAGCCCAACCAATTGTTTTATTTAATCCCCAAGTTCCAATACCTGTTGTGATGGTATAAATCATACAGCTTAATCCCCACAAAAATGCAGCTAAAGCTATATAAAATACTGTCCACCATTGTTTGTTGGCTCTACCTTCTACTGGTCTAGCTACATCTACTGTAACGTCATGATAACTTTTGTTACCAAAAACCAAAGGTTTTCTAATGGGTGCTTCGTAATGAGACGACATAATTTAATTTTAGATTTTAGATTTTAGATTTCAGATTTATAAAAATCATCTTTCTTATCTATATTTTACAATTCTACTTTGTACCTATTATTACTAATTTCTAACTTTTACGTGGTAAAATACATTTGGTTTTGTGCCAATGTGCTCTAACAAGTGATACATTCTTTTATCTTCTGATAATTCTGTTACTTTGTCTTCTTTGTTGTTTACATCTCCAAAGACCATCGCTCCAGAAGTACAAGCATTAGAACAAGCAGTTTCAAACTCATCGGCTTTTACTTCTCTTCCTTCACGTTTTGCTGTTAGAATTGTTTTTTGTGTCATTTGAATACACATAGAACATTTTTCCATTACTCCACGAGAACGAACGTTTACATCAGGATTTAATACCATACGACCTAAATCGTCATTCATATGATAATCAAATTCATCGTTTCCGTTGTATAAGAACCAGTTAAAACGACGTACTTTATAAGGACAGTTGTTTGCACAATATCTTGTACCTACACATCTGTTATAAGCCATGTGGTTTTGACCTTGACGAGAGTGCGAAGTTGCTGCCACAGGACAAACAGTTTCACAAGGTGCGTGATTACAATGCTGACACATTACTGGTTGGAAAGCAACTTGAGGATTATCCGACGGTGTTTCCATTCCACGTAAAGTAGCAACAGAATCCATCAATCCTTCGCTTCCTTCTTTTAATTTATTATCTCCTTCAAATGTTGTTGCAGCAGAATAATATCTATCGATACGTAACCAGTGCATATCACGACTTCTTCTTACTTCCGATTTTCCAACAACTGGTACATTATTTTCTGCATGACAAGCGATAACGCAAGCTCCACAACCTGTACAAGCATTCAAATCTATCGAAAGATTAAAGTGATGTCCTACTGAACGATCAAAAGATTCCCATAAATCAACACTTGTAGCTGGCACTTCTTTATGATCTAAAGAAACCATAGGAACAAGATTCCATTCTCCAGCTTCTTTTGTATTAAATATATCAAGGGAAGTTTCTTTGATAATATCACCACGACCCATTAATGTTCTTTGTAGTTGAACACAAGCAAATTCGTGCTCACCATCTTCTTTAGCAATACTTACATTTTGTACATTACTAAAGTTATTATATAAAGTATAGGCATTTACTCCTACTTGCATTTCTTCTTTCATAGCCGCTTTACGACCATAACCTAAAGCCAATCCAACCGTTCCTTTTGCTTGACCTGGTTGAATAATTACTGGAACTTTTTCCAATTTCACTCCATCAACAGTCAAGGTAACGTAACTTCCGTTAAGTCCTCCGTTAGCTACATTCCAGTTTTCGATTCCTGAAGTAGTTGCATCTGCTTGTGATATTGTTAAATAATTATCCCATGATGCTCTTGTAATTGGATCTGGAAATTCTTGTAACCAAGGATTATTTGCTTGCTGACCATCTCCTAAACCAGTTTTAGTATACAATACCAATTCTAATTTTGATGCTGCGGCTTTCGCCAAAGTTGAAGCAGCTCCGTTAAAATCAGCACCAGCTCCAGCAGAAGCTGAAACTCCTTCTGTAACCGCTACACCATCATGAACCAATTGGTTCCATGATTTTGCACCTGACCAAGAAGCACGAAGATAATCGTAATAAGTTTGTGTATTTCCCGTCCAAGATAACAACGCATCTTGAAATTGAACTGTATCAAATAAAGGACGAATAGTAGGTTGTGTTAAAGCATAACTGCCTTTAACAATACTTACATCTCCCCAAGATTCTAAATAATGTGGTGTTGCTACTGCGATGCTTGAAATAGCAGCAGTTTCATCTTCTTTCATTGCAAAAGCAACAGAAAGTTTTACTTTTTTCAATGAATCTGTAAATTCTTTTCCGTTTGGCAAAGAATAAGCTGGACTTACACCATTCATAATTAATGTATGAACAGCTCCCGATTTCATATCAGCCAAAAGTTGTTTTACATCAGCGTTATTTCCTTTACGGATTTGACGTGTATTTACTGTATTAAAAGCTTCACTTGACAATGCTCTATTGATAGCTAAAACTAACAATTGCGCATTTTTATCATCAATACCACAAACTAAAACACCTTTGCTTCCAGCGGCTTTTAGTTGTTGTGCAGCTTTCATTACCGCTTCATCTTTGGCAGAACCTATCGAAGAACCAGTAATTACGTTATATATTTGAACTAATGCTTGTTTTTGATTTGCAACAGTCATTGGCACACGCTTATCAGCAGCAGCTCCAGACAAAGTCATGTTTGATTCAAACTGAAAGTGACGTGACATTTTTCCGTTTTGAGGAATACGACCTTGCGCATATCCTGAATCGAAACCACCACCTTGCCAATCTCCTAAGAAATCTGCACCGATAGAAACAATTACATTAGCTTTTGAAAAGTCATAATCAGCTAAAGCTCTTTCTCCATAAACCATTTGAAAAGCATCTAACGCTTCTGATGAAGAAACCGCATCATAAGTTACATGTTTTGCATTTGGATTTGAAGCTAAAAACTGAGCAATTAATCTATCAGTAGATGGACTTGCAGCAGTATTTGTTAGCAATACAACTTTTCCTCCTTTTGCTTTAGCATCAGCAACACTAGCTTTAATTTTAGCATTTGCTTGATCCCAAGTTGCGTCTTTACCAGCAATTTTTGAAGTTTTCAGACGCATATTATCATATAATGACAATACCGACGCATGAACACGTGCATTTGCATGGAAATTTGCACCAGCAATTTTATTATTTTCTATTTTGATAGGACGACCTTCACGAGTTTTTACCAAAATATTAGCAAAATCGAAACCATCGGCGATAGTTGTAGCATAATAATCAGCTACTCCAGGGATAATTTCTTCAGGTTGAACTACATAAGGAATTGTCTTATGCACTGGACCTTCACAAGCTGCAAGTGAAGCAGCCGCCGTAGTAAATCCAACGTACTTAAGAAAGTCACGACGTGTTGTAGAAGATGTAGCTAAAGTAGCAGCATCACCTAAAAATTCATTTGTTGGAATTTCTTCCACAAATTCGTTATTTCTAAGCGTCTCAACAATAGAACTATTTTCGTTTAGTTCTTCAACACTTTTCCAGTATTTTTTGTTTGATGACATATTGTATATAAAAATTAGCTTCTTAGTAATATATTAATAGTGACATTTACCACATTCTAAACCTCCCATTTGCGCCGCAGTCAATTTGTCTACACCGTATTTTTTAGAAAGTTCTTCGTGAATTTTTTTGTAGTAATCATTTCCTTCTACTTTCACATCCGTTTCGCGGTGACAGTTTACACACCAACCCATAGTTAATGGTGCAAATTGTTTTTGAATCTCGAAAGTTTCAACTGGTCCGTGACATTTCTGACACTCGATTCCAGCCACAGTTACGTGTTGTGAGTGATTGAAGTAAACAAAATCAGGCAAATTATGAATCCTAACCCATTTTACCGGCTTGGTTTTTCCTGTATATTTTTGAGTTGTTTTATCCCAACCAACTGCATCATATAGTTTCTGAATCTCTCCTGTGTAGTATTCTTTTGTGTATTCAACGTAAGTTGAATCTTTATCTCCTTGGAATTCAGAAATGTTTTTATGACAGTTCATACAAACATTTAATGAAGGAATCCCAGCTGTTTTACTTGTTCTTGCAGATGAATGACAGTATTTACATTCGATACCGTTATCACCAGCGTGAATTTTGTGTGAATAATGTATTGGCTGAATTGGCGCATAATCTTTATCAACACCTATTTGAGATAGGTAACCGTAAACAAAATAAGCACTTGTTAACATTAAAAATATAACTGAAACCAATACTAAAAACTGATTTTTAGCAAATGATTTCCAGATAGGTAATGTTTTTGCTTTTTCAGCTACTTCGATACCGTTTTCTTTTGCAATTTTATTCAAAACATTGTTTACCATAAACAACATAGCTACTAAAACAGCTAAAATACCAGCTAATAATCCTAAGATTAAGTTGTTTGATATACCGCCTTCAGCACCTTTATCAGGACCAGGAATAGTATCTCCCTTATCTGGCGTTTCAATCACAGTATCAGTATAAGCCAAGATATTATCTATATCAGCGTTTGATAATTGTGGAAAAGCAGTCATTACAGATTTATTATTTTCATTAAAAACCTTTACAGCATCTGCATCGCCTGAAGCGATAAGTTCCGAACTGTTTTTAACCCATTTATAAATCCACGCTTTGTCGTATTTTGCAGTAACGCCACGCAAAGCAGGCCCTGTCATTTTAGCATCTAACTTATGACAAGCCGCACAATTTGCATTAAAAAGTGCTTTTCCCTGTACAGCATCTCCACCAGCGGCAGGAGCTGTAGTTGCAGCAACAGCTGAAGCAGCTTCTTGCGCAAAGGAATTGAGAGAAATGGACATTACAAACGCTAAACTCAGCGCTATTATCCTTGAAATCGATTTATGGTTACCCACTTTTTTCATATATTAAATGATTAACATCTAAATTAGGCCCTGATTTTGCTACGATTTTCGTAAAAAACAGAATTTGCCATTTAAAAAACTTCGACAAAAATACGACTTAAGAACTATTCTCAAAACCTTAAATATATCTTAATTATTAATTTATATCTATTCTAAATAATATTTTTTGATTTCTTTAAGAAGTTAAAATGTATTTTTGCGTAAAAATATATTCATTATGAGAATCTTAAGTTTCAAAAGAGGCGTTTGCTGCATTGTTTTTTTACTGTTTTTGTCTTCCAATTGTTTTTCGCAAGAGGCAAAAACTTCTATTTCACAAGATGCTAGATTCGAACAACTTTTGAACGAAAAAAGAAAAATAAATTCGTCGATAACGATAAATAACCGTTATAAAATTCAAATTTTCACAGGAGATAGTGAAAATAGTAAAAAGGCGTTGACCGATTTTAGAAAAGACAACAAAAAAACCGATGCTACAATCGTTTTTAACACACCTATATATAAAGTTTGGGTTGGAAATTATAAAACCAGAATAGAAGCTGAAAATAAACTTCAATCTTTAAAAAAGAAATATCCGAATGCTTTTTTGGTAAAGCCTAATAAGTAAAATATTATTTAGTCATAGTTGGCTCCCAGAAGACTTTCTCAAAATCCTGAATCTGATTGTCAATTACTACGATTCCTTCGTTTTCTAACAATTGTTGCATCAAATTTGTTCCTTCAAAATGATGCTTTCCTGTAAGCAATCCTTTGCGATTTACAACTCTGTGCGCAGGAATATCTTCTAGGTTATGAGCTGCATTCATCGCCCAACCTACCATTCTGGCAGAACGAGCAGTTCCTAAAACTTTTGCAATAGCACCATAAGAAGTAACTTTTCCGTAAGGAATTTGTCTTGCGACAACATAAACTCGTTCGAAAAAATTATCTCCTACTTCTGACATAATTTAAAAATAAAAATAAAATTTTATAATATGATACAAAGCCAAAATAGCAATAGTTCCCGTAACTGAACCTATTATTGTATTCATGTTTTTAACAAGATAATCGGTTTTAGATTCTATCTTCTTAAAAAAATAAATATAACCGTAAAAAACAGCAAACGAACCCAAAACAACACCTATCACAAAACTATATATTGAAGTTGTATTGAAATTAAAATATCCGAATGACGCCAAACTCACACTGGAAAAAACATAATAAGGAACAGGCAAGAAATTGATTGTAGAAATAAACATTCCCAGAAAAAATCGACTTTTTTTACTTCTTATCTTCAATTCCTTTTGTTGCTTTTTTTTAGGCTTTTTCGCAATCCAAAAAAAGTAAATGGTTAAAATTGTGAAAACGCCAAACCCGATTTCTCGAAGCAAATTAACTACTTCCTGATGATCTGCAATGTATCTAGCAAAAATCAAAGCAACGAGTGTCTGAAAAAAAACAACCACCAAAGCTCCTGCAGTAAACAACAAAGCGCGGTTTTTTCCGTCTTGTGTGCTAATTTTTGCCGCCGTCATATTGATAATTCCTGGCGGAAAAACTCCTACTAACGAAGTAATAAAACCTAAAAAAAGTGGCGTGATAATGTTCATTTATTTAATCTTAAAACGAATATAAGTAATAGATTTGTTAATTTCCAAATATTGCTTTTCGTAAAATGTCTGAATTTCAGTTACTTCCTCTGGCGCACCTTCGTTTGTATATACGTTATGATTGGCGTATAAAACTTCGTGACCTTCGCCATGCAATAATCCCAAAGTGTAACCATGCATAAACTCCGAATCAGTTTTTAGATTCATAATACCATCTGGTTTTAGAATTTTTTTGTAAAATTGCAAAAACTCCGAATTGGTCATTCTGTGCTTGGTACGTTTGTATTTTATTTGCGGATCTGGAAAAGTAATCCAAATTTCATCCACTTCGTTTTCGTCAAAAATATGATTGATTAACTCTATTTGCGTGCGAACAAAAGCAACATTATGAAGTCCTGTTTCGACAGCAGTTTTTGCACCACGCCAAAAACGAGCGCCTTTTATATCGATACCTACAAAGTTTTTGTTCGGAAATTTTGCTGCCAAACCAACTGAATATTCGCCTTTTCCGCAACCTAATTCTAAAACAATTGGATTGTCATTCTTAAAAAAATCTTGATTCCATTTTCCTCTTAGTTCAAACGAATTTGACACTACTTCCTCACGAGTTGGCTGAAAAACGTTACCAAACGTTTCGTTTTCCCCAAATCTCTTCATCTTATTTTTACTTCCCACTTTTATTAAATATTTTGGCAAAAATAGGAAAATATAAATCAATAGATATAAACTTATGATAATGTTTCAGTAACGTTTACATTATGAAAAATCGTTGTCTTTGTATAAAATATTTTTATTTTGAAAAAAAGAAAACTAGACGTTGTTGTTATTTCCGATGTACATTTAGGAACTTTTGGCTGTCATGCAAAAGAATTATTACAGTATTTATCTTCCGTGAAACCAAAAATATTAGTTCTAAACGGCGATATCATAGATATTTGGCAATTTAGAAAATCGTATTTCCCTGCTAGTCATCTAAAAGTCATTAAAAAATTAATTTCTTTTAGTACAAAAGGCACAAAAGTTTACTATTTGACTGGAAATCATGACGAATTTTTAAGAAAATTTACCGATTTACATCTTGGAAACATTAGCTTATTAAACAAATTAGTTCTTCCTTTAGATGGTAAAAAAGCTTGGATTTTTCATGGTGATGTTTTTGATGCTTCTATAAATCATGCGAAATGGCTAGCAAAACTAGGCGGTTGGGGTTACGATTTTTTAATTTTAATTAATAGATTTTTAAATTGGTGTTTAGCTAGAATGAGCAAAGAACCATATTCACTTTCAAAGAAAATAAAGGATAATGTAAAATCGGCTGTAAAATTTATCACTAATTTTGAAAATGTTTGTACCGATTTGGCCATTGAAAACAATTATGATTATGTAATTTGCGGACACATTCATGAACCAAAAATAGAACAAATTACAACCGAAAAAGGTAGTACAATGTATTTGAATTCTGGCGATTGGATAGAAAACCTAACTGCCTTGGAATACAATAATAAAAAATGGAAGATTTACAAACATGCTCCAAATGAAGTATTGAAAGAAGACGAAGAAATGCATTTTGAATATGAAAATGAACTTGCAGAACAATTTATCACACTATTAAAAAGATAATGAGTAAAAACATTCTAGTCGCACCACTTAATTGGGGTTTGGGTCACGCCACTCGATGCATTCCTATAATTAGAGCCTTAGAAACGGAAGGCTTCACACCTATTTTAGCTTCCGATGGCGTGGCTTTAGAAATTTTGTGTAAAGAATTTCCGCAACTTCAAGCGATAGCATTGCCTTCTTATCATATTGAGTATCCAAAGAACGGGTCATTTTTTAAACTAAAAATGTTAGCCAATAGTCCAAAAATGGTATCTGCTATTCTTTCGGAAAAAAAGCGAATCAAGAAAATAATCAAAGAATATGATATTTCTGGTGTCATTTCCGACAATAGATTAGGCGTGCGAAACAAGAAAATTCCGTCTGTTTTTATCACGCACCAACTAAATGTGATGACAGGAAATACCACTTGGCTTACCAGCAAAATGCATCAATATATTATAAAAAAATACGACGAATGTTGGGTTCCTGATGTAAATACCATTCCCAATCTTACTGGAAAACTAGGTCATTTAGAAGAAGATATTAAAACCGTAAAATATATTGGACCACTAAGCAGATTACACAGAAAACCGTTGGAAAAGAAATATGATTTGATGGTTATTTTGTCTGGTCCAGAACCTCAACGTACTTTTTTAGAAGAAAAACTAATTGTAGAATTAGAGAATTATGTTGGTGATGTTATTTTTATAAAAGGTAAAATCGAAGCCAAACAAATTATTGAAACCAAAAATAATATCACTTTCTATAATTATATGAATTCTGAAGAGCTTGAAAATTCTTTTAACGAAAGTGAACTAATTTTGTGTCGTTCTGGATATACTACTGTAATGGATTTAGCACAATTAGAAAAGAAGGCGTTTTTTATCCCAACTCCTGGGCAATATGAGCAAGAATATTTGGCTAAAAAATACAAACAAGAAGGTTTGGTTCCTTATTGCAAACAAGAGAAGTTTAAAATCGGAAAATTATCGAAAGTAGAGTTACATAAAGGATTAAAGGATTTTAATACTAAAATAGATTGGAAAGTTCTTTTTGAGATTTTTGAAAAAAAATAACCCTTCCAGAGTTTTAAACTCTGGAAGGGTTGACAATATATACTACTCAAATTTAGTTTTTTCGTGCTTTATTGTTTTTGCATTAATTACAAAATAAATAGATTCTGCAATATTTGTGCAATGTTCACCTATGCGTTCCAGATGTTTTAAAGCCAAAATTAAATTGGTTCCAGAACCTACCGCTTTTGAATTTAGTTTCATTTCGACAACAATTTCTTCAATAACTTTTTCGGTTGCAACACGAATTGCTTTGTTTAAAGCAAAAATTTCTTCGATGGTTTTTTCTTGTTGTGTTTCGAAACATTCATTGGTTTTTTCAGTAATCGCTTCAACGTTTTTTGTGATTGATGCCACATTAAATTTTACAACCAAATCGTATTTTTCTTTAACACTTTTAGAGCTTTTTATCACACTAATAGCTAAATCTCCTATGCGTTCTATCTCGCTAGAAATTTGCATTGCCGACATAATAAATCGCAAATCTGAAGCTACAGGTTGTTGTAAGGCAAAAATATTTTGACAAATTTCGTCGATTTTTACATCAAGTTTGTCAATTTTATTTTCGTTTTTTTTAAGCTTTTTACCCTTTGTATTTGGATCAGAAAGCAAGGTTTTCATCGCTTCAGCAATTTGACTTTCTGATAAAATACCAATTTTTATGATTGCATTTTTTAATTTTGTTAATTCTATTTCAAGTAATGATGCCATAATTTAAAATTTTAGATTGCAGATTGTAGATTGTAGATTTATTCATAATCTTATCCAAATCTTCCTGTTATATAATCTTCCGTTTGCTTTTTTGATGGTTTTGTAAAAATAGATTTTGTTTTGTCCATCTCTATTAATTCTCCCAAATAAAAGAACGCTGTATAATCGCTTGTTCTTGCCGCTTGTTGCATATTATGCGTCACAATAATTATCGTGTATTGCTCTTTTAATTGATGTACTAATTCTTCTATTTTTGAAGTAGAAATAGGATCAAGTGCACTCGCCGGTTCGTCCATAAGAACAATATCTGGGCTTACCGCCAATGTTCTTGCAATACACAAACGTTGTTGTTGTCCGCCAGAAAGCCCCATTGCTGAATCTCCTAATCTGTCTTTTACCTCATCCCAAATTGCAGCTTGACGTAATGATGTTTCTACAATTTCGTCTAGTTGCTTTTTGTCTTTTATTCCATTTATTTTTGGTCCGTAAGCGATATTCTCATAAATAGACTTTGGAAACGGATTTGATTTTTGAAAAACCATTCCGATTTTTTTCCTAATGTTTACAACATCAACATTTTTATCATAAATGTTTACGCCTTCCACAAGCATTTCTCCTGTGATTTTTACATCTGGAATCAAATCGTTCATTCGGTTGATACTTCGCAAAAATGTAGATTTTCCGCAGCCTGAAGGTCCGATTAATGCGGTAACTTTATTGCGCGGAATTTGCATTGAAATTTCGTTTAATGCTAATTTCTCACCGTAATATAAGGATAATTTATTTACTTCTATTTTGATATCTTTCATATAGATATTTTATTTTTTTAACTATTACGAAACTTTCTTTCTTCTAATTCTTGAACGGATTATTACTGCTACAATATTTAACGATATGGTAAGCATTAATAAAACCAATGTGGTTGCAAATTGAATAGGCATTGTTTTTTCGACATCGGACGATTGTGTCGACATGATATAAATATGGTAACCCAAATTCATAAACTGATCACTCACCGATTTTGGTAAAGTAGCTAAATAATACGCTGCTCCTGTAAACAAAATAGGCGCTACCTCTCCAGCTCCTCTACTCACTGCAAGAATGGTTCCTGTCATAATTCCTGCAACAGATTCTGGCAAAACTACTTTTCTTATGGTTTGCCATTTTGTTGCTCCCAAAGCCAAACTCGCTTCACGTAATTCTCTAGGAACTGTTTTTAAAGCTTCTTCGACCGAAACGATAATAACTGGTAAGGTTAATAATGCCATGGTTAAACTCGCCCATAAAATATTAGGTTGTCCCCAATGTAATTGGCCTGCATTAAAAGTTTTATCTATTCCTGTTCCTATAAATTGAATAAAGAAACCCAATCCGAATAATCCGAATATAATGGAAGGTACAACTGCCAATGTTCTTACAGAAAACCTCACAGCGGCTGCAAATTTCGAATTTTCTGCTGCGTATTCTGTCAAATAAAGTGCTGTTATGGTTCCAAAAGGAACTGCGGCAAGCGACATCACGATTACCAATATAAATGTTCCTATAATGGCTGGAAGAATTCCGCCTTTTGTCATACCATCGGTTGGAAAAGAGCTAATGAATTCCCAAGAAAACATATCCCAACCATTGTAAACAATAATCCCAATGATGAGAAACAAAACGGCAATGATAAGAATCACGGCAGCTAGTGTCGAACCAACTATCAATCTTCCTTTTAAATCGGAGGATTTAGTATTGCCTGCAAAAAACAAGCTTTTTTCTTCGGTTGTAGTTGTATTCATGATTTATTTACCTTGAATTTTTTTAATTAATTTTCCTTTTACATAAAACTCCGCCAATGCATTTAATCCAAAAGAGAAAACAAAAAGCAATGAACCTATGAAAAACAACACACTATAATGGGTTTCCCCAAAAACAGTTTCCGCCATTTCCGATCCAATTGTTGCTGCAAATGTTCGCACACTTTCAAAAGGATTTGCGGAATTTAGTGCTGCATTTCCTGTTGCCATCAACACAATCATGGTTTCACCAAAAACACGTCCAATTCCTAACAAAATGGCAGCAAAAATACCCGGAATAGCTGCTGGTAAAGTGACAAAAAAAGCGGTTTGCCATTTGCTTGCTCCTAGTGCTAGACTGGCCTCGGTATAAGTTTTAGGAACTGCCGAAAGGGCATCTTCAGAGATTGTATAAATAATTGGAATAGCGGCAAGTGCCATTGCGACTCCTCCTACAAATGCATTTAATCTTGTTTCATAACCAAAAAGATTTTGGAAAAATGTTGCCATAATCATTAAAGCAAAAAAACCAATCACTACTGATGGGAATGCTGCCAGTAGTTCGATAACGGGTTTTATAATTTCTTTAGCTCTTTTTGACGCAAAAGTAGAAGTGTAAAGCGCTGCTAAAACACCTAATGGCCCAGCAAATAACATGGCAATTATGGTAACCTTTAGTGTTCCTATAAGTAAAGCAATTAACCCAAATCGTGGGTTTTCCGAAACAGGAAACCATTCGCAACTTAAGAAAGTACTCCAAGTATTGTTTTTTCCTTCTTTGTTTGTCTCGGTTATTTTAGGCGTTTCTTCTTCAGTTCCAACAGTTAGCTCTTCAACGGCTTCTCCGTAGGTTTCTGGTTCTAGCTCATTAGTTTCAACGACATCAATTGCGGTTAAATCTTCGGTTGGTGTCCCGTAAGTTTCTGGTTCTAAATCTTCCGTTGGCGCTCCATATGTTTCTGGCTGGGTAGTTGAAGTGACTTGAATTTCTGTTTTTTCGACTGTTTTTGAACTGCTAAACAAAGGCAATGATTCCTTAAATACAAAAATGAAAATCAAGAAAATAATAGCTATTGACAAGAAAGCAACGCCAGAAATAATTTTTTCTGCTAGAAATTCAGACCAACGAAATTGCTTTTTCAGGCTTTCTTTAGTAAAACTGAAAGTTGTAGGGTTTTGAGAACTCATCTTAATGATTTAAAAATAAAACTCCCGCCAAAATTATTGACGGAAGTTACGTAATTTTATTATTTTATTGGATAATATCCAACTTCTACAATCACTTTTTGTCCTTCGGCACTTAATATCCAATCGATAAACTTTTTAGTATCACCCTTTGGTTTTTCTTTCAAGTACATATACAAATATCTTGCAATTGGATAGGTTTTGTTTTTTATAGTTGCCGCAGTAGGTAAAACTCCTTTGCTTTTAGCATCTTTTTTTACTTTACAGTCTTTTACACCTTCTGCATAAGCTGCACCACCATAACCTATTCCGAATTTGTCTTTTTTTACTGCATTGATAATTGCAGCCGTTCCAGGTAAAGTTTGACAAGCGATTGCAAAATCAGTTTTTACAACATGTTCTTTAAAAAATTCGAAAGTTCCAGAACTACTTTCTCTTCCGTATAATTGGATTTTTACATCAGGTCCGCCCACTTGTTTCCAATTGGTAATTTTACCCGAAAAAATATTTCCTAGTTGTGCAATGGTTAATTCTGAAACAGGATTTGATTTGTTTAAAAAGATAGATAAGCCATCTTTAGCGCAAGCGATTTCTACAACATTTTTATTGTATTTTGCTTTAATTTTTTCCATTTCAGCCGGTTTTATTGGACGGCTAGAGTTGGCTATTTCAGTCGACCCATTTATTAATGCCGCGATTCCTACACCAGATCCTCCACCTGTAACTTGAATCACGGTTGCTGGATTTTTCTTCATATAAATTTCAGCCCATTTTTGAGATAAAATTACCATGGTATCAGAACCTTTAACAGTTATTTTATTTACTGTTTTAAAAGAAAACCCTATAGTCATGATTACCGCTAATAGGACTATTATTTTTAATTTGTTTGTTTTCATTTTTTTAAAGAATTAAATTATTTGTATACTATTAAAAATTAAATTGTGCTTGTAATCTTAATAAATTTCCTTGTTGTCTGTTGTTTTTCAAAGCGCTATCTTCAAAAGCTCTATCAGAAATAACCCATTCTGCTACTAGTTCAAATGCTTTGAATGGTTGCCATTCTAATCCAAGTTCATAATCTCTTACTACATAACTTCTGGCATCTTTTTCAAATTTCTTCCCTCCATTATAATATTGAAACTTTGCAAAAGGATATAAAAATTGTTTTCTTGGTAAATCCCATTTGTAGTTTAAGGTAACGTAACCACCCTCTAAATGAGATTCTTCAACCGTGTTCGTTAATTTATCATATCTTGGGCCTCTTCCTATATTATATTCTGCTTGAATTCCGAAGGGTTTTGGATAAACTACTAACGAAGCTGCTATTCTTTGGTCTAGAGTATTCTCTTTGTTTTCCGTCTTTACTCCTGCTGATAATTCACTCCCAAAAGCCCATCTCCCAGTGTATGCTTGAATTCCTGGTTCGATAATTTGATTTCCAATAGCAAAAGGATATGAAACCCTAGTTACAACATGCAAGTTTCTATTGGCTTCTGTTTTATTAGCCGTTTGTCCATTATAGGCTCCAAAGGCAAAAACACCATAATCGCCAGACCCCTTGTAACCATCTTTTACTAACATAGCAAAACGCTCTCTTATTTTACTAGGTGCCCAATAGAAAAACGCTCCTAAATCACGTTCGTTTGCAACGGCGCTATTCAATCCGTCATTTCTATCTAAAGTCAAACGGTTTTGGCTAGATTGCAAATTTTCGAAACCAAAAGGCACTTTACTTTGACCAATTCTAATTCTATATTCTTTCTTTTTATCGAATGATACATCTACATAGGCATCTCTAAGTTGTGCAAAATTATTTACTCCAGTAGATGGTGAACTAGCAAAATCTGGTTGGATATAAAAATACACGTTCGGGTGCACTTGTCCTGAAAAAACAATACGAGCACGTCTTATAAAAAATCCATCATTAGCTTTTGCATCTGGTGCTGTCGAGGTTGTTCCCCAAGATTTATCACACTGATCACAAGACACTTTATCATTTGTAGACAAAAGACCGTTGTAACGTACTTGTGCATATCCTCTCACAGATATACTCTCGTACCAATGTTCTTTTTTTACTATACTTTTTTCTTGATCAATCTTAACTTTATTAATTGAATCTAAGGCATGTAGTACTGCTTTAGTAATTTCGCTTTGCTTAACTTCCTGTGCATTGACACCAATGGTAACTAATAATGCGAATAAGGTTATTCTAATTTTCATCTTTGTAGTTGTGCTGTTTTGTGCTGCAAAGATGAATTGCTAATGTTAAGATATTGTTACTTAAATATTAAGTGTATATAAATTTAATGTTATGAAGGTTTAGCCCTTGTAAACAAAGGGTTTATTTTTAGTTAATTGCTTTTTGAAGTGTAAATGAAAATTCAGACCCTACACGAAATTTACTTTCTACAAATATTCTTTCGTTGTGTGCTTCGATAATATGTTTTACGATAGCCAGGCCAAGCCCAGAGCCACCTTCGGAACGAGCACCACTTTTGTCTACACGATAAAAACGTTCGAAAAGACGTGAAATATTTTGTTTTTCGATTCCTTCTCCGTTGTCTTTTATGTTTATTAAAATTTTGTTATTAATAACCTCTTCAACTCCTATTTCCGTCGAGCCGCCAATTTTTCCGTATTTTATAGAATTCTCAACGAGGTTTGTAACTACTTGTTGTATTTTTTCATAATTCCCTAAAACCATAATGGGTTTATGGTATTTAGCATCAAAAGAAAGCATAATTTCTTTTTTATTTGCTTTCATTTCGAGCAAATCGAATACACCCTGAATTAGACTTATGATATCAAAATTAGTCATTTCGATTCTGCCTTCGGATATTTCTAATTTTGCAATTGTATCTAAATCTTCTACAATATAAATGAGTCGCTCTACTCCTTTTTCGGCACGTTCTAAGTATTTTTTACGGATAACTTTATCTTTCATCGCGCCGTCTAACAAGGTCGAAATATAACCTTGCACAGTAAATAATGGTGTTTTTAGTTCGTGCGAAACATTTCCTAGAAACTCTCGTCTAAACTCTTCACGATCATTAAGTGTTTCTATTTCTCGTTTCTTTTCGGTTGCAAATTGTTGTACTTGAGTCGTAATTTGAGACAAATCGCTATTTATAGGCTGATTTAAGATCGAATTTGTATCTAAAAAAGAAATCTCTTCGTATAATTTTTTAACCCTTTGGTATATAAATTTTTCTGTACGATATTGCATCGCAAAAAGAGAGAAAACATAAATTGAAATACTAAAAACTGAAGTTACTAAAATTAAATTATTAGTTTCAAATTTTACGAAAAAATAGCCTAACAAACAAACAAATCCTGTTGCAAAAAGGGTTATATATAATGCTGATATTACAGCAAATTTGTATGTTTTTTTGAAATTAAAATTCATTATATCTCAAATTTATAGCCTATCCCTTTTGTGGTTTTAAAATATTCGTCGCCAATTTTTTCTCGTAATTTTCTGATGTGAACATCGATGGTTCTTCCGCCCACTACGACTTCGGTTCCCCAAACTTTATCGAGTATTTCTTCTCTTTTGAAAACTTTTCCAGGTTTTGAGGCTAACAAATAAAATAGTTCAAATTCTTTTCGAGGTAAAATAATTTCAATACCGTCTTTTATTATTTTGTATTCTTCTCGATTTATTTCTATTTCCCCTACATTTAGCGTTTCACTTTTCGGGTTTTCGTCGTCTTTTAATCTTCGTAATAAAGCTTTTACTTTACTAACCAATAATTTTGGCTTTATGGGTTTGGCAATATAGTCATCGGCACCAGCATCAAAACCTGCTACTTGCGAATAATCTTCGTTTCTAGCAGTAAGAAAAGTAATGATAACATTGTTTAATTCTGGCACTTTTCTAATAATTTCGCAAGCTTCCATACCGTCCATTTCTGGCATCATAACATCCATAATAATAAGATGTGGATTGTATTTTTTTGCGCTCTGAACTGCTTCTTTTCCGTTTTCGGCAGTAAAAATTTGATATCCTTCTTGCGACAAATTATAACCTACTATTTCTAATACATCTGGTTCGTCATCGACAAGTAAAATTCTTATTTCTTTCTTTTTCATATTGAAAATTAGCTTTTTTATGATGCAAATGTAAATCTATTTTAAACTAAAAAAATCAAGGTTACACAAATTTAATATAGTAACATTAAGTTAACAAATATAAAACAAAATCGTAATAATCCTGTAACACAGACTTTACTCAATAGCGTTTCCTTTGCAAAAAATAAATATACAAATACGATGAAATTTTCTATTACTTTTTTACTCCTATTAATTACTACAAGTATCTTTGCCCAAAACGCTACTATATCAGGTTTTGTTTTAGACAAAGATCTGAAAGACGAGCCGCTTCCTTTTGCAAATGTTAATATAAAAGGAACATCATTATATACAACTACTGATATAAACGGAGCATATTCTATTGATGTTCCTAATGGAAATTACGAAATCGTTTTTAGTTTTGTTGGTTACGAATCTAAATCGGTGTTATTTAGTGTTTCCGATAACGAGAAAAAAACAATTAGCCAAAGCATTGGTTCTAGTAGCGTAACAATGGACGATGTAGTTATAAAAGCAACAACAAGTCGCGAAAAAGAAACGGCATTATTACTTGATCAAAAAAAGGCTGTAGAAATAAAGCAAAGTATTGGTGCGCAAGAAATGTCACGAAAAGGGATTAGTACTGTTGAAGCTGGCTTAACAAAAATTACAGGTATTAGCAAGGTTGAATCTCGTGGCCTTTTTGTTCGCGGATTGGAAGAGAGATATAACAATTTGTTAATTAATGATTTACAAGCACCTTCTAACAGTCCTTTCAAAAAAATAATTCCATTAGATTTGTTTCCAACAGATATTGTTGGGGTTTTAAATGTTTATAAAACTTTCAATCCTAACATTTCGGGCGATTTTGCTGGAGCAACCATAAATATTGAAACCGCACAACCAAGAACTAGTATTACAAAATTAACGACTGGTTTTGGCTACACAACAGGAAATAATAATGAAGATTTCCTTATCTCTGAAGACGCAAATACAACGCAAGGTTTTTTAGGTTTTTTAGGAAAAGACAGGAAATTATCTTCTGCTTTTGGAAATGTCCCATCTGGCGTAAAAATGTCTACCACACAATATGAGGAATCTGCAAAACAAAATTCTTGGAACACCACTAAGACAACAAGCCCTATAAATAATAGTTTGAGCTTTTTGCACGCAGAAAAATTTAGCTTAAATAACGAAAGAAGTTTAAATTATATATTCTCTTTCAATGGAGATAACAAATACCAAATTAGAGATGGAATTGCAAGAACCTTCAACCAAGGACAAGGTAATTATGATAACAATCTTAGATTTACAAACTACAACTACGCGACAAGTTTTTCAGGATTGGTTGGGTTGCGATACAAATCGAAAAGGTTTGGCATTGCATTAAACTCATTTTTACTACGTTCAACATCAAGCATGATAGAGGACCAGTTGGGTTATACTAATAGTTTGTCTACAAACCCAAACATACTAATAAGAGGAAACCAATTTGAAGAATCTAAATATTGGAACAATCAAGTTTTAGTTAATTACGACATTACCGAAGACGGAAAACATAGCGCAAAAGGAGGTTTTTCTTATGTAAAAACTGCTTTCGGACAACCTGACCGTAAGTTTATAACTGGCGAAAAAATAAATGAGACCGATATAAAAACTACTTATGGTGGAAACAATTTAATTCGTCAATTTCTTGACGTATCAGGCGACAGGTATTTTTCAAGTATGTTAGAATATAATCTAAAACTAAAAGAAAACGAAAAGTTGAAGAAAATTTCGATAGGATACAATGGCTTTAATAATGAGGAGATTTCATCATACCGATTTGTTTTTGGAAAACCAATTATAGCAACTTCTTATGTTGTAAATATTAGTGAAATTAACAGCAACATTGCAACCGATGTAAATTCTGGTTTATTAAAATTTACCGAAGAATCTACAGGAGATTACAAATCGAAACTTCACCAAACTGTAAATGCTGGTTATGCAAATGTTTTTTTCAATTTTACCGATAAATGGGAAATAAACGGAGGAGCAAGAGTTGAAAGTTCAATTCGCGAAATTAAGTATCGAGATATTGGAGATTCTTTTACTGACAAATACCGAAAATTAACCAAAGAAAAGTTAGACATATTACCATCGTTAAATATTAAATACCTACTTAACGAGAAAAAAAACATTCGTTTTGCATCGTCAAAAACAATTACAAAACCAACATCAATCGAAGTTTTGCCTATACAGTACGTGAATCCCGACGGAACTGTCGAATTAGGAAATCCAAATCTTGAAAACAGTGACAACTTAAATTTTGATTTAAAATATGAATTATTTCCTAATTCAAAAGAAATGATAGCTTTAGGTGTTTTTGGAAAACAAATTACAAATCCAATAGAAAGAGTATTTATTCCAACAGCAAGTAGTGGCGGACAAATAACTACTTATCAAAACTCTAAACAAGCCACACTTTTTGGAGCAGAATTAGAAATCTTATTACAACTAAACAAAATAAGTTCTTTATTAAATGATTTTTCTTGGGGTTTCAATACTTCATTAATGAAAACAAATGTAGCTGTCGATTTGATTAAAAACCCTTTAGAGAATAATTCTAAAAGAGATTTACAAGGTGCTTCTAATTGGTTAATTAATTCTGATTTGAAATATGATTTCCAGTTTAATGAAGATATGAAAAATACAATTTCTGTAGTATATGGAATATCAGGAAAAAGAATATACGCGGTTGGTACAGCAGGATTAGACCATATTTACGAAAAACCATTTAGCAAATTAGACTTTGTGTGGTCAAGTAAATTATCTAAAAATATTGAAGCAAAATTATCAGTAGATAATATTTTAAATCCATATTTCAAAAGAGAATTAGGAAACGAAAGTAAAGTGAACATTACCGAATCGGACTTAGTACTAAAACAATATAAAAAAGGAACTGGATTTTCTTTAAACATCGGATACACTTTTTAAAATAACACACCTTGAATATATAGTAAAAGCGGTCGTTTCGGCCGCTTTTACTATTTCAATTAACATTCTATTTACAATTGCTTTTTTATATAATAACCATACTATAATACTACCATAACACAAATTAAAAAGCTTGAACATAAATTTGTACCAGATAAATTAAAACAACACAACAATGAAAAAATTAGTATTTAGTTTAGCTTTTTTAAGCTTAATCTTTACAGGTTGCACATCAAGTGATGATGAAACTGTTACTCCAATAACTCCAGCAGGTAGCGGAGAAATTACAGGAGACCAAACTACAAGCAAAACATTTATAAAAGGAAGTTATACTCTAAAAGGTATTGTAAAAATTCAAAATGGAGTAACACTAACTTTCGATGCTGGATCTACCATTACTGCCGATGTTACAAGCGGTGTTGATGCACTCGTTGTATTAAATGGAGGTAAATTAATTATGAATGGTACTGCTGCCGAGCCGATTATATGTACCGAAGTTTCAAGCACACCTGGATCTTGGGGAGGAATTATCATGTATGGAGACGCCCCAATTGTAGGAGCAGCTGGTGTTACAACTGCAACTTCCGAAGACGGATTAGCTTTGCCTTATGGCGGTACAAATGACACACATAATGGTGGTTCTTTAAAATATGTTCGAGTTGAGTATGCTGGTAAAAAAATTACTGATGGAACAAGCGAAATGAATGGTTTCTCATTTTACTCTGTAGGTTCTGGTACTGTATTAGAAAATCTAGTTTCTTATAAAGGAGCTGATGATGGTTACGAATTTTACGGAGGAACAGTAAGTTTGAAAAACTCTATTTCTTACGGAAATTCTGATGACTCTTTTGACTGGCAAGATGGCTGGAAAGGTCAAAACAGTACAAACTGGTACGCTTACCAAGTAGGAACAGGAAATTTTGGTATGGAAATCGAAGCAAAATCAGTTAACAATGCATTCTATCCAGTAGTGTCAAACATTACACTAAAAAGAGCGGCAGGAACAGTTACTGAAGGTGGTACATCAGCAGCCGAATATGATGCCATACAATTTAAAAAACAAGGAAACGGAGAATTTACTAATATAGTAATCTCAGGATATACAACAGCAGGAGCTACAGCTGTACGTATTCAAGATGCAACTACAAATACTGATCAAGTAAATAGCAGCAAGATTAAATTACTTAATGTAAAAATTAACGATGGTACTTCTCAATATGCTGGAGCTGGTACAGTTAGTCCATCATTTGCTCCAGCAAACTACACAATTAGTACTACAGTAGGTGGCGCCTCAATTGCAACTGGGGCTTGGACTGTTGTAAGTGGTGTAAACTTGATTCAATAAGAAAACACAAAATAAATATTCCTAAACCTGCTCAAATTGAGCAGGTTTTTTTTGCAATAAACTTAAATACTAAAGCTTTTATTTAGCAAATTCGTCTTAAAAAAGCATTTCCAATGTTAAGTTTTTATCAATGTTACTAAATTGTTAAGCAAATGTTTTTTTATTGTAAACTTATTCAATACATTCGTAATGTAATTTGTTTAACCTTAAAGACATAAGCTATGAAAAAGTATATGATAATGAGTGCGTTGATTTTATCAGGAGTAATTTTTGCTCAAGAAATTGAACCAAAATATGAAATTGAAGGGAACTTGATAAAAGCTACTTCTTTCTATGAGAATGGTCAGATAAAGCAAGTAGGATTTTACAAAGATGGTAAAGTTCAAGGAAAATGGATTTCATTTTCAGAAGTTGGCGAGAAATTAGCACAAGGTGAATATAACAATGGTGTAAAAACTGGCAAATGGTTTTTTTGGAATCAAAACACATTAAGCGAAGTTGATTACTCTGACAACCGTGTTGCCGAAGTAAAAAAATGGGCTAAAGAATCCTTAGTTCAAAGAAACTAAATAAAATACCAAATCTATCTTTTCTAATTGAAAAGGTTATTTATTCAAAAATGCCGAGATTTTTCAATCTCGGCATTTTTAATTTACAAATAGAATATTTACAACAATGCTTGTTTTAAATCTTCAATTAAATCTTCCGCATCTTCTACTCCTACGCTTAGTCTTACTAAATCGTCCGTAATTCCTATTTCTTTTCTCTTATCTTCTGGGATTGAAGCGTGTGTCATCAATGCTGGATGATTAGCCAATGATTCAACACCACCAAGAGATTCGGCCAATGTAAAGACTTTTACTTTTTCTAAAAACGAAATCGCATCTTCTTTTTTACCTGATTTGAAAGTAAAAGTTACCATACCACCAAAACCACCAATCATTTGCTTTTTAGCAACCTCGTGGTACGGATGCGAAGGCAAACCTGGATAATATACTTTTTCAATTTTTGGATGATTCAACAAAAATTCTGCAATTTTTGTTCCATTTTCGCAATGACGTTGCACACGAAGATGTAATGTTTTTATTCCTCTAAGAACCAAGAAACTGTCCATTGGCCCAAGTGTTGCGCCTGTTGCAAATTGCTGAAAATGCAATTGACTTCCTAATTCTTCATCCTTGACGATTAATGCTCCCGCAATAACATCTGAATGTCCTCCTAAATATTTTGTTGCCGAATGCATTACGATATCCGCTCCTAAATCTAACGGTTTTTGCAAATATGGTGTTGCAAAAGTATTATCGACTGCAAAAAGAATTTTATGTTTTTTTGTGATTTTTGCTATTTCGGCAATATCAGCAATTTTCATCAGTGGATTAGTTGGTGTTTCTACCCAAACTAATTTTGTGTTTTCGTTGATTAATGATTCGAATTTTGCCAAATCATTCATATCTACAAAATGAAATTTGATTCCTGAATTTGCATAAATACGTGTAAACATTCTGTACGTTCCGCCATAAAGATCGTCCATTGCGATGATTTCGTCACCCGCTTTAAACGAACGTAAAACACAATCGGTAGCGGCTAATCCTGACGAAAAAGCCAAACCACGTGTTCCGTTTTCGATACTTGCTAAAGCGTTTTCTAGCGCAGATCTTGTTGGATTTGCGGCACGAGAATATTCGTAATCTGGATTTAATGGTTGTCCCGGACTGGTTTGCACAAAGGTTGATGTTTGATAAACTGGTGGCATTACTGCTCCTGTGCTCGGATCGTGGTGCTGACCACCGTGTATAACTTTTGTATTGAATTTCATCTTATTAATTTTTGAATGGCAAATTTACTTTTTATTCTTAGGAAAATTATGAAGTTTAACGATTTTTTAGCCCTGATAGCAGTGGAAATCCTTTTGTTTTTTTCTTTAAAAAATAAAAGATTGCAACGGATAGCAGGAATAGCTCCTAAATAAATTTCTTAATCTGCATCATGATTCCTGTATGCAATGCTTCGTGGTAATTATTAAATTCTACTGCGGATTTTGCGTTTTTGATGGTAAAACCTACGCCTGTTGTGAATTCCATATATTCATCGAAAATGTCGTTTGCAAAATCTTCTTTTGTTTGTTCTAAAGTTGAAAATAACAGTTTTTTTATTTCATCTACTTCTTCTTGCTTAATTTCTCTTTCTGGTTTTGTTCCTTTTTTGTAAGTATCGACCATTTCGTCCGAAATCATCATACCTAATCCAGACAATTTGTAAACCAACATTTGCTGTACGGTTACGATATGACCAATATTCCAAATAATATTGTTGGCAAATCCTTCTGGGATTTTATTTAATTGTGCTAAAGAATGGTTTTCTAGAAACTGTAATAATAGGTTTCTACTGGTTTTGTTAATTTCAAAAGTTGATTGCATGGGTTTTATTTATAAAATTATAAAATCTTCGGTTTTTGGAAATGAATTCATGACCTGCTGAACAATTTCCGGTGTCGGCTGCGCCAATTTTCTCAATTTCGTGTCCATCCAAGCTCCATCAATAGTTAAAATTGCGCAAATTGCTCCTTCACCATTCCTTAACTCGTGAATGATGGTCCATCGGGAAGCATCCTCTTTCAGTTTTCCGACTTTGGTACTGATTAAAATCGTATCGCCCAAACGAATTTCTTTTCGAAAAACACATTCTTCTCGAAAGATTATTGGACCAAAATGTTGTTGTTGCATGATTTTCATCGTTAAACCCTGTTGTTCCAGAATCTCAATACGATGCTGGGCACCAAAATCGTAAAACACACTATGACGCATATGAAAATTCGGGTCTAAATCCGACCACCGAATGGAAATTTCTTTTGTAAAAACACTCATTGCTTGTAAAGTTTATTCAAAAATACTGAGAAAAATTAATATCTGTACTTCGATTGCATTTAAATTGAATCTATTTTGACTAAAACCGTATTTTTGCAAATGAAATTGATAAAAACCCAAATAATGGACAAAATATATTATCTCGCTTCTTGCGACACGTGCCGAAAAATTATAAAAACTTTACCTAATGCGAATAAATTAACTTACATAGATATTCGTCAGAATCCAATTTCGGAAGCAGATTTAGAAGAAATGTACCAACTTTCGGGAAGTTATGAAGCACTTTTCAGTAAGAAAGCCCAATTATACAAATCGATGGATTTGAAAAACAAAAATCTAACCGAAGCTGATTATAAAAAATATCTTTTGGAACATTACACCTTTTTGAGTCGCCCAGTCGTTATTCTTAATAATGAAATTTACATTGGAAACACACAACCCAACATTCTGAAGTTAACGAAAGCCATGACAAGTGTCTAAAAGAAATCTCGCGCTTATTGGCGCAACAATTGTCTCTATAATATACGGTGTAACCTTTACGATTGCTAAAGATGTTATGCCAAAATACATAGATGCTTTTGGCTTTATTTTACTTCGAGTTGGCGGTACAACCTTACTTTTTTGGATAATTTCTTTGTTTATTAAAACAGAAAAAATCGAAAAAGGGGATTTCCCTAGAATTATAGCCGCTGCATTTTTTGGCGTGGCACTCAACATGCTTACTTTTTTTAAAGGATTAAGTTACACATCGCCCATTATGGGAGCCGTAATCATGGTTACAACGCCCATGATTGTGTTAGTTTTGTCTGCTGTTTTGATAAAAGAAAGAATGAAAACCAGAAAAATTCTAGGTATTATCTTAGGATTAGCAGGAACATTATTTCTCATTTTGTACGGAAAATCGATGAATAATGCCCCAAAAGCAGGTTTGGGAAATTTATTGGTTTTTATCAACGCTGTTTCTTACGGATTTTATCTGATTATCGTTAAAAAATTAATGGATAAATACAGCGCTTTCTCGTTTGTAAAATGGATTTATCTGTTTGGTTATTTAATGGTTTTACCTTTCGGATTCAATGAATTCCAAGCTGTAAATTGGTCGAATGTTCCTATTGACATTTTTTGGAAAATAGGTTTTGTCGTGATATTTTCAACTTTCTTGACTTATTTATTGAATTTACTTTCTATGAAAGAACTCAAACCTACAACAGTTGCCGTTTTCATTTATTTACAACCTTTATTCGCAACAATTTTTGCCATTGGTTTAGGAAAAGACGAATTGAATGCAATAAAAATAGGTTCTGCAATATTGATTTTTTCGGGCGTTTATCTCGTAACTCAGAAGAAATCCTAAATCCTAAATCCTAAAATCCTAAATTTTCAATACATTTGTAGCTATTACAATTTTATATATGATACAATCCATGACCGGTTTTGGGAAAGCTTCTTTGCAATTACCAACAAAAAAAATAACAGTCGAAGTAAAATCTTTAAACAGTAAAGGTTTAGATTTAAATACAAGAATGCCATCAGTGTACCGTGAGATGGAATTGGGTTTACGCAACCAAATCGCACAACAATTAGAACGAGGAAAAATCGATTTTTCGTTATTTATCGAAGTGACTGGCGAAGAAACATCGACCAAAGTAAATGCTCCAATCGTAAAAGCATATATTAGTCAAATGCGTGCTATTTTAGCTGATGCTGATGAAACTGAACTAATGAAAATGGCAGTCAGAATGCCTGATGCATTAAAAACAGAACGTGACGAAATAGACGAAAACGAGTGGAAAGAAATTCAGAAAGTAATCGTTGAAGCATTAAATAACATATTAAATTTTCGTCAAGCGGAAGGATTATCTTTAGAAAAAGAATTCTCGTTACGAATAGCTAATATTCGCCAGTATTTAAGCGATGCTATTGCATTAGATCCAGAAAGAATTCAAAACATAAAAGACAAATTACAAACAGCAATTACCGAACTAAAAGTAAATGTTGATGAAAACAGATTCGAGCAAGAACTCATTTATTATTTAGAAAAGCTAGATGTAACCGAAGAAAGAGTTCGTCTAAACAACCATTTAGATTACTTTTTGGAAACTATTGCTGGGAGCGAAGCTAACGGAAGAAAATTAGGATTCATTACCCAAGAAATGGGAAGAGAAATAAATACATTAGGTTCAAAATCTAACCATGCTGGAATGCAAAAATTGGTGGTAATGATGAAAGATGAGTTGGAAAAAATTAAAGAACAGGTTTTAAACGTTCTTTAGATAAATAGATTTATATGAATTCAATTTTAATTGATACCAAAAACTCACTTTACGATCAATGCAGTTTTGAATTATCAAATATTGAAATCGAAAAAGAAAGTTCAGAATACTCTGCACATCGATTTGAGATTAATAATCTAAAAGTTTTGTTTCGTCAAGCAAAAATTACGCCAACTAAAGTTGGTCAATTTGTAACTTTATGGAAACGAAAAAAAGATAAAGATCCTATTGAACCTTTCGAAATTACTGATACTATTGATTTATTTGTAATAAATGTAAAAACAGAAAAACGATTTGGTCAATTCGTGTTTCCAAAATCAGTTTTAATAGAAAAAGGAATTGTCTCAGACAAAAAAGAAGGAAAGAGAGCCATTCGAGTTTATCCTCCTTGGGATAAAACAGAAAACAAACAGGCTCAAAAAACGCAAAAATGGCAATTGGCTTATTTTTTAGAAATTCCTTTTGATAAAATAATAAATATTAATCAAGCTAAAACACTTTATTTTCAATAGACCGTAAATAAAAAACATACAATGAACAAAGGCAAATTACTCGTATTCTCAGCCCCGTCAGGCTCTGGAAAAACAACCATAGTTAGGCATTTATTAAAACAAGAAGATTTAAACTTAGAATTTTCTGTTTCTTGTACGACTCGTGAAGCCAGAGGCGAAGAAGTAAACGGAAAAGATTATTATTTTATTTCGCTCGAAGATTTCAAAAAACACATCAAAGCCGAGGAATTTGTAGAATGGGAAGAAGTATACCGTGATAATTTTTACGGAACACTAAAAAGCGAAGTCGAACGAATTTGGGCAAAAGGAAAAAATGTGATTTTTGATATTGATGTTTCTGGCGGATTGCGAATAAAATCAAAATTTCAAGAAGAAACATTAGCCGTTTTTGTGAAACCACCAAGTATTGATGAGTTGAAAATTCGTCTCAAAAAACGCTCTACCGAAAGCGAAGAAAAAATAAATATGCGTATTGCAAAAGCATCGGTCGAACTAGCAACAGCTCCACAATTTGACAAAATCATCAAAAATTATGATTTAGATGTCGCAAAAGTAGATGCTTATGAATTGGTTAAAGCTTTTCTGAATAATTAATACCTCAAAAACTATCCATTGGCAAATTAAAATTTATAACATTTCTTCATTGATTTGTCATATTTGTTTTTGTAAATTTGCATCGATTTAAAAAACCATTAAAATGAAACCAGATTTATTCCAATCTCCTGATTATTACTTATTAGACGACTTATTGTCTGACGAACATAAATTAGTGCGTGACTCAGCTCGTGCATGGGTTAAGAAAGAAGTATCTCCAATTATTGAAGAATATGCTCAAAAAGCAGAATTTCCAAAACAACTTGTAAAAGGTTTGGCGGAAATTGGTGGTTTTGGACCATATATTCCTGTAGAATATGGCGGTGCTGGATTAGACCAAATTTCTTACGGATTAATCATGCAAGAAATTGAGCGTGGTGATTCAGGTGTTCGTTCTACTTCATCAGTACAATCTTCTTTAGTGATGTATCCAATTTGGAAATACGGAAACGAAGAACAAAGAATGCGTTTTTTACCAAAATTAGCTACCGGAGAATTCATTGGTTGTTTCGGATTGACAGAACCAAACTACGGATCTGATCCAGGAAGCATGATTACCAACTTTAAAGACATGGGCGACCATTATTTATTGAACGGTGCTAAAATGTGGATTTCGAATGCACCATTTGCTGATATTGCAGTAGTTTGGGCAAAAGACGAAACAGGAAGAATTCACGGATTAATCGTAGAAAGAGGAATGGAAGGGTTTACCACTCCAGAAACACATAACAAATGGTCACTAAGAGCTTCTTCGACTGGAGAATTAATTTTTGACAATGTAAAAGTTCCTAAAACCAACTTATTACCTAACAAATCTGGATTAGGAGCGCCACTTGGTTGTCTTGATTCAGCGCGTTACGGAATCGCTTGGGGAGCAATTGGAGCTGCTATGGATTGTTATGATACGGCTTTGCGTTATGCAAAAGAGCGTATTCAGTTTGACAAACCAATTGCTGGAACACAATTGCAACAAAAGAAATTAGCTGAAATGATTACCGAAATCACCAAAGCACAATTACTAACTTGGAGACTTGGAGTTTTGAGAAATGAAGGAAGAGCAACTTCTGCACAAATCTCGATGGCAAAAAGAAACAACGTAGACATGGCAATACATATTGCTCGTGAAGCACGTCAAATGTTAGGCGGAATGGGAATTACTGGAGAATATTCAATCATGCGTCACATGATGAATTTAGAATCTGTAATTACTTATGAAGGAACTCACGATATTCACTTACTAATTACAGGTATGGATATTACTGGAATTGCAGCTTTCAAATAAGATAAAAAAATACATTAAAATAAAAACCCAACTTTTCAGTTGGGTTTTTATTTTGCCACAACTTTTTCAGAATTGAAATTTATTATAATTATACAATCTATCATTCTATTGTTCCTCAACTTTTTATAATTGTTGTGGAACAATGTGTTTTTATCATCGCAAGACACGAAGTAGATTGGTGCAGTAATCTAACTGAATTTAGTGATTGTGTAGGAGTTTTTTTATTGGTAAGTTTGGGAATCATATAATAGAAGTTATTTAAGTATGGATAAATATAGTAAAGTAGTTGAGGAACTAATTCAATTTAGAAATGATAGAGAGTGGGAACAGTTTCATGATTCTAAAAACTTAGCATTAGCAATATCTATTGAAGCTGCGGAATTAAACGAACTTTTTTTATGGAAAAAAGAAGAAGAGGTTGAAAATATTAATAAAGACCGTTTAAAAGAAGAACTTGCTGATATACTTTCTTTTTCTTTTTTACTTGCCGAAAAACATAATTTAGATGTCTTTGACATTATTTCTGAGAAAATTAAAAATAACGCACTCAAATATCCGGTTGATAAAGCCAAAGGAACTGCTAAAAAATACAACGAATTATGAGTGTATCGTTCGAATTATCTATAGAAGTTTCGGAACAATATGACTTTAATAAAGACTCATTACATAAAATAGAACAAAATACTTGGGTAAGAAACCAATGGCCTTTGGTTTATTTTATTCAAAATGATACTGAACGAGTTGCTTATGTAGGTGAATCGACAAATGCTTCCAGTAGAATTAAAAATCATTTAGCTAATCCAAAAAAAGCCAGTGTTTTTAATAAAATATCAATTATCGGGAGTGATAAATTCAACAAATCAGCGACTTTAGATATTGAATCTAATTTAATACAATACATCACTTCAGAAGGAACTTATCAGCTTCAAAATGGGAATTATGGGCTAATCAATCATAATTATTATCAACAAGATTTATACAAAGACCTTTTTAAAGAAATATGGAATCAACTTATTGATAAGAAAATTGTCAGTAAGTCACTTTCAGAAATTGAAAATTCTGAACTCTTTAAATACTCTCCTTATAAATCCCTTAATGAAGACCAATATGCCTCTGTACTTGATATTCTGGATGGATTGTGTGCAAAAGAATCCAATCGGATATTTATTAAAGGAAGTGCAGGTACTGGCAAAACAATACTCGCAACGTATTTAATAAAGTTATTGTATTCTGATGTTTCAGATTCTATTTTAGAAGAATTTAATGACGATGAATTAAAAGAAATAAACTATATCAGGACATTTCAATCCAAATATCCTAATGCTAAAATTGGATTGGTTATCGCGATGACGTCTTTAAGAGAGTCATTGCAAGCCGTTTTTAAAAAAATACCAGGATTAAAATCTTCTATGATTATTAATCCATCGGAAACCTTTAAATTAAATCAAAAATATGATTTATTGATTGTGGATGAATCCCATAGATTACGACAATATAAAAATATCAGTTGGATGGGAGCTTTCCGAAAAAACAATCAAAAACTAGGTTTAGATGATACTGGTAATGAATTGGATTGGATTCTTGCCAACAGTAAAAATCAGATTTTCTTTTATGATTCAGCACAATCAGTTAAACCATCGGATATTAATGAAAATCATTTTGATGAATTATTGGGAGATTACAACACATTAAAACTTCAATTGACTTCCCAAATGCGAGTGCTCGGTGGTACTAATTATATTTCTTTTGTAGACCAACTGCTTCATGTGACAAGAAATGCAACGACTATTTTTAAAATTAAAGGTTATGAATTATTAATCTTTGATTCCCTACAAGATTTATATAATGAATTAGGAGAAAGAGAAGAGCAAAATGGATTAAGTAGGTTAGTAGCTGGTTATTCATGGCCATGGGCATCTAAAATTAATAAAGATGCTATTGATATTGAAATAGAAGGATTGCAATTCCAGTGGAATCAAACGGATAAAGATTGGATTAATTCACCCAACGCTTTCAAAGAAATTGGCTGTATTCATACTACACAAGGATATGATTTAAATTATACTGGAGTTATTTTTGGTAGAGAAATTAATTATAATAAGTCGACTGGAAAAATAGAAATAGATCCTAAACTTTATTTTGACCAAAATGGAAAAAAGGGAATTCCTAATAAAGATGACCTCAAGGCGTATATAATCAATATTTATAAAACTATCATGTATAGAGGTATTAAAGGAACCTTTATCTATGCCTGTAATAAAGAACTTCGCGATTATTTAAAAGAAAATATAGAAACTTACAAAAAGGAAATACCTTTTAGAATTTTACCTTTTGAAGAAGTCAAGCCTTACGTTAATTCCGTTCCTCTAGTAGATATAACTGCTGCTGCGGGAAATTTTAGTAATTTACAAATTCATTCTGATTTTGATTGGATTGAATTGCCTTTTAGTGTAAGTGCGAAAGAAGGTTATTTTGTCTGTCAAGTGATTGGAGAGTCTATGAATAAAATCATTCCAAATGGCTCTTATTGTTTGTTTAAAAAGGATTTTGGAGGTTCAAGAGAAGGCAAAATCGTATTGGTTGAAAGTACAGCGATTCAAGACGCAGATTTTGGTTCTGGCTATACTGTGAAAGAATATCATAGTAAAAAAGATGTTGAAAATGATTTATGGAGTCATCAGTCGATTACTTTAAAACCATTGTCAAATGATTTAGAATATGTAGCAATTGAATTGGAAGAAGATGAATTGAGCAGTTTGAAGGTTGTTGGGATTTTTGAGCGTATTTTATAAAAAAATTAGGCAACCAAAAAATAAAACTATCGTTACAACAAGAAGCGGAGTGGGAAGAGTATTTTACCACCGAAGCCACGAAACTAAAGGCAATAAAAACCCAAATAACCACCACTGACAAAGCTATTGATGCGATGGTTTATGAGTTGTATGGGTTAACACCAGATGAAATAAAAATTGTAGAAAATTAGAACCCGTTGGGAAAATTAGCCCTCGCAGGGTTTTAAACCCTGCGAGGGTTGAGGAAGTTCAAAAAGTTAAAACTAAAAAAAACCAAAATGGAAGCAAAAGTTCCTCTTACTCACGGAAGCTATTACCACATATACAATAGAGGAAATAACGGAATAGATGTGTTTTTAGAAACCGAAAACTATTACCATTTTCTACGTTTGTACGCGAAATATATCGAGCCTATTGCCGAAACGTACGCTTGGTGTTTGCTAAAAAATCATTTTCATATCTTAGTAAGAATAAAAGATAAATCCGAAATTATAGAGAGTGAACTAACTTACAGCACTACCGAAAAACCTAAGGTTATTGAAGCATCGAGACAATTTTCGCATTTTTTTAATTCCTATACTCAAGCTATCAACAAACGACACCATAGAACGGGAAGTTTGTTCGAAAAAAACTTTGAACGCAAATTAGTTACCTCAGAAAAATATTTTCAACAACTCATTTTTTATATCCATAACAATCCTGTTCATCACGGCTTTGTTAAACAAATGAATTTATATCCTTGGTCGTCTTATGAAACAATAGTTTCCAACAAACCAACTATGCTAAAAAGAAATGAAGTAGTTGCATTATTTGGTGATCAAGAGAATTTTATTTACTATCACAATCAGCAACAAAACACGAATGAAATTAATGATTTGATAATTGAAATTTAGACCTTTAACCCTCTCAGGGTTTTGTAATTTTGCGAGGGTTGCAAAACAAAAAAGCTTCTCAAATTGAGAAGCTTTTTTTGTGCGGATAATAGGACTCGAACCTACACGCCTTGCGGCACCAGATCCTAAGTCTGGCATGTCTACCAATTTCACCATATCCGCGAAATTTGTGAGTGCAAATATAAACATAATTTTGAATTATAGATTATGAATTATGAATTTTTTTATTGTATTTTTGATAGATAATATTAAAAATCAATCCCCAACATAAATCATAATATTTAAATCATTGATTTTTAGAATTTTAATTTTAAATCTCCAATTTCAATTAATAAAGAATGAATACTATAAAACAATACGTACAAGAAAATAAACAACGTTTCATAGACGAATTAATCGAATTATTAAAGATCCCTTCTGTAAGTGCTGACGCAGCTTATTCTAAAGATGTTATTAGAACTTCTGAAGCTGTAAAAATAAGCCTCGAAAAAGCAGGTTGCCAGTTTGTCGAAATTTGCGAAACACCAGGTTATCCAATCGTTTTTGGAGAACACATTATCGATGAAAATTTACCAACTGTTTTAGTTTACGGACATTATGATGTGCAACCAGCCGATCCTATCGAATTGTGGACATCGCCTCCTTTTGAACCAGTAATTAAAACAACCGATATTCATCCTGAAGGTGCTATTTTTGCTCGTGGATCTTGCGATGACAAAGGACAAATGTATATGCACGTTAAGGCTTTCGAATACATGATTGCTAACAATAATTTGCCTTGCAATGTCAAATTTATGATTGAAGGTGAAGAAGAAGTTGGTTCAAAAAGTTTAAGTTGGTTCGTAGAGCGCAACCAAGAAAAATTGTCTTGCGATGTTATTCTAATTTCAGATACTGGAATGATTTCTAACCAACAACCATCTATCACAACAGGTTTGCGCGGATTAAGTTACGTTGAAGTAGAAGTTACAGGTCCAAACAGAGATTTGCACTCTGGATTATATGGTGGCGCAGTGGCTAATCCTATCAATGTTTTAGCAAAAATGATTGCTTCGCTTCATGATGAAAATAACCATATTACTATTCCTGGTTTCTATGATAATGTAGAAGAATTATCATTAGAAGAAAGAGCTGAAATGGCAAAAGCACCATTCAATTTAGATAATTATAAGAAAGCACTTGACCTAAACGACATTTATGGAGAAAAAGGTTATGTCACTAACGAAAGAAACTCTATCCGACCAACATTAGACGTAAACGGAATTTGGGGCGGATACACAGGCGAAGGTGCAAAAACCGTTATTGCAAGCCAAGCTTTTGCAAAAATATCGATGCGATTGGTTCCTAATCAGGATTGGGAGCATATTACAGAATTATTTACCAAACATTTCGAAAGCATTGCTCCGTCAGGTGTTACTGTCAAAGTAAAACCGCATCACGGTGGTCAAGGTTACGTTACTCCTATCGATAGTATTGGTTACAAAGCCGCAAATATGGCTTACACCGAAACTTTTGGAGTTCCTGCCATTCCTGTTCGTTCTGGTGGAAGTATTCCGATTGTAGCCTTGTTCGAAAAAGAACTAAAAAGCAAAACAATACTGATGGGATTTGGTTTAGATAGCGATGCAATTCACTCACCAAACGAACATTTCGGAATTTTTAACTACCTAAAAGGAATTGAAACCATTCCGTTATTTTACAAGTATTTTGTAGAATTAAGCAAATAATCACAAAATACTTTGAGCAAAAAAAAGTTTATCTCAGAAGTTTTCAAATCAGGAGGAACTATTGGTGCTTTGTCACCAAGTTCCTCTTTTCTTGCCGAAAAAATGCTGAAACCTATCCATTTTGATACTGCAAATTGCATTGTTGAATACGGCGCTGGAACTGGGATTTTTACCCATAAATTATTAGAAAAAATGAATTCGAATGCTATATTATTAGCATTCGAAATCAATACTTCATTTTACGAAGAGTTAACAAAAATTGAAGACAAGAGATTAGTTGTTATTAATGACAGTGCCGAAAAAATAGAACATTATTTAGATATTAACCATCAAAAGAAAGCAGATTACGTGATTTCTTCGCTTCCATTTGCTATGATTCCGGATCAAGTGGTCGATGTGATTCTGAAAAATTCATTCGAAGTACTGTCGGAAAAAGGGAAGTTCATTCAATTTCAATATTCATTAAATGCTTTGTCGAAACTAAAATCTATTTACAGAAAGGTGAATATTAATTTTACCTTTTTGAATCTTCCTCCAGCATTTATATTTGATTGTAGTAAATAAAACAAGCTAAATATTTGGGTGTGGCAAATAAAACCACACCCAATTTATTTTTATTTCTGTAAACCAACAACCGAGCGATAAATATAATCGGAATGAATTTTAGAGAAATATTTATTCATTTTTTTGTCAAATTCATCTCTTGATTTCTCGTCTTTCCATTGTGCTTTAAACAATTCATCGTCTTTGGCAAATGCTTTTTCTATATCTCCAAGATTATCGACAACATAAACTTCAATAAAGTCAGTACTATTAGAGCCCCAAGCATGTCTGTACGGATAATAGGCTTTAATAAAATCGTTTTTATTTGTAACGGCATCGATAAATTGTTTGTTTAGATCCCCAAATTCTTTCTCTGTACCATCTTTTGGATACGCAAAATTGCCTTTCCTAACGTAATAAATCATTTCTTTGTCAGCTATTTTACCCATCTTTTTTGACCCTACCATCGTTTCATATATTTCGTCCGAATGATGGTTGTCATAAAAACTACTTCGTTTTTCAAAAAACTCTTTTCGTTTTTTCTCATCTGGCCAAGCCAATTTTTCTAATTCTTGATTACGAATCCAAGATTTGTCTATAGCAGACCAATTTTCATATAAGGTAACAAAAATTATCTCAGTATTATCTTCCGTAAAATAGTGTGAGACAACATTTGAGCCTATAATAAGTTCATTTTTGTTTGTAACCTTATCAAAATATTCCTTCTCGATTGCCTTCCATTCGTCTTGAGATAAATCATCCTTTTGGGTATTCCTATGCATCGTTGTTGCGGTCAAATAATAGATCTTTTCTATCTGAGAAACGACCGAATTACTACACATAAAGAAGAAAAGCACTGCTAAAAATCTGTAATGAATTGTTTTCATGATTTCAAAAATTAACGTTTTTAATTTGTAGGAATTTAATTAAAATCTGAGGAGGTTAATTTTGAAGGAAATCAAGTACAAATATATGAAATAAATTTTAACATATTACTAATCAGTCAATTAAATTAATCTAACAGACTAAATAATTTAAAATTAAAGTGTAAAACTTAAAAAAAATATTAATCTAAATATAACAATATTAAAAAATTGGCGCTAAATTTGTATATCATCAATCAAATCAAAATCAATCATGTTAAAACGTTTTTTTATTCTGTGCTCCGGCGCAGATGAGGATTTACTTTCCTCTTGTTCCGAAGGCGAACAAACCAAGTATGTGGGCATCGGGGCAACGGTTTTCTTTACCGCAATCATGGCATTTATCGCCAGTAGTTATGCCCTTTTTACTGTTTTCGACAGTATTTACCCTTCCGTTTCTTTTGGTATTGTATGGGCTTTTCTTATTTTTAATCTCGACCGATTTATCGTTTCTACCATTAGAAAACGGGACCGATTATGGAACGAATTCTTGCAAGCAACACCGCGAATTATTTTGGCTATGATTATTGCCATCGTAATTTCAAAACCATTAGAAATTAAAATCTTCGAAAAGGAAATAAATACCGTTTTACTTAAAGAAAAAAACCAATTGGCTATGGCCAATAAAAAGCAGGTATCTGATTATTTTAAATCCGATTTAGAAAAAAACAAATCTGAAATAGATAGTTTGAAATCTCAACTTTCGAAGAAAGAAAAAGAGGTAAATACTTATTACGAAACCTATATTTCCGAAGCCGAAGGAACTGCTGGCACCAAAAAACTAGGAAAAGGCCCTGTTTTTAAAGAAAAAATTGCCAAACACGATTTAGCCAAAAAAGAATTGGATACTTTACAAAAAACCAATTTAGTAAAAATTGCCGAAAAAGAGAAAAAAGCAAAAATTCTGCAAGCTGATTTAGACAAAAAAATAACCGAAACACAACCCATTATTGATAGTTTTGATGGCTTGATGGCGCGAATAAACGCCTTAGGAAAATTACCTTGGCTTCCTTCCTTTTTTATTATGCTATTATTTTTAGCAATTGAAACCTCTCCAATTATTGCTAAAATGTTATCTCCAAAAGGAGAATACGATTACAAATTAGAAGATAACGAAACAGCGCTAAAAACACATATCGAACAAAATAATCACCAACGAAATCTTCAAAAACAAACTGACGCTTCGATTTATGATAAAATTTATGCCGATATAAAAGAAGAAAAAGACCTTTATGAATACAAGAAAAAAGGCGCTATCGAACTATTGAAACTACAATCTGATAGTTATGTTGAAAAACAGAAAAGCGTGATGTAAATCAATAAAAAAAAGCCAAAATTTAATTTTTGGCTTTTTTTATGAGGCATAATTTATTTTACATATAACCTAAAATCTCTTTTTTATATGTATCATATTCTCCTTGAAGAATCAATCCGTTATCGAGAAGTTTTTTGTAATTCTGTAATTTTTCAAACAATTCGTCTTGTGATAAATCCGCTAATGTTTTCTCGGTAGAAGTTGTGTTTACTGATTCAGGAACCGGCTCAGAATAAGTTGGAATTACTGGCATAATTTCGGCAAAATTAGTTACTTCTTCCGTTTCAAATTCTTCAATAATTTCTTCTTCGTAAGGAATAGTATCTAAAACGGGAATAGGCTCTTCTTCGATAATTTCTTCAACAATTGAAGTAATAATAACCGGATTTTTTAGCAAATCCATTTGTTCTTTTGCAAAAGTGTGCAATTTTCGAGCTTGATTTTTAGGAATATAATCGATGCTAATAACCAATTCTGTTTTAGTCGAAAAAGAAAATTCAGATCCTAAAATATTTTCTTTTACAAAAGCACCTGCAATATCGTCCCAATCGTAATCTACGAAATCCATAGACAAACCTAGGTTTTTAGGCTTGCAGATAATGATTCTCTTGTTCGTCATTACGATACTATCAGGAAAAATAGTTACCGCTGGTTTTTTTTGCACACCAATGTAACCTACTTCCTCGTTTTTCATTAATAAAGATTCCAATTTTGCTGTAATTTTTTCTATAGCTTTTGGATCTTGGTCTTCGTTTAGTATTTTCTTTAAATTATCGATCATGTTGTTTTAATAATTTTTATAATTATTGAAATATGAATCAAAAGTAATGCCTTTTCTTAAGATTCGTTTATTTCGTTTTGAATTTTTTTAGTCAAACTTTTAAAGACCAAATCGTATGAATGATTTATCAATTCGTATAGCATTTTATTGGGAACGTCTTTATTCAAACTAATAGTATTCCAATGCACTTTACTCATGTGATAACCTGGACTAATGGCTTCATATTCCGCCCGAAGTTCGAGTGCTTTTTCGGGATCACATTTCAAATTCAACGAAGGATTTCCACTTTCAAATTCTTTCAATGAAGCCAAACAAAACATTTTCCCACCAACTTTAAACACCAATGTATCTTCATCGAAAGGAAAATGTTCGGTAACTCCTTTTTTAGATTGGCAAAATTCATATAATTGTTGAATATTCATGTTTCTATTTTATAATTTTTTCCATCATTTTTTCTGGTGTTGCCAAAGCATTGAATCCGAATTTTTTATACAAAAAATGTGCATCGGAAGTTGCCAATCGCCAAATTTTGACTTCTTTCAACTTTGGTTCATTCATCATGCTTTCTATAAGAATCGACGAATAACCTTTTCCTCGATGTTCTTCAGTTATAAAAACATCCATAACATAAGCAAAAACAACATAATCGGTAATCACTCGACAGAAACCTATTTGATTGTCATCGAGATAAATTCCGAAGCAAAAAGAACTATCAATCGTGGTTTGAACTTCTTCAATTGTTCTTCCTGCCGCCCAATACACGTCTTTCAGAAAATTTTGAAGGAACGGAACATTTAGTTTATTTTTATCGGTAGAAACGGTAATCATGTTTTATACAAAATGGGTTTACTAGGACTGGCATCATTCTCAAACGACGCAATCTGTAGGTTTAGTATATAACTTCCGTCAAGTATTGAATTGTCTACAAAAATCAGTTCGGTAATCGTGCAATTTAGTCTTGCATCTTCATTTAGATCATTGACATTTTTTACATTCCAAAAGGCTTTGTGTGCCAATAATTTTCCTTCGTCTTCTTCCCGATCTACACTTGGCAAATCGATTAACAAATGTTGAATTCCGATTTCTCGAATAAAAACCGCAGCATCTTCAGCCAAATACGGCGGATTAGTATGTGAATATTTTTTGTGTTTTTTATCTTCTATATTGGGTAATGTTCGGATAACAATTGCTTCTGGCGTTTTATTATTTAAAGCATTTTCGATTTGTTCTTTGGTAATAACCAAATCACCATTGATACTTTTTGGTTCGACCGAAACCAATTCAGCAGTAAAGAAAAACTGTTTCAAACACTGATTAATGCTATAAAAATCTCGCGTAATGTGTCCTAAGCACTCGGTATGTGTTCCGTGCCCGTGTGGATTAAAAGATATATTATTAAAATTTGTCGATGATTTTCCTTCCGAAACTTTTCCTATCCAATCGCCTACTTTTACAGGTTCTATTTCGGGTTTGTCGAGATACCAAGCGATAGGATTTTCGTCCGTATTGGTTAACGGAATGGAAATATCAATGGGTTTTGATAAATCGATTTCTTGATTGTTGATGAGTGCTTTCATATTTTTTTAACCGCAAAGAGCGCAAAGTTTTACGCAAAGTTCGCTAAGCAATATTTATAGATTATTAACTATTCTTCTTATACCATTTTTTATTAAAGTAACATTAAAATTCATCAGCAACCCTAACTTACAATTTGTTAATTTCAAATAAGTAAGCAATTGGGCAAAATGAATATCGTTCAAAGTTTCAACAGATTTTATCTCTAAAATCAGTTTGTTTTCTACTATAATATCAAGCCTATATCCAACATCTAGTTTTACTTCTTCATAAATTAAAGGCAGTGGTTTTTGCTTTTCAACTTGAAGTCCAGTTTTCTTAATTTCATAAAACAAACACTCTTCATAAGCACTTTCTAATAATCCAGGCCCTAAATTTTGATGCACTTTCAAAGCACAATCAAATACAATTTTTGATAATTCGTTTTCTGTCATAATTTACCTTTGCGTTCCTGGCGTAAAACTTTGCGAACTTTGCGGTTAGCTTACTCCAAATTTAACCAAAATAAGTCTGATGCAATTCCGTCACAAAAGAATTTTCCTTTTCTGGTTGTTCGTAAAATATTATTTTCTAAAATAAGTTTTCCGTTATCTAAGTGTTTTTGTGCATTTTGAATGAGATATTTGAGATACTTCTCTCCAAATTCGTTTTCAAGTTTATTTAAAGAAACGCCCCAAATAGTGCGCAAACCAGTCATTACATATTCGTTGTATCTGTCAGTTTCTGACAAAGTTTCGGTTTCTAATGCCAATTGATTTTCAGAAATTGATTTTAAATAAACAGCATTGTTAGATACATTCCAGCTGCGATTTTTTCCGTCATAACTGTGCGCAGACGGACCAATTCCTATGTATTTTTTGCCCAACCAATACGCCGAATTGTTTCTGGAAAAATAATTTTCTTTCCCAAAATTAGACAGCTCATAATGAATGAATTTACTTTTTTCTAAAGTATCAACCAGAATTAAAAATTGCTCGTGCGCCACAGCATCATCAGGTTGCGGAATAATTCCGTCTTTAATAAATTTATGCAAAGCTGTTTTGGGTTCGATCGTTAAAGCGTAACTCGAAATGTGTGGAATATTTAAATTTAAGGCAGTTTGAATATTTTGCAACCATCTTTCGTTATTCATACCTGGCGTCCCGTATATTAAATCGACCGAAATATTATCGAAATATTGTGTAGCAATTTCTAAACATTTTTTGGCTTCCTCCGAATTATGAGCCCGATTCATCAGTTGTAAATCTTCTTCAAAAAAAGATTGAATTCCTATGCTTAATCTATTTATTGGTGTTTTTGATAATTCGATAATTCGCTCTTCGGACAAATCATCAGGATTGGCTTCGATGGTAATTTCAGGATTTTCAGCAATATTATAATGCTTATAAACTTCATCAATCAAAAACTTTAAATCTGAAATTTCTAGAATACTTGGTGTTCCGCCACCGAAATAAATAGTTTCTACCGTTTCATTTTCAAACTCATTTTTGCGCATCGCGATTTCTTTGGCAATAGCCAAAACCATTTCGTCTTTCTTTTTCAACGAAGTCGAAAAATGAAAATCGCAATAATGACAAGCTTGCTTGCAAAAAGGAATATGTATGTAAATTCCAGCCAAAATTATTTTTTTACTCGTTCTTCATTCTGCTTTACAAAAGCGTCCCAACCTGTATAACTTGTGGTGCCAACTACTTTTCCAGAGTTGAAAAAATGACAAACTGCTGCCGCCAAACCATCGGTACTATCGAGATTTTTGGGTAATTCTTTTAGTCCTAACAATTGTTGTAGCATTTTCGCCACTTGTTCTTTGCTGGCATTACCGTTCCCGGTAATCGCCATTTTTATTTTCTTGGGTTCGTATTCGGTAATGGGAATATCTCTAGAAAGTCCTGCTGCCATAGCAACTCCTTGCGCTCGTCCTAACTTGAGCATCGATTGTACATTTTTTCCAAAGAACGGTGCTTCAATAGCAATTTCGTCAGGATTATGTGTGTCGATTAATTCGATAGTGCGTTCGAAAATCACTTTTAGTTTCTGATAATGGTTGTCGTATTTACTTAGAATTAATTCGTTGAGTTGCAGAAACTCCATTTTTTTATTAATGACTTTTATGAGTCCGAAACCCATAATGGTCGTTCCTGGATCGATTCCTAATATGATACGTTCGTTTGCCAATGTTTTATTTGAAAGTTTAAAGTTTAAAGTTCAAAGTTTTGTTTCTTTGCACCAATGATTTCAATTTCTCACAAAGCTAAACAATTCCTCATACTTGCCATCAAACTTTTGATTGTTGTTGGCGCATTTTATTTTATTTATGAACAATTAGCAACCAACGACAAGTTAGATTGGAATAAATTTATTTTTTTGTTTAAAAAAAATCAATCTGTTGGCGGAATCCTTTTTATATTATTTTTGAGTTTTGCCAATCGTTTTCTTGAAATTTTGAAATGGCAAAATTTAGTTTCTTCTTTCAAAATAATTACTATTGGTGAAGCTACTAAACAAGTTTTAGCTTCACTTACTGCTGGGATTTTTACACCAAACGGTATTGGAGAATATGCAGGAAAGACTTTGTATTTCGAAAAAAATAAAGCCAAAAAAATTGTGTTCCTTAACCTTCTTTGCAACGGAATACAATTAATTTTGACGGTTATTTTAGGAACAATTGGTCTTTTGCTTTTAGGTTATACGTTTTGGGTTTTGGTTATTTTGGCTCTAGCCTTTGGGTTTTTGAGCGTAGCTTTTTTTACAAAAAAAATCGATATTAAAGGATATTCTGTTTCGAAATTCATAGAAAAGTTGAACAAAATTCCGAAAAACATTCACCAAAAAAACACTTTGTTGGGAATCGCTCGTTACCTTATATTTTCGCATCAATATTATTTTTTGTTTATCGCTTTCGATGTTCATTTGCCTTATTTTACACTAATGGCAACCATTGTAACCGTTTACTTTTTGGCTTCAGCACTGCCTAGTTTTCAGTTTTTAGACTTTGCTGTAAAAGGCAGTGTCGCCGTTTATTTTTTCTCTTTATTGGGCGTAAACGAATGGATAGTTGTTTTTGTAACGACACTTATGTGGTTTCTAAATGTGGTAATTCCTGTGATTATTGGTAGTTTTTATGTTTTAAATTTCAAACCACAATGGAAATCGTAAGTTGTCTTTTTGTTTGTATTACGATTTGGTATTTACTGAATATCATTTGGTTGATTTATGGATTTACGAAAGTGAAATCTTTTGAAAATGAAAATTTAAAGCCAAAAACCAAATTTTCGATTATTATTCCGTTTAGAAATGAGCAGGAAAACTTGCCAAAGCTTTTGTCGTCAATCGAAAAATTAAATTATCCGAATGATTTGTTTGAAGTGATTTTAGTTGATGATGAGTCAGATTTTAGATTTCAGATTTTAGATTTTAGATTTCTTCAGATTACGCTAATTGACAATATTAGAAAAACAAATTCTCCAAAAAAAGACGCTATAAATACGGCAATATCGATTGCGAAAAATGATTGGATTATTACCACCGATGCCGATTGTTTGGTTCAACCCAATTGGCTCGCCACCTTTGATGCATTTATCCAGAAAAACAATCCTAAAATGATTGCTGCTGGTGTTTTTTACAAAAAAAAGAATGGTTTTTTAGATGCTTTTCAGCAATTAGATTTTTTGAGTTTGCAAGGGACAACGATTGGAAGTTTTGGAAACAAACAAGCATTTATGTGTAATGGCGCTAACTTTTGCTACCAAAAAACATTTTTTCACGAACTAAATGGTTTTGATGGAAATGATAAAGTTGCGAGTGGCGATGATGTTTTCTTATTGCAAAAAGCAATTATGAAAGACCGAAACAATGTTTATTTCTTAAAATCGGAAGTGGCAATTGTACAAACAAAAACGGAAAAAACTTGGAAAGATTTGTTTAACCAAAGAGTTCGCTGGGCTAGTAAAACTGGAAATTATAATAGTTTGTACAGCAAACAATTGGGCATTTCTGTTTTGGTAATGAATCTTTTTTGGATTCTGAGCTTTTGTTTTCTGCTCTTGGGGATGATTAATACAGATTATTTTGTGTTACTCCTATTCTCAAAATTTCTTGTTGATTTCGTTTTGCTTTATAAAACCAGTTCTTTTTTTAAAACACGTTTAAACTACGTTTTATTTGGTAGTTTGTTATATCCATTGTTTTGTGTTTCGGTTGGATTTTATTCTTTTTTTGGAAGTTATAGTTGGAAGGGAAGAAGTTTTAAAAAATAAATATTCCTAAAAACCGGAATGCCCTAGCCCTGATGGAAACGGCATCCTTTTTCTTGTCTCGTTTTTTGGAACGAGACAAGAAAAAGATAGAGTGTCCCGATAGCTATCGGGAAGCAGGAAATAGCTCCTAAAAATTTATTTTAAAATTATTGGTAAAACGAACTGTGATTTTACTTTTATTCCTCTTTTTATAGCTGGCTCTACAGCTGGAAAATCTGATAGTTTTGACTGTAATATACTATCTAATCTTGTTGCGTCATAAACCATATTATATTTGGTGAGATTGGGTTCAAATTGCATCTTAGCATTAGCAAAAACCGTGATTTTTAGAGGAATAGTGTCGATTTTTGGGAATAAGATTTTGATAGAATCCTGAATTAATTTTTCTTGAATATTGTTTGTTACAAAATCGAAAAAACATTGTTTTCTGGCTATTTTATCATTGATAGAATCGCATTGAGTTGTGCTCGGAAAATCATCGACTTCATCCCAATTTATTTTTTTTAATTCCTGCTGAAGCAAATCTTCTTTGACTGGTACATTTTTCTCAAAATACTGACAACCTTGAAAAATAGAAGCCAAAAAAAGTATTATTATTAATTTTTTCATCTACAAACGGTGTAAATCGTTAGGGTTTATTGTGTAATTTTATTTTTCAAAAATAGTGAAATTTAATTTATGGATACTTTATTATTCCTTATGGGTTTTATTTGTGTTATTATAGGCGTTTTTGGTAGTTTTTTACCCGTTTTACCTGGCCCAAGCGTTAGTTGGGTTGGATTGTTATTATTGTATCTGACAAATGCCGTTCCTAACAATTACTGGATTCTTGGATTTACGCTGGCATTAACTATTATTATTTCGGTTTTAGATTATGTAATTCCATCGAAAGGAACGAAAAAATTTGGCGGTAGTTCTTATGGAATTTGGGGAACAAACATTGGACTCATTTTAGGTTTGTTGTTTATTCCTATTCCTTTTGGCTTTGTTATTGGGGCTTTTCTAGGAGCTTTTTTAGGCGAAATGATTTATAATTCTCAGGACAAAAAACGAGCTTTAAAAGCAGCTACAGGTTCATTGCTAGGTTTTCTGGCTTCTACTTTTATGAAATTTATGGTTTGCATGCTGTTTTTAGGCACATTTATATACGTGACTTGGCAAAACGCAGGAAAATTATTTGGATAAGAGATTAAAAGTAGTGTGCCTTTTTTTATTTTGGGTATGCCTAAAAGTGTGCCTTTTTTTGAAGTAGAAACTTCTGTAAAAACAAAAAAGCCATTCACAATAAAGTGAAAAGCTTTTCATTGGTCTAACTACTAAACCTGTTTTTCATTTCCTCTTTAAGGACGAAATTACTAAACGTGCTATGGGTTACAAAGCCATAGCTTAAACAACACAACTAATCTTAAAAACCTTTATTGGGCAAAAAAGGTTTCTATTTCTAGAAACCTTTCCCAATTAGCGGTCTGGACGGGACTCGAACCCGCGACCCCGTGCGTGACAGGCACGTATTCTAACCAACTGAACTACCAAACCTCTGCTTAATTGCGGTTGCAAAGATACAATGTTTTTTAACTTGCGCAAATGTTTTTTGAAATATTTTTGAAATTTTATTTCGCATATTAGCCAAATTTTTGTTTTTCAACTAGATACGTTGTCATTATTTTTTCGAAATTTTCATTGACAGAGACAGGAACGTACTTTATTTTATACAAAGAACAGGTGTTTGCTACTTTTTCGAAGTAATTATTTACTGCTTTTTCGTAGTCATTTTTTATATTTTCGGCAAAAAGGTTTACCTCATCACCTGTTTCTAGGTCAATAAATTTACGTGGTGCGTTATCATAATCAAGATTTAGCTCTGTCTTTTTATCAATAACGTGAAACAAAACCACTTTGTGCTTGTTATGTTTTAGGTGTTGTAAAGCTTTAAACAAGCGCTCATCGTCTTCTCCTTGAAACATATCGGTAAAAAGGACAATCATCGAGCGACGGTGCATTTTTTCGGCAATTTGATGCAGGAAAGTAATCGCGTCGGTTTGTTTGGTTTCTTTTGGTGTTTGCAGTGCGTTTTCTAGTTTATTTAATAACATGCGATGGTGACGTTCACTTCCTTTTTCGGAAGCGTAATATTCGTAAGTATCAGAGAAAATGCTTAATCCAACAGCGTCGCGTTGTTTTTTGAGTAATTTCATTAAAACTGCCGATGCCAAAACCGAAAATCCGATTTTATTTTCATAAAAAAACTGATTTTCTTTTAGTTTAGGATAATGCATCGACGACGAATTGTCTATAATAAGATGGCAACGCAAATTGGTTTCTTCTTCGTACTTTTTAGTATACAAACGATCGCTTTTAGCAAACAATTTCCAGTCAATATGCTTGGTGCTTTCGCCTGAATTATAAGTTTTATGTTCCGCAAATTCGGCAGAAAAACCATGAAACGGACTTTTGTGCATTCCGGAAATAAAGCCTTCTACGATTTGGTTGGCTAGTAGTTCGAGATGCTGAAAACTGGATATTTTTGCTATTTGGTCGTCTATATTCATACATCAAATATAATTGGAAATTTCTAAACTAAATCATAAAAAAGGTCCAACTTTCGTTGAACCTTCTGTAAAAAACTAATTGCTATTTAATAATTTTAAATTCTACTCTTCGGTTTTGTTTTTTACCTTCTTCTGTGTTGTTTTTTGAAACAGGCTGTGTTTCTCCTAATCCAAATATTTGAATGTTATCTTCATTTAAATCAAACTTTCGAACCAACTCGGTTTTGACCGCCATTGCTCGTTGTTCCGATAATTGCAAGTTTTTCTTCTCATCGCCATCACTATCTGTATGTCCAGAAATAGAAACTTTAATTTTTGGATTGTCTTTTAAAACAGTCCCAATTTCATCAATAACTTTTGAACTTGACGGTTTAATTGTTGCTTTACCATAATCAAATAAAATTTCGTTGGTAACAAAACTTCCTGTTTCTAATAATTTATGTCTCGTATCTCCAGTTGCTTCAGCTAATCTGAAATTTGAGATGTAATATTTATCTTCTTCATTATGATAATCGTGAATATAAAACACTACACTATTATATTTTACTTGTTGAAACGCATTTGGTAAATCCCAAACTTTTTTATCACCAATATACATTCTAAGTCGGTTTTTTTGTCTCCAAATTTGAACTTTTACATGATTATTCTTTGTATAATTAAAAGCCGGCGTATCTAAATCATTTCCTATAATTTTTTCTCCTTCTGAATAAACTCTCACTTCAGATCTACCTAATTTTCCTTCTTGAAAGGCATCTGCTACCGTTGGAAACATTCGCATAAAAACACCTTCGCTACCATTTCCATACTCTTCCCATTTGATGTAATCATTTTTCTTTTTAGATTCAACAATTCCAACATTTAAATACGATGAATAAAACGAAAACGAACCTTCATTTACATACACTTCAAATTCGAGCGTGAAATTTTCTGGTAATTGTTTGATATCCGTTATGGTAAAAGCGCCTTTGTTTGATAATTTCAACCAACGTTGCGGAGTGCCTGAAATAGTTACTACTTCACCGCTACTATTTGTTAGCCAATTTACAGGAAAATCGCCAATTGCATCTTGTGAAAAATCTTCAAAAACTAAAACTTTATTTCCAGGAACGAAATCTTTTGCAGATTTTACCTCAGCTTTTTTTGATGTTTTTTCTTTTTTAGATTTAGGTTCATTTGAATTTTCTTTACTTGAATTCGTTTCGCCAGAAGATTTTTTCTTCGGGTTTAGCACTTTATCAGAAGCATCACCAGTAGTTTTTTCTGATTTTTCTTCTACTTTTCTTTCTACAGTTCTTCCAGCTGCTTCAATAGCTTTATCACCTAGTTTTCTAAGAAACTGAGCTTGACTTTGCACTGAAAAAAAGAGTACGACAATAATTATGAATATAGTTTTCATACTAATAAAATTTATTCAGGAATATTTAGTGTTTTACAAACTTCACTATAGGACATTTTTTGAAAATCCGACGGTGTTGTTTTACCCGAAACAGAAACACCACCAGGAATAATGATGTAGCGGAATGAGTATGAACTACGATCATTCATAGAATATATGTAAATTTGACCAATTTCATAAATAATGCTAATATAATCACTTCCATTTACATAATTTAGTGGAACAGCAACTGGATTACTTGAATTACCACGCATATATACTAAAACCGTTCCTTTGTTAACAATGTCCTCAGTGATTTTTGGTGCAATAATTGTTGCTTTCCATTCTCCAACATTTGTAAAGGTCGTCGTAGCCCAATCGCTATAAATAACATTAGCTGTTCCTGTTGGCCCCATAGCTCCATCATCTGGCTTACTACAAGAAATTACAAAAATTGATAAAATTGTAATGACAAAAAATTTTTTAATTGTTTTCATAATTGTTTAATTTTTAAAAAAAGTTAATTCACCCGAAACTGTTCCGTCAGATTTTAAATCGTCTGCATTGTACATTTCTGCACTCGTTAATACAATATTTTTAAGAATACATTTTACTTCGTTCCCATTGTATGCAAATTGAATAGTCCCTTTTGCATTATCTGAACCCCAAGAATTCATTTTTTTTGATAAAACTTCTGTAAAACTTACTGAAACTTCATCTGCTGAACCATTTCCTTCTTTAGAATAATCTTTAGACTCAATTTTATAAACCTTTCCGTCTTCAGGAAAACCTTCACCATTAAAAGTCATTGTAAAAACTTTGGCTGGATTTGTTTTATCCTTCACAGCAATTGCTAATTCACCCATTGACACTAAAGCGCCACATACCCCTTCTGCAACAAATTCTTTATTATTACAAGTAAGAATTACTTTTCCTGAACCTTCTTTAGCTACTACTTCCGTAGTCTCTTTTACTTCATTAATTACATCATTTACATCCTTCGTTTCTTCTTTTTTACAAGAAACCATTAAGAAAACACCAGCTAAAATTGTGATTAAATTTTTCATAGTTTTAAATTTAAATGCGTTCATATAAATATGTTGTACTTGTAGAGGTGCTATTAAATGACATTGTTTTTTTTGTTGGATACCCATCGTCATTATATTGATAAGTATAATTAACAGTACTCCCGCTAGATTGAGTTTGCCCTGGATTATTTACAAATAAATAAGGTTCATGAAACACCAATGGTAAACCTGCATAAGGTGTTTTTTTAGCGTCATAATTAGAGTAAATATTGGTATAACTCAATTGTCCGTTTGGTGTATTGGCACTGACTCCAGTATAAACAGAATAGGAAGTGGTGTTTCCATTAGCTATGCTATAGACAGTTCGGGTTGTAGTCCCATCTTGTCTAAATTCAGCTCTTTCTACTACATTAGGTGTATTGTAGTCAAAAAATATCTGCGAGAAATTGTCATAAGTACCTGAACCTGTATACTTTTTTACAATAATGGTTACCAATTTACCTGCATTGTAAGAATAAGCATACTTAAATCCATAAGAAGATGATCCTGTGTAATCTGTCACAACCTCTGCAACTTTTCCATCAGTTCCGTAAGTATAATTTTCAACCTTCTGAGTGGTACCAAAACCAAGATCTCCAATTTCTATAATTTTAATCAGTTGGTTACTGGCGTTATATGTAAACGTTGTAGTTGTGTTTTCATCGACTTCCTTTGTAATTCGATTTTCTCGTATTTCATGAACTGGCGAGTTGTTGTCATCGCTACTGCACGAAACAGCAAATAGTGCAAATACAACTAGTGCAAATTTATTTTTAATTGTTTTCATAATTTTAGATTTTAATTTGTTAATAGTTTTTTACATGACAAAGGTGTAACAGTAATTACTTTAATAAAACCATAAAAGGACGAACGACATTTTAAATACACCAATATCCATTTTAAAACAAAAAAAACTCCACATCAAACAATGCAGAGTTTTTTATTATAATTCCCTAATGTAATTCTACTATTGGCAGAAGGACAAATTAGTTGATTACTATTAATTTTTGTAAAAAGTAAGCGTTCCTGTCATAGCTCCATTATTAGCAAAAGCCCCAACATTTCCGCTAGTAAAAACACCAGGGTTCGTTTCTGGATACAATGTAATTCCAGCAAGATTTGCAGTTACCTTATTTCCTTCAACAACTAACGTTAAAGTACCTGATGTCGTCTTAGAGTTCCAAGCAGTAAGCACATTACCTGAAATTTCAGTAATATGCATTGTAATATGTGTCGAATCAGTGTCAGAAGAATCCTCTACCAAAGTGTAAGTTGTAGTTACTGTTGGTAAGGCATCTATATTAAAGTAAGAAGAAAAAGTCTTTAAATTGTTATCCGCTTGATTGGCACCAATATATTTCCTGCCGGCAGCAACTGCCCATCCGCAAGGCCCATTAATTTTATATTCTTGTCCGCCTGCAGTAAGTGTGATATCAGCTACTCCTGCTGGTGATTGTGCCAAAGGAGCAACACCACCATTATTATCATCTTTATCACATGAAAACATTAGCACACTTAACATTGTCGTTACTACATAAAGCAATCCTTTTTTAACATTAGTTTGAAAATTAAATTTTGTATTTCTCATAATTTCTAAGTTTTAAAATTAGTTTTTTTTATAATTCTTGGACAAAGGTGAAAAATTATAAATGTGAAAAAAAAGACAAAAGGACGAACGACATTTAAAATACACTAATGGAAATTTCATTCGAAATTTTCTTATATTTGAATTCAAATATGACCAAATGAAGGCTTTTAATTGCATAATTGTTGACGATGATGAAATGGACAGGCTTGTCGTAGTATCGTATACAAAAAAAATTCCAACCTTAAATATTGTTGGTGTTTTTGAAACTGCTGAAAAAGCACTTACTTTTTTAGAAACAAATACTGTAGAAGTAGCTTTTTTAGATATTGAAATGCCTGGTGCTTCTGGGCTGGAATTACGTCAAAAAGCTCTTGAAATTCCCGTTTGTGTTTTTATTTCATCACATACAGAAAGTGCCGCAGAAACTTTTGAATTGCAAACTCTAGATTTTATTGTAAAACCATTTAAGTTTCCACGATTTGAACAAACGTCAAAACGTATTGAAGAATTTATGGAAGTTCGACTAAAAGCTAGCTTATTCGAATCAACAATTGGTGGTGATGCCGTTTATGTTAAAACCGGACATGATCAAATTAAAGTCAAACTTCACGAAATTTTGTACCTGGAAGCTTTAAAAAATTACACCATTTTAGTAACTGAAGGCAAACGCCATTGCGTGTTATCTAATTTAGGTGAAATTTTACAAGAAGAAAAATTCCAATCTTTTGTTAGAATACACCGAAGTTTTGCGGTTCAAAAACAATTTATACAGAAAATAGGAAGTCAAGAAATTGAATTAAAAAACAACATTTCCATCCCCATAGGTAGAAGTTATAAAGATACTTTAAATTTAATGGCATGAGAAAAATTTTTATTTTAGTTCTAATTTTTATCAGTTACTTTTCTTACGGACAAAAAGAACCTAATCTTTCTAAATTTAAAACTCAAAAAGAAAAACTACAAGTTTGGGTAAAATATTGTGACGAATTGTTTGAAAATGGAAATACAGAATTATTAAAAAAAAATGCAAAAAAAGGATTTGTCTTAATAAAAAAAGATGATTTTGAACACCTTTCCCTTTTTAATTTCTATTTAGGAAGTACTTTTGATTATTTAATAGAAGTAGATAGTGCGGTTTATTATTTAGAAAAGTCTGAAAAATTTTTAAACAAAGCAAAAAACAAACAAAACACTGCCCGATTATATAAAGAGCTCCTTTTCGTTTATAAAAATGTAGGATTAGTAAACAAAAGAGAACGAATAATTTTAGACTATAAAAAAATTATTGACTCAACAAAACAAGAAAATCAAAAATATCTTTTACAAGAAAATCTAGCTGATTATTACATATCTGTAGGTCAATATGAAAAAAGTTTAAAATATTATCTTAACGGAATTCAAACCCGTAAAAAGGCGTTGAACGGTAAAAGTCTAAAAAAAGACTCCATTGCAATTGGTGTAAAACTAGTAAATATAACTGACATCTATTTGAATCTGGAAAAAACCAATGAAGGATTAGAAAGCATCAAAGAATCTGAAATTTATATTAAAGATTACAAAACAGGAATGGCCTTTGTTTACAAATACTTAATTGCGATTTATGTAAATAAAGATGATATTAACGAGATTGAAAAACAATATCTTAAATTATCCAAATTAGTAAATTCTGGCGCTGAAAACAAAGCATGGGATGCGTATTTAGCTAGTGATTTAACTATTGCGGATTATTTAATTACCAAGAAAAAACAATTTCACTCCGCCTTAAATTATATTAACCACGCCAGAAGTTTGGCCCCTAAATATGCCAGCAAATATATGCTCGGTAGTATCGATTATATGAGTGGCGAAGCATATCTTGCATTAAAACAATATGACAAGGCTTTGTTTTATTTAAAAAAAGCAGAACCTATTGTTAAAGAAGATGATCCAGGAGCATATAGTTGGTTAAAAAATGCTCTTTCTAAAACCTATGCAGCAAAAGGATTGTGGGAATTAGCATACAAAAACCAAAGTGAATATTCCAAAATAAAAGACACAATACTAAATGAAGTATCAAAAAAGAATATTGCTGAAATGGAAGCCAAATATCAAAACCATTTAAAAAAACAAGAAATAGCTAATAAAAATCTTCAAATTGACACCGCTAAAAAACAAAAGTATTACTTCATTGGCGGAATTTTTCTTTTAGCGATTATTGGAAGTTTACTTTTCTACCAAAGTCGAAACAGAAAAAAAACAAACGAAAAATTACAAGTATTAAATACCGAATTAGACGAAGCAAACAAAGCCAAAACTCGTTTTTTCAGTATTTTGAATCACGATTTACGCGGTCCGGTTGCCAACTTGGTTTTCTTTTTACAACTTCAAAAAGAAAGTCCAGAAATGTTAGACGAAGAAAGCACGAAACGCATGCAAGACAAAACTATGGCTGGAGCCGAAAATCTTTTAAATTCGATGGAAGATATTTTGCAATGGAGTAAAAGCCAAATGGAAAATTTCAAACCGCAACCTAAAAATATTGCTGTAAATTCGATATTTGACGATACGGCAAAACATTTTTCCAGCGTGGAGCATGTGAAAATCACTTTTGAAAATACAGAAAATCTTCAACTTATAACCGATGAGAATTATCTAAAGACCATTATCCGAAATCTAACCGCAAACTCCATAAAAGCATTAGAAAAAAAACCAACCGCAATTATTGTTTGGAAAGCCTGGCAAGAAAATGGGCAGAATTATTTATCAATTACCGACAACGGCTCCGGCGGAACTCAAGAACAATTCAAAGCATTATATGATGAAAAAGAAGTCGTCGGGATAAAAACAGGATTGGGTTTACACCTTATTCGTGATCTGGCCAAGGCCATTGATTGCGAAATTACCGTAGAAACAAATCAAGACACTGGAACAAAATTTACTTTAACATTATAATAAAAAAAGGCCTAACTTTCGTTAGACCTTTTTTTATTATTCCGATTTGTTTCTTACAACAAAGCAGTCAAGCTATCCGCGTAAGTTTGCTTAGGCGCAACACCTACTTGTCTTCCTACCACTTCTCCGTTTTGGAAAACTAAAACTGTAGGAATATTTCTAACACCGTATTTTGCAGCAAATTCTTGGTTTGCGTCAACATCTACTTTTCCCACAACTGCTTTTCCTTCAAATTCAGTTGCAATTTCTTCGATAACTGGACCAACCATGCGACAAGGACCGCACCAAGCTGCCCAAAAATCTACTAATACTGGTTGTGATGATTTTAATACAACTTCCTCAAAAGTTGCGTCTGTTATTGTTAAAGCCATTTTGTTTTTCTTTATTAATTGTTTGACAAAAGTAGAATTTTATTTTGAATAGTTTCACTTTTAAAAATCAGTTTTAACTATAAATGTATTGATGATTTTTATGAGGAGCAATTTCCTGCTATTCATTACAATCTTTTTTGTCTCGTTCTCGATACTCTCTTTGCAAGCGAACTCGAACTGATGACAAAAAAGGATTTTCACTACTATCAGGGCTAGGGCATTATCGTAAAAATAACTTCTTCAATTTCGTTAAAATTATCTTTTTCAAATTTTTTAATATTTCTATCTTTAATTACAAATATCGATTTGCAATTGGCATATAAAATTTCCAAAATATGCGACGAAATAAGCACAATTGAATCCTTACTTTTCTCTTTCAAGAAATTCATCAGAACATAATTTGACTCTAAATCTAATCCATTAAAAGGCTCATCAAGTATATAAATTTGATGATTGTTTTGAAAAATTGCATTCAAATAGGTTTTCTTTTTCATTCCTGTCGAAAAGCTTTTTAACAATTTATCTTCAGGAACATCAAACAATAAATTAGTTGTTTGCCTTTTGCAATTTGTCAATTCTTGATAAAAATCATAAAACTCATAAGCGGTCAAATCTTCATACAAATCTGGTTCGGTTGGACACCAAGCAATGTTTTTTAGCACTAATTTTTCGTTATTGAATTCGATTTTTCCATCAAACACATTTAAACCCAAAATACACTTAAACAAGGTTGTTTTTCCTTGTCCGTTTTTGCCAACAAAACCATAAATTCCTTTTTCGACAATATCGAAATCGATGTTTTCTAAAACTGTTTTTGAATCGTATTTTTTCTTCTGAATTATAACATTAAGCATTCTGAATGATTTTCAAATTTTTAACTGATTTTATATAAAGTAAAGGGATAAAGAGCAAGGGAAACCCGTATATCATATTTCCAACAAACAAAGCAAAAAAGATATTGTGAACAATTTTTCGTTCAAAAAAAGTGTACTTGAAAAGCAAATTTATAATTGGAAAGAATAATAATAACGGAATGAAAAACAGAATTTGAAATTGTTTTAAAATCAAAAAAACTATCGAAATAGGAATTAAAACAAATGCCGAATTGTAAGCAATTGTTTTTATTTGTTGCCGCAGATAATCTTTTCCAATAAACGAACTTGCTTTTACAAAATGCAGTTTTTCTCTTTCGCTCGACGAAACACACAAAATAACTCCCACAACCAACAAAGCGGCATAATACAAATTAGGATTTTGATTTTTGAAACCCATGTAAGCCAAGAATCCAAGAACAGGAATTACTAGAAATAATTTATATTTCCTGAATGAAATTGTCCAAAAAGGATCAAACATTTTAAACGGATACCTAAATGCTTTTGCAGTTGATTTATTGATAAAAGTGAGTGCGAAAATCGAAATTAAAAATCCTAAAAAACAAATCCATTTAAAATTTAAAATCAATAAAATAAGGATTGGTAAACTTAAAATAGTATATTCAAAAAAAAGAATTAACCTGAAATTAGTATTCAAACTTAAGAGTTCAATGTCTTTTCTATTTATTTGAAGAGACAAAATTTGCAATAAAAACAACATTGCATAATTTATAAATTGATGCAACTTAACTTGAAACAAATACATTGAAACCGCAATAGCTAAAACAAAAAGCGCAATAGCTAGATTATCGTCTTTTGCAAATAATTTTCTGAATCGAATTGTTATTAAATATTTAAGGATTTTAAGCATTAATTCAACTTAAAATTAACCTGTAATTTTTCCAATTCATTTAACAATTCGGTCGAGATGTTAATTTTCAACTTACGACTATTCATCGAAATTTTATTAATTATTTTGGTTTCTTCGACTTCAGTAGGAGCTACTGTTTCTGGATTTTCGTCTTCTATAATATCTCCATTTTCGTCCAAAACAATTTCTATATCATCAGTTTCAACAGGTGCGGCTTCAATCTGTTTTTTTATTTTTTCTAATTCCATGATTTCAAAAGAAACCGTGTTATCGCCTTTATTCGCATTAAAAACCGCGGTTAATTTAGACACTAACTCTTCTCGCAAATCTTTTATATCTAAATGAATGACTAGTTTTTTTGCAAAAATCTTCAAAACATCTTGTATCGATTCTACTTGCAAAAAGTTAATTTGCGGATCCGATTTTTTACCCGTTTCACGGTTTACCCAACCATCTTTTATATTAACCTTAATATACACAAACTGATTTTGAACCAGAAAATGCCTAAATTTCAGGTATTCTTCATTAAAAATTCGAAACTCATTAGTCTCGTCATATCCTTCTAAAACGAATGTCGCCCAACCTTTTCCGTTTTTGGCCGTTCGGTGTTGCACATTGGTTACAATTCCTCCAAAAGAAAGGTTTTTACCCACAAATTGTTCTAAATTTTTTAGAGATTCGAGTTTACTGTTGCAAAAATATTTCATTTCGAACCTATAATCATCTAGCGGGTGACCTGAAATATAAATCCCAACAACTTCTTTTTCTTTGGCTAATTTTTCCATAGTATTCCACTCTTCGCATGGCGGAATTATAGGTTCGGAAATTTGCACATCACTCGTATCGCCAAACAAACTTACTTGCGATGAATTTTCGTTTTCTTGAAACTTCGCGCCAAATCGTATGGCTTTTTCGTAAAATGTAATTCCGTCACCATCAGTATGAAAATATTGTGCCCGATGCGTGTTTGCAAAACAATCGAAACCACCAGCAAGAATCAAATTTTCGATGGCTTTTTTGTTGGCCGCTCGTTGATCGACACGTTTAGCTAAATCGAAAATAGATTTGTAGTTTCCATCTTTTCTGCTTTCGACAATCGTATTTACAGCTCCCATTCCAACACCTTTTACAGCGCCTATTCCGAAACGAACAGCATAATCATCATTAACAGTAAATTTATAAAATGACTCATTTACATCTGGACCTAAAACCGCCAATCCCATGCGTTTGCATTCTTCCATAAAGAAAGAAACTTGCTTAATATCGCTCATATTATTAGACAAAACCGCTGCCATATATTCCGCTGGATAATTGGCTTTTAAGTAGGCGGTTTGATAAGCAATCCAAGCATAACAAGTAGAATGCGATTTGTTAAAAGCGTACTCTGCAAAGGCTTCCCAGTCTTTCCAAATTTTTTCTAATTTGTCCTCGGCATGACCTTTGGCAGATGCTTGAGAAAGAAATTTAGGCTTCATTTTATCTAGCGTTGGACGGTCTTTTTTCCCCATGGCTTTACGCAAAACGTCGGCATCACCCTTAGAAAAATCGGCTAATCTTTGTGACAAAAGCATTACTTGCTCTTGGTAAACGGTGATTCCGTAAGTATCTTTTAGTAATTCTTCGCAAGCTTCAAGGTCGTATTCTATAAGTTCTTCGCCATTTTTTCTTTTAATAAAACTTGGAATATAAGCGATTGGTCCGGGACGATATAAGGCATTCATGGCAATTAAATCATTGAAAACCGTTGGCTTCAATTCCTTCATGTATTTTTGCATTCCAGCACTTTCGTACTGAAAAATCCCTACCGTTTCGCCACGTTGAAACAATTCATAAGTTTTTACATCATCAATAGGAAATGTATCTGGATCTAGAATTTTTCCTGTTCTGTATTTTACGAGTTTTACAGTATCTTTTATTAATGTTAGGGTTTTTAGTCCCAAGAAATCCATTTTTAACAATCCTGCACTTTCTGCGACCGAGTTATCAAATTGAGTGACATATAAATCGGAATCTTTCGCAGTGGTTACAGGAACAAAATTGGTAATATCACTTGGTGTAATAATCACTCCACAAGCGTGAATTCCTGTATTACGAAGGTTTCCTTCTAGAATCTGTGCTTGTTGAATGGTTTCGCCACTTAAATCTTCTTCCTTAGAAAGTAATATTAATTCTTTCATTCGGTCGAAATCCTCTGGACGCAAAACTTTTCGGATTTCGGCTTCGGTGTCGTTCATAAAACGAGCCAAATTCCATTTTCCGGGAAGCATTCCGGGCAATAATTTGGCAATTTTATCGGCTTCAAAAAGCGGTAAGTCTAACACTCTTGCAGTGTCACGAATCGCTGATTTTGCCGCCATTGTACCATACGTAATAATTTGTGCTACTTGCTTCGAGCCATATTTTTGAATCACATAATCCATGACTTTACTTCTTCCTTCGTCATCAAAATCGATATCGATATCGGGAAGCGACACACGATCAGGATTTAAGAATCTTTCGAAAAGTAAATTGTATAAAAGTGGATCTATATTGGTAATTCCCAAGCAATACGCCACTACCGAACCTGCTGCAGAACCACGACCTGGTCCAACAGAAACATCCATTTTTCTGGCTTCGGCGATGAAATCCTGAACGATTAAGAAATAACCTGGATAACCTGAATTTTGGATAGTTAGCAATTCAAAATCTATTCGTTCTTGAATTTCAGGAGTTATTTCAGGATAACGTTTGTTTGCTCCAACCATTGTTAGGTGTCGCAAAAATGAATTTTCTCCTCGCTTTCCTTCGTCGGTTTTGTCTTCTTCTATTAAAAATTCAGTTGGAATTTCAAATTTTGGAAGTAAAACATCTCGGTATAATGAATAAATTTCAACTTTATCTACAATTTCTTGAATATTGACAATCGCTTCGGGCAAATCAGAAAATAATTGTTTCATCTCATCTCCAGATTTGAAATAATATTCCTGATTGGGTAATCCAAAACGATAACCGCGACCACGACCTATTGGCGTTGCCTGCTTCTCCCCTTCTTTGACACACAGTAAAATATCGTGCGCATTAGCATCATCTTGAGAAATATAAAAAGTATTATTGGTCGCAATGAGTTTTACATCATGCTTTTTTGCAAAGGATATTAAAGTTTGATTGACACGATTTTCGTCTTCTTGATTGTGGCGCATCAATTCGAGATAAAAATCATCTCCAAATTGAGATTTCCACCAAAGTAAGGCTTCTTCTGCTTGATTTTCTCCAAGATTTAAAACTTTACTAGGAATTTCTCCATACAAGTTTCCTGATAAAATAATAATATCTTCCTTATATTGTTCAATAACATTTCTATCGATTCTTGGCACATAATAAAATCCTTCCGTATAGGCAATAGAAGACATTTTGGCTAAATTATGATAGCCTTTTTTATTTTTTGCCAAGAAAACTACTTGGTAACCATTGTCCTTTTTGGTTTTGTCTTTGTGGTTGCCGCAAACAAAAAATTCGCAACCCACGATTGGTTTCATTTCAACTTCAGTTGCTTCTTCTCCATTTTCTAACGCAGTGGCATTTTTAGCGGAAGCTATTTTATTTTGATTTAATACATCCCGAACAAAATGAAAAGCACCCATTAAGTTAGCATGATCGGTCATGGCAACGGCCGACATTTTATTTTTTGCGGCAGCAGCAACGAGTTTAGCCACCGAAATTGTAGATTGTAAAACCGAAAACTGTGTATGATTGTGCAAATGCGCAAACTTTGCATTTGCTAAATCTTGAGTAATTTCGGCTGAAATCGGCATTTTAGTTTCAACTTTTTCAGCTTGTTGAAAACGTTTGGCAATTTCGGCAGAAGCTTCTTTAAGATTTATATGCCTTAAACCTATAAGTTGAATTTCTCCTTGATTTTTACTCTGAAATTCATGAAAATAACTGGCTTCTACATCAAGTTCTTCTTTGGTAAAAACTTCTCTTTTAATTAATTCTAAAAAACAACGCGTGGTTGCTTCGACATCGGCAGTAGCATTGTGCGCTTCTGAAAATGGAATTTTAAATAAATATTGATGAAGTTCTGTTAATGTTGGCAGTTTAAATCTTCCGCCACGACCTCCAGGTAATTTTAATAATGATGCCGTAACTTCGGTACAAGTGTCCAGAACTGGCATTTTAACCATATCTGAACCAATATTGGCACGATGAAATTCGCAACCCATAATATTGACATCGAAACCTACGTTTTGTCCAACTATAAATTTAGTTTTTGATAAAGCAATATTGAATTTTTCTAAAACTTCTTGTAAAGCAATTCCTTGTTCTTGTGCTAATTCGGTAGAAATTCCGTGAATACGCTCGGCATCATAAGGAATATTAAATCCTTCTGGTTTTACTAGATAATCCTGATGCTCGATAAGGTTTCCCATCTCGTCATGCAATTGCCATGCAATTTGGATACAACGCGGCCAGTTGTCAGTATCCGTTATTGGTGCCGACCAACTGCGTGGTAACCCTGTGGTTTCGGTATCGAAGATTAAATACATATTTTCTTAAAGCTTTAGGCTTTAGGCGATAAGCCGTAAGCATTTTAGACAATTACAAAAATACATTTTATGTGGTTGTTTGTCAATTTTAGTTATTAACAAACACAAAAAAACCATCTCGATTGAGATGGTTTGATATATTTTAGAAAAATAAGTTAGATTAGTATCCGCCTCTGTTTCCACCACGGTCGTTAGAACCACCACGGCTGTTTCCACCACCACTGTAACCTCCACGAGAATCACCACCACGGCTGTTTCCACCACCATAACCACCACCGCTTGGGCGACTGTTATTGAAGCTTTTTCTTTCACCTTCTGGTTTTGGCTCTGATTTGTTTACTACAATAGCACGTCCGTCAACAGTTGCACCATTTAACTCATCAATAGCTTTTTGACCTTCTTCGTCATTTGGCATCTCAACAAAACCAAATCCTTTACTTCTTCCTGTAAATTTATCAGTAATAATTTTTACTGATTCTACAGCACCATAAGCCTCGAAAGACTCTCTTAAATCTGCTTCCTCTATACTCCAAGGAAGACTTCCAACAAAAATGTTCATATATTATATTTATTATATTAGGACAAAGGTAAGTTATTAATATTCTAAATTACACGATGTTACTGTTTTATTTTAAAATAACCTCTTTTTCAATACTTTAGAAGCATCTATATTTAAAATTAATTTACTGGAATCTTATAAAAAACACCATTTTGACAACCCGCTGTTTTTTTGTTTACTGCGTCATATGCTGTAAACTTAAAATTACCTGAAATTGTTGCTCCATCATATTGCGTAATTGTAATTTCTCCATTACTATTGGCTACATTTTGTACGATAAATTTTGCATCTGCATTTCCAGTTACAATTGTAACTAAATCTCCAGCTCTGTAATTATTTCCTGGTGCATTTACTACAACACGAGTAACTACTCCGCTTGTATTTGCATCAATATCTACTTTTAGTCCTGTTCCTGAACCACCTGATGTAAGGACAAGATTTGAAGTCGTATAACCTGTTCCTCCTGCCGAAAGTACTATTTTATTTACCGGTGATGGAGTTATTCCAGTAGTATAATTGAAAGCATTCAATGTATAAGAAGCAAAATTTGAAGTATTGGTAGTTCCCAAAACACGTGTTCCTAATGTGGTTGAATTTATATTTAATTCTACATTTCCAGCAGCAATCCCTTTTATTGTTATTGCTCCCGACGCACTTTTTGTAGCCGAAGAACTGGTTGCTTTCCATACCGAATTATCAATTAATCCTTGAAATGCTGGATTATTAAATTCGACATTTTTTTCACATGATGTTAATACAATAGCTGAAAGAAATAGAAATAGGAGTTTTTTCATTTTTTTTAGTTTAAAACCTTAATTAGTAGCTACAAAAATAACCGATTACAATTAAAAAACTAACAATCGGTATAAATATTTAAAGCAAAAAGCAAAAAATGAACACTTTAACTTTATGTATCAGAAAAATATGTATATTTGCACCCTTAAATAATCGAGGTCGAGTACCTCAAAATTAATCATAAGATTATGTCAGTAAAAATTAGATTACAAAGACACGGTAAAAAAGGAAAACCTTTTTACTGGGTAGTAGCTGCAGATGCACGCTCAAAAAGAGATGGTAAATACCTAGAAAAGATCGGTACTTACAACCCAAACACAAATCCTGCAACAGTAGATTTGAACCTTGATGCTGCCGTACAATGGTTGCACAACGGAGCTCAACCAACTGATACAGCTAGAGCAATTCTTTCTTACAAAGGAGCTTTATTAAAACACCACCTTGATGGAGGAGTTCGTAAAGGAGCGTTAACACAAGATCAAGCTGATGCAAAATTAGCTGCTTGGATTGAAGCTAAATCTGGAAAAGTTGATGCTAAAAAAGATGGTTTATCTAAAGCTCAATCTGATGCTAAAGCTAAAGCATTTAAAGCTGAAACAGTTGCAAACGAAAAACGTATCGCTGCACAAACTGAAGCTGCTAAAGCTCCAGAAGCTGTAGTTGAAGAAGAAGTTGCTACTGAAGAAGTTGTTGAAGCTGCTACAGAAGTAGAAGAAACTCCAGCTGCTGAAGAAGCTAGCGAAGAAAAAGAAGCTTAATATTTAATTTTTGCAAGATGCGTAAAGAAGATTGTTTCTACTTAGGTAAAATTGCAAAAAAATTTAGTTTCAAAGGGGAAGTTTTGATCTATTTAGATACGGACGAACCTGAAATGTATGAAGATTTGGAATCAGTTTTTGTTGAAGTAAACAAAAATCTGGTTCCATTTTTTATTGAAAATAGCAACCTACACAAAGCTGATTTTCTTCGCGTTCGTTTTGAAGACGTAGACAACGAAGAAGAAGCCGATGCTATTATGAACTGCGAAGTTTATCTTCCGTTAAAAATGTTGCCGAAACTTACAGGCAACAAATTCTATTTCCACGAAGTAATTGGTTTTGAAATCGAAGACCAACGTGTTGGCGTTTTTGGAAAAATTGTTTCTATAAATGACACTACGGCACAACCACTTTTTGAGGTTTTAAACGGTGAAGTTGAAATGCTAATCCCAATGATTGATCATTTTATTGTAAAAATAGACCGAGAAAACAAAAAAGTCATTATGAATTTACCAGAAGGACTTGTCGAAATGTATCTTTAGAAGTTTATTCGGGGATTTGGTTATTCGTTTATTTATAAAAATCTGAAATCATCAATCTCATGTTTTCATTCAAAAAATTTTCTGTCCAGCAAGACAAAACAGCCATGAAAGTTGGAACTGATGGAGTTTTACTTGGTGCTTGGACTCCTATAAATCATAATCCAAACTCTATTTTAGACATAGGTACCGGAACAGGTCTTATTGCAATAATGCTGGCACAACGCACTTCAGCCGAGCAAATAGATGCTTTAGAAATTGATGATAATGCCTACGAACAAGCAACCGATAATTTCGAAAATTCACCTTGGAGCGACCGTTTGTTCTGTTACCACGCAGGTTTAGACGAATTCGTCGAAGAACCAGAAGACGAGTATGATTTAATAGTTTGCAACCCCCCATTTTACACCGAAGACTACAAAACCGATAACGATCAAAGAGATTTGGCACGTTTTTCAGACGCCATGCCTTTTGAAGAACTAATCCAAGCGGCCGATTTATTACTTTCTGAAAATGGAATTTTTTCGGTTATAATTCCATTCAAAGAAGAAGAAATATTTATTGCTTTGGCAAACGAATTTGAGTTATATACTATAAAAATAACTCGAGTAAAAGGAACACCAACTTCTGAAATCAAACGTAGCTTATTGGCTTTTAGCCGAAGCAAACAAGATAATTTCCCTATCGATGAATTAATTATCGAAACTGCTCGACATATTTATACCGAAGAATATATTGCCTTGACAAAGGATTTTTATTTGAAAATGTAATTTTTAAATAAAACCTTCACATTTTTGTTTGATTCTTTATTATTTTTTTTATTAGTTTTTTATTAGTTTTTTATTAGTTTTTTCTTCGCCATTAATTATTTCCAGTTGATAAACCCCAGAATTTAAACTTGAAACATCTAGAATATCAAAGTTTTCATTAATCTCTTTATAAATTAATAACCTTCCATTAATATCATATAATGAAACATTATATTTTTCATTTTTTAGATTATTAAAATTAACAACATCATTTACTGGGTTTGGGTAGATTGATATACTGCTACTTGAAAAACTTTCATTACTTAAATTGTTTTGCCAAGTAACATCTAAATTCATACAAGCATTACCCGTTAGACAAGGAAATTCATCTACAATAATATTAAGAATTCCTGTATAATTAGCAACCCAAGTTATTTCTGAATATACACCACAAAAATCATCACTATAGCCTAAAACCATTGTCCCTGTTGAATCGTATAGTGTTAATTGTGAATCCTCAAATCCTGTATTATTACAAAGTGAAACAACATAAGTTTCACCAAAAACAACATTTGAAGTAACTAAGTCGCCTCCAAAAACGCAAGCATCACTAGCCGTTCCTCCTTCAGAAGCAGGCGTTAGGTTAATATAAAATGTATTATTAAAAGGGCATTGAGAAAAAGCAGTTATACTTAATGACAGCACAAATAGAAAAGTAATTTTTTTCATGTTAATTTTGTTAAATTTAAATGTAAATATAAACAAAAAACCCTCACATTTCTGCAAGGGTTTTATCTTAATACTTAGTCCTAAATACTAGTATCTGTAATATTCTGGTTTGAATGGTCCGTCAACTGGAACACCAATATAATCAGCTTGGTCGTTACGTAAAGTTTCCAATTCAACACCTAATTTAGCAAGGTGTAAGAAAGCCACTTTTTCGTCCAAATGTTTTGGTAACATATATACGTCATTGTTGTATGCCGCGCTGTTTTTCCATAATTCGATTTGAGCTAAAGTTTGGTTTGTAAATGAGTTACTCATTACAAAACTTGGGTGACCTGTAGCACAACCTAAGTTTACCAAACGACCTTCTGCCAAGATAAGAATGTCTTTTCCAGCAATAGTATATTTGTCAACTTGTGGTTTGATTTCAATTTTAGATGCACCGTGGTTTTTGTTCAACCAAGCCATATCAATTTCGTTATCAAAATGCCCAATGTTACAAACGATAGTTTTGTCTTTCATTTGTTCAAAGTGAGAACCTAGAACGATATCTTTATTTCCAGTAGTTGTAATGATGATATCAGCATTAGCGACAACAGTGTTTAATTTTTTAACTTCAAAACCGTCCATTGCAGCTTGTAAAGCACAAATTGGGTCAATTTCAGTAACAGTTACAATAGATCCGGCACCTCTAAAAGAAGCAGCAGTTCCTTTTCCAACATCACCGTAACCACAAACGATTACTCTTTTTCCAGCCAACATAATATCAGTTGCACGACGAACTGCATCAACAGCAGATTCTTTACAACCGTATTTGTTATCGAATTTCGATTTAGTAACCGAGTCATTTACGTTAATAGCAGGCATTGGTAAAGTTCCAGCTTTTACTCTTTCGTATAATCTGTGAACTCCAGTAGTAGTTTCTTCAGACAATCCTTTAATTCCATCAACCAAATGAGGATAACGGTCAATAACCATGTTAGTTAAATCTCCACCATCATCAAGAATCATGTTCAATGGTTTTCTGTCTTCCCCAAAGAATAAAGTTTGTTCGATACACCAGTCAAAATCAGGCTCATTCAAACCTTTCCAAGCGTAAACCTGAATTCCCGCAGCAGCAATAGCAGCAGCAGCTTGATCTTGAGTAGAGAAAATGTTACAAGAAGACCAAGTAACTTCAGCTCCAAGAGCAATTAATGTTTCGATTAAAACCGCAGTTTGAATCGTCATGTGCAAACAACCTGCAATACGAGCACCCGCAAGTGGTTGTTCGTTTTTGTATTCAGCACGAAGCGCCATCAATCCTGGCATTTCAGCTTCTGCTAATTCAATTTCTTTTCTTCCCCAAGCCGCTAGAGAAATGTCTTTTACTTTGAAAGCCACGTAAGGCATAGTCGCTGTACTCATATTTATAGTATATTTGTATTATAAAATTTTTGCAAATTTACGTAATAAGTTTATAAAAAAACTATTTTCAGGAATATTTATACATTGTTTAACGGTCTAATTTATAGACCACTATAATTAATATTTTTTAGGAGCTATTCCCGCTATCCGTTGCAATCTTTTCTTTTCTAAAGAAAAAAAGAAAAGGATTTTCACTACTATCGGGGCTAAAAATCAATTACACAACATGCCTTTACACAAAATAATTACACACAATGCATCGACCAAAATTTATATTTGGAAAATAGAAGAATCCTTCGAAGATTTATTCGATGAAGTTGTTCTAAACGACATAAACCTCATCAGACTAAACACGATGAAATCCGAAATGCATCAGCGAGGATTTCTTAGCGTTCGCAAACTATTGCAAGAAGCTGGTTATTCCGATTTCGACTTACATTATGGTCAAGACGGAAAACCGCATCTAAAAGACAACCAATTTATTTCAATTTCTCATTCGTCCGAATTTTCAACTATTGCGATAAGCGACAAACCAGTAGGAATTGATATTGAATTGGCTAAAGAAAAAGTTCTAAAAATTGCCTCTCGCTTTATGGATATTTCACATTTAGAAGGCTTATCCGTTTCAGAACAAATTAGAAAAGCGACTGTTGTGTGGGGAATTAAAGAATCTGTTTTTAAAATTAAAAACGAAAAAGGCATCAGTTTTCCAGATCATATTTTCGAAAATGCTTTTTTATTATCCGACAAAAGAGCAACGGCTCAATTATCTTTCAACAATCTAATTGAATCTTTCGATATATTTTTCGAAGAAATAGACTCAAATAATAGTCAAAATTATACGTTAGTTTATGCATTCGAAAATTAGAAGTAAATAAAAATGAGTACTATTTACAATCAAATCTTAAAAGCTAAAACAGAAAACAAGAAATTACTTGCTGTTTTGCTCGACCCTGATAAAATCGATTTAAACAACATTCAACAATTAATCGAAAAAATTAATCAGTCTCCAGCGACACATATTTTTGTTGGCGGAAGCCTTGTCGAAAATAATATTCTTGACGAATTGGTTTTAGAAATCAAGAAAAATTGCGATTTACCAATTGTACTTTTCCCAGGAAATCCGTCGCAAATATCTAACAAAGCCGATGCAATTTTGTTTTTATCCTTAATCTCAGGAAGGAACTCAGATTACCTTATAGAACATCAGGTAAACGCCGTTCCAATTTTAAATAAAACCAGTCTCGAAATTATTTCAACAGGATATATTCTCATAGAAAGCGGCGCAGAAACAGCTGTTGAAAGAGTAAGCAAAACAAAACCATTAAACAGAAATAATCCAGAATATATTCTTCAAACAGCACAAGCTGGCGAAATGTTAGGCAAAAAACTCATCTATTTAGAAGCCGGAAGCGGTGCGAAAGTTTCTGTTTCTAAAGAGATTATTGCTTTGGTTTCTAAAAATATTACTATTCCATTAATTGTTGGTGGCGGAATTACAAATTTTAAAGACATTGAAAAAACCCATAAAGCTGGTGCGGATTTAGTCGTTATAGGAACTGCTTTTGAAAATAACTTGAATTTTTTTAATAAATAATTTAAATACAAATTACACAGATTTTTTAATTCTAAAATCGTTAATCAACAATATAAAATCTAATGATAGAATATCTTTTTTCTCAATACAAAGATTATCCAACCTACGAAATTACACTTGAATTAGTCGCCATTATTTTTGGATTATGGAGCGTTTGGTGTGCAAAAAAAGATCATATTTGGGTTTTCCCAACAGGATTAGTCAGCACATTTATATATGCTTATTTGCTATGGAAATGGGAATTATTAGGCGACTCTATGATAAATGGTTACTATTTCATCATGAGTATTTATGGTTGGTATCATTGGACTCGAAAAAAAGGAGATGTCGAAGAATTTCCTGTTTCGGTAACAATAAATAAAGAGAAAATAATAGCGTTTATTATTTTTGTATTAACACTCGTTTTTGTTATCATTGTATATCTTTATTTTGGTAAATTTACGAGTTGGTTTTCTTATGTAGATACCTTTTTGACAGCAATATTTTTTGTCGGAATGTGGCTCATGGCAAAAAGAAAAATTGAGAATTGGATTTTCTGGATTGTCGGCGATCTTATATCAATTCCTTTGTATTTTGCAAAAGGATATACATTTACCAGTTTACAATTTCTAGTATTTACAATTGTTGCCGTTTACGGTTATTTAGAATGGAAGAAAATATTACAGCAAAAAACAGTACCACAAAAAATAGTTTAATAGAAACTTACGGTTTCAACAATTTCGATTTTCAGCAAATTGAGGAGAAAGGAATTTCATTAGATACAATTTCAAATCAACTTTCTATTTTTAGAAATAAAATCCCCAAAATCACTTTGCAAAGTGCTGCGACTTTACAAAACGGAATTTGGAATTTATCCGAAGAAGAATTTAAAGAAAAAGTTGCTTTTTTTGACGAAAGAAAATCAAATTTGAAACTAGAAAAGTTTGTTCCAGCTTCTGGAGCGGCAAGCAGAATGTTTCAGTTTCTGAATGAATTTCTGAATAATTTTGATATTGAAATCGATACCATAAACGGATATATTAATAAAAACCAAGCAACAAGTCTGACTGTTTTTCTAACCGGAATAGAAAAATTCCCTTTTTTTGAAGCTATAAATCAAAAACTTGCAGAAACTTTTCCGGACTTTCATTCTTGGACAACAGATAAGAAGAATTACTACTTCATAAAATTTCTAATTGGTTCCGAAAATTTCGATTTTGCTAACAAACCAAAAGGGATTTTGCCGTTTCATCAGTACAAAAATCACATTGCCACTCCTATTGAAGAACACCTAAACGAAAGTGCTTGTTATGCTTCGTCAAACGGAATTTCTAATTTGCATTTTACCGTTTCGGAAGAGCATCAGAAGGAATTTGAAGAAATTTTATCGGAAGTAAAAAGCAAAATAGAAGCCGATAATAATACCAAAATAAACATCAGCTTTTCTTATCAAAACGAAAAAACAGATACACTTGCCGTCGATTTTCAGAATAATCCTTTTCGTGATGAAGACAACAAATTAGTATTTAGACCGGGAGGACATGGCGCTTTAATCGAAAATCTAGATAATATTGATGCCGATATTATTTTTATCAAAAATATAGACAATGTGATTCAAAATCATATTGAAACCATTACGCTTTACAAAAAAGCATTAGCAGGAATTCTGATGCAGTTACAAAATCAGATTTTCACTTATTTAAAAAACATTGACCATAATTTAGTTGCCGAAAATGACCTAGAAAAAATTGTTTCTTTTGCAAAAAACAAGCTGAATATTGTAATTTCAAATAATTTTGAAAAAGCTACTTTTCATGATAAAATTACCTACATAAAAGAAATTTTCAACAAACCAATTCGAGTTTGTGGTATGGTAAAAAACGAAAATGAGCCTGGCGGTGGTCCTTTTTGGATTCGTAATACAAATGAAGATATTTCGTTGCAAATTATAGAAAGTTCTCAAATAGACTTACAAGATGAAGAGCAATTACAAATATTCAAATCAGCAACACATTTTAATCCAGTTGATATTGTTTGTGGTGTTAAAAATTATAATGGTAAAAAAATTAATTTACACCATTTTATAGATGAAAAAAGTGGTTTTATAGTCGACAAAAACAAAAACGGAGCAAATTATAAAGCATACGAATTACCAGGTTTATGGAACGGCGCCATGGCAAATTGGCTTACTGTTTTTGTAGAAGTTCCGCTTATCACTTTCAGCCCTGTTAAAACGGTAAATGATTTACTAAAACCTACGCACCAACCACAATAATGGAAACGGAAAAAATAATAAACGAATTAACTTATAAAGCCGTGCGAAGTTCTGGCGCTGGTGGACAAAACGTAAATAAAGTATCTAGCAAAGTGGTTTTGAGTTTCGATTTACAAAATTCTAAAGCGCTTTCGGAAGAAGAAAAAGAGTTGATTTTAAACAAATTAGCCTCAAGATTAACTTCAGAAAATATATTGATTTTAAATTGTGATGAAGATCGAAGCCAACTAAAAAACAAAGCTATTGTTACAAAAAGATTTCTAGAATTAATTAAAAATGCTTTAATCGTACCCAAAATTAGAAAAGCAACTAAAATTCCAAAATCGGTAATTAGAAAAAGAATAAAAGACAAAAAAAATATTTCTGAGGTTAAGAATAATAGAAAGAAACCGAATTTGGATTAAATTTTACTTCTTAAACTGATTCAAAGCATTTTTAGTAAAATCCGACAAAACCAATTGCCCAGAAATAGATGCTCTATCATACAATAAGGTATTCCAGTGTTCGGTGTTTTCCCAAAAAACTTGTTTCATTTCTTGTAAAGCTTCTGGATTATAAGAAGATAATTTAGAGGTAAATATTGTTAACGATGAATCTAAATCTTCTATTGAAGAAAAAATTTCCGAATACAATCCGTTTTCGAAAGCCCATTTAGCACTTTTCCAATCATGAGCGGCAAGTGTAAGTTGCGACATGCCTGTTTTTCCTATTTTTCTAGAAACTGCAGGTTCAATTACAAATGGACCAATTCCTATAGCAAGCTCAGATAGTTTTACCGATGCATTTTCAGCAGCAAAAACATAATCACAAGCCGAAGCCAAACCTACGCCACCACCAACTGCTTTGCCTTGCACTCTCCCAATAATTATTTTTTTGCAGGTTCGCATCGCATTAATCACATTCGCAAAACCACTAAAAAATAATTTACCGTCTTCAAAATTATCTATAGAAAGTAATTCATCAAAAGAAGCACCAGCACAAAAAGCACTATTGCCTTCACTTTTCAATACTATTACCGAAATCGAGTTATTATCACTCAACAAATTTAATTCAGCTGTTAAATCCTTTAATAAATTACTTGGAAAAGAATTGCTAGCAGGATGACTAAAAGTGATTGTTGCGGTTTTATTATCGATTGTAGTTGCAATAAATCCGTTTGGGCTTAATGTATTCATGTGATTTTTTTAGAACTGTAAATATAAAAATTAAAGCTAAAAAAAACATCCGCCGAAGCAGATGTTGTGTTTTTATTTTCCTTTGTTCGCTTCCGAAACATATTTCTCTAAAGCCATAGTCATAGAAGGTGTTTCTGGTGTTGGCGCCAAAATATCTATTCTTAGACCATGTTCTAAAGCTTCTTTTTGAGTTGTGCTTCCAAAAACAGCGATTCGAGTATTGTTTTGTTCAAAATCTGGAAAGTTTTTAAATAATGATTTTATTCCTGTTGGACTAAAAAACGCTAATACATCATAGTAAACATCTTTTAAATCTGACAAATCACTCATTACTGTTTTGTAAAAAGTTCCTGGAACCCAATCGACTTTTAAGTTATTTAACGTTTGAGGAATATCGGCATTTAGTTGATCTGACGATGGTAATAAGTATTTTTCGTCTTTATATTTTTTGAATAAAGTAGACATATCTACAAAATCCTTCTGACCTACATATATTTTACGTTTTCGGTACACCACATATTTTTGAAGATAAAATGCCACCGCTTCCGATTGGCAAAAATATTTCAAATCTTCTGGCACTTTATAACGCATTTCTTCGGCCACTCTAAAAAAGTGATCTACAGAGTTTTTACTGGTTAAAATAATAGCCGTAAAATTGTTCAAATCTATCTTTTGTGTGCGAACATCTTTTGCCAAGACACCTTCCACGTGAATAAATGGTCTGAAATCAACTTTAACTTTGTGCTTATTTTGTAACTCAAAATAAGGAGAGTTTTCAACCTTTGGCTCAGGTTGCGAAACTAAAATTGTTTTCACTTTCATATTAAACATTTTCTAATGCGCTACCTTTTTGTAATAATATAATACATAAAGTAATAAGGCGCTATTTCGAGTGCGCAAATATATAAAATAAAATAAAACAACTTACTTAATAATAATTTTTGATAATTCTTTAATGAAACTAAATAAGTTACTGCATTAATTATCAATAACATAATCATAACGCCAATTATAGCATAAGTATTCATAATATTTGTATAATACATAATTATGTTAACTGGCAATAATAGCAATCCTATATAAGTTCTGTAGCTTACTTTGAACAAATTGAACTGTTCTGTAAAATTTTCGATATTAAATGATGTGGCAATAATCTTCTCAATCAAGAATTTTGATAATATAAAAAAGCTTAAAAAAGTAAATATTTGTATAAATGTGACCCAATTTGTTTTAGTCGTATATCCAAAATAACTTAAAACTAATTGCAAGAAAAAGGACATTGAAATAAGCTGAACAACAAACAAAAGTATTGTAAACCAACTCATTAAATTACTACTATCTTTGTATATTTTTAGATATTTATCATTAATTAGTAAATTTACAAAATCTCTAAAACGATTTTCGAAAGCGGTTTTAGTAACAACAAGCAATGTAAAAGCAATAATAAACAAGATGGTTACCCAATCTTTGTTTTCTACAATTCGAGGAATAAGTTCAGTTTTACTCATAGTGCAAAATTACAAATTTTTTAAACTATTATTTAATTATAAATAATTTAAGAAACTCATTTGCGAAAAAGCTTATTTTTGCATCAGAATTTTACATTATGAAAGACGGAATTGTAATAATCCCAACCTATAACGAAATAGAAAACATCGAAATTATCATTCGAGCTGTCTTCTCGTTACCCAAAAAATTTCACGTTTTAATTGTTGATGACAATTCCCCAGACGGAACTTCTAACAAAGTAATCGAGCTGCAACAAGAATTTAGCGACGGATTATTTCTTGAAACCAGAAAAGAAAAATCAGGATTAGGAACCGCTTATGTACATGGTTTCAAATGGGCTTTGCAACACGATTACGAATATATTTTTGAGATGGATGCCGATTTTTCTCACAATCCGGCCGATTTAGAAAAACTATACAATGATTGTAATACAGGCAAAGCAGGAATGGCAATAGGTTCTCGTTATGTAACTGGCGTAAATGTCGTAAACTGGCCACTAAACCGAGTGCTCATGTCTTATTTTGCTTCGATGTATGTTCGATTTATAACTGGAATGAAAATACACGATGCAACAGCTGGTTTTATTTGTTACCGAAGAGAAGTTCTAGAAACCATCGATTTAGATAAAATAAAATTTACTGGTTATGCGTTTCAAATAGAAATGAAGTATCGTACTTTTATAAACAAATTCAAAATTACCGAAGTGCCTATTATTTTTACTGACAGAACCAAAGGCGAATCGAAAATGAGCAATGCCATTATTAAGGAAGCCATATTTGGCGTAATTATGCTTCGAGTAAGAAAAATTTTTAATCGATTATAAGTTTGATTTTACCAAAAAACTAAAAACCAAAAAAATGAAACAAGTTTTAATAAAGAATGCAAAAATTGTCAACGAAGGAATCATATTTGAAGGCGATGTTCTTATTGAAAATGAATTTATTATAGAAATTGCCGAAAACATCAGTCCAAAATCGTCCGATTGCAGAATTATTGATGCTGAAGGAAATTATTTAATTCCCGGAATGATAGACGACCAAGTTCATTTCCGCGAACCAGGACTTACTCACAAAGGCGATATCGCTTCAGAATCTCGTGCAGCAATTGCTGGCGGAATCACTTCCTATATCGAGCAACCCAACACTGTTCCCAATGCCGTAACGCAAGAATTATTAGAACAAAAATATCAGATTGCAGCGCAATCATCGTATGCAAATTACTCATTTATGATGGGTGCAACAAACGATAATCTTGAAGAAGTCTTAAAAACAAACCCTAAAAATGTTGCAGGAATCAAAATTTTCTTAGGCTCATCGACAGGAAATATGTTAGTTGATAATGAAGCTGTTTTAGAAAAAATATTTTCGAGCACAAAAATGCTCATCGCTGTACATTGTGAAGACGAAACAACGATACAAAACAATTTAGCAAAATATAAAGCAGAATACGGGGACGATATCCCGATGGAATTTCATCATCTTATTCGTAGCGAAGAAGCGTGTTATGTTTCGTCATCAAAAGCAGTAGCTCTGGCACAAAAAACTGGCGCAAGATTGCATATTTTTCATGTTTCGACAGCAAAAGAAACAGAACTTTTTTCGCATATTCCGGTCGAAGACAAACAAATAACCGCCGAAGTTTGTATTCACCATTTGTGGTTTACCAATGATGATTATGCAAAAAAAGGCACACTCATAAAATGGAATCCAGCGGTAAAAACACAAGCAGACAAAGACGAACTTTGGAAAGCCTTACTCGATGACAGAATAGATGTTATTGCTACCGATCACGCGCCGCACACACTTGAAGAAAAACAGAATCTGTACACTACAGCACCATCTGGCGGACCATTAGTACAACACGCTGTTGTGGCTTTGTTTGAAGCTTTTCATCAAGGAAAAATTTCGATTGAGAAGATTGTCGAAAAAACAGCACACAATCCTGCCAAAATTTTCAAAATAGATCGTCGTGGTTTTATAAAAGAAGGTTATTATGCCGATTTGGCTATTGTAAATACAGGAATGCCGTGGCGCGTAAACAAAGACAATATTTTATACAAATGTGGTTGGTCACCGTTTGAAGATTTTACATTTACCTCAAGAATCACGCATACTTTTGTGAACGGGGAATTAGTTTTTCATAACTCCAAAACCAAAGAAATTCATTGCGGCAAGCGATTAGAATTTAACCGATAATACGATGAAGAAAATTATATTATTACTATCTATTTTAATTATTATTAGCGCTTGTTCTAATAAAAATGAAATCCCAAAACCTGCAAAACCAATAGACAAAGCGGTAATGGAAAACATCTTGTATGATTTGGCTTTGCTACAAGCATTAAAGAGTTATAGTCCTGAAAAACTGACTAAAAACAGCATAAACTCCAAAACTTATATTTATCAGAAATACAAAATAGATAGTTTACAGTTTGTAGAAAACAACAAATACTTCGCTTCAGATATTGAAACTTATAAATTAATGTTCGAAAATGTATCTAACCGATTACAAAAGGAAAAAATAGAAATCGACAAGGTTCTCAGTAAAGAATTAAAAGTTAAAACTAAAAAATCGCAAGATTCATTGGAAAAAATAGTCAAAAAATCTAAAGTTATTGCTAGAGGTTAATTTTTTAGAATGTTTAAATAAGCATCTGTTTCTATAAACTTATAATCTAATTGTTTTATTATTTTCTCGTTAGAGTAAACATCTTTACTATGTAAAGCACTTGCTAAATCTTTTGTCAAAGTTCTTTTTTTACCAAAAAAAGTTGCTAAAAACCAATCGACTCGCCAAGCAAAACTAGTAAGAAATTTCCCTGCATGCAATTTTGGTTTTTTTACTTGTAACGTTTCGGCAATAGCAAAAACTAATTCTTGATACGTTTTGTTTTCGGAAATCAGGATAAATTTTTCTCCTGCAATGTCACTTTGCATCAGTAATGACAAAATAGTTACTACATCACCCACACAGACAAATCCCGTACTTCCTTTAGTATAAAAAGGCAAACCGTTTTTTACTTTAGTATAAATTTCTCCGCTTCCATCTATCCAAAAAAGCGGCCCAAGAATAACACCAGGATTTACAACAATTACATCAAGCCCTTCTTGTTGTGCGCGCCAAACTTCCATTTCGGCACCATATTTAGAAATCGCATAATCATTATGTTGCATTTCAGGATTCCATTCACATTCTTCTGTAACAATTGTTTCGTGTGGTAATAAATCTCCCAAAGCAGCAATAGAACTAACGTAACACAATTTTTTTATTTTAAAATCGATACAAAAACTAATAATATTTTGAGTCCCTTCTATATTTATTTTCCTGAGATTTTCTTCATCTTTTGGATCGAAAGAAATTAAAGCGGCACAATGATACACATAATTAACATCCTGAAAAGCAACTTCGAGCGAAGGAATATCTAGAATATCGGCTTGACACCAGTGTATTTTACCAAACAACTCTTGTTTATTATAGTGTTCGAAAACCGTTTTTACTTTTTGTTTTCCTTTTTTGCTTCTAAATAAGGCTTTCACCGTTTGACCTTGCTCTAATAAGTGCAAAACCAAATGCGAACCTACCAATCCTGTTGCTCCTGTAACTAATACCATAATCCAAAGATATTAATAAATATTGTTATTGAAATTGATTTTTGACATTGCCATCGAATTGTTATCTTTGTCAAAATTGATTTTGAAAATGAAGAATTTAGTTGAAGAATTAAAATGGAGGGGTTTGTTTCACGACATGATGCCTGGAACCGAAGAACAATTAACAAAAGAATCGACTACTGCATATATAGGTTTTGATCCCACTGCCGATTCCTTACACATAGGAAGCATGGTTCAAATCATACTTTTAGTTCATCTTAAAAATTTTGGACACAAACCTATTGCTTTAATAGGTGGTGCGACAGGAATGATAGGTGATCCTTCAGGAAAAAGTGACGAGAGAAATTTGCTCGACGAAGCTACTTTAAATAAAAATGTTGCAGGAATAAAAGCAGTTTTATCTAGTTTTTTAGATTTTAATGCTACCGATGCAAATGCCCCAATTTTAGTAAACAACTACGATTGGATGAAAAACTTTTCGTTCATAGATTTTGCTCGCGATATAGGAAAACGAATCACAGTAAATTATATGATGAGCAAAGATTCTGTCAAAAAACGACTGGGAGCAGATGGAGAAGGCATGTCATTTACAGAGTTTACTTACCAACTAATACAAGGTTACGATTTTCAGCATTTGTACAAAACTCACAATTGTTTGTTGCAAATGGGCGGCTCGGACCAATGGGGAAATATTACCACGGGAACTGAATTAGTTCGTAGAATGGGCGGTGAAGGAGCAAAAGCTTACGCACTAACCACACCGCTAATTACAAAAGCTGATGGCTCTAAATTCGGAAAATCCGAAGGAGGAAATGTTTGGCTAACTGCCGATAAAACTTCGGTTTATAAATTTTACCAATTTTGGTTAAACACTTCCGATGAAGATGCCGAGAAATACATCAAGATTTTTACTTTTTTAGATAAAAATACGATTGATGCTTTGACCGAAGAACATAAAACCGCACCTCATTTGCGTGTTTTGCAACGCAAATTAACCGAAGAAATTACAATCTTAGTTCACGGAAAAGAGGAGTTAGAAAAAGCCATAAAAGCTTCCAATATTTTGTTTGGAAACTCAACATCAGAAGATTTAAAAGGATTAGATGCGGCTACTTTTCTAGAAATTTTCGATGGTGTTCCGCAAGCCGAAATCTCAAAATCGGATATCGAAGCCGGAATAAATATTGTTGATGTGTTAAACGAAAAATCAGGTTTTTTAAAATCTAATGGTGAAGCGAGAAGAGCACTTTCGGCTAATTCGATATCAGTAAATAAAGAAAAAGTAACCGAAGAATTCACATTATCTGCAAAAGACATGATAAACAATCAGTTTGTATTATTGCAAAGTGGGAAGAAAAATTATTTTGTTTTGAGCGTAAAATAAAAAAATCCTCTTCTTTCGAAGAGGATTTTGTACCCGGAGCCGGGCTCGAACCGGCACGGTTTCCCACTGGTGTTTGAGACCAGCGCGTCTACCAATTCCGCCATCCGGGCTTCATGTAGACAAAATTAAAACCCATATTGGGCAATGATTTTTGTTTCGTGACTGCAAATGTAAATATTTTTTCTGCAATTCATAAAAAAATACTTAAAAATTATCTTTTTTACTCCGATTTAATTCCTAAATTTGCACCTCGGTAAAACGAAACACAACTAACTAACTACACCCGAGGCGCTTATCCGCATGATGCTTTAAACAAAAAACGAAGCCGAACTGTATGGAGCGTAGCGGAATAAAAACAACGAATTAATGCCACACCTAGAACCCGAAGCAAAAGTATTTGCCTGTTCGCAAAGTGTTTACCTAGCCGAAAAAATAGCTGCAAGCTACGGAACAACGCTAGGAAAAGTAACGTTCTCGCAATATAGTGATGGTGAATTTCAGCCTTCTTATGAGGAATCAATAAGAGGATTGCGTGTGTTTATTGTATGTTCTACATTTCCAAGTGCAGATAATCTGATGGAATTGTTACTTATGATAGATGCTGCAAAAAGAGCTTCAGCAAGACACATAACAGCAGTTATTCCATATTTTGGATGGGCTCGTCAAGACAGAAAAGACAAGCCAAGAGTCCCAATTGGAGCAAAGCTAGTTGCAAAATTATTGGAAACAGCAGGTGCAACACGTATCATGACCATGGATTTACATGCAGATCAGATACAAGGTTTTTTCGAAAAACCAGTAGATCACTTGTTCGCATCGACCATTTTCTTGCCTTATGTAAAAAGCTTAGGTTTAGAAAATTTAACAATTGCATCGCCAGACATGGGAGGTTCTAAAAGAGCTTATGCTTATTCTAAATTTTTAGAATCGGACGTGGTAATTTGTTACAAACAAAGAAAAGTAGCCAACGTAATTGATACGATGGAATTAATAGGTGAAGTAAAAGGTCGAAATGTAATCTTAGTAGATGACATGATAGACACCGGAGGCACTTTGGCGAAAGCTGCAGATTTAATGATAGAAAAAGGAGCATTAAGTGTAAGAGCAATATGTACCCACGCTATTTTATCTGGAGATGCTTACGAAAAGATAGAAAATTCAAAATTGCTTGAATTAATAGTGACCGATTCTATTCCGTTAAAGAAAGAATCAAACAAAATAAGAGTCGTGAGTTGTGCACCTCTTTTTGCAGAAGTTATGCACATGGTGCACCACAACAATTCCATTAGTGGAAAATTTTTAATGTAAATTATTATTTATTAACTATATTTTTTTAAAATGAAATCGATTACAATTAAAGGATCAGAAAGAGAAAGCGTAGGAAAAGTTGCGACTAAAGCCTTACGTAATGCTGGAGCGGTTCCTTGCGTATTATACGGAGGAGATCAACCAGTGCATTTTTCGGCAGACGAAAGAGCATTCAAATCATTGGTTTACACTCCAAACGCACACACAGTTGTGATTGAAGTTGAAGGCGGAAAATCTTACAACGCAGTTTTGCAAGATATCCAAGTACACCCAGTTTCTGACAAAATTTTACACCTTGATTTTTATCAATTATTTGATAACAAAGAGGTTACTATGGAAGTTCCTGTAAGAATCATCGGAACATCTCCAGGTGTATTATTAGGTGGTGTTTTACGTCTTAACTCACGTAAACTTAAAGTTAAAGCTTTGCCAGCTAACCTACCAGATTTCTTAGATGCAGATATTTCTCCTCTAGAAATGGGTAACAAAATTTATGTTACAGCTTTGGCTAACGAAAAATACAAAATCCTACACCCAGACAACACAGTTGTTTGTCAAGTAAGAATTTCTCGTGCTGCAATGAAAGCTGCTCAAGAAGCTGCAAAAGCTGCAAAAGCACCAGCAGGGAAAAAGAAAAAATAATTTTTCGACATACTTTTATAAGAAGCGCTCCAATTGGAGCGCTTTTTTTATGGATTTTAATTTTTTTTCTTATACCAAAGTTTGGCTTAAATTCGTAAATTCGTATTTTATTTTAAATTAACAAATCCGACAGAAATGCCTTTGCAAAATACAAATCCCATCACTACAAAAGCTTGGCAGGAACTCGAAAAACATTTTCTAGAAATAAAAAACATTTCTATGCAGGAGATGTTTCAAGAAGATAACAATCGGGCAGAAAAATTTCACATTAAATGGGAAGATTTTCTTGTAGATTACTCGAAAAACAGAATCAATCAATCAACCATAAATTTACTTTTAGATTTAGCTAACGAAGTTGGATTGAAAGACGCTATCGAATATTACTTTACTGGTAAAAAAATTAATAAAACCGAGGACAGATCGGTTTTGCATACGGCACTAAGAGCTAATAAAAATGATATTGCTTTAGTAGATGGCGAGGATGTAATTTCTGAGATTTTTGAAGTAAAAAATAAAATAAAATTATTCTCTGAAAACATTATAAACGGAAACAAAAAAGGTTTTTCAGGAAAATCATTTACCGACATTGTAAACATAGGAATTGGCGGTTCGGATTTAGGACCAACTATGGCTGTAGAAGCACTTCAGTTTTACAAAAATCATTTAAACGTTCATTTTATATCCAATATAGATGGCGATCATGTGGCCGAAACCATCAAAAAACTAAACCCAGAAACTACCCTTTTTGTTATTGTTTCTAAAACATTTACAACACAAGAAACACTAACAAATTCCGAAACGATTAAAGATTGGTTTCTAAAATTTGCTACTAAAGAAGATATTGCCAAACATTTTGTTGCCGTTTCTACCAATATAAAAAACGCCACCGATTTTGGAATCGATAATGACAATATTTTTCCCATGTGGGATTGGGTTGGCGGACGATTTTCGTTGTGGAGTTCGGTTGGACTTACAATTAGTCTAGCGGTTGGTTTCGATAATTTTGATAAACTATTGTGTGGCGCAAACAAAATGGACAATCATTTTAGAAACACACCTTTCGACAAAAATACACCTATTATTCTTGCCTTATTAAGCGTTTGGTACAATAATTTTTTTGGTAGCGAAAGTGAAGCCATTATCCCTTACACACAATATTTACAAAAATTCGCACCTTATTTACAGCAAGCCGTTATGGAAAGTAACGGAAAAAGTGTAGATCGTAATGGAAATCGAGTAAATTACCAAACAGGAACAATTATTTGGGGAGAACCTGGCAGTAATTCTCAGCATGCCTTTTTTCAACTCATTCATCAAGGAACAAAACTAATCCCAACAGATTTTATAGGGTTTATAAAACCATTATACGATGACAAAGAACATCATGACATGCTTATGTCTAACTTTTTTGCACAAACAGAAGCGCTACTTCATGGTAAAACAAAAGCCCAAGTAAATACTGAACTAGAAAAGCAAGGACTTTCTAAAGAAAAGTCAGATTTTTTGCTTCCATTCAAAATTTTTGAAGGAAACAAACCTACAAATACAATTTTAATTAAAGTGTTAACCCCAGAAACACTCGGCGCACTAATAGCGATGTACGAACACAAAATCTTTGTGCAAGGTGTTATTTGGAATATCTTCAGTTACGACCAATGGGGCGTTGAACTTGGCAAACAACTAGCTAGCTCTATTTTGGAAGAAATTAACACTACAAACGTTAAAAATCACGATGCGTCAACAAGTTTTTTGTTAGGTTTTTTTATAAAAAATAGCCATTAGACTGATAACATCAGACAAATTTCAATGTTAGCCGTTATTTTACCTGAACAACAAGAGAAATGAAAAAATCAACCAAAATTTTCTTTTTAATCCTTCTAATTTTAATAATTGGAATTTTCATTCATCCTCAGAAAGTAATCTATGAGGCAAATGTTGAAGGAAAGGTAATTGACGAAAATAATAAGCCTGTTATCAATGCAACTGTTTACAGAATCGAAAAAGAGTATTATATAAATGAGAAAATTGGCTCGAATGAATCAAGAGATTTAAGAACTGAAAATGTTAAAACTGACAAAAATGGAAACTTCAAGTTTTATGAAAAAACAAGAATAGATTGGTTTCACACTCCATTAGATTTGCCAATTGGCTACTGTTATGCGGAATTCGAAATTGAAAAAAGTGGATATAAATTTTATAAAACAAAGTTTGGTGATTTTGAACAATACAGAATTGAAAATTGTTACGCTTGCGAAAAAGTATTATTTAAGCCAATCATTACTTTGAAAAGTCTACAAAAAAACAGAAACAAAAACTGAATTGAAAACAGAACTGAATAATAAAAACAACGGCTAACACACGCTACAAGCAATTTGGGGATTTGGCTTAATGGAAAAATTGGTTTGTATTTGGAAGATTTGGCAAATCCGAAAAATAATGCTGATTTAGCCCCAAACTACTTGTATGTGCATCATCTTCGAGCGACAGAAAACCTGAAAGAAAAACAAATTAAAATGAGAAAAATATTTATACTTTTAAATCTGATTTTATTAATAAATCTGAATGGTAATTGCCAAACTAAAAATCAAAAAATCAAAGAAATTGTAAAAAGCGAGTTTGGAAATATATTAGACAGTTTAAAAGTAAAAGGGGCCATTTTAATTTACGATGTAAAAAATAAAACGTATTATTCTAATGATTTTTCGTGGGCAAAAACGGGGATAATTCCAGCCTCGACTTTCAAAATTCCGAATTCAATTATTGCGTTAGAAACAGGAGTAATTAAAAATGATTCTGTTGTTTTTAAATGGGGTGGCGAAAAACGTAATTTTAAAAAATGGGAAGAAGATTTGACTTTCAAAAAAGCATTTCAAGTTTCTTGCGTTCCTTGTTATCAAGAAATTGCCCGAAAAGTTGGAGTAAAAAGAATGAAATCTTATTTAAAGCAATTGAATTATAAAGGAATGGTTTTCGATACTTTAACCATTGATAATTTTTGGTTGTACGGGAAATCGAAATTTTCTCAAATGCAACAAATTGAATTTTTAGAAAGATTGTATTTTTCAAAATTACCTATTTCAAAAAGAACCGAAAATATAATGAAAGACATCATGCAAATTGAGAAAACGAAAACTTATGTTTTAAGCGGAAAAACAGGTTGGGCAATGCATAATGAAATGAATAATGGTTGGTTGGTTGGATATTTAGAAACGGATAATTCTGTTTATTTTTTTGCAACAAACATCGGCAAAGAAGAAACAACTATGGATGAATTTCAAACAATTCGAATGCAATCAACTAAAGAAGCATTTAAAAAACTAAAGTTGATTAAATAAACATCAAGATTGGCTCATATAAAAAACGAACATGCAACAGCGTTTTTTGTACATAACCCTATCTCTTACTAATCAAATTATGAAAATAGGCTTATATTTCGGAACCTTTAATCCCATTCATATTGGGCATCTAATTATTGCCAACCACATGGCCGAACATTCTGATTTAGAACAAATCTGGATGGTTGTCACGCCACACAATCCGTTAAAAAAGAAAGACACTTTGCTCGACGATTATCATCGTTTGCATTTAGTGAATTTAGCCACGGAAGATTATCCAAAAATCAAACCGTCAGACATAGAATTTAAACTGCCTCAACCCAATTATACGGTAAATACTTTGGTGCATTTACAAGACAAATTCCCGAAAAATGAATTCTCATTAATTATGGGCGAAGACAATTTAAAATCATTTCATAAATGGAAAAACTACGAAGCGATTTTACAAAACCATGAGATTTATGTATATCCAAGAGTTTCTTCCGAAGCAGATAATATAGAATTCAAAAACAATTCGAAAATTCACATTATAAACGCTCCAATTGTAGAAATATCATCGACTTTTATTCGTGAAAACATTAAAAACAAAAAAAACATTCAACCCTTATTACCATCTAAAGTTTGGGAATATATAAATCATAATAATTTTTACAAAAAGTAATATTGCTTTTTAGATATTGCTAATATTTAAAAATTGCTTGAATATTAAAAGGAGTTTGTCATTCTGAGAAACGAAGAATCTCAATAGTTACTCAATTTATGAGATTTCTCCTTCGTCGAAATGACAAAAGGCTTTGGTTTTTTATATAATCTACAATATTCTAAAAAATAATATTTTCAATTAACATAGTTTTATAATTCTTCCGAAGAAACTTTCATAACTTTAAAAAAATAAATAAAAAGTCATGTTAAACTTCGAATTATACAATCCGACCAATTACATTTTTGGCAAAGGACAAATAGAAAAATTATCAAAATTAGTTCCAAAAAACGCAAAAATCCTTCTAGCTTATGGTGGCGGAAGTATTTTTAAAAACGGAATCCACGAACAAGTAATCAAAAATTTACAAGGATTCGACATTATCGAATTTGGTGGTATCGAACCCAATCCGCGTTTTGAAACTTTAATGACTGCTGTCGAAATTGTTAGAAAAGAAAAAATAACTTTCATTCTTGCCGTTGGTGGCGGAAGCGTTATCGATGGCGTGAAATTTATTTCGGGCGCAACGAATTTTGAAGGAAATCCTATCGATATTCTTAAAAACAAAGTATTATTTACTGATTTATCTAAAGTAATTTCTTTCGGAACCGTTCTTACATTACCCGCAACTGGATCGGAAATGAATTCAGGCGCAGTGGTAACCATCGAAGCGACTCAAGAAAAACTCGTTTTGGGCGGTAGTGCTTTGTTTCCAAAATTTTCTATTTGTGATCCAACAGTGATTGCTTCATTACCCAAACGCCAATTAGAAAATGGTGTTGTAGATGCATTTACGCATGTTATGGAACAATATTTAACCTATCCGCACGATGCTATTTTGCAAGACCGAATCGCCGAAAGCATTTTGCAAACATTAGTAGAAATTGGTCCAAATGTTGTAGAAAATCCAACGGATTATAAGTTGGCTTCCAACTTTATGTGGTGTGCAACAATGGCGCTAAACGGATTAATACAAAAAGGAGTTCCTTCAGACTGGGCAACGCACATGATTGGTCACGAACTAACCGCTTTGTACGAAATAGATCACGCCAGAACATTGGCAGTTATTGCGCCAAGTTTGTATAAAGTAATGTTTGAAACCAAAAAAGACAAATTAGCACAATATGGCGAAAGAATTTTTAATGTTTCAGGAGATTCAATCGAAGAAAAAGCTGAAAAAGCGATAGAAAAAACCATCGAATTCCTTCACAAAATGGGAATGCAAACCAAACTGTCGGAATATACCGAAGATTACAAAAAATCGGCAGACTTTATTGTAAATCGTTTCGAAACAAGAGGTTGGAAAGCATTGGGTGAGAAACAAAATATCACTTTGCAAAGAGTAAAAGAAATTGTAGAAGGCAGTTATTAGAAATATTAACTCCTAAATTTCAAAAGGCGTTCAAGAAACAATCTCCTGAACGCCTTTTTTTCTAAACACCAAAAACAAAACTTATTTTTAATATACTTAACTAACTTGTAACTATAACGTTAGAAATATTTTTAAATTGTATAAAAAATAAAAAACTAATGTTAAATTTTATAAAGCCTTTATTCTTGTAGCATTACAGCAATAACTTTCATGTTTACACTATTTTGCTTACTTTTGAAACACTAAATTTTTTTGTAATGACTACAAAACCAAAATTTGCCGTAATTGGCGGAGGAAGTTGGGCAACTGCCATCACTAAAATGTTATGCGTAAATCTAGACGAAGTATCTTGGTATATGCGTAACGAAGAAGCTGTAAACCACATTAAAACATACAAACACAACCCAAATTATTTAACTGGTGTTGAATTTGACACAAATAAATTGCGCCTTACAACAAATATAAACGAAGCGGTTGCTTATGCCGATTATATTATTTTTGCTATTCCATCGGCATTTTTGGGTGGCGAACTCGAAAAAATGACCGAAAGCCTTGAGGGTAAAATAATTTTTTCGGCTATTAAGGGAATTGTTCCTGAAACGAGTCTTATTGTTGGCGAACATTTTAATAAAACCTACAACATTCCTTTCGATAATATTGGCGTCATTACAGGGCCATGTCACGCCGAAGAAGTAGCATTAGAGCGTTTGTCATATCTAACCATTGCTTGTGGCGATGCTAAAAAAGCAAAAATAGTAGCCAATTGTTTGTCTGGACATTTTATTAAAGCAAAAATTTCTGATGACATTATAGGAACGGAATATGCCGCAATGCTAAAAAACATTTACGCCATTGCAGCAGGAATTGCTCATGGTTTGGGTTATGGTGATAATTTTCAATCGGTATTGATGAGTAACGGTATTCGTGAAATGAAAAAATTCATCAAGAAAGTGCACAAAATGAAACGTAACATAAACGATTCGGCTTACTTAGGCGATTTGTTAGTTACAGGATATTCGGTGTTTTCTAGAAATAGAATGTTTGGAAATATGATTGGGAAAGGATATACCGTAAAATCGGCTCAAATGGAAATGAGTATGGTTGCCGAAGGTTATTATGCAACCAAAAGTGCTTGGAAGCTAAACCAAGATTACAAGGCTAAAACTCCTATTATCGATGCCGTTTACGAGATTTTATACGAAGGAAAAAGTGCTAAAAAAGTATTCGAAAAACTAACTGATAAGTTGGATTAATAAAAAAGAGTTACAAAATGTAACTCTTTTTTATTTTTATTCTTGTCGCCTTTTACGATTGGATTTTATCCTTTTTGTGGTCACGGGTTGCAAATTTACGCTATCGGGTTTAATAAAAAATTAAATAATTAGGGTTATAAAAAAAGAGTTACATTTCTGTAACTCTTTTTTGCTTAATTATTAAAACGCTTAGTTTATAACAATATCATCTAACTGAATAGTTGTTGTTTTTCCTGTCGTTCCGTCATATTCGAAAATGAAATAACCATTTCCTGCTAATGATGGAGGAATAGGATAAGTTCCACTATTTGTAAAATTTGTTGCATAACCAGATGTAGATCCTGTAGATATTGCAAAGTTAGATGTAATATCAACAAGTGTAGCTTGACTCATATTTCCACTAGGAACATAATCCGTAGAATAGTAAACTTTTAAAGGATTCCCGTCATTGAAACCGTCTTTTGTTTTAAATGAAAAACCATTTGCAAGAGCAAAATTTACTGGCACTACAAAATAAGCTTTGGTACAACCATTGTTAAATGCAGATACCTGTATGTATTTGTTACTACTAAACAAAACAACATCCCAATATTTGAATCCTACTGCCGCATCATTTACATATTTAGGTAAATTTGCTCCTGTTGTAGTTGTAGCATAGCTAGTAAAACCTTCGTTTAGAGTTGCGTCGTATGTGATTGCGCTTCCTCCTTTTGGCAATGAAACTACTTGGATTCTAGGTCCAGTCATTTTCACATCTCTTTCGTTTCTAAGAACAAGTTGGTACCCGTTGTTATATTTAGCTAAAACCCCTCTAATAGTACCTCTTCCAGATGGAACATAATTTCCTGCAAAGTTTGCAAAACGACTTGTTCTAACGTCTAAAGTTGTTGTTGTTATTCCGTTCGTGATTTTTAAACTGGTATCAAAATCTTTTTTGCTGTATGTAGCACAATCAGTTTTAAACTGAACATCGCTTATTTCTACAAGTGTATTTAAATAAACATCGCTTAAAGCTTGAGAAATTGTAAGGCGTTTTACAAAAACCTCTTCGTTTCCAGATTCGCATGAAGGCAAAATACTTCCTTTGTAATTAGCCAATCTGTCTACAGCATAAATATCTGTTGGAGGTGCCCCAAAAGTTAAGCCTCTATCAAAACTTGTTGGATTTGCATAAGCAAGTCCTTTTAGTTTTACGAACACTTTTCTTCCTGGTTCCATATGTTTCGTATAAACGTTTACTTCATCTATAGAAAGAATGAAACCTTTAGATCCATCCGTAGGTTGCAAATACATTTTTTTGTAGAAATTTCCGCCTTCATCACTAGAGATTACATAAGCTTCGATAATATCATCTGCAGCATAAATAGCTGTAGTATTAGTAGCAACGGTATAAATATCGCTTACTTCTTTGGTTTTTACCAAACCTGAACTAATACAATCGTCTTGTTTTGGATCTTCAAAAGTGTCGTTTACACAACTAGAAAATAGACCGAAAAGAGCAACTATAGAAAAAACATTTTTTATATTATTTTTCATAATCATTATTTTTTAGAAAGTTAAATAAACATTTACCATATAAGTTCTTCCGTAACCATAAAAATATTTTGGTGCAAAAACACTTGGTCCGTTAGATTGATGGTCTTCATAATCTTGTTTGTATGATGCATTTCTTGACTGTTCGAAACCTCCTGTTTTATATTTAAAATCTAAAACATTGTTTACGTTTGCAAAAAGACCTAATGTCTTGTCTTTTATTCTCCAAGATTTTCCTCCTACTAAATTAAACAAACGAATTGGATTAAACTTCTCTTGTGTCAAATATTTATCGGCAAGATTTTGATCAATAATTATACCAGTGTTATTTAATGGGTCATAATAATTTGAAGTTCTTCTGATAGTAGAAACATCTAAATAAGTATCTGCCATATAGTTTGCATTAGCACCAATCCACCAGAATTTAGGATCTCTATATTCTACCCCTACTGAATAGGCTTGTTGTGGAGTTCCTGATTGTTTGTATCCCGTCATTTTAGCCACACCATAAGATGTAACTGTTGCAGTTGCATCATTAGTAAGACTTACATTAGGATCATTTATAAGTGTAAATTCTCCGTAAGCAGCAACTCCAGTAAGTTTTATAGTTGATGTTACTTGGTACTCTAAACCAACTTCAACACCTCTATTTTTCTTATTTATTCCAGTAACAATTTCCGATACAAATGCACCACTATCTAGTCCTAAACCATCAGCATAATAAAAATTGATGTCGGTAGCATTAGATGTTTCTGAGAAATATCCTGTAAAACGAGCTTTGAAGCTTGGCATTTTGATGATATAACTTAAATCTACTCCTTTTATGTTTTCATTTGTAATATCTTCTGTAACAGAATTATTTACACGTGCATTAGGGAACACATCTTTTGTATTTGGCGCTTTTGTCATGTAAATACTATTGAAGTCGATAAAGTGTCTTCCAGAGATTTTGTATGTCATTCCTCCTTTGAATCCGAAGTTATCGAAACTCTTTTTTTCACTTTTTCCTAAAGAAGTTGTTGGGTAATATCCGTTTTTATAAAAACCTTCTCTTTGGTATCCTGAACGAGAAAATGTTTGAGCCAAATAGAAATCTACTTTTTTGTAAACAAATTTGAATTGTGTAAACGCTTCTAATTTAGTTGCATCAATATTATAATTATAACCATACTTATCGCTAACTCCAACTGTTCTGTTTGGATTGTTCAAATCAGATTGTTGTTGTGGTCCAAATCCAAATGTACTAATGTCTGTAAAGTAAGTTCCTCCTAAAAGATCAAGCATATTCTTGAAATTTTTAGTTTTAGACATTTGATAAGTTGCACCTGCATTTAATACTATATTGTCAGATAGTTGTGAAAACAAATTAGTACTTGCTGTAGCAATATTTTCGTCGTTTCTGTCTTCGTATTGTACTATTCTGCTTCCGTTAGCAATACTTTCAGTATTTATTCTGTAAATATTTTTCCAATCTAATTGCTTGTTAGCAAGGAAAGATTCTTTCAATTCAGCTGCAGCAGCAATATTAGCAGGTGTATTTCCTAGATAAACATTATCAAAAAACTCATTTGCTTTGAAACTTGGTAATTTTCTATAGTAAGTTGGGTCTGGATTATCAGCTTTCATATAATCTAAACGACTATTTCCTATTTGTCCTATTTGATAAGATACTGTAGTATTTAAATTCGTTTTAGGATTTACTTTCCAGTAATGAGTTAACATCATTATTGGCTCTTCTGAGTTTTTGAAACGTGAATTTCTTTTTTCACCTTCTTGGTAACCCCAATAAGAATTATATTTTATTCCTGCTAAATCAGATTGCTCATCAGTGTTTGGAGAATTTTTCCCTCTTTTGTTTTGAGCATAAATCGAAGTAAAATTCAAACTATGATTTTCGTTTATTTTTTTCTCAACACTAGCAAAGAAAGAGTTTGCACTGTAGTTAGTTCCTTCAAAATAACCATTTTCTGCCCAACGTCTTCCTGCCGAAATAACATAAGCCCAACCATCTGTTCTCATACCAGAAACATGGGTTGCCATCATTCTGAATGCGTAATTTGTGTTGGTATTAAGAAACGAAAGTCTAGTTCCTTTTCTGTACAAAGAAGCTCTTGTATTTATTTCTTGTGTTCCTGCAATTCCTCCAAAAACATAATCAGAAGGCGCAGAACCGTTTGTGAATTCTTGGTTACGAGTTGCATCGTTTAATCCTCCCCAATCACCATATTGTGGTCTTCCATCCGCAACACGATTCATAGAAAGTCCATTAATCATAATATTAGAATACTCATTATCAATACCTCTAACACTAAAACGAGCTTGACCAAAATTATAGGCAGCAGCTTGCAAAAAAGTATCACGTGAAGCTTGTAATAAACTTGCAGTTCCTTCAGAACCACTTCCTTCATCACCTAAATCATTTTCGGTAATGGTAATTAAACTTGTTTGTTGCTCCTGAGTAATATCTTCCTCTAAAACAACAACACCTAAATCTAGCATTTGGTTCTCTAAAATTTCAACTGGAAATAACTGAGTTTTGTAACCATCACTCTTGATTTGTAATAATTGACCGCCTTTTGCAAGTCCCGAAAACGTAAATTTACCATCAGCATTAGACATCTGAGTGAAATTTGTGTTTTGAATTGAAGCAACAACATTTTGTAATGGTTTTTGCGATTTAGCATCTACAACTCTACCAGTAATTCCAGTAGTAGTTTGAGCGAAACCAAAAAAAGCTTGTAATACAAATAGTGTACTAAGAACAAATTTTTTCATAAATTAAATTAAAGTTAATCCCTATTTAAGTTCATAATCAAATTAAATGGGGCGACAAATTTACAAGATTAAATTACATTTTGAACATTTTTTACAAAACTTATGTTAAATTTGATGTTATATTAACCTTAGCAAGCTAATTCTGGGGAGTTTTATTCGTGTTTTTTTCATCTGTTTATCAATAATATATAAGGTTAGCAATGCTTTTGTGTTATTATTTTTTTAAAATAAGCATTTCTTAACAAATGAAAATTAGGCTATATCTAATATTATTTTACATTTGTAACCCCAAAAGCTAAATTAGCATTTGTAATAACTAATAATATTATTTTATGAAAATTAGAAATTTTTTCACCCTTTTATTCCTTTTGTCTCTTACAATAGGCGCAAATGCACAAGCCAAAAAATACGCTGTTCACACGGTTGCTTTTTATAATTTCGAAAATCTTTTTGATACTATAAACAATCCGAATAACGACGAGGAATGGTTACCCGGCGGCGCTCAGAACTGGACATCAACAAAATACAAACAAAAATTACACAATTTAGGTAGAGTTTTATCTGAAATAGGAACCGGTGATAACAATAAAAATTCACCTGTCTTTATTGGTGGTTGTGAAATTGAAAACAGAGGCGTTCTTGAGGATTTAGTAAAAGACCCGCAACTTATAAGCAGTGATTATGGTATTGTACATTTTGATTCTCCTGACAAACGTGGAATTGATGTAGCATTTTTGTATCAGAAAAAACATTTTCAACCAACAAGTTATGTAAATGTTCCTTTATATGTTTACAGAAATAATGATAAGACCAAGAAAAAAGAAGAAGAAGAAAAAACAGATGATGTTATTGTTACGACAACTGAGGATACACGAGTTTATACTCGTGATCAGCTTCTTATAACTGGACTTCTTGACGGAGAAGAAATAAATGTTATTGTAAACCACTGGCCGTCACGCTCAGGAGGAGAAAAAAAGAGTAGCCCTTTTAGAGAAGCTGCAGGCGCTTTAAACAGAAAGATTATTGATTCACTTATAAAAATTAATCCAAATGCAAAAATAATCACCATGGGTGATTTGAATGACGGAAGTTATAACAAAAGTGTAAAAGAAGGTATTGGCGCAAAACTAAAAAAATCGGAACTAGAAACTCCAAGTGATATTTATAACCCATTCGAACAAATGGCAAAAGACGGAAACGCTTCGTTGTTTTATCGTGATGCAGGAGATATTTTTGACCAAATAATGGTGTCAGAAACATTAGTAAAAACTGACTTTTCTTCCTTCAGATATTGGAAAGCAGGAATTTACAACAAGCCATTTATGATAACAAAAGTAGGTCCATACAAAGGTTATCCACTGCGACATGGTAATAATGAGATCGGGTTTAGTGATCACTTTCCTGTTTATATTTATTTGATTAAAGAAGTAAAATAAAATTATTAAATCCAAAAAATCGAATGTCTAATAAAAAAGACATTCGATTTTTTATTTATATTTACCCTGTTATGAAAAATATTTTTACATTATTTCTTTTCCTCTTTTCTTTAAACAGTTTTTCGCAAGACACCATTACAACTGCAAAAGCGAAAAATTATATAAACAGTATCGCTTGTGTAACAGGAAAAGTAGTCTCATACAAATTGGCTTCTGGAGGAAAAACTACAAATTATATTAATCTAGACGCTGCTTATCCCAACAATGTTTTTACTATCGTAGTTACAAATGAATATTTAGAAACATCAAAAATAAAAATAGAAACCTTAAAGGATAAAATGATTTTCGCTTATGGACGTATTACAACTTATAAAAACGACCCAAAACAAATTCCACAAATATTTAATCCTAGATGGATTGAAGTAAAAAAATAGTAATTTTATACTTTAAAAAATAAAATTATGGCAATTGCAAGACCTTTTAACCTCAACAAATGGATTGACGAAAACCGTCATTTACTAAAACCACCCGTAGGAAATAAAAATTTATATGTAGATTCTGGTGATTATATTGTTATGATTGTTGCTGGACCCAATGCACGAAAAGACTACCATTATAACGAAACCGAAGAATTATTTTATCAATTAGAAGGCAATATTACTGTTTATATTCAAGAAGATGGTAAAAAAAGAGCCATGCAGCTTTCTGCAGGTGACATGTATTTGCATCCCGCAAAAGTCCCGCATTCGCCAGTTCGCTCCGCAAATTCCATCGGATTGGTTATCGAAAGAAAACGTAATGATATGGGAGCCAAAGACGGATTACTTTGGTTTTGTGACGAATGCAACCACAAACTGCACGAAGTCTATTTTGGATTAAACGATATTGAAACCGATTTCCAGAAACATTTCAAATATTTTTATAATTCGGAAGCGTTGCGAACTTGCGACAATTGCAACCATGTGATGGAAGTAGATTCTAGATATATACTTTAAATCATTTTATTTTAAAACTATTCTCTCACAATCTCAATTTTTTTTCTAATCTCATAGCCGCTTTCATCAACCACAGTGATATAATGAAAACCTTCCGTTGGTGTTATTGGCATTTCATGAAACGTTTTGGTCGAACCTTTATACACATTATCTACATACCAAAAAACTTCGGTTTCTCGATTAGAATGCGCTATTTTTAGGATTACAGGTTGCACTTCGCTATTAAAGTTTTTGGTCAAATATATTTTACTGTTTGTTTTTGGATAAATAAAATCCATCGAAGCTGTTAGTGTTCCTGTGCAATCACTTCTACAAGGAGGCAAAGGCGAATAGTCAACATGTTGGCTTTTATAATACCATTCCATCACGGGAGGAAGTACAAACCATTTTTTTGTCACAATATTTTCGACATTTTCGCAACTGCTGTTTACTCTATATTTTTCGGTTTTATCTAAATGCACCGTTTTGTGATAAGGGCAAATAGATGTTGATTTCCCTTTTAGTGGAACATATTGTTTAATTTTCGGACAATCTTCTTGCGCCAAATGACCACTGAGTTTGCAAATTTCTACTTCTGTTAAATCTAACAAAGGCGTGTCGAACCATTTTTGTCTTGGTAACAAATTAAACACATCAAACAATATAGGAGCAGCACTGGTAACACCAGTCAGCGTTGGTCGTCCTTCGCCCGAAGCATTTCCTACCCAAACACCCACAACATATCGAGAATTTGTACCAACAGCCCACGCATCACGATTACCAAAACTAGTTCCTGTTTTCCATGCGATTTTTAGTGAACTGTCATAAAATTTCCAAGCTTCGTCTCCTTCAGGACGATTCACTTCCTCCATCGCATTATAGGTTTGCCAAATAGCTCCTGCACCCAAAATGGTTTTTTGCTTACTATCGGAACCAAAATCGGGTGTGAAATTATGATCGTAATTGAGTTCTACAAATTCTTTGGTTCTGTAATTACCGTTGTTTTTATTAAAATAATCTACTGTCGATGACATTCCTGCATACGTGCGGCATAAATCCCATAAATTACTTTCGGCACCACCAAGGATGAGTGATAATCCGTAATGATCTGGTGATTTCGAAATATCTCTGAGTTTGAATCTCTGCAATTCTTCATAAAATTTATTGACACCAAAATCTTGTAACATTAAAACCGAAGGAATATTCAAAGAACGAGACAACGCCCTATGTGCTGGAACGGCGCCATCGAATGTTAAATTGAAATTTTGTGGCGTATATCCTGAAATCTGAGTCGGAATATCGGCAATTAAAGTATTCGGTAAAATTTCGCCTTCATCGAGCATTGCTGCATATAATAAAGGTTTCAAAATACTTCCAGTACTTCGAGGTGCATCAATAATATCTACATCTTTCTGATGATTCAAATCGGTTGGAGAATTACCAACGTAGCTAATTATATTTCTAGTTTTAATATCAATAACAATAATAGCTAAGTTATTGATTTCGTTTTGTTTATACTGATTGTAATAATACTTCGCCATTTGATTGACACGATTTTGTAGGGCAATATCGACGGTAGTCTTCAATCGAGTTCCTTCTTGGTTTTTAGCAACTCGTTGCAACAAATGTGGTGCAATTTGGGGTAAATCGTAAGGTTTTTGTGGCAAAGGTTCATCGATAGCCAATTCATACGTTTGGGTATCAATAATACCTTCGGTTTTTAATTTTAATAAAAGATTGTTTCGCTTTTTAAGCAGTTTTTGTTGGTTTTTTCCAGGATAAATTAAGCTTGGGGCATTGGGTAAAACTGCTAAAGTGGCACTTTCTGCCCATGATAATTGATGTGATTGCACACCAAAATAACGCCAAGAAGCCATTTCTAAACCTACTACATTGCCGCCAAAAGGAGCATGGGCTGCATATAATTCTAGAATTTTATCTTTTGAATGACGCGATTCTAAACGAGTCGCTAAAATCATTTCGATTACTTTTTCGAAATAAGTTCTGTTTTTTCCTTTTCGAGACAAACGAATTACTTGTTGTGTCAGCGTGCTTCCACCACGAACTACTTTGCCTGCTTTTTGATTTTGTTTAATGGCATTGACCATTGCCACTGGATTGAATCCGGGATGTTTGTAGAAATATTCGTCTTCAAAATAAACAATGCATTTCTTGAATTTATAAGGAACACTGTCTTGTGCTGGAAACCGCCATTGACCGTCTCGAGCAATTTTAGCGCCTAATAATTCGCCTTCTTTACTTTCGATTACGGTGGAATAAGGTTCTTGAAATAAGGTTCTAGGCAACGAAAAATAATAAACTATCAAAAGTACAAACACGATTGATGATTTTATTTTATTCCGTTGTATTATATCGATTATCCGTTGTAAAAACGCTTTGAATTTTGTTTTCAATTTATTTTGAGTTATTTAACCCTTCCAGAGTTCGAAACTTTGGAAGGGTTTTAAACTATTATTTTACTACTTCAACCCAAAAACCTTTAGTTCTAGCCAAAAATGTATTGTCGTACATCGCTTCGCATTGCAATCCAGGTAAATAATAAGTACCTAAATAGGAAGCGTTAAGTAAAACTCTAAACGTTTTGGTTTCGCCAGATCCTAATGGAAAATAGAAATTTGTTCTGTCATCTCGAATGTCAATATGGTCGGCAACATTGTTTGTGGCATCACCAAAATCGGTAAAACGTGTGTTTACAATTTCGAAACCTGAAGGTAAAATTTGAGATAATGCTACATTATCAACTCGTTCATTTTTTAAGTTTTTAATCGTAACTTCTGCAATAAACTCGGTCCCTTGATTTATTTTAGAAACATTGATAATACTTCCTTTTCTGTTTTTGAAAACAACTTTGGCACTCAAATTATTTTGAACAACTTGCTCTTGTCCCACAGGCAAAATACCAGAGTTTAAAACGCGAACATATAATGTATTGTTTTTGTTGTTTTTAATTGTGATTCCGTTTACACCATTTTTAATAGTTAAACTTCTTTCTGCCAATGTTTTATTAGTGTTAATTCCTAAAGTTTTTCCGCCATCGTTAAACTGAACATTAATCCCTTTCCCTCCATTGAATTGGGCAAATTTTGACATCGAATACAAGCAATAAGCAGTAGTTTGTGTACTCATCCATTGGTCAGCAGACATTTGTTTGGCCAGTTTATTTGCCATACTAAATGCTTTTTGTTTCTGACCCAATAAGATTAAAGTTTCCAATGACATCGCTCGATTACGGTCGCTAGAACCATAATAGTAATAGCTGTAATTATCATTATAATCTTCATCTATTTTAGATTTTAATAACAATGACATTCCTGCTTGTTTTTGTCCTGCTAAAACATAAGCGGCAGCCAATCGCAATTTACTTTCGTTAGAAATTCCTGAAGTTTCACGCAATCTGTTCATCGATGATAAATCAGGTGAACCAGCTAATGCTAAAGTGTACAAACGATATGCTTGCGCAAAATCATTGCCATATTTGGCCTCAAAACGCCATTTTTTAGCTTCTTTTTGTTGGTATGAAATCCATTTTTGTTTGAAATTTATTGGTAAAACATACCCTTTTTTCTCAGCTTCAATCAGGAAATGTCCAGCATAAGAACTTCCCCAATCATCGGCAGAAGTATCGCCTTGCCAGTAAGACATACCGCCATTTGCCAATTGAAACCCTCCCAATCTTGTAATTCCTGCCGTTACATTTTTCTGAATTAATGCTTTACGATTGGCATCGATATCGGCAATGTCATTCAAATATAATTGTGGAAAAACCGACGAAGTAGTTTGTTCGACACAACCATGTGGATACTGAATTAAATATTGTAATCTTCCATTAAAATTAATTGATGGCATAGACGAAACTTCCAATCTTGCTTTATTGCTTCCAGCTACTCCAAATGTTTTCCAAGAAATAGATTTAGAACTATTTGGCTCTAAAACGAGATCCGTATAAGTATTGGTTACAGGATTTGGATTGGTCATATCAATCTCTACATCATAAGTTGACTTTTCTTTACCAGAAGTTGCAATGACTTGTACTTTTGCAATTCCCGTAGTAGCACCAACTTCAAGATTGAAATACGTCATTTTTTCATCTGGACTTGTAAAAGTTAAATTTTGAATTGCTTTACCAATAATTTTTAAACCAGGACTTGTTTTTATTTGTACTGAAACATTTTTTACATGATTTTCCATAGCAAAAATCGTTACAGGAATCGTTACTTTTTCTGATGGAGAAATTTTTCGTGGCAACGAAGCCAATGCCATCAAAGGACTACGAACAGGTGTCGCTTTTTCGACAGCACCATAAGCACTTGTTTTAGCATCGCCAGCCACTATCATTGTTCTAACCGAACCAATGTATTTTGGTAATTTTATTTGATGGGTTTTGGTATTGCCAGCCTCAAGTTTGAATGGCCCAAGATAAATGACTACAGGTTTGAAACGATTGGCTTTTTTCGCTTTGCCTCCACCCAAATCTTGATCTCCACCAATACTAAATATCTGGTTTACTTTTCCGCCATAAGCACCTATTACATCATCGTAAATATCCCAAGTTTTTACACCTAGAGCTTCACGAACATAGAAACTATCCCAAGCATTTGGTGTTTTAAAACGAGTTAAATCTAATAGTCCTTCATCGACAACTGCAATAGTATAGGTCATCGCTTTTCCAGATTTTTCACTCACTTTTACGTTAAATGTTTGTTCTGGTTTCAGAACATCAGGCATAATAAGTTTTGGTTCTAAAATTGTGTTTTTATCAATTACTTCAACAGGAATAATTCCGTACATTCTTATTGGCGAATCGTTTTTAGTCGAGGCATGAGGTTGTAATAATGTAATATTAAAATACACGTTTGGCGCCATAGCAGCGGTTATAGGAACTTCGACTTTAGTCTCTCCTTTTTTGGTTTTTGCCCAAAGTGTTTGTACTACTTTTGCACCGTTTTCTATCGATATTAATGCACGTCCGCCTTCACTCGAAGGGAAAGATATTTGTGCTTTTTCGCCTACTGCATAATTCTTTTTATCGGTAGAAAAAACCAACATATTTGCTGTTGAAGCATCGGTATTTCTTGTTTTTCCTGACCAATAAGGATAATCGATATTTACAGTTTGTGCTGTGGAGTGACCATCTGTTGGATCGGTAACTCGAATCATATAACGTCCCCATTCTTCATCAGTTAATCCAAATTGAAAACTACCTTTTCCGTTGGCATCAGTATTCACTCTGAGTGTTCTATAGGAAGTAGTTGCGTTTGATGAATTGTAATTTGATACGTCATCGTTTGATGAATCCCACCACCAGCGCCATTCTACTTTAAATACTTTTACTTCTAAGTTTTTTACCGATTTTGGACGGCCTTTTTCATCGACAGTAACTACATCAAAGCGATTGCTAACTCTCGTTTCCAACATTTGATATTTTGTTAATTCAGGCAATTTCAATCCTACATACGTTTTGTAAGGAGAATATGTTGTTGCCATAACATCAGTGCTAAAATCGCCCCCTTCCTCATAAACTTTAGTCATAAATGCTGCTTTTAGCATTCCTGGCGCTTGACCTTGTAATTTAGGATCGATAGTTACTGAAGCTTTTCCGTTTACATCTACTTTTCCTGAAAAAACATTAATTTCTTCGGTACTAAATTGACGAACTTCGTCATCAAAATCATATTTCTCATACCCTTTGAAATTAGTTACATCTTGTGAAAATTTGGCTTGCATTTCAACCTTTAAATTTTTTGCCACAGCACCATGAAGCCAATTGACTTGAAGATTACTTGTGTTTGGATATGAAGAAGAAAGTACCGCGTTTTTAAAAACATTTTTAATTTTTAAACGATTGGGTTTAATGGTTTCAATTTTAATATTTTTATAAAATTTCGCTCCACCAACGCTAACCATCGCTTCCCAGCTTCCTGTTGGTGCATCGGCATCAGTAGGAACTATGAAACTGTAATGATTGAGTTCGCTCGATTTTTGAATCGTTTGATACGTTATTTTTCCGTTAGGATCAGATAATCTAAACTTGATTGGATGTGAGTTTGGAATTTTATTAGCCGCATCATTAAAAATAAATGATAAATACAAATTATCGCCAGGTCGCCAAACGCCACGTTCTCCGTATATAAAACCTTTCAATCCTTTTTGCAAAGCTTCTCCAGCGACATCGAAATTACTTACGGAAAGTGAGTTCCCGTCATCTAATTTTACATAAGTAGATTGGTCGCCAAGTGTAATAATCGCAAAATAAGCGAATTTATCGAGTTCGAATTGTGCAATTCCTTCGCTATTCGTTGCTTCGGTGGCGAGTTTTTGTTGCTGAAAATTGTATAACTCTACTTTTGCATTCGAAACTGGTTCGGTGGTTACAATATTATTTACAGCAAATAAATAGGATTTGTTTTCGCCACGTTTAGCGATAACTCCTAAATCCGAAGCTAAAATATTTGTTCCAATAGTTGTGTTGTAAAAGTAAGATTGCGAACAAGCGTCTTCGCTTTCTCGCCAGTCGTAATCTTCATAATAATAGTCGTCATAGCTATTTTCACTATAATTTACGTCGTTTTCATCCGTTGCTTCTTCTTCAGTTGCTTCTTCCTCGTCGGTTGAACCATCGCATTTATAAAGAGAATATTTCTTTTTGAATGAAAATTCGACACGATATATCGCACCCGGTTCTGGTGTAATTATTTTTGATAAATCGAGCGCAAAAGTGTTCCATTCGCTAAAGTTAACCAACTTATTTTCTTTTAAGTTAATAGTGCTTTTAGCAATAGGTTGCGCTACTTTTTTTAGATTTTGTGCACCATTTAGATCATTATATTGCAAAAACTGAAGAATGTTATTTTTATATATTTTATAAATCTTAACATCGACAGCACTTAGATTTACTGCTTCAAAATTGAGCTTCAAATTATTAGAGCTTGGTAAAATAGTTCCGTTTTTGGTAAACTTTACACTTGGTTTTATTTGGTCGAACGAAACGGTTGTCGAGAAATTTTGCTTCATTTTGTAACCATTCTCACTTTCAATTCCTTGAAAAACTTCAACTAAAACATTCCCAGATAGTATTTGCTCAGCAGTTGTGGTTTCTTCGATTGGTTCTACATATTCGACAGCTTCGTCAACTTCAACAGCAGCCGAATCGACAGCAACAGTGTCAATTACTTCAGCAATTGCTTCTGTAATGACTGGTTTTATTGACTCTTTTTCAATTTCATTATTAAAAAATACCTTTAATAAATTACCTTGTGTGCTAAATTTTAAATTTTTTGTGTTTTGAATAGATACCAATCCTTTAAAATCTTGCCCTTTTTGTAAAGCATCAGAAAAATTGATTAACAACGTTTGATTGTCGCCTTCGGGAATAGAAACATTGACCACTTTGAAATTGTCTTTTCCAATAATAGTATAGTCAATTTTGCCTTTTTGATCTATGTCAAAATCATTTCCATCGTATAAAATCTCGAGATTACTATCGTTATCTGAGCGTTGAATACTGTCTATAATAAATTTGAATTCGGTAGACGTACTTGTAGATTTGATGAATTTTACGGCAATATTTTTACCATTTTGTTCGGCAGTTACTAATTTTTGAGCAGTTTCAAAATCTATATTATCAGCAGTTTTTAGCGTACAATTTAAGTATTGATAATCTTTGCTGTAAGATTGAATGTCTTGTGTGGTTACAAGAAAATCTTGTTTTAGAGTTTTTACAGTAAAGTTAAATTCCGCTAATTCTTTTTTGACAGTTGTTAAAAGTTTATCAACTTTCAACGTGACTTGATATTCTGTATCTGGATCTAGCTTTTTTTCTGGAATAAAAGCAATAGTATTTGCGGAAAGCACCACTACTTTTCCGTTTACACTTGGAGAAATATCAAATAAATCGTTGTCTAAAACCTGATTTGCCTTCCAATCTTTTTTATCGAAAGCAAGCACGACTCGAATATCGGATTGCGCCGAGACGATGCCTCCTGTAAAGTTTGAAATAATACCCTTAAATAACGAAAAATCTGAATTAAAATCGGCGGCTGATTTTCTGCCACAAGCTTGAAAAATAAGAACTGCAAGGAACAAATAAACAAATTTTTTCGTTTTCATTTGGATTAAAAATTAAGAGTAAATAGATGGTTAAAATTTCACTAAAACTGCATCAAAAATAAGACCATTTTTGTTAATTTTTTAAACTATATTAGATTTATTTGTAGTTATTTTTCAAATAAATCTAATTGCTTGTGTTTTGAGTTTTTTATTGATCTTAATTAGCAATTTTTGTTTAAAATCGAAGAAAAATTTAACATTTAAAATTTCGTAATTTAGAAGCAATAAAAATAAGTAGTTAATTTGGGTTTTTTTAATCGAAATTATCATTTTTGGTTGTGATTTAATTCCAGCCATGTATCTTTGTAGGTGATTAAAATAATTTATTAAGCAATGCAATCAAATCAATTAGATTATTTACCAATATTTATGCAAATGGGACTTGCTGTCGGATTTGTGGTGTTAACCATAATTGGATCCAGCTTTTTAGGACCTAAAAGGTCATCTGTAAACAAAGATAAAAACTTTGAAAGCGGATTAGATTCGATAGGTAATGCTCGTATTCCATTTTCTGTTAAATATTTTCTTGTAGCTATTTTATTTGTCCTTTTTGATGTCGAGGTAATATTTTTATATCCTTGGGCAATCAATTTTCAAGAATTAGGAATGGAAGGCATGATTAAAATGGTGATTTTCATGTCATTATTATTAGTTGGTTTTTTCTACATTATCAAAAAGAAAGCCCTAGAATGGGATTAAAAAACAATTTTTTTCTTATATTTAAGTAATGATTTTTTCAGAACTTAATAATTAAATATTAAAATGAGCAATTCAAATATAAACATAGTAGAAGCTCCGGAAGGAGTATCAGGTGAAGGTTTCTTTGCAACAAAATTGAATGATGTTGTAGGTTTAGCCCGTGCCAATTCTATGTGGCCATTGCCTTTTGCAACTTCTTGTTGCGGTATCGAGTTTATGGCAACAATGGCTTCACATTATGATTTAGCGCGTTTCGGGTCTGAGCGTGTGAGTTTTTCTCCTCGTCAGGCAGATATGTTAATGGTTATGGGAACTATTTCTAAAAAAATGGCGCCTATTTTACGTCAGGTTTACGAACAAATGGCAGAACCTCGTTGGGTAATCGCTGTTGGCGCTTGTGCTTCGTCAGGAGGGATTTTCGATACTTATTCTGTTTTACAAGGAATAGATAAAGTAATTCCAGTAGACGTTTACGTGCCAGGTTGCCCTCCAAGACCAGAACAAATTGTAGACGGCGTGATGCGTTTGCAAGAATTGGTTAAATCCGAATCTGTTCGTCGTCGTAGTTCGCCAGAGTACCAAGAATTGTTAGCATCTTATAACATTAAATAAGAAAATGGCTTTAGAAAACACTCAAATTCAAGATAAAGTAACAGAAACTTTCGGAGAAAGCGTAATGCATTTTCGTCAAGAAAAAGACATTTTCACTTTCGAAGTATCGGCTGATAAAATAACTTCAGTGATTCTGTTTTTGAAGAACGAAGAAACGTTAAACTTTCACTTTTTAACCGATGTATGTGGGATTCATTATCCGGATAGCAATGTAAACGAACAGTTTGCAGTAGTCTATCATTTGCATAATTGGATTGAAAACAAACGAATCAGAATCAAAAGTTTTATCAACGGAGAAACTCCTGAAATTAAAACCATCTCAAATATTTTCTTGAGTGCCAACTGGATGGAACGTGAAACTTACGATTTCTACGGAATCAATTTCATTGGTCACCCACAATTAAAAAGAATTCTGAATATGGACGAAATGATTTCTTTTCCAATGCGAAAAGAATTCCCATTGGAAGATTCAGGAAGAACAGATAAAGACGACAGATTTTTTGGTAGAACGCCATCAAACTGCTAACATATAATTTTTCAGATTTACTAAATGTCAGAACTATTATTACCACCAGAGCATCGATATGCTAAAATAATTAAAGAGCGTCTAAACGAAGACGGAAGCGAGCTTTCGATTCTGAATTTAGGACCAACTCACCCAGCTACTCACGGTATTTTTCAAAATATCTTGTTGATGGATGGAGAGCGTATTTTGGATGCTGAACCAACTATTGGTTACATTCACCGTGCGTTTGAAAAAATTGCCGAAAATCGTCCTTTTTACCAAATCACACCGTTAACGGATAGAATGAACTATTGTTCTTCCCCGATCAATAACATGGCGTGGTGGATGACATTGGAGAAACTATTGGATATTGAAGTGCCGAAACGTGCACAATATTTAAGAGTTATCGTCATGGAATTGGCGCGTATTACGGATCACATTATCTGTAACTCGATTTTGGGTGTAGATACGGGTGCGTATACCGGTTTCTTGTATGTATTCCAATTTAGAGAGAAAATATACGAAATCTACGAAGAAATTTGTGGAGCTCGTCTAACAACCAATATGGGTCGTTTGGGTGGTTTCGAAAGAGATTGGTCGCCAAAAGCTTTCGAACTATTAAATACATTTTTAGAAGAATTTCCAGCTTGTTGGAAAGAATTTGAAAATCTTTTCGAAAGAAACAGAATTTTTATTGATAGAACTGTAAATGTAGGAGCAATTTCTGCGGAAAGCGCCATGTCTTACGGATTTACAGGTCCAAATTTACGTGCTGCGGGTGTCGATTATGACGTTCGTGTAGCAGAACCATATTCTTCTTATGAAGATTTTGAATTCATTGTTCCTGTTGGAAAATCAGGCGATACTTATGATCGTTTCTGCGTTCGTAACGCAGAAGTTTGGGAAAGTTTAAGCATTATTCGTCAAGCATTGGCTAAAATGCCGGAAGGAAACGAATACCATGCGAATGTTCCGGATTATTACCTTCCGCCAAAAGAAGATGTATACAATAACATGGAAGCCTTAATTTACCATTTCAAAATTGTAATGGGAGAAGTTCCTGTTCCAGTGGCTGAAATTTATCACGCTGTAGAAGGTGGAAACGGAGAATTAGGATTCTATTTAATTACCGATGGAAGCCGTACACCGTACAGATTGCATTTCCGTCGCCCTTGTTTTATATACTATCAAGCATATCCTGAAATGATTAAAGGAGCATTATTATCTGATGCCATCGTCATATTATCAAGTCTTAATGTAATTGCCGGCGAATTAGACGCTTAATAATTATGGAAAAATCACAGATCAAACAAAATATAAATATCACGGAAGCATTGACGACTCGAATCAATGAGTTAATCAGTCATTATCCGGATGATAAAAGAAAATCAGCATTATTGCCTGTTTTACATGAAGTACAAGATGCTCATGACAACTGGTTGAGTATTGAATTACAAGATAAGGTTGCTGAAATTCTTCACATTCTACCTGTTGAAGTATACGAAGTGGTGACATTTTACACGATGTTTAACCAAAGACCAATTGGTAAATACATGTTCGAATTTTGCCATACGTCACCTTGTTGCTTAAATGGCACCGAAAACTTAATGGATTACACTTGTAATAAATTAGGTGTGAAAGTTGGAGAACCTACTGCTGATGGTATGTTTGAAGTTCGCGGTGTAGAATGCCTCGGAGCTTGTGGTTATGCACCAATGATGCAGTTGGGAGATTTCTACCAAGAACATTTAACAGAAGCAAAAATAGATCAGTTAATCACTGATTGTAAAGACAATAAAATAATATTACACGATAAATAAGATGTCAAAAAAAATATTATTAGAAAAAGTAAACATTCCAGGAATTAAAACCTACGAAGTATATCGTCAAAATGGCGGTTATACATCTGTAGAAAAAGCGCTAAAAACCTTAACGCCTGACGAAGTGGTTGAAGAAGTAAAAACTTCAGGAATTCGTGGACGTGGAGGAGCTGGTTTTCCAATGGGAATGAAATGGAGTTTTATTGATAAAAAATCAGGAAAACCAAGATATTTAGTTTGTAATGCTGATGAATCTGAACCTGGAACATTCAAAGACAGATATTTGATGGAATTTATTCCTCACTTATTAATTGAAGGAATGATTACTTCAAGTTATGCATTAGGTGCAAACTTATCTTACATCTATATTCGTGGAGAATATATGTGGGTTTATAAAATTTTAGAAAAAGCCATCGCCGAAGCAAAAGCTGCTGGTTGGTTGGGTAAAAACATATTAGGAACTGGTTACGATTTGGATTTATATGTTCAAATTGGCGGTGGAGCCTACATTTGTGGTGAAGAAACCGCATTAATCGAATCGTTGGAAGGTAAAAGAGGAAATCCTCGTATCAAACCACCATTTCCTGCAGTTTCAGGACTTTGGGGAAATCCAACAGTTGTAAACAATGTTGAAACTATTTCTGCTGTGCCTTGGATTGTGAACAATTCTGGTGCTGCTTATGCAGAAATAGGAATCGGGCGTTCTACAGGAACCAAATTAATTTCTGCCTCAGGAAATATCAAAAACCCGGGAGTTTACGAAATCGAAATGGGATTATCTGTTTACGAATTTATGAATTCCGATGAATATTTGGGTGGAATGAGCACCGACAGACCTCTAAAAGCATTAGTACCTGGAGGAAGTTCAGTACCTGTTTTACCAGCACATTTAATATACAAAACAGCCAATAACGAAGACCGATTAATGTCTTACGAAAGTCTATCTGATGGTGGTTTTGCTACAGGATCTATGTTGGGTTCAGGAGGGTTTATTGTGTACGATGACAGAGCATGTATTGTTCGTAATACCTGGAATTTCTCTCGTTTTTACCACCATGAATCTTGCGGTCAATGTACACCTTGTCGTGAAGGTACTGGTTGGATGGAAAAAATATTACACAGAATAGAAACTGGAACAGGTCGTGAAGAAGATATCGATTTACTATTGAGTATTCAAAGTAAAATTGAAGGAAACACAATTTGTCCTTTAGGTGATGCAGCAGCTTGGCCAGTAGCAGCGGCAATTCGTCACTTTAGAGAAGAGTTCGAATATCATGTTCGTTTCCCAGAAAAAATAAAAAATAGAGATCACTTTGTTGCTGAACCTTTCGAGAAAGTGAAGCATTTGGTTTCTAAATTAACAGTATAAAGTCAAGAATTTACTATAATGAAAGTAACAATAGACGGACAAAGTGTAGAAGTAGCCCCAGGAACAACAATCCTGCAAGCTGCACGTATGATTGGTGGAGAAGTAGTGCCGCCAGCCATGTGTTATTACTCAAAATTAGAAGGTAGCGGCGGAAAATGTCGTTGTTGTTTGGTTGATGTAACAAAAGGTAGCGAAGCAGACCCAAGACCTATGCCAAAATTAATGGCGTCTTGTGTAACAGGTTGTCAAGACGGAATGGAAATAGCTAGTAAAGCTTCTCCAAGAGTTCAAGAAGCAAGAAAATCGGTAACGGAATTTTTGTTGATTAACCACCCGTTAGATTGTCCAGTTTGTGATCAAGCAGGAGAATGTGATTTGCAAAACTTAAGCTTCGAACACGGGAATCCAAAATCTCGTTTTATCGAAGAAAAAAGAACATTCGAACCAGAAGATATTGGTCCGAATATTCAATTGCACATGAATCGTTGCATTTTATGTCAAAGATGTGTTCAAGTAGCAGATCAATTGACAGACAATCGTGTTCATGGAGTAATGGATCGTGGAGATCACGCAAATATTTCGACTTGTATTTCAAAAGCAATCGACAATGAGTTTTCTGGAAATATGATTGATGTTTGTCCGGTTGGAGCTTTAACTGACAAGACATTCCGATTCAAATCGAGAGTTTGGTTCAACAAACCATATAATGCACACAGAGATTGCGACAAATGTTGCGGAAAAACTACGGTTTGGATGTTTGGTGGAGAAATTCAACGTGTTACAGGTCGTAAAGATGTGTATCATGAAGTGGAAGAATTCATCTGTAATGGATGTCGTTTCGACCATAAAAATGTAGAAGATTGGATTATCGAAGGACCTCGTGAATTCGAGAAAGATTCTGTTATCAATCAAAACAACTATACTCAGAAATTAGAAAAAGTAGAAATCGCTACCGAAAAATTAATTTTGGAAGGTAGAGAAATCGACCATAAGAAAATCAGTATGTCTGAAATTGATTACAACGAAAAAATTGACGGCAACCTTATAGATTCAAAGAAAAATGGATAGTGCATTTATAATAGAAAAAAGCGTTGTTATTTTAGTGGTTTTTGCTTTAACAATGATTATGGCGATGTATTCTACTTGGGCTGAGCGTAAAGTAGCAGCATTTCTTCAAGACAGAGTTGGACCAAACCGTGCAGGTTGGGGTGGATTATTACAACCACTTGCCGATGGATTAAAATTGTTTTCGAAAGAAGAATTTTCTCCAAACACACCTAATAAATTTTTGTTTGTTGTAGGGCCAGCTATTGCGATGAGTACAGCTTTAATGACCAGCGCAGTGATTCCTTGGGGAGATAAATTACACCTTTTTGGAAGAGATATTTTATTACAAGCTACCGATATTGACAATGCCTTATTGTACATTTTTGCAGTAGTTTCTGTTGGAGTCTATGGTATTATGATTGGTGGTTGGGCATCAAATAACAAGTTCTCGTTAATGGGAGCGGTTCGTGCGGCTTCACAAATGGTATCGTATGAAGTAGCCATGGGATTGTCTATGATTGCTTTATTAATGATGACTGGAACTTTGAGTTTACGAGAAATTTCAGCGCAACAAGCGGGAATGAATTGGAATGTTTTTTACCAACCAGTTTCGTTTTTAATCTTTTTAATTTGTGCTTTTGCAGAAACCAACAGAACGCCTTTCGACTTAGCAGAATGTGAATCGGAATTAATTGGAGGTTATCATACAGAATATTCATCCATGAAAATGGGATTTTATTTATTTGCAGAATATGCGAATATGTTTATTTCATCAGCAATTTTAGCTGTCTTATTCTTCGGAGGATACAATTATCCAGGAATGCAATGGATGGTTGAAAATGTTGGAGTAAACACTGCAAATATTTTAGGTTTCTTAGCCTTGTTTATTAAAATATGTGGCTTTATTTTCTTCTATATGTGGGTTCGTTGGACGATTCCACGTTTTAGATACGATCAATTAATGCATTTGGGTTGGAAGGTTCTAATCCCATTAGCAATTCTAAATATTATGGTTACAGGAATTTGCCTTTTACTGTTTAAATAAAAGATTTTATGTCAACGACTATACAAAATATATCATTATCAGGTAGAAAAAAACAAGTTTCCAACAAGGAAATGACTTTTTTAGAAAACCTTTATCTTGTGGCGATTGTAAAAGGTTTGCTAATTACAATCAAACACTTTTTTAGAAAAAAAGTGACCATTCATTATCCAGAACAAGTACGTGAAATGAGCTCGGTTTATCGTGGTCAACATCAGTTGAAACGTGACGAGCAAGGACGTGAAAACTGTACTGCTTGTGGACTTTGTGCACTTTCTTGCCCTGCGGAAGCTATTACAATGAAAGCTGCCGAAAGAAAACCAAATGAAAAACACTTGTACCGTGAGGAAAAATATGCCGAAATATATGAGATAAATATGTTGCGTTGTATTTTTTGTGGTTTGTGTGAAGAAGCGTGTCCGAAAGACGCTATTTACTTAACAACTTCAAAAGTTTTGGTTCCTTCAAGCTACGAGAGAGAAGATTTTATCTTCGGAAAAGACAAACTGGTTATGCCTTTAGATATCGCAATGCAAAATGCACAACTTAAAAACGCTAACTAATGAGTACATTATTAATTATTTTCTACTTTTTGTCGGCCATTACATTGGCAACAGCATTTTTAACTATCATTAGTAAAAACCCTATTCACAGTGCTATTTATTTGGTAATTTGCTTCTTTAGTGTAGCAGGTCATTACTTATTATTTAATGCACAATTTTTAGCAATTGTACATATTATAGTATATTCTGGAGCGATTATGGTCTTGTTTTTATTCACGATTATGTTGATGAATTTGAACAAAGAAGGCGAACCTCATAAAAAAATCGCTACGAAATTAGCCGCAGTTATTTCCTTCGGATTGGTTTGTTTCGTAATGTTAGCCGTTTTCATCAAAGCAATGCCAAAAATGGAAACGTATAGAACTTCTGGTCAAGATTTTCAATCGATAAAAGTTTTAGGCAAAGTATTACTTAATGAATATATGGTTCCTTTCGAATTTGCTTCTGTTTTGTTATTAGTAGCAATGATGGGCGTGGTATTATTGTCTAAAAAAGAAAAAACAATTCAATAAAATGAATAATATATTAGTACAAATAGGAATTGAAAATTACATCTTTTTGTGTGTGGTTTTGTTCTGTATCGGAATTTTTGGTGTTTTGTATCGTCGAAATGCCATCATCATGTTTATGTCTATCGAAATTATGCTAAATGCGGTTAATTTACTTTTTGTAGCATTTTCAACTTTTCATCAAGATGCACAAGGACAAGTTTTTGTATTCTTCTCGATGGCTGTGGCTGCTGCCGAAGTTGCCGTAGGATTGGCGATATTAGTGTCAATATTTAGAAATTCAAGTTCTATTGATATTGATAATTTAAAAAATTTAAAAGGATAAATACTAATGGAAAAAAATTTAGCTTTAGTATTATTGTTAGCGCCACTTTGTGGATTCTTATTTAATGTTTTTCTTGGAAAAAAAGCAGGAAAAACGATTATAGGTGCGATAGGAACTTTATCGATTCTAATCTCATTTTTTGCAACAACTTACTTTTTTGCATTGATTCAGTCGAATGCAAAACCAATTCAAATTGATTTGTTTCAATGGATTTCTTTAGAAAAATTCAATGTTAACTTTTCGTTTTTATTAGATCAATTGTCAATCATTTGGTTGTTATTCGTAACGGGAATTGGAACATTAATACATCTATATTCTATTTCTTACATGCATGATGACGAGAATATGCACAAGTTTTTTGCTTATTTAAATCTGTTTGTGTTTTTCATGGTAACCTTGGTCATAGGAAGTAACTTATTAGTTATGTTTATTGGTTGGGAAGGCGTTGGTTTGTGTTCTTATTTACTAATTGGTTTTTGGTACAAAAATCAAGAGTATAATGATGCCGCCAAAAAAGCTTTTATCATGAACAGAATTGGAGATTTAGGTTTGCTGATTGGAATTTTCATCTTAGGATATTTATTCAACACTTTAGATTATGCTACTTTAAAAACTGGCATTTTAGCGAATAGTGATATTTTATCAAATCCTTTACTTTCTATAGCTGCTTTATGTTTATTCATCGGTGCTTGCGGAAAATCAGCACAAATTCCATTATACACTTGGTTACCAGACGCGATGGCTGGACCAACTCCAGTTTCGGCATTAATACACGCTGCAACAATGGTAACGGCTGGTATATTTATGGTAACAAGAATGAATTTCTTATTCAATTTAGCGCCATATGTTCAAGATATTATGGCAATTGTTGGAACAATTACTGCAATTGTAGCTGCTTCGATAGGATTGGTTCAAAATGATATTAAAAAAGTATTGGCTTATTCTACCGTTTCTCAATTGGGATTAATGTTTTTAGCATTAGGTCTTGGTGCTTATGAAGTAGCGGTTTTTCACGTTATCACACACGCTTTCTTCAAAGCTTGTTTGTTCTTAGGTTCTGGTTCGGTAATTCACGCTTTGCACGGAGAACAAGATATGCGTAATATGGGTGGATTGAAAAAAGTGATGCCAATTACTTTTTGGACAATGATGATTTCAACTTTAGCCATTGCGGGAATCTTTCCTTTTGCAGGATTTTGGTCTAAAGATGAGATTTTGATGACTGCTTTTCATGGAAATATGATACTTTGGATTATTGGTTCGATTGCATCAATCATGACGGCGTTTTATATGTTCCGATTAATGTATTTGACATTCTTCAAAGAATTTAGAGGAACCGACGAGCAAAAACATCATTTACACGAAAGCCCGAGTTTAATTACTATTCCATTGATAATATTAGCATTTTTAGCTGCGATTGGTGGATTGATTAGTTTGCCAGGAAACAGTTGGCTGAATCATTATTTAGCTCCATTATTTGGAAAAGTTGGTCATGCAGAACATCATTTAGACGGAACTGCGTATGTGTTGATGGCAATTGCAACCGTTGGTGCTTTGGTTGGAATTGGAATTGCCTATTCTAAATACATCAAACAAAATCAAGTGCCTGAAGAAGATTCTAAAATTACTGGTGTTGCTAAAGTTTTATACAACAAATATTATGTCGATGAAATTTACGATGCGATTATCGTAAATCCATTATATAAAGTATCGCATTTCTGTAGAAAATATATTGAAACAGCGGTTTCTGGATTTGTTTTCGGTTTAGGAAAAGTAACAAACGAAATTGGAACTCAAGGAAAATTAGTTCAAAATGGAAGCATCGGATTGTATCTTTTTGCTTTTGTATTGGGTGTTTGTTCGATATTTATTTATTTATTTTTAGTTTAATAATTACACACAATGAACGTATCATTTATACTCATATTTTTATTATTCGGTGCTGTGGCAACTTATTTTGCTGGAGATAAACTGGCAAAAACGGTAGCTTTATTTTTCAGTTTAGCGTCAGTTGTTGGATCAATATTTATATTAAATCAATACAATCACGGAATCAATTCTGATTTTATTGCCAATTGGATTTCAAATCCGAACTTATACATTGCTTTAAAAGTTGATGGATTGTCATTAGCGATGTTGCTTCTAACGACAGTTTTAACATCTATAATTATATTTTCTTCTTTCGGAAATCAATACAAAAACAGCAAAAGCTTCTATGCTTTAGTATTGTTTATGTCATTTGCCATGGTGGGAACATTTCTTAGCGCCGATGCATTTTTGTATTATATTTTCTGGGAATTGTCATTAATCCCAATTTATTTTATTGCGCTTGTTTGGGGTAATGGCGATGCTGAAGAACGTAAAAAAGCGGTAATCAAATTCTTCATCTATACTTTAGCAGGTTCATTGTTTATGTTAGTTGCTTTTATCTATTTGTTCCAAAAAGTTGGAAGCTTAATGATTGGTGATTTATATACTATTCTTCTGACTCAAAATGAGCAATTTTGGATATTCTTAGCGATGTTTTTGGCGTATGCTATCAAAATTCCAATCATACCTTTCCATACTTGGCAAGCAAATGTGTATCAAAAGTCACCAACAGTTGGTACGATGTTGCTTTCAGGAATTATGCTGAAAATGGGATTATATAGTGTCATTCGTTGGCAATTACCAATAGCTCCTTTCGCAGCAAAAACATATATGACAATTCTTATTGCATTGAGTGTTGCTGGAGTAGTTTATGGTTCGACAGTAGCTTTGAAACAAAAAAATATTAAAAAATTATTAGCTTATTCATCTCTTGCTCACGTTGGATTAATTGCCGCTGGAGCTTATACTTTGACTTTAGATGGTTTGCGTGGTGCGGTTTTACAAATGATTGCGCACGGATTTGTAGTTGTTGGTCTTTTCTTTGCTGCCGAAGTAATAGAAAGACGTTTCAAGACACAAGAAATCTCTGAAATGGGCGGAATTAGAATTCAAGACAATAAGTTTACTTCGATGTTTATGATTATTATGTTGGCTTCGGTTGCATTACCAGGAACATTCAATTTTGTTGGAGAATTTACTTTGTTATATAGTTTATACAGTGCTAACATTTGGTTTGCAATTATTGCAGGAACAACGATTATATTAGGTGCAGTTTATATGCTAAAAATGTTTCAACATGTGATGTTGGGCGAAGCTAATGCAAAAGTATTTCAATCGATAACGACAAATGAAACTATCGTTTTTGTAGTAATAATTGTTGTTTTGTTATTTTTTGGATTGTTTCCAAAGCCAATTACAGATTTAATTACACCAGCATTGCAAGAAATTGTTGCCAAAATAAATATGCAACTTAATAGTTAGGAATTTGACTTTGTCAAAAAACCAAAATATAAAAAATACAAATGAATACATTAATAGCGATATCAGGATTAGGAATATTATCACTTCTTGCGGAGATTTTTAATGCAAGAAAAGCCATTGTTCCCGTTACAATTATTGGACTTTTAGCCATTTTAGGTTTTAATATATCTACTTATAATCATTTAGGGGCATATTATAATAACATGATGATTACCGATAAATTTTCGGTAGCTTTTTCGAGTTTATTTATTGTAATTACAATTTTTTTAGTGGCGTTAAGTCATGAATTTTATAAGGATCAAAAAACTAAAATTTCCGATTATGTAGGAATAAAAGTCTTTTTATTAGCAGGGACTGTAGCTATGGTTTCTTTCGGAAATTTATCTATGTTCTTTTTAGGAATCGAAGTTTTGTCTATTTCTCTATACATTCTAGCAGCAAGCAATCGATTGAATTTGAAAAGTAACGAAGCAGGAATGAAATATTTCCTTATGGGTTCATTCGCTTCAGGAATTATACTTTTCGGAATCTGTTTGATATATGGTGCAACAGGAAGTTTCGATTTGAATACGATTCTGCTTGTCATAAGCACACAAGCTTATCCACAATGGTATTTTATAGGAATTATATTTTTGCTAATAGGAATGTTGTTTAAAATCGCAACGGTTCCTTTCCATTTTTGGGCACCAGATGTTTACGAAGGCTCGCCAGCGCTAACTACTGCAACTATGAGTAGTTTGGCAAAAATCGTGGCAATGGCAACATTATACAAATTAGTAATGGCACTTTTGCCAGTTCAAATGTATTCTTTCCAGCTCATTATTGTTTGTGTGGCAATTGCATCGATGGTTTTAGGAAATATTATGGCATTACGTCAGAATAATGTAAAACGTATGTTTGCTTTTTCAGGAATATCACATGCAGGTTTTATGGTTTCGACACTATTGTTGATGAGTAATGCTGCAAATACCTTATTATATTATGCTTCAGCTTATGCAGTGGCAGGAGTTGCATTTTTTGCAGTGGTAATGTATGTGACTAAAGACAAAGAAAACGAAACCATTGATAGTTTTAATGGTTTTGGAAAATCACATCCATTATTAGCGGGAATATTAACAGCTTCATTATTATCTATGGCAGGAATTCCTATCTTATCTGGTTTCTTTGCTAAATTTTTCTTGCTAAATCAATTGGTGCATACAGGTTGGTTGGTTTTGGTAATTGTAGCCATTATAAGTTCTATTATAAGTGTGGGTTATTATTTTAAAATAATCCTTGCGATGTACACAAAAGACAGCGAACATACTTTACCAAAGGTTCCTGTAATGTATCAAATCGTTGCCGTTGTAGCTTTGATATTAAATATTGCTTTGGGATTATTTCCTAATGTAGTTTTGAACTTGTTGGGATAAGTTACCAATTATCTTTTAATGAAATTTATTTAAAAAAATGAAAAAATCAATTCTGTTATTTTTTTTAATTTTTTCTCCCTTTGTATCTGCGCAAAGATTTGATATTCTTTCCGGGGATTTAAAAAACCTAAAAGATATTTCAGAATACAAAGTTACATTTGATTATTCAAATTTAGTCGTAAACGGATTTGACTCCGAAGAAGCTTATTTGAAAGACAAAATGGGCAAGAGAGATCATATAGAAGGGAAAGCAGAAAAATTTAAAGAAAATTGGTACTCTGATAGAGAAAATAAATATGAACCAAAATTCATAAATTATTTTAATAATAAATTTGAAAATAAAGAAGTAAAAGTTGCTAAAAATATTGATGCTAAGTACACCATGAATGTAAAAACAACATGGATTTATCCAGGCTATGTCTTGGGTAAAGTTGAACCGGCAAAACTTAGTGCAATAATTACTGTTTTTGAAACTGAAAATCCTAAGAATGTTTTAGTCAAAATCAAATTCGAGAAATTAATAGGATTAGCTTACGAACTTAATTCCGATCAAGGTTATCGAATTGCTGGAGCTTATGAGAAACTAGCAAAAAACTTTACAATACAGTTAAAAAGATTTTTATAGAAAAAAACTTTTTTTTTTAGAAAACCTCTTTTCTTATAATTCTTTTATCATTATTTATCATATAACCATGTTTTTTTTACAAATGAATTAGTTTCAGATAAGTAAAATATGACTATTTTCAAAAAATCAATTAAAAAATTTAATCCCAACTTGCTTGTATCATAAATAGTTGTATATTTGCAGTCTTAAAAAATTAACTAAACATCATTGTTATGTACGCAATCGTAGAGATAGCAGGGCAACAATTTAAAGTAAGCAAAGACTTAAAGGTTTATGTTCACCGTTTATCTAATGAAGAAGGATCAAAAATTTCTTTTGACAAAGTTCTTTTATTAGATGACAATGGCACAATCACTTTAGGCGCCCCAGCTATAGAAGGTGCTTCTGTTGAAGCAAAAGTGTTACAACACTTAAAAGGAGATAAAGTAATCGTTTTCAAAAAGAAAAGAAGAAAAGGTTACAAGAAAAGAAACGGTCACAGACAGTATCTTACTCAAATTTTAGTGGAAGGCATTACTGCAACAGGTGCTAAGAAAGCTGCTCCAAAAGCTGAAAAAGCTGTGGAAGTAAAAGCTGAAAAAATCGCTGAAGTAAAAGCTCCAAAAGCTTCTAAAAAAGGTGACGATTTAAAAATTATTGAAGGTATTGGACCAAAAGCTGCTGAAGTATTAGTTGCTGCTGGAATTGATACATTTGCTAAATTAGCTAAAGCTAAAGTAGAAAAAATCAATGAAATTTTAGATGGTGCTGAAGCTAAAGTGCAACATTTAGATCCAACTACTTGGGCGCAACAAGCACAACTTGCTGCAGATGGTAAAATGGACGAATTAAAAAAATTACAAGATGAATTAAACGGTGGTAAAGCTGTTTAATTAATTATTAACTTATAAAACCAAAACGTCATGGCTCACAAGAAAGGTGTCGGTAGTTCGAAAAATGGTAGAGAATCAGAATCAAAACGCTTAGGTGTTAAGATTTATGGTGGTCAAGCTGCAATAGCTGGAAATATCATTGTTAGACAAAGAGGTTCTAAACACAATCCAGGAGAAAACGTTTACATGGGTAAAGATCATACTTTACATGCAAGAGTTGACGGATTAGTGAAATTTCAGAAAAAAGGTGAAAACAAATCTTACGTTTCTGTAGTTGCTTTTGAAGCTTAGTCTAAACTAACTTATAGTTTACAAAACGTCCAATTATATTGGGCGTTTTTTTATTTAAAAACAAATCACAAAGTAATACTTAAGCCGTAATTTGTCATAATTCGTCTTTATTTAATACCTTTGAATACAATATATTTTCTATGAGCAAAATAAGAATTACCAAGCAATTTAGTTTCGAAACCGGTCACGCCTTATATGGTTATGACGGAAAATGTAAAAATGTGCACGGACATAGTTACAAGCTTTCGGTAACGGTTATAGGGACACCTATTTCCGATAGAAACAATGTAAAATTCGGAATGGTAATCGATTTTTCTGATTTAAAAAAAATAGTGCGAGAAGATATTGTAGATGTTTTTGATCACGCTACTGTTTTCAACGAAACTACGCCGCACATAGAATTAGCGCAAGAACTTAAATCTCGTGGTCATGAAGTAATTCTAGTAGATTATCAACCCACGAGCGAGAATATGGTAATCGATTTTGCTGAAAAAATAAAACGCAGACTACCAGAATCTATAAAACTACATTCTTTACGATTACAAGAAACCGAAACTTCATTTGCAGAATGGTTTGCAGAAGATAATGCATAAAAAAATCGCCTTTAATTAAAGGCGATTTTTGTTTTTATAAATATCAGTTTCTAGATATTATTTGTATGCTTTTTTCAAAAGAAGTCCAGCTAATGATTTTCCTGTTTTAGCAAATCCTTCTCCAATTCTAGATTCATTACTAAAATTGTTTCCGTATTGGTCTCCAGGTGCATTTTCGCTAGAAATTTCTAACAAAACATTCGATTTATTTGCTGTTTCCACAAATCTTAAATTTGTCGTAACTTTTGCCGGTTGCTTCATAACCATAGCATCCCATCCTGGAAAAATCCAAGCAGCTTCAACAATTAATGTGTATTTTGCAGACGTTAATCCTTCTTGAAAAGAAACTTCTTTTTTCTTTTTAGCCAATACAATATTTACTAATTCTAAAAATTTTGGCTGCCAAATAGACTCTTTAGCTCCACTCCATTTCTTTTTCCAAATATCTCCAACACCTTTGGTCTTATCGTTAAGTTCTTTAGAGCGCTCAGCAATATATTCTGCTTCCGTTTTCTTTTCTTTCAATAAAGTCAACTTACTGTAATCAAACTCGATGTTAATGTCTTTCTGACCAGCTAGAAAAGCGAAATCTCCTTTTACAACTTCCATTTTTTGAGCCGTCATCATCGACGAAACTAATAATACTGCTAGCACTAATACTTTTTTCATTTTTTTGTTTTTTTTGTTAACTCAACAAATCTACAATAAAAAATTAAAACCTTCAAAATCATTTTTCTTTTAAAAATCACGGCTTTGATGCTGACTAACTTTGCGTTATCTTTGTAGACTAAACACGAAAGTGTTCTAGAAAATTTGATACAGAAGATGGCATGCGGAGCATTACATGTTCCAAAAAAGCAATAAAGAATACACATGAAACATATTAGAAATTTTTGCATTATTGCACACATTGACCACGGAAAAAGCACCTTGGCAGACCGTTTATTAGGCGCAACACAAACCGTAACTGCCCGCGAAGAAAAAGCACAATTGCTTGACAACATGGACTTGGAGCGCGAACGTGGTATTACCATAAAAAGTCACGCCATACAAATGGAATATACATATCAAGGACAAGAATATATCTTGAATTTGATAGACACGCCGGGTCACGTAGATTTCTCTTACGAAGTTTCTCGTTCTATTGCTGCTTGCGAAGGCGCATTGCTAATTGTAGACGCGGCACAAAGTATTCAAGCACAAACTATTTCGAATTTATATTTGGCACTCGAAAATGACTTAGAAATTATTCCAGTTTTAAATAAAGTCGATTTACCAAGTGCTAATCCAGAAGAAGTTTCAGACGATATTATCGATTTATTGGGTTGTAAACTAGAAGATATTATTCATGCTTCAGGAAAAACTGGTTTTGGTGTCGAAAACATTTTGGCAGCCATTATCGAGAAAATTCCACATCCAAAAGGAAATGTAGACGAACCATTACAAGCTTTAATTTTCGATTCACATTACAATCCGTTTCGTGGTATCGAAGTTATTTTTCGCGTAAAAAACGGTCAAATAAAGAAAGGTCAGAAAATAAAATTTATGGCCACTGGCAACGAATATTTTGCTGATGAAATTGGTACATTAAAACTGAATCAAGTCCCTAAAAATGTTATTTCTGCTGGAGATGTAGGTTATTTAATTTCTGGAATAAAAGAAGCGAAAGAAGTAAAAGTTGGTGATACACTAACCGATGCTAAAACACCTACAACCAATATGATTATTGGTTTTGAAGATGTAAAACCAATGGTTTTTGCGGGAATTTATCCTGTTGATACGGATGATTATGAAGAACTGCGCAACTCGATGGAAAAATTGCAACTAAACGATGCGTCGCTAGTTTTTGCGGCAGAAAGTTCGGCAGCATTAGGCTTTGGTTTCCGTTGCGGATTTTTAGGAATGTTGCACATGGAAATTATCCAGGAACGTTTAGAGCGTGAGTTCAATATGACTGTAATTACTACAGTTCCCAACGTTTCGTACTTGGCTTACACCAAAAAAGAACCTGAAGTTGGCATGATTGTAAACAATCCTACCGATTTACCTGAACCGTCAAAACTAGACCGAGTTGAAGAACCTTATATAAAAGCTACTATCATTACCAAAGCCGATTTCGTAGGAAATGTAATGGGTTTGTGTATCGAAAAACGTGGTGTAATTACCAATCAAACATATCTAACGACTGAAAGAGTCGAATTAAATTTCGATATGCCATTGGCAGAAATTGTATTCGATTTTTATGACCGATTAAAAACAGTTTCTAAAGGTTATGCTTCTTTCGACTACTCTCCTATTGGAATGAGAACTTCTAAATTAGTGAAGCTAGATGTATTGTTAAACGCTACTTCGGTAGATGCTTTATCGGCATTAATTCACGAGAGCAATGCCTATCACATTGGTAAAAAAATGTGCGAAAAACTAAAAGAATTAATTCCACGTCAGCAATTTGACATCCCGATTCAAGCGGCAATTGGAGCCAAAATTATTGCTCGTGAAACGATAAAAGCCTTAAGAAAAGACGTTACAGCTAAATGTTACGGTGGCGATATTTCTCGTAAACGTAAATTGTTAGAAAAACAGAAAAAAGGTAAAAAGAGAATGCGTTTAGTAGGAAATGTAGAAATTCCGCAAGAAGCATTTATGGCCGTTTTGAAACTGAATGACTAGGAAAGGCACTTAGGAACAAAGGTTCTGAGGTTCTAAGGAAAACCCATTAAAATAATAAAACTCGATTGCGAAAGTGATTGGGTTTTTTGTTCCCACAATATTGTCATACTGACGAACTAGATTGAATACACACGCCATTGGAATGACAAGTTTGATAAAAAACTTTGTACCTTTGCACCTCAAAACTTTGTACCTCAAAAAAAATGATTGAAGATAAAACTCCACAAAGAACAAGTATAGCACAATTAGGGGAATTTGGTTTGATAGACCATTTGACTAATCAATTTGAAATCACACAGCCATCAACCTTAAAGGGAATTGGCGATGATGCTGCTGTTTTAGATTTTGCAGCCAAAAAAATAGTCGTTTCGACCGATTTATTAATTGAAGGTGTACATTTCGATTTGGCTTATATGCCACTCAAACATTTGGGTTACAAAGCGGTCGTGGTTAATATTTCTGACATTTGTGCGATGAATGCTCGAGCGACTCAAATTACAGTTTCGATAGCAGTTTCTAATCGTTTTCCGCTAGAAGCTTTAGAAGAATTATTTGCAGGAATAAATCTAGCTGCGCATGAATATAAAGTTGACGTTATTGGTGGTGATACGACCTCATCACAAAAAGGATTAATCATTTCGATTACTGCTTTGGGCGAAGCCGATGAAGATGAAATTGTGTACCGAAATGGCGCTAAAGAAACCGATTTATTAGTGGTAACTGGCGATATTGGTGCAGCTTATATGGGATTACAGGTTCTGGAACGTGAAAAACAAGTATTTAATGTTAACCCAAATTCGCAACCCGATTTAGATGCTTATACGTATCTTATCGAACGTCAACTAAAACCTGAAGCTCGTAAAGATGTTCGTACTTTATTACATGCTTTGGAAATAAAACCAACTTCGATGATTGATATTTCTGACGGATTATCATCGGAAATTATGCATTTGTGCAAACAAAGTAAGGTAGGTTGTAATTTATACGAAGACAAATTGCCCATAGATCCTCAATTTATTTCTGTTTGTGAAGAATTTAATATTGATTCGACAACGGTAGCCATCAATGGTGGCGAAGATTACGAATTGCTATTTACCATTGCAATGGAAGATTTCGAAAAAATAAAAGGCAACCCTAATTTCACAATTATTGGTCACATGACCCAAGAAAGTGAAGGAATTCATTTAGTAACTCGTGCCAATACAAAAATTGCTTTAAAAGCTAGAGGCTGGGACGCTTTGGAAGAATAAAAAACAATAAAGCCCAAATTTTAATTAAATTTGGGCTTTATTTTGTGAGATTTGGGAATAATTAATACCCCAATTTTACTCTTACACGTTGCAAAACACCATTCGCAACATTAGCTGCTTTTTGAGCGCCTACTTTCAATATTTCTTCTAATTCTGGAAGATTATTCATATAATAATTATACTTTTCTCTTTCGGTCGAAAATTTTTCGGTAATCAATTCGAATAAGGCTTGTTTGGCATGACCGTAACCATAATCTCGATTTACATTTTTATAATTTTCAATCATTTTCTCTATTTGAGATTCATTGGCTAATAATTTATACAAAGCAAAAATCTTACACGTTTCTGGGTTTTTAGGCTCTTCAAGTGGCGTGCTATCAGTTTCTATACTCATAACTTGTTTGCGAAGCGCTTTGTCATCAAGAAAAATATTTATAATATTATTTCGAGATTTACTCATTTTCTGGCCATCGATTCCAGGAATAAGCATTGTGTCGTCTTGAATTTTCGAGTCTGGCAAAACGAATGTTTCTCCCATCTGATGGTTAAACCTTGAAGCTACATCACGAGTGATTTCAACATGTTGCAACTGGTCTTTTCCTACAGGAACAACATTTGCATCATACAGTAAAATATCGGCAGCCATAAGCATTGGATAAGTAAATAATCCCGCATTTACATCTTCTAATCTATCCGCTTTATCCTTAAAAGAATGTGCTAATGTTAGCCTTTGAAACGGAAAAAAACAACTCAAATACCACGATAATTCGGCAGTTTGTGGTACATCTGACTGGCGATAAAAAACAACTTTATCACTATCTAATCCACAAGCAAGCCAAGCCGAAGCGGTGCTGTATGTGTTTTCTCTTAATATTTTTCCGTCTTTTATTTGAGTAATCGAATGCAAATCGGCAATGAAAAGAAATGATTCGTTTTCGGGTTTAGCTGACAATTCTATCGCTGGGATAATTGCGCCTAATAAATTTCCTAAATGTGGTGTTCCCGTACTTTGTACTCCTGTAAGTATTCTTGCCATTTTGTTTTGGTTTGCCACATTGGTTAATAAAGAGTTTGTATAAATCTCATTAATACTGTGGTTATTTTTTAATTTTCATACAAAGTTAATTCTTTTATCAAATTTATAAAGCAATTCCTTATTTTTGACGCTATGAGATTATTTAAAATTATTTTTTGGGCTTTGTGGCGTGTTTGGTTTTATGTCCTAATGGCTGTTCCTATTATCGTTATGTTTCCTTTGCTATTTGTATCAATACTAAAAGAAACTTGGTATCCTTACTTTTTTAGAATCGCAAGAATTTGGGCAAAAATCATTTTGTTTGGCATGGGATTTTATTACAAAATCGAGAAAGAACAAGAGATTGATTCTAAAAAAAGCTACATGTTTATTGCCAATCACACATCGATGACAGACATTATGCTGATGCTCGTTACAGTAAAAAATCCGTTTGTATTTGTAGGAAAAAAAGAATTGGTAAAAATTCCTTTGTTTGGATTTTTTTACAAACGCACTTGTATTCTAGTTGATAGAGACAATCCTAAAAGTAGAAATGAAGTTTTTACTCGTGCCCAAAAACGAATTGATCAAGGATTGAGTATTTGTATTTTCCCCGAAGGAAAAGTACCAGATGACGAATCGATTGTTTTAGATGAGTTTAAAGATGGCGCTTTTAGATTGGCGATAGAACATCATTTACCCATTGTTCCGTTGGTTTTTCCTGACAACAAAAAAAGATATTCTTATACTTTTTTTAGCGGAAGTCCTGGCAAAATGAGAGTTAAGATATTGCATTTTATAGAAACCGCAGACAAAACTTTAGATAACAGAAAAACCATAAAAGCCGAAGCTAGACATCTTATTTATGATGAACTTATGGTTTTTGAGTCTTTAAAATAAAAAATCTTTGTGCTTTTTTGTATGAGTTCTAATATGAATTACGGTACAACTGGAATTTCTATTTCTTCGAAAACATCAGCACCACTAGCATCTGTTCCTTTCCAAAGTTTAAAAACATAACTGGCTTCCGTTGTAGGTATAAATTTTAAAATTTCCGTAATTGGATTTACCGTTGCTGGCTCACAATTATTTTGTTCTATAACGCTGTTTTTTATTGCAATTATTCTAACGTTTGAGTTTTTTTCATAATAAAATCCTTCAAAAATATGACATGTACTAGGTCGAATATAATTGAAAGGTAGCTCGTAAAGACTGTCTTTTTTTAATTCGACAGGAAGAACCGCACTATCTATAGGTCGTAATTCAAAACTAAACTTATTCCCTTCATCTTTGCTACAGCCAATAATGCTAAGGGCAACTATAATTAATAATGCTAAATTTTTCATGGTAGGTTTATTTTATGAATACTTATAACACATTTATATTCTAAAGATACAAAAAATGTAAATCACGTTGCGTCTGAAAATAAAAAAACCCAAAATTTCTTTTGGGCTTCTTTTCTTATTGATTAGATTCTTTGATAAAATCTTTTATTTTTACTTCAAGTTCGTCTGCTAATTCCGGATTATCTTTTATTAATCCTTTTACAGCATCACGCCCTTGCCCTAGTTTTGTATCACCGTAACTAAACCAAGATCCTGCTTTTTTGATGATTTCGAATTCAACCGCAAGGTCAAGAATTTCGCCTGTTTTAGAAACACCTTCTCCGTACATAATATCGAATTCGGCAGTTTTAAAAGGCGGTGCTACTTTATTTTTTACCACTTTTACTTTGGTTCTGTTTCCTAATACATTATCGCCATCTTTTATTTGTGTCGAACGACGGATATCTAAACGAACCGAAGCATAAAATTTTAATGCATTTCCTCCTGTTGTTGTTTCAGGATTTCCGAACATAACACCAATTTTTTCACGCAATTGATTGATGAAAAATACGGTACATTTTGTTTTGCTGATTGTTCCCGTTAGTTTTCTTAAGGCTTGCGACATCAAACGAGCGTGAAGACCCATTTTAGAATCTCCCATTTCACCTTCAATTTCGCTTTTTGGTGTAAGAGCAGCAACCGAGTCAATCACGACAATATCTATCGCGCCTGAACGAATTAAATTTTCAGCAATTTCCAAAGCTTGCTCTCCGTTATCTGGTTGCGAAATGATTAAATTTTCAATATCTACACCTAATTTTTCAGCATAACTTCTATCGAAAGCATGTTCCGCATCGATAAAAGCGGCGATTCCTCCTGCTTTTTGAGCTTCGGCAATAGCGTGTAAAGTTAAGGTCGTTTTTCCTGAAGATTCTGGCCCGTAAATCTCGATTACACGCCCGCGTGGGTAACCACCAACTCCTAATGCTAAGTCTAATCCTAATGATCCTGAAGAAATTGTTTCTACTTCTTCTACGGCTTTATCACCCATTTTCATTACGGTTCCTTTACCGTAAGTCTTGTCTAATTTATCTAATGTAAGCTGTAATGCTTTTAATTTGGCTTCTTTTTCTGAACTCATTTTGTCTGTGATTATTTTTAGTAAAAATAGTTGTTTTCTTTGAGATGTTGATTATAAGTTTTCAACAAAAAAGAAAATCCCGCTTCATCCATTTTGAAGCGGGATTTTCTTATGTTAAAACTTTAAACGAATCTAGAATATTATTTTCTTAGTTTCTGTTTGACCGTTTTCTAAAACAATTTTTACAATTAATGCTTGGTTGTTTTCTATAATTGAATTCACAACCGATTGATTTGTATTTACATTGTTTTTAGTAATTAATATTTGTCCTAAAACATTATAAATTGTATAATTTTTGATACTTTCTAGACTAGAATTTATTTTAATTTCGTGGTTTGAAGCAAAAACAGTAATTACATTCTCGGTCAAATTAAGATCCGCATTATTTGCAGTTTTATTGGTATAACGTAACACGAAACGATTGTTTGTTGTTCCTTTGTTTGCTGTAAATTGATATGGAGCATCGGTAATATCATTCATTGTTTTTAGTAATTTATCTTCAAGATATACTTTCTGACCTTCCAGAAACAACCCATCTAAATGATCTATCCCTATCGATAACTCTCCCGAAATATTTGTCATAAAACCTATTGAGACCTCATCAACATCAGAAAAAGGCAATGCTCTAGCTTGTATTGCATAAGCATCATTTTTTAGCAAACTATATATTGCAAACTCATTGTTTCCGAAATACAAGCCATCAAAACCAGAATTATAGCCATTAGTCGCTGTTTCTATATAACCAATTAATGCTTGACTAAAGTTTGAATTATTATTGGTTAAATTTAGCCATATTCTATGTTTTTCTAATGTTTTTTCTGATTTTTCAGTATTAGAATTTTTATAAAAATTAGTGTTGTTTGTACCTATTCTCATATTATTTCTAAAACTCACATTTCCATTACTAACTTGGTTTATAAAAATTCCTTGACCTGCGGCAATGTATTGTGTTGGCGCCGTTGTGTTTCCCGTACCAGTTGAAACCGCTGTTCCTCCAGAGAGATTATAGGTTGCATAATCCGCTTGGGAATAATTATTCCCTGTCAAACTATGATTGTGTGTCCAAAAATACAAAGTTCCAGAAATGGTTTGATTAATAGTTCCTGTACCAACAATATTTGCGTTTATAAATGCATTTGCATCTAATGTTGATGGATACGGATTCCCAAGCAACCTATTAGAAATAGGCGGACCTAATGACACGTTAATATCAACATCTCCATTATTGGGTACGCCAACAAATTGATGTGGCAAAACGGTAGGCACACTAGGACTAGTGGATTGTGGCACCCATATTGCATAACCCAAACCTTTTACAAAGACATCAGCGCTAGGATTTGCACTTAGCCAACTATTATGGTACGTAAAAAATCTATTTATAGAAGTGTTTGGCGAAAAACTTAACAGTGTTTGAGTCCCCGAAGTAGGCGAAGACCAAAAAGTATAATCAAATTTGACTACAGGAGTTGAATTCCTATTATAAATAATATCTCCTGTATTTGTGGTATTGTTAACTTGAACCAAACTTGCCGTATTATTGAAGGTTAGCGTTCCTCCTGCTACATTCAACTCATTTATTAAATTTAACGTGTGACCTGCATTAAAAACTACACTTCCACTATTCACAGTACAGCTACATCCTGAAAGATTACCGGTTGAAGAATAATTACCGCTAAAAATTAAACTTGACGCAGGTGTGGGAGGTATACTCCATGAAGATCCGTTCCAAGTCGAAATGGGATTGACTGCTGCCGTGATCGAAACTCTTGGTGTAGTAAATTCGCTGGGTGGGTAATATGCTTCCGCATAATAAATAGTCGTAGCTGAAATTACTGGAGTCGTATAAGTATTTGAATTAGAAAGAAGAAGGTTTCCTCCAGTAGGAGCATCATACCAACTTACTTCTGCATCTTTTGATGGAACTGGATTAGCAGTTAAAACAAAACTCCCTGAACCACAAATTGCTGTAGGTGAAGCTGTAGGTCTAACAATATTATAACCCCCTTGAGTTAATAACTCTAAGAAACTATAGTCTGCTCCAGCATTTCCATTACAACTAGCAATTAAAACTCCCCCGATATAAATCCTTTCAGAAGCGTTACAAGATTGTCCTGTAAGACCCGCACCAGGCTGAAAAATAATGGAAGACCCGGCATCAAGAAGCAAATAATCATTCCCTGACGAAAAATCTAATGTGGCATTATTTCTAACAATTAACTGAATAGCCCCTAGACAAGTTAAATCCAAAACAGCATTCATAGTTATTGTCGTAGGGTTTGTGCCATCGCCAATATACAAAATACCATTGCAGGAACTTAGAGGCGCAGTCCCACAGATTAAGGCGCTTGCATTTATTGTTGGAGATGTTGTTACCGAACATTGCGCATTTATTTGTTGAGAAATAAGAATAGTAAATAGGAGCGAGAATAATAGTACTTTTGATTTCATAATTTTTACTTTTTAAAAATTCAATTCATTATTGAAAAAACGGCACACAATCTATAAGGTTTAGATTGTAGTACATCTGTTTTTGAAAAAGCAGAACATTATGTGGTATTTAATATAAATGTTAATTATTTGCTATTTATATATCGTAAATATAATAATTAAAGTTTGTACTCTAATTTATTTGTTAATATTTTGAATAACATTTCGATATACTGCAAAAAAAAACCGCTCAAAAGTATTGAGCGGTTTTTTTTCAAACTAAATGATTTATATTTTAAATTAAAATAGAACTTTCTTAATAACTGTCTGTCCGTTTTCTAATATAACTTTTACAACCAATGTTTGGTTACTTTTCATTATAGAACTTACTGCAGATTGGTTTGCGTTTACATTATTTTTACTAGCTAATATTTGACCTAAAACATTATAAACCGTATAATCTTTAATGTTTTCTAAACTAGAATTTATTCTTATTTCATTGTTTGAACCAAAAATAGATACGCCGTTTCCTACCAAAACATAATCGTTATTACTTAGAGCCTGGTTAGTATAACGTAGCACAAAACGATCGTTTGTAACGCCTTGAGTTGCCGTAAACTGATAAGGCGAATCTGTAAGATCATTAATAGTATTTAACAATTTGTCTTCTATATAAATTTTTTGTGTTCTATCAGCAAACAATCCATCAACCGTCGCAATAGCAATGGAGTAAGTTCCGTTTGCAGGGATTTTTATTCCCATTGGCACTCTATCATTTACATCAAATGGCAAACTTCTTCCTTGAATAATATATGGATTATTATTAATTATAGAATAGAAATTTTGACTTGGTTTATAATCTGTAAATGCATCGAACGTATTGTCTAATCCTTGAGTTGCTTCTTCTACATATCCTACTAATGTCCTTGTAGTTTCTGTTGGTGATACTAAATCGACCCAAATGCGGTGTTTCTCGACAGTATTAGTATTGGTTGCATTTGCCAATTTCCAAAACTGATTGTTAGCAAATGTTTTACTTCTCATACTATTATTGAAAGTCACTGTCGATGTAGTTGCTCCACCAGGAACCATCAAAACCATAAACCCTTGTCCTGATCCTACTTTATAATCTCCAGGACCGCTTGACAAACCAGTTCTGTTATAAGTATTATAATCGTTTACATAATAATTAGAAACAAAGTTTTGATAGAAAGGATCTACAATATTTGTTGGCAATTGTGCATGTGTCCAAATTTTTACAAATCCTTCTAATTGCGGATTAGCATCTAAAAAACCTCCTGTACTTACTACATCTAATGCCGAAGGGTAAGGATTTCCTAGTAAATTCCAGTTATCATCAGTTGCGGTTCTCATAATTCCTTGTGTTCCTGTTCCTGAATAATCGTTTCCTCTGGCTATTGTCACTGTCGAATAAATACCATTGTGCGGAACTCCTGTAAAAGAAGTAGTCACGCTTGCCGGAGTTGAAGCATTAGTTCCTGTCGCTGCTCGTACAATATATCCCGAACCGGCTGACATTGCTCCTGAATAATTTAGCCAAGTTCCTTCACCTCCATTTGCATTTGCATTTGTTGGCACCCAACGCCACATATAATTTATTGGTGTTCCGCTAAATTTTGTAGATAATGTTTGTCCAGTTACTGGCGCTGACCAATATACATAATCTTGCAAACGGACATCTGTAGTTCGGCTATAGGTAATATTTCCATTATTAACACCCGTATTACTAATTTGAACTAATGATCCATCGTCTTGAACATTTAAAGTTCCGTTAACCGTCAAATTATTTTGAATGTTAATATAATGATTAGCCGTTACCGTAGTCGTAAATGTCGCATTAACAATTAAGCTACAGGTATCAATATCTCCATGAGCAGTTGTATCATAAGTTCCGTTGATAATAGCAGACTTTGCTAGAGTTGGAGTTCCATTACTCCATGAAGTTCCGTTCCATATTGTAGCGCCAGTGTTTACTTTTACGGCAACTGTAGCCACATAACACGTCGCACTATTTTCTCTAACTTGACAATAGTACTGATAACCTTCTAAGGTTGCTACCGAAGAAATATTTAATGTATTAGTTGTAACACCAGAATACAATCCTCCATTACTTAAAGCTGTCCAGTTACTTGTATTTAGAGCAACTTCATACCATTGGTAAGCCAACACATTACCACCCACAAAACCTTCGGTTGCTGTAACGTTCATAGTTGCTGAAGTAGAAGTACATGTTAGCGCTAAAGTAGGTTGCGCCGTAATTGTTGGAGTTGACGAAATCGCCACATACGTTGCAATATTAGAATAATCATCGCTGCAACTATCCCAATCCGTTATAGTCCAATCTGAACTTAAAAAAGTAGTTGATGGAGCCGAAACAGTGTTTTTTCGTTCAAAATCGTACCCTTTATCACCCAATCCTAAATCTGTAATCCAAAATCTTGTATCATCGTCAAATCCCCAAAGATCAATTACTGTACCTCCTTTAACCAATTTTACCGAATCATTATTATTAATACCTGAATGTGCTCCTGTTTGATTGGCCAAACTACCATCTGCACCCGTCACACTGCACCCGGCGCCAACAGTAGTAGCAAAAATAAATTTATTTCCTGATGCCAAAGTTCCTGTTAAAGGCAAATCAACATCTTGCCCTGGGTTTCCATCGCCAAGAGTTGTATTGTAATTTGTAATACGAACTGCATAATTTAAAGCAGCCATATCAATAGTACCAGCTGTACCATTATAAATCTCAACATAAGTCAAAGATCCCGAAGACGCATCGGTTACTTCCGAAATAAACAAATCAGTAATTAACGAACTTCCTTGACAAGAAGTTTTAATCTGGTCTATCACTGTAAAAGAAATAGCTGCAGGACAAGGCTGACTATCTGTTATAATTAAATTTCCTGTTGTAGCTCCCGTTGGAACAATTACAACCAGTTGTGTTGCTGAACTTGATACAACAGTAGCAGTTGTACCGTTAAAAGAAGCTGTAGCTCCAGTTAAATTTCCACTAGAAACAGTAATCGTTACTTGAGTCCCTACTGGTCCTGAAGCTGGCATTACTGAAACTATTGTTGCAGATGTGCACGCAGTAGCCACAATGGTTTGTGTATTTCCTAAAGCAATTCCATTTTTAATTCCTGAAGGGTTTATAACAGCTGTTAAATTACTATTAGGTGATAAATCAACTTTTATATTTCGCCCAATGATCGCAGTAGGAGATATATCGGCAACTAATAAATACTTTCTTTCGATTAAAATCCCTGTTTGACCACTTAAAGTAAAAGTCATGCTATTGTTTAAAGCGATTCCAGCTCCAGAAACTGAAACTTCACCACCATCAATAGCGCCGTTACCATTTATGTCATAAAAAATTCTAAAATTAGAAATATCTGTTGCTGCCACTGTCGAAGCAGCTGCTTTTGTTAATGTGATAGCAGAAATATCATAGCTTGTAGCACATGCTGGTGTGGTTGTAATTCCCATAATCACCGCATTTGCCGTTCCGGTATTAATGTTACCAGTTGCTGGACTTCCTACATTACTTATATTTAATGAACTACCAGCAGTAACCTGAGCTGTAAAAGCTGATGTTTCCGCAGTAGCATTAAATGCCAAAACTCTCAAATAATAAGTAGTTCCAGCAGTTAGTGCCATGCTTATAGTTTCTGTGGTTGAAGTCCCATTCGAAGTATCTAAATAGGTTGCAGATGACGGACAACTACCTGAAAACAATTCGATATCAATATCACCCGTAAATCCTGCTACGGTAATAGCGTGCGTACTCGAACATGTAGCTGTAAATTTATACCAACGGTCAGTTTTGTTGTTAAATGGTGATGCCGTTCTTGTAGCACCAGTCATATTTCCAGAAATGGCTGGCGCATTAACTGTTATATCTGTAGCATTAGTACAAAGGTCATTATTTATAACAGTGGCAGCTGTAGCAGTAATGTCAAAATTATAGAGCGCTTCGCTAGTATCGTTGCTGTTAATGTTTAGCGTATTGGTAAACGTTCCTCCAATAGCACTGTTAAAAGTAACCGTGAAATTTATTGAACCTCCTGCTGTAATAGTAGCAGAAGCTGGTTGCGTGATTGTGAATTCCTGTGGAGCCGAAACATCAGTTAGTGTAATTGGCAAACTTAACACCAAATCAGTAGTTCCTAAGTTTTTGATTGTAAAGGTTTTTACAATATTAGTACTTAGTGTTGTCGTACCAAAACTAGTATTATCTGACGCAATTGGAGTTGTATCGCCATCAGGAATTGAAACTGTATTCCCTTGAACATCTATTTCTGGACCAACAATAACAGGACCACAGATAACGTTTACATCATCAAAAGCTAAATTTCCTGCACTTTTAGTATAGGTAAATCTAAATTTTTGAAGATTTATAGGTAATTGTGGTATTGAAGATGCATTATATGTTTTTGTTATTCCTGTAGTTGGTATAGAACTGGTTATATTATCAATAATTACCCAACTTACTCCGTCGTAACCTTCAATTAAAAGTGCAGAAGTCGCATTAGTTCCATTTCCTCTAAGCCAGAAACTTAATTCTGTTGCATTTGTAACAGTTGGTGTTTCAACAATATCGTTGGTATTGTCTAATTGTAAAGAAGGAGACGAAGCTCCAAAATTTCCAGCTGAAGTATAAGTTCCTCCAATATTTGTAAAAATCCACCCGGTTGGAGCCGATGCTCCCGCGGAAAAACCTTCGCTCAAACAAGGTCCTGCTGGTGCTGTTACAAAACTCACACTAATTGTATGTGTTGCTGTTACGTTAGTAAATGTATAAGAAGTTACCGCTCCTACCGAAACACCATCTACTAAAACATCTTGTACTACATAACCACCACTAGGCGTAATTGTGTAGGTTTGGTTGCTCCCACAATTTACGTTAGTTACACCATTTGGACTTATTGAACCATTTGCGCCTGCACTTGCTGTAATCGCATTTGTTTTTATTGTATAAACTGCCGTAACAGTATGATTGGCCGTTATGTTTGTAAATGCATAAGGATTTGTATTTCCTGCATTAGCACCATCAACAACCCAATTCGTAAAATCATAACACGAAGTAGGCGTTGCTGTAAAATTTTGATTACTACCATTTGCGTATGATGCTGTTCCTGGTGAAATTGTCCCACCTGTAGCTTGAGTTACAGTAATGGTGTTACCAGATATAGGTGTCGTAGTTCCATTTAAAACAACATTAACAACATTGGTTGTCGTATCAAAACCACCTGTTCCAGCAGCAGTTGTTCCTCCATAACCATAAATTCTAAAAGTTGTTGCCGTAGTTATATTGGTAAGACCTGTAATAGTAATCGTATTTCCTGTGGTTATTGATGCTACCATTCCAACAACACTTCCAATATTAGAGACATATCCATCTACAGACGAACGAAGAGTAACACTCTGAGGACCTGCAGCAGACCTATCCCAACTAAAAACAAAAGAAGTTGGCGTAAATGAAAATCCTGCATTTGGAGTTACCACAAATTGTAAATAATCATTTCCTGTAATAGCTTCTGCTAGCGTAGAATTTGTAGAATTTCCCGTATTCCACCAAGCATTTCCTCCAAATCTATTAGCATTAGCAACCGCCATTATAGTCCCTTGAGTTAGATTAGTCGCTGAAACATTTACATCGTTAGCAACACTAGGCTCCGTTGTTTCGGTTCCTGCATTACCAAAAGTATTCCATTGTAACAATTGTGCAGAAACATTATTTGTAAAACACAAAGAGCACAACAACGAAAAAATAAGTAATTTAATTTTCATAATTAATATTTTATATTCTCCTCATTTTGACTTTCAATATGTTATAAAAAAATAAGGGAACCAAACTTACTGCAAAATTATTGAAAAAAGAAGCTTTATACGCAATTCTTTGTTATCTTATCGTTAATATTTGCCATTCGTCGATAAAACTTGGGTATTTGGAATAATTTAATAAAGTGATTTTACTTGTTAAAATTTTAAAATCAGTGATTTTCATTAGTTTTGTATTATGAATTCAAAAGTTTACTCCGTTACCGAAGCTACTCTAAAATTAGAATATTATTGTTCGTATCAGGAAAGATGCCACCAGGAAGTCGTTGCTAAACTGTATGATTTAAAGATGATTCCTCAGGCTATCGATATGATTATCGTACATCTTATAGAGCATAATTTTCTAAACGAAGAGCGTTTTGCTTGTAGTTTTGCTCGTGGAAAACACCGTATAAAATCTTGGGGGAAAATACGAATTGTAAACGAATTAAAATTTCGTAAAATATCACAATATAACATAAATACAGCGCTTAAAGAAATTACGTCCGAAGAATATTTAGAAACTTTTCATAAACTAGCTGAAAATCATTGGGAAACCATGAGAGAAGCTAACGTTATAAAAAAACGAAAGAAATTTTGTGATTTTTTGTTGCGAAAAGGTTTTGAGAGTAATTTGATTTATGAGAAGGTAAAGGAGTTGGAACTTTAGGTTTTGGGGCTAACCCTTCTAGGGTTTTAAACCCTAGAAGGGTCGAACTACAGACTCAACAACACAGAAACAGCATTTCCTCCAAAGCCAACGGCATTTACCAATACTTTTTTAATAACCCTTCTAGGGTTTTGAACCCTAGAAGGGTTGAATGGAACTCCAATAAACTGATTGTGCTGCATCATTAGAATTGCCAACTCGACACTTAACATACCAGATGCACCAAAAGTGTGTCCAATCTTCCATTTATTAGTTGTAAGCATTGGTAAGTTTTCACCACCCGAGACCAAAGGTCGAATTGACGAAGTAAATACTTTTTGAATTGCTTTATATTCTGATAAATCACCTTTTACAGTTCCTGGCGCATGCATAACAATCGCATCAATTTCGGATAAATTAGTGTTTTGCAATGCCATTTTCATCGATTTCTGGAAGCAATCTGCTTCGGTAGAAATAGAGATTCCGTGTTCTAAAATATCGGTAGCATAACCTATTCCTTCTATATAAGCAATTGCGTTTTCTCTTTCGCCAATTTCTAGACAAATCACGGCCGCTCCTTCGCCGAGAACCATACTGTTTTTGGTTTTATGTAAATCGAAAGCACGACATTTATAAGCATTTTCTTCTTTCGAATAAATTTTTAAAGCTTGCATTTGTGCGATGGTAAAAGACGTGAGTGGCGCTTCGCTTCCGCCAACGAGGAATTTATCTGCCATGTCTGCACGAAGCCAAGCAACTCCGTTTAGCAAAGCATGCAAAGCTGTAGAACAAGTAATAGAATGCGATATTTCTGGTCCAGAAGATTTCAAGTCATGAGCAATCCACGAGGAAATATTACCTAATGTTGTCGTTGGCGAGGCTAATGTTCCTGTTTTTCCGGTTTCGATAAATTCTTGGTGGTGTTTTTCGAATAATTCGGTGGCGCCACGTGAGGAACCAATATTGATTCCGAAGATGTCATTTTGTGTCCAACCAGCCTTTTTTACAGCTTGTCGTGAAGCTAAAATAGCATACAAAACCGAGTTGTCTAACGATTTGTATTTCTGATCTGATGCTTTTAGTTCTTCAACTTCCTTTTTTAATTCTTCCGAAATAGTGGCTACGGGAATGGTTTGATTCCCAATTTGTTTTTCGGAAATTAATGATGTTTCCTTTAGGTATTCTTGCCAAATTAATTCGGGTTGATTGCCTAATGGTGAAAAAGAAGAAATGGAGGTTATGGCTATTTTTTTATTCAAAACATGATTTTTTAGCCCTGATTACCTCACTTAATTTCCATTTTCATCGGAGTTCGGTGAACTTCGTTTGCAGTGGAAATCCTCGCCATTTTTCTTGGCGAGATTGCAACGGATAGCAGGATTAGCTACAAATTTAAACTATTTCTAGTGCTTCTTCTATAGTTTGATATACTTTTTGCAATTGTTCGTTTGTAATAATATAGGGAGGCAAAATGTAAATTATGTTTCCTACGGGACGAAGAATTACTCCTTTTTCGATAAAGAAATTGTAGAGTTTGTTGCGTAAACCTCCGTAATAACTGGCTTTCGAATCAGTTTTTATTTCTAAAGCAAAAATAACCCCTAAAACACGTGTTGTACTTACTTTTGGGTGTCGCTTTATTTTTTCTTGAAATTGTAAATGTCGTTTGTTTACTCTTTCAATATTTTCTTGCATTTCATCGGATTTTAGCAATTGTATACTTGCCAAAGCCGCCGCACAACCTGTAGGATTTGCAGTAAATGTGTGTCCGTGAAATAGTGCCTTATTTACATCGTCATCATAAAATCCGTCGAAAATTTCTTGTGTAAATGTGGTAATCGCCATAGGAATTGTTCCGCCAGTTAAGGCTTTAGACAAACACATTATGTCTGGTTTTCCTTCCAGATAATTGCAAGCAAATGTTTTTCCTGTTTTACCAAAACCGGTCATTACTTCGTCGGCGATGGTAAAAACTTGGTTTTCTTTACAGATTTTCATTAGTTTATCCAATTCCGAAGCTTCGTACATGACCATTCCTGCTGCTCCTTGTACTAACGGTTCGAAAATAAAGGCTGCACAATCGTATTCTTTTATGGCTTTCGCCAAAGCATCTAAACTTTCTTTTTCGTTACCAATAGTTGGGACAGGAATTCTAACAACTTGGATTAATGAGCCTTTGAATGCTTCGGTGAAAAATGAAATCCCACTTGCCGCCATCGCTCCAAAAGTATCGCCATGGAAGGCATTTTCGAAAGCAATTATTGTGGTTCGTTTTTCGTTTTTATTATAAAAATATTGCATGGCAACTTTTATCGCAATCTCAACTGCTGTCGAACCATTATCTGAAAAAAAGATTTTTTGTTGATTTTTTGGTAATATTTCTATTAGTTTTTCTGATAATAAAACGGCTGGTTCGTGTGTAAATCCGCCAAACAAAACATGCTCTAAAGTTGTGAGTTGTTTGTAAATCGCATCGGCAATAAATTGATTAGAATGTCCGTACGGATTGACCCACCAAGAAGCAATCGCATCGATATATTCTTTATTATTTTCGTCCCATAACAAGGCTCCTTCTCCTTTTAGAATGGCGATTTCGGGTTGGGAAGTTTTGTGCTGCGTATATGGGTGCCAATTATGTTTTTTATCTCTTTCGGAAAGGTTCATTTTGGTAATAATTTTATTTTACAAAGATACGAGAAGAAAAATACAGGGATTCATAAAGGTTTTATAAATTTAGAAGGTTTTCACGAAAAATATCGGCATATTCTAAAATTACATTTTTGTCGAAATAGGGTTCTTCACTGATTCTTCCTATAACTTTTATTCCTGTTTTTGATAAAATAATTTCTTCTGTTGATTTGTTTTCATTTCCATTAAAAATGATTCCCGCAATATTTATTTTTCTGTTTTGTAAAGCTTCGATTGTGAGTAATGTATGATTGATGCTTCCTAAATAATGGCGAGAAACCACAACGACTTTATAATCTGGTTTTATCAAATCGATAATACAATCTGTATCATTTAACGGAACGAAAAGTCCGCCAGCTCCTTCAATTATGAGATGGTTTTTATCCCGATAATTATCGGGATTTGGTTCTATTATTTGATTTAAATCGATGGTTATTCCATCCAATTTTGCCGCAAGATGAGGACTCGCAGGCGTGTTTAGCAAATAACTATTTTCGTGAATTACCGTTTTATTATTAGATATGTAAGATTCGATTTTATGACTGTCGGAATTGTCTAAATCGCCTGCTTGAATGGGTTTCCAATAATCAGCTTCTAATGCTTCGACTATAATTGATGATGCGATGGTTTTACCTACATCGGTTGATATTCCTGTTATAAATAGTTTCATAATTATTTTGCTTCTCAGAACGTTTCGCAGTTTGAAAACAGTTACGATAAATTGTTCACAGACCACAACAAAAATACCTAAAGTTTTTAATGAAAATAGTGAATTGAAGAATAAAATATGTTCAAGAAAGTTTTCAGAATGAAACCAAGCAATTGTTACAAACCGCTGTTGTGCGTTCGGTTATTTTTTTATTTCTTTTTTATAGACATTAATTAACCCTCTGTTATCAATCAACATTTCTTCGTTTTCAATTTTTAGTATTTTTTCGTCAATTCTTTCATAGTAATTTCCATTACTTGATTTAACCGCTAATTTTTGTCTGATTAAATCTTTACCAACAAAACCTGTACTGTCAATATATAAATCGTGTTCGATTGTCATTGTTTCTTTATTAAATTTCCAATTTCCAGTATCAGTGTTTTTCGGAGTAAAAACCATATTGTATGTGAAGTCTGAATTGTAGATAAGTTTTGGCCCTGTAGCTTGAACAGTTCCAAAACTCCCTTCATAGTTTTCTAATTTATTCCCACTTGGATCTCTGGTTTCTACAAAATCCCAAGTTCCAATTATTACTTTTGTCCAATCTTTATTATCAGTTTTAATCTTTTGAGAACAATTTGCTAAAAGTAAAACACTAAATATGCAGTAAATATATTTCATTCTAATTTTTTTATTTCGATTTTGTAGTTAACTGACGCATAACATATCACTAACAATAAGATGTGCCGTTTTATCGCTTGCTCCTGCTCCGCCTAATTGTTTTTCTAACAAATCATAATTGGCTAAAAGCGTATTTCTGTATGATGGTTCTATTATTTTTTCGAGTTCTGCTTTTATTTTTTTCGAGTTGCAATCTTCCTGAATGAGTTCGGTAACGACTTCTTTATCCATTATTAAATTGACTAACGAAATGTACTTAAGAGTTATAATGCGTTTTGCTATTTGGTACGAAGCCCAACTTCCTTTATACAAAACAACTTCGGGAACTTTAAACAAAGCTGTTTCGAGCGTTGCCGTTCCTGATGTAACTAGCGCTGCATGAGAAACACTTAATAAATCATAGGTTTTATTTGATATAAAATGTACTTGATCATTCGTTAAAAACTGCTCGTAAAATGAATATTCCTGACTCGGTGCGCCAGCAATTACAAACTGATAATTAGGAAAGTCTTTTACAACGGACAACATCTCGGATAACATTTTTTCAATTTCCTGTTTTCTGCTTCCTGGCAAAAGCGCAATAATAGGTCTTTCGTCTAAGTTGTTATCTTTTTTAAATTGTTCTGCATCGGTTTTCTTACGATTATTTATAGCATCAATGAGCGGATGACCTACAAATTCAACTGGAAAATGATGTTTCTTCTCGTAAAAATCTTTTTCAAACGGAAGAATAACATACATCTTGTCGACATCGTTTTTTATGGATTTGATTCGGTTTTCTTTCCAAGCCCAAATTTGTGGTGAGATATAATAATGATTTCGTATTCCTAGTTTTTTAGACCATTTTGCAATTCTCATATTAAAACCTGGATAATCTATAAAAATGATAGTATCTGGTTTGAAATTTAAAATATCATCTTTACAAATTTTAATGTTATTAAGAATGGTTTTCAAATTAAGAACCACTTCTAGAAAACCCATAAACGACAAATCCCGATAATGTTTTACTAAGGTTCCGCCTGTTTCTTGCATCAAATCGCCTCCCCAAAAACGAATTTCTGCCTGAGAATCTTCTTTATAAATGCCTTTCATAAGGTTCGAACCGTGCAAATCGCCCGATGCTTCGCCAGCAATAATGTAGTATTTCATCTTTTGTCGATTATTTAAACAAACATTGTAATTATAGCCAAAAGTATGGTTGCCAATACAACGCCGCGAGCCATGAGTTCTTTATTTATTTTGAGCAATATAAAAAAAGTAAAAAGATTTAGAATAGCGCCTAATGTGATTACTTTTCCTAGAAACCCTTGACTTTTCATGCCTTTCACACCTTCTAAAAAGCTATACTCAGTACAAAAAGTAAAGAAAAGATACGTTCCTAAAAAAGCGGAAACAAATCCTATTATCATACCAATAAGCAAATCTGTTTTTTTCATAATTTAGTTGTTTAAATTCCAATTATTTAATTGCTGAATTGCGTGATGTGCCGTCATGTCAAACTGAACTGGCACTACCGAAATGTATCCGTTTTCCAAAGCCCATTCGTCTGTATCTTCACCTTTGTCTTGATTCACAAATTCGCCCGTGAGCCAGTAATAATCTTTGCCTTGTGGTGTTTTCCTTTTATCGAACTTTTCTTCCCACATGGCTTTGGCTTGTCGGCAAATTTTTATTCCTTTTAGCTCTTCTTCTTTTCTTTTTGGAAAATTGACATTTAGAACCACACTATCAGGCAATCCTTTTTGTAGAACTTCGAGCGCAATTTTTTTTATGTAAGGTTTAAAAGTTTCAAAATCGGCATTCCAATCATAATCTAATAAAGAGTACCCAATGGCAGGAATTCCTTCGATACCAGCTTCGACAGCGGCACTCATCGTGCCCGAATAAATCACATTTATAGATGAGTTTGACCCATGGTTTACACCCGAAACGCATAAGTCTGGTTTTTGTTTCAAAATTTCATTCACAGCCAGCTTTACACAATCTACAGGAGTTCCTGAGCAACTATACTCGGTTACTGGTGCATTTTCGAGCGAAACTTTATTCAAATGCAAAGTGCTGTTTATCGTTATGGCGTGTCCCATAGCGCTTTGTGGACTATCTGGTGCCACTACAACAACAGTTCCTATTTCTTGCATAACGGCAATAAGTGTTCGTATTCCTGGTGCCGAAATACCGTCGTCGTTTGTAACTAATATTAATGGTTTACTCATTTTTATTTATATGAAAAGCTAAATTTAACAGGAAAAAGTGACGCTAAATTAAGCATTTTTACTTGCAAGTAACTAATTTTACATCTTTAACAAAAAATTATAGTCAAATTATTATTATGGCATAGTTTTTTATGTACTTTAGTAAATATTATGAATGCAATTTTGAATTATATGAAAAGGAATTATAAAGTAATTTTAGCTGTTCTTGCTATCTCTGCCACTTTGTGGAGTTTTATGCCAAAGAAAGAAAATGACCCGGAGAAAGACAAAATGCTTTTGGATTTGATAACATTTGTTATAGAAAAAGGTCATTATGATCCGATTGCTATGGATGACAAGTTTTCTCAAGGAGTTTATAAAGATTATCTTGACGCATTAGATCCTTCAAAAAGATTTTTTGTACAATCTGATATCGATGAATTTAAAATCTATGAATTACAAATAGATGATATGATTCATGATCGTGATTTAACATTTTTTAAACTAACCTATGAACGTTTGCAAAAACGTATGAGAGAAGTCGAGGTGGTTTACAAATCGCTAAACGAGAAACCGTATGACTTTACGACCGATGAAACTATTAATATAGATTCCGATAAAAATGCTTTTGCCAAAAATTATTCTGAATTAAAAAACAGATGGCGTCTGCAAATGAAACTTTCTATTTTAGCCACTGTGGTAGAAAAAGAAAAATTAGAAGCCGATAAAAAAGCAAAAGACCCAAAATATATTGCAAAAACTTTTTCACAACTAGAGAAAGAAGCAAGAGAAACAACACAAAAAACACTAAAAGATTATTTCGCTTTTATCAAAGAATCTAACGAAGATGATTGGTTTGTAGCCTATGTAAACGCAATAGTTACCCAATTTGACCCGCACACTTATTATTTTGCTCCAGAAGAAAAAGAACGTTTTGATGTGAGTATGAGCGGGAAATTGGAAGGTATTGGCGCAAGACTTCAAAAAACAAATGACTTTACGGAAATTTCGGAATTAATTTCTGGCGGACCCGCTTGGAGAGGAAAAGAACTCGAACCAGGCGATTTAATCCTTAAAGTGGCACAAGGCAACGGCGAAGCAGTCGATGTTACTGGAATGAGGCTTGATGATGTGGTGAAAAAAATAAAAGGACCTAAAGGAACAGAAGTAAGACTTACAGTGAAAAAGGTAGATGGATCGATAGTGATAATATCAATCATAAGAGATATTGTAGAAATCGAGGAAACCTATGCAAAATCTAGTATTGTCGAGAAAAATGGTGTAAAATATGGCGTGATTTATTTACCTAAATTTTATATCGATTTCGAGAACAATGACAATCGTGATGCTGCAAAAGACATTGCTCTTGAAGTTGAAAATCTTAAAAAAGAAGGCGTACAAGGAATCGTAATGGATTTACGTGACAATGGTGGCGGATCATTAAAAACAGTTGTAGATATTACTGGATTATTTATTGAAGAAGGACCTGTCGTACAAATAAAATCATCTAAAGGGAAAAAAGAAGTTCTCTCTGACCACGACCCAAAAGTACAATGGGACGGACCGCTTGTGGTGATGATAAATAATTTTTCAGCTTCCGCTTCCGAAATTTTTGCAGCTGCAATACAAGATTATAAAAGAGGTGTTGTTATAGGTAGCAAACAATCTTACGGAAAAGGAACAGTTCAAAATGTTTTCGATTTGAATCAGTTGGTTCGTAATAATGCTTCGATGGGAGATTTTGGAGCTTTAAAAACTACAATTCAAAAATTTTATAGAATAAATGGTGGCTCTACGCAACTTGAAGGAGTTTCTAGCGACATTACTGTTCCAGACCGTTATTCTTATATAGAAATTGGAGAACGTGATGTAAAAAATGCAATGCCTTGGGACAAAATTGATGAAGCTCCGTTTGAATCTTTAAAAGCTATAAATAATTTTGAAGCCGTAGTTGCTAACAGCCAAAAGAGAATATTAGAAAACGCTCAATTTAAGCTAATAGATGAAAATGCAAAATGGATTAATGACCGCAAAGAAGACAATTTAATTAGTTTGAATCTTAATAAATTCAAAGCAGAACAAGCATCAATAGAAGAAGGAACTAAAAAATTTAAAGCAATTTCAAAATTTCAAAATTCGCTTAAATTTACTTCTCTCCCTCAGGAAATGGAACTTATTAAAAAAGACTCGTTATTAGGTCAAAAAAGAAAAGATTGGCACGAAAGTTTGTCTAAAGATGTTTATGTTGAAGAAGCTATAAATGTACTTAGTGACATTAAAAAACCTATCGTTGCCAGTAAAGAAAAGGTTTTGAACATAAAAAACAGAAAAGACAAATTAGTAAAATCCTAATAAAATTTAATTAATTAAAAATGCCTCAGAGATTTCTGAGGCATTTTTGTTTTGTAGCCTAATTCTCCTTAATTTTCTTATTGCATTTAGAATACAAATGGATATTTCATTATCTTAGTCAAATGAAGATATTACAATTTCCAATAGTTCGAATTTGTTTTTGGCTTATTTTAGGCATTATTGCCGCTTATTATTGCCCTCTAAATATTAATTACGTTTTCGGTTTATTAAGCATATCTACAATTATTTTTGGCTATTTTTTATTTCAATCTTATCATAAATTTGAACAGAAAAAAGCTTTTTCAATTTCCTTATATTTTTTATTTTTCGCTATCGGAATCACAACAACATTAGTTCACAACGATACTTTTAGAGCAAATCATTACACTCATAACACAACAAATTTCGAATCAAATCACTTAATAACGGCTACTGTTATTGAAAAATTAAAAAATACAACCAGTAACAATCGATATATTGCCGAAATAACCCGAATTGACAATAAAATCGCTTCTGGAAAAATCTTATTAAATTTAAAAAAAGATTCAATTACCAAAGACTTTGTTATCGGAACTAAACTTAAAATCGAAGAACAATTAGTACGAAATTTTAAACCTAATAATCCAAATCAGTTCGATTATGGAAAATATCTAGAAACAAAAGGAATTTATGCACAACTATTTGCAGAAACTTCACAGCTAAAAATTAGTACTCATATCGATAAAAATATATGGTATTATACTTCAACATTTCGGAATAAAATTATCCTAAATTTAGAAAAAAGCGGGTTCAAAAAAGAAGAGTTAGCAGTAATATCAGCACTAATATTGGGTCAGCAACAGGATATTTCGCCCGAAGTATTACGTGATTATCAATATGCTGGTGCAGTTCATATTCTTTCGGTTTCGGGCTTGCATGTTGGGTTTATCCTTTTGTTTATTACCTTTTTATTAAAACCATTACCAAAAAACAAATACGGAAATTTTATTAGGTTAACAATCATTTTAATCTCCTTGTGGTTGTTCGCATTGGTTGCAGGATTAGCACCATCGGTAGTTAGATCGGCAGCGATGTTTAGCTTTGTGTCAATAGGAATGTTTCTAAATCGAGAGACGAACATTTTCCATACGATGCTCGTTTCTTTGTTTTTAATTCTGCTTATCGAGCCTTTATTTTTGTTCGATATTGGATTTCAGTTAAGTTATATTGCACTATTTTTTATTCTTTGGCTACAGCCAATGCTGAAATCGCTTTGGGAACCAAAAAATAAAATCGTTACATATTTTTGGGACATTATCACCGTTTCTTTTGCAGCACAAATCGGAGCTATGCCACTCAGTATTTATTATTTCCATCAGTTTCCAGGATTATTTTTTGTGACAAATTTGGTGCTAATTCCTTGTCTTTCCGTAATTATGGCAATAGGTGTTCTTCTTATGATATTGGCATATTTTGATTTTGTTCCTCTTTTCCTTTCTAAAATAGTAGAGTTGAGCATCACTTTTACCAATACTTATATTAAATGGATTGCTTCTATTGAAACTTTCGTCATCAAAGATATTCCGTTAAGTTTTTCGTTACTTATTGCTTCTTATCTCCTTGTTTTTACTTGGATAATTTGGTTTATGAAACCCAATTTCACAAAAATTATTTTGGCTTTCAGTAGCGTTTTAATTTTTCAGTTATTGCTTGTTTCTACAAACTGGCAATCAGAAAACAAAAAGGAGTTAATCGTTTTTAATGCCAAAAGAAATACAATTATTGGCGAACGAATAGGCAAGGAAATCACTCTTTGCACAAACAATACTTTAACAGAAAACGGTTTTGAGAAGAAAATGATTCAATCATATGTAACAGCTAATTTTTGCGAAATAAACAACCCTAAACCGCTCACAAACACGATTTATTTTAACAACAATAAAATTTTGATTATTGACAAATCTAGTATCTACAAAAACACAATGAATCCTGATATTATTATTTTAAGAGATTCTCCAAAAGTAAATTTAGAGCGATTGTTGTCTTCAACAAAGCCAAAAATTATTATTGCCGATGCTTCTAATTACAAAAGTTATATTACAGCTTGGAAGCAAACTTGTGCTAAAGAAAAAATCCCTTTTCATAGTACTTACGAAAAGGGATTTTATAAATTATGATTTGGCCTTTTTGAGCCTAGGAGGTTTTGATCCTTTTTTTGAATTAGGAACATATTTTGCAATAATCTGATCTGCTCCCGAAAGCCAAGCACTTGGTCCACCAGCAACATATCCTGTGCTTCCTAATTGTTCGAAATTTACTTTTCCTGCTTTATCATTTGCTTTCGCAAACCACACTGTTGGAAAACCTTGTACCCCAAAAGCTTGTTGTAATTGATTGTTTTGGTTTTTCATTTCGGCAGTTTGTTCTGTTCTTCTAGGAAAATCTAACTCTACCAAAACTACTTTTTGTTTGGCCCAAGCTTCAAATTCTGGAGTTTTAAAAACTTCTTTTTGCAAGCGAATACACCAACCACACCAATCGCTTCCTGTGAAGAATAAGAATAATGGTTTGTCTTGTTTTTTAGCAATTTCCATTGCTTCTTTAAGGTTTGTGTGCCAAACTAAATCTTCTGTGATTTTATTTGTTGCTTTATCTGAATTAAAACTTGAAAAAAATAACACAGCAACAACTGGAACTAAAAAAAATAAGTATTTAAATTTATTCATGAGTTTTAATTTTAAATGAATTTAGTAAGTAAATGTAAAAAAGAAATTAGAAATAAAAGATTATCTTAATATTTTTAACAATTCTTCATGCGTTTTATAACCTATTATTTGTTGTTGTGTATCGCCATTTCTATCTATAATATACATCGCCGGATAACCTTGAACCTTAAGATAAGAAGTTAGTTCGTGAGCGCTATTTCTTCCTTTTCGGTTAGGATCGAATCCCGGATTAGAAAATTTATTTCCTTTAAAAGCAACTACAGAATTTCCTTCGGCATTAAACTTAACAGCGTAATAATTTTTATTAATAAAATCTATAACTTCAGGATCTTGAAAAGTTTCTTTATCAAGCATTTTGCAAGGTCCATACCAATCGGTATAAACATTCATAAAAATGGGCTTTGGACTCTTTTTTTGTCTAGCCATCGCCTCGTCGAGCGTCACCCATCTAATCTCTTGTGCTTGAATAGACATTGTTCCTATAAATAAGAATAAAGCTATGAGTATTTTTTTCATCATTCCTTTTTTCATTTAACAATCAAAAACAATGCCATTACCTAACGCCGTGCATCAATTTTTTAATTATTGGCGACATTACAAATGATAATGCGGCAACAATAAGAGATACAATAGCTAACATCCAGAAAAAATAACTCAATCCTTTTTCATCAGCAATTTTATCTATGTTTTCTCCAAATTTTGCAGCACCTTTCATACCTATTGCAACGGCTAAATACCAAATTCCGAACATCATGGCTATCATTCTAGCTGGAACTAATTTACTCACATAAGACAATCCCACTGGGGATATACAAAGTTCGGCCATAGTTACAAAAAGATATACCAATATTAAATAAATCATACTTACCGAAGCTGTTTTTGCTCCAGGCGCAATTCCGTTTGCACCAATGGCTACAGTTATCATACCGATTGCTAAAAACACCATTCCTAGTGCATATTTCATATTGGCAGATGGATTGTATTTACTTTCCCACCATTTAGAAAAAAGTGGTGCTAAAGCAATAATGTATAAAGAGTTTAGAGATGAAAACCAAGAGGCTGGCACTTCTAATGAATCTTCTGAAAATTGATTTTTTAACATCCAAAAAGCAATTCCCCAAATTATTACAAAACTCATTGAGAGTACAATGTTTGCAACAGAATATTTAGCAAAAGTTTGTTTAAATAATAATAATAGAACCCAAGTAATAATTCCTAATGGAACAAGTACTATCGCTGCATTAACAAATTTGAATATCATACCCGCATTTCCTACTAAAACTCTATTGGTATAATCATCTGCAAAAATCGTAAGTGTTCCAGGAGATTGCTCAAAAATTGCCCAAAAGAAAATGGTTAAAAATGCAAAAAACGAAACGGCAATCATTTTTTCTTTGGTAATTTGAGAATAATTACTCAATCTGTAAAACAAAAGAAAAAGGAATAATAAGATAGCTAATAAGATGGTGAAATTATTTCCAGACAATCCGAACACTTCAAAATTAAATATATCTAAAGCACCATTTGTGATGATTTTAGCTGGTTCGAAAATAATCCAAGCCAATCCTAAAGTTGTCATTAAGCCAATTAAAGCGATTTGCCAAACTGGGAACGGGTTTAATTTGTCGTTGTTTTCATCAGTTAGCATTACTTCTTTTTTGACAGGTTTTAAACCTATATCACCAAAAATATCTTGAGACAACCAAAACTGAATTAATCCGAAAAGCATAAAAACACCTGCTAAACCGAATCCCCAATTCCAACCAACTTGTTCTCCTAAATAACCACAAAGCACAATTCCGAAAAAAGCTCCAGAGTTTACACCCATATAGAAAATAGTATAGGCTCCGTCTTTTTTCTCTGGTCTGTCTTTGTACATTTCAGATACAATTGATGTCATATTTGGTTTGAAAAATCCATTTCCAAAAACTAATAAAATTAAACCTGAGTAAATGAAAAACGGAGATTCTAATGCCATCGATCCATGTCCTAATGTCATTAATAAAGCTCCAATAACAACTGCCCATCTGTAACCTATTTTTTTATCCGCAAAATATCCACCCATCATAGTCGACAGATAAACAAGTCCCACATAAGAACCAAAAAGTGCCATCGCTTGTTCTCTTGTCCAGTCCCAACCTCCTTCTAAAGCAGTAGAGGTAAAAAACATTACTAAAAGGGCTCTCATCCCGTAGAATGAAAATCTTTCCCACATTTCTGTAAAGAAAAGAACAAATAAACCACTTGGGTGACCTAAAACGGTGCTTTTAAAAAATTGGTCTGTTGAATTTTCTGTATTCATAATAATTTAATTTATTTAACTTCTTGCATTAATTTTTTAATCAAAGGCGAAACTACAATTAGTAGTGTTCCAGCAATTAAAGCATATATTGCTAATTGATAATACCCATCTGTATAGCCTTGTAATTTTGTCACTAGAGATGCGTTTTCATCAGGTGATGACATTCCTGCTCCCAATAAACCCGCAGCATATTGCCCATAAGCGCTTGCTAAAAACCACATTCCCATCATCATTCCTGACAATCTTTTAGGTGATAATTTTGTCATAATAGACAATCCAATTGGCGACAAACAAAGTTCTCCAAATGTAATTACCAAATAAGCCAATGTAAAAATATTTAAAGAAGTCATTCCTTCCGCATTTGCAAAAAACTTAGTGTAATAAAACACATAAAAAGCTGCGGCTAAAAACAAAAATCCTAAACCAAATTTCATTACAGTATTAGGTTCTATTTTCTTTTTTGCCATAGCAAGCCAAATTAAACCTAGTATTGGACTAAAAATAATTACAAATAATGAGTTTGAAGTATTGTTTACAATATTTGGATTGATGTCGAAAAAGAATAAATTATGGCTCAGATTATTTTTAGCAAAAAGTGCTAACGAACCACCACTTTGTTCAAAAAACGCCCAAAAAATAACTGAAAACAAGATAAATACAAAAGCGGCAATTAATTTTTTTTGTGCTTTTATATCCTTCTCTTTGAAGGTTTCATAAAGAAAAAACAAAATAGCCAACGGACCAATTGTGTACATGAAATAATCAGTATAATCTGTATTTTTGATCATTATAAAAATTAGCGGAATACTGATTAATGATCCAACATATACCGCAATTTCTCTCATTGTTCTTTTTTGAGGTTCCAAATTTAATAAAGGAGAATCTCCAATTGGGCCTAATGATTTTTTTGTAAGAATAAAAGTAATCAATCCGATAACCATTACTATTGCAGCAGATAAAAATGCATAACTCCAACCGTAATCAGGACTTGTTCCTAAGTAAACACAAACTGCTCCACCAAGTAAAGCACCAATGTTTATTCCTGAATAAAATAATCCAAATCCGGCATCTCTTCTACTATCCCCTTCTTTATACAATTCACCCACCATTGAGGAAATATTTGGTTTAAAAAACCCAGTTCCAATAATAGAAAGTGTGATTCCTAAATAAAACATTTCTTGTGGAGAAAAAGCAATAATTAAATTCCCCAGAATCATAACAGTACCACCAAAAAGAAGTGATTTTTTAAATCCTAAAATTTTATCAGCAAAAATTCCTCCAATGAATGTAAAAGCGTATACAAAAGCTTGAATAGCTCCATATTTTAAATTGGCATCTTTGTCAGATAATGCTAATCCTAAAATCTGATCGGCCATAAAAATGGTTAAAACACCACGCATTCCGTAAAAACAGAAACGTTCCCACATTTCAACTAAAAATAAATACCAAAGTTGTTTCGGATATTTACCTTCAAAATTTTGAATTTCTTCTAATGTAAGTGTATTTGTATTATTCATATTTTAGTTTTGGTTTTTAATTATAATTTTTCTTTAATAAAATTGGTCATTTTAGTGTACAATTGTAATCTTGTTTTTCCGCCATAAATCCCATGATTTTTATCTGGATATATTGCCCAATCGAACTGTTTGTTGGCTTGTACCAAAGCTTCAATCATTTTCATTGTATTTTGTACATGTACGTTATCATCGGCAGTTCCGTGTATTAGAAGAAAATTACCTTTTAGTTTACTCACATGTGTTATTGGCGAATTATTATCGTAACCACTTGCATTTTCTTGCGGTGTTTGCATATATCTTTCAGTATAAACGCTATCATAATATCTCCAAGAAGTTACTGGCGCAACGGCAATGGCTGTTTTGAAAACATCGGCTCCCTGAAAAATACAATTCGAAGCCATAAAACCTCCGTAAGACCAACCAAAAATTCCAATTCTTGATTTATCTACATAAGCATAAGTTCCAAAAACTTTCGCAGCATCAATTTGGTCTTCTACTTCTAATTTTCCTAATTCTTTTTGGGTACATTTTTTGAAATCAGCTCCTTTAAAACCTGTTCCTCTTCCGTCGACACAAGCTACGATGTAACCTTGTTGCGCCAACATCATAAACCAGTAATCGTCTGAAGCATTCCAATCATTGTTTACTTGTTGTGATCCTGGACCAGAATATTGATACATAAATACTGGGTATTTTTTGTTTGCATCAAAATCTTTTGGCTTAATCATCCAAGCATTTAGTTTGTTTCCTTTTTCAGTTGTTAATTCAAAAAACTCTTTCGATGGTAAATTGTAAGAAGCTAATTTAGTTTCTAAAACTTCGTTAGAAACAATAGTTTTAATCGTTTTTCCAGTTTTAGATTCATTCAAAGTGTATTTTGGTGCGTTTTTAGCACTAGAATATGAATTGATAAAATACTGAAAGTTCGGGCTAAAAGTCGCTACATTTGTTCCTGTCGAAGAAGTTAAACGAGTTTTTCCACTTCCGTTTAATTTGATGCTGTACACATCACGATTTATCGAACCATTTTCTACCGATTGATAGTAAATTGTTCCCGCTTTTTCATCAAAACCATAATAATTAGTTACTTCCCAAAGACCTTTTGTGATTTGGCTTTTCAGCTTTCCTTCTTTACTATAGTGATAAATGTGGTTGAAACCATCTTTTTCAGATGTCCAAATGAAACTATTGTCTTTTAGGAAAGTTAAGTTATCCGTCACATCAACATAAGCCTTCTCTTTTTCGTTTAGAACTACTTTTGTTGCTCCCGAATTTCCGTCTACAAACAACAAATCCAGATTATCCTGATGACGATTTAAGACTTGAGCGCTTAAGGTATTGCCCTCATTGGTCCATTTCATTCTAGCGATATAAAAATCGCTGTATTGGTCTAAATTTACTTTTTTGGTTTCTCCAGTTTTTACATCATAAATATGCAATGAAACCAATGAATTCTTTTCTCCAGCTTTTGGATATTTGAATCTTTCGGTAACTGGATATAATTCTTGTCCGTAAACATTCATCGAAAATTCAGGAACATCGGTTTCATCAAAACGAATAAACGCAATTTTGTCTGAATTTAAATTCCAGTCATACGCTTTTACAAAGGCAAACTCTTCCTCATAAACCCAGTCTGTAACTCCATTAATAACGGCATTTTTCTTACCGTCTTTTGTAATTCGTGTGTGTTTTTTAGTCGCGATATCGTACAAATACATATTGTTTTCGAAAGCGTAACTAATTTTAGTTCCATCTGGCGAAAAATTAGGCTCTTGTACTTTGTAATCAGCTAATTTGACTAATGTTTGTGCTGTAATATCATAAATGAAATAATTCGCCACAAATGAATGACGGAAAATTTGATCACTGTTATTTGCAATTAAAATTTTCTTTTCGTCTTTGCTAAAGGTATAACTATCTATACCTGTTAATAATTTAAAATCTTTAGAATCTACAAGTGCGTACACTTTGTTTAAAGTAGCAAAATCATACAAATCGATTTGCATTGTTTTTGATTCTTTGTCAAAATTAAGAACAGTGTACTGATTTGTGTTTTTCAAAGCTGCCAACTCAGTCATTCCTTGAGTTCTGAAGGCTCCGCCCCAAATTTCTTCTAAAGTAATTTTTTGTTGCGCAATTGCTGATAATGAAGTAAATAAGAATAAAACGAATGCTTTTTGTATTGTTTTCATGTAAAATTATTATAAACGATGCCAATTTTAGTGAAAAATTCGGACATAATCGCAATTATGACTGTTAAAAGCACGAGTTTAGACAATAAAAAAATATTTTCCGTTGCAAATCTCATCCAAAAATCAAACTTCAAACCTTATATTTGCATTTCAAACAACAAGAGTCGATATGACAAAAGCGATTTCCGGATTCTCAAAATTAACCAAAGAAGAAAAAATAAATTGGATTGCTTCTACTCATTTTTCTAATGCAGAAGAAGCAACAAAAACCATCAAAAAATATTGGAATTCTGATTTAGAATTGCAAAAATTACATGATGAATTTATCGAAAACACCATTACAAATTTCTATTTACCACTTGGTGTTGCTCCTAATTTCTTGATAAACGGTAAAAATTACACCATTCCGTTTGCTATTGAAGAAAGCTCTGTCGTTGCTGCAGCTTCTAAATCGGCAAAATATTGGGGAACTCGTGGCGGATTTAAAACCAGAGTCCTTAATTCCGAAAAAATAGGACAAGTTCATTTTATTTTCAAAGGCAATTCGGAAAATTTAATTGCTTTTTTCAATCAAATAAAATCAAAATTCTTTAGCCAAACCGAAAGCATTACTAAAAACATGCAAAAACGCGGTGGCGGAATTCTCGATATCGAATTGCGTGATAAAACATCTGAATTAGAGAATTATTACCAACTGCACGCCACTTTTGAAACTAAAGATTCTATGGGTGCCAACTTCATCAATTCTTGTTTAGAGCAATTTGCCAAAACACTAAAAGAAGAAGCATTACAATCTGACATTTTATCCGAAGAAGAGAAAAATATCGAAGTCGTAATGAGCATTCTCTCTAATTATGTTCCCAATTGCATCGTTCGCGCCGAAGTTTCTTGTCCAGTTTCAGAATTAGCAGAAAAAAATATAGAAAAGCCACAAGAATTTGCCGAAAAATTCATTCGCGCGGTCAAAATTGCCGAAATAGAACCTTTCAGAGCCGTAACGCACAACAAAGGCATCATGAACGGAATTGACGCTGTGGTCCTAGCAACAGGAAACGATTTTCGTGCAGTCGAAGCCGGAATTCACGCTTACGCTTCCAGAAACGGACAATATTCTAGCTTATCGCACGCCAAAATAGAAAATGATATTTTTACCTTTTGGATAGAAATTCCGTTGGCATTAGGAACCGTTGGTGGACTCACCTCGTTGCATCCGCTGGTAAAAATGTCGTTAGAAATGTTAGGAAAACCGTCGGCACACGAGCTCATGCAAATTGTGGCTGTCGCTGGATTGGCGCAAAATTTCGCAGCTTTACGAAGCCTAACCACCACCGGAATTCAGCAAGGACACATGAAAATGCACCTGAATAATATCATCAATCAGTTTGAAGCTACTGAAAACGAAAGGATTTTAATAAAAAATCATTTCAAAGAAAATACAGTTTCGCATTCGGCAGTTGTTGCTTTTATTGAAGATTTAAGAAAGTAAATATTTTAGACAACCCTTCTAGGGTTTGAAACCCTAGAAGGGTTAATAAGAAAAGAAACTTGAAAGAAACATTTTACAGTAACGGAAAATTACTCATTACGGGCGAATATGTCGTTTTAGATGGCGCATTAGCTTTGGCTTTGCCTACAAAAATGGGTCAGAATCTTATTATAGAAAATGGTTCAGATAAAAAAATCGTCTGGAAAAGTTATGATTCCGATGATAGTATTTGGTTTAATGATACTATTTTATTTTCCGAGATTGTAAATAAAAAATCATTTGAAGACAATGTAGTAAAAACAACTTTAATCGAAATTCTGCATGAATCTTACAAACTAAATTCTTGTTTTATTACTAAATCTGATGGCTATATTGTTTCTACAAACCTTACTTTTCCTAAATTTTGGGGATTGGGCACTTCATCAACTTTAATAAATAATATTGCTAGTTGGTTACAAATTGATGCTTTTACTTTGCTTAAAAACGCTTTCGGCGGAAGTGGCTACGACATTGCTTGTGCGCAAAATAATTCGCCGATTTTGTATCAATTGGCAAACGAAAAACCATTGGTAAAACCAATTTATTTTAATCTAACATTCAAGGAAAACATTTACTTTGTTTACCTTAACAAAAAGCAAAATAGCAAAACAGCCATTGCAAATTATCGAAGCAAACAAAAGAATCTTGCAGATTCAATTTCAACAATAAATGAAATTACAGAAGCTATAATAAACGCAACCGAGTTAGACGAATTTGCTAAACTAATAGAAAAACACGAAGTTTTGATGACTAAAATCTTAGAAATGCAACCTGTAAAAGAAGTTTTATTTCCAGATTTTGATGGCTCTGTAAAAAGTCTTGGCGCTTGGGGCGGTGATTTTGTAATGGTTGTTTCTAAGAATAATCCAACGGCTTATTTTTCATCAAAAGGGTATAATGTTGTGGTTTCTTATGATGAGATGATATTGTAATAGAATTTTGACTCTTTATTAAAACAAAAAAATCCCGATTGCTCGGGATTTTTATATTTATAAAACTTAACCTATTAGTTAAATTGAGCTCTGTTATCTTCGATAGTAGCATCTTTTCTAAGTGCATTGTAAACTCTTCCTGGAGCAGATCCTTTAGATTGTCCGTTTAGTCTTGTTACAATATCTGTATAGCTTGCAGCAGCTGGTGCTTTTGTGCTAGATTTTACTTTAATTTTAAATACTCCAGAATTTCCATCGATAGTTGGAGAAACAACGCCTGCTTTTAGAGAAAATGCTGTTCCTACTACTCTAGGTTCTGCACCAATAGTTTGTATGTAAGCATTTGCAGCAACTACATCTAAAGCTTCTTTTACCGGAGAACCAGTCGCTTTTGAAACTGCTTCAAGCGTAAATCCAGCCATTTTAACTTTGATTTGTTCTGCTTTCTTTTGGTTTCTTAATTTAGGTCCAATAGCAATTTTTGCTTCTTCGATAGTTAACAAACCAGCTTCGTTTACTTTTTTCAAACGAGCAATTACATGACCCGCAGGAATATTGAAACGTTTTACTTCTCCTTCTTTTGCACCAAATGCCCAACGAACAATTTCTCTTTGATTTCCTACACCTTGTACGTTTTCGTCAAGAGCCAATAGTTTAGCAACTGGAGCAACTGTTAGTTTCATTTCTTTGGCAGCAACATCAAATGCTTTTTCGTTTGCAGCCATTTCAAATTTAGTTGCAGTTGTAAATACTTGATCACTTGTTGTTTCTGATGGTGAGATTTTTTGTGCAATAGTAGCCAAACGAACCGCATCTTGCTTATCAGTTACATTAATGATATGAAAACCAAAATCAGTTTCTACCATTCCAATTTTTCCAACTGGGTTTGAGAATACAAAATCATTAAATGGTTTTACCATTTGTCCTTGACCAAAATAACCTAAATCTCCACCTTGTTGAGAAGATGAATCATCAGAACTTGTGTAAGCCAACATTTGGAATGCCGATGGATTTGCTAAAACTTGAGCCAACAATGATCCTGCTTTTGCTTTTGCTTCTTCTTTTGTTCTTTTTTCCTTTTTATTTGGCACCTGTGTACCTTCATAACTTATTAAGATATGACTAGCTTTTGCATTTGCACTTGCTTTTCTTCCTAAAGTTCTTGTAATACAGTAGTAATCACCAAACGTATATGGTCCGTAAACTTGTCCTGGTGCTAAATTAAATAATGCTTCTGCGTGTTCTGCTGGCAAGTCCTTTTTAGCAACATAAGTAGAATCGTATTTTATATCTGAATTTGCATTCACGAATTCTACTAAATTTGGTGTGTTTCTAAATCCAATTTTAGCTTCATTTACAGTTGCAGTCACTGGATTGTCTTCTACAGAATTTAATAATCCGTTTACTTTGTCTTCTACTACTTTTTTGTCTTCTGCCGATGCTTTGTCTTCGATTAAAACAAATTCTAACTCACGAGATTCGTCAGCTTTGTATTTCTTTTTGTCTTTTTCCATAAAAGCTATTAGTTCAGCATCTGTAGGCTCTACCTTTTTATCATCAATAGTTGAATATGGTACAGAAACTACGTCGAAAGTAACTTTATTATTCTCTAATTCGTAGTTAAATTTTGCTTCTGCTTGTGTCGTATAAAAACCAGATTGAACCATTGTGTTATACATTTGCTCAGCAGCACCTTGCATAATTCTTTTTTCATCCTCTAACCATTTCCCCCATTGTTCTGGGCTATTTTTCTTTAAAGACAATAATGCTTCGTTAAATTTTGCTTTATCAAATTTCCCTGCAGCATTCAAAAATTGTGGCGTTTGTGAAAATTGAGGATCTTCCTTAATTATATTAATTAATTGATCATCACCTATACGCAAACCTAATTTTTCGCATTGTTTTTGAAGCAAAACTCTTCTTACTTCTTGATCCCAAACACCATTTGTTGCTTGAATAATAGACATGTTTTGTCCTTGCTGGCTTTTTTGAGCCATATCTACTTTCCCTCTAAATTCTTCAAAAGGAATATCAACACCATTTATTGTTCCTGCATTTCTAACGGTTTGTCCGAAACCACCATTTTCTATTAATGCACCAATTATAAATGCAAATAATGCTAATCCTACTACTGCTATAACTAGAAACGATTTTTGTCTAATTTTTGATAAAACTGCCATTTTCTTAAAATATTTTTTATTCAGTGAGCGAAAATACGATTATCTATCAAATATCAAAAGGCTAAAGCTTTTATTTTGATAGAAAGTTTAATTTTTTATTGATTCTTGTCTTGATCCTCAAATTTTTTAGCGAATTTTCTGCGAAAGAAAAACATAAATACCGCAGTAGCAGCAAGTATAAAGCTTAAATACGGCATATCTGTGCCTGAATTTAATTTTGAAAATCCGTCGTATGCAAAAAATAGTGCCGCAACTAAATATACGTATTGTGTGTATTTTAAATAATTCATTTTTTTATTTTTTTTTAAATGCTGTAAATCCCCGTTATACTTTGTGTATCTAAAACCTTGAAATCCTTACTAAAATCTATTCCTAATCCTTCGATGACACTTCCTTTATTTGTAAATTTATATGTTTTTTGAGTAAAAAACCATTCGTTTTTTTGGTCGTAATACAATTGCTCTGTTTCTAGTGTTTTTCCGTCGTGCGTGGTTATTTTTACTTTTCCACTCAAGTCGATTAAATTCGAATTTGCATAAGAAATGGCATAATTAGAAGTTACAAAACTTTTGTTTGCTCGCTCATCATAAATAGTGACTTTTATGCCTTTTGGAAATTCGGTAAATGGAAATTCTAAATGAGAAAAATCTAGCATTTGTGGCGACACTAAAACTGCTTTTATTTTTCCAGAATCGGTGTATTTTAGATTAAAATCTTTAGCTTCACCAACTGGATTAAACTCGACAACATTTATTTTTCGAACTTCATTAATATTACTTTCACAAGAAATAAAAAAAAGTGTTGCTACAGTAAGTAGCATCACTTTTTTTATTGTTTTTAATATTTGAAATCTTATTGTCATTTATTGAAATTAATCGTATTTGCGTTTCACAAACCATCTGTCATTAAACGATAAACCAACAGAAATGTTTAAATAATTTTCTTGTATAAGACCTACATTTGTAGTTCCTCTTTTTCCGTATTCTAATCCCACATTAACATTAGAAAAATTACCTCCTACTGGCATTCCAAATCCTAAAGTAAGTGCAGTGTCATTGATAGATTTACTATTAATTACTAAACCTGTGTTTTCGTGACGAAAACCTGCTCTGTAAGTTATTTTATTTAAATAATTTGAAAAAGAATTGTAATTAGGTGTATAATATCCTCCTAATGCTATTTTTGTTGCACTTTCGAAAGACACATTTGAAGCATACGCATTTCCTGAATTACTTACCCCTTGAAATGTCGTTTCGAAACCTACGAACCATTTCTTAATGTGACCAAGTCCTGCTCCAAAAGCAAATTTAGTAGGTATTTTTATATTAGAATCTGCAACAGGAACTTCTACAGATCTTCCAACAGTTGGAGTATAGGGTATTGTTGAAGTGGTTCTTGTGTTTTTAGATTTTAAGTTTGTTCCTGGAGAAAAAGTAACGCTAGAAACTAAATCATACTTTTTTAGTTTCGATTTGTAAATCGCACCTGTATTAAAACTTAAACCATTAAGCGCAGAAGTGTTTACTTCCATTGTAGCTAATTGAATATCACTTCGTGAATAAACAGAGTTTGTTTCTATTTTCCCAAAATTATATCCCAAGTCCGCACCAACACTTAGTTTAGGTGTAACTTCATATCCAGCACCAACAAACACTTTATTTACTCCTCCGCTTCCGTAGTTTGATGAAATTTCGGAGACGATTTGCGATGATGGTAATGTAATGTTTTTTTCGCTTTTAATTTTATAACCAACTGATGAGTAAGGCATTAATCCTAAACTTAAACCTAATTTTCCAGCAGGAAAAGCCATTGCAAGATAATCGAGCGTGGTTCTTCTAGCTTTCTCTGTTGTCGTTTCGTTTTTTAATTTTAAAGTATTGTATGTGCCCCCAATTCCATACGTGGTTAATTTTAATGCTGATAATGATGCTGGGTTTTGCAAATTCATATGAATACTATCTGGCAAAATACCCAAACCTCCCATAGATTTATTTTCGACAGTTCCCTGAAATTTTACAACCCCAATTCCGTAGTAAGAATAAGGCGAAGCAGTACCTTCTTGAGCAAAACTATGTAGCGAAAGCAGTATAAAACTACTTAATAAAAATTTTTTAATCATTTTTTATTTGATATTGATAAAGATTGTTCAAACTCTCTAAAAGAAAATTTGAATTGGCAAATATGGTATTTTTTAATCGTTTAGCCAAAAAATTAGCGTCTCCGCCAGTTAAAATTATGATAAAGTTTTCATTTTTGCTCATTAAGGAGTTAATATAACCTTCAATTTCGAAAGTCAAACCATTTATCACGCCTGAATGTAAGGATTCGTTTGTAGAATTTCCTATTATATTTTCTGGTTCTTCAATACTTAACAAAGGTAGTTTTGCAGTATAATTGTGCATCGCTTCGTATCGCAAACGAATTCCTGGAGAAATTGCACCGCCTTGGTAAATATTGTTTTCATCAACAAAATCATAAGTAACACAAGTTCCTACGTCAATTATAAGTCGATTTTGTTTTGGGAATTGTAAAACCGCACCAGCCGCCAAAACCATTCTATCAATTCCTAACGTACTTGGCGTTGCATAGTTATTTTGAAATGGAAAAGCACTTTCTCTAGAAATAAAATAAACTTTTACCCGGTTTGAGAACGATTCGAAAGCTTGTTTTTCTAGTTTTCCTACCGAAGCTATTACTAAAATGTTTATTTTTTTGTTTCCGTTTAAAATATTTTCAATTTCTGTCTGAAAATTTTCATTAGAAAAAACAGAAGCTTCAATGAGCGTATTGTTCTCAAAAACAGCACTTTTAATCCTTGTATTACCTACATCTATCGTTAGAATCATTTGTTTAATATTGATTTTGCGAAGGTACGAATAGATTTTTTTAAAAAATTGTTTTGGATAAACGAAAAATCATTCTATATTTGCACCCGCATCAAGCGACGGTACCTTAGCTCAGATGGTAGAGCAATGGACTGAAAATCCATGTGTCCCTGGTTCGATCCCTGGAGGTACCACGAAACCCGAATAGCAATATTCGGGTTTTTTGTTTTAAATTTTATACTTATACATCTATTATCCCAAAGTTATCGGATATTTTCGTGCTACGGAATAACAATTGAAATTAAATGAAAAAATCAGAATTAAAAGAAGAAATAATAATCTCTTTTTACTTTAATATACCAATTTCTGTAATCACTTATTTGACAACTAAAAATTTACTAATCTCATTAATTGCTTTTTGTCTGATTACATTTTTTGTTATCTCATTTGGGCTTTTAACAAAAAAACTGGGATATAAAAGGCATTGTGAAATAATTGAAAGTGAAAGTTTTAAAAAGTTAATTTCACTTGGTTTTAAAGTAGAAAAAGTAAATAAATATAGAGGGATAACTGGAAATTACAAAGGTTTTATATTTGATATATATTATGATTGGTTAACTTATGTTGACAGAAATCGTTCAAGTGCTTTAATATTTAATGTGTATTTTGAGCGAATTGAAACCGAACAAAATATTATTAATCACAAAAAACTAACTGAACTAAATACAAAATATGCAAATTCAAAATGGAGTTTATTACCTTGTAAATATTTAATCATTTGGAGAAATGGAAATATAATTATGAAAACTCCAATAATAATAAATAAACTAACTTCGGATTTCATAATCAAAAAAATGAATGTTGCAATTGAAATATTGAAAACAGAAAATCTACAACCTGTTAACGAATTGAAAATTTCAGAATGGAGAAAAGAAGATGAATATGTTAATACACCTGAAATATTAGTTTACAGAAAAGAAAACATCCGCTAACAGCGGTTTTATGGAACTGCTAGGCTTGCTCTGTATTTGTAATATTTTGTGGTAAATTTCCGCAACCGCCATAAAGCCGGCGAGACATATAAGGCTCAATATACCACAAAAAAATCCGAATATTGCTATTCGGATTTTTGTTTTTTAGTAAGTTTTAAATCAAACTACATTTTCATTAACCAGTTTTTTACTGAAACTTCATTGTTAATGATATTTCTTAGTTCAGAAATTTTAACTCGATCTTGTTTCATAGTATCACGATGACGAATAGTTACCGTTTCGTCTTCTAAAGTTTGATGATCGACTGTGATACAAAATGGTGTTCCCAAAGCATCTTGTCTTCTGTAACGTCTTCCAACGGCATCTTTCTCATCATAAGCCACATTGAAATCCCATTTTAAATCTTCTATGATTTTTCTGGCAACTTCTGGCAAACCGTCTTTTTTTACCAATGGTAAAACGGCAGCTTTTGTAGGCGCTAAAACCGATGGTAATTGCAAAACTGTTCTTGTTGAACCGTCTTCTAAAGTTTCTTCTTTTAATGAATTTGAAAAAACTGCCAAGAACATTCTGTCTAATCCTACCGATGTTTCTACAACATACGGCGTATAATTTGCATTGGTTTCGGTATCAAAATATTGTAATTTTTTTCCTGAAAATTTCTCATGTGCTTTCAAATCGAAATCAGTACGAGAATGAATTCCTTCTAATTCTTTGAATCCAAATGGAAAATTAAACTCGATATCGGCCGCTGCATTTGCATAATGTGCTAATTTTTCGTGGTCATGAAAACGATAATTTTCTTTTCCTAATCCGAGTGATAAATGCCAGTTTAAACGCGTGGTTTTCCAATATTCGTAATACTTCATCTCTTCGCCTGGTTTTACAAAAAATTGCATTTCCATTTGTTCGAATTCACGCATTCTGAATATAAATTGACGGGCAACGATTTCGTTTCTAAACGCTTTTCCGGTTTGTGCGATTCCGAAAGGAATTTTCATACGACCCGATTTTTGAACATTTAAGAAGTTTACAAAAATACCTTGTGCTGTTTCTGGACGCAAATATAAATCCATCGCAGATTCTGCCGATGCTCCGATTTTTGTGCCAAACATCAGGTTAAATTGCTTTACTTCAGTCCAATTTCTCGATCCTGAATCTGGACAAGCAATTTCTAATTCTTCGATTAATGCTTTTACGTCGGCTAGATTTTCAGTTTCTAACGAACGAGCCATTCTTGCTAGAATTTCGTTCTTTTTAGACAGATATTCGACCACACGAGCATTTGTAGTTACAAATTCCTCACGATTAAAGCTTTCGCCAAAGCGAATACTTGCTTTTTCGATTTCTTTTTCGGCTTTCTGGTTTAATTTCTCGGCATAATCCTCGATTAAAACGTCAGCTCTGTATCTTTTTTTGGAATCTTTATTGTCTATTAATGGATCATTGAAAGCATCTACGTGACCGGAAGCCTTCCAAGTCGTTGGATGCATTAATATTGCGGCATCAATACCTACAATATTTTCGTGCATTTGCACCATCGATTTCCACCAATATTCTCTAATGTTTTTCTTTAGTTCTGCACCATTTTGAGCATAATCATATACTGCGCTCAAACCATCGTAAATTTCGCTCGACGGAAAAATAAATCCGTATTCTTTTGCGTGCGAAATTACGTTCTTAAATAAATCTTCTTGTTTTGCCATGTTGCAAAAATAAGAAAAGGGAATGAAAAATTTAGAAAAAATTTTTAGCGCGTGACAAAAAATGAGTTTGGTTATTTTTAACGCAAAAGTCCCAAAAGAAATGGTTGTGTATTTCTTAGAAAAGAAAATTTAATTTTAAAAAAAATACCGAAAATTCGCTAATTAAATAAACCAATCTAAATTACTTAACTTGCGAATTTGCGGTAAAATATTGTTTTTAAACTTATTATTTGAGGGAAAAAACTGTGTTTCCTATTAAGTTGATTCCCGAAAAAATATTTATTTCGTAATCTCCTTTTACTATATCATTTTTATTGGGATCTACAAAAACGCAAACATCGAGTTGGTCGTTGTTATAAAAAACATTTGTTTTTGCAGTATAGTCTAATAATTTGTTTTTGTCTTCTACAAACTCACCATTTTTGCTTACAATTTTATTTTTCGGATTTACAATTTGAATGTATAAATCTTTGTTTCCTTTTAGAGCGGCTTTGTTTTCTAACAAAGTAAAACAGATTTTTATTTGCTCGGTGTTACTAAAACGTTTGGTTTCGATGATATTGTTAGACACAATTTTCATTGCTTTTGCATACACATTTATTGCTGTTAGATTTTTAGTAACCGTTATCGTATTTTCGTTATTCGAGCTTTGCTTTTGTAATTCTCTGTTTTTATTAATCAAAATACTTACCTGATTCGTAAGTGATTTATTCTCATCACTTTGCTTTCTTAAACTAGTTTCTAATGAATCTATTTTACTTAAAATAGGATTGTTTTTAATTAATTCAGAGCTATCATTTGAATCTCGAACGATTTTTAAATCATTTTTATTAATAATAGTTTCTTTTCCTTGTTTTAAAATACTCGAAGATTGAATTAAGTTTTTGTTTTTTAGCAATTCAGAATCATAACGATTGAAAATTTCTTTCAAATCATTCGCATAGGTTTTTTTGTCTATTTGAATTGTTTCCTTTAGCTTTTTGTTTTTACTTTGGCTATCGTAATATTTTACTGCAAAAACCATAGTTGTAGATACAAAAACGACGGAAGAAAGCTTTATCATGGTTAGGGTAGTTCTTAACGTCATACCTGAGGAAAATTTATAGTTCTGAATAAAATTATAAATTATTTTAAATCATCACAAATAAAATCGACAAAATGCTTAAAAAACTGATAAAATTATTCTTTCCAAATGTTTGCTCTGGTTGTTCGGAAATGCTTTTGCAAAACGAAGACACCATTTGTATTTCATGCAGACACAATCTACCATTAACCACCGATTTTTTACGTTCTGGTAATGAGTCTTTTAAGAAATTTTACGGTCGAATTCCCGTCGAGCACGTTTCGGCAATGTTGTATTATCATAAAAAAGGAATCGCCCAACAGCTCATTCACAATTTAAAATATAGAAACCATCAAAAAATAGGATTTATTTTGGGAAATTGGTATGCTAATGAATTGAATGACATTCAAATACTACAAAACATCGATTATATTATTCCAGTTCCTTTGCACAAAAAAAGATTGAAAGAACGTGGCTATAATCAGGTAACAACTTTTGGAAACGCTATTGCTAATGGGTTGAAAAAAGAATTTGACGATACTGTTTTAGTCCGAAACGAATATGCCGTAACACAATCTAAAAAGAATCTAATAAATCGAAATTCCGTATCCGAAAACACTTTTCAAGTACAATTTTCGAACATTCACCACAACAAACATTTCTTACTTATAGACGATGTTCTTACCACTGGCGCAACACTCGAAGCCTGCGGAAAAGCTGTTTTACAAATTCCTGGAGCAAAATTAAGTATTGTTACCATTGCCATGTCGCAATCCTAGATTTATTTGAAAAAGGTTAAACAAATTTAAAATTATTTCGTTTCCACTAAATATAGTCGTTATTTTGTACTGATTAAATTAAGTTTCATGAGAAAAATTCATATCCTAACAGTTGTTTTTTGCACGTTGCTTATTGTGGTAAGTTGCGCAAAAAGAGGCACAATAACTGGTGGTGACAAAGACATAATGCCGCCTAAAATCACATCTAGTTTTCCTGAGAATTTTTCTACAAATTTCGACAAAAACACCATAAAAATCACTTTCGATGAATATGTAAAAATCAAAGATTTACAAAAACAACTCATCGTTTCGCCACCTATGAAAACGCCCATAACGGTTTTACCACAAGGAAGTGCAAGCAAATATATTACCATTAAAATTAACGATACTTTGAAGCCAAACACCACTTATAGCTTCAATTTCGGGAAAAGTATTGTCGATTATAACGAGGGAAATCCTTATCCGCAACTAAAATATGTGCTTTCTACAGGAACATATATCGATTCGCTTTCTATAGAAGGAATAATTAAAGATTCCTACGAAAAAAACACTGACAAATCTGTAAATGTAATGCTTTATGAAGTCGACGAAAAATACAATGATTCGATTATTTACAAGCAAACACCTCGTTATATAACCAATACAGCTGATAGTTTAAAATCTTTTAAAATAGAAAATATTAAAGCTGGGAAATACAAATTAGTTGCCCTAAAAGAAAAAAGTGACAACTACAAATTTGACCCAAATAAAGACAAAATAGGATTTTATAATCAAATAATTTCTGTTCCGGACAAATCTGTTTTTGAATTAGAGTTGTTTAAAGAAGAAGCAAAATTTAAAACAAAAAAACCATCGCAAGCCTCAGGAAATAGAGTAATTATTGGTCACGAAGGGAATGCGAAAAACATAAAAATTGAAGCCAAACAAAACAACAATATTATAAAAAACAGGTTGACTAAATTTGAAAATAAAGATTCAGTTCAGGTTTGGTTTGCGCCGATAAAAAACGATTCCATTCAATTAAACATCGAGAATGGAAACTACAAAAAGGATTATATTGTTAAATTAAAAAGCCAATATCAGGATAGTTTAAAATTATCTCCGAAACAAAGCGGAGCAATTTCATTTAAAGAGAATTTCAGTATTGTTACAAAAACACCTTTGGATAAGTTCGATTTAACGAAAATGACTTTAACAAAAAAAGACTCTTCAAAAGTTGATTTTAAAACCAATTATGACGAATACAATCAAAATTTGGAAATTTTATTTACCAAAGAACCAGAAGAAAAATACACTTTTTCCTTATTACCAAATGCTGTTGAAGATTATTTGGGTCATAAAAATGATAGTTTAAGTTTTAAATTTTCCACCAAAGTTCTTGCTGATTACGGGAACCTGAAAATAAATTTAAAAAACGTAAAATCCTTTCCTGTTATTATTGAATTGACTGATAAAAACGGTAAAATTTTAGCCACTGAATATTCAGAAAACAATACAACTATCGATTTCCTTTTGGTAGAACCGCAAAAATATTCGCTTCGTGTAATATACGACCAAAACAAGAACAAACAACGTGATACAGGAAGTTATTTAGAGAATCGTCAGCCCGAAGAAGTCGTTCATTACCCAACGGAAATAGATGTTCGTGCCAATTGGGACGTAAATCAGGATTTTGATTTGAGTAAATAATATCGCATTCCAAACATTTTATTATAAAAAAACCACCCGAAGGTGGTTTGTAATTTATTTAGATAACTTATTAGATTCTCTTTGAGCTTTTTCAATTCTTTTTTGTTGGTCTGCTGATTTCTCTTTCATTTTGGCTAATTTCTCATTCCATTTTGCAATGTCTTGTGGCGATAATTTTCCTTTTTTGTTTTGCTTGTCAAGTTTCTCTGTCTCTTTTGCAATGTCTTCATTAATATCTTGAAGCTTGTCTTTTTCACTCATGTACTTTTCTTGAGCTTTAGCAGCTTTTTCTCTGTCTTTTTCTGCTTTTTCTCTTTCTTTTTCCATTTTTTTCTGAGCAGCTTCCAATTTGTCGGCAGCTTTTTCAGCGTCTTTTATTCTTTTCTCTTCTTTTTTTATTTTGTTATCAGCTTCTTTTTCGGCACGTTTTTTTTCTTTTTCGGCTTTATCTAAATCTTTTTGAGCTCTGTCTTTTTCTTTTTCGGCACGATTACTTTCTTCTTCGGCACGTTTTCTTTCTTTCTCAGCGGTAACTTTATCTTTTTCAGCCTGAATTTTGTCTTTTTCAGCTTGCATTTTATCTTTGGTAGCCTGAATATTCATCAAAGAATCTTTTTGACGCACTAATTTTACTTGTTCTGGAGTTATCGTAGTTGTTTCCTGAGCATTTACTGTAACCCCTAATAAAAGTGTTAGTCCAGCAATAATAATTTTTGTTTTCATAATTTGTTTTTTATTTTTTTAGTCTAAATAGAAGCAATATCTTGTTATATTTACCTCATAAAAATACAATAATTTGATAATTTTATGAGATTTTATTATAATTTTTTAATCCTTACTACTTCTTTTTTTATGTTCTGTGGTTGTAGTAAGCAAAAATCAGACCAAAATAAAGATAGTGTAATTAAAAATAATCTTGCAAACACTACTGTTTCTATAAGTGATAAGAATTATTATTTGCCAACTTCGACCACAAATGAGATTGTCGAGCATGAGTTTTATACTTTATCCTATAGCGAAAAACATGAGCAAGCAGAATGGGTTGCTTATGAGTTGAAGAAAAATCAGCTGAGTCGTTCTAATTTAGATAGACCTTATTTTATTGATGATCCTGAGGTAGAAAGTGGTTCTGCAAGTTGGAAAAACTACAAACGTTCTGGTTATGACAAAGGCCATTTGTGTCCTGCTGCCGACCGTCGTTTTTCTCGTAAGGCTTTTGACGAGACTTTTTATACTTCGAATATTTCGCCGCAACTAAACGGTTTTAATGCCGGTATTTGGAACAACTTAGAACAAAAAACTAGATATTGGGCCGCAAAATATGATGGTGTTTATATTGTAACGGGTGGTGTTTTGACTAATAATTTAGAAACCATAGGTAACGAAGGCGTTTCGGTTCCTGAATATTTTTATAAAATATTGTTAGACAATTCTAGAGGAGAATATAAAGTAATTGCGTTCTTGTTGCCTCATGAAGATTCTGAAAAACCTTTGAATATGTTTGTAGTTCCGATTGATAAAATTGAAAAAATGACAGGAATTAATTTTTTTCCTAACCTTCCTGATGGTGTTGAGAATCGATTAGAAAAATCGGCCGATTATAAAGGCTGGAGTTTTTAGTCATTATTTTCGTTAGATTTGTAATGAATAATACGTTCTTATTTTACTGGTTTTTATGCCCAAAAAATGTCAAAAAACGCTATAAAGTGCAAAAATATAGATTTTTTATTTAGCGTGAGTCATTGTAATTATTGGAGTTAAGCAAATAAAGATTACTATCCTTTTGGTTCCCTGGTTCCAAATCGCCACGGATCAAGCACAGCCTACCGTTACGGGTTTAATACTCAAGAGAAAGTAGATGAAATATCAGGAGAAGGAAATCACTATACAGCTAAGTTTTGGGAATACGATCCAAGAATAGCTACAAGATGGAATCCCGACCCCGATGGCTTATCTTTCTGGAGTCCTTATGCGGTAAATTATGGGATGCCTATAAAATATAGTGATCCAGACGGCGACTGTCCTTGGGTATTAATAGCAGCTCTACTGTTAGTATCAGATATTGCAATGGCGCCAACTCTAGATAAAGCAGATAATCAAAGAAAATATGATGAAGCATCAACAGATCGTAGTATTGGTCTTATTACTATTGGTGCTGGACCAGCTGCTGGGAGAGTAGCTAATAAACTTATTCTTAAACCTCTTCTCAAGAAAGCTGCACCAATTCTAACTAAAGTAACTTCTAAAATTACATTAAAAAAGGCTGAAGAAAAAATTGTTGGTGAAGTTGAAAAAAAGCTTGTTGAAAAAGCAGGACAACAAGGGGAAGCGCAAATTGTAGAGAAAGTATCTGAAAAAAGTGCGTATGTGATTGCAAAGGAAGGAGGTTCTCATTCAGGATTTTACAAGACTGCGCTAAATCAAACAAAGGCGCAATTAGAAAAAGGAATAAAAAAACTACAAAGGCAAATAGATGAGCATACAGAATTAATTAAAAACCCAAAAGAAACTATGGAAAAACTGAAGAAAGGAGCTTGGGAATCTTTAGATCCACGTCAACAAAAAGCTTTAATAGAGAAAAAATGGCCAAGTGATATTCTACGTCAAAAAGAGCAACAAAATATATTAAAAGGAATTTTAACTGAGACAAAATAAAATGAGTAATTATAAGAATTATTTAGAAGACCTTGTGTCTATTCAAATAAAAAAGTTGAAAGATTTGGAGAATGATATATCTAATTGTAACGAACAAGATAAGGATTATTTAAAAGGTCAGATTATGGCGTATTATGATACTTTAACCATAATGAAATCTCAAGCCGAGTTATTTGATATTATAATTCCTCCTTTAAAAGAAGATAGGTTAGATTTAGAACGATATTTAACTTTAAAATAAAGACTACGGAAACGTACGATAGCGAATTGCATTCTGTTCCCACAAACAAAGTCAAGTACTACAAGTAAAAACAAAAGCAACAAGTAAAAATTGTTGCTTTTTTTGTTATAGTGGTTTTGAAAAAGAATTAGTTTAATTTTCCCCGCTCTGCGAAGAGTGAATAAACTTAGAACGGCTCTGCGAATGTCTCTGACTTCGCAGACGTAAATAAATACTCACTAACTCCGATAGTCCGTGCCCACAAAGAGAATAAAAAAGCAACTCATCAAGGGAGTTGCTTTTTCTTTTAATAACTCTTCGCAGAGAGAGGAATTTTAGCCCAGATAGAAACGGAAAGCCTTTTGAGTCTCGTTGTATTTTTTTCTGACAGAAAAGAGCGACTGCAAGAAGCTCCTTTTGTGGCTTGAAAAAAAACAAACGAGAGAAAAAAAGCTTGTAGTGTATAGCTGGAGTAGCTCCTTATATTACCATTCGTTTACTTTATTAGCATCCATTTTTATGAAAATGAATAACAAAATGGTAAATCCCCACAAACTCGAACCACCATAAGACATAAATGGAAGCGGAACTCCTATGGTTGGAAAAATTCCCACTACCATAGATATGTTTACAAAAAAGTGTGTGAATAATACAGCTGCGACGCCATAACCATACACTCGACTAAATTTTGTTTTCTGGTTTTCTGCGAGATAAAGCACACGCAAAATTAGTCCAACGAAAAGCAAAACTAATACGAGTGAACCTACAAATCCCCATTCTTCGCCTACGGTTGTAAAAATATAATCGGTGTGTTGTTCTGGCACAAAATTTCCTTTGGTTTGCGTTCCTTCTAGAAATCCTTTGCCAATCCAGCCACCCGATCCTATGGCAATTTCTGACTGGTTTGTGTTGTAGCCAATACCGTCCATATCGACATCTTTGCCTAATAAAATATTAAAACGGTCACGGTGGTGTTGTTTGAATACGTTTTCGAAAACATAATCGACTGAAAATACAAAACCTGACATTAGCACCAATACTATTGTGCTTGCTATTATATTTCGGTTAATTCTTCTAGATTTAAGATAGTGTAATGCAATACCTATAAAGGCTATTAGGATTACATATTGTGGTTTTATTACAAGTGTCATAACAAATAATATGGCCGCTATAAACCCTGTCCATAAGTACCATGACGGCAATCCTTCCCTATTTAGTACTAGTATAAACATTATAAATATTAGTGCGCTTCCTGGATCGGGCTGTGGCAAAATTAATAATATAGGCAATGCTATGATTAGTAAAGCAAGGATTTGATGTTTTATGTTTTTTAGGTTTACTTGGCTATCACTTAGGTATTTAGCTAAGGCAAGTGCTGTGGCGGCTTTTGCAAATTCCGAAGGTTGCAGCGTCATACTTCCTATGGCATACCAGCAACGCTGTCCCGCAATTGTTTTTCCGAAAACAAATAGTCCTAGCAACAATACTAAGGAAGCGCCAAATATTACGCTTGAGAATTTTTCGTAAAATTTAGAATCGATAGTTAAGATTACGATAATTAAAACAACATTTAGACAAATGAAGATAAGTTGTTTTCCGTAATTTTGATTGAAATCGAGATAATATTCGGAATTTGTAGTCATATCGGCAGAATAGATATTCATCCAGCCAATGACCACGAGTACCGTGTATATTGCAACGGTTATCCAGTCGATATTACTTGAAACGCTCTGGTTTTTCATTTACGTTGTAGGTTTGATTTTCTTAATCGAATCTAGTTTTTTTGCATTAATAACTCTTAAGATAGAGTCTTTACGAACCTTTACTCTATACATAGAATCGAGGTATTTTTTAGAAAATCGGTTGTATTCTCCCTGAAGACTAGTTTCCAAGACACGCTTTTCTCTATCCTTCATTAGTACTTTCTTATTAATGTATTTTTCAAGCATTAATGTAGTGATTGGACCTGCCACGGTTGAACCATAACCCCCATTTTCGACTAAAACAGCAATAGCAATTTTAGGGTTTTTTTTGGGTGCAAAGGCCACGAATACCGAATGGGGTTTTAGCATGACTTGTTTCCCATTTACTCGAGCAAAATTATCTGCAGTTCCTGTTTTTCCGCAAATTTCCATTCCGTCTACTTTTAGGAAATAGGCAGTTCCTGTCTTAAATACTTCGGCTAAACCTTCAATAACTGGTTTGAAATATTTCTTGTCGATAGTTGTTACGTGTTTGGTTCTAAATTTGACGTCTATATTTTGACCTTTAATTTTTTTAATGATGTGAGGTGTGTAATAATAACCTTCGTTTGCTACGATTGCCATCATGTTTGCCAACTGAATTGGCGTCATTAAAACTTCTCCTTGTCCTATCGAATTAGATACAGTTGCCGTTGCTCTCCAACCACCGTTTGGATACATTTTTTTATAGGTTTCCGATGTTGGAATCTTTCCTCTACGACCTGTAGGTAAGTCATAGCCCATAAACTGACCCATTCCAAAACTTTTTAGATGAGCACTCCAAGCATCAACACCTTCTGCTGTATTTGTATATTTATTAATAGTTCGTAAGTAAGTATTCCCAAAGTAAGCGTTACATGATTTTGCAATTCCCATGTGTAGTTTGCGAACACCTCCACCACAGTGACAGCCCATAAATCTCCCTCGACCATAACTAAAACCACGATTACAAACAAAAGAACTCGATGTATCTATAACTTGTGACTGCAATCCCGCTAGGGCTGTCAATATTTTAAAAGGCGAACCTGGCGGATATTCAGCCAATAAGCTTCTATCGTATAAAGGTTTTGCTAATGAGTCGTTGTATAGTTTTGTATAGTTTCGAGAACGTTGTCTTCCTACTAAAATCGCTGGATCGTATGACGGAGCAGTAACCAAACATAAAATTTCGCCAGTACTAGGTTCAATTGCTATAATTCCACCACGTTTATTTTTCATTAACGCTTCTCCGTATTTTTGAAGTTCAGCATCAATAGTTAGTGTAATATCTTTTCCTTGTAGCGCAATTGTATCGTATTTCCCTTCTTTGTATGGTCCTATTTCTTGGTTAAAACGGTTTCTCTGTATGTGTTTCACTCCTTTTGTTCCACGAAGTTCTACTTCATAAGTTTCTTCAACGCCTTGTTTTCCTAATAAATCGCCACTTTTATAATACGGGTTTTTTGCTACTATTGCTTCATTGGCTTGAGTTATAAACCCAAAAACATTAGCGCCAGCATTCAGTTGATAATCTCGTAGGGAACGTTTTTGAATATAAAATCCTTCGAATTTCCTTTCTTTTTCTTGAAAAGCTGCATATTCTAATTTGTTTAATTGTCCTAAAAATACCGATGGTAACATGGGACTGTAAACAACTGCTTTTTCTATTTTTTTTACAAAATCTTCTTTGGTAATGTTCAAAAGAGTACAAAATTCGACAGTGTCTATTTTTTTTATTTCTCTTGGCACCACCATGATATCATAAGACGGTTGGTTGGCAACCATAAGCTCTCCATTTCTATCATAAATATAACCTCGCTCTGGATAATCATATTTTATTTTTATCGAAATATTTTCGGATTTTAGTTTGAAAGTGTCATCTATAATTTGCAAAAAAAAGAGTCTTGCTATGATAAGAATACCAGCAACTATAACTATCCCTGGAAGTAATAGCTTTCTCATCGTTTGTTTGGCTTAAATAAATAGATAATTATAATACTTATTATTAATGTAAAAATGGCTGTAGCAATTGTTCTTAGCAACGCTTCTAAAATAAAAGTAAACTTAAAATACTCCAACATGAACAATATAAAATGATGGGTAAGTATCGAAATGAATATAAATGTAAATCTTTCTGGCGAAAGCCTGTCATTAATTTTAATGGTTTGATATTCATAACTTAAACCGAAAGCAAATTTAAAATAAGTTGGTCGCAAATAAGCTAATATTAAGCATGAAGCGGCATGAATTCCTCCAGAATTTGTAAACATATCGACTGTTAAACCCAACAAGAAACTGGCTACTAATAATCCTGCACGGTTAGAGTTTACTGGATATAATAAAATAAATAAAATGTATGGATATGGATTTATATAGCCAAACAAATCGATATTATTGAAAATAACAATTTGCGCCGCAAGCAGGAAAATAAAACGAACGATATTTAGTATCAATGCATTATTCATCAGCTTTGATTGTTTCTTTTTCTAGTTTTTTTATTTCGGCACTTTCTTTATTTGAGATAATATACACATGGTTTAGATTGGTCATGTCGTTAAATAATCTCACGTTTAGAGTATAATAATTTGTTTCGGTATCAGTATATACTTTATCGATAATTCCAACTGGGATATTTTCAGGAAATATTCTCGAGTTTCCTCCAGTTACAATGGTATCTCCTTTTTTTACCGATGCTAATCTTGGAATTTCAATTAGTTGCACATAACCTGCATTTTTTGCATTCCAAATTAAAGAGCCAAAATGGTTCGATTTTTTAACCTTGGCATTGATTTTAGATTTCACATTCAAAACACTTAATATGGTGGCATATTTTGGCGAAACTTTCTCGACTATTCCTACAATTCCTTGACTGTTTACCACACCCATGTCTTCTTTAATTCCTTGAAGAGCACCACTGTTTATGGTTAAATAATTTTCGGAAACACTGTATGAATTATTGATTACTCTAGACTGAATTACATCTATCTTATCGTAACCTTTTAAGCTGTCTTTCTTTAGAATTGTAGTACTGTCTTTCTGATTGAAAAGAATTTTGCGCAAACTAGCATTTTCTTGTGCTAATTTATTGTTTTGTTCTCTTAAGCTAAAATACGTATTTACTTCGCTCATTTTTTCAAAAACAGAACCTGTAAGTACATTTGTCGAATTTACAACGGTACTTCTGTGATAGGAATGTGATTGTATGGTGAGTGTTAATGAAGTTATCAAAAGCAGCAAAAACAGCAAACGCGTGCTGTTTTTAAATACAAAATTAATTATTTGCTGCATTTATACTTATTATTTTAAAAGAATACTTCTATATTTTGTAAGGTTTTTTAGTGCCATTCCTGTTCCACGAACTACTGCTCTTAATGGATCTTCAGCAATAAAAACTGGTAAATCTGTTTTTTGAGAAATACGTTTATCTAATCCTCTTAACATCGAACCTCCTCCTGCAAGATAAATTCCTGTGTTATAGATATCGGCTGCTAATTCTGGTGGCGTTTGCGATAATGTTTCCATTACAGCATCTTCAATACGTTGAATAGATTTATCTAACGCTTTTGCAATTTCACGAGAAGAAACCTCAACTTGTTTTGGTTTCCCTGTCAATAAATCACGTCCTTGTACCGACATGTCTTCTGGCGGAGAATCTAAATCTTCGATGGCTGCTCCTATTTCGATTTTTATTTTCTCAGCAGTTGTTTCACCCACAAATAAATTGTGTTGAGTACGCATGTAATAAATAATATCGTTTGTAAAAACGTCTCCCGCAATTTTAACTGATTTGTCGCAAACAATTCCACCAAGCGCTATAACCGCAATTTCGGTAGTACCACCACCAATATCGACAATCATATTTCCTTTAGGTTGCATAATATCAACACCAATACCAATTGCTGCTGCCATTGGTTCATGTATCAAGTACACTTCTTTTCCGTTTACACGTTCAGCTGATTCTTTTACCGCACGCATTTCTACCTCAGTAATCCCAGAAGGAATACAAATAACCATACGCAAAGCTGGTGTGAATAATTTCTTTTGCAAAGCAGGAATACTTCTAATAAGCATTTTGATCATTTGCTCCGAAGCATCAAAATCGGCAATAACTCCGTCCTTCAATGGGCGAATGGTTTTTATGTTTTCATGGGTTTTACCTTGCATCAAACTTGCTTCCCTACCTACAGCAATTATTTTGCCAGAAATGCGGTCGCGAGCTAATATTGACGGGCTATCTATCACAACTTTGTCGTTGTGAATAATTAGCGTGTTTGCGGTACCAAGATCTATCGCAATATCCTCGGTCATGAAATCAAAAAATCCCATATTTAGTCAGGGTTAAATTTATTTATATTAAATACTGAACAAAAGTAATAAAATTAATGTTTAAAATGACGAATTCCCGTAAATACCATTGCAACATTATTTTCGTTACAATAATTTATGCTTAATTCGTCTTTTATAGATCCGCCAGGTTGAATCACAGCTGCTATTCCTGCATTTTTTGCAATCTCGACACAATCTGGAAAAGGGAAGAAAGCATCACTCGCCATTACTGCTCCTTTCAAATCAAATTCAAACGAAACTGCTTTGTGAATTGCTTGAGTTAATGCATCGACTCTCGAGGTTTGTCCTGTTCCAGAAGCACACAATTGTTTGTTTTTTGCCAAAACGATTGTATTCGATTTTGTGTGTTTACAAATTTTTGATGCAAATAATAAATCTTCAATTTCTGCTGCCGATGGTGCTGTTTTTGTGGCAGTTTTTAAATGTGCTTCGCCATCGGTAATTAAATCTTTATCTTGAACCAAAATTCCGTTCAAACAACTTCTAACTGAAGTTTCTGGTAAGCTCAATTCTTTTTGAACCAGTATAATTCTATTCTTTTTTTCTTGTAATAAATCGATAGCATTTTCGTCATAACTTGGCGCAATAACTACTTCGCAGAATAATTTATTTATTTCTTCGGCTGTAGCCAAATCGATGTTTCCGTTAGCAATTAAAACTCCTCCAAATGCTGATGTTGGATCGCCAGCCAATGCGTCTAAATAAGCTGCTCTCATTGTTTTTCTTGTCGCAATTCCGCAAGCGTTATTGTGTTTTAAGATTGCAAATGTTGGCTCGTCATTTTTAAATTCTCCCATCAAATTTACGGCTGCATCTACATCAAGTAAATTATTATATGATAATTCTTTACCATGCAATTTTGTAAATATTTTATCGAAATCTCCAAAGAAAAATCCTTTTTGATGCGGATTCTCTCCGTAACGTAAAACGTCGGCTTTGGTTTCGCTAATTTTCAGAACAACTTCTTCTTTATTTGTATTAAAATAATTAAAAATCGCCGAATCGTAATGTGACGAAACATTAAAAGCTTTGGTTGCAAATTGCTTTCTTTGTTGTAACGTAGTTTGTCCGTTATTATTTGAAATAATATCTAAAAATAATACATATTCATTTACCGAAGGGATAATTACGGTGTCTTTGAAGTTTTTTGCAGCAGCACGAATAAGTGAAATCCCACCAATATCGATTTTTTCGATAATATCGGCATCGCTTGCGCCTGATGAAACTGTTTTTTCGAACGGATACAAATCGACAATAACAACATCTATTTGTGGAATGTCAAATTCTTGCATTTGTTGCACATCGGTTGCATTGTCCTGACGGTTTAAAATTCCTCCAAAAACTTTTGGATGCAAAGTTTTTACTCTTCCGCCAAGGATTGATGGATAAGACGTTACGTCTTCTACAGGAACTACAGGAATTCCTAGATTTTTTATAAAATCTTCGGTTCCTCCAGTCGAGTAAATAGTAACGTTTTGTTGGTGTAATTTTCTAACAATTGGTTCTAGACCTTCTTTGTCAAACACCGAAATAAGTGCCGATTGGATTGTTTTTGTAGTATTCATTGTGTTGTTGTAATTTATTTTGCAAAAGTAGTTTTTTTGTAATTAATTTTGAGATAAGATTGTAACAAAAATTTAAAATTATACACCTATTAGCTATAGCCTAAAAACACATTGCTTTTTTATTTTTTTTGCCACAGATTTAAAGGATTAAAAAGATTTTGCATCTAGTTGAAAAAAATCTGTGCTAATCTGTGTAATCAGTGGCTGAAAAAGAACACGCCTGTTAAGAATTAATTTTCTGTTAGGTTTTTTAACTAAGAATTAATCAATTTTACATTACAAATATTCCTATGATACTATACATGCGATTGCTTAAAGAAAGTTTCAGTTTTGCGATTAATGCATTACGGAATAACAAACTGCGTACTTTGCTGTCGTTATTAGGTGTTACTATTGGGATTTTTTCTATTATCGCCGTGCTGGCTGCGGTCGACTCGTTAGACAAAAAAATAAAAGACGACTTAAGCTCTCTAGATAAAAATTCTATTTACTTACTTAAAGATTCTTTTGGACCAACTGAAGTGCCAGACTGGAAAAAAGAGCAGTTTCCTAATGTTACCTATGAAGAATACGAATATTTGAGCAAGTCTTTGAATGACTTAGATGCGATGTGTTTCCAGATGTTTACCAAACAAGAAAACATTAAATACGAAGGAAAAACGGTAAGTTCTATTAATGTTATTCCGACAACCTATGAGCTTGAAGATATTCAGGCATTGAGTTTAAAAAAAGGTCGTTTTTTTAATGAATCCGAATCAAATTCAGGCACACCATTAGTAATATTGGGGCATGATATTGCTCAAAATTTATTTGAATCGATTGAACCAATTGGAAAAAAAGTACGATTATACGGTCAGACATTTACAGTAATTGGCGTTTTAAAAAAGAAAGGCGCCAGTGTTTTTGACGAACAAGACGATACAACAGCTTATATTCCGTCTAATTTTTTACGACGATTATATGGTGATAACAACGAGATGGTTATGCCAGCCATTTTAATTAAACCTGTAGATGGTGTAGATATTGAAGCTTTTAAAGGAGAATTAAAGCAAAAATTGCGCAATCACAGAGGAATTAAAATAGGCGAAATAGACAATTTTTTTGTCAATGTTCTTTCTGGTTTAACCGATATGATTGATGAAATAATAAGTCTGATGGATTTGGTTGGTATCGCAATAGCTTTCTTTTCGTTATTAGTAGGTGGTTTTGGAATTGCAAACATTATGTTTGTTTCGGTAAAAGAAAGAACAAACCTAATAGGAATACAAAAATCTTTAGGAGCCAAAAACAGATTCATCTTACTTCAATTTTTATTTGAAGCCATTGTGCTGTCTCTTTTTGGTGGAATTATTGGTATTTTTCTAGTTTGGATAATATCTCTTTTATTAACACACGCACTTGATTTTGAATTTGCGTTGGGTTTTATGAATATTATTATTGGGACCGGAATATCAGTTCTTATAGGTATTATTGCCGGAATAATTCCTGCTTATATGGCATCGAAATTAGACCCTGTTGAAGCAATTAGAAGTGGAATGTAAAATTACAGAAAATACAAATTAACACGGATTTTTTATTTATTAACGTTCTGGCGCTACAAGCAGTTTGGGACTAAATTAAGCCCATTATTCGGATTTGCCTAATCTTCCAAATACAAAACCAATTTCAAATTAAGCCAAATACCCAAATTGCTTGTAGCGTGTGTTAGTGGCAGGCTATCTTATTATTGTTGTCTTTGTCATTTTAACATCTTCAACTTTTCCGCCTTCTAGTATCAACTTATTCATCGCATTAATTTCCGCACTTCTTCCACCAATTTGAATTATAGTATTTCTTGAAGGTTTATTTTCAAAATAATCTTTAACTATTTGAATTATTATTTGAAAGGATTCAGTTTCATCGTATCTTTTCGACACTTCTTTTTTGTTTGGAAGTATTTCATTGTATTCTTCATGCCAATTTGCTTTTGATACCCAAAGTTGAGCAAAAGCTATCGGTAAAAAAATATAAATTTCGTTTGCTTCAAATTGAGTTATATTTTTTTTAGAAATTATCTCATAAAATAGATCATCACTGATTTCTGAGTCTATATTGTCTATTTCCTCAATCACTTCTACAACAGATAAAGAAAATGAGTCTGAAAGTATAATTCTGTCTTTAGTTTTTCTCCAAAAAATAGATTTCAAAAATTTCATATAAGCAGTATTTCGTTTTTAGCTTGCCACTAATGGGCGCGCGCTTTGCGCTGTTCCCAATTGCGCGAAAGCGCGTGTTGGGAGGAGGGCGCGCCCATTGGGAGGGAGGCGTTCGCGCCTTGCTCCCAACTTAGAGATTCGTGTAATTCGTGTTTGAAAACCTATCTAATCCTCTTCTTCCTCTTTATCTATAGCGTCTTCATAATCCGGATACAAAAACTTATTATAAGGAAATCTGGTAATGTGTATTTCCCGAACGGTTTCGTAGACTTTTTTACGAAATTCCTCGAAATTTTCTTTGTTTGTTGCCGATATAAATAGGGCGTTTTTTTCACCTACTTTATTCATCCAAGTGTTTTTCCATTCTTGAAGTGTGTAATGTTTACTGGTTCTTTCGGTCATTAAATCATCCGCATCAATCGTGAGGTGTGTATAAGCATCTATTTTATTAAAAACCATGATAGTCGGCTTGTCGGCACTTTTTATATCTAATAAAATTTTATTTACCGCTTCAATATGGTCTTCAAAATCTTGATGAGAAATATCGACCACGTGTAATAACAGATCCGCTTCACGAACTTCGTCGAGCGTGCTTTTGAAAGAATCTACCAGTTGTGTTGGCAATTTTCTAATAAAACCTACGGTATCCGAAAGTAAAAAAGGCAGATTTTTAATCACTACTTTTCTTACCGTTGTGTCAAGCGTTGCAAAAAGCTTGTTTTCAACAAAAACATCACTTTTTCCTACGGCATTCATTAAGGTCGATTTTCCAACATTGGTATAACCAACTAAAGCCACACGAACCATCGCGCCACGATTTCCTCTTTGTATCGATTGTTGTTTGTCGATCGTTTTTATCTTTTCTTTAAGTAAAGCGATTCTGTCACGCACAATTCGTCGGTCGGTTTCAATCTCGGTTTCTCCAGGACCACGCATTCCTATACCACCTTTTTGACGTTCTAGGTGTGTCCACATTCCGGAAAGTCTTGGCAATAAATAGATGCATTGCGCTAATTCTACTTGGGTTCTTGCGTAAGAAGTTTCGGCTCTTTGGGCAAAAATATCCAAAATAAGGTGTGTTCTGTCTAGGATTTTGCAATCGATAATTTTGGAAATATTTTTTTGCTGAGAAGGCGATAATTCATCGTCAAAAACAATAGTCGAAATACCATTTTCAATTACATAAAGATTAATTTCTTCTATTTTTCCAGTTCCTAAAAAAGTTTTGGGATTTGGGCGTTCCATTTTCTGAGAAAAACGTTTCACAACTTCCCCGCCAGCGGTAAAAGTTAAAAACTCTAATTCGTCTAGATATTCTTTTAGTTTTTCTTCGCTTTGATTTTGAGTTACGATACCAACAATGATAGTTTTCTCAAAATTTATAATTTCTTTTTCTAACATAATTATAATAAAGTACAAATCTACTCATTTTGAAACTAAAAAAATAGTTATTAATGGAATGAAAAATACATTTTTATTATCTAAAAGTTGTATTTTGTTAATTTTTGTTATTAAATTATTAATTTTTTTTATATTTGGAGATTGAATAAACCAATTAACCGAAAATATTAATAACTATGAAAAAAATTATTTTAGCATTTTTCATGATGATTCTTCCTTTTTTGGGATTTTCCCAAATAAATGAAGGATTTGAAGGAGCTACATTTCCACCTACAACACCAGGTAACTGGATAGTTTTAGATAATGGGGTAGGAACAGCAGTTGGCTGGGCCGAAACAACCGACCTAACAAGGGTCAATTCTGGCCTGAAAGCCGCAATTGTTGATCGTGAAAACATATTAGCAGGAAACACGTCAGAAGATTGGCTAGTGTCTCCTCAAATTACGGTGACGGTCAATTCGCAATTACGCTTTTTTACCAGACAAACAATTATACCTGACAATGGTACTACTTACGAAATTAGAGTTTCTACAAATGCGAGTCAAACCAACCAAGCGGCATATACAACGGTACAAACTTGGACTGATTTAACACTTAATACAGTAAACCCGCTTACTTATGAAGAAAAAATAGTTAGTTTGGCTGCTTACCCAGCAGGCACACAATTATATATCGCATTTGTTAAGGTTAATACACAACCAGCAGGTCCAACTACTGGTGACAGATGGTTAATAGATGATGTTAAAGTTGTTGAGCAATGTTTAAACCCAACAGCTTTAAATGTAACTAATTTAGCTTCAGTTTCCGCAACTTTAAATTGGACAAATGTTGGAAGCGCAACACAATGGGAAATAGAAGTTCTTCCAGTTGCTTCAACACCAACAGGAGCTGGAGTAATAGTTTCTGGAACGCCAACTTATCCTGCAACAGGACTTGCACCAGGAACTGATTATATTTTTTACGTTCGTTCTCTTTGTGCAGGAGGAGTTAATAGCGCTTGGATGTCGCTACTTTTTTCTACAAAACCTTTAGGATCAATCTGTGTATCACCTATTGTAATAGGTAGCTCAACATATAGTCACTCTAGTGATACTATTTTATATGGTGATGAGGTAGATGTACCGCAAGGTGGTGGATGTGCAGGTGGAGCAACGAATTATCTTCAGGGTTATGAGGTGTTTTATTCTTATACAGCTACAACGACAGAGAATATAAGTGTAACAATGACCCCAACAAACACTAACTCTGCTATTTTTGTTTATAATGGTTGTGCAAATGTTGGCGTGGCTTGTTTAGCAGGTGTTGCCGCCACTACTAATACACCTAGGGTTATCCCTAGTTTAGCGGTTGTTGCAGGTCAAACTTATGTTTTTGTTATTTCAACAAATGCTACGACGCAATCTACACCGTACACATTAGTCATTCAACCAGTAACGTGTACGCCTCCTGCGGGATTACCTACTACAAATATAGGAACGACTACCGCAAGTTTATCTTGGACTAATCCTACTGGCGCATCATCTTGGCAAGTAGCAGTACAACCAGCTGGAGGTTCAATTCCTACAGGAGCTGGTGTTACAGCCAATACAAACACAAACTTCCTTGTTAATACAGGACTCACAATAGGAACTGCTTATCAATACTGGGTAAGATCAGATTGCGGAGCAGGTATATTTAGCCCATGGGCTGGACCTTACCTATTTAACACTAATATTTGTGAAGTTGTAGATCAGTGTACTTATACATTTAGATTAGCATCAACAACTGCGCAATGGTCAGGTGCACAAATGGAAGTTAGACAAAATGGTTATGTTATAAAAACCTTAGGACCTCAATTTACAACAGGAACTTCATTAAATGTACCAGTTACATTATGTCAAAATTATCCTTTCGAATTAGTTTGGACAGTAGTGGGTACAGTTCCTACTAGGGTTAATATTTCAATCATTAATAACGCTCCTTTTTCACAAACGATATATACAAAACCGACAACAGTATTGTCTTTAGGGCAGTTATATGCAACTTCATTTAATTGTAGTCAGGCAGCGTGTTTAGACCCAACAAATCTAACAAACACAGCCATTACTACAACAACTGCAAATTTAGGTTGGACACCAAATGGATCAACGCTTTGGGATGTTTATTTAGTTCCTACAGGTTCTCCAGCGCCTACAGCAGCATCAACACCTACATATCCAGGAGTGACAACAAATCCTCTTGCTGTTACTTTACTTACACAAAATACAACTTATGATTTTTATGTAAGAGCAGTTTGTGGCGCAAGTAATAGTAACTGGTCGATAGTTAAAACATTTACAACACTACCTACGTGTTTAGCGCCAACAACATTAACAACTACAGCAATTACATCATCTACCGTTACTGTAGGGTGGACAAATGCTGGAGCTGCAACTTCATGGAATTGCATTGCATTGCCTTGTGGTTCTCCAGTGCCAACAGGAGCATCTACAGGATGGGTTCTTGCTCCTACAAATCCTTTCGTTATGACAGGATTAAACCCAGGTACATGTTATGATTTTTATGTAAGAGGTGTTTGTTCTGCAAGTGATACAGGACCATGGTCTGGAGTAAAAACTGCAACTACATTCCCTGGTTGTGGAGGAGGTTTCTTCGATACTGGAGGACCTACTGCAATTTATGGAAATAATGAAAATTCGGTTATTACAATATGTCCAAGTAATCCTGGTGATGTTGTTACAGTGACCTTTACATCATTTGACACAGAAACTAATTGGGACGGATTATATGTTTTTGATGGAAATAGCGTTGCTGCACCACAAATTGCTAGTGCAAATGGAGCAGGAAATGTACCTGGCGGAGTCGCTGGATCTTATTGGGGAACTGCAATTCCAGGCCCATTTACATCATCAAGTACTGATGGTTGTTTGACTTTTAGATTTAGAAGTGATAGTAGTGGTCAAGGAGCAGGTTGGACTTCTAATGTGACTTGTGGTCCACCACCACCATGTGCTAAACCAAAATTATTAACAGTTTCTAATATTACACAAACAACAGCAATATTAGGCTGGAACCAACCATTAAATCCTAATGGTAGTCAAGCCACAACATGGCAAGTATTGGTTTTACCTTGTGGATCACCAGCACCAACAGCAACAGCTACTGGCTGGGCTACTGCAACGACGAATCCATATATTACAACTGGATTACTTCCAGGCACTTGTTATGAATACTATGTGAGAGCAAGTTGTTCTCCTACTGAGGTTAGTCTTTGGGGAGGACCTAGAAGCTTTACTACATTACTTATAAATGATGAATGTATAGGGTCTATACTGGCACCGGTAAATCAAAATACAAATTGTTTACAAACGGTACCAGGAACTGTTAATGCTGCGACTGCATCACCTGAAGCCAATTCTTGTGGAGCAACAGCAGATAATGATGATGTTTGGTATCATTTTACCGCTACAGCAACCACACACCACGTCTCATTATTAGGACTAAATTATGCCACAAATCCTACAGGATTACAATATGCTTTATACACTGGTAGTTGTGGTGCCCTGACACAATTTGGAGGATGTGTAACAGCTACAGAATCAAACAATACAAACGGATTGATAATTGGACAAACGTATTATGTAAGAGTATATTCTACTAGTACAACTGCTTCGACAATACAATTTGATTTATGTATAGGAACAACGCAAATTACGTGTCCTACTGCCTTGCCATTGTGTGCTATAACCCCAGTTATAATACCAAATAATGTGGGAGTTCCTACATTACCTAACCCAGTTAGCCCATACTCTACAACTAGTACTACTGTAGGGTGTTTAGGAAGTGCACCAGCACCAACATTTTATTACTTAACAATACCTACAAATGGTAATTATACGTTTTTCCTAGAACAAAGTAGAAATAATACATTTACGGGAGCAGGTTTAGATGTCGATTTTGTAGCTTGGGGACCTTACGCTAGTACATCAATAGCATGTTCTTCAATAAGTACAGCTAATGCGGCTCCTACAGGAAATTTTTGTAGTTTTTCTGGTGCGGTTACAGAAACATTTACCGTAAATGGCGCTATAGCAGGACAAGTATATGTTCTTATGATTACAAACTTTTCTCAAGATAAAGGTTTTGTAAGAATTACTCAAACAACAGGACCTATTCCGACATTTTGCTGTCCTTATACTAACTTTAGTTATCCTGGATCATTTTTCTGTCAGGATGGGGCAAATATTTCTCCAACACTTCAATCAGGTGGTACAGCGGGAACATTTAGCTCTACGCCAGGTTTAGTAATTAATCCTGTAACTGGAGAAATAAATATTGGAGCAAGTACTTTAGGTTCTTATACTGTTACTAATACGATTTTGGGAGCAGGTAACTGTACAACATCAACATCAACATGGCTTATTAAGATAACTGCGCCTGCAAATGCTACTATTTCTTATAGTGCACCAGCATATTGTAGTAATGATACTGTTATAAAAACAGTAACACAAACAGGTACAGTCGGCGGTAATTATTATGCTGTCCCTGCAGGTTTAACTATTAATACTACAACAGGAGCGATTAACCCAAGTACTAGTACACCTGGCAATTATATCGTAAACTATGCTATTGCAACAGTTGCTGGTTGTCCAACATTTTTGACTACAACACCAGTAACTATTACAAGATTACCAATTGCAACCTTCAATTATGGTTTGTTACCATATTGTCAAAATGGAGGAACTGCATCTCCAACTTTTACAGGTGGTGGTGTTGCAGGAGCTTTTACTTCAACAACAGGTTTAGTGATTAATTCTACGACTGGAGTTGTAGATTTAGCAACAAGTACACCAGGAACTTATACGGTTACAAATACAATTCTTGCTTCTGGAGGTTGTGCAGATGTTATTTCTTCAAATACAATTACAATTACAACACTACCAATTGCAACATTTAGCTATGCTGGTTCTCCGTATTGCCAAAATGCAGGAACTGCATCTCCAACTTTTACAGGTGGTGGTGTTGCAGGAGCTTTTACTTCTACTACAGGTCTTGTTATAAATGGAGTTACTGGTGAGGTAGATTTAGCGGCAAGTACTTCAGGTACCTATATTGTAACAAATACAATTGCAGCTGCAAATGGATGTCCAAATGTATTTGAAACAGCAAGTATTACAATTAATGTAAATCCTACAGCAACAATAGCTTCATCTGATGCAGATGATACAATTTGTAGTGATGGCACAGCAACTATAATTGTAACACCAACAAATTACACTACTGGAGCAACATATTCTTGGACATTAGGAGGAAACCCTATTGCAGGAACGACTAACACTGTTCCGGTAACTGTAACAGGAACATATGCTGTAACAATAACGCTTAATGGCTGTACTAATGTTATACCTTTATCATTAGCATTTACAGTTAATGCAGTTCCGAACTTTACATTATCTGGAACAAATATTGTTAAATGTGTTAATGAGACTGCAGCATTATCAGTAGTTCCTAATAACTTTTCAATAACTGATCCAGCGATAACTTATACATGGAGTTATAACTCAATTGTAGATACTTCGCTTACAACAAGCACTATAAATGTTACAAATTATGGTACTTATTCAGTAGCTGTTAATAATTTAGGTTGTATATCGACACAACAAATAACTGTTTCTCCAGACCCTATAAATATTCCTATTGGAACAAATGGAGAATGTGCAGGACAAAATTATATCTTGACAGCATCTCCTATAAGTGGATCATATACACCAGGAAGTGGTAATGTTACATATATTTGGGAAAACGCATCAGGTACTGTAGTTGGTACAAATTCTGATACATTTAATGTTTCTGAATATGTTAGAAACAATCCGTCAACAACTATTCCAACAACATTTACGGTAACAATCACTACAATACCTGACGGTTGTACAGGTACTCAAGTATTTGATGTTATAACTTCAGTATGTACAATACAAAAAGGTATTTCACCAAATGGAGATGGCGATAACGACACTTTCGATTTGAGAGGATTAAACGTAAAACAATTGGAAATATTTAATAGATACGGAGCCAAAGTTTACAGTTTTGCTAATTACACAAACCAATGGAGCGGACAATCAGACAAAGGTCAGCAATTACCAGATGGAACTTATTACTATGTAATAGAGCAAAATAATGGCGAAACTAAAACAGGTTGGATTTACATTAATAAATAATAAAAAAGATAACGGTAGACTACTTAAAAGCAGTCTACCGTTTATTAAAATAAAAAACAGACTAAAATGAAAAAATTATTTTTCACGTCAATTCTTGCTTTAGTAGCTTTTTTTGATGCTCAAGCCCAACAAGACCCACATTATACACAATACATGTATAATATGAATGTTATAAATCCGGCTTATGCAGGATCTAAAGAGAACTTGTCGTTAGGATTGCTATTTAGAAAACAATGGGTTGAAATAGAAGATTCACCAACCACGTTTACCGCTACAGGACATTCACCAGTGGGTAAAAATGTAGGAGCTGGACTTTCTATAATTTCTGACAGGATTGGACCTGTTGATGAAACCAACATTTATGGAGATTTCTCATATACGTTAAATTTGGGTGGAGAACACAAATTAGCAATGGGGATGAAAGCTGGAGTTTCGATGTTAAAAGTAGATAATAGCTTTCGTAGTACTTTGCCAGTGCCAACTGATGGTTCTTTTGCCGCAAACACATCAACATCTAATCTAAATATTGGCGCAGGATTATTTTATTATACAAACAAATATTATTTGGCTTTTTCAGTTCCTAATATGTTAAAATCTGTACATCTAGATTATGATGGAAGACAATACGGCTCGGAGATTCAGCATTATTTTTTAACAGGAGGTTATGTTTTCGATTTGAATCCAACGGTAAAGTTTAAACCATTTTTTATGGTAAAATCGGCTATAAACGCACCAACTTCACTAGATGTATCAACAAATTTTATGTTTTATGACAAATTTGAAATCGGTGCAACTTATAGACTACAAGATTCCTTTGGAGCCATGGTAAATTGTAAAATCACAGATGGTATTCGCGCAGGTATTGCTTACGACCATATTGTTTCGGATTTGAAAGTTGCTACGCCATCATCATACGAAGCAATTTTGTTGTTTGATTTAAATTTCCCTAAGAAAGTATCAACATCGCCACGTTATTTCTAATATAATCGAAAGAAAAAATGAAAAAAATATATATAGCTTTAAGTTTTATTCTAGTCTTAACGACTGGTAAAGCACAAAATAAAGACACAAAAATAGCAGACAAACTTTATAGCAACTATGACTATGTAGATGCCGTTAAAGAATATTTAAAGTTAACAGATAAAGGCAAAGCAGATACTTATGTTTTCAAACAATTAGGTGATTGTTATTACAATGTTTTTAATTCCATCGAAGCCGAAAAATGGTATGCACAAGCTGTAACAAAACAGCAAGATGCCGAAACCTATTTCCGTTATGCTCAAATGCTAAAAGCCAATACAAAATATAATGAAGCGGCAGAGCAAATGAACAAATTTGCAAGCTTAGCTCCTAATGATAAGAGAGCACAAAGCATAAATGAAGATGGCAATTATCTGGCTAAACTATTAGGAAAGACAAAAATGTTTGATGTACATTCATTAGAATTTAATTCTAAGTATTCAGATTTTGGTCCTTACCTAAAAGATAATGTGATTTATTTTGTTAGCGCAAGAAATACAGCTCGAAAAACTTACGAGTGGAATGATCAACCATTTTTAGATGTTTACAAAACCGATTTCAAAGACGGAAAAGTAAATAGTAAATCTGTTTTGGTTGATGATTTGAATACTGCATATCATGAAGGCCCTGTTACTATAAGTACCGATGGAAATACTATGTATTTTTCTCGTGAGAGTTTTTTCGATAAAAAATTCGTTAAGTCTCAAGATAAAAAAACGAAAATGGGTAAAATGAACATTTTCAAAGCGACTAAAGAAAACGAAAAATGGACAAACATTTCTGCTGTTTCATTTAATTCGAAAGAATACAACACGAGTAGTCCTTCGTTAAGTAAAGACGGAAAAACGTTATATTTTACTTCCGATATGCCAGGAACATTAGGAAAAACCGATGTTTGGAAAGTAGCTGTAAACGGAGACGGAAGTTTTGGTAAACCAGAAAATTTAGGCGACAAAGTAAATACCGAAGGAAATGAAATGTCAGCATTTATAGCAGATAATAACACCTTATATTTTGCATCTAACGGAAAAAAAGGATTAGGTGGACTTGACGTTTTTGCTTTCGATACAACTAAAAATAACGAAGCAATAAATCTTGGAAAACCTGTAAATAGCGAAAAAGATGATTTCGGATTTACATTCAATCAAGAACAAAAAACCGCATTTTTATCTAGTAATAGAGATGGCGGACAAGGAGATGATGATATTTATCTTGCAATACCCGTTTGTAATGTAAATCTAATCGCTACAGTTCATGACAAAAAAACAGGTTTGGTTTTAGCAAATACAAACATCACTGTTGTGGATGAAAATAAAAATGTTGTTGGAAATGCCGTTTCAGACGATATGGGAAATGCTAATTTTCGCCTAGAATGTGACAAAGCCTATTTTCTTAATGTAGATAAATCTGGTTACACAAGCGATGTTTTCCCTATGGATAAATCTAAAGGAGGAGAAGTTGCTTTAAACACAGATTTAAGTCCTATTGAAGCTATTGTTACCGAAACTGAAGTTATACTAAACGAGATTAACTTCGAGTTTAACAGAAGTAATATTACACGAGATGGTGCAACTGAATTAGATAAATTAGTCGCAGTGATGAATCAGTATCCAGAAATGGTAATCTTTGCTAAATCGCACACAGATTCACGCGGTGATGACAAATACAATATGATTTTGTCTCAACGTAGAGCAAAATCGACTGTGCAATATGTAATTTCGAAAGGAATTGCAGCAGCAAGAATTTCGGGAGAAGGTTTTGGAGAATCTGAACCAAAAGTAGCATGTGATAAATGTACTGAAGAAGAACACCAAAAAAATAGACGTTCTGAGTTTATGATTATTAAAAAATAATCATTTTACTAAATACTAAAAAGGAAAGTCTCGAAGAAATTCGGGACTTTTTTTTGAGCTCTTCACAAATAAAATAATTTATCTTATACCATTTAAACTTTAAAAACACCAGAATATTTATGAATAATATTGTCATTCTGACGAAGGAAGAATCTCATAATGATAGTATTGATGAGATTCTTCCTTCGTCAGAATGACAAACTACCTGTTTTATTCAATTAAAATCAAAGCACAAAAGATGTTAAAACCACATGATTTTGATTCTGCTTTCTGTCAATAAAAAAAGGGAGTGTTCAAATTTGAACACTCCCTTTTTTTATAAATAATTCTATTAAAATTATACTTTCAACTTCTTAGCCATATCTGCAGAAATCGATTTTTTGTGAACCATAAGAGCCGTAGTTTTGTATTTTACAAACTCTTTACTCATATACAAATATCCTTTGTAATCGTTTGTAGTTCCCCAAGAATTCTTAACAATATAATATTCTTTACCTGTTTGATCTTTTGTTAAACCCACAATATGCATACCATGGTCGTCAGTTGTGTTGTAATTATCAAAACCTTTTTGACGCATTTCTTCGGTAACAACAGGTTCTTTCTTTGGACCATTAAACAAATCCGCTTTTTCTTCGGCAGTCATATCTTCAACTTTCTTTTCAGAAACAAAAGCAACACCATTTTTCCAGCTGAATGTTTTTTCGCTAACATCGCCAGCCCAAGCAACGGTATAACCATTTTTTAAAGCATTATCTGTAATATCTGTCAATTCATTAATCTGAACATTATATACTTGATCAAATGACCAGTTGTCTGGAACCATCAATACAAATTTCGAATAATAAGGATATTCTTGTAAAGAAGAAATTTCGATATAATCATCAGCATTTATACCTACAACTTCTTTTGCAAAAGTTTCAGGTGTGTATTTTTTTCCGTTATAATCGAAAGTTTTTGGCACAGTTCCTAGATAAGAATCGATAACTGCTGCATACGCTTTTTCCCAGTTTGGCGTCAACTCTCCGTTAGGATTTTTTACAACCGCAGCAAGTAAAGCTTCGCCTAAAGCTGCCATTTCGCCAAATTTATTTTTTTCGGTTCCGTAATTTAAACCTGTATAAACCGATTGTGGAACCGCACCGTACTTACGATACATATTCATCACATCATGAAATGCACCACCATCACCAAGTGTAACAGCGCCATGCATACGAACATAATTTCTTCCTTTTTCTACATACGCATTACGCGCTGAGAAAATTTGAGATAATTCTACCGGTTTCTTCCCCATTCGAATCATTTCTGACTCTAAAAATGAGTTTGCTGAATAACTCCAACAAGTTCCTGATGAACCTTGTGTTTTTACAGAAGTATTTTCTAGATTAATTACATCAGTAAATTTGAATGCTTCTTTGCTTTTTTCGCTTGCATTAATTTTTAATGAATTCACTAAATTGTCTTGTGCAAAACTTGAAGCACTAACTATTAATGAAGTCGCTATAACTATTGATTTAATTGTATTCATAGTTTTATTGTTTTTTAAAGATTGGTAAAATTAAAAAATGTTCTTTCTTATTTTTTAATTTAACAACAATTTAGGTTTTAATTAAGAAATAAAAAAACCTTCAACTTTAATTGAAGGTTTTTGATATTACAACGTTTCTTTCAACCATTTGTAAAATTCTTTTTGCCAAACCTGTGCATTTTGTGGCTTCAAAACCCAATGATTTTCTTCTGGGAAATACAAAAATCTGCTTTTTATTCCTAGCAATTGTGCTGCCTGAAATGCTTCTTGCCCTTGCCCGATCGGTACTCTAAAATCATTTCCGCCTTGTATAATTAGAATTGGTGTATTCCATTTTTCTACATAATTTATAGGATTGAATTTAGTATAGGTTTGTTGTGCAATTTTATTGTCTTTTTCCCAATAAGCACCACCAAAATCCCAGTTGTTAAAGAAAACTTCTTCCGTTGTACCAAACATACTTTGGGTATTGAAAACACCATCGTGGGCAATAAAACTTTTAAACCTGTTGTTGTGAATTCCTGCTAAATAAAATACCGAATATCCGCCATAACTAGCACCAACACAACCCAAACGAGATTTGTCTACATAATTTTCTTTAGAAACATCATCTATTGCTGATAGGTAATCTTGCATGACTTGTCCGCCCCAATCGCCAGAAATTTGCTCGTTCCAAGCTTGTCCGTGACCATACATTCCTCTTCTGTTTGGCGCTACTACGACATATCCTTGCGATGCCATAAGTGAGAAATTCCAACGGAAAGAATAAAATTGTGTCAACGGACTTTGTGGCCCGCCTTGACAATATAATAAGGTTGGATATTTCTTAGTTGCATCAAAATTAGGTGGAAGAATAACCCAAACTAACATTTTTTTGCCATCGGTTGTGGTTACATAACGTCTTTCATACTTTGGTAAATTTAATTTAGCGTAAGCATCATTGTTTACTTTCGTGAGTTGCAACCATGTTTTTTTCTTCAAATTGTATGAATAAATTTCTAATGCATGATTCATATCTGTTCTTGTAACAATCGCATTATCGGCAGTAATGTCTACAATATCATGCACATCAAAATCACCAAAAGTAAGTTGAGTTACCGTAACAGCAATTCTTGTTAGTCCTGGAAAATTAACTTCAAATAATTGTTGTGTTCCGTCTGTTGCTGCAAGGAAATATACTTTTTTACCGTCTTTACTCCAAGAAAAACTAGCAACTGAGTTATCCCAATTTGCGGTTAGATTCATTTTTATGCCTTTGAAATCGACAATAATATCGTTTTTATCGGCTTCATAACCATCGCGTTTCATTTGCAAATACGTTAAATTTCCTTGTGGTGAAAAAACCGGATTGGTATCGTAACCTAAATTGGCTTCGGTTCTATTGATGGTTTTTTGGGTTTCAAGATTGTATTCGTAAATATTCGTGTTGGTCGAAATAGCATATTTTGTTCCCGCTTCTTTTTTGCATACATACAAAATACTTTTGCTGTCTGGCGACCAAATATAATCTTCGTCGCCACCAAATGGTTTTTGAGGTGAATCGAAATTTTCGTCTTTCAGAATATCTATTCCAACCGAACCTTCTTTGTTTTCTTTATAAAAAACATGGTTAAATTTTCCTTCGTTCCAAGTATCCCAATGACGATAATCTAAACCGTTGTATATTTGAACGTTCGATTTATCTAATTCTGGATAATAATCTTTTCCGTGAACTTTATCAACTTTTACTTCTTCGTTGTAAACGATATATTTTCCGTCAGGAGAAATGTTTTTGTCAATTAATAAGTCTTTGGTGTCTTTTACTTCTGTCGCTTTTCCTCCAATTACTGGAATGGTATAAAATTTCGAGTCCGACTTATTTTCTTCTATTGATGGTGTCGAAACTTTATAAACTACGTTTTTTCCATCTTTAGAAATTCCTAAAGCAGTAACTCGTCCTAGTTTCCATAATAATTCTGGTGACATTGTATTTTGCGCAACAACGTTTAAACTCATTGTGAATAGTATTAAAATCAGTATTTTTTTCATGGTATTGTGGTTATTAAATTAAAAAACCATCAGTAATAACCGATGGTTTGATGTAAATAAAATTTATAAATTTCCTTGAATTACTTTAACCAAAGCTAAAAATTCTTCTTGTGTTAGACTTACTTTATTCTGAAAACGCATTTCGTCCATTTCGTTAAGCGGAATAAGATGCACGTGAGCGTGAGGAACTTCTAGTCCTATAACCGCCATGCCAATTCGTTTGCACGGAACCGATTTTTCTAAGGCAACTGCGATTTTTTTGGCGAAAGCCATCAATCCCAAATACAAATCATCGTTTATATCGAAAATCTTGTTTATTTCTTGCTTCGGAATACACAAAGTGTGTCCTTTTGCATTCGGATTTACGTCGAGAAATGCTAAAAAATTGTCATCTTCGGCAATTTTGTAACAAGGGATTTCTCCGTTTACTATTTTGGTAAATATTGACATTGTTTAATCGGTTATTCGTTTAATCGGTTAGCCAATTAAACAGTTAAACTTAAAAAATTAATCTCTTGTAATTTCTAGAACTTCAAATTTAAGAGTTCCGTTAGGAACGGTAATTTCGGCAATTTCTCCAACAGATTTTCCTAGTAATCCTTTCCCGATAGGAGAAGTTACTGATATTTTCCCTGTCTTCAAATCTGCTTCACTTTCGGCAACTAAATGGTAAGACATTTCCATTCCGTTAGATTGGTTTTTAATCTTCACATGCGATAAAACCAAGGCTTTTGAAACATCTAACTGAGATTCGTCGATTAAACGAGCGTTAGAATATACTTCTTCCATTTTCTTAATTTTCAACTCTAAAAGACCTTGTGCTTCTTTTGCAGCATCGTATTCGGCATTTTCAGATAAATCACCTTTATCTCTTGCTTCTGCAATATCTGCCGACGCTTTTGGGCGTTCAATTGCTTTGAGTTGTTCTAACTCGTCTTTTAGTTTTTTTAATCCTTCGGCTGTATAATAAGATACTGTACTCATAATTTATTCGTTATATATAAATAGAAAAAATCCCATCGCGACGGGATTTCTTTCGGCAAAGATATTATTTTTTATTTCAGTTTGTAATTTTATATGACAATCATACTATTACAAAGTTAATTAAATTAAATTTGTTCTAACAAAATAGGTTGAAAATTTTTAAAATGAAACGATATTTCCTCATAATAATAGCTATTCTTGCTTTATCTTGCCACAAAGATAAGGTTGTAAGTGACAATCCGTATTTGCCAAATTACTCTTTTTCAGTAGTTATAAATACGAATTTGCCTTCTTATAGCAACCTTAATTTTCCTAGCAATCCTGTTTTAATTACCAATGCTGGGGCTGGAATAAAAGGAATTATTATGATGAAAGTTGGTACCGATGATTATCGCGCTTTCGAAGCCAGTTGCCCAAACCAATACCCAAGTGATTGCACGCAACTTACCCTAAATGGGATTAACGGAAAATGTTCTTGCGACAGCAAAGAATACAGTTTGTACACCGGAGGAGTTGCAGTTGGCACAGGACAATATTCTTTAAAACCTTATAGAGTTGAAATTAGTGGTGCTAATTTGAGGGTTTATAATTAAAGGTTTAATTATAAACCCTCACAAAGCTATAAGTTGTATACAAGCTTACCAAAAATGACGAATGAAAGAAATCATACAAACAATATCAAAATTATATAATGGAAAATTAATTTTCTGTTTTATGTTATTATTCATATTTGTTCAAATTCCTTTTCTACAAATAATTCCTGATTATTTTCATCTTCAAAAAATTGAATCCGCAGAATCGTATATTTTAAGATTGTTTTCAATAATTATAGGGTTTTCAAGTTTTATTTTAACTATCCTGCTTGTTGTTTACAATGCTTTTTCAAAAAAAATTAGGAGAAATTCATTTGATTTCATTTTAGACAATACTTGGATTAAACTTACATTCAGTCTTTTTTGTGGTTCTCTTATATTTATAAGTTTATCAGTTTTTACAATTCAAATTGCAAATATTAATACAATTATCACTTTATTGTATTTTTCGAGCTTTATCACTTTTGGTAATCTTTTTATACAATTTCCTTTAATTATTTTATGCATTAAGCATTCTAGTTCTTATGACACAATAAAAGAATTAATTAAAAAAGTAACAGAAATTGATATTAGCAACTTATACGACCCAAATAATGAGAATGATGTAAATTTGATTGAAAATCTTGAAAAGAATAAGCTAATTCAACTAAAAGATATTGGTGTTTCGGCAATAAAAGAAAATGATTGGGGTTTGCCACAAACAATACTAAATGATTTATATGAAAAACTAATAATTCCGTTAAATAAAGAAACAGAAAAAAAAGTAATTTTTAAGAATTTATATGCTTATAATTTTATTTGCAGGCATTTTAAAAAAGTATCTGTTGAAGAAATTGATGAAATTACAGTAAGTGTACTTTTGAATAATCTTTTAAGAACTCATCTGCATTTAGCTAATAACGAAATTCGAATACTTCGAAATAATCCAATAGATGAAACAATAATTGATTTATATAGATTATTAATTGAAAACAATAATTTTTACAATCAACAATCATACTTGCTGAATAAAGTTATTTCTGTAATACAAGAACATATAAAATCTATGAATTATTCTGATGAAGAAGTTCCAACAATGGATTATAATATGCAAAACTTAAAAAAAGAACGAAATTATGAAATGACCATTCCTAAAAATTATTGGTTTTATTTAAAAACAGAATTACCAGATATCTTATTTAAACCATTACAAATTGCAATAGAAAATAAAAATAAAAATGTTTATTCAAATTTCTGTTGGCAATTAAATAATTTATTTGACACAATAACAAATTCAAAAACATTGACTGAATATCAAGAAAATGAAATTTTTCAAGAATATTCATATCGAGCAAGAAGAATTACTGATTTAGCAATCAATAATGAAATTTATAGAGGTATTGAGTTTTATCAACATCATCAAATAGAAGAATGGATAATACAAAAGAAAAAATATGGTTTAAGTACATTATACGATTTTTCATATTTACTAACAAAATTAAACAATAAGAAGAATTTGTATAACGATCATATCGATGATTTTTTTATGATTGCTAGAAGCATATCTTCAAAAAAAATTGATATTGAACTCAAATTAAATGTAATAAAAATAATTGTTGAAGATGCGTTTAAAATTTTTGAAAATAAAAAAAGTGAACAATACGTAAAAGATGAAATTGTTCGGCAACTTAAATGGTTAAATGATTATTTTTTAAGGGAAGAAGAATTATCCGAACTTAAAAGAGAATATAGCGATAAAATAGAAAAGTTATAAAAGCCTGCATACAACAGCGGTTTTAAGAAATTGGGGTTTTAGGACTTAATTTAAAGTTTGTTTTGTACTTTTGATTTTCAGTGCTTAATCGAAAGTTTAGGCTAACCAAATCCCCAACTTCTGCAAGCCACGAGATGTTGTTAAATAAAAAATCCATCAAGATTGTCTCTTGATGGATTTTTTTAATTTTAATTTTAACTCTAAAACTTCAGCGTCAAACCTGCTAAAACATTTGCTCCAGCTTGTGGATAATAATAAATATATCCTCCACCATAATCAGCGGCGTTTGAGACATAATTTACATTAAGAATGTTATTAGCCAAAAGATTTAAATGAATTGATTTAAAAATCTTAGTCGGTTTAAATTCATAATCAATAAGTAAATCTTGTATGAAATAATCTTTTAAGGTTGCGTTCGAATCTTCAATATTTGATAAGAATTGTTTGTCGACAAATTTTGATAATAGTCCAATTTGCAAAGGTTTTAATGGAGAAAACGTCAATATATTTCCAGCGACTATTTTTGGAGAAAAAGCAATGGTTGTTTTCCCTAAATTTGTTAAGTTTCCACCTTCATCATTGATGTAATCGATGTTTTTATTGTCACTTAATGAGAAATTCGGAGCGACTGTCCATTTTTCGTTAATTTGAAATTTAGCATTCAACTCAACTCCCAATCTATAACTGTTACCGCTATTTTTTCTGATTGGACTTCCTACTTCGTCTAAAGCTCCAGTTAAAACCAGTTGGTCTTTGTAAAACATATAATAACCATTAATGTTTAGTTGGGTTTTTGGAGTTACGAAACGCCAACCCAATTCATAATCATCTAATTTTTCAGGTCTTGGATTGCCATTTTTGTAATCGGTTCTATTAGGCTCACGATTGGCTCGAGCATAAGACGCATAAAAATTCGAATTTTGATTCAAACTATACGTTACTCCGGCTTTCGGATTGAAAAAATTGAAAGTTTCGTTTACAAAATCTGCCTGAACACCATTGGCTTTATAATTGACATTTCTTAGTTGTAAATCTCCGTAAATATTTAGTTTTTCGGTGATTTGATAATTGACTTTAGCAAAAACATTGGCATCGGTTTTAATACCATAATCATCATAATAGTGAGAAAAATTGGTAGAATTTGAAGCATATTGCCCCCAAATAACTTGTCCGTAATGCAAACCTTCGTATTTGTTAGCGCCACCACCAAGAATAACATCTAGTTTTTCGGTTTTATAATTCCCAGAGAAAGTCAGTCCGTAAAAATCATTATTCAACCATTTTCGAGTCACTAAGTTACTTTCGGTGATGGTCGTTGCATCTATAGTAACATCGTTTAAATTATAATCTGCAAACGTTGCCTTTTCCTGAAATTCTTCATAATATCCTTTTCCTTTGGTATAATGAAAAGCCAAATTAGTGTTGAATTTGTCAGATATTTTTTCATTCCAATGCAATTGATAATGATCTTGGTTGTAATTGTCTACCTGATTTTCATAAAACTGAGTATTGCCATCAGCGTCAGTATACATTCCTGCAGCATTAAAAGTTCGATCGCTTTCTAAAGTTTCTTTATCAACACCATACCAAGCTTGGTAAGTCACTTCTTTCCCTCCAAAAACCAAGGCTTTAATTTGTGTAGTTTTACCTGTGTATGAACCTTGTAAAAAATAAGAATTTAAATTAGATTTGGCTCTGTCTACATAACCGTCAGATTTTATTTTTGACAATCTTCCTGAAATTTCAAAATGATCATTCATCAAACCTGTGTTGAATTTTACGGTGTGTTTGTGAGTGTTGAAACTTCCAAATGAGTTTGAAATTTCTCCTCCAGCAATTTTGTTTGTTCCTTCGGTTAATACATTTAAACTGGCTCCAAAAGCACCGGCTCCATTAGTTGAGGTTCCAACACCACGTTGCAATTGAATATTTTCTGCCGAAGAAGCAAAATCTGGCATGTTTACCCAATAGGTTCCGTGACTTTCAGAATCATTGTATGGAATCCCATTGATGGTTACGTTGACACGAGTGGCATCGCTACCACGAACGCGAATTCCGGAGTAGCCTACGCCATTTCCAGCATCAGTAGTTGTCACAACCGATGGCAAATAGTTCATTAAAGTAGGAATGTCTTGTCCTAAGTTTCTTTTGGCAATTTCCTTTTTGGTAAAATTGGTGAAAGTAACTGGTGTTTTTTCGTTCGCACGAATCGCCTGTACCATGACTTCTTCCAGATTTTTGGTTTTTGTAGTGTCTGCTTCTTGTGAATAAGAAAGGTAAGAACCAAGAAGAGCGATTGAAAGCAAAAAGCTTTTGTAATTAAATAAATTTTTCATCCGTAAAGATTTTACGAATAAAAGGGGGAATTATTCTTTTTTTAAATTAATAAATTGATGTTTCAATGACTCGGATAACGTGCACATTATCTTTTTGTCATTATTCCCTTGGCAACATTACTTGCCCAGGTTCTTTGGGTATAATCTCAGCTCGTTATTTAGAGCACCCCTTTGAGACGGTGCAAAATTAGTTTTTAAAGACAGATTACACAAATTTCTTTTAATATTTCTTAAGTTCGAAAGTATTTCCGTCGAAAACACCATAAGTAAAATAGCCAATCCAGTCGCCTAGATTAATGTATTTTGAATTTTCACCCACTTGAATTTCCATAGGTAAATGACGGTGACCAAAAACAAAGAAATCATAGTGTTTGGTTTGTAGTTTGTATTTAGCATATTGCACCAACCATTCATTTTCTTCTCCAAGAAAGCGAACATCTTCGTCGCCTGAAATTAATTTGTTTTTTACTGATAAATATTGTGCTAGTTTTACACCAATATCTGGGTGCAACCATCTAAAAATCCATTTTGAAAATGAATTAGTAAAAACTTTTTTCATGCGCTTGTAGCCTTTGTCGCCAGGGCCCAAACCATCTCCGTGTCCAATAAGAAATGTTTTATTATTGAAAGTAAATTCTTTAGTCGTATGATAAACAGGGATATTGAGTTCTTTTTCGAAATAATCTCCCATCCATAAATCATGGTTTCCTACGAAGAAATAAATTGGGATTCCGCTGTCACGAATCTCGGCTAATTTTCCCAAAACACGAACAAAACCTCGTGGAACAACCGTTTTGTATTCGAACCAAAAATCGAATAAATCCCCTAACAAAAATATAGCTTCGGCATCTTGCTTTACTTCGTCGAGCCAAGCAACAAATTTTTGCTCTCGAGGAAAACTAGCTTCGGCAGTTGGCGCGCCTAAATGTTGGTCGCTGGCAAAGTATATTTTTTTAGATGATGAAATAGTCATTTGGTTTTGTTTGAAGCAAAGATAAGGATTTATACTAAAATTAAGAATATAGATAATAGATGAAAGACATCGTGCTAGGAATTAAAACTTAGATTAATTTTCTTTAGTCGTGATTTTTAATTCGTAATTTGTAATTGATTTACAACTGAATTTGTCTTTCTATTTGTTGGTCTAAAGAAATAAATGTTTCTGTTCTCGAAACACCATCAATAGGTTGTATTTTTTTGTTCAGCAAGTTCATTAAATGCTCATTGTCACGGCAAATAATTTTGATAAGAATACTCCAGTTTCCTGTCGTATAATGACATTCTAATACTTCGGGAATTTTTTTTAATTCTTTTACAGCTTCGGAATTACTTGATGCTTTGTCTAAATAAACGCCGACAAAAGCCATGGTATTGTAACCCAAAACTTTTGTGTTTACGATTAGTCTTGACCCAGAAATCACATTTGCATCTTCTAGTTTTCGCAATCGTTGGTGAATGGCTGCACCAGAAATTCCTATTTTATTAGCAATTTGAAGTATTGGTTTTCGTGCATCTTCCATCAGGAAACGAAGAATCTCTTTATCGATGCCATCTATTTCTATTTGTAGCTGATTTATCTTCATGAGTTATAAATTTAAATCAAAAATAGAGATTTAGTTTCAAACACAAACTATATTGCAAACAGAAATTCCACTTATTTACACGAATTAGTTTGTGTAAATAAGTGGAATTTCTGTTAAAAAAACAAGTTGCAAATATTTGTTTAATTTCTAACCTTATCGGGATTGTAACCCACATAAGGCATTTCGGTTTCTTTGAAATGGATACCAAATTCTTCTAATTCTTTTAGAATTGGTAAATATACTTCCTCTTTTATAGGCAACTGAACGCCAGGAGTTGTTATTTTTCCGTTTAAGATTTGTAAAGTCGCCATAGCTACTGGCAATCCTACTGTTTTTGCCATTGCAGTATAAGTTTGGTCATCTCCAATACAAACCATTTTAGAATCTATTTGGTGTTGTTTGCCGTTTAGTTCATAACCAAATTTATGATACATGACAATCATGTCTTTGTCTTCTGGTTGCAAAGTCCAACTATCGGTCAATATTTTTTCGAGAATTTGTGCTGGTGTGGCATCTTTTAGACCTACAATTTTGTTTTTGTTAAACAAATCGAGTTCTAATAATTTGTCCCACATAATATCATCTTGTTCAATACCTAGAGCCAAACGAAGTTTTATTTCGACAGAATCCGTTGGGTGATATGGTAAAAATAGGTTTACAAATTCGCGGTAACTTATCGTTTCAGAATCATCTATTATATATGAATCGTCGGTCATTCCTAATTGCACAAACATATTCCATGCTTTGGAATAGCCTACTTTTCTAATAGTTCCTCGATACAAAGTCAAGACATCATCTAAACCATAAATACTTCGGTATTTTAGAGAATCACGATTGGCATAACCTTCAAAACGACCATAGCCTTCTACTTCTAGAAATTCGGTTCTACGAAACAATTTGTGGTACGGAATATATTTGTAAGTCCCTTCTTGTATAAATTTTGCTGCTCCACCTTGTCCTGCCAAAACTACATTTCTTGGTGCCCAAGTAAATTTGTAATTCCATAGATTATTATCGGATTCTGGCGCTACTAATCCGCCACAAAACGATTCGAAAAGTATCATTTTTCCGCCTTTGCTACGAATCTCATCAATAACTTTCATGGCACTCATGTGATCGATACCTGGATCTAGTCCGATTTCGTTCATGAAAACCAAATTATTTTCTTTAGCAGCAGCATCTAATTCTTGCATGGCATCGCTAATATAAGAAGCGGTTACCATGTGTTTTTTATAGACAACACAATCTTTCGCCACTTCGATATGCATGTGCGCAGGCAACATAGAAATAACAATGTCTGCTTTTTGAATTTCAGTTTTTCTCTGATTTGCATCAAAAATATCTAAAGCAATAGCGGTTGCGTTTTTGTGGTTTTTGGTTTTGCGTTGGGCTAATTCTAGTGATAAATCGCCAATAGTAAGATGCAAATTTTCGCTTTCAGATTTGTCTAAAAGATATTTTATAAGTGATGAAGCTGAGCGTCCAGCTCCAATAATAAGTACATTTCTCATTTTTTGATTGTAAAAAAGTGACGCAAATGTAATGAAATGTTATATTTTTGACGAAAGAAAACAGAAGTTTTAATTAAAAAGATTATGGGCAAGAAAATCATTCTTACAGCATTAGTTTTTGGATTTGTTTCGATTGTGTTAGGTGCTTTTGGAGCGCATGCACTAAAAAAAGTTTTAACACCGGAACTACTTTCTTCATTTGAAGTTGGTGTAAAATATATGATGTACCACGCTTTATTTCTAATTTTTGTAAGCATGACAACATTCATGGAAATGAAACAAAAAAAGATTGTTTTTTACCTGACCTTGTTTGGAACCATTTTATTTTCAGGATCTATATTTTTATTGTCGTTAAGCGGAGTAATGGGTTTAAATTTTAAATTTTTAGGACCAATAACACCAATTGGTGGTTTACTTCTTATTACTTCTTGGGCATTTTCTTTTTATTATATAGGTATAAAAAAAGGATAATACTTAAGCTGTTTGAAATAATATTTATACTTTTGCGTTTTGTTAAAGTATTCAACACATACAACTATTTATGGAAACATATAAACAATCTACGAAATCGATTTCGTTAGAAAAGTACGGAATAACAAACGCTTCAGAAATAATTCATAATCCTTCGTTTGAATTTTTATACCAAGAAGAGTTAAATCCTGCTCTTGAAGGCTACGAAAGAGGACAACTTACAGAGCTTGGCGCTGTAAATGTAATGACAGGCGAATTTACAGGTCGCTCCCCAAAAGACAAATATATTGTAAAAGATGCGGTAACTGAAAACACAATCTGGTGGACTTCAGACAAAGCAGTAAATGATAACAAAGCAATTTCTCAAGATACTTGGAATGCGCTAAAAGAAACCACAGTTAAGCAATTATCTGGAAAAAGACTTTTTGTAGTAGATACTTTTTGTGGTGCTAATGAGAATTCTCGTCTAAAAGTTCGTTTTATTGTTGAGGTAGCTTGGCAAGCACATTTTGTAAAAAATATGTTTATCCGTCCAACCGATGCTGAAATGGAAACTTACGGAGAACCAGATTTCGTAGTAATGAATGGTTCTAAAACTGAATTTAAAGATTTTGCAGCACACGGATTAAATTCTGAAGTATATGTAGCATTTAACTTGACTGAAAAAATCCAATTAATTGGAGGAACTTGGTACGGTGGAGAAATGAAAAAAGGATTGTTCTCGATGATGAACTATTACTTACCACTTCAAGGAATGGCTTCAATGCACTGTTCTGCAAATAAAGGAAAAGACGGTGATGTAGCGGTTTTCTTCGGATTGTCAGGAACAGGAAAAACAACTTTATCTACAGATCCAAAACGTGAATTAATTGGTGATGACGAACACGGCTGGGATAACGACGGGGTTTTCAATTTTGAAGGTGGTTGTTACGCAAAAACAATCGATTTAAGTGAAGCAAACGAACCAGATATCTACAAAGCCATTCGTAAAAATGCTTTGCTTGAAAACGTAACAGTTGATGCTAACGGAAAAATAGATTTCAAAGACGGATCGGTTACTCAAAACACAAGAGTTTCTTATCCTATTGATCATATTGATAATATTGTAAGACCGGTATCTAAAGCAGGTCACGCAACAAAAGTAATATTCTTAACTGCTGATGCTTTTGGAGTTATGCCTCCAGTATCTAAGTTAACACCAGAACAAACTAAATACTATTTCTTATCTGGATTTACTGCAAAATTAGCAGGAACAGAAAGAGGTGTAACACAACCAGAGCCTACTTTTTCGGCTTGTTTCGGAAAAGCGTTTTTATCTCTTCATCCAACACAATACGGACAGGAATTGGTAAAGAAAATGGAAGAACATAAAGCTACGGCTTATATGGTAAACACCGGTTGGAACGGAACAGGAAAACGTATTTCTATAAAAGATACTCGTGCCATTATTGATGCTATTTTAGATGGTTCTATCGAAAAAGCAGAAACTAAAATAGTGCCAATTTTCAATTTTGCAGTTCCAACAACTTTGCCTGATGTGAACACAGATATTCTTGACCCAAGAAATACGTATGCAGATGCTTCAGAATGGACTACAAAAGCAGAAGATTTAGCAGGAAGATTTATTAAAAACTTTGTTCAATATACAGATAACGAAGAAGGAAAAAATCTAATAAAAGCAGGACCACAATTATAATACGTTATTAATTCGGTTTATAAAAAAAGAGTTACTCACTAGAGTAACTCTTTTTTGTTTTTCGTTTTTTTGTCATTCCCGCGCAGGCGGGAATCTATTTTGGCTTCCCACCTTCGTGGGAAAGACAGATCTTGAAAATAAACCGTTACTCTTTTATCGAAGCCACGAATTTCTCAAACAGTTGAATCGTTTTTTCATTAATCTCTTGATATGTCAAACGATCTTTGGTTTGATAAAAAAACATAAAACCGTACTTTTTTTCTGAATTTTCTAACAACAAATGTTTGTTTAAACGGTACGTTTCTCGCAAAACACGTTTGAAATAATTTCTATCTACTGCTTTTTTGAAATATTTTTTAGAAACCGAAACACCCATTTTTATTTGTTCCTCTTTTTCTAAATCGATAGGAACATAAACCAATCGTAAAGGGTATTTAGACACCGATTTCCCTTCCGAAAATAGTAAATCGATGGTTGTCTTGCTTTTTAGCTTTTCGGTCTTTGGATACGTGTTGTTCATTAATAATTATAAAAGGCAAAAATACGAAGTTAAAATGTATGATTTTTTCAAATTCCACTTTAATTTCTAACAAAAAAATCCCACTCTTTCGAGTGGGATTGTCAATTTATCTTGGCTCTTTCATTACAAAAGTATCCATAAATGCTGTGGTATAATCACCGGCAACATATCTTTCATCATCCATTAATTGTCTGTGGAAAGGAATGGTAGTTTTAATTCCTTCAATTACGAATTCGTCTAAAGCACGTTTCATTTTATTGATAGCTTCTTGACGTGTTTGCGCTGTTGTAATCAACTTAGCAATCATCGAATCATAATTTGGTGGAATTGTATAACCCGCGTAAACATGCGTATCTAAACGAACTCCATGCCCGCCTGGTGAATGTAAAACCGTAATTTTTCCTGGTGAAGGACGGAAATCATTATAAGGATCTTCCGCATTAATACGACATTCAATCGCATGTAATTGTGGTAAATAATTTTTTCCTGAAATAGGAATTCCAGCAGCTACCATAATTTGCTCACGAATTAAATCGTAATCGATAACTTGTTCTGTAATTGGGTGCTCTACTTGGATACGAGTATTCATTTCCATAAAGTAGAAATTACGGTGTTTGTCTACTAAAAACTCAACCGTTCCTGCGCCTTCATACTTAATATATTCGGCAGCTTTTACTGCTGCTAATCCCATTTTTTCACGAAGTTCATCGGTCATAAATGGAGATGGAGTTTCTTCAGTTAATTTTTGGTGACGACGTTGTACCGAACAATCTCTTTCTGACAAATGGCAAGCTTTCCCGAAAGAATCTCCTACAATTTGTATTTCAATATGACGAGGTTCTTCGATTAGTTTTTCAAGATACATTCCGTCATTTCCAAAAGCTGCAGCTGACTCTTGACGAGCACCTTCCCAAGCTTTTAGTAAATCTTCTTGTTTCCAAACCGCACGCATTCCTTTTCCACCACCACCAGCAGTTGCTTTAAGCATTACTGGGTAGCCAAATTCGGCAGCTAATGATTCTGCTTGTTCGTAAGATTCTAAAATTCCTACTGAACCTGGAACACAAGGAACTCCTGCTTCAATCATGGTAGATTTTGCCGAAGCCTTATCTCCCATCCTATCAATCATTTCTGGTGAAGCACCAATAAATTTGATATTATGTTCGTGACATATTTTAGAAAACTTAGCATTTTCAGACAAGAATCCGTAACCTGGGTGTATTGCATCTGCATTTGTAATTTCGGCAGCAGCAATAATATTTGACATCTTTAAGTAAGACAAATTACTTGGTGGCGGCCCAATACAAACTGCTTCGTCAGCAAATTTTACGTGTAAACTTTCAGCGTCGGCTGTAGAGTAAACCGCAACGGTCTTAATACCCATTTCTTTACAGGTTCTAATAATACGAAGTGCTATTTCGCCCCTGTTTGCAATTAATATTTTTTTAAACATCGTTTGAAATTTTAAATGTTGAATTTTAAATTTTAAATTTTTTTGAACGATGAAATTCATCATTCAAAATTTAGCATTTATAATTTCTTTATGATGGATCTACTAAGAATAATGGTTGGTCGAATTCTACTGGTGAAGAATCGTCTACTAAAATTTTAACGATTTTACCTGAAACTTCAGATTCGATTTCGTTAAATAATTTCATAGCTTCAATTACACAAAGAACATCTCCTTTTCCGATTGTGCTTCCAACCTCAACAAACATTGGTTTGTCTGGTGATGGTTTTCTGTAAAAAGTTCCAATAATTGGCGATTTTACAGTAATGTATTTAGCATTTTCATCTGCTGCTGGCGCAACTGGAGTTTGAGCAACTGGTGCAATTTGCTGTGGAGCTACTGCTTGTTGTAACATGTTTTGAGCAGGTATTTGTTGTACATAAGTTGTTTCTGTACTACCTTCTAAAGTTGTTCTAATTGTGATTTTTACATCGCCTGTTTCCAACTTTACTTCTGCAACACCTGAATTTGCTACAAATTTGATTAGATTTTGAATTTCTTTTAAATCCATGGTTATTCGTTTTAGTTATAGTTTTTATTATTTTAAAAATTCAAGAATCAAAATATTAATATTTCAATTCTTGAATCATTTAATCCTTTTTATTATATGCCCATTTTAAATAGATAGATCCCCAAGTGAATCCGCCACCAAAGGCAGCAAATATAAGGTTATCTCCTTTTTTTAATTGATTTTCGAAATCACTTAATAATAATGGTAAAGTTGCCGAAGTGGTGTTTCCGTAACGGTGAATGTTTAACAAAACTTTAGATTCGTCAAGATTCATACGTTGCGCAGTGGCGTCGATAATACGTTTATTTGCTTGGTGTGCTACCAACCAGTTTACATCATCATTCGATAAATTATTGCGTTGCATAATTTTTTCACTTACATCAGCCATTCCAGAAACGGCATATTTGAAAACTGTTTTTCCGTCTTGAAAAACGGTATGCAACCCATTTTCAACTGTTTCTTTTGATGATGGCAAAATAGAACCTCCAGCATCAATTTTTAAATAATCTCTTCCTATTCCGTCCGAACGTAAATACTCATCTTGCAAACCAAGACCTTCTGTATTTGGTTCAAATAAAACGGCTCCTGCTCCATCTCCGAAGATGATGCAAGTAGCTCTGTCTGTATAATCAATAATTGATGACATTTTATCGGCACCAATTAACAATACTTTTTTGTAACGTCCTGATTGTATGTAAGCGGCGGCGGTTGACATTCCATATAGAAAGCTAGAACAAGCTGCTTGCAAATCATAAGCAAAAGCATTTACAGCACCAATTTGGGTAGCAACAAAAACTCCAGTCGATGCCACTGGCATATCTGGTGTTGTGGTTGCCATAATTACCATATCTATTTCTGCAGGGTTTATTCCTGATTTTTCGATTAGGTTTTGTGCGGCTTTTATAGCAAGATAAGAAGTTCCTTTTCCTTTTTCTTTAAGAATTCTTCTTTCTTTGATCCCTGTACGAGTTGTTATCCACTCATCGTTAGTGTCGATCATGGTTTCTAACACTTGGTTAGAAAGAACAAACTCGGGAACATATGCGCCAACGGCAGTAATTGCGGCAGTAATTGTATTCATAAAGTTCAAATAATACTTTTAAAAACTTAGATTTTAAAAGACGATGAAGTTACAAAAAAACTTTAAAACAAAAGTTCTTTTATTTCAATTTTTATTTTCGGTTATAGTCAACAAAAAAACTCTCACTTAGTGAGAGTTAGGTGTTTTATACATAAAATGTATTAAGCAACAGCTGTTTGTTTGTCGATAACTACTTGACCTCTGTAGTACATTTTACCTTCATGCCAGTAAGCTCTGTGGTATAAATGTGCTTCACCAGTTATAGGGCAAGTTGCGATTTGAGCAACAGTTGCTTTATAGTGAGTTCTTCTTTTGTCTCTTCTTGTTTTGGAGATCTTTCTCTTAGGATGTGCCATTTTGCAAAATTATTTATCCGTTAATAGTGTTTTCAATTTGTCCCAACGCGGGTCTGTATTCTCTGCTTTTATTTCTGTTTCTTCTTGAACTTTTTCTTCCAGTGTTTGTTCAGTAACACTTATTTCTTTCAGTTTGGATAGTGCTTTAGTTTCTAAAGTACCATCTTTTATACCTGGATGTGTTTTTTTAAGCGGTATAGACAAGACAACCATTTCATAAATATACTGTGCGACATCTATTTGGTGCTCTCCTATGGGTAAAATGAGTAAATCCTCATTTTCGTCATTGAAAGTTTCACCAAATCTAACGATGAGTTTTAGACTTCCTTTTATTGGTAAATCAAAATCTTCGCTAGTTAAATCACACGGAACGTTTATGGTTCCTGAATGTTTGAAATTTAACTCAAGCATTGTGTTTTTCTTCTCTAATACTATGTTTACTTTGATGTTGGCGCTTTCAAATTCGTCAAACTCAAAGTGCTCAAAGAACGCTTTACTAATTTGGTATTCAAACTGATGTTTACCTAGCTTCAATCCTATGAATGGGATTAAAAATTCATTTGTAACTTTCATCTTAACAACAATTTGTTCCTTTATTAGGGAGTGCAAAGATATAAATTTTTTATAAACTTAAAAGCGTTATCAACATTTTTTTGTTTATAACTGCTTTTCTTTTGTTTTAAGCGGTCTAATTGTGATTTCGGCGTATTCATTTCTAGATTTAAAAATATCTATTGCTGCATATATTGCTTCTAAAAACGAATTATTATTAGCCATTCCTTTTCCTGCAATTTCAAACGCTGTTCCGTGGTCTGGTGATGTTCTTACTTTATTTAAACCCGCTGTATAATTGACTCCTTTTCCAAAAGATAAAGTTTTGAAAGGAATTAATCCTTGATCATGATAAGTCGCAATTATGGCATCATAATTTTCGTATTGATTGCTTCCGAAGAAACCATCGGCAGAAAATGGGCCAAAAACCAAAGTTCCTTCATCGAAAATTTTCTTTAATGTTGGTTTGATTAATTTATCTTCTTCGTCACCAATAACTCCATTGTCTCCAGAATGTGGATTGAGTCCTAAAACTGCAATTTTTGGTTTTCTGATACCAAAATCTTGAATTAACGATTTATTTATTGTTTTTATTTTTTTTCTAATTAATTCTTCAGTCAAATGTTTTGCCACATCGCTTAACGGAACATGATCTGTAAGTAATCCTACGCGTAAATTATCTTGAATCATAAACATTAGCGCATCGCCTTCTAATTCTTGATCTAAATAATCGGTGTGACCTGGGAATTTAAAATCTTCGGCTTGAATATTCGATTTGCTTATGGGTGCGGTAACTAAAACATCTATATCGCCTTCTTTTAAAGCTTTTGTTGCTGCCACAAAAGATTTTATAGCATATTTTCCCACTTCATTATCTAATTGACCGTAATTTATATTTACGCCTTCTTTCCAAACATTCAATACATTTATTTTACCAATAACCATTTGGTCTAATCTGTCTATTCCGTGCAAAGGCGCCTCTAATCGAAGTTCTTTCTTTAGAAATGAAAGGATTTTTACATTAGCAAAAATTATGGGCGTACATAATTCTAACATTCTCGAATCTTCGAACGATTTTAGGATTACTTCACTTCCAATTCCGTTTAAATCCCCTATAGAAATACCTACAATTATATTTTCTGCTCTTTTTGTCATCAGTTCAACGTATTTATTGCTAATTTTGAATGCAAATTTACTAAAATAAAACCAGCAATGTTCACAGGAATCATAGAAACTCTCGGTACGATAAAAGCTTTAGAAAAAGACGGTGAAAATATTCATATTAAAGTAGCGTCTAACATTACAAACGAACTTAAAATAGACCAAAGTGTAGCACATAATGGCATCTGTTTAACAGTTGTAAATATAGATAATGATGTTTATACTGTAACTGCCATCAAAGAAACAATTGATAAAACTAATTTGTCTTCTTGGAATGTAAATGACGTGGTGAATTTGGAACGTGCCATGAAACTTGGAGATAGACTTGACGGACATATTGTGCAAGGTCACGTAGATCAAACTGCGATTTGTACAAATATTGAAGAAGCTAACGGAAGCTGGTATTTTACTTTCGAATATGACAAAAGTTTACATAATATTACTATCGAAAAAGGCTCTATTACTGTAAATGGCGTGAGCCTAACGGTTGTAAACTCTAAAGAAAATGAGTTTAGTGTGGCGATTATTCCTTATACTTATGAGCATACCAATTTTCGCGATTTTAAAATTGGGACAAAAATAAACTTAGAGTTTGATGTTATCGGAAAATATGTAGCGCGATTACACGGTTTGCATCTTGATAAATAATATTTCATTCAGGGTTAACTATTTAAAACAAGAAAATCCCAACTATAATAGTTGGGATTTTCTTGTTTTAAAATATTTTTAATCTAAAAACCGTAATTTACTCCTAAACCAAACACTTCTCTAATTTGAAAAGCGCCTCTAGCATTATCATCGTACAGAGCTTGGAAAGCTACGTTTGTAGAAATATATTTATTTATTTTCATCACTAAATTCATTTGATAATCGATATCAACATTTTGTGGTTTGTCTAAATAATTAGAATATAAATTTAAAATATTTTCCATAGAAATGTTTTCCATCAAGTTTAATTTATAATAACCATTTATTGCGGCTCCAAATTCAAATCGACTAGATTTCCCTTGCTCTACACCAAAAGCAGAACCAAATTCAGTGAAATGATCATGAACATAGATTAAACGTGAGGTTGCTGGCGCAATATTTACTTTTAGATTGTCTGATTTTTTCCATAACATACCTGGTCCTGCCTGTAAATAGGCTGGTGAGAAAAAATGTGAGGTTTTGACATTCATACTATCGGAAAAATCATCTCCAAGGATTAAAGGTGTCCCGTTGTCATTTGTAAAAGTGACTTTCTTAAAGCCAGAATCCATTTGGGTTTTGAAATTTAGAAAAAATGAATAATACCAATATCCTTCGCCTGCTTTTTTTCCCAAAAGTGACGTAAATTCTAGTCTATCATCTGATTTTGTCATGTCTTGTCCTTTAAGTTTTGTTAAGCCATAAGAACCAATGATTTTATTGTCCAAAACTATTTTCCCTGCTTTGTAGTTAAAATCATAGTTAAGACCTAAATTCCCAGCCATATTTGCTGTCCCTCCACCTAACCAATCATTATTAAACGCCGATTGATTAAACAAAAACACGATATTTCCGCTGCGTTTCCAGCCCACATTTGTAGTGTCTTCTAATTTAAGGGCAGCTGTTACATTTTTGTCAAGTAATTCCTTTTCGTTTACTTGTGCGTTAGTATTGATTCCTAAAAGGAAAATTGCTAATACTAAAATTATTTTTTTCATCTTAATTTTCTTTAAATTTTGTGCAAATTTATAAAAAATAAGGAAAAAGTTAATTTATTTTCGTTTAAACAAAGGAACTGCAGAACAAGCCTCACCATACATTATGCTTTTTGCAAATGGTTGCAGTTTTTGTACAGCTAGAATATAAGCACTTTCGGGAACAGGCTTTTTAGAACAACCTTTTATAATTACGGGCTTGTCCTGGTACTTAGAATAATCGATGGTTGATAATATTTCTTGGTACAAACTGGTTTCTAAATCTTGCAAATTACCGCTTACCACTTTTTTGGCAAATGCCGAAGCGTGAATTGTGACCAAAATACTTGCCCACGCAGGAATAATGGCTTCGGTCGAACAATGTATAGCTACATAATGGTTCTCATATTGTGACCAATTATGTTTTTTTAGCGCTTCACGAAAGTCTTTTTCTTTTAATAAAAAACCTTCATAAAGCCACTGAGAAATATCTATTTGAGTTCGAATTTCTTTTGCATAATAATCCTCCAAATCGAAAACTTCGAGTACAGAATTAGCAACTTTGTTTATTATTTCGTCTTGCATTTTATAGCATTCCTAATTCTAATTTTGCTTCTTCGCTCATCAAATCTTTTGTCCATGGCGGATCGAATGTGATTTCGACTTCACAAGATTTTACCTTATCTATTTTTTTGATTTTGTCTTCTACTTCTCTTGGCAAAGTTTCGGCAACTGGACAGTTTGGAGAAGTTAGTGTCATTAATATTTTTACATCTAGTGTTTCATTTACAAAAACATCATAAATAAGTCCTAGTTCGTAAATGTCTACGGGAATTTCTGGATCGTAAATCGTTTTTAAAACTTTTACTGCCGCTTCTCCTAAATTGATTGTATCGTTAAATTCTTCCATAATATTTTAATTTTTAGCCTGAAAAGCCAATGCGTACATTTTTATTTGTTTTATCATCGAAACCAATCCGTTGGCTCGAGTTGGTGATAAATGCTCTTTTAATCCGATTTCGTCGATAAAATTCATATCGGCTTCAAGAATTGCCGTTGCTTTTTGGTTAGAAAAAGTTCTAATTAATATAGCGATAATTCCTTTAGTTAAAATGGCATCACTATCGGCAGTGAAAACGATTTTGTCTTCATCTTGTTCGCCTTGCAACCATACTTTTGATTGGCAACCTTTGATGAGATTTTCATCGATTTTGAATTCTTCTTTTATTAATGGAAGGTTTTTTCCTAAATCGATGATGTATTCGTAACGTTGCATCCAGTCGTCGAACATCGAAAACTCGTCTACAATTTCTTCTTGAATTTCTTTTATTGTCATTATTTTTTCTCTGAATAGGAAACTAATTTTGTAACTATTTTTGCAATTGCTGCTGGCGGATTACCACCATCAAAACCAGCTCCAGCATATACCTTCCCGTTTGATGTAATGGTTAGATTTGCATGTGTTGCGCCATCATACATTCTTTTTTCTGATGGTGCTTTTAGATTTGGCAATTCGTCTAGATTTACTGCTTTAATTAAGTTTGATATTACAGAAATATCTTCTTTAGTAAGCATAACAACGGTTCCTTTTTCTGGATTATTTCTATCGGAAGCAATTGTGATTTGGTTATTTTCGAAGATAATTTTGCTAAAAAATCCTCTAGACATTGCTTCGTACTCGACTTTTGTTCCTGTTTGAACTTTGTTTTCTGTCATTTCAGGTTTTATTTCTTCTGTTTTTACAACTTCGGCTACTGGAGCGTTTTCGATTGTTGTATTTTTTTGCTGACATGATTTTGTCAGGAATAAACTTAAAAATATTAATGCAATTGTTTTCATAATTGTGTAATTATTGAGTTAAGACAACATTGTTTTTGCTTTTTTGACAGCTTCTACAAATATATCAATTTCTTCTTTTGTATTATAAAACGCAAAACTGGCTCTTATAGTTCCTGGAATGTTGAAATAATTCATAATCGGCTGGGCGCAATGGTGACCTGTGCGGACTGCTATTCCTAATTTATCAATAATCGTACCAATGTCGTACGGATGAATCCCATCGATATTAAAAGAAATTACCGATGTTTTTGTTGCCGCTGTTCCGAATATTTTTAAGCCTTCTATTTCTAATAATTTCTCGGTTGCGTAGATTAATAATTCTTTTTCTTGCTGTTGAATGTTTTCGAAACCTACCGAATTCATATAATCGACAGCGGTTCCTAGTACAATTCCACTAGCAATATTGGGTGTCCCTGCTTCGAATTTATGTGGCAAATCGGCATACGTAGTTTTTTCGAAAGTTACTTCTTTTATCATTTCACCACCACCTAAATAAGGTGGTAATTTATTAAGCCAAGCTTCTTTTCCGTATAAAATTCCTACTCCTGTTGGTCCACACATTTTGTGTCCTGAAAAAACATAAAAATCACAATCTAGTTCTTGCACATCGGGTTTTAGATGCGGAACGGCTTGTGCTCCGTCAATTAGAACTGCTGCGCCTACTTCGTGCGCTTTGGTAATCATATATTTGATAGGATTTACAGTTCCCAATGCGTTCGAAATGTGATTTACAGCAACAATTTTGATTTTATCGGAAAGTAATCTTTCGTATTCGGATAGAATTAATTCTCCGTTTTCATCCATAGGAATTACAACCAGTTTTGCTCCTGTTTTTTCACACAACATTTGCCAAGGTACAATATTGCTATGGTGTTCGAGTGCCGAAACCATAACCTCATCATTTGGTTTTAAAAGTGAAGCAAATCCGTTGGCAACAAGATTTATCCCAAAAGTAGTTCCTGATGTAAAAAGCACTTCGTGAGCGAATTTTGCATTAATATGGTTTTGGATTTTAATGCGTGATTCCTCGTAAGCATCGGTCGCTAATTGGCTTAACGTATGCACACCACGGTGTATGTTGGCATTTATTTCTTCGTAATACGTAGCAATCGCATCGATAACTACTTGTGGTTTTTGAGAAGTGGCACCATTATCGAAATAAACCAATGGTTTTCCGTTTACTTTTTGTGAAAGAATGGGAAAATCGGTTCTTATTTTATTTATATCTAACATCTTATTTATAAAAATTCTAAATACAAAAGTAATCAAATAGAAACGGATTTTTATCAAACGTTTGTTAATAATTATATTCCTTATTTTTTGAACCACAAAAGTCACAAAAGATTTAAAAAATGCTTTTTTCTTTGTGGTTAACTTTTTAACAATCGAAACTTTATTTCATTAAATTGCATCAAAATTTTATTTGAAAATGAAAAAATTATTCAAAATTCTTGGTTTAGCGATATTCTTATTTTTAGTTTATTTTGGTTTTACAACGTATCCTAAACTGGATTTAATTTCTGGTTTCTCTGCCAAAAGTGTAGCTTCAGGACATTTTATTGATAATCGCTCGATTGAAATGATTGAAAAAGGTGACAATGACATTGATATGATTGATTTGGCAACTAATGAAGTTGATAATTCTGAAGGTTTTGCTATTTCTAAAGTTTATGGTTTGAAAGAACGAAAAGCAATATATCGAGTAGGTTTGGGTGCGACTTTAATAAATGATGATTTTGATGAATCTAAACCTTATGAAGTTCCGAAAAGAACAAAAACAAACAACAATTTGCCTTTTCCTTATGGAAATAATGAAGCTGAAAAAGTAGTTTTTGAAAATATTGATTATAAAAAATTAAACAGTGTTGTTGAAAATTCTTTCGATAAAAAAGGGCAAAAGAATAAACGAACTCGAGCTTTATTAGTCATTTATAAAGATAAAATCATTGCCGAAAAATATGATACCGGTTTTACAAAAGATTCTAAAATTTTGGGTTGGTCTATGACAAAAAGTATCACGGCGACTTATTTTGGAATTCTTCAAAAACAAGGAAAATTTGACATTAACAAACCAGCTCCAATTGCGGAATGGCAAAATGATGAACGCAAAAACATTACTACAAACGATTTGTTACACATGAATTCTGGTTTAGAATGGGAGGAGAATTATGACAAGATTTCAGATGCGACAAAAATGCTTTTTCAAGCAGAAGATATGACAAAATCGCAAATTGTAAAGCCAGCGAAGTTTAAACCAAACACGCATTGGAATTACTCTTCTGGAACAACGAATTTATTGTCTGGAATTTTAAGAAATCAATTTAAAACACACCAAGAATATTTAGATTTTTGGTATTCGTCGTTAATCGATAAAATAGGAATGAACTCGATGGTTGTAGAAACCGATATGGCAGGAAATTATGTTGGTTCTTCATACGGTTGGGCAACCGCTCGTGATTGGTCGAAGTTTGGATTGCTTTATTTACACAAAGGAAACTGGAATGGTGAACAAATTTTTAATGAAAGTTGGGCAAAATATGTAGCCACGCCAACTAATGATTCTAACGGAATTTATGGTGGACAATTTTGGCTAAACGCAGGCGGAAAATATCCTGATGCTCCAAAAGATATGTATTCGGCTAATGGTTTTCAAGGACAACATGTGTTTATTATTCCATCGAAAGATATTGTTATTGTAAGAATGGGATTAAGCGAGGAATTTGATTTTAATAGAATGTTGAAAGGTGTTTTGGAAAGTATCAAGAATAAGTAATAAAAAAGGTTGTCTTTTCAGACAACCTTTTTTATTACAAATCAAATCCCATTTTCACACCTAATTTGTCGGCAATGATTCGAGCGATTTTACTTCTTAGTTCTGGTATTTTGATACTTCCTGTTACTTCGCTCGTAAAAGCGTACATCAATAAAGCTTTAGCTTCTTTTTTAGGAATTCCACGTTGTTGCATATAGAACATAGCGTTTTCGTCGAGTTGTCCAATCGTACAACCATGAGAACATTTTACATCATCGGCAAAAATCTCTAGTTGTGGTTTTGCATTAATAGTTGCTTTGTCGCTTAACAAAATGTTGTTGTTTTTCTGGAAAGCATCGGTTTTTTGGGCTTCTTTTTCTACAAAAATCTTTCCGTTAAAAACTCCTGTTGACGCTCCGTCAAGAATCGTTTTGTAATTCTGATGACTTTCACAATTTGGCGTAGCATGTTGTACCAATGTATAATGATCTACGTGTTGCTTGTCGCCAATAATGGTTACACCTTTTAGAGTAGAATCGATTCTTTCACCTTGATGGTAAAAATTCAGGTTGTTTCTTGTAATGTTTCCACCAAAAGAAAAAGTATGAACCGAAACATGACTTTCTTGTTTTTGGGCGATGTATGTATTGTCAATCAAATTGGCAGTTTGCACATCATTTTGTATCTTGTAATAATCGACAATGGCACGTTTTTGGGCAAAAATCTCGGTAACTGAATTGGTTAAAACTGGATTGTCGTTTAAACTTTGATGGCGTTCGATGATTTGAACATGTGCATTTTCTCCAACAATCACCAAGTTACGAGGCTGCACCATGAGTGCTGCTTCTGAACCTGTCGAAAAATAAATAATTTCAATAGGTTTCTCAACTACTTTACTTTTCGGAATGTTTATGTAAGCACCTTCACTTGCAAAAGCTGTGTTTAAAGATGTTAAACTTTCTTCTTTGCTAGCTATTTTGTTAAAATATTCGTCGATGTATATTTTGTATTTCGGTTTGTTTAATGCCGATGACATCAAACAAACATCTAAACCATCGTGTGAGGTTGAAGATAAAAAAGAACTAAATATTCCGTCGATAAAAACTACTTTATAAGTATCTATTTCGTGTAGAAAATATTTTTTCACTTCGGCAAATTCGATGGTATTTTCCTTTTTAGGAAATACGCTAAAATCATTTTTTAAGATGGTATTTAACGAGGTATATTTCCAAGATTCTTCTTTTTTGGTTGGGAATCCTTTACTTTCGAAGTTTTTTATAGCTTGACTACGCACATCGTGAAGCTCTTGATGAAAATCTATTTTTTCTTCAAAAGCCATAAATGACGATATTAATTTTTCTTTCAATTCCATATTGCTGTTCTTTTGTCATTCTAAGAAACGAGGGGTCTCATGATGAGATGCTTCCTTCGTCAGCATGACAACTTGTGTTAAACTAATTATGCTTTAAGCCAATCGTATCCTTTTTCTTCTAATTCTAGAGCCAACTCTTTTCCGCCAGATTTTACGATTTTTCCATCATGAAGTACGTGTACAAAATCTGGGACTATATATTCTAACAAACGTTGGTAATGTGTAATTACGATTACTGCGTTGTCTTTGCTTTTTAGTTTGTTTACACCGTTTGCAACGATACGCAATGCATCAATATCAAGACCAGAATCGGTTTCGTCAAGGATTGCTAATTTTGGTTCGAGCATTGCCATCTGAAAAATTTCGTTACGTTTCTTCTCTCCTCCAGAAAATCCTTCGTTAAGAGAACGAGACAAAAATTTACGATCTATTTCTAATAATTCTGATTTTTCACGAATTAATTTCAACATCTCATTTGCAGGCATATCTTCTTGTCCGCGTGCTTTACGAGATTCGTTAATCGCTGTTTTCATGAAGTTTGTTACCGAAACACCTGGGATTTCTACAGGATATTGAAACGACAAAAACACACCTTTGTGCGCTCTTTCTTCTGGAGCTAACTCAGAAATATCTTCGCCTTCTAATAATATTTCACCATCGGTAACAGTATAATTTTCGTTTCCTGCAATAATAGAAGAAAGTGTACTTTTTCCAGCACCATTTGGTCCCATAATCGCATGAACTTCTCCTGCTTTTACCTCAAGGTTTATTCCTTTTAATATTTCTTTGTCTTCAATCGAAGCGTGTAAATTTTTTATTGATAACATCATGTTTTTTTATATAAAAGCTAATTCTATTTTATCTATTGTTGCAAATTGATCTGCATTAAAATGTTTGTCTCCAAGGTATTCCATGCCTAAATATTCTGCCGATTTTCGAAACGGAATATAAAAGTCGAAATCTATTTCATTATCGTGAGAATTTGAAAGTACCGCTACTTTTTTTCCACGAAATAATCTTCCTGTTTCTTTTTCTATCCGAATTAAATCCGAAAGGCGATCAAAAAACACTTTCATCACACCACTCATACTATACCAATACACAGGAGTTGCAAAAACTAAAGTGTCATATTTTTCTATTATTGATTTAATAAGCGGTAAGAAATCATCTTCCTTATTTTTACTTTCATAATCATAATAAGATATCTGATAGTTATTCAAATTAACCACATCAAAATCATATTGTGAAGCAATTGCATCAACTATCATGGTTGTATTTCCATTGTTTCGCGACGATCCAACTATAATTACTTTCTTATTTTCAATTTCTTGATTACCCAACACTTCCTTCTAACGAAATTTCTAATAGTTTTTGTGCTTCAACAGCAAATTCCATTGGAAGCTTATTTAAAACTTCTTTACTAAAACCGTTTACAATTAACGCAATCGCTTTTTCAGTTGGGATTCCTCTTTGGTTGCAATAAAAAACTTGGTCTTCTCCAATTTTACTTGTCGTTGCTTCGTGTTCTATTTTTGCTGAAGTATTTTTGCTTTCGATGTACGGAAATGTATTGGCACTGCAATTATTTCCCATTAAAAGTGAGTCACATTGTGAGAAATTACGAGCATTATCAGCCCCAGCACCTACTCGAACCAATCCGCGATAACTATTATGTGATTTCCCCGCCGAAATTCCTTTAGAAATAATCGTCGATTTGGTGTTTTTACCAATATGAATCATCTTGGTTCCGGTATCTGCTTGTTGGAAATTGTTAGTTACGGCGATTGAGTAAAATTCTCCAATCGAATTATCTCCTTTCAAGATACATGATGGATATTTCCAGGTTACGGCCGATCCTGTTTCGACTTGTGTCCAAGAAATTTTCGCGTTTTTCTCACACAAACCTCTTTTGGTCACAAAATTATAAACACCACCTTTTCCTTCTTTGTTTCCTGGATACCAGTTTTGTACGGTCGAATATTTTATTTCGGCATTGTCAAGAGCAATTAATTCAACAACTGCAGCATGCAATTGGTTTTCGTCACGACTTGGCGCCGTACAACCTTCAAGATACGAAACGTAACTTCCTTCGTCAGCAATAAGAAGTGTTCTTTCGAACTGCCCCGTTCCTGCTTGATTGATACGGAAATACGTTGATAATTCCATCGGACAACGAACGCCTTTTGGTATATAACAGAAGCTTCCGTCAGAGAAAACTGCCGAATTTAATGCAGCATAAAAATTGTCTCTTTGTGGCACAACTGTTCCTAAATATTTTTGAACTAATTCTGGATGTTCTTTAATCGCTTCGGAAATCGGACAAAAAATAATGCCTTTTTCTCCCAATGTTTTTTTGAAAGTTGTAGCTACCGAAACTGAATCGACAACAATATCCATAGCGACATTGTTCATCATTTTTTGTTCATCGATAGAAATTCCTAATTTTTTGTACATTTCCAAAAGATCCGGATCTACATCATCTAATGTTTTGTTGGGATCGACTGCTTTTGGTGCCGAATAATAGGAAATAGCTTGAAAATCTGGTTTTTCATAATGCACATTTGCCCATTCTGGCTCTATCATTTCTTGCCAAGCACGAAAAGCTTCAATGCGCCAATCGGTCATCCATTGTGGTTCTTCTTTTTTTAAAGAAATGGCACGCACAATTTCTTCATTTAAACCAATAGGAAACGTTTCCGATTCGATATCAGTATAAAATCCGTACTCGTATTCTTTGTTTTCGAGTTCGATTTTTAAATCGTCTTCTGTGTATTTACTCATTTTTTATCATTTAACCCTTCTAGGGTTTAAAACCCTAGAAGGGTTGTTTCGTTTATAAAGAAAAGCTTTCTCCGCATCCACAAGTTCTTGATGCATTTGGATTGTTAAAAACAAATCCTTTTCCGTTTAATCCGCCCGAGAATTCTAAAATTGTTCCTGCTAAATAAAGAAAACTCTTTTTTTCGACAGCTATTTTTATATTATTATCTTCAAAAACTTTGTCGTTTTCGCCTATTTCTTTATCAAATGTCAAATCGTACGATAATCCTGAACAACCACCACTTTTTACGCCCACACGAACGTAGTCATTGGTAGCATCAAAACCATCATCTTTCATCATATCGACAATTTTTTTACTGGCAGATTCAGATACTTTTATCATAACCTCTTTGTTATTTGTTTTTATTGGTGTTATGTAATTTGCATAGAAACAGTAACTTTAAAATACTATTTTTTCTAATGCTCATTTCATTGTTATTTTGATTTTGTCTAAATTAACCACAAAGATAAGTCATAAAATGCTTTTTACAAGTTTTACTAACATTTTTATAACTAATGATGAGATAGATAAAATTGATTTGGCTTTTTTTGCCAAATCAATTTTAAAAAACATTCTTATATTGCAATCAAATTATAAAAACAAACAACAAACAAACATTATGGAGCACACGGAAAACTCTTTATCTAAATTAAAAAACTACAAATTAGACTTTCACGGAAATGGAAGCGATTTTTTTGGAATATTAATCGTCAATTGGCTTTTAACAATCGTTACCCTTGGTTTTTATTATCCTTGGGCAAAGGCAAAAAAATTACAATATTTATACGGCGAAACTTCATTAAACGAAGATAGATTTGAATTTCACGGAACTGGAAAAGAAATGTTTAAAGGTTTTATAAAAGCGATTGGTTTATTTATCGCTTTGTATGGTGTCTTATTGTTTTTTATGTATTTAGAAATGCCTGCAATTGGTCTTATATTATTTTATTTAGCATTTTTCGCGGTACTTCCAGTTGCTATTCACGGATCGTATAAATATAGAATGTCTAGAACTTCTTGGAGAGGAATTCGTTTTGGATACAGAGGCGACCGAAACGAGTTGGTAAAAAACTTTTTCAAATGGATCGGTTTAACGATTGTAACTTTTGGTATTTACGGCTCTTGGTTGGCAATGAATTTGAGAAGTTATATTATTGGCAACATTAAATTTGGCGATATTGAAATGAAATATAAAGGTGATGGTGGAGATTATTTATTAATGAATATTAAAGGCTATTTTCTAACTATTATTACTTTAGGTATTTATATGTTTTGGTGGCAAAAAGACATGTTCGATTATTATATTAATAACTTAAGTTTACACAAAGACGACGAAAAAATCGAATTAGAATCTACTGTAACTGGTGGCGAAATATTTACATTAAGCATTGTAAATGTTTTAATACTAATTTTTACGTTAGGTCTTGGATCTGCTTGGGTCGAAGTGAGAACTATGAAATATCTTTTGTCTAATATTCATCTTGAAGGAACTATCGATTTAGATACAATAAAACAAACTGAAGAAAATTACAAAGACGCAACAGGAGAAGATATTGAAGACATGCTCGAAATGGATTTTGTAATGTAATATGATGATTATAAAAACTGCCGCAGTTTATTTTGACGGAGAATCTTCAACTCCTCAGAATGTCGAATTATTTTTAGATAAAAATAAAGAAATTTTTTATTTTGAAACTCAAAAAAATGACTGGATAAATTGGGGAATTAAAGAATCAGACTTTAAACAAAAGTCTGATTCTTTTATTATTCAAAACAAAGAAGATGTGTCTAAAAGCATCATTATAAAAGATTCTCTTTTTATAAATAACCTTAAAGCATATCTCAAAGAAACAGGAAATGTTAGTTGGCATCAAAAACTTATAAATCTAGGTTTCAAAGTTCATTCAGTTATTGCGATTACAATTCTAGGTTTTATAGGATTATCTTACCTATATATTATGCCTTACATCGCAGAAAAGGCAGTAGTTTTAGTTCCAGAAAGTTATGACACTAATTTAGGTAATCTAGTCTCTAAACAAAGTCTAATGACAAATACAGTAGATTCGGTAAAGTCCGAAAAACTAAATCAATTTGCAAAAGAACTAAAACTAAATAACAATAAGAATTTACATTTTACAGTCGTAAATTCGGATATTGTAAATGCGTATGCGTTACCCAATGGAGACATTGTAGTTTTTTCGGGCATACTCGATGCAATGAAAGATTATGACGAACTTGTAGCATTAATTGGTCATGAGGTTTCACATGTAAACAACAGAGATTCGATGAAAATGTTATGTCGAAACTTGTCTGGATATTTATTTGTCTCAGCAATTTTAGGCGACACCAATGGTATTATGGCAATAATAGGCGATAATGCAAACACGTTACAATCTCTTTCTTTCTCTAGAAAATTTGAACATCAGGCTGATATAGAAGGTTTTCAGATATTAATAACCAATCATGTAAACCCAAAAGGAATGTCAAATTTGTTTAAGCGTTTACAAGAAGACAAAAGTGATTTTTCAATACCTGAATTTTTAAGTTCACACCCAATAACAACCGAAAGAATAAATGATGTGGAAAAAATGATACAATCTAAATCTTTCTCTGTGAATGATAATCCAAAATTAAAAACCTTATTTGAAGAAATTAAGCAATAAAAAACTAATTTTATTGCTTAAATTTATTTTAACATTTCAATTAAAAAAATGAAACTTTATCCAATAGAAACAGGGAATTTTAAACTAGATGGTGGTGCAATGTTTGGCGTTGTACCCAAAACCATTTGGAACAAAACCAATCCTGCCGACGAAAACAATCTGATAGATATTGCCGCAAGATGTCTTTTAATCGAAGATGGAAACCGATTAATCCTCATTGATACTGGAATGGGCAACAAACAATCGGAGAAATTTTTTGGTTATTATTCTCTCTGGGGAAGCCATTCGTTAGACAAATCGTTAGCAAAATATGGTTTTTCTCGTGATGATATTACCGATGTTTTTATGACGCACCTTCATTTTGATCATTGCGGCGGAAGTGTCATCTGGAACAAAGACAAAACCGGCTACGAACCAGCATTTAAAAACGCAAAATTTTGGACTAACGAAAATCACTGGGAATGGGCAACAAAACCGAATAATCGTGAAAAAGCTTCTTTCTTGTCCGAAAATATTTTGCCAATGCAAGAAAGCGGACAACTCCAGTTTATTACCAAAGCCAGTTCTGATTTTGAAATGGCTTCCGAATTAAATTTTGACGTTTTTTATGTAGATGGTCACACCGAAAAAATGATGATTCCACACATTAAATACCATGATAAAACCATCGTTTTTTGTGCTGATTTAATTCCAACCGCGGGACATTTACCCTTGCCATATGTAATGGGTTACGACACCAGACCACTTTTAACGATGCCTGAAAAATCTAAATTTTTAAACTCGGCTGCCGAAAACAATTACTATCTATTTTTAGAACACGACGCACATAATGAAATAATTACCGTCGAAAAAACCGAAAAAGGAATTCGACTAAAAGAAACTTTTTCTTGTCTAGAAATATTAACATAATGTTAAAAAATGTAATTTTGAAACAAAAATTAAGACTTTTATACCAAAATATCGAACTAAATTATAATACCATGAGAATTTTAAAACCAATTTTTATTTCCGGAATAATCGCTTTCACATTGGCTAGTTGCGGTGGAACAAAAGGCGTGATGAGCACAAATGCTGCGAATATCGACAAGATGCCATTGAAAACAACACCTCTTTCTGAAGCCAACATGAAACGTTGGAGTCATTTAGATTTAGCCAAAGATACTGTTCCTGGAATGAGTGTCGATAAAGCTTATGCCGAATTGTTAAAAGGTAAAAAAGGAACAAAAATTATCGTTGCAGTCGTAGATTCTGGAGTAGATATCGAACATGAAGATTTAAAATCAGTTGTTTGGAAAAACCCAAAAGAAATCGCTGGCAACAAAAAAGACGATGACAATAATGGTTTTATTGATGATATAAATGGTTGGAATTTTCTTGGCGATTCAGATAACGAACAGTTAGAAATGACTCGTGTTGTTAAGAAAGGAAATGATGGTTCAACTCAATTTCAAGCAGCTTCAGCAGAATTTGAAAGCAAAAAAGCAGAACTTGATCCTCAAAAAAAACAAGTAGACATGCTTCTTGGAGCTGATAAAGCAGTTAGAACTTTCTTAAAAAAGGATAATTTCACATTAGCTGATGTAAAAGCAATGGAAACTACCGATCCAACTTTGATGCAATACAAAGGAATGTTCACACAGATTCTGACTACAACACCAAAAGCAGAATTTGACACTCAAATACAAGAATACAAAGACTATGTTTATGACCAATTAAATTACAACTTAAACACTGAATTTGACGGACGTAAAATTGTAGGAGACAATCCTAACGATATGAACGACAAAAAATACGGGAATAATAATGTGATTGGACCTAAAAAAGAAGGAGCAAAACACGGAACGCATGTAGCAGGAATTATTGCACAAGTTCGTGGAAACAATAAAGGAGGCGACGGAATAGCTTCAAACAACGTGCAAATCATGGCAGTTCGTGCCGTTCCTAATGGTGACGAATATGACAAAGACATTGCCTTAGCGATTCGTTATGCTGTAGATAATGGTGCAAAAGTAATTAACGGAAGTTTTGGAAAAAGCTATTCGCCAAACAGACAATGGGTTTATGATGCTATAAAATATGCTGAAACTAAAGATGTTTTATTTGTGCATGCTGCAGGAAATGATGCAAAAGATATTGATACTGCTCCTAATTTTCCTAATGATGCCGATGGTGCAAACCCAGAATATGCAGATAATGTATTAACTATTGGTGCTTTAAACTATGAATATGGTGCATCACAAATGGCAAATTTTTCGAACTACGGAAAAACAAATGTCGATATTTTTGCTCCAGGAGTAAAAATTTATGCAACAACACCAAAAAATACTTACGAATATTTGCAAGGAACTTCTATGGCATCGCCTAATGTTGCTGGAGTTGCAGCTTTAGTTCGCGCTTATTATCCAAGTTTAACGGCTTCACAAGTAAAACATATCATTATGGATTCTGGAACACCGCTAACTAACTCTTTCAATTTGGCTGGAGCCGAAGGAACTCAATCTACTTTAGCTTCTATTTCTAAAACAGGAAAAATTGTAAATGCTTATAATGCTTTGGTTTTAGCAGAGAAAATGGCTGCAAAAAAATAATTATTTATACTATCATTTAACCACGGAAAAACACTTTTAATTTAGTGTATTTCGTGGTTAATTTTTTTATACTTAAAAAATGAAAAAATATCTTTTACTATTAATTCCATTTGGGATTTTCGCTCAAAACAATCCAAATCCAGGATATTGGCAACAAAAAGTTGACTATAAAATGGATGTTTCGATGGATGTAAAAACCTATCAATACAAAGGGAAACAAAATTTGGTTTATACCAATAATTCTCCTGACACTTTATATCGCGTATATTATCATTTGTTCAACAATGCTTTTCAGCCTAATAGTTGTATGGATGCTCGAATAAAATCGATAAAAGATCCTGACGGACGTATGGCAACCAAAGTAAAAGTTGGTGATAAAGAAGTAAAAGAAAGTAGAATTGCAGCTCTGAAACCTAATGAAATAGGATTTCTAAAAATTTCGAACTTAAAACAAGACGGAATTGAACTTAAAAATAAGGTTGTGAGCACCATTCTCGAAGTAGATTTGGCTAAACCATTATTGCCTCACACTTCGACTACCTTTTCATTAGATTTTGATGGTCAAGTTCCAATACAAATTCGTCGTTCTGGTAGAAATAACAAAGAAGGTGTCGAACTTTCAATGTCACAATGGTATCCTAAAATGGCCGAATATGATTATGAAGGTTGGCAAGCAGATCCTTATATTGCACGTGAATTTCATGGCGTTTGGGGAAATTTTGATGTGAATATTACTATCGATAAAAATTATATTTTAGGAGGTTCTGGTTATTTACAAAACGGAAATCAAATAGGATATAATTACCAAGATACTGGCGTTATTGTAAAGCTTCCTAAAAAACAAAAAACAATCACTTGGCATTTTATTGCGCCAAATGTACATGACTTTACTTGGGCTGCAGACAAGAATTATATCCATGATAAATTAGTTACAAATTTCGGGACGACTTTACATTTTTTATACAAAAACAATCCAAACATTATTCAAAACTGGAAGAATTTACAGCCAAAAACAGCCCAGTTGATGGAAATTTACAACAAAACTGTTGGTAAATATCCTTACGAGCAATATTCTGTAATACAAGGTGGCGATGGCGGAATGGAATATGCGATGTGTACTTTAATTCTTGGCGAAGGAACTTTTGATGGTTTGTTAGGCGTAACGGCTCACGAAATGGCACATTCGTGGTTTCAGCACATTCTAGCTTCAAACGAAGCAAAAAATAGTTGGATGGACGAAGGTTTTACGACTTGGTTAGAAAATTATGGTCTAAACGAAATTGCCGATAAAAAACAAGAAAATCCTCATGCCGATTCTTATGCCGGTTATGCTTCGCTAGTAAAATCTGGCAAAGAACAACCGCAAACCACACACGCCGATCGTTATGACGAAAACCGCCCGTATAGTATTCAGGCGTATAGCAAAGGGAATATTTTCTTAACTCAATTGGAATATCTTATTGGTAAAGAAAATTTCATAAAAACTCTAAAACGTTATTATGCAGATTATAAGTTTACACATCCCACACCAAATGATATTAAACATACCGCCGAAAAAGTATCGGGAGCAAATTTAGATTGGTACTTAACCGACTGGACAAAAACCACAAATACGATTGATTACGGAATTAAAACCGTAGAAGGTTCTGGAGAAAACACAAAAGTAATATTAGAAAGAATTGGAAGAATGCCAATGCCACTTGATATTTTAGTTACTTATGAAGACGGAAGCCAAGAAAGTTTTTATATCCCACAAACTTTAATGCGTTGGACAAAAGAAAACCAAAATCCAGGTATAAAAAGAACTGTTCTTGAGGGTTGGGATTGGGCTTATCCTACGTTCGAATTTAACATTAATAAATATCCAGTAAAAAACATCACGATTGACCCAAGTGGATTCATGGCCGATGTGAATAGAGAGAATAATGTTTTTAAGAAATAATGTAAATTATTATGTCGCCTTCCTTTAGATAAGTCTAACTTTCTGGAGCCAATTCAATTTCTAACCCATCTATTTCAGTTGTAATTTGAATTTGACAACCCAAACGACTATTTTCTTTTACATTATAAGCTTCCCAAAGCATAGCGTCTTCATCGGCGCTTTTTTCTGGGATTTCAACATCATTTAGGACATAACATTGGCAAGACGCGCACATGGCCATGCCACCACAGATACCTATTGTTCCTTCGGGAGCAAGTTCGTACATGCGGACTAACTCCATGACATTCATACTCATATCTGTTGGTGCTTGTACTTGGTGTTTTATTCCTTCCCTATCGGTTATTTTTATGGTAATATCCTGCATTGTTTTTATTTTTAACAAAAGTATAAATTATTGGATAAAAACAATATATTTGGGAAAATATTGGGGGATTAGCTCATTTGGCTAGAGCGCTTGCCTGGCAGGCAAGAGGTGGTCGGTTCGAATCCGATATTCTCCACTATAAAACCAAAAAACCAAACCAAAAGCGAAACGCCTTAACTATAAGTTAAGGCGTTTTCATTATTTATAATCTGTTCCGATTCGTCTAGTAGTAAGATTATTTTGTCCGATGTAGCAACTAGTTTTTTGTATTTTTCTTCCGTTTTTTGTATTTCTCCTTTTGCTTTAAGATCTAAAATTTCTTTAACTAAATCATGTAACTTCTGCTGTTGTACTTCGAGTTTTTTCACAGATTCCATGTGACCATATTTTTTCTTTCCTTCGCTATAATACCATTTTCCAAAATCGCTATCCTGATGAGAAATGGCTTGATTTTGAGTTAAACTTCCTTCTCCGTCAAGAAAGTGGCGTATTTTATATTTCCATTTTAGGTGTTTTAATTTGGCATCAATAAAATCGGTATTAAAGATTTCTTCTTGATGTTTGTTGTTTTTAGAATGTGTATTTATAAAACTCGACAACTCTTTCGATGAAGAATCTAAATCATTCATTTCGGTTTTTATTATGTTTAGCAATTCGTTTATTTCGGTTTGATTAGAATCACCGTTAATTAAATCTATAACGCCAATAATATTAGTTAATGGCTTCCTGAAATGATGCGAGTTTTTGAATGCTAATTCCTCAAATTGGGCAATATAATTGGCATTTTGAAACTCATTTTCTTTCATTTCGGTAATATCGTGTCCTATCGAAAGTATTTCAACAACTTCTTTATTAGAATCAAAAAATGCAATTTCGTCCCATTTCATCCATCTTTTTTGTTTTAATGCATTTTCTTTAACAATAACTATACTTATTTTAGGATTTTCGTAAGATATAGTATCAAATATTTTTAAATAAAATTCATCAACCTTTTCGGGTTCTAATGTCCTGTAATTTGTTCCTATAAAATAATCCTTGTCTTTACCGAAAAAATCGTAAAACGCTTTATTTACATATTTTCTGTTTCCGTATTTATCGGTAATAGATATTAAATCTGTTTGGTTTTCTAACAACAAACTATATCGTTTTTCGCTTTCGGATAGTTTATCTACGGCTTCTTTTTCTTTGGCTTCTGCTATTTTTTTATCTGTAATATCTGTAGAAATTGTTAAGAATTTAGTAATGTTTCCGTTAGAATCTTTTACGGGAAGAATAGAAGAAAGAATCCAGAAATCGCTTCCATTTTTAGTTTTAATATTCGATTCACCTCGCCAAACTTCTCCAGAAACAATCGTGTTATTTATGTTTTCATAAAAATCTTGGTCGTGGTAATCTGACTTCAAAATATTTATATTATCTCCCAAAAGTTCTGCTCTGTTGTAGCCTGTTTTTTCGAGATATTGATCATTTATTTTTAAAATTTTTCCTTCAAAATCAGTAACAATCGAACTCAAATTATCATTTATCGCCATCTGATAGGAATACAATTCTTCGCTAGATTTTTTGACCAAAAAATCTAGTTTTTTATTAAAATCTGATAACTCGCTATTTACTGCTTTTAGTTTTTCGTCTGCTACTTTCTGATTTTCGAGCGAGGAATTTAGTTTTTCGAAATTTTTATCTAGTTTTTTCGAAATAGACAAGCTAATATCTACATTTATCATAGCCATAGAAAATACCATCGCTGCTGTTGTATAAGCCAATATGGTGTTTGTAATAGCATAATTTACTCTTTCATCAGGTACAAAAGGAGTTACAAAATCATAATATATATATGCAAAATATAGTAACGAACAAACAATCATGGTTGCATATGCCATTTTTCTTTCCTTAAATATAGATACACTATAACTTGCCAACGCAATATATAATAATTGAGCACCTGTTCTTCTGGTATAAAAAGTCCAGATAGTAATTGCGATTAGAATGCCGAATAAAGTAATATTACGAGCTATTTTATACTTTTTTTTGTGATTAAAGAACAAGGTGAAAAGTGGTACTGGTAAAATAATTAGAACTATATACCAATCACTAAAATTTAATAATTTATAAGTTATTGTTATAGCGGTGATGGCAAAAATTATTAATATAGAAATTGCATTTAATGTTGCTACACGCTGTCTTTCCAGATAGTGCAAATTATCTTTACGGCCTATGTTTAGCCCATCTTTCCATTTTTGTTTAAGGTATTTTATCATTAAGAATTCTCTGTAATAATTTTTATAACAAGTAAACGATTTTAAAACAAAAAAGCGATTTCTTTTTACAAAAATCGCTTAAGTGTTTGTTATGTCCGACGAAATTATGCTTCGGCAGTAACTTTATTTGCATTTCGTCTGTCACGCAACCAATATTTTGTTCTCTTAACTAGATAGAACATTACTGGAACCATTACCAATGTTAAAATTGTGGCGTAGCTTAATCCGAAAATAATAGTCCACGCTAATGGTCCCCAGAAAATTACGTTATCTCCACCCATAAAAATATGAGGATTCAAATTGGTAATTAAAGAGAAAAAGTCAAAGTTAAGGCCAATTGCCAACGGAATTAACCCTAAAATAGCGGTTAAAGCGGTTAGTAATACGGGACGCAAACGTGATTTTCCACTTTCGATAATGACTTCTTTTATTTCTTCTAAAGTTAAATCATCATGGCTTTCTACTTGTTTGTCTACAACTTTTTTGTCTAATAAAAGTACGAAGAAATCCATTAATACAATTCCATTTTTTACTACAATTCCTGCGAGTGAGATAATTCCCATCATGGTCATTAGGATTACAAAATCCATATTGGCAATCACATATCCGTAGAAAACACCACTAAAACTTAGTATTACGGTAAACAAAATTACCATTGTTTTAGAAACCGAATTAAACTGTAACACAATAATGATTGTGATTCCTGCCAATGCTAAAAATAAAGCATATAATAAGAAACTTTGATTTTTTCCTTGTTCTTCTTGAACTCCAGAAAACGAATAGGTTACCGTTTTTGGTAATTGATAATCTTTTAAATCAGCTTCGATATTTTTTGTAATCTCATCACCATTATAACCTGTCAAGACGTTAGAATAAACCGTCATGATTCGTTTCTGATTTTTACGTTTAATCTGGTTGTAAGTGGTTGTTTTCTCTGTTTTAGAAACTGCCGAAATTGGCACTTGCACTATTTGTCCGTTGTTCTGATTACGGAACGTTAGCGATTGGTTAAACAACACACTTTCGTTCTTGCGCTGATCATCTTGCATACGCATCGTAATGTTATAATCGTCATCTCCTTCTTTGTAAGTAGAGATTTCCTGACCATATACCGAACGACGCAAATTGAATCCCAATTGTCCTGTAGAAACACCCAAACTTCCTGCACTAACTCTATCTACTTTTACTTCTAGCTCCGGACTTTGTTTGTTTACATCGACACCCAAACGCTCTATTCCAGGAATATTTTTAGAATTAATAAAAGTAATCATTTTGTCCGCTTCTTTAAGCATTACATCATAATCGGTTCCTGTTAGCTGAATACTAATTGGGTAACCCGCTGGTGGTCCTGCGGCATCTTTTTCGACCGTAACTTTTGCGCCCGCAATAGCTTTTACTTTACCTCTAATTTCTTCTAGAATATCGGCAGTATTGATTCCTCTTCTGAATTTGAATTCCGAAAAATTGACCGTTACTTTACCTTTATACGGCGTTTCTGAAGCCGAACCAGCATCCACATTTGGATTTCCTGCACCAACTCCTACTTGCGAAACGATAGATTCTGCAAGGTAATTTTTGTTGGTTGTTGGATCGATATATTTACTTAGAATTGAAATAACTTGTTTTTCGACAAAAAGTGTTGCTTTATTGGTTTTCTCAATATCAGTTCCTTGCGGATATTCGATATAAGTAATCACTTGATTTGGAATATTATCTGGGAAAAACAATACTTTTCTTGGGAAAATTCCTAGCAATATAAATGAGAAAAACAACATTCCTATAATAGTTCCTAAAGCAATCCAAGCTCTTTTTCCTGTAAGGATTTTAGATAAAAAGCTTTTGTATTTTTCTTCCATTCTTGGGAAAAAACTATGTTGAAAATCTTGTGTCCATTGGTACAATTTTATTTTGTATAACCACATTAATCCCAATGATATTATAGCTAAATGCCCGATGGCTTTGGCGATTTTAGAATCATAAATGTTTCCTATTAATACAAAAATAACAGCTACAATGGTGAATATTATCGAATACGTTTTTGCCGATTTTTTAGATACATTTTTATCCTCAATGTCCATAGAACCACCAGTCATTGCAGCATTTACAACCATTGCTACGAATAACGAAGCTGATAAAGTTACGGTTAATGTGATTGGGAAATATTTCATAAATTTCCCCATAGTTCCCGGCCACAACGCAAATGGTAAAAATGCCATCAATGTTGTTGCTGTTGATGAAATTACAGGCCAAGCGATTTCTCCAATTCCAATTTTAGAAGCATCGATACGATTCATTCCTTTTTTCATATTGGCAAACACGTTATCGACGACGACAATTCCGTCATCGACCAACATTCCTAATCCCATTACTAATCCGAAAAGAACCATCGTGTTTAGTGTTAATCCAAATGCTGAAAGTATGGTAAATGCCATCAACATTGATAACGGAATTGCTGCTCCAACAAACAACGAGTTTCGTAATCCCATTGTAAACATTAATACAATCATAACCAGCACGATACCGAAGATAATGTGGTTAGAAAGTTCGTCAACTTGGTGTTCTACACGAGAAGATTGGTCGTTAGAGAGGTCTAATTTCAAATCCTTTGGTAAATAAGATTCTTTTGCTTTTTCTAATTTTTCTTTCACTTGCTCGATGGCAGAAATCATGTTTTGGTTGGAACGTTTTTTTACGGTAAGCATCACAACTTCGGTTCCTTTTTCGCGAGCATAAGTTGTTTTTTCTTTTTCTTTGAAACTTACAACTGCAATATCTTTTAGATAAACTGTTCCTCCGTAAGATTTTACAATTACGTTTTCTAATTCTTTTGGATCTTTAATTTCTCCTACGATTCTAATGTTATTTCGAGAACCTTGTGAGATTAAATTTCCTCCAGAAAGTGTCATATTTTCATATTTAACCGCATTCTGAATTTCATCGAAACTAACTTGTGCTGCTGTCATTTTGAAAATATCGACAGCAATTTCTACTTCTTTATCATCTACACCAAGAATATCTACTTTTTTAACTTCTGGAATTTCTTCGATATCATCTTGAAGTAATTCACCGAATTTTTTTAGTTGTTGTGTGGTATAATTTCCTTGTAAATTAATGTTCAAAATAGGCACTTCTTCCGAAATATTTAATTCGAATACATTTGGTTCTACTTTACTTCCATTGTCAAGATTTGGCCAATCGGTATCGGCTTTTATAACATCAACTTTGTCTTTAATTTTAGTTTTTGCTTCTTCTACCGAAACTTTATCGGCAAATTCGACAATAATCATTCCGTAATCTTGAAAAGAACTTGAGGTAATTTTCTCGACACCAGTAATGTTTTTAATTTCTTTTTCGAGTGGTTTTACGATTAGTTTTTCGACATCTTCGGCAGAATTTCCAGGGAAAACTGATGAGATGTAAATTTTGTTTTCGATAATTTCGGGAAAATCCTCGCGAGGCATTGTAACATAGGCAATAATACCTGTTACAACAATAAGTAAAGTTAGGATATATACTGTAACGCGATTGTCGACAGCCCAACTTGATATGCTAAATTCGTGGTTTTTGTGTTCCATATTTTTTTTGTTTAAAGTTTTTTGTTTACGGTTTTAAGTCTTGCGTTGCTGCAAAAACTTTAAACCTTAAACTTTAAACTTTTTTTAAAAATTAAGTTTTGTTCCGTCAGAAATCGTATTAATTCCTTCGGTAACAATCACATCGGTTGTTTTGATACCTGATAAAATTTCGGTAACATTTTCTGATGATTGACCCGTTTTTACGACTACTTTTTTAGCAACTCCAGTTTTTCCATTCACATTATTAGCGATGTAAACAAATTTTGTTCCGTCTCCGTTAGATTGTATGGTATTTGTTGGAACCACAATAGCATTTTTCTTAGTATAATCGATAATTTGAAGTTTTGCAACTTGATTAGGACGCAATAAATTTCCGGGATTAGGAACCGAAACTTCTATTCCGAAACTTCTATTGGCAGGATTAATATTGTTTCCTACTTGGCGAACTCTTCCTTGGTATGTTTTTCCTAAGCTTGTTAAAGAAACATTTACTAACGAACCTACTTTTAGTTTCCCGATATAAGTTTCTGGAACTTCTGTCGAAACATACATGTTAGATAAATTTACAATTCGCATTAATCCTTGTGGACTTGGCGCAACAACTTGTCCTCTTTCTACAAAAACAGCATCGATAACTCCTGTAAATGGTGCTTTTATTAATGTTTTAGACAATTGTGCTTTCATTTGTAAAACTGATTTTTGTAATCCAACCATTTGCGTTTGTGCTTGCAAAAACTGAATTTCTGAACCAATTTTTTGATCCCAAAGATTTTTCTGACGCTCGAAAGTTGTTTTTGCTAATGCATATTGGTTTTCTATCGATGCTAATTGTTGGCTCATTCCACCATCATCAGTTCTTCCTAAAACTTGTCCTTTTGCTACTCTTTGACCAGCAATAACGTTTAGCGAAACTAATGTTCCAGGCATTTCTGGCTGTACTAAAATATTTTCTTTTGTGTTTACATTTCCTTGTACTTCAAGATAATGATTGAAAACAGTGTCTTTTACTGTTAATACAGAAACCAATGCTTCTTGAGCAGTTTTGACATCTAAAGTGGCTAGTGCTGCATCTATTTTAGAAATTTCTGCTTGTAATAAGTCTCTTTTTGCTTTAATATTGGCAACATTTTTTGTTTCGATTAATGCATCGGTTGTTGCTGTATTTTCATTTCCTCCACATGAAAACAACATGGTTGTCACTGTAAATATTAAGATTATCTTTTTCATTTTATATAGTTGTTTGATTATTTTTTGTTTATTAATTTCTCTAAAGTTGCTTTTTTGTTTATCACATCAACCATCGATTGAAGATAAGTTTGTTGGGCTGTGTATAATTGTCGTTGGGCTTCGCTTAAATTGAAACTGGTTGACAATCCTTCTTTAAACTTAACTTGTTGTTTGTTTTCGATTCTTTCAGCAAGCTTCAAATTGGTTTTGTTTGTTGCAAATTCTTCGATAGTAAATTCGTAATCGCTTCTAGCTTTTTCGAACTGAAGTTTTAGATTTTGTTCTGTTTCTGTAAGTTTGGTTGTTGCTTGTTCTAAAGCAATTTTTGCTTGTTGTTTTCTGGCACTAGTACCTAAACTGCTAAAGATGGGTACATTTAAACTCACACCAAGATTGGCAAAATTATTCCATTTTTGATCTTTCGAGAAAAAGTTGAAATTATTTTCGAAAGCATTATAACCATAATTTAAAGCCGCGCCTAACGACGGAAGTTCTTTACTCTTCTCATACTTTAGTAATAATCTTTTGCTTTCTTGCAGGTTTTCTCCTATTTGATAATCGATATTATTGGTTGCTTTAAATTCTTCTTGAAGCAGTAATAAATCGACATTTTTTTGTGTTAGTTCCTCTAATTTTTCGGTCAATGTTAATTCGCTATCCAAATTAATCCCTAAAATAAGTTTCAACATATTTACAGCGATTGTTCTCTGGCGTTTTACATTGGCCAAAGCACTGTTTACGGAAGCTAACGTTATTTGCAATTGCTCTACATTTTCTTCTTCTATCAAACCATTTTTGAAAATTTGTTTGGTATCCGATAATGTTTTTTCTAGAACAACTTTATTTTTTTCAAAAATCAAAATGCTTTCGTCGGCAAGAAGTACGTTTCCGTAGGAATTAATAACAATTTCTCTTATTTCCTGATTGGTTTTTAGCTTCGCATTTTCGGATATTTTCAAATATACTTTGGCCGATTGTAATCCTACTAAATAAGAACCATCAAAAAGCAATTGACTCAATGTTACTCCAGCATTTGCGCTATGTTTTGTCCCAAAAGCAATGGTTGAAACCGAACCTGGCTCACCACCAAAAGCACCACCACCAGTAACTCCTTGTTTTGTGTATTGTAAATTATTTAGGTAACTAACCGTTCCGTTTATTTGAGGCAAACCTATTGTGGTTGTTTCCCATTTTCTGTGTTTTGCAGCTTCTATATCTCTATTTGCATTAACTGCTGAATAGTTGTTTTGAGTAGCATGTTCTATTGCTTGTTGTAAAGTAAAAGAATAGCTTTCCTTTTTTTCTTGAGCTTGCAAAATTGATGCAAACAAGAATAAAGTTAGTATGAGTTTGTTTTTCATAGATTGATGATTATATTAGGTTTGATAATTGTTTTTCGAGTTCTTTAATTCCTTCTGATGTTGCAATTGCTCTTGTGTGGTATTCTAGCGCATCTAACTCCAGTTTTAATGCTTCACTTTCTTTTTGTGTTGTTTCGTTTATTGAAAAAATTAGTGTGTAATAGAATTTTACATAAGTTTCGACATCAAGATTTTCTCTGTAAAGTCCTTGTTCGATTCCTTTTATAATGTTTTGAGTAAAAACCGTATTACAATCTTCTATTTCATTGGCCATCATTTTTTGATAAATTTCAGGATAATGCTTTTTTAATTGAAATAGTGGTGATGTGTCTAATGATTGAAACATTTCTTTAAACATTTTACGGATTTCGAAATTCTCCTCTATTGCATTAAAATTTTTAGCAACAATTTCATCAATTATTTTGTGAATATTCTGATGTATTATTTCTGTTCCTTCAGCGATTAAAACTTCTTTATTAGAAAAAAATTTATAAATCGTTTTTTTAGAAATACACATCTCGCAGGCAATGTCATCCATAGTTACGCTCTTGAAACCAAGTTTAAGGAACATATCTGTCGCGGTTTTGATGATTTTCTCTTTCATTTTATTTTAAATTTCTGGTGCAAATGTAGAAAGGAAACTTTTAACACCAAAATAGTTTCCAAAGTATTTACATAAATTTAACATTTCATTATGTTTTGCTGTTGTGACAGAATTAAAGTATTTTAGCAAAAAAAAAATAAAGCATGCATTCTATTTCGCATTACCAAGAACTTATTTCAGATTATTTTTCGGAATTGCATTTAACTAAAGAACCTAAAAATCTTTACAACCCAATTGACTATATTTTATCTCTTGGTGGAAAACGAATGCGTCCAATTTTGACATTAATGGCAACCGAAGTTTTCGATGTAGATTGCAAAAAATCATTGGCAGCAGCCACAGCTATTGAAATTTTTCATAATTTTTCGCTAGTTCACGACGATATTATGGATGATGCGCCATTGCGACGTGGTAACGAAACGGTTCACGAAAAATGGAATATCAATACTGGGATTTTGTCGGGCGATGCCATGCTAATTTTGGCTTACCAACATTTTGAAGAATACGAACCCAATATTTTTCGTGATTTGGCAAAATTGTTTAGCAAAACCGCTCTCGAGGTTTGCGAAGGACAGCAATATGATGTCGATTTCGAAACTCGTGACGATGTTACTATACCGGAATACTTGAAAATGATCGAATATAAAACCGCTGTTTTAGTTGGTGCCGCCATGAAAATGGGAGCAATTGTAGCGAAAACTTCTGATGAAAATGCCAATCTGATTTATGATTTCGGACTAAATTTAGGCATTGCTTTCCAGTTGCAAGATGATTATTTAGATGCTTTTGGCAATCCAGAAACTTTCGGAAAACAAGTTGGTGGCGATATTATCGAAAACAAAAAAACTTATTTGTATCTCAAAGCAATCGAATTTGCTCAAACCGAAGAAAAAGAACAATTGTTGCATTTATTTTCTATTCAACCTACTGATAATACTGATAAAATAGATTCTGTAAAAGAAATTTTTAATCAGACAAAAGCATCGGAAGCAACGCAAAAAGCGATTCAAGATTATACTTTTAAAGCTTTTGAAACTTTAGAAAAAATGAATGTTTCCGATGAAAAAAAGGAAATACTAAGGACTTTTGGTGAAAATTTAATGAGTAGAAATGTTTAAAAAAAAAAATTGCAAAAATAAATGTCAATATTTGGCTTCGATTTTTGATATTGACATTGAACTTTGATATTGAAAAAAATGAATTTTATATCTCCAAATACGACCGATTTATTACTTTCTGAAGCAGCAAGCGAGAATTTATATCTAAAATTGATTGAACAAATTAACAAAGATTTCAATTTAGCCAACGAAGCGATAGATTTCCCGATGAGCACTTCGCCCGAAGAACTCAAAATTCAGTTACACGAAAAAATTTACAGACTAATTCAATACAAATTTGCCGAATATCTTAATTTACTCTATATTATTGATGTCCCCGAAGACCAAATAAAAAAACTTGATGGTTCGGATATTTCGGAGCTTTCTGCTCAAGTAGCATTTTTAATCTTAAAACGAGAATGGATGAAGGTTTGGTTTAGGAACAAATACTAAAAATAAACTCTTATAAATGGCATAAAAGCATTGCTATACACATTGTCATTTTCACGATACAAAACATTATAACGCGCGCCAATAGTCACATTATTACTTCTATATCCTGCGCCAAGAAACAATCCTGTGTTCCAGAAATGTCTGGAAGGAATCTGGAAATAAGAGTCAAAACTAGTATTTACTTTAAGTTCTTCCAACTCTACCGAAAGCTGAATTTGTTGTATTGGATTTACCAAACCGATTAAGCTTCCGCCATAAATAAACGAATTATAATTATCTTTTATAGAAACATAACTTCCTTGCAACCCAACACCTAAAGAAAGATAATCATTTACGTTATAAATTGCACTTGGAGCAATGGCAATATCTGTAAAACCACCACCTACATTAAGTCCTAAGCCACCACCAATTTGCACTTTTTTCCAAAATTCACTTTTTTTCTTAACACTGGTAGAATCCTGAGAAAATCCGCTTAAACTAAAAGCAAATAAGACTAAAAACAAATAACTTTTTGGTGTTTTTTTAAGATTTTTTAAAATCATAATATAAATGTCTAAATTATTCACCATAAAAGTATAAAAAAACAGAATGTATTTGTTGCAAATGTTATATTTTTGCAACATATTTAATATAATGTTCATTTAACAAATAATATGGATAGGTTTTCATTTTTAAACGCAGCTCACACCGAATTTTTTGCACAATTATACGATCAATATCTTGAAAACCCAGATAGCGTAGAGCCTTCTTGGAGAAGTTTCTTTCAAGGTTTCGATTTTGGAATGACAACTTACAACGAAGAAAACGCTGTAAATCAGATGTCAAATATCGCTACAGCGAATGTTGGTAACGGTCAGGTTTCGGACAAAATTCTAAAAGAATTCAATGTTTTAAAACTGATAGATGGTTATAGAACTCGTGGACATTTGTTTACCGAAACCAATCCAGTTCGCGAAAGAAGACATTATTTTCCAACATTAGAATTATCAGATTTTGGTTTGACTGATGCCGATTTGAATACTGTTTTCGACGCAGCAAAAATCCTTGGACACCAGCCATCAACTTTACAAGAAATAATAGTTCATCTCAAAAATGTGTACTGCCAACATATTGGTATCGAATACATGTACATGAGAAATCCAGAAGTAATTCAATGGATTCAGAACAAATTAAACATAAACGACAATCAGCCTAATTTTGATGATAATCAGAAAAAAAATATCCTCGAAAAACTAAACGAAGCGGTTTCGTTCGAAAACTTTTTGCATACTAAATATGTAGGTCAAAAACGATTTTCGTTAGAAGGTGGAGAAACCATCATTGCAGGTTTAGATGCACTTATTGAAGCAGCAGCGGACAAAGGTGTCGAAAAATTTGTGATGGGAATGGCACATCGTGGTCGTTTGAATGTTTTAGCAAATATTTTCAGAAAATCGACACAAGATATTTTCTCGGAATTTGACGGAAAAGATTACGATCAAGAATATTTTGATGGTGATGTAAAATACCATTTAGGCTTAACATCTGACAGAAAAACACGTTCTGGAAAGAATATCAACATCAATTTAGCGCCAAATCCTTCGCATCTTGAAACCGTTGGAGCAGTTATCGAAGGAATTACTCGTGCCAAACAAGACAAATATTTCCCTAACGATTTCTCGAAAGTATTGCCAATTGCCGTTCACGGTGATGCTGCAATTGCTGGACAAGGAATCTTGTACGAAATTATCCAGATGGCACAACTAGACGGTTACAAAACCGGCGGAACGATTCATATTGTCATCAATAATCAAGTTGGGTTTACAACTAATTATCTCGATGCACGTTCGTCAACTTATTGTACCGATGTCGCAAAAGTAACTTTATCGCCAGTATTACACGTAAACGCCGATGATGCTGAAGCAGTTGTTCACGCAATGCTTTTTGCTTTAGATTTCAGAATGCAATTTGGTCGTGACGTATTTATCGATTTATTAGGATACAGAAAATATGGGCATAACGAAGGTGACGAACCTCGTTTTACGCAACCATTATTATATAAAATCATTGCAAAACACAAGAATCCACGTGATATTTATGCTGAAAAATTATTGGCACAAAACATTATCGATGGTAATTTTGTAAAAGAATTAGAAACTTCATACAAACAAGATTTAGATGATAATTTAGAAGCATCTCGTAAAAAATCATTAACAGTAATTACGCCATTTATGCAAAATGAATGGGAAGGATTTGTTCAGGTTTCTGATGATGTAATGCTTCAAAAAGTAGATACTAAATTCGATAAAAAAACTTTAGATTCGATAATCGAAACGGTTTCAACATTGCCATCGGACAAGAAATTTATCAATAAAATTTCTAAAATTGTCAATGACAGAAAAACGATGTACGACAACAATACTATCGATTGGGGAACTGCCGAAACATTGGCTTATGGTTCGCTTCTAACCGAAGGTTATGATGTTCGTATTTCTGGACAAGATGTAGAAAGAGGAACGTTCTCGCACCGTCACGCTGTTGTAAAAGTAGAAGATTCGGAAGAAGAAGTAATTTTAATAAATGATATAAAAGGAAAGAAAGGAAATTTCAATATTTTCAATTCACACCTTTCAGAATACGGAGTTTTAGGATTCGATTATGGTTATGCCTTAGCAAATCCGAATGCTTTGACGATTTGGGAAGCGCAATTTGGTGATTTCAGTAATGGAGCGCAAATTATGATAGACCAATATATTTCTTGTGGAGAAGACAAATGGAACAACCAAAACGGTATCGTAATGTTGTTACCTCACGGATATGAAGGACAAGGTGCAGAGCACTCGTCAGGAAGAATGGAACGTTACTTGCAACTTTGTGCACGCCACAATATGGTCGTTGCCGATTGTACAACGCCAGCCAATTTCTTCCATTTATTGAGAAGACAAATGCTTACAAAATACCGCAAACCATTAGTTGTTTTCACACCAAAAAGTTTACTTCGTGATCCAAGATGTGTTTCTACACAAGACGAAATCGCAAACGGTCAGTTTCAAGAAACTATCGATGATGTTTCGGTAAATAAAGCTGAGGTTAAAACCCTAGTTTTCTGTACCGGAAAATTCTATTACGATATTACTGCCGAAAGAGAAAACCTAAAAAGAAACGATGTTGCAGTGGTAAGAATCGAACAAATGTTCCCATTACCAATCGAGCAACTAAAAGTAATTGTGGCGAGTTATCCAAACGCAGACGATTATGTTTGGGCACAAGAAGAGCCTAAAAACATGGGAGCTTATAGCTTTATGTTAATGAATTTCGATTTCATAAAATGGAGATTGGCATCGCTAAAAGCATACGCAGCACCAGCGGCAGGAAGTTATACAAGAGCAAAACGCCGTCATGCTGATGCAATAAGAATGGTTTTTGACAAAGATTTGTTTCAATAGTTTAAAATATAAAATTCATCATTTAAAATAAATATACAATGATTTTAGAAATGAAAGTCCCATCACCAGGGGAATCAATCAAAGAAGTTGAAATCGCAACTTGGTTAGTAAAAGACGGCGATTATGTAGAAAAAGACCAAGCCATTGCCGAAGTTGATTCGGACAAAGCAACACTTGAATTACCAGCAGAAGCAAGCGGAATCATTACGCTAAAAGCTGAAGAAGGTGATGCGGTTGCGGTTGGTGCAGTTGTGTGTTTGATAGACACATCTGCTGCAAAACCATCTGGTTCAGCTCCAGTTATTGCTGAGGCTCCAAAAGCTGAAGTAAAAACTGAAGCTCCAAAAGTTGCTCCAGTAGCTGAGAAAACGTATGCTTCACAAACGCCTTCGCCAGCAGCAAGAAAAATATTAGACGAAAAAAATATACAACCATCTGACGTTGTTGGAACAGGAAAAGACGGAAGAATTACTACCGAAGACGCTGTAAACGCAGTGCCATCTATGGGAACACCGACTGGTGGTTCACGTGGTTCGGAACGTACAAAATTATCTATGTTGCGTCGTAAAGTTGCTGAGAGATTGGTTGCTGCCAAAAACGAAACTGCTATGTTAACTACGTTCAACGAAGTAAACATGACACCTATAAATAATATTCGTAATGAATACAAAGACGCATTCAAAGCAAAACACAATGGTGTTGGTTTAGGATATATGTCTTTCTTTACTAAAGCGGTAACTCGTGCTTTACAACTTTTCCCAGATGTCAATTCGATGATGGATGGTGATTATAAAGTAGCTTACGATTTTGCTGATATTTCGATTGCAGTTTCTGGACCAAAAGGTCTGATGGTTCCTGTAGTTAGAAATGCAGAATTATTAACTTTCCGTGGTGTTGAAGCTGAAATTAAGCGTTTAGCAATTCGCGCTCGTGACGGACAAATTACCGTTGACGATATGACTGGAGGAACATTTACTATTACCAATGGTGGTGTTTTCGGAAGTATGTTATCTACGCCAATTATCAATCCGCCTCAATCAGGAATCTTAGGAATGCACAATATTATCGAACGCCCAATTGCTGTAAATGGTCAAGTGGAAATTCATCCAATGATGTACGTGGCACTTTCTTATGATCACCGAATTATTGATGGTCGTGAGTCAGTTGGTTTCTTAGTTGCTGTAAAAGAAGCTTTAGAAAACCCAATGGAATTACTTTTAGATAACAATCCTAAAAAAGCATTGGAATTGTAATTAATTTCAAAATTTATATAAATAATCCCAAATTCTAAAATTAGAATTTGGGATTTATTTTTTTGTATTTTTACCAAATATGAAAGAAAACGAAAAATCTCCAGCCATTGGTTTTATCTTTATAACCATGCTAATTGACATTATTGGATTAGGAATTATTATCCCTGTTATTCCAAAATTAATCCAAGAATTAATTCACGGTGACATTAGCGAAGCAGCAAAATACGGAGGTTGGTTGATTTTTGCTTACGCCATAACTCAATTTATATTTTCACCATTAATCGGAAATTTGAGTGATAAATATGGTAGAAGACCCATCATTTTGATTTCATTATTTGGCTTTTCATTAGATTATTTGCTCTTAGCATTTTCCCCAACTATAACGTGGCTTTTCATCGGTAGAATAATTGCGGGAATCACAGGAGCAAGTATCACGACAGCATCAGCCTATATTGCCGATGTTAGTACACCCGAAAATCGAGCAAAAAACTTCGGATTAATTGGAGCAGCCTTTGGATTAGGTTTTATCATTGGCCCAGTAATTGGTGGTTTTCTCGGACAATATGGCGCTCGAGTTCCATTTTATGCAGCAGCAATTTTGTGCATGGTTAACTTTTTGTACGGATTTTTTATCCTTCCAGAATCATTATCTAAAGAAAATAGAAGAGATTTTAGTTGGAAAAGAGCCAACCCGATTGGAGCAATTTGGAATTTAAAAAAATACCCAAATCTAATTGGATTAATTGCCGCTACATTTATTTTGTATGTTGCATCGCACGCCGTTCAGAGTAATTGGAGTTATTTTACAATGTATAAGTTTGGTTGGAACGAAAAAATGATCGGTATTTCACTTGGAGTAGTCGGACTTTTAGTAGGTATTGTACAAGGCGGATTAATTAAATATACAAATTCTAAATTAGGTAATAGCAAGAGTATTTTTATCGGAATGGCATTGTATTGTTTGGGCATGTTTCTGTTTGCAATAGCATCACAAAGTTGGATGATGTTCGTGTTTTTGATTCCATACTGTTTGGGTGGAATTTCTGGACCAGCACTGCAATCTGTTGTTTCAGGTCAAGTACCAGCGACAGAGCAAGGAGAAATTCAGGGCACGATGACAAGTATAATGAGTGCCTCTTCAATTATTGGACCGCCAATGATGTCAAGTGTTTTTTATTTTTTTACACACAAATCGGCACCATTTCAATTTGCTGGAGCACCATTTGTTTTAGGCGGATTTTTGATGTTGGTTAGTTTAGTAATTGTTTATAAATCTTTGAAGAAAAACCGACAAACTTCACTTTAAATATATTCAAGTTTAGCTTTTATTAAAATTAAAAAATCCGCTTCTTTCGAAACGGATTTTTTAATTTTAAGATGTAATTATCTTCGATTACCTCCGATTCATATAAATAGAAACGTAATATAATAAGGTTGCAATAGATCCCAAAGCGGCAACTACATAAGTTCTTGCAGCCCATTTTAGTGAATCTTCTGCGCCTGAATATTCTGCTGGATTTAGCATGTTTTTATTTTTCAGCCAAGCCAAAGCACGATTACTTGCGTCATATTCTACTGGTAAAGTAACTATTGAAAATAGTGTTGTTGCAGCAAAAATCACGATTCCTATTAATAATAACGATGGAAAAGTGTTAACCATTAGGATTCCTGCAAGCAATATCCATTGCATGTAAGTTGAAGCAATATTTACGACAGGAACTAATTTAGACCTCATCGTTAGCCATTCGTAACCTACTGCGTGTTGTACGGCGTGACCACATTCGTGAGCCGCAACCGCTGCTGCTGCTGCATTTCGTTGGTTATAAACCGCTTCACTTAAGTTTACGGTTTTATCTGCTGGATTGTAATGATCCGTTAGTTGTCCTGGTGTCGAAATAACTCTTACATCACGAATTCCGTTATCTGCAAGCATTTTTTCAGCAATTTCTTGTCCTGACATTCCGTTTTGCAAATGCAATTTAGAATAGTATTCGAACTTGCTCTTTAGGCGTGAACTTACTAACCAACTTACGAGCATAATCGCACCCATTAAAATCATTGATGATAAACTATACATATTTTTTGTTTTTTAGATTGAATTATAAAATTACGTAAATAATATCAAATTACGAACCAATTTTTTTGAATGTCATTTTGACATTTATTTTTATTTATCCAACCAAGTTTATCACTTTTCCAGGAACAATAATCACTTTTTTAGGTGTGTTTCCGTCGAGTTGTTTGATGGTCCGTTCGTCTTTCATAATGATTTCTTCGATTTGTGCTGGTGTTAAATCCAATGGCAAATTGATAGTAAATTTCATTTTTCCGTTAAACGAAACTGGATATTCCTTGTCGCTTTCTACTAAATATTTCTCCTCGCAAATAGGAAAAGCTACTGTTGCAATAGATTCTGAATTTCCTAACTGACTCCATAATTCTTCGGCAATATGCGGTGCATAAGGTGACAATATAATAGCCAATGGTTCTAAAATCGCTCTTTCGTGACAGTTTTGTGCTCCCAATTCGTTTACACAAATCATAAACTGCGAAACTGAAGTGTTGAAAGAGAAATTCTCTATGTCTTCTGTTACTTTTTTGATGGTTTTGTGCAACGATTTCAAACTTTCTTTCGATGGTTCGTTGTTGGTTACAATTAGCCCATTATCATCAAAATACAAACGCCATAATTTTTTTAGGAATCCGAAAACACCTGTAATTCCTGCAGTATTCCAAGGTTTTGATTGCTCTAATGGCCCAAGAAACATTTCGTACAAACGCAAAGTATCTGCTCCGTATTCGTTACAAATATCGTCTGGCGAAACTACATTATATTTAGATTTGGACATTTTTTCGACTTCTCGATTTACTTTAAACTTTTCGTTTATTTTAAAAAACGTAGTGTTCTCAAAATTAGAATTATAAAGGGTTGATTTCTCAAATTCTTCTATTAATAACTCATCTGATGAATTAACATAATTAACATCTACATGTAATGGGGAAGAAGTTATTTCCTTAATTTCAATTTCTCCAATTTCAATTCCATTTAAAACTTTTTTGGTTTTTTCATCATCAATTGAATTGATATATAGTTTTCGTAGATTATAATCTGTTTCTGAATTAACTACATAATAATCATCTGAAAGACAAACTGGATTGCTTAATTTAAAAATATTATGTAAACCAATTTTAGGGCAACTAATCAAAATTTCAGTTACTTTTTTTACTAGCGCACTCATTCCCAAAATCATCCCTTGATTAATCAATTTTTTGAATGGTTCTTCGGTTGGTGCGTAACCTCTGTCTTTTAGAAATTTGTTCCAAAAACGAGAATACAACAAATGTCCCGTTGCATGTTCGCTTCCACCAATGTATAAATCTACGCTTTCCCAATATTTAAGTGCTTCTTTGCTGGCAAATTCGTTTTCGTTGTGTGCATCCATGTAACGCATCCAATACCACGAACTTCCCGCCCAACCTGGCATCGTGTTTAGTTCTAATGGGTGAATGGTTTCATTGTCAATCAAATCGTTATTTACCACTTGATTTGTTTTGGTATTCCAAGCCCAAACCGTTGCGTTTCCTAATGGAGGTTGTCCGTCTTCAGTCGGCAAATATTTTTCTACTTCTGGTAATGCGATTGGTAAATGTTTGGCATCAATCATTTGTGGCAATCCGTTCACGTAATACACCGGAAATGGTTCTCCCCAATAACGCTGACGAGAGAAAACAGCATCACGCAAACGGTAATTTGTTTTTCCTTGTCCTTGGTTTAAAATTTCTAATTCTGCAATTACTTTTTTGGTTGCTTCTTTATAATTTAATCCGTTCAGAAAGTCCGAATTGGCAATAATTACATTGTCTTTCGAACCATAGGCTTCCGTAGAAATATCTACATTTTCGAAGATGTTTTTAATTTCTGACATTCCGCTTTGTCCTTTGAAGAAATTGGCAAAAGCATAATCTCTTTCGTCACCACAAGGAACCGCCATAACTGCGCCAGTTCCGTAACCTGCCAGTACATAATCGCCTATCCAAACTGGGATAGCTTCTTTTGTAAACGGATGTTCGGCATAAGCACCTGTAAATACGCCCGAAATAGTTTTTACATCGGCCATTCGCTCTCTTTCGGAACGTTTTGCGGTTTTTTCGATATAGGCTTCCACAGCCGCTTTTTGTTCTGAAGTTGTAATTTTTGACACCAATTCATGTTCTGGTGCCAATGTCATAAACGTAACTCCGAAAATAGTATCGGGACGCGTGGTGAAAACTTCGATAACTTCTTTGTGTTCTTTCAAATTGAATGAAACCATCGCTCCTACTGATTTTCCAATCCAGTTGCGTTGCGATTCTTTGATGCTTTCGCTCCAATCGATATCGTTTAGTCCTTGTAGCAAACGCTCGGCATAAGCAGAGATTCGCATGCTCCATTGAGTCATTTTCTTACGAATAACAGGATGTCCGCCACGTTCGGAAACGCCATTTACGATTTCGTCATTCGCTAAAACGGTTCCCAATCCTGGACACCAGTTTACTTCGGTTTCTGCTAGATAGGTTAATCGGTATTGTAATAGTATTTTTTGTTGTTCGTCTGACGAAAAATTGTTCCAATCTTGTGCAGAAAACGGAACGATATTATCGTCGCAAACTGCATTTACATTTGCATTTCCTTGTGTTGAAAAAGTAAAAATTAATGTTGAAATATCTTCAGCTTTGTCAGTCGATTTATTGTACCATGAATTGAATAATTGGATAAAAATCCATTGGGTGTGTTTGTAATAATCGGCATTTGAAGTGCGTACTTCTCGACTCCAATCGAATGAAAATCCTATTTTGTCTAATTGCTCACGGTAACGGGCAATATTTTCTTTAGTCGTTTTGTCTGGATGTTGCCCTGTTTGTATGGCATATTGTTCGGCAGGAAGTCCGAAAGAATCATATCCTTGCGGATGCAAAACGTTGAATCCTTTGTGGCGTTTGAATCTTGCTACAATATCCGATGCGATATATCCTAACGGATGCCCAACGTGCAATCCTGCTCCTGACGGATAAGGAAACATATCTAAGACATAATATTTGGGTTTGTCTGACGTATTACTTGCGGCAAATGTTTGATTATTTGCCCAGTGTTTTTGCCATTTGGCATCGATTTCGTTTGGATTGTATTTCATCGTTAAGGTTCTGAGGTTCTGAGATGCAAAGGCTCAGAGGTTTTGTAAAATTCTGATACAAAAATGATTTGTCTTTTAGCCCTGATGGAAGTGGAAATCCCACGCTTTTTTGCGTGGATTGGAACAAACAGCAGGAATATGGTTGGCAAAAATGCGCAAGTCATTCGCTTCAAGAAAATATTTTATTGCGACAAATTTACATTTATTATAAGAAAATGGAAAGTTTGAACGTTAATAACTTTAAATAAAGAAATTCTTTGTTATTTTTACGCAATAATTTTATTTAGTATGAGTTCTTCTTTCGATAATTTTCAAAAACGTAGATTAATTACGTCTTATTTTTCGGTAGTGTTAAGTGTTTTCCTTGTATTGTTTTTACTGGGAATATTAGGTTTTTTTATTATAAATTCTAAAAAATTGTCTGACGATTTCAGAGAAGGAATCGCAATGTCGGTTTATTTTAAAGATGAGGCGAAAGACACGACTTTGGTTAATTTTAAAAACGAATTGAAGGCTTCGAAATATACTAAAACATTTACCTATGTGTCGAAAGATGTTGCTGCTAAACAACATACCGATATTATTGGGGAAAATTTCCTGGAGTTTTTAGGTATGAATCCTTTGCAAAATTCTTATGATATTCATCTAAGAGCGGATTATGTGGTGGCGGATAGTATTGCAAAAATTGAAAGTAAGTTGCGTGAAAATGCTTTGATTTCTGATATTGTTTACGACAAACAATTGGTAAATATGGTAAACGATAACGTGAAAAAAGTGAGTTTGTGGATTCTTATCATTAGCGGACTGTTTTGTATAATTGCTGTTTTGCTTATAAACAGTTCGATGCGTTTGTCGATACATTCAAACCGATTTATCATAAAAACCATGCAAATGGTGGGCGCAACAAAATCATTTATTAGAAGACCTTTTATTTGGCGTGGTGTAAAACTGGGAATGATTGGTGCCGGAATTGCTATTGTGGCTTTACTTGGCGTGTTGTTTTATATTGATACTAATTTTCCTAATCTTGGAATTTTTAATGATAAACTAACTATCGGCGCTATATTATTAGGTGTTTTTGGTACGGGTATTTTAATTACTTGGTTAAGTACTTATTTTGCAACTCAACGATTTTTGAATTTAAGAACTGACGATCTTTATTAATTTTAAATTGCTGATTTTAGATTTTAGATTTAAAAAAAATAACATGGAAAATAAAGAATCTGGATTTCTTTTTGAAAAAGTAAACTACAAAATTTTATTAATCGGAATTGCAGTTATTGCAGTCGGATTTATACTCATGTCTGGTGGCGGAAGCGATAATCCAGCGGTTTTTAATAAAGAGATTTTTAGTTTCAGAAGAATTAGATTAGCACCAACGATGGTTTTAATTGGTTTTGGAATCACGATATATTCTATTTTGAAAAATCCTAAGAAATAGAAGAAAAATGAAAATAAAATTATTGATTATTTTTATACTGATTTTTTATTCAAAAGCATTTTCTCAGAAAAAAACATCAGAAAATTTCATATTTAATGGAAAATCAACACCTGTGTCAAGGATTGATTATTCCGATCACGGAATTCTTCATTTTTTTATAAATGTTTACGAAGATGATTACCCCAATATGTTTGAAGAAAATGCAATAAAATGTTTAAATAACGAATATAATATATACCACACTCTTTACTTTTTTGTTAAACTTCCCAAAGGACTCACTAAGGATGATAAAGAGCTTTTCTTACTTGAACTTGTCAAAAACATAGATGCTAAAGAGAAAATAAAAGATGTAAATTATTTTGTAAATCTAGATTCTAATTTTATAAATCTATTTGTTGAAAAACAACCAAATCTTACTCCTAAAAAATTCCGTGCTGTTATAGACATAAATCCGACTAATATTTGTCGAGCATTACACATAAAATAATTTAAAATGGATTATTTACAAGCGCTACTTATTGCCATTATTGAAGGTCTTACCGAATATTTACCCGTTTCTTCAACAGGACATATGATTTTTTTAAGTTCTTATTTTGGGATTCAAAATGACGATTTTGTCAAATTATTTCAGGTATCAATTCAGTTTGGAGCCATTTTGGCTGTCGTGGTTTTATATTGGAGAAAATTTTTCGATTTTTCTAAATTCAACTTCTTTATCAAATTGGCTTGCGCAGTAATTCCTGCCTTAATTTTAGGGAAATTATTCGATGATAAAATTGAAGCTGTTCTTGGAAATCCTATTCCAATCGCAATTGTCTTAATTTTGGGTGGAATCGTATTGCTTTTTATCGATAATCATTTTCAAAATCCAACTATTATACAAGAAGAAGACATCACTATCAAAAAAGCTGTAACCATTGGTTTTTGGCAATGTTTAGCCATGATGCCTGGCACGAGTCGTTCGGCAGCATCTATTATTGGAGGCATGCAACAAGGATTATCACGACAAGCTGCTGCTGAATTTTCTTTCTTTCTTGCAGTTCCAACTATGCTTGCGGTAACTTGTTATTCTGTTTTTCTAAAAACATACGAAACTTCACAAATGAAAGGGTATGAATTGATTTTGAAATCAGACGAAAACATCAAAATATTCCTTATTGGTAATATTGTTGCCTTTATCGTTGCGGTTTTAGCTATCAAATTTTTTATTGAAATCATCAAAAAATACGGATTTAAACCTTGGGGTTGGTACCGAATTATTGTGGGTTCATTTCTATTGATTTATTTCACTTATTTAAAATAATTTACCTTGCTTACTCCTGAAGATTACCTAAACGGTCAAGTTTTATTGATAGACAAACCATTGAAATGGAGTTCTTTTCAAGCGGTAAATAAGCTAAAATATTCGCTTATAAATAAATTAGGATTACCCAAAAAATTCAAAATTGGTCATGCAGGAACACTCGATCCGTTAGCAACTGGTTTGCTCATAGTTTGTACAGGAAAATTTACCAAAAGCATTTCCGAAATACAAGGTCAAGCCAAAGAATATACAGGAACTTTCTATATTGGTGCCACAACGCCATCGTATGATTTAGAAACCGAGATTGATGCTACTTTCCCAACAGAACACATTACCGAAGCATTAATTCACGAAACGGTAAAACAATTTATCGGCGAAATAGACCAAAAACCACCTGTTTTTTCGGCCATTAAAAAAGATGGTGTTCGATTATACGAACACGCTCGTGCTGGTGTTGAAGTAGAAATTGCTTCTAGAAAAACTCAGATTCACGAATTTGAAATTACACGAATTGCTTTACCAGAAATCGATTTTAGAGTCGTTTGTAGCAAAGGAACTTATATTCGCTCTTTAGCTTATGATTTTGGATTGGCTTTGCAATCTGGAGGACATCTTACGGTTTTGCGAAGAACAAAAATTGGCGATTATGATGTGAAAAATGCCATCGATGTTACTTTGTTTGATGAGTCAATCGTTAGAAAAGGTTAAATGAATTATAAAATTATTCTATTCTTTTTACTGTCTAATCTTTGTGCTTTTTCACAAAAATTCGATTCTAGATACGTTCAATTTGAATTGTCTACGCCTTTTAAATCCAATACACATTATGGTGAAATAAATTCAGACGGAAGTAAAAACGAATATCAATTTATTCCAGACGGATTAAGCGCTAAAATGGGGTATGGAATACACTACGAAGAAACTATTTCTCTTGGATTACATTCAGGTATCGATTGGAAAATAAACGAAAAACTTGTTATAGTCCCTCTTTTTATTAATTCTAGACTAAATCTTGAGATTGGAGAAGGTGCAATAGCATTACAATTTGGTTGGGGAAAAGCATCGGCAATTGGAAAAGGAGACGTCTTTGGAACTTATAAAAGATTTAATTTAGGTTATCAGAATGATGATGATTTGACTGTTTTTGCCGATTTGTCTTTATATAATTTTACTGTAAATGGCGAAAAAGGCTTTGGTACAATAAGTTTAGGAGTAAGCAAAATTATTTTCTAGCATTATTATGTTCTAATTGCTCCAAATGATGCATCAAAGTAGTTAATTCATTTTGTGTACTCAACCCTTTGTCGTGCAAATACCACAATTGTAATTCTGCTTTTGCAGTTTCATCTACCACACCATATTGCTGCTTATAACTCCGTATTAGTTTCGATGCGCCTTCTGGTCTTGGCCCCCAAGTCCCCTTAACTTGCAAGGTTTCTTTTTCTAAAACAATAAGTTTGGGAATCGACCTACTTCCATTGGTAAGAAACATATCCATTAATGGTTTATTTTCATCTCTAAAAAGTAATTTTAACTCAACATTTTTAGAAGTATTTGCCATTTTATTAAAAATTGGAACCAGCTGAGCCGCATCGCCACACCAACCTTCAGCAAGAACCAACCAGTAATATTCATGCATAAGAGCATTTAATTCTTGTGTGGTTTCAATCCCAACATGAACCGTTTTATCTAACCGATTCATTCTGGTTTCGTTCAGTTTGCTATAAAGAAGTAAGTCTTCAGACTGCTCGTCTCCTGAAGATTTATCTTGTTGAATTAGCTCCGAAATAATCTTCCTATATTCCGAATAAGTAATTGCATTTAAAAAACTTTGGGCTATAACTGTCTTCATATAATTTAAATTGCTGTAGTAAATTTACAATTTTTTTTAAAACAAATTCTTACATTTGAAAAAAACTGCTTTTATGAAAAATCGCTGTGCTTGGTGTTTGTCTTCCGATTTATATAAAGAATATCACGATAACGAATGGGGAAAACCTGTTTACGATGATGCGACGATATTCGAGTTTTTAATCCTTGAAACTTTTCAGGCAGGCTTGAGTTGGATTACTATTTTGAATAAAAGAGAAAATTTCCGATTGGCTTTTGATGATTTCGATTATAAAAAAATAGCAGCTTATTCCGAAGCCAAACAAGAAGAATTATTGCAAAATGCAGGAATTATTAGAAACAAACTCAAAGTAAAATCGGCAGTGACAAATGCGATTGCTTTTATGGAAATACAAAAGGAATTTGGCAGTTTTAGCAAATATATTTGGGGTTTTGTAGATGGAAAACCGATTGATAACAAACCAAAAACACTAAAAGACATTACTTCGACCTCAGCAATATCGGATGCGTTGAGCAAAGATTTGAAAAAACGTGGGTTCAAATTTGTGGGTTCGACCGTGATGTATGCACACATGCAAGCAACAGGAATGGTAAATGATCATGTGGAAGATTGTTGGACGAGAGAATAATTTGATTTACTAATGTATTGATAAAATCACAAAACAGAAAAACCGCAGATTCGCAGATTTTTTTAATATAATAATCTGCGAATCTGCGGTTGATTATTTCATCTCAAATAAGATAAAAAATCTTCTCTTGGTATTTCTCGACAACCCAAACTATCTAAATGGTCATTGTAAATCTGGCAATCCAATAAGTTATATTGATTTGATTTCAGATAATTTACCAACGAAATAAAAGCCATTTTGGAAGCATTACTCACCTTGGAAAACATACTTTCACCACAAAAAACAGGAAACATATCTACACCATATAATCCGCCAACTAAAGTGTTGTTTTGCCAAACTTCAACCGACATGGCTTTGCCTAATTTGTTTAGTTTGCAATAGGATTCAATCATTTCATCGGTAATCCAAGTGCCGTATTGTCCTTCTCGTTTTACACTTTGACAATGCTGAATGACTTCCCGAAAAGCTTTATTGAAAGTAACTTGAAAAACATCTTTATTGATGACATTTCGCATGCTGTGAGAAACTATCAATTCTTCTAGAAATAAAACCATTCTTTCTCTTGGCGACCACCACATAATGGGATCACCATCTTCAAACCAAGGAAAAATTCCGTTTTCGTAAGCCAATAACAATCTTTCGGTAGATAAATCACCGCCAATAGCTAAAAGACCATCGGGCGAGGATTCATTTGTATTAGGAAAAGACAATTCTTCGGTTAAAAAATGCATAATTAGTGGTAATTTCAAAAATCAATGTCAGTATAGATTCCCGCCTGCGCAGGAATCCAAAATAAAAAAAGTCAGAAATAAATATTACTTCTGACTTTCTATTATCTTTCTTCTTTTTTCTAAAATTTAGAAAGGTAAATCGTCGTGCTCTTCTTCTTTAAAGCTTGCCGCTGGCTCGAATGTTTCGGCAGTTGGCATTGGTGGAGATTGTGTATTTGGTGCTTGTGCAGCTGCCAAACGCTCTATTCTCCAACCTTTGATACTGTTGAAATATTTAGTTTCTCCTTGAGGATTCACCCATTCTCTACCACCTAAATTGATAGATACTTTTACGTCTTCTCCAATGTTATAATTGTTCAATAAATCACATTTGTCTTGAACAAATTCGATCATTATCGATTGTGGATATTGCTCATCTGTGGTTACAACCAATTCTCTTTTTTTAAATGAGGCGCTAATTTGTTGCTCTGCCCCAACCACTTTAATTTTTCCTGTAACTTCCATAACTTATCGTTTTGCTAATAGTACTTTCCATGCTGAAAGTACGTCTTGATTATTCAAATATTCTTTTGCTTTTAACTGTACTTTTTGCTCATCATCTGAACTTAAAACACCTTTTACAGCAAAATTTTCGTTTACAAATATAGTAATTTCTTCTTCAGTAGGCAAAGCTTCAACATTTCCTAACATGCCTAAATCATTTCCATCAAAAACGGAACTTTCTTTAATAAAATTTGGAATGTTATCTACTCCAATTCCTAATGTTACCAATGGTTTTGGCACTTCAAACAGACCTTGATTAGAACGAGAATACCAATTGCCACCTAATCTGGAAACCAAATCGATTTTATATTGGTCGATAGCTCCTTTTTCGTCTAAAATTTCTTCATTAATGTGAATACGAACTACTTCGCAAATAATTAAATTTCCCGCACCACCTTCTTGTCCCAATTCTATAATTTCGTTCACTTTACATTCAAACTGAACAGGCGATTCTGCCACACGAAAAGGTTTTACAACATCAGAAGCAATAGGTGTTAAACCCGCTTTTAGAAATTCGTTAATCCCTTCAGCATATTCTGTACTTGATAATGAGGTTTGTTGTACAATATCATAATTTACCACATTTATAACCACTTCGCGAGTCGTTTTTGCATTTTCTAAAGTGTGTTTTGTAGTATTATCACGCACTCTTCTTGCTGGCGAAAAAATAAGAATTGGCGGATTTGCACTAAAAACATTAAAAAAACTAAACGGTGATAAATTTGGGTTTCCACCCGCATCTATTGTACTTGCAAACGCAATAGGTCTTGGGCTTACTGCTCCTTGCAAATAGCCTTGTAGTTGCGCTGTGGTAATGTCTTTTGGAGAAATGCTGAGCATGATTATTATATTTTTAGCAAAAATAAGAAAAGGTTTCCATTTGAAAACTAATTGTATTAATGATTAACGTCTTTTTTTATATATTTATACACTCAAGAAAAAATATGCAGTTTTCAAATAATAAAAATACAACTCGCTGGGTGTTAATACTCTCCTCTTTCCTAATCATTATATTGATTTTGTGGAATACTTACACTTTTTTTCAGATTTTTAAAAATGAAGAACGTTTAAAAATCGAATTGTGGGCCGAAGCACAAAAAAGCATCAACAATGCCACTTCAGATACTGATCTCGATCTTGCTTTTAACATTATTACAAACAACAATACAATTCCAATTATATTAACCAATCAGAAAGATAGCATTCTTCAATCTATTAATATTGATGAAAGTATTATCAAAGATTCGGTAAAAGCAAAAGCACTTTTACAAAGTTTCAAAAACGCCAACAAACGAGTTGAAATGGAATATGTAAAGGGAAAATTTCATTATTTATATTACACAAATTCCCCATTGCTGAACAAATTAAAATATTATCCTATTGCCTTATTATTGATAATTTTCTTGTTTGGCGCATTGGTTTATAATTATTACAAAACCAATAAAATTTCTGGGCAAAACAAACTTTGGGCAGGAATGGCAAAAGAAACGGCACATCAAATAGGAACGCCATTGTCATCTCTCATTGGTTGGGTCGAAATTATGAAAGCTGATAATGTAGATGAAACTACGGTCCAAGAAATAGAAAAAGACATACACCGATTGTTAAACATTACCGATAGATTTTCTAAAATTGGTTCCGAACCTGTTTTGGAAGAGAAAGATCTAGTCGAAGAAACCCAAAAAGCCTACGAATATTTGCAATCTAGATTTTCTAAACAAGTTGTTTTTACGTTTAAAGCGCCCGATCATCAAATTCCTGTTTCAATAAATCCGACATTGCACAGTTGGACGATAGAAAACTTGGTAAAAAATGCGATTGATGCCATGAAAGGCCGCGGTTCTATAGATGTAACAATTGAAGACGACTGGAAAACAACTAAGATAAAAGTAACCGATTCTGGTAAAGGAATTCCCAAAAAACAGTTTAAAACCATCTTCGAACCTGGTTTTACAACCAAAAAAAGAGGTTGGGGATTGGGATTGTCATTAACCAAAAGAATTGTCGAAGAATACCACAACGGAAAAATAAGAGTTTTACAATCTGAAATAAATAAAGGAACAACAATTGAAATAAGTTTTAAACGATGAATTTAAGTTATTGGGAAATAAAAAATTGGTTTACAAATGTAGATTATACGATTGTAGGAAGCGGAATTGTTGGACTTCACACCGCGTTGCGTTTGCGTGAAAAATTTCCTGAAAGCAAAATTCTTATCCTAGAAAAAGGAATGTTGCCAGAAGGTGCGAGTACAAAAAATGCAGGTTTTGCTTGTTTTGGAAGTTTGTCGGAAATTATCGATGACCTAAAATCACATTCCGAAGAAGAAGTGATTCAACTCGTACAAAAACGCTGGCAAGGTTTGCAATTACTTAGAAAAAATCTGACCGACGAAGCGATAGATTTTAAACCTTTCGGCGGATATGAATTGTTTCTAAAAAATGATGAATCTACTTACAATGAGTGTTTACAAAAATTACCGTTCATCAATGATATTTTGAAACCCATTTTCAAAGCTGATGTTTTCGAAAAAAATATCGACCGATTTGGTTTCCAAAACATACAAGAATATACCATTTTCAATCCGTTTGAAGCACAAATAGATACTGGAAATATGATGCAAGCTTTGCTGAAAAAAGCACAATCAAATGGAATTTTAATTTTAAATAACCAGACTGTTTCTAACTTTCATGACAATGGAAATGGTGTAGAAATTGAAGTAAACGATTTTACTTTTACAACAAAAAAACTACTTTTTGCTACCAATGGTTTTGCAGGACAGTTAACTAATAATGAAGTAAAACCAGCTAGAGCACAAGTTTTAATCACCGAACCTATTCCGAATTTAGATATAAAAGGAACTTTTCATTTAGACAAAGGTTATTATTATTTTCGAAATATAAATGATAGAATTCTTTTTGGTGGTGGCAGAAACCTTGATTTTGAAGGCGAAAATACTTCGCAATTTGGTCAAACTCAAATCATACAAAACAAATTAGAAGAAATTCTAAAAACCGTAATTTTGCCCAATACCGATTTCAAAATCGCGCATCGTTGGTCTGGAATTATGGGATTAGGTAATAGCAAAAGACCCATCGTCGAACCCTTATCAGAAAACGTATATTGCGGCGTGAGATTGGGCGGAATGGGCGTAGCGATAGGAAGTTTAGTAGGACAAGAATTAGCAGATTTAATATAATGGCAACAAAAAAAGCAACAAAACCAAAAGCAAAACCAGCTCCTAAAAAAGAAAAAACTAGTTTTGGGAGCAAAGTAAAAAGTTTCATATTCAAATGTATCATGTGGTTCGTAGGACTTTCGGTGCTTACGGTTATCATTTTTAGATTTGTACCTGTTTTTTATACGCCACTTATGATTATTCGAGCAGTAGAGCATAATGAAGCGGGAAAAGACATGGTTTGTAGCCACGAATGGGTTTCGCTCGAGGATATTTCTCTCAATTTGCCCAAAGCGGTTGTGGCGAGCGAAGACGGTCGTTTTCTAAAACACAATGGTTTCGATTTTAGCGCAATGAACAAAGCCTTTAATAGTAATTTGAAAGGCAAAAAACTAAAAGGAGGTAGTACCATCTCGCAACAAACTGCAAAAAATGTTTTCCTGTGGCAAGGAAGAAGTTATTTAAGAAAAGGATTAGAAGCTTATTTTACTGTACTTATCGAGCTTTTTTGGGGCAAAGAACGCATCATGGAAGTCTATCTGAATAGTATCGAAATGGGCGATGGCGTATATGGTGCCGAAGCCGCAAGCAAACACTGGTTTCACAAAAGTGCCAAAAATTTAACCAAATACGAAGCCGCTTCTATCGCAGCGATTTTACCAAATCCTAGAAAATATAAAGCAACAAATTCATCGGCTTACGTCGAAAGAAGGAAAAATAAAACTTTGCGAGTGATGAAATCCGTTGGAAAATTAGAATATTAGAAATTTGGCTATACTGAACTAATAATTAATTTTCGCCACAGATTTCACGGATTTTCACAGATTTCTTTATCACTTAAAATTCACTTTTTATTTAATCTGTGGAAATCTTTTAAATCTGTGGCAAAAGAACAAACCTATAATAATTAGCTGTATTAAAAATTTGGTTAATAATTTGTTAGCATTTACTAATTGGTAAAACTATTTAGTAATTTAGTCATCAATATCAAAACAGAAAAAATGATTCCACTTTTCAAGAAAAAATATATATTTCCCGTAATCGCAAGTGCTTTTCTCTTTGTTGGAGTAAGTTTTAAAGAAGATTTTTTCGAAATTGCCAAACAAATAGAAATCTTCACCACACTATTCAAAAACCTCAACATGAACTATGTTGATGAGACCAATCCTGGCGAATTAATGGACAAGGCGATAAAAAGTATGTTGGTGCAACTGGATCCGTACACCAACTATTTTAACGAGCAAGATGTTGTAAAAGCCAAGATAAACAACACGGGCGAATACACTGGAATTGGCGCAATATTATCGCGAAAAGATGGAAGACTTATCGTTCGTGAACCTTACAAAAATTATCCTGCGGACAAAGCTGGACTAAAAGCTGGTGACGAAATAATTCAGATTGGCGATGTGAATTTGATTGATTTCAAAGACGATGCCACACAATTATTAAAAGGTGGAAAAAACGCAAAAATCGATTTAAAATACAAACGAAATGGCGAAATAAAAACCACGCAACTCATTCTAGAAGAAGTAGATATTAAAGCCGTTCCTTTTTTTGGAAAAATTGATGACAAAACAGGTTATATTGTTTTAGAAAAATTTAATGCAAAAGCAGCATCAGAAACAAAAGCAGCATTAGAAAAACTTAAAGAACAAGGTGCCACACAAATTATTCTAGATTTACGAGGAAATCCGGGTGGTTTACTATCCGAAGCAGTAAACATTTGTAACTTATTCGTGCCCAATAACGAAATTATTGTAACCACAAAATCTCACATTGCCAAACACAACAATACTTATAAAACATCGAAAAATCCTGTCGATTTAGATATTCCATTAGCCATATTAATCGATGGTCACAGTGCTTCGGCTAGCGAAATTGTTTCTGGTGCTTTACAAGATTTAGACCGCGCCGTTATTATTGGTTCGAGAAGTTTTGGTAAAGGATTGGTACAGCGTTATGTCGATTTAACTTACGGAACCCAACTAAAAGTTACTATTTCTAGATATTATACGCCTTCCGGCAGATGTATTCAGGCTTTAGATTATACTAAAAAAGATGCTAATGGCAAAGCCATTCGTACCGAAGCTAAAAATTATAATGCTTTCAAAACCAGAAAAGGGCGTCCCGTTTTTGATGGCGGTGGTGTTTTGCCAGATATCGAATTAGAAGAAACAAAGACCAATACCATTATTGATGCTTTGGTAAGAAATGATGCTATTTTTAATTTTGTAACCCAATATTGTACTAAAAATCCAAATTTAGGCAACAAAATGCCAACCCTTACCGATACTGACTTTATAGAATTCAAGAAATTCCTAAAATCTCAAAACTTTTCTTTTGATACAAAAACCGATTTGGCTCTAAAAGACATGCTCGAAGAAGCTAAAAAAGAAAAAATAGACACGGCTATAAAATTGCAATACGACACTTTATTGGCTTCGCTTCAAAAAGCAGAAGACCTAGAAGTAGACAAAAGCAAGCCCCAAATATTAGACTTATTGCGTGACGAAATTATAGTTAGAAACCAGTACAAAGAAGGTTTGTATATTTATTATACCAAAAACAATTCTGAGATAAAAAAAGCAACACAATTGCTGAATAATACGGTTGAATATAATAAAATATTAAAAAAATAGGTTGAAGTTAGACCAAGTTTTAAGTTAGCAGTAATGCCACATGTCGCTAAAAAAAATTAAAAAGAAATGCAGAAATTTTCGGGTAATCACTTTTTATCACAAAACGGAATTTATATTTTAATCGTTTTCTGTTTTACTATTTCATTGCTCTTTGTTGACTTAAAATCCCAAAAAAATCCTGAAGGTTTTATTACAGGTATGTTTTTGATAAGCTTTTGCGTGTTTGCAGGACTTACATATCCCATGAATTATTTTATTCTAACACGAGATGAAATTATAATTAAAAACCCAATTTGGTTTTGGAAAAATGTAAAAATTCCATTGAAGGAAATCGAACGAATATCAATAGACCAACCTTTTCGATCACCCGTAAGACTAAATATTGAGTGTAGATTATTTCCGAAAAAATCGTTTTATGGGAGTAGTCTTAGAAAAAACACTTGGAGAAATTTAAAAATTGAATTACAGAAAAATAAAATTATTGTTGATGATTTTATATGTCAATAATATGCACTACTGCTAACAGCGGTTTTGTGCGATTGCTTGTAACCCGTTCGTCGGAAACCAAACGGTTTCCTCAAACCCTTCCCCACGCAGAAAAATTTTCGTAAATTGCCGCAACCGCAACAAAGCCACGGGACGTTATGCGTCAGTTTCGCGTGACGAAAAAGAAAACAGAAAATGATTATGCGTAAAACAGTTTATTTTTTACTAATTGCAATTTCAATACTTGGAACTTTAGTTACGCCATATGGAATTGTGAATACAATGGTTAGTTTGAAATATGAAACCGAAAATATTAATGATTGTGTTTCGAATGTCAACGGAATAAATCTTTGCGATACCATCAGAAATTTGAAAATAATCTTTGTTTTTTGTCTTGTACTTTTAGTTTTCCTTATCTATTTCAGAAAGAAAATACTAAACCCAAAATCGAATGCAGAATAATAGTAACTGAAAAACCGAACGCATAACAGCTACTACAACGTTAGCCTTCATTGTACAGCAACAACGCAAACATTGACCAAATAGAAAATGATAGACAATTTACCGACATATATTTCACTAACTTTTGGACTGACAACACTTGTGACTTTTTCACTTTTTATTTGGACAATAAAAAATTCAAATTCAGAACAAACTCGTAAAAAAGCAATACCAATTTTTATCGGTTTGACAATTTGGTTGACAATTCAAGCGTTTTTGACTTTGCAAAACATTTACAACTCGGACACAAATACTTTTCCACCGAAAATTATGCTGACAGGAATTTTTCCTGCTATTTTGACTATAACTTTATTATTTATAACTACAAAAGGACGACAATTTATTGACAGTTTGCCGATTAAAAACTTGACCTATTTAAACATTGTAAGAATACCTGTTGAGATAGTTTTATTTTGGCTTTTTCTCAACAAAGCAATTCCCGAACTTATGACTTTTGAGGGACGGAACTTTGACATTCTTGCAGGAATAACTGCACCATTCATTGCGCACTTTGGTTTGAAAAAACAGAAAATTAGCCGAAATGCAATTTTGATTTGGAACTTTATTTGTCTCGGACTTTTAATAAATATTGTAGTGAATGCTTTATTTTCAGCACCTTCACCAATCCAAAAATTTGCTTTTGAACAACCGAACATAGCGATTTTAAATTTTCCATTTAGTTGGTTACCGACTTTTATAGTTCCAGCCATACTGTTTGGACATTTAACATCTATTAGACAATTATTAAAACAGAAAACGAACGAAAAATAAACAACGAAAGGCTAACAGCGGTTTTGCGGGATTGCTAGGTTTAGTTTGTGTTTGAGAAATTCGCTAGCGAGAGCTTCTAGCGGGGAATATAATAAAATATTAAAAATAGGTTAAAAAATATATTATTCATTTGTAGCAGAAATAAATGGCGTAGTTTGACTGCAGAAACTATTTATAAAAACAATTCGGATTTTAATGTAAAATCCGCTGGAACCGAAAATTCTGCACGTATAAAAATTAATTCAAAATTACTAGTTTGGGCTAATTTGATTTTCGTGATGGAAAAACATCATAAAGAAAAATTAATTTTAAATTTTCCTGACGAAACTAAAAATGCAAAAATTATTATTTTAGAAATTCCAGACATTTATAGGTTTATGGATAACGAATTAATTGACGAAATACGAATTTCTGTTTCAGAATATTTATAAAAAACTAAAGAAAATAAAATATGAAAAAAATACAACACTTCTTCTTTTTATTTATTTTCCTTTCTTTTTCTGAGGCAATAATGGCTCAAGAAGAGATTATTCATTCGGTTTATTTCGATTTTGACAAATTTAAACTCGACGAAAAACAAGCAAACGAAACAGTCAATTTTATAAAAAAAATCGATTCTACTCGTATTGAATCGGTTCAAATTTTTGGTTATTGCGATGATCGTGGCAAAGAATCGTATAATTTCAAATTATCTAACAATCGTGCTTCCATAATTCAGAAAAAGTTAGTCGCAAGCGGCATCAAAAACAAAATTATTGTCACCATTGAAGGCAAAGGTCGTGTTATGATTGATGATGATATTTTAGAAAATCTTCCCGAAGTTCGTTCTAAAAATCGCCGTGTCGATGTGGTTATAAACATGAAACCATTGCCGAAAATTCAGATGCCTGGTATGTTCGATATGGTGCAGAAAAAACATATTGTGGGTGACCGGATTTTTTTAGGCGATGTACTTTTCCAAAAAGGAAGTAGCAAACTGAATGTTAATGCAAAAAATGATTTAGAAAAGATGGCCAAAGCTTTGCTTAAATATAAGAATTTACAATTCGAAATTCAAGGGCATGTTTGTTGCACGCCACCTTATCAGAAAGAAGCAATAGACAGAGATACTAGAAAAAGAGAACTTTCTTCCAATAGAGCTAAGGTTGTTTATAATTTTTTTGTAGTCAAGAAAATAGACAAAAACAGAATGATTTATAAAGGTTACGGAAACGCACAGCCATTGGGAAAAGAACCGCAATATGACCGTAGAGTAGAGTTAGTTATTACTAAAATTTAAGATTTTTTCATCTCAATATGTTCAATATCATCCTCCAAATACATTTCGGAAGTTTTAGTAAAACCATGACTTTCGTAGAATTTCTGTAAGTACATTTGGGCAGAAATTGTGATTTGGTTTTATATAAAAAGTTCAGAACATTAGAAGAACTAAAAGTGGAATCAAACAATACACTTTACAATAATGTAAGAATTAAACAAAATGAGCTCGATACAATATCGAGCTCATCATTATCAAAATTAATTATAAATTTGTCTAACCTTTTGGGTTCAGCCTATTTTTGGACAACCTCGTTTTAAAATTAGTTTTTAATTAATTTTTGGTACGTTATTTTTCCATCAGCTGTTTTAACAACCAACATATACATACCTACTTTATAATTACTAATATTTAATTGATGTGATTTTGCATTGATAATGTTACTCTCATAAACCGTTTTTCCTTCCATTGAAGAAATGATCATCGATCTAATCATCGCATTCTCTGATGAAATTGTTACCAATTCATTTGTTGGGTTTGGATATACAACAACCCCATTGTTTTGGATATATTCAGCCTCTTGAACAGCAATTTTTGCAGTTACGCAACTTTGAATTTTTGCAAGAAAAACAGATCCAGATTTAATATGACTGTTGGGTTTCAAATGAATGAAATTCCCAGCTGTCATGTTTACATCTTGTCCACTTGATACTGTGTAAGTATCATTTGTTAATATCCAATCCTGAACCTGATGCGTTACAGGCGTTGCAAATTCTGGATCTGACAGTGTCAAATCACCTACACAACTATTATTACAAGCTGGATCATTTTCTAGTAACACTTCAATGGTTATTGTTGCGTTTGTGGCGCAAAAACCAATACTTGGCGCAAAAGTATATGTAGTTGTCGCCGTATTATTTAATGCTGTCAACCATGTTCCTGTGATTCCATTGTTTGAAGTTGTTGGCAATGGATTTAGAACACCTTCAAAACAAATTGGAACAATTGGGGTAAAAGTTGGAACTACCTTTGGATCAACAATAATGGTCATAGTATATGGTGTCGCACATTGCCCATCTGTTGGAGTAAAAGTATAAGTCTGTGTTATCGTATTACTTAATTCGAGATCCCATAATCCTGTAATTCCATTGTTTGAAGTCGTTGGCAAAGGAGGTAATGTTTCTCCGCTACAAATGATTCCGTAGCCATCAAATTCTGGGATAACACCTGTTGCATTTACAACAGTAATCACATCACTAACTAATGTCCCACAACCAGAATTATTTGAATAAGATATAGTATGCGAACCTATTCCAGCAATAGTTGCATCAAATGAGTAAACACCTCCATTATTAACTACCCCTTGTCCTGAAAATGTACCATCAGACATAGCCGGAACTAAATAATTATTAAGATTAGAAATAATAGTTGTACTACATACTTGATTTGGTAAGTTTAATATTGGTTGTGTATAAGGAATTAAACTAACATTATCTACATAATAGTATGCGGCTTTATTAAAATTAGGGCCTGAAACGTTATAATTAACATTGGAACAACCAGGTAAGGATGCTCCAGGTGTCCTTTGTATATATTGCACATCTTTAAGGCCTCCAATATATAAATATTGTTCGCCAGAAATAGCTCCTGTTGTAAATGTGAATGAAACTCTTTCCCAACCATTTGTAAGATCTGACCCATCATCTGCAGTAGTAGAAAAAGAAGAATTAGTGAATAACATGCTAGGATTAGTAATCGGTATATTACCCACGCTATAAGTGGCTGGAATTTCTGATTGACTTAAATAAGCCTGAAATTTCATTGCAAACAAACTTGCCCCTTCTGCTAAAGAAACATCAAAACATAATTGATATGTGGTATTAGGCAATAATGACGTAACTAATTTTGTACTTATTGTTTCGTCGTAAGGCAATAATCCTCCATAATAAAAGGTATAATACTCACTAATATTCATCATACCCGCATAAGAATTACCTATGCCATTTTTAACATCTTGATATCCTAATTCATTACATGGAATATCCACTCTAGAAATAGGCGCTTGGTTATGAAAATAATCTGGTGAGGCAAAACCAACTTGCTTCCAACCACAAGCTCTATTAATTTGTGAAAGATTGCTAGGAACCAAAGAATATTGTTCAAAATCACCATTATACACTAAATTATTATTAGGTGGTACAATTGCACAATTCGTATTGTCATTTACATGAACATAAATGTAAGTTAGATTTCCTCTTTGTTGTGTGATGAAATTATATGGCACATATCTTAACAAATGCATTCCAGGGCTATTACTCTGATAAGTTATATTTGTATTTGAATCCCCAGATGTAGTTGATAAAACTCCTGCGGTTCCAACATAGTCATTTAAATTATTATAATTATAATTTACTAATTCTTCTAAGCATTCAAATCTTAAATTTTGAATATCGTTTGTGTTAAAATCACTAGAATTCAAATTTGTAAAATCATTAAGTAATATCCCAGTAATTAGTATATTCTGATTTAAATCTCCAGAGAAATCGAAAGTTTGGTTAACACTATTAAGTCCATCATTGATACCCGCTACTATATTATTATTAACAAATGTAGAATTATAATCTATATAGCTATTTTGAGCTGCATTTCCATATGTCATATTTACACTATATCCTATATCTAATAAGACATTGCGCTCCTCTGTTTTCAAAAATCTTTTAGTACTTGCAGATCCAATAGCATTACTCATTACAAAGTAGTTATTATTATTTGCTGGATTACAAGTTGGATATACTTCGTCCTCAAAATGACTTAAACTACTCCCATTTTCATAACAAACTGGTGTGTAAACTGGAACTGTTGACCTTCCAACATACTGTATAGCATTGCCACAGATAGTATGATCCGTATTTCCATTAAAAACACCATTAGGCAAACCACAACCAGGATGCAAAGAATTAACATTTGAATTTATATTAAACTTATAATTGTACATAGAACAACTATGATCATTATCATCAATCAAAAAATTATCATTAGTATCTTTTAGAAATCTATCATACCTACTATAGGCTCTTTTGCCAGTAAGTTTTGAAGTGCCATCATGATTTATTAAGCTTACAAAACCCAAAGCATGTGTAACTTCATGCAAAACAACACTATATAAATCTAATGAATCTAATGGTGCATTCGTCCCCAAATTAGTATGCCAGTTATTTGATAAATTGTCAAAATTAAAAGCCATCATACCATGATAAAAACCACTTTCTAAAATAGAGCCGTCAATTTCTGGAGATGCTAAATATAAAGTGCTTGTATAAGAATCCCTACCGCTATTTATTGTTTTCCATATCTCACCATCTGCAATGGGTCCAGTAAAGTTATAAGGGGAACCAGCTATTGAATAAAAACTAGATGCTAAACCCAAAACATTACTCGTTTCAGCTGGAGTTGGAAAACCAGTAACATTATTAATGTTTCTTATCCATATATTAACTTTAGCTGTGTTTGAAGGGTTTTTTAAAGGTGAATTAATAAAATTTGTTAAATCTTGAAAGACCTGACAAACCACTTCTCTTCTGGCATCATGAGTCGTGTTGCCAAGTATTTCCATACCACTACCTGCATCAAAATACAGATTAAACATTGATGTAGAGCACAATAATGCACCTCTATTATTTGCACTATTTACATTTTTGTTAATTTTAATATCTGCAGGGTTATATTTGTTTCCATAATGATCAAATAAAGTATTAGTCTTTATGCTATCTATTTCCTTAGTGTTTTGCCCAAAACCAACAACTCCTATCAATAAGAGCAGAAAAATATATAAGTTTTTCATTTTATTTATTTTAAAATTTAATGATTACTTATTTTTCTCAACTAAGCTTTTTACTAAAACTTTTAGCTCTTCAATTTCTTTGCTTTGTTTTTCGTTGGTTTTGTTTTGATCAATAATATACAAAGTTAATTCTTCAATTTTTTCTTGTTGAATGTTGATGATTTGACCTACTTCTATACCATTAGCTGCTACTTCTTTTGCAGAAGGAACATTTTTTAAATGCCCGTTTTGTTGAATATGTTTTTCAACTTCGCTAAGTGTTGCCAATTTATAATCTTTGTTGAAAACATAATCCGCCCAGTTTATTTTTAAATTTACTCTAACTTCCTCAGTAAGAATACCGCCTTTTACAAATAAATTGTATTTAGAAACATCTACTCCTCCAGCATATGTTGGATAATTTTCAAAAGCATAGCCAACACCTACTTTAGCATGGAATTTTAATTGGTTTTTTTCAAAATCTCCCCATATTAATGGATTTTTGTCTATACCGTTATCGATAATTAAATTATTATCAAGTTGATATTCACTAATTTGAGGCCCTATTAAAATATTTTTTGAACCTATTAATCCAAAACCAGTATTTTGACCTATTAGAATGTTTTCATTTCCATTAGAACTAGCCCCTGAATTTGTTCCAAGAAATAAATTGCCTTTTCCTTCTGAGCTTAACCCTGATTGATATCCGAAGAAATCACTAGAAGTACTGCTGCTGCCAGAACCCGAAAGAGCTCCTATGAAAGTATTGAGTTCGCTTTTTTCTGTACCAGATTTAAATCCATAAAAAGTGTTGAATCCAGTTCCAGTTGTTACACCTGCAGCCCCTTGACCACCGCTGACTGCGAACTCGTCTGACTGAACGTCTTGTGCATTAGTAAATGAAAAAGATAATATTAGTAAGCTTGTAAGTAAAATCTGTCTTGTTTTCATGTTTTTTTCGCGAATATATAAATTTATCTCCAAATCGATTTTATAAATAGAGACAGTTCAAAAAACAATCGACTAAAAGTATGTTTTATCGATAAAGTGCAAGTATACTCTTTTATTAACTGTTTTAATTCTGAAATATTTTCATCTCAATATGTTCAATATCATCCTCCAAATACATTTCGGAAGTTTTAGTAAAACCATGACTTTCGTAAAATTTTTGCAAATACATTTGGGCAGAAATTGTGATTTGGTTTTTACCAAAATATTCTTTTACTCCAGCAATAGCTTCAATCATAAGATTGTTTCCCCATTTCTTATCACGGAATTTTTGTGCCACAATAACACGTCCTATCGAAGCATTGTCAAAATAATCACCAGCATCAAACAATCGGCAATAAGCAGCCAATTTGTCGTTATAATAACCCAAAACGTGTAATGCTTTCTGATCTTTATTGTCTATGTCTTGATAAACACAGTTTTGCTCGACTATAAAGACTTCGCTTCGCAATCTTAGTATTTCGTATAATTCTTGAATAGAAAGTTCTTTAAACGGCTTAATTTTGAATGATAATGACATGGGCGAACTATGCTTGATTTGATGAAATAAATAATTCATATTGTTGTCTTCCTGAGCCTTTCGTCTTTGCTCAAGACGGGCTAAAGTCGAAGGAGAGAAGAGTTTCGACTCCGCTCAACCTGACAAAAAAACGTGAGATTTGTTTACTACAAATATAACAAAAAAGGGAATCTCACGATTCCCTTTTTTTATGCTTTTATTTTAAGTTTCATTCCTGGTTGCAGGTTTTCATCTTTTATTCCGTTTAGTTTTTTAATATCCGCAACTGTGGTGTGGTGCTTTTGAGAAATACTAAATAATGAATCTCCTTTTTGTACCACATATAATTTTTGTTCTTGGTATTTGTCTTTTTTCTTAGTGTCTTTCTTAGAAACTTCGGCAATAACTTCTGCTGTTTTTTCGATTTTTAGCTTCTCTCCTACTTTTACAACATTATTATCTAAGTTATTCCATTCTTTTAAATCATCAACAGTAACGTTATTGTTTTTAGCAATTAATGAAATATTATCTCCTTTTTTGATGGTATAAAAAGTAGTTTCCGTACTTGGTTTTGCCTCTTCATCTGCAACAGCAACAACTGGCGCGTTAGAAAGTTTTAGTTTGTCACCCAATTTGATATTTCCGTCTTTTAGGTTGTTCCATTTTTTCAAATCGGCAACATACAATCTATGTTCTTTTGCGATGCTGGTTAGGTTTTCTCCTTGTTTTACAATGTGTTCGTTAGCAACGACTTCTTTTTCTTCTGTTAATTCTGGTTTTTTAACTATTTCCTTTTTAACTATTTCTTTTTTAGAAACTGGTTTATCAAGAACAGCAACTGCTTTTTCTTCTGTTGATTCTGGTTTTGGTTCTACTTTAGTTTCTAAAATAGCTTTTGGTTTTTTAACTTTCTGAACTACTGCAATTCTGTCTTCGGTAATAATTTTTAGGCTTTTACCTTGTTGTACTTTATTGCTTTTTAGGTGATTCCATTTTTTTAAATCAGACATAGCAACATTGTATTTGTCGGCAATATCACTAAGGTTATCTCCTCTTTTTACTTTATAAAATTTAGTTCTAGAAACGTTTTTCATAATCGTTTTGGTTTCTACCAAAGCTTCTTCTATATTTTCATTTCCAGAAATAGAATCTTTAACAATCTTAACTTTAGGTTTTGCTGCAAAAGGTCTTTCTCTGTTTTTCTCTTGATAATTTACATAAGCATACATCTTGTCTTCGTTTGAAGCAAAAATGGCAATTTTATCTTTTGGTAAACACAAAAAGTGAGTTTCGTTCGTCACATACGGAATGACTTTCATTTTGTATGAAGGATTTAGGAACTCTATCTGAGCTTCTGGCATATCTAACAATGCCGAAATTTGTTTGAACGACATTTTGCTTTTTATAGCAATCGTATCGGTAGCAAAATGATTTACAACTGTTTTGTCAGGCACAATTCCGTGTTCTTTATGGTATTCGAAAATATACATCGTAGCTAGAAACATAGGAACATAAGCTGCTGTTTCTTTTGGTAGAAATTTCTTAATATTCCAAAAATTCTGGTGTCCGCCCGAACGACGAATGGCTTTGGTTACATTTCCTGCTCCCGAATTATAAGAAGCCAATACCAGTTCCCAATCGCCAAAAATTTTGTACATATTCCTCATATATTGCGCTGCCGCATCGCTTGCTTTTAGTGCATCGCTACGTTCGTCTACATAAGAATTTACATCTAGTTTGTATTGTTTTCCGGTCTCGTACATAAACTGCCACAAACCTGTTGCACCCATACGGGAAACGGCTTTTGGGTTTAATGCAGATTCGACAATGGCCAGATATTTTATTTCTAATGGCACGTTATATCTTGCCATCGCTTCTTCGAACATTGGGAAATAGTATTTAGAAATTCCCATTAGTCGCTCGTAAGAACGTTTTCTATTTTTTAGAAATGATTTGATAATGTTTTCTAAACCAACATTATATTCGATATTAAACGGCGATTTCTCGTCCATTAATCTCAGTCTTTCTTTCAAGAGTTCTGTTGATAATTCGAAATCGACCGTTTTATCTAAATCAATATTTTTAAAATCGGCTAATAATTCCTGAGAGATATCTTGATTTGTAAGTTCTGCAAAACATTTTTCATCTACGCAAGCAGACATTTCGTCTATCACGTAAGTGGTTTTTAGCGAGTCTAAAAAGGAGAGTTTTAGCTCTGGTTTTTTTATAGAATCGTGTGAAACAATATCTTGAGCGAATATATTTGTGACTGAAAATAGAAACAGTAAAAAAGCAAATTTTTTATTCATCATAACAGTAGGTTTTATAAAACATTGTATTTCAATACGTTGCGATTTGGGTGCAAACATAAAATCTTAAAACGGAAAAAAAGCAAAAATATTGTTAAAGTTGTGTTTTTTAGTCTAAAATAGCTGCAATTCCTGGTAAAACTCTTCCTTCTAACATTTCTAACATGGCGCCACCGCCTGTAGAAACGTAACTCATCTTGTCTTCAAAACCAAATTGTTTTACTGCTGCAACGCTATCGCCTCCGCCCACAAGCGAGAACGCTCCGTTTTGAGTAGCTTCGGCAATAAATTCACCTAATTGGATGGTTCCGTTTGCGAAATTTGACATTTCGAAAACACCTAAAGGTCCGTTCCAAAGTATCGTTTTTGATGCTAATATTACTTCTTTGATGCTTTCTAAGGATCTTGGTCCAGCATCAAGTCCTTGCCAACCGTCGGGAATAGTATTGATATCGATAATTTGAGTTTCTGCTTCATTAGAAAATGCATTGGCAGCAACAACATCGACCGGAAGGTGAATTTGTACATTTTTTTCTTTCGCCAAACGCAAAATTTCTAAAGCCAATTCCATTTTATCATCTTCACAAAGTGAATTTCCTATTTTTCCGCCCAATGCTTTTACAAAAGTAAAAGTCATTCCACCTCCAATAATCATGTGATCTACTTTGTCTAGAATATTTTCAATTACTGTAATTTTTGAGGAAACTTTGCTTCCACCCAAAACTGCTGTAACTGGTTTTTCGCTATTTTTAAGTACTTTATTTAAACTTTCTATCTCTTTGGCTAAAAGCGCTCCGAAACATTTATCATTAGGGAAAAATTGTGCAATTATTGTCGTCGAAGCATGTGCTCTGTGTGCTGTCCCAAAGGCATCATTGACATAAATATCACCCAGTTTGGCTAGTTTTTTCGAAAATTCGATATCACCAGCTTCTTCTTCTTCATAAAAACGAAGGTTCTCTAATAATAAAACCTCTCCTGGTTTTAAATCTGATGCTGCATTTTCTGCTTCTTCACCAATACAATTGGAAGCAAACTGAACTGAAACTCCTAAAATTTGGGATACTTTAGCAACAATATGTTTTAATGAAAACTGAGCTTGAACTCCTTTTGGTCTTCCTAAATGTGACATTAGGATTACGCTTCCACCATCAGCAAGGATTTTGTCGATTGTAGGTTTTGCAGCTTCAATACGAGTCGCATCGGTAACGTGGTGGCTTTCATTTAAGGGAACATTAAAATCTACTCTTATTAGGGCTTTTTTATTATGGAAGTTGAAGTCGTATATTGTTTTCATTCTGTTATGCTATTACTTGTTGTTATATAAATTTTGAACCATTAAATTATTAAGAAATGTTAAGTGCTTTACTTAATTTGACTTAATAATTTAATGGTTCAAATTGTTTTTAATTATTCAAAAACCTATTCGTCATTGTTTTCTTTTTGGGTACAAGGACAATTGCTTGCTTTTTGTAAGAAATCGAAACCTAAGGTTACCATGTGTGTTCCTGAGTTATAGGCTGCTAATTCGTTTAGTGTTAATTGGTACGAATAACCCATATAAAAACCTCCTTTTTTGATACCTAACATTGGCCCCACAGTAAGTGGTTTCATCGGTTGGTCGTTAAGGAAACGATAGGTTGCTCCTAACCAGAAATAACCAGTTCGTTGAGCGTCTAAATATCTAAGTTTAACGTTCAAATCGGTGCTAGAACGTCCGTCACTTTGAAAATATTGAAAAAATGCAGATGGTTCGATTTCCGTTCTACTATCTCTGTTTCCTCTAAACGTATATCCTGTGTATAGTTGGTAATTTCTTAACAAGTTAGGTTCTAAGTTTATGGGAGAAGATTTGAACTTTTCGATATTTTTATTTAACAAATTGGCTGTATTAAAAGCGGCATAAAAAGCTTTTCGTCTGTACAACAAACTGACATCAAAGTTATCATTTCCTGTATATCTGTCGTTTAGGACTAAAGGATTGTAATCTAAATTTTGAGTGTCAATTCTAAAACTATTAAAGTTATAAGAAATACCAAAAGACAAATATTGTTTCGAATAATAATCTAAGATAATATGGTGTGCAAACGAAAGTTTTAGACCTGTTTGTCTTGTGTAACCATTCTTATCGTTGTATAACGAAAGTCCAACTCCCGATTGATTGGCAATTCTAAAATCGGCATATAATGCTTGGTTTCTAGGCGCGTCTTTTATACCAACCCATTGGGCGAAACCGTTTAGTCTTATCCTAAAATTATCACCTATTCCTGCATAAACTGGCGCAATAACAAAAGGGTTGTCCGCCAGATATTGTGTTGCTGGCGGAACATTTAACTCTTGTGCAAAATTCTTTGTAAACGATAGTAAAACAATCGCAATCAGGAACTTTTTCATTTTAAATATTTTATTTAGTGACGTTGTCATAGTTCTTGAATTAAAATTATCTGTACAATGTAAAGTGACCTACAAATTCCTCGGCGTTGCTTTCGTCAACTTTTACAACATACCAGTAATCTCCTGATGGCAATTCTTGTCCGTTATACTTACCATACCATTGTTGTCCTTCTGGTAATTCCGCTACCATACGACCATATCTATCATAAATTCTTGTCATTAATTTAGGATAATTAGACGTGTTTAGTGGAGACCATCCGCCACCATCACCTGGTGTGTACACGTTGATAATTCTTATTGGTATGAAAGTTTTTGGGAATAGTTTCTCATCATAACATCCATCGCTATCAGTAACTCTAACTGTATAAACACCTGTTTCAGTTATTATGTAACTATTGGTACCATTATCATATCCGTTGAAAGTATATGAATTTCCGCCTGATCCCCCTGTTGAAGTGGCAACAATTTCATTAAGACCTCCATTGCTTACTGTTAGCACTATTGGTTGTACTACAGTAATCGGAACTCGTTTAATACAACCTGCAACATTAACATCAACAAAGTGTGCTCCAGGCGTAAGTCCGGTGAATGTGCTTACTGAATTATATGGTAACGCACCGTCTAAACTATAGGTAGCTACTTGATTAGGTGGCGTACTGTTTACATTAACTGTATACTGACGTGCATTCAAAATACATTCAGAGTCATAATCAGGTGCAAAATTTGCCGGTGTGTTTAGAACAACTGTTATTCTATCAGTACAATCGTTTGCATCTCTAATATAAACAATATGTGTACCTCCGTTAAGCACTGAAAAAGGGAATACTGTTTGTCCAACCGCACCTAAAATAAATGGACCTGTACTGCTATCTAAACTATAACTGTATTGCGGAGTACCTCCTGCAACAGTAATACTGAAAGTAGCTGTATCTCCTAAACATAGTGCCTGAACAACAGGTGGTGTAGTAGTATTAAGTGTTAGCGTTATTGGCTCTGGTCTCGTAATAACTAGATTTCGTAATTCATCACTACAACCCAATGGTCCGTTTTGCAATAAGATAGAATACCAATTTGAATATACCACTGGCGTTACTCCCGGAGGAGAGGAAACTGTATTAGCAGCCAAATTAGATATTGTAGCAGTCCACACACCCGAACCTGGTGCTGTTTCAGTAACTGGCAACTGTATAGTTTGCGAGTTATAAACCGGTGGTATAGCTGTTGATGTTGTTATAACATACGTTAGTGGCCCTACATAGCCTGTTATTGTAAGTATGATTTCACCATCGGTATTTCCAAAGCAAGTAGCTCCTGTTGTTGTAGCGGTTACATTAAATGGTGCCGTTGGTTGTGTTAATGTTACTAAAAGTGGTGGTATTACACAATCACCACTAACCACACTAACCTCATAATTTCCAAATGGTAAATTTAGGAAATTACCTGAGACCTGAGGACCTGTAGTAATACCTGTTCCTGTATTTAGTAATATATATTGGTAATTACCTAAACCTCCTTGAGCAGAAACATTGATTGCACCAGTCGTATCACCAAAACAATTTACATCTACTTTTGATATTAACGTTAGTGACAATGTATCTAAAGGTGAAATCGTCACACAAGATGGAGTGCTGGTTTTACAACCATTTGCATCTTGTACATAATAACAAAACACTCCTGTTGTTCCGACTGGAAGAATACTAATTTCGGTTGATGTTGGAAACATAAACGGAGTATATACTCCTCCTAGGGTGGTGCTATAACTATATGGAGGCGTTCCATCAAAACCAGTTAAGGTTAACACTGTTGGTTGCGTACAAGATATAGCTGTTGTAGTATTTAAAGCTGATGTCAACTGATTAGGTTGTGTAATAACTACTGGGAAATTACTAAAACAATTCCAACCATCTCTTATTTCAACATCATAATTTCCTATTGTAATACCTGAAATAGTCACTGTACCAGAAGCTGGTAAAGGGAATGGTCCAGAAGCTATTGTTGAAGGCAATGGTCCTTTTATTGTATACGTATAATTACTTCCTTGTCCACCGGTCACATTCGAGATATTGATAGATGTACTATCTCCAAAACAAGCCAATAACGGTGATGTTGCATTAACATTAGCCGCAATAGGTGATGGCAAAACAAGCGTAACAGGTTCTGAATCAGAACAAGTTAGTAAATCTCTAACTGTTATAGTATAAGCACCTGCTGGCATATTAGTGAATACGCCTCCTGTTTGTACCGCTCCTGCTGGTAAGCCTGGTGCTATAGTGTAAACATAAGATCCCCAACCGCCTGTTGCACTTGCGTTAATAACACCTTGGTTATTAGTACAAGTAACATTTGCAGTTTCAATCGCTGTTAATGTTAATGCTGCCGAAGGTCCTGCTACGGTAACTACGTTAGAAACTTTAACACAGAAAGGTGTTCCTGTTTCAGAAACTTGCACCGTATAACTTCCTGCTGGTAAACCAAATGGAGCTAGTGGTCCAACAGTCTGAGGGTTAGTTGCTGTGTTTCCTGGTCTGTTTATTGGTAAAACAGGATTGCCTAAACTATCAAAAATAGTATAAGTATAAGCGCCTGAATAACCTGTAACATTTATCGAAATTGCACCGTCAGTTCCATTAAAACAAGTAACTGGCGCAGTTGCAGTTGCCAAAACATCAATATTATTAAATGGTGCAACTACATAAGGTACGACTGCAAAAGTACAAAGCGTAGTAGTATCCGTAACCTGGAAGTTATAAGTTCCTGGTGCCGAAATATTAAACTGATTTGTAGTCCCTACTTGCGTAACATTTGCAGCTCCAGAAGGCAATATTTGATAAGTAAAGTTTCCTGAACCACCAGTTACAGTAAGCGTCACTAATTCTGGATTAGTACATGTAATTCTTGGTAATCCTAAAATAGTAACATTTGTAATTGTTGGTAATGGGTTTATTGTAACTGTATCAGTATCAATACAACCTTTCAAATCTTTTACATAAACCGTAAAGTTTTGAATTAATCCATTATCGATAATATTAAAAGTATTGGTTGTTAAATAATTTATTCCATCAATACTATAAGTATAAGCCGGTGTTCCTCCTGCTCCGCTTACAGTAATTACCGAAACTCTAACTGTATTATCTGGATTACAACCAAATGCTGTTGCAGACCCAGTAGCAACTACTGGTGTCGGTGTTCCTACAATAATATTGCTAAGTGTAAGTCTACAATCTCTACCTGAAACTACTTCAACAGAATAACTTCCTGCTGGCAATCCTGTAAACACATTCGAATTTTGTGGTACTGGGGTAGTAACTGGTCCAGTAGTAATTTGATACGTATAAACCGGATTGTTATTTCCTGCACCTAAAGTTATTGTAATGGTACCATCACTACCAGCATTACAATTAACCGGAGTTGTTGTTGCATTAAATGATATTGGTGTTGCAGGTGTTGGATTAAAAGGAATATTTACAATACAATTTGTAGTTAAATCTCTTACTCTAACAATATAACCTGCTACTGTTGCGGCATAACCAATAAAAATATTACTTGCTTGTGGTCCTTGAACAACCGTTGCAGGTGGCGTTAATAAAGTATATTCATAATTACCTGAACCACCTGTAGCAGTTACTGTAATTTCTCCATCAGGATTAAAACAAGTTGGTTGTAATGTAAATGCTGCCGAAACGATAAGTGGCGTTAGTATAGTTACCGAAACTGTATTTCCACAACCATTTCTATCTCTTACTTGTACCGTATGCACGCCTGAAGACAATCCTGAAATGGTAAATGGTGTAGTATTAGGTACAAAAGCACCACCATCTATACTAAAAGTATAAGGTGCAATACCTGCTGTAGGCATATCAACACGAATTTGGTAAGTTCCTTGAGCCACACAAGCATCTAATAAAGTTGCAGTAATAACTGGAGTAGGATCTAAACCAATAACAACTGTTACCATTCTAATACAACCGTAAGCGTCTCTTACATATACATCATATGTTCCACTTTCTCCATTGAATGGATTAGTAGCAGTCCAAGCTCCTGGCAAAGTAGCCGTTGGAGCAACACTTGGCGAAGGCAAATATTGATATAAATATGGTCCTGTTCCACCTGAAGCAGTAGGATTAATTCGTCCCGCATTTACATTACAATTGTCATTTGTAGTCGTTGCAGATAAATTTAAGGGCGTTGCTGATTCTACTATCGTAAAATTAGCCGATGTCACACCACAACCAGAAATTGGACCTCCATTTTCTGTAAACTGTATATTATATGTTCCTAGTGCCAATGGCCCTACGGTTACTGGAAATACAAATGGCGCAAATAATGTACCATTTGTTGCAGCACCTACCGGTAGGTTATTTGAAGCATAATGAACACTATAACTAATAGACGTTGTTCCTGCATTTATTCCTGTTAAACTAAATGTTACTGTTCCATTTGCGCCTCCTCTACATGGTACAGGATTAGCTACTAATGGTGTTACATTCATAGTAGAATTTGTAGATGTCGCTGAAGCAGTTTCAAGATATAAACATCCTGTAGTTGTATCTCTTACTACTATTGTATAAATAGCCCCTGGTGTTAATCCAGTGAATGTGTGTGAGAAGACTCCTAAAGGTTCTGTGAAAAATATACTTGCCCAATTTGGTATGGTTAAATCAAGAATACCAAATTGATAAGGTCCTGGGCCAATAGCACCCGAAATTGTAGCTGTTAAACTAGCTCCCAATGCACAATTGGCAACCGATGTAAATCCGAAAACAAGATCGTCAACTGGATTAGACATTATTAAATTCGATTTTACAATCGTACAACCATTAGCGTCTGTAACACTAAGCTCATATATTCCAAAATCTATGTTAATGAAACAATAATTAGCCCCCGTTGGATCAACGTGAGTTTGCGCTGCACCACCATTTGTTAAATCTACTAAAGTATAAGTAAAAGGTGCTGTTCCTCCTGTTAATGTATTTACACAAATCGATCCCAAAACATATCCTGTTGCAGGAGGTGTTGCACATGCAATAGGATTTACTACAGCGGTATAAGCAATTTGGAGTGGTGCTGTTATAGTAACACTTCCGTTGAAAGTACAAAACTTAGTATCTCTTACTATATATGGGTAAGTTCCTGCCGCTAATCCTGAATATGTAAATGTAGAAGTAAAAGGACTACCGTTAAAACTTATAACATAAGCTGGAACGCCACCTGAAGGCGTAATAGTTACACTTCCTGCAGTATCTCCAAAACAAAGATTATTTACTTGAGTAAATGTTGCTGCTACTGGAACAAGTGCATTAATTGTGTGTACAACAGATTGTACTATACAACCTCTTGAATCAGTAACTTGAAATTGATAACTTCCCGCTGTTGCAGTAGAATAAGTGAAAATATTTCCTGGAACTGCTGGAACTGCACCTAAATTAGTAAATACTACCGCTGGAAGAATTCTTACTTGATAAGTATATGGTGGATAACCGTTCCCTATTGTTCCCGTAATAACTGCATTAGGCGAAGCCGTACAATCTAAATCTTTAGTAAGTACTGTACTTAATGTAAGTTGTGGCGCAATAGTTTGTACTGGTAATGTTACCGTACAACCAAAAGCATCTGTTACTATAATAGTATAAGTACCTGGTGTTAAGTTTGAAAATACGTTTGATGGGTTTGTAGCACCATTTATAGTATAAGTATAAGGCGCAACTCCTCCTGATGGTGTAACCACAATAGTTGCTCCCGCTGGACTAGAATAACAGAAGTTTGATGCTGCCGATATAGTCGCGGTTGGTGGCGTTGCTCCTACTAGTGTAAACGTGTTTGATACTGCACAACCACCTGAATCGGTAGTGGTAACTGTATAAGTTCCTGCAGGAATATTAGAAAATACATTTCCTGCTTGTGTTATTCCTGGTGTAGGTGGTGCAATCGTATATGTATAACCGCCCCAACCGCCAGAAGCATTTACAACTACCTGACCATTAGCTAAACAAGTTATTGGGCTTGGTGTAATAGGTGCTAACAAAGCTGATGCTGGTCCAGCTATGGTAAGAGATGAAGTATAAGTACATTCGTTTGCATCATTATATACCGAAATTGTATAAGTTCCTGCTGCCACATTGTTTAAAGGAACTACGATTGTTGTAGATCCAGCAGCTGGTGTAGTACCATTTACTGTTGTCCCTGGAGGCGTAAGGGTATAACTATAATTTGTACTATTTAGAATCCCTGTAATTGTAAATTGTCCGTTACCTGTGTTTGTACCAAAGCATCTAACATTGTTTGTTACTTGTGGTGTGATAACCGCAGGTGGTGCGGCAGCGAATGTGAAACATTCGGTATAGGTACAATCGTTTCTATCAATTACTTCAAAACAATAAGTTCCAGCTGTCAGACCAAGAAAGTTTCCTGAAGAGTTATATGGTGAAACAAAAGGAGAAATAATTCTAAATCTTATAGGTGCAAGTCCTCCTGCAATAAGTTGTGCATTAAGATTCCCCGTCATTGTTGGACAAGTAATTTTATCTGTAATTCTAATATCTAGATCTCTTGGTCCATTTAGTGCTGGCACAACGATTGTGTTGGTTGCAAAAGTACAGCCTCTAGAATCTCTAATTATAATGATATAAGTACCTGCTGCTGTTATAGTAAATGTAGTACCAGCCTGATAAGTAGAGCCACCATCTATACTATAAGTATAACCTGGTGTTCCTCCACCAACTCCAGATACGGTAATAATTCCTGGATGTGTACAGGTATAATCAGTAGTTAGTGTTGCTATTCCTACTATTGCAGTAGCTGGTGCAATAATTATAGCTTGCGCAACCGTAGTACAAACCGAAGTTCCTAAAGTATATTGAACCACAACATTATATGTTCCGGCTACAAGATTATTAAATACATTTGAGTTTGAGAATGTAACACCATTATCTATACTATATAGTAATGTATTGCCGTTTGGATTAGTCACATTTATAGTAATAGTTCCTGTATTTGCTGGAGTTGAACAAACAACATCTGTTTTTACAATATTAAATACTGGTGGTGGTGATACCGCTACTGTTATTGATACATTTACAAAACAGTTATTATCATCTACTACTTGAATATTATATGTTCCTGCAACTGGTGCTGCAATTACTGTGCTTCCTGGACTTACTTGAGTAACACTAACTGCTCCTGTAACAATATAACTATATTGAGGTGTTCCGCCTGTTGGAGTAACTGTAATTTCTCCATCAGTACATGCTAAAGGTTTTGTTAAGGTAACCATAGCTGTTAGCAATGGTGGCTGATTAATTGTAAAAGGTGTGGTTTGTGTACAACCATCTTGTGTTGATACAGTATAAGTATAATTCCCTGGATTTAGATTATTAAATACAGTACTACTGCTATTTGTAGGGCCAAAAGTGCTAACCAGTGCATTACTTGGCATTTGGTTTATAGTAAAAGTATATTGTGGTAAAACACCATTTGCTGCCAAGTTTATAGTTCCTTTATCTGTACTACAAATAGGTTGTGTAATAATTGCCGAAACTGAAAACACTCTGTTTACAATAGGAATATTTGACACTGTAAAAACACAACCACCTACTATTCCTATTTGACGAATACATACCGAATAAATTCCCGCTGAAAGACCTGTGAAAACATTACCTGCTTGCCATGCTCCTGCACAATTTAATTGGTATTCATATCCTGCTGGAACACCTGTAATTGTTATTTGTCCTTGAGTAGTACAAACAACATCTCTTGGTGTAGCTATTGGATTTAATGTGTTTTGAAAAACATTAAAATAAAATATACGAGAACATCCGTTAAAATTTACAGTTACTCTATATTCTCCTGCTGTTGTAGCATCAAAATTTGGTCCTGTTACTGGATTAATCCAATTTCCATTACAAGCAGGGCTAGTGTTTGCACAATTAGGATTTACTACTGCAACACAAGCTCCTCCTAGATTTAGTTGTTCCCAAGTAATAGATGTTGCTCCCGAAATATTCGTTTGAATGAGTGTATGATCTCCGGCACCACACAAAAATATGAGTGGTAATTGCACACCGTCATTTGGACAAATTACAACAGAATCTGCATAAGGAATAACTGGATTTGTTAGTGCTCCTGCGCCAAAATCTGTAACATTAAATGTTTGTACAATCGATTTACAAGGCGTAAGACTAATAATATTATTTACAGTATATGTCCCTATTTGGTTTACTATTACTGATTGATTATTTGTTCCCGCTACTGGAGTAATTGTTCCTGGGCCACTCCACACATAACTTGTATAACCATTGGCTGCAGTTAATGTAATTGGATTGTTTCCACAAAGAACAACATCTGTAGTAAAATTACAATCATCTAGTCCTACTAAGAAGTTGGTTGGACTTGGTGGACTTAAATTACATGATGAGAAAGAGGATAAACTAGGATCGTCTGTTATTTGTGCTGTATTGATAACACCTTGATAACTTGCAAAAGCTTGATTTGTCACCACATTAGAACAAGCGTCATCTAGCTGATCACAAGTACAAACCACTCTTACTCTTAGTTTTATTTCTAACCTTGGATCGTTTACATTAACTAAGCCTGGCGGTATGCTAAAAACGATTGTTCTTGTTGCTGCTGTATAAACAAAAGTTACACCAGGAGGTAAAGCGCCAGGTAGTGCTAAATCTGCTGGATTAAAAGTTACATTTATTGGAAGTACATCTCTAATTGTAAAGTTAGTTGCGTCATCATTTCCTATATTTTGAAAACCAATAGTATAAACTAAATCTTGACATAAATTTACATCTGCTCCACCAATATCTACACCGGCTAAATTTTGTACTGTTTTAGTAAGTACAATATTTGGCTCGATAATATCGATTGCAAAAGCACTAAAAAACATATAATATTGGTCACCATCGGTTTCCATTCGTAATTTAGCGGCAGTTTCTCCGTTGTTAATTACAAGATTTCCTCCGTTGTTAATAATCGCAACCCCAGCATCATAACCCAAAGTATTTGTACTGTTTGGCGTTCTTGCTGGCATTATACCCACTGGGTCGGTAATGGTACTATTAAAAAAGTTATCTGATGCATTTGTTACTGTAGCACTTCCAGTAACTCTGGCTGGTGTTATTATCGACCAATAGGTGGTGAGAGGAACTGATGATACACCACGAATTCGCAATCTGTCTCCAGTTATTTTATTATCTCCTTCTAATGCTGAAAAAGCTGTTTTTGCTCTAACTGGGCCTATGGGAATTGTTGTAAATCCAACAATATCAATATCTTGTGTGTTTGTTCCGTTTATTCCTGCAAATCCATCAAAAGTGGTAAAATACCTACCTGGCAAATTAGGGTCTTCATATACAATATAAATACTCCAACCTGCGGCATAACCTCCAGGACATGAACCATCTCCTGTCGTCGCAGTTACATTCGCAACGGTATAAACCCCTTGTGGATTGGCTTGTGCAACGACCATAGCCGTTATGTCTTTATAAGCAGCATAAGGCTTACATGATGACCCTAATAAATTACCTGCAAACTCATCATATATTAAATTATCAGCGGCAATATCCACGTAAGTGGCACTCGTTGGTAATTTTAGTTTCACATTAGAAATAGGTGCTCTATTGTTATCTATATATGTTGCAGACCAATACAATGCTGCATATCTTATTCTATAACACGATGCACTAGCGGCAGGTATGGTAAGTGTTGCGCTACTTGAACTAAAGGTTGAAGCGTCAGAATCGACATCAATATAACTCATATTGATGGCATCATTAGCTGTTGCTGCTGCTCCTGTTAAATTATAGGGAGTGCTGTTTCCTGGTCCTGCGGGAAAATTAAGAATATTATTTCCTATGAGATGCATATCACCTCTTAAACTCTGATTGTTTCTAACAGCAAAAGGTCTTGCTAGTTGGGCATTTGCGCTTATTGTGTTTAGTATGAACACTAAAGTCAATAATATGTAGTTTCTTATTCTCATGGGGACAACTTTTTGATTCAGAAATGGGACTAAAGTTATTTATTTTTTATGTAATTAAGATTTTTTTAACATTTTATTTTTCAAATAAAATGCTAAAAAAATCTTTATGCTCTTATTTTTCTACCTTAACAATTACCATTTTTCCGTTGTAAGGTTTACTCCCTTTGGTTTCCATGGCGCTTGTAGCATCTTGTATTTCAGTTAATTTTTGATAATAGATATAGTAGGTTCCGTTACTTGCGTTATAGAAGAAATCTATATTTGTTTGACCAGCTTCTATTGCTTTTTTAACAAAAGCATCTCTTTTTGCAACATCTTTATGAGCCGCTACAACAAGATAGTATCCTTCAGCAATATTATCATTGTTTTTGATAATTTGAGTTCCGGCTTGTTCTTCTCCATAATCAAAATCTGTTGACGTATAGGTTTGTCCTGTTGGCGCAGTACTTAATTTTATTTGTTTTAATGTTTCTCTGTCTTTTTGGAATTTTGTATCATCACTATCAAATTGAGCTCGTTTGATTCTTCTTTTCTTTTCGATATCAGTTTCTGCCTTGATTGTTTCTAATTTGGCTAATAAATCTGCATTTTGCCTGTCGCTAATTAATTTATCTTGTTTTAATTTTTCAAGGTTTTTCAAATTACTTTGGTTGACAACATCATTTTTATTAGGTACTTTTTTCAACCTTTCGTTTGTAAGTGTTTCAAATTCTTTGATGAAATTACTTTGGTTTTTCGAGCTTTCAGCAATTTCTGTTTTTAAAGATTCTAGTGCTCTATTTGCTCCAGCAGTACTTTGAAACTCTTTGGCTTCGCTCACAATACCTTTATCAGACAAGTCATTTATTCTTCTCAGTTCTTTTAGTTCATCGTCTTTTGCTTTCGCAATAGAGTCCAATCTAGATAATGATTGTTTCTGATTTTTCTTAGAGTCTTCTAAAACTTGGCTTAAATTATCTAATTCTTTGTCTTCAGCAGTTTTGGCTGCATCAATTTTAGCTTTAGCTTCGGCTTCTTTACGTAAACGTTCTGCTTCTTCATCAGCTTTGGCTTTAGCGTCAGCGGTTTCTTTTTCTTTACGCAAACGTTCTGCTTCTGATTTAGCATTTGCTGCATCAGCTGCTGCTTTTTCAGCATCAAGTTTGGCTTTTGCAACGGCATCTGCTTTTTCTTTCAGTAAACGTTCCGCTTCGGCTTTAGCATTTGCAGCGTCAGCAGCAGCTTTTTCGGCAGCAGCTTTGGCTTTTGCAGCCGCTTCTAATTTTAGTCTATCTGCTTCAGATTTTGCTTGTGCTTTCGCATCGGCAAGTGCTTTCGCATCAGCATCTGCTTTTTCTTTCAGTAAACGATTCGCTTCGGCTTTGGCTTTGTCGGCTTCGGCTTTGGCTCTCGCATTTGCATCCGCAAGTGCTTTGGCGTTCGCATCAGCTTGTTCTTTACGCAAACGTTCGGCTTCTGCATTGGCTTTATCTTGTTCTGCTTTTAGTTTGTCGGCTTCGGCTTTTGATTTTGCATTCGCATCAGCTAGCGCTTTGGCATCAGCATCAGCTTTTTCTTTACGCAAACGCTCAGCTTCTGCATTGGCTTTATCTTGTTCTGCTTTTAGTTTATCTGCTTCGGCTTTTGCTCGTGCATTTGCATCAGCTAGCGCTTTGGCATCAGCATCAGCTTTTTCTTTACGCAAACGTTCCGCTTCTGCATTGGCTTTATCTTGTTCTGCTTTTAGTTTGTCTGCTTCGGCTTTTGATTTTGCATTCGCATCAGCTAACGCTTTGGCATCAGCTTCGGCTTTTTCTTTACGCAAACGCTCAGCTTCTGCATTGGCTTTATCTTGTTCTGCTTTTAGTTTATCTGCTTCGGCTTTTGCTCGTGCATTTGCATCAGCTAGTGCTTTTGCATTAGCTTCGGCTTTTTCTTTAAGTAAGCGATCCGCTTCGGCTTTGGCTTTGTCGGCTTCGGCTTTGGCTCTCGCATTTGCATCCGCAAGTGCTTTGGCGTTCGCATCAGCTTGTTCTTTACGCAAACGTTCGGCTTCTGCTCTAGCTTTGTCTGCTTCAACTTTTGCTCTCGCATTCGCTTCTGCATCGGCTTTTGCTTGTGCAATTGCATCTGCTTTTTCTTTCAGTAAACGTTCCGCGTCTGCTTTGGCTTTTGCAATTGCATCAGCTTTAGCTTTAGCGTCAGCTGCTGCTTTTTCGTTTTTCAATCTTTGTGATTCTGCTAGTGCATTTGCTTTGTCTTGTTCTGCTTTAAGTCTGGCTTCGTTGGCTGCATTGGCTCTTGCGTCTGCAGCTTCTTTTAGTTTTCTTTGTCTTTCGGCCTCTAGAACTGCTTTGTCTTTTCCTTGCAATGCTAATAATCTATCGGCTTCGGCTTTTTTAAGCGCAGCTAATGCCTCTGCTTTTTCTTTAGCATCGGCTATTGCTTTTTCTTTACGCAAACGTTCTGCTTCTAATTTTGCTTTGTCTTGTTCTTGTTTTAGTGCTAGTGCTGCTAATCTTTCTTTGTGAAGTTCGGCAGATGATTTTCTCTTAACCGCAGTTGATTTTGTTCCAGAATTTGTTTTTTTCGTTGCTTTAACTATTGGTTTGTAGTCTTCGAAATCTCCGTAACCTTTTAGTTTGTATGCTAACGTAATTTCGTGTGATAAACCAAAGTTTGATAAATTTCCTATTCCTTTTTCTATAGTATATCCTAAAGCTAATTTTTTTGAGATTGTAACACCTATTCCTCCAGAAATTCCGTAAAGGCTATTATATCCTGCTTGTATCCAACCTGCTTTTGGTGCGTTTAGAAGTAAATTAGTTCCGAAAATGGTTTTTCCTTTTGCGGCTTCTCCTTTTACTATCATCGAAAATTTACCGTTTTCTAAAAACCCAGAATTGTACATATAACCTGTGTACATAATGTGTCCTGCAAAACTTCTTGCTGGATCATCGGAAACTATATCTGAGCCTGAGAAATTATAGGTAAAAATATTGTTTGCAGATATACCAAAATCCATAAAACCAGAGCTATAATTTAATCCTGGATTAATAGTAATTAATGAATTTTTTGGTACGGTTTCTAACAATGGTTCAGCTTCTCCTGTGACAACTTTTCCTGTATTTAGTCCGCTATTTACGTAAGCCAAATTTAATCCGAAAGTAAAGTTACTGTCGTTTGAAAGTTCTACATTTCTTGCAAAGTTTCCGACGATTCCGAATGTGGTTAGCACACCATAATTTCTTTGAAATAATCCGAAACCGATTCCGTTGTCTTCTCTAAATTTTCCTGAATAACTTGCAAAATAAGCTTGTGGTCCGTTTTCGAGTCCTGAAAATTGTCTTTTGTTATACATGCTAACAAAAGATTCGTCTTCACGAACATAACTAAAAGTTGGGTTTATTAAGAATTTATTAAATTTTAATGAATTTTTTGCAGGCACATCGAACGAAACCACACCTCCTGTTGTTTGTGAGTGGTTGGGCAAAATGAAACCTAAAATCAGTAATAAACTTATAAATTCTTTTCTCATATTATTTTATGATTGTGATTGACCCTTTTTTTACTGGGCTTCCGTCTTTAGAAATAATGTAATAATATACCGGATTTGTCGATTTGAAAACGATTTCCTTGATAGGCCAATCGTTTTGATAATTAACCGTTTGAAGATCTACATTTCCTTGTGGACTAATAATCAAAACTTCGGTAGTTGCATTTATGTATTCTTGCGGAAGTATCCAAGTGTCGTTTTTACCATCGTCATTTGGGCTAATAAGGTTTGGAACTTCTTTTGGATTTATTCCTTCTTTAAGTTCAAATAAATATTCTTTAGTAACATCACAGCCCGTAGTTTGTCTTATTTTCACTTTATAATGACCAACATCTGGAGTACTGTAAGAATTTGTTGTTGCTAAAGGGATTAAAGCTCCATTTAGATACCACTCGAAAGTAGGGCTTGCGGCGTCTGTAGTGACTGTAATGGTTTTGGTTTCTCCGGCCGCAATAATATTTACAAGTGGTTCTTGCTGCACATCGATACTTGAGTTAAAACCTGTGGTTGACAAAACAAATGGCGCTGAAGTAGACAAACACCCTTGATTAACAACAACCGTGTAAGATCCTGCTTGACCAGTCACATAAGTATTAGCTGTTGCACCAGATATTGCAACACCATCTCGAGACCACTGATACTGATATCCTGCATCAACACTTAGTGTTGTTGGGCTTGAGGGACAAATTGTATTTCCTCCACTCGAAGCTATTGTAAATGTAGATCCTGTTGCAGCAATGTTTACGGTTACTTTTGCTGATTTTTCTATTTGTCCATCATCAAAAGTGGAGCAATCACCATAATCTATAAAGGCTTGGTAATCTCCTGATGAATTAATACTTAAAGAAGAACCTGTTTCGCCTGGAACAAATACCCCATTTTTTTTCCATCTGTATTTTAAGGCTGGAAAATCTACTGGAGAATCATTGGATAATGGACCGTTGTCTATAAGAAGCAGAAAGCTTCCGCTACTACAAACGTTTAATGGCGACACTCCTCCGTTTAAAGTAAAATCTATGTTATGTGATTTATAATAAGCGGCTATTGCTGGTGAACTTTGAGGGCCCGTTTCTGCGGGAGATACACCTCGTACTCTAAATCTGTAACTTTGTCCCGCTGTTGTTGTTGGAACTCTAAAAGTAAAGCTTCCGGGACTCGTCGCTAATTGTGATGAAAGTATCGTTATACCTGTTAATGTGGCGAAAGATCCGTTTGCGTCAGACATTTCTAAAACATAAGTGTTTGCTGTTGTAAATGTAAAATTTATAGTATATGAATTAAAAATAAATGGTGGGGTTGGAATTGAACCACCAGCACAGATTTGGGAAAAACCACCGTAAGTTGGAAATCCGATTTGCCCAAAAGTTTTTGTTGACGAAAAAAATGTCACTAAGACAAAAACGAAAATATACTTATTTATAAGAGTAGTAATTTTACTTTTCATAACAATTCATTTTATTTTTTACACAAAAAAATTTAAGCCCGACTACTTTTTTAAATCGAAATTTAATAAAATCCAAGAAATCCATTAAGAGAATTATCTCTTAATGGATTTTTTAAATCGGATATATTTATTGATTTATTTCGAATTAGAAGCGGTAATTTTACTGATTTTTATTCTAAAATCTGGATTGTTTTTAGCGTTATATAAGTCTAAAAACATTTCTTTATTGTCTGTGTTTTGATACAAATTATAAAAAGCTCCCATACCATAATAATCTTCTAGGTCTTCGTTTGTTGTTGTATTTTCAACAAAAATATTTCCTTTACAATTGTTAAAATATACTTCTTCGAATTTAATTTTCTTAAATGTGCTTGCTTCTAACTTGATCTCGTTAGATAAAATTGCTGCTGGATAAAACCCAGATACTACACTTCTTTTAATAGAAAAAGATGAATTATTTCCTACGTAAACAGCTTCTTTTACTAATCCTTTAGCAATATCATCGCTTAATGTTTGAGTAGTGTTTACAAGTGTACAATTTATAGCTACTACATTTGTTTGGTTTTTAGAAAGATCTGCTTCTTCTTTTTTCTCATAAGAAGCAATTTTCATACATCTTGATCTTGTTGATGAAGAATAAAGTGAGTGTCTAATTGCTAATGAATTATCTATTCTGCACTGTGTTCCTTGTGTAAACTCGAAGTCATCTCCACTAGCTCTTAACGACACTAATTTGCTTACTGTAAGGTCTCCTCCTAATATCTCGAAAGAATTTCCTGCAGCAAAACTACACATTACGTTTTCGATAACTGTTTTATTTCCTACACTTGCTAAAGAAAAAGCATTGTAATCTTTAAATCCTTTTATTTTTTTTCCTGCAAATTCTATTCTAAGGAATCTTACAACTCCAGAATTACTTGCAGAATTGGTACCTCCATAAATTGTTTGACTTGGATCTAAATCGAAGTTTAAAGACGAAGCGCCACCAAACTTATTCATTGGAGCGTCTCCAAGAATCGCAATTCCTCCCCAGTCCCCAGCTTTACGTTGTGGTCTGTTTGATGTGAAGATAATTGGATCAGTTTCCAAACCATTTGCCATGATTTGTGCTCCTTTAGTAATAATTAAGGCACCATTTGTTTCGTAATCTCCTTTTATAACCGTACCAGGTTCGATAGTAAGTATCGCATTGTTTGTCACATATACTGGTCCTTGCAAAAGATAGGTGTTCTTCTTGAATAAAGTAGTGTTAGTGGTTATCTTACCATACAAAATCTGATTCGTTTCGTTGTACTCAGCGTTTTGTGGCTTAAATTCCGTCCAATTGTTTAGCCAATTGCTGGCTCCAATTATACCTTTTTCTTGTTGTGCACTTGCAGTAAAAACTACAAAAAGCAACATCCATTTAATTTGTACTAGGTTTTTCATGTGGGTAGGATTTAAAAGTTATTACTTGGGATAATTACTCGTTAATTTGACTCAATTCCTTCAACATTGATTCGTAATATAATATAGAGCTTACTAAGTTACCTTTATCCGCATAAGGAGTCATGGCTCTTTGGAAATCTACAGTCGAATTAAGAAAAGTCTCTGTGTTTTGTTTTTGTAAAGATAATACTTTATTGTTCTCCGCGCTCTCAGGAACACCAACATCTTGCATAGTTACCCCTGCTTTTGTTGTTAAGGCGATGTAAGGTAGTGTATTTACTAGTACTTTGATACGCTCAATGTACAATTCTAACAACTGTCCTTTGTTCATTGTGTCTAATTCACTTTTTTCATAGAATTTTTTTACTGCAGCGCCAGAACTAATAATCCCTACTGGTTTAGTTGTTTTTTGAGCGTTTGCGTCGCTTACTGCAAATAATAAGAATAAGCTAAAAAAGATAATTTTCTTCATGGTAATTTGTTTAAAATTTTAATAATTTAAGGTTTAAATCGTTTCGAAAAACAAACTTTTAAATTACACTTGCAAGATTCTAATAACTTTTTAATAAAAAAAATTAAATTTACTTGTTTTAAAAATTTAAAAGCCGTATTAATTAAAACTGATTTTGTGTTTTTAAACTACGTTGCTAAAAGCGTGCCAAAAATTATTTGAACAATAAAAATATACAAATTTATTTTATAAATACGCATTTTTACTGTCTTTTTTATTTTTTAGCGGTTGCAAAAATATTTTTTATTATGATAACTTCCTAATATTGAGTTAAATTTGTTGTTAAAAAATTTACAAAAAACAAAAAACAACTTGTTATCTGATAATTTTTTATTACCCTATAAAATTTCTTATTAACAATAATCATATTGTAAAATTTATTGTATTCCCTATATTTGCACTATGCAGTTTAGCCAAATCGTAGGTCACGAACACATCAAAAGTCATTTAGTACAAAGCGCAACCGCTGGACGAATTCCGCATGCCCAGCTATTTGTTGGTCCAGAAGGATCTGGCGTTTTACTTACCGCCATTGCTTACGCACAATATATTTTGTGTAATAATATTGGTGGTGAAAACGCTGGCGGAAACGAAAGTTGCAACTTAAAATTTGAACATTTTTCGCATCCAGATTTACATTTTGTTTACCCAACGGTAACTACCGACGAAGTAAAAACCAAACCTAAAAGCTTAGATTTTCTTACCGATTGGCGAAAATTTCTTATCGAAAAACCCTACGGAAGCATTTTCGATTGGTACAATATTCTTGATGTAAAAAATAAACAAGGAGAAATTAGGGTAGAAGACGCTCAAGAAGTTCTCAAATCGCTTTCGCTAAAAGCTTATGAAGGTGGTTATAAAATCATGATTGTTTGGATGGCCGACAAGATGAATATTGCCGCTTCTAACAAATTGCTAAAACTACTCGAAGAACCTACCGATAAAACGTTATTTATTCTTATTACCGAAAACGAAGAAGATATTATACAAACGATTCGTTCCCGATGTCAAGTCTTGCATTTTTCGGCATTAAGTGAAAATGCAATTGCTGAATCATTGATTGCTAATGAAAATATCGAAGTCAAAAAAGCACAAAAAATTGCGCACAAATCGCAAGGAAATTACAACAAAGCATTGCACTTTTCTCACGAAATAAATGACGATTTACCGTTCGAAGAATGGTTCGTAACTTGGGTTCGTGCCGCTTTTAGAGCCAAAGGAAACGCTGCGGCAATTCAGGATTTAATTTTGTGGAGCGAGCAAATTGCTGGTTTGGGACGTGAAACACAAAAGAAATTCTTGCATTTTTGCATCGAAATGTTTCGTCAAGCTTTATTATTAAATTACGAAACCGAAAAACTAGTTTATCTAGAAACGGCGGTCGAAAAATTTAGTTTCGAAAAATTTGCACCGTTTGTAAACGGAAACAATATAAATGATATATTTAAAGAACTTTCTGATGCAATTTACCACATAGAACGCAACGGAAATGCTAAAATAATCTTAACCGATTTGTCGATAAAACTAACACGATTAATTCATAAAAAATAAACCCATGGAAAACCTTGCCTCACTTTTTGTTTTACTTTTTCTTGCCATTACTTTCTTGCAATCAGGATATGATAAATATACCGACTGGAACGGAAATTTGTCTTGGCTCACCGAGCATTTCTCAGGAACTATCTTTGCTAACAAAGTGCCTCTTGCGCTAAAAACTGTTTTGGTTTTCGAGATTCTCGCAGGGATTTTATGTGTAGTTGGTATGATAGAAATGTCTATAAGTGGCGGAACAACTTTTGGAAAATACGGTGCTTGTTTGTCTTGCGTTACTTTACTTATGTTGCTTTTTGGACAACGCATTGCCAAAGATTATGACGGAGCCAGAACTATTGTTATTTATTTTATTCCTGCAATAATGGGCGTTTATTGGTTGAGTTAAGTAAGATGTGAAAAACAAGCATAAAAAATCAATTAACACAGGGTAATTTTGAGAGAAAAAATAGTCTATAATCATGATGATTTGGTGATTTTAATAAAAAATCGAGATCAAAAGGCATTTGCTTATTTATACGACAATTATGCTAAAGCAATATTTGGTGTCATACATTCTATTATTGAAGATGTCGAGGAGTCTGAAGATATTTTGCAAAAAACATTTTTAAAAATCTGGGATAATTTTGATAGTTATGACACGTCAAAAGGAAGGTTATATACTTGGATGCTTAATATTTCTAGAAATATGAGTATAGACTACAAAAGGTCTAAACATAATAAAAACAAAATCCAAAACACCAATCAAAACGTATATACCTTAAACAATCTTACTACTGAAGAAGATTCGTTAGATACAATTGGATTGAAAAAAGTAGTTGGAAAATTAAAATCTGAACATTTAATTCTTATAGAGCTAGCTTATTATAAGGGATATACGCAGGAAGAAATAAGCAAAGAACTAGACATTCCCATAGGAACTGTAAAAACAAGGATGCGAAAAGCGCTTCTAATTTTGAGAGGACAACTAAAAGAAAAAACACAAGTACAATAAAAATGGATACTATACAAAATTATATAAATTCAGGAATACTAGAGTTGTATGTGTTAGGCATGACTACTGATGAAGAAAATATTGAAATCACAAAATTTGCTGAAGAAAATATTGAAATAAAAGAAGAAATTGATTCTATTTCAAAAGCCTTACAAATAACTTCAGAAGCGTTTGCTCCAGAAATTTCTCCAGCTTCAAAAGCAATGATAATGGCTACTATTGACTATACTGAACGTTTGAAAAATGGCGAAGAGTATGCAATTGCACCATTGTTAAATAAAAATAGTACTGTTGCCGATTTTAAAACATGGATTAACAGACCCAATATGCAGGTTTCTGAAGATTATGAAACCATAGATGCAAAAATTATTAGTGCTAGCGAAGAAGCAACAACGCTTATCGTTTGGCTAAAACACGGAGCTCCAATTGAAGTTCACGACAAAGAATACGAGCATTTTCTAATAGTTGAAGGTAGTTGTACCATAACAATCGGAGAAGAAGCACATGATCTTGTTGCTGGAAGTTATTTATCTATTCCTTTGTTTATAGGTCATAGCGTAGCGGTAACTTCGGATATTGCTTGTAAAATTATTTTGCAAAGAGTGGCTGCTTAATTTGTATAATTAACCCGCATTCAAACTCGATTTGTACATTTTTAACTCGTCCCAAGTAAATTCGTCGCCGTATTTTTCCTTGAGCGGGTTTAGGGTTTCTTCTTTGTAACCAAAAAAAGCTTCGGCTAAAGCTGCGATTTTGTCTTCTGGCAAAACATCGGTAATGGCGACAGTTCCAGATTCTATAAGCTTTGCGAAATGTCCGCCAATGGTTTGTGGTGTGAGTTTTCTAATTGCTGCAATTTCTTTGATAGAATTTTTTTCAATCCACAATTCGTAGGTTTCTTGCACCGTCGATTTTTTAGCTTCTTTCGGTTCTTTTTTCTTTTTTGCATAACGTTCCACGTCGAGATCATCATCAATTAGGGTGATGTTTAATCTTTTGAATTCTTCGTGAATCGCATCAATTTTATTGATTTTGTAAGATTTAATTTCTTTGGAAGTCAAATTTTCTTTAGAAATTATATCGCCCGAAGCTATTGTTTTTACCAGCAATTTGGCTTTCATCAATTTAAAAATAGCATTGATTTGTACTTCTTCTAAAACTGATAATTCATCGAACAACATTTTTGCTTTTTTGATGCGTTTTACTTCTTCTATTTTCCATAAAACATCATAAACAATGCTGTCCATTTGTTTGAAAAAATAATTATAAGCAGCATCGACTCTTTCTTTAACAAAATGAATATCAAAAGGTTCTGTGTTAAAAAGTTTGTCTAACTGACTCAAGAATTTTCTGGCTGGTTCCTGAATTTCGGTAATACTATCGGTTTGTTTTTTTGCCCAAATCGAATGTTTCGATTTTGTTGATGCTTCGCCTTTTTCGTTATAACTATACAAATGATTGCGCCATTCTTGAGCCAAATCGGCCCAATCGAAAGTAGATTTTAGGAAATTATGCAAGAATCTGGTGGTTTCTTGTTGCAATGATTTTTCTAATTTTTCTTCCGATGCTTTATTTTCGGCATAATCCATCACATCGATATCGTTCGAAATACCATTCATTTGTAACGGAGAAAGTAAAACCAAGCCCTCTAACGAGCGTAAACGCGATAACGCAACGTAGGCTTGTCCTGGCTGAAAAACTTGCGATACATCGAGCGCCGCTTTATCAAAAGTTAATCCTTGACTTTTGTGCACTGTAATCGCCCAAGCCAACTTAATAGGGTAGTGGACAAAGGTTCCCAAAGTTTCTTCTTCAATCTCTTTTGTATTGGCATTTACCGAATAGCGGATGTTTTGCCATTCGTATTTTTCGACTTCAATCGTGGTGTTTTCTTCAGGAAAATGTACTAAAATTTCTGCTTCCGATAAGGATTTGATAATTCCCATTTTTCCATTAAAATAACGTTTTTCGAAAGCCAAATCATTTTTTACAAACATAACTTGCGCACCTATTTTTAGTTGCAAATTCTGATCTATTGGGTAAATTTTTTCTGGAAAATCGCCTGTTATTTCTGGTTTGTACTGGTATTGTTTTCCTTCTAATTCTTCCAGCGCTTTAGCATTCATACCATCAGCTTTTGCGTTGTGCGTCGTTAGTGTGATGTAGCCTTTATTGGCTTTGAGATCGAAATTTGGTTTTACATATTCGTTTAAATTCTCAATATCTTGTGGCGAAATCCTGTTGTTTCGTAAATTATTTAAAATGGAAATAAAAACTTCATCGGTTTGACGAAAAATCTTTGATAATTCGATATATAACGGCGGATTTTGCTGAATAACGTGCGAATGAAAAAAGAATTTTCCTTTGTAATAATTGCGTAATGTTTTCCATTCTTCGTCTTTAATTACAGGCGGTAATTGCAATAAATCTCCAATAAAAAGCACTTGAACGCCACCAAAAGCGATTTTTTTCTTGCGAATAGATTGCAACATATGATCAATTCCGTCGAGTAAATCGGCACGAAGCATACTGACTTCATCGATAATTAGCAATTCCATATTTTTGATAACTGATTTTTTCAAACCACTCATTTTAAAATTGCGATTTAAAGTCGCTTTCGATTCAAATTTTATATATTCTGAAAATTGTGGAACAGTATTATCTGGAATAAATCCGCCAAAAGGCAACTGAAACATCGAGTGAATCGTAACACCACCAGCATTTAGCGCAGCAATTCCTGTGGGTGCCACTACAACACAATTTTTGTGTGTGGTTTGAATAATTTCCCGTAAAAGTGTCGTTTTTCCTGTTCCTGCTTTTCCTGTAAGGAAGATATTTCGCTGGGTTTGGTTGATGAATTGTAGAGTGTAATTGGCTTCGGCTGAGATGTTTTCCATTTTGGCTTGTATGTATTGGGCAAAAATATTGAATTTATTTTAATGTTTAATCTTAGATTGAAACTAATTACACAGAGATTCACGAAGAAAAAACACAGAGATTCACAAAGTTTTTTAATTTTCTTCGTGTATCTCTGTGGAATTTTTTAAATAATAAAAAACCTCCAACTAATTAAAGATGAAGGTTTTTTGAAATTATTTTTGAAAGAAATTATTTTTTCTCTGCTGCTTTTTCTTCTTTTTTATCCGTTTTTGGCTTTGCAGCATATTTATCGTTAATCATTTTTACTACATCTTTTGTAATATCATAACTGTCTTTTGCGTATAAAACAGTTGCTGCATCTCCCGTACCATAAATATAATCGTACCCTTTTTCTTTTCCGTAATCTTTGATAAGTTGTTTTACAGATTTTACTAAAGTATCCATTTCTTTTCCGCTTTCACCTTGCAATTGTTGCATCATCGCTTGTTGCGCATATTGCAATTCTTGTTGTCTTTGTTGCAATTCAGCTCCTTTTTGTTGTGCCCATGCTTGACCCTTTGCCATCGCATTTTGTTGGAAACCGTTCATTTCAGCTTTCAAGTTTTTTGCAGCTACTTCAAGCTCACGTCCCATTACTTCTCCTTTGGTTTTATACTTTTCGTCAAGTTCTTTTGCTTCAGTATAATCTTCCATCATTTTCTGAGTGTCGATGTAAGCTGTTTTATATTCTTTTGCTTCTGTAGTTTTGTTACAAGAAATTATTGAAAATGCAATTGCTGCTAATAATACTAATTTTTTCATTTTTATTTTTTTGTTGATTTTTAAATTTTGGTAAAAGTAATCTTTTTTTTGAAATGTTGATTTGGTTAATCGTTGATTTGGTTAATCGGTTATTTGGAAAAATTATGCCAATCTTTTTATTATAGTAAAATCTTATAATTTAATTTAAAAATATAGTTTTTTGCTATTAAAACAGGCTTTTATAAACTCGTTTTAAAAGAAATATTTTTTTCTTGCACTAATTTATATGTTTTTAACCTAAAACGTTTCTAAAAATGCTTTAAAATCATTTTTAGTTGTTTTTTATCACATAAATGTGGGAAGAATACTCTAAATTTTGTTTTGCTTTCAGATTTGACTTCAAACCGATGTAAAAGGCTTTTATGAAATTCATTTTTCCGTTTTTATATTTTTCTGATAAAAGTGACACATAAAAACTATCGAAAATCATTGGAAGGATTTTTATAAGATTCATATTCTCCTTAGCAAATAATTTTTCGATGGAAATTTTAGAGAAATGCCACAAATGTCTTGGCACATCATAAGCTGCCCAAAATTCTCCATAATATTTTGCGTCAAATGATTTGTAATTTGGAACTGCAATAATTATGGTTCCGTTTGGTTTTACTAATCTCTTTAAAATTTTAATTTGATTTTCTAAATCAGGAACATGTTCTAGAACATGCCACATCGTAATTACATCGAAAGAATGAGATTCGATACTTTCCAAATTTTCTGCAAATGATACACCTTTTGAAATTGAAATGGTTTTTGCCTTTTCATTAGGTTCGATTCCTGTAATTTGCCAACCAGCTTTTTTTGCTGTAGCTAAAAAATCGCCCGTTCCAGCTCCAATATCCAACAAGCTTCCTTTTTGTGGATGAAAAGAATTTATTAAACTTACTTTTTTATTTAAAGAATACGATTTGATAATCTGGTATAATTTCTCGAACAAAGATCGTTTACCATCAGTATGTGAAATATAATCTTCACTTTCGTAATATTTTGGAAGAACATCTAGCGAAGGTTGTGGATATGTTTTTAGTAATTGTAATTCTTTATCGAGAAGTAATTCGAAATTTTCTTTGGATACTGAATTGTCTTTTACTTTAATAAAAATGGATTTGTTTTCGAAATTCATATTATAATTTGCAATGAATGTTTGTTTTAATTTTAATTAAGTTTCACGTGGAACAATTGATTTATCTTCCAAGGAAAACCAACAATACCGAAATATCACTTGGCGAAACTCCAGATATTCTTGACGCTTGCGAAATGGTAACAGGTCTAATTTTAGATAATTTTTGTTTTGCTTCTATAGACATCGATTTGATTTGATGGTAATCGAAGTTTTCTGGGATTTTTAAATCTTCCAAACGTGTTTGCTTTTCGGCATTGGCTCTTTCTTTATCGATATAACCAGAATATTTTACTTGAATTTCTGCTTGTTCAAGAATTTCTTGATCTACATCACTATTAGCAACATATTCTGCGACATTATTAAATTTTAAAACATCTGCTAACTCTATTTGCGGACGAGAAAGTATTTTAAAAATCTTATCTGTCTGATTTACTTCGGCAGTTTCTTTAGCAATTAAAACCGGATTTGCTTCAGCAGGAGTAATGCTAGTTTCTCTAAAGAAAGCCACCATTTTTTCTGATTCATTCAGTTTGTGCTCCATTCGTTTCAAACGCGCATCAGATGCCAAACCAATTTTATTCGACATTGGAGTCAATCTAAAATCTGCATTATCCTGACGCAATAAAGTTCTGAATTCGGCACGAGAAGTAAACATTCTGTAAGGTTCTTCAGTTCCTTTGGTAATCAAATCATCTATTAAAACTCCGATATAAGCTTCGTCACGTTTTAAGATTAAAGGCTCTTGTTCTTTCACCTTGAGTGCAGCATTTATTCCTGCCATCAATCCTTGAGAAGCCGCTTCTTCGTAACCAGTTGTTCCATTTATTTGCCCTGCAAAATACAAACCTTCGACTAATTTGGTTTCTAAAGTATGTTTGAGTTGCGTAGGAGGGAAGTAGTCATATTCGATAGCATAACCAGCTCTGAAGAATTTTACTTTCTCGAAACCAACCACCGAACGCAATGCTTTAAATTGAATATCCTCTGGTAAAGAAGTTGAGAATCCGTTTACATAAACCTCACAAGTATTCCAACCTTCCGGTTCAACAAACAATTGATGACGGTCTTTATCTGCAAAACGATTTATTTTATCTTCGATAGAAGGGCAATATCTTGGGCCTAAACTTTTAATTCGACCGTTGAACATTGGCGAACGTTCGAAACCTTCACGCAATATATCATGAACCAAAAGAGAGGTGTAAGTCATGTGACAATCTCTCTGGTGCGCCAATGGTTTTGTTATATCTGAATACGAAAATTTAGATGGGTTTATATCTCCTGCTTCTACATTCATCTTAGAATAATCTAACGAACGACCATCTACTCGAGGTGGTGTTCCTGTTTTCATCCTTCCAGATTCGAAACCAGCTTTAACCAAATCTTCGGTAATTCCGTAAGCGGCACTTTCTCCAGCACGGCCACCACCAAATTGTTTGTCGCCAATATGTATTAATCCATTAAGAAAAGTTCCATTAGTAAGCACAACAGATTTGGCACGAATAGTCAATCCCAAAGAAGTTTTAATACCCAAAACTTTATTGTTTTCGATAACCATTCCCGAAACCATTTCTTGATAAAAATCAAGATTAGGAGTTCCTTCAAGCATCAATCGCCATTCTTCAGAAAAACGCATACGGTCACTTTGAACTCTTGGCGACCACATCGCAGGTCCTTTCGACTTGTTGAGCATCTTGAATTGAATAGCGGTTTTATCTGAAACAATTCCTGAATAACCACCAAGCGCATCAATCTCACGAACTATTTGTCCCTTAGCAATTCCGCCCATAGCAGGATTGCAAGACATTTGCGCAATGTTTTGCAAGCTCATTGTAACTAATAGGGTGGAGCAACCTAGATTTGCTGATGCCGCAGCAGCCTCGCAACCTGCGTGACCAGCACCAACAACTATAACATCATATTCTTCTAAAAACATTTTTTGATTGTGAATTGCGAATTACAAATTACGTCTTCTAATCGTTTTTGTAATTCAAATTATGCTTTGTTCCACGTGGAACTTTTCAATTAAAAATCATGAATTAAAAAATTGTTTCACGTGAAACATAATTCGTGATTTAGATTTTGCGTTATTGTTTCACGTGAAACAATTTTATTTTTTCGTCTTCCTTAGAGCGCATTAACAACTCGTCAGATTCAGATTTATCCTTGTAACCGCAGTAGTGTAAAACACCATGAATCATAACGCGTTTTAATTCTTCTTCGAAAGGGACCTTAAACTCTTCTGCGTTCTCACGGACTCTTTCGATAGAGATATAAATATCTCCGTGTATTTCATTTCCTAAAGAATAATCGAAACTTATAATATCCGTTAGTGTGTCGTGATTTAGATATTGTTGGTTAATTTCAACCAAGTAATCATCGTCGCAAAAGATATAATTTATCTCGCCTTCGGATTTGTTTTCTGAAACTATAACACTAGAAATCCAATTGGTATAAATGGTTTCTTCTTGTATTTCGAAATCTATTTCGTAATTAAAACTAATCATTTTTCTTAAAATATTCTTGAACCTTGCGGTCAAAATTCGAGCGCAAAGGTAGTGTTTGTCTATTTAAAATTTCAATACTATTCAAATATTCTTGAAGCTTTTGCGGTAGGGGATTTGCAGTATTGTTAAAATCTTTTTTATTTGTGTTAGATTGTCTTTTCGAATCTTGATTTTGTTCCTGAATTGCTTTCTCTAATTTGAGTAATTCATACTTCAAATTAAGTGCTTTCTGAATCGCATCGTTAGAAAACCCTTTGTTGATTAATTGCTTTTCTATCTGTTTCATTTGCTCTAAAGCATTTTGCCCAGCTCCGCCCAAACCATTTTTCTCGAGTTCTTTTTGCAAAGCATCACGCAATTGTTGTTGCTCTTTAAGAATTTCTAAAACTGCTTTTGCATTCCCTTCACCATCTTGTCCATTTTCGCCTTCTCCTTTTCCGTCACTTCCTTGACTAGATTTTCCTTCTTTTCCAGACTTGCCGTCTTTTCCTTCGCCTGGTTTTTCTCCGGGCTTATCTCCCGGTTTGTCACCTGGTTTTTCTCCTTTGGCTTTTCCATCTTTCATTTTCTCACCAAGACCTTGCTGCTTTTTGATAATATCTGGTAATTGCATTCCGCTGCCTTTTCCTTTTCCTGGTTTCGGTTTTCCTTTGCCCATTCCAGAAAGTGACATTTGCATACTGTTTAAAACATCACTTAAAAAGTTGGCTAAATTATTGGCGCTTGTTAAAGAAAATTGCTGACTTGATGTTCCTCTCGCGATTTGATTGTCGGAAAGCAAGTCGATACTTTTATCAATATTATAATGAACCTTTCCAATTTCGGTTGTTACTTGTTCGCTTATTTTTGGATTACGCAATGACATCGCAAACAAACTATCATCAACATGTTTGAATTGTTGTTTTAAATCTTGTTGTGTTTTTAAGTGTTTCGAAAATGCATTTGATGTATTGGTTATCGCTTTAAAATTTTTAATTAACGATTCTTGCGAAAAAGAAAACGCCAACAAATTATCTAGAATTTGACGAAGCATTGCTACGTCTTCTTCCATTTGCTCTTTCTCTCCACCTTCCATTTCTTGAGCCATTTTTTCGCTCATTTCTTTCATTTTTTTAGCGGCACTTTTTTGTTTAGGCGAAGCTTTGTCTTGCTGTTTCTTTTGTAATTCTTCCGATGCTTTTTGCAAATCTTTATCGATGCTTTCTTCCTTTTCTTTATCTTGAGGAATATCTAATGGCGATTTAAGTTCTTTATTTTCTTTATCTAATTCTTTTAATTCTTCCTGAATTTTATCAAACTCTTTGTTAATCTCGTTTTGCTTTTCTTCAGAATTTTCTTTTTTATCATCAGCTAACTTGTCTTCTTTTTCAGAAAGCTTATCTAACTTATCAGCTAGTTGTTCTGCTTTTTTCTCGACATAATATCTTTTAGTTAACTCAACCAATTGTTCTAAGGTCTTGGTTTGGTTTTTACTTTTTTGTTGAAACTTTTCTAATTTTTCTTGTATTTCTTCTTGATCTAATTTTTCGTTCAATCGTTTCAATTCGTCCAGAAGCTTTTGATTTTTTTCTAATTCTTCTTTCGATTTTTCTAAACGTTGTTTTAATAATTCTTTCTTCGGATCATTTTCTTCAGCTTTAAATTTTTCTAAATTATCTTTAATCTTTTCAGAAAATTCCTTCATCATTTCGTCTTGTTGTTTCTGACGTTTTACGAAGTCATCTAATTTTTGCTTGTCTTTATAATCTAAATCTTTTTTCTCTTTATTAGTTTTTTGTAATTTTTCTAACTCAGAAAGTTGTTTGTCTTGCTTGCTTAATGACTTTTCTAAAGCATTGATGTTTTCGTTTTGCTGTTGCAAATTTTCATTTTCCTTTTCTTCGACAGTAGATTCACGATATGAAAACTCAGATGACTTTGTGCTTTTATAATGATGAATGGCATCGTTATCAAAAACTTCAAAATAATATTCATACGCCACACCATCTACAATTGGCAACGTGCTTGGAAAAGAAAACACAAACTGATCGAAATTACTTTGCTTTACAGCGATGGTTCCACGTTTAGCAGCTTCTGGATTGTCTTTTGGAAAATAAACAACACTCAGCTTCGAAAACCCATAATCGTCCGAGATTTGGCCTAAAACATATTCTTTAGAGCCTTTTAAACTATCGGCAGCCATCTCCACTTTGATGGTTGGAAACTGATCTTTTACTACATTGATAGCATAATTGAGTTTTTCGTAGTTTTTTATCGATTTATTAGAAGTAAATATCTGATATTCTGTATTTTGAAAGATACTTTTACTTAAATTGAATGTATTTCCAGAATTTACAAACGAATACGATTTATTGGCTTCAATTAGATTGATGCTTTGAGTTGCAACCGTATTAATTCTCCAAGTGATTTGTGTGCCTTCGGGAACAATGGCATTCCCAGTTCCTTTGATAATTTCAAATTTCTTATTCAGATAATTAGGGAAATTAAGCAACATCTCGAAATTTGCAATGGCAGGAACGGTAATCACATTCAAAGTATAATTGATTGATGAAACTTCGTTGGCTTCAATATGAAAATCGATGTTTTGCATCGGTTTCGTCAATACAAACTGAAATTCTCCTTGCTTGGTGTTTTTCATAAAATAACTTTCGTCACCAATAAAAATCATGGCTTTTTCTGGAACAACATTTCCAACGGTTTTTACCTTGAGAATAAAATCTTTGTTTTGTTCGGTTTGCAGGTTTTTGTTTACCAAAGTAAATGCAAACGGCGCTGGTGGCAAAAATTGTTGTTTGTAATTTACCACACGATTCATACTTTCGGTAATCAGTTTTTGTTGTCCTGAAAGCATTAGAAACAAAACAAAAAACAAAGGAATTAATGCTAATGGCAAAAATTTTCTGTTCTTTTTAAAATCGATAGCATTAGAAAAAGGTATCGGTTGTAGTGAATTTGCTTTTTGGTTTATTGATGCTAAAAGTAATTCTGATTGGTTTTTGTCTTCTGATAATTGAAGGAAATTAGTCAGTTTATCATTCACCTCAGTGAAATGATTCCCAATAATTTTAGAAGCTTCGGTATAATCTATTCCTTTTTTAAGTTTAAATAATTGGAATATTGGAAATACTATAAATCTGACCAACAAGAATAATTGAACCAAAACAAACATCAAAAACAAAAATGTTCTTCCTGTTGGCTTCAACCAAAGGAAATATTCGATAAAACTGGTTACAAAAAGATACAGTAATCCCAAACCAACAAAGAAAATTGTTCCACGTAACAATTCATTGGTATAGAATTTCTTGATGAAATCTTCTAATTTTTGAAATATGAGTTTTGAATTTTCCAAAATAAAGCAATCTTTTTAACCTATAAAAGTAGTAATTTTAAAATTCTAATGAGTTAAAAATATATTAAACAGATTTTTAAACTTTATCTTTGCATCAAAATTTACAAAAATGTCTAAACAAGTTCGTGTGCGTTTTGCACCAAGCCCAACAGGAGCTTTGCATATAGGCGGTGTTCGTACTGCTTTATTTAATTATTTATTTGCCAAAAAACACAACGGTGTTTTCTTTTTACGAATAGAAGATACCGACCAAAATCGTTTTGTTCCTGGTGCCGAAGAATATATCATGGAATCATTAGAATGGTTAGGAATTTCTCCTGATGAAACGATGGGTAAGAACGAAAAATTTGGTCCTTACAGACAATCTGAAAGAAAACATTTATACAAACAATATGCTGACCAACTGATACATTCTGGTTGGGCTTATTATGCATTTGATACATCTGAAGATTTAGATACTTTACGAAAAACGACTGAAGCAGCAGGAAATACCTTTATTTACAATCATACCGTTCGTGAAACATTAGATAATTCGTTAACCAATTCTCCTGAAAAAGTGGCGGAAAGAATTGCCGCTGGAGAAGATTTTGTAATTCGTTTTAAAACTCCTGTTAATGAAACTTTACATTTAACAGATATTATTCGTGGTGATATTAAGTTTGAAAGTAATTTGTTAGACGATAAGGTTTTATTTAAAAGCGATGGAATGCCAACGTATCATTTGGCCAATATTGTCGATGATCATTTGATGGAAACTTCTCACGTAATTCGTGGGGAAGAATGGTTGCCTTCTATGCCACTGCATGTTTTGTTATACAGAGCATTTGGTTGGGAAGCGCCTGAATTTGCGCATTTACCATTGATATTAAAACCTGTAGGAAACGGAAAATTAAGCAAACGTGATGGCGAAAAACTAGGCTTTCCTGTATTTCCATTGCAATGGAAAACTGAGGAAGGAACTTCATTAGGTTATAAAGAAAATGGATTTTTCCCAGAAGCTGTAATTAATTTCTTAGCTATGTTGGGTTGGAATGACGGAACGGAACAAGAGCTTTTTTCATTAACAGAACTAACCGAAAAATTTGATTTAAATAGAATTCACAAAGCGGGAGCGAAGTTTGACCCTGAGAAAAACAAATGGTTTAATCATCAATATTTGGTTAAGAAAGAAGATAAAGCCTTGGCTGAATTATTCTTACCAATTGTTGAATCGAAAGGAGTTTCTTCAAATTTAGATTATGTAACTAAAGTAGTTGCATCAGTAAAAGAACGTGCTCATTTTGTAAACGAACTTTGGGATTTATCTGATTATTTCTTTGTAGCGCCAACTTCTTATGATGAGAAAGCAGCAAAAAACTGGAAAGAAGAAACGCCAGAATTAATGAAACAATTAATCGTGGTTTTAAATGCTATAGAAAATTTTACATCTGTTAATATTGAAACTATTGTAAAAGATTGGATGACTCAAAACGAAATAGGAATGGGAAAAGTTATGCAACCTTTCCGATTAAGTTTGGTAGGAAAAATGATGGGACCACATTTGTTTGATATCGTAGAAATGATAGGGAAAGAAGAAACAATCAAGCGAATTGAAAAAGCAATAGCAAGTTTATAAAAAAGAAAAAGCCTCGAAATTCGAGGCTTTTTTATTAAAACTATTTTCTTATTCTTTTCCAAAAAATATAAGAAACAGAAAAAGAAATGGTGTTTAGTTTTCCGCTAAGTGTTGGACCTGTATATCTGTTATACTCATCATGGTTATTTGTTTCAACACCTTTAAGACGATTATTTAGACCCTTTGTGTAACGTAAATCAAATCTAAAATCATTATAACCTCCTGTTAAACCAAGACCTGCGTCTAAATTTACTTGTGGCGTGTTTTCGAAACTTCCTTCGTCTAATAAATAAGGTAATAAATATTTGCCTTCTGTGTGGTTGTACTCATTATATGACTCTTCTGAGTAGTTATTAAAATCATACCCAACATTTTTTGTTTTTGCAGGTGTAAACTGCCCTGTAATAGCTGTTGCAAATCCTATTTGCGGTCCTAAAAAGAATTTATCTTCTTCTGGTTTTAGTATATAATAATTAAAGTAAAAACCAATATCTATTGTCTCTGATATATATTTTTGTTCACCCACTGTTTGATAATCGGCAGAGACAGTTTTAAAATTTAATGCTCTATGATTAAACAACATTTCTATTTGGTAATTATAATTTTCATGATAACCCATATTAAAATTAAGACCTGCCTTATAACCGATTCCTGGCGTAGACTGCAAGTCGGAAGATTTTAGCTCTGTTTGAGTTATTCCGGCAGTTACATAAAATCCTCTTGGAGCTTGGCTATATCCTGCGAATGTTGCTAAAAAGATAGCAAATAATAATGCTTTTTTCATTTTTGTTTTATTTCTATTTTTTATATTTTAATTACATTTTATATATCTCTGACTATCAAAAAAACCTAAAACGTTTAAGTGTTTTTCGTCTGTGTCTTCAAATTTTGAAAATTCGCTCATTACTTCCGGACAATCAGAAAAATGTTTGTTTATCATTGGCGAAATTTTCATTCTTGCTCCTTTGTAAACAAAACTTTCATTAAGTTTTACATAATCCAGAATGTTATTATTGTTATCTATGCAATAGATATTGTAGTATTTTGAAGAACCATACTTCCCTATTACCGTTACTGTATAAGATAATAGTTTTCTTTCCTTAGTTTCGGCTAAAACAAAAAAAGCGGTTTCTTTTTCTGACTTACCTTTTGCATTTATTAGTTTGAAAGATTTAAAATAATGTGGTCCTACAATAGCATAATCAAGATCTTTGAATCTGATATATTTTTCCCAACTCTTTCCAACTTCTGCATAAGATATTCTATCGTCTACAACTAAAATTTCTACCGTGTCATCACGCATAACTATTTTTTCGCCTTTTTTATTAAAAAAATAAGCGGTTTGTGCAAAAGATGATAGGCTTAAAAAACAAAGTAAAATAAATAATTTTTTCATAACTATTATGGTTGAGTAACTTTAGACATCGCTGTCATATCAAACGGTAAATCCGAATTAGTAAATAAAACATCACAAAAAACTGCAGATAATTTTCCACCTACATTTGTAACAAGTATTTTTCCAGAATTTGCTCGGCAGAAATAACCTGAATATACTATTGAAACACATACTTCATTATCAGATAAAAATGAAGTTGGACAATCGTTACTAAGATCATAATATCCAGGTAATGGAGTTGAAGCAGATGCAAATTCGATTGTTAAATCACCGTTAGATGCTCCAGCTCTAATTTCGAAACTTCCTCCACTCGTACTTGTGTAAACTGAATTAAAAGTCATACCTGTAAGTGATGAACGAGTAAAAGCCAATGTGTTATTGTTTGGCGTACAACTTACAACAGCCGGAATAACTTCAACAATATTTGAAGATTCTGGAGTTTCACAAATACCTTTTATCATTTTTACTTTATATTCTCCGGCCATAGCTGAAGTTACATTCGAAATTGTTGGATTAGCTAAATTAGACTCAAATCCGTTTGGTCCAGTCCATTTGTAAGTAACAGCAGTGTCTTCAGAAACTGGTGCTTCAAGAACAATTGTTCCTGTTTGAATAACTGGTGAATTAGTTGAAGAAGAAATTTCTGGAAGAATACATCTAACAGGTTCTTCTTTTTGGCAACTTGAAAACAAAATTGCTCCCAATGAAAGGGATACAAGTAATACTTTTTTCATAAATAAAATAGGTTAAAAATAAAATTGAGGTTTTGTAAAATACAAAATCGCGCAAATATAATTATTTGCGCGATTTTATATTAATTTTAGAAAATGTTTTTTCTTACAAATTAAACAACACTTGCCCACTTATAATTCCTAAATGACCTTTGAAATTACTGTTGTTGTTTTTCAATTTTAATTCTTCATTATTATTCAGATTATTCAGGAAATTATTCAAACCATATTGGTAATTAACAACGGCACGAATTCTTTTTGTTCCTGCCGAAATACCAACATAAGCATTTCCGTTAAGCTTTGTAACATCGGTAATTTCTTTAGCCGTTAACAAAGTTCCAGTAACATTATTTAGTTCTGATTTACTATTTATTTTTAGTTTGTCATTTATTTGTAAAACAGGTCCAAAATCTAACGAAAGATGGTTTTTTATCAAATTATAACTAGCCAATAACCGTACTTGAACACCCATTGTTTTAAAATTTACATCTTCCGAAGCGAGTGATAGCGGTTTGGTTGTAGCAACTATAATGTTATTTTCGAAAAATTGCATTCCAAAAATTGCACTAAAATCATTATAGTAATTTCCTCTTACAGCCATTCCTGCAACCCAACCATTTGCTGGTTTTGAAGCAAAATTTGATGTTGTTAATGTCGTTTGGGTAATTCCTCCCATTATTCCTATACGGTTTCCATCACGACGACTATGCTGTGCGGTAATTGTAAGTGAAAAAATGAATGTTAGTACTAAAAATATCTTTTTCATGTCTTGGGAATTTTTTGCGAAAGTAAATATTAATCTTTACATACGAATGTAACTTTTAGAATATTATCACGTATAACCAATATAACAAACTAAAAACTATTACAATGGACGTTATTTTTTATGCTTTTTTAATCTTCGGATTATTTATTTTCTTCTCTAGTTTTTTTACAGTCAAACAACAAACTGCTGTTGTTGTAGAGCGTTTTGGTAAATTTATTGGAATAAGACAATCTGGATTACAACTCAAATTGCCTATTATCGACAAAATTGCAGGTCGTGTAAATCTAAAAATTCAACAATTAGATGTCATGATCGAAACACAAACCAAAGACAACGTTTTTATTAAAATGAAAGTTTCGGTACAGTTTAAAGTTATTCCAGAACATGTTTACGAAGCTTTTTACAAACTAGAATATCCACACGATCAGATTACAGCTTATGTTTTTGATGTTGTTCGTGCCGAAGTTCCAAAATTAATTCTTGATGATGTTTTTCTTCGTAAAGACGATATTGCCGTAGCGGTAAAACGTGAGTTGAACGAAGCCATGACTACTTATGGATACGATATTATTAATACTTTAGTTACCGATATTGATCCAGATATTCAGGTGAAAAATGCCATGAACCGTATCAATGCTGCCGAAAGAGAAAAAACGGCTGCTATGTTCGAATCTGAAGCACAAAGAATTAGAATTGTTGCTAAAGCAAAAGCTGAAGCCGAAAGTAAAAAATTACAAGGTCAAGGTATTGCAGACCAACGTCGTGAAATTGCTAAAGGATTGGTAGAAAGTGTAGCGGTTTTGAATGAAGTAGGAATCAATTCGCAAGAAGCATCGGCACTTATTGTAATCACTCAACATTACGATACTTTACAAGCGATTGGAGCTGATACGAATTCGAATTTGATTTTATTACCTAATTCTCCGCAAGCTGCAAGTGAAATGTTAAATAGTATGGTGACAAGTTTTACAGCTTCAAGCATAATTGGTGAACAAATGAAAAAACAAACACCAAGAGTAAAATCTAAAAATCATACTTCGACTGATTATAATCCATCGGACACATCTGAAGCAAATGAAGCAGGTGAAATAAAATAACTGGAATGTTATTTACAAAAAAAGAGGCTTAATCGCCTCTTTTTCTGTTTAATAACCAATTGATAATATAGGGAATTGCCATTTTACCCATTGTTACATAGGAATCAGAAATTATTTCTTTATAAGAACCTAAAAATCCACTCACTATATTTTGAGGCGTAAAACTTTCCTTGGTTTTTTGAACACTTAGAACCAGTTTCTGATAATTGATTTCTTTTTCTAATTTCAAGATTTCCAGTTCTCTTTCTATTTCGGCGTAAGAAGCATATTTCTTGGTTCCCATAACTAATCGTTAAAAAAGATTTCTGAAAATTTCTCCAAAATGGTTCCTTCTACAATTTTGTCTTTTATCAAAAATAAAAACAATGAAAGAACAAAATAAATACCACCAACAATCAAGAATCCCATAGGATAATTTTCTAACGATTTGCCAATCGTCAATGCCCCAGCAATCGAACAAAACAACAACACCATTAAAAAACACAATAAAATTAAAGTGAATTTCAAAATCATTGTAGTAGATTTCATTGCCACCTTAAAACCCCACAATTTATAATAAGCCAAATGGCTATCGATATAAGCTTGAGCCTGATCTTGAATATTTTCGGTATTTTCTTTTAATTCTTCGAAAGCCATACGCTAAATTTAGTTTTGAAGTTTGGCATTGTGTTTTTTAAGATCTTTCAATTTATCTTCCAAAAAAGAAATTACTTCTTCCGTTTTATGATTAGTATGAGAAAGTAGTTCTTTGTACGTTTCTTCTAAATCGTGATTATTACTTGAAAACTTATGTTTCAATTCATCGGCAATACTTTCGAATTTATGTTTTATATTATTCTTAGTTTCGTCGAAACCTTCTTTAATTTTTTCTCTTGTTTTAGAACCTTTATCTGGTGCAAACAAAATTCCAAGTGTAGCTCCAACTGCGGCTCCTGCCAAAAGAGCATACATTGCTTTTTTTGTGGTAGTTTCCATATTTTTTAAATTTTAAAAGTTACTTCTCATAAAGATAGCGCTTTATTAATATTTCTATGTTAACAACGCGTTAAACTACATTTTTATTACACAAAAAGTAAATACAGCTGATTTTTTAAAATGTTTTTCTGAAAACACATATTGGCGTCTGAAAATTTAGAAAACGCCTTAAAATCGATTTATGAAGGTCGCTTTTTTAATAAAAAATCTATTTTTATTTAAGTTTTAATAATAAATATCTATAATAGAAAAATCCACTCGAAAGTGGATTTTTTATATATAAAAGTTATAATTTTTTTATTCTTTAATTAACTTCAAAGAAGTAATGCCTTTCTCGGTTTTAATTTTGGCAACATAAATTCCTTTAGGTAAAAATTCGATGTTAATTTCATTAGTAGTGTTTTGTTGGTGCAAAACTCTTTTACCAATTAAATCATAAATTTCTATTTCGTTTACCGCTTCATTACCAGAAATTGAAAAACTGTTTTTAACTGGGTTAGGGTAAATGGTTGTTTGATTTAAAGAATAGGTGTTTTCGTTTGTACTTAGAGCATTTTCAACTCCGAAATATTTAGCAAAAGCTCTAGTTGAACTATACACTACATACGGCACATTGTTACTACCTAGAGCAAGGGAAGTGTAAGTAGTTGCTCCAGCAGAAAAACCCACAGTACCCACCAATTCCCAATCCAATAAAGTACTGTTGTATTTTTGAACCGTAGCTTTATTTCCATTTGCTGCATCTTGATACACAACATACGGCACATTGTTACTGTCTAGAGCTAGGGAAATGTAAATGGCTCCAGCAGCAGAAAAACCTGAAGTACCCACCAATTCCCATGACGTACCGTTGTATTTATGAACTGTGGCAGCATTACCATTTACAGCATCTGAATACACTACATACGGTACATTGTTACTGTCTAGAGCTAGGGAAGTATAAAGGACCATTCCAGTAGAAAAACCTGCAGTACCAACCAATACCCATGACGTACCGTTGTATTTTTGAACCGTGGCTTTATGTCCATTTATACTATCTTGATACACCACATACGGCACATTATTACTGTCTAGAGCAAGGTAAGTGTAATTGGCTGTACCAGCAGAAAAACCTGCATTACCAACCAATTCCCAAGAGGTACCGTTGTATTTTTGAACCGTAATTTTATCTCCATTTGTAGTATCTGGATACGCCACATATGGCACATTGTTACTGTCTAAAACTAGGGAAAGGGAAGAAGTGGAAAGGGCTCCTCCAGTTGAAAAACCTGCAGTACCAACCAATACCCATGATGTACCGTTGAATTTTTGAACCGTAATTTTACTTCCATTTAGTTCATCTATATAAGCCACATACGGTACATTATTACTGTCTAGTGCAAGGGAAGTGTTACGGGCTCCTCCATCTGAAAAACCTGCAGTACCTACAAAATCCCACGACGTACCGTTGTATTTTAGAACCGTGGATTTACTTGCATTTACATTATCACGATACACCACATACGGCATATTGTTACTGTCTAGAACTAGGGAAGTATAAGTGGCTGTTCCAGTAGAAAAACCCGCAGTTCCAACTAATTCCCATAACGTACCGTTGTATTTTCGAACCGTAGCTTTAAATCCATTTCCAAAATCTTTACACACCACATACGGCACATTGTTACTGTCTAAAGCTATAGAAGGAGTATGTGCTTCTCCAGTAGAAAAAGCCACAGTACCCACCAATTGCCATGACGAACCGTTTAATTTTTGAACTGTGGCTTTTGATCCATTTACACCATCTTGATACACCACATACGGCACATTATTACTATCTAATGCTAAGGAAGTATCATAAGCTAATCCAGCTGAAAAAGCCGCAGAACCCACCAATACCCATGAAGTTCCGTTGAATTTTCGAACCGTGGCTTTATCTCCATTTGCAACATCTTGATACGCAACATACGGCACATTGTTACTCCCTAGAACTAGGGAAGGAGATTTGGCTACTCCAGTAGAAAAACCCGCAGTACCTACAAAATCCCATGACGTACCGTTGAATTTTTTAACGGTGGCTTTTTGTCCATTTGCATAATCTCTATACACCACATATGGTACATTGTTACTGTCTAGAGCTAGGGAAGTATCATAGGCTATACCAACTGAAAAACCCGCAGTACCAACCAATTCCCATAACGTACCGTTATATTTTTGAACCGTGGCTCTATATCCATTTGAAACATCACTAAACACAACATACGGTATATTGTTACTGTCTATGGTTATTGAAGTATAATAGGCAACTCCATTAGAAACAGCACCAACCAATACCCATGACGTACCATTGAATTTTTGAACTATACCTCTATCTCCAGCTGCAGCATCTCTATACACAACATACGGCACATTATTACTGTCTAGAGCTAGGGAAATTCCATTAGCTACTCCAGCAGAAAAACCTGCATTACCAACCAATTCCCAAGAGGTACCGTTGTATTTTTGAACCGTAATTTTATCTCCATTTCCATCATCTTGATACGCCACATATGGCACATTGTTACTGTCTAGAACTAAAGTAGTGAAATCGACTCCATTATATGACGCTTGATTAAAATCATCAGGACCAATAGGCCTCCAAGCCTCTTGAGCCACTAAAAGAGTGTTTATTAAAAATAAACATAAGAGAAAAGTTTTTTTCATTGACAAAAATATTAAAGTTATTTAAAAATGTTTATACAAATATAATGATTAAAATTCTTACAAAAATTAAATTTTTTTTGGTGTTTTTTGTATTTTATGTATTGTATTTAAGTTATTTACAGTAATTGTTTTTCTGAAAATATATATTGCGTCTAAAAATTTAGAAAATGCCTTAAAATTAATTTATGAAGGTTACTTTTTTAATAAAAAATCTATTTTTATTTAAGTTTTAATAATAAATATCTATAATAGAAAAATCCACTCGAAAGTGGATTTTTTATATATAAAAGTTATAATTTTTTTATTCTTTAATTAACTTCAAAGAAGTAATGCCTTTTTCGGTTTTTATTTTTGCAACGTAAATTCCGTTCGGTAAAAATTGAATATTAATTTCTTTGTTTGGATTTTGCTGATGTAATACTTTTTTCCCAACTAAATCGAAAATATCAATTTCGTTTACAGCTTCATTACCAGAAATTGAAAAACTGTTTTTAACTGGGTTTGGGTAAATTGATGTTTTGTTTAGAGAATAGGTGTTTTCCTTTGTGCTTAGAGCGTTTTCAATACCAAAATATTTAGCGTAAGCACCAGTAGATTCATAGGCAACATAAGGAATATTATTACTGTTAAAAACCATAGAAACACCTCTCGAATGCCCTGATGAAACACTTGTTCCAACCATTTCCCATGCTGTACCATTAAATTTTTGTACAAATACATGGTTGCCATTATTTAAATCACTGTAAGAAACATAAGGAATATTATTTCCATTTATTTTTAAGGTAATAAATTCGGCATAACCGGAAGAAAATCCTTGTAATCCAACAACTTCCCAAGCTGTTCCGTTAAATTTTTGAACAGTTGCTTTACAGCTTACGGTACAGTCAGTATAAGCAATAAAGGGGATGTTACTGCTGTTAAAAGCAAGGCATGTATTATTGGTATATCCGGCAGATATACCTGACACTCCTACAACTTCCCAATTAGTTCCATTAAATTTTTGAACAAATGATTTATTTCCAACACTTGAATCGTCATAGGCAACATAAGGAATATTATTAGAATCAAACTTCAATGTAATATAGCTCGCATATCCCGCAGAAAAGCCTGAAGTTCCAACCAATACCCAACTTGTGCCATTGTATTTTTTAACAACAATTTTTCCTCCAAATGAATCATCTTTATAAGCAACATAAGGTACGTTATTATTATCAATTGTTAATGAAATATACCCTGCAAACCCAGTAGAAAATCCTTGTGATCCAACAGTTACCCAACTAGTACCATTAAATTTTTTAACGGTTATTTTATAGGATAGCGGGTTGTCTCTGTAGGCTACATATGGAATATTATTATTGTCTATATCGATAGAAACAAAATCAGCCTGTCCGTTAGAAAAACCAGCTGTTCCAACTGTTTGCCAGGTTGTTCCATTATACTTTTTTACTGTTGCTTTATTACCATTAGTAAGCTCCCTGTATATAAAATACGGAACATTGTTATTATCAATTGCTAAAAAATTAGTATAAATTGCATCTGAAGTTTCAGCAAAACCATAATTACCAACCATTTCCCAAGATGTTCCGTTGAATTTCTGTACTCTTGCTTTTCCTCCATAATACGTTTTACTGTAGACCACATAGGGAACATTGTTGTTATCTATTGCAATGGAGGTATAATCTGCCATTTCAACAGATATTACACCCGTACCTACAGGTTGCCAGGCTGTTCCGTTAAATTTTCTAATTGTGGTTTTATCATTATTCAGCACATCTTTATAAACTATATAAGGCTGGTTACTACTATTGATCGCTATCGATGTATAATCGGCTGTACCTGCTGATATGCCCACAGTTCCAACTACCTGCCAGTTTATACCATCAAATTTTTGCACAGTAGCCTTATTTCCGTTTGCGATATCTTTATAAACAACATACGGTAAATTATTAACGTCTGTTGCTATAGCTATGTAATCTGCTCCACCGGCTGAAAATCCTGAAAGGCCAACTACTTGCCAAGCTGCACCATTAAATTTCTGAACAGTAACTTTATTGCTATTTGAAGCATCTTTATAGGAAACAAGAGGAGTGTTAGTATTATCAAAAACAATAGAGGTATAGTCAGCTCCACCAACTGAAAATCCAGCTGTTCCTACAAATTCCCATGCAGCACCATTAAATTTCTGCACGGTTATTTTATTAACGTTACTTGCGTCTTTGTATGTTACAAAAGGCACATTATTATTGTCAATTGCAATAGCTGTATAATCTGCTTGATCTGTTGAAAAACCAAGCGTTCCGACTACTTCCCAAAATGTTCCATTAAATTTTTGCACCGTAATTTTATTACTATTGGCAACATCTTTGTAAGCAACGTAGGGAATATTATTGTTATCAATTACTATGGAAGTATAATCGGCCTGACCTGTTGAGAATCCAGCAGAACCTACATATTCCCAATTAGTTCCATTATATTTTCTAACACATATTTTTTTAGCATTATTTTGATCACTGCATACTACATAAGGAGTATTATTATTATCGATTGCAATTTTGGTATAATATGAATAACTAAGAGATGGCTGATTATAATCATCTGGACCAATAGGCCTCCAATCGTCTTGTGCAAAAAGTGTAATACGTGTTAAAAGCAAACTGATAAGTAATATTTTTTTCATTTTATATATTTGAAAATTGTTGAAAATTAAAATAAAAGCCTTGATTAACAAGGCTTTTGAATGCTATTAAATAATTATTATTTACTTTCTACTTTTGCCCAAGTATCTCTCAAGCCAACCGTTTTATTAAAAACTAATTTTTCAGATGAAGAATCTCTATCAACACAGAAATAACCCAAACGTTGAAATTGGAAATGATCCAATTCATTTGAAGTTTGTAAACTTGGTTCTACATAACCTGTAATCACTTTTAAGGATTCTGGATTGATGTATTCTTTGAAGTCCACATCTTTATTTCCATCCGGATTTTCATGTGTGAAAAGTCGGTCGTAAACTCTAACTTCTGCTTCTTTTGCATGAGCGATAGAAACCCAATGAATAACTCCTTTTACTTTACGATTACTGGCTTCTGTTCCGCTTCCAGATTTAGAATCTACATCGTACGTGCAATGAATTTCTGTAATATTTCCTTCAGCATCTTTTACAACTGATTCACCTTTAATAATATAAGCATTTTTTAAACGTACTTCTGTTCCTAAAGTCAAACGGAAAAATTTCTTATCTGCTTCTTCTTTAAAATCTTCTCTTTCGATATATAATTCTTTAGAAAAAGGAACTTCTCTGTAAGTCATTACTTCTTCTTCAGAATTATTTTCGGCTGTTAACCATTCTTCTTTTCCTTCAGGATAATTCGTAATTACTAATTTAATTGGATTTAAAACTGCCATAACACGTGGTGCTATTTTATTTAAATCTTCACGAACACAGAAATCTAATAACGAAACATCGATTAAATTATCACGTTTTGCTATACCAATAGTGTTCGCAAAATTACGAATCGCTGTAGCGGTAATTCCTCGTCTTCTCATTCCAGAAATAGTACTCATACGAGGATCGTCCCAGCTGGTAACGTGTTTTTCTTCTACTAATTGAGCTAATTTTCGTTTCGAAACAACGGTGTGAGATAAGTTTCTACGAGCAAATTCTCTTTGCTTTGGTCGCACTTTAGTTTCATCATAAATTTGGTTCAAAAACCAATCGTATAATTCTCTATGAGGTAAAAATTCTAACGTACAAAATGAATGTGAAATTTGTTCTAAATAATCACTTTCGCCATGTGCCCAATCATACATCGGATAAATACACCAATCGTTTCCTGTGCGGTGGTGATGCGCGTGCATAATACGATAAATAATAGGATCACGCATGAGCATATTGTTGGCATTCATACTAATTTTAGCACGCAAAACATGAGTTCCTTTTTCGAATTCTCCGTTTTTCATACGTGTAAATAAGTCTAAATTTTCTTCGACAGAACGAGTTCTAAAAGGAGAATCTGTTCCTGAAGTTGTTGGTGTTCCTTTTTGAATAGCCATATCTTCAGAAGATTGACTATCCACATAAGCTTTATCTTTTTTGATTAATTCGACCGCCCAATCATATAATTGTTGGAAATAATCGGAAGCATAACATTCTTTATCCCAAGAATAACCTAGCCATTCTACGTCTTTTTTAATCGCATCAACAAATTCTTGCTCTTCTTTTGAAGGATTTGTATCGTCAAAACGTAAATTAACAGGTGCTTTATAATCTATTCCTAAACCAAAATTAAGGCAAATTGCACTGGCATGACCGACGTGTAAATACCCATTTGGTTCTGGTGGGAAACGAAAACGTAATTTGTCCTGAGGCAAACCCTTTTTTAAATCCTCTTCTATAATTTGTTCAATAAAATTGAGTGCTTTCTCTTCAGTTGACATAATTTTGTATAATTTTAGCAAAGATAAATAAATGTTGGCTATTTGGTTAATCGTTGGTTTGGTTATTTGATAAATGATGACTAAAAATCGAGTATTTAAGCAATATTGTCGAATAAACAAATTCACAAATCCACAAATAAACTCAAAATGGGCATTATAAAACTAAAAAACATACGTACTTTTTCTTATCATGGTTGTTTGATCGAAGAGGGAAAAATTGGTTCGGATTACAAAGTTGATTTAGAGATAAAAACCGATTTACGCCGTTCTTCTTTGTCAGATAACTTAAAAGATACGGTCGATTATGTACTTTTGAACCGAATTGTAGTCGAAGAAATGGCGATTCGTTCGCATTTATTAGAACATGTAGCCAACAGAATTATAACAAGAATCTTTTCAGAAATAGCTTCTGTTTCTAGAATTATTGTGGCTGTTTCTAAATTAAATCCGCCTATTGGTGGTGATGTTGAAGCGGTTACGATTGAAATGGAAGAATATAGAAACTAGAATTAATTGATAAATGATAATTATCAATTGATAATTTTTAAAAATTTGTAATTATCAATTGTTAATTATTAATAGTTTCTTATATTTGCAATCCGCTAAACAAAGGGCGTCGTGGCCGAGCGGCTAGGCTGGGCTCTGCAAAAGCTCCTACTCCGGTTCGAATCCGGACGATGCCTCAAGAAGAGATACAGAAATGTGTCTCTTTTTTTTGTGGAAAATTTTTAGAAAAAATTAATTAAATATATGGTTCGAATCCGTCCCGATGGCTATCGCGGGAGATACCTCTAAAACCTTCAAAGAAATTTAGAGGTTTTTTTATGGGATTTAATTAACAACTTTAAAAGATATAGGTGCTGGCGAACGGGGAAAACATGCCTCAGGACTCATATAATTTGTTTTAATATTTGAAATTATTAAATAATCTCTCTTTTTCGCAGAATTAATAATTTTTAGAGCCTCATTATTAAATTTATTTCCTTCAACAGTAATTGATTTATTGTTAATTGATAGATTGAATTGAGTTACTTCAGGATTAATATTAAATAAAAAATCAATCATTTTATAATTAACTATGGCTTTTTTTAATTCTTCTTTGGTAAATCTCAAAACACTACCGTTTGTAGAATATTCATCATTTAAAGTACCAATCGGTTTTGGTAAACCTTTTATCCTAAAAATATGTTCTTCAGTAACTTTAGCACCATCTAATTTTTCAATCTCAACAATCACTTTTGTTTCCGTTCCTGCTCCAGCACGTAAGACATATTTTCCATCTTCATTTTGTGAAACACCATCGCCAGTAATTTTATAAGATTTGGCATTATTTACAGCAATAGAAATAGGATTTTGAATACCTCGATAAACTACATTCATTCTATCAGCAGAAACGACAGAAATATTACCTTTTTTAACAGGAGAAATGGAGTCATTTTGAGGAAATACTACAATAGGAAATAGTAATAAAAACAATAGTTTTTTCATAATAAGACTTTATTTATATACTCTAGAAATTCCCTTTTATTATTTGTTTGAAGAGTTAAAAACTACTTAGTTTCCAATATTCTCCTAATCTTCACCACAGGAGTTTTCATGATGGATAAACCAATATCGGAGGCGAAAGTAAACTTATGAATCACAATTAAAGTAGCTTTATCGTTAGCGGCAATAGCTTCATAAATATCTTGTGGTATTTTGTCTCCTTTTACTTCAAAACTGTCTAAGAAATCACCATTTGAATTTGATAAATGAATTCTAAAGCTTGTAACCGTGATGTTATAATCTAACAGATAGTCGATTAATTTAACTGTAATTTCAGCATTTAAAAGCTCTTTACTTGACATTTCAATCGTACACTCTCCATTAATACAACCTTTTTTGTTTACAAGTAAAGCGGCATAGGGTAATTCTTTTGTTCTAAAAATGTGTTCTTCGATAACTTTAGTAGAATCGGATGTTTGTATTTCAACCTGAACTTTAGTGTCTTTTAATGTTTTAGGTTTGATACTATAAGTACCATCAATGTTTTGTAAAACCGATTCCCCTTTAACTTTGAAAGGTTTCGAATCTTTTACATTAACCAAAAAAGGATTTAAAATCCCTTTATAAACAAAATTTAGTTTGTTTAATCCAATTAATGATAAGTTTGGTTTTACTACTGGAATTGAATCGTTTTGAGCAAAAAGGGGTAAAGAAAATAATAATAAAAGTAAAAGTTTTTTCATAGTTGGTGTTAATCAAATTTTATAAAATCACTGAAATTAATTCAGCATAAATTGGGTGCAAAATAATAAAATTTACTTTTTCTCAATCTTCTCAATTGTATTGGTTACAAAGGTTTTGTCACTAGGAAACCAGCCTTGTGATAACAAAAAAATACCAAAAACAATTAATAAAATACTGCTTACTTTTTTAATTTTTATAATATTCTCTGTAGTTAATTTGTTTCTTAATTGTTTAGATAAAAGTATTTTACCAATATCTGTAATGATATAAGTAACGATAACCGTGGTAAAAAACCAAATAACATTAGAAAGTTCCATGTGCATTTTAGGTACAAAGGTTATAATGATTAACAACCAAAAACCCAAAACTCCTATGTTGATAAAATTGAGTAAAAATCCTTTTATAAATAGGTTTAAATAGTCTTTTTTGATTAATTCGACTGCTTCTTCTTCTACTTCGGCTTTGTGTGCTTTACGAAGTTTGAAATAAGAAATTAATCCATAAGTTACCATGATAATACCTCCGAAAATAAACAAAGCTGGATCGTCTTTTAGACTCTGAATTAATCGGTAACTTCCTAAATAGGCCACACCTATAAAAAAAACATCGGCAAGAATAACGCCTAAATCAAAGATTAAAGCAGCACGAAAACCTTTGGTAATACTAATTTCTAGGAGTACAAAAAATACTGGTCCTATCATGAAACTTAAAAATATTCCTAATGGGATTCCGTTACCTAAAATATATTGAATCATAAAGTTTTTTAATTAATATTCCGATGACGCAAGTTAAAATTTAAATTTTAAAATAACTATCGTTTGCTTATTATGATACTTCCTCCTAAAATTGTTTTCTCATCTACTTGTTTTGGATTACCGTAAATAGTTATTGTTCCGCCGGCTTTTACCTTTGCATCTACATAATCTGTTGCGGTAAAATCTGCATCGCCACCAGCAGTTATTGATACTGTTGCTTGAGATGTTGTACAGTTTTTTGCTTGCAAAGCTCCTGCTGTATTTAGTATTGCTTCTAAATTTTGAGTGGTTCCTTCTAATTTTATAACCGAACCTTGCATCGATTTTACTGATATTTTTTTGGAAGAAATGTTAACTTTTATCTGAGATCCTTCTTTCGCAATGAGATTAAAATTTGTCGCAGAAAGTACCGAATCGCAAGAAATATAACTTCCTTCATTTGCTTCAAGTGCTTCTAAATTTTTAAAATAAACTTTTGCAACAATATCATTTCCTTTTAATGCTTTTGATAAAGACATTCTTATTTTTAATTCATTTTTGATAGTTATAATTTCTACTTCATTAGCTAAATCTCCTGAAATTTCTATTTTATTTTCAGTTGAATCTATTTTTATTAACTGAACCGAAATTTTATCAAAAGCGGTTACTTTAGTAAAATCGCCAAGGTTTTTAGTTACTTGAGCTGAGATTACATTGGCTAAAATGAAAAATGAAATTATAAATAGTTTTCTCATACTTAATTACTCTTTTCTTCTTAAGAAATTAAAATCTAATTGTTTCTTCACTAAATCGGCATTTTTTACTTTAACCCAAACTTCGTCACCTAATTGTAATAAAGATTTAGAAATTTCGCCAACCAAAGCATATTGTTTTTCATCGAAAGTGTAATAATCGTCTTTTATATCACGAATACGAACCATTCCTTCGCATTTATTTTCGATGATTTCTACATAAATTCCCCATTCAGTCACGCCAGAAATTACACCCAAAAACTCCTGATCTTGATGATTTTGCATATATTTTACTTGCATATATTTTATAGAATCACGTTCGGCATTGGTTGCTAAACCTTCCATATTTGATGTATGCTGGCATTTTGTTTCGTACGTTTCCTCGTCGACAGATTTTCCTCCATCTAAATAAAATTGCAATAATCTATGAACCATAACGTCTGGATAACGACGAATTGGTGAAGTAAAATGAGAATAATAATCGAAAGCTAAACCGTAATGACCAATATTATCTGTCGAATATTTAGCTTTACTCATCGTTCGAATCGCTAAAGTATCAATAAGATTTTGCTCTTTTTTTCCGTTTACTTCTTCCATTAAAGCGTTTAGAGATTTAGAGATTTCGCCACCTCTAAAATCTATTTTATAACCAAATTTTGCAATTACAGCTTGCATTGCAAATAATTTATCTTCATTTGGTTCGTCGTGAATTCTGTAAATAAAGGTTTTCTTTTGTTTACCAATATATTCAGCCACTTTTCTGTTGGCTAATAACATGAATTCTTCGATAAGATGATTGGCATCTTTAGAAACTTTAAAAAAGACACCTTCTGGTTCTCCGTCTTCGCTTAAATTGAATTTTACTTCTACTTTATCAAAAGAAATAGCTCCGTCATTCATACGTTTGCGACGCATAATTTTTGCTAAATCATCTAATTTTAATGTTGCAGCTACAATTTCATCCGAAACTACATAAGAACTTCCTGTAATTGAAGTTTCGATAGGAATAGTATTGTCTTTGGTTTCTATGATATATTGCGCTTCTTCGTAAGCAAAACGTTGGTTCGAATTGATTACTGTTCTTCCAAACCATTGGTTAACAACGTTTGTTTTTTCATCAATTTCAAAAATAGCTGAAAACGTATATTTTTCTTCATTTGGTCGTAATGAACAAGCAAAATTTGATAAAACTTCTGGCAACATTGGTACAACTCTATCAACTAAATAAACTGATGTTGCACGTTGATACGCTTCGTCATCTAGAATTGTTCCTTCTTGAAGATAATGAGAAACATCGGCAATGTGAATTCCTATTTCGTAGTTTCCGTTTTCTAATTTTTTGAACGAAAGTGCATCATCAAAATCTTTAGCATCTTTTGGATCGATAGTAAAAGTTAATGTATCTCGCATATCGCGACGTTTTGCAATTTCGCTTTCTTGTATTGAAGTATCTATTTTTTGGGCAAAAACTTCTATTTCTACAGGGAATTCTGCTGGTAAACCATATTCTGCTAAAATTGCATGAATTTCGGTATCGTGTTCTCCTGGTTTTCCTAAAACTTTAATAACTGATCCAAAAGGAGAATCGGCTTTTTTAGGCCAATCTTCGATATGAACTAAAACGACATCACCTTGTTCTGCTTCTCCAATTTTTGCTAACGGAATAAAAATATCCGTATACATTTTAGGATTTGCAGTGCTTACAAAGGCAAAATTCTTCTGAATATCTATTACACCTACAAAATCGGTTTTGGCTCGTTCTACGACTTCTATAACTTCTCCTTCAGGACGTTTTCCTTTTCTTCGGTTATAGACGTAAACTTTTACAATGTCTTTATCTAAAGCGTGATTTAAGTTATTGGTTGGAATAAATACATCTTCTCCGAAATCAGGACAGATAAAATAAGCTGTTTTTCGAGAAGTCATGTCTATTTTTCCTTCGTAATAGTCTTGTGAAATGGCTTTTACAAGATATTTTCCTGGTTCGGTTTCAATAATAACTTTTTGTGAAGCTAGAATTTTTAAATCCTTAATAATTTCATTTCTACTTTTAGTATCATCTAATTCTAAAACAGCACATATTTGTTTATAATTAAACGGTTTATTGGCATTTTGTGATAGTATTTTTAATATTTTCTCAGAGAACGTTTTCTCTTTTTTTCCAAACTTTTTTGGCATTTTACTCATAATTCATTTTTATAAAGTTGAAATTTACGAATAAGATATTAGATTTCAGAATTTAGAATTCAGTTTTAAAGAAAATATAACTTTTAGATTTTTTTAAAGTTGTCAACATTTATTAAATATTACAAAAAGAAAATTTAAATTTAAATAATTTATTAATGGTTATGATAGCGTGTTAATAGTTACTATAACTTTAATTTTATTTGCTGTCATATTTGAGTTGTATGATTTTATAATGACTTATCAACATGTTTTTAAATAGTTAAAATGTTGATTTTAAACTTATTTTAAAAAGCTATTAACAACTGTTAATAATTAAAAAATTATACTTTTTGTAAATAAGATTTTCGTGAAATTTTGTTGATAAACTACTTTTTTATAATGATAAGTTTCATAAAAAAACACCAAACTAAATTAGGATTTTGATTCTCGGTTTTGGATTACAATTTAAATTTAAACTTCCAAAAAAAACTTCTAAAATTCTTTCTAAAGTTGTCAACAAAAGTTGTTAAGTTAGCGTTAACTGAATATCAAGGAATTGCGTTTGGTTGTTAACAATGTAAATTTTTAATGTTTTTTGTATAAAAAAAGCCGAGTATTTACTCGGCTTTTCCTTAAATTATTTTTTCAATTTATTGAATTACAATGGTTTTAGTTGCTTTTCCTTTATTGGTAATTATTTCAAAAAAGTAGCTTCCTTTTGCAAAACCAGTTACATTAATAATATTGTTTTTTTCGGTTTTAATGAATTGTCCTAACGTATTGTAAATAGTTACTTTTTCTAGTTGTAGGTTTTCCTGTAATGTAATGATTACTTTTTCTGAAGTAGGATTAGGGAATATTTTAAAATTCTCTAAAACAAAACTATCAGAAGATAAAATTGCAGATAAATTATATACACGAACATGACCAGAATCTGTACCGTTTCCATCATTTAATAAAGCTCCAATTGCTACTCTTGTTCCGTTAGATGATAATGACACTCCAAATCCAGAATAATCATCAGCAGCTTCACCATTAATATCTATCCCTCTTTGAATCCAATTAGTGCCATTGTATTGATAGATTCGGGTGCTTCCAGAACGGGTACCATTTCCGTTGTTTCGAGGAGCTCCAGCAGCTAATATTGTCCCATCAAAAGACAAACTTACGCTACTTCCTAAAGCGTCACCTGCAGCTTCTCCATAAATATTATTTCCTATTCGCACCCAGTTTGTGCCATTGTAACGATATACTTTAACTTGACCAGAATCAACACCATTACCATTATTAAATCGAGCTCCAACAGCTAAAGTAGTTCCGTCACCAGAAAAAGAAACATATCCAGAAAAATCACTTATTCCTTCTCCGTTAATATCGTTTCCCGTTTGTACCCAATTAGTTCCGTTATAGTCATATACTCTTACTTGTCCAGAACTCGATCCATTATCATCATTACCTGTTGCTCCAATTGCTAACCTTAAACCATTTGCCGCTATAGAAACTGATTCGCCAGAGAAATCTGCGTTTGCTTCTCCATAAATATTATTTCCCATTTGTACCCATTGACTTCCGTCATAATTGTAAACAACAACCCTTCCTATTCCATCTCCTGTCCCATCATGGTTTAAAGCGCCAATGGCTACAATTGTTCCGTCTGCAGAAAGAGCTGGAACAGAAAGATTTTCTGCGTGTGGTAAACCATCTATATCAGCACCTAATTGTACCCATTCAGTTCCATTATATGAATATATTCTAACATGTCCAGATGCAGGTGCGCTTTGACTATTTTGATTAGAGCCAATTGCAACAATATTTCCATCATCAGACAAACTAATTCCAATGCCAAATTGATCTACTGCCGCTTCCCCATCAAGATCAGCTCCTAATTTTATCCAATTAGTTCCGTTATAACGATATATTCTTGCGTGTCCTGAGCTATTACCATTTCCGTCGTTTTTATAAGCACCGATAGCTAATGTGGTACCATCGCGAGATATTGAAACACGAGAACCTGATTCGTCTCCCGCCAATTCTCCATTAATATCAGTACCTAATTGTGTTTGAGCGTTTAAAGAAGTAGTAAAGAAACTAAAAACGAATGATGCGATAAAAAGTAATTTTATTTTCATAAAAATTTAAATTAGCCGCAAAAATATAAAATTTATTGGCTTTAATACATCACAATTTAAACTTCGATAAGAACAGCTTCAATCTAAATACTTTCCTTAAATTTGTAATCACAAAACACAACTACAATGAAAATATCAATAGGAAATGACCACGCAGGACCAGATTACAAAAAAGCAATTGTTCAATTTTTAGAATCAAAAGGACATACTGTAACAAACCACGGAACAGATACTTTTGATAGTGTTGATTATCCGGATTTTGGACATAAAGTTGCTACCGATGTTTCTGAAGGAAAAGCCGATTTTGGTATTGTCATCTGTGGAAGCGGAAACGGAATTGCCATGTCAGCAAACAAACACCAAGGAATTCGTACCGCTTTGTGTTGGATAAAAGAAATTGCCGCCTTGGCTCGCCAACATAATGATGCCAATATTATAAGTATTCCTGCAAGATATACTTCGATTCAGCAAGCTATAGAAATGGTAGATGTTTTCTTAAACACCAATTTTGAAGGCGGAAGACACGCTACAAGAGTGGGAAAAATTAGTTGTTAAATAAAAAAATGTATTAATTTTAAATCAAATTAATTTATGACTGACAAAAAAGATTACTCAAATTTATCGCTAGAAGAGTTAGTATTAAAACAAACAGCTTTAACGAAGAGAAATAAAACATTTGTGATTATTTCAGTATTTTCAGTTGTATTTACCTTTTTTGCTATTTATAAAAAAAGTAGTGGTGCTATGCATGTTTTTTTAATATTGGGTTCTATGTTTTTTCTTGCTAATAACTCTACGGAATTAAAAAAAGTACAAATAGAAATTGAAAAAAGAAAAAATTAATTTTGTCACACAACCATTCACACCACGAAGTACAAGGTAAAAACCTTTTATTTTCGATAGTTTTAAATATTGTCATTACAGTAGCACAAGTTATTGGTGGCATTCTTTCGGGAAGTTTAGCTTTAATTTCTGATGCTTTGCATAATTTTTCCGATGTTTTGACTTTAATTTTTAGTTACATCGCCAATGTTTTATCAAGAAGAAAAGCCTCATTAGACCAAACTTTTGGTTACAAACGAGCAGAACTTATTGCGGCTTTTGTGAACTCGATTACCTTGATTGTGGTGGCGATATATTTAATTTTTGAAGCTTCACATCGATTTTCAAATCCACAAGAAATTAAATCTAATTTAGTGATTTGGATGTCCATTTTAGGGATTGTGATTAATGGTATTTCGGCATTAATGCTCAAAAAAGATGCAGACCATAATATAAATATAAAATCGGCATATATTCATCTTTTTACAGATATGATGGCTTCTGTCGCGGTTTTAATAGGAGGAATTCTGATGAAATTATATCAAATTTATTGGATAGACAGCGCTTTGACTCTCGCTATTGCACTTTATTTAATTTATGTTGGTTATGATTTACTGAAAGAATCTACAAAAATGTTGATGCTTTTTACACCATCCGATATTGATATTAAAGAATTGGTTCGCGAGGTTCACCAAATTTCGGGTGTAAACAAACTGCATCACATTCATGTTTGGCATCTTAACGATCACGAATTGCACCTCGAAGCACATTTAGATTGTTCGGAAGATATAAAAATGAGTGAATTCAATATTTTATTAGAGAAAATGGAAGCTGTTTTGTTAGAAAAATTCAATATTAACCACATTAATATTCAACCTGAATTTCAGAAAGAAGATTCTAAGGATTTTATCGTTCAGGATTAGTAAAATTATATAATTGACAATAATTAATCAAAAAAAGCATTTTTTATTGCGATATTATTTTTAATACCTATTTTTAGGTATAAATTATTTGCGTTTTTGAGCTTGTTTCTGTTTTTTTTGTAATTTAGTCAAAAATTAACACACACAACTCAATTTACTACTTCACATGACCGGAAATCTAACCATCAAAAAACTACTTGTTGCAAACAGGGGGGAAATTGCTATTCGCGTTTTACGAGCGGCTACAGAATTAAAAATCAACACAGTAGCTATTTATACTTATGAAGACAGGTATTCTTTGCACAGGTATAAAGCCGACCAAAGTTTCCAAATAGGAGACGAATCGGAGGCTTTAAAACCGTATCTAGATATCGAAGAAATTATCAATGTTGCCAAAGAGAATCAAGTAGATGCAATACATCCAGGTTATGGGTTTTTGTCAGAAAATGTAGATTTTGCAAGAAGATGTCTTGAAGAGGGAATCATTTTTGTAGGGCCACGTGTCGAAGTTATGCTCCAATTGGGAGATAAAGTTGCAGCCAAAAAAGTAGCAAGAGCAGTAGACGTTCCTTTAATTAAGGATTCTAAAATTCCACTAAATTCTGTAGAAGACGCCCTGTCTGAAGCAGCCGAAATAGGATATCCAGTTATGCTTAAAGCTGCGGCTGGAGGCGGAGGAAGAGGAATGCGCGTGGTTCATTCACCAGATATGATGGAAATGTCTTTTGGAAACGCAAAAAGCGAGGCGATAAAAGCATTTGGTGATGACACCATGTTTATCGAAAAATTTATAGACAATCCCAAACATATTGAAGTTCAAATCTTAGGAGATAATTATGGGAATATTGTGCATCTTTATGAACGAGATTGTTCGGTTCAGCGAAGATTTCAAAAAGTAATTGAGGTAGCGCCATCAATATTAAAACCAGAAACAAAAAAACGATTGTTCGATTATGCAGTAAAAATCGCCAAACACGTAAATTATAATAATGCAGGTACTGTCGAATTTTTAGTAGATAAAGAAGAAAATATTTATTTTATTGAAGTAAATCCAAGAATTCAGGTAGAACATACTATTACAGAAGAAATAACAGGAATAGATATTGTACGATCTCAAATTATTATTGCCGCAGGACATCCACTTACCCACAATCAGATATTTATTCACAGTCAAGATGATATAAAATGCAACGGATGGGCGATACAATGCAGAATCACAACCGAAGATCCACAGAATGATTTTAAACCAGATTACGGAACCATTATCGCTTACAGAAGCGCTGGCGGATACGGAATTCGTCTCGACGAAGGAAGTTGTTATTCGGGTGTTGTGGTTTCACCTTTTTTCGATTCAATGTTGGTCAAAGTTTCCTCGAGCGGAAGAACATTAAAAGGCGCTTCAGATCGTTTGCGTAGAACATTAGAAGAATTTAGAATTAGAGGCGTAAAAACAAACATTCCATTTCTTATCAATGTAATGTCTAACGATACTTTTAGAAGCGGAGAAACAACAGTCAATTTTATCCCAGACAATCCGCATTTACTTGTTCCAAGATATGAGTATTCTCAGGATAGAGGAACTAAACTAATAAAATATTTAGCCGAACTAAAAGTAAACGGTCATCCAGATATAAAAAACTATGATGCCAATAAAACTTTTAGAAAACCACTTATTCCAGCAATTACCAGTAAAGAATATCCAAAAGGAACAAAGGATTTACTAAACGAATTGGGTAGAGATAAATTTATTGAATATATAAAAAACGAAAAGAAAATATTTTATACCGATACTACTTTACGTGATGCACACCAATCGCTTTTTGCAACCCGACTAAGAAACCACGATATTCTTAAAGTTGCCGAAGGAATGGCAAAAAATTTTCCTCAATTATTCTCTATGGAAGTTTGGGGTGGCGCTACTTTTGATGTAACCATGCGTTTTCTACACGAAGACCCGTGGGAAAGATTAAGATTAATTAGAAAAGCAGCGCCAAACGTATTATTGCAAATGCTCTTTAGAGGAAGCAACGCTGTAGGATATGCCGCTTATCCAGACAATGTTTTAGAACAATTTATTATTAAAAGTGCCGAAAACGGGATTGATGTCTTTAGAATTTTCGATTCCCTAAACTGGATTGAAGGGATGCGACACAGTATTAAAATTGTTCGAGAAAAAACAAATGCCATTGCCGAAGCTTGTATTTGCTACACAGGAGATATATTAAACCCTGATCGACCAAAATTCAACTTGCAATATTATGTAGATTTAGCCAAAGAATTAGAAGCGGCGGGAGCTCATATGCTAGCTATTAAGGATATGGCGGGATTATTAAAACCTTATGCTGCCGAAGTGTTAATAAAAGAATTAAAGAAACATATTTCTATCCCAATTCATTTGCACACACACGACACATCATCTATTCAATCTACGACTTATCTAAAAGCGATTGAAGCAGGTGTCGATGTGGTCGATGTTGCTCTTGCTTCTATGAGCGGATTAACTTCACAACCAAATTTTAATTCACTAGTAGCTGCTTTACAAGGATCAGAAAGAGAAAATCCAATAGATTTAAAAAAATTAAATGAATATTCAAATTATTTTGAAGTCGTAAGAGAATATTATTATCCTTTTGAAAGCGAACTAAAAGCAGGAACGGCAGAAGTTTACAATCACGAAATCCCAGGCGGACAATATTCTAATCTGCTTCCGCAAGCTCGTGGTTTGGGATTGGAAGATAAATTTGAAACCATTAAACAAAATTATGTTGTAGTCAACGAGTTGTTTGGTGATATTGTAAAAGTCACACCGTCATCAAAAGTAGTTGGAGACATGGCTTTATTTATGACATCAAATAATCTGACGGCAAACGATGTGATGGAAAAAGGAGATACGCTTGCGTTTCCAGAATCGGTCAAACAATTATTTAGAGGCGATTTGGGACAACCTTTTGGGGGATTCCCTAAAGCACTTCAAAAAATAATATTAAAAGACGAAAAGCCTTATACTGAAAAGCCAAATGCACACCTAGAACCAGTTGATTTCAAATTAGAATTAAAAAAACTACACGAAAAATTTGATGATAAATTAACCACCGAAGATTTACTTTCTTACATCATGTTTCCTAAGGTTTTTAGTGATTTTTATGCATTTAGAAAACATTTCGGAAAAGTCGAAAAATTGGCAACACCAACCTTTTATTACCCTTTAAAACCGAACGAAGAAGTATTAGTAAATTTAGCTTGGGGAAAAAATCTCTTGATAAAATTTAGATACATGGGAGAGCCTAATGAGGAAGGATTTAGAGAAGTTTATTTCCAAATCAACGGACAAACTAGAAATGTTCTTGTAAAAGATAATGCAATAAAATCTACCAAAATAAGCAACATTAAAATTTCTGGATCCAATGATATTGGAGCACCGTTACAAGGAAAATTAGTAAAAATTATGGTAAATGAAAACGATGAAGTAAAGAAAAATACTCCTTTATTTGTTATTGAAGCCATGAAAATGGAAACCACAATTTGTTCCCTAAAGGACGGAATCATTTCTAAAATATTGCTAAAAGAAAACGCAATGATAGAGCAAGATGATTGTGTGTTGCAAGTAAATTAAATAGTTTTTATTCCTATAAAAAAGTTGCTTTGTAAAAAGCAACTTTTTTGTTTTTAGAAACAAACTAGGTGGTTTTTAATAAAAAAATAAATAAAATTTGAAGAACAATGACCCCAAAAAACTTCAATAAATAAGAGATTTTAGAAGTTTTATGTCTAAAGAAAAGCATCGCCAATCCGGAACCAATAACTCCGCCAAGAAGGACAATTAATAACAATGTTTTTTCAGCAATTCGATATTTATTCGCAACAGCCATTTTTTTATCATAACCAATTAGAAAAAATCCAATAATATTGATGATGAAAAAATAAATTAAAATAACAGTCATAATTTTTTTGAATAAGCGCAAAGGTATTATTTTTGGTAATTCTAATATTACAATCTAAAATTCCGCAATGACCAACATACAATTTATAGCCAAACAAGTTGCAACGACGCCAAAAAATATTGAAGCAACCGTAAAATTACTGGACGAAGATTGCACGATTCCCTTTATTTCTCGTTATCGAAAAGACACAACAGGAAATCTTGATGAGGTTTTTATCGAGCAAATTGCCAAGTTAAACAAGGAATATGATGTAATTGTAAAACGAAAAGAAGCTATTTTAAAAGCGATTACAGAACAAGGACAATTAACGGCAGAATTGAATAAAAAAATCTCTGAAAGTTTCGATTTACAAGAAATAGAAGATTTGTATTTACCATATAAAAAGAAGAAAAAAACCAAAGCCGATGTCGCTCGTGAAAATGGATTAGAACCATTAGCAAAAATCATCATGGATCAGAAAAATGATGATGTCGATTTTATAGCTACACAATATTTGAATGAAAATGTCATTAATGAAGAAGCTGCTCTGCAAGGCGCACGAGACATTATTGCCGAATGGATTAATGAAAACATATATGTTCGTAAACAACTCAGAAGATTATACGAACGAAAAGCTACTATAACAACAAAGGTTTCAAAAGCCAAAAAAGAAGAAGAAGCGGCACAAAAATTCAGTCAGTATTTCGATTGGAGTGAGAATTTAACAAAAGCAGCTTCACACAGATTACTCGCCATGCTTCGTGCAGAAAACGAAGGGTTTGTAAAACTAAAAATCGAAGTTGATCTAGATGAAGCTTATGATTTAATTGATGAAATTATCATCAAAAACAACAACAGTTCTGCCATTTCTCATGTTCAATTGGCTATTGAAGACAGTTACAAAAGATTGTTAACTCCAGCGATTTCGAACGAAGCTTTGCAAGAAGCTAAAGCCAAAGCTGATGCCAATTCTATTCAAGTTTTTGCCAATAATTTAGGACAACTTTTATTAGCGCCACCTTTGGGTGAAAAACGAATTTTAGCAATCGATCCAGGTTTTAGAAGTGGTTGTAAAGTAGTTTGTCTCGACGAAAAAGGGGATTTGTTGTACAACGAAACCATCTATCCGCACGCACCACAAAACGAAGATGCGATGGCGATGAAAAAAATTCGGTCGATGGTAAACGCTTATGCTATTGATGCAATTTCTATAGGAAACGGAACAGCGAGCCGAGAAACTGAGTTTTTTATCAAAAAAATTGCTTTTGATAAACCAGTTCAAGTCTTTATAGTTTCAGAAGCAGGTGCTTCGGTATATTCGGCATCAAAAATAGCAAGAGATGAATTTCCTAATTATGACGTTACCGTTCGTGGATCTGTTTCTATTGGAAGACGACTTTCGGATCCGTTGGCAGAATTGGTAAAAATAGATCCAAAAGCTATTGGAGTAGGACAATATCAGCACGATGTAGATCAAACAAAACTAAAAGAAGAACTAGATAATACGGTAATTCGTTGCGTAAATTCAGTAGGAATAAACATCAATACAGCCAGTAAACATTTGTTGAGTTATGTGTCTGGAATAGGCGAAAAACTAGCCGAAAATATTGTGCAATATCGTTCAGAAAACGGACCGTTTGAAGATAGAAAACAATTAAAAAAAGTACCACGATTGGGCGAAAAAGCCTACCAACAAGGCGTGGCTTTTATCAGAATTTCAAATGCGAAAAATCCGTTAGATAATTCGGCGGTGCATCCTGAAGCTTATGGAATTGTCGAGAAAATGGCAAAAGATTTAAAACTTTCTGTTCATGATTTAATTGCCAATAAAGAAAAAACCGCTCTAATAAAACCAGACAATTATATTACACCAGAAATAGGTTTATTAACCTTAAAAGATATTATAAAAGAGCTCGAAAAACCAGGTTTAGATCCGAGAAAATCGGCCAAAGTTTTCGAATTTGATCCCAATGTAAAAACCATAAAAGACCTTAGAACCGGAATGATTTTACCAGGAATTGTCAATAATATTACCAATTTTGGTTGTTTTGTAGATATTGGAACTAAGGAAAGCGGACTGGTTCATATCTCGCAACTCAAAGCAGGTTTTGTGAGCGATGTAAATGAAGTAGTCAAGTTACACCAACACGTTACCGTAAAAGTGACTGAAGTAGACGAAGATAGAAAACGCATTCAGTTGACGATGATTTTATAAAAACCTAAAAAAATTCCAATTATAAGTAGTTGGAATTTTTTTATTGGTAGTTTAAAAGTTTATTCTTTAATGAATTTTTTAGTTTCTTCTCCTTTTTCAGTTGTAACTTTAACCATATAAATCCCTGCCGAAAGATTACTTAAAGGAATTGTAGTACTTGCTGTTTCTTGTATTAGTTTTCCTTGTAAGTCGTGAATTTTTACAGCTGTAATTACATCATTGTCTAATGAATTTATGGTTAAAATATCCTTTACAGGGTTAGGATAAATTCCAAAACGATTTGAATCACTAAAATTTTCAGTAGCTAAAATTAAACCTGAATGCAATCCAATTAACATAGCCGATTGGTTATTACCTTGATAGGTTGTAAAATTACCTCCCACTAGTATTTTCCCATCGGTTTGTATAGTAATGGTAGAAACAAAATCATTAAACCCTGTTCCGGTGTTAAAAGTAGTATCTTTGGTTCCATCACTATTCAATCGGATAATTCCATTTTGGGTTACTCCTTGATAGGTTGTAAAACTACCTCCCACAAGTATTTTCCCATCGGATTGTATAGCAATGTCATCAACAATACTATTAAACCCTGTTCCAATATTAAAAGTAGAGTCTTTGCTTCCATCACTATTTAAACGTATAATATAATTTTGGGTTACTCCTTTATATGTTGTAAAATAACCTCCTACCAGTATTTTCCCATCGGGTTGTATAGCAATGGCAAAAACATAATTATTAAACCCTGTTCCTGTGTTAAAAGTAGTATCTTTCGTTCCATCGGTATTCAATCGGATAATTCTATTTTGGGTTACTCCTTTATATGTTGTAAAATTACCTCCCACAAGTATTTTCCCATCGGGTTGTATAGCAATGGCATAAACAGGATTATTAAACCCAGTTCCCGTGTTAAAAGTAGTATCTTTAGTGCCATCACTATTTAAACGGATAATTCTATTTTGGGTTACTCCTTGATAGGTTGTAAATAAACCTCCCACTAGTATTTTCCCATCGGATTGTATAGCAATGTCATCAACAACACTATTAAACCCTATTCCAGTAGTAAAAGTAGTATCTTTCGTTCCATCGGTATTCAATCGGATAATTCTATTTTGGGTTACTCCTTTATATGTTGTAAAATTACCTCCCACTAGTATTTTCCCATCGGGTTGAATAGAAATGTCATCAACACCAGCATTAAACCCTATTCCAGTAGTAAAAGTAGAGTCTTTGGTTCCATCACTACTTAAACGTATAATATAATTTTCTGTTCCACCATTATATGTTGTAAAATCACCTCCTAGCAAGATTTTCCCATCAGGTTGTACCGCAATAAGCTTAACATAATTATTAAACCCTGTTCCTGTGTTAAAAGTAGTATCTTTGGTTCCATCACTATTTAAACGGATAATATAATTTGTTACTCCAAAATCACCTCCTACTAGTATTTTCCCATCGGGTTGAATAGCAATAGAATTAACAGCATTATTAAACTCTGTTCCAGTAATAAAAGTAGAGCCTTTGGTTCCATCACTATTTAAACGGATAATTTTATTTTCTGTTCCACCATTATATGTTGTAAAATCACCTCCTACCAGTATTTTCCCGTCGGGT
>NZ_FOJT01000005.1 GCF_900111965.1 Flavobacterium swingsii | reverse complement strand
ATGAATCAAAACGCGGATTCAAACGGATTTATTATTTTGTGTGGAAATTTTGAATGTGGAAATACCGCCTCGCGTGAGGGATAGTAGTGGAAAGCCCACAGTTTCGTCTTTTGGGACGAGACGAGGACTTGCAACGGATAGCCCGACCCGAGGAGGTACGACGATGGGGCACGCCATACTTCGACAAGCTCAGTATGACATAAAAAAAGCATCATATATATGTATGATGCTCTTTGTTTATTTTTCTTCGGTTGTGATTGTTTTGTGGGATTCTTTCCAGGCTTTTACATATTTAATATAGCTTACGTCATTTTTCGCTGCTTGTTTAGGCAGTCTTCCGTCGCTGAATGCTTTGTAAAGTATACCTTCAATGGTAAGATCTTCGGCAACTGTGTACGGATCATATTTCGTTTTGAGGTTTATGTCGAATAATCTTGCTGTATTATTAGACCAAAAGGCTTTCCAGCCGCTTTTTAGTTCTTTGATTAACTCGAAAGTTGACGATCCTGTTTGTCTATCTATTAACTTTACTAATACTTGTCCGTCTTTGCGACTGAGTTTTTTGAGTTGTCCTTCGAATTCGTTTGTTAGGTAGTTTTCGACTAGTTTGAAGTATTTTCGTTTGTCTCTTTCAGATTTTAGGTCTTTCATACCTATATTAAGCGCTGTTAGTCTGTCGGCAGCGGTTTTTGCATAAGGATATACTTTAAGGACGCGGCGTTGAAGTATATAAAACCTTTTTCTTTCTTCTTCTGATTTGAAATCACGTTTATTAGAGATGTAAACTTCTTCTAATTCGATTGGCATTTTAGCAATAGTATCGGTACCAACTAATGGTTTTTCGATTTCGGTCGTGTCTTTTTTGGTAACTTGACCTGATGAAATGGTAGTTACCAAACAAACTGCTACAAGACTGAGTAAGTATTTCATATTATGAAACTAAATTTTTATCAAAAATATATAATTATTGTACAACTGTTATGCCAAATTTATAATTTAGCAAAAAATATTTTTATGAGCACGAAATCTATACTTAAAAAGTCATCGCTTGATTTTTTAGAAAATTATTTGAACAACGCCTCTCCTACTGGTTTTGAAAGTGAAGGTCAAAAGTTGTGGATGGATTATTTGAAACCATACGTGGATACTTTTATTACCGATACTTACGGAACAGCGGTTGGTGTTATAAATCCCGACGCTAAATATAAGGTAGTTATAGAAGGTCATGCTGATGAAATTGCCTGGTATGTAAACTATATTACCGATGATGGTTTGATTTATGTAATTCGTAACGGAGGTTCTGACCATCAGATTGCACCATCTAAACGAGTAAACATACATACTAAAAACGGAATTGTAAAAGGTGTTTTTGGTTGGCCAGCGATTCATACTCGCAATCGAAGCAAGGAAGAAGCAACTAGAATAGACAATATTTTTATCGATTGTGGCTGTATGACCAAAGACGAAGTCGAAAAATTAGGCGTTCACGTAGGTTGCGTCATTACTTATCCAGATGAGTTTATGATTTTAAACAATGATAAATTCGTTTGTCGCGCCATTGATAATCGTATGGGTGGATTTATGATTGCCGAAGTAGCTCGTTTACTTCACGAAAACAAGAAAAAATTACCTTTTGGGTTGTATATCGTAAATGCCGTTCAGGAAGAAGTTGGTCTTCGTGGTGCCGAAATGATTACACAAACCATCAAACCCAACGTTGCAATCGTGACCGATGTTTGTCACGACACCACAACACCAATGATTGACAAGAAAATAGAAGGCGAAACCAAAATAGGTAAAGGTCCTGTTGTAACTTATGCGCCAGCAGTTCAGAATAATTTGCGTGAACTGATTATAGATACTGCCGAGAAAAGCAAAATCCCTTTTCAACGTTTGGCTTCCTCTAGAGTTACAGGAACCGATACCGATGCTTTTGCTTACAGTAACGGCGGTGTCGCTTCGGCACTAATTTCGCTTCCGTTGCGATACATGCACACTACTGTTGAGATGGTACATCGCGATGACGTAGAAAATGTCATAAAACTCATATACGAAACATTATTAAAAATGGAGAACAACGAAACATTCTCTTATTTTAAATAATTCTAGGAGCTAATCCCGCACCCGAGGCTGAAAACCGAACTGGCGAAGCAATCCGCTTCAATCTTTCGCTTTTTTAAAGAAAAAAGCAAAAGGTTTTTCACTTCTATCGGGGGTAAAAAAGCCGAAATTCGATTCAGAATTTCGGCTTTTTTTTAGTAATACACTAATGCCATAAGATGCTATTCTAAAAAGTTTAACAGAACTAATGAATCGAACTTTTTTCAAATTTATAGCTAACCTTATTTTGGTAAATCACTCTCAACAATCTCTTTATCTTCAGCAATTATATCATCTATTGATTTGTTTAGTGAAACAAATTGTACATTATCTATAGAAATATCTATAACTTCATTATTGATTATTGCTAAATAAACAAGGTATTCAGGTTTTTCGATTTGAGTTCCAATTATACTATTGTCTTCAATAATTATTTCGTCAATCGATTTTTCGTAATGAGATCCGAAAATGGCATTAACTTCTAAAAGTGTTGAATCTTCTACTTTGTAATAAACTTTTTCTGACTTTACTTTATTGACATTATCAACTGAAGTAATTGAATTTTCTTGATTGACTATTTCATTATTTAACGCTATATAGTTATTGATAAACTTGCTGTTAAACTGATTTGATCTTACTGTAAAACTTGAAAAAGAGATTACAAGGATTCCTAAATAAACGATTGATTTTTTCATGATGATTAATTTTAAATATTTAAAATATTTTTTTTTGTTTTTATACCTACTAATATTCTATGCAAATATATATTCAAAAGAAGGTATCTTGTATTGCATAGTATTAAAATTTAAGACAATTTTAACGTTTTGATTGCGAAAAAGGAGAAAGAGGGGCTTTTTTATTAATTTTGCATCGCTGAAAATAGTAACTTTACATAAAATAATTCTTCGAAATGCAATCGAAAGCACAAAATGTATCTGAATACTTAGCAGAAATCCCAGAAGAAAGGCAACAAGCTTTTAACAAACTTCGTCAAACCATTTTAGAAAATATTCCAAAAGGTTTTCACGAATGTATGATTTACGGAATGGTTGGTTATGTTGTTCCTCATTCTATTTATCCAAAAGGTTACCATTGTGATCCAAAATTACCTTTATCATTTACAGCTATTGCATCACAAAAAAACTTCATTGCATTATACCACATGGGGATTTACTCAAAGCCTAAACTATTAGAGTGGTTTACTACCGAATTTCCAAAGCACTCTAAAAAAAAGCTAGATATGGGAAAAAGTTGTATCCGTTTTAAGAAAGCTGAAGATATTCCATTTGAATTGATAGGTGAACTCATGCAAAAAATAACGGTCAAAGAATGGATAAACACTTACGAAATGGTATTCAAAAAATAAACATTAACCTTAAATTATTTTATCATGAGAATTATCAAAAAAATTATTTTAATCCTAGTAGTACTAATTGGATTATTTTTACTTGCAGCCTTAATCATGAAAAAAGATTATGCTGTAGAAAGAGAAGTTGTCATTAACAAACCTAAAGACAGTATTTTTAACTACATTAAATATGTTAAAAATCAAGACCATTTTAGTGTTTGGAATCAAAAAGATCCTGCCATGAAAAAAACTTCTTCTGGCACCGATGGTCAAATTGGGTTTGTATACGGATGGGATAGTGCGAAAGAAGATGTTGGCGCTGGAGAACAAGAAATTAAAAAAATAACCAATGGTGAGCGTATTGATTTTGAATTGCGTTTTACCAGACCATTCGAATCTACTGACAATGCTTATTTTACTACCGAAGCAGTTTCTGCAACTCAAACTAAAGTAAAATGGGGCTTTAACGGAAAAATGCCTTTCCCTATGAATGCCATGATGCCTATTATGGGAATGGAAGATATGTTAGGTAAAGACCTGCAAAAAGGATTAGATGATCTGAAAGTTCTTTTAGAAAAGCAATAATACTTTTTACCACAAATAAAAAACCGCCTTACTAAAATTAGTAAGGCGGTTTTCTTTTAATTTGTTTTATACTTTTTTAAGAAAGTCTAACACATCAACTGATTTAGACATTTCAGCATAATTTAAAGCAGTATATCCTCTTTCATTTTTTTCATCAAGTCTTGCACCTTTGTCTAGTAAAATTTTTACAATTTCTACTTTGTTGTAACGTGCTGCTAACATTAATGGCGTCATTCCGTCAGAAGTTTGGTTTACATCTGCACCATATTCGATAAATTTTTTAACTGTTTCAAAATCTCCTTTAATAATTGCATTGCAAAGTGGCGTTGGATTGTAAATAGTTTCAACATTAATTTTGTTTGAAACATTTAAATTTGATGCAAAAGATTCATTTGCAAAAGCTACTAGAGCTAGACCTAAAATAATGATTGTTTTTTTCATGATGATTGATTTTTAATTAATGATTACTCATAAGACGTTTAGAAATTATATTTGTTACAGCCTTTTAAAAATTTTAACATTTCTTTAATATTTCGAGTGAGACAAAAATAAAAAAAACCACGCAGAGCGTGGTTAGTATATAATTAAAGGATAGTTAACTTATTGGTTCAAAAAAGCTAAAACATTCTTTTCAATTCGTTCATCAATATTAGAGATATCAGCTTTTACGAATTTTTCGCCTAAAATATTTTCATATAATTCGATATAACGTTCTGAAACCGAAGTAATATATTCTGCTGACATGTGCGGAATTTGTTGTCCTTCTTGTCCTTGAAACCCATTCTCTATTAACCAACGGCGCACAAATTCTTTCGACAATTGTTTTTGCTCTTCATTATTATTTTGTCTTTCCTGATAACCATCAGCGTAAAAATAACGCGAGGAATCTGGTGTGTGAATTTCGTCTATCAAAACGATTTTCCCTTCTTTGGTTTTACCAAATTCATATTTAGTATCAACTAAAATTAATCCACGTGAAGCTGCAATTTCAGTTCCTCGTTGGTACAAATCTCTTGTGTATTTTTCTAAAACTAGATAATCTTCTTCCGAAACTATTTTATTTGCTAGTATTGCTTCGCGAGAAATATCTTCATCATGCGAACCATTATCAGCTTTGGTAGTTGGTGTAATTATAGGTGTAGGAAATTTATCATTTTCTTTTAATCCTTCTGGCATTGTTACCCCACAAATTGTTCTTTTCCCTAAAGCATATTCTCTGGCTGCGTGACCTGAAAGATAACCACGAATAACCATTTCTACTTTAAACGGTTCGCACAAATGCCCAACAGCTACGTTTGGATCTGGTGTTGCGATAAGCCAATTTGGAACAATATCTTGTGTGAGTTCCATAAATTTTGTGGCAATCTGGTTTAGGATTTGCCCTTTGTATGGGATTCCTTCTGGCAAAACAACATCGAAAGCAGATAATCTATCAGTGGCAACCATTACTAAAAGGTCATCATTTATGTTATAAACTTCTCTGACTTTGCCTCGGTAAACTGATTTCTGATTCGGAAAATTGAAATTTGTAGTTGTAATTGTGTTCATTGTGTAGTTGTGTGTGTGTGTTTTTGCAAAAATAAGGAATTACAAATACATTTTTAATGTTTTTTTGAAGTAAAACTTAAAGTCTAAACTCGTAAAACCTGTGTTAGCAGAAGTGTTTTTTATTTCCAATTTTGGTTCGTTCTCAATTTGACAAGCATTTCATACACTCTTTGTAAACCATATGTTCCAAGTAGACCATAATCTTCAATTGTTTTAACCTCCCCATTGTTGTATGTTATTTTTAATATTGAGCTTCTGTCATCAGTCCAATTTACATTGTAATTATCATTTAATTTTTCAAAATCAATATAATTAAGTAAGCTAATTAATTCATTGTATTCTTTTTCAGAAATTGTAGCTTTTAAATGTTTTATGCTTTTCCACTTTTTGGTGCGGTATAGAAGTTCATCAGTAAATTTTGCAGTTCTATCACTATTAATTTCAAAATTATATAGTGGACATTGTCCCATGCAAGGAGACATAAAAAACTCAATTTTTTCTATATCATATGATTTTTCTTCAGGATGATACTCAACGAAACCATCATACTTAAATGTCAATTTAGATTTGGATTCTTCTTTTCCTTTTAATCCACAAAAAGGTTTAGTTTTTTGTTTGTAAACTATTATGAATGGTTGGGAATTTACATATTCAACTTTAGGAACAATAGGAAAAAACAAATCTTTATCTAAATCATAAAGTTTTGTTTTTTTTGTACTAAAGTTCATCAAAACTATTGTATTAAAATCTTTGGTGAATGGAATTTCAATATTCACATTAGGACTTTCCCCATCATTCGTATTATTATCTCCAATCGCTAATAAGTCTGTATAACCATTGTTGTCAAAATCTGCTTTAACATAACTATATTCTACGTTAACTTTATTTGCTAATATTTTATTTAAACTATCAAATTCAGCAAAATCGTTTGATTTTATGCTTTGGATATTTTTTAATTCAAATATTTTGTAAAGGGTATCTTTTTCTCCAATATACTTTTCTATTTCAGCTTCTGTTTTCAAAGAATCTATTTCAGAAAGTTTAATTTTAGCTTTCACAAACTTTTCATTCTGATTACAGGAAACAAAAAAAACTAATAGAAGTAAAGTTTGAAGATATTTCATTTTTTTGGGTTTTGGGGTAATATTGCTACCAACTTTCTACTTTATGACTTTATCTTATTTCAAAACTGAACGTCTTATTAAACAATTAAATAATCTGTAACCTAATCTTGAGCGAAGGATTTTCATAGCATTAGCATCGAAACCAATGGTATATCGTTTGAAGCTTCTTGGTGGATTTTCGGCAATACTCAATACTTTTTGAGTAATTGTTGGTAATAAATCTTTATTCTTTGCTGTTTTTTTGTGAAGTAAATCGGTGACTTTATCCATCAGTTTATTGTAAGAAGCAATTTCTGATCTTTCCGATTTTGTAACATTTGCCTGAAAATTTGTTTTTGCATTTCCAAATTGTACGGTACAAACTTTGATATTGAAATCGATTAACTCATAAGCCATACATTCTGAGAAGCTTTCTACCGCTTTTTTTGTCGAATGGTAAAAACTTCCCAATGGCAAATTAACCAAACCTGCAACCGATGATATATTTATAAAAAGTCCGTGATTTTGTTCTCTAAATACAGGAATAAATGCTCTGCAAACTTTTACAACTCCTAACCAGTTAATATCTACAATACTTTTTATCTTATCATCTTCGGATAATTCGACAAAACTTCTGTAACCTACTCCAGCGTTATTGATAACAACATCGATGGTTTTGTATTTTCGCAATAATTCTATTTTAGTATTTTCGATAATTTCGGTCGATGTAACATCTAAAATATGACACTTAATATTGGGCAAGCCCATTATGTCTTTACCATGATCGAGGTGAATCATTGTTGCAATAACATTCCAACCGTTTTGAGAAAAAAGCAATGCTAATTCTTTGCCTAATCCGCTTCCTGCTCCTGTAATAAGTACATTTTTCAATATTGAATGTTTTAGTGAGTCGGGCAAAACTACATAAAATAAAATTTAATATTTAGTTTTGATGAAAATTAAGAAAGTTTACAAGAATTCGATTTGAATTCTGATTAGCCCCGATTGCAGCGGAAATCCTTTTTTCTCGTTTTTTTAACGATAAAAAAATTGAAGCGAAAAGCGGGAATTGCGTTTGCAAAAATTTCCAAGCCTTTCGCTTCAAAAAAAACTTTAAAATCTTACTTTACTTAATCGTTATTTTCGATTTGTTTGTAAGCGTCGATTACTTTTTTCACCAATCGGTGTCGAACAATATCTTTGTCATCGAGGTAAATAATGCTAATTCCATCAACATCTTTAAGTACTAAAATCGCTTCTTTAAGTCCAGAAATCGTTCTTCGTGGCAAATCGACCTGACCTGGATCGCCTGTTATCATAAACTTGGCGTTTTTTCCCATACGTGTCAGGAACATTTTCATTTGCGAATGTGTGGTATTTTGGGCTTCGTCGAGAATTACAAAGGCATTATCTAATGTACGACCACGCATAAACGCCAATGGCGCAATTTGTATAATTCCTTTTAGGATATAATCATCGAGTGTTTGTGGCGGCAACATATCGCGCAAGGCGTCATATAATGGTTGCATGTACGGATCGAGTTTTTCCTTCATATCTCCTGGCAAAAAACCAAGATTTTCGCCTGCTTCGACCGCGGGACGAGTTAGAATAATTCGTTTTACTTGTTTTTCTTTCAATGCTTTTACAGCCATAGCAACGCCTGTATAGGTTTTTCCTGTTCCAGCTGGTCCTACGGCAAAAACCATGTCGTTTTTATTGATACAATCGACCAATAATTGCTGGTTTGGAGTCATCGCTTTGATGAGCTTTCCTCCTATTCCGTGAACCAAAATTTTGTCGCTGTCCGCCATTTTTTGTTCTTCTCGAGAATCGCTCAAAATCACTCTATCGATAACATTACTATCAATAGTATTGTAGCGTGTAAAGTGAACCATGAGTCTGTTGAAGCGTTTTTCGAATTCGTCTAACTCCTCTTTTTCGCCAAAGGCTTTAAGTGTTGTTCCTCGCGCTACTATTTTTAGCTTCGGATAATACTTTTTAATTGTTTCTAAATGAGCGTCTTGTGTTCCCCAAAATTCTTTGGGAGCAATGTCGTGTAATTCAATGATTCGTTCGTTCAAAAGCAGGAAGATTAAATTAAAAAAATAAGTTAGCTTTGCATATCTCAAATTTAATAAATTTAGAGGAACGATTACAGAATAGTTATAAACAAAAAGATGTCAATAATTACGCTTACTACTGATTTTGGCTTGAAAGACCACTTTGTTGGCGTGCTAAAAGGCAAGTTAATTTCAGAATATCCTGAGGTTCAAATCATTGATATTTCTCATCACGTAGATTTGTTTAATATATCCGAAGCGAGTTATATTATAAATGCTTCTTATAATAGTTTCCCTAAAGGAACTGTTCATTTTATTGGTATTGATAACGAACGAACTACCGAAAACAAACATATTGCCATACAATGGAACGATCATTTTTTTGTTTGTGCCGATAACGGAATTTTGAGTATTCTAACTCAGAAAATTGTGCCCCAAAAAATGGTCGAAATAAATATTCATGACCGTTTAACTGATGGTTCGACCGATTTAGATGTCTTTGTAAAAGTAGCTTGTCATCTCGCAAAAGGTGGTTCTCTAAATGTAATTGGCAAAGAAATTTCAGCCATAAAAATTGTAAACGAATTGCAAGCTGTTGTTGCTTCCGATTCTAGTAATATAAAAGGTTACGTGGTTTATGTAGATCATTTTGGGAATTGTGTAACCAATATCTCGAAAAAAATGTTTGCCGAAATTGGAAATAATCGCAATTTTGAGATTAAATTTGGCACCAAAACCATCAAGAAAATACATAGTAATTATTCCGATTTTAAAGTGTCCGAAAAATATACTTTGAGAGATTATGAAGGCGAAAAGTTAGCCCTTTTTAACGAAGCTGGTTTTCTTGAAATTGCCATTTATAAAAGCAACCCAAAAACAGTTGGTTCAGCTAAATCGCTGTTAGGATTGAAGTATAGAGATGTCGTAAATATTGATTTTAGAATTTAGATTGCAGATTTTAGATTTAAAAAAATCCGTGTCATCCGCGTTCAATTATAAAAAAATAAAAATATGTTCGTAAGAATAGTAAAATTAAGTTTTCACGAAGAAAATATTCCAGCCTTTCTAGAAAATTTCGAATTAATGAAAGAAAAAATACGAAATGCCGAAGGGAATCGTTTCTTAGAATTATACCAAGACAAAAACAACAAATGTATTTTCTTTACCTATAGTTATTGGGAAACCGAACAAGATTTAGAAAATTACCGAAACTCAGAATTATTTTATGATGTTTGGACATTTACCAAAAAATTATTTAACGACAAACCAGAAGCTTGGAGTGTAGATAAATTGGTTACTTTACAGTAACTCAAATCAACGATTAAACTTATAAACGATTAAACAAAACGAATGAAAGCCATATTATTTAAAGAATTCCGTTCCTTTTTTGGTTCGCCCATAGGCTACTTAGTTATTGCTATTTTCCTATTACTCACAGGATTATTTTTGTGGGTTTTTGAAGGAGATTACAATATCTTAAATTCCGGTTTTGCAGACATGACACCGTTTTTTACCATCGCACCTTGGATACTTTTATTCTTAATTCCTGCCGTTACCATGCGCAGTTTTTCGGACGAAAAAAAACAAGGAACCATGGAACTTTTACTAACAAAACCATTATCGCTTTGGGAAATTGTAAACGGAAAATTTTTGGGCGCTTTTTTATTGTTAATAATTGCAATAATCCCAACATTGGTTTATGTAAAAGTGATTTATGATTTGGGTTTACCCGAAGGAAATATCGATTTTGGAAGCACATTAGGTTCGTATTTTGGCTTGTTATTTCTTATGGGAACTTATACTTCAATCGGGATTTATACTTCTACTTTATCAGACAATCAAATTGTAGCTTTCATCGTTTCGGTATTTTTGTGTTTTGTGTTTTATTTTGGCTTTCAAGGCATTGCAAACTACAAGATATTTGGTAGTTTTGATGAGATAATTCAATCATTTGGAATGGATTATCATTACAAAAGTATGAGTCGTGGCGTGATAGACACTCGAGATATTATTTATTTTGTGAGTATTACTACTTTATTTTTATCAATGACTGTTTTCAAATTAAAATCGTATAAATTATAATGGGATTTTCATCAAAAAATATTAAAAATTTAGTTCTCACAATTGTTGGACTAATTACGGTAAATATCGCTGGAAATTTCTTTTTTCATCGTTTCGATTTAACGCACGACAATCGTTACACTTTGTCTGAAACGTCATTAAATATTATAAAAAACGCCAAAGAACCATTGTATATTGATGTTTTTTTAGAAGGCAATTTTCCGCCCGAATTCAAACGTTTACAAACCGAAACCAAGCAAATTCTTGATGAGTTTAAAGCTTACAATCCCAATATAATTTACCAATTTGTAAATCCTTTAGAAAACCCTGAAGAATCCGATGCAATCATAGAATCTTTTGTACAACGAGGATTAACGCCGATAAACATTACGGTCGATGACAAAGGAAAACAATCAAAAGAAATGGTCTTTCCTTGGGCAATTGCCACTTATAAGGACAAAAGCACAAAAATTTCTTTGTTAAAAAACAAATTAGGAGCCACAACCGAGCAAAAAGTAGTCAGTTCTGTACAACATTTAGAATATGCTTTTGCTGATGGTTTTCATAAAATAACAACCCAAAAGCAAAAGAAAATTGCTGTTATAAAAGGAAAAAATGAATTACCCGATATTTTTAAAGCCGACTTTTTACAATCGGTTCGTGAAAATTATTTTATTGCGCCTTTTCCTTTAGATTCAGTTTCTAAAAATCCTGTACTTTTTGCAAAAGCATTAAAAACATTCGATTTAGCCATTATTGCCAAACCAAAAGCTGCCTTTTCTGACGAAGAAAAACAAGTTTTAGACCAATTTATCATCAATGGAGGCAAAACATTATGGTTGGTAGAAACCGTAAATATCGATATGGAAAGCTTAAATAAAACTGGTTCGAGCTTTGCTTTTCCTTTCGATTTGGGTTTAAATGATCTATTTTTTAAATACGGATTTCGAATAAATCCAATGTTGGTAAAAGATATTCAATGTGCTCCAATTTCGTTAGCATCAGGAAACAAAGGAAACCAAACGCAATACGAGAAATATCCTTGGTATTTTGCGCCGTATATTTTCCCGGAAAGCAAGCATCCAATCGTAAATAATATTGATGGTGTAAAGTTAGATTTTGCTAATGAAATTGATACTTTGAAAAACGGAATCAAGAAAACAATCTTATTACAATCTTCTATTTATTCTAAAAAAATAGGAACTCCAGTGGAAATTGATTTGAAAATGGTAAATGAAAAACCAAATCCACAAGATTTTCAGCCAGGAAATATTCCTGTTAGTGTTTTGTTAGAAGGGAATTTTTCTTCGGCATTCGAAAATAGAGTTTTACCTTTTGATGATACAAGTTTTAAAGCCAAAGGAAAACCATCTAAAATGATTGTGGTTTCTGACGGTGATATTATCAAAAATCAACTCGATGACAAAGGACAACCGCTAGAATTAGGTTTCGATAAATGGACGAATAAAATGTATGCCAACAAGGAATTTTTGATGAATTGTGTCAATTATTTACTAGATGACAACGGACTTATTAACATTAGAAGTAAAGAAGTTGATTTGCCATTATTAGACAAAGAAAAAGTGACTGAAAACTATACTTACACCCAATTGCTAACTGTCGGATTACCATTAGTTTTATTGCTGTTTTTCGGAATTGTGATTACTTATTTGAGAAAAAGACAATTTGGTCGTTAGTTGTTGATAAAAATGTTTTCAATACTGATTAGTTTACGATATATTTGTAAACAATAATAAAGTTCTGTAAATTCAGAACAGAAGAATTTAAAAAAAAGATGATGAAGTTTATAGTATCAAGCTCTTATTTATTAAAACAATTACAAGTTTTAGGAAGCGTTATTAACAGTAGTAATACGTTGCCTATTTTAGATAATTTCTTATTTGAATTAAAGAAAAACGAATTGTTAGTTTCTGCTTCAGATTTAGAAACTACAATGTCAGCTTCACTTACAATCGATTCTACGAGCGAAGGAAGTGTTGCTGTTCCTGCAAAATTATTGTTGGAAATACTAAAAACATTCCCAGAACAACCACTTACATTTACGGTTGAAGAAAATAATACTATCGAGATTAGCTCACAATCAGGAAAATATGCACTGGCTTATGCTCCAGGAGAAGAGTTTCCAAAATCGGTAAACTTAGACCAACCATCTAAAACAATTGTTCCTGCCGAAGTATTATCGACAGCAGTAAGCAAAACAATATTTGCAGCTGGAAACGATGATTTACGTCCAGTAATGTCTGGTGTATTTTTTCAATTTTCACCAGAAGGATTAATTTTTGTTGCTACCGATGCTCATAAATTAGTAAAATATGCTCGTACTGATGTAAAAGCATCGCAAGTAGCAGATTTTATTATGCCAAGAAAACCTTTAAATATTTTAAAAGGAATTTTGGCAACTTCAAACGAAGAAGTAACTATCGAATATAACGATTCGAATGCGACTTTCTCTTTTGATAATTACATATTAACTTGTAGATTAATTGATGGGAAATATCCTAATTATGAAGCGGTTATTCCGAAAGAAAATCCAAATAAATTAATGATTGACAGAACACAATTTTTAAGTTCTGTACGTCGTGTGGCGATTTTCTCTAACAAAACAACACACCAAATTAGACTTAAAATTGCAGGAACAGAATTAAATATTTCTGCCGAAGATATAGATTATTCAAACAAAGCTGAAGAACGTTTAACTTGTGATTATCAAGGTGACGACATGCAAATAGGTTTCAACTCGCGTTTCTTATTAGAAATGTTGGGTAACTTACAATCTGATATGATTATGTTAGAAATGTCTATGCCAAACAGAGCGGGAATCCTTACTCCTATTGATGGTCTTGACGAAGGTGAGACTGTTACGATGTTAGTGATGCCTGTAATGTTGAACAATTAGATTTGTTAGAATTTTAGACTACTTAGATTATTAGATACAAAAAATGTTCAGCTTTTGCTGAACATTTTTTTTGCATTATCATTAAAACTCTCAAGACTTTTGACCTTAAGAAATACTCTCGATAAGTTTATTCAGTTTGTCGTTATTAATAGGTTTTGATATAAAATCTTTAACTGTCGAAAATAATTTAGATTTTTCTATATCATTTGTATCAATAGAAGAAGACATGATAAAAACATTTAGCTTCTCTTTGTTTGGTAATTTTTCAATTTCTTCAAGGAATTGCCAGCCATCTATAACGGGCATATTTATATCTAATAAAATAATATTTGGAAGTGTATTATCTTTATTTGAAAGAAGATCTAGAACTTCTTCTCCGTTTTTAAAATCAAGAACTTCATCAAAATTCTCATTCTTTTTTAGGATTTTTTTTAATACAAAAACAAAAATTTTATCGTCATCAATAATGTAAGTTAAGTTCACTTTGTTCATACAAAATACATATTAAAAGTAGTTCCTTTATTTAATTCACTTTCTACTTCTATTCTTCCACCCATAGATTCTATGTGGTTTTTTGCCATAAATAATCCTAATCCTACAGCATCAGGATTTCCGTGAAAAGTCTTGTACATTCCGAATATTTTGTCTTTATTTTTTACTAAATCAATTCCAATTCCGTTGTCTTGAATAGTTAGTTTTGTTTGACTATCTATTTTTTCTGCTTTTATATTTATAATCGGATTTCGAGAAGGTGATTTGTATTTGATAGCATTGGTCAGCATATTAAAAATGATACTTTCTAGATAAGATTGTGTGGCAATAATTTCGATTTTATCGTCTATTTGCATGTTTATTTTAGCTTCATTTGTTAGAATAATAGCATTTATCCCTAGAATTGCTTTTTCAATTTCGGCTTTTAAGTTCAGTTTTATTTTTTCGTTTTTTTCTCCACTTTGTACGGCTACGGTTTCGTTTAGATAAAAAATTGTGTCTGAAAGTTTGTTTGTACTTTGCTTAAGCATATCAAAGTATTCTTTTTGTTCTTCTGGATCGTTTGTTTCTTCAAATAAATCGAGAATCATGCTTAAATTACTTGTGTGCGAACGGATATCATGTGAAACAATATGCGTGAATTTTATTAGTTTTTCGTTTTGCTTTACCGTAATTTTATATAACCTACTTTTTTCTTTTTCAGCTTCTCTCCTTGCCGAAATATCTCTAGTTATAACAATATATTTTGAGGTTTTTCCGTCTTTATCATAAATAACATTTGCTGAGTCTTCACGCCAATGATATTGTCCGTTTGCAGCTTTAAATCTAAATTCATATTTAAGTTCTGCAATTTGTTTAGATAAGCTATCATAAATATAAGGTTTTACAATATTTAAGTCATCTGGATGAAAGTGGTTAAAAATATCATCAATAGTAAAATTATCATAATATTCTTTTGGATACTGCAATAATCTAGTGTATGAAGGTGAGATATAAGTGAGTTTTCCGTTCTCGATTACTATAACTCCATCGGAAGTATTTTCGGTAATTAATCTCAGTTGTTGTTCGCTTTCTATAAGTTTATTTTCTATTTGCTTACGCTCGTGGATATCTCTAGAAATAATAATATATTTAGAGTATCTACTATTTTCATCTTTCTCATCATATATAATGTTAGCACAATCTTCACGCCAATAATAATCGCCTGATTTTTTTTTGAATCTGAACTCATATTTAAAAGAAGTTATCTTCTTTTTAAGCTTTTCTTCTATAATTTTTTTTGCTCTATCTCGATCATCTGGATGCATCCTCTTAAAGATTTGATCTACAGAAATCCCAATTAAATCTTCTGTTTTGTATTCCATAAATTTGGCATACGAAGGAGATACATAGGTTATTTTTTCGTTTTCCATAATAACAAAACCATCAGATGAATTTTCTGTTATTAACCTAAGTTGGTGTTCGCTTTGTCTTAATTTTTCTTGATTTTTATATAATTTTTTTTCTGCTTTTTTTCGTTTTTCTTCTTCCAGTGCCAAACTCAAAAAATCAGCTAATGATCTTGCAAATGAGACATCGTTCTCACTCCAAACTCTAGGATCGTCACGATGTTCGCAACATAAAACACCATGAAATCTTCCGCTTTTCCTAACAGGAATGTCTAACATATCTGTTATTCTTAATGGAATTAGATAGTTGTCGACAAGCTCAGAAGTACTATCGTTTGTCAGGACATCATCGGCAATGATTGCTGTTTGGCTCTTTATTGCTTCAATATATTTAGGTAAATCTCTGGTGTTTAGTTTTTGATTATTTGTATGTGATTTTTCTATTCTATCAAATAGATTTTTACACACTAAATGATTGTCTTCTATTTCCCAATAACTTGCTCTATCTATTGTAAGTCCTTCGGCGGCAATTATTGTTATATAATTTATTTTTTCCTTTATACTTAAATCGATTGTGTTTGCATATAGTTTTATTAACAATTTATTTTGCAAATCGATTGCTTTTTGTTTGTTAATTATTTCTAGTTCCTTTTCTTTTTCTTGAGTAATATCTCTGGCAATAGTTACCGCTCGAAATGCATGACCAGAATCATCATAATGAATATTCATAATATCCTCACGCCACATGTATTCGCCATTCTTTTTTCGGCATCTAAATACATATTTTGTTGAAGGTAATTTTTTGCTTGCGGCACCATAAATACTATTTATAATTCTTTGCTTATCATCTGGATGCGTCAGTTCAAACATATCTATACTATGACTATTTCTTTTTTCCTCTTCAGACAAACCTAACATTTCTAGGTAGGTTGAAGAAGCAAAAACTAAAACCTCATTTTCTATAATATATATTCCATCGGAAATGTTTTCTGATATAAATTTGAATCTATCTTCTTTTTCTAATAAGCTTTTTTCAACAATTCTTTTTTTGCTTTCCTCAAGAAACAAAGTTAAAATATCAGTTACCGATCTCGCAAATGAGATGTCATTTTCTGACCATTTTTTATCGCTTGTATGTTCACAACATAAAGTTCCTATTAGCTTTCCGTTTTCTCGAATGGGTAAATCGAGCATGCTCTTTATTCCTAACGGAATTAGATAAACCTTTTTTAAATCATTGGTGAATTTATTTTCTTGCGCATCATCTGCAACTATTCCAATTCCTTTTTGAAGTGCCTCAAAATAATTAGGCATATCTGTTTGTAATAATTCCGATTGTGCTTCGAACGATTCTTTTTCGGAATTGAATAAAATTTTACAAACCAATTTACCTTCTTCGAGCTCCCAAATACTGGCTCGAGAAATCCCCAAACCCGAAGCAAGAGATTTTGTTATTGCTTTATGCAAATTTTCTAAAGAATCGAAATTTGAAAAAGAAGATTTATAAAGCCCTAAAAGAATTTCAAATTGTTTTACAGAAAAATTATTACCCATAACCAAAATGTGCTTTCTATTTATAATATATGACTAATATACTACATTTTTAATTTAAAATGCCTTTTTTCCGACGAAGTACACTTATTTATTGATGAATGTTAAGTATAAAGAATACCTTTGCAAAAAATAATACAAAATGGCATCATTCGAACAGTTTAATCTTCCAAAATCGGTACAAAAAGCATTAGACGAATTACAGTTAACAACACCAACTCCTATTCAGGAAAAATCCTTTTCTGTAATCATGTCTGGTCGCGATATGATGGGAATTGCACAAACTGGAACTGGTAAGACTTTTGCTTACCTTTTGCCATTATTAAAACAATATACATTTACAAATACCAATACTCCTAAAATTGTAATTCTTGTTCCAACCCGCGAATTGGTTGTTCAGGTTGTAGAAGAAGTTGAAAAATTGACAAAATACATGTCCGTTTCAACTCTAGGAATATATGGTGGTGTAAACATAAATACACAAAAAAAACAAGTCTATGAAGGTGTCGACATTTTAGTAGGAACACCTGGACGTGTAATGGATTTAGCACTTGACGCAGTAATTCGCTTCGATGACACTCAAAAATTAGTTATTGATGAGTTTGACGAAATGCTAAATCTTGGATTCCGAGTTCAAATTACTTCGATTCTTGCTATGTTGCGTACCAAACGTCAAAACATACTCTTTTCGGCTACCATGACCGATGAAGTTGATGCAATTCTGAATGATTATTTCGATTTTCCAGAAGAAGTTTCGTTAGCAATGTCAGGAACTCCTTTAGAAAAAATCGAACAATTATCGTATAATGTTCCTAATTTTAATACCAAAGTTAATTTACTAAAACATTTACTTCATACCAATGAAGAAATGTCACGTATTTTAGTTTTTGTAAACAATAAGAAAATTGCCGATATGCTTCACGAAAGAATTGAAGCCGATTTTCCAGACCAGTTTGGAGTAATTCACTCTAATAAATCTCAAAATTATCGTTTAACTACGATGGCAACTTTCCAAGAAGGCGAATTGCGTGGTCTGATTACTACCGATATTATGGCACGTGGTCTAGATATTTCGAACATTACACACGTTATAAATTTTGAAGCACCTGAACTTCCAGAACAATATATTCATAGAATTGGTCGTACTGGTCGTGCCGATGCTAGCGGAATTGCCATAAGTTTTATTGCACCTCGTGAGGAAGAAATAAAATTTGGTGCCGAAGTTTTGATGGGCAAAGAAATTACCATTCTAGATTTACCCGAAGAAGTAGAAATCTCTAAACTACTTATTGGTCCAGAAAAAGAGAAAGAAGTGGTTAAGTTTTTACTTAAAAAAGTGAAATTAGAAGGTGGTGCATCTCATCACGAAAAGTCAGAGAAGAACAAAAAAGTAAATTTAGGTGGACCATCTAAAACGAAGAAAAAAACAGGAACTTCTGTCAATCGAAATATTTTAAAAACCAGAGCTGCAAAGAAGAAGAAAAAATAATTATCTTTGAAAAACCATTCGAACTAAATGCAATTCAAACATCCAGAAATTCTCTATTTCCTTTTCTTATTGGTCATTCCAATTCTGGTACATTTGTTTCAATTAAGACGTTTTAAAAAAGAGTTTTTTACCAATGTAAAATTCCTCAAAGAACTTTCCATTCAAACCCGAAAAAGCTCTAAAATCAAGAAATGGTTATTGCTCGCAACACGATTATTGTTACTTGCTTTCCTTATTTTTGCCTTTGCACAACCTTTTTTTAAAGCCAAAGACAGCGAAAATACTAACAACGAATTGTTTATCGTTTTAGACAATTCCTACAGTATGCAAGCCAAAGGTCAGAAAGGCGAATTGCTAAAACGTGCTGTACAAGATTTATTAGAATTTACATCTCAAAACAGTAATTTTTCGATAATTACCAATGATGAAAATTATTGGAATACCAATATAAATGCCACCGAAAAAGATTTACAAAATCTAAAATACAGTGCCATTCCGTTTTCGTTAGAAACTGCTTTAACAAAAATAAAATCTCGTAAAACCTTTGTAAATAAAGACATTGTTATCATTACCGATGCTATTGGAATGAACAAAAATCATATTAAAAATAATGATAAAAACAACAAAACTTACTTCATCATTCCTGAAGCAGAGCAACTGAAAAATATTGCGATAGACAGTGTTTATTTAGCCCAAACTTTAGATGATTTTTATGAAATATCTGTTCAGTTTTCTTCAAATTTTGAGGAGAAAAAAGCAATTCCCGTTTCGGTTTACAATCAAAAAAATTTAATTGCTAAAACAATTTTAAATCTCAAAAAGAACAAAGAAACCATCAATTTTACCATTCCAAAAGCAGATTTTAATGGTTATGTAAACATCAATGATAATAGTTTGGCTTTCGATAATACTTTATACTTTTCTATTTCCGAACCCAAAATAACGAATGTTCTAAGTATTGGCGTAACCGAAAAAAGCGATTTTTTATCTCGAATTTATACCAAACCAGAGTTTAATTATTCAAATTCGTTAATTTCTACTTTAGATTATAGCCAACTAAACAAGCAAGATGCCGTTGTGTTAAACGAATTAGACAATATTCCTGTGGCTTTGCAAACTAATTTAAAATCGTTTGTTACCAAAGGTGGAAACGTTATTTTAATTCCGTCAGAAAAAAATGAAATCTCTAATTTGAATTCATTTTTAAATAATTTCGGAGGTATTCAGTTTTCAAATTTTCAAAATCAAGAAAAGAAAATCACTAAAATAAATTTTTCGAATCCATTGTTTTCAAATGTTTTTGAGAAGAAAATTACTAATTTTCAATATCCGAATACATTACAATCATTTGTGATAAAAAGCAATGCGTCACAAGCGATAACTTATGATGATCAAAGCGCTTTTTTAACATCAATACAAAAACAAACAGGTACTGTATTTGTTTTTTCGGCTCCTATAAATAAGACCAATAGTAACTTTCAGAATTCGCCACTCATTGTACCTACTTTTTACAAAATGGCAATGAATACTGATAAAAACGGAGTGAAATACGAAACTATTGGCAACACAAATCCGTTTTTAATTACTGCAAATACAACCAATAATGAGGTTATTTCTATAAAGAATCCTTCGGAAGAATTTATTCCGTCGCAACAAATTATGTCAGATAAAATTAAAATTTCTTGTGCTGACAATCCAACTTTAGCAGGAAATTTTGAAGTCATTCAAAGCAAAAAAAATATTGGAAATATTAGTTTTAATTTTGATAGAAACGAAAGTAATTTGACACTTCCAAGTGACGAAACTCTTGCCGATTTGAATGTTATTTCTAACATCGAATCATTTTTTGAAACCATTCAAATAAACAGAACCGATAGCCAAGTTTGGAAATGGTTTCTTATTTTTGCACTATTATTTTTACTCCTTGAACTATTTATACAAAAATTTGTAAAATGAATTTAATACTCAAAGCAGCACGAATTATCGATACTAAAAATCCATTTCACAATCAAATTGTGGATATAAAAATTAGTAACGGAATAATCCAAAAAATAGCTTCAAATATTGAAAATAGCGAAGGTTTTGATGAAATAAAACTCGATAATTTACATGTTTCTAAAGGTTGGTTCGACACGAGTGTTTCCCTTGGCGAACCTGGTTTTGAAGACAGAGAAACTATTGCAAACGGATTACAAGTAGCTGCAAAATCAGGATTTACAGCCATTGCTTTACAGCCTAATTCTTTTCCAATATTAGACAACCAATCGCAAATAAATTTTGTAAAACAAAAAGCAAACGGTTTTGCAACCGAGCTTTTCCCAATTGGTGCTTTAACACAAAAAAGTGAAGGAAATGATTTGGCCGAACTTTTTGATATGAAAAACGCTGGAGCTATCGCTTTTGGTGATTATAACAAAAGTTTAGACAATGCCAATTTACTGAAACTAAGCTTACAATATACCCAAGATTTCAACGGATTAGTTATCGCTTTTTCGCAAGATAACACCATAAAAGGCAAAGGAATGGTTCACGAAGGTATCGTTTCGACGATGTTGGGATTGAAAGGAATTCCGTCGCTTGCCGAAGAATTAATCATTGCCAGAAATCTTTTTATACTAGAATATACAGGCGGAAAATTACACATTCCAACTATTTCGAGTGCAAAATCCGTTGACTTAGTCAAAGAAGCTAAAGCCAAAGGATTACAGGTAACTTGTAGTGTTTCGGTACATAATTTGATATTAACCGATAAAGAAATTGAAGGTTTTGATACACGTTATAAAGTTTTGCCTCCACTTCGAACTGAAGAAGACAGAAAAGCATTAATTGCAGGAATTTTAGACCATACTATCGATTGTATCACATCAGACCACAATCCGATTGACATTGAAAATAAAAAAATGGAATTTGATAAAGCAAAATACGGAACCATTGGTTTAGAAAGTGCTTTTGGCGCCTTGCAAACCATCTTGCCAACAGAGATTATTATCGAAAAATTAGTAGCTGGAAGGAATATTTTCAAACAAGAAACGACTTCAATAACTGAAGGAGAAAAGGCAAATATCACCTTATTTAATCCTGAAGGAGAATCGATATTTACAGACGGAAATATCTTATCAAAATCTAAAAATTCGGCTTTTCTTGGCACAAAAACAAAAGGAAAAGTATACGGAATTTACAATCAAGAAAAATTAGTTTTAGCATAAAAATGGAAGAGAAAAAAGACGGAAAAACAGCAGCAATATTAAGTTATATTATTTTAATTGGCCCATTAATTGCCTTATCTATAAATTCGGAAAACAAAAACAGTTTTGCATCATTTCATATCAGACAAGGATTAGGAATCACGATACTTTTCGTAGGCTTGGGATTGATTATTTCGAATTTCAAGAACGATATGATTCTCATTTCAATGTGGATTTTCGTGTCTGTTTTAAGCATGTACGGCATGCTAACAGCGGCAAAAGGAGAAATGAAACCCATTCCACTTTTGGGAAATTTTTTCCAGAAATGGTTTAAAAATATATAAAAAATGACTTTACATCACCTCGTTAGAGAACCAAAAATAAAAAATCCCGATGCTTCGGGAAAAAATCCATTATTACTATTACTTCACGGTTATGGTAGTAACGAAGAAGATTTGTTTTCGTTTGCATCAGAATTACCTGATCATTATTATGTGATTTCGGCTCGTGCACCTTACGATTTGCAATACGGAAGTTATGCTTGGTATGCTATTAATTTTGATGCCGATGAGAAGAAATTTTCAGATTTGAATCAAGCTCGAAGTTCCCGAGATGTAATCGCTAATTTTATTGATGAATTAATTGCTAATTATCCTATCGATGCCAATAATATAACCTTAATAGGTTTTAGTCAAGGTTGCATTTTGAGTTATGCTGTGGCTTTATCTTATCCTGAAAAAATACAACGAGTTGTGGCTATGAGCGGTTATTTTAATACTGAAATTGCCAAAGATAATTTTGAAAATAACGATTTTTCTAACCTTACATTTTTTGCTTCGCATGGTTCTGTAGACCAAGTAATTCCTGTAGATTGGGCCAGAAAATCGAAACCTTTATTAGATAGTTTAGAGATTGAAAACGTGTACAAAGAATATCCTATTGGACATGGAATTTCGCCACAAAATTTCTATGATTTTAAAAATTGGTTGGAAATAATTAAATAAAAAAAGGACTTCAAATTGAAGTCCTTTTTTTATTATTGTTGTGGATACATAACCGTTTCGGCAGTTTCGAAAGTTACAGAACCATCTTTTTCTAAAAAGTATTTCAGAATAACTTCTCCCCAATTAGAATCGCCAGTAAAATCGGCAATAATCCATCGGTGGTTTAAGAAACGTACCTTATTAATCACCATATTATCATACGGAATTAGCTTATTTCCCGTAGGATTCGAGTTCAAATCCATTAGTTTTTCTTTAACTTGTGGCATTAGTTTCTGAACATCATAATCTTCTAAATAATCTTGTGCTTTCTCATCGTAAGCCAAAGAAAAATAATCGCCTTCTTCTTTTTCAGCTACAATTTTAGCAATGCTATCGGTCATTTTTACTTTAAATTTCTCAGCACGATTTTCATCAAAATTGAACTTTTTTGTCGAATACATGTATTGAAAAATATTCAATAATACCGAAAATATTAATCCGTATAAAACCAGTTTTTTCATTTTTTTAAATATTAATTATTAAATTATCGTAAGCCAAAAAAACATTTTCAGGAAGTTTTTTTTGTATTTCTTCATGAAAACCAAAAGTATGACTAATATGTGTTAAATAAGCTTTTTTTGGTTGCACAATATTAATAAAACCTAAAGCTTCCTGCAAATTAAAATGTGTATTGTGAGCATCTTCTCGCAAAGCATTTATTACCAAAACATCCAAATTTTTAAGTTTATTTATTTCGGTAGTTTCAATGGTTTTTACATCGGTCAAATAAGCAAAATTATCAAAACGATAACCAAAAACTTGCAAATCGCCATGCATCGCATTTATAGGAATAATCTTTTTTGAATGACTTTCAATCAAAACATTATTTTCAACTTCTATTGGAAATACGCCTGGCGAACCTGGATATTTATTTTCTGTTTCAAAAATATAATCAAAACGTTTCTTTAGATTTTTTAAAACCCGTTCATGTCCGTAAATAGGAATATTTCCTTGTTTGAAGAAAAACGGTCGAATATCATCTAAACCCGTCGTGTGATCTGAATGTTCGTGGGTAAATAAAATGGCATCAATTTTGGAGCAACCTGAAGTAAGCATTTGTTGCCTAAAATCTGGTCCACAATCTATTACAAATGAATTATTGTCCCATTCTACCCAAATTGAAACCCGCAAACGCTTGTCTTTTTGGTCTTGACTATGACATACAGGATGGTCGCTACCAATAACAGGAATGCCTTGTGAAGTGCCCGTACCTAAAAAATAGACTTTCAATTAAAATATTTTTCACAAAAATAAAGATTATTTTTATGTAAAGCTGTCTAATTTATTAACTTTGTAAAGTATTTACCCCAAGTATGAGAAATTCAGAAACAGAAATTACGCTAAAAGGAGATAAAGTTATTGAACAAATACCGTCAATTTCTGATAAAGCCTTGCGTATCAACCTTAACGATAATATTTACGGAACCTTTGCCGAGATTGGCGCTGGACAAGAAACGGTACGCCATTTTTTTAGAGCTGGTGGTTCTTCTGGTACGATTGCAAAAGCAATGTCTGCCTACGACAAAGATTTTAGTGATGCCATATATGGTATTGAAGATGATGGTCGTTATGTTACCGAAAGTCGTCTAAAAAAGATGTTATCTCACGAAAGTGAACTGATGGAGCAACGACTAAAACGTGACAAACATCCTACAAAAATGTTTTTTAGCTACGCCAATACTGTTGCTACGATAGATTTTGCAAAACAATTTAAAGGTCACGGTTGGGTAGGAATTAGATACCAAATCGAACCTGATGAAGCCTATAACGAAATATTACTTCACATTAGGTTTAAGGAAACTGATGCAAAATTACAACAAGAAACTTTAGGAAAACTAGGCGTAAACCTAATATATGGTGCATTTTACAAGCACAATGATCCAAAAAGATTACTACGTTATTTGTATGACCATATAGATTATGATCAACTAGAAATAGATACCATAAATTTTTCAGGACCAAGATTTGCCGATGTTGATAACCGATTAATGAGTTTACAATTGGTAAAAAATGGTATGACCGATGCCGTAATGTTCGATCCAACAGGAAAAAATATTTTGCCAGCAGCAGTTTTATACAAAAAAAATATTTTGGCATTACGCGGAAGTTTCCGTCCTGTGACCAAAGTAAATATGGACATGTACGAGAAATCGTTACAAATGTTTGTAGATGGTAATAAAGTAAAAAAAGAAAACACTTTGGTTATTTTCGAAATCACACTTTCTAATCTTCGTTCTGACGGAGAAATAGACGAAAGAGATTTTATGGATAGAGCCGAACTGCTTTGTTCGTTAGGACAAACAGTTATGATTTCTAATTTTCAAGAATACTTCAAAGTAGTCGAATATTTTTCTTCTTATACAAAAGCAAGAATGGGACTGGCGCTAGGCGTAAACAACCTAATTGATATATTTGATGAAAAATATTACCGCCATTTGAGTGGTGGAATTCTAGAAGCTTTTGGAAAATTATTTTACCGAGATCTAAAAGTTTTCCTATATCCTATGGAAGATGAAGTTGGTAATGTCATAAACTCACAAAACCTAAAAGTACATCCTCGTATGAAAGAATTGTACAAATTCTTCGCTTACAACGGAAAAGTAACTGATATCACCGATTTTGAAAGAGAAAACCTTAAAATTTTCTCTCGTGAAGTTTTTAAAATGATTCACAATGGCACACCTGGTTGGGAAAAAATGTTACCTGATGGAATTGCCGATCTTATTAAGAAAGACCATCTTTTTGGTTATGATAATAATAGAGTTTTAATCGAAGTTTAAAAAAAATATAACAAATAAACGAATCCTGAATTGTGAAAACAGTTCAGGATTTTTTTTATTAATATGTGTATATTTGGATGTTTCTTAAATCCTAAAAAAACGAAATGGAACAAACAATATCGAAGATTAAATATCATCACGAAAATAAAAAATATTGTAAAATATTAAGGAAGTTTGCTAAAAATTCTCGAGGAGAAACTAGCGGATTTATAGTTGAATATTCCGAAGATTTTATAATTATTCAAGAATCTAACGAATTTGATATTTTAGGTTATTTTGTATTTCCAATTTCAACAATTGAAGAAATTAGATATAATAATTCTGATAAATATTATGAAAAAATACTCCAAGGAGAAAAACTTATAGAAAAAGTTGGTTTGAAACACAAAATTGAACTTAAAAATTGGGAAACAATTTTTAAGTCAATTCAAAATTGTGGCTTAAACGTAATAATTGAAAATGAAAACCCTGAAGACGAAACTTTTGACATTGGACCAATAACTGGAATAACAAAAAAATCAGTTTTGATAAATTATTTTGACGCAAAAGGATTTTTAGATGATGAAGAAACTGAAATTGAGTGGGATAAAATAACATTAGTAAAATTTGATGATCGATATGTAAATATTTTTAGCAAATATCTACGAAAAAGAAAACAGAAATAAATAAAATCCATATCTACCAAACAGCGGCTTTTTACTTTTTAAGTTCCTGATTAAACAAAAACAACTAAATGGATAAATCCAATTTTTTAAATACTATTACTTTAATTACCGTTTTTGTAATGTTGCTTCTTGCTTTCTTTTTGCTAACAGTAAATACAAAAAATAAGCTTTCAAACAGACTTTTTGCTAGTTTTCTTATACTTACAGCATTCGATTTGAGTAGTTTTTTTACCGATAAATATTTTGAAACTAATTTAAGTTTTGAGGTTTTTAGAATGACTACTAGTTTGCTAATCATGCCCATTTTCTATTTGTATGTAAAAGCAGTTTGCCATTCAGATTTTCGATTAAAACCAAAACATTTAATACTAATCATTCCATTTATAATTGCAAATTTAGTTTTTATTCCAAGGTTTTATTTAGCAACTACTATTGATAGCATTTCCATTTTTGAGCATTTTAAGCAAATGTTAGAAATACGTTTTTTCTATATTCTGGCGGAACTACAATATGCTTTTTATATTATTTTGGTTTTTATAATTTTAAAAAAATACAAAGAAATTTACTTAGAGAATTATACCAATGCGAATAACTCATCGTATAAATGGTTGTTTCAAATGACTGTATTTTTTCTAATTGCTCATTGTATCGTTTTCTTCAAATCGGTAATAAGATATACTGATTATAATGTTTTTCTTAACTCATCGAATGTAATTATTGGAACGATTGCACTAATTATAAGTTGTTGGTTTGTGCTAAAAGCGTTAAACAATCCTGAGCTTTTTAAAGGTGTCGATTCAAATATGTTATTGGTAAATGAATCGGTTATTTCAACAGAAAAAGAATCATTTAAAACTCCAAAATCGGCAGAAATCATTTCACAAATAGAATTGGTGAAAAAGTATGTTTTAGAAAACGAATCCTATCTCGAACCATCATTAACAATACAAGAATTGTCTAAACAAGTTAGTATTCCTGTTCGAGATTTATCTGTTTTGATTAACCATCACATGAATCAACATTTTTTTGATTTCATAAATGAATATCGAATACAAAAAGCCATGCAAATTTTAAAAGATTCGTCAAAAAGCAAACTTACTATTTTAGAAATTCTTTATGAAGTGGGTTTTAATTCGAAATCATCTTTTAATACTGCTTTCAAAAAACACACCAATCAAACTCCTACAGAATTCAGAAACTCTTAATTATAAAGACTTTGCGAAAAGTCGAACGTTGCTAAAATAAAGTCGAACCAATTTAATTACTATAAATTGGTTCGACTTTTTTCATTCGGTCGCAAACGTTAAACTTATCATGCAATTTTGCTTCAAATTAATACTAACAATTAAAAATTTGAAACTATGAAAATTACATCTTTATTTATTTTATTTCTAATGCCTTTCTTATGCTTATCACAATTAAAAGAAAATGATTCTGCCCTAAAAAATCAAATTTCTGAAGAAAAATACGTTTTAATAAACGGCAGTGAACAATGGGTTACTATAAAAGGAAATAGTTCGAAACCTATTATATTGTTTATTCACGGAGGACCAGGTAGTCCAATAAGTCCTTATGTTGACGTTTTATATAAAGATTTAGAAAAGGATTTTATTATCGTTCAATGGGATCAACGAGGAACTGGGAGAACTTATGGGCAAAACTCTCCACCTGAAGAATTAACCCCTGAATATTTGAAAGCAAATCCTTTAACACTAGAACAAATGACTAGCGATGGAGTTGAAGTGTCAAAATATCTTTTGAAACATTTAGGAAAACAAAAAATCATACTTACTGGAACATCTTGGGGTTCAGCACTTGGAGTAAAAATAGCTACAAAGCAACCAGATCTTTTTTATGCTTATGTTGGACATTCACAAATTGTTAATCCTACTATTGATGTATATTTTTATGCTAAAATTTATAAAATGGCCGAGAACAAAAATGACAAAGAGTCTTTAGAAATATTAAACTCTATAGGTAAGCCTCCTTATGGTAGAGCAAAAAATGCAGGTTTGTTATTTAGAGTTTTAAAAAAATATGAAAGAGCAAATTCAACACCTGCTCCAGATAATTGGTTTCAACTTTCTCCTGCTTACGACAATGATATTGACAATAAAAATAGAGCAGACGGAGACGATTATTCGTTTGTAAATTATGTTGGTGATGATAAATTGGGAGTTCAATCGATAATTACAACCATTAACTTAATGAGAGATAATTTAGATTTTAAAATTCCAGTATATTTAATTCAAGGCAATGAAGATATTATGACACCAAAAGAAAACTCAAAGCAATATTTTGATAATATTAAAGCCCCAAAAAAAGAATATTATTTGTTACCAAAAGCTGCTCATGGTTTTAATCAATCTGTTGTAGATGCGCAGTATAAAATATTTAAGAGTATAAAAACTTTATAACAAGAAAAACTAAAAATAAGCATTACTAACTCAATTGAGTTAGTAATGCTTATTTTTAGTTTTTCCCTTAAAAGAATCTCAATTAACCTAATATTTGAGCAGCGTGCTCTTTCGTTTTTACTTGAGTAATGATATCTGCAATGATGCCATTTTCGTCGATAATAAAAGTCGTTCTGTGTATTCCGTCATATTCTCTTCCCATAAACTTTTTTGGTCCCCAAACGCCAAATGCTTCAATAACGGTTTTGTCTTCATCGGCTAAAAGCGGAAAAGGAAAATCAAATTTTTCTTTAAATTTCAATTGTGCTTTAGCAGCATCTGCACTTACACCTAAAATCGCATAATTATTGGCAGTAAAACGAGAATAATTGTTACTTAAATCACAAGCTTCAGCTGTACAACCTGGCGTATTTGCTTTTGGATAAAAAAACACTACTAATTTTTTTCCTGAATAATCCGATAATTTATGTGAATTCCCATCTTGATCTAATGCTGAAAAATTTGGTGCTTTATCTCCTTTTTTTAATGTTGTCATAACTGTATATTTGTTTTCAATAAAAGTAACAAAATGAACAAAGAACAAAAAATAACATTTGTTATAAATACGTTAAAAGAATTATATCCTACGATTCCTATTCCGCTCGACCACAAAGACCCGTATACTTTGCTAATTGCGGTTTTGCTTTCTGCACAATGTACTGATGTTCGTGTGAACCAAATTACACCAATACTTTTTGCAAAAGCCGATAATCCGTACGATATGGTAAAACTTTCGATCGAAGAAATTAAAGAAATCATACGTCCATGTGGACTTTCACCAATGAAATCGAAAGGAATTTTTGGTTTGTCACAAATGATTATCGAACTACATGATGGGAAAGTTCCTCAAAGTTTTGAAGCTTTAGAAGCCATGCCGGCCGTGGGGCATAAAACTGCCAGTGTGGTAATGAGTCAAGCTTTTGGCGTTCCTGCTTTTCCTGTAGATACTCATATTCACCGATTAATGTATCGTTGGAATTTGACTAATGGCAAAAATGTAACCCAAACCGAAAAAGATGCCAAACGCATTTTTCCTGAAGAAATCTGGAATGATTTACACTTACAAATTATTTGGTACGGACGAGAATATTCGCCAGCTCGTGGTTGGGATTTAGATAAAGATATTATTACAAAAACTATTGGAAGACAATCCGTTCTGAAAGATTATCACAAAAAAAACGCTCAATAATTTGAGCGTTTTATAGTTAATTCAAGATTGTTTCGAAAATTCCCTCACCAATTTTGTCTATTCTTAATACTTTAGAATAGTTCAATATAAAATTGACTGTTTCTTTTTTTGGTAACATTTTAGGGGTTGCATTTTTCTTTTTAGAGTAAATTTTTGCCATACTATTTTTAATTTTATAGTATAACGCAAACTAGAAAAAAATATTGCTTAATTGGTCAAAATAATTTGATTTTTATCTATTATTCTTCTCAAATTTATTAAAGCATAACGCATTCTTCCCAATGCTGTATTGATGCTCACTCCTGTTGATTCAGAAATTTCTTTGAAACTTAAATCTTGATAAATTCTCATTTCGACCACTTCTCTTTGGTCATCTGGCAATTCTTTCAAGAGCTTAATTAAGTCTTTTTCAACTTGATCAGTAATGATTCTGTTTTCAATATTCGGAGAATTATCACTCATAATCGAAAAAATAGAAAACTCTTCTGTTTCTCGATACATGGGCATTTTTTTTGTTTTTCTAAAATGATCTATAATCAAATTGTGAGCAATTCGCATCACCCAAGGCAAAAATTTCCCTTCTTCGTTATACGAATTACTCTTAAGTGTTTTAATAACTTTTATAAATGTGTCTTGAAATATATCGTCCGAGATATCTCTGTCTAAAACTTTTGAATATATAAAACCAAAGATTTTAGACTCATGTCTTTTTACTAATGTAGATAATGCTGTTTCATCACCATCGATGTAACGCCTTACCAATAAAGCATCTGGGAGTTGAGTAATAGCCATAACAATACTTTTAGATTTTGGGTTTATCTTAAGAGTTTATCTCTTTTTTAAAAGTATTTCTTTGTTATAAGCTTTTGTTTTATATTAATAGACTTCAAATTTAGCACAATTTATTTTATATTAACAACATTTACACAAAAAAATTAACATAATCTTTAAAATAATACTTCAAAATTCAAGTTGCAACCAATCAAAACCAAAAGAGAGTACACACAAATTATAATAAAAAAGCAGAATTGATTATCTTTGTAAAAATTGACTTTTCAAATGATTCATCAAGATATTTCCAAGCTAGAACCTAAAAAAAATATTATTATAAAAGGTGCTCAAATTCACAATTTGAAAAACCTTGACGTTGCTATTCCTCGTAACAAATTAGTAGTAATTACTGGTCTTTCCGGCTCTGGAAAATCTTCTTTGGCTTTCGATACTTTGTATGCCGAAGGACAGCGCCGTTATGTAGAAAGTTTGTCTAGTTATGCCCGTCAATTTTTAGGAAGATTAGACAAACCAAAAGTCGAATACATAAAAGGAATTGCTCCCGCGATTGCTATCGAACAAAAAGTAAACACGACAAATGCACGTTCTACAGTTGGAACTTCGACCGAAATTTATGATTATCTAAAATTATTATATGCAAGAATTGGTAAAACTATTTCGCCTGTTTCTGGTCTTGAAGTCAAAAAAAATACGGTTACCGATGTTATAAATGACGTAAAAACTTTCGAAATTGACTCTAAATGGTTGCTCCTCGCCCCCATTCACCTAGAAGAAGGACGAAAATTAGAAGACAAACTAAAAGTGCTTTTGCAACAAGGTTTTGCGCGTATTTTGGTTAAAAATGAAATGATTCGTTTAGATGAAATAGCCGAACATACATTAGATAATAAAGACATTTTACTTATTATTGATAGAATTGTTCTTAAAGATGATGAGGATTTCTTCAATAGATTGGCAGATTCTGTGCAAACAGCTTTCTATGAAGGCAAAGGAATTTGTTATTTACAAGAAGTGAATTCTGATAAAAAATACAGTTATAGTGCTAATTTCGAGTTAGATGGATTGTCATTTTTAGAACCAAATGTACATTTATTTAGTTTTAACAATCCATACGGTGCTTGTCCAGTTTGTGATGGTTATGGTAATATTATTGGTATCGATGAAGAATTAGTTATCCCAAACACCGCTTTGTCTGTATACGAAAATGCTATTTTTCCTTGGCGTGGCGAAAGCATGAGTTGGTTTCGTGACGAATTAGTAAACCACAGTCATAAGTTCGATTTTCCTGTTCACAAGCCTTATTTCGAGTTATCAGATGATCAAAAAGATGTGATCTGGAAAGGAAATAAATACTTTCAAGGTTTGAATGATTTCTTCAAAGAATTGGAAGAAAAAAATTATAAAATTCAAAATCGAGTGATGCTTTCTCGTTATCGAGGGAAAACAAAATGTCATTCTTGCAAAGGAAAGCGACTTCGTCAAGAAGTTTATAATATAAAAGTAGGTGCGAAAACATTACCTGATCTGGTCGATTTATCTATAAAAAATACCGTTTTATTTTTCAAAGATTTAAAACTATCAGATTATGATGCCAAAGTTGCCAAACGATTACTAATAGAAATCAACAATAGATTGTCTTTTCTACAAGAAGTTGGATTAGATTATTTGACTTTAAATAGAAATTCGGCAACGCTATCTGGTGGCGAATCGCAAAGAATAAATCTAGCTACTTCGCTAGGAAGTTCGCTTGTTGGTTCTATGTATATTCTCGACGAACCGAGTATTGGTTTACACCCAAAAGATACCGAAAAACTAATTCAAGTGCTTATTTCTCTTCGTGATTTAGGAAATACTGTAATTGTGGTCGAACACGATGAGGATATTATGAAAGCCGCTGATATGATTATAGATATTGGTCCAGAAGCAGGAACCTTTGGTGGCGAATTAGTGGCTCAAGGAACTTTTGATGAGATTTTGAAATCATCATCATTAACAGCAAAGTATTTAAACGGAGATTTAGAAATTTCGGTACCAAAAACCAGACGAAAATCTTCAACATACATAGAAATATTAGGTGCTCGAGAGAATAATTTACAAAATGTAGATGTTAAGTTTCCGTTAGAAATGCTTACCATAATTACAGGAGTTTCGGGTTCTGGGAAAAGTACTTTGGTTAAGAAAATTCTTTTTCCAGCGATGCAAAAAAAGATTGATGGCGTAGGCGAAAAAGCTGGACAATTTACAGAAATGCGTGGTTTTTATCACAAAATTCACCATATCGAATATGTAGATCAAAACCCAATTGGAAGAAGTTCCCGTTCTAATCCAGTAACTTATATCAAGGCTTACGATGATATTCGAGAATTGTATGCTAAAGAAAAACTTTCTAAAAATCGTGGTTATCAAGCCAAACATTTTTCATTTAATGTAGATGGTGGTCGTTGCGAAACCTGTAAAGGTGAAGGTTCTATAAATGTTGAAATGGTTTTTATGGCCGATGTTTCCTTGCCTTGCGAAACTTGCAACGGGAAACGTTTCAAAAAAGAAGTGCTCGAAGTTACTTTTGAAGGAAAAAATATCGATGATATTTTAACGATGACCATCGATGAGGCACTAACTTTTTTTATTGATACAAAACAAACTAAAATTTCTCAAAAACTACAGCCTTTGCAAGATGTTGGTTTGGGTTATGTACAATTGGGACAATCATCATCGACTCTTTCTGGTGGAGAAGCGCAAAGAATAAAACTCGCTACATTTTTAGTAAAAGGTGCAACTAAAGAAAAAGCTTTGTTTGTTTTTGATGAACCAACAACGGGATTACATTTTCACGATATCCAAAAATTACTCAAATCGTTTAATGCTTTAATCGAAAAAGGACATTCAATTATTGTTATCGAACACAATTTAGACATGATAAAATGTGCCGATTGGGTTATCGATCTTGGTCCTGAAGGTGGCGAAAACGGCGGACAAATCCTTGCTGAAGGAACTCCGGAAGAAATTGCAAAAAACAAAAAATCTATTACAGGAAAATATTTGAAGGAGAAGTTGTAAATAAAAATCGCAAATTGATAAACCAGATTAGACTAGTCTATCAATTTGCGATAAAAATTAATCGAGTTTTGTAATTATTCAATCACTATTTTCTTGCTTATTTTCTTTTTTCCAACATTTAGAGTCGCTAAATAAATTCCTTTAGTAAGACTGCTAATATTTATTCTTTCAATTTGATTGGGATTTGTAATCATTTTTTCTAAAACTACTTTCCCATTTATATCTATTAATGAAAACTGATATTCTTTTTCTGTTAATGTTCCTATGTTAATATTAATAGAATCTTTCGTAGGATTTGGAAAAAAGCTCACTTGAAAATCAGAATTAAATTCTTTGTTAGACAAGGTCGTACTTGCCACTGCATAATGCAACATTGTGCCAGTAGCTGCTTTAGCAACTTTGTAGTTATAAACGGGATCCATATTTACCAACAAATCGGTAGCTGTATGTTTGTGGGTTGTCTCATTGGTTTCAAACATTCCTGTAATTATATTATTATTACTCTGGAAAGACATATAATCTGATGCATAGGCATAAGAAAGTGTAGTACTTAATGGAGAATATAAACCTACGCAAGTAATCATTTCGTTTGTAAATGCTGTAGAAGCAGCATTATTTGTGGTTGGAGAAGCAGTATCTCTTTCGCAAGTTATGTTGTTGTTTGTCATTCCTGCAACGCCTCCTACTTCATCTAAATTAAAAACCAACTTAATATTTAATGGCGTTGATGCATTAACAACATTACTTACATAAGCTTGACTACCTTTTAGTCCGTCTTCTTCTCCCGAGAAATTGACGAATTTTATAGAATATTCAGTTGGCACATTTTGCAACAATCTAGCTATTTCTAAAATAGTAACAACACCACTGCCGTTATCATTTGTCCCTGTCCCCGATATAGAATCGTAGTGACCGCAAACAATCACAAAAATATTTGGATAAACTGTTCCAATTTTATTTACAGTCAAATTTTTGCAAGTGAAGCCTGAATAAGAATAAGTATCTTCAACTATTTGACTAGCTGTGTAACCATAACTCGAATATTTGAGTTTTAACCAATCTAATGTATTTTGTAACTCTGGAGTTCCTCTTCTTTTTACACCTAAATTTTCGTACTCTATTAAGTTATTAGTAACATTAGTTTGAGAAACTTGGTTGGCAATATCTGCATAAGCTTGTACAAAAGTTTGTGCAAAAAGACCATTTATGGTAAATAAAAAAATAATTATAAATTTCTGCGCAGTTGTCTTCATAATAGATAAGTAGGTTTTGGGTTTAGCAAATATATAAAAAATGTAAATAAAATAGGTAATAAATATTTAGATTTAACAATTTAACTGTCAATAGTTTAAAAAATAGTTTAAGAATAATCACCATCCCTTTCTAATTTTTGGCACGCAAATTGAATATATCATTACAACAAGAATATTTCTTTGTTCGAGGAAGCTAAAAATCGTAAGAGTAAGCAAATTATTAAAACACAGTATCATGAAAAAAATTACTCTTTTAGTAGCCAGCATCTTCCTGGTAGGAAGTATGGCAAATGCGTCAGAAAACCCTATTTTTTCTGATAACACAACAATTGCAAGATTCAATTTTGATGAGCCAATAGCCTTTACAGAACGTGGCATCGGGTTTTATGTATTCCCAAATGGTGAATTCGATTTTAACACCAGACCACAAGATTCTCAAGGAGATTATTACTACAAAACTGCGGGAAAAAGAGCGGGAAGCGACATAAACAGAAGACCCGAAAATTACGGAGTTCGTATTGAACATGACGCTTTTGGTAGAGTACGAAGAATTGGAAATACTTTTATCAATTACGATTATAATGATCGTGTGAGTAGAATTGGAACAGTCTATATGAAATATAACCGTTTTGCACTTTCTCAAGTTGGTGGATTAAAAATTATTTACAACCGAAGAGGTCAAATCATAGATATTTTTGGTTCTGTAAAAGGACGTTCTTCTTATTACAACACAAATAATTATGGAAATAGTCAAGGTCATAATGGATATCAAAACAATGATAATGACTATAATGATAATTCAAATAATCCTGATGATTACTACTATTACAAAGCTGATGGCACTAAAGCAAAAATAGAAAATTCAGTTAATGATAGAAAAGAAGAAAAGGATGAAAAATAATTTATATGCTGGTTACATATAAATTTGGTTAGGTTGGTTTGTTTATTAGAAACTCCGCTCATTAGTAATAATGGCGGAGTTTTTTTTATATTTTTTAATATAATTGAAAGTCTAGCCAAAAACCTCAAAATTCACTCCATCATAGCTCGCAAAAACCATACTTGGGTGCGAATCTTGGTGAAATATATTTCCTTTGTTATCTATCGCAATTGCACCAGCAAAACCATCATAAGGCAATAATTCTGCAAAAGTTTTTTCGAATGCTTTGTCTAAAGAAAAACCATCGGTTACACGAGTTACAATCTTGGCAGCAGTCGCGTTACTCACAATATCCTCACCTACTCCTGTTAAACTCACACCACAAAATTCGTTGGCGTAATTTCCTGCTACAGTAGCCGAATCTGATATTCTTCCTACTAGCTCAAAACCTTTTCCGCCAGTAGAAGTAGCAACGGCAAGTTTATTATTATCATCTAAAGCAACGCAACCTACAGTTCCTGTTCCTAAAGATTTTAGTTTAGCTTCATATTCCGTTCTTCGTTGTGGAATTTCGGTCGAAAATTTTTCAAAACCATGTTGTCTAGCGTAATTTGTAGCGCCACTTCCGCCCAAAACTCTATCGTCTTCACTCATTAATACTTGAGCTACTTGAATCGGGTTTTTTACGTCTTCGATATTTATCACGCCGCTCATTTTCTGAGTTTCACCATCCATAATGGCCGCACTCATTCTTATTTTTCCGTCACTTTGTATTTGCGAACCAATTCCAGCATTAAACAATTCGTCGTCTTCCAAAAGAGATACTGCAAAAACAACTGTTTCAACAGCCGAATGTGTTTTCAGAAATTCGTACGAAGACTTCACAATTCGCTCTAAAGCATTTTGTTTTGCTACTTTTGTTTCAGCATTTGTAGAAGATTCCGAGAAAAAACCGCCGTGAATTATTATTTTAGACATCTTATACGTATTGCGAACTCTGAATAGTCATTTTAAAAGTATCCAGACTAAAAGTGTCGTGTTTACTCATTACATGTGTCACTAAATGCGAGATTGAAATAGGCTGACCCAACTCAATTTGCGTCAAATTCGTGTCTTTTATCTCACGCCCATCAACAAGGATTACAAGTCCAGAACCAATCGCTTCCATTTGTTTTCCATCAGTAATAAGCAAACCAGTATCTTCTCCAAGACCAATTCCGAGAACTTTAGGATTTCCTACAACCGATTGAAAAAGTCTTCCAATTCTACCACGTTGCACAAAATGAGTATCAATAATAACACCGTCTATAAGACCTAAACCAGAAGTGATTTTCACTTCACCTTTCAGTAAAGCTTCCGAACTACTTCCTTGATAAATCATATTATTAGAAGCCGCAGCAGCACCTGCCGAAGTTCCTGCATAAATAAAATCTTCATTGTGATATTTCTCCAACAACAAATCGTGAAAAGGAGTTCCACCAAGAATCGATGTCAATCGCAACTGATCACCACCAGTAAACATCACCACATCGGCAGCTTTTAGGCGAGCTACAATTTCAGGATCCATTGCTTCTTCACGACGTTCAATATTTAGAACATCAACGTTATTTGCGCCTAAATAGCTCAACGCTTTCACATATTCAGGGCCTATTTCTTTAGGAATTTTCGAAGCCGTAGTAATAACCTCAATTCTAGATTCTAATTTATGTTTCGATTCGTCAAGAATTCTTTTCAAAATTCCAGTTTCAAAAAAATTCAAATTCTTCGCTGCATTCCTATCAAGATCTGTTTCAGTAAAACTTCCCTTATCAACCGCACCACCTATAATGATTAATTTTCCTTGTATCTTCATTCGGTAAAAATAACCAAAAATTGAAATAATGCAAATCTATTTTCTTTTTTTTGAAGCAAAACTTTACAGTATTTATCAACATATTTCCTGCTGTTCGCTACAATCCATCACGTCCCAAAAGACGAGATGGGATTTCCACTTCCATCAGGGCTAAAATTCATAAAACCAATTCCTATCAACATTTCTAAAAAACTGAAAACCAACAAAAAATAACTATTTTTAATATTTCTATCAAAAACATAACATCTATCAAACAAATATTTCCTATTTTTAACAAATACATTACAAAAAATAATAGATCAAAAATGAAAATCGATAAAATTCAAGCGCTTCGTGGACCAAATATTTGGAGTGTTCAACGCAAAAAATTAATCCAAATGCGTTTGGATTTAGAGGAAATGGAACAATTTCCTACCAATAAAATAGACGGTTTTCGCGAACGAATAGAAGCCATGTTTCCAACCATGATAGAACATCGCTGTTCCGAAGGTTGTCGTGGCGGTTTTTTCTCACGTATAGAACGTGGCACTTGGATGGGACATGTTATTGAGCATATTGCCCTCGAAATACAAACACTCGCCGGAATGGAAACTGGTTTTGGTCGTACTCGCGAAACAAAAACACCAGGAATATATAATGTAGTTTTTAGTTATACCGAAGAAAATGTAGGGATATTTGCTGCCGAAAGTGCCGTTCATATTGCCGAAGCATTAATCGCAGGAACTGAATATGATTTAGAAGCCGATATTCAACAAATGCGTGTCATTCGTGACAAAGTTCGCCTCGGACCAAGTACAGGAAGCATTGTCGAAGAAGCTGTAAACCGAGATATCCCTTGGATTCGCTTAGGAACAAATTCCTTAGTACAATTGGGTTACGGAATAAATCAAATGCGTTTTCAAGCAACAATTACTTGCAAAACAAGTAGTATTGCGGTAGACATTGCTTGTAATAAAGAACAAACCAAAAAAATGCTCGATGCTGCTTCTATTCCAGTTGCTGGCGGAGGAATTTGTGTTGATGAAGAAGATTTGGCTGATGTTATTAAAAAAATTGGCTATCCAATTGTATTAAAACCATTAGACGGAAACCACGGAAAAGGAGCTTCAATAAATGTGACCAATTGGGAAGATGCCGTAGAAGGTTTGGCTTATGCCAAAAAATATAGCCATCGAATTATTGTCGAAAAATTTATTACAGGCTATGATTTTCGTGTCCTTATAATAGATAATAAATTAGTCGCTGCTGCAAAACGTGTTCCAGCTCATGTAGTAGGAAACGGAAAAGATTCTATCGCAATACTAATCGAAGAAACCAATAAAGATCCTCGTCGTGGTTATGGTCATGAAAATGTATTGACAGAAATTGAAGTAGATCGTGATACCGAAGATTTATTAGAAAAACTAAAATATACTGTCGATACTGTTCCTAGAAAAGATGAAGTTGTTTACTTAAAATCGACAGCAAACCTCAGCACTGGAGGAACTTCTGTAGATGTTACTGACATGATGCATCCAGAAAACATTTTCCTTTGCGAGAGAATTTCTAGAGTAATTGGTCTTGATATTTGTGGTGTCGATATTATGGCAGAAAATCTAACACAACCACTTAAAGAAAATGGCGGTTGTATATTAGAAGTGAATGCTGCTCCAGGATTTCGTATGCACTTGGCGCCATCAGAAGGGTTACCAAGAAATGTGGCTTCACCTGTAATAGATATGTTGTATCCTCCAGGAAAACCAAGTCGAATTCCAATTATTGCAGTTACTGGAACCAACGGAAAGACAACTACGACAAGGCTTTTAGCTCATATTGTAAAAAACAATGGTTATAAAGTAGGTTTCACAACATCGGACGGAATTTATGTGCAAAACCATATGATGGAAAAAGGAGATACGACAGGACCCGTTTCTGCCGAATATATTCTTAAAGATCCAACTGTCGAATTTGCAGTTCTAGAAACAGCTCGTGGCGGAATACTTCGCTCAGGACTTGGCTTCAGCCGTTGTGATATTGCTATTGTAACCAATATTCAAGAAGATCATTTAGGATTAAGCGACATTCATACCTTAGACGATTTAGCTCGTGTAAAAGCGACTGTTGTAAAAAGTGTCAAGAAAGATGGTTGGGCAATTTTAAATGCTGAAGATGAATATTGCGTAAAAATCGCTAACGAATTAAGCTGTAATGTAGCTTATTTCAGTTTGAGCGAAGACAATGAACTTATTAAAAAACTGTGTAAAGAAGGAAAAACAGTTGCGGTTTATGAAAATGGATACATTACCATCAAAAAAGGAGAATGGAAAATCCGTGTCGAAAGAGCGACTCACGTTCCGCTTACTCTTGGTGGAAAAGCCAAATTTATGATTGCAAATGTTCTGGCAGCCACTTTAGCTAGTTATTTATATGGTTTCAAAACCGAAGATATTAGTTTATCGTTACAAACATTTATACCAAGTGTAGCGCAAACTCCAGGAAGAATGAACATTTTTGAATTCAAAAAATTTAAAGTTCTTATAGATTTTGCTCATAATCCTGCTGGTTATCGTGGTATTGAAGGTTATTTAGAAAACATTGATGCAACCAAAAAAATTGGAATTATTGCAGGAGTTGGTGACCGTCGCGACGAAGATATTAAAGAATGTGGATTAATTGCTGGTCGAATGTTTGACCATATTATTATTCGTCAAGAAAAATATTTACGTGGACGAACAGAAGAAGAAATCATCGATTTAATCTTAGAAGGTATTGCCGAATCCGGCAGAGAAGTAACCCACGAAATTATTCCTAAAGAAATAGAAGCCATTCAACACGCCATAGACAACGCTCAAGACGGAAGTTTTATCACCGCTTTAAGCGATGTTGTAACCAATGCAATTGAAATTGTTCAGGAATATTTAGATAAGGAAAACGAGGAAGGAAATATTTAATTTTCTCTTTCAATAAATAATAAGGATAGTGTTAAGAGATTCATAAAATCTAAAAACACTATCCTTTTTTTATACATTTACACAATCAAAAAAAATCATTATGAACAAAAGAATACTACTTCTATTAAGTCTATTTATCACTGTTTTGGCAACAGCACAAAGCAAAAAAATTACTCTCGAGGAATCAGTTTTACAACAAAACAGACTTTTTAGAGCAGACAAATTAGCTGGTTTTCAGTGGATTCCTAATACTAATAAATATGTGTACTACACCGAGAATTGGACTAAAATAATTTCAGCTAATGCGGTTGATAATAAAACTTCCGAATTAGTAAATTTAACAGACATCAATTCAGCTTTAAATACAAAACTTAAAAATCTTGCTGGTTTAACTTGGATAGATTTCAATACAATTTTAGTGACCGAAAATGGGAAATATTTCGCTTATTCATTAGCTTCAAAATCAGGAAAAAGTGTTCAAGAAACTCCTGCTACTGCCGAGAATATTACCTTCGACAAATCAAATCAGAATGTAGCTTTCACCGAAAAAAACAATTTATATTTATTAGGTAAAACCAAAGAAAAAATTGCCATAACCAATAACTCTAATGAAGGAATTGTTTCAGGACAATCGATTGCAAGGAATGAATTTGGCATTAACAATGGTATTTTCTGGTCGCCAAAATCAAACTTCATTGCTTTTTATCAAAAAGACCAAATCGAAGTAGCTGATTATCCATTATTAGATATTACTGAAACTCCAGGTAAATTAGAAAGTATTAAATACCCAATGATTGGTCAAAAATCAGAAAAACCAAGAGTAGGAATTTACAATATTGAAAACAACACAACAGTTTACATTTCGCCAAAAGGGAACCAAGACGATTATTTAACTAATGTATCTTGGACTCCAGACGAGAAATACATTTTGATTGCCGAATTAAATCGCGGTCAAAACAACATGAATTTGAATCTATATAATGCAAAAACTGGTGATTTTGTAAGAACATTATTGAATGAAAAAAGCTCAAAATGGGTAGAACCTGAACATGATGCTTATTTCCCAAATAGCAAATTGAATAATTTTGTTTGGATTTCTGAAAAAGACGGTTTCAACAATCTTTATTATTATTCTATCGAAGGAAAAATAGTCAAACAACTAACAGCTAATAAATTTCCATTAAGAGAAATCATTAGTTCAAATGCTGCTGGAAGCGAAATTTATTTCAAAGCTACTGGAGAAAACGGAACTAATATGTTGGCTTATAAAGTAGATTTAAAAGGAAAACAAACCTTAATTACCAAAGATTTAGGTGTACATAATTGTGTTCCGAATTTTGACGGAAGTTACTTTTTCGATGAATATTCGAACCACACAACACCAAGTAAATCATTGTTGTATGACAAAAAGTTAAAAGCAATAACTTTATTAGAAAGCAAAAACAAATACGACGGTTACGAAATAGGAACTTCGGAAGTAAAGACTATCAAATCTGCTGACGGAACTACCGATTTATTTACCCGTTTAATCAAACCAAGTAACTTTGATGCTTCAAAAAAATATCCAGTTTTAGTATATGTTTACGGAGGACCACACGCTCAATTAATTACGAATTCTTATCTAGATGGCGCTAATTTATGGATGCACTGGATGGCCGAACAAGGTTATTTAGTATTTACAGTCGACAATCGTGGTTCAGACAATCGTGGCGTTGCTTTCGAAAGTGTAATTCACGGAAGATTGGGCGTAAACGAAATGGACGACCAACTAAAAGGTGTCGATTACTTGAAATCTTTACCTTATGTAGATGCAAATAGATTAGCAGTTCACGGTTGGAGTTTTGGCGGATTCATGACAACTTCATTAATGCTTCGCAAACCAGACACTTTTAAAGTTGGAGTTGCCGGCGGACCAGTAACCGATTGGAAATGGTACGAAATCATGTACGGTGAGCGTTATATGGACACACCAGCTGAAAACCAAAAAGGCTTCGACGAAGCAAGCACATTAAATTATGTAAAAAACTTGAAAGGAAAATTACTTTTAATTCACGGAACAAGTGATGATACTGTTGTAATGCAACACAATTTTGCTTTAGTTAAAAAGTTTGTAGAAGCTGAGAAACAAGTAGATTTCTTCCCTTATCCAATGCACAAACACAATGTACAAGGCAAAGACAGAGTACATTTAATGAAAAAAGTGTTGGATTATGTAATAGAGAATAACAAGTAATTCAAAAACATAAAAAAAGCCAATCTTAATTGATTGGCTTTTTTTATATTAGAAAATAGACATTCCAGTCTTTGTGGTCAACAATTCTAAAGCGTTCATTCCTAGTTCGGAATTTCCTTTTTCGTTGAGTCGTGGTGACCAAGTGGCAACCACAAAATTTTTAGGAAATAAAGCTGCAATTCCACCACCTATTCCGCTTTTTCCTGGCAAGCCAACTTTATAGGTAAACTCACCAGATTCATCATAAAACCCACAAGTTTGCATGAGAGCATTTAAACGTTTTACTTGGCTTTTAGTTAAAATTTGTTCTCCCGAAATAGATTTTCCTTCATTTGCAAAAAAGAAAAATGAATGCGCTAATTCTTTGCAAGTCATTTCTAAGGAACATTGGTGGAAATAGAAATCGAGAACCGTTTCGACATTGTTATTTATGTTCCCGAAAGATTTGAGAAAGTTAGCTAAAGCAGCGTTTCTAAAACCCGTTTCTTTTTCCGATTTGGCTACTTTTAGATTATAATTGATGGCTTGGCAACCAGAAATTTTTCTGATAAATTTCAAGAAATCTTCTTTTGGATTTTCAAGATTAGAAACCAACATATCTGCAATAACCAAAGCTCCAGCGTTTATAAATGGATTTCGAGGAATACCTTTTTCGTATTCTAATTGAACCAATGAATTGAATGCGCTTCCCGAAGGCTCTACTCCTACTCGTTCCCAAACTTTTTCATCTAAAAACGAAAATGCCAAAGCAACTGTTAATGCTTTTGAAACCGATTGTATAGAAAATTTTTCGCCACTATCACCTATTCCAAAATCTTGATGGTTAATAGTTGTAAGATGAATTCCAAACTTATTTCCATCGATTTTTGCTAATTCAGGTATTGATGTGGAAACATTTCCAAAAGTTGGCAATGATTTTGATTCTTGGTATATTTCTTTTAGAATTTGCTCGTAATTCATACTGATTTTAGTTTTTTTTTTTAAAAATTATGAAAGAAATTCAAAATATTAAATAGTAGCCCCGATAGTAGTGGAAATCCTTTTGCTCGTCAGTTCGAGTTCCTCGCTTTTTTTGCGAGGAGTATCGAGAACAAGAGCAAAAGATTGCAGCGAATAGCGGGAAAAATGTTGAAAGAAACGATAAATATTCTGCTACAAATATTACGTTTTCTGCTTTTTCTTTCTCGCAGCTGGAAACAATATATTATTCAGAATTAGTCGGAAACCTGGCGAATTGGGATGCAAATCTAAAACCGTAGGTTCATCGCCTACTCGATGCTGAAAATCTTCAGGATCATGACCTCCATAAAATGTAAAAAAACCTTTCCCTTTTTGACCATGAATATAACGCGCTTCTTCATTTATTTGGTTTTCGCCTAAAACAAGAATGTTTGTTTTTATTAATTGTCTATCAAAAGAGGTGGTTTGCCCCATAAATCCTTTGACTAACGAAGTATGATTTTGACATAACATACTTGGAATAACGTCCCATTTTGCCGAAAATTCCATGAGCGTAAAATAATCTTTTTCGAAAGGCACTTGTCTTTTTTCGGTCATATCAATATTCGAAAACTCATAATGCTCGGGTTTTCTGTCTAAGATAAAATCTTTGAACGCAAATGCTTTTGAATAATCAATTTTCGATTGGTAATTGGCTTCACTTCCATCACCATCAAACATAGGTTCACAAATATCTACTCCTTCGGCAGCTAATGCTATATCGAAACTATCGGTAGCAGAACACATGGCAAACATAAATCCGCCACCAATAACGAAATCTCGAATTTTTCTGGCAACCGCTCCTTTTTCTTCCGAAACTTTGTTATAACCTAGTTTTTTTGCCAATGCTTCTGCTTCTTGTTTTTGTTGAATGTACCAAGGCGCTGTTCTATAAGCTCCAAAAAATTTACCGTATTGTCCTGTAAAATCTTCGTGATGCAAATGCAACCAATCGTACAAAATTAATTGATCACTTAATACTTCCTCATCATAAATTCTAGTAAACGGAATTTCAGCATAAGTTAAAACCATAGTTACTGCATCGTCCCAAGGTTGCTTGCCTGGAGGCGAATATACCGCAACTTTAGGCGCTTTTTCGAGCACAACAGTTTCCATGTTTTGTGATGGAGAAGAAATATCTGCAAGTATATTATTGGTTTCAGCATCAGAAAGCACTTCGAAACTCACGCCACGTATTTGGCATTCTTTTCTAATTTCTGAAACATCTGGCAACAAAAAAGAACCACCACGATAATTAAGCAACCAACTTGCCTTATATTGTTTATCTAAAGCCCAATAAGTAATTCCGTAGGCTTTGAGATGGTTTTTTTGCGAGATCTCATCCATGGGAAGCAAAATAAAATTTGCTTTCACAGAAAACGAAAGGAAGATTATTAAAATAAAGAATAACTTCTTGAGTTGCATTATAATTTTTAATTTCAAAGATACTAGTTTTAATGAATGAAAGTTATAAAAAATATCGAATCAAATTCGAACCAATAAAATAAAATATTTATTTCGCTATTTTATTTTGAAAACTAAAATTAAACCTTATATTTGCACTCGCTTACACGGGGTGTAGCGTAGCCCGGTTATCGCGCCTGCTTTGGGAGCAGGAGGCCGCAGGTTCGAATCCTGCCACCCCGACAAAAGTCTTTTCATTTATTTGAAAAGACTTTTTTTTTGTTAAAAAAACAACCAAAGTTATTTTACATAGCTAATTACATAAATGTTATTATATTTACAAATCATAATGTTTTATAATTATACTATGGAAATATTCTTACTTGTTCTTGCTCTCGTTTTTTTATTTGTTATTTCTAATACTATAAAATCAAGATTTGACAAAATAGATGAAAAGTTTAAAGAGCTAAACAAACTTGTAAATCAACTAAAAACACAAGATAAAACGCCACAATCTATTACCACACCTATATACGAAAAAGAAAAGCCTATCACTACTTTTGAAGAAGTAAAACAACCAATAGTTGTCCCTGTCATAGAAGAAATCATTTCAGAAGAACATAAAGAAATAGTTTTTACTCCGTTGGAGGACAAAAATATTTCAAAAACAGAAGAACAAAAACCTTACATTCCTGTTCCTCCCAAAAAATCATTCTGGGAAAATTTCAAAGAAAAAAATCCTGATTTAGAAAAATTTATTGGTGAGAATCTAATTAGCAAATTAGGAATTCTGATTCTTGTTCTTGGAATTAGTTATTTTGTAAAATATGCTATCGATAAAAATTGGATAAACGAACCTGCTCGTGTAGGAATCGGTGTTCTTAGCGGTGCTTTGGTCATGGGAATAGCTCATAAATTAAAACAACAATATGCCGCATTTAGTTCGGTTTTTGTAGCTGGAGCAATTGCTATCTTTTATTTTACTATCGGTATTGCTTTTCACGAATACCATTTATTTAGCCAAACAGTTGCCTTCATAATTATGGTAGCTATTACTGGATTTAGTGTGTTTATTTCATATTCATATAATAGAATAGAACTTGCTATACTTTCCTTAATTGGTGGTTTCGCTGTTCCGTTTATGATTAGTACTGGTTCTGGAAACTACGTCGTATTATTTAGTTATATTATCATTTTGAATGTCGGAATTTTAGCATTGGCATATCACAAAAAATGGAGTTTAGTAAACACACTTGCCTTCATTTTCACAGTACTTCTGTATGGCGGTTGGTTATCGGCCGAAATAAATGAACCTAAACCTCATTATCTTGGTGGTTTACTTTTTGGATTTGTCTTCTATTTTATATTTATACTAATAAACATAATTAATAATATAAAAACGAAAGGTGTTTTCACTAAAATACAACTGTCCCTTTTAGCGGCAAACACTTTCTTATTTTATGGTGCTGGAATGGTAATTTTATCTAATTATCACCCCGAATTAAAAGGTTTATTTACTACAATTATTGCACTATTAAACTTAACATACGCTTGGTTCTTATACAAGAAATTTGGATTAGACAAAACGGCTATTTATTTGCTAATTGGTCTTACATTAACATTTGTAACGCTCGCAATTCCTATTCAGTTTAACGGACATTACATTACTTTATTTTGGGCTATTGAAGCTGTTTTACTTATTTGGTTAGCACAAAAATCTGAAACAACCAGTTATCGTTTTGCATCGGTAATTGTGCATTTCTTGATGCTTATTAGCTTAATCATGGATTGGAGTAAAATTTATGGTGGTAATGATATTCTAAACATTATAATTAACCCAATTTTCATAACAGGATTATTTTCAATTGGATCATTGTTTGCTGTTTACCATTTATTAAGAAATGAAACCGAAAGTTATAAGCAGTTTGGACTTACTTTTAACCCAGAAAATTACAGAAAACTTGCTTTCTTAATAGGAATTATTCTTAGCTATTTTGTTGGAATTATCGAAGTTAGCTATCAAGCTGACGATTATATTCAGAATCCGGATTCGGCTATTGCATTTCCAATAGTTTACCACTTATTATTTCTTGCTACATTGTCTTATATTGTATTGAAAAACAAAACCAAATTTGGTTATAATTTTGCAACAATTATTGCCGTTGCAAACATCTTCTTCTTTACATTTTGGTTCTCAAACTATGCTTTTTCCGAACACGAACAATACATTAGCAGCGGAATCCATCAAAGAGTTGCTTTTTATTTACATTACGTTTCGCTAGCAATCATTATTTATTTTGGATACCAATTATACAAAATGGAAAAAGATAAAGTTATTCCAGAATTCTTTAATAAAAATATTTTTACCTGGATTGCAGCTTTCTTTATCATATTTTTAGCCAGTAGCGAAATAATGCTTCACGGATTAGTAATTATGAATTCGCCAGTTACTGTACAAGATATGAAAAGCAGTACTATGTATCCAGATTACAAAACTGATATTGAATATTTGCGTATTCTGATTTCTGATGATTTCATTTCAGATGCAAGAACTCGAATCTGGAAAGCTAGTTTTCCTATTTTATGGGGATTTTTAGCCTTTATTTTCCTAATCGTTGGAATAAAAAAACAAAACAAAACCTTAAGAATAATTGCATTGTCATTACTAGGATTAACAGTCGTAAAATTATTTTTGTATGATATTAGTAATGTTTCCGAAACTGGAAAAATCATTGCATTCATACTATTAGGTGTTTTAATTTTGATAATATCGTTTGTATATCAAAAAATAAAAGTTTTGGTTATTGATGATGTAAAAACAGAAGAATTTAAAGAAGCAAGCAAAATTGATGACAATGAATAAATTTTTCATCCTATTATTTATAGCAAATTTATCGTTTGCTCAAAATAATATTACAACAGCAAAAATAAAATTTGATGGAAAAGATGGTTTACACAAACTAGTTTTACCAACAGAACTTCGTTCCTTATCGAATGATGATTTGAGTGATTTTAGAATTTTTGATAGCAAAAAAAATGAAGTTCCTTATTATTTTGAAACCAAAAGCAATCAATCTGATAAAAATCAATTTATAGCGTATAAAATCATTTCTAAAACAGTTGTTCCAAACAAAAATACAGTTTTGGTTTTCGAAAATCCGAAATCGACTATCAATGAAGTAATATTAGAAATTGCTAACTCAAACATTACAAAACCATATAGCATTAGCGGAAGTATGGATAACGAAAAATGGTTCGGATTAGTAAACAATACCTCTTTATCACCTGTTTATCCAGAAGAATCTCCATCAGGATTCTCTACAATTCCTATTCCAACTTGTTTTTATAAATACCTGAAAATCGATTTCAACGACAAAAAAACACTTCCAATAAACATATTAAATGTTGGTTTTTTTAATAGTAAAACTTCAAAAAACACATTACTTAACGTTCCTTACGAATCAAAATCTGTAACTGAACTTAAATCAGAAAAGAAGACACAAATTCGAATTAATTTCGATAATTCTCAAATCATAAATCAGATTTCATTTAATGTTTCAAATCCAAAACTTTACAAACGAAATGTATCAATTTACAAAAAAGCAACTCGAAAAGTAAAACATAAATTTGAAAACTATCAAGAACAAATTGCTAGTTTCGAATTAAATTCTGAAACAAATAACACATTTGATATTTCACAAATTTTCGAAAAAGAACTTTTTATAGAAATAGAAAACCAAGACAATCAACCACTAACAATTTCTGACATACATTTTTTTCAAATTCCGATTTATATAATTACCGATTTAAAAGCTAACGAAAATTATACTATTACAACAGGAAATAAAGACTTAAATACGCCACAATACGATTTAGAAAACTTTAAAAACAGTATTTCTACAGATTTACCAGAAGCTCAAATTATTGAAACCAAACAAATTAAAAACAATTCTGAAATTGCAGCAAATAAAACATTCTGGCAACAATCATGGTTCATGTGGCTTTGCATTTCGATAGGAGGAATTGCTATTGCCTATTTTGCAACAAGTTTAGCAAAAGATATGAATAACAAATCTTAATTATAAGCACAAATTAAGAATATACTCATACTAACAATAAAAAACAAATATAATCTACACATGAAGCAAGCAACACAATTTGCCATGATTGGCGCAGGAATACTTATACTTATCAGAATATTTTATATTATAATATCATTTGGGTTTTTTCAAAATTTATATAATTTTAGCATAGTAACCAACGTCCTTGATTTAACTGCATCAATAGCAATTTTTAATTTTTTTTATGTTTTACATGAAAAACAAAACGATAAATCTAGTAGTGATGAGTAACAAAATATACGGTTTGTTGGAAATAAATCCTCCTGAAAACTACGCAAACCAAAATAGAGGTCAAAATATTGCAAAACACTTACTAATAAGAATAGGAGCTGCATTATTGGCTATATTATTATTATTTTCATATTCTATTTTTTCAGATTTAGGGACAAATGACAGTTTAGGTTTGCTATTATCAGGTGCTGCTTTTCTGTTAATATGGATGTTTTTTTTATTAATCGAAGCCTTAATACTACATGCAAATAAGAAACCTTTATTACGAAACGCCAACTTCATATTAATACTTATTCCACCATTTTTTATTTTTATATGGTTAAACACATTATATTAACTAAGCCATTTTGACAATATAAATTGCGAATATTTAATCCAAAAAAACTATTTTTGCCCAACAAAACGACACACTTATGCTCATTATAGGAATTGCAGGCGGAACAGGATCAGGAAAAACAACCGTAGTTCATCAAATCATGAACGAGTTACCAGATACCGAAGTAGGAATTATTTCTCAAGACTCTTACTACAAAGAAACTCAAAACCTGAACTACGACGAGCGTTCACAAATAAATTTCGACCATCCAAGAGCTATCGATTTCGAGCTTTTAGTTACACATCTTAAAGATTTAAAAGCAGGAAAAATAATAGACCAACCTGTCTATTCATTTGTCACACATAACCGAACCGACGATACCATTTCTACTCATCCAAGAAAAGTAATGATTGTCGAAGGCATTCTAATCCTTACCAATCCCGAACTTCGCGAAATGTTCGACATAAAAATATTTGTTCATGCCGATTCCGACGAACGACTAATCCGTCGTCTAAAACGTGACATTGCCGAGCGGGGTCGTGATATGGAAGAAGTTTTAAACAGATACCAAACCACACTAAAACCAATGCACCAGCAATTTATCGAACCAACGAAAGCCTTTGCAGATATTATTATTCCAAACGACAAATACAACACCGTCGCTATCGATGTAGTCAGAGCAGTAATAAACCAACGTATTTCATAAATAATTAGTATTTTTAGGAGCTATTTCCTGCTGTACGCTAAATCTTTTCCTTGCTAAAGAAGCAAGAAAAAGGATATCGCTTCCATCAGGGCTAAAAACCAGTAAAAATGAACAATCCATTCAAAGACAAAAGTTTATACAAATTCATACTCAATAAGTATGTCATTGTATCCTTGTTTTTTGTAATTTGGATATTGTTTCTAGACAATTATTCCTATCTAGACCATCGTGTTCTTAACAAAGAAATAAACGAACTCGAAGACAATAAAGTGTATTACCAAGAAGAAATAAGAAAAGACAAAGACCAAATAAAAAAGCTAAAAAATCCTGCCCAAATAGAAAAATATGCTCGCGAAAAATACTATATGAAAAAAGATAGTGAAGACATATACATCATCGAATTTGAAGGAGATACTTTAGATAAAAGATAAAAGACAATCTTACAACCATAAATTACACACATTTTGGAAACCAATTTATTCAACGATTTCGATTCTCTTTCCTCAAAACAATGGAAACAACAAATTCAATTTGAACTAAAAGGTGCAGATTATAACGATACGTTAGTTTGGGAAAGTCCAGAAGGAATTAAAGTAAAACCGTTTTATCACAAAGACGAGGATTACAAAACCACAAATATTATTACCGAAGCTTCAAACTCAAAAATAGTTCAAAATATTTTTGTTTTCGATATCGAAAAATCCATTCGCAAAGCAAATGATTCGATAGCTCGTGGTGCCGAAAGTGTACGTTTCACGATTGAAAACGAAGATTTAGACATCACAAAATTATTATGCGAAATTGCTCTTGATAAAATTCCTGTTTATCTAAACTTAAAATTCCTTTCGACAAATTTTATCAAAAAAGTAAACGAAATTGCATTGTCTAAAAATGTAATTATTCATTGCTTGGTCGATCCAATTCACCAACTCGCTTCCGACGGAAACTGGTTTGAAAGCGAAACTAAAGATAATTTCGAAGTTTTAAATTCCGTTTCAAAAGAATGCAAAAATGTATCATTTATCAATATAAATGCCACATTATATCAAAATGCAGGTGCTAATATGGTGCAACAATTGGCTTATACACTTGCCCATACAAACGAATATTTCAATCACATTCAAAACATAAACCAACCCATAACTATCGAAGTTTCTGTTGGGACAAATTATTTCTTCGAAATAGCAAAATTAAGAGCTTTACGATTGCTTTTTAATACGTTAGCAAAAGAATATAATCACGATTTCGATTGTCATATTATTGCAACACCAACAAAACGCAACAAAACATTATACGATTATAACACGAATATGTTGCGTACTACAACCGAATGTATGAGTGCTATTTTGGGCGGTGCAAATGCCGTTGCAAATTTAGCTTACGATGCTATTTACCACAAGGACAATGAATTTGGCGACAGGATTTCTCGCAATCAATTGTTAATATTAAAAAAGGAAAGTTATTTTGATATTGTAAACAATCCGGCCGACGGAACTTATTATATAGAAAATTTAACAGCACAACTTGCCGAAAAATCATTACTTTTATTCAAAGAAATTGAAGCAAATGGCGGATTCTTAAAACAATTGAAAGAAGGAAATATTCAGAAAAAAATCCAAGAAAGCGCTCAAAAAGAACAAGAATTATTCGATTCTGGTAAAGAAGTTCTTTTGGGGACGAATAAATATCCAAACAAAAATGACAAAATGAGTCATGATTTAGAATTATTTCCTTTTGTAAAAATAAAACCAAGAAAAACATTAATCACACCAATTATTGAAAAACGATTGGCAGAAAAAATGGAACAAGAAAGATTAGAAACCGAAAAATAAAACTCATGAAAACGATCCTATCATTTATCTTACTATTTGTATCACTACATACATTTTCTCAAACAAAAAAATTAGAAGTAACCAATAACCAAACTGGGAAATCTATTCTTTTTGAAGAATCACAACGTGTAAAAGTTACTACTGTAAAAAGACAAAAATTAGTTGGAACTCTAACTTTCGAAAATGCCGAAAGCATTGCTGTAAATGGAGTTCCTGTGCCAATTGATAACATCAACAGTATTAAATATTTTCCTAAAAAAGGAAGAACCCTAAAAAATATTATTTTAGGAACAGGAATAGGATTAGTAGCAGGATCTGGTGTTGCAGCCGCTTTCGGAAACGGAACTGCTTTTTCATTATTTGCCGCAGGAGCCGGAACAACAGTTGTTGGCGGGCTCATTGGTAATGGCAACAAAACCTATATTAAACAACGAAGCACATTCAAAATAATTGAATAAAGTAATGCGTAAAAACGTTCAACATATTTCATTAGAAAAGGTAGAAACCAAAAACCAAGAAGCAAAAGGTAAAAGCTATCTAACAGCCGAAGGAATTGAAGTAAAATCTGATTATTCCGCACAAGACACCAACAATCTCGAACATCTTGATTTTGGAGCTGGCTTTGCGCCAAATTTACGCGGACCATACGCAACCATGTACGTCCGCCGACCTTGGACCATTCGCCAATATGCAGGATTTTCGACCGCCGAAGAAAGCAATGCTTTTTATAGACGAAATTTAGCCGCAGGACAAAAAGGACTTTCAATCGCTTTCGATTTACCAACACACAGAGGTTACGATTCCGATCACGAACGTGTCGTTGGCGATGTAGGAAAAGCAGGCGTTGCCATAGATTCGGTAGAAGATATGAAAGTATTATTCGACCAGATTCCACTCGACGAAATGTCGGTTTCTATGACAATGAACGGAGCCGTTTTACCCATTATGGCTTTTTATATCGTCGCTGCCGAAGAACAAGGTGTAAAACCTGAATTGCTTTCGGGAACGATTCAAAATGATATTCTAAAGGAATTTATGGTGCGAAATACTTACATATATCCACCAACTCCTTCTATGAAAATCATTGCAGATATTTTTGAATTTACGAGCAAAAAAATGCCGAAATTCAACTCAATATCTATTTCAGGTTATCATATGCAAGAAGCGGGAGCTACTGCCGATATTGAATTAGCTTATACACTTGCTGACGGTTTGGAATATATTAGAACTGGACTGGCAACAGGAATGAAAATCGATGAGTTCGCTCCTCGCCTATCTTTTTTCTGGGCTATTGGAATGAACCATTTTATGGAGATTGCAAAAATGCGTGCAGGAAGAATGATTTGGGCAAAATTAGTTAAACAATTTGAACCAAAAGACGATAAATCATTGGCATTAAGAACACATTGCCAAACATCAGGCTGGAGTTTGACTGAGCAAGATCCTTTTAATAATGTGGCGAGAACCACTGTAGAAGCCATGGCGGCAGCCTTTGGCGGAACACAGTCTTTACACACCAACGCACTTGACGAAGCCATTGCTTTACCAACAGATTTTTCGGCACGAATTGCCAGAAATACTCAAATATACATACAAGAAGAAACAAAAATCTGTAAAACTGTCGATCCTTGGGCTGGGAGTTATTATGTAGAAAGTTTAACCAATGAAATTGCCGACAAAGCTTGGGCGCTCATCGAAGAAGTTGAAGAATTAGGTGGAATGACAAAAGCCATCGAAGCTGGAATTCCTAAATTGCGTATCGAAGAAGCCGCAGCCAGAAAACAAGCACGCATCGATTCTAGTCAAGACATCATTGTTGGTGTAAACAAATACCGATTAGAAAAAGAAGACCCGTTGCATATTCTCGATGTAGACAATCAGATGGTTCGCAAGCAACAACTTGAACAATTAGATAGAATAAAAGCAACTCGTGATAACGAAAAAGTTCAGAATTCACTCAAAAAACTAACACTTTGTGCACAAACTGGCGAAGGTAATTTGCTAGAAATAGCGGTAGAAGCTGCTAGAAACAGAACCACTTTAGGCGAAATTTCGGATGCATTAGAAACCGTTTTCGGACGATACAAAGCACAAATTAAAACATTTAGTGGCGTGTATAGTAAAGAAATAAAAGACGACAAAAGTTTTGAAAAAGCAAAACAACTAGCCGACGAATTCGCGAAAAAAGAAGGTCGTCGTCCTAGAATCATGATTGCAAAAATGGGACAAGATGGACACGATCGTGGCGCAAAAGTAGTAGCCACAGGTTATGCCGATGTTGGTTTTGATGTCGATATAGGTCCTTTATTCCAGACTCCTGCCGAAGCTGCCAAACAAGCCGTAGAAAACGATGTACATATTCTTGGAGTTTCCTCACTTGCTGCAGGACACAAAACATTAGTACCACAAGTTATTGAAGAACTAAAAAAATACGGCCGTGAAGACATTATGGTGATTGTAGGTGGTGTAATTCCCGCGCAAGATTACCAATATTTATTTGATGCTGGAGCAGTTGCCGTTTTTGGCCCTGGTACAAAAATTAGTGAAGCTGCAATTAGCATATTAGAAGTTTTATTAGCAGATTAACTATAATCTTGTCATTCTGACGAAGGAAGGCACGAGAGCTTTGCTCGAACTGGCGAAGCAATCTCATTATATTCTAAAACACTGACTGAAAAGTTGGTGTTTTTTTTTATAAAATGAATTTAAAAAAAATTATTATATTTCTATTTTTCTTGTATTAAAGAAAATTTTTATCAATACTTTTGCTAATAAACATTTTTTATGTCGAAAAAATTAACTTACATCGATTTATTTGCTGGCTGTGGTGGACTTTCATTAGGTTTACATCAGTCTGGGTGGAAAGGTCTTTTCGCTATTGAAAAAAGTCCAGATGCATTTAAAACACTTGAATATAATTTAATAAATCAAAAAGACCATTTCAATTGGCCTCAATGGTTACCTCAGAAACCTCATGAAATAAATGAAGTTTTAAAAAAATACGAATTTCAACTTGAAAAACTAAAAGGAAAAGTGACAATGATAGCGGGAGGACCACCTTGTCAAGGTTTTTCTATGGCGGGAAAACGTAATGAATATGATTTAAGAAATGACTTAATTAATTCTTATATTAATTTTGTAAAAATTGTAGAACCAAAAATTATTTTCTTCGAAAATGTAAAAGGTTTTACAATGGAATTTAAAAAAAATAAAGAAAAAGGAGTTGCTTATTCCTCTCAAGTTACTCAAAAACTTGATGAAGCAGGATATTATGTAAAAGGACAATTGGTGAATTTTGGAGATTATGGAGTTCCTCAAAAAAGAACTCGTTTTATTCTTATAGGAATTAAGAAAACTTTAAAAAATGCTACGCAAGAAAAAGCAGAAGCTTTTTTCAATTCCTTAGAAAACAATAAATTTGATTTTCTAAAAGAAAAAGGATTAAACACAAATACGAATCTTCAAGACGCAATTTCTGATTTATTCAAGAAAAACGGATTGGAAGAAACTCCTGAATATCCAAGTTTTCAATCTGGTATTTATGGAAAAGAAAAAGGAAATTACCAAAAATTAATGCGTTTAGGAGTTAAAAACACAATTGCCGACAGTCATCGTTTTCCAAAACATTCTTCAATAATTACCGAAAGATTTAAAAATATACTTGAAGAAACCAAAGACAGACGAAATTTAAACATAAGCAAATCAATTCAAGAGAAATATAGTATTAAAAAACGCACAGTTATTCCTTTGAATAGTATAGATAAAACCCCAACAATTACAACGCTACCAGACGATTATATACATTATTTCGAGCCAAGAATTTTAACCGTTAGAGAATACGCAAGAATTCAATCTTTTCCTGATTGGTACAAATTTCAAGGAAAATATACAACAGGTGGAAAATTAAGAACACAAGAAGTGCCAAGATACACACAAATTGGTAATGCAATACCTCCACTTTTTAGCGAACAAAGTGGATTGATTCTAAAACAACTTCTATAAATGGATAAAGGCTTATTAAGTTTTGATATAAAAACTGGAATGAAAAATATCATCGGTAGAGATTTAATTACTGATGACTTTATTGCTATTTATGAACTTGTTAAAAATTCTTATGATGCTCATGCAGATTATGTAAAGATAATTTTCAATAAAGATGAAATTATTATTGCGGATAATGGGAAAGGAATGTCTAAACAAGATTTAGAAAAAAAATGGTTTGCTGTTGCTTATTCTGCTAAAAAAGATAAAACTGAAGATGACGATTTAAAAAAAGATTCTCATCTAAATAATTTAAAATCTAGAAGGTTTTTTGCAGGTGCTAAAGGCGTAGGTCGTTTTTCTTGTGACAGATTAGGTGGAAAATTAGAACTTATAACAACAAAAGTTGATATAAATGAAACTTACAAAGTAGATGTAGATTGGAATGCGTTTGAGAAAGATGCACAACAAAGTTTTGATTCAATCCAAATTCCATTTGAAAGAATTGAGAATAATGTTTTTTTTTCAAAGAATAAAAAACACGGTACAATTTTAAAAATCCAAGATTTAAATTCTTTGTGGGATTTAAAAAAACTCAGCGAACTAAGAAGATCTTTAGAAAAACTTATAAACCCATTTTCAAAAGAAAATAGTTTTACAGTTGAAATTGAGGCAAAAGATTTTATAGAAATTGACAATAATTCAACTAATAATCTCAAAATAAACGGAGTTGTCGATAACAGTATTTTAAAAGTTCTTGATTTAAAAACAACCCAGATTGATTTAAGATTAAAAAATGAAATAATTACTACCAAAATTATTGATAGAGGTACTCTAATTTATCACATTGAAGAGCCTAACAACTATTCCTCATTAATTGATGATTTAGAAATTAACTTATATTTTTTAAATAGAAGTGCTAAAATAAATTTTGGTAAATTAATGGATATTGAACCTGTAAATTACGGTAATGTCTTTTTATTTAAGAATGGATTTAGAGTTCAACCTTATGGCAATCCAGGAGATGATAGCTGGGAAATAGATAGACGAAAACAACAAGGTTATAATCGTTTTTTAGGAACACGTGAATTATTTGGAAAAGTTGATTTAATCACTGAAGACTTTAATGAATTTAAAGAAGTTTCAAGTAGAGACGGTGGATTAGTCGAATCTGCTGGAAAAAAAATATTATTCGAAATATTTAAAGAGAAAGCTTTTCTTAGACTTGAGAGATATGTTGTTGGAGTTTTATGGGGTGAAGGTTTCATTAGAAAAAATTATTTTTTAGATACAAATATTGCTTCTGATTTCAGAGAAAAACTTTCAAGTGATAAAGACAAAGACCTATTTGAAGACGCTCTAAATAATTTAGGAAGTAAAATTGATTTTGTCAATTTAATTAGAGCTTTAACTGATGATAAGAATATTAAAATAATTGGTTACAATACAGATTTAGTTAATCTTGTTAACGAAAAACTTGATATTATTCAACCTAAATTTATATCAGATTTAGAAAAAATAGCTGAAAAAACAAATGATAGTGATCTATTTAATCAAATCAGATTAACAGAAGATAATTTCAATAAGATTCTTAAAGAAAAAGAAGATGCAGAAAAGCGTGAAGAGGAAGAAAGAAAAAAGCGAGTTGAAGCTGAAAAACAAGCTGAAATAGAAAAATATAAAAGAGAAGAAGCTGAACAAAAACAAAAAGAAGAAGAAGAAAAGAGAATAAAAGCCGAATTTGAAGCAAAGGAAAATGATTTAAAAAGACGTGAAGAAGAAATAAAACGTAAAGAAGCCGAGCAAAAAGCTGAAAACAGAAAAATACAGTTAGACAGATTTAGATCGTCTGAAACTATTACATATAAAGATTTGCGAGATTCTAATCATATTATAGGTGTATATTCTGATGATATTTCAAAAAAAATTCAACTTATTAAAAGAAAAACTGACAAAAAAGGTTCAATTGATAAAAAGGAATTTTTTCAGTTCATACAAGAAATTAGTCTAGTTAACGAAAAAATAAATACCTTAACAAAGTTTACTACTAAATCTGGGTTTCTTCAAGCTAGGTTATCAACTACAGAAAATGTAGTTGATTATATTGAAAATTATGTGAAAAATATTTATGGCTCATTGCATAAAGAAATGAAATACGAGTTTTCTGACAATAAATTAAAATTTGAGAAAGAATTCCAACCAATAGAATTATCTGTCGTTCTAGACAATATTTTAAATAATTCAAAGAAGAAAGGTGCTTCAAAAGTAATATTTGGTTTTGAAAAAGTAAATGAAAATCTTCTCTTATCTATTAAAGATTTAGGAAAACAATTAGATAATTCAATTGCAAAAGAACTAATTTTTGAGGAAGGAATAACATCAACAAAAGGAGCTGGTCTTGGATTAAGCCATGTAAAAAGAATATTAGAGAATGACCTTAATGCAACAATAGAATATAATCCTGATTATTCAAATGGATTTGAATTAATAATAACTTTCAAAAAATGAAATTAAATTACTACGTTTTATGGGTTGAAGATGACGACTCCTGGTTTAAAACTACCTCGGAATTATTTAGCGAAACAATAATTGATTATGGTTTTAATCCAATTATTGAAAGAAGAAAAAGCCTAGATGGAGTAGTAAATCAAATAGTTGATTCTGGTCTAAAAAAATTTGATATATTTCTAATTGATTTCAAATTAAGAAATTCAGCAGATGGTGATAATATTATTGACCATGTACGTAATAGCAACATTTTTACTGATATTATTTTTTATTCAAGTGACAAACAATCAATTGTTGATTCAATTAGAGAACATCTATTTGAAGGAGTTTACCATTCAGATAGAAAAGAACTTGAAGATAAATTTGAAAAGGTTTTTAAAACAACAATAAAGAAAATTGAAGAAATTAATTCAATGCGTGGTCTTATTGTAGGTGAAACTTCGGAACTTGATGCTTTAATTGAAGAACATTTAATAACTTACACACAATCTCCATTTATTGAAAAATTTGATTTAAAGAAATTTATTGAAAAAGAAATTGTAAATAACCTTGAAAAAAGAAAAGATAAAATTGATGAATTATATAAATCTGATGGATTAACTTCAATTCTACCACATATTGATGCTGCAAAAAAGTGGCAAATGTTAAGAGGAATTTTAAAGAAAAACACTGATTATAAAATTTTTATACCAGAATTTATTGAAAAGAATTCAACATATTTTGATGAAGTAATTGATGTAAGAAACAAATTTGCCCATTCACAAGTTCTAGTCAAAGACGGTGGCAAAGAAGTTTTAAAAGCATTAATTGGGGAAGAACATTTCGAATTTGACGAGGATTCATTTAAAAAAATTAGAGAGGATTTGATTAAACATAGAAATGCGTTAGTAAAACTCAAAGGATAAGATTCAAAAAATTATTAGATGCCAACCCAAAACCTCTCGGACATCTGTAGATTCAATTTTTCGATTACCAACCATATTTTTTTTACTTACTATGCATGCATAATAAATATTATTACTACATTTGAAAATCAAAAATAAAAAACTATGAATTTTTCAGCAAAAATGCTTCGTGATAATGCGCTTTCAGACAAAGTAATTGTAGTAACTGGTGGCGGAAGTGGCTTGGGTAAAGCCATGACAAAATATTTTCTAGAATTGGGTGCAAAAGTAGCTATTACTTCTCGTGACTTAGAAAAACTGCAAAATACAGCCAAAGAATTAGAAACTGAAACAGGTGGAACATGTTTGCCGTTGCAATGTGATGTGCGTAATTATGACCAAGTAGAAGCTATGTTGGCGGAAGTTCTAAAAACTTTTGGTCGAGTAGATGTGTTATTAAACAATGCTGCAGGAAACTTTATTTCTCCTACCGAAAGATTATCAGCAAATGCTTTTGATACCGTAATAGATATCGTGCTAAAAGGTTCAAAAAATTGTACATTGGCTTTTGGAAAACATTGGATAGATACCAAACAAACAAATTGTAATGTTTTAAATATTGTGACTACTTATGCTTGGACAGGTTCTGCTTATGTAGTACCAAGTGCTACGGCAAAAGCTGGTGTTCTTGCCATGACTAGAAGTTTAGCTGTAGAATGGGCAAAATACGGAATCCGTATGAACGCTATTGCGCCTGGACCATTTCCTACAAAAGGTGCTTGGGACAGATTATTGCCTGGAGATCTTGCCGAAAAGTTTGATACTTCGAAGAGAGTTCCGTTGCGACGCAATGGTGAACATCAAGAATTAGCTAATTTAGCGGCTTATTTAGTTTCTGATTTTTCAGCCTACATAAATGGTGAAGTAGTAACTATAGATGGTGGTGAATGGTTGCAAGGTGCTGGACAATTTAACGATTTATCTGCAATTCCGAAGGAAATGTGGGATATGTTAGAAATGATGATTAAAGCAAAGAAAAAATAAATAATATCATAAATTAAAAAAAGAGATCCCAAAAAGGTCTCTTTTTTTTAGCCCAGATTGCAACGGAAATCCTTTTGCTTTTTTCTTTAGAAAGCAAAAGATTGAAGTGGAAAGCTGGAAAAAGCTCCTAAAAACAACAATCCACAAACTTTGCAATTTTGTTAACAAATAAGATTTCCTAAACTCATAAAAAATTGTATTTTTACGACTCAAAATTTTAAAAATAAAATGGGTAAAATCATTGCAATTGCTAATCAAAAAGGTGGTGTTGGAAAAACCACAACATCTATAAACTTAGCAGCATCTCTAGGTGTTTTAGAACAAAAAGTCTTATTAATTGACGCTGATCCGCAGGCAAATGCTAGTTCCGGGTTGGGAATTGATGTAGATAATGTCGAAATTGGGACTTACCAAATCCTAGAACACAGCAATACGCCCGAAGAAGCGATTGTAAAAAGTTCGGCACCAAATGTAGATGTAATTCCTGCTCATATTGACTTAGTTGCCATCGAAATCGAATTGGTCGACAAGGAAAATAGAGAATATATGCTTAAACAAGCCTTGGCTTCGGTTAAAGATAAATACGATTATATTATTATAGATTGTGCGCCATCATTGGGTTTATTAACTTTGAATGCTTTAACATCGGCAGATTCGGTGGTGATTCCTATTCAGTGTGAATATTTTGCTTTGGAAGGTTTGGGTAAATTATTAAACACGATAAAAAGTGTTCAAAAAATACACAATCCGGAATTAGATATTGAAGGTTTGTTACTAACGATGTATGATTCTCGCCTTCGATTATCTAATCAGGTGGTTGAGGAAGTTCAAAAACACTTTAACAACATGGTTTTTGAAACTATAATCCAGAGAAATACCAAGTTGAGTGAAGCACCAAGTTATGGCGAAAGCATTATAAACTATGATGCAACAAGCAAAGGAGCTGCAAATTATTTGAGTTTGGCTCACGAAATTATTAAAAAAAATAGCTAATTAATATGGCACAAGCAGTAAAAAAACAGGCAATGGGAAGAGGATTATCGGCTTTGCTGAAAGATCCAGAAAATGATATTACGTCTGTAAAAGATAAAAACGCAGATAAAGTTGTTGGAAATATAATCGAGTTAGAATTAGAACTTATCGAGATAAATCCGTTTCAACCAAGAACAAATTTTAACGAAGATTCTTTACAAGAATTAGCCACTTCTATTAGAGAATTAGGTGTAATTCAACCTATTACCGTTCGTAAAACTGAGTTTAACAAATACCAATTAATTTCGGGAGAACGTCGTTTGCGTGCTTCAAAAATTGTAGGTTTAACAACTGTTCCCGCATATATCAGATTAGCCGATGATAATGAATCATTGACAATGGCTTTGGTCGAAAATATTCAACGTCATGACTTAGATCCAATCGAAATCGCATTGTCTTACCAAAGATTAATCGACGAAATTCAACTTACACAAGAGCAAATGAGTGATCGTGTTGGAAAAAAACGTTCGACAGTTGCTAATTATTTGCGTTTATTAAAATTAGATCCAATTATTCAATCAGGGATTCGTGACGGATTCATTTCTATGGGACATGGTCGTGCGATTATAAATGTCGAAAATCATGATGTTCAAACTGATATTTACCAAAAAATAGTTAGCCAAAATCTTTCAGTTCGTGAAACGGAAGCTTTGGTAAAAAATTATCATGAAAGTTTAAAACCAAAATCGGCTTCGGCAACAAAATCAACTTCTTTCGACATAAATGAATCTGAAAAAAAATCATTTAATGATTATTTTGGTACTAAAGTAGATGTAAAAGTAGCTGGAAATGGAAAAGGAAAAATTACGATTCCATTTCATTCTGAAGAAGATTTTAACAGAATTATCAAACTAATAAAAGGTTAGTGAAAAACTGGTTTTACATAGTGTTTTTTGTTGCTGTTTTCGGGAATTTTTCTGGATTTAGCCAAGACGATTTAAAACTAATTGCTTTAGACACTACAACAACAAAAATTAACCCGTTAGCACCTGCCAAAGCTGCTTTTTATTCGGCACTTTTACCCGGATTAGGACAAGCATACAACAAAAAATACTGGAAAGTCCCTATTGTTGTTGCTGCTATTGGAACAGGAATTTATGCTTATACTTGGAATAAAAAAAAATACAACGAATATCGCGATGCCTACAAAGAGCGATTACTTTTGGGTACACAAAGCACCGATGCATATAATAATCAAAACACTGGAGGTGTCTATTTAAGCGAAGCTAAACTAATTGATGCGCAGAGACAATTTCAACGTCAAAAAGATTTGTCTTTGCTTGTAACTGTCGCTTTGTATATTTTAAATATTGTTGATGCTAATGTTGACGGTCATTTACGCCAATTTAATGTAAATGGAAAATTGACTGTTAGACCAGATATTTACAAAAGTGACACCGATTATACTCAGAATTTAGGTGTAACTTTAAATTATAATTTTTAGAAGAATGGGAAAAAGAAGACTACCTATCATGGCCATATTACTAATATTATCTATTGGTAATTATTCGAGAATGAAAGGAACGGAAGATATTCGTAGCATCGAATTCCTATCTATTTTTGTAATAGGTCTAACTTCAGGTTTACTTATTTTAGCTATTGCAGAAAAATTTAAAAGTAAAAAATAATGAAAATTGCGCTTTTAGGATATGGGAAAATGGGAAAAGTAATTGAAAAAATTGCTTTAGAACGTGGTCACGAAATCGTGTTAAGAAAATCGAGTACTTCTACCTATGAAGGCCTTGAAAACGCTGATGTTGCCATCGATTTTAGCATTCCAGACAGTGCTGTTTGTAACATAAAACAATGTTTTGATACTAATGTACCAGTAGTATGCGGCACCACAGGTTGGCTAGAACATTATAACGAAATGGTTTCGCTTTGCGAGTCCAAAAATGGAGGTTTTATATACGGTTCAAATTTTAGTTTGGGTGTAAATATCTTCTTTGAATTGAATAATTACTTGGCAAAAATGATGTCAAATTTAAAACAATACAAAGTTTCGATGGAAGAAATTCATCACACACAAAAACTAGATGCGCCAAGCGGAACAGCCATTTCCTTAGCAAAAGGAATTATAGAAAATTCTGATTATACAAGTTGGGCTTTAGAAAATCCTACCGAAAATCAGATTCATATTGATGCTAAACGAATAGAAAATGTACCAGGAACACACAGCGTTTTTTATGATTCGACTGTCGATCAAATAGAAATAAAGCATACCGCTCATAACCGTGAAGGTTTTGCGCTTGGATCAGTTATCGCTGCCGAATGGCTTGTGAATAAAAAAGGAGTTTTTACAATGAAAGATGTCTTGAATCTAGGTCGTTAGATTTTTAGACTTCTTAGATTTCAAATAAACAAATAAACGAATAACCAAATCAACAGATTATGTCAATATTACAATGGTTTATATTTTTCCTAGCACTTCAAATAGTACATTATTTAGGAACATGGAAATTATACGAAAAAGCAGGTAGAAAATCATGGGAAGCAGCAATTCCCGTGTATAACTCTATAGTTTTAATGAAAATTATAAACCGTCCAACATGGTGGACAGCCTTATTATTTGTACCCGTTGTAAACCTAATTATGTTTATTGTGGTTTGGGTAGAAACGTTAAGAAGTTTTGGTAAAAACACGACTAAAGACACTATTCTTGGCGTAGTTACACTTGGTTTTTATATTTATTATATTAACTATTTTGAAGAGGTAACTTACAAACGCGACAGAAGTTTAGTCGCTACTACAAAAACTGGTGATACTGTAAGCTCTTTATTGTTTGCTATTGTAGTTGCAACAATGGTTCACAGTTATGTGTTACAACCGTTTAATATACCAACTTCATCGTTAGAAAAATCTTTATTAGTTGGTGATTTCTTATTTGTAAGTAAATTTCATTACGGAGCAAGAACACCAAAAACAGCTATTGCCTTACCAATGGTTCACGATAGTATTCCGTTAACTGGAATGAAATCTTACCTTAGTTTGCCGCAATTACCATCATTTAGATTCCCAGGATTACAAGCCATCAAACGAAATGATATTGTCGTTTTCAACTGGCCAGTAGATACTGTTTATATGTTTCGAGACCCATCAGGAAGACATATAGACAAACCTCTTGATAAGAGATCAAACTACGTTAAACGATGTGTAGGTTTGCCGGGGGATAATCTATCTATCAAAAATGGTGATGTTTATATTGACAATAAAAAACAAACTTATTCAGAAAGAACCAAACTCCAATATGTTTGTAAACTTTCATTAATTGAAAACCTACAAGAGTCATTTAAAAAAGAGTTTGATATTACCGAGATTTATGGTGATGTATTTAAAATAAAAAAGGAATATTGGGATAGTCCCGATTTTAAAAAGTTCTGCAATGAAAATCCAAACGAGATACAATTAAAAGAATTTAGTAGTAGAGATAATTCAGAATTTGTTACAGTATATGGCGGAGTAACCCAAAATGTTTTTGACAAATTAAAGTTAGAATTATACAATGATAAAATCATAGCTAATATTACTGTTGACAATTTTAACAAATTAAAAAAAGATACAAGAGTAAAAAATGTTGAACGAATTATCAACAAGAATGACAAAGGTATCTTCCCGCACAATCAAAATTGGAGTCAAGATAATTATGGCTCGATTTATATTCCTGAAGCTGGAAAAACAGTAGCTTTAAACAAAGAATCATTACCTTTTTATAGAAGATTAATTACTGTTTATGAAGGAAATAAATTAGAAGAAAAAGGTGGTCAAATATTTATAAATGATAAACCTGCAATAAATTATACTTTCCAACAAGATTATTACTGGATGATGGGAGACAATCGTAATAACTCTGAAGACAGCCGTTATTGGGGATTTGTTCCGTTTGATCACGTAGTTGGAAAACCTGTATTTATATGGTGGAGTATCGATCCTAATTTGCCTTGGTCACAAGCCATCGATAAAATTCGTTGGGACAGATTATTTTGTACTGTTGGCGGAGACGGACAACCAACCTCTTACTTCAAATATTTCTTAATACTTCTTGTAGGCTGGTTTGGTTTTGATTATTTTAGAAAAAAGAAAAAAGGATAATAGTTTAACGAATGAACATTCTTATACACCCAACCTATTTCCCATCAATAAGTCATTTTGTAGCGATGGCAAAAGCTGATACTGTAACGTTTGAAATGGAAGATAATTTCCAGAAACAAACCAACAGAAACAGATTGTATTTGTATAGTCCAAATGGCGTTTTTTTGCTAAATATTCCTGTAAAAAGTTCGAATAGCAAACAAATGACCAAAGATGTGAAGTTAGAAACTACGTTCGATTGGCAAAAACAACATTTTAAAACACTAGAAGCTTCCTACAGAAATTCTCCATTTTTTGAATATTATGAAGATGCACTAATGCCAATTTTTACAAAAAAGCATACTTTCTTAATGGATTTAAATATCGAAACCATCGAAATCGTATCAAAATGTTTAAAGCTTGATTTTGCACCACAAAAAACCATCGAATATTTTCATGAAGTAAATGGTTTAGATGATTTTCGTGTTTTAGCAAACGGAAAAAAAGACACCAATACTTTCAGTTCTTACACACAAGTATTCCAAGAAAAACAGGGTTTTATAAACAATCTAAGTATTCTAGATTTGTTGTTTAACGAAGGACGATTTGCGTTAGATTATTTGAAAAACCAAACACTACATCTTTAATCGATAGATAATCTGGTCATTACCGGAAGGTGGTCTGAGTTTACAAAATCAGGGAAATTTGTAAAACTTTTTACTTGCATTTTACTGTCGGCAAAAATATAATCGATACGTGCGGGATAATATTTAAAACTATAAGTTTGCCCGAAACCACTTCCTGCTTCTTCAAAACAATCTTGCATATTCCCTTTTATACTTCGGTACACGTAAGAAAATGCGCTATTATTCATATCGCTACAAATTACAATTGGATATTTGCATAGCTTTTTATGGTTCATAATAACCTCACCTTGTTGCTGCTGTTTTTTGAAAGCTTCACTGATTCGATTAAAAATAATTTGAGATTTTTCTTGATTTATTCCTTCTACATTTTCATTAATTTCTTTAACATCGGGCGAGATTTTAATCGATTGCAAATGTATATTGTAAAACCTTACTAAGTCCTTCCCTATTTTTATATCGGCAAAAATCGCATTATTATTAGATTCTGGAAAAGCTAATTCGCCTTCGTTTACAATAGGAAATTTAGAAAATATAGCTTGTCCTGTTCTAATTTTTTTACCTTTCATAAAAATAGAACTGTACGGATATATTTTTAAATCGATTTTTGCAGAAGTCGAATATTCCTGAATACACAAAACATCTGGGTTGTTTTCGTTTACAAAACCCAAAATATCTTGTGCCACATTATCTCTTGGAATCCAGTTAAAAAGATTCAATAATCGGACATTATAACTCATTACTACAAAATCTTTATCCGAAGTTTCTAAGTCTTTTGAAGAGAATTTATAAAATTTACTGATAAATGTAATACCCAAAACGAGTACTAATCCTGACAAAACCATTTGCCTCTTGAATTGCAGAAACCAATACACAAAAAACAAACCGTTTAGTATTAAAAATAAAGGTAAAATTAGTGTAAGAACCGATAAAAATGGAAACCAATTGGGTGCTAAAAATGGTAAAACATAAGCAAGAAAAGTTAATACAGTTAAAACTATATTACAAAAAAAAGCTAATTTATTAAACCAAGATAGGTTCTTCATTTTTCTTATTTTATTGAATTTCAATACAAATAAACGATTTTTTTGTCAGAAATTTCGAATCTTACTTTCCTGCTTTAAATAAAAATTCTTTTTCATCGACAGTCAAACTATCATAACCAGATTTACTAATCTTATCTAGAATTTCGTCTATTTGTTGTTGTGTTTTGTCTTTGGTTACAATTTTACTTGCTGTTTTGACAACATTTATAGGTTTCGGATTTCGATATATTTTTTTAAACGATGTTTCTTTTTTTGGTGAAAACAAATTGGCAAACCAATCAATTATTGTATTGAAACCTTTGGTTAAATCAGTTCCGTTTTGCAATAATTTAATATAAATAAACCCAAATAATGCTCCGCCAAGATGTGCAAGATGTCCGCCAGTATTCTCGAGAGGCAATTGAATTAAATCGACAACCAAATACAATGTGGCAATATGCCAAAGTTTGACCGAACCTATTAATGCCAGTCGAATATCCATAAAAGGTTGGTAAGTCATTGTTGCAAAAAGTATTGCCATAACAGATGCCGAAGCTCCAACCAAAAGCGTATTTTGATTAGATAATGATGGTAAAAACGTATAACAAACTAAGTATATAATTCCCGCAAATATACTGCCCAAAACGTACAACCCAAATAATTGTTTTTGTGTAAAAAATGTAACAAACAATCTACTCGAAAAATGAAGCATAATCATATTGAAAAGAAGATGCAAAAATCCTGCGTGAAAAAAAGCATACGAAACGATTGTCCAAGGTTGCCATACTAAATCACTAAAATGATTAGACAATGCTACATAATTAAGATAATTGATATTAATATGAAACAATTGTAAAACAGCAAATACAATTTCGGGAATAGCAAATAACAATAGGTTCCAAAAAATCAATTTGGTAGCCATATCGCCATTTTTATATTGCAGTTTTAAATCGTCTAAAATATTCATTTTACTTTTTTCTATTGATTTTTGATATTGTCATTGAAATTTTTAATATTGAAATTGATTTTTAATATTGTCATTGAAATTATTAATTCCAACGTCTGTTATTGAAAGAGTTTTTCTTCCAATACCACATGATAACAAATCCCATTAATGCTCCTCCAATATGAGCGAAATTTGCAATTCCTGTATTAATTCCGAAAAAAGAATTTCCAAAAATCCCAAATAATCCATCATATAATAACATGTAAATTGGAACGAAATATTTTGCTTTTACTGGTACAGGAATAAACATCAAACTTAATTCTGCGTTAGGAAACATAAATGCAAATGCAATTAACAATCCATAAATTGCACCCGAAGCTCCAACTGCTGATGTTACAATATCTCCAAAATAATATTGATTAACTAAATTATTCATAATTGCAGCAGCCAATCCACATGAAAAATAGAAAAATAAAAATTTCTTACTTCCCCACAAACTCTCTAAAATCGAGCCAAATGAAACCAAAGCAAACATATTGAAAATAATATGTGATAAACTTGGATAAGGAGCATGCATAAACATATGCGTTATAAGTTGCCAAATTCTAAAGTTAGGGCTTCCAAACGAATAGAGCGAAAATGAAGTATATGCTAATTCTTTAATATTTGGAATCTGTGATCCAAGAAAAAAGATAATATTAATTATCAGTAACTGCTTAACAGTTGGTGTCATATTGTTCATCATATACTAAATTTTTTGTCTAAATCTTCTACACTTAGCGTGATAAAAGTTGTTTTATTAAAAGGCGAAACAGTCGCTTCTTTGCATGCAAATAAATTATTCACAAGATTTACTTGTGCTTCTTCCGTAAGATAAGTTCCTGTTTTTACTGCTAAACTTCGCGCCATACTTTTTGCCATACTATCCATTTGGCTAAAACTACTATCGGGAACTTCATCTTGCAAATCGCTTACTAATTGTTCTAAAACTATCGAAGCTTCACTTTCTGAAACCGTGACTGGCAATCCGGAAATAACAATCGAATCTTTATTTATTGCTTCAAAAACAAATCCCGTACTTTCTAACGATTGTTGTATAACTTGTATTAATGCGATTTCGTTTCCTGAAAAATATAAAGTTATTGGAAATAATAATTGTTGACTATTGGCCTGATGAATCGTGATATTGGTTAAAAACTGCTCATACAAAATGCGTTGGTGCGCTCTTTGTTGATCTATAATTAACATGCCTGATTTTATAGGATTTACAATGTATTTTTTATGAATTTGATACGTTTTCGTTGGTGCTTTTTCTACTTCCGAATCAGAAAACAAAGAACTTGTAACCGTCTCCGATTCGAAACTCATTTCGCCAATATCCATCGATTTTGTATCTAAACCAACATATAAACTTTCCCAATGTGGCAAGTTTTCTGTCTTTGGTTTGTAACTAAAATTAGATTGTTTTTTTTCTTCTTGAAATGGATTAAAATTACTATCTACTTGAATTGTTGGCGTTTCCGCTTCTTTATTTTGATAACTATATGGTGTATCGAGATTAAAATCTCTTTCGAAATCTAAAACTGGAGCGACATTAAATTGTCCCAAACTATGTTTCGCTGCCGAACGCAAAATGGCGTATAAAGCCTGTTCGTCATCAAACTTAATTTCTGTTTTTGTGGGATGAATGTTGATATCGATAGTATGTGGTGGCACATTCAAATACAAAAAGTAACTTGGTTGCGAACCATCGCGAAGTAAACCTTCGTAAGCATTCATAATCGCGTGATGCAGATAACCACTTTTTATAAATCTGTCATTCACAAAAAAGAATTGTTCTCCTTTGTTTTTCTTGGCAAATTCTGGTTTTCCAATAAATCCTTGTATCGATACAATATCTGTAGTTTCCTGAATAGGAACGAGTTTCTCATTGGTTTTACCCGAAAATATATTGACGATTCTTTGTCTCGCATTCGATTGTGGCAAATTAAATAATTCGCTTCCGTTGTGATAAAAAGTAAAATGTATGTTGTGATGCGCCAAAGCTACACGTTGAAATTCATCAATAATATGACGTAATTCAACAATATCTGATTTTAAGAAATTTCGACGAGCTGGAATATTAAAAAATAAATTTTTGACTAAAAATGACGTTCCTTTAGGTAAAACAGCAACATCTTGCGACACAAATTTACTACCTTCAATGATGATATGAGTACCTAATTCTTCTTGGTCTTGCTTGGTTTTCATTTCTACATGAGCAATGGCCGCAATAGATGCCAAAGCTTCACCACGAAAACCTTTGGTATGCAAATCGAATAAATCTTCTGCTTGGCGGATTTTTGAAGTAGCGTGACGTTCGAAACACAAACGAGCATCGGTAACTGACATTCCTTTACCATTATCGATGACTTGAACCAATACTTTTCCTGCTTCTTTACAAATCAGTTTAATATCGGAAGCTCCTGCATCGATAGCATTTTCTAACAATTCTTTGACTACTGATGCTGGTCGCTGAACGACTTCGCCAGCAGCAATCTGATTAGCAACATGATCAGGAAGTAATTGTATAATGCTTGACACTATTGGATATTGGTTTTGGGTTATTAGGCGTCGGATTAGAAACCATCGCTTACAAATTTAAGAAAAAGGTTTTGTATTTTGTTGCTAAAGGTTTCTTAAAAAAAGAAAAACCTACTAAAATTATCTAGCAGGTTTTTCTTTTTTATATGATATAGTTCTTTATTCTTCAATCTTCAAAGGCAAACCTTCTATTTGCAGTTGGTTTGCACTTAATAATTTGTCACTTTGGTGAAAACCCAAATTAGCTTGTTGTCGTAAATAAGCCATTTTTATTGCGGCAATTGCCGCTTCAGTTCCTTTATTTCCGTGTTTTCCGCCACTTCTATCGATAGATTGTTGCTCGGTATTATCGGTTAACAAACAAAAAATAGTAGGCACATCGGAGAGAACATTCAAATCTTTTACACCTTGTGTTACTCCTTCGCAAACAAACTCAAAATGCATGGTTTCTCCTTTTATCACACAACCTATTGTAATTACTACATCAGGTTTTTGTGTTTCGATCATTTTTTTTGCGCCGTAAACGAGCTCAAAACTTCCGGGAACATTCCAACGGATAATGTTTTTGTGCAACGCACCACAATCGGTTAACGCTTCAATTACACCCGAATATAATCCTTCGGTAACATGATCGTTCCATTCTGAAACAACAATCCCAAACCGAAAGTCTTTCGCGTTTGGGATTGTGTTTTTATCGTAATTAGATAAATTTTTATTTGCTGTAGCCATGATTTAATCAGAAATTTAAAATACGAATTTATGAATTTTAAATCCTTAATCCTAATTCTTAAATCTTAAATTATTATTGTGCCATTCCTATTAAAGCATCTATATTTTGAACTTCTGGAGTTGCATCAAAATTGTCTTTAATATCTGTAAAATATTTTAACGCATCAGCCTTTTTACCTAAAGACATTGCTGTTTGACCTGCTTTTAGTAAAAAACGTGGTGTTGTAACCTCATTTTTATTGCTTTCTGCTGCTTTTACATAAAATTCTAAAGCTTGTTCTGGCTTTTTCAATTCTGAATAAGCATCACCTATTGCTCCAATTGCCATAGCTTGTGTAATAACCTCATCTGTATTGAATTTCATCAAATGGTCAATAGCTTTTTGATATTGTTTTGTGTTTAAAAAAGCCATTCCTGCGTAGTATTCTGCTAAGTTTCCAGCATCACTTCCTGAATGAGATTTGATAATATCAAGAAAACCTTGTTTTCCGTCTCCTCCGTTTAGCGCTAAGTTATATAATGAATCGCTCGCAGTTCCTTCTACAGCTTTCTTAAAATATTGTTGTGCTTGGAACATATCGCTTGCTGCTTCACTTTCTTTTGGTCCAGAAACAAATTTATTATACAATAAATATCCTGCTGTAAGCAACGCAATTCCACCTACAATAGATAAAATGATATTTTGATTTTTTGCTACAAATTCTTCTGTTTTAGAAGCTGTATCGTCTAATGTATTTAAAACACTAGCAACATTACTGTCTTTTTCATCAACATTGATTGTGTTTTCAATATCATTTACGTCAGTATCTACTTTTTCGTCTTCAGGTTTTGGAGCTTTATATCCTCTTTTATTATAAGTTGCCATTTATATTTTAATTTAATGAGTTGCAAAAATAAAATTTTTATTCATAAATAAAAGATGTTTTACGGTTATTTTTAATAATTTGCAATCCTAATTGAAATGTCCCACAATATATAGTCTAAAACGGACTTTTCTACCTATTATATGTATCTAAAAAAAATTTCTTTATTTAATTTTAAAAACTTTAACGACGCTAGTTTCGATTTTGAACACAAAATAAATTGTTTTGTCGGAAAAAATGGTGTTGGAAAAACAAATGTGCTCGATGCAATTTATCATTTATCGTTCGGAAAAAGCTATTTTAACACATTAGCAGTTCAAAATATAAAACATGACGAAGATTTTTTTGTGATTGATGGTGAATTCGAAAAACAAGAAAGAGCCGAAAATATTCTTTGCAGTTTAAAGAAAGGACAAAAGAAAATCCTGAAACGCAACGGAAAAATATATGAGAAATTTTCTGATCATTTGGGTTTTATTCCGCTAGTAATTATCTCACCAACTGATGCGGATTTAATTCGAGAAGGAAGCGAAACCCGAAGAAAATTCATTGATAGCGTAATTTCTCAATTAGACAATCAATATTTACAAGAATTAATTTTGTACCAAAAAGTATTAAGTCAACGCAATGCATTGCTTAAATATTTTGCAGTAAATCGTGTTTTTGAAACTGGAACTTTAGACATTTATAACGAACAATTGAATGATTTCGGAAAAAATATTTTCGAAAAAAGAAAACAATTTTTAACCGATTTTATTCCCATTTTTAATTCATTTTATCAAAATATTTCAAATTCGGCCGAAACCGTACAATTGGAATACGAAAGTCAGTTAGAAAATCAGGATTTATTATCGCTTTTACAAGAAAATATTGGTAAAGACAGAGCATTACAATATACAAGTGTTGGAATTCATAAGGACGATTTGTCTTTTAATATTCAGCATTATCCAATCAAGAAATTTGGTTCGCAAGGACAACAAAAATCTTTTCTGATTGCTTTAAAACTCGCTCAATTTGAATTTGTAAAAAAACAAAGTGGTGAAAAACCTATTTTACTTTTCGATGATATTTTTGACAAACTAGACGAAACTCGTGTCGAAAAAATTGTAGCTATGGTAAATAATGACGATTTTGGTCAGTTATTTATTTCCGATACACATTCCGAACGAACAGAAAATATTGTAAAATCGACACATCAGAGTTATAAAATATTTAATCTTTAATTGTTATATTAGCTAAAAAAATGAAAAAAATAATTTCTATTCTACTTATCAGTTTACTTTTTATAAGTTGCAAAGGACAAACATCAAAAGCCATACAAACTATTGATGTAAAAACTTTTGCAGAAAAACTACAAACGACCGAAAAACCTCAATTGCTTGATGTTAGAACACCCGAAGAATATACTGTCGAGCATATTACAAATGCAACAAATGTAAACTGGAACGGAAGCGATTTTATAACTAAAGTCAGTAATTACGACAAAGCAAAACCCATTTTTGTGTATTGTAAAGTGGGCGGAAGAAGTGGTCAAGCAGCCGAAAAACTAGCCGAATTGGGTTTTACAACCATATACAATCTTGATGGTGGTATTATGAAATGGAACGCTAGTGGAATGGCGCAACCAAGCAACAAAATCATAGGAATATGCGATCAAGAATTTAATGAATTACTAAAATCCGACAAAAAAGTAATGATTAATTTTTATGCAGAATGGTGTGCTCCTTGCAAAAAAATGGGACCATACATCATCAAAATGCAAGAAGAAATGAAAGGCAAAATAAATATCGTAAGATTAGATGCCGACAAAAACAAAACGATGGTTGACAAATTAAAATTAGATACTTTACCCGTAATTATACTTTATGAAAACGGGAAAGAAGTCTGGCGAAATATTGGGTATATCACTGAAGAAGATTTAAAAAAACATTTGTAAAATGATTACCAAAGAAGCAATTCAGTTTATTGACGATCTAAAAGCCAATAACAATACCGAGTGGATGCATGCCAACAAAAAACGATACGAAAGTTACAAAAAAGACTATCATCAGTTTATTGCATCGGTTTTGGAAGAAATGAAACCTTTAGACAAATCATTAGATTTATTAGAAATTAAGAATTGTACTTTCCGAATCAATCGTGATATTCGATTTTCTAAAGACAAGCAACCTTACAAAACCAATATTGCACTTTGGCTAACCACTAATAAAAACAGAAAAAACAGTCCTGGTTATTACATTCATTTCGAAAAAGGAAGCTCGTTTATCGCTGGTGGCGTTTGGTGTCCCGAAGCCAATGAGCTAAAAAGCATCAGAAAAGAAATTGCTTTTTTTTACGATGATTTAGAGAAAATTGTGAATAATCCAACTTTCAAAAAAGAGTTCAAGGAAATTACTCGTGAAGAAAGCAATTTATTAAAAAAAGCTCCAAAAGGCTACGAACCAAATCATGAAGCTATCGAATTTCTAAAATTAAAAAGCTTCACTTGTTCGCAAAAAATTGATGATAAATTATTTTTAGACAAAGATTTTTCAAAAAAAATAGCACAAAAATTAATAGCTTTAAAACCACTCAATGAGTTTTTAAACCGAGCTTTAGAAACCGAAGAATAAAATATTATAATGCAAAAAAAACGAATTCTTTTCCTTGGAGAAACTTACCGTGCCGACGCCATTACTTGGATGAATGGTTTGAAGGAATTTGGTGATTTCGAAATCGTAACTTGGGAATTACAAACCCAAAGCACGGGTATTTCTAGACTAAAAAGACTGGTAGAATTATCTAAATCCTTTCTAACCATAAGAAGTATTGCAAAAAAATTTAATGCCGATATGGTTATTGCCGAAAGAACCACCAGTTACGGATTTCTTGCAGCACTTTCAGGAATAAAACCAATAGCCATCGCACAACAAGGTATAACCGACTTATGGCCAGAAAATTCTTTGCTTTATCCTTTTAAGAAAATTATTCAAAATTACGCTTTCAAAAAATCAGATTTAATACACGCTTGGGGACCAGTTATGGCAACTCACATGCAAAATAGTGGTGTAAATATGAATAAGGTTATGATTTTGCCAAAAGGCATAAATCTAGATTTTTTCGAATACCGAGACAATAGTAACGAATTAATTATCAAAGCCATTGTGACTCGTTCTTTACTCCCCGAATACAAACACGATGTTATTTTGAAAGCTTTTGCAATACTAAAAATGCAGAATATCCCATTCGAATTAACAGTTGTTGGAGACGGAATCATGCAAAAATCACTTAAATTACTTTCAAAAGAATTACAAATTGAAAATAATGTAATATTTACAGGAAGAATTAACAACAACGATTTGCCTAAACTACTTCAAAAATCAAACATTTATATAAGTATGCCCACAACCGAAGGCGTTTCGGCATCATTATTTGAAGCCATGGCTTGTGGTTGTTTTCCTGTTGTGACCAATTTACCTGGAAACAAAAGCTGGATTACACAAAAAAAGAACGGTATTTTAATTGAATCTGAAAATACTAAAAAACTAGCCGAAGAAATTATTTGGGCTTTCAGAAATTCTGAAGTTAGACAAAAAGCAGTTTTAGAAAACAGAAAATTTGTAGAAGAAAATGCCAATTATGCTATTAACATGAAAAAAATAGCAGACAAATACCATCAATTAATTAACCAAAAATCTGATTAATCTATGTGTGGTATAAACGGAATATTGCATCTTAATGACAAATTAGTCGATAAAAATCAGCTCGTAAAAATGCGAGATGTTCTCGAACATCGTGGTCCAGACGACGCTGGTATTTTTATTGAAAATAATATTGGTTTGGGTCACAGACGTTTGTCTATTATAGATACTTCTTCCGCAGGACACCAACCTTTTTATTCAGAAAATGGACGATATATCATTGTTTTTAATGGAGAAATATACAATTACAAATCTTTTTACCCTGAACTAAAAGACAAAGGAATCACACTAAAATCTGGTTCCGATACTGAAGTTTTACTCAAACTATATGAAATATATGGTTTAGAAATGTTATCTCGCCTAAACGGAATGTTTGCCTTTGCAATTTGGGACAAAGAAGAGAAAAAACTCGTTTTGGTAAGAGACAGAATGGGTGTAAAACCTTTATATTACGCATTATATCAAAATACTTTATACTTTGCATCGGAACAAAAAGCGCTTTTTGCAGCTGGAATTCCTATAGAAATATCAGAAAGCGGATTAGAAGAATATTTCTTTAATCGATTTGTAGCTGGCGAAAACACGTTGTACAATCACATAAACAAGCTTTTGCCTGGACATTACATGATTATCGACGAAAATGGAAATTCAAAAACTACAAAATGGTGGAATCTTAAAGAAACAATTCAAAATCACAACCACATTCTTAATCCAAAAAAATGGTTTGAAGAAATCTTTTTCGAATCGGTAAATCTTCGAATGGTAAGCGATGTTCCTGTTGGTATTTTACTTAGTGGCGGATTAGATTCTTGCTCTATTTTATCTTCATTATACCATCAGGATTATAAAAAAATTCAGACATTTAATATTGGATTTTCGGAAGAACAACACAACGAGTCCTATTTAGCAAAAAATATTACCGAAGAATATGATTATGAGTTTAATTCTATAACAGTTGAAGGCGATTCGCTTTTCGATAATTTATTAGAATCTACCTATTTTCAGGACGAGCCAATCATGCATCTAAATGAGCCGCATTTACTTGCCGTCTCTAAATTAGCTAATCCTAAAGTAAAAGTTTTACTTTCTGGCGAAGGTGCCGACGAGCTTATGGGCGGCTATGTTCGTTACAAAGCTTTAAGAAACCCTTCGTTACTCAAAATTATTGCTCAAGTCAGTAATCTTGACTACTTTAACAATAATCCGAGGTATAATAAGTTAATTCGGTATTCAAAAATTAACAATGAATCAGATTTAGTCTTGTTTAATGGAACCAGTATTTATCCTAATGATATTAATTCGTTTTATGGACCAAGAATAAAACCGCAAAACGAATATCGTTATCAAATCCTAAAAGAAGCACAAGAATTATATCCTGATAATCTAAGAAGACAAGCTTTATATTTTGACCAACATACTTATATGTGCTCACTTTTAGACCGAAACGATCGTTGCACTATGGGCGCATCTATCGAATGTCGCCAACCATATTTAGACCAAAGATTAATCGCTGGTTTGGGAACACTCGATGACAAATGGTTATTTTCTGGTAAAAAAGGAAAATACATTTTAAAAGCAGCGATGGAAAACAAACTCTCGCAAGAAATTCTTAATTTCAGAAAAATTGGACTTAGTGCGCCTTGGGATAATTATTTGTTATCCAATAATAAATTTAGAGAAGAGTTGCAAAATTTTGCAAAAAGTGAGATTTTCAACATGCCTTTTTTAGAAAACTTGAATGGCAGAAAACTTGTCGAACAAATAGAAAAAGGAGACAAAAAAATAATTCCTTACATCATGCCATTATTTATGTTACATATTTGGCAAAAAAATTACTTTGAGAAGTTTGTTTAAAATTCTTTATCCTATTTTTGCATATAAAATTGATTTTTGATGACTATAATTCCTAATTTTTCTTTAAAAAAACACAACACTTTTGGTATCGAAGCCAAAGCAAAACAATTTGTAGCAGTTCATTCTGTCGCTGATTTGAAAACTATTTTACAAGAAAATTCAACAGAAAAAAAGTTTGTTTTAGGTGGCGGAAGTAATATGTTGCTTACCCAAGATATTGATGCATTAGTTATTCATATCGACTTAAAAGGAAAAAAAATCATTAATGAAGATGAAAATTTTGTTTGGATAGAAAGTCAAGCTGGCGAAAACTGGCACGAATTTGTACTCTGGACCATCAACCAAGATTTTGGCGGATTAGAAAATATGTCACTTATTCCAGGAAATGTTGGCACAACTCCAGTACAAAATATTGGTGCTTACGGAACCGAAATAAAAGACACTTTTGTTTCCTGCGAAGCGATGAATATTGCAACTCAAGAAATGAAAACTTTCACAAACACCGAATGTCATTTTGGCTATCGCGAAAGTATTTTTAAACATGAAGTAAAAGACCAATATATAATCACATCGGTAGTTTTTAAATTAACGAAAAAAGACCACAAGATAAATATTTCTTATGGCGACATCAAATTAGAATTAGCCAATAAGAATATCGAAACTCCAGGTTTAATTGATGTTTCCAATGCTGTAATAGCCATTCGTAAGAGCAAATTACCCGATCCAAAAGAATTAGGAAACAGCGGAAGTTTTTTTAAAAATCCTATTGTATTAAAATCGGAATTCGAGCCTATTCATAAAAAATTTCCAGAAATGAAATTTTACGAAATTTCAGAAACCGAAGTAAAAGTTCCAGCTGGTTGGCTCATTGAACAAGCAGGTTTCAAAGGGAAACGTTTTGGCGATGCGGGAATTCACAAAAACCAAGCCTTAGTTTTAGTTAATTATGGCAATGCGACCGGACAAGAAATTTTGAATGTATCCAAAGATGTACAAAAAACAGTTTTTGAAATGTTTGGTATTCATATCGAAGCCGAAGTCAATGTGATTTAATTATGTACATTCCAGATATTTATAAAAACGAGAACCAAGAAGAAGTAATCAATTTTCTTCAAAAAAATAGTTTCGGAATTTTGATAAATCAAAATAGCGGAAATATTCTAGCAACTCATATTCCATTAGAATTTGAATTGAAAGAAGATGGAAAACAATTTCTAGAAGGACATATTTCTAAAGAAAATCCGCAATGGAAAACTTTTGAAAACGACGACAGAGTTTTAGCCATTTTCTCAGGCCCAAATTCCTATATTTCTCCGTCTTGGTATGATCACGAAAATGTTCCCACTTGGAATTATATTGCAGTTCACGTTTACGGGAAAGTGAAAGTTTTAAATTATGAAGAAACCCTATTTTCATTAAAAAAATTAGTCGATAAGTACGAAGCTAATTCTGAAAACCCAATTAGAATTGAAAATTTATCAGAAAAAACGATGCGACAAGCAAGAGGAATTGTAGCTTTTCAAATCGAAATCACTTCGATAGAAGCAGTTAAAAAAATATCTCAAAATCGAGATGAAAAAAATTACCAAAACATCATTTCTGAATTAGAAAAAACCGAAGATTATAATGCTTGTCAAATAGCGCAAGAAATGGCGAAGAATAAAACACATCATGACTAATAAAAATATCCTTTCTACTTCAAATTTAAGTATTGGTTACAAAACCAAGAACGAGACGATTACTATTACTCAAAATCTTAACTTAAATTTTCAGGAAGGAAAACTCATTACGTTAATTGGCGCTAACGGAATAGGAAAATCGACATTATTACGAACATTAACCGGAATTCAGAAACCTATTTCTGGCGATGTTTTTTTAAATGACAAATCGATTGAAAGTTATGACAACCAGACATTAGCTCAAAATTTAAGTGTGGTTCTTACCGAAAAATTGCCTCCCAGCAATTTGACCGTTTACGAATTAGTTGCACTCGGAAGACAACCATATACTAACTGGATTGGGAAACTTTCTGATGTTGATATTCAAAAAATAACCGAAGCCATACAACTCACAAATATCGAGCATTTGTCAGATAAAAAACATTTCGAAATTAGCGATGGTCAATTACAAAAAGTATTAGTAGCAAGAGCTTTAGCCCAAGATACGCCACTTATTATTCTTGACGAACCAACTACTCATTTAGATTTATTACACAAAGTTTCGTTATTCAAACTCCTGAAAAAACTCACACACGAAACTGGGAAATGCATCCTTTTTTCGACTCATGATATCGATTTAGCAATTCAATTGAGTGATGAAATGGTGGTTATGACAAGTGAAATAGTTGTACAAGACGAACCATGCAATTTGATTGGCAAAGGGATTTTTAATACCTTATTTAAAGACGAAAATATTGTTTTTGATGACCAAAAAGGGAAATTTATTTTTAAATAATTAAGATTTATTTCACATCTGTTCATTATAAATAATTGTAATTTTATAAAAATTAAAACCTTTTTAAAATGAAAAACTTATTTCTTATTTTATCCTTCATAACAGTTATCTCTTCTCAAGCACAATTAAAATCTGTTTCTTACACTGATGGAAATCAAAAATTAGAAGGACAGTTAGCGCAACCTAAGAAAGTTTTAAAAAATAAAGCTGGAGTTTTGGTTTTACCAGCTTGGATGGGAATTGAAACCAACGCAAAAACCAATGCTGCTGAATTAGCAAAATTAGGATACATAACTTTTGTTGCTGACATTTATGGTAAAAGACCAACAAACTCAAAAGAAGCAGGTCAACTGGCAGGTTATTTTAAAACCAATTATTTAGAATATCAGAAAAGGATTCAATTAGCTTTAGACCAATTGATAAAAGCTGGTGCAAATCCTGATAAAATCGCAGTTATTGGATACTGCTTTGGTGGAACTGGAGTATTAGAAGCTGCTCGAACTAATTTTAAAGTTAATGGTGTAGTCTCTTTTCATGGTGGTTTAAGCAGAGATGCTTCAAGGAAAATCGAAACTATTAATCCTAAAGTTTTAGTACTTCATGGTGCTGATGATTTTTTCGAATCGGATGCAGAAATAAAAGCTTTTCAAGACGAAATGCGCACTGCAAAAGCCGATTGGCAAATGGTTTATTATGCTGATGCTGTTCATGCTTTTACCCACAAAGACGCTGGAAATAACAAAAGTACTGGTGTGGCTTATAACGAAAAAGCAGACAAACGTTCTTGGCGTGCGATGTTAGATTTTTTTGATGAGATTTTTAAATAGACCTAACTTTATTTTCCTTTTCATAACGAACTCGGTAAACTTGGAGTAAATGTTTTAATCTAATATGATTAACATTCAACTCATTTATTGGAACGTTTACAACATTCCCGTTTACAACAAAACTGAAATAGTGCTGAATATGAGATCCATGATGGTTAAAATTAGGATCAAAATCCATATTCGCCTCTTGGATATATTTCCAAGAAATTAATTCCTCATTTTTTAATTTTATTCCTTCCGAATTTATTAAAATTTGATAATTTTTATCTCTAATTATTTTGATGCCTTTTTTAAAAGGAAAAATTGAGCCTATAATAGGTAATAAACCAAATATTGACTTTTCTTTTCCAAATAACAAATAAAAACCAGTTGCTAAAAAAAACATACCTACAAACAAACCTCCTATTCCTAAATGTTTAGCATAAAATATCTTAGTTTCTTTAGGAACAGAAATATCATCTCTGAAAATATCTTTTACATTAATTCTTTTTTCTAAAATTTTTAATTTTTCATTCTGATATTGACTTCTTATCTCAATACGTTCAAAAAAATTTCCATCTCTGCCAATTAATTTATGTAATCTTGCTTTTTGTTTCAATTCATTAATATTCCTTACATTCTCGTATGCCCAAATCCTCCATTTTGTGATAGCAAAATTTCTATAAATTAATAGAAATAGAATTCCGAAAATCAATCCAAAAGGAGTAAACCAAGGTTCTACATAGTTATTTAAAATTAAATAAGAAAGCAGAAAAACTGTAGTCAAAAAAATCATTAATATTGGAATATGAATCATTAATAAACCTCTATTAATCGCTTTTTCAACACTAATTAAAACTTTCATATTTTTACTTAAAATTAATCTGTCTTCTCGCCTCTCCTACTACAAATGCTACCGAATTCGCAATATTATAACTTCTAATCTTGTCAGACATAGGAATTGTAAGATGATTTTCGAATAAATTCAGAATTTCTTGGCTTAATCCTTTACTTTCTTTACCAAAAACCAACCAATCTCCTTCTTGAAAATCCGCTTCATAATACGATTTTTGGGCATGAGAAGATAGGAGAAAAACTCTCGATTTATCTGGGATTTGGTCTATCCATTCTTGCAAATTTTGATATTGATTCCAATCTAAATGAACCCAATAATCCAATCCAGAACGTTTTAGATTTTTGTCATTAATCTCAAAACCAAACGGATGAATAAGGTGTAAACGATTTCCTGTTCCTACACACAAACGCCCTATATTCCCTGTATTGTTGGGGATTTCTGGCTCTACTAGTACAATGTTTAACATTAATTATTGGTTTTGATATTGTCTTTGATTTTTGAAAAATCGCTTGTTTCTAAAACTTCTCCTGCTTGCAAATTGTTCAAATGCACATTCCCTATACGAACTCTTACCAATCGCAATGTAGGAAATCCGACTGCTGCAGTCATTTTTCTTACTTGTCTAAATTTCCCTTCGGTTACAACAATCGAAGCCCAAGAAGTTGGCCCATGACGTTCATCACGAATTTTCTTACCTCGTTCGCCAAAATTAGGAACTTCATTTACAATAAAAGCTTTACAAGGTTTGGTCATATATTTTGTACCATCGAAACCTATTTCTACTCCGTTTTGCAATTTTTCGATAGCTTCCTCCGTAATAATGCCATCAACTTGCACATAATATTCTTTTTCGACTTTTTTACTACGAACTATTTCGCTCATTTTTCCATCGGTTGTCAATAAAAGTAAGCCTTCCGAATCTTCATCTAACCGACCAATAGCCATAATTCCTTCAGGAAAATCATGTAATTCTCCTAAAAGTTTTTTCTTGCGTTTTAATTCGTATTTAAACTGAGATAAATATCCGTAAGGTTTGTGAATGATAAAATGTCGATGCATATTAATTTTTTTTCGGGCTTCTTTTACTTAATAATTTACTACTAAATATTAATAAAAATCCAACACTAAGAAAAGCAATTAACATATAAAATGAATTTACAAAAACGGGAGTATATCCTAAAACTGATACATTTAAAAATGGATATGGGTAAAAATCAGAAAAATATCCACGAACCAAAGTGTATATTAAGTATAGGAAAGGAAATAGTAGCCAAGGAAAAACATTCTTATATTCTAAAGATTTTTTAGAAACAAATTGAAACCAATATATCAAAACTAAAATAGGAATAACTAGATGCAAAATTTCATCGGTAATTCTTTGCATTCCAGTTGGCATCCATAAAAATCTTAAAATTAAATTGTAAACTATCCCTACAATTGTTATATACATTGTAATTGCTGTTAGACTTTTATTATCTAAAAAAAATAATTCCAATTTATTTTTTGGTTTAAACCAAAGAACCGTAAAGCAAATTGCTACCAAAATATTAGATTGTATTGTGAAAAAACTAAAAAACCGAACAATTGTTTCTAGAATAGAAGCAACTCGATTTACAATTATTAGGTATAATTGTAGTAAAACAGCTAACCAGCTAGCTAAAGAAATTACAGCTAAAAAAACAGTGTTAGAATTTTGAGATTGCTTTTCCATCTATTTGAAATTATGTTAAATATTGAACCTAAAACTCGAAAACTTTTGTTTAATTTTACAAACTTACAAAAAGTATTTTTATGACAGATTTGTTTATTTTCTTATCCATTTTTATTGTTGCATTTGCTATTGGAATTTTTATTGGTAAAATTATTTTTTCGGCAAAATCTCAATCAGAAAAAAATATTTTAGAAGAAAAATTAAATGCATTAAAAGAACAATCTCAAATTGAGAAGATTTCTTTCGAGAAAAATTTGCTTCAAATTAATACCGAAAAAGAACAAATTCGCACCGAAAAAGAAGTTGCAAATATTCAACTAGCAAAAAAAGAAGCCGATTTCGATTCTCTTTTAGAAAAAAATAGAGATCAGAAACAAGAAGTCGAGCAATTACAAGAAAAATTTACCAAAGAGTTTGAGAATCTTGCCAATAAAATCCTAGAAGAAAAAACAAATAAATTTACCGAGCAAAATAAGGAGAATATGAAAAATATTCTTTCGCCATTACAAGACAAAATTCTTCATTTTGAGAAAAAAGTAGAAGATACACACAAAGAAAGCATCGACTATCATGCAGCTTTACGTCAGCAAATATTGGGGTTAAGCGAAATGAATGCGCAAATGAGCAAGGAAACATTAAACCTTACCAAAGCATTAAAAGGTGATAGCAAAATGCAAGGGAATTGGGGCGAATTAGTGTTGGAACGTGTACTAGAAAAATCAGGATTAGAAAAAGGCCGCGAATACGAGGTACAACAAAGTTTTACAACGACTGAAGGTAATCGAGTTTTTCCAGATGTGGTGATTAATTTACCTGATGGTAAAAAGATGATTGTCGATTCGAAAGTGACTTTAACCGCTTACGAACGTTATATAAATGAAGACGATGAGGATTTAAAATCGCAACATCTAAAAGAACATGTACAAGCTATAAAACGTCATGTAGAGCAATTGGGCGACAAGAATTACCAAGATTTATATCAGATAGAAAGCCCCGATTTTGTGCTTTTATTTATCCCAATGGAACCTGCTTTTGCATTGGCACTAAACGAAGACACTACTTTGTATAATAAAGCTTTCGAGAAAAATATTGTGATTGTTACACCATCAACATTATTAGCTACATTGCGTACTATTGACAGTATGTGGGCAAATCAAAAACAACAAGAAAACGCATTAGAAATTGCACGTCAAGCTGGTGCTTTGTATGATAAATTTGAAGGTTTTGTCTCCGATTTAATAAAAATTGGAAAGAAAATTGACGAAAGCAAAGTCGAATATTCTGGCGCTATGAATAAACTAGTAGAAGGAAAAGGAAACTTAATTACAAGTGTCGAAAAATTGAAAAAAATGGGTGCAAAAGCAAAAAAAGCCTTACCCGAAAATATTATAAATAGAGCCGAAACAAACGAAAACAATCTTTTAAACTAAAATATTATGTTACGAAAAATTTTCTTTATCTTAATTACAACCATTATTTTAGGAATTACTGGTTACTTCACTTTTTTATATTATGCAACTTACAGCGAAGGTGTTCGTTCTGGCGAATTAATAAAAATAAGCAGTAAAGGAATGATTTTTAAAACCTATGAAGGCGAATTGAGTCAAGGGATTTCAGGTGCTAAAATTTTTACTTTTTCGGTATTAGATAAAGATACCAAAGTAATTGAAGCAATGAAGAATATGCAAGGTCAGTATGTAAAAGTGACTTATATAGAACGATACAAAACTTTTCCTTGGTGGGGGGATACAAAATATTTTGTAACCGAAGTACAAAAAGAAAAATCACCACATCTTAATAGATAAATATGAATACTGTTTTTAAAACCGTAAAAGCATCCAAAGTTACCATTTCGGAATTAATGTTGCCTTCGCACACTAATTTTTCGGGCAAAATACATGGTGGTTATATTTTGTCTTTATTGGATCAAATTGCTTTTGCTTGTGCATCTAAATTTTCAGGAAATTATTGTGTAACTGCTTCGGTAGATACGGTCGATTTTCTGAATCCTATTGAAGTTGGTGAATTAGTAACTATGAAAGCCAGCGTAAATTATGTAGGAAAAAGCTCGATGATTATTGGTATTCGTGTAGAAGCCGAAAATATTAGAACTGGCGTTGTAAAACACTGTAATTCTAGTTATTTTACAATGGTTTCTAAAAATATTGATGGAAGTAACGCATTGGTTCCAGGACTCATTTTATCAAATCTTGATGAAGTGCGTCGTTTTTATAATTGTATAAAAATGATTGCTGTTAGAAAAGAGAAACAAAAACACGAAGAAATTTTCGATTTTAAATCTGATGAAGCATTATCAAATTTGAATAATTACAATGTTCAGGTTGCTATTTCTTAAAAAACTCGTACTAGATTAAACCCAAAGAAAACATCTCCTTTACCCCAATCACCAGTTGTATTTCCTAAAAATCCAGCCTCGTGCATTCCTTGCGAATTGGTAAAATGCATCTGAAAAACGTGGCCACCAGTATCAATATCAACACCAACCGAAAGCGGGTTGTTATATATTGATGTTGAAACTCTGTTTAAATGTGCCGCATAATCCATATTTAAAGAAACACGTTTCGACAATTTATATCGACCACCAAAACCTAATGCAAACTGACTGTTATCTTGAAAATCATCTACAACAAAATTTTCATGAAAATAAGTTGGAGCAAATTCTAACGATAACTTCTCCGAAAATTTTCTTGAAACTAGTAACTGATTTACATAAACCATTCTGTTATTAAACTTCATTTTAGGATAAATGGATTCTTTTAGCAAATTATTAAATCCTAAACTATTGAAACCAACAATTGTAAACGGGAAACCATCTTGAACCTGTGATTTTAATAAATATTTTGCCGAAAAATCATACGCTTGTTCGCTTCTTCCAGCTGCTAAATTAAATTTATCTGAAATCCCATAAACAAACTTAATTTGTGTAACGGCATTATCTAACCCAAAAAAGCCATCTATTCCGTCTTTTACCGAAGCAAAACGATGGGCAATAACTAAATACAATTCTCCTTTTGAAGTTAGCTTTGTAGATTCGAGATTCACGATTTTCATTGCTTTAAATGCTGATATCACTTTCTGATTCGTTTCTGTTGAGTCTATTTGTGAAAGTAAATCGTCTTGCGCAAAAATTATCTGTGAAAAAGTAAGTAGTGTTAATAAAAGGAGGTATTTCATAAATATATTTCTTAATTTACAATAATTTTTTTCCAAGATTTGTCACTTGTATTTAATAATTCTAGTAAATAAACTCCTGGAGGTAAATCTTTAATACTAACCTCAACAACATTTAAATTATTTACCATAATTGTTTTTACAAAAGCACCAACTTGCGAATACACATTTATTTTGTCCAATCCTGTTTTAGTTTTTACCATAAAATTTCCATTTGAAGGATTTGGATAAATTTGGGTTGCATTTAGAGAAAATTCTTCGAGGCCTAAAGCAGTTCTAGTTAATATTCGTGAACCACGCTCACTAAAAGCGCCATGATAAGCTAAAGTTTCAGAAAGACCTTCATTGTAAATTATATTTATGTTTGAAGTATTATTCACAAAAGTAAAATCTCCCGAAGAAACTAAAGGTCTAGTGGCAACAACAGTCCTAGTGCCTCCTGAAGCATTGTCGCTAACAATTGTCCAACTTTGCCCTGCATCAGGTGATGGTTGTGATTGCATACCTGAGGGAGTAAAGTCCCTATCTGCTGTGTCGTTCCATATAAACATATCACTAACGGTTGACATTGTACTTCCGCCAAAACCAATTCCTAACCATGAAGTGTCTGAACCTGTTATTGTCATCGTAGCTATCGTAGGACTTGTATCTATTCGTAAAGTTCTTGTCCCAGTTAAAGTAACAACTCCTGTTGTAAACTGTGCTATCGAAATTGAAGTAAATCCAATTGTCATTCCTAAAATTAATAGTAATTTTTTTTTCATTTTAGTTTATTTTTAAAATATTAATAATCTCTTCATTGTTAGTAAATACAGCAAACTCAAAGGCAGTTTTCCCTTCCTTGTTTTTGTTTTGTATGACAGCTTTATATTTTAATAATAATTTAATTGCATCAATATTCTGAAATTGCGCTGCGTACATTAATGCGGTAGTTCCTTTATTATCTGTTAAATTTGGGTTTGCTCCTTTTTGTAATAATAATTCCGCAATTACATTATTGCCTTTCACTACACAAGCCATAAGTGGCGTTCCCATATCACTCGAAGTGTTAATAGTTTTACTGTTTTCTATTAAGAATTTTGCAACCGCCACATTTCCTTTATAACAAGCTAATATTAGTGGTGTAAAACCATTTTCATTTTTAGTATTTATTATATCTAAATCTTTATTTATTAATATTTTTAGACCCTCGACAGTTCCTGAACGTGCTATATTAAAAACATCATTTTGCGAGAACGAATTTGCCGAAAAAGCAATCAAAATCACAAATAATAAAATAAATTTCAAATAAAGCTTCATTTTACAAATAGTTTATATCAAATTTAACAATATTAATCCGGAATTTAATTTATTTTTATATAAATTTTAAGACAAAAATCAAATTAGTTAACTTAAATTTTAATTATTATGAATAAGCTTCTTTTTATAATAGCCGCGTTTGCAACATTGTCATCTTGTTCTAACGATAGCACGTCGGACATTACAATGCCTGTTCCTCCAGCAAATAATTCGACAACTATTAAATATAGTACTGATATTGCCCCAATCATAAGCGCAAATTGTTTAGGTTGCCACTCCTCTCCTCCAGTAAATGGTGCACCAATGCAACTTACTACTTATAATGATGTAAAAAACGCAATCCTTACAAGAGGTTTAATAGACAGAATCTCTAGAGCTCAAGGAACACCTGGAATGATGCCAAACGGCGGAACAAGATTACCACAAGAAACTATCGACAGAATAATCAAATGGCAAACTGATGGATTTGTAAACTAATGAAAAAAATATTTTCCATATTCGTTCTTATCTTAATGAGCCACTTCGCAATTGCTCAAGATAAAATTTTAACAAAAACTGGTCAAATTACTTTTGAAGCTTCAGTCCCTTCGTTTGAAGAAGTAAAAGCAACTAACAAACTCTCCGCTTGTTTATTAAACACAAAAACAGGAGACATTGCGAGTGTGGCTATGATGAAAAGTTTTAAGTTTAAATCGGCTTTAATGCAAGAGCATTTTAACGAAAATTATATTGAAAGCGACAAATATCCAAAAGCCATTTTCAAAGGGAAAATTGAAAATTTTGATGTATCGAAACTAACAACTCAAAAGCAAGAATTTGTTATAAATGGCACAATTGAATTACACGGAAAATCTAAAAACATTTCGGTTGTGGCAAAGATTTCTAAAAAAGAAAACACAACCAATATCGTTTCCAATTTTACGTTGAATACCGATGATTTTGACATCGACTTACCTTTTATTATAAGTAATAAAGTATCCAAAAGAGTACAAGTAAGTTTAGATTATAATTTACTTTAGAATCATACTTCAGCTTGTTCAAACAAATTCAGTTTATCTATATGAATGACCGTTTTTGTTTTGTCAGTACTATGCTCGAACATTTGTAGAAACTTGACTCCATATACAATTTCTTTAAAAATATAGGAAGTTCTAATAGCAACTGTATTGCTAAACATTTCGTCGAAAGCTTTTACGAAAACTAAAATCTCACCTTTTTCATTAGTAAAATCTTCTTTGCTATATCCATACAATGGGCTTTCTTCTGTAATATGGTGCACTAATGTCCAGCTTAATGTTAAAGAATTTATTGTACTGTATTCTAAATCTAAAGGAAAAAATCGATTTACATTTACACCATTTTCTTCAATTCTCATTGCTAATGTTAGTTTTGCTTCAGCATCGGTCAAATTTGTATTTTTATAGGAAGCAACACGAATCATCAATGCTTTTCCACCTTGAAAAGGCGCAATTATAGCATTTTCTGAAAATTTTAAATGTGCTTTTGGTCTACTAAACCTTCCGTAGAACAAACCTGTAGCCAACGCAAATCCCAAAAGTCCTACTAGCGCTTCACTAGATGCAACGGCACTTGTTAAAAATCCTTCAGGGCTTATATGTCCATATCCTACTGTTGTAAATGTTTGTGCACTAAAAAAATAAACTTGCCCGAATTTTTCAATTTCAGAACTAGCAACAATCCCATTTAGATGTTCAACTCCAATAAAATAATAGATGGCCGCAAAAATAAAGTTGACCAAAATAAAAACTGAAAAAATTATTATTTGAAATTTCCATGCTGGCAAACGCAAAAGTGTGTGAAACCAACTTATTTGATCAAAAAAAGGCAATCCTCTTTTTTCTATATTCGCCGATCCGTCTTTAGCTAAAAACCGTCCACCGTAATTGGCAGCATTGGTTCCAAAACCAGTTTGATTGTCTGTTTTAAGATTTTTATTTGTTTTTTTAAATACTTTCATAAAGTAAATTTAAACCATTTTAATTCATAAAAAAAGTCCCAATCAAGGGACTTTTATATTATTTACTCAAATACATTTTTCGTCGAGAATACAATTCGTAAAACTGGTCGTCTTTTAAATCATCTATAAACAAAATGCTTTCTCCAGTACTTTTCATTTCTGGTCCAAGTGCTTTATTTACATTACTAAATTTACTAAAAGAGAAAACAGGTTGCTTAATCGCATAACCTTTTAATTGCGGATTGAAAGTAAAATCGGTTACTTTATTTTCTCCCAACATAACTTTGGTTGCATAATTTACATAAGGTTCCCCATATGCTTTTGCGATAAACGGAACCGTTCTAGATGCTCTCGGATTGGCTTCGATGATGTAAACTGTATCGTCTTTTATCGCAAATTGAATATTTATTAACCCAACAGTTCTAAGGGCTAAAGCAATTTTCTTCGTATGATCTTTTATTTGTTGCATGACAAATTCTCCCAAATTAAATGGTGGCAAAGTCGCATTAGAATCTCCAGAATGAATTCCGCAAGGTTCAATATGTTCCATGATTCCTATTATGTACACATTTTCTCCGTCGCAAATGGCATCAGCTTCAGCTTCGATAGCACCATCAAGATAATGGTCTAAAAGCAATTTATTTCCTGGAATATTTTTTAATAAATCGATAACGTGTTCTTCGAGCTCTTGTTTGTTGATGACAATTTTCATTCCTTGTCCTCCCAAAACATACGAAGGACGAACGAGTAATGGAAAATCTAAAACATCGGCTAAAGCACTTGCTTCATCTGCATTTTCGGCAATTCCGAATTGTGGAAATGGAATTTTAAGTTCTGTTAATAATTCTGAAAAACGTCCTCTGTCTTCAGCTAAATCTAAAGCATCAAACGAAGTTCCAAGAATTTTTATTCCGTATTTAGATAATTTTTCAGCAAGTTTCAAAGCTGTTTGTCCACCTAATTGTACAATAACACCTTCTGGTTTTTCATGACGGATAATATCATAAATATGCTCCCAAAAAACAGGTTCGAAATACAATTTATCGGCTGTATCAAAATCGGTCGAAACCGTTTCTGGATTACAGTTTATCATGATGGTTTCGTAACCACATTCTTTTGCTGCTAAAACTCCATGCACGCAAGAGTAATCGAACTCAATTCCTTGCCCAATTCTATTGGGTCCGGAACCTAAAACTACTACTTTCTTTTTGTTGGTTACAATACTTTCATTATGAACATATTTTTCGCCAGTTGCCGTTTCTATTTCAGCTTCAAAAGTCGAGTAATAATAAGGTGTTTGTGCTTTAAATTCAGCAGCACAAGTATCTACTAATTTGTAAACTCTATTGATATTTTGCTCTTCACGCAATTTATAAACCTGACTTTCTAAACAACCCATCATATGAGCAATTTGTCTGTCGGCAAATCCTTTTTGCTTAGATTCTAGCAATAAATCTCTAGGCAAAGTATCTATTTTGTATTTAGAAATTTCTTTTTCTAAACTGTATAATTCTTCATATTGTTTCAAGAACCACATATCTATTTTTGTGATTTCGTGAATGCGTGACAAAGGAATTCCCATTGCAATGGCATCATAAATCACAAAAACTCTGTCCCAACTTGCATGGGTTAGTTTATCAATAATTTGCTCGTAATTTTTGTATCCTTTTCCGTCTGCTCCTAAACCATTTCTTTTTATTTCTAATGATTGAGTTGCTTTATGTAATGCTTCTTGAAACGAACGACCAATTCCCATAACTTCTCCTACAGATTTCATTTGAAGTCCTAAAGTTCTGTCGGCTCCTTCAAATTTGTCGAAATTCCAACGAGGGATTTTTACAATAACATAATCTAAAGTGGGTTCGAATAAAGCTGAAGTAGATTTTGTAATTTGATTTTGAAGTTCATCTAAATGATAACCTAAAGCCAATTTTGATGCAATTTTCGCAATTGGATAACCCGTCGCTTTAGATGCTAATGCTGATGAACGAGAAACTCTAGGATTTATTTCGATAGCTACAATATCTTCTTTATCATCGGGCGAAACTGCAAATTGCACGTTACAACCTCCCGCAAAATTCCCGATGCTTCTCATCATTAAGATTGCCATATCACGCATTTTTTGAAATGTCGTGTCCGATAATGTCATCGCTGGCGCCACCGTGATAGAATCTCCTGTATGAATTCCCATTGGATCCATATTTTCGATAGTACAAATGATGACTACGTTGTCATTTTTGTCGCGAAGTAATTCTAATTCGTATTCTTTCCAACCCATTAATGCTTTATCGATAAGCACTTCGTGAATTGGTGACATTTCTAATCCGTAGGTTAGTTTTTCGTCGAAATCTTCTTTTTTATAAACAATTGCTGCTCCTGTTCCTCCTAATGTAAATGATGGACGAATTACTAACGGGAAACCAAATTCTTGTGCAATTTCTTTTCCTTTTAAGAATGAAGTTGCTGTTTTTGCTGGTGCTTGCGGAATGCCTATTTTATTTAAAAGATTTTTAAATTTTTCTCGGTCTTCGGTAATTTCGATAGCATTTACATCGACACCAATTAGTCTTACATTAAAATCTTTCCAAATTCCTTTTTCGTCAGCTTCTAAACAAAGGTTTAATGCTGTTTGTCCTCCCATTGTTGGCAAAACAGCATCAATTTGTGGATGTTCTTTCAGGATTTGAATAATCGATTTGGTCGTAAGTGGTAATAAATATACATGATCCGCCATGGTTGGATCGGTCATGATGGTTGCTGGATTGGAATTGATAAGGATTACTTCGATTCCTTCTTCACGAATAGAACGTGCTGATTGTGATCCTGCATAATCGAATTCGCAAGCTTGCCCGATTACGATTGGTCCTGAACCTATAATTAAAACCGATTTTATTGAATTGTCTTTTGGCATTGTGTAGTTGTAGTTAGTTGTGTGTTTTAGCCCCGATAGAAACGTAAATCCTTTTTATTTTTTCTTTAAAAATAAAAAGATTGAAGTGAATAGCGGGAAATAGCTTCAAAAATTTATTAATATTTATGAACAGATTTAAAAAAAAGCCGCTACTAATAAAAGTAACGGCTTTATATTGATTGTTAAATCATTATTTTTTGTGTCTTGGTTCACAAGAAACAGTCAATTTATGTCTTCCTTTAGCACGACGACGAGCTAAAACTTTTCTTCCATTTGCAGAAGCCATTCTGTCCATGAATCCGTGTTTGTTTCTTCTTTTTCTTTTCGATGGTTGGAACGTTCTTTTGCTCATTTTGTGTATCTTTAAATTCTTGTATAAATATCTTGTTGTAGGTTTCTTTCAAACCGAGTGCAAATATACAATGATTTTTTTTTCTTGCAAGTGGTTTTATAAAAATATTTTAATTCTTTTACTATATTTGCCATTCATTATAAAAACACTACTATGTTTCATAGAAATATTAAGCTTGTAATAGCGGCTCTGATTATATTTACTGGTATTTGGCAATTTACCGAAGGAAATATTGGAAACGGAATTTTCCTTATTTTATTGACTGCAATTCCTATTTTCTTATATTTTAAAAACGAATTTATTCTTTTGGCTTTCTTAAAATTGAGAAAACAAGATTTTGAAGGAGCAAAAAGTTGGTTGGATAAGATAAAAAACCCAGAAACGGCTTTAGTTCAAAAACAACAAGGTTATTTTAATTACCTACATGGTTTGATGCTTTCGCAGACAAATTTGATTCAAGCTGAAAAATATTTTAAGAAAGCAATTAGTTTGGGTTTGAGTATGGATCAGGATTTGGCTCTTGCAAAACTAAATTTAGCAGGAATTGCTTTGAGCAGAAGACGTAAAATTGAGGCTACTAATTTGCTTACTGAAGTTAAAAAATTAGACAAGCAAAATATGCTGAAAGACCAAATAAAAATGATGAAAGATCAGATGAAAAAAATCTAATTTTTATTAAACATACCTTAAACCACGCTACTTAGCGTGGTTTTTTTATGTTATTTATTAGTTATAACCTTCGGTAGGAATTTCGATTTTGTATGTCTTTTTTGTAGGATTGTCTAATTTTTTATCGCGTAGCCAAGGATTGTGGTATTTCAAAATTTTATAATTAATCCCTTGTGTTTTTGCAAACAAAGCCAAGTTAGAAATACTACTATCTATATCTATTTTTCGAGTAGGGAGACTACTGTATAATTCTTCTTTTTGAATATTAAAACCGTACGAAATTGGGTTTTTCATGATTTCTTTCAAAGCTAAAATTCTGAAAACATAACGTGAAGTTTCTTCAACCAGCAAAACATCATAATAGTCAGAAACCATCTGCGATTCTAATTGTTTCGAAACACCCGCCATTCCGCCATTATAAGATGCCGCAGCAAGTGTCCAAGAACCAAATTTTTCTTTGGCTATAAGCAAATATTTACAGGCTGCTTCGGTCGATTTTTCGAGATGATAACGCTCGTCGACAGTTTCCGAAACTTCCATACCTTTTTCTCGAGCTGTTTCTGGCATAAACTGCCATATTCCGCTGGCTCCAGCTTTTGAAACCGATGCCGTAATTAAGGAACTTTCGATAACCGCTAAATATTTAAAATCATCTGGAACACCATATTTTGCCAAAATTGGTTCGATAATAGGAAAAAATTTATTGGCTCTTTTCATTATCAATATGGTCGATGAATGCAGATTCTCATTTATCAAAATTTCTCTATCCAAACGTTCTTTAACATCATAAATATGCAATGGTGTTTTTTCGCCAGCAAAATCTATTTCTTTTGGAAAATTACTTATCCCAATATTTGAATTTCTATTGTATGTTGTCGCAAAAATTAAAAATCCGCTTGCAAGAATAATTGCAAAAACAATTACTATATTTTTTATTATTTTCATGTTTTGTATGTAAGACGTAAAAGTATTGATTAATGTTTTTATTTCAGAATTATATCCGGCAAATTCTCGTTAAACCACTTGTATCTGTTAATAATCATAATGTGCGTTCCCGCTTTTACATTAATAAAATTTTTAATGTTTTGAGCCGGAAAAACACTATCGTTATCTCCGTGAATGTGAATCACATTATCATCTTCAATTGTTCTTTCCCAACACACAACTTGCTCAATAGCCCAATCTAAATAGACTTTATCGTTCATAGTGAGATATTTTTTATACAATTTCACCCTTTCCTTTATCATTGTTCCAAAAGCGTATTTTGTAAGCGCTTCTACATTTGAAAGTAAACTTGTCGGAATTAGTTTGTATGCTTTAGTAGTTTTAGCAATTTTCATTCGGCTTGGCAATTCCTTATTAGATTTTACACTCGAAATAATAATTAATTTCCTAAGATCTAAGAATTGAGCCATTTCCTGAACCAAAATACCACCAAAAGAAACGCCAACTAAAACTACTTTGTCATGTTTTACAAATTTCGACATACGCTCGGCATAATTCTTTAGCAATTCTGTCTTTTCAGGCATTATCCAATCAAGCAGATGAATTTCGAAAACATCTTCAGGTAATTTTATTTTTTCAAATATGGAAGAACTCGCTGCCAAACCAGGCATAAAGTATATGTGAATTTTAGTCATTTTAACATTTATTTAGCAAAAACGGTTTATTTTTCCTATTTTTGTATAAAAATAATTCATTTTGATTGACTTGTAAGTATAGTCAATATTATTTTTTGAAAAAATATGGAAATTAAAGACAATACGTTTTCTCGACAGTTTGAAACCACATTAAATGGACATTTAATTTCAGTTGAATATTCTTTTCAAGAAAAAAAGATATTTCTCACTCGTTTGAATGTTCCTGAAAATTTTACCGACGAGGATTTTATTTCCGATTTATTAAAAAACATCATGGCAATTGCTATAGAACGAAAACTAAAAGTTGTTCCTATTTTGCCAAAAATTGTATTGTTTTTTAAGAAAAACCCCGTTTATAAAGAATTACTTCCTCCAGGAATTAGATTATAAATTATAACAGAAGCCGTCTCGTTAAAAATAACGAGATGGTTTTTTTTTTGCAAAAAATTATATCTTTACGATATGACTTCAGAAGAAACAAACCAAAAAATAATTCATTTTTTCGAAAATATCGAAAAATATTATGGTTGCAAAACCGAAATCACCGAAGGTTTGTACTCAAATTCAGAAGTAAATAATCCTGATTTTATAACATGGACTTTATCCGAGTTTGAACTCATTCGTTCTGCTTACCGGAATAATGGTGAGCGATTTATGTTTGAAGGCGAAAAAATGTACTTCGAGATTTCTGCTAAAAACATTATTAGTTTAGAAGAACCTGGTAGAAATAAGTTTGAGTTTTTAGAACAATACAGCGAAACGGTTTTTAGAATTACTAAAATTAGATTTCATTATAAGTATTGATTTTTTTAGCCACCGATTTTATTATCTTTGAAAGATAAATAAATACGTTTTTAATTATTTACAAATGATTATAGCCGTTTGTATGATAAACCTTTGTTTATGAGTTACAAGCAATACTACCTGAAAAACGCATAAATCTGAAATTAAAGAAAAATGAAAAAATATTTATTGAGTTTATTAGCAATTTTATCAATCCTTTTGATATTCTCTTGCAATGGAAGCAAGAATGAAAATAATAATTCCGAAGTACAAAATCCAGAAGCACTACAAGATGATATAAAACTAAAAAGCTTAACTAAACGTGGTGTAAATTTAATTGATGAACTTTATGCTGAATTAGTAGAAATAAATCCTGAATTGAAAAAACTAGAAACAGAACTAGAAACGTTTCAAGAAACTCCATCAGAAACTGAAAATATTTTTTTTAATTATAACGGAAAATCAAATCAGTATTATGGAAATGCAACAGGGTTTGCAAATCAAATTACTGATAGTATAAGTAAAAAAAGAATTATAGCTTTAATAAAAAAAAGTAATGAAAAATATGATTCTCAATCTAAAGAAATTGATGAACTTGTGAAGGAAATCTCTAATTCACAAAATTCAATACAAGACAATCATAATATTCTAAAAATAGTTTTAACAATTCCGTTAATAGAAAAATATCAAAAAGAAAATCTACCAAAAAAGGAAAAGTTTTTGAAAACAATCGTTAAACAGAAAGCAATAAATAAAAAAATAACAGAGAAAACACCAAAATATTAATAAGTACTGCCACTAACAGCGTTTTAGCACAATAGCTGCGTTTTCAATAAACCACATGTCTCTTTTCCGCTGAAAAATCTTATCTTAGCAAAAAAAATGTTCACGCAGCCGCTACTGCGCCAAGTCCCTGGACGTTAACCCCTTAAACCTCAACACTCAAAAATTCCATTCGTACGCTTCCGTCTTCGTCAATTTTTGTTAGATTTATTTCGTGTAGTGTGTTGATTAATTCAGGATTCCAAGGTGTTTTCACTTTTACATAATTTTCGGTAAATCCGTGAATGTAACCTTCTTTATTTTCACTTTCAAAAAGAACCGTTCTGTTTGTTCCCAATTGATTTTCATAAAAAGCACGACGTTTTTTTACCGAAAGTCCACGCAACATTTTACTACGTTTGTTTCTTACATTCATTGGCACAACGCCTTCCATGATTGCTGCTTCGGTATTATCTCTTTCAGAATAGGTAAAAACGTGCAAATAAGAAATATCCATCTCATTCAAGAAATTATATGTTTCTAGGAAATGCTCGTCGGTTTCACCAGGAAAACCAACAATTACATCGACACCAATACAAGCGTGAGGCATGACTTGGCGAATGTTTTCAACTCTATCAGTATAAACTTCTCGCTGGTAACGACGTTTCATTTTACCTAAAATTTCATTACTTCCTGATTGCAACGGAATATGAAAATGTGGTACAAAAGTTCGACTTTTTGAAACAAAATCGATAGTTTCGTTTTTCAATAAATTCGGTTCGATAGAGGATATTCTCAATCTTTCGATTCCTTCTACTTCATCTAATGCTTTTACTAAGTCTAGAAAAGTATGTTCGTGTTTTTTGTTTCCGAATTCTCCTTTTCCGTAATCTCCAATATTTACGCCCGTTAACACAATTTCTTTGATTCCTTGTTTAGAAATATCGGAAGCATTTTTCAATACATTTTCTAAAGCATCACTTCGTGAAATTCCGCGTGCCAATGGAATGGTACAATATGTACATTTGTAATCGCAACCATCTTGCACTTTCAGAAACGCACGAGTTCTGTCGCCAATCGAGTAACTTCCTACATAGAAATCGGCTTCTTCAATCTCGCAAGAATACACTTCGCCCATATCATTTTTGGACAAATCATTAATATAATCGGTGATTTTAAATTTTTCGGTAGCACCAAGAACTAAATCTACACCATCAACAGCGGCAAGTTCTTCAGGTTTTAGTTGAGCGTAACATCCAACAGCCGCAACGAATGCTTTATCGTTGAGTTTCATTGCTTTTTTTACAATTTGCTTGAATTGTTTGTCTGCATTTTCAGTTACTGAACAAGTATTGATGACATACATATCGGCAACTTCTTCAAAATCGACACGATCGAAACCTTCGTCTTGAAAATTTCTCGCAATGGTTGAAGTTTCTGAGAAATTTAATTTACAACCTAAAGTGTAGAATGCTACTTTTTTTCTATTTTCCATAAGATAGCTCAATTAATGAAATCGTTGTCAAAAAATTGAGAGTGCAAATTTACGTAGAATATTTTGATTTGAAAAAACAAAAAATAAACACAAATTTCAGGAATTTTCACGAATCAATTTGTGAAATTTGTATTTTATTACTCTTTTCTCCATTTTTTGGTTTCCTCAAAAACGTGTTCTAAAATCGCAGCGTCCTGTTCTGTGAAATCTACATGACGGCGTGACATGACTACTTTAGCAACTTCAAAAGCTTTTTTAGTAATATAAGTGGTAAATCCAGAGGCTCCGCCCCAAGAAAAACTTGGCACAAAATTGCGAGGAAAACCAGAACCGAAAATATTCGCGCTCACTCCTACTACAGTTCCTGTATTGAACATGGTGTTTATTCCGCATTTGCTATGATCGCCCATCATGAGTCCACAAAACTGTAATCCCGTTTTAGTAAATCCTTCGGTTTCATAACTCCACAGTTTTACTTCTTCGTAATTGTTTTTTAGGTTCGAATTGTTACTATCCGCCCCAATATTGCACCATTCGCCCAATACTGAATTTCCTAAAAATCCGTCATGACCTTTGTTAGAATAACCAAACAATACAGAATTATTTACTTCGCCACCAATACGAGAATGCGGTCCAACTGTGGTTGCTCCGTATACTTTAGTCGCTAATTTTACCTGTGCTTCTTCGCACAACGCAAATGGCCCACGAATTACGGAACCTTCCATAATTTCGGCATTTTTTCCAATGTAAATAGGTCCTGTAGCCGCATTTAAAGTTACAAATTCTAGCTTTGCTCCTTCTTCGATAAATATATTTTCGGGTGAAATTACATTAACACTTTTAGGAATTCGTTGCGATGTTCTTCCTTCGGTAATTAACTCAAAATCTTCACGAATCGCTGTGTCATTTTTTTGAAAAATATCCCACGTATGCTCGATAGTAAGACAATCATCGTTATACTCTATGATTTCGTAAGTATCAAAATCAACTTCTTCTTGACTGTCTTGTGTAAAAAAAGCGATGACTTCTTCACCTTTGAAAATTGCTTGATTAATTTCTAAATTACTCACCATTTCTGACAAAATATCATTTGGCAAAAAAGATGCGTTTATCATTATATTTTCTTCCAACTCGACCATTGGAAATTTTTCAGAAAGATATTCTTCTGTTAAAGTTGTGGTGGTCGAACCCAAATATTTTTCCCATTTTTCACGAATAGTTAAAATTCCGACACGAATATCGGCAACTGGTCGTGTAAAAGTGAATGGCAATAAAGCGTTGCGAACGGTTCCGTCAAAAAGTATATAATTCATTTTGTTGTTTATTCGGTTATTTGTTTATTCGGTTATTTGATAAAATATATCGAACAAACCTAAACTCAAAGTTACAAAGTTTTTTGAGAGATAAAAATAAAAAAACCTTCCGAATTGGAAGGTTTTCTTTGTATAATGGTAAACAAGTTATTATTTAACGTGTTTAGCGTATTTAGTTTTAAATTTATCGATACGTCCTGCAGTATCAATAAGTTTAGATTTACCTGTATAAAAAGGGTGAGAAGTTCTAGAAATCTCCATTTTAAATACTGGATATTCAACACCTTCGTGTGTGATTGTTTCTTTAGTTTCTACTGTAGATTTAGTGATAAAAACGTCCTCGTTAGACATGTCTTTAAATGCAACTAATCTGTAATTTTCTGGGTGAACTCCTTTTTTCATGGTACTCTTTTTATTAAATGGTTGTATTTATTTTGCTGCTTTTTTTCAAAAGGTATAAATAGAATACAACTTTTTGTTGATAATTTTTTATTTATTCAGGGTGCAAATGTACAACTAATTTTTATAAATCAAATAATTGTGTAACTTTTTTTCATTTTAAAGTAACTAATTGTATGTGTTGTATAATTCTTATATTTGTAAATTAATTTAAAAAAAACATCAAATGAATCCCATTATCAAGAAAAATGGTTTTATTCTAGGAATTATTTTAGGGATTATTAATATTTTAATAACTTGTTATTTATATTTCTCTACTAATCTACACACATTCACAGATTTAAGAATTGGAATGTTCAAAATAATCATTGGCGTTATCTTAGGAATAATTACAATTGTAATGGTTAAAATGAAAACAGGCGGCTTAATTACCTTTCGAGAAGCTTTTTCTGCTTATTTTACTACCATTCTTACTTCAAGTATAATGTCTTTTATTTTCTTTTTCCTTTTTTTCAGTTCCTTTGCAACCGATTTAAAAAAAGAGAGTATCAAAAAAGATATGATCGAATTTCAAGTTAAAACAATGAAGCAAAATGGCTCTACTGATTTAGAAATTGAAAATGTTAAAAAATCTTACGAGACCTTTAATCCATTTTCATTTATAGAAGGATTTAGTTCATCTATAAAATATTTACTAAGAGATTCAATAATTGGATTACTTGTGGCATTAATTTTTAGAAATAAAATATCTCATTTAGAATAATGAACCTATCTATCATAATCCCTTTACTGAACGAACAAGAATCGTTGCCAGAATTAACTTCTTGGATTGAAAAAGTCATGCTTGAAAATAATTTCTCTTATGAAGTTATTTTTATCGATGATGGCAGCACCGATGATTCTTGGGAAACTATAAACCAATTATCTAGTAAAAATTCTGCTATAAAAGGCATTCGTTTTTTAAGAAACTACGGGAAATCTCAAGCTTTACATGCAGGTTTTGCAAAAGCGCAAGGCGATGTTATTATCACTATGGATGCCGACTTGCAAGACAGTCCTGACGAAATTCCTGGATTGTATAATATGATTGTAAATGATAATTACGATTTGGCTTCAGGTTGGAAAAAGAAGCGTTACGACAATGCGGTTACCAAAAATTTGCCTTCAAAATTATTTAATGCTGCAGCAAGAAAAACTTCCGGAGTACAACTAAATGATTTCAATTGCGGATTGAAAGCCTATAAAAATATTGTTATAAAAAACATAGAAGTTTCGGGCGAAATGCACCGTTACATTCCTGTTTTAGCAAAAAATGCAGGTTTTGGTAAAATTGGCGAAAAAGTTGTGATTCACCAAGCTAGAAAATATGGCGAATCTAAATTTGGAATGAGTCGTTTTGTAAATGGTTTTCTGGATTTGATTACGATTTGGTTTTTGTCTAAATTTGGAAAAAGACCAATGCATCTTTTTGGTGCTTTGGGAACGATTATGTTTCTAATAGGATTTTTGTCAACAGGTTATATTGGAGTTATGAAACTCATAAAACTATTTTATTTAGAACAAGAAGCCATATTAGTAACTAACAATCCTTGGTTTTATATAGCATTAACAACAATGGTTATTGGAACTCAATTATTTCTAGCAGGTTTTCTTGGGGAAATTATTTTGAGAACAAAAAATAACGAAGAAAGATATAAGATTTCGAAAGAGATAAATTTATAAAAATTAGGTTTAAAATATACGGCTACTAGCCCCGATTGCAGTGAAAATCCTTTTGTCTCGTTTTTTGGAACGAGATAAAAGATTGAAACGAAAAGCGGGAATAGCTCCTAAAAAATAGAAAAATGCACATACCTCAAAACATATTAGACGCAGTAAATATTTGGCTTACGCCAACATTTGACAATAAAACGCAAGAGACAATTAAAGAAATGATGACTTCTTCTCCTAAAGAATTAGAAGATAGTTTTTATAAAAATCTCGAATTTGGGACAGGCGGAATGCGTGGCGTTATGGGTGTTGGAACCAATAGAATAAACGAATATACGTTAGGAAAAAATACGCAAGGTTTGTCGGATTATTTACACAAATCGTTCCCGAACCAAGAAATAAAAGTAGCTATTGCTTACGATTGTCGCCATAATAGCGACACGTTGGCGAAGGTTGTTGCCAATGTTTTTTCGGCAAATGGGATTAAAGTTTTCTTATTTTCGGACATGCGACCTACGCCTGAATTGTCTTTTGCTGTAAAACATTTGGGTTGCAAAGCCGGAATTGTGCTCACAGCTTCTCATAATCCGCCAGAATATAACGGTTACAAAGTGTATTGGGAAGACGGCGGACAGCTTGTTCCGCCACAGGATAACGAAATTATTCAGGTGATTGATGCTTTGAATTATGATCAAATAAAATTTGAAGCCAACGAAAATTTAATCGAATACATTGATTTGAAAGTTGATCAAGCTTTTATCAATTCGACTATAGAAAACGCCAGCTTTAACACATCGGCAACAGCCAAAGAAAACTTAAAAATTGTTTTTACATCGTTACACGGAACTTCGATAAAATTGATTCCAGATGTTTTAGAAAAAGCAGGATACAAAAATGTACAAATTGTTCCCGAACAAGCTATTCCAGACGGAAATTTCCCGACTGTAAAATCGCCAAATCCTGAAGAACCAGAAGCTCTAACAATGGCAATGGCACTCGCAGAAAAAACAAATGCCGATATTGTGGTAGGAACCGATCCAGATTCAGACAGATTAGGCGTTGCCGTGAGGAATACCAAAGGTGAAATGATTTTGCTTAACGGAAACCAAACCATGGTTGTAATGACTAATTTCCTGTTAGAACAATGGAAAAAACAAAATAAAATTACTGGAAATGAATTTATAGGTTCGACGATAGTTTCTACGCCAATGATGCTAGAATTAGCTTCTGCTTACGGTGTTGAATGTAAAGTTGGACTGACTGGTTTTAAATGGATTGCCAAGTTTATTAAAGATTTTCCTAATCAGAAATTTATTGGTGGTGGTGAAGAAAGTTTTGGATTTATGGTTGGTGATGCCGTTCGTGACAAAGATGCTGTGGCAGCTACACTTTTAGTTTGCGAAATTGCAGCTCAAGCCAAAGAAAAAGGAAGTTCGTTATATGAAGAATTGCTTCAAATGTATGTCGATTTTGGTTTTTATAAAGAACATTTAATTTCTATTACCAAAAAAGGAATAGAAGGTTCGAACGAAATTAAACAAATGATGGTTGATTTACGTGAGAATCCTTTGAAGGAAATAAACGGCGAACGTGTTGTATTTATTGAAGATTATCAAAATTCGACCGCAAAAAATTTATTTACCGATGAAATAGAAATATTAAACATTCCAAAATCGAATGTATTAATTTACTACCTTGAAGACGGAAGCAAAATTTGTGCAAGACCAAGCGGAACCGAACCTAAAATTAAATTTTATTTTAGCGTAAATTGCGCCATACAAAACGCTTCAGAAGTTACCGAAGCGGAAAATCATTTGGATAACAAAATAAAAAATATCATTGTTTCAATGAACCTTAATTAATGGAAAACATAAAAAAAATAATTCCTTTTGTAAAACCTTACAAAAAACATGTTGTTTGGAATATCTTCTATAATATTCTTTACGCTTTGTTTAGTACACTTTCATTTATTGCCTTAATGCCCATGATGCAGGTGCTTTTTGAAACTACAAAAGCAGTAAATAAAAAACCTGTTTGGACTGATATTTGGAATATAACTTCTTACGGAAAAGAATATTTATACTATAGCATTACTCTTTTAGACAAAAAAGACGCTTTAATTTTAGTAATTATTCTAATTATTTTTACTTTTTTCTTTAAGAATATTTTTAATTATTTAGCTTCTTATCACATGATGCATTTGCAAAATAATGTATTGAAAGATATGAGAATTCAGCTTTTTGAAAAAATTATTTCACTGCCTATTGGCTTTTATTCAGAACAACGCAAAGGAGATGTAATGTCTAGAATGTTAGGCGATGTAGGCCAATTTCAAAATACTTTTTTTGTAGTTTTAGAGCTTATCGTTAGAGAACCACTAACTATATTATTCACGATTATTGCAATGTTTAACATTAGTGTGAAGTTGACATTGTTTGTTTTTGTCTTCATCCCAATTTCAGGATTTATTATATCAAGATTAGGAAAAAACTTAAAAAGCAAATCTAATAAAGCACAAGCGGAATCAGGTTTTTTCATATCCATTCTTGAAGAAACTTTAGGAGGAATGAAAGTGGTAAAAAGCTATAATGCCGAGAATATATTTGCCAAAAAATTTAAAGATTCGATAATGAGGATGATAAAATTATCTTACAGTATTGGAAATAAAAATAATTTAGCATCACCATTAAGCGAATTTTTAGGAATCGTAACTATTGCCATTTTATTATGGTATGGTGGTAAAATGGTTTTAGTAGATCACACTTTAGAAGGCGCAGTTTTCATAGTTTATATGGCATTAGCCTACAACATATTAACTCCTGCAAAAGCGATTTCGAAAGCTTCTTATTCTGTTAAAGCTGGTATGGCGGCGGCAGAAAGAGTTTTGGTGATTTTAGAACACGAAAACCCAATCACATCGAAAGAAAATGCCATTGATAAAAACACTTTTGAAGACAAAATTGAAATCAAAAATATCAACTTCCGTTATGAGGAAGAAAATGTTTTAAAGAACTTTACAATTACAGTTCCAAAAGGAAAAACAATTGCTTTGGTCGGACAATCTGGTTCAGGAAAAAGTACGATTGCCAATTTGTTAACGCGTTTTTACGATGTAAATGAAGGCACAATTACTATTGATGGTATTGATATAAAAGACATGAAACTCGAATCAGTTCGCGGTTTGATGGGATTGGTTACACAGGATTCAATCCTTTTTAACGATACTATAAAAAACAATATTCTATTAGGTAAGGAAAATGCTGCTGATGAAGAAGTTTTAGAAGCATTAAAAATTGCAAATGCTTATGAATTTGTAATGAATTTGCCAAACGGAATGGAAACCAATATTGGCGATGCCGGAAACAAACTTTCTGGCGGACAAAAACAACGTTTGTCAATTGCTCGTGCGGTATTAAAAAATCCTCCAATTATGATTCTCGACGAAGCTACTTCAGCTTTGGATACAGAAAGTGAAAAGTTTGTACAAATTGCACTAGAAAACATGATGCAAAACAGAACGTCGATTGTGATTGCACACAGATTATCTACTATTCAAAAAGCGGATAATATTATTGTTATGAAAAAAGGAGAAATTGTAGAACAAGGAACACATACAGAGCTTTTAGCACTAAACGGAACTTATTCTAACTTGGTAACCATGCAAAGTTTTGAATAGATATTTAGATTGTTAGACTTCTTAGATTTTAAAAAATATGATTCGAAAACTATGAACATATATACAATTGAAAAAGTTTACCACGAATTACACAAATTAACACGGATTTTATTAGTAAATAAAATCCGTGTTAATTTGTGTAATTCGTGGTTAAAAAATATGAGTTTCAAGTAAAATATTTTATAACAAAAATGTACATAAACCACAACAATATTAATCTTCCAGAAAATCCAGATACTATTGTTTGGAAATACTTAGACTTGTCTAAATTTTTGGATTTATTATTGTCGAAAAAAATGTTTATGTCTCGTTCGGATAAATTCGAAGACCAATACGAAGGCACATTTAGCGAACCTACTTTTGAAGAAATTAAAAAAATTGCAGCCAGTAATCCTGAGTTTTTAGATTATTACAAATCACATCGTGAGAAAGTTGCTATAAGCAGTTGGCACACGAACGAATATGAGAGTTTTGCTATGTGGCAAATTTTTACCAAAAACCAAGAAGGTTTGGCCATACAATCGACAATTGGGAGATTAAAAGAAGCTTTACAGCCCGAAAAACATACAAAACAATATATAGGAGAAGTAAATTATATTGATTACAAAAAAGAATACATTCCGTTTGATGATAATTTTTTTCCTTTCTTATTCAAACGAAAAAGTTTTCAGTACGAACGTGAAGTTAGAATTATTACCGATGTTACGGAACAAAATATTTCGATAAACGACGGACTGAAAATTAATGTAGATATTAATGCATTAATCGAAAAAATATACATTCATCCTAAATCTGAAAACTGGTACAAAAAATTAGTAATCGAATTAGTAACTCAATTGGGTTTCGATTTTGAAATTGAAAAATCAGATTTAGAAAGTGATATTTTGATTTAGTCTATTGGTGAATATTCTTCAACTTTCCAATCCTTGTTTTGCAAGTTTACAAAATGATAATGCACTTTGTCTGTCTTATCGAAGCCACCATTTTTGTTTATATCTTCGATAGTTCTAAAATACAAACGGCTGTTAGATTCAATCAAATTCCAATCTATAAGTTCCTGAAAATCGGCAGCAATTTTAGTAAATCTGCTTCCGCTAATATCACTTAAATAAATAGTTTTTATATCGTTCGAATTTATTTTTCCATCTTTATTGGTATCCATATCAGCTAATGTGTAAACCAACACTTGTTGTTTTGCTTTGTCTGAAACTGTTTTTAAGTAAGTTACTGTTTCTATAAGAACTGGTTTTTCTGTTAATAAATGTAGCGAATCGGAACCTATTTTCTGAAATTTAAAATTGCTTATGTAACCAGTTATTTCGTATTCATTATAATTAGAAACCTTAAAACTTTCTTCTTTATCATAAGATGATGATGCTGAACCTGAATTAACTTTAGATATTCCATCGGTCATACTATATTCTCCCATCGGATGAATTAAAAAAGGAGTTCCTTCCATATGAATGGGTAAATCGGCAATTTTTATTTGTGTCGAATCCTTTTTTACGGGTGCAACAACAGCTTTTGCATCTTCATAAATCACCTTTGGTTTTTTAGATTCTTCTTTGCAACTTACTAATAGGATTAGTATTGGGAAAATATATATTGAGAGCTTTTTCATGTTTAAAAATTTATATCAAATATAAGGATTTTTTAAATTACAACTTTACATTCAGTTTCAAACTAAACACACGAGTTGTCAAATAATTAGGCACACCGTATTGCGATTTTGTATATACATCACGAACCCAAGTATTTGTGATGGTATTTTGGTTATTAAACATATTGAAAATCTCTAATCCGAGTGATAAATCTTTAAACTTTTTTAACCAATGTCCATCTTCTTTGGCTCTAGCCCTGTCTGTAAATACATACGAAAAACCCAAATCGGCACGACGATAATCACGCAAACGCAACTGGTAATCGTACGGATCAGCATACGATGGCGAACCACCTGGCAAACCTGTATTATAGACTAAATTCAAATACATTTTGAATGTTGGAATGTTAGGCACATAATCCTGAAAAAGGATTCCAAACTTCAATCGTTGGTCTGTTGGTCTTGCAATATAACCACGATTGTCAATGTTTTCTTCGGTTTTTAAATATCCAAAACTCAACCAAGATTCAGTTCCGGGAACAAACTCGCCATTTAATCGCAAATCTAATCCTTGTGCATAAGCTTTGGCATTATTATCGGCTTCATATCTTATTCGCACATTATCTAACGTGTATGAATTTACATTGGTTAGTGATTTATAATATGCTTCGGTAACTAGTTTAAAAGGTCTATTCCACATCTTAAAACTATAATCGTTTCCTAACACAATATGTACCGATTGTTGGGCTTTTACATTAGGAACAACCTGACCATCAGCATTTCGTAATTCTCTATAAAATGGTGGTTGGTGATACAATCCGCCCGAAATTCTGAATAACATATCCTTATCCCAATCAGGTTTTATAGCAAATTGTGCTCTCGGACTAAAGGTTATTTGACTTTTACCAGAAATATTTTCGTCGCTTACTTGCCACTGGTGAGCACGAACACCAATATTGGTAAAAACATCGTGAGCTCCCCATTTTACACGTCGGTTCCATTGTCCGTAACCCGAAAATCTAGAGATATTTACATAATTTGTGGCTCTTGCATTATGATAAGGCACGAGCGGTCCGTAATAAGGACTATATGGTTGCTCATTTCTTGGCATTACGATAGGTGGATTTATAGAAAATCCAGCCGAATCTATCACTTCCCACTCTATTAATCGATCACGAATACTTTCACGAGTATATTTAATTCCCCATTCTATTTGATCTTCATTTTTTTTATGAAAACCTTTTACTTCGGTATTTACGATTAGAGCATCTAAATCGTTTCGAGCATGAGTAAGTTGTGAACCGATAGCTTGTGAAAAATTGACATCTCCAAAAGTATCCGAACCTAAATTAGAATCTACTTCTCCCAAACGGTATTCGGCCAAAATATCGAAATATTCTTGTTCGGTAGTGTGGTAAGCTGATGTTATTAATTTTAAATTAAAATTTTCATTTACTGTATAAGTAGTTTTGAAAGCACCAAAAAGTGTATTATACCTATCTTTTTCTTGACCTTCATACTCTACTAAAAGCGCAATAGGATCACTAATTGTTCCAAAGTTTGTTTGACGTGATAACGGAATATAATCGTATTTATTTTGAGCGACATTTCCTAAAAAGCTAAATTGCCATTTTGTATTGGGTGTAAATGTGATGTAGGATTGCACATCTAAAAAACGTGGTTTAAAATTGGTTTCTGTTTCTTGGCTTTTAACCAAAAGTGCATTGTCACGGTATCTAACACCTGTTATCGTTGTCCATTTTTGGTTTTTTGAAGCCGTTTCTACAGCCATACTTCCGCCAAGGAAACTAGCTTCGAGCGAGGCGCCAAATTTTTTAGGTGTTCGATACGTAATATCTAAAACCGACGATAATTTATCGCCATATTTTGCTTGAAAACCTCCAGCAGAAAAATCGATATTCTGAACCAAATCAGTATTGGTAAAACTCAAACCTTCTTGTTGTCCTGAACGAATTAAAAACGGACGATATACTTCGACTTCGTTTACATAAACTAGATTTTCGTCGTAATTTCCGCCACGAACGGCGTATTGTGTACTCAATTCATTGTTAGAATAAACACCAGGTAATGTTTTCAGAATATTTTCGACACCAGCATTTGCGCCAGGAATTAATCGAACGGCTCTGGGTGAAATTGTGGTAATACCTTCTACCCTTTTTCGACTATTATTTGTAATAATAACCTCCCCCATTTGTTCGACATTATTATTTAAAATAATATTAAACTCGTAGTCTTCATTGGGTTTTAATTCTAATGAAACTACAGCTGCTTTTAGCGATATGTGCGAAAACTTTAAATTAGATTTTACGTTGCACGGAATGGTCAAACTGTAAAAACCATTGGCATTTGTAGTGGTTTTATTTTCTTGAAAAGTAACATTGACACCTTCGATAGGTTGGTTATATTCGTCAAGAACAATACCTTTTACTCTTGCTGTTTGCGCAAAAGAAAATAGGGTAAATATGAATAAGAGTAGTGTGAATTTAGTCCTCAAAATTATTTATTTTGTTTTATTAAAATTGGATTCAAAAGTAGTAGAATTTCCCAAATTATCTTTCACAATAATTTTAAATTTATTATTTCCATTTATATATAGATTATCCGATAAACTATGTGTGAGTCTATTTAATTTATTTTCGTATTCCATAAGAATCCATTTTCCGTTTAGATAGGCATTGTATGATGCAATTCCTGACAAATCATCAGAAATTGAAATTTTTAATGTTTGCTGTTTGTCTAAATTTGAGCCATCAGTAAAATTTGGTTTGTAAATAAGTGGTGCAATTGTATCTTTAGCTAAAAAGAATTTTCCTAGCTTTTTTGTTTTAATAGTAAATAAACTATCGTTTTTTGATGTCATATTGTATTCTGTTCTCGTGCCATTTAAATTAGCAATAAACATTTTTTCTCTTTCAATAACAGGAATTTTTGTAGCATCGAAAGTGATTGTCATATACTCATTTACCGCAACAAAATTATCGTGAAGGAAAAGTTCATTATTTTTTACATCAAATTTTAAATAAAAATCTTCATAAAAAGTGTTTTCTGGAATAAACACTGAAACTCCATCTTTTGCATAACTATTCTCATTACGTGCTTTAAGGAAATAAGGCGTTTCTATAGCTTTACTGGCAAATATCGATGGCAAATATTCATAAGAAATAGGGATATTTATAATGGTTTCATTTCCATGAAAATCTTGTAAAACGATTTTGTAGTTCATAGTAAAATTTGAAGAAACGTCTACGATTCCATTATTTTTAGTACTCTTCACAATATTATTTGAATACAGATAACCTACAAAAAGTTTCTGAAAACGCTGATTTTGAGATTTATATCTCGGGTAATCTATAAAATCATTAATATGTTTTGTTTCATCAAACGAAAAAGAATCGAACTCATAACTATAGTAAGGCATTCCGTTTAGACAAGCATTTAGTTTGTAAATTCCATTTTTTCCATAATTATTTTCTGAAATATCGTAGGCATTTATCCCAAATCCTATTTTGCCTCTTGCAATAATTTTACTAGCTAAATGAGTGCCGTCTTTTTGTAAAGAAAGACTAATGACTATTGGATTCGGAGAACCATTCACCTGAGATGCATCAGATAACGGATAAACCAAAAGCTCTGAAATTTGTGGTGCTTTTGTATCAATAAAACTGGAATCATAGCCAAAAAACAAAGGATTTATTATATATTCGGTTTTTGTATCTCTAATTTCAAAATGTAAATGTGGTCCCCCAGAACTTCCTGTATTTCCCGAATATCCTATTAAATCTCCTTTCTTGACAGAAATTTCATTTGGTTTGAGGAAAATTTCTATTTCATAGCTTTCTTTCGAATAATGTTCGGCATTCAAGATATTTTGAATTCTAGGCGCAGTTTTTTGTAAATGACCATAAACCGTAGTATATCCGTTGGGATGGTCTATATATATTGATTTTCCGTAACCTCCAGTAGAAATTTTAATACGAGAAATAAAACCATCAGCAGTAGCATAAATTGGGAAACCTTCTTTTTTTTGGGTTCTAAAATCGATTCCAGAATGAAAATGATTGGGTCTTAATTCTCCAAAAGAACCAGCAATGGCTATAGGGATATCTAAAGGTGATCTGAAATAATCTTTTGGATATTTATCTTGAGCAAAAACAACATTAAAAACAAATAAAAAAACAATAAGAATTCTCATAAAAAAACATTTGTGCTAATATAACAAAATAGTTTTATAAAAATTGTGCTTAAACATATTGATAACACTAACATTATAAAGGATTTATAAATTAAAACTAAGAAATATTATTTTTTTTATAAAAGTTATTGCGATAATTGATTAGGAATAGTAACTTTGTGAAGTTATGTAATGAATTTTTATTGCAATGAGTGAGATTGGAGAAATTGTTGATTCTCTTGAAATTAGGTTTCAAAAGTTTTTAAAAAGAATGGAAGATTTGCAAGAGGTAAATCGAATTTTGTCAATGAAACTGGAAGAATCTGAGCGATTTATTTCAAATCAAAACCAAGAAATTAAAGCTATAAAAGCTAATTTTGACTCGATAAAAATTACAAATTCATTACTTGGTAGTGACGAATACAAAAGAGATACAAAGCTTAAAATAAATTCATTAATTAGAGAAATAGATTATTGTATTGCGCAACTTTCTGATTAGAAAGCATAATGAGTGAAAAACTAAAAATAAAAATATCGATTGCAGACAGAGTTTACCCACTAACGGTAGATATAAGTCAGGAAGAAGGGCTAAGAAGTGCTTCTAAAAAGATTGATGCTATGATAAAGCAGTTCGAACAAAATTATGAAGTACGGGACAAACAAGACGTTTTGGCCATGTGTGCCTTACAATTTGCTTCTCAAGTAGAACAAAAACAAATTGACAAGTCGACAATAGAGGAAACTACTATGCTAAAACTTGGAAAATTAAATGAATTATTAGGCGAATATCTAGATAAATAATACGTTCTTAACATACACTAAAATACTACCTACATTAGTACCTATTTGATAAACTCAACACTAACAAATTAAAATGAGCAAATCATCGTAACTATAGCAAGCCAATTTAGTTTGGAAGCTTGAACAACGAGTTAGCTCAAAACTTGTCATTCCGAGTTTATGCAATACCTTCTGATGTAGGTTTTTTTATATATAAACTTAAACAAATATGGACATTTTAACAATAATAATTTCAGCAATTGCTGGAATAGGCGGTGGATTCGGAATCTCAAAATTTATAGAAAAAAAGAACGTTTCTAACTTAGTAAAAAACGCTAAAAAAGAAGCTTCTTCTATTTTAAAAGACGCAAATCTTGAAGGAGAAAACATAAAAAAAGATAAAATTCTTCAAGCTAAAGAAAAATTTATCGAACTAAAATCTGAACACGAGCAAGTTATCTTAACTCGTGATCGTAAAGTTGCCGAAGTAGAAAAAAGAGTTCGTGATAAAGAATCTCAAATTTCTGGAGAATTGTCGAAAGCAAAGAAAATAAACGACGATTTTGAAGCAAAAACTAACGAATACAATTCAAAAATCGAAATACTTGAAAAAAAGCAAGTTGAAGTAGAAAAAATGCACAAAAGTCAGTTGCAACAACTGGAAGTAATTTCTGGTTTATCTACTGAAGAAGCAAAAAATCAATTAATTGAAGGTTTAAAAGGCGAAGCAAAAACGCAAGCTATGGCTCACATTCAAGAAACTATTGAAGAAGCCAAACTTACAGCGCAACAAGAAGCCAAAAAAATAATCATCAACACCATACAACGTGTAGGAACTGAAGAAGCAGTAGAAAATTGCGTTTCAGTCTTTAACATCGAATCTGATGATGTAAAAGGTAGAATTATTGGTCGTGAAGGTCGTAACATTCGCGCTATTGAAGCAGCGACTGGTGTCGAAATCATTGTAGATGACACGCCTGAAGCCATTATCCTTTCTTGTTTTGACCCAGTTCGTAGAGAAATTGCCCGTTTGGCATTACATAAATTAGTAACTGACGGTCGTATTCACCCAGCTCGTATCGAAGAAGTTGTGGCAAAAACCACAAAACAAATTGATGATGAGATTATCGAAGTAGGAAAACGTACAGTAATCGATTTAGGAATTCACGGTTTGCATCCAGAATTGATAAAAGTAGTAGGACGTATGAAATATCGTTCTTCTTACGGGCAAAATTTATTACAACACTCACGCGAAGTTTCTAAACTTTGTGGAATCATGGCAGCTGAATTAGGATTGAATGTAAAACTGGCTAAAAGAGCTGGATTACTTCATGACATTGGGAAAGTTCCAGACACAGAAAGCGATTTACCACACGCCCTTTTAGGAATGCAATGGGCCGAGAAGTACGGAGAAAAAGAAGAAGTTTGCAACGCTATTGGAGCACATCACGATGAGATAGAAATGAAATCTTTACTATCTCCAATCGTTCAGGTTTGTGATGCTATTTCTGGCGCAAGACCAGGCGCCCGTCGTCAAGTTTTAGATTCATACATACAACGTCTAAAAGACTTAGAAGAAGTTGCTTATGGGTTTACTGGTGTAAAAAGTGCTTATGCTATCCAAGCGGGTCGTGAACTACGTGTTATTGTAGAAAGCGAAAAAGTAAGCGACGATAATGCCGCTAATTTATCATTTGAAATCTCACAAAAAATTCAAACAGAAATGACTTATCCAGGTCAGGTAAAAGTTACCGTTATTAGAGAAACTAGAGCGGTAAATATTGCTAAGTAAATATTTTTTTAGATAAAATTAAAAAATGCCATTCAAATTTTGAGTGGCATTTTTTAATAATTTAGGTTTCATTTTTTTTGAAGCGTTAGCTAAGGAGTGTTTTTGAAATACAACATATCTATTTTATAACGTTTTTTTTACTTCTTTGGCTTTGGCGGATTGTTTCCTCTACTCCCTCCTGAAGGATTTCCTGTTTTGCTTGGCCATTGTGGATTCGGTTTTTGTGCTGGTTTTGGATTACTCATTTTGTTTGATTTATTATTTTTCACCTACTCTTTTTGCTTTTCAGCTACCGCATTTTATTTTTTAATCTTGTTCTATTGTAATACCTAATTTTTGTAATTCTGTTACTATCCAATGTATTGCTTTATCATCAGAAACAACCCCGCTAAAAACTTCTTCAATGTAAATATCTCCTTTATTAGTTGCTTTAGATGGACACCCATAGCCATATGTGAAATCTGACCATCCTTCAATTTCTGCAACGGAAAACATTACTCTTCTTAACATTGCTGGATGTGCTAGACAAAATGCTAATTCAATTCTATTTAATGGTTGGTTTGCCTTTTTAATGACAACATCTATTTCAAACCAACCTCTTTCTTTATTGTTTCCGTCACGATTTGAAGCGAATTTTGAACTTGTTTCATTGCAAATTACCTCTGCTCTATATCCAGCATATTCAATAGCGTCAATTAATGCGCAAACCATAGCTCCTCTTTGGATTATTGTTTCTGGGCTTATGGCAGCTGAAAATGAAATTGAACATACTATTGTAATTATTTTACCTTTTTGATTGTTCTCATCGTACTCTTTTGCAACGAAACATTCTGGATCATTTGAAAGATAATTTCCAATATCAATATAATTCCCTGCTACTGCATAGATAGGTTTATGCCTTACTATTTTGCTAGTAATTAACTCATTTACTTTAGCTTGAAATTTATCTATTTCAACTAATCCTTTTTGCCAACCCATTAATGCTAATCTTTTGGATTCATTCCAATCTAGACCACCACTCCAGTAATTAGGAGAGTCCCTTGACCCTCTATTATTTGCTTTGCTTTCTCTAAAAGAAAACTCCCAGAATTCGTGCAAGTCTTCGAATATTAAATGTTTGTTCATTTTACAAATTATTTTTTATTTGTTGTACTGTTGCCAAGTCTAATCCTTTCCACAACACATTTTTCTCTACTTCTTTTCTATCTATTCCAACTTCTAATAAAGTTGCTCCATAAAATGAAGCTCTTGGGCTAATAACAAAACGTATTCCTAATTTCTTTGCTGATTTTCTTACTTTCTGAACATAGTTTACCCAGTCATCGTTATTAGCTAATTCTCTTTCTAAATCTTCATCGATGTTCCAATCAAAAAACACAAAACGGTCTAAAGATGCTGCATCTAACTGGTTTCTTCCAATATATTCTCTATCCGCACCTGAACCATAAGTATTTGCCGCAGCAATGCAATAAAAATCTTTATGACGCTCTATTTTTTTATCTGGAAAATCCATAAAATCATTAGCTAAAGCTGCATTAAAAGCTAAAATAGCTTGCGGATAACTCGCATCTATTTCATCAAACAAAAACAATCCACCACTTTCATACGCTTTTCTAAATTCTGTAGAAACAATATTTCCTTGTGCATTAATAAATCCTGTTAGTTTGAATTCGCTTGCAATAGCTCCTGTGAAATAAAAAGGAATATCTAAAGCTTTGGCAATATTTTTTGCCGCCGTTGTTTTCCCTGAACCCGCTGAACCTACTAAATATACATTGACTTTGGCTTGCACGTATTTCAATAAATTTTCAAATTGAATATGTTGTGTACCTAAATCAATAGATTTGTTTCCTTTTTTTACAACAATATCAATCGTCTTTTTATTCTTCTTTGCATCAATTTCTTCTTTAAGTTTCTTTAATTCTGCTTTAAGATTTCCTTCGGCACTTCCAATACGTCTATTTAAAGCAATTAATTTATCATTAACTAATTGGTTGCTGTTTTTGAAATTGTTTTCTTGTTGAACAAAATCGATTTTTAGTCTTTCTTTAATATCTGCATAGATTTTTTTTTCGACGTCTTTTTCGATAACAACAATGTTATTTTTAATCAATTCGATAATGTAATCTTCTAAAGAAGTTTTGCCAAAAGTAGTATTGTTTTGACGATTGTTTTTGGTTGATTTAGCTTGTATCATTTTTGTTTTTAGATTTTGATACAGTAAATCTCAATAGAAAGTTAGAGCAAAAATAATGTAGGATAATATTACCTTATTGTTAGTAACAAAAGGCTTTAAAAAAGTAACAAGAGCGGTTTATTTTTTTATTTGTTTTACCAAATATTGGTAATTCTCTGAAACTTGAAGGTTTTTGGATTCTAATTTACCTTGTTCGGTAAAAACTTCAACTTCAATTGATTCCGTTTTTTTATGGTAGGCTTTAATGTGATTTGAGTTTACACGAAATGATTTGTGAATGGTAATGAAATTTGATTTCAAAAGTCCTTTTTCTTCCATTTTAGAAAACGAGAAATCAATTAGGGTTTCCGATTTTCTATTGGTAAAGTGAATTTGCTTGTTATTTGAGTCCGAACCATTTGCTTTATCCGCAGAAAAATAAACAATACTATCTATTGCGATTTTATTTCTTTTTGAGGACTTGAAATCTAAATAAATAAAATTTTCTTTCTTAAAAAAAGCTACTTCTTTTAAAAACCGTTTGGTTGTTTTTATAAACTCTTCTTCAGTAAAAGGTTTCGTAATGTGATCAACACACAAATCATAATCTCTTTTTAACTTTTCAATGTCTTTTATATATTCTGCCGAGTTGCTACTTACAAACAAAACTGGTAACTTGAGTTTAAAAGCCACTTCCATACCCGTCATATAGGAATCTCCAAGATTAAGGTCAAGAAATAAAATTTCTGGCTGTGTATTTACTACATCTTTCAGGAAAACCTCCGCTTTTGTACAAGCAGAAACGATAGTTGCTAAACCAGTAGATTCTAAAATATTCTGATTTATGAGTAATTGTTCCTTGTTATCGTCTAGTAAACCGACTTTTGGTATTAACATTAAGAGGAGTTCTAAATTAAAAAATTTAATGTTCAGATAATTATATAAAAAAAGTCCAAAACACAGTTTTGAACTTTTTTTTTGTAGCGAAAACGGGAGTTGAACCCGTGACCTCAGGGTTATGAATCCTGCGCTCTAACCGACTGAGCTATCTCGCCATTTTGTTTCGGTTTACATCTCTCAATGCGGGTGCAAATATAACACTATATTTAAAGAGTGCAAATATTTTTTAAGAAAAATATTATTATTAAAATAATTTTTTTTTCAAACCATAATTATATATATTACACCAAAATTACAAACAATGGAAAGCAAAATACGATACGAATTAGAATTCCCCATAAACTCATCTCCACAGTTATTATATCAATATATTTCAACTCCTTCAGGGCTACAAGAATGGTTTGCAGATAATGTAAACTCTCGTGGCGAATTTTACACTTTTATTTGGAATGATTCCGAAGAAAAAGCAAGATTATATTCTAAAAAAACAGGCGAAAAAATCAAGTTCAAATGGATGGACGACGATAATAAAGACACTGAATATTATTTTGAATTAAGAATTCTTGTCGACGAAATCACTAAAGATGTTTCTCTTATGGTAGTCGATTATGCTGAGGCAGATGATGTTGAAGAATCGAAACTATTATGGGAAAATCAGGTTTCAGATTTAAAACATGTTATAGGATCTGTATAGTTTCTAAAAAATATTAAACTTATATTTGCCCTGAATTTTTCAGGGCTTTTTTTATGCAAAATAATCGTGCTTTTTTATATGGTGATGCAGTTTTTGAAACTGTCAAAATTTTAGACAACAAAATTCTATTTTTAGAAGACCATTATTTCCGGTTAATGTCTTCGATGCGAATTCTAAGAATGGAAATTCCTATGAATTTTACTATGGAATTCTTTGAAAACGAATTACTATCGAAAGCGAAAACAGAAAATATCGAAGCATCAGCAAGAGCTAGAATTACTGTTTACAGAAAAGATGGCGGTTATTATTTACCCGAAAATAATAATGTAGCTTATGAGATTGCGGTTTCAAAAATTGAAAAACCGTTATATACAATTCAAAAATCTAATTATGAAGTCGATTTATACAAAGATTTTTATATCTCGAAACAGCTCATTTCTACACTAAAAACGACCAATAAATTAATAAACATTACAGGAAGTATTTATGCAAACGAAAATGGCTTAGACAATTGTATTTTAATTAATGAAGCTAAAAATGTGATTGAAGCATTAAACGGAAATATTTTTATGCTAAAAGATGGTGTTTTATCTACGCCACCCATATCTGAAGGTTGCTTGAACGGAATCATGCGAAAACAAATTTTGGCTTTAGCAAAAACACTCGAAAATATTGAAGTAATAGAAGCTGTAATTTCCCCTTTCGATTTGCAAAAAGCAGATGAATTGTTTATAACCAATGTTATTACAGGAATTCAGCCAATAACAAAATATCGAAAAAAAGAATTTCAATCGAATATTGTCAACCAACTTCTTATAAAATTAAATACAAAAATTAGATTGGATTAATTAAACATAGGGTTTTCGGGTGCATTAGACCATATTAAGTAGTCACCACCTTGTTCCATTATTTTTTCACGCCAAAAATCGGTCGATGATTTCCCTATAATCTTGTTATGAAGTTCGTTTTCAGAAATAATCCAAGAATTAGATTCTAATTCCTCTTGTAATTGTTCTGCATCCCAACCAGAATACCCCAGAAAAAAACGAATATTATTTCTGGTAATTTTTCCTTGGTTTATTAAATCCCGAGTCGAATCGAAACAACCTCCCCAATAAATGCCTTCGGCAATTTCGATGCTATTTGGTATTAATTGTGGTATGTTGTGTATAAAATATAAGTTGTCTTGCTCGATAGGTCCTCCGTTATACACTTTGAATGTCGCCGATATTTCAGGAATTAAATCTCTGATGGTGTAACCTAGAGGTTTGTTTAAAATAAATCCGACCGAACCCTCTTCATTATGATCTGCCAATAAAACTACAGATCTATTGAAAGATAAATCCCCTGTTATAGCAGGCTCTGCTACTAACAAATTTCCTTTTTTTGGTTTTACAGCTATCATAATGTTAGATTTTTATTTAAATTTAACAAAAAATATGTTTATAAACCAAATATAATCGTTAAAAAACATAAAAAAAGCCACGCAATGCGTGGCTTTAATATTCGGTAATAAAATATTATTTATTTACTGATCCTTCTAATTCAGCACCTGCTTTAAATTTCACTACGTTTTTAGCAGCAATTTTAATAGTTTTCCCTGTTTGTGGGTTTCTTCCGTCTCTTGCAGCTCTGTTAGATACTGACCAAGATCCAAATCCAACTAGAGAAACTCTTCCACCTTTTTGCAAAGTTCCTTCAACATTACCTAAGAATGATTCTAAAGCTAATTTAGCAGCAGCTTTTGTAATTCCAGCAGAAGCTGACATTGCATCGATTAAATCTGATTTGTTCATAATAATTGTATTAATTGATTGGTTAATAATTTATAACTTATACATACAAATTTAATAGGATTTCCTATTCTCACAACAGTTAAGCTGTTTTTTTGTTTATTTTGTTAATAACTTTGCTTTTTTGTTGACAAATAGCTCTTTACAAACCTAAAATACCATTGCTAACTCCGAAAACGTAACTCCATTTAGTAATTCATGAGCCAACATTTTCTTTTTTCCGGGGAATTGAAGCGATAAAACATGTATAAAACCGCCAAGAACTGCGATTTTCATTTCTTTTTTGGTCGTAATCACACTTCCTATTGCATAATCGTGCAACAGGACTTCTTGTTTTGTATCGTATATTTTGATGCTAAATTCGTGTTCTCCGTCTTTAAAATTACACCAAGCCGAAGGATACGGACTCAAACCACGAATTAGATTATAAACTTCTGTTACGTTTTTCGTGAAATCTATTTTGCAATTATCACGATCTAGTTTATAGGCAGTTTTTATATCTGAAGTATCCTCCTGAATTGTAGTTTTTACATTTCCTTCAGCAATTTTATCTAAAGTTTCTAGAACTGCATCGCAACCCAAAACCATCAATTTATCATGCAATTCGCCAACGTTTTCAGATTCGGAAATTTCTAATTCCTTACTCAAAATCATAGCGCCAGTATCTATCTTATCATCTATAAAAAAAGTGGTAACTCCTGTTTTTGTTTCACCATTTATAATAGCCCAATTTATAGGCGCTGCACCACGGTAATTTGGCAAAAGTGAAGCATGTAAATTAAATGTTCCTAATTCTGGCATCGCCCAAACTACTTTTGGCAACATTCTAAAAGCAACAACTATATGAAGATTTGCGTTTAATGATTTTAATTCTTCTAAAAAAGCTTCGTCTTTTAAATTCGTTGGTTGCAATAAAGTCAGCTTGTTTTCTAAAGCATATTCTTTAACTGCCGAATATTTTATCTTCTGCCCTCTTCCTGCTGGTTTGTCGGCAGCAGTGATTACACCTACTATTTCGTGTTGATTTTGTTTTACAATGGCGTCGAGAATTCCTACTGCAAATTCTGGTGTTCCCATAAAAACGATTCGTAATGCTTTCATCTGTATTTTTCTGTTTTTTTTTATTGGAAGATGGAACGCCTACCATAATTCTTTCGTTTCCATAATAATTGTCGTGGGCGTTTCATTTTATTATATATTGATTTTTTGTATTGATGCCAATCATGTCGTGTTCCAACAATTGCTTCAACACTTTTAATATTTCAGATTCTTCTATATGTAATGTTTCGATTAATGCTCTCGAATTCATTGGATTTTCAGTCAATAATTGAACGATCTTATTTCTAATTTCTTCAGAATTATATGACTTTGTATTTTTATTTGAACAATAGGAACAAACGCCACAATCATTAGCAATCGTTTCTCCAAAATATTGTAAAAGCATTTTGCTCTTGCAAGTATCTTTGTTAGAAACATAGTTTACAACCGATTGCAATTGATTTTTCTTGACTAAATTTTGTTTTTCTAAATGCTTCGAAATTCTATTGATGGTTCTGTCATCTTCACGAACTTCGAGAAATGTTATTTTCGATTCGTTCTTTTGTGAAAAATAATCGATAATTTCCATTTTTTGCAACTTCTCTAGCAAAATTAATACTTTCGCCTCGGTTGAATTCGATTTTTTTGCAATAAAATCGGTATTGATATTCGTTTGCAAATCATAAATTCCCGGATAAGTTCTTAAAATTGTCGAAACAATAGGTTCATCGTCAGGATTTAAACTAGAATATCTGATTACCTCTTTAGATTCTATTAAAAACTGAACTTGTGCTTTCTCTGAAAATTCTTGCGAAAGCGAAATAATACTTTGCCTGTTCAGAAACTGAAGTGCGTTATACGTTTTTAGAATTGGTAACTTATAATAACTACAAAATTGATTCAAATTGAATGAAAATTCTTCGTTAATTCCCTCTCCGTAAGCGATTCGAAAATAATTACATAGTTTTATAAAAACATCTTTTAGGAAAATAGTATCAGGCAAAACAGCTATAAACTGGCTTTCGGCCATAATAATATCCGAAGGAGAACTTATTAAAATAGCAAAAGCTTTTTCTCCGTTTCGTCCAGCTCTTCCAGCTTCTTGGTAGTAACTTTCTAGATTTTCAGGTAAATTAATGTGTATAACCGTTTTTACATTGGGTTTGTCTATTCCCATTCCGAAAGCACTCGTGGCAATCATGACCGTTTTCTCGTCACGCATCCAAGAATTCATATTATTTTCTTTCTCTTTTACAGATAAACCTGCGTGGTAAAAAGTGGTTTTATGACCTAAAACTTCTAAATGAGAAGCATATTCGTGGCAATTTTTCCTGTTTCGTACATATATAATAGCCGATTCTGGATTTTTTTGTAAAATCTGATTCAGTTTGTATATTTTGTCTTCGGCAGGAATAATAAAATAGCCCAAATTATTTCGGGCAAACGATTGTTGGAAAACTTTTGGATTTTCTAATCCTAATAATGCAATAATATCGTCCTTAACTTGTGGTGTTGCCGATGCCGTAAGTGCCACAAACGGAATTTTAGGAAAATTAGATTTTAGATTTTTAATCTTTAAATAAGAAGGTCTAAAATCATGTCCCCATTGCGATACACAATGCGCTTCGTCGATAGCAATAAGTGAAATTGGCAAAGCCTTTATTCTGTCAAGAACCCAATCTTGTTCTAATCTTTCAGGAGATAAATACAGAAATTTGTAATTACCAAACTGACAATTGTCTAGTAAATTTATTAACTCATCAGCCTTTATAGCACCTGTTAACGCAATGGCTTTTATGTCACGAGATTGTAAATTGTTTACTTGGTCTTTCATTAAGGCAACCAAAGGCGAAATTACCAAACACAAACCATCGTTAACCATTGCTGGAACTTGAAAACACAACGATTTTCCTCCGCCAGTTGGCAGAAGTCCGAAAGTATCATTTCCTTCAAGAACCGATTGGATTATTGTATCCTGAATTGGTCGAAAAGTATCATGATGCCAATATTTTTGAAGAATTTGTAATGCTCTTTGCATTTAAAGTTTAGATTTGCTTCGCCAGTTCGCTCTTTCAGGCTCGGGTTAGAGTTTGGAATTTAGATTTATTAAAATCTAAATTTGCTCTAAGATAAAAAGAATTCTATTATCTACACTATCTTTTGGAACTTCAATAAGATTATAACCGTATTTTTCGTAGGTTTCTACAAGGTGATTGTAAATAAGTTTTGCTTGTTCGTAATTCTCATAACGTTCATTATCAGCAATATAAATATCTTCCCAAGGCGGTAAAATAAATATTTTAGTATAAGTATTGTTGCGACAAGCAGTGTCAAAAAAAGCAGGATAACTATCGCCTATATAATGCATATAAGCCAAAACATCTGGAATTCCTCGGTCAAGAAAGACAACATCGTGAGGTTCGTTTTGTGCGTTTACAAATTGTTTTTTTCTTCCTTCAAGTAATAATTCGCTAAAAAGCAAAGGATTTTCTAGAAACAATTGCTCGATTCCTTCTTTTTTTGCTTCAAGAATAACTTCACGCGAAATTTCGGGATAACAGCAATAACCCTTTGCCAGCAAACCATCTATGATTGTGGTTTTGCCAGTTCCTGGTCCGCCTATGATTACAACGATTTCTTTTTGCACTTTTTTAGAAATAAGGGGCAAAAGTACTTAAAGTTATTGGGATTTGAAAAGTTTTTTATTGAAAATAATTAATCACAAAATATAAGGAATCATAACAAGGGAAACAAAATTAAAATTGCTTTTTGTATATTTGAATTAGTAATAAAACAAGTTAAGCTTAAGATATTTGGACGCTAATTATAATAACGCATCATGAAAAAAGAGCTATCAGCAGAACAACATTTGACACTAATTGAAGTATTAAAAGACCGTTTTGAAAAAAACCAAAATCGCCATAATGACGTTGAATGGAATAAAGTGCAAGCAAAACTGGAAGCTAATAAACAGAAAATGTGGTCACTTAACGAAATGGAAAGAACTGGTGGCGAACCAGATGTTGTGAGTTTTGATAAAAAAACTGATGAATATATTTTTTATGATTGTTCGACCGAAAGTCCTAAAGGTCGCAGAAGTTTTTGTTACGACCGCCAAGCACTAGAATCAAGGAAAGAACATAAGCCCGAAAATAATGTTATTGATGTAGCTACTGCTATGGAAATTGAACTTCTGACCGAAGAACAATATCGAGCGTTGCAACAATTTGGAAATTTCGATACGAAAACATCGAGCTGGATAGAAACACCTCCTGAAATCAGGAAACTTGGTGGCGCTATCTTTGCGGATTTTCGCTACGAAAATGTTTTTGTGTATCATAATGGTGCTGATTCTTATTATGCTGCCAGAGGGTTTCGCGGGTCGTTAAGAATTTAGTTTTAATCGTTTTTTTTGTAAATTTTTAGACCTGTCAGGTTTTTGAAACCTGACAGGTCTAGCGTTTCCAAATAAGTAATCCAAAATCCCAACTAGCCCTGATGCTGGAATTGTTGGAGCTCTTCTCCTTTTCGGAGAAAGCGACTTCCAGCAGCAGGAATTGCGATGGCAAAAATACCCGAACGATTCGCTTCAAAAAAACCTACTTTTTAAATCGTAATTCCTAAATCTAAAATTGTATATTTGCTATTATTTTAAGTTGAAGAATGGATAAGAAAGTTGAGGAATTCTACGAACGATTGAAGGTAGAATTAGATAATAGTAATACTTGGCCTGCGGAATATTTGTTTAAATTTATTGTTCCTACGGTTGATGATAATGTGGCACGTGTTGAAAACGCTTTTAATTGTTTGGGCGCAGTGATAAAAACTACAAAGTCTAAAACGGGAAAATTTACCAGCATATCTGTTGATGTGACTATGAAAGATGCTCAAGAAATAATTGACAAATACCAAGAAGTAGGTACTATAAAAGGTATCGTTTCCCTATAAATATGAATACAAAATATACAAAAGAAATTGCTGGTGATGTGGTGCAGTATTTAGAATATAATTCGGAAAGAAAACCGCTTATTATTCCTGAATATGGTAGGTATTTACATGTTTTAATAGACCAAGCAACGGCTATCGAAGACAGAACAGAACGCAACAAAGCGGCTAAATATATCATATCGGTAATGGGGAATTTGAATCCGCATTTACGTGATGTTTTAGATTTTCAGCACAAGTTATGGGATCAAATATTTATCATGTCTGATTTTAAATTAGATGTCGATTCTCCGTATCCTATTCCGTCGCGTGAGGTTTTAAAAATGCGTCCTGACCCGTTAAAGTATCCTCAAAATTTTCCTAAATATCGTTTCTACGGAAACAATATTAAGTACATGATTGATGTGGCAAACAAATGGGAAGAAGGCGAACTAAAAAACGCTTTGTGCAAAGTGATTGCTACGCACATGAAGAAATCTTATTTGAGTTGGAACAAAGACACGGTAACTGACGAAGTGATTTTCGAACATTTATTAGAACTGTCTGACGGAAAAATAAACTTGACTCAAAGCACAGAAGAGTTATTAAACTCGAACGATTTGATGCGAACTAACAAACGCATGTCGAACAAAATTCAGACAAATAGCACTAATGGTAAACCAAAAATTGTAAAAAATGGCAAACCAAAACCTTTTGTAAAAAAAAATAACAATCCAAAATAAAAAGGTACTAAGGCACTAAGATGCAAAGGCACAAAGTAAAAACAGGTGCTTTTTTTTAAACCTTAGAACCTCAGTTCCTATGAAACTTAGAACCTTATAAAAAATGGGCACATTCAAAATAGAAGGCGGTATCCGACTAAAAGGAGAAATCACACCACAAGGAGCAAAAAACGAAGCATTACAAGTTTTATGTCCAGCATTATTAACTTCTGAAAAAGTTAGAATAACTAATGTTCCAGATATTATTGATGTAAACAAACTCATTGTTTTACTTGGAAACTTAGGTGTAAAAATTCAAAAAAATGGCCCTGGAGATTATACTTTTCAGGCTGACGAAGTAAATATTGATTATTTAAAAACCGAAGCTTTCAAAAAAGAAGGTGGTTCACTTCGTGGTTCTATCATGATTGTTGGTCCGCTTTTAGCAAGATTTGGTTGTGGCTATATTCCTAAACCAGGTGGAGACAAAATAGGAAGAAGAAGACTAGACACACACTTTGAAGGTTTTATAAATCTTGGCGCAAAATTTAGATACGAAAGAGAAGACCATTTTTATGGTGTAGAATGTGAAGGTAAACTAAAAGGTGCTTATATGTTACTCGACGAAGCATCGGTAACAGGAACTGCAAATATTGTAATGGCAGCAGTTCTTGCCGAAGGAATAACCACAATATACAATGCTGCTTGCGAACCATACTTACAACAATTGTGTAAGATGTTAAACTCAATGGGCGCAAAAATTTCTGGTGTTGGTTCGAACTTATTAACTATTGAAGGAGTAGATTCTCTTGGTGGTTGTGAGCACAGAATTTTACCAGATATGATCGAAATTGGTTCTTGGATTGGTCTTGCAGCTATGACAAGAAGCGAAATTACGATTAAAAATGTGTCTTGGGACAACTTGGGAATTATCCCAAATACTTTTAGAAAATTAGGAATTACTTTAGAAAAAAGAGGCGATGATATTTATATTCCTACTCACGAAAATTATGAAATAAAAACCGATATCGACGGTTCTATTCTTACCATTGCCGATGCGCCTTGGCCAGGATTAACTCCCGATTTATTGAGCATTATTCTTGTAGTTGCAACACAGGCAAAAGGAGATGTTCTGATACACCAAAAAATGTTCGAAAGTCGTTTGTTTTTTGTAGACAAACTAATAGATATGGGTGCAAAAATTATGCTTTGCGATCCGCACAGAGCCGTAATTATGGGGCATAATTTTGAATCACAACTCAAAGCAACCACAATGTCTTCGCCAGATATTAGAGCAGGAATATCTTTACTAATTGCTGCGCTTACTGCAAAAGGAACAAGTATAATCCAGAATATTGAACAAATAGATCGTGGATACGAAAGAATTGACGAACGTTTAAGAGCTATTGGTGCAAAAATTGTAAGAGAATAAATGAATTTAAATCAAGTTACAATTTCAGTTAAAAATGTAGAAAAATCTATTGAATTTTACCAGAAATTGGGTTTAAATCTCATTGTAAAATCTTTGCCAGACTATGCAAGATTTGAATGTATCGATGGTGGTGATGCTACTTTTTCCTTACATAGAAATGAAGAAGCTAATAACGGAACTTGGATTTATTTTGAAGTTGACAATGTTGATATTAAAATAAATGAACTTCTAGAAAATGATTTTATCATAGATGAACTTCCAGAAGATAAACCATGGTTATGGCGAGAAGCAAGATTGAAAGATTTAGACAATAATATCATTATAATTTATAACGCTGGGGAAAATAGAAAAAGCCCACCATGGCGTATATAACACTAACAAATCCCATTGCGTTTGCTTTGGGATTTACTTTTTAAATATGGAAACCTACATTATAATTTTACTTTGTGTTGCATCATTTTTTGCTGGATTTGTAGATGCAGTAGTTGGTGGCGGCGGATTAATTCAAACACCAATTGCATTAATATTATTACCTAATTTCCCTATTGCGTCAATAACAGGTTCGCTAAAAATCCCTGGAATTAGTGGCACGAGCGTTGCTGCTTTTCACTACTTGAAAAATGTAACCATGAATTGGAAATTATTAGTCATCATGGCTCTATTTTCTTGCGGATTTGCCTTTTTAGGATCCGAGTTATTAACGATGGTAAGTAATGATTTTATGAAACCTTTGTTGTTTGGAATTCTAATTTTATTAGCCATTTATACTTTTATAAAAAAAGATTTTGGGCAACATCAAATCAAAGAATTGACAGAAACTAAGATGATATTTTTGGGTATTATTATCAGTTCTTTTATTGGTTTTTATGACGGATTTATTGGTCCCGGAACGGGAAGTTTTCTTGTCGTAGCATTTATTACCATTCTTGGTTTCGATTTTTTGCACGCTTCTGCCAATGCAAAAATGGTGAATGTTGCTTCTAATATTGGCTCGATTACTTTATTTATTCTGAAAGGAAAAATCATTTGGCTCATTGCAATTCCTATGGCTTTTTGCAATGCTTTTGGTGGTTGGTTGGGTGCAAAAACAGCTTTAAAAAAAGGAAATGGTTTTATCCGAATTTTCTTTTTAATCGTAGTAATTGGAACTTTGATTCGTTTTGGATACGATGTGTTTTTTAAACACTAGTTATTGGTATTTAATCCAAAACATTCAAAAATTTCAATCCAAAAATAACACCATCGGTTTGAAAACCATTCTGATAGGAACGAACATAATCTAATCTGAAAATTTTAAATTTACCGAAACCTAAATTATCTAATCCTGCAGAAAACTCATGATAAGGTGTTCTGTTAGGAACTGAAAGATTATGATAACCCAAAATCAAATTCGATTTCAACTTATTTAATAACGGTATTTTATTAATGATAAATCCTTTGTCATCATATTCTGAATGAGTTTCAAAAAAAGCATTATTGGTACTATTTGTATAATAAGGCATCAAGTTAAAAACATTCAAATAGTTGTCCGATTGCCCAATTCTAGTCTGGTTTCCTGCAAAATGTTTGTAATCTACAAAGGAAATATTATCTGCACCGAAGAATTTTCCAGCAGTCACATTTAAACCCAAATGTCCTTTGTTTCCTAATGCAAAATCTTGCGTGATTTTTGCTCCTAAATAATCGAAATTATATACTTTTTGGCTTCCGCCGAATCCTTTTTCGTAAGTAACATACAATGCTGGATATTTATCATTTGGAATATTAAATTTTCCATCAGGACGTGTCCAATATTCTTGACCAAAGTTTATTTTTCCAGTTATTTTTCCTTTTATCAAATTGTGTTTTGCAATAGCTGGAGTCAAATTATCAGAAGGCAATAACGGATTATTTGAAGTGTACAAATCGTCATTTTTGACTGCTGTATAATCTGTATTGTTAAACAATGGTTTTCTTTCGGAATAATCGAAATTGGTATAAACCGAAAAACCGTTTACAACTTCTTGACTATAACTTAACTTAACAAAATTTTTATCAAATAATTTCATGTAATTATCCTTAAAAAACAAAGTACTAACAGTGTTTACAATATCTGAAATTGGTTTTTTATCGTTAAACTGAGTTGCTTCGCTTCCTGCAGAAACAGCTAACAAAGCATTGTTATGATTGTTGAATTTTTTAGAAAAATTGGCTATCGCTCTTAATTTAGTTTCGGCAAAACCATAATTAAATTTTGTCTCGAAATTCATGTAAGTTCTATCTTCTGTCTTTCGTTTCGTATAAGACAATCCTGCCGATAAAGTATAACCCTGAACGGTGTTAAATCTCAATGAAGTTAGTGGTCCGCTATAATTTATAGTTGTATTTCTGTACGAGTTTTTATAAATATAACCCGATAAAATTTGTTGTAATTTAAACTTATTTTCTTTCTTATCTATCGAATCCAGATATGTTTTCGATTTTCTTAAGGTTTGAATACTGTCTTTCTTAACATAATCAGTACTTTCTTCTACTGTTAAAGGAATTGGTCGAATGGTATTCCAGAAACTGTCTTCTTTTTTGTTCGAATCTTTTTCGAAAGTAAGTACTTCGCGAGTAAATGTTTTTTTGTCAAATTTTGGTTCGAATTCAAAATTACTGTATACATAAGTGAAACGACCAGATACATTAATTCCTAACATTCCAGCCATAAAATCGATGCTTTGTGTGTTTTTTGTCCAAATATTATCCGTTTTATTATAACTAAAACTTTGTTTTAGAATTAGATTATCAAGCGCAGGAGTTTGCATTCGGTAACCTTTCACATCAACGTCAACCGCATAAATTGCCCACGAATCTTCTACAATATATATATAACCTTCTACAACGGGTTCGGTGTCACGGCGTGCAATTACTTTTATTTTGTTTACTTGTTGCTTGTCTTCGTTATAAAAACTGCCTTCTATTTTAAATTTATAATAATTGAAAGCATTATCGCTAAGTGGCGAAATTACATTAACTTCGAAAGGCAAATAATTTTCATAAAAATCGAAATCGACACCAGCCGCATTGTTGAAACTAAAACCATTGTCTTTTCCGCTAACTTTTGATGCGATTATAGTTTCTTTCATCTTGTCTGGTTTCTGAAAATTTAATCTCGAAACTGTTTCCGATAAATATAAAATTCCAGTTCGGGTAGAATCTAAAGCTCCATCAAAATCACCAATCTCTTGTCCTAAAATTTTCTTGGGAGCATCTTTTATTCTCATGAGTCCGCGAGAGTAAAAATCGGCATTGTATTTTGCAGTTTTTTCAGCGTTTATTTTTTTTGCAGCGATGGCATTGCGTATAATTTGATTGGCTGGATTATCCTGATTGTTTATAACAACTTCCTTTAAAGCAAAATTTTCTTCAACCATTTTGACATTCAATTCATAAGGAAAAGCATCAATGGTGATGGGAATTTTTTTGGTTTTGAAACCTAAATATTGAAAAACAACTACATATTTTCCTGTTTTTTTTATATTCAATTCATAAAAACCTTTTTCGTTTGTCGAAGTATTGTTATAAGAATTTTCGATAAAAATAGTGACTGACGGAAGTGATCCGTTTTTGTCATCAGTTACCAATCCTTTTATTTGGGCGTTAGAAATAAATGAAAATAACAAAACGACGAACAAAATATTTTTTTTCATAATGCTTTTTTATTAGCTGATGCAAACTTAAAGCATCTTAGGAAAGTAAGAAATTAATTAACAAAGTTTTATTTATTACACAGAGATTCACAGAGAAAATAGAGTTTCACCGAGGTTAAATTCTAAATCTTTTAAGCCTCTTTTAAGCCACAGATTAAAAAGATTCTCACAGATTTTTTTATTTGCTACAAGAAAAATCTGTGAGAATCTTTTTAATCTGTGGCAAAAAAAATTTAGTTAAGCAAAACCTTTAGAACTCCATTCTCTCTGTGAATCTCTGTGTAATAACTACAAAAACGATTGCAAAGCCAAATCATAACTTTTCAGTCCAAAACCAATAATTACGCCCTTTGCGTTTGGCGAAATATAAGATTGATGGCGAAAAGTTTCACGAGAAAAGGTATTCGAAATATGCACTTCAACCACCGGTGCTGTTATTGCTTTAATGCAATCGCCAATTCCTATCGAAGTATGCGTATAAGCACCCGCGTTTAGAATTATTCCGTCATAACTGAAACCAACTTCTTGTAATTTATTAATAATTTCTCCTTCTATATTACTTTGATAATAGCTTAATTGGACAGAAGAGAATGTAGCTTTTAATTTTTCAAAATACGCTTCAAAATCTTGATTCCCGTATATTTCTGGCTCTCGTTTTCCTAAAAGATTAAGATTTGGTCCGTTTATGATAATAATTTTCATTGTTTGGTTTTTGTTGTTTTGTAAAAGTAATTATTTCGGCTTTATATTAAAATTAAAGTCAGTTTAAATTATGGTTTTAAAAGTAAAAGACAAATCAGCAACCTATTGGTAAAAAGTCTTTAGTTTCTGATATCAAGTGGTTTTTTTACAAAAAAACCACGAGTAATAATCATTAAAGCCTCCCTGTTTTATGATAATTTATGGGTGTTTTCACGATTAACTAATTAACAATAAACATCTTGCAAATTGTTAATAACTATTTTTAAAGCCCTATATTTCTCATATTTAAAAATGAGTATTTTTAACTAATTAATTTTAAAACAAAAAAAACAATGAAAAAAGTATTACTTACAGCTATTGCTGTGTTTGGTTTTACCGTTGCTAATGCACAATCGAACAAACAAGGAACTATGCATGTTAATGTATTAGGAGGATTTTTATCAGGTACAGCAACTCAACAAGATGATGCAGCTGGTTCACTGAAGTACAAAAGTACTGCTACTGGAGCTCAATTTGGAGCTAATTTTCAGTATGGTATTGCAGAAAGTTTTAGTGCTGGTATTGGTTTAGAACTTGGTACATCAGTATTAACTCCAAAATCAATTAATATTTATGATGAGGATTATGATTTTGGATCAAACTATAACACAACTGTATCTACTTTCAAAGTAAATTTATCAGGAAGATATTACTTCGTAAACAAAGATAATTTCAACGTTTTTGCTGGACCATCTATTGGTTATACAACTGCTAAAGACAAAACTGCTGTTTTAGGTGTTACAATTTCTGATGACAAAACTAAATATGCAGGTTTAAACTATGGTGTTAATGTTGGTGGTAACTATTATTTCTCTGACGTTGTAGGTGTTATCTTAAATGTAGGTTACGAAGGAAGTAGCTTAACATCTAAATACACTTATACTGATTATAACGATGATGATGTTCTTGTTTCTTATACTGACAAAGGAAAAGCTACTATTGGTGGAATCAAAGTTATGGCAGGTCTTGCTTTAAAATTCTAATCTAAATTCTAGATTAAAATAAAAGAATACTGGAAATCCCGTTTCGTTTTACTACGAGACGGGATTTTTTTATATCTAACAACAAATTGACACTAATATAATCTACTGACTATTAGCAATGTACGAATAAATATCCTAAATTTTGTAAATTTACTTGTTTTTTCAAATAAAATACTACTACATTTGCACCCGAATTTAAAAATTTAAATAAAATGAAAAAAGTATTATTAACTGCTGTTGCAGTATTTGCATTTGGTTTTGCTAATGCACAAGAAGGTACAACTACTAGTGAGTACAAACCAACTAAAGGAACTGTAACTACTGAGGTATCTTTAACTGGTGGTTTAAACGCTGCTAATTTTAACTTAAACGATGGTGGAGTAAAATTCAGATACTTCCTTAAAGATGATTTAGGTTTACGTTTAGGTTTAGGAATTCACAATGACAAAAATGAAGATGTTATTGGTGTAACTCCAGGTATGTCAACTGAAACTGAAAAAAATTCTAATTTATCTTTAAAATTAGGAGCTGAAAAGCATTTTGCTGGTTCTGAAAGACTTTCTACTTATGCTGGTGCTGATTTAGTAATTGCTTTTGGTAAAGAAACTTTTGATGACGTACAAGAAAACGGAGATTATGATAAATTTGAACAAAAAAATGGTGGTTTTGGTGTAAATGTTTTCACAGGTGCTGATTACTATATCACTAAAAAAGTATTTTTAGGAGTTGAAGCTGGTTTAAACTTTATGACAAACAAACTTAAAGATGCTAGTAACACTAATAAAACAGGTGCTGTAGTTACTACTGTTAGTACTCCAGGTGAAAAAGGTTCAAACCTTGACACAAATGTATTTGGTGGTGTTAGAATCGGTTTCCAATTCTAATCTAATCTAGATTAAAATATATAAAACCACGCTAATAGCGTGGTTTTTTTTTATTGTATAGTTTTTGGTTTTTACATTTTAAAACCTATTCCTACTTGGAAAACCATATTTTTAGAATCGCTGTCTTTGATGACTTCATTTAAACTTTGGGTAAATCTTCCAAAAAGAAAGGCACCTCCGTTAAAATTTAATGAAACGCCACCAGCAATTGCGGTATCAAAGTCATTCACTTCATTTTCTAGAGAAGAATTATTACCGCTTTCTATTTTTTCAGAAACTTTAAAACCAAATTGTGGTCCAGCTTCAAGGCTAATAATTTTACCCAGATGTAATTTTGCTAAAATAGGAACGTTTACATAATCAAACTGATAAGTTACTTTGTAGCTTGACCCAAGGAATGGTTGCACTGTTTTTTCGAAACCTTGTCGTGAATAAACCACTTCGGGTTGCAATGATAAAATTTTTGATACAAGCGGAATTTCCCCTAAAAACCCAATATGAAAACTGGTTCTCGGATCTGGCCCTTCCTCAAATTTCCCTTTTGATACTGTGGAAAAGTTTAATCCTCCTTTGATTCCCAAACCAGACGAAGATTCTGTATTTGTGGCTTCCTGAGCAGAAACAATATTCACAAAAGTGAATAAAAATACGGCTAATGCAAATTTTTTAGTTACTTTCATATCTTTATGTTTTTATTGTACTGTAACGCAAAAACGTAAGAAAAAGTATCTAATTGATGAAAAATAATTGGCACACGTATATCAAAAACTTTCAATCCTATCTAAAAATAGAAAGAGGATTGTCTAAAAATTCTATCGATAATTATGTGCTTGATATCGAAAAATTGGTTAATTATTTATCCGATAATACTATTGATGTTTCTCCAATAAAAATTGACGACGAAACGATTCAGCAATTTATTTATGAGATTTCTAAAAGCGTCAATCCACGTTCGCAAGCCAGAACCATTTCGGGATTAAAAAGCTTTTTTAATTACCTCATTTTCGAAGATTATCGTCCTGACAATCCGCTAGAACTTATAGAAACACCTCGATTGGGAAGAAAACTTCCCGACACTTTGAATATTGAAGATATAGATAGATTAATTGCTGTAATAAATTTATCAACCAATGAAGGCGAACGAAATCGCGCCATGTTAGAAACTTTATATGCTTGCGGTTTGCGCGTTTCGGAATTGGTTTCCCTTAAAATTTCCGATTTATTTTTCGACGAAGGATTTATAAAAATAACTGGTAAAGGAAACAAACAACGATTTGTTCCTATAAGTGAACATACCCAAAGATACATTGAAATTTATAAAAATTTCAATAGAAATTCGCTTCCTATACAAAAAGGTCACGAAGATACTTTATTCTTAAACAGAAGAGGAAGACAATTGACTAGAGCCATGATTTTTACCATTATAAAAAACCTAGCTCTCGAAATTGGTTTGAATAAAATAATAAGTCCTCATACTTTTCGACATTCGTTTGCTACACATTTATTAGAAAATGGTGCCGATTTGCGATCTATTCAGCTGATGTTAGGACACGAGTCGATAACCACTACTGAAATTTACATGCATGTAGATAGAAAACATTTAAGTCAAGTTATGCAAACTTTTCATCCTAGAAGTAAATGATTTTTTTATCGCAGATTCGCAGATTTTTAATGTAATCTGCCAATCTGCGGTATTTTTATTATTGAAGCATCTTTTTCAAATTCTCAAAATCTACTTTTTGTTGTTCTCCAGAAACTAAATTCTTTACAGAAAACTGATTGTTTTTCATCTCGTCATCACCAACAATTATGGCTAAATGAATACCACGTTTTTCTGCATACTGAAACTGTTTGGCAATTTTGACATTGTCAGGATACAATTCGACCTTAACTCCTACTTTTCTTAATTCAGTAATAGCTTTCATAGAATATTTGGTTTCTTCCTGACCAAAATTTAAGAAAATAGCTTTAGAAGTTGTCGTCACCGTTTCTGGAAACAGACCTAATTCTTCGATAACTAAATAAATTCTATCTAATCCGAAAGAAATTCCAACGCCACTCATATTTTTAAGCCCAAAAATACCTGTTAAATCATCGTAACGACCACCACCACCTATCGATCCCATCGAAACAGCCTTTGGCGGAGCTACTTCGAAAATAGCACCAGTATAATAATTTAATCCTCGAGCAAGCGTTACGTCTAAATCTAAAATAGCTGAAGTTAGCCCTAAATCGGTTACATTATCGCAAATAAATTGCAATTCTTCAACGCCTTTCATTCCTTCGATTGAATCAGCAAGTAAAACAGATAATTTTGTTATTTTTTCAGAAATAGAACCTGTAAAATTGAATAAAGGCTGCACTTTTTCAATTGCAGTTTCAGAAATCCCTTTTTCGATCATTTCTTTTTTCACTCCGTCCTCTCCTATTTTATCTAGTTTGTCGAGTGCAACTGTAAAATCTATTAATTTGTCCGATGCGCCAATCACTTCGGCAATTCCTGACAATATTTTTCGGTTGTTAATTTTGATGGTTACACCATTTAAACCCAAATCAGTAAAAACGGAATCATACAATTGTACCAATTCTACTTCTTGCCATAATGAGGTTGAACCAACAACATCGGCATCACACTGATAAAACTCTCTAAAACGTCCTTTTTGCGGACGGTCGGCACGCCAAACAGGTTGTATTTGGTAACGTTTGAAAGGGAATTCGATATCATTCTGATGTTGTACAACATAACGTGCAAAAGGAACAGTTAAGTCGTAACGAAGTGCTTTTTCGGAGATATTGTTAGTAAATTTGTTCAATTCTACTAATTCATTTACAGAAATAGTTTCGGCAGAATTAGTTTGAAGTGAGTTTATCGATTCGGGTAATTCGATTTTATTTTTATTAAAAAAGAAATTTCCAGAATTCAATATTTTAAAAATTAAACGGTCGCCTTCTTCTCCGTATTTCCCCATTAAGGTTTCGGAGTTTTCAAATGATGGCGTTTCGATAGGTTGGAAACCAAATTTCTCGAAATGAGTTCTCATTTTCTGAATAATATATTGGCGTTTTGCTACTTCTACTGGCGAAAAATCACGGGTTCCTTTTGGTATGCTTGGTTTCATTTAATTTTAGATTTCAGAATTCAGATTTTAGAATTCAGATTATCGCAAGAAAATCTAAAATATAAAACCTAAAGTCACAAATTGAACCGCAAATATCTTGTTTTTTGGCCTATTTATAAAATTTTAAATAGAAACTTGTAACAAAATCTGTAATTTCGTGTCAAATAAGTACTATGCTAGGATTATTTAGAGAAAATGTAAAAATTGCGCTGGGTTCTATAAGAACGCAATTGCTTCGTACCATCTTAACGGTGCTTATTATTGCTATTGGAATTACGGCTTTGGTAGCGATTCTGACGCTGGTTTCTGCTTTTGAAAACACATTATCTAAAGATTTTGCTTCGATGGGTTCTAATACTTTTTTTATAAATCAGTATGAAAATTCAACCCGAAGAAATGGTGGCGAAAGAGAAAAAATAAATCCTACCATTACTTATACCGATGCCAAAGCATTTAAAGAAATTTTTAATTATCCGTTTACCCATACTTCTGTTTCATTTACAGCGACTTCGACAGCCGAAGTAAAATTTGAAACTGAGAAAACCGATCCTGAAGCTTCTGTTCTCGGTGTCGATGAATATTTTATGCCAAATTCTGGACTAAAAATCGTAAAAGGTCGAAATTTCACCCGTTTTGATATCGAAAACAATTCGTATGTCTGTGTTTTAGGTTCTGATTTTGAAAAAAAATTATTGAAAGATATCAATCCGATTGATAAGACGATTTCTATTCGTGGCGCAAAATTTAAAGTTATTGGTATTTTAGAAGAAAAAGGCTCCACTTTTGGCAATAGTCAAGATATGCGGGTTATGATTCCTATACAAGTGGCGCGAACTTTGTTTACCGCTCCCAACATAAATTATACGACCAGCGTGATGGTCGAAAAAAAGGAATTATTAAGCAATGCAGTTGATAATGCAATGATTGCCATGCGAAAAGTAAGAAAATTGAGTCCTATTGAAGATGCTAATTTTTCGGTTTCTCGCAGTGATGATTTGATAAATAAAATACTTGGTATCACGCAATATTTAGGTTTATCAGCATGGTTTATTGGGATTATTACCATTTTTGGTTCTTCGATTGCGCTCATGAATATAATGCTGGTTTCGGTAACCGAAAGGACACGTGAAATTGGTGTTAGAAAAGCATTGGGAGCTAAAAAAAGTACAATTGCGATCCAGTTTTTTATGGAAACTTTAGTAATTGGTCAATTGGGTGGCTTGTTGGGAATTATTTTAGGAATTCTAATAGGTTATGGGATTGCAGTTTTAATCGAATTTGAGTTTGTAATTCCTTGGCTAGCCATTATTGCGGCATTTGTTGTAAGCTTTATTGTGGCTATAGTTTCGGGGTCTTATCCCGCTGTAAAAGCCGCAAAACTAGATCCTATTGAAGCATTGCGTTACGAGTAGATTTTGATTTTTTAAATTGCTAAAACACGTAGTTTGTCATTCTGAGGAACGAAGAATCCCACATAATGAGTTAATGAGATTCTTAGTTCCTCAGAATGACAATTGTACTTATAATTTATTATAGATTTTGCTTTGGACTTTATGACTTTAAGACACATCGAATCATTCGGTCATTTCCGTAAATATCTTTTTTAAGTTCGATGTTTTCAAAATTATATTTTTCTAACAATTCGACCATTTCTTTACCCAAATATTGATTGATTTCGAAATACAATTGTCCGTTTTTTGAAAGATTTTTCGTGGCTAATTCTGTTATTTTTCGATAAAAAAGTAACGCATCATTATCTTCGACAAAAAGTGCCAAATGCGGTTCGTACTCCAACACATTTTTATGAATTTCTTGTTTTTCTAAATTCCGAACATACGGCGGATTGGAAACTATAATGTCAAATTGTTGGTTTAAATCTTCTGTTTCGAGAATATTTTTTTCAATAAAAGTAACTTTTACCTCGTTTAATTCTGCATTTTTTTTGGCTGTTACCAAAGCTTTTTCTGAAACATCAATCGCAAAAACTGAAGCATTTGGAAGATTTTTTGCCAACGTAATCGCAATGCAACCAGAACCTGTTCCTATATCTAAAATCTTTAAATCTTTAAATTTTTTAATCTTTAAATCTTCGATAATCCATTCGACCAATTCTTCCGTTTCTGGACGAGGAATTAGCGTATTTTCATTAACATAAAAAGGCAAGCCAAAAAACTCGGTTTCACCTAATATATATTGTATCGGTTTTTGTTCTTTAAGTTGCGACAAAACGGTTTCCCATTGCAATAACTGAATCGTATCTAACTCTAAATTGGGATTCAGAACCAAATCGACACGTTTTAGCTCATGAAAAGCTTCTAAAATGATATAAAAAAAACTTTCAATTTCTTTTTCATCAAAAATTGAAGTTAGCTCTTCTGTAAATTGTGTTCTGTAGTTTTTTATTAGCATTTTTTGAATTATCATTATTCATTAGCATTTGTCAACTGTTTTATCATCCAAACCGGACAAGAAGTGTGGCCCGTATTTCCCATAGGCTCGCAAAGATATTCGAAACCAACTTTTTTGTACAGTTTTTGCGCAGCTTCCATATACGGCATGGTTTCTAAATAGCATTTTTCGTAGCCAAAATCTTTAGCAACTTCAAGACATTTTTCCATTAATTGAGAACCAACTCCCAATCCTCGAGCTTCTGGCAAGAAATACATTTTTTGTAGTTCGCAAATGCTTTCTGCTTCGTTTTCTAATGGCGCAATTCCAGCTCCACCAATGACAATTTCGTTGTTTTCGACAATAAAATATTTTGCTTTCGGATTTTGATACGTTTCAAACATAAAATCCAATTGCGGATCAGCATAAGCAGTTCCTACTTTTGGCGCGCCCAATTCCATTAAAACATCACGAACGATTTTTGCAATTGCTTGATTGTCTTTTTGTTGAATCTCTCTAATAATTATCATAAAACTAAACTCTTAAACTTCTAAACTTCTAAACTAAAAGTTTTATTTTTGTGATGTGAAGATACATGAATTTTACATAAAACGTTGCATCGAATTAGCCAAAAATGGTTTACCATCGGCAATGCCAAATCCTTCGGTTGGTGCTGTAATTGTTTTTGAAAATAAAATTATTGGAGAAGGTTACACGGCTGCTTATGGCGGAAATCATGCCGAAGTAAATGCTATTTTATCTGTAAAAAACAAAGAATTATTAGCAAAATCGACGATTTATGTCAGTTTAGAACCTTGTAGTCATTTTGGAAAAACACCTCCTTGTTGTGATTTGATTATCAAAAATAAAATCCCAAATGTGGTTATCGGAACGGTAGATTCTAACAGTAAAGTATCAGGACAAGGAATAAAAAAACTGATAGAGGCTGGTGCCAATGTAACTGTAGGAATTCTTGAAGCGGAATGTCGAGAATCCAACAAACGTTTTTTTACTTTTCACGAAAAAAAACGCCCTTATATTATACTAAAATGGGCAGAAACTGAAGACGGATTTATTGCTCCACCATCAAAAAACGAACAAAAACCAGTTTGGATTACCAATATTCATTCCCGACAATTAGCACACAAATGGCGAAGTGAAGAAGCAGCAATACTTGTGGGAACCCAAACAGTTATTGATGACAACCCGAAATTAGATGTTCGTGATTGGACTGGAAAAAATCCGATACGAATAGTTTTAGATAAAAATAATAGAATTTCAAAAGAAAGTTATATATTTGATATTAGTCAAAAAACGTTTGTAATTTCTGACAAGACAATTGATTATTCTGAAAATGTAGCTTTGCAGATTGCGACGTTTTTATTTGATAATAATTTACAGTCCGTAATTATAGAAGGTGGAAAACAAACCTTGCAAACTTTTATAGATGCAAATTTGTGGGACGAAGCAAGAATTTTTAGAGGAAAAGAGATGTTTTCTGGTGGTACAAAAGCCCCCGTAATTACTGGAAAAATAGTGGCGAAAAGCAAAATAGACAATGACGAACTATTAATCTATTTAAACTATGATTAACACTATTATTTTCGATTTTGGCGATGTATTTATCAATCTTGATAGAGATGCTTCGCTTAATGCATTAAAAAAATTAGGTTTACATTCTTGGAACGATGAGCTCGAAAATTTAAATCAAGAGTTCGAACGAGGAAAACTAACAGAAGTTCAGTTTATTATTGGGCTAAAAAAATTAATTCCAAACGCTTCTATCGATGATTTAAGAGATGCTTGGAATGCTGTGCTTTTAGATTTCCCTCTGAAAAGATTAGAGTTTTTGCAAGGATTATCAATGATGAATTATAAGTTATTTTTACTAAGTAATACTGACGAGATTCATATCCAAAAATTCGAGCACATGCTTGGCGCAACGTTTATAAGAGAGTTTTACCAATGTTTCGAAAAAGTGTATTTTTCTTTCGAAATTGGAGTACGAAAACCAGATCCTCAAGCTTTCGATTATATTATCAAAAAACATGCTTTGTCAACAAAACACACATTGTTCATTGATGATAAAAAAGAAAATACAGATATTGCTGCCTCTTTAGGCATGCAAGTTTGGAATATTGTTCCAGGAGAAGAAGACATTACCCAACTTTTCGATAAGAAATTTATTCTTAAATAGTTTTTTTTTTTGGAAATTCAAGACACTTATTTTACTATTAATCAACCATCAACTGAAGTTTTATTTAAAGAAAAAAACAGCAAGTTTTTTGGCTATGCATTTCCAATAAATTCTGAAGAAGAAGTAAAAACACACATCGAAAGTCTTAAAAAACAACATTTTTCGGCTCGACATTGGTGTTATGCTTATCAGATTGGCACCGATAAAATTCAATATCGCGCTAATGATGATGGCGAACCCAATAATAGTGCAGGAATGCCAATTTACGGACAAATTCAATCTTTCAATGTTACTAACATCTTGGTGGTTGTAGTTCGGTATTTTGGTGGTGTAAAATTAGGCGTTGGCGGACTTATAACGGCCTACAAAACTGCCGCACAAATGGCGCTCGAAGAATCTGAGATTATCGAAAAAACTATTGATATTCATTTTTTAGTTCATTTCGATTATAAGAATATGAATAAAGTGATGCGAGTTATCAAAGAAAAAAATATTACAATCGTTGCCCAAAAAATGGAAGAATCTTGCGAAATAGAAATTTCTACCCGAAAAAAAAATGCCAAAAGTATATTTGACATTTTCGATGGGATTTTTGAGGTTGGTATAAAAGAAGTTTAGTTAATTTAAATCTCCTTCAATTTCTCATTTACATAATCTGGAGGTAAAGTTGGCCGTCCTGTTTTCATGTCTACAAATACCAAAACTGAGTTACCAGTTGTTAACAACTCATCCTTCTCATTATAAATTTCATAATCAAATTCTATCTTAACAGAAGTCTGACTTTTAAAGATTGTTTTTACCGTTAGTTCATCATCGTAACGTGCTGGTTTTTTGTAATTCATGGTTAGCGAAACCACTGGGAGCATAATTCCATTTTCTTCCATCCATTTATAAGAAATCCCTAGGTTTCTAAGCCATTCCACGCGTCCCATTTCGAAATATTGCGCATAATTTCCGTGATATACTACACCCATTTGGTCAGTTTCGGCATAACGAACACGGACTTTAAATTGATATTCTTTCATCTTTTTATTTAATATTTTTAATAATTGTTTAACGTTTAGAAAATACTCTTACGACATTTTTTTTATAAAATCAATAGCACAAAAATTTTTTTTTAACGATTTTATGAATCATATTTGCTATCCCGAATTAATCAAAAAAACTACTTGTTTTTTTTGTAAAAATAACCTTATAATTTTAAAGCGTAAGCATGCAAACTATGAATAAAACTGCTGAATCAGTCTGGGACAACTGTCTATCTTTTATCAAAGATAACATTCAGGAGCAAGCCTATAAAACATGGTTTGAACCTATTAAATCTGTCGAATTAACTGATAACGCGTTATATATTCAAGTACCTAGTAAATTCTTTTACGAATGGCTAGAAGAACATTACGTAAAATTACTTAAAGTAGCACTTACTAAAGAGCTTGGCAAAAATGCAAAGTTACTTTATAAAATTAAAATGGAAAACACTTATGGTAACAAACTTCCATTTACGGAACAATTACCAAGTGCACACCGTTCTCCTGTAAGAACACAAGAAATTGATGTTCCAGTGCAACAAAAAAATCCAGAATTAAGAAATCCTTTTATTATTCCCGGAATTCGCAATCTAAAAATCGAATCACAACTAAATGCAAATTATAGTTTCGATAACTTTTTAGAAGGTGATTCTAATAGGTTGGCTCGCTCTGCAGGAATGGCTGTTGCCAACAAACCTGGTGGAACGTCATTTAACCCATTACTTATTTTTGGTGGTGTAGGTTTAGGAAAAACGCATTTGGCTCACGCCATTGGTGTCGAGATAAAAGACAAATATCCAGATAAAACCGTGTTGTATATTTCTGCCGAAATATTTACACAACAATATATAGACTCTGTTAAGAAAAATACAAGAAACGACTTTATACATTTTTATCAACTCATTGATGTTTTAATTATTGATGATGTGCAATTTCTTTCTGGGAAAACAGGAACACAAGATGTGTTTTTTCACATTTTCAACTATTTGCATCAAAACGGGAAACAAGTAATTCTTACTTCAGACAAAGCACCTGTTGACATGCAAGATATCGAACAACGTTTGTTATCTCGTTTCAAATGGGGATTGTCAGCAGAAATACACCAACCAGATTACGAAACAAGAATATCTATCTTAAAGAATATTTTGTATCGTGATGGTGTCGAAATTCCTGAAGAAATCATCGAATATGTAGCACGCAACATAAAAAGTAATGTTCGTGAGCTTGAAGGCGCTATAATTTCACTTATTGCACAATCTTCTTTCAACAAAAAAGAAGTAACTTTAGAATTAGCCAAACAAGTAGTCGAGAAATTTGTTAAGAATGTAAAACGTGAAGTATCTATAGATTATATTCAGAAAGTAGTTTCCGATTATTTTCAATTAGATTTAGAAATTTTGCAATCTAAAACAAGAAAACGTCACGTGGTACAAGCAAGACAATTGGCTATGTTTTTTGCAAAAAGATATACCAAAGCTTCTTTAGCCAATATTGGTTCTCAAATTGGAGACCGTGATCACGCTACGGTTTTACATGCTTGCAAAACAGTTGACAATTTAGTTTCTACCGACAAACAATTCAAAAAATTTGTTGACGATATCAACAAAAAATTATCGCTTTAAGACATGACTACAAAGGTATTGATGGTTTGTTTGGGAAACATTTGTCGTTCTCCACTTGCCGAAGGTATTTTACGATCTAAACTTTCATCAGATTTTATTGTAGATTCTGCTGGAACTGGACATTGGCATATAGGAAATCCGCCCGATGCAAGATCTATAAAAATTGCAAAGGAAAAAGGGATTGATATTTCGAACTTAAAAGGTCGTCAATTCTCGAAACAAGATTTTTCAGATTTTGATTACATTTATGTAATGGATAATCAGAATTATAAAGATGTAATTGCACTTGCTTCTCATGAAAATGAAAAAGAAAAAGTGCAACTCATTCTTAATGAATTATTTCCTGATGAAAATGTAGATGTTCCGGATCCTTATTACGGTTTACAAGATGGTTTTGCAAGAGTTTATGATATGCTCGATGAAGCTTGCGATGTAATTAAGGAAAGACTTTTAAAAAAATAAACCAAGATGAATATTTTAGGAAAATTATATCTTATTCCAACCACTCTTGGCGAAATGAATGCTGATGATGTGTTGCCGCAAACCATCAAAAGAGCTATCGATTTTATAGATTATTATATTGTCGAGAACGAAAAAACAGCAAGAAAATCTATAAAAATTGTTCATGCTGAGAAAAAACAATCAGAACTAAAACTTTTTTTATTAAATAAACATACTGACGCTAAAGAGCATTTAGATTTTATAAAACCATTACTAGAAGGTCATAATGTAGGTTTAATGAGCGAAGCTGGTTGCCCTGGAGTTGCTGACCCAGGTGCAGTTATTGTAAAAATTGCTCACGAAAAAGGAATACAAGTCGTTCCGTTAGTTGGCCCATCATCTATCCTGTTAGCTCTTATGGCATCCGGTATGAATGGTCAGAGTTTTACCTTTAATGGTTATTTACCTATTGATAAATCTGAAAAAAAACACGCAATAAAAGGTTTAGAAAAATTGTCTTTCGATAAAAATCAGTCGCAATTATTTATCGAAACACCTTACCGAAACAACAAATTATTAGAAGATATTTTGCAAACCTTGCAACCCAATACGCTTTTGTGCATAGCTTGTGATATTACTTTACCAACAGAATATATCAAAACGATGACCGTGAATTTATGGAAAAAACAAAAGGTCGATTTGCACAACCGACCTTGTATTTTTATTATTCACAAAACATATTAATAATGCCTGGCTTTAGCTTTTTCACTGGCATCTATACAACTGGTGTCGTAACCCGCAAAATCTTTCATGTATTCTGAGATTGAAGTGCCATAATTATCTTTGCATTTTCTGCGTCCGTTAGTTTTTAAGAACCTTTTTACCGATCCTGGTCCGCCAAGATGAGCTGCAGCTAAAATTCCGGATTCCGTAATTTCTATTCCGTTTATTATTTTTCCCGAATATTTGGTAATTTCTTCGCGAAGTTCCCATTTATTTCTAGATAAATTGGCTAAAAAGGCTTTCTCTTGCAATTTTCGACTTCTTAGGAAAGAAATTGTATCTCTAATTCCTAAAATTCGTAAAGTTTCTGAACCAAACTGATATTTCCCTAAATATCCAAGCGTATTTACTTTATGATACTTTCCTTGAGATTCACGAACAGCCAAAGACTGTCTAAATCCTATAAAAGTTTTTCCGGTAAATGGGATATTAAAAAAGGTTTGGTTAAGTTCTGTTTCGGTAGGTACGGTATAAAACATTTCTTCTTTTTCAAAGATATGAAACCAAGGAAAAAGTTCAGAATAAAATGGTTTAAAACCAGAACTTAAAATTGTAATTGAGGCAAATATTCCGATGTAAAATATTTGTTTTTTTGTCATAAATTGTTTTTCTTTCTAACTAGGTAAAACCATCAAAATTAGAAAATTTCTACAGAACAAATTTACAACCGAAAGCTAAAGTACTGAAATATAATATGTTAAATTTTGTTAAAAATATAAACAATGAAAGTTAACAACTCCGTTAGATGTTAATTCGACACTTGGTGCGGGGATTTTTATAATATTGAAAATCGAGAAAACAGTCTTCAAAAAATGCGACTTTGTGTTAATTTTTGTTAAATCTACATCTAAACTGAGGTAAAACTGGCGGTATCTTTTGTCTTCAAAACTACTATTTATGTCAGAAATCCCTTTATTTCCAGAAATCATTCCTTCGGCTCCGTAACCAACAGCAACATTTACCCATTTTGGTATTTTAGAAGTTGGAAAAAACGAATGCACATTGGCAGACAACCAATATGTTTGCCCATTATAATCTTTTAAGATTTGTTCATTGAATGATTTTCCGAGTGCTTCTGGTCGGATTGAAGCGTATGAAGTGGTGTGAAAAGAAAACTTAGGTACAATTCGTTGCTCTTTCCATAATAATTCTTGCGAAACATATAAAGTTGTACCTGCAGCATTTGCAATAATATCTCCGGAAGAAGCACCCCATTTTTGGGAATATCCGTCAAGAACTTCGACAGCTGTTAGAAATACAAAACCCAACGTTGATCCATAAAGCAATTGTTGCTTTTTTGTAGCACCGCTCCATTGCAATAAATTTGCACCAGTGTTTCCTATATGATAAGCAGAATAAATGTGTCCCAACTTATCCATTTGGAGCCATTCTTTATTGTCATTTATAAAATGAAATTTAGATTTCGGATAGTCTTTATACCATAATTCGTTCAAGCCAATTAAAGCGCCAGAAATAGCAACAGCTTCAGTAATTACAACTGTATTTCTTCTTGGAATGATTAAAGAATCGGCAGGTTTTAAGAAATCATCAATGCTGTTTTGAGCAAAAATTGGAATTGAAAAGAAGAATAAACTTAAATATATGTAGTAATATAATTTCAAAATTATTTTTCGATACCTAACTTAGTAACCCATTCTGCGTATTTTTTTGCATAAACTTGGTGTTCTTCATACGTTTTTGCAAAATCATGGTAACCAAAACGTTCTACACTTGCGCAGAAGAATATATAATCGTGTTTTTCGGCATTTAACACTGCGTCGATAGCTGAAATATCTGGCATAGCGATTGGTCCGGGAGGCAATCCAGTATGAACATAAGTATTATACGGAGAGGAAGAATGTAACATGTTGCCACGAACTCTTTTTATCACTTGGTCGAAATCGCCAGATTCTTTTTTGACTGCAAAAATTACCGTTGGATCTGCTTGTAATGGTGTTTCTAGTTTTAATCGGTTTAGGTAAACTCCAGCAACACGAGGACGTTCGTCGATTTTTACTGTTTCTTTATGCACGATTGATGCTAATGTAGTAACTTCTTGAGAAGTCATTCCTAGTACTTTGGCTTTTGCTAATCTGTCGTTATTCCAAAAAATGGTATATTCTTTTGCCATTTTTTCACGGAATTTTTCTGCCGAAATATTCCATTTTACTTCATAAGTATTTGGAATAAACATACCTAGAATCGTTTCGTTATTGAAACCATTTTTTTTCATAAAAACAGTGTCACGCAGGCTATTAATCAGTGTCGTACTATCTACTTCCATTTGAGAGGAAACGCGAGAAACTAATTTCTCTAAACTTTCTTGGTTGTTAAAAGCCAATTTTAATGGTTCATTGTGACGAAGTGCCGTTATTAATTGAAAATTATTCATCCCTTTTTTGAACAAGAACCTACCTGGAAAAACATTGTCGTTATAAGAACGTTTTTCGGCAACGAATTTAAATGTATTAATATTTTTTACATTCGGTTCGATAATTTTAAGCACATCTTCGTAAGTTGAGCCAGTTGGGATAAAAACGTAAAGTTCATTTTTGTCGAACTTTGTATTGTTTGAAAATATATTGATATAACCATAAATAGCTACCGAAGCTACTAAGATTAATGAAACTATAATGGCAATTTTCTTTTTATTCAAAACGTTATTTTTTAAATTTTTGTGTTTATCAATTGAAACAATTCTTCATCAAAGTATTTTCCTTCGTGAAAAGTCCAATCTTTTTTGCTTCCAATTTTTTGAAAACCAAAAGTAGTAAAAAGCTTTAAACTAACTTCATTATTACTTCCAATATTTGCATACAATTGATGCAGATTTAACTTCATAAATGCATAATTTACTAAAAGAGACAAAGCTTCTTTTCCTATACCTTGGTTTCTGTTTTCTGTGTTTTCGATAACAATTCCTATTCCTGCACGATTATTTTTGGGATCAAAATCGAATAAATCTATTAATCCTAAAGGTTTTGATGCATTATTTTTACAAATAGCCAATCGCAATTGCTTGGCTTCATAGATATCCTGATGGGCATTTTCGAGATATTGTTTGATTAAAAATCGAGAATAAGGCGTTTGTGTATTACTAACTTCCCAAATAGTTTCGTTGTTTTCTACACCAAAGATGAAGTCTAAATCTTCTGGTTCTAATGCTCGTAAATAAATATTATTTCCTTTTAAAGTTATCAAAATAGGTTAATTAAATTCGTAATTCACTTCAAAAACAAATTCTGCTGGTCCTTTTAGGAAAACATTTGTAAAAATACCGTTTTCTTCATCGAACGAAACTTCGAGTTTTCCGCCTTGTACGTTTATAATAATGTTGTTCGAATTTGTTTTCCCTATAGCTTTCACAGCAATTGCGGTTGCCGTTGCTCCTGTTCCGCAAGAAAGTGTTTCGTCTTCTACACCACGTTCGTAGGTTCTGATTGAAAATTCATTTTCGGAAATTTGATTTACAAAATTGACATTACTTCCTGGTTTACCATACAAATAGCTGTATCTGATTTTTGCTCCTTCTTTTTTTACATCAAAATTAGACAAATCATCTACAAACTGAACGTGATGTGGCGAACCTGTGTTTAAGAAAATATAATTATCGTGAATTTTTACTTCACTTACATTTTTCATTTGTAGTGAAACAATTTCATTTTCATTTATTGTGGCGTGATGCAAACCATCTATTGCTATAAATGTTGCTTCATTATTTATAATATTTAGTTTTTTTGCAAAAGCGACTAAACATCGTCCACCGTTGCCACACATAGAGCTTTGGTTTCCGTCAGAGTTGTAATAAACCATTTTAAAATTGGTGGTTTCATCATTTTCTAACAAAATAAGACCGTCGGCTCCAATACCAAAACGTCTGTCGCAAAGTTTTTCGATAAGTGCTGTATTTTCTTTTGGAAATGCTTGCAAACGGTTGTCTATCATGACAAAATCGTTTCCTGTTCCTTGGTATTTGTAGAGTATCATTTTATTGGTTATTCGGTTGTTAGAAAGACTAATTTGAATTTTAGCCCTGATGGAAGTGGAAATCCTTGCTTTTTTTGGCAAGATTGCAACGTACAGCAGGAACGATGTTCTTAGAAACTATAATGTTGTGCTCCTAAAAACTATTACAAAAGTACAAATATTAATGTTAAGTTAAAAGTTGTTAAACGAGCGTTAAACTGTTTTTCTGATGGCAACAAATTTCTAAATTTACGTTTAGAATTTAAAATCTAAAAATATTTAACTATGAAAAAATTTGCAAGTTTATTTTTTGTGTCTTTGTTAAGCGGAGCTACAACGCTGGGTGCTTACAAATTATTTATGGAAGAGAAAAATTCCTCTAAATTGTCGATTGCGAGTACTAATTATGCCAAAAATGTAGGTTTTACTGCCGAAAATACTGATTTTACGACAGCCGCAGAAAATACCATTCATACGGTGGTTCACGTAAAAAATATGACCGTGTATAATGTGCCGAGCGATCCTATGTTAGAGTTCTTTTATGGTTCTCGTGGCGGTGGAGGTCAGCAAACTCAAGTAGGGACTGGTTCAGGCGTGATTATTAGTGCCGATGGTTATATTGTGACAAACAATCATGTGGTTAAAGGTGCTACGGAACTTGAAATTACGTTAAACAACAATAAAACATACAAAGCAAAATTAGTGGGAACCGATAGTAAAATGGATGTTGCTTTACTAAAAATAGATGCCGACGAGAAATTGCCTTATGCTACTTTTGGTGATTCGGACAATCTAAAAGTGGGTGAATGGGTTTTGGCAGTTGGAAATCCGTATAACTTGACATCGACCGTTACCGCTGGAATTGTTTCGGCAAAAGCCAGAGATTTGTCTGGCGGCGGAATCCAATCGTTTATACAAACCGATGCCGCTGTAAATCCAGGAAATAGTGGTGGTGCTTTAGTGAATACTCGTGGGGAATTGATTGGGATAAACACGATGATTTCTTCTCAAACTGGTTCTTATGTTGGTTATTCGTTTGCTGTTCCGTCTAATTTAACTCGTAAAATTGTTGAAGATTTGATGGAATACGGCAACGTACAACGTGGTATTTTAGGTATTGAAGCTGGTGAACTGAATAGTGCCACCTCGAAAGAATTAGGAATAAAACAAAGTACAGGTGTACTTATAAATAAAGTTTCTAAAAATTCTGGTGCCGAAAAAGCTGGGCTTAAAAAAGGAGACATAATCCAGAAATTAGATGAAAAAAGCATCATGTCATTTTCCGATTTAACTTCTTACATTAATACAAAACGTCCGAATGACGAAATTAAAGTAGGAATTGTTCGTGACGAAAAAAACATAACTATTCCTGTAAAATTGACCAAAAAAGAACTCATCAATTACGATTTGAAAGGTTTAGAATTAGCCGATATTGATAATGGTGATATGAAGAAATTCAATATTAAATATGGTGTTAAAATCGAAAACATTACCAATGATGAACTTGCCGGTTATGCAGAGCAACTAAAAGGCGGTGTCATTTTAAGTATCGATAATGTAAAAGCTACTGATATTGAAACCGTGACTAAAGTTTTATCTAAAAAAGCTGAAAGCCAACGTTCTCAAATTGAGTTAATTACGGTAAATGGCCAGATATTGAGATTCTTATTATAACATAATTTGAGGAAAATTAAACCAACCAGTCTTTTTAGACTGGTTTTTTTTTGATACTAAAAAAACTATAAAAATCCTTTACGAAAACGATTGAAATTGATACTTTTGCATCACAAAAAATAATAATCCTTTTTTACTTAAACAATGAGCAACACAACGGTTTACGAAAAAGAAATCGCTTTTCAAGCAGACAGAAGAAGAGCTGGAGTCGAATTAATAAAAATAATTAGCGATTTGTGGTACGACAAATCTATCGAAATGGTTCTTTTCAGAAACCAACTTATCGACAGAAATGTAAGCGACATCATTAACCTACACGAATATGCAGGAGAGTTTGTAAACAAACCAATCTCAGTATTTGATTCGGTAGAAATTGCCAGAGCTATATTATCGCTAGATTTACCACCATCTAAACTAGATATTGGCAAACTAACTTACGAATTTCATCTTGAAAACAACAAATACAATGATGCAAAATCATTTGTAATTGACAAACTAAAAGATGCTAAAAACACCGAAGACATTCACCCAAAAGATGTTGTTTTATATGGTTTCGGACGTATTGGCCGTTTATTAGCAAGAGAATTAATGTCTAAAATGGGTAAAGGAAACCAATTGCGTTTACGCGCTATTGTAACTCGTGACAAAAACGATGCAACCACTTTAGAAAAAAGAGCTTCATTGTTACGTTACGACTCTATTCACGGAGATTTTCAAGGATCGGTCGTTGCCGATGTGGCAAATAATGCTTTAATTATCAACGGAACAACCGTTCATATCATTACAGCAAATCAGCCAGAAGATATCGATTATACTGCCTATGAAATCCATGACGCTTTAGTTATTGATAACACAGGTGCTTTTACAACTCAAGAAGCATTGGCAAGACACTTAACATCAAAAGGAGTTGATAAAGTATTATTGACAGCGCCAGGAAAAGGTGTTCCAAATATCGTACATGGTGTAAACCAAAACGAGTACAATCCAGATGAAGTAAATATTTTTTCTGCAGCTTCTTGTACAACCAATGCAATTACACCAATTTTGAAAGCGGTTGAAGATACATTAGGTGTTGTAAAAGGACATTTAGAAACGATTCACGCTTATACAAACGACCAGAATTTAGTCGACAATATGCATAAAAAATACCGTCGTGGTCGTGCAGCAGCATTAAATATGGTAATTACCGAAACTGGTGCAGGAAGTGCAGTAGCAAAAGCATTACCAAGTTTAGCTGGAAAATTAACTTCAAATGCAATTCGTGTTCCTGTTCCTAATGGTTCATTAGTAGTTTTAAATCTTGAAGTAGGAAAAGAAACTTCGATTGAAGACGTTAACAATATCATGAAAAAATATGCTTTAGAAGGAGAACTTGTTGAGCAAATTAAATATTCATTAAACAACGAATTGGTATCTTCTGATATCGTAGGAACTTCAGCTCCAGCTATTTTCGATAGTAATGCAACAATTGTTTCTGCCGATGGTAAAAACATTGTATTGTATGTTTGGTATGATAACGAATACGGTTACAGTCACCAAGTAATTCGTTTGGCAAAATATATTGCTAAAGTAAGAAGATATACTTATTACTAGTAACTAGGTCAGATTTCATAAAATAACAAATCCGCTTTGAGAAATCGAAGCGGATTTTTTTTGATATATTTGATATTTGACAAAAGAATAACGCTAGAAACACAGAGCATGGACAATCTCGACAAACACAATGAACGTATTGCAAAAATGACCTTTGCCACGGTCTATCCCTTGTATATTGCAAAAGTTGAAAAGAAAAATAGAACAAAAGAAGAATTGCATCAAGTCATAGAATGGTTAACAGGCTTCAACAACGAAAAGCTGAAGGAACTAATAACAGAAAAGGTGACTTTTGAAACATTCTTCCAACAGGCTTCGCTAAATCCCAATGCACCTCTCATCACTGGAGTAATTTGTGGCTATCGCATAGAAGAAATCGAGAATCCTTTGACGCAACAGGTTAGATATTTAGATAAATTGGTAGATGAGTTAGCAAAAGGCAGAAAAATGGAAAAAATATTGCGAAGTTAGTAGCGTTAAAAATTTGAGTAATCTAAGATATAGACAATTCACTTTTATAAATTGAAGCGGATTTTTTTATAATTTAGATAAAAATATTTTCTTCAATTATGGAAACTAAAAAATATGCTTCAATTAAGGAATACATTGCAGATTTTCCTGAAAATGTAGCAACAATCTTGAATAAAATTAGAGAATGCATTCAAAAATCTGCTCCAAATGCGGAAGAAACCATTAGTTATAATATGCCAGCGTTTAAACAAAAGAAGGTTTTAGTTTATTTTGCAGCATACAAAAATCATATAGGATTTTATGCTTTACCATCAGGAAATAAAGCTTTTCAAGAAGAAATCTCTAAATATAAAACAGGAAAAGGTTCTATTCAGTTTCCATTAAATGAAGACATTCCTTATGAATTAATTAAAAAAATAGTTGAATTTAGAGTTATGGAAATTAACGAATAAAAAAATAATTACTCCAAAACTCGATTTATTTTTACAAATCGTTTGGCATAATACGCTTCTTTATTAGAAGAAATTATTACTCCAGCACTTGTTGAAGAATGTATGAATTTTATTTCATCACCAACCACTTCGACTACCATACCTACGTGACTCACACGACCTTTCCCCATAGTAGCAAAGAAAATTAAATCCCCTTTTTGCGCTTCAGATTCATTAACATTGCTACCAAACCTAGCCATTTCGCTTGAACTTCTTGGTAGTTTTATATCGTAAGTACTAAAAGTATTTATCATTAATCCCGAGCAATCGAAACCTTCTTTACTGGTTCCGCCGCTTCTGTATCTAACTCCAATATTCTCCGAAGCTGTGGCAATTAGCAGCTCTGCTTTACTCATACCTTCTGTCGATAATGGCTTCGCCGCAACTTCTTCTTCATCTTTATGAGGAATTATTTCTAGTATTCTAATTTGTGGCGTTGCTGCAGTTGCTTCTTCGGTTTCTTCATCAGATTCTTCCTCGATTTGAGGTTTTACTTCTTCTTTTTTCTTACTTTCTAACTTATTTTTTATTTCCTTAATTACAGGAGCTTCGGCAACAACGGTTTCTTTTTTAATTCCTTTTTTTATTAAAAGATGAAAACCAATAGGTAATTCTTTAACAATTTCTGGATTCAGTTTTTCTAATTCGGAAATACTAACGCCATATTTTTTCGAAATTCCGTATTTTGTTTCTTTTGCTAAAACAAGGTGTGTCATTTCTTCTTCGTCAGAAATTATTGTTTGCTTTTCGGGTTCAATATTTTTTATTGGTTTCGATGGCTCCGAAACAATAACTTTCTCTGGTTTATAATTTTTATCGACAGGGATAATTAATTGAAGTCCAATTTCCAAACCTTCTTTTTCGATAATTGGATTGGCTTTTTTAATATCATCAATAGAAACTTTGTATTGTTTCGAAATTCCGTAAAGTGTTTGTTTGGGTAAAACTTCGTGCGTTATTGTGGTTGCTTTTTTATCTAAAACAACTTCCGCTTTTGGTATTAATAAAACTGAATTCAATTTTAGTTTATTTTTAGATTCCGGATTTAGCCTAAAAATATCGTCTTGTTTTACGTTATACTTTTTAGCAATTTGGTAAACGCTTTCGCCTTTTGCAACAATATGTTTGATGTTATTTTCTTGCGAAAAAACATTTATAGTAATAAAAAAGAATAGTAATAATGTGATATGTTTCATGATATGCTTTTTTTTCTTCCGAAAATGGAAAACGCTAAAATAACCTTTAAAAGTCAATAGATAAAAAGAATAAAGGTTTTTTTAACATAAAAAAAACATTTAAAATTTATTGTTCTAAAAAAATTAATTCCAATTTTTACAAATTAATTCGTGAAAATTAGTGTAATTCGTGTTGAAAATATTTTAAACTATTTTTGCTCCTAAAATTGTAAATTTACAATCTCAAACAATCGAAAACTACAATGAAAATAAAAGAAATTCTTTCCTTTCTTGAAGAAATGGCGCCACTCGCCTACGCCGAAGATTTTGATAATGTAGGCTTACTCGTAGGCGATTCGAACAACGAAGCAACAGGTATTTTAGTTTGTCATGACGCACTAGAAACTGTGATTGACGAAGCTATTGCTAAAAAATGTAATCTCGTAGTTTGCTTCCACCCTATTTTATTTTCAGGTTTAAAAAAAATTACGGGCAAGAATTATGTAGAGCGATCTATTATAAAAGCGATAAAAAATGACATCGCTATTTATGCGGTTCACACCGCTTTAGACAACCATTTGCAAGGTGTAAACAAGATTTTTTGTGATGCTTTAGGATTAAAAAACACGAAAGTTTTAATACCAAAACAAAATTTTATTCAAAAATTAGTTACTTATACCATTCCGGAAAATGCAGATGCAATTCGTACTGCGATGTTACAAGCTGGAGCTGGAACAATAGGAAATTACGATGATTGCAGTTTCAATTCTGAGGGTTTTAGTACTTATAAAGGAAACGAAAATAGTAATCCATCGGTAGGAAATAAAGGCGAACTCACAAAAACCAACGAAATAAAAATAGAAGTGGTTTTCGAAAAACATTTGCAAAGCAAAATCCTAAAGGCATTATTTTCGACTCATATATATGAAGAAGTCGCATACGAAATTTACGATTTACAAAATTCGCATCAAAATATAGGAATGGGAATGGTTGGCGAACTAGAAACTGAAATGAACGAAAAAGATTTTCTAGAATTGGTAAAAACCAAAATGCAATGCGGTGGCATTCGTCACAGTGCCTTTTTAAATAAAAAAATAAAAAAAGTTGCCGTTCTTGGCGGAGCTGGAAGTTTTGCAATTAGAAATGCTATTATGGCTGGTGCCGATGCTTTTTTGACCGCCGATTTAAAATACCATCAGTTTTATGAAGCTGAAAATCAGTTACTTTTAGCAGATATTGGTCATTTTGAAAGCGAACGATACACAAAAAACTATATATTTGATTATCTTACGAAAAAAATCATTAATTTTGCACCCGATTCGGCTATTAGTGGAATCGTTTTATCAGAAGAAAATACAAATCCAGTTAAGTACTTATAAATATGGCAGCTACAAAAGAATTGAACGTTGAAGAGAAGTTAAGAGCGTTATACGATTTACAGTTAATCGACACTCGTATTGACGAAATTAGAAATGTAAGAGGCGAATTGCCACTAGAAGTGGAAGATTTAGAAGATGAAGTAGCAGGATTAAGCACTCGTTTAGAAAAACTAAAAGTTGATTTAGAATCTATCGACGAAAAAATCAAAGAAAAGAAAAATGCTATTGATGAGCACAAAGAATCAATAAAAAAATATACGAAACAACAAGATAGCGTTCGTAACAACAGAGAATTTAACTCTTTAACAAAAGAAGTTGAATACCAAGAATTAGAAATTCAATTGTCTGAGAAGCACATCAAAGAAATGAAAGCTTCTATCGAGCACAAGAAAGAAGTTTACAATCAATCGAAAGAAAGATTAGAAGCAAAATCTAATCACTTGAAGCATAAAAAATCAGAATTAGAGGCAATTATGTCTGAAACTGAAAAAGAAGAAAAATTCTTATCTGAAAAATCATCAGAATTCGAAGAAAAAATCGAAGAGCGTTTGCTAATCGCTTACAAAAGAATCCGTTCTAGCGTAAGAAATGGTTTAGCAGTAGTTTCTATCGAAAGAGGAGCATCAGCAGGATCATTCTTTACAATTCCACCACAAATTCAAATGGAAATTGCTTCACGCAAAAAAGTAATTACAGACGAGCACAGTGGTCGTATTTTAGTAGACAGCTCACTAGCTGAAGAAGAAAAAGAAAAAATGGAGAAATTATTCGCCAAAATGTAGTATATTAAGCCTTCTAAATGAAGGCTTTTTTTATGCAAAAAAATTTAAAATTTATACTCACAAAATCCATCGGGCTTTATATTAACTTACTCAGTTATATAATGCCTGATAAAGCATTGTTAATGGCTTATGGGTATTTTAGTGAACCTAGAGACGGTCGATTATTACCCGACAATCTTCCCGAAATTTTGCAAGAAGCCACAAAAGAAACCATCAGTCACGACCATCATTATTTTCAAACTTATACTTGGCAAGGGAACGAAAATAAAATTTTATTGATTCACGGTTGGGAAAGCAATGCAGCACGTTGGGAAAAACTAATTCGTTTGCTCATAAAATCGGGAAGCACCATTATTGCTATCGATGCACCAGCACACGGACTGAGTAGCGGCAAAGAATTTAACATTCCTACTTATGCTGAGTTTATCAATGTTTTTTCTAAAATTCACCAACCCAAATTCATCATCGGACACTCAATGGGCGGCGTAGCTTGCGCCTATTACCAACACAATTACAAACAAGACCATCTCGAAAAAATGATCTTATTGGGTTCACCATCAGATTTTAATATTTTAATGCAAAATTATGTTAATCTCTTGGGACTAAATTCTAAAGTATACCAACTCATCAAAACCTATATCAAACAACGTTATAATGTAAATACCGACGAATTTACAAGCCAAAATTTCTTAAAAGGCGCAACAATTTCAGGCATTATAGCACATGATATTCACGATGATGTTGTTGCTTTTTCCGAAGCAAAAAAAATCGCATCGGCTTGGAAAAATGCACAATTTATAGAAACCCAAAACCTCGGCCATAGCATGCACGACGATAAATTAAACCAAAAGATTTATCAGTTTTTATTCGAAGCGTAATCTTTCAGGCATTTCCAGGAATGGTTTCTTCCTGCTGTCGCTTTAATCTTGTCTCGTTAAAAAAAAAAAAACGAGACAAGGATTTCCACTCCATCAGGGCTAAAATTAAAATTTAGGAATACTTGTAAAATTTTACAACTTTGAACCTCCCAGAAAATCCTTATCTTTGCAAAATGGAAGAAAACTTAACCCGTATTAATAAATTTTTGTCAGAAACTGGCTATTGCTCGCGTCGTGAAGCAGACAAATTGCTCGACGAAGGCCGTATCACAATAAATGGCGTTGTTCCAGAAATGGGAACCAAAGTTTCGCATCGTGACGAAGTGCGTGTTGACGGGAAATTAGTTCGAGAAAAAACGGAAAAACCAGTCTATCTCGCCTTCAACAAACCAGTAGGAATAGAATGTACAACAAACTTAGACGTACGTTATAATATTGTCGATTTCATTAATTACCCGAAACGAATTTTCCCGATTGGACGATTAGACAAAGCCAGCGAAGGTCTTATTTTTATGACCAATGATGGTGATATTGTAAACAAAATTCTGCGCGCAAGAAACAACCACGAAAAAGAATATACTGTAACAGTCAACAAACTAATTACCGACAGATTCATTCAAAAAATGAGCAACGGAATCCCAATTTTAGATACCGTAACCAAGAAATGTAAGGTCGAACAGATTAGCAAAACCACTTTCAAAATCGTGCTAACACAAGGTTTAAACCGACAAATTCGTAGAATGTGCGAATATTTGGGTTACGAAGTTACTTCGCTAAAAAGAATCCGAATTATAAATATTTCGCTAGATGTTCCTGTGGGTCGCTACCGAGATTTGACTGATGCTGAAATAGAAGAATTAAACAATCTTATCGAACCTTCTAGCAAAACTGAAGAAGCTAGTTTCCCTAAAATTAGTAGTAATAGAAATTTCAGAAAGCCTTAAATTTAATAAATACTCATTTAGTTATGAGTATGGCTATATACTAAAACAAAAAAATGAAGGATATACTTAAAAGCAAATTGATATTAGCACCATTTATTGTAATTGCACTTTTTCCTCTAGCCTTCTTTGGAATCTTTGGAATTCCACTAATAATTTCAACAATTAATAATCTTGAGACAGGGAAAACGAATGATACTACTGGTGTTTTTATCCCCATTTTGTCTTTACTTTTAATCATTTTTCTACTCATAAGATTACTAAACCGTTTTCCTAGGTTTACAATAGACAGAGATGGGATAAAGTTTTCAACGATTTTCAATTCAACAAAACACGATTGGAATGACATTGAGAATATTGAATTAACTGGGAAAAAAGAATTTTGGAAGTTTTATTATTCTCCATCAGAAACCACAACTTTTAATTTTAAAAATGGAGAAATAAAACATTTATGGATTGAACAGTATTCTAATTCTTCTGAAATAAGAATAGTTTTAGAAAGAGCCAAGCAAATATTAATCGATAAATCATCAACATTCAACAATCTATATTTTGAAATTTATAATCCACCGAATCAAATAGAAAGTATCAAATTAGAAAAAGGTGAGATTTTTAATGACAATCATTTATTCTCCTTAACTGGAATATTATTTTACGGATTTCTAGCTAGTCCTTTATATTTTATTTATATATATAGAATCCCCTCCAAAGTCAATATGATAGCTCCGTATATCATATTAAGTTTTGTTTTTCTAATATTGGGTGGTCTTATTAGTTTTGGCATTAATTACTTTATACTGACTGATAAATTCTTGGTAGTTAAAAATAGTATTTGGTTCTGGAAAAATAAAATTCATAGAATTGAAGACATCAAGGAAATCGTAATTGATACTCCTCAACGTTCAACTATTTGCCTGAGAATTATTAACAACAATTATAAAACGAATGTATATTCAGCGAGTAGTCTAAGAACTAAAACTTGGAAAAAATTAATCTCTCATTTAGAACAAAAAAATATAACTGTTCGAGATGAAGCTATTAATTTAAGATAATTACGACTTTTTTTCGATTACAATTCCAGCTTTACCCAATTCAGTCTTACAATTTTCTAAAGTTTCAGCACAAACTTTAGAAAAATCTTCATTATTTGCCCAAGGTCTGATAGCTAATTTTACACTTGTTTCCGTAAGTGCAGAAACTTCTACTGAAGATGCAGGTTCTTGTAATATTTTTTCATTCTGAGTTAAAACGGTCATAATAATTTCTTTTGTTTTTTTCAAATCGGCATCATACGACACTGAAATCGATAAATCTGCACGACGAGTTCCTTCGAGCGAGTGATTTATAATATTCCCGTTAGACAAACTGCCATTTGGTATAAATATCGTTTGGTTATTTCCTGTTAATAATTTGGTTACAAATATCTGAATTTCTAAAACTGTTCCCGAAACACCTTGCGCTTCGATTGAGTCACCTACTTCAAATGGTTTGAACAATATAATAAGAATTCCACCCGCAAAATTAGACAATGAACCTTGCAAAGAAAGACCAATCGCTAAACCTGCAGCACCAATAATTGCTACAAAAGAAGCGGTTTCTATTCCTAACTTAGAGATAAAAGTTACAAAAAGTAAAACACGCAACAACCAAATAAGAATATCTATAAGAAATTTAGAAAGTGTGGGTTCGAATTCTCTTTTTAGTGCTTTCCTATTAACTAATTTTTTAAAAATTTTAATAGCATAATGACCTACCACCAGAATAAAAAAAGCAGTAACTAGTTTAGGCGAATATTCAATTAGCGTATTCACATTTCTTTCTACATACTCTATGACTTTATTTACAATAATTGACATTTGCTATTTTTTAATTTTATCAAATCTACAAAATAATTAGGCTTCAATTTTAGAAATTTTATCGCAACAAACTCTCGGCAATTTTCAAAGCGCATTTCTCTCCATCGATAGCTGCCGAAATAATTCCACCGGCATAACCTGCTCCTTCACCGCAAGGATATAGTCCTTTTATTTGCAAATGTTCTAAGGTAATTTCGTCTCTCGGGATTCGAACTGGCGAAGATGTTCTAGATTCTGGCGCGTGCAAAATGGCTTCATTAGTTAAGTAACCTTTCATCGATTTTCCGAATTCCGAAAAACCTTCTCGCAATATTTGTGATAAGAAACCTGGGAAAACCTGACCCATTTCTACCGAAGTAGTTCCAGGAACATAAGATGTTTTTGGAATTTCTTTTGATACTTTATTCTGTGTAAAATCAATCATTCGTTGTGCCGGAACTTTTTGAGTTTCTCCAGCCAAATGCCACGCATTTTGCTCGATACTTTTTTGAAATTCCATTCCAGCCAAAGCACCAAATTTTGCAAATGGTTTAAAATCTTCTAGCTTTAATTCGATTACAATTCCGGAATTGGCAGTAGCCTGATCTCTTTTAGATGGAGACCAACCATTGGTTACAACCTCGCCTGGACTCGTCGCACAAGGTGCAATGACTCCACCAGGACACATACAAAACGAATACATTCCGCGACCATTTACCTGTTTCACAATAGAATACGGAGCTGGCGGCAAATGTTCGCCTCGATAATCACATGAATATTGAATCTGGTCAATCAAACTTTGTGGATGTTCTGCACGAACGCCAAGTGCAAATGGCTTTGCTTCGATAAATATTTTTTTTCTGTCTAATAATTCGAAAATATCACGAGCAGAATGTCCTGTGGCTAAGATTATTTTATTGGCAACAATTGTATCTCCGTTTTGGTTTACAACGCCTTGCACTTCATTATTTTTGACTAAAATATCCGTTACACGAGTTTCAAAAAGGACTTTTCCTCCCATTTCGATGATTTTTTCTCGAATATCCTGAATAATTTGTGGTAATTTATTGGTTCCAATGTGCGGATGGGCTTCTACCAAAATATCTGGTGTGGCACCAAAAGCAACGAGTAATTTTAGAATTCTATCTATATCGCCACGTTTTTTAGAACGAGTGTATAATTTTCCGTCGGAATACGTTCCCGCTCCGCCTTCGCCAAAACAATAATTAGAATCTTCGTTTACAATATGGTCAACATTGATGGCTTTTAAATCTCGACGACGACCACGAACGTCTTTTCCTCGTTCGATGACTATTGGTTTTAACCCTAATTCTATGAGTTGCAACGCTGCAAAAAGTCCTGCTGGTCCTGCTCCTATTACAATTACTTCTTGCGAAGTTGAAACATCTTTATATTCTGGAAGTTCTATTTTTTGTTCAACAAAATTTTCTCCTTGAAGAAAAATATTGATCTTTAGATTGATTTTAATGGCTTTCTGACGCGCATCGATAGAACGTTTTAAAATAGAAATATGCTGAATATCTTTTACAGAAACTTTTATTTGTTTCGACAAATAGTCTTTTAACAAACTTTCGTTTGCAGCAATTTCGGGTGTAACTTGTAGTAAAAGTTCTTTAGGCATTTTTGTAAAGTAGATTCGATTACAAAAGTAAGAATTTGAAGTGGATTTATAAATGAGTTAGCAGCAATATTAGACACACGACACATCTTTCGGACATTTATAAATTAATCATAACTGATTTTTTTTGTAATTTAGTAAGAAAAAATAAATTATCATGGAAAATAATAGTGTGTCGTTACATCGAGTGATAACGGCTTCTCCGGAAAAAATTTATCGCGCATTTACAGATGCAAATGCAATGGCTTCATGGATTCCTCCTTATGGTTTCTTATGCGTAGTTCACAACATGGACGTAAAAATAGGTGGCAGTTTTAAAATGTCTTTTATTAATTTCACGACAGGAAACGGACATTCTTTTGGCGGTAAATACATTGACCTTAAACCAAATGAATTTATTAAATACACTGACACATTTGATGATCCAAATTTGCCTGGTGAAATGATGACTTCAGTTTGGCTAAAAAAAGTTTCATGTGGTACAGAGATAAAAATAGTACAAGAAAACATACCATCTGTTATTCCCACAGAGATGTGCTACCTTGGATGGCAGGAATCTCTTGAAAAATTAAAAAAATTGGTAGAGCCAGAAATTCCTGATGCGTAATAATCTTTGTAACTTTACGCCTTAGAAACTTTATAAAATGTCTAGACAAATAAAACTAATTTGGGATTTTAGAGGACAAGCTTCCGAAAAAACTGCTGAACATCACGAAATTCATCTTAAAGAATATATTGCTATCGAAAAATTCCCTTTAAACATTACAGGTTTTGAAGTGATAAACGATATGCACGCCATCGCATTTATGGTGGTAACCGATGAGAATATGATTGCTGTTCGTGATGCTTTGAAACCGCATCGTGGAGAGGTTTATGTAGTCTAATGTCTTAAAGCCGAAAGTCATAAAGTCTAAAAAAATGATTCTTAAACTTTATGACTTTCAATTAATTTGCTACTTCGCTAATAAACTTTATTCGCATTAATCGCAATTCATTAATATCATAATCGCCATCAAATTCCTTGAGCGCGTCTTCTATATCATCGGATTCGGATTCCATAAAATAATCATGAATTTCTTCTTGCTGGTCGTCGTCTAGCATTTCATCAATCCAATATTTTATATTTAGTTTGGTTCCAGAATTTACAATCTGCTCCATTTCTTTGAGCAAAGTATTCATATCCAAACCTTTTGCTTTGGCAATGTCTTTGAGCGATAATTTTCTGTCGATATTCTGAATAATGTACAGTTTATTCACTGAATTTGCTCCCGTAGATTTGACAACCAAATCGTCTGGACGCATCACTTCATTATCTTCTACATAACGAGAAATGAGTTCTATAAAATCTTTTCCGTATTTCTTGGCTTTGCCTTCTCCTACTCCGTGAACATTACTTAATTCATCTAAAGTGATAGGATATTTGAGTGCCATATCCTCGAGTGATGGATCTTGAAACACTACAAACGGAGGAACTCCTAGTTTTTTAGCTACTTTTTTACGCAAATCGCGCAACATAGACATCAAAGCTTCATCGGCAGTTCCTGATACTTTTGATGCTGACACAATCGCCTCATCTTCGGTTTCACTATATTCGTGGTCTTCGGACATCATAAATGATTGTGGCTTTTTTATAAAATCCAATCCTTTATCTGTGACCTTAATAATACCGTAGGTTTCTATGTCTTTTGATAATAATCCGTCGACTAAAGCCAATCTTAAAACTGCCATCCAATACCTCTCATCGTGGTCTTTACCAATACCGAAAAGTTTTTGAGCATCAGTTTTATGTGCCTTAATCATCGCATTTATTTTCCCCATAAGTGTATATACAATTTCTTTCGATTTGTATATGTGCTTGGTATCGCGAATTACTTCTATTAATTTTACAACTTGATCTTTGGCTTCAACCTGCACTTTTGGATTGCGCATATTGTCATCCATATCGCCACCATCACCTGTTTCGTTGTCAAATTCTTCTCCAAAATAATGCAATAAGAATTTACGTCTTGACATAGATGTTTCGGCATAAGCCACCACTTCTTGCAATAAGGCAAAACCAACTTCTTGCTCGGCAACTGGTTTTCCGGACATGAATTTTTCTAACTTTTCGACATCTTTATAAGAATAGTAAGCCAAACAATGACCTTCGCCACCATCTCGACCTGCTCGACCTGTTTCTTGGTAATAACTTTCTAAGGATTTTGGAATATCATGGTGTATCACAAAACGAACATCTGGCTTGTCTATTCCCATTCCGAAAGCAATAGTTGCCACAACCACATCGACATCTTCCATAAGAAACATATCTTGGTGTTTGGCTCGTGTTTTTGCATCTAATCCTGCATGATAAGGCACTGCCGAAATTCCGTTTACTTGTAAAACCTGTGCAATTGCTTCCACTTTTTTGCGGCTTAAGCAATATATAATTCCTGATTTTCCTTTGTGTTGTTTGATAAAACGAATAATGTCTGATTCGACATTTTTAGTTTTGGTACGTACTTCGTAATATAAATTGGGTCTGTTAAATGATGCTTTGAAAGTATTTGCATCAGGCATATCTAGATTTTTCAGGATATCTTCCTGTACTTTTGGCGTAGCAGTTGCTGTTAGCCCAATAATTGGAACATCTCCAAGTAATTTTATGATATTTTTTAAGTTTCTGTATTCTGGTCTAAAATCGTGTCCCCATTCTGAAATACAATGCGCTTCATCAATAGCAACGAATGAAATTTTTTCTTTTTGAAGAAAAGCAACATATTCGTCTTTTGTTAACGATTCTGGTGCCACATATAATAATTTGGTTAAACCCGAAGAGATATCTTTTTTAACCTGAGTAATTTCGGTTTTTGTTAAAGACGAATTGAGCACATGAGCAATTCCTGCTTCTGAAGATAAACTTCGTATTGCATCGACTTGATTTTTCATCAAAGCTATAAGTGGCGAAACAACGATTGCCGTTCCTCCTTGCATCAGTGCAGGTAACTGATAACACAAAGATTTACCACCACCAGTAGGCATAATTACAAATGAATTGTGCTTACCTACGATGCTTTTTATCACCTGTTCCTGTAAACCTTTAAATTGGTTAAAACCAAAATATTTTTTTAATTCCTTGTGAATATCAATTTCGTGTGAATTCATTCTTTAGTAATAGTATTTTATATAAATTTGCGGGAACATAAAGATACAAATTTCTTTTACATACACAAATTTAAAATATTCTGTTTTGATATCAAAAGAAAATATATTGGCATCCGCCAAAAAAACGATGTTGTCAGAAAGCCAATCAATTGCTAAACTAACTGATTATCTTACCGATGACTTCGCAAAAACTATCGAAATCATATACCAATCTAAAGGAAGATTGGTTGTTACTGGAATAGGAAAAAGTGCCATTATTGCACAAAAAATGGTGGCAACTTACAATTCGACTGGAACACCAAGTATATTTTTGCATGCTGCCGAAGCCATTCATGGTGATTTGGGTATGGTTCAGCCAGATGATGTGGTTATTTGCATTTCAAAAAGCGGGAATAGCCCAGAAATAAAAGCTTTAGTTCCTATTTTGAAACGTTTTGGTAACGCATTAATTGCGATTACTGGAAATATGACTTCTTTTTTGGCAAAAGAATCTAATTTTGTTTTAAATACTACGGTCGATGCCGAATCTTGTCCTATAAATCTTGCTCCTACAAACAGTACAACCGCACAGCTTGTAATGGGTGATGCTATTGGAGTTTGTTTAATGGAAATGAGGAATTTCAAAAGTGAAGATTTTGCAAAATACCATCCAGGTGGAGCTTTGGGCAAAAAATTATTACTTCGCGTAAGCGATATGCTAGATATGACTCACAAACCAATGGTTTCTCCAGATTCATCTATTAAAAATGTAATTTTTGAAATCTCAGAAAAACGTTTGGGCGTGACTGCAGTTGTAGAAAATGAAAAAGTAATTGGAATTATTACCGATGGTGATATTCGAAGAATGCTAAACAATAATGATACTTTTTCGCATCTTACTGCTAAAGACATTATGACTAAAAACCCGAAAACGATTCAATATTCGGCTATGGTTGTTGATGCTTTTAATATTTTAGAAGATTTTTCTATCACACAATTGGTTGTAGAAAACGAAGGTAAATATGCTGGCGTTTTACATTTACACGACATTTTAAAAGAAGGAATAGTATAATGGCAAAGAAAAATCTCAGCGAAATGTCATTTTTGGATCATCTTGAAGAATTAAGATGGTTATTAGTACGAAGTACAATTGCTATTATTGTTATGGCCTGTGTTGTTTATTCTTTTAGTGATTATATATTCGATGCTATTATGTTTGGGCCAACGAATCCTAATTTTATCACATACCGTTTTTTTTGTGATGCTTCACATTATTTGGGATTTGCCGATAGTATTTGCATTACCGAATTGCCATTTGTCATTCAAAACACTAGTATGGAAGGACAAGTAAATGTATTTGTCTGGACTTGCATTACAGCAGGATTTATCCTTGCATTCCCTTTTATTTTATGGGAATTATGGAAATTTATTAGTCCCGCGTTGTATGAAAAAGAAAAGCAAAATGCAAAATTATTTATATTCACAGCTTCTATATTGTTCTTTTTAGGGGTTTTATTTGGTTACTTTGTTATTGTCCCAATGTCTATCAATTTTGTGGCAACCTTTCAAATTAGTGCTGTCGTAAAAAACGAATTCAATCTCGATTCGTATATCGGAATGATAAAAACATCGGTTATTGCCAGTGGTTTATTTTTCGAATTACCAATCCTTATCTATTTCTTAACCAAATTAGGATTAGTAACACCTGATTTTTTAAGAACTTACAGAAAATATGCAGTTGTAATTGTTTTAATTATTGCAGCAATTGTTACGCCACCCGATGTTGTGAGTCAAATTACAGTCGCAATTCCTATGTTATTAATATATGAAGCCAGTATATTTATATCGGTATTTGTAGTAAAAAAAGAAAAGCAAAATGAGCAACTTAGTAACTGAATTTAATGATTATCGTTCTAAAATGAACGAAAAATTGTTAGCAGACAACAATAAAGTCATCAAAAGAATTTTTAATCTTGATACCAATACTTATGCCAAAGGCGCACTCGATGTTCGCACAAAAGAGCTTTTAGGATTAGTAGCTTCGGCCGTTTTGCGTTGCGATGATTGTATCAAATACCATCTAGAGACAGCTTACAAACTAGGTGTTACTAAAGAAGAAATGATGGAAACCATGAGCGTCGCCACTTTGGTAGGCGGAACCATTGTAATTCCTCATTTGCGTCGTGCATACGAATTTTGGGAAGCGCTTGAAGAAGAAAACTAAATAATTGTTAATAGGTTTATTTGTTGATTCTTTTAATCGTTTATTTGTACCGATTAAACATTTTACCGATTAAACGATTAAACGAAACAAAATGATATTAAGAGCAGAAAACTTAGTAAAAACCTATAAAGGAAGAAGTGTTGTAAAAGGTATTTCGGTCGAAGTAAACCAAGGAGAAATCGTGGGTTTATTGGGTCCAAATGGAGCCGGAAAAACCACTTCTTTTTATATGATTGTAGGTTTGGTAAAACCAAATTCTGGAAATATTTATCTCGATGATATGAATATTACCGATTATCCGATGTACAAACGCGCACAAAACGGTATTGGATATTTAGCCCAAGAAGCTTCTGTTTTTAGAAAACTGAGTATTGAAGATAATATTTTAAGCGTTTTGCAACTCACAAAATTATCCAAAGCAGATCAAGAAGCTAAAATGGAATCGTTAATTGATGAATTTAGCTTGCAACACATTCGCACCAATCGTGGTGATTTATTATCTGGTGGCGAACGTCGTCGTACCGAAATTGCACGTTGTTTAGCGACTGATCCTAAATTTATTCTGTTAGACGAACCTTTCGCAGGAGTAGATCCCGTTGCTGTAGAAGATATTCAGCGAATTGTAGCCCAACTTAAAAATAAGAATATCGGAATTTTAATTACCGACCACAACGTACAAGAAACACTTGCCATTACCGACAAAACATATTTGATGTTTGAAGGAGGAATCCTAAAAGCTGGCGTACCAGAAGAATTAGTAGAAGACGAAATGGTACGAAGAGTTTATTTAGGTCAGAATTTTGAGTTAAGAAGAAAGAAAATAGAGTTTTAGAACTTAAAGCAAAAAGCATCAAAAATTAAATTTTGATGCTTTTTTTTATAAAATTTTAATCTTCAAAATCTATGTTTGAAGGTTTTTCTGGAATTTTATTACTGGAAACAGCATCAGTAATATCTCCTAAAATTTCGAAAGAAATTCGGTCGAACCAGACTTTTCCAGTCCCATTTAGAAGTACTCCAAAATTTAGTGTGCTACTTTCTTTGGGAACATTCAAAATAATTTCGCATTTCGTCCAATCGGAATTTCCTTTTATAGGTCGGTCGTGCATATTATCGAAACTCAAATGTTTTTTTTCGAATTTTGAGTCTACACGCAACCACATTCCACTCCAATTAGTTACCTCTTCGGATTTTATGTAGCCTGTCATTTTGATACGTTTTCCTAAATAAAATTTCGCATCACAACTTTGCATTATTGTACCAAAACCCTTTATTTCATCTTCAATAGATTTGATATAAGCACTTTTCTTTCCTGTTTTTGTAACTGAATTATCAAAACCAATTTCATAACTTTTGGCTTTACTTCCAGCTTTAAACCAACCATTAATAGTTTGTGCTTGTGTTTCGCTTTTTGTCATAAAAAACAAACCTAAAATCAACAATACCGATAAAAAAGATAATTTTTTCATTGTGTTTTTCTTTAAATTAATAATTTCTAAAATTGCACCTTTAAACGTTGACGTCTTAACATTTTGAGATACTGTTTTTGTATTATAAAAATCAAATTCTAGCGCAGAAAAAATAGTTTTAATCGTAAAACTTCGTGGAATAACCTCGCCCAATTCTATTCTCTGAATTGTTCTAATACTTAAGTTACACTTTTCTGCAAGCTCATTTTGAGTAAAGCCTTTTGAAAGTCTTAGTTCTAAAATTTTCTTTCCTAATTCTGGTTGTTTCATAATTCAAATAATACAAGTGCAAGATTAGTTTCAACAAAAAGAAAATCCAAAATTTTAAATAGATTTTGATGTGACATTCTTACGACATTATTTTAATCAATTGATTTTATGGTTTTTAAAAAATTATTTTATCAATAATTCTTTCAAATCTAACGAAGTTCCGTTATAAATATTTACATCTACACAACCTTTTATTCCGGTTACTTTTCCGTTTTCGGTTACTTGCCAAATAGACCAATCGGAATCAATATCAGTATAAAAAGCGCTGTAATTTGCAATCCAAAAAGGATAATCTGAGAAATCTTCTTTTAGAAAATCGTTATAATAACTTTCGCTGCTGTAAATAATTGGTTTTACCCCATAATGTTTTTCGACAACATCGAGCCAACGTTGCAATCCTACTTTTAGCCTTTCGATAGATTGCTCTTTAGGTAATTTTTCAATATCCAACACGGGAGGGAAATCACCTTTTTGTAGTCTAACATTTTTAATGAAATTATTGGCTTGTTCGATCGAATTTTCGTTGGGACGATAGTAATGATAAGCACCACAAATAAGCTTGCTTTCTTTGGCTTTAGCCCAATATTTTTTGAACTTATAATCTAATCTGTCGTTACCAACCGTGGCGCGAACAAAAACAAATTCGATAGGAAAACCACCTTCAATTTCTTTAGGACTATCCCAATCTATTTTGTCTTGGTATTCAGAAATATCGATGCCAAAGGATTTTTCGATGTGTGCATCTAATACTTTATCGAGCGACGCCATTCTGGTTTCAACAATAAATTTATCGGTTTTAAAACCAAAATAATAAGCCAAAACATTTCGCTGACTGTATATAATGAGCAAAAAAAATGCGATAAAAAGATATCCGTAAAACGTATTGCTCCTAAAAAATGATTTTTGTTTTTTAGACTTAACTGATTTTCGTACAGCCATTAATACATTATTTTTTATTAATCATATTATTTACAACCGAAAGCAAGACATAAAAAATAATAACCATAGGAATTCCTAAATATCTAAAAACGAGTAATAACAATACCGAAGTTGCTAGAAACAAGATTTGTAAAGCATTTTTCTTGAATGTAAAATCTTTTATTTTTAATGAAAATAAAGGAATTTCGGCATTCATAACATAAGCACTAACAATAGAAATTGCAATAAGAACCCAATGATTTTGAAGCGCATTAGTAATAAATTCTAAGTTTGGATTTAGCAAAACCAAAGGCAAACTCAAAATAAATAAAGTATTAGCAGGTGTTGGCAAACCTATAAACGAATCAGTTTGACGGGTATCGATATTAAAATTTGCCAAACGATAACAAGCTCCTAAAGTGATTATAAATCCTAAAAATGGTAAAATCATTACCGAATTATCCCAAGAAGAAATGCTAATTATTTTCTCTTCTCCAAACGATTTCAAAAGCAATTGAAACATAATAACGCCAGGGACAACACCACTGGTTATCATATCTGCTAAGGAATCTAATTGTAATCCCAAAGGACTGGAAACCTTAAACAATCGAGCAAAAAAACCATCAAAAAAATCAAAGAAAATACCCAAACAAACAAAATAAAACGCCAATAAAAATTCTTGCTGAAAGGCAAAAACCAAAGCAATACAACCACAAAAAAGATTTAATAAAGTAATAATATTGGGAATATGTTTTTTGATGTTCATTTTTGAAATAATTTAATTATCGATTCCGCAAATTTAGTACAATAAGTTTATACATTGATGCGTTTATTATATCAGATTTTTATTTAATCTTTGTACAAATTAATTTTCATTGAAAAAACTTATACTTTTTATATTTTTAATCACATGTAGCTTTACAAAAGCGCAAACGATTCGTAAATATTCGAACGAATTTATGAATATTGGTGTCGATGCTCGTGCTTTTGGTATGGCAAATACGATGGTGGCGCACAGTGGCGATGTAAATTCTGGTTATTGGAATCCGACAGGTTTGCTAAAAATTGAAGATAGCGAAGCATCACTGATGCATGCTAATTATTTTGCCAATATTGCACAATATGATTATGCCGCTTACGCTAAAAAAATAGACGACCGTAGTGCTTGGGGCGCATCGATTATACGTTTCGGGGTTGATGATATTTTAAATACTACCCAATTGATTGATGCCAGCGGAAATGTAAATTATAACAGAATCAGCCTGTTTTCGACCGCAGATTATGGTTTTACCTTTTCGTATGCCCGAAAATTGCCTGTACAAGGATTTCAATATGGTGCAAATGCTAAAATAATTCGTCGAATTATTGGAGATTTTGCCAGTTCATGGGGATTTGGTTTCGATTTGGGTTTACAATTCGAAAAAAACGATTGGCAATTAGGGCTCATGGTTCGTGATATTACGACTACTTATAATATTTGGAATATTAATGAAAAGGAATTTCAAAAAATAAAAGACGCACAAACATTAAACCCACTACAAAATCAGGATTTGCCAGAAAGCAGCGAAATTACTTTACCAAAAGTACAGTTTGGTGTGGCTAAAAAATACGAATTTCACAATGAAACGAGTTTGCTGGCTTCAGCAAATTTGAATATGCAATTTCAACAAACAAATGATTTAATTTCGACCAGTTTTGCAAGTATCGATCCTGCAATTGGAGCTGAATTTGGTTATAACAATTTGGCTTTTTTGAGAGCTGGTTTTGGTAATTTTCAGAAAATACTACAAATAGATGGCAGCAAAAAAATAGGATTTCAACCCAATCTCGGTGTTGGATTTCAGTACAAAGGAATTGCTATCGATTATGCACTGACCGATTTAGGAAACCAAAGTGCGGCTTTATATTCGAATGTGTTTTCGGTAAAAGTTGATTTAAGTATTTTTAGATAAAACCAATGGTAAAAAAACTAGTTTTCCTATTCTTTTGCATGCAATTTTCGATAGCTTATTGTCAAGAATCGCTTATTTCCGAAAATACAAAAATTAGCATTCTTACCGTAGGACTTGCTGATGAAGTACATTCTTTATACGGACACACTGCGATACGAATAAAAAATCAAAATTTTGACTTGGTTTACAACTACGGAATGTTCGATTTTACTACCGAAAATTTTGTAGCAAAATTTGCAAAAGGCGATTTGCAATATTATGCTATAGCTTACCCTTATGCCGATTTCGAGTATAGTTACAAGGAAGACAATCGCTCTATTTACGAGCAAATTTTAGACTTATCTCTTATTGAAAAACAGAATCTATTTAACAAATTAAATACTTCTCTTTTACCCGAGAACACATTTTATACTTATAAATTTATCGATAGAAATTGCACTACAAAAGTGATTGATATTCTAAATGAAGTGCTCGCAAAGAAACCCATTATTAAGAAAAATATTGATAATTCAACTTATCGAGAAGTTTTATATCCGTATGCTGAAAATCATTTTTACGAGCAATTGGGCATTAATCTTATTTTTGGTCAAAAACCTGACCAACAAGCCACTACTATTTTTTTGCCGTTAGATTTATATGATAATTTGAAAAATATTTCATACAAAAACAAACCTTTAGTTTCCGAGACAAATACTCTTTTTGAAGCAAACAGAACCACTTCAACTTCTTATTTAAATAGCATTTATTCATTAATAGCTATTTTATTATTATTTGTAATCTTAAATAAAAAAGCAACAAATATTATTTATTTTTCTGTTTTGGGATTAATCGGAGTGTTATTTTCGTTTATGAGTATTTACTCTTTTCATAAAGAGTTGTTTTGGAATTATAACGTTCTTTTGCTTAATCCATTATTCATATTTCTTGTGTTTTTTATGATTAAAAACAAAACAAAATGGGTTAAAAAAATGAGTTTAATCGGCTTGTTATTCTTGGGAGGTTATTGTTTTTATATGATAGGAAAAATTCATTTTGTAATTGTTTTACCTATTATAATTACAACATTTATATTGCTTTTACGATTGTTTTTGAAGAAACAAAATTAAAATTATTGTCCTTTATAAAAAAGGACTGTACTTATCGTTTTGACAATAATATTCAAATCAAGATAAATGCTTCTGTGTTTGATATAATACAAATCATATTGCAATTTTATAAGACTATCATCAATGGTTTCTCCGTATGAATAATTTACTTGCGCCCAACCTGTAAGTCCTGGTTTTAAGACATGACGGGTTTCATAAAACGGCATGATTTGGGCTATTTCTTTCACAAAAACGGGTCTTTCTGGTCTTGGTCCAATAACCGACATATCGCCTTTTAGCACATTGATAAACTGTGGCACCTCATCTAATCTCGATTTTCTTAAAAATTTACCGAAGGTGGTTATTCTAGAATCATTTGCAGTTGCAAAAACAGCTCCAGAAGTTTCGGCATTAACAATCATAGAACGAAGTTTGTAAATTTCGAATATTTCTCCGTTTTTTCCTACTCTTTCTTGGGTATAAAATAGTGGTCCACGATTCCCTAATAGATTTCCTAGCAAGACAAATGGTAAAATAAGAATCCCTCCTAAAAGTCCTAAAAGTGAGATTAGAACCTCTAAAAATCTTGCTACAATTAGGTATAACTTATTTTGATTACTTCTAGAAAACGGAAAATATTTATAGAAATCTCGAGCTAAATATTGCACTGGAATACGTTGGGTGATACTCTCGTAAACTTGCGTATATTCTCGTATTACAAAGCCATTTTCGAGTAATTTTATGAGTTTATTATATAATTCAACTGTAATTCCTTCGGTTTTTTGTGAAGCAATCACAATTTCTGATATGCCTTTTTGAAGAATAAAATCTTCAATATCATCTAGATCAATAGGAGAAACAAAACAACATTCAAATTCTTCTAAAATTTGTGACGCATCAGAATTGATATAACCTTCTATTTTATAATGTGGATCTACACTTTGCAAACCTTTAACTAGTTCTTCTAATTCTTCTTTATCACAAATTAAAATTACTTTTTTACCAAATCTTGTTGAGGCAAAAAACTTGACATAAATTATTCTCCAAAGCAATAATGACAGCAGAATACAGCTGTAAAAAAGTAATATTTGCAAACGATTTCCTGGAAGTGTTGGTGTGATTATTGGCGTTAGCAAATACAACAATACGGTCGTAGAGGTTACCAGCACAATACTTTTCGTGATTTGAAACTGATTACTCGCCACTTGCAAATTATACATTTCGAAAACAGAACCAAAAAACAAAATGTATAGGGATAAAATAATAGTCCAATAAAAATTAGTTTCTGATATTCTAAAATAATGAAAATCGAAAAGAGTTCCTAGTAAATGTAACAATCCCAAAACAGAAACCACGTCAAAAAATCGAAGAAGAATTTTTCTTTCGGAGATTTCGAAATGTATTTTAGCTTTAGAAGTCATGATAACTCGTTTTTACAAATATCTAAAAATAAATCAATTTTCTTCAAGATTTTTATTTAGTTTTTTTTGTTCTTCAATACTATAAACATGTAATAATGACAAGGCATATACGAATGCTGGTGCAGCTAATCTCATGGCGGCATGGTTTATAGTGAGTATCCAAAAAGTGAAAAACGACAATAAATATATATTTTGCCTGTTATTTACATATAAAGCCAAGGGTGTGATTATTAAAATAAGCATGGCCAACACGCCAAAAGAACCATGCTCTGCTAACATTCTTGTTATTTCGTTGTGAGAAGCAACTGTTTCCCCCAGATCCTCTATTCTATTTTCTTTTCCTTTACCCACACCAACTCCTATAATTGGGTTTTCTAGAAACATGCCAAACTCATTACCCATAATTTCTTCTCGACCAGTAAGTAAACTTGATTTTTCCCTTCCTTTTGCATCTTGATTGGCATATCTATTGGATATCAAACCGTTAGATTGACTAATACTATAATTCCAAATAATTACAAACAAGAAGCCCGAAATCCCTATTAACCAATATAGTTTTACTCTTGCAGAACGTTTGGTTACAAAAAAAAGCACCACGAAGAACAAGATTATCATTACTCCTGCACACATCATTCCGCCTCTAGAAAAGGTAACTAAGCCTCTAAAAGCGACCATGAGTAATAAAGCCAGATTTGATATGATTACCCATTTTTCTTTAGAATGAAAAATGAGTCGTGTAAATAAAATAAAAGTGCCCAATCCTAAAACTGTAGCCACCTGATTGGGACCAAAACCACCCGAAGTTTGAAAGTTAGACTGTGTACTAGTAATTACTTCTTTTACACTTGGTGTGTACAGAAACATATAAGTGACAGTGGTTATGATGGGTGCTAGTATACAAAGTAGCACATTATCTAGTTCCTTTAGCGTGATTCTTCGCTGGTAACAATACACCGCAGAAACACCCAAACAAATAGGCCCCGAGATGTTAAAAGCAATCGCTTTTATAATATTTGTATCTAAATTAAGTGTTACCGTAGCGACTAAAATACCTGGAATTAGAATAATTAAAAAAATCCAATAGGGAAATGAATTTTTAGAAAATCCGGAAAAATAAATCCCCATGAGCATAAAAATGATTATCGAATATTTTCCCATTTCATACGCAACATACCCTCCAGTCATTCTTATCATAACTTCACTTCCTACGGCATAAGCAGCAATATATAAAACCTGATTCTTAGCATTTTGTGTTTTTAATAATACCAATAAGCTTATTGAAAGTATACCTAATCCGTAAGGTATTGATAATTTTGAATTCAAATAAAGAGCAACTCCAAAAGCAATGTGAAGTAATATAATTCCTGAGTAAGTTAAATTTTTAGACTTCATTTATTGCTGTTTTGTATACCGAAACCAAACTAGAAACAACTTTTTCTTTGCTGTAATTATCGCGAACCAAAGTATTCAAATTAGTTGACAATATAGTTCTTAATCCTATATCATTTACTAATTTATTTAGATTGAAAGCCAAATCATCAACCTCATTTGATTTAAAAAGCAATCCTGTTTTGTTAGGGATAATTACTTCTGAGCAAAACCCTACATTGGAAGAAATTACGGAAATACTCGCCAATCCGTATTCTAATAATGTAACTGGAAAACCCTCGTAAGTAGAGCATAAAACTCCTATTGTTGTTTGTGATAATATGTTTGAAATATCCGATTTCGAATCGTAAAGAGAAACACAATCTGAAATATTTAGCTCCTTAGTTAGTTTGATTATGTTTTCAGAATAAAAATCTTGGTGATTTTTTCCTACAAAATGCAATGACCAACCTTCTTCCTTCAAGTTTAATTGTGCAAAAGCTTTAATCAAAACACTATGATTTTTGGGTTCTCGCAAATTTGCCAAACAAACAATTCGCTTTCCTTCTTGACCATTCAAAAAAGTTTTTTGGGTATCATTTGATTCTAAACTCGCAAAATTAGGGAAATAAGAAGCTTTTTTAATTCCTATTTGATGAAACCAGCTTTCGATTTGTTTGTTTACAACCAAAACTTTTCTAAAGAAAAACAAGCAGATAAATAATGGCAAATTTTTAAAAAAAGACTGATTTGACCTGTCGCCATTGTGCTCATGGAATACGATTTTTATTTTAAAACAGATGGTTTTTAATAAAAAAGCGGTAAAAAATGAAGTTCCGTGCGCGTGAAGAATATCAATATTATTTTTAACAATAATATTTTTCAATAACTTAATCGCTTTAAAATCAATTACTTTTTTTTTGTTTAAAAAGTAGTAAGCTACTTTATCGCCTAATTGATTTTTTAAAACACCTTCTTTTCGAGTAACCACAATTCCGCTAAATTCAATTTTATCACCAAGCGCATTAGCATAATTAACTGCCATACGTTCTGCACCACCTGCATCTAACGAATCTATGATTTGTAAAACCCTCATGATTGCAAAAGTAGTTTTATTTCTTGTTCAAAATAATCTAATGTGTATTTTCTAGACCACTTTATTCCGTTTGAAGCCATTTCCTGATACAATGCTGAGTTATTAATTAATTCTTGAATTGTTTTGACATCTTTTTCTAAATCGACTTGTAATAACAACCCTCTATTGCCATAATCTAACATATTGGGCACACAAGAAATGCTAGTCGCAATGGGAACACAACCCCAAAACATACCTTCGGCAATTACTTTTGGCCAACCTTCGCTTTGTGATGGCAACAGTACAAAATGGCTTTCTTGATAGGCTTTTTGTATTATAGAAGTAGTTTTATTACCGTGCAAAGTGAGGGAATCTTGCAACTTATTTTCTGAGATATACTCTTCAATATTTTTTCTTTCTTTTCCTTCTCCAAAAATAGAAAATTCGATTTGGAAACCATTTTGTATTAATTTTTCGACTAATTGAATAGCGTACAAAGGTCTTTTCCCTATCGATAAAGTACCTACGAATAATATTTTTATAATTCCTTGTAAATTTCTAGATACAACTTCCTCTTTGTCCGATTCTTTATAAGTGGCTGTAAAAAATGGTTTAATATTTTTTGTGCTATTTTCCCATTCGCCGTAAACTAAAACTTGCATATTTCGAGTTAGAAAAGTATGACTCAAAATATATTTTTGCAAACGATAACTGATTGGACTTTTAGCTTTTGAATCCCAATTTCCTGCGTATTTTGCGGTTTTAGTTTTACTCAGAAAAAGAATTTGAACTAAACTCCCTAATAAACCAACATTTCCTGGACATCGCAAATGAATGTGATCTGCTTTTTTAAAACTGCTAAATATTTTAAATAAAATAGACGGTATTTTAAATAGGGTTTGAAAAATAGATTTTGCAGACAGAATGTCAAAATTACCAATCGCAACAAACGTTATATTAGTATGCTCATAATGAATATGAATAGGTGTTGTTTTAGCATTTTCAATTGGAGCAACAATAATAACTTTATCAACGTATTTTAGCCAAACATTCATTTCCCGAACATAGGGAGAATAAGCAAAATATTGATTATTCTCTATGATATGAGGAACATGTGTTACAATTACAAAAGTCATTTGGTTTTTTCTTATTTCTTTTGCATTTTCATCGTGACGTGCATACAGCTAAACAAAACTTTGTCAGAAACCATTGAATTGTCCCAATCTTGCTGGTGCCATCTTTTACCAATTTCTTGTTTTTTTTCGCTCGAAATAGGCAATAAATTAATGAGGAAATACCATTTGGCTTTTCCTAACACACCATGTCTTTCAATGACTTTAAATGTATTGTGAAACTTGTAATAAGTACTTTTTGTAAACGGCCATTCCCAATCTTTATCCGACTGAAAAGGACGATACAAGACTCTAATTATTTTTATTGGCAAACTGGTTTCGAAAGGATCGTAACTTACTATGATTCCGTTTGTTGCTAATTTTTCGTTTAGTTTTGAGATTAAAACATCTGGATTTTGAAAATGATGCAAAACGCCATAAGCATAAATAATATCGAAATCTTTATCAGGAAAATCGGTCATCGACAAGAAATCGGCAGCAATCGCTTTGGCCGTTGGAATATCTTTTAGTCTGTCATTTAATTTTGCAATGGCAACATCACTTAAATCTAAACCAATGTATTCTTTGCTGTTTTCCGCCATATACATACTTAAGTTATTTCCTGAGAAACAACCCAAATCGAGTACTTTTTTATCAGACAAATCGCCAAACCAAACTTTATGCAAGTCATACGATTGGTTGAGTGCACCAATATCACGACGTATTTGTTTTAATGTTTTTTCTCTAAGAAATCCCCAAATTCTAGTCGGAATATTTTTATGAGTTTTATAATTATAAAATTCTTTTTGTTTTATATTGGTCTCTATTATTTCTTCTGCTGTTTTCATTATTTAGTATGCTTTAATTTGTGCTAAAGTTATCTTTTTTTAATTAATAGTGATTGAAAAAAAATAATATTTTGATTTACACTATTTTCTAAACCGTATTTTTTTAAGACAAAGGTTCTTGCTCTTTTGCCTATTTCGATTGATTTTTCTTTGTTAGCAAAAACCCAGCTTATTTTTTCTGCTATATCTTCAGGATTATGTGGGTTGCAAAGTAATCCCGTTTCATAATCGGTTATTGTTTCAGGACCTGGTCCTAATTTTGTAAATACTACCATTTTTTCCATTGCCATAGCTTCGGGAGCTACTAATCCTTGGGTTTCCATGTGTGATGGAAAAACACAAACTGATGCTTGTGCGTATTTAGCAGGAAGTGATTCAAAAGCTATTGCTCCATGAAAGCGAACTGCATCTGCGTAACTTCCTAATTTAGGGAATTCCTTTTCGACTAACATTTGCTGGTAAGAACTCCCATCTGGAAACAACCAATCTCTGCCATATATTTCTAGTGTCGCTTCCGGATATTTTTCTTTAACAATCGAGAATGCTTGAATTAGTTGGCGTATTCCTTTTTTTTCACAAATAGTACCCGCAAATACAATTTGAAACGGTACGACATTTACATGTAATGGACTAAACAAATCTGTATTGATAGGATAAAAAATAGTAGTTACAGGTTTTTTACGATAAGAAAGGTATTTTTCTGTGTGGGTTTTCACATAATTTGAAACTGGAACAAAAGCATCTGCTTTAGCAAAAGAACGTTTCTCCTGAAATCCTTTCCACCAATCAATTCCTCTGTTTTCTGCTTCGGCAAAAAAATGATGTCCGCCATGTAATCGGATTACATACTGAATATCTTTAATTTTTGTAAGAAATGCCAAGCCTAATTCAGCTGTTTCTATTATATCAATTGGTTTTTTTTTGTGAATTTCTCTGATTTTAGCATTAATCGCTTTAGAATTCAACCACCAAGATAATCCTTTAACTGTATTTTTTTTTAAACGGTATAATGCTACACCGTTTTCTATTGATTCCTCATTGGTTTCAGAATAATTAATTCCCACCACGCTAACATGAATTCCTTTAGTTACCAAAGCCGTAGCGATAATTTTTACAAAACTACCAAAACCACCATGCGGAAAACCGGTTTTAGGATATTCGTGGGTGATGAAACAAATGTGCATATTATTGTAATTTTAAAATCGTTCTAATATTTGATGATGCATTCTTATAATCTGGAATAATAACTGATTTCCATTGAGCCATAACATTCACACTACCTTTTTCGAGTATTTTTTGAGTTATTTCGGCACTATTGTTTAGCCATATTACAGCTTCTTTTGTTGGCATGCTTCTAAAATGTTGAAAATGATAGATTTTTTTTACCGACCAATCAGATACTTTTTTGATGTTTTGATCATAATTAATAAAAACACACGGTTTATCGAACATGGCAAAATCGAATGCCATGGTCGAACCAACATTGACCACAATATCTGAGTAATAAGCAGTACTAACAAGTAAGGACACATCTTCCCTTGAAGGATAAACCATACTCCAATCGGTAGATTTTTTGAATAACCAAATAGGAGGAACTTCTTTAATAAGATTACTATATTTTTGTACTACCGAATCGAACCTTCCTGATAAATCGACAGGGCAACGACGCAGTAAGATTTGATATTGTGTATCTAATCCCGCTTTTATAATTTCTGTGGCAATATCTTCAAGATACTGAGGGTCATCGGGCGAGGTTAAAACATCATCTCCAGAATAACAGATGATTTTTTTGGTCAAGTCTAAATTATATCTGTTGTAAAAATCTTCTTTTGGAATAATATTATTGGATTTTTCGTAACATTCAAACTGTGGTGTTCCAGTAATATGAATCTTTGATTGCGAAATTTCTGGATAATATAATTTCATTTCTTCTTTCATATATTCAGACCACACCAAATAATTATCGGCACGTAATGCCATTCTGGCTTTAGGTAAATTATCCCAAGAATAAATTACAGTAGTCGTTTGGATACCCAAATCTTTTGCCGCTGCAAAAACTGTCGCACATTGCAAACCTCTTTGATGGGAACAAAATAATTTATTGGGTTGTAATTCTTGAAGTATACCTTTTATTTCAAAATAAAAAGAATTTTTACGAATCGCTTTCTGATATATTTTTTCTAAAACAAGAATTCTGTTGTATTTTTTAACAAATGGTGCTGTACGCTCGATTGCTTTATAAAATATTTTCTTTGAAAACGAATTATGCGAAGATTTCCAATTTGTTAGAATAGTATCATTTTTTGTTAGTGCCAAATTGTGTTTAAGTCGGGACAAACAAATTAATTCTCTAAGAAATTTTTCTTTTAACGATTCTTTATATATTGGGATTTTTAACGCCTGAGAAATTCCTGTAAGTTTTTTTACGTCGGTTTCTGTTTCGCTATCAAAATTGTGAAATAGAATTAAGTCTTCTTCTCTATTTTTAAAAACTTCCGAATAGAGATAATTTCGTATTCCTACACCATCAGGAAATAATAGAAGGATTTTATTTTTAATTTCAACCACAGTTGCTTATTATTTTGTTACAAAGGTTAAAAGAACCATATAAACTCATCAATATCAAAATAGCATAATTAATTATAACCATATTTTTATTTATACTTTTTTTATGTTGTAAATTCCAATAATACAATATACTGGCAATAAAAACTGGCGCTAACCATCTTAACTCGACAAATGAAATGATTATGAATGAAAAAATTGAGAGCATCATCATTAATATTAAAGGAATAAAGGTCGATTCATTTATTTTCCTTTCTCTAATAAAACCACGAGCGCCAAAAAAGAATGTTAGCAAAAGAATAAATCCTAACTGCCTAAATCCGAAAAAAGTACATTCGAAGAAATCTTTAAAAAATTCTTTAACGGTTAACTTAATATCGAATAAAACACCACTTATAATTCCTTTAGGTAACGAATTTTCACCGTTTGCTTTCAAATAAGCATCTGTTTGCTCCCAACTCGGGTGATTATGATTGGGTAATTCTCCTTTATTTACCATTAGCTGAGCAAGATATTGTCTTTGCACCCAATTTGATTTAGCGGATTGCGGAGGCGATTTAAGATCATAAGATAAATTACCGTTTTCCGTCAGAGATGGTAGGTTTAAAACCAAAAAAAGTGCAACCAATCCTAATGGATAGTACCATTTTAAGTTGCTAAATCCTTTTTTGTGATATATGATATAAAAGCAGATTAAAATTACTGGTGTATAAACTAGAATTAGCTCTCTTGCAAAGAAAGCAATAGTTAGAGCAGACAGTGCTAATGTGGCATTCCACTCGCCTTTTCCGATTAAAAAAAACACTTCGCAAAGAAAAATTATTAATGCAACAAAGAAAAGCGAGTCGTTTGTACCAAAATAAAAATAACCTACTGTACTTATAAAAAAAAGTAAAAAACCATAAAATGGTAATTGCTTTTTTATTCTTTTAAAAAAATAAAAAAACAAACTCGAAACAATTAAAACATTAACCAACCGAAGTACTATAAAATTTTTCAAAAACAATGACAAAGGATATACTAATAGCATATATGGTATAGAAATGTTTTTCCTTACGGCATTATTCCAACCTTCTGTTTTTATAAAATCTAAATCATTCATAAATAACATTTCATCGCCTGAGCCAGCATTTCTAGTCAAAAAAAAGTAGGCTGAAATAAGCGAATATATCGACACTATTACTAAAAAAGAGAATTCTACTGTTTTTAAAATTTTAAAATTAATTTTCATATTTTTTTATTTTTGAAACTACATTTTCAACATCTAATTCATAATACATAGGCAATCTTAGCAATCTATCAGTAAAATTATCGCTGTTTTCTAATATTCTCCCATCATGTTTTTCGTTATAAAAAGGGCTAGAATGAAGACTAATATAATGAAATACGGCTAGTATCTCGTTTTGTTTCAAATGGTTTATTAATGCTGTTCGCTGTGACACTGATTTACAAACCAAATAAAACATGTGGGCATTATTCGTAGCCTCATTAATAATTGACATTAGTTTTATTTCATTTTTGTTTGCCCATTCTGCCAAATGTTCTAGATAAAAATCCCAATGTTGCAATCTCTTTTTTTGAATATTCTCAATATTTTCAATCTGAGCCCATAAAAATGCCGCTATAATTTCCGAAGGCAAAAAGGACGAACCAATATCGACCCAACCGTATTTGTTTACTTCTCCACGGAAGAATTCTGCACGATTAGTTCCTTTTTCCCAAATTACTTCAGCTCTAGGTATAAATCGGTCGTCATTTATCGTGAGCATTCCGCCTTCGCCAGAAATAATATTTTTAGTTTCGTGAAATGAAAAAGTCGCCATATGACCTATACTTCCTAAGGCTTTACCGTTGTAAAAAGAATCGATGGCTTGTGCTGCATCTTCAATTACGATGAGATTATATTTGTCTGCAAGAAACATGATTTTATCCATATCGCAAGCAACTCCTGCATAATGTACGGGAACGATTGCTTTAGTTTTTGGTGTGATTAAGGCTTCTATCTTAGTCGCATCGATATTTGGATTGTCAGGACAAGAATCTGCAAACACAATTTTTGCTCCTTGCCTTACAAAAGCAATGGCGGTAGATACAAAGGTAAAACTAGGTACAATGACCTCATCTCCTTCTTGAATGTTGGCTAAAATAGCACACATTTCTAAAGCATCAGTACAGGAAGTGGTGAGCAAAGCTTTTTTGAAACCATATTTTTGTTCGAAAAAAGTCTGACATTTTTGAGTAAACATTCCGTTGCCCGAAATTTTACCCGATTTGACAGCCTCTTCTATATATTGTGTTTCCTTTCCTGTTAGATAAGGCTTGTTGAATGGAATCATATTCTCCAATAATGTTTAATAATTAGTTTTTCTATTATTTTATATCCCAATTTAGTATAAAAACCGCAAGCAGCTTTATTTGCTAATTGTGTAGGAATATGCAACTCCAAAATTCCTATTGATTTTAATTGATTTTCAACCGCAATAATTAGTTTTTTTCCTATTCCTTTACCTTGTTCATTAGGATTTATTGCGATTAATCCTATTGTGGCATGACCTTCGTAAACTTTATATGAAACAAAACCTATTGTGTTTTGTCCTTCTTTATACACTAAAATATCGTCTGAAAATTGCTTATTTATTGAATTGTCTATCCATTTTTTGTACAAATCCTGAAATTCAATTTGCCTAAAATTTTGGTCAAGGTTAAATCTACTAAATTTTCCGCTTTCGAAAGCAAGTTGGTATACTATTTCTTTATTTACATTGGTATTAAAAAAAGAAATCACGTTTACATCTGTTGATTCTAGTTTTGTTATTTTTTTAGCAAATATAACTTTGGTTTCAACAAATGTTTGTTTGAAATTTTCGATTTCTATAGTATCATTGTCGATTGATTTAACATAAATTAAATCATAATTCTCTCCAGAAATTGAAGGGTTAGTTTTATTATTAATGAGTATTTCTCCTATTTTTTTTTTGAAAAAATCAGAATCCCAATCGAGCTTTTTTACATTCATTTTATTTCGTCTATAACAAATATTGGTCTGTTCTTTGTCTGGTCAAATATTTTTCCTACATAAATTCCTGTAACTCCTATTGTTGTTATGATAACGCCCGAAAGAAACCAAATTGAAACAATTATCGAGCTATATCCTAAAACTTCTACCTGACTTGTTATGGCAAGGTAAAGATTATATATTCCTAAAAGGAACGAAATTCCAGAAATTGTTAAGCCAAATTTCACAAAAAGTTTCAATGGTTTGTTTGAAAACGAAATAATAGTATTGAAAGCCAAACTTATTAGTTTTGAAAGTGTATAGGTCGAATTTCCTTCTTCTCTTTCGGCATGTTCGACCTCGATGGCAGTTGTACTGAAACCTACAAACTTTACAAATAATGGAAAAAATTTAATATAATCGGAAATATCCAAAATGGCATCTATTACTTTTTTGTTATAAATTCCAAAATTTGCTACTTCGTTATCATACAAAGTATCGGTAAAAAAACTATATATTTTTGAAAAAATAAATGATGTTTTTCTTTTAAAAAAACCGTCTTGCCTATTTTTTCTTTTGGCCAAAACAACATCATAACCTTCTTTTGCTTTGGTATATAATTTTAGAACTTCTTTGGGTTGGTCTTGCAAATCGCAATCCAGAACTACAACCCATTCGCCTTTTACTTGAGATAATCCTGCCATGATGGAAGGATGTTGACCGAAATTTCGACTCAATCTTATACTCTTTACTTCAGAAAAATTTTCAGATAGTTTTTGCATGACTTGCCAACTATTGTCTGGACTTCTGTCGTCGACCAAAATAATTTCGTAAGGTTCATTAATTTCTAACATCACTTTTTGAATTTCTTCAACCAGTTTGTCAAGAATTTTTTCGGCCCGATATACCGGACTTACAAATGAAATTATTGGTGTCGTATTTTGCATTTATTATTCGATTCTAAATTATATGATACTTGATGTTATTGCAATTTTAAAAAAATATACTATTCCTGAAACAAAATGCAAGACAAATAATCCTATTTCTATTTTATATGGTTTGTATTTATTAACGTTATTACTGATTAGTTTTAATAATTGTATTAAACATACCATAAATAATAAATACGAACACATGAAGGTTTGCCATAAAAAATTACCTGATAATTCTCTTCTACCACTTTCGTAGAAAAGACAACTAATAACAAGAGATATTCCTATACAAATTAATGCAAATTGAACCATTTTTTCTTTCAAAAGTGGTTTGTTTCTATAAAGAAAAATTATTGGAAACAGGAAACTAGAAACAATTGTACTTGCAAAAAAAACTGCTGTATAAAACCAATTTTGTTTACATGAATTGTACAATAGATGCATAAAATCGATTTTTACCGATGTTCCTCCTGAACCTGACTGTGCTTTTATATAAATAAAATAATATTCTACCAAAATTAATATTCCTGCTACAATTATTGGAATTAAGCTTGTGAAGAAATTTTTTCTAAATCCGTAAGTTTTTAATAAAAGTATTGGATAGGCAATTATATAAACAAAAATAAAACTAGGCTTTATTAATATATTTAAAACAATTAAAATAAAGATTGTAATATCTCTTTTTGTGCTGTAGTTTTCGAGTTGTTTTAGTGAATTCCAAAACAATAAGATTACAAATGGCATTGCAAAAATTGTTGTCGAATTGTGCCACACATTGGGCGGATAACTCATAATGTAATATTTTCCAAAAAGAATATATATTGACGGAAGGCTAAAACAAAAAAGCAATAATCCTGCTGAAACCGAAGGTATAATTCCTATACTCTCATTTAGTTTTGAAACTTCATTATGAATAATTTTTTTAGACAGCTTGTATTTTAAAAATGTTATTGCAACCAAAATTATATAGGACGCTGCTATCAAATACTCGATTTTATTCGAAAAAAAGCTGACGCAATAAACGGTTAGATAATACAAGAAATTTGTTTGCGCTCCCATTGTTCCGTCTAAATAGCCAACAATAAATTTTGCATGAGATGGAATATCGGTTTCTATAAAGTAAATGAGATAATAATATACCATTGCTAAAACTAGCAAAACGGTAAGGTCGATGAAAAATATTTTTTTTGTCATTTTTTATTTTTTATATATCTCTAAATTGTTTCTGATGATTGAGTTTCCAAATATCGACTTTTTCTAAAGATTGCAAAAATAATTGTGCACTATTTCCTTGACCAAAATCGTTTTGAGAAGCTTGTGTTTGGTGTGTATCAATAATAGACAAGGATTTTTGTATGTTCGATTTGTCATAATCTACATTAATAATATCGGCATTTAACGCTCTATTTTGTTGGCGTGTTCCTATATTAATAATGGGTAATCCGTAATAAGGTGCTTCCCGAATTCCTGCACTGCTGTTTCCTATTATGAACTGTGCTTTTTTTAGTAATGTTAAAAAATATTCGAAACGCAACGAAGGAAATATTCGGAAACGAGGATTGTTTTTTAGTTTTTCATAAGCTTGCAATATTACATTGCTTCCTAAATCGTTGTTTGGAAAAATGACTATATAATTGTGCGTGTCTTCTAACAATGAAGTTACAAAATCATCTGCATATTTTTGCATGTGCTTTGCTTCGGTAGTTACAGGGTGAAACATGACTACGGCATAAGCATCGAAATCGATTTCGTAATATTTTTTTGCGGTTTCTAAATCAGGTAAATTGTTTGAAAACATAATATCTACATCAGGTGAACCTATTGTAAAAATTGATTCCGATAATTCTCCCATTTGTATCAGTCGGTTTTTTGCCGAATCGTTTGACACGAAATGCACATGACTCATTTTACTTGTTGAATGACGAATTAACTCATCGATAGTTCCAGAAACTTCACCTCCTTCTATATGCGATACTAATATATTATTTAACGACCCCACAATAGCGCCAGCCAAAGCTTCCACTCTATCACCATGAATTACAATCATATCTGGACGACAATCTTTAACATAAGCTGACAAGCCTTCGATGGTTTTTGCCAATGTTAAATCCATCGTAGTTTCGTGTGTATGATTCTCAAAAGTATGCACATTAGTAAACCCACAACGCTCTATTTCTAAAAGTGTGTAACCGTATTCTTTTTGCAAATGCATTCCGGTTACAAATACAAAAACTTCAAAATTAGAATTGTTTTCTAAAATTGAAATTAATGATTTTATTTTACCAAAATCGGCTCGAGTACCTGTTAGAAATAGGATTTTTTTCATTTTATATTTTCCTTGGTTTGTTAAGATAAAACTTAATTTGAAATATCATTTTTCTAAATGAGTAAAATGCATTTAATATCCAACCTTTTAATAAACCCATATTTTCAAGAAAGAAATCTTGAAAAATTTGTTTAATTGTTTTGCTTTTTCCCCAAAGTTGGTATTGAATTATTGTTTCGTTTTTAAACCTAAAAAAATTTTGCTTACTATTTCTTTTTATATCATAACAAAAAATTGATGGAACAAATTGTATATCATAACCTTTGTTTACGACTCTTTTTGTCCATTCTTTGTCCTCGTTAGTAATTATATTGTCTAGAAATTTCTGGTCTTTCCATACGTTTTTATTAATGGCCGAACAAGCAAACATTAGACCACAACCGTTTAAATTTTCTTTGACCGAAATTCCGTTTAGATAAAGCTTATAATCACTGGAATAATGCAAACATCTTAATCCTGCTAATTGGTTAGAACTATTTTTGAATTTATCTAAAATTAGCTTAAAAAAATCATGGCTCACTGGGAAAACATGAGCACTCATTAAGACAACAATCTCATTTTTTGAAATTTCCATTGCCAAGTTGGCGCTAGATCCGTAGGAAAATTTTTCGACAGTAATGAATTTTGCCGAATTTTGTATTGCTATTTCTTTGCTGTTATCAGTAGAACAATTATCAATTACAATTATTTCATCAATATCATTTTTATAAAATTTATTCAATACGGTTAATAAAAACTCAATACTTTTAGCTTCGTTTTTATTACGTATAACAACTGATATTTTATTCATAATCAGAATTCATTAATTGTTCATCATTTTCTATATCTCGAGTGGCGATTTTTCCTAACAAACTTTCATAATGTTCTGCTAAAATTTTTCCTGTTCCTGGTCTTTTTACCCAAATATTTTCTTTGGTAAAAACAGCTCCTTTTTTTATAGGAGCGATTGTACAAACGGTAGCAAAAGCAAAATCGATGGTTACTTGTTCTTCGTCGGCTGGCTTTTTTGTTCCGCCACGCATTAATGACATTTCTGCTGAATTTATAATTAATTCTGCACAAGCATTTTCGTTCATACTACAAACAATATCTGGTCCTGTTCGTTGCATATGGTCTGTAAAATGACGTTCTAAAATAGAAGCGCCTAAAGCTACTGCACCTAAACAAGCATTGTTATTTAAAGTATGATCGCTTAATCCGAAAACTTTGTTCGGAAATGCCTGGTGCATTTCTACCATCGCACCAAAACGAACCAAATGAATCGGTGTAGGATACAAATTGGTCGTATGCAAAAGTGCTACGGGAATATTGTGTTTGTCAAAAATAGCAACTGCTTTAGTGATACTTTCTATAGTATTCATTCCTGTACTCAAGATAACAGGTTTTCCAAAAGAAGCAATATGTTCTAATAATGGGTAATTATTACATTCACCAGAACCAATTTTATAAGCTGGAATATCAAACTTTTTTAATCTTTCTGCTGCAGCACGAGAAAAGGGTGTTGAAATAAAAATCATGCCCTTACTTTCTACATAATTTTTTAGTTCTAGTTCGTCAGCTTCGTTTAAAGCGCAACGTTCCATAATTTCATAAATAGAAACTGTGGCGTTACCAGGAATTACTTTTTTCGCTTCTTTATTCATTTCGTCAGCCACAATATGGGTTTGATGCTTTACCACCTCAACACCAGCGCGTTGGGCAGCATCGACCATTTCTTTGGCTACTTGTAGTGAACCTTCGTGATTGATACCTATTTCGGCAATGACCAATGGCGGAAAATCTTGTCCTATTTTTCTGCCTGCTATTTCTATGTATGGATTCATTATATTTTAGATTTCTGTCCCAATAGCTATCGGGATTATATTTTAGATTGTTCGAACTTCCACTATAAATTTAAAACCATTCAAGGCATCGATTTACAGTAATTTACATGATTTTTATATTTATTGATTACTTTTAAGTAAGAAATCAGCATAATCAAAATCTTCTTGTGTATCTATATCAACATTCGCAAAAGGGTGATTTACTTGAAATGGAAAAGCATTTTCTGAAATAATACTATTGTCTAAAATTAGTGTTGCTTTACTAATATACAACAATCCATTTTCGAAATATAGTGGCTCTAAATCTTGACTTCTCTGCCCTATTTCGTAATTGAAAGGAATGTATTTGTCGTTAACAATTTTTCCAAATTTCTGATGGTTTCGGGTAACGGTAAATAGGCTATCACAATTGTTATTATTAAAAATACCAAAAGCTTCTTTTAATAAATTTGCAGGTCGAAATGGATTTGTCGCTTGCAATAAAACTACATTTTCTACGCTCTCTATAGTTGAAAGAACATGTTTTAGTGCTGAAACGGTAGGTTCGAAATCACCCGATAATTCAGCTGGTCTATCTATAACTTTGGCACCGTATTGTATGGCAATTTCTTTAATTTTTTTGTCGTCGGTAGAAACATAAATATCGTCTATAATGTCTATGTTGGCTTTGGCAAATAAAATACTATGCACTATAAGCGGCAAACCATCAAGAAATTTGATATTTTTTTCTGGTAGTCTTTTAGAACCGCCACGAACTGGTATTATAGCAATGGTTTTACTCATAAATACTTTCTTTATTTTGAAAATTTTTAAAGAACAGTGGTTTTATCTTTTCTAAGTCTGATTCAGACAAATCCCACCATTTTAAATCTTCAATTTCTTTAATAATAGTATCAGAAAATCGCTTATTAATTGTTTTAGCAGGAACTCCTGCAACAATGGTATAAGGCAAAACATCTTTAGTTATTACTGCTCCAGCCGCCAGAATTGCTCCATTGCCAATAGTAACATTGCCCACTATGATAACGTTATGTCCTATCCAAACATCATTTCCAACAATGACGGTATTCGTTTGTTTCAGCTGTTGCAATTCTCCTTTAAATAAATTAGAATTGATGTACGAAGACATATAATTTATAGGGTGATTTGTGGTATGAATGGCTACATCGGCACCAATCTGGCAATATTTACCAATGGTAATATTTCCAGCTAATAAGTTATTATACCCAAGCGTTGTTGCATAACCAATTTTTATATTTCCGGAAAAATTACAGCGATCTGGCACGGCATTCTTACCTTCAAAAGTAACATTTTGCAATCCTCTGGGAAAACCAAAAAAAGTAACATTATTTTTTTTTTGAGGTCTATTAAGAATGTAATACAACGCTTTTCTTATTAAATCAATCATAATATCAAGACAGTATTTTAATTTTTTTAAGTAACCTTCTAGTCTTAGACCTTATAAAATATGGAATTATTTTAGCTAAAAATGAAACGTCTTTGAAAGGTATTACTTGAAATGAAAATTCTTTTTCATCATAATCCCTTAATTCCGCTATTTTTTGATCTGCCCATTCTTTTTCCAGAACATTTCCCATATGCCAAACATATGCTTTTGGAGATGATAATCTCCATAAACCAGTTTTATCAAAAGGAATGTCTAAATAAATAGATTCCGAACCTCCTGAAACACCAATTTTTGATTGCTCTTTAGGAACAAATTTCAACGTAGGTGTTTTTCTAATAGTGCAACAAAAATGACCCGCACCAATGATATAATTATACTTACTAACACAAAAAACATTTCCAGCGAACATCTTTTCTGTAAACTCATTATTTTTCCCAACACTTTTGTGAAAATGTGCTAAATCATCAAAAGCACATACAGCACTTGCTTTTCTTTTTTTAAAGAAAACGGTAAATAGATTTTCAAATAGTGTAGAATCTGCGTGGCTGTAATTCCTAGGTGTTGGATTCATCGAAACAAAACCTGCTTTTGACACATTTTTAAACATGTTGAAAGTCTGTTGCAACCATCCCTTATCAAAAAAAACATCGGCATCAGAATAGGTAATAAATTCTTCAAAACTGGCTCTCGTTTCGGCTATGATAGCATTCATTTTGCCAACATTTTCTGTATTAAAAACCGCTCTGTCAATTTTTTCATCTTGCCAAAGTTGGTAAATATATTCATTTACCTCATCTGACGAAGCGTTAGATATTAAGGAAACAACCGTATCCTCATTAATTGTTTTTAATAAAGACTCTATACATACTTTAAAAACATTGAACGCATCGGCAAAATATCCTTCAGCATTTGGAATATAAACTGGAATAATTACCCTATGTGATTTAATGAATAAATCAATAGTTTTATGATTATTTGGATTACTTCCTATTCTCATAATGGTTTATCAATTTTGCAATCCCTACTTCTAAAGCGATTAATTCTCTCCCTAAAATAGCTTTCATTTTTGTCGTATCTGGACATCTTCTGGTCATATCACCTTCTTCCAATGGTGGTAAATGAATAATTTTTGAACTTGAATTAGATATTGCAATTACTCTTTGAGCTAAATCTAAAATCGTCATTTCGATATCGCTCCCTACGTTCAGCACATCATTTACAGAGTTTTTATCGTCCATTGCCTTTACACAAGCAGCTATATTATCATCTACATAGCAAAATGAACGGGTTTGCAAACCATCTCCATACAAATAAATAGGCTCATTTTTAAGTGCTGCTTTGATAAATCTTGGCACCACAAAATCTTCGCTCTGATTAGGTCCGTAGGTATTAAAGAAACGAAAAATTGTATATTCTAATCCGTATTCTTGATAATAGGATTTAAAAAAGGCTTCTCCAACATTCTTTACAATAGCATAAGGCAATCTAGAGTTTAGTGGTGTTGTGTTTTCGTTTTGAGGAATTTCAAAAGGCTCACCATATACTTCAGAAGAGCTTGAATAAAAAACACGTTTTACACCTGAATTTTTAGATAAGGACAAAATATTTTTTATTCCATCTATATCATCTAAGACCATTATGGGATTTTCCAGTGTGCGCTTTACTCCTACTATTGCAGCATAATGAAACACATAATCAAAATTATACCTGCCGAAAATAGGCACGATATCATTGTAATTATTTGCATTTGCTTTAATAAATTTTACGTTTTCACCTTGTGGAACTTTTGCCATGCTTCCTGTCGATAAATTATCGACAATAACAATATAATTGTCTTTGTTTTCTGCTAATTTAGTAGCTAAAGCACTACCTACATTTCCCGCTCCGCCAGTTATAAGTATTGTTATTTTATCCATCTTTTTGGCTTAATTTGTATTTATTTTTTTAATTGGTAATTTTAAATAATAAAAAGGATTCACAATCAAATTTAGTCGATTTATTTTTATTGGATTTTTCGAAAAAATAGTATTCCAACTTCTTATTCCAGCATTGGCTAAAATATAAGCTATTTTATACAATGTAAATGGGTTTTTTATTCCCATTTTTATGAAATTTGAGAACATTTTTTGTTCAATTCCCACGTACTTTTCTATTTTTTTTGATAACCTATTAGTATCATTCCCTTCACGATAAAAAGCCAAAGGCTCCTCTATGTATAGAACTTTAAAAAAATAAAACATTCTTTGATAAAAATCTACATCTTCACCAACTTTTATTTCTTCATCAAAAATAATTTTATCAAAAACTTCTTTTCTAAAAAGTGGTGTTGGGGATTTTACAACCCAAACTCCTAAAGCGTTCCAAAAAACAAAACCACTTCTTTTGTGTGCTTTTTCTACTGATGCTCCTATTATTTCGCCAGTTTCTACTCCATTATCATTAATGATTTTAGCGGCAGAATGAACGCAAAATATTTCTTTATCTTTCTCTAAAACCGTTACCTGTTTTTCGATTTTTGTGTTTAAAAACAAATCATCGTCATCTAATAGCGCAATATATTTTCCTTTTGCATTTTTTACACCAAAATTTCTTGCAGATGAAAGCCCCCCATTTTCTTTATATAAATAAATACATTGCTTGTATTTTGCACATATATCTTCTGCATAATTAATTTTTGAACCATCATCAATAACTAAAATTTCAATGTTTTTATAGGTTTGACTTATAACAGATTGGATAGCAATATCTAAATATTCTTCTCTATTATAAGTAGGTATAATAACACTAACCAATGAACTATTTTCCATTAAAAATTTTTTTTAAAGTCAAGGGTAATAGTTTTTTTAAATACAAATTTTTTAATTTTTTGTCGTTTCTAAAAACCTCGAAATTAAACATTTCACGTTTATTTTTCCAAATATAGTTATTAAAATAGTGATTTATAATATTAATACTTTTTTCTGGATAATTAAAATAGGCTATATAAACAATCACTTCTTTATAGGTTCCTAGTATAGCTTTTGAATTTGAAAGTATTGTTGTGGTTGAATTTTCATGACGCCTAAAAAAATTCATTTTTTTATTGATAAAAGCAAATGATGAATTGGTAAGTAGAAAAGTCCATAAAAATATATCTGAAGATTGTCTATATGAAAAAATTATTGCGGGAATTTCGACAGAAGGTTTTCTAAAAACTACCGAACTGCCATTGTTGATATAGGTTTCCAGAGGCATTTTTTCTAAAAATGCTTTTCCTTCAAAAACTTTATACTCATTATGATCTACACTTAGAGATTTTGTTCTTTTTTCTGTACTTGAAATAATCTTATTTTGTTCATCAACAAGGTTACTCGAACAAAAACTTAAAACACATTCTTTATTTTTTTCTAAAACATGAATCTGTTCAGACAAAAAATAAATATCTGAATAATCGTCTGTTTCTGCAATCCAAATGTATTCTGAATCGGATAATTCAATTCCTTTTTGCCAAGATTTATAACCGCTTCCTGAATTGGTTTCATTAATAATAAAATATTTGACTCTTTCTTTATTGTTCTCAACAAAATCAGTCAATATTTCTAGACTAGAATCTGTAGATTTATCGTCAATAATAATAAGCTCCCAATCACTATAAATTTGGTTTATTATTGAATCTAGTCTGTCTTTTAAAAAGATAGCATGATTGTATGATGGAAGAATTATTGAAACTTTAGGCATTTATCTTATTTTATATAGCTTGATTTTGTGAACTATTTAATAAGTGAACTATGTTTGGCGTGCGTGTCAAACCAGCCTGGAATAGATTGCTTAGTAAATAAATGAATTATTTTAAATAGTATTTTACGAATATATCCATTGGTAATAAATCCATTATCTCCAAACAATTTGTATCCGAAGAAAATTAGTTGATATTTTTGTATAGCATTCGAATAATTAATCCATTTATTAGGCAAATCTTTTCCAAATAATCCTGTCGCTCCTGAACTAAATTGATAGTTCAAACAAATTCCTTCTTCTGAATTTTCGGGTTCTTTTTGCTCTGAAATATTTCCTTGATTAACGATTTGAAATTGAGAATATCCGTTATTTTTAAACAAATCAAATTCTTCTTTCAGCTCTGTGAAAGAAACTTTTTCAGATTCGATAGATACATAATCTGGTTTTTTATCAAAATTAAGCAAAGCTTTTAGACAAACTCTGTCCATTCCTTCTATATCAATCTTTAGATAATACGGGATTCCGTATTTTTCAAGACATTTTTTAAAATCTATTTTGGCAACCTCAACAATTTCATTTTCTGTACCTTTTTTTTCATTTCTTTTTGCCCAATTACCATCTACTGTTCCCCAAACGCTTAAATTTTTATTTCTATAAAACTGAATATTGGGATTAGAGGAATCTGTATCAAAATCGAAATCAATTATAGCTCCTTCTACAATAGTAAGTTTTCCGTCTTTAATTTCATCTGCAAATTTTGTCGCACACAATTTTACCAACTCTGGATTTGCTTCAAATGCTACAACTTGATATCCTTTTTTTAGGTAAAACTCTGTGTCCTCACCTTTATGCATACCAACATCAAATATTGTTTTTTTGACTTCTGCCATTTTTTCCTTTTTTTTTGATAAATTAAAATACTTTGCCAATTATATTTTACTAATTAAGTATTTTAGTCCAACATTCAACAATTGTTCTTTCTTCCATTTCCATACTGTATTCCGAAAGAATAAATTCTGATGCTTTTTTCCCTTTTGTTACAAATGGCTTGTCATCTAGTTCGTATTCTTTGATGACTTTTTCGAGTGTTTTTGCAAAGGCAATGACATCTCTGTCTTCTATTGGATAACAAAAATCTTCTTTAAAAAATTCTTTTCCGCCTTTTCCTGCATAACCAACAACAACACAACCGCAAGCCATAGCTTCAGCTGGTGGCATTCCGAATCCTTCATTGATGCTAAAACTAAGAAAAAACGCACATTCTTTTAAGTTTTTAGCCACTTCGTTTTCGTTCATATTGTGTATCTCTACAAGTTCCCAATTTTCTAAAACTCCTCTGAATTTTAAAATATTAATAACTTGAACCAAATCAGGACGCAAACGTCTTGGCATAAAAGCAATTTTTCTTTTTTTATTTTCATTAAAAGAAAAATTTTTTGCATCAATCCCATAACGAACTCTATTGACGGTCATTTTCGGGAATGCATGATTTATATATTCTTTTGCATTTTCAGAGTTGACTACTGTTGCAATTAGATTTTTTTCTAAATATGGTGTGTCGTTATTTTTTAGATTTAAATCGTAATGAAAAAATGTCTGATATGCTCCTTGGTTATATATTACCGTTGGGTTGTTTACTAACAGGTTAGTAACATTGGGACCATATACTTCTGGAAAAACAAAAATATCATCTTGTTTTACTGAAATGTTTTTGGATTTACTTTTAATCTTCAAAAGGTTCTCTTTAATATTTTTTTTATAAATATTCTTTGCTTTTAAAAGTAAATTTAAGATTCCTTTTTCGTTGGATTTGGTTTTTAATAAGTTATCAATGCCTTCAAATAATGGATAGTAATAAGCAATTTTTGTTTCGTTTTTAAACCAAGTACATTTAAAACCATACCATCTGTGTAGTACAAATGCGTTAAAACCATTATTATTTAGGATATCAACTTGTCTGTATATCTGTTTTATCCCTCCTGTTGGAGCATTAATATCATCGCAAACAAAAAATATTCTTTTATTATTCATAATTTTATTTGCTAATAAAATTGACATCAAAATCGAACAAAAGTCTACTTTCGGCTACAGGAACACCTCGCCCTGCCTTGTAATAATCTCCGTCTACAACTTCAAAATAAATAGCGCTTTGAAGCCAATCGGCTCTTTTCAAATCTACATAAACATCAGTGCTTATATAATATCCTCCTTCATTTAAATTGAGTTTATCCATTTTGAAAAGTATCTTGCAAACGTTTGATTTTGTTTCTTTATTAAACAAGTAATTGCTCATCCAAGCGATTCTTTGTCCCATTCGATCATCGATTTTCAAATCAAAACGAATATGTGATGAATCAATTTCTTGAGGATTGTCTATAGTTAATTCGATATGAAATGGTTTTCCTATTTGGGGTTCTAAATTTTTATTTTCCCCATAAATTGATGATTCAATTACTTTTATAACACCCGAACCAATTCTGCTGTCGAAGTTAGCCAATGATTCTATATTAGCATTATCTTTCAAATATACTTGTATTGATTCTTCTATATCACCTTCAAAAAAAATGGTTCCGTTTCGCATTACCACTCCTCTTGTGCATAAATTTTGCACGGCCGCCATATTATGACTCACAAACAAAACGGTTTTGCCTGCTTCTCTAGATATATCCTGCATTTTACCAATGGCTTTTTTCTGAAACTCGGCATCACCAACTGCTAAAACCTCATCAACCACTAAAATCTCTGGGTCTAAATGAGCCGCTACTGCAAAGGCCAAACGAACAGTCATTCCGCTACTGTAGCGTTTTACTGGAGTGTCTATGTATCGTTCGCAGCCTGAAAATTCTATAATTTCATCAATTTTGGAAGCGATTTCTTTTTTAGTCATACCCAAAATGGCTCCATTTAAGTACACGTTTTCACGACCCGTCATTTCTGGATGAAAACCTGTTCCTACTTCGAGTAAAGACGCTATTCTTCCTCTGGTTTTTATGCTTCCCGTGGTGGGCGAAGTGACACGAGATAATATTTTGAGTAATGTCGATTTTCCTGCACCATTCTTACCAATAATACCCAATACTTCTCCTTGATTGACTTCAAAATTGATGTCTTGCAAGGCCCAAACGTAATCTGTATCTCCTTTTTTGCTTCGATCATTGGTTTCGCCAATTTTAAGAAACGGATCTTCTTTGCCTCTTATTTTTGCCCACCATCGGTTTAAATCATGAGAAATAGTACCTGTTCCCACCTGTCCAAGTCGGTACTGTTTCGATACGTTTTCTATTTTTAAAATTACTTTACTCATGATTTAAATAACATCTATAAAATTCTTTTCTGTTTTATTAAAAACAAAAACACCCGCAAAAAATATTATTATCGAAAATAATAAGGAATATAATACGCCAAATAAATCTAATGTTCCACTACCTAAAAAAGCATATTTAAAAAAATCAAAAATACTCGTTAATGGATTTAAATATACTAAATAATGTAATGATTCTGGTAGTTTTTCTAGAGCTAATGAAGTTGGATAAACAATAGGCGTCACATACATATATAACGAAATCCCAAAAGTCACCACGAAGGTTAAATCTCTATATTTTGTGGTTAGTGAAGTGATAATCATACCTGAGCCTAGTGACAATAATATCATAACCAACAATAACAATGGCGTGTACAAAACATATAGGTTAGGATGTACGTTATATCCTTTATATATACAATAAAACAAAACACCCAAGAAAAACAGGAATTGAATTCCGAATTTGACCAAATTTGAAAAAACAATAGCCAGTGGCATGATTAATCTGGGAAAATACACTTTCCCGAATAAATTCTGATTGGTTTTAAATACTTCGGAAGTAGATTTAAAACAATCTGAAAAATAAAACCAAAGTACATTTCCTGCCAAAACAAACAAAAAATACGGCGTATCATCAGAAGGAATGTTGGCTATTTGGCTAAAAATAACAAATTGTATTAGCGAGGTAATTAATGGCTGAATGATAAACCAAATAGGACCTAAAATGGTTTGTTTGTAAAAAGTCACAATATCTCTTTTTACAAAAAGAAACAGCAAGTCTCTATAACGCCATAATTCCTTATAATCTAATTCGAACAAACCTCTTTTGGAGGAAATCTCGAACAACCACTCTTCTTTATTTTCTTCTGAATAACTCACTAATTGTAGGTAATATAAATATTTTCGTAAATCTATAAATTTAATTTGATTAGATAAATAAAAACAGGCTAAAAGTCCAAGTATCATTAACATTTTTATTTCCAAATAAATGATACTTTTGTAGTCCAAATTAAAACCTACCTATAATGTTATTTTTTAATAAAAACAAAACAGTCCTCAAGGATTTAATCCCTGAAAACCACGTTGACATCCATTCGCACTTGTTGCCAGGAATAGATGATGGTGCACAAACTATTGATGATACTTTATTTTTACTTGATAGTTTGAAAAATATGGGAGTTTCAAAATTTATAACGACACCCCACATTTTTAGCGGTTTTTGGGACAACACCAAAGATAAAATACAAGCGCTTGAGTTAGAAACAAACTCAAACAACAATACTTCATTTAAAGCTGCAGCCGAATACTTAATGGATGATCATTTTATTTCTTTGTTTCAAAAAGGGGAAATCCTGACACTTAAAGACAATTATGTTCTGGTTGAAATGTCTTACTTGAATCCGCCAATTCAGCTTTTTGACATTATTTTCGATTTGCAAATAGCGGGATACAAACCCGTTTTGGCGCATCCTGAGCGATATGCTTTTTATCATAATAATTTTGACTTATACCAAAAATTAAAAAACGCAGGTTGTTTGTTTCAACTTAACTTATTATCGACAGTAGGTTATTATGGGAAAGAAGTGGCTCATGCTGCCGAAAAATTATTAAAAAAAGGACTTATAGATTTTGTAGGATCTGATGTACACCACAAAAAACACATTGACTCTTTTGATAAAAAAATATTAATAAAAGATTTGCATCCATTAAAAGAGGCAATTGCAAACAATCAGTTTTTTAAATAAAAAAAGAGGCAATTTAAATTGCCTCTTTTTTTATTTCTTATCCGAAGAAAGAAAAATTAAACATTTTCTTGTACCAAGGTTTTTCAATTATTTCTTGGCCGTAGCCGTAGCCGTAACCACTTTTTGTATCTGTATCATTAAGCAATACACACATGTTAGGCAATTTTTTCTCTCTATACAATGATTCCGGTGTTCTTAAGAATGATTTTTCTAAATAATTAGCTCTAACTACATATACAAAGGCATCGGCATTTTTAGATATTAGCAACGTATCGGTAACCAAACTAACTGGAGCAGTATCTACAACAATGTAATCATATTCTGATTTTAATTGTTCGAACATAGCTTCAACCTTTTTACTCATTAATAATTCTGCTGGATTAGGCGGAATGACTCCTGCTGGAAGAATATCAAAGTTTTCGTAACCTTTTTGATTTACTATAAAATCATGTATATCTGAATCTTTTGTCGACAAAAAGTTTGTGAGTCCTCTTGATGGCAATTTTACGTATTCTTCTAATTTAGGATTTCTAATATCCATACCTATAAGCAATACTTTTTTTCCTGAAATGGCGATAGTTGCAGCAAGATTAATAGCTATAAATGTTTTGCCTTCTTTTGGCAAGGTAGAAGTTAAAAATATAGTTTTTGCTTTGTTATTGGTTTCCAAATTACTTAAAACAAATTCTAAATTAGTCCTAACAATACGTATCGCTTCTGCTGAACTGGTTCTGCTTCCCGACTGCATGATTTCATTATTATCATCAGAATGAGGTACATCACCAATAAATGGAATCGTCAAATTAGCATCTAAATCATGACGATTTTTCACTTTAGTATCCAGTAAATCTAATAAATAGATTATCGAAAAAGGAATAAGCAATCCCAATATTAAGGATACTAAATAAATTAAACTTCTTTTAGGTGATATAGGGGTATCTGAAGAATAAGCATAATCTACAACTTTAGATATTGGTGCTGTTGCCGCTAGTGTAATGGCGGTTTCTTCTCTCTTTTTAAACAAATACAAATACAATTCTTCCTTAATTTGTTGTTGTCTAAAAATTCCTCTAAATTCTCTTTCTTGTCTGGGAATTTGAGAAATTCTTCCACCAACAATATTTCCTTGATTAATAATGGCATTGTTTTTTATAACTAATGAAGACTTTAGTTTATTTAGACTTTCAGAAATACTAGATTTTAAAGAATTTATTTTATCATTAACTCTAATAACAATTGGATTTTCTGGAGTAGAGCTTTTAAGTACTCTATTTCTTTCTATGACCAAATTATTGTATTCTGCAATCAGTGTCGATGAATTATTATCATCCGGAACAATATTTGCTGGTATGATATCGTCATTGTTGTTGTTTTTCATAAAATCGATCATGATACCAACAACTTTAAGTTGTGTCCCTACAATAACTTCTTCTTTGTTTGATTCGCTGGAATTTTTAAGATACAATTCGGCTTCAGTAGGAAGATCAGTAATATTATTTTTCCTTTTATACTTTTCTACATCTTTTTCTACGCCATCTAGTTCGCTTGTAATAATCCCCAACCTATCGTTTATAAATTGAGCCGTTTTTTCAGAAATTAAATTTTTATCAACTATGGCATCATTGTTATAAATGACAACTAATTTATCTAAGAAATCCTCAGACTTTTCTTTAACTGGATCCGTAAAGGAAATTTCTAGAACATTTGTGTGTTTTGTTATGTTTAATACATCTAACCTTCCTTTAAATTTATTAGTAGCTTTTTTTAGAGATTCTAGCTTTATAACAATATTTAAATTTATATCTTTTGCATTATTTCTGTTCATACTGACCACATAATTTCCTAATTCTTTTGAAGAAATTATCTGCCCAAAGTTAAACTCACCTACATTATTATTATTTGCATCAAACAATTCGAACTTTTTAGGTGATAAAATTTTCACGCTTAAAGTGGTGTCCTTTTCGAAAAAATTTTTATTTTTTTCTTTAAAATCAATAGTAATAAGGTTTTCCCCATAAGATTCGGAAGATTTAATACGACCTTCTATAACATATGATATATTAAAATTCCCTTCTTTGATTGTTTTTTCGACTAATGATCTCGATTTCAAAACCTCCATCTCATCATCAATATCTCTTTTTACTCCGGAAAACATCGACAAATCTTGAAAAGCAGCGAGTTCAGAAGACATGCCTCCAGAATCTTCTCTTTTAATTAATAAAGTGGTTTGTGATCTGTATTCTGGAATTGAATACCTCAAATATAATTTAGCAAGAAATAAAAAGAAAAAAATACTTAATAAAAACCATTTCCATTGGCTTAAGTATTTTAAAATTTGCTCTCTTATGCCTGCAGAATTATCTTCGGACAAATCATTTATAGTATTGTTTAACATGAGTAAACTTAGTTTTTATTAATTATAAATATTGATAATACCACTGAAGATATTAATGAGGCTATGGCAATCCAAATAGGTCCATTTTGGGTAAATCCTGTCGAAGTGTTTGATTTGGCCTTATTTGGCTCGACATAAAGTAAATCATTTTGAGATAAATAATAATAAGGCGAATTGATAAAATCGGCTTTTGTAATATCTATTCTATTAAATGTTTTTTTGTTGTTTACTTCTCTAACCAAAATGATATTATCTCTTTTTCCGTAAATGGTTAAATCTCCAGCTAAACTTAGGGCTTCTGGCAAAGTAATGCGTTCGCTAGCAATAGTAAAACTTCCTGGCTTTACGACTTCTCCTTGTACGGTAACTTTAAAATTTACAATACGCATATTTACAATAGCGTCATTAATATATTTTTTAAGTTTACTTTTAATAACATTGATAACTTCCGATTTAGTTTGCCCTCCTGTTTTTATTTCCCCTAAAACTGGAAATTGAATAACTCCATTAGCATCTACTAGATACAATTGTTGTTGTTTTTGCGCTTGTGTTGTTTGTCCAATGGCGGTGGGAACAGAAATGGCTTCAAGATTAAATGGGGCTGAAGCTTCAGGATCAGGTGTAGAAACTACAATCATTAATAAATCATCTGGTTGAATTTTAGATTCAAAATTATTTGCGGTTTCCTGAGCCGCAACCTGATTGATATTTTGATAATAAGCAATTTGTTTTTTATCCCCACATGATGTTAGCAATAATAAGTTAAGTCCTAATAAAAAATATGATATTAAATTCCTTTTCTTCATTGTTTTAATTTTGCACTCAAAGATACTTTTTTTATTAAAAGTAGTTTGAACTCTGGTTTTTATTTAATTATCTAGAATTTCAAAAGTAGAATTCATACTTTTAAATTCTGGGATTAGCATTTTCATTTTTGTAACAATCAGATTATTATCGTAAATATTCGAAGCTTTAACTATTTCTAAAATTGCTGTTTCAACTTCACTATGAATATCGATTTCTTCTTGTGCCACCATTATTTTTTCGTGGTGAGTGGGTAGTGTTTTCGAATTATCGTTTAGTAATTCTTCGTATAATTTTTCGCCTGGACGTAATCCTACAATTTTAATTTTAATGTCCTTATCTGGAACAAAACCAGCCAAACGAATCATTTTTGTGGCCAAATCATATATTCTTACTGGTTTTCCCATATCAAAAATATAAATTTCCCCACCTTTGCCCATGGCACCTGCTTCTAGAACCAACTGACAAGCTTCGGAAATAGTCATAAAATAACGAATAATTTCTTCATGAGTGATGGTAATTGGACCTCCTTCGGCGATTTGTTTAGAAAATAGTGGGACTACCGACCCATTAGACCCCAATACATTCCCAAAACGGGTAGTTATAAATTTTGTTGTATGAGCATTATTCTTTTTTTGATCAAAATACAAGGATTGCACATATTTTTCGGCAATTCTCTTACTGGCGCCCATGACATTGCTAGGATTTACCGCTTTATCTGTAGAAACCATAACAAATTTTTCTACCTTATACTTTAAAGCTAAATCGGCTAAATTTTTTGTCCCCATCACATTTACAAATATCGCTTGCGATGGATTTTCTTCCATAAGTGGAACATGTTTGTAAGCAGCCGCATGGTATACTAAACTTGGTTGGTATTGTTCGAATATTCGTTCTAAACCAACTAAATCTCTGATATCTGCAATAAGAGAAACCAATTTGGTTTTTGAATTTAGTTTTTGAATCTCTAAGGTTAAATCATGCAAAGGGGTTTCGGCTTGGTCTAGTATGACCAAAGTTTCAGGATTAAAATCGATAATTTGTCTTACAATTTCACTTCCTATGGAACCTGCAGCTCCAGTAATTAAAATTGTTTTTCCTTTTATTTGCGAAGAAATTAATTTGTTATCTAAAACAATCAGTTTTCTTTCTAGTAAATCTTCAATTTGAAAACTCTTTATTTTTTTTGATATTTCTTTCTGATTTTCCCAATCTGAAATAAGTGGTACGGTATATACTTTCAGATTAAACTCTAAACATTCATCTACAATTGCGATTTGTTCTTCCTTTGTGAGTCCTTTGTCGGCAATGATTAAAGCATCTGCATTCATAGAACGCATAAGTACCGAAATCTTCTTTTTCTGATTTAAAATAGGTAAATCCAGAATCCTTTTTGATGAGTTTGAATTGTGCTTATCTATAAATCCCAACAACTTAAATCGCATAGGAATTTCGGAAATTAGTGCATTAGATACTGAAATCGCATTGGCATCGGAGCCGTAAACAATAGCGCTCACAAGTTTTTCATTCTGAATTCCTTTTAAGTAAGCTTCAAAAAACTGTTTCACCAATACCCTATATAAAAACAACAAACAAAAAGACACAATAATATTAATAACAAGTGCTGTGGTAAGAAACAAACTGTCTTTAAAATAGATTGAAAAAAGAAAATTAAAAAACACTAAAACTATAAAGGTGGAAACTTGTGAAAAAACAATTTTTATAGCATCTATAAATGAAGAATGCCTAATAATCCCTGAATAGGTTTTAAACCACCAAAAAAAGAAAATATTAGTTACAAAAAATAAAACAATTTTATAACCTTCATTATGGGATTTATAATATTGCAAACCTATTCCTTTAAACAAATAATAGGTTAATAATCCTGACATAAAAATAGCAAACACATCAATAGATAGAATTATCCACCTAGGCAAATAGCCTAAGTTTTTAATACTAAAACTTGATTTCGAACTATATCCAAGAATCTGTTTTAACACAGATTTTATTTTTGCTTTTTCTTCTATTTCCAAAGTAGCTTTACTTTAAAATACATTATGTTTTATTTTCGTAAGATAAAAACATCACGTAAACCTAGTTTCATTTCGGGTTTTCGTCTTTCGAAAAGTGTTGCAAAATACTAAAAAAATAGTTGAATTTCGGCAATTATTCTCTTTTTTTCTTCTTCCGTTAGATTTGAACCAGACGGCAAACACAATCCATTTTCAAATAATTGTTCCGAAACCTGAGTCCCGTAATAGGGATAGGATTCGAAAACGGGTTGTAAATGCATGGGTTTCCACAACGGGCGACTTTCTATATTGGCTTTTTCTAGTACCAATCGCAGGTCTTCACGAGTTTTTCCGTTTGTTTTTTCTGGGTTGATAATGATGGCACTTAGCCAATGGTTGGAAAAATAATCGGGGTTGGGCTCGGTAAGAACCGTAACACCCTCTATTGATGCAAAAGTATCGACATACAATTGATGCATTTCTCTTCTCAAACCAACATGTTTGTCTAAAACCTGCATTTGTCCGCGACCTATTCCCGCACAAATATTACTCATTCGGTAATTATAACCTACTTCGCTATGCTGATAATGTGGGGCATTGTCACGTGCTTGTGTGGCTAAAAAAACGGCGCGCTCTTTAATTTTTTCATCCTTAGCAACCAATGCGCCACCACCTGAAGTGGTGATAATTTTATTTCCATTGAATGATAAAACACCTATTTCTCCAAATGTTCCACATTTTTGCCCTTTGTACGAACTTCCCAAAGCTTCGGCACTATCTTCGAGAATCGGGATTTGATATTTATTTGATATGGCATCGATAGCATCAATTTGATATGGCATTCCGTAAAGGTGTACTGCTATAATTGCTTTTGGCTTATTCCCTTTTGAAATACTATCGATTATAGCTTCTTCAAGGGCTATTGGACACATATTCCAAGTTTCTAATTCACTATCAATAAAAACAGGTGTGGCACCCAAATACATAATAGGATTTGCTGATGCGGAGAATGTCATACTCTGACAGATTACTTCATCTCCTGCTTTAACACCTAATAAAATAAGTCCTAAATGCAAAGCTCCTGTCCCAGAACTTAACGCAGCAACATGTGTAGTTTGATCTAAGTATTTTTCTAAATCTTGTTCAAAACCATTTACGTTAGGCCCTAATGGTGCAACCCAGTTAGTATCAAACGCTTCTTGAACATATTTTTGTTCGTCACCGCCCATATGTGGAGAAGAAAGCCATATTTTTGAGTTATTCATTTAACTATTAAATTTTATAGTTTTAGCAGGAACGCCAACGGCAGTACAATTTTCAGGAATTGATTTTGAAACAACTGCCCCAGAACCAATAATTGAATACTTTCCAACTTTTACTTGATTTATTATTTTTGCGCCAGTTCCTATATAAACCCCTTCTTCAAGAACAACTTCTCCTGAAACATTTACTCCCGGCATGATTGAAACAAAATTTTCTAATACTGTATCATGACCAACTGAACACATTAAATTTATGGTAACAAAATTCTTGATTTCAATATTACAAGTTAGAACATTTCCGGCGCATATGATTGAGCCTTTACCTATTTCAACATACTCTCCTATCAATGCATTAGGATGAATTAAAGTCTCGAAACTAATTTTTTTATTATTAATTTTTTCTAAAATTGAGATTTTTGTTAATGGATTTCCAATAGCCATAGATATAGATAAAGGATACTCAACTTTATTTATATCTTCAATACTACCTAAAACAGGACAACCGTTTATCATGGTGTTTTTTTCAACTCCGTCATCAAAAAAACCTATAAATTCGTATACTTTATTTTTAAAATTTATTTGATCTATGAGCATCTTAACTTCTCTACCAAATCCTCCTGCTCCAATTATTGCTATTTTTTTCATATTTTTCAATATTGTCCTTGAAATGGTTCCATAGTTATATTTTTTCCTGCGTTAATTCCTTCTTTTTTAAAAACCTTTAAAATCGTTTTATATAAGATTTTAACATCTAATCTAAATGAACAATGATCTACATACCATACATCATATTCAAATTTTTTATCCCAACTTATTGCGTTGCGTCCATTTACTTGCGCCCAACCTGTTATTCCAGGTTTTATATCATGTCTTCTATTCTGAAAATCATTATACAAATGTAAATAATTTGTTAATAAAGGCCTTGGTCCTATAAGACTCATATCTCCTTTTAAAACATTTAGCAATTGCGGGATTTCATCTAAAGAGGTTTTACGTACAAAAGCACCAAATTTAGTTAATCTTTCTGCATCGGGAAGTAATTTACCATCACAGTCTTTTGCATCGGTCATTGTTTTGAACTTAATAATTTTGAAAGTTTTTCCATTTTTACCCGGACGTTCCTGGATAAAAAAAGCATCACCTCGATTTGCAATTTTAAGTAAAAGAAAAACCAAAATAAAAACTGGACTAATGAGTATAAACCCAATAAATGCGGCGAAAAAATCTAAAAAGGGCTTTGCAAAATTTTTATACATTTTTGATATTGATTCTTATTTAAAGTAATTATTTGCCAAATTTAAAATTAAATAATTTAATCGAGTAATGAATTATAATACTCTTTCCAAAGAACCGTTACTTTTTGTTTGGAAAAAAAATATTCGGTATACTTTCTCCCTTCAAAACCCATCTTATTCCTTTCGATTGGATAATCTATTAAATATTTCATTTTTTCGTAAAGTGAATTCGAATTGTATGTGACATGTCTTAATCCAGTCACATTATCAATAATTGTGTCTTGCAATCCGTATGTATCACTACAAACAATTGGCTTCTGGGAAGCAGAAGCTTCAACAACACTTAATCCAAAAGCTTCCCTATGGCTTGGAAGGCAAAAGACATCACAAACCTGCATTATTTTTTCAGGATTATCAGTTAAACCATAAATATGATATTTGTCTTTTGATTTTTGACTTAACAATTCTATAATATTTTCTTCGTCAGGTCCAACAATTAATAATTTCACATTAGAATAAACATCTGTAAGCTTATCAAATGCTTTTACCAAATCGAAAATGCCTTTATCTTTATTTAATCTTCCCAAGAACATAAAAACAATATCGCTTTCTTCATAATTCAATAACTTTCTTAATTCTTGTCTAACTTGAATATTGGGAGAAAATTTAGCCAGATCGATTCCGCTTATTGTTCCTTTACCTAAAACTAACGAATTCTTTTTTGTTATTATATTATTTTGAATTAAAAACTCCTGTTGTGGTCGTCCGTCTACTAAGATATTTGTGCTTAATGACACGACAAGTTTGTCGAGAAAAATTAAAAGCTTTTTAATAAAACCTTTTTTTGTATGCCATACTTGACCTGTGAAAAAATGTATTCTATGTTTTGTTTTAGCTAATTTCCCACTTACAATACCTATAAGTCCAGCTTTAGGAGTAAAAGTAGTTATAGCATCAAATTTATTTTGTCGCAAATATTTAGTTAACAAAAACAAGGATTTTAAATCTTCTATAAGGTTTATTTTTCGATTTATAGGAATATGTTTTATTTCCTGCAAATATTGATTTGAATAGTTAGGCAATTCTAAATCATCTAAGTTTGCTACTAGGTATACTTCATATTGCTTTGATAAACTTTCAAAATGATTCTCTAAAAATGCTTTTGCAGTATATGGAGTTGAAACTATGAAACATATTTTTTTACGCATAATCCTTTTTGTCTAACAAGTAAATCAAATCTGATTCAAAATTCTTTAATACATTATTTTTATTATGGTTTAAATTACCAAAATCCCATACTTTTTTAGCATATTCTTCTAATGAATTTGTATTGTCAATTAGTTTTAATAATTCCGAATGCAACTGCTCTTTGTTAGAAACCGTTATACCTATTTCATTCTCTTTAAGATAATTTATTGACGCCGAATGTTCCCAACCAATAGCTAAAATAGGTTTTGCAGCTTCAAAATAATCAACCAATTTAGTGGAGAAAGATAATGATGTAGCTAACATTTGTTCCTTTTCAAATGATTCTACATGCAGTAAAATATCGCTATTTGATAAAATTTTAGGTATTTCTTCATAAGGTACTTTACCCATAAGCTCCACCGCTTTATTATTTTCTAATTTCACTTTGATATTATCTTTTATTAAATTAGCAGTATAAATTTGTAATTTAATTTTTTGTTCATCTCTATTTATAATTGACAATACTTCCGATAACATAAGAATACTGTTTATTCTCCCATAAATTATGTTTCCTGTAAAAACAATATTGATTGGCAAGATTGTTTTTTTTACGGATGGATAAACTCTAAAACTTCCCGTTTTATATAATAATTTAAATTCTGAACGATAAATTGTACTGTATACTCTAGCTTGCTCATCTATTATACAATAATTTAAATCGGCCATTTTTATACTTTTATTCATATATTTTCGAAGGACAAATCTATTAACCCAATACCATGGAGATAGTGAATATTGCCTATAAGTAACTAAATCATCACAATGAAAATAAACGACTTTTGCCTTGGTTTTTTTTTGAACATAATACAGAACAGAGTGCATATAGAAAGAGTCATACGATGGAGAGTATATAATATCTGGACTAAATTCTTCTAAAAAATTATCTAATTCTTTGCTCTTCCATTTTCCTATAAACCATAACAACTCTCTTGCCCACAAAAAAATATGCCATCTATTATTTCTAAAAAAATCGTATAGTTTTTTTTCTGTTTTCTGGTATTCTATTTCATTGTCAACTTCTCTTGTTTCATCCAATCTTTTTTCAAACTTTAAACCAGCTACTTTTGTTTTTCGTAAAATTTTTCTAACAAGTAGGCTTTCAGAAATTTTAAAATATTGAGTACAAACTTTGTTGTTAGGAATTTCGTCTCTAAAATATAAATTAGCGATTTTATCAGATTCCCAGCATTGAAATAGATTGGACAAGGTGTTTCCACTATTGTTTGTATCATTCCAAGAATCTCGGCTTATTACTAAAACTTTAGGCTTCATACTAATTTTAGTTTTTGCAGCAATTTAGTTATTCCATTTTGAAACAACAATTTTTCATCCGTTTTAAGTCCAAAGAACCACATCATGATTAAATAAATAAAACTAATTATTATTACTTTCATAATAAATATTAATATACTTATTTGTGATATAAAATAGTTTACCGTTATGCCTACAAGTAATGTAACTACTATTGGCAAAACCATACTCAAATAGCATTCTTTAAAAAATCTGGGGATTTCCAGTTTAATTACTTTCCAATAAACATAATTCATTCCAAGAACATGACATAACATTGTAGCCGTAAATATCCCGATTGCACAACCAACAGCACCGTATTCTGGAGCCAAAACAAATGATATCAAGACACTTAATACCGAAGCAAAAACAAACATAATAGCTCTATACTTTAATTCATTTATAACAAATAAATAGGTATAACCAATTTCTTGGGTTAAGGTCACGAATCCTGGTAAGATTAATAAAATTGCTACATAATATGAGGTTTTAAAATCATCACCCATCCACAATATAATAAAGTCTTTTCCTAAAACAATTAATCCAATTAACAATAATCCCATTAAAAATAATTGTACTCTACCTACTCTAATCATAAGATTAGTAACCTGATGGAGGTTATTTTTTTGAGTATCTAATTGTGTTACTTTAGCCATAAACAGGCCGTTTAAAGCATGAGCAAATGTCCAAGTGTATCCTTCAATAATAATTCCAATAGAAAAAAGGGCTATTTGTGTTGTCCCGGAGAAAACACCTAAAATTGTTGGTGCAATATTAATTAGCAATCTTTGTGCAATACCAATAATAAAAACCCAAAACGAAAACTTGAGTAATTCTTTTAATACAGATTTGTCATGGTATTTTAAATTGACACTTACTGGTGTAAATTTAAATAAATAGACACATTTTACAATAATAATAAGCAATCCCACAACGGCATTGATAACTACTAAAGCAAATAAGTGATAACCTAAGAGTAAGGCTACAACCATAAAAATAACTATCCCAATTTTACTAATGGCATCACATAATTTTAGGACTATAAAACGCTCGTAAGCAATTAAAACACCATCGAGTGTTAGAAATGGAAAAGAAAACAAGCTAAAAGCGCCCGCAACAATATAAACTTTTTTAAACTTTTCTATTTCAGCAACTTCTAGTTCTACAAAAATATTAGCAATCAAAAAATACAGCATTATTAAAACAACACAAAGCAAGGCATTAATAAATAAGTAAAATTTAGTTGTTAACCCAAGTAGCTGATTGATTTTTTCTTGATTATTTTCTGTTCTATATTTAGCAATATATCTTGCAATAGTTTGACCCAAACCGAAATCCATAATAAAATATGACAAAAAAGAAGTAACTAAAATATACAAACCATAATCTGATTTGCCTATTGTTTTAATCATCCAAGGAGTATATAATATCCCTGCAACAATACTAAATGTGATTGCAAAATAAGAAATTAAGGCACCTGCCTTTATTTGATTTGTAGTTCCCATTAAAGTTTAATAAGCTTTTGATTTTTTGTTTACATTCCTAATTCCTAATAAAGTACAATATAAACCATCTAAGTTTATTAATTTAGAAATTCTCAAGCCTAATAGCAAAAAGACAACATTAAGTGATAAAATTATAAATGGATTGATAAATTCCATAAAAAAATAGGTGGGTAAGTATTTTCTAATGGGAAACATTAAAAAATGTGTCAAATAGATTCCAAAAGACAATTCGGCAATTCTAGCAAAAATGAAATGATTAAAAACGGGTAGTGTACACAGAGAAAACAGACACACGACCCCTATAAATTCCATAGGTAATGTCATTTTAGAAAAATACCCCCCCGATTCTGGTTCAATATAAACGCTAACAATCAAACAAATTAAATACAATCCAATTATGTAAATCATTTTTTTATTTAAAAAAAATAAAAAAGCTGCCATATTTTTTTTCAACAAAACACCTATAGAAAAAACACCTAACCAATTGAAAATGTTTAGATAATTATAAAAAACAATAGTTCCTTTGCTTAATTTAAAAACTAATAAATCTATATAACCATAACTTGTTAGAAAAATTGACAACGTCGTTAAAAAAACAAAAAAGTAGAGGTGGTTTTTTTTATTAAAAACACTTAAAACTAAAAAACAGCTCATGATAACTGTCAGGTAATACAAATATGTTTTGTAACCTATAATCCATAATAACCAATCGATTAAATCAAAATGCAATCCAACTAGATAAATTACTGTTCCTGTAAATACCCATGGAATGACTATGGTTTTTAGTTTGTTTTTAAAAAAAGGAACAAATCCATATTTATCAATATTAAAATAGTAACCCCCTATAATTAAAAAAGTTAAGACTCCTAGCGTACCTAATCTTTCGGTAATTGTACTTAAATAGTTATAATTTGTACTTCTAGAATGGGCAACAATAACTGATATGATAGCCAAAAATTTAGCCACATTCAACATGTTATTAGTACGTTCAACTGAATAACTCATATATTATTTGATAGAGAGTCTTCTCTTTAAACCTTTAATAATACTCTTGAAATCGCCATCTAAAACACGATATGAAATAGATTCGAAAAGACGGTATAAATTAACCAAAGGGTACCCGTTACCCATAATTCTGTCTATTCGTTTTTTATACTCTACATCCTCAATAACATACTTAGGATGTTTTAATGGAAATATTAATTCATGCGGTTTCATATAGAAAATTTTCTTAATCCCTTTAGGCAAAATTTTCATAGAAGTTGCTCCGTGAGTTGCATTTGAGTCGATTCCAATATTAGAAATCAAATTGTATTTAGGAACAATGTTTAATCTCGAGTTTAATATTGCTGCCGATCCAAAAATAGACTCATAATGAGCTCTACCTGTTGCTTTATGATTTTGACAGTTTTTATAAAAATTAGAGTACGCTTTTTTTCCTAAAACAGACTGGATACAGTGTTTGGCATAATTATCATTTAAGAAATCATATTCTTCTTCCCACTTATTAAAAACGCGTCTCCAAGAAGCCCAACCAGTTATTGAACCTGATTTTGAAAAAGTATAACTATGGGGTGTTTTGTCATAAACTTCCATTTGATTCATCCCACAAATCATATTTATTCTTTCATCAGTAGCGTAACGCTCTAATAATTCTTTGCAATAAGGAAAAAAACTTTGAGAAGGTATATCATCATCTTCTAAAACAATCCCATGTACTTCATTTTCAAACAGCCATTTTTGAGCCATATATTCAGATGGATCACAGCCAAAGTTTTTATCTTGGTAAATTTTAAAAACTTGACAATCCCAATCTATATGAGAAACTATCTCCCTGCATTTTTTAATATTCTCAACATCATCTTGACGGCCTTCTCTTGGCCCATCTTGATAAAGATAAAGTTTAGAAGGACGTGCAATTTTAACCTGTTCGAATACTTTTGCCAAAGGTTCTGGTCTAGCAAAGAAAAGTATTAAAACTGGTATATCTATTTTAAAGGAAGGTTCACTCATAATATTAATTAATCAAAGACAATAATAATTTATAATATAGCTTCTAAGTTTTTCTTAAAATCAAAGTCTAATTCTTTGATTCTAATAATTAGAGCTTCTCTATTTATTTCAGAAACATGAAGTACTGCGTTGGCAATAGACTCAGGCGTATCCTCATTATAATAAGTCACTAAATCGGCAATTTCAGATTTAACCACACAGGGTACGTAACATGAAACAACTGGTAATCCCATTCCAAGATAAGACAAAATTTTGCTAGGAAAAGAAGTATCTAAATAGGCTCCGCTCATTTTTTGAGTACTTAATCCAATATCACATTTCTTACAGTAATCAATGTATTCTTTATTTGTCTTAAGACCATCAAAAACAATTTTACAATCAGAAAACTCATTTATCATTTTTATTCTTTCTATAAGTTTTTGCGTTTCGCCAAAGCCAATAATATTAATTTGATAATTATCATTTAAATAGGGCGCTATTTCAATAGCATTAAATGCACCTGCCTTTTCAAAATCAATAATTCCCGCATATAACAAATGAATTTTTTTATCTGTTCTTATTATTAATTCATCATCTTCAAAAACAGAATAATTTCCGTAAATAATAACATAGGGTCTTTCATTCGCTAATTTTTCGGCTAACAATTCCGTAGAAAATAAGAAAGAGTCTGCTTTTTTAAATATTTTTTGTTCTAAACGATCAAAATAAGGATGCAATGAACCAACATCACTATATATTTCCTCAACTTCGAGAACTAGATGAAATCCTTTTATTTTTTTGGCAAATAGCACTGGAAAAACTAACCATGGAGAATGATACATGATAACTTTTTCTCCTTTTTTTGTATTTGATATTAAATAAAAAAACAGCCAAATTAAAGTAATTAATATTTTTATAGTCCTTGAAAATTTATTAGAAGTACCTATACTTGGCGCAAATACAATTGTTTTTTTTTCTGCTTTTGAAATTGTTTTTGAAGCAATAAACGGCGCGTTATTAGAAGAGTCTGCAATCCAAGAAGGAGAAATGATTTTAACACTACACCCTAATTCAATCATTGCTTGGGCAATATAATTCATTTTATTTATAGCCGCCTGAGCTCCAATACGATCGTATTGCAGTTCTGACAGATTGTAAAAACCAATATATTTAATGTTTTTTTGCATTAATCTGGAACAAAATAATGATTAGGCAAACGCATTTCTTCCCAAAAAAATCCGTACCGAACTTCCTGCGTAAAATTAGCTTTCAAAAATAATGAAATTAGAACTATCATAGTTAGAATAGTTACTTCATTTTTTATTTTTTTAGAAAATCTTTCAAATGATTTTAAAATTTCTGGAATAAATAAAACCATAAAAAAAGAAAAATATTGTACTACTCTCATATAACCATGAATTTGAAGCACAAATGCCATAAAGAATATTGCTATTGAAAAGGCTATAAAATAAAGCCTCGCATCAGGGTTTATTTTAATTATTCTGTCGTAATTTAAGGCTCCAACAAAAGTTAAAACCAGCATAAGTACAATAAAAGTAATTGGCCTATATTTTTCAGTAGCCTCATACTCACTATAAGAATTTGTCGCTGCAATAAAATAAGTAGATAAAGTATCGCTAAAAAATAGCAATATTGGGAATAACAACAAGACACTCCATGTAAGAATTTTTGCATTCTTTATATAAGATAAAAAATAAAATAAAATAAAAATCAATGCAGATTTATGAAAAAATGAAGCTAACAAAATAACCAAAAAATAGAGTATCATCCTTTTCTTTTTTAAGAATTCATACCCTAACAAAAGTATTGCTGTTGCTATTGTTTGCCTTATTCCTGTATAAGAATAAAATGTATAAAACATAATACTATACATAAAAAAAGCAATAATTAAATCACTTATTTTTGATGTATTTTTATACAAAAACCTTCCAAAAGCAGTAAAAAACAGAAAGGCCACAAAAAATAAAAAAACTTGAAAATCATTTGAAAAAATTTGAAAGAATTTTTGAAAAACTATAAACCCTGGATCTTTACCTATTCCATATCTAAAATAATCAAAAAAAATAGTCCTAACATTTTCCCATGATGTTCTACTAATATCATTAAATGCTAAATAATAAGTATAAGTATCTTCTCCAACAGCAACGTTTCTTAACCCTGATTGTAATATTAAAATAAAACATATAATCCTTATATATCTCTTTCTATTGGAAGAGCTATTTACAAGACCTAAAGTAGGAATATTATAAAAAACAAATCCAAAAAATAGGATTAAAAAAATCACACTTAAATTAACAATCATAACGTTAAATCAAACTTTTATAAACATCAATAGTTGTATTGATATTTGAATATATATTAAAATTTTCAACTACAAAATTTCGGCAATTTGCTGAATAAAATGTTTTTGAATTTTTCTTAATTGTGTTTATCGCACTTGCTATTTGATTTACATTACGTTTTTCAACGACATAACCACAGCCTTCTCCTATTATTTCTGGGCAAGCAGTAGAATCATACACAATAGCTGGAGTACCACAACTCAACGCTTCTGCAATTACTTTTCCGAAAGTATCTTCAGTGGACAAATGTACATAAACATCTGAAAAACTATACAATTGCGCTAGCTTAATTTTACTATTTATATAATTAATATGAAAAACATTTTCAGGTAATTTTGACTTGTTTTCAACATAACCAGCAACAATTAATTGTACATCGTTTGAAACAAGTTTCGACAATGCTAATAAATCTTTCCATTTTACATCATTCTCGTTCCAATGGGCACTCACTAAAAGTACTGTAAATTTATTTGTATTTAAACCATATCCTTTTATGACATCTTTTGAATCAGTAGATTTAAAAATTTCGGTATCTACCCAATTGTAAATGGTTTTGATAGTCCGTTCTTTAAAAAATGAATGTCTCACCTGCCCTTCTAACCATTCTGAAACCGTAATGACGCTCAGATTTTCAATACTTGTAAACCACTGTTTTTTATCGAAAAACATTGATTTTGACCTGTCTAAAAATAAACTTGGTGGGTATTTTTCAGTTTGCGGACAATGGTCACAAAAAGATTGCCACTTGTAACAAGCAACATCAGTATAATGGGCACATTTACCCGTAAAAGCCCAACAATCATGAAATGTCCACACAACAGGCTTGTTGTATTTTATTAGATAGGCAAATAAAAGTGGTAAGTTTAAATAATTACCATGTAAATTATGCAAGTGAATAACATCTGGACGAATTGAATCTATATAATTTAAGAGTTTTTTGGTTCCATTTGTAGTAAAATAACCTTGCTTCCCAAAAATTCTTGACCCTAAATTATGCAAGTGATTTTCAAGCTTAGTTCCAATTTTAAAGCCTTTTTTGTAATTAGTAGTCGCTTGACCATAAGCTATGAAACATTCATGCCCCTCCCTTTCAAGCACAAACGCAATGTCTTCACAAATTGTTCCAGTGCTTCCATATCCAGAAACAGAATTAATCATTAAAACTTTCATGTACTACTAAATATATTGTTTCCAGACATTCTGTTTAATATAGTCTGTATAACTTAAAAGTATGCGAACCATTTTCTCTGAAACATTTGGCATAGAATAATCGGCTACATAACGAAGATTTCGTTCGCTTCCTATTTTTTGATATTGAAGTTGTGTAAGTCCCTGCATAATTCTATCCACAGAAAGACCAACCATCATTACTGATGCTTCTTCCATAGCTTCAGGTCTTTCATGTGCTTCTCTAATATTTAAAGCTCTAAAATTTAAAATAGAAGACTCTTCTGAAATGGTTCCACTATCAGACAACACAGCAAAAGAATTCATTTGCAATGCATTATAATCATTAAACCCCATTGGCTTAAGAAATTGAATATGCGAATTCATTTCAATTTTTTCCTTTTCAATTCTATTTCTTGTGCGAGGATGTGTACTTACAATAATTGGATAATTGAATTTCTCAGCAATGGAATTTAAGCTTTTCATTAAATTGAAAAAATTCCTATCTGAACTAATATTTTCTTCTCGGTGTGCCGAAACCACAAAATATTTTTCTTTTTGTAGCCCTAAATCTTGAAGTATAGTTGATGATTTTATTGATGGTAAATAGTGTGTTAAAACCTCAAACATAGGCGAGCCTGTTTTTATTATTCTATCGGCAGGCAGGCCTTCTCTCAATAAATACTCTCTTGCTATATCACTGTATGTTAAATTGATATCAGCTGTATGATCTACAATTTTCCTATTGGTTTCTTCTGGAACTCTTTGATCAAAACAACGATTTCCAGCTTCCATATGAAATACTGGTATTTGTCTTTTTTTAGCTGGAATAGCGCATAAACAGCTATTAGTATCTCCTAAAACTAAAAAAGCATCTGGATTTTCAGAAATTAATAATGGATCAATTTTTATTAAAATTTGTCCAATTGTTTCCATGGCGCTATCACCAGCAGCGTTTAAAAAAAAGTCAGGTTTTCTAATTTGTAAGTCATCGAAAAATATTTGATTAAGTTCATAATCATAATTTTGACCCGTATGCACAATAATATGTTCAATTGCTTCCGAAGCATCTAAAGCAGCCATAACTCTTGAGAGTCTTATAATTTCGGGACGTGTCCCAACTACTGTCATTACTTTTAACTTTTTCATCATCATAAAATCAATTAAACATTTTCGAAATAAGTATCTGGATCGTTAGGATTGTAAGTTTCATTAATCCAAAAGTTGGTGTATAAAACCTCATCACCTACATTTTTTATATTATGGGTATACCAAATTGGCATATCAACATAGGCTGGACTATCACCGTCTAGATAGAAGTCTAAAACTTCTTGGGTTCCTATTTTTCGTAATTGTATCAAGGCTTTACCTTTTATGACTGAAAACCTTTCTATTTTTCTAGTATGAAAATGATTACCTCTTGTAATTTCTGGAAAAGTGGTCGAGAAAGAGACTTGACCTCCTATGCCTAATCTAATAATTTCAACAAAACTTCCCCTGTCATCTGTATGTTGTGTGTATTTTACTGGAAAATGTTTTTCTATATTCATATAACATCTGAATGTATTGAATAAATTTAATTCGAAAGTATTATTTATAACTGGAATTTCTCCACTATCCTGATATTTTGATTTATAGTTTTCCAACAAAGATAAAATTTCAGAAACTTTAGCTTCGGCAGTATGATTTAATAATACGAGTGGCTCTTGTTTTTTTTCTCTTATCTTAGTAATGATGGCTGAAACTAGCTCATCTACATAAATTAGTTTTAAATCACCATCTACTTGAATTTTAGGAACTTCATTATTAGTTAATTGATGCGAAAAAGTAGCTACAACTGAATTATAAAACGGCAACCCGAATGGTCCAAAAACATTAGGAATTACTAATCCTGTAAAAACAGCTCCTGAATTAAGCGCCCAGTTTGAAAGTAATTCTCGCCCTTCTTTTTTTGATTTTCCGTACAAATTGTCTTTTTCTTCTTGTGAAGAAGAAGACATAATAACATGTACTTTACTTTTAGTTCTTTCTAATGAATGAATAAGCTGATGAACTAAATTAATATTAGTATCATAAATCACTTGCGGATCAGCATGTCTATTCATCGCTGCTAAATGAACAATAACATCACATTGAGATACAAATTGATCTAAAAGCACATTGTTATTAAAGAAATTTTTATGAAAAATTACTCGTTCAAATTCTTTTTGATTCAGACCTAATGTATTAAACAAATGAGTTCCTACAAAACCTTGTTGTCCAGTTATTCCTACTCTTAACATATTTCTTTTTTAACTTTTAAAATAATCCGCTTCGAAACGATATTCATCGTGAATTTCTCCCAATAAATAATCTGACATAACGAGCAATTTTGACTCTTTTTCTAAAGATTGAATGCTACTAACATAACCAGAAGGAACATGAAGTACATCTAATTTTTCAGCCTTTAAATTGAATTCTGTTACTTCTAAATCTGTTGAAACTGATTCCCAATTATCGATTTTAATTAATTTGATTTTAAAAGCACCATTAGTGGCAGTAAACCAGCGTTGTTCTATTTTATGTCCTTGCCAAGCTCTTATAAAATCTACACTTTTATTTTCAATAATGTAAATTCTCCTAATTGCCGACAAATCAAAATTATTGTTATAAAACAAATTGCCTCTTTGATCTGTATGTAAATTGCCTTTTATTATTTTAGGAATCATATTACTTTTATCCTGGATATTGCATCACATCTTCACCAAAAACTTCTTTTCTAATAAGTGGTAAGCTGATTAATAATCGTTTCATTCCTTCAACATCTTGCTGTGATGTATTATGCGAATTATAATCATCTACTTCAGACAAGTCTTGTTCTCCTTCAGAGTAATATTGCGCATAATTTAAATCCCTGTTATCTGCAGGAATGCGATAAAAATCGCCCATATCTTCCGCTTTCACCATTTCTTCTCTAGTACATAGAGTTTCATAGAGTTTTTCACCGTGCCTAGTTCCTATAATTTTTATTTCACAATCTGATTTACAAATATCCTTTAATGCTTGAGCCAAATCTCCTATAGTTCCTGCAGGCGCTTTATTAACGAATAAATCCCCTGAATTCCCATGTTGGAAAGCGAATAGCACTAATTCTACTGCCTCTTCTAATGACATTAAAAAACGAGTCATTTTAGGGTCAGTAATAGTAATAATTTCATTGTTTTTAATTTGATTAAGAAACAATGGAATAACAGAACCTCTGGAAGCCATTACATTTCCGTAACGTGTCAGACAAACGGTGGTTTCGGTAACATTTCTAGAAGCTGCAATAGCTACTTTTTCCATTAATGCTTTAGATATTCCCATAGCATTAATAGGGTAAGCTGCTTTATCGGTACTTAAACAAATTACTTTTTTTACTTTACTAGCAATTGCTGCATCAATAACATTTTGCGTACCAAAAACATTAGTTTTTGTAGCTTCAATAGGGAAAAACTCACAAGAAGGCACTTGCTTTAAGGCTGCAGCGTGAAATACATAATCTACACCACGCATTGCAGTTTCAATACTTTTATAATCTCTAACGTCTCCAATATAAAACTTTAACTTATCGTTTTTCAATTGATTGCGCATATCATCTTGTTTCTTCTCATCTCGAGAAAAAATTCTAATTTCTTTAAAATGATCTGTATGAAGAAATCGTTGTAAAACTGCATTTCCAAATGAACCTGTTCCGCCAGTGATTAAAAGGATTTTATCTTTAAACATGTTTTGTTCTTCTTTTTATTATTTAGCTATTTTTCTCAAATAATCTGCATAGCTACTTTTTCCTAAATTGGTCGCTGTTTCTGCAAATTGTTCTTTGTTTATAAACCCTTTTCTATAAGCGACTTCTTCGATACAGGCTATTTTAAGCCCTGTACGTTTTTCTACTGCTTTGACAAATTCGGTGGCTTCGGTTAGTGACTCATGCGTTCCTGTATCTAGCCAAGCGAATCCACGACCCATCAATTGTAAATTTAGTTTTTTATCTTCAAGATACTCTTGATTTACGGTTGTAATTTCTAACTCACCGCGATGTGATGGTTTTACATTTTTAGCAATATTTACTACCGAATTTGGATAAAAATACAAACCAATAACCGCAAAATTAGATTTCGGATTTTCTGGTTTTTCTTCGATACTCAAAACTTTTCCGTCTTCAGAAAACTCGGCTACACCATAACGCTCTGGATCATCTACATAATAACCAAAGACAGTAGCTTCTTTCTTCTCAGTTACAATATTTACAGCATTATTTAGTAAGGTTTGCAATCCTGCTCCGTAAAAAATATTATCGCCAAGAACCAAACAAACATCGTCATTTCCAATAAAATCTTCTCCTAATATAAATGCTTGTGCTAATCCGTCTGGTGAAGGTTGCTCTACATAAGAAAGCGTCAATCCGATCTGGCTTCCATCTCCAAACAAACGTTTGAAATTAGGCAAATCTTGTGGTGTCGAAATAATTAAAATTTCTTTTATTCCTGCTAACATTAATACCGATAGCGGATAGTAAATCATTGGTTTATCGTAAATAGGTAACAATTGTTTTGATACCACTTGCGTCAAAGGGTGCAATCTTGTTCCAGAACCTCCTGCTAATATTATTCCTTTCATTTTTAGTTTTTTAGATTTCTTAGATTTTTAGACTTCTTAGATTTTTGGGTTCCATGCTTAAATGGTCTAAAAACCTAAGAAGTCTAAGCTAGTCTAATTATATTGTTTCTTATAGTAGTTGGCGTACTCTCCCGAAGTCACATTGTTTAACCAATCGGTATTACTTAAATACCAATCGATGGTTTGTTCTAATCCTTCTTCAAAAGTTACGGTTGGTTTCCAACCCAATTCGGTATTGATTTTGGAAGCATCAATTGCATAACGTAAATCGTGACCCGGACGGTCTTTTACGTAAGTGATTAATTTTGATGATTCGCCTTCTGAACGACCTAATTTTTCGTCCATTACTTTGCAAAGTAACTTCACTAAATCGATATTTTTCCATTCGTTGAAACCGCCAATATTATAGGTTTCGTGATTTTTTCCTTCGTGAAAAACCAAGTCAATCGCAATGGCATGATCTTTAACGAACAACCAATCACGAGTGTAATTTCCGTCGCCATATACAGGCAATGGTTTGTTATTGATGATATTATTAATGAACAATGGGATTAACTTTTCAGGAAAATGAAAAGGTCCATAATTATTAGAACAATTGGTTAAAACATAAGGCAAACCATACGTTTCACCGTAAGCTCTCACAAAGTGATCCGAACTCGCTTTTGATGCTGAATACGGTGAATTCGGGTCATAAGAAGTTGTTTCGGTAAACAAACCTTCTGCTCCAAGTGAACCATAAACCTCATCGGTTGAAATATGATAAAAGCGTTTGCCTTCCATATTATCTTTCCAAAGTTTTCGAGCTGCATTTAACAAATTCATCGTACCTATCACATTTGTTTTTACAAACGACAACGGATCTTCGATAGAACGGTCTACGTGAGATTCGGCAGCAAGATGCAAAACACCTTCAAAATTATATTTGGCAAACAATTCATTTATAAAACTTTCGTCGACAATATCTCCTTTTACGAAAGTATAATTTGATTCGTTTTCGATATCTTTTATATTCTCTAAATTCCCTGCATATGTCAAAGCATCTAAATTATAAATATGATAATTTGGATAATTTTGCACAAATCTTCTAACAACGTGCGAACCTATAAATCCTGCTCCTCCTGTAATTAATATGTTTTTCATTTTTTTATAAATTTGAACTTCCTACTGCAATATAAGTAAATCCTATTTTTGTCATTTGTTTTTTGTCTAAAAGATTTCTTCCATCGAAAATAAATGCAGGTTTTAGCATATTATTGTATATTTTTTGCCAATCATAAGTATTAAATTCGTCCCATTCGGTCAAGACTGCAATGGCATGGGAATTATGACAAGCTTCGTATGGATCTTGATTTACCTGTATTAATTTAAGTTGATTTTCGTCTAAACTGATTAAATCCTCTTTTATTTGCTTTTCAGAAACTTTAGGGTCATAAACAGCAATTTTTGCTTGTTCTGCAATGAGATTCTGAGCAATATTTATAGCCGCAGATTCCCTTGTATCATTGGTATCTTTCTTGAAAGCCCAACCCAAAAGCGTTATTTTTTTTCCCGAAATGGTATTATATAAAGTTTGCACAATATTTCTAGAAAAACGATTTTTCTGATGGTCATTCATAATTACTACTTGCTCCCAGTAATCGGCAACTTCATGTAAACCATACGATTTTGCAATATAAACTAGATTTAAAATATCTTTTTGAAAACAAGAACCGCCAAAACCCACTGAGGCTTTCAGAAATTTAGACCCAATTCGGACATCCATACCAATGGCTTTTGATACTTCTGAAACATCGGCACCTGTTTTTTCGCACAATTCAGAAATAGCATTTATCGAGGAAACTCTTTGTGCTAAAAAAGCATTGGCTGTTAGTTTAGACAATTCTGATGACCAAACATTTGTAGTTAATATTTTTTCCGCAGGAACCCAATTTGCATAAATATCGACTAAAGATTTGATTGCATCTTTATCTTCACCTCCAATAAGTACTCGGTCAGGATTGTGCAAATCTTGTACCGCAGTTCCTTCTGCTAGAAATTCTGGGTTGGATAATATTTGAAATTGAACCCCATTTCCTGTATGATCTAATATGTTTTTGATAGCTTCAGCAGTACGAACTGGCAAAGTCGATTTTTCGACAACGATTTTATCTTGTTTAGAAACACGGGCAATTTGACGGGCACACAATTCGATATATTTCAAATCGGCAGCCATTCCTTTTCCTGCTCCGTAATTTTTAGTGGGCGTATTTACCGAAATAAATATCATTTGGGCTTCATCTATAGCTTTGTCAACATCTGTCGAAAAAAATAAGTTTCTACCACGAGCTTCGGCAACCACGGCATCTAATCCTGGTTCGTAAACTGGTAAATTTTCTAAATTAGCATCATTCCAATCGGCAATTCTCGACTCATTTAAATCGACAACTGTAACTTTTATATGGGGACATTTTTGTGCAATCACAGCCATAGTAGGACCTCCTACATAACCTGCTCCGATACAACAAATAGAATTTATTTTCATGTAATGAAATTATTATAAAAATTTTACAAAATTAAAGTTTTCCATCGACATGATTGCCTAAAATCCCTTTAACATCATATAATATTGAATTTTCTTTTTGTAAAGATTTAAAATCTAAAGACAAGAACTCGTTGTGTGCAACACCTAAAATTATAGCATCAAATTTAGTTGATGGTAATTCTCTTGTTGTTTTCAAACTATACTCATGAGAAACTTCCGCTGGATTTACCCAAGGATCATATATGGTAACGTTTATTCCGTATTCTTTTAATGAGGAAATGACATCTACAATTTTTGTATTTCTGACATCAGGGCAATTTTCTTTGAAAGCAATTCCTAACATTAACAATTCGGCATTATTGATAGTAATTTCCTTTTTACTCATAAGCTTTACCACTTGCGAAGCCACGTATTCTCCCATACTATCATTAAGTCGTCTTCCCGCTAAAATAATTTCTGGATGGTAACCCATTTCTTGTGCTTTTTGAGCCAAATAATACGGATCGACACCTATGCAATGCCCTCCGACTAATCCTGGTTTGAATGGTAAAAAATTCCATTTAGTACCAGCCGCTTCTAAAACATCTTGGGTATCTATTCCTAAAACATTAAATATTTTTGCCAATTCGTTTACAAAAGCAATGTTGATATCGCGTTGTGAATTTTCAATCACTTTAGCCGCTTCAGCAACTCTAATGGTTGGAGCCAAATGTGTTCCTGCCGTAATTACCGATTTATATAATTCGTTTACTTTTATTCCAATTTCTGGTGTTGAACCTGAGGTTACTTTTAGGATTTTTTCGACTGTATGTTCTTTATCACCTGGATTGATGCGTTCTGGAGAATATCCTGCAAAGAAATCGATATTAAATTTTAATCCACTTACTTTTTCTAAAACAGGTACACATTCTTCTTCGGTAACACCAGGGTAAACAGTAGATTCGTAGACAACAATATCTCCTTTTTTTAATACTTTACCAACAGTTTCACTCGATTTATACAATGGTGTTAAGTCTGGTTTGTTGTTTTTATCGACTGGTGTAGGAACGGTAACAATATAATAATTACAATCTTTTATATCTTCAATATTAGTAGAACAAAGCAGACCATTTTTGTTGGTGTTTCCAGTTTTTAAAACAGATTTCAATAAGTCTTCACTAATTTCTAAAGTATTATCTAAACCAGAATTAAGTTCAGAAACTCTTTTAATATTGATATCAAAACCTATCACATCATATTTTGTAGCAAATAATCTTGCTAATGGCAAACCAACATATCCTAATCCTATTACCGCTATTTTCATGCTACTTAATCTAACTATTATTTTATTTTAAATTCCCCCAATACCATTTTACAGATTCTTTAAGTCCGTCTTTCATAGAGAATTTTGGGTTGTAATCTAACAGCCTCTTCGCTTTATCGATACTTGCCAACGAATGCGGAATATCGCCTGCACGATTTGGTCCGTAAATTATTTTTACATCGGCAATTTTCGAATCAAATTGTGCTAATTCAAATTGTAGTTTTTTTATTAAATCGTTTAATGTTGTTCTATCTCCAAAAGCAGTATTAAAAACGGTATTTATAGCTTCTGGATTTTGAGTAAACATGGCCAATTCATTCATTTGAATCACATTATCGATGTAGGTAAAATCGCGAGAATAATTTCCGTCTCCGTTTATCACAGGACTTTCATAATTCATAAATTGCTGAACAAATTTCGGAATTACTGCCGCATAAGCTCCTTTTGGATCTTGTTTTCTTCCAAAAACATTAAAATATCTTAAACCAATGGTTTCAATTCCGTATGTTTTACTAAAAATATCGGCATACAATTCGTTTACATATTTTGTAATGGCGTAAGGCGAAAGTGGTTTACCAATAATATCTTCTACTTTTGGCAAAGATTCAGAATCTCCGTAAGTTGATGAACTTGCCGCATATATAAATCTCTTTACATTCGCTTCTTTGGATGCTGATAACATATTCAGAAACCCGGAAACATTAACATCATTAGTCGTAATTGGATCTGAAATAGATCTTGGGACTGAACCCAATGCTGCTTGATGCAATACATAATCTACCCCAACCAATGCTTTCTGACAATCGGAATAATTGCGGATATCGCCTTCTATTAATGTGAAATTTTCATTATGCAACAAATTCTCAATATTATAACGATGTCCCGTCGAAAAATTATCTAGACAAACGACATTATGCCCTTTGTCTAAAAAATATTCGCACGAGTTAGAGCCTATAAACCCAGCTCCACCTGTTATAAGTATTTTAAATTTTGATGATTGCATCGTTATTTTTTGAATGTTTTTTTTACAAAATCCATAATCGGATTAACTGGTTTCTCTACTTCGTGATAACCATCTGCATAAGTTCCGTAACCGTAACCATAACCGTATTCATAACCGTATTTTGCTTTATTTTCGAAACCATTAAAAACAATACTAATATTACTTAGCTCACCTCGTTTGTGCTTATTATTAACCAAAGTTAGCATGTCTTTTTTAGTCACGTTTTGTCTCACAATATATAATGTAGCGTCACAATAAGGTGTTAGCTCTAAAGCGTCGGAAACCAAACCTACTGGTGGTGTATCTAGAATTATATAATCGTATTTTTTCTTCAATTCATCTAGCATTTCTTTCATACTTTCTCCCATAATTAACTCTGCTGGATTTGGCGGAACTGGTCCTGATGAAATAAAATCTAAAAAAGGAATTGATGTTTTTTGCGTAATTTCTTCGAGTGTTTTTTGTCCTATTAAGTAATTTACAGCACCAATCGTATTTTCTACATGAAAATCTTTAAAAATCTTAGGTTTTCTTAAATCGAGCCCAACGATTACTGTTTTCTTTTCGCTTAATGCAAAAACTGTTGCAATATTTATAGAACAAAAAGTTTTCCCTTCTCCACTTATAGAAGAAGTAAGCATTAATGTTTTTGCTCCTGCTTGTTGTTTTTTGTACAAAAATTGTAATGATGATCTTACGGCTCTAAAACTCTCGGCAAGTCCTGATTTGGGTTTTTCGAATACTGCTAAATTACTTTTGGTATTCTTTTTACCTACTACTCCTAAAACTGGAATTTTGGTTAATTTCGTTATTTCTTCTGTGTTTTTAATTGTATTATCAATTATAGTAACTCCAAATACCATCATTAAAGGGATTAGTAACCCTAAAAATAAAGCCAAAACATAATTTACATTTGTTTTTGGACCTAATAAGCCACCACCAGTATCTTTTGCAGGATCTATAACTTGTATGTCTGATAAATTTGCGGCTCTTACAATATCTGCTTCACTTCGTTTCTCAAGAAATGAGTTGTAAACGCTTTTATTTAAATCATATTTTCTATTAATTTTCACCAATTCTTGTTGTTGTCCTGGTAATTTTTTAATAGTATTTTCGGCCAATCCTAATTTCTTATTAACAACAGCCAAATCATATTGAATTGAAGCTTTTGCAGACGAAATGTTTTCGAGCAAGACTCTTTTTAAAGCGTCCATTTGAATGTCGAAATCTTTAAATTTTTTGTCGTTTTTTACAGCATAAGACATTTCTGCACGTTCTGCCGATAGCGATGTTAATTTTGACACATTTGAAATGATATTCGGATCATCTATTCCGGCAACAGACGGAGCTGGAAGCTTAGAATAATCGACACTATTTACTAAATAAGATTTTAGTGAGTTATAGTATGCAATTTTTCTGTTTATTAAATCTTTTTCAACATCTAGACTTGTTATCTGGTCGGTAAATTTTTCCCCGCCTAACTCTACTTCAAAAATATTTTTATCTCTGCTAAAATCTTTCAACTCGTTTTCGGTATCTTTTAACTGACCTTCCATGGCAACAAGTGTGCTGTCTATAAATCGAATTGTGTTGGTCGCAAACTGATTTTTAGCTTCCAATTGTCTGTTCATTAAAACGGAAATTGTTCCGTTCAAATAATCGACCATTCGGGCTTTATTTGTTCCTTGTAAATCGAGATCTATGATTGCACCACCTTTGGCATCGGTTTTGATTTCTAAATTTTTATAGGTTTCAACCACACCATTAAAATCGGCAAATCTAACCATATGACTAGAACCTTCGTAATAACCTGGATTGTCTGTTAGTTCTAACTTCCAATGCAAAAACGGCAACGAAACTTGCTCTCCAATTTTGTAACGTTTTTTGAATTCTCCTATCTGAACATTTGTATTACTTGACTTCTCTGTTGTATAATTCATCAAAGAAACACTTGGTTCTTCAAAATTTATAGATATTTCGTATTCGTTTGGGCTAATAAATTTTATATTGATTAGTTGGCCAGCAAGTTGCGGAAGGTTTTTATTGATATTTACATAAAAAGGAACTTCGCCATAAGCGTCTTGTATATTATATTTTCCTTGACGTAAATATTCTATGTAATAATTTAATTCTTTTACAACCCTTTCGTTATGAGAACGAGATTTTATAGTTGTCGTGAGGGTTTGCACCTGATCTGATGTTCCTCCCCAATTGAAAACCAAACTTGTATTTGCCGTAAAAAAAGGATTATTTTCTTCCTTGTAAGCAATGGTTGTAGAAATTCCGTATATTTTTTCTTTTCTTACATTTACTTGATATGCAATTGTAAAAGCTATTATTAAACTCACAAGAAACCAGTTCCAATGACCTAATATTTTTGTAAAAAAGGCTTTGAAATCGAAATTATTTTGTGCTTCAAAAAATGAAAAATCTTTAGTATCGAGCATTTGTGTAATTTATTTTTTTAGCAATAAAAAAGTAGTCATCAACAAGGTAAATGCAGTAAAAATAGCCGTAAACGACTGCAATCCATTAACACCAGTTCCCCAAGATTTTTGTTTGAGTGGCTTAATATATATAAAATCATTGGGTTGTACATAATAATATGGCGATTTTAGCGCTTCACTACTTGTTAGATCTATAGTATGCATTTCGGTTCCGTGAGGATATTGCCTAACTACCATAACATCTTTTCGGTTTCCTACCATTGTAATATCTCCTGAATTTGCAATCGCCTCAAGAATAGTAACCTTATCTTGAAAAAGAACTTTTGTTCCTGGGCTAGAAATTTCTCCATTTACAGTATAACGCATACCTGCAAGTTTTACCGTCACAAAAATATCCGCTTCTTTGTTAAAATATTCTTCCAATAATTGTTTCTCGACTTTTAGTCTAATTTCGTCTAATGTTAGCCCAAGCACATTTACTTCGCCTAAAACTGGCACACGAATATCGCCATGATCGTTTACAGAAAAACCATCAAAATAAAGCCCATCGGAAGAGTTTGTTTGCGTTCCTGCCGAAGTAGCTGGATTAAACATTTCTACCAGTTTCTGGTCTAATGCTTTTATTCTAACACTTAAAACATCGTTTACTTGTGCTCGGTAAGGTTTCAAAACTACTGGCGTTACAGCCGATTCTTGGCTTGAATTGTTTTTATTTTGAAGATATAGCAAATCTTTATTTGGTATACAAGAAGCAAACAAAAAAAGGACTACAAATGCGCAAAAACTATATATTTTATTCATTTTTAATGACAATTTTGGAAACAAATATAGTTTTTCATTTGGTAAAATAAAACCCTATATACTTTTTAATTCAATTAATTATTTTTAAAGGAATTTTCGAACGGAATTCTGTTCAAAATACTTCGTCCAAGTGTTACTTCATCGGCATATTCTAGTTCATCTCCCACTGAAATTCCTCTAGCAATTGATGATGTAATTATCTCACAATCTTTTATTTGTTTGTAGATATAAAAATTCGTTGTATCGCCTTCCATTGTTGAGCTTAATGCAAAAATAATTTCGAAAACATCTCCAGATTTTACTTTTTCTACCAATGATGTGATATTCAACTGGCTGGGACCAACACCATCAATAGGGGAAATTTTTCCACCCAAAACATGATAAATTCCACGAAATTGCCCTGTATTTTCAATCGCCATTACATCGCGAACATCTTCTACCACACAAACAATTTTATGATTTCGGTTATGATTTGAGCAAATTTCACAAATAGCTACATCGGAAATATTATGACAGCTTTTACAAAACCTAATTTCCTCACGCATAGTAAGCAACGATTGTGCCAAAAAACCAGTTTGCTCTTTGGGTTGTTTTAGCAAATGCAAAACCAATCGCAATGCCGTTCGTTTGCCTATTCCTGGCAACTGAGCCATTTCGTTTACCGCTTTTTCTAACAATTTTGATGAAAATTCCATGAGACAAAAGTAGTGTTTTTTGTTTATTTGTCGATTCGGTTATTTGTTTAACAAAAGACAAAACTATTACTATTTCCAAATAACCGAATAACCGAATCGACAAATAAACATTTTTTCGTATTTTGCGACAAATAAATTTTACTCAATGACACCATTTGCAATCTTATCACTTATTGTAATTTACTTCGGAATCTTATTTATAATCTCGCATGTTGTGAGCAAAAAAAACAGCGACAATGAAGCTTTTTTCAAAGCCAACAAAAACTCTAAATGGTATCTTGTCGCCTTCGGAATGATAGGAACAGCATTGTCTGGAGTAACTTTTATTTCCGTTCCGGGCGAAGTAGGAAATCCCGATTTGCAATTCAAATATTTCCAATTTGTATTAGGAAATGCGATTGGATTTATTATCATCGCAAAAGTATTGCTTCCTTTGTATTACCGAATGAATCTGACATCTATTTACGGATACATTGAACAACGATTGGGTGTAATTAGCTATAAAACTGCTGCGACCATTTTCTTGATTAGTCGCACGATTGGTTCGGCATTTAGATTGTATTTAGTGGTGATTGTTTTGCAACGTTATGTTTTCGATTATTATGGCGTTCCGTTTACATTTACAGTATTAATGTCGCTTTTATTGATTTTTGCTTACACTTACCGTGGCGGATTGAAAACGATAATTATTACTGATACTTTGCAAACATTCTTCTTAGTCTCATCAGTTTTTTTGACGATATTTTTTATTTGTAAAAGTTTAGATTTGAGTATCATTCAATCCTTTGAAGCTGTAAAAAACAGCAATTACTCTAAAGTTTTCTTTTTTGAAGATTATTTGAAAGGCAACTATTTTTGGAAACAAATTTTAGGCGGAATATTTGTAACTATTGCCATGGTTGGTTTAGATCAGGATTTAATGCAAAAGAATTTGAGTTGCAAAAACATTGGAGAAGCACAAAAAAACATGTTCACTTTTACAGGAATTTTTGTGATTATTAATATATTTTTCTTAAGTGTTGGAGCGTTGCTTTATATGTTTGCCGAGAAAAACGGAATTTCAGTTCCTATGGTTGATGGTGTTGCCAGAACCGACTTTTTGTTTCCTGAAATTGCGTTAAAATCTTTGGGATTAATTCCTGCAATTGTATTTTTATTAGGATTAACAGCTGCAACTTTCGCTACAACCGATTCTGCTTTAACAGCTTTAACAACTTCTTTTTGCGTCGATTTTTTAGGCATGGATAAGACCGAAAATTTAAATAAACCTAATATTGTAAGAACTCGTCATATTGTTCATCTAGGATTTTCGGGATTAATGTTTTTAGTGATTGTGATTTTCAATTCGTTTAACGATGCTTCAGTGGTGAAAATGATTTTCAAAATTGCATCTTACACTTACGGTCCACTTTTAGGATTGTATTGTTTCGGATTGTTTGTAAAATCGAAAACAGTACATGACAAATTGGTTCCTTTTATTTGTTTGATTTCTCCAGCGATTTGTTTTTTGATTTCTACTTATTCTAAGGAACTTTTTGGCAATTATGTGATTGATAATGAATTAATCATCATTAATGGATTAATTACTTTTGTTGGATTGTTTCTGATAAGCAAACCCGCAACGGAACAAACGAGGTTTTAAATTAAACTCAAATTAGCAAATTTGTTTCTCTTTATTTACCTTTGCAAAAAAATTGTACATGAAAAAAATTACCCTACTTATTGTATTGTTATTTGGATTATCAACTGGATTAAAAGCACAAATTCGTGCTTTTCAAGATTTCTTTTTTGTAGCCAATGGAGCACATGATTATAATGATTGCTTAATTTTTTCACCAGAAACATTTAATATTCTCGATAACGATTATTTAGACTTAACAAATAATATAAGAGCTACACCTAGTAATGTTACAATTGTAAATACGAACAATTTCCCATATTTAAATTCTAACGGTACAATAAATCTAACAACCTGTAATCTTGCACCTGGGAATTATTATATTCCTTATGATATTTATGAAACGGCAAATCCATCAAATATTAGTCAAACAACATTTGTATTGTATATTCCATTTCAAGATTCAGCAAAAGACGATTATTTTGAAATAGGAATCAGCGGAGGAGTTACACCAAATGTTTTGGCAAATGACTTTATTGATTGCCATCCATTATTTCCCCCATATAGTGAAATTGATAATGTACATTGGATCTCTACATCAAATGCACAATTTACACTTAATGTTAACGGAACCATAACTGTTACTCCTGAAACACCACCTGGGTTTTATACCTTTCAATATGCATATTATACTTTTAATTTAGGCACTTCAGATATTTCGAATGTAACCATAAACATAACCAACCCTATTAGCATATCTATTAATGGTAACTCCTACCAAGATTACAATGGTGATGGCATTACTAATGTAGGAGATGTTATTAATTACCAATACAGTATTACAAACAATGATACTTCACCTGTTACAAACATTAGTGTTACTTCACCTAATACTAGCATAACTGGCACTATTGCTTCCCTAAATGGCGGCGCAACCAATACGACTAGTATCACAGGAGTTTATGCACTCACTCAACAAGATATTAACGCTAGTTTTGTTACTGAAACCGCAACGGCTACTGGTTTAGATAGCTATAGCAATACACATACTGATATCACAGAAGCAATTACTAATTTAAACATAAGCAGCGGTATTAAACTAAATGCTTTTTATGACACTAACAATAATGGCACGCAAGATTCAGGAGAAGTAAATGTGAATTTTGGTGAGTTTCGTTATGAATTAAACAGTAGTGGCCAAATAAATAATGTTAGTTCTAATAATGGTACTGCTTATATTTTTGAAACAAATCCAGCAAACACTTATAATTTAGGATATATCTTAAACTCAGATTTTAGTGCAAATTATAGTGTTTCATCTAATTATACCAATGTAACTGTAACTAATGGTTCAGGAATTACTACTTATAATTTTCCTATTACTGCAACCAATGCTATTCGTGATTTAGCCATCACCACCATTCCTATAAGCGGTAATCCTCGCCCTGGATTTACTCATACGGTTCGTCTTAAATATGAAAACTTAGGCAACCAAATTAGTTATGGTGATATAGGTTTCGCTTATAATCCGAGTAATTACACTCACACAAGCTCCACTATTCCTCATTATTATTCTTTCAACAGTAATAATCTTGAATATCTATATTTTGATATTGGAGAAATACAACCTTTTACTTCAGGTTATATTGACATTGTACTCCAAGTTGCTACAATCCCCTCGGTTAACTTAAATGATATTGTAGAATTATATTCTGGAATCGGCGATCTATACGAAGATTACCCTAGCAACGTTGAAACAAATTATAATAATAACCAAAGTTATTTATACCAAACGGTTGTTGGTTCATACGATCCTAATGATAAAAACGAAAATCACCAAGCCGAAATTGATTATGACTCTTATTATATTAAAGACAAATTAACGTATACCATTCGATTTGAAAACACAGGAACGGCAAGCGCTATAAATGTGAAGGTAAATGATATGTTAGACACTAAATTAAATGCAAACACATTTAAAGTATTAGATGCAAGTCATCCATATAAAGTAGAACGTGTAGGCAGAAATTTAAGTTTTAAATTTGATGGAATAGATTTACCTCCTTCAGTTGCAAATACACAAATTGGAAAAGGATTTATAACTTATAATATTGAAGTTAATCCAACTTTAGAAGCTGGAGATATTGTTTCAAACACAGCAAATATCTTCTTCGATTTCAATCCGCCAATTGTGACCAATACTATTGACAGAGAATTTGTTTCGGCTTTAGGTACAAAAGAGTTTAATCATTCTAAATTTAGTTTATATCCAAATCCGGCGAAAACAATTCTAAACATTCAATCAGAAAAAAATATAGATTCGATTGAAATTATTGATACCAATGGAAGAGTAATTCACAAACAAAGAATTGATAATACAAACGGTACAGTAAATGTTGAAAGTTTTTCTAATGGAATTTATTTTATAAAACTACATAATGATCAAAACACAACAACCATTAAGTTTATCAAAAATTAATAATAGAAACAAAAAGGGCTTAGTTTAAAACTAAGCCCTTTTTTATTTATTAATATTGATTCGTAGTGAGAAGCACTAATGTACAAGCATCTTCAACTTTAATTCCGTTTGCTTTTAGCAACTGAGAAAACTCGGGATTTTCGGTTCCGGGATTGAAAATAACACGTTTTGGTTTGGTTTCTAATATATAGTTATAATAATCGCGCTGGCGTGTTGGATTAAGATAAAGTGTTACCGTATGAATGCTTGCCAACGGAATATTTTTAGTTCTAATGTTTATTCCGGCAACTTCCCCAGCATTTTGGCCTATTGCTATTACCGAATGACCTTTTTCGACCAACATCGTTATTGCCATAAATGCGTATCTATCTGGTTTTGTTGAAGCACCAAGTACCAACGTTTTTTTATTGCTCATTATATTATTTTTTTTACAAAAGTACTCAAAATTGTGGCTTTCCCTAAAAATATATACCTTTATGCAATATTGATGTTTTCGTAATAACCGAAAAAATCTAAACTATTACTTTTACAAAAAAACATGGAATTATTTATTTATTTATTCTTCGCTTTATTTTCTGTACTAAATCCAATAGGAACAATACCTATTTTTGTAGGACTTACGCAACATGATGACAAAAAAGAACGTTCTAGAATCTCTCTTTGGACATCGATAAATGTTTGTATTATTTTGATAATTTCTTTTTTTGTAGGTCAATATATTCTTTCCTTTTTTGGAATTACTATAAATGCCTTGCGAATTACTGGCGGAATTATTATTGCGAGTTCTGGTTTTTCGTTACTTTCTGGGAAGTTTAGCAAGAAAAGAGGTATTGGCAAAAAAGTACAAACCGATGTACAAAACAGAAATGATATTGCACTAACGCCACTTGCTATGCCCATGCTTGCAGGACCAGGATCTATATCGTTACTTATCGCTTTTTACCAAGAACACCATACAACAAATGAAATGATTCTTTCGTCGGCAGCAATATTAGCTATTTCAATTATTATCTATATAGTGTTACGAAGTGCCCATTATCTCTCTAAAATACTAGGAGCATCAGGAATTGTTGCAATTTCTAGAATTATTGGTTTCTTGACAATTGCGATTGGAGTTCAGTATATTATAAGTTCTATTTTGAGTATTGTGAGGGGAATATAAAAATAATTACGAATTATGAATTACGAGAAAATCATAATCCATAATTCGTAATTTATAATCAAAAACTAATCTTCTGTTGGTAAGAAAATTTCCGCCATCATACAACGAGCACTTCCACCACCACAAGCTTCGATAGTATCTAAACTTGAACTTACGATTGTGATGTGTTCTTCTAGTTGTGCAACTTGTTTTTTAGTTAAATTTTTGTGTGCCGATGCACTCATAATTAGATAACGACGTTCGTCGGCTCCTTGCAATTCGAGCATATTTCCTGCAAAATTATTCATTTGATCTTCTGTGATTAGAATAATTTCTTTTCCGTCAGATTTCAAACTATCGAGAACCATTTTTCGTTCTTTTTTATCGTCGATACAATCTGCACAAATAACGGCAAAAGTATCGGCAACACACATCATAACATTGGTATGATAAATAAGTTTTCGCTCAGTCCCTACTGTTTGAAAAGCTTCGAAAATAACTGGTGTATATTCGAAATCTTCACAGAATTCGATAAACAATTCTTCATCCGCACGAGGCGAAAGTGCACAATAGGCTTTGTCATTTTCTCTATCTAAAACAATACTTCCTGTTCCTTCTAGAAAAAAACCGTCTTCTTCTGCCGAAGAATAATCCATAATTTCGTTAACCACAAAACCTTTATCTTCAAGAACATCTAAAATTTCTTCACGGCGTTCTAATCTTCTATTTTCAGCAAACATAGGATATAAAGCTACATCGCCACTTTCGTGAAAAGAAATCCAGTTGTTAGGAAAAATAGAATCTGGCGTGCTTGGTTCTAATGTATCATCGACCACAGTCACATCAACACCAACCATTCGTAATTTATTTACGAAAGTGTCAAATTCTTCTTGTGCTTTGGCATTTACCGTTTCTGGTGACAAACCATCAATCACTTTTTGATAATAATTATTTACAGTCGTTTGTTCGTTCATACGAAACGCAACTGGGCGAATCATTAGTATGGAATTTGTAGTTTGTTTCACAGGATTATGTTTTAATAGTTTGAGTTATTGCTTCAACAATATCAAGTGTTATTTCGGCCATTGTATTTTCTTTTTCGTCAAGACATGGATTTACTTCAACCACTTCAATACAAATCGTTTTAGGATTTTTTGCCAATGCAATTAATATTTCTCTGGCTTCTTGAGGCGTTAATCCATCATCAACAGGAGTTCCTGTTCCATGTGAAGTTAAATCTGGATCCATTGAATCTACATCAAAAGAAACATAAATAATATCGCAATCTTTGAGTCTTTCATCGACAATTTTAATGATTTCAGAAACACCTTTTGAACGAACTTCAGATACCTGACAATTCTTAATATCCAAACGATCCATTATAGCATTCTCCTGAGCTTCGGTATCGCGAACACCAATATAAACGATATCTTCTGGCTTCACCTTTGGAGTGATATTTCCAACTTGTTTGAGTTGATTCCAAAACGAAACCGTTTCTTCATCTACTTCATTAGTTTTACATTCGAGATTATCAATATTTAAGGCTGTAGCCAAAGGCATACCGTGCATATTTCCAGACGGAGTGGTATAAGGCGTATGAATATCAGCGTGTGCATCAATCCATACAACACCTAATCTTTTTTGAGGAAAAGCGGACTTAATTCCTGCAATTGTCCCTCCTGCAGAACCATGATCGGCCGCTAATAAAATTGGAAAAGATTGATTGTTTAAAATCTCGGATACTTTCGTATTCAGCTCATTATATACATTCAGCAGTCCATCGATTCTTTTTGCAAATGGAAATTGAGTAGGTTTATCTAAGAAATTATTAACATTTAGTATTTTTTGAACTTCGTTCTCTCCAAAAATATAACTTCCTTTTTTCCGGGCGGCTGTCATTATCGCATCAGGCCCTAAAGAAGCGCCTCTTGTCCCTGCAGTTATTTCTGATTTATTGATTAAAAAAACAACATTCTTACTCATAAAGTATTTATTTGAAATATAGATTTAGATAAAAATCTACCTCTTACAACCTATTTGATTATTAGCAAATATAAAAAAAGCTTCCCGATTAAGAGAAGCTTTTCGTTTAAATTATTAAGAAATTATCTTTTAATTCTTAATAAGTTTTTCAGTAAGAATTGTACCATCAACCGTTAGTATTGATAAGGTATATATTCCGTTTTTAAAACCACTGATATCAAACTGATAACTATTTGTTGCTTCCATTTTCTGATTGTAAACCACTCTACCTTCCATCGAGGTTATCTTCACCTGATTGAATTTAGAATTGCTATAGCTTACATTAATCAAACTGTTTGTTGGATTAGGGTAAATAGTGATTTTGTTTTTGATTAAGTCAATTTGATTTATTTCTTCCTTAACACTATTATCTCCATTTTTATACACAAAGTCCCCTGAACAGCCTTCAATATAAGCTGAAAATTGTGAAGTATAAATTGCCTCGAATCCTGGATTTAACTCCACAAAATTACCTGCATGATATACAACACCATTCCCTTGTACACCATCTCCAAATGAAACCAAATCTGATGTTTTAATCCAATCTGACCTTTCCTCATGAATCATTGTGCTTATTGGCACAGAAGTTGTTAAAGTTGGCTGACAACAATTAGTAATGGCAACGACTAAAGGAGTTGTTGCACTATAACAGTTAATAGATTGATTATAAAAGGAAGCATAATAAGTTCCTACAGGAACAGCAGTGAGATCTAATACAGTATTCGCACTAGTCGCCGGAGTTGCGGTATGCCAGGTTAATATAGAATTACATGATATTAAATTACTAGCCGTAATATTTGTCAAATTAACAGTCGTAGCTGGACATACATTGCTTAATGTAGATGAACTTAATAAAGGCGCTGTCGCACACGAGTATTTTTGTAAGACGAAATTACAAGCATTACCTTGTACCCAACCTGAATGACCTCCTATATTTCTTAAAGTAATTTCAGTGAAAGGACAGGTAGAGTTAACTGTTATAGTAACATCTCCAAAAGTATCACTCCATGAACCCCATGAATCAGTTAAATTACAAGTTAAAACATCTCCAGCAACCGATACTCCACAAGGATTTACTAAACTTAGAGTCCCACCACCATCAATAAAAATTTGACCAACATCTGTATTCCCATGATAGTTGGCATTTACTGATGAATAAGTAATTGTAGCACTCATTATTGGCTGATTAAACTTATATATGACCCGCCCAATAGATGATGATGTCCAAGCCCCATTTCCTACATAAGATGCAGATGGCGCACAAAAAGTTGTTGACTGATTTGGCAGATACGCACCAACATTATCTCCTGTTACTGTAACATTTATACCATTATTTAAACAATTAACACCTGCCATAAGTCCCTGAGTCGTATCAGGCGGAAGAAGCTCACCTGAGTCATCTTCCTTATACTCTCCGTTAGCCATTAAAGTTTGTGAGATTCCTTCAAAGTTTATAAAAAGTATGAATATTATAAATATAAGTTTTTTCATTTTATCTTATTTTTAAAATTAAAATGATTACTTATTTTTATTTACTAAAGCATTTACTAAAACTTTCAGTTCTTCGATTTCTTTCTCTTGCTTTTCGATTTTCTTATTTTGCTCAATAGCATACAAAGTCAGCTCTTCAATTTTAGCCATTTGTTTGGCTTGCATTTCGCCTAAATCCAATCCTTCTTTCACAAGCTCTTCTGCTGAAGAAACCCCTGGTAAATGCTTATTTTCAGCAATAAAAGTTTCTACTTCTTTTAACGGCATTAATTTATAATCGTTTGCAAAAACGTAATCTGCCCAGTTAACAGAACTACTTAAAGCTACTTTCACTTTTTCGGTTAAAATTCCACCTTCAACTAACAATCTGTATTTACTTTCACTACCCGGTGTAAAATTTAAATTTGGAAAATTAACAGTATTTCCAATATAAATTCTTCCAAAACCATGCGTTCCTTCTACAAAACCACTATCAAATGTTTTGAAGAATAAGTTGGTATTTTTCATATCAACAGTTCTAAGATTATCTGAAGTGGCTGTAGTTGTCTGATTGATAAAACCATCATTTGCATAAATACTTGTGTCTGTATCACCGCCAGCTGTCAAAGCTACAGGAGTACTCGATACTCCATTTACAGTTGTTGTTAATTGACCTGTAGTTATCGTATTTACAACCGTATTTACAATAGGAGCATTAGCCACAACACTATTTACAGTACTTGTCATGGTATTTACAGCATTATTTGTCAAAGTATTTGTAGTTGGACTAGCAATTGTATATCCAGCGGTTGGATTTCCAGTTACAACTATATTTTGACCTGCAGTAACAACAGTACTTCCTGGACCACCCGTCCCTGATGCATTTTGCAATACCACATCTCCATTTGCATCAACTGTTAAAAATTTTGATGCTGTAGTAGTAGGTACAAATGTGCTATTTAAATTACTAAAACGCAATCCAGAATTACCCGATACACCATGTTTCACTTCCAATTTATTTTGAGGAATCACATTATTCCCAAGACCAATACCTGCATTTCCGTTAGAGTGAATATAAAGTCTTTGATTATTTAACCCGTCAGCAAGTATTATTGTACCATTAATTGTAGGCAAAGTTGAATTTATATTTCCTAAAAAAGTATTATAACTTCCTGTTGTAATTCCACTACCAGCAGCAACTCCAATAAATGTATTACTTTCTCCGCTGGAAATAACCGATCCTGATTGCCAACCTATAAATGTATTCTTTGATCCAGTTACAAGAGTTGTTCCACGTCCTGAATTATAACCTAAAAAAACATTATAATTACCCGTCGTGTTTTTAAATCCTGATAAAGCACCTGCAAATAAATTTTCACTCCCCGTATTATTATAAAATCCGGAAGCATTACCTAAAAAAGTGTTGTTTTTTCCTAATGAATTAGAAACTGTTCCAGTACCCGCTTGATGACCTACATAAGTATTAAAAAGACTCGTCCCAGCAATATTTGAAGAATTAAAAGGAATTGTATTTGTCCCTGCTTGTGAACCAACATATACGCTGTATCCAGAAGTTCCAGCTACATCTCCAAATGAAGTAACAAAATTATTCAACACTTGACAATTGCTATTACTAGTTACACCAAAAATCACTAAAAAGGTGATTAAAAAAAGATTGTTCGTTTTCAAAATTGTTTGTTTTAAATTAGTTCCCGTAAAGGAAAAGAAAAAAAATAGCTTTTGATTATTTTCTATTAAAACATATTAACAAAAAAATCCTCACATCAAATTAATTGATAATGAGGATTAGATTCGTTTAAATTATTAAGAAATTATCGTTTTTCTACAGCGACAAAATCCCTTAATGGATGTCCTGTATAAACTTGACGAGGACGACCAATAGGTTCTTTGTTTTCACGCATTTCTTTCCATTGTGCTATCCAACCTGGAAGACGACCAATTGCAAATAATACGGTAAACATATCTGTAGGAATTCCTAATGCTCTGTATATAATTCCTGAATAGAAATCGACATTTGGATATAATTTTCTTGATACAAAATACTCATCTACCAAAGCTGATTCTTCTAATTTTTTTGCAATTTGAAGAATTGGATCATCAACACCTAAAGTTCTTAAAACTTCATCGGCTGCTTTTTTGATGATTTTTGCTCTTGGGTCAAAGTTTTTGTACACTCTATGTCCGAATCCCATCAAACGGAATTCGTCATTTTTGTCTTTGGCTTTAGCTAAATATTTTTCGGCATCTCCACCATTTTTTTGAATTTCTTCAAGCATTTCTAACACTGCTTGGTTTGCACCACCGTGAAGTGGCCCCCAAAGTGCAGAAACTCCCGCTGATATTGACGCGAATAATCCTGCATGAGAAGATCCTACCATTCTTACTGTTGACGTAGAACAGTTTTGCTCATGGTCTGCATGAAGTATAAATAATTTATCTAATGCTGCTACTACAACTGGATTTGCAGCGTAAGGTCCTGTAGGCAATTTAAACATTAATTGCATGAAATTCTCTACATATCCTATTGTATTATCGTAATAATTTAGAGGATAACCCATGCTTTTTCTAAATGTCCAAGTGGCAAGAACTAGGAATTTACCCATAGTTTTGCAAACCGCTTCGTACATTTCTTTTTCATTTTCTACATTAACCACTTTTGGATTAAATGCAGTTAAAGCACTTGTTAGCGAAGACAAAACACCCATTGGATGTGCTGTTTTAGGAAAACCATCGATGATGTTTTTCATTTCTTCGTTTACTAAAGTGTATTTACGAATATTATTTTCAAATCTTTCTAATTCTGATTTTGTAGGTAATTCTCCAAAAATAACTAGGTAAGAGACTTCAAGAAAATCTGCTTTATCGGCTAAATCTTCGATTGAATATCCTCTGTAACGTAGGATTCCTTCTTCTCCGTCTAGGAATGTTATTTCTGATTTACAAACTCCTGAGTTTTTGTAACCTGGATCCATAGTGATGGCTCCTGTTAAATCTCTTAGTTTGCTAATATCTATAGCTACTTCGTTTTCGCTTCCTGTTATTGTTGGAAATTCATACTTTTTGCCATCAATTTCTATTGTTGCTGTATTTGACATAATATAATCTGGGAATTTATCTAAAAAATATATAATTTAACAAATCTAATGAATTCTTAATTAAATAAAAAAGTTTTGTGGTAAGGTTTTAGTTAAATAATTGATAAAAATAGTTTTATTTTAAAATTTATATTGAATATGGAAACTAATTCATTTCTTTTTGAACCATATAAGTTCATTTAAGTTTTGCATTAAGTGTTAATTTTTTTTAAATTTTGAATAACGAACGCTGAAATTCTAGCCCCGATTGAAGCGGAAAGCTACGAAATGAAAAAAACTCTTTTTTCTTGGAACAACAGAGCGACCAAAGGAAGCTCCTGTTGTTGTTTAGAAAAAAGAGTTTTTTGAATGAGTACTTGTAGTGGAAAGCAGGAATTGCTTCTCATTACAATATTTTTATTTTTTGAATGCTCTTGCTCCTGGAAAATAAGCCACATCGTTTAATTCCTCTTCGATACGCAACAATTGGTTGTATTTTGCCATACGATCTGAGCGTGAAGCAGAACCAGTTTTTATTTGTCCGCAATTTAATGCTACGGCTAAATCGGCAATGGTATTATCCTCGGTTTCGCCCGAACGATGCGACATTACTGAAGTATATCCTGCATTGTGAGCCATATTTACCGCTGCAATAGTTTCGGTTAATGTTCCAATTTGGTTTACTTTTACAAGGATTGAATTTGCAATTCCTTCTGAAATTCCGCGTGACAAACGAGTTACATTGGTTACAAATAAATCATCCCCAACGAGTTGTGTTTTGTGTCCGATTTTTTCGGTTAAGTATTTCCACCCTTTCCAATCGTCTTCGTACATTCCGTCTTCGATAGAAATAATTGGATATTTTGAAGCCAATTCGGCTAAATAATCTGCTTGTTCTTCTGATGTTCTGATTTTTCCTGTCGTTCCTTCAAATTTCGTGTAATCGTATTTTCCATCAACATAAAACTCAGAAGCAGCGCAATCTAAAGCAATCATAATATCGTCGCCAAAAGTATATCCTGCACTTTCTACAGCTTTTTTAATCGTATCTAAAGCGTCTTCCGTTCCGCCAGCTAAATTAGGCGCAAAACCACCTTCGTCACCAACAGCAGTTGACAATCCTCTGTCATGCAATACTTTTTTCAAACTGTGAAAAATTTCGGTTCCCATTTGCATGGCTTGTGTAAAAGAAGTTGCTTTTACTGGTATAATCATAAATTCTTGAAACGCAATGGGCGCATCAGAATGTGAACCACCATTGATGATATTCATCATAGGAACTGGTAAAGTATTGGCAGAAACGCCACCAATATATCTGTATAACGGCAATCCTAATTCGTTTGCTGCGGCTTTTGCTGCGGCTAAAGAAACTCCAAGAATTGCATTGGCACCTAGATTTGATTTATTAGGTGTTCCATCTAAATCGATCATGATTTTATCGATTAGATTTTGCTCGAAAATAGAAGTTCCAAGTAATTCGGAAGCGATTATTGTATTTACATTTTCTACGGCTTTTAGCACTCCTTTTCCAAGATAAGCTTTTCCGCCATCACGCAATTCCATCGCTTCATGTTCGCCTGTTGATGCTCCAGAAGGAACTGCTGCGCGTCCTAAAACCCCATTTTCGGTTACTACATCGACTTCGATAGTTGGATTTCCTCTTGAATCGAAAATTTGTCTTGCGTGAATTTTGATAATTATGCTCATTATAATTTTAGATTTATGATTTTAGACTTTACCCTTCGACTACGCTTAGGGTGATAGTACAAATATATTTAAAGTTTAAGATAACGTTTTAGTTTTTTGAAAGTTTTATATTTTCGATAAAATCATCAAACAAATAACTAGAATCGTGCGGACCAGGGCTTGCTTCTGGGTGGTATTGTACTGAAAAACAGTTTTTGCTTTTCATACGCATTCCCGCAACAGTCAAGTCATTGATATGTAAATGGGTTATTTCTAAATCGGGATGATTGTCTAACTCTTCTTTATTAACAGCAAATCCGTGGTTTTGAGAAGTTATTTCGCCTTTTCCTGTTACTAGATTTTTTACTGGATGATTGATTCCTCGGTGTCCGTTGAACATTTTATAAGTTGACACTCCGTTTGCCAAAGCAATAACTTGATGTCCCAAACAGATTCCAAAAAGTGGATTGTTGTTTGCTATGATTTCTTTAGCTACTGAAATAGCACTTTCTAAAGGATCAGGATCACCAGGACCATTGGACAAAAAATAACCATCTGGAGCAAAAGCTTTTAATTCTTGATAACTTGTATTGTATGGAAATACTTTGATGTAACAATCTCTTTTTGCTAGATTACGAAGTATATTGGTTTTTATTCCTAAATCTAAAGCTGAGATTTTATATTTTGCATTTTCATTTCCATAAAAATAGGGTGTTTTTGTAGATACTTTTGATGCCAACTCTAATCCTTTCATGTCTGGGATTTGAGCTAATTGCTTTTTAAGTTCTTCGATTGAAGTTCCGTCGGTTGAAATTACGGAATTCATAGCGCCGTTGTCACGGATATAACTCACGAGTGCTCGTGTATCTACATCGGAAATGCAAACTAGATTTTGTTTTTTGAAATAATCAAATAGGTTACTTTCTGAGTCTGGACGAGAATGAAAATCTGAGAAATTCTTGCAAACTAATCCTGAAATCATGATTCTATCCGATTCTATTTCGTCTTTATTTACTCCGTAGTTTCCTATGTGCGCATTGGTAGCAACCATGATTTGTCCAAAATATGATGGGTCGGTAAATATTTCTTGATAACCTGTTGTTCCTGTATTGAAACATACTTCTCCAAATGTAGTTCCGCTTATTCCGATTGATTTTCCGTGAAAAATGGTTCCGTCGCTTAGTAATAAAATTGCTGCTTGTTTTGTTGTGTGTTGCATTGTATTGTTTAGTTGTGGTGCAAAAATAAAGTTTTTTTCTTAAACTGTATTCAATCGATTAAGGAATATATTTCCAAGTATTCGAATAATTTACTCTTTAGCCCTGATGGAAGTGAAAATCCTCGTCATTTTTCTTGGCGAGATTGTAACGACAGCAGGAATATGATTTACTGGTAAAGCCCGAACAATTCGCTTCAAAAAAAAAGGATAAACTAGTAAAAGTTTATCCTTAATATTTATGAACTGAATGTCATATTATTCTGCACTATCAGTAGTTTCTTCAGTTGTGTCAGCTGCAGCATCAGTAGTTGGTTCAGCTTTTTTAGCTTTTCCACCACGACGGCTTTTAGTTTTCACTTCTTCTTTCTTACCACCGTTGTATAGTTCGTTAAAGTCTACTAATTCGATCATTGCCATATCAGCATTATCTCCTAAACGATTACCTAATTTGATAATACGTGTGTATCCTCCTGGACGATCACCTACTTTAGCTGCTACGTCTCTGAACAAGTCAGTTACTGCATATTTGCTACGTAAGTAAGCGAAACATATACGACGATTGTGAGTTGTATCGTCTTTAGATTTTGTTATAAGCGGCTCAACAAATTGTTTAAGCGCTTTTGCTTTAGCGACAGTAGTGTTAATACGTTTGTGCTCGATTAGAGAACAAGCCATATTTGCAAGCATTGCTGCTCTGTGACCTTTTTGTCTGCTTAAGTGATTGAATTTTTTTCCGTGTCTCATGACTATTTTTTTAAACCTTCATCTTGCTTCAATCCTCTTTGGAGAGCAAAATATGAAGTAATTTATTCTTTATCTAATTTGTATTTCGCTAAATCCATTCCGAAGGTTAAATTTTTAATAGCTACTAGTTCGTCTAGTTCTGTTAAAGATTTTTTACCAAAATTACGGAATTTCATTAAGTCATTTTTGTTGAATGATACTAAGTCTCCTAATGTATCAACTTCAGCTGCTTTTAAGCAATTTAATGCTCTTACAGAAAGATCCATATCAACAAGCTTAGTTTTAAGCAATTGTCTCATATGTAATGACTCTTCGTCATAAGATTCTGTTTGAGCTATTTCATCAGCTTCAAGTGTAATTCTTTCGTCAGAAAACAACATGAAATGGTGAATTAATACTTTTGCAGCTTCAGTAAGGGCGTCTTTTGGATTAATAGATCCGTCAGTTTTTATTTCAAAAACTAATTTTTCATAATCTGTTTTTTGCTCTACACGGAAGTTTTCAATTGCATACTTCACATTCTTTACTGGTGTAAAGATAGAATCGGTAAAAATAGTACCAATTGCAGCATTTTGTTTTTTGTTTTCCTCAGCTGGAACATATCCTCTACCTTTTTCGATAGTCATTTCCATGTTAAGGTTCACTTTACTATCCAAGTTACAAATTACCAATTCTGGGTTTAATACTTGAAATCCAGAAATATATTTTTGGAAATCACCAGCAGTAATTTGATTTTTTCCTGAGATTGCTAGTGTAACAGATTCGTTATCTATATCTTCAATTTGACGTTTGAAACGTACTTGTTTAAGATTAAGGATAATTTCTGTAACATCTTCAACAACTCCAGAAATAGTTGAGAATTCGTGATCTACACCTTCTATACGGATAGATGTGATTGCGTAACCTTCTAAAGCAGAAAGTAAAACTCTTCTAAGTGCGTTACCAACTGTTAATCCGTAACCAGGTTCTAAAGGTCTGAATTCAAACTTACCTTCAAAATCGGTTGAATCGATCATGATAACTTTATCGGGCTTCTGAAAATTAAATAATGCCATAAATTATAAGACTGATGTCAATTATTATTTGTTGTACAATTCGACGATTAGTTGTTCTTTAATGTTTTCTGGAATTTGCAATCTTGCAGGAACAGAAACAAAAGTTCCTTCCATTTGTGCAGTATTCCAAGTAATCCACTCATAAACATGACTTGAATTTGATAAAGAACGGTCGATAGCTTCTAATGATTTAGATTTTTCACGAACAGCAACTTTGTCACCAGGTTTTAAATGGTATGAAGGTACATTTACAAGTTCACCGTTTACAGTCACGTGTCTGTGAGAAACGATTTGTCTTGCTGCTCTTCTAGTTGGAGCAATACCCATTCTGTAAACTACGTTATCTAAACGCGCTTCACATAGTTGTAAAAGGATTTCACCAGTTACACCTTTAGAAGCTGCAGCTTTTTTAAATAAACCTCTGAATTGTTTTTCTAAAATTCCGTAAGAATATTTAGCTTTTTGTTTTTCCATTAACTGGATAGCAAATTCAGATTTTTTTCCTCTTTTTTTAGCCATCCCGTGTTGTCCGGGTGGGTAATTTCTTTTTTCGAATGATTTATCATCTCCGAAAATAGCTTCGCCAAATTTACGAGCTATTCTTGTACTTGGACCAGTATATCTTGCCATTTCTAAAAATTTAATTAAGGTAGAGATTATGAATTCAGGTCATATCCTTCGATAATCTTAAATTCTACCTATTATACTTACTACTATAAAATTATACTCTACGTCTTTTTGGAGGACGACATCCGTTGTGAGGAAGTGGTGTAACATCGATAATCTCTGTTACTTCAATTCCAGCATTGTGCAAAGAACGAATAGCAGACTCACGCCCGTTTCCTGGTCCTTTTACATATACTTTCACTTTTTTCATACCAGCTTCCATCGCTACTTTAGAACAATCTTCAGCAGCCATTTGAGCAGCATACGGAGTGTTCTTTTTAGAACCTCTAAAGCCCATTTTACCAGCTGACGACCAAGAAACAACTTCACCTTTTTTGTTTGTTAACGAAATGATGATGTTGTTAAAAGTTGCACTAATATGAGCTTCGCCTGTTGACTCTACTATAACTTTACGTTTTTTTGTACTTGCCTTAGCCATACTACTTATTATTTAGTTGCTTTTTTCTTGTTCGCAACAGTTTTTCTTTTACCTTTTCTAGTTCTAGAATTGTTCTTAGTTCTTTGACCTCTTAATGGAAGCCCAGATCTATGACGGATTCCTCTGTAACATCCGATATCCATTAAACGTTTGATGTTTAATGAAACTTCTGAACGCAATTCTCCTTCAATTTTATAAAAAGAAACTGCCTCACGGATACCACCGATTTCGTCATCATTCCAATCTTGTACTTTTTTGTCTTGGCTAACTTGAGCTTTTTCTAAAACCTCAATAGCTCTGCTTCTACCTACTCCGAAGATATAGGTTAATGCAATGACACCTCTCTTATTTTTGGGAATATCTACCCCTGCTATTCTTGCCATAATTATCCTTGTCTTTGTTTAAATCTAGGATTCTTTTTGTTAATAACGTACAATCTCCCTTTTCTACGTACAATTTTGCACTCGGGACTTCTCTTTTTTACTGATGCTCTTACTTTCATTTTTTAGTATCTATAAGTAATTCTTGCTTTTGACAAATCGTAAGGACTCATTTCAAGTTTCACTTTATCACCAGGTAATAATTTGATGTAATGCATTCGCATTTTTCCTGAAATGTGAGCAATAACGATATGCCCATTTTCTAATTCAACACGGAACATCGCATTTGATAATGCTTCGATGATAGCTCCGTCTTGTTCTATTGCTGATTGTTTTGCCATATTAAGCTATTGCTTTTCTGTTTTTACCACTTTTCATTAAACCATCATAATGTTTGTTTAACAAATATGAATTGATTTGCTGAACAGTGTCTATTACAACACCAACCATAATTAATAATGATGTACCTCCGAAGAAATGTGCCCATTGTGCTTGAACATCCATTACACTTACTACAATAGCTGGGAACACAGCAAGTAAAGCAAGACATAATGATCCTGGAAATGTAATCAAAGACATAATATGATCTAAAAAATCTGCAGTTTCGACACCTGGCTTAACACCTGGTATAAATCCACCGCTTCTTTTTAAATCATCTGCCATTTTATTAGTCGGAACTGTAATTGCGGTGTAAAAGTACGTAAAAATAACGATTAACAAAGCAAATAATAAATTATACTCCCAACCAAATACATTTTGAAATCTTGAAGCTAATGATTGTGCTGTTTCAGATTTTGATAATCCTGCAACCGCAGCTGGTATAAACATAATTGCTTGTGCAAAAATGATTGGCATAACTCCTGAAGCATTTAGTTTTAATGGGATAAATTGTCTGTCTCCACCTAGCAAATCTTGCTCTAAATCTCCTGTTACAGAACGACGAGCGTACTGAACTGGTATCCTACGAACTGCCATAACTATTAAGATACAACCAATAATTACCAATAACCAAAGAATAATTTCAAGAACAATTAACATTATTCCTCCAGTATTATTTGTTGTTACAGATGAAAATTCTTGAATAAATGCTTGAGGCATTCTAGCAAGAATCCCTGCCATAATCAATAATGAAATACCATTACCTATTCCTTTATCAGTGATTTTTTCACCTAACCACATTGCAAAAATTGTTCCTGTAGCTAATATTATTACTGAAGAGAAAATAAATGCTGGAGAATTTCCTAACAAAAATGCATCTTGTGGTAAAGTTCTGTATAGATTATAAATATAACCAGGACCTTGAACTAGTGTAATACCAATAGTTAACCATCTTGTAATTTGGTTCATTTTTTTTCTACCACTTTCTCCTTCTTTTTGAAGTTTTTGCAAATAAGGAATCGCAATTCCCATTAACTGAACAACAATCGAAGCAGAAATGTATGGCATGATTCCTAGCGCAAATACAGAGGCTTGTGAAAAAGCTCCTCCTGTAAATACGTCTATTAACCATCCAATTCCTTTATCAGTTTGATTTGTTAAATTTCCCAATTTAGTTACATCAATACCTGGCAACGGAACCTGTGCTCCAAAACGATAAACCAACAGAAATCCTAATGTAATTAGGATTCTGTTTTTTAGTTCCTCAATTTTCCAAACGCTTAAAAACGATTCAATAAGTTTTTTCATCGTTTAGAAAATTACAATTCTATCGCTTCTCCACCAGCAGCTTCAATAGCAGCTTTTGCAGTAGCAGTAAATTTATGTGCACTAACTTTTAATTTTGCTTTAAGCTCACCTCTACCTAAAATTTTAACAACTTCAGTTTTAGTAGCCAAACGGCTTGTAATAAATACTGTCATATCAACAGTATCAGTAACAATTCCGTTATCAACAAGTAATTGAAGATTGTCAAGATTTACACCTTGATACTCAATTCTATTGATGTTTGTGAAACCAAACTTAGGCACACGTCTTTGAAGTGGCATTTGCCCTCCTTCAAAACCAATCTTTTTAGAATACCCAGAACGAGATTTTGCTCCTTTGTGACCTCTTGCAGAAGTACCACCTTTTCCAGAACCTTCTCCTCTACCTAATCTTTTATTTTGATTATGTGTTGAACCTTCAGCTGGTTGTAAATTACTTAAATTCATAACAGTGTTTGGTTATTTAGCTTCTTCTACAGAAACTAAGTGTTTAACTTTGTTTATCATCCCAAGGATAGTTGGATTTGAATCATGCTCTACAACTTGACCCATTTTACGTAGACCCAAAGCTTCTAATCCTCTTTTTTGATCAAGTGGACAGTTGATTTTGCTTCTAACTTGTTTTACTAATAATTTAGCCATAATTTCCTTGAATTAACCTTTAAATACTTTCTCTAATGAAATTCCTCTTTGTCTTGACACTGTGTAAGCGCTTCTCATTTGCAATAATGCATCGAAAGTTGCTTTTACCACATTGTGTGGATTAGAAGATCCTTGAGATTTTGATAATACATCGTGAATACCTACAGATTCAAGTACCGAACGAACGGCACCACCTGCAATTACTCCAGTACCATGGGAAGCTGGCATTAAAAATACTCTTGCTCCACCAAATTTACCTTTTTGTTCGTGAGGAACTGATTGTCCACTTAAAGGAATTTTCACTAAATTTTTCTTAGCATCTTCTACTGCTTTCGCAATTGCTTCAGAAACATCTTTAGATTTTCCTAGTCCGTGTCCTACCACTCCGTTCTCGTCGCCTACAACTACAATAGCAGAAAAACCGAAAGCTCTACCACCTTTTGTAACTTTAGTAACACGATTTACACTTACCAGACGGTCTTTTAATTCAAGACCACTTGGTTTTACTAACTCTACGTTTTTGTATTTATGATACATAATTTCTTAGAATTTTAATCCGGCTGCTCTCGCACCTTCTGCTAATGATTTCACACGACCGTGGTATAAATAACCACCTCTATCGAAAGTAACTGTATCGATACCTGCTTTTAAAGCTGTTTCTCCAATTAGTTTCCCAACTGCAATTGCAACTTCAATTTTAGTACCTGTGTTTACACCTTTCTCACGTGATGATGCTGTAGCCAGTGTTACACCGTTTACATCGTCAATAAGTTGAGCATAAATTTCTTTGTTACTTCTGAATACAGATAAACGAGGTCTTGCAGCAGTTCCGCTAACAATCTTTCTAATTCTGTACTGTATTCTCTGTCTTCTATCAGATTTTGTTAATGACATAATCTTAATTTTTAAGCTGATTTACCTGCTTTTCTTCTTAATACTTCACCTACGAATTTAACCCCTTTTCCTTTGTATGGTTCTGGTTTGCGGAAACCTCTAATTTTCGCAGCCACTTGACCTAAAAGTTGTTTATCGAATGAAGTTAATTTTACAATTGGGTTTTTTCCTTTTTCAGATATTGTTTCTAAAGTAACTTCAGATGCAATTTCTAAAACGATGTTGTGAGAAAATCCTAAAGCTAAATCAAGTTTTTGACCTTGATTAGACGCTCTATAACCTACTCCAACAAGTTCTAACTCTTTTGTAAAACCAGTAGATACACCAGCAACCATGTTATTGATTAAAGCTCTATACAATCCGTGTTGAGCTCTTTCTTGTTTGCTATCAGCAGCTCTTTCTACTAAAACTTGACCATCTTCTAACTTTACAGTTACATTGTTGGTATAGCTTTGCGTAAGTTGCCCTAATTTTCCTTTTACGGTAACGATAGAATCATTGATTTCTACAGTTACTCCAGCAGGAATTGCAATTGGATTTTTACCTATTCTTGACATTTCTAGTAGTCTATTATTAGTATACGTAACAAATTACTTCTCCACCAACATTGAGTTGCTTAGCTTGTTTCCCAGTCATAAGACCTTTTGAAGTTGAAACTATAGCAATTCCTAATCCGTTAAGGATTCTTGGGATTGTAGAAGAACCTGAATACTTACGTAAACCTGGTTTACTAATTCTTTGGATATCTCTGATTACTGACTCTTTAGTAACTTTGTCGTACTTTAGAGCGATTTTGATTGAACCCTGAACAGCGTTGTCTTCAAATTTGTAACTTAAGATATATCCTTGATCGAATAAAATCTTTGTGATCTCTTTCTTCATGTTAGATGCTGGAATCTCAACCACTTTGTGGTTTGCTTTCGCTGCATTTCTAACTCTCGTAAGATAATCTGCAATTGGATCTGTATACATTATGTATCAATTTGCGGTTATGGTTTTCAGTATGATACTCATCAAACGAACCTTTAACCAGTTTATACTTGTTTAATTAAAAATATCAAATTACGAATTCGATTTAATTCAAATTCGTAATTTGAAATTCTAATTGAATTTTACCAAGAAGCTTTTTTAACTCCAGGTATCAATCCGTTGTTTGCCATTTCACGAAATGTAACACGTGAAAGACCGAATTGACGCATATACCCTCTTGGTCTTCCTGTTAATTTACAACGATTGTGCAAACGAACTGGTGAAGCATTCTTCGGTAATTTTTGCAAACCTACGAAATCTCCAGCTTCTTTCAAAGCTTTTCTTTTCTCAGCATATTTAGCTACCGTATTTTCTCTTTTTACCTCACGGGCTTTCATTGATTCTTTAGCCATGTCTTAGTTCTTTTTAAATGGTAAACCCAATTCAGTTAATAATGACTTTGCTTCTTTGTCTGTAGCAGCAGATGTTACGAAAGTAATATCCATACCTGAGATTTTATTCACTTTATCAATATCAATTTCTGGAAAGATAATTTGCTCAAGAACACCTAAGTTGTAATTTCCTCTTCCGTCGAAACCTGTAGCTTTAATACCACTAAAATCTCTTACACGTGGTAAAGATGAAGTAACTAATCTGTCTAAGAATTCATACATTCTTTCTCCACGAAGTGTTACTTTAGCTCCAATTGGCATTCCTTTTCTCAATTTAAAAGACGCAACGTCTTTTTTAGAGATAGTAGCTACCGCTTTTTGTCCAGTAATTTTCGTTAACTCTTCTACAGCATAATCAATCAATTTCTTGTCTGATACTGCCGCACCAACTCCTTTACTAATCACGATTTTTTCAAGTTTTGGAACTTGCATTACGTTTTTGTAACCGAATTCTTCCGTAAGAGCAGAGATAACTCTACTCTTATATTCTTCTTTTAGTCTAGGTATATAAGCCATTACTATAGTACTTGATTAGATTTTTTTGAAAATCTTACTTTCTTATCTCCTTCAACTCTAATTCCTACTCTTGTAGCTTCCTTAGTTTTAGGATCTATTAGAGAAATGTTAGATATTTGGATAGGAGCTTCTTTCTTAACGATACCACCTTGAGGGCTTTTTGCACTTGGTTTAGTATGTTTCGAAACCATGTTTACACCTTCAACGATCGCTTTATTTTTCTCACGATCTACCTTTACAACTTTACCTTCAGCACCTTTGTGGTCTCCAGCAATAACTCTAACGATATCTCCTGTTTTTATTTTTAACTTTATCATCTTAATAAATAATTAAAGCACCTCTGGCGCTAATGATACAATTTTCATGAATTGTTTTTCACGAAGTTCTCTTGCAACTGGACCAAAAACACGAGTTCCTCTCATTTCTCCTGCAGCATTCAAAAGAACACATGCATTGTCATCGAAACGGATATAAGAACCATCGGCTCTTCTCACTTCTTTTTTAGTACGTACAACAACTGCAGTTGAAACTGACCCCTTTTTAACGCTTCCGTTAGGAGCAGTATCTTTGATTGAAACTACAATTTTATCTCCAACAGATGCATACCTTCTTTTGGTACCACCTAATACACGGATAGTCAAAACTTCTTTTGCTCCTGTGTTATCTGCGACTCTTAGTCTTGATTCTTGTTGTACCATAATTATTTAGCTCTTTCAATGATTTCAACTAGTCTCCAACATTTAGATTTAGATAAAGGTCTTGTTTCCATGATCTTTACTGTATCTCCAACGTTACAGTCGTTTGTTTCGTCGTGTGCTACAAATTTCTTTGTTTTTAACACGAACTTACCGTATAATGGGTGTTTTACTCTAGTTACTTGTGCAACAACAATAGATTTATCCATTTTGTCTGAAGTAACAACACCAATTCTTTCTTTTCTTAAATTTCTTTTATCTTCCATCTTTAGCAGAATACAAATTATAGTAGCTCTCTTTTGCTAATTTCAGTGGCAATTCTTGCAACTGAACGTCTTAAACTTCTTATTTGAAGTGGGTTCTCGATTGGCGAAATTGCATGTGCGATTTTTATATCGTTATACATTTTCTTTAACTGAACTAATTTAGCTTGTAACTCAGCAGCAGATAGATCTTTAATTTCTAATTGTTTCATAATTATATTTATTATGCTTCGAAATCTCTAGCAACGACGAATTTAGTTTTACATGGAAGTTTTTGTGCTGCAAGACGTAACGCCTCTTTTGCAACTGACAAAGGTACTCCTCCAACTTCAAACATAATTCTTCCTGGTTTAACAACAGCAGCCCAGTATTCAACTGCACCTTTACCTTTACCCATACGTACTTCAAGAGGCTTCTTTGTTATTGGTTTGTCTGGGAATATTTTGATCCATAATTGACCTTCTCTTTTCATAAAACGAGTTGCAGCAATACGTGCAGCTTCGATTTGACGTGATGTTAAAAACATACCATCTTCATGAACAGATTTAATTCCAAACATTCCATTTGAAAGTTCATGTCCTCTTTGAGAATTTCCTTTCATTTTACCTTTCTGTACCTTACGGTATTTTGTTCTTTTAGGCTGTAACATTTTTCTTTAAATTTTAAAAATTACTTTCTTTTACGAGCGTCTGGTTTTCCACCTTTATTAAAAGGTTTTCTATCGCCTCTTGGAGAATCTCCACCTTTACCACCACCTTGACCAGCTTGTTTTTTGTCCATGCCTGCAAGCGGAGAAAGATCTCTTTTTCCATAAACTTCACCTTTCATGATCCATACTTTGATACCCATTCTACCGTAAGTAGTATGTGCTTCAGCCAAAGCATAATCAATATCGGCTCTGAAAGTTGATAAAGGAACTCTTCCTTCTTTGAAACCTTCTGAACGTGCCATTTCAGCACCATTCAAACGACCAGAAATTAAAACTTTAATTCCTTCTGCATTCATACGCATAGAGGCTGCGATTGCCATTTTGATTGCTCTTCTGTATGAGATACGGCTTTCAATTTGACGACAAATGCTAGTAGCAACTAAAAATGCATCTAGTTCAGGTCTTTTGATTTCAAAGATGTTTATTTGAACCTCTTTGTCAGTAACTTTCTTAAGTTCTTCTTTCAACTTGTCTACCTCTTGTCCACCTTTTCCGATAATAATACCAGGTCTAGCTGTAGTGATAGTAACGGTTACAAGTTTTAAAGTTCTCTCGATGATTACTTTTGATACACTAGCTTTTGATAAACGAGCGTGGATATACTTTCTGATTTTGTAGTCTTCAGCGATTTTATCACCGTAGTCATTACCACCATACCAGTTAGAGTCCCATCCTCTGATGATACCAAGTCTATTTCCAATTGGATTTGTCTTTTGTCCCATCTTTATTAATTTGCTTGTGTGTTATTAATAGATCCTAACACGATTGTTACGTGATTAGAACGTTTTCTAATTCTGTGTGCTCTACCTTGTGGCGCTGGACGAAGTCTTTTTAACATCATTCCACCATCAACAGTGATAGTTTTTACAAATAAGCCTGCTTCTTCCATATTAGCGTCAGGGTTTTTTGCTTGCCAGTTGGCAATAACAGATAAAACCAATTTTTCTAATTTTCTTGAAGCTTCTTTAGAGCTAAATCTTAATATATTAAGTGCTCTATCCACTTTCTGACCTCTTACCAAGTCCGCAACTAAGCGCATTTTTCTAGGTGAAGTAGGGCAGTTATTTAACTTTGCGAAGGCTAAAGACTTATTAGCCTCTTTTCTTGCGTCTGCTGTTTCTCTTTTACGAACTCCCATTGCTTCTTATTTTTTACCTTTATTTTTTGCTCCAGCGTGACCTCTAAACGATCTTGTTGGTGAAAATTCTCCTAATTTGTGACCTACCATATTTTCAGTAACATAAACTGGTACGAATTGACGACCGTTGTGAACTGCAATAGTTTGACCTACGAAATCTGGAGTAATCATAGATGCGCGAGACCAAGTCTTTACAACACCTTTGTTTCCACCTGCAATATTTTCTTGAACTTTCTTGTCTAATTTATAGTGTACGAAAGGTCCTTTTTTTAATGAACGTGCCATATCTTATTATTTCTTTCTACGTTCTACAATATACTTGTTACTTGGGTTTTTCTTAGAACGAGTTCTATAACCTTTAGCTGGGATACCATTTCTAGAACGTGGGTGACCTCCTGAAGAACGTCCTTCACCACCACCCATTGGGTGATCGACAGGGTTCATTGCAACTGGTCTTGTTCTTGGTCTTCTACCTAACCATCTAGTTCTACCTGCTTTTCCAGATACAATTAATTGATGATCAGAGTTAGATACAGCTCCAATAGTCGCTGAACAAGTAAGCAAGATTAATCTTGTTTCACCTGAAGGCATTTTAATTGTTGCGTATTTCCCGTCTCTTGCCATTAACTGAGCAAATGTTCCAGCTGAACGAGCAATAACTGCTCCTTGACCTGGACGTAACTCGATACAAGATATTACAGTTCCTAATGGAATTTTGCTTAATGGTAATGTATTTCCAATTTCTGGCGCTGAACCTTCTCCTGAAACTACTTTTTGACCAACTTGCAATCCGTTTTGAGCAATAATATATGTTTTCTCTCCATCAGCATAAGCTAATAAAGCGATAAATGCAGTTCTGTTTGGATCGTATTCGATAGATTTTACTGAAGCTGGAATCCCATCTTTAGTTCTCTTGAAATCGATAATACGATAACGCTGCTTGTGACCACCACCCGTATAACGCATGGTCATCTTTCCTTGACTATTTCTACCGCCTGAGTTTTTTATCGGTGCGATCAATGAACGCTCCGGCTTATCAGTTGTAATGGCGTCAAAACCATTAACAACTCTAAAACGCTGACCCGGGGTAATAGGTTTTAATTTTCTTACTGACATCTTATTCTATTAGATATTGTTGTAAAAATCGATTGTTTCTCCTTCTTGTACTTGAACAATTGCTTTTTTGTAAGCATTTGTTTTTCCAGTAATCAATCCACTTTTTGTGTATTTAGTAGATCTATCTGGGCGTACGTTCATTGTATTTACATCAACAACTTTAACACCATAAGCAGCCTCAACAGCTTTCTTAATTTGCACTTTGTTTGCTTTTTTGTCTACAACGAAGCCAAAACGGTTGAATACTTCACCTGCTTTGGTCATTTTTTCTGTTACGATAGGTTTAATTATGATACTCATGGCCTATTATTTGCTTAAATTTTCTTCAATTCCTTCTAAAGATCCTTCTAAAAGAACTAAATTATTTGCGTTTAATATCGCATAAGTACTTAATTCTGAGTTAGTTAACACATTAGACGCTTTTAAATTACGTGACGACAAATATACATTTTTATTTGAATCACCCAACACGAACAATGATTTTTTATCTTCTAACCCTAACGCTTTCAAAACATTAATGAAATTTTTAGTGTTTGGAGCTTCGAATGTGAAGTCTTCTAATACTATAATATTTGCTTCTTGTGCTTTGATTGAAAAGGCTGATCTTCTAGCCAAACGTTTTACAGATTTATTCAATTTGAATGAATAACTTCTTGGACGTGGACCAAAAACTCTACCTCCACCTTTAAACAATGGATTCTTTGCACTACCCGCACGAGCAGTTCCAGTTCCTTTTTGTTTTTTTATCTTACGAGTACTTCCAGCAACTTCAGCTCTTTCTTTAGCTTTGTGAGTTCCTTGTCTTTGATTTGCTAAGTATTGCTTAACATCAAGATATACTGCGTGCTTATTAGGCTCGATTGCGAAAACTGAATCAGATAGTTGAACTTTTCTGCCAGTTTCTTTTCCGTTGATATTTAAAACTTTTACTTCCATTACTTCTGAATGATTACGTAAGAGTTGTTACAACCAGGAATACATCCCTTAATAACAAGTAGGTTCTTTTCAGCTACTACTTTTAAAACTCTTAGATTTTGTACTTTTACATTATCTCCACCCATTCTTCCAGCCATTCGCATTCCTTTGAATACTCTAGATGGATAAGAAGAAGCCCCTACAGATCCTGGCGCTCTTAAACGGTTGTGTTGTCCGTGAGTTGCTTGTCCAACACCACCAAAACCGTGACGTTTAACTACACCTTGGAAACCCTTACCTTTAGATACACCTTGTACATCTACAAATTCTCCTTCTGAGAATAAATCAACAGAGATAACATCTCCTAATTTGTGCTCACTTACAAAATCTTGGAATTCAACGACTTTTTTCTTAGCTACAGTTCCAGCTTTTTTAGCATGACCTAAGTCAGCTTTAGTGGAGTGTTTCTCGTTTTTGTCATCGAAACCAAGTTGCAAGGCCTCATACCCGTCAACACCAATGGTTCTGACTTGGGTAACTACGCATGGTCCTGCTTCAATAACAGTACAAGGAATATTCTTCCCGTTCTCGTCAAAGATGCTAGTCATGCCAATTTTTCTTCCGATTAACCCAGACATATTTAATTAATTATAATTACTACTTATTATTTTTTGAGTGTGCAAAAGTAGGGATTAAGTTTTGATTATCAAAACTTAATCCCTAAATACTTTTTTATCTAACTAATTAGACTTTTATCTCTACTTCAACTCCTGAAGGCAACTCTAATTTCATTAGAGCGTCAATTGTTTTTGATGAAGAAGAATAAATATCAATTAATCTCTTATATGACATCACTTCAAATTGCTCTCTCGCTTTTTTGTTAACGTGTGGAGAACGTAATACAGTGAAAAGTTTTTTGTGAGTTGGCAACGGAATTGGACCAGTTACAACAGCACCTGTACTTTTTACAGTTTTTACAATCTTTTCAGCAGACTTGTCTACCAACATATGATCGTAAGATTTCAATTTTATTCTGATTTTTTGACTCATTTTCTTAAGAATTAGGCGTTACCTTTTGCTTTTTTAATTACCGCTTCTGAAATATTAGAAGGTGTTTCTGCATAGTGTGAAAACTCCATTGTTGAAGTTGCTCTACCAGATGACAATGTTCTTAACGTTGTTACATAACCGAACATTTCTGATAAAGGCACATCAGCCTTGATTGTTTTAGCACCATTTCTGTCACCCATGTCATTCACTTGACCTCTACGACGATTGATATCACCAACGATATCTCCCATGTTTTCTTCAGGTGTAATAACTTCCATTTTCATGATTGGCTCAAGAACAATTGCTCCAGCAGCTTTAGCTACTTCTCTATAACCCATTCTTGCTGCAAGTTCAAAAGAAAGTGCATCTGAATCGACTGGGTGAAAAGATCCGTCAGTTAAAGTTACTTTTAAACTATCTACTTGGTATCCTGCAAGAGGACCAGTTTTCATAGCTTCACGGAAACCTTTTTCTACAGATGGAATATATTCTTTAGGAACGTTACCACCTTTTACTGCATTAATAAACTGTAATCCAACAGGAGCTTTACCGTCAACTAAATCAGCAGGCTCTAATGTAAATACGATATCACCGAATTTACCACGACCTCCAGATTGTTTTTTGTAAGTTTCTCTGTGTGTTGCAGATCTTGTAAATGCTTCTTTGTATTCAACTTGAGGCTCACCTTGGTTTACTTCAACTTTGAATTCACGACGCATTCTATCAACAAGAATATCTAAGTGAAGCTCACCCATTCCTGAGATAATAGTTTGCCCTGAAGCCTCATCAGTTCTAACTGTAAATGTAGGATCCTCTTCAGCTAATTTAGCTAAAGCCATACCCATTTTATCTACGTCAGCTTTTGTTTTAGGCTCGATTGCAATACCAATTACTGGCGCAGGGAATTTCATAGACTCAAGAATGATTGGGTGTTTTTCATCACACAATGTATCTCCAGTTTTGATATCTTTAAATCCAACTGCCGCTCCAATATCTCCAGCTTCGATATATTCGATTGGATTTTGTTTGTTAGCGTGCATTTGATAGATACGAGAAATTCTTTCTTTATTACCAGAACGAGTATTTAAAACATACGAACCTGCGTCTAAACGACCAGAATAAGCACGGAAGAAAGCTAAACGACCTACGAATGGGTCGGTAGCAATTTTAAATGCTAAAGCAGCGAATGGCTCTTTAACATCTGGCTTACGCAAAATTTTAGTTTGATCTTCTTCTAATAATTCAGCATCATCAGGATGAATCCCTTCGATACCTTCTTTATCCATAGGAGAAGGTAAATATTTACAAACAGCATCTAACATGAATTGAACTCCTTTGTTTTTGAAAGAAGATCCAGCAATCATTGGAATGATAGCCATATCCATTACGGCTGCTCTCAAAGCTATATTGATTTCCTCCTCTGTAATAGATTCTGGATTCTCCATATACTTATCAAGTAAATTCTCATCATAATCAGCTACTGCCTCAATAAGAATGTCTCTGTATTCTTTAACTTCGTCTAGCATTTCAGCAGGAATATCTACAACTTCATAAGTTGCTCCCATTCCAGCGTCGTCCCATACAATAGCTTGGTTTTTTACTAAATCGACAACACCTTTGAAATCATTTTCTTCACCAATTGGCAAAGTGATTGCAACTGCGTTAGATTTTAACATATCTCTTACTTGTTGACATACCATCAAAAAGTTAGAACCTTGTCTATCCATTTTATTAACAAAACCGATACGTGGCACTCTGTATTGATCAGCCAATCTCCAGTTAGTTTCCGATTGAGGCTCAACACCATCAACAGCACTAAATAAGAAAACCAAACCATCAAGTACACGCAAAGAACGGTTTACTTCAACTGTAAAGTCAACGTGTCCTGGGGTATCGATAATATTAAAGTGATAAGGCAATGTTTCTGGCAACATTTTACCTTGAGTAGTTGGGAAATTCCATTCACAAGTTGTAGCTGCCGATGTAATTGTAATACCTCTTTCTTGCTCTTGCGCCATCCAGTCCATTGTTGCAGCACCATCGTGCACTTCACCAATTTTGTGTGATTTTCCTGTATAAAATAAGATACGCTCTGTTGTTGTTGTTTTACCAGCATCAATATGAGCAGCGATTCCTATATTTCTTGTATATTTAAGTTCTCTAGCCATTTCTTAAGAATTAAAATCTAAAGTGAGAGAAAGCCTTGTTAGCTTCTGCCATTTTGTGAGTATCCATTCTCTTTTTTACAGCAGCTCCTTCTTCTTTAGCCGCAGCTAAAACTTCTGAAGCTAACTTTTGAGCCATAGATTTTTCATTCCTTCTTCTTGAATAAAGAATCATCCATTTCATCGCCATAGAAATTTTTCTATCTGGACGAATTTGCATAGGAATTTGGAATGTTGCTCCACCTACTCTACGACTACGTACTTCTACGTGAGGCATAACGTTTGTAAGCGCATCTTTCCAGATATCTACTGACGATTTTTCTTGATCTTGCTTCTTAGCTTCTACGATATCCATTGCATCATAAAACACTTTGAAAGCTGTTGATTTCTTACCATCCCACATTAAGTTGTTCACAAAACGCGTTACCAGTTGGTCATTAAACCTTGGATCTGGTAAAAGTGGTCTTTTCTTTGCCGCTCTTTTTCTCATTTCTTTTTCTTAAAAGTTTTTAAAAATTACTTTTTAGCCTCTTTTGGGCGTTTTGCTCCGTACTTAGATCTTCTTTGTGTTCTTCCTGCCACACCTGATGTATCAAGCGCACCACGAACAATGTGATACCTAACTCCTGGCAAATCTTTTACCCTTCCACCTCTGACTAATACTATCGAGTGCTCTTGAAGATTGTGTCCTTCTCCAGGGATGTAGGCATTTACTTCGTTACCATTTGTCAAACGTACACGCGCAACTTTACGCATTGCAGAGTTTGGTTTTTTTGGAGTCGTAGTGTAAACACGCGTACAAACACCTCTTCTTTGAGGACAAGAATCTAGGGCAACCGATTTAGACTTCTTAGTCATTTTGGTTCTTCCTATTCTTACTAATTGTTGAATTGTTGGCATAATTAAATACTAAAAATTACTTGTTTATAAAATTCCCGCTTTTTACGGGGTTGCAAATGTATAAAATATTTTTGATGAAACAAATCATAATTCATTAATTTTCAATGTTATTTTATACTTTTGAGTTTTAATAAGAAACTCTGCATTTTTTGCGTTAGTTCTAAACGAGAGAAAATAGATGGTAGATAAAAGACCATCATAGTTGAATTAAAAATTTAGACTATTTTTCTTTTTGAATGTTTAAAGTTAATTTTGAATGTTTAATTTTAATGAATGCCCGCGTGAGGGATTGAAGCGGAAAGCCCACAGCCTGACGAAGGAAGTGCGAGGACTTGGAACGGAAAGCCAGACCCCGCCATTAAAAGCGGGATCACGCCCAAAAAAACTTAAAAAAAATAATTTGAAATTTCTTTTATCTATTATTACCATCTTCATTTGTCAAAATATTTTGGCACAAAATTCTTATTTGCAAATAAAAGGAAGCAACGAAACGGAAAATAAAACAATCGATTCGCTGACTTACTCTAAGAAACATACCAATACAAAATTGCTTATTGATGAAGTAAATTCTTTTTCTGATAAATTATTACAAAACGGCTATTTGGCTTCTAAACACGAGGAAGTGATTAAGGTAAATGATTCTACTTTTTTGTTTAATTATAATCTTGGATTGCGAAATAAATTTATACATATATATATAGGTGAAAATTTCGAATTATTAAATTTGAAAAACAACTCGCTAAAAATGTCACTTTCTGAAACCGAAAACTTTATGAATACGGCTTTGCTTTTATTAGAAAAGAAAGGGTATTCGCTAGCGAGATTGCAGCTCATTAATTTTAAAAAAGAAAATAACGAACTTTTTGCCGATTTGAGTTTAGCAGCAGAAAAAATTAGAACGCTCGACGATATTGTAATAAATGGTTATGATAAATTTCCTGCAGGCCACAAAAAACAAATTAAAAGATTGTACAGAAAGAAAGTTTTCAACCAAGAAAATTTAAAAAAAGTATATACCGATTTTGAAAAATTTAGATTTGTAAGCCAGCCAAAATATCCCGAAATTCTGTTTACCAAAGATTCCACCAAAGTGTATGTGTATCTCGAAAAAGCAAAGCCGAATACTTTTGATGGCTTTATAGGATTTACCAATGGCGAGCAAAAAAAACTAATTGTAAATGGTTATCTCGACCTGCAGTTACAGAATATTTTGAATGGCGGCGAGAAAATTTCTATTTATTGGAAAAGCGACGGAAAGGATCAAAAAACCTTTAATGGTGCGATTGAAATTCCTTATATTTTTAAAAGTCCATTGGGATTGAAAACACAATTAAATATTTTTAAGCAAGACAGTTTGTTTCAAAACACACAAACAGCAATCGATTTGGGCTATTATTTCAACTACAATACCAAAGTTTTTTTAGGTTACCAAAGTGCCGAATCTAGCGACATTCAAAACACAAATAATAGCACAATAAGCGATTACAAAAATTCATTTATTACGACGCATTTAGATTTTTCGGTTTACAATCCAGACGATTATTTATTTCCTGACAAAACCCAAATTTATTTTAAACTTGGTACCGGAAAAAGAGATTTAGAATTCAGCAGCAATAAACAAGTTTTTACAGAATTAAACCTGAGTCATAATTTTTATTTGAACAAGAAAAACATCGTTAACATACGGAGTTTGAATCATTATTTAAACAGTGATTCTTATATTATTAATGAGTTGCATCGTTTTGGAGGCATCAATTCAATAAGAGGTTTTAATGAAAATAGTTTACAAGGCAATACTTTCACTTCTATTCTGACAGAATATAGATATGTTGCCAATTCCAATGTTTACATTCATTCCATTATCGATTATGGTTATTACCAAGACAAATCTTCCAATACATCGAACAGTTTAATTGGTTTGGGCTTCGGATTTGGACTACTCACAAAAAACGGTCTTTTCAATTTAGTTTATGCCAATGGAAGCACGAAAGAGCAAGCTATTAAGCTATCTAATTCGATAGTTCATATTAGTTTTAAAGCTAGATTTTAAAGTAGATTGTTAGAATTTTAGATTGTTAGACTACTTAGATTATTTTTAGCGATTAAACTATCTAGGTTGTCTAAAATCTAATTGCCTAAGTAGTCTAAAAAAACTATCTTTGCCCCATGGAAAAAGAAAACCAAATATTTGGAATACGTGCGATTATCGAAGCTATAAATGCTAAAAAAGAAATTGATAAGGTCTTTATACAAAGCGACGCACAAAGTGAATTGATGCAAGAATTACAAAAATTGATGAAGAAAAATAGCATCAATTTCTCGTATGTTCCTGTCGAAAAACTAAACAGATTAACTCCTAACAATCACCAAGGCGCTGTGGCAACCATTGCTCCTATTACATTTCAGGATTTAGAAAAACTAATAGACACCGTTGTAGAAAGTGGCAAAAAACCATTATTCCTTATTTTAGACCAATTGTCTGATGCAAGAAATTTTGGCGCTATTATTCGTACTGCCGAATGTACTGGTGTTGATGGAATTATTGTACAAAAACAAGGTTCTGCTCCAGTAAACGGAGATACTGTAAAAACTTCTGCTGGCGCTGTTTTTAATGTGCCAATTTGCAAAGTAGATCATATAAAAGACGCTGTATTCTTACTACAAGCTTCTGGTATAAAAATCGTAGCAGCTACCGAAAAAACAGAAAGTAATATTTATGACATTTCACTAAACGAAGGAGTTGCCATTATTATGGGAAGCGAAGATCGCGGTGTAAATCCTTCTGTTTTAAAAATTGTAGATGAAAAAGCTAAGTTACCAATGTTCGGAACTATTGGTTCGCTAAATGTTTCTGTAGCTTGTGGCGCATTCCTTTATGAAACCGTTCGCCAACGTTCATAAAACTAATTTATGGCTCAAAAAGATGTCAAAATAAAGTTTAGAAAAGAAAACTATCGTATTTCTGATGAATTATTTCATTATTTAGAAAAATATGGTCGTATTACAAAAACCAGCGTTTTTTATGATGATTTACTTCGCTTTTCTGGCTTTATTAATCTAGAAGATAAAGACGGAAACGACACTTTATGGCATCGCGTGTATTACCCAGAATTTGAGCAACAAGAACTTGAAGCAAATATAAATAAGATATATACTTTGCTTCATTCAGACGGAGATGTGAAGACACTTCCCTATCTTCATGTCGATTCTATAGATTATTGTACTTTTGGAAATTCGAACCCGTTTCGAGTAAAAGTAAGAAATATCCTGAATGACAATTTCACCAATTTTTATATCAAAAAAGCTGATGCTTCCCGTATATATGGTTTAGAGTTAGAAGAAATATTATCTCCAAACCGTATCAATTATTTGGTTTACAAAGACACACTAATCGAGGAGCATATTATTGGGATTCCTGGAGATATTTTCATCAAAAAAATACTGCCAACTTGTACCGAACACGAAAAATCGCAAATCGCAAAAGAGTTTGTTAAGTTTAACGAACGTTGTATTATTGGATTATTAGGTGACATGAGATCCTACAATTATGTCATTATTCCAATTCATGATTTTGATCATGTCGAATTCCGCATTCGTCCCATCGATTTCGATCAACAGTCTTATGAAGGCAATATAAAAATATATTTTCCGCAGTTTTACAAAGAAAATTTTCAGATGGTAAAATTGGTAATCGACAAGCTTAAACCAAATTCGATAGAACAATACAGAAAAGAAGTTCGATCGGCAACAGTAAAAAGAATTCATGGACAAGAAACACGATTTGAAGAATTGATTTCTATCATGAAAAAAGAAGAACTCGCTCCAATTGAACATATCGAATCTTTAAAAAAATCGCTTCAAAGATTTACGCACGATATGAAGTTTAAAAAATGTAAAACTATGGGTGAAATTGTGGCGACTGGACTTGATTACATTTTAAAAAATTATAAAAACTCATTTTAAATTATTATTTTCTTATAATTTATTTGCATTGTAGAAATAAACTACAGTTGCATTATCTACAGATGTATTAGTTATTTTTAATTCTTCGTCAGTAATTTCATCTTCTACAACTTCTTTCGGAATAGGTGCAAAATTTCCATCTTCGTCAAAGTGCTTCATAAACTCGTCTTGACTTGGGTCGAAATCCGGACGTTCCCAATCGTATTTTATAGGTTTTTGATACTCACCGGTTTTGGTATAAAAAGACAATAAATAACCTGCAATAAATCCTGACAAATGGCCTTCCCAAGAAATATTTTCCTCTACCGAAGGAAATACGAACCAAATCATTCCGCCGTAAACAACTACAATTGCTAAAGACAAAGCGACTAATCTGAAATATTTAGATTGTATTCCTTTGAAGAAAATAAAACTCACCAAAACATAAATTAATCCGCTGGCGCCAATGTGATAACTTTCTCTTCCTATAAGCCAAGTGCCAAATCCTGAAAGCAAAACACCCAAAACCAAAACTTGCAAAGATTGATTTCGGTAAAAGAAACGTAGAGCTGCCACCAAGAAAAATAAAGGAAGTGAATTGTTAAATAAATGCATAATATTGCCATGTAAAAACGGACTCAACACTATTCCTTTGAGTCCTGAAACTGTTCTTGGCAAGATTCCGAAATGAGAAAAATCACCCGGAAAAATAATTTCAATAGTGTAAACCAACCAAAGCAATAGCACAAGATACAATGGCCATGCTAGTACTGATACAGAAAATTTGAAATCGGTTTCTTTCATTAGTAATTTAAAGATTCAAAAATTGAATGATTTAAAGATTTGTAGTCAAAAATACTACCAAAGTGAAATTAGTGATATTTTGTCATAAATAGGTTATTTGGTTATTTGTTTATTCGGTTATTTGTTAATTTGAAAGTAAAAATGTCATAAATTTGAAGCTGTATTATTCGATTAAACGAATAACCAAATAACCGAATCAACAATCAATTGGAAGCACCGTTAGCAGAGCGAATTCGTCCGCAAAATTTACAGGATTATATAAGTCAGTCACATTTAGTTGGCGAAAACGGCTCGTTGACGCATCAAATTGCGAAGGGAATTATTCCGTCGCTCATTTTTTGGGGACCACCTGGCACAGGAAAAACGACTTTGGCACAAATTATTGCCCAAGAAAGTAAACGTCCGTTTTATATTTTGAGTGCGATAAATTCTGGTGTAAAAGACATTCGCGACGTGATTGAAAAAGCCAAGCAAAGTGGCGGATTATTTACTGCTCGAAATCCTATTTTGTTTATAGATGAGATTCACCGTTTTAGTAAATCGCAACAAGATTCTTTATTGGCTGCCGTCGAAAAAGGATGGATTACACTGATTGGAGCTACTACCGAAAATCCAAGTTTTGAAGTAATTCCCGCTTTATTGTCAAGATGTCAGGTTTATATTTTGAATGCTTTTTCGAAACAAGATCTCGAAGCGCTTTTGCATCGCGCTATGACAACTGATGCTTTTTTGAAGACGAAAAATATCGAATTAGCCGAAACTGAAGCTTTATTACGACTTTCTGGTGGCGACGGACGCAAACTATTAAATATTTTTGAACTGGTCGTAAACGCAACGAGTGAAGACCGCATTTTGATTACCAATGAAAAAGTAATGCAATTGGTTCAGAAAAATACAGTTTTGTATGACAAGACAGGTGAACAACATTACGATATTGTTTCGGCATTTATAAAATCTATTCGTGGTAGTGATCCGAACGGCGCAGTTTATTGGCTCGCAAGAATGATTGAAGGTGGTGAAGATGTGAAATTTATTGCTCGAAGAATGCTCATTTTATCCAGTGAAGATATTGGCAATGCCAACCCAACGGCTTTTATTATGGCCAACAATACTTTTCAGGCAGTAACAACAATTGGTTATCCTGAAAGCAGAATTATTTTGAGCCAATGTGCTGTTTATTTAGCAACTTCTCCTAAAAGCAACGCGAGTTATCTAGCTATTGGTGAAGCGCAAAAAGTCGTCAAACAAACTGGTGATTTGCCTGTTCCTATTCATTTGCGAAATGCACCCACAAAACTCATGAAGGAATTAGGTTATGGTGATGAGTACAAATATTCTCATGATTACAGTAATAATTTTGCCGAACAAGAATTCTTGCCGAACGAAATTTCGGAAACTGTTTTTTATAACCCTGGAAATAATTCTCGTGAAAACGGAACTAGAGAATTTTTAAAAAATAGATGGAAGGATAAGTATGGTTATTGAAAAAATTACGAATTACGAATTACGAATTAATAACATTATAATTTATATTAAAATCCAATTATAAAAGCTTGTTGTCATTCCGACGAAGGAGGAATCTCATAAGAGAATCTAATACTGAGATTCCTCCTTCGTCGGAATGACAAAATAAAACTAAAGTTTAATATCTAATTTCTCTGAAACTACTTTATCGTTTTCTAAATATTCGAAAAACCAAATATTGTTTTTAGAAACCACAACTCCATTTTTATCATTTTGCGTACATAAATAAACGCTAGGTTTTGATGTTTTATACAATGACATTTCTGTTTTGTTAATCAGATTAACAACTTTAACAAACAATACCACTTCCTCAAGTTTCTCAGTTTTTTCAACTTTTTCGTATTTTGTTTCATTTTCAGACTTTGTTACCTTAGTAACTTGTGTCGAAACATTTTCTACATCATGAGATTTTAGTTTTTCTTGCGCTTCTTCATCATAATAAGTTCTTCCTGAAAACTTATATTTAGCTTTGTCGAAAGATTTTAAAGTTATTAATAACGTTTGATTGTAAGCTTTTGCAAGATCTTTTTCTCTACTTTCCGCTAAATCGGTGGTGAATAAAACTGCATTTTTACAATCTTTAAATTCGATTTTTATTTTTGTCGAAAACACAGTGTTTTCTTCTAGAACGTTTACAAAAACTTTATTGCAATTGTAATCTAAAAATCCTTCTGGCAAAGCATCGCTCGAGAGATAAACTTCGAATCCTTTTTGTTTTAGATAAGCTTTAATTGTTGAATTAATTCTGTACTGATTGTCTTCTTTTTGGAATTCAAATTTTGCAGGAATTATCGCCATTTCATAATCATTCAAAGAGGATTGAGAAAACGACAAACTTGAAATTAAAGCAAATACGAGTATAGAAAGATGTTTTTTCATTTTAAAAAAGTTTTTTTAGTTCTGCTAAGTTAATAATTTGATTGATACTTTGTACTACTTCTATTTGATTTGGATTAAAAAAAATAGCTTCCATTCCAAAATCTAACGCACCATTTATATCCGCATCGAGACAATCTCCTATCATAACGCTTTCTTTTTTATGAGCATTGGCAAGGCTTAAAGCGTGTTCGAAAATAATTGGATTCGGTTTTTTAGCACCTGCTAATTCTGAATTTGTAATGGTTTCGAAATAATGATTAATATTAGAGTTGCTCATTTTTTTATATTGTACTTCGGCAAAACCATTGGTAATTATGTGTAACTGATACTTTCCTTTTAAAAAATCTAAAACTTCGATGGCATCATCAAACAAATGATTGAAATCGGGTAGAAATTCGATATATTCTTCTGAAATCACATCAATTTGTTCGTCAGTAATTTCTTGTTTCAAAATATCGAAAGTATCTTTTAATCTTTTGTAACGCAATTCTTGGTGCGTGATTTTGTCTTTTTGATATAGTTTCCAACATACTTGATTGATTGGCGCATAAATTTTGACAAAATCTTCAACCTTAATATTTGGAAAATAATTGTTTAAAATTCGCTCGAAAGCCAATTCCGAATTTTTGTCAAAATCCCAAAGTGTGTGATCTAAATCGAAAAAAATATGCTTTATTCTGTTTTTCATATTTTAAAAAATATTTTCGTCTTGAAAACTTAAGTACCCATTTTCAGTAATAATAATGTGATCTAAAACAGGAATTGACAGTTGTTGCCCAGCTAATTTTAACTGTTTGGTTAATATTTTATCGGCATCACTTGCCTCGAGTTTTCCTGAAGGATGATTGTGCGTCAAGATTATCGAAGTTGCATTTTGCTCTAATGCCATTTTAAAAACCATACGGACATCGACTACAGTCCCAGTAATTCCGCCTTTGCTAATTTGCGATTTATAAATTACTTTATTAGAATTATTGAGAAACAAAACCCAAAATTCTTCATGTACTAATTCGCCAATAATGGGTTGCATCATATCGAAAACTGCTTTGCTAGAAGTGATTTTTGTAAGCTCTACCGTTTCTTCAGCTCGGCGACGACGACCTAATTCGGTTGCGGCAACGATTGAAATGGCTTTCGCTTCTCCAATTCCTTTAAATTCTATTAATTGTTTGATAGACAATTTTCCTAATGCATTCAGGTTATTATCGACGCTAGACAAAATTCGTTGTGATAATTGCACGGCGCTTTCCGACCGACTTCCTGAACCAATGAGAATCGCAACCAACTCAGCATCACTTAAAACTTGTTTGCCCTTTAGCATCAGTTTTTCTCGTGGTTGGTCGTCTTCTGACCAATTTTTTATGGATAGATTTTGTTCCATGGCTTATACAATTACATTTGTGTTTTTTACGTTACTAATATAAATACAAAATAATGAAAGTAATTTATCTTATACTATTCTCTTTATCTTTTTTTACTTGTAGTTATAATTCTAAAGAAAATACTAGTCAAGAAACTATTATAAAAACCTTTGAAGAACAACTATCTGACGTTGCTATTTCTATAATTGATGAAAATATCGAATATGACCCGTCTTATTTTGCCATAAAATATCCAAATGGGGATATTCCAAAAAATAAAGGAGTATGCACAGATGTTGTTATTCGTTCTTATAGAAAATTAAATATCGATTTGCAAAAAGAGGTTCATGAAGATTTGAAAACTAACTTCTCAAAATATCCAAATTTAAAAAAATGGGGATTAACAAAACCAGACACAAATATCGATCATAGACGAGTTCCTAACTTAGAAATATTCTTTTCGAGAAAAGGTCAGAAATTAAAGATTACGAATAATTCTGATGATTATAAAGTTGGCGAAATTATAACTTGGATGATTAATAATAAATTACCGCATATAGGAATTATTACAAATAAAAAATCATTGGACGGAAAACGCCCAATGATTGTTCATAATGTAGGAAATGGTCAAGTTCTTCAAGACTGCTTATTCAGTTATGAAATCGTTGGACATTATAAATATGGAAATTAACCTATAAGTCCCTTAACCTCATCAAAATTTAATCCCCCGTAATTCCCTGAACTCATTAATAATAATGCAGAATTTTCTAAATTAAGGTTAAATAAATAATCTTTAAAATCTTTTGGATTCGTATAAATAATCAAATCTTCTCTATTAAATGCTTTTGCAATTTGCTCATAAGTCACTTCTTCGAGTTGTTTAATTTTTACAGCATCTGGCGAGTAGAAAACAACGGCAACATCGGCATATTCTAACGCGCCTTCATATTCTTTAAGAAACTCAGCATTCAAACTACTATAAGTATGCAATTCTAAACAAGCCACAACATTTCTGTTAGGATATTGTTCTTTTACGGCTTTTGTCGTTGCCGAAACTTTACTGGGTGAATGTGCAAAATCTTTGTAAGCTACTTTTGTTTTGCTTTCTGCAATTTTTTCTAATCTTTTTGAAGCCCCTTTGAAACTAGCAATGGCTTGGTAAAAATCGGCTTCATCTACACCCATATTTTGACAAATCCATTTGGCACCAGCCAGATTATTGAGATTATGAGCTCCAAAAACCTCGATTGGCATGTCACCTTCTGGTGTTTCTAACAGAGTTATTCCATCGTTTACAGTATATTTTGGCGTATGATAAGCAATTCGTCGAATAGGATTGGTTGATGCTTCAGCAACTCGTTTTACTTCCGAATCGTCTTCATTGTAAACTAGAATTCCGCCATTGGTAATTTTTTGAATAAAAATTTCGAATTGTTCTACATAATTTTCATACGTCGGAAAAACATTTATATGATCCCAAGCAATACCTGAAATTAATGCAATATTAGGTTGGTATAAATGAAATTTTGGTCTTCTATCCATTGGTGAAGACAAATATTCGTCACCTTCCAGAACAATAAAATCGTTTTCTTCGGTAAGATGCACCATCGTATCGAAACCTTCTAATTGTGCTCCAACCATATAATCGACTTCGATATTATGATAATGCATTACGTGTAAAATCATAGACGTAATCGTTGTTTTTCCGTGAGAACCACCTATAACAACACGTGTTTTATTTTTAGATTGTTCGTATAAAAATTCTGGATACGAATATATTTTCAATCCTAATTCTTGTGCTTTTAGCAATTCTGGATTATCGTCTTTGGCATGCATTCCTAGAATTATCGACTCGATATCTGAAGTGATTTTTTCAGGAAACCACCCTAACTCTATTGGCAGAATTCCTTTTTTTTCTAAACGCGATTTTGATGGTTCGAAAATCGCATCATCGCTTCCTGTAACTTGATATCCTTTATTATGTAAGGCCAATGCTAAATTGTGCATTGCGCTTCCGCCAATGGCGATAAAATGTGTACGCATTTCTATTTATTTGGTTATTTGGCAAATCGAATTAACGATTAAACCTTTTTATCGAATTCTTCTTTTAATTTTTGAGCTTTTTGTTTGTCTTTCAATTTATTCAAATATAAATCATATAATTTATTGAAAGTAGTTTTTGAGTCACCAATTTCTCGGGCTTTCTTATAATTTTTTTCGGCATCTTGATAGCGTTTGAAATACACATCGATATAGCCTTTTGCGAGATAACCATCTACTTTTGAAATCCCTATCAATTCATTGGCATATTTCTGGGATTTGGTTTCGCTTCCACCAAGAATTGCTGGTAATTCGACATAAAAAATGACTAACGCCCAACGGGTTTCTATGTGTTTTACATCGAGTTTTGCTGCAGTTAAAAACGCCTTCTCTATATCGTCAATCATTCCTATTGCCTTGAATTTATTGATAGATTTTGCTTTCAATCCTAATGCACCACCAAATTTGAACCAATAATTAGCATTTTTTGGAAACGTAGTTATTAGTTTTTTATAGTAATAAATAGCATGATTCCATTTTTGTTCATATCCCGAAATATCCCCCAAATACTCGATAGTTTTTGAATTGGTTGGATTCTCTTTCAAATAGTTTTCAAATAACGGTTCTGCCAAAACATATTTTCCTTGCTCGAAAAAGATCTTACCTTTTTCGAACGATGTTTGCGACCAAATAAACATTGGTAACAATAGAAAAACAACTATTATTTGTTTCATTTTTCAAAAGTAAGGAAATGCTATCAATAAAAAAACCGCTCCAAGAATGGAACGGTTTAATTTTATTTATTTTGACGGTGATTATTTCACCAAAGTCATTTCATCGACAATATGTTTTGCTCCAGAGAAGTTCTCGATTACCCAAAGCACGTAACGAATATCTACGTTGATTGTTCTTTGTAATTTAGAATCGAAAATAACATCACCAGCCATAGCTTCAATATTACCATCGAAAGCAAGACCAATTAGTTCTCCTTTTCCGTTAAGTACTGGAGAGCCTGAGTTACCACCTGTAATATCATTGTCAGTCAAGAAATTCACGTGAAGTGAACCGTCTTTGTCTGCAAAACGACCAAAATCTTTGTTTTTGTTCATTTCTAATACACGAGTTGGTAAATCAAATTCTTGATCTCCTTTTTTGTATTTTTTTACTTGACCATCAAGAGTTGTGTAGTTGTTTACTTTAGCATCATTACGTTTGTCAGCAGGTAACGAACGTACTTTTCCGTAAGTTAAACGCAATGTTGAATTTGCATCTGGATATTTAATTGCTCCAATTTTAGACTCACGCAATCCTTCAACCAATAAACGGAAAGATGCTCCGTAATCGTTTTGCGCTTTTGCAATTACATCAGATTTTGATCTAAAATGTGTCATCATATCGTTTGAAAGCGTGTACAACGGATCGTTTGCTAATGCTTCGGCAGTAGGCAATTCTAAGAAAGCTTTAATTTTTTCTTTTGAAGTAAAAATACTAGCATCGAAAGTGTCATTTACATATTTAGTAAAGTCATTGTTGTTTTCTTTTCCAATTTTCTCAACCATTGGTGCAATTGCATAACCTGTAGATTTTGTAGCATATAATTTTAATTGTGCTGCCATAATATCTTTTTCAGCTGGAAGATGTAATTCTTTGAACATTTCTTCTGCCATTCCTGAAATTTTTGGCGCTAATTCTGCACGTTTTACAACATCAGCTTTCACATAAGTATCTAATTGTTTTCCTAAAGTTCCTCCAACAGTTGCAAAAGCATTAGTTCTGAATAATTGAGTTATATAATTATCATGACGTGACTTTTCGTTTGTTAAAGCGTAGAAATTGTTGATTGTTGAAACTACATTTCCGTATTTCGCTTTGTTAGCTGGTAAGTTAGCCCATTTGTTGAATTTAGCTTCTTGAGCAGCTTTAGATTTTGCAGTACCAAATTTAGTTAATGCATCAATCATACCTTGACGGTTTTTCCAGTAGTTGGCAACACCCGCATATTTTGAAGCATATACAAGGTTAAGCGCATCGCTTTGATCCATGTATTTTTTCATATTATCCATACCTGTTTTAGATCCTTCAACCCAAGCAGGATAAGCAAATTTTACGTTTTGTTCAATTCCACCAGCTGGCATCCAACGGTTTGTACGTCCTGGATAACCTAAAATCATAGCGAAATCATTTTCTTTTACTCCACCTAAATTAACTGGCAAGTAATGTTTTGGTTGTAATGGAACATTGTTCTCAGCATAATCTGCTGGGTTTCCGTTAGCATCTCCGTAAATACGGAACATAGAGAAATCGGCAGTGTGACGTGGCCATTCCCAGTTGTCAGTATCCCCACCAAATTTTCCTAAACTTTCAGGAGGTGTACCTACTAAACGAACGTCTTTGTAATCTTGGTAAACGAAATAATAGTATTCGTTTCCTTGAAAGAAAGGACGAACAGAAACAGTATATTTTCCACCTTCGTTATTTTCTTTTTCGATTAAAGCAATTTCTTTATTTATAGCTGCTTCACGCTCCAATTCAGTCATTGAAGGGTTCACTTTTGCCAAAATACGTTTAGAACAATCGTCCATACGAACAAAGAAACGTACAAATAAACTTGATGGTTTGATTTCTGCTTTTCTGTTTTCTGCCCAGAAACCATCTTTTAGAAGATTTTTCTCAGCAGTAGAAAGTTCAGCGATTGCATCGTAGCCACAGTGGTGGTTTGTTAATACTAATCCGTCTTTTGAAATTACTTCGGCAGTACAACCACCATTAAACTGAACGATAGCATCTTTTAAACTATGGTGATTGATACTGTAAATTTCTTCAGCAGTTAGTTGCAATCCCATTTTTTGCATGTCACGGTGATTTAAACGTTCTATGAACATTAAAAACCACATTCCTTCGTCAGCTTTTACACTTGTAGGAACAAGCATAATTGAAACGATTAAGGATAAAATAATTTTTTTCATAATTGATATTTTTTGTGGTGCGAATATAATTTATTTTTGAAAAATCTGAAAGAATACCTTAACTAATAACAGTTTGTTAAGACAATTTTAACTTAATGTTTAAAAATCAATATATTAGCAATAATTTAAATATAAATTTAAAAAAACACATGGGGTTTTTAAACTTTGGCATTTATTTTGCTAAATTTGAGTTTATAACAATTAAAAAAATTAATTATGGGATTATTTTCGTTTATTAAAGGTGCTGGAAAAAAATTATTTGGCGCAAAAGAAGAAGCTGCTCCAGCTGAGGAGAAATCACAATTGAAAGCAAGTGCTTTATTAGCACACGTACAAGCATTAGGTTTGGCTTTCAAAACTTTAAAAGTTTCGGTAATGGCAGATGAGTCTGTAGTTGTAAGCGGGGAAGTTGACCAACAAGCGGATTCAGAAAAAATCGTTTTGGCTTTAGGAAATGTTGACGGTGTTGAAACTGTTGACAACCAAATGACTGTTGCTATTCCTGCTCCAGAAGCTAGATATCATACAGTTGTGGAAGGTGATTGGTTGTCTAAAATTGCTAAAACATATTATGATGACGCTACTAAATATGATGTTATTTTTGAAGCTAACAAGCCAATGCTTGCAGATCCAGACGAAATTTATCCAGGTCAGGTTTTAAGAATTCCTAATTTGTAATCATTACTTTTTAAGATAAAAAAAGGGCTTCAAGTTTATTTGAAGCCCTTTTCGTTTTGGTTTTTATTTTATTTTAAACCTCCGTATTTAGCATTGCCCATAATTTGTCTTTCAATTCAGTTAGCCCTTGTTGCGCTACTGATGAGATAAATAAATAAGGAATGTCTTTGAAATCTTTATCCAATTGTTTTTTCATTTCTACTTGTAATTCTGCGTCAAGCATATCGCATTTAGAAACAACAATTAGTCGGTCTTTATCTAGCATTTCTGGGTTGTAACGACGCAATTCGTCTAGTAGAATATCATATTCTTTCTTAATATCATCAGCATCAGCAGGAACAAGAAACAATAATGTCGAGTTACGCTCGATGTGACGCAAGAAATAATGTCCTAATCCTTTTCCTTCGGCTGCTCCTTCTATAATCCCTGGAATGTCGGCGATTACAAATGATTGATAATCACGATAAGCTACAATTCCTAAATTTGGTTTTAGCGTTGTAAAGGGATAATCGGCAATTTTTGGTTTTGCAGAAGTCAATACAGACAATAAAGTCGATTTTCCTGCATTAGGAAAACCTACTAAACCTACATCGGCCAAAACTTTTAGTTCTAATACAATATCCGCTTCTTGAGCTGGTAATCCTGGTTGAGAATATCTTGGCGTTTGATTCGTTGAACTACGAAAATGCCAGTTTCCTAAACCGCCTTTCCCGCCTTCGGCGATGATTCTTTTTTCTCCGTCTTCGGTGATTTCGAAAAGGATTTCGTTGGTTTCTTTGTCACGAACTACGGTTCCTAACGGTACTTCGATATACTTATCTTCTCCATCACTTCCTGTGCTTCGTGAGCTTCCGCCATCGCCACCATGTCCTGCTTTTACGTGTCGTGCAAATTTTAGGTGAAATAAGGTCCAAAGTGCTTTGTTTCCTACCAAAAACACGTGCCCACCGCGACCACCGTCACCACCATCTGGCCCTCCTTTTTCGATAAATTTTTCTCTATGTAAGTGCGTAGATCCTTTTCCTCCTTTTCCAGAGGATACATATATTTTTGTGTAGTCTACGAAATTTCCTTCAGTCATTTTATTTTAGATTTCAGTGTTTAGAGTTTAGATTTTCGTATTAAAGTGAAAATCATTTCTAAAAACTATTTTTTCAAGTAGGCGAATAATTTGCTTTTTAACCCCGATTGCAGCGGAAATCCTTTGCTTTTTTTCTTTAGAAAAGCAAAGATTATAGCGAAAAGCGGGGATATGGTTTGCTAAAAAAGCCCGAACTATTCGTTCTTGATAATTATTATTATTTTATTTTTCTGCTAATGAACTTACTAAAACTTTATCGATTTTTACGCCGTCCATATCGATTACTTCGAGTTGCATTTTGTTCCAGATGAGTTTTTCTCCTACTTTTGGAATGTATGATAACTCGGTCATTATGAGTCCGCTAACCGTAGTTACGTCGTAATCATTTATGAGGTCGTCCATATCGAAATAAGTTAAGAAATCGTGTAGGGAATAATGTCCGTCGACCAACCATGTGCCGTCTTCACGGGCGTTTAGCTGAAATTCTTCTTCGTAAAAATCGGCCGCATCGCCTACTAACGCTTCTAGAATATCGTTTAGGGTTATAATTCCTTGTATCATTCCGTGCTCATCGGTCACGAGGGCATAATGTACTTTAGATTTTTTGAATATTTCTAAGGCTTTGTACGCTGATGTGTGTTCGATAAAATAGACTGGCTCTTTTGTGATGGCTCGCAAATCGAAATTTCCTTTTTCGAAACTGGCGAACAAATCTTTTAGAAACACAATTCCGACAACTTCATCTAGATTGTCCTCGCAAACTGGATAAACAGAATGTAATTCGTTAAGCATTTTTGCTTTTAGTGAAGTGATATCGTCATCTTCGATTGATAGGTAAACTAATGAATTTCTGTGTGTCATTAGCGAGTTTACTTTCCTGTCCCCAATATGAAAAACACGTTCTACGATGTCTTGCTCTATTTCTTGTACTTCTCCGCCTTCAGTTCCTTCTTTGATAATTGCTTTTATTTCTTCTTCGGTTACTTTCCCGTCGGCTGTTGGTTTTATTTTTAGAATATCTAAAATAAAATCGGTTGTCGTGGTTAGCAACCAGATAAATGGCGCGGTTATTATCGAAACTATTTTCATAGGAACAGCAACTGCTTTTGCAATCGCTTCCGGATGATTCAATCCGATTCTTTTAGGTAATAATTCGCCTAAAACTAAAGAGAAAAAAGTTAGAATAACTACTACAATTCCTACCGATAAATTATGCGAATAAGGTTGCAAAACTGTAAATCCTTCTAGAAATAATCTGACATCGGTTGTTATTTTGTCGCCAGAATATATACCAGTAAGAATTCCTATTAAGGTGATTCCTATTTGTACTGTCGACAGGAATTTGTTTGGCGAATTGGCTAAATCTAAAGCTGTTTTTGCACTGGTATTTCCTTTTTTTGCCGCCGATTCTAGTCGGTTTTTACGAGCAGAAATCAATGCTATTTCTGACATTGAGAACACTCCGTTTAAAAGAATTAAAAAGAAAATGATAAGTATTTCCACTTTTTATTGATTTGGTTATTCGTTTATTTATCTATTCGGGATAACGAAACCGTTTTGTTATTAATTTTTTCTTATTGCTAAGTTACAAATTATCAATGACTTTACTAAGTCGTTCGGTAATTTCTTGAATTGTTCCAATTCCGTTTACAGCATGAAACTTGTCTTGATTTTTGTAATAATTCATCAATGGTGCTGTTTTTTCGTTGTATTCTTGGTAACGATTTCTTATTTTTTCTTCGTCTTGATCATCAATTCTTCCAGATGTTTTTCCTCTTTCTAATAATCGTTGCACCAAGATTTCATCATTAGCTTCAAGCGCTACAGTTGCTGTAATGCTTTGTTTTTTTGATAATAAAAATTCATCTAAAGCGTTTGCTTGTGCTAAAGTTCTCGGAAATCCATCAAACAAAAATCCTTTTGAATGTTGGTTTTTATCTACTTCCGATTCTAGCATTTTGATAGTTACTTCATCTGGAACCAAATCGCCTTTATCGATAAATGTTTTGGCTAACTTTCCTAATTCAGTTTCATTTTTTATATTAAATCTAAAAATATCTCCTGTAGAAAGATGTGTTAGATTGTATTTTTCTTTCAAAAATTCTGCTTGTGTACCTTTTCCTGCACCCGGTTTCCCGAAAAGAACTATGTTAATCATTTTAAAAAAATTGTGTAGTTATGTTGTATTTATTTAATCTTTTAATTGATAAACCTCTGGCAAATTTCTACCCAAACCATCGTAATCTAATCCGAATCCGACGATAAATTTATTGGGAATTCTAATACCTATATAATCTAGTTTAATATCTTTTTTGTAGGCTTCTGGTTTAAAGAAAAGCGTCGCAATTTTGAAATGTTTTACGCCTTTATTTTTGAATAAAATCTTCAACTCTTCGACCGTATTTCCAGTATCTACAATGTCTTCGATAACAATTACCGTTCTTCCTGTTAAATCCTGATTGATACCTATAAGTTGTTTTACTTCGTTTGTCGAAGCCGTTCCTTCATAAGAAGCCATTTTGATAAAACTAACTTCGCAAGGCGATTTGTAGTGTTTCATAAAATCTGAAACTACCATAAATGCACCGTTTAAAACACCCACAAAAACAGGTGTTTCGTCAGCAAAATCAGCTTCTACTTGAGCTGCCATGGTTGCAATTGCAAAATCTATTTCTTGTGCCGAAATAAAAGGAACAAAATGTTTGTCGTGTAATTTGATTTCCATAGTTATTTTATAGAATAATTCGCAAAGATAACAAATTAGCGTTCATTTAGAAGATTTTATTTATTTTTGAAGTATGAATTTAGAATTACTTCAAAGAATCGAAAAAAGCTCTGCTCATAGAAAAAGTCGGGAAGACAATGCACAATATATTTTAAACAATCATGAACAGTTTTCGGAGTTAATAAAATTTGCTTTTAACACAAGTAATAAAAATCATTATAAATCCTGCTGGATTTTAGAATTGATATTAGAAGAAAGACTTCATTTAATAGTTCCATTTTTAGATACATTTAGTAATGAAATTTCGAAATACACTAATGAAAGTGCTCTACGTTCAATTTCCAAAATCTGCATGTTCCTTGCCAAGCACATGGTATTGACTAAAGATCAAGAACAAAAAATCATTGAATCTTGTTTCGATTGGCTCATTCTTGAGAATGTAAAAGTAGCAACCAAGGCATATTCAATTAGAGCATTATTTGAATTAGGCAAAAAAAACGAGTGGATTTATCTAGAATTGAAACGGATTATTTCTGAGGATTACACAAAATATTCTGCAGCTTACAAAGCCGTTGCAAGGGAAATTTTAAAGAAATTAGAATAGATTTTTCTCTATTAAACCTTTATAAAGTATCTTTGCCCAAACACAACTACAATGAATTATTTTTCTTCCGATTTTAAATTAGGAATTCTCGGCGGCGGACAATTAGGCAAAATGTTATTGGCCGAAACCAGAAAATTCGACATCCAAACTTATGTGCTCGACCCGAGCGACGAAGCTCCTTGCAAAATAGCTTGTAATCATTTTGTTCAAGGAAGTTTGATGGATTTTGAAACCGTTTACAACTTCGGAAAACAAGTCGATGTTCTAACTTTCGAAATAGAACTCGTTAATCTCGAAGCATTAGAAAAATTAGAAAACGAAGGCAAAAAAGTATATCCGTCTCCAAAAACTTTAAAACTGATTCAAAACAAAGGAATTCAGAAAGAATTTTATATTCAAAATAATATTCCGACAGCTCCTTTTGAAAAATTTGAAAGTCTCGAAAATCTAAAATCTAAAATCCAAAATCTAAAATTACCATTTATCTGGAAATGTACCGAATTTGGTTACGACGGAACAGGTGTAAAAGTAGTAAGAGCAATTTCCGATTTAGAAAATTTACCCAACGTAGAATGTATTGCCGAAGAAATGATTGCTTTCAAAAATGAATTGGCAGTTATTGTTGTTCGAAATGTTTCAGGCGAAGTAAAAACCTATCCTGTGGTCGAAATGGAGTTTCACCCAGAAGCTAATCAGGTAGAATATGTAATTTGTCCGGCAAGAATTGATGATAAAATTGCACAAAAAGCACAAGAAATTGCTTTACAAGTTTCCAAAAAATTTAATCACGTTGGTTTATTGGCTGTAGAAATGTTTCAAACCCAAAACGATGAAATATTAGTAAACGAAGTGGCACCAAGACCACATAATTCAGGACATCACACAATCGAAGCCAGTTATACATCACAATTTGAAAATCATTTGCGAGCAACTTTAAATCTTCCTTTAGGAAATTGCGATAGCAAAGTTGCCGGAATTATGGTAAATTTGGTTGGCGAAGAAAATTTTTCTGGACCAGTAGTTTATGAAAACATCGAAAAAATAATGGCAATAAACGGAGTAACTCCACACATTTACGGAAAAAAAGAAACACGCCCGTTCAGAAAAATGGGACACGTTACCATTGTAAATGAAGATATGAAAATTGCCCGAAAAATTGCCGAAGAAGTCAAGAATAGTATTAGAGTAATAAGTACAAAATAAAACCATATGAGCAAAGTAGCCATAATAATGGGAAGCATTTCCGACATGCCAGTAATGCAAGAAGCCATCGACATCTTAAAAGAATTTAATATAGAAACCGAAGTCGATATTGTTTCGGCTCACAGAACGCCCGAAAAATTATTCGATTTTAGCAAAAACGCACACACTCGCGGCATTTCGGTAATTATTGCAGGAGCAGGTGGCGCAGCGCATTTGCCAGGAATGGTCGCTTCAATGTCACCATTACCAATAATTGGTGTTCCGGTAAAATCGAGCAATTCTATCGATGGTTGGGATTCTGTTTTGTCTATTCTTCAAATGCCAGGTGGTGTTCCCGTGGCAACTGTCGCTTTAAACGGCGCAAAAAATGCTGGAATATTAGCAGCTCAAATCATTGGCTCTTCAAATAAATCGGTTTTAGATAAAATTATTTCTTACAAAGAAAGTTTGAAAGACGCTGTGAATAAATCTTCGCAAAATTTAAAGAAATAAAACATTCCTAACCCTATCAGGGTTCAAAACCCTGATAGGGCTAAATTTTACACGAAATGAAAATACTTACTCAAAAATTCAACACAAAATACGATACTGCGCCATTTTCTCAAATAAAATTAGAAGATTACAAACCCGCTTTTATCGAAAATATAGCCGCTGCAAAAGCAGAAATCGACACCATAATAAACAATTCTGAAACTCCAACTTTCGAAAACACTATCGAAGTATTGGATTTTTCAGGAAACGCTTTAGACAGATTATCGTCTGTTTTCTTCAATCTAAATTCAGCAGAAACCAGCGACGAAATGCAAAAAATCGCACAAGAAGTTTCACCTTTATTAACGGAATTCAGCAACGACATTACACTAAACGAAGATTTATTCAAAAGAATAAAAACCGTTTACGAGCAAAAAGACAATTTAAATCTATCAACAGAGCAAGCGACTTTATTAGACAAAAAATTCAAAAGTTTTTCTCGAAATGGAGCTTTATTATCGGAAGAAAAAAAATCAAAACTTCGTGAAATTGATACCGAATTGGCAAAGTTAAAATTGACTTATGGAGAAAATGTTTTGGCTGAAACCAATAATTATCAATTGCACGTTACCAACGAATCTGATTTAAAAGGTTTACCAGAAGGAACAATCGAAGCCGCAAAAGCATTGGCTAAATCTAAAAACTTAGAAGGTTACATTTTTACGCTCGATATGCCAAGTTATTTGCCGTTTGTAACCTATGCTGAAAATCGTGAGTTGCGAAAAGAAATTTCTATCGCAGCAGGGAAAAAAGCATTCCAAAATAACGAATTCGATAATCAGGAAATCACGCTTAAAATTGCAAAATTACGTTTCGAAAGAGCCAATTTATTAGGCTATGAAACCCATTCCCATTTTGTTCTCGAAGAACGAATGGCGCAAAATCCAGACAAGGTAAAATCATTTTTGAATGATTTATTGGTTAAAGCAAAACCTGCGGCCAAACGTGAATTTGCAGAATTAACAGCATTCGCCAAAGAAATAGACGGAATTGAACAACTCGAAAAATGGGACGGTTCTTATTATTCAGAAAAATTGAAACAGAAATTATTCAATTTAGATGACGAAAAATTGAAACCTTATTTTCAATTAGAAAATGTTCTGAATGGTGCTTTTACCATCGCAGGAAAATTATACGGATTAACATTTACCGAAGTTTTCAATATCGATAAATATCATGAAGAAGTAACAACTTATGAAGTAAAAGACGAATTTAACGAACTGGTTGCCATTTTTTATGCCGATTTCTTTCCAAGAAAAGGAAAACGAAATGGTGCTTGGATGACGAGTTTCAAATCACAATATATAAAGGACGGAAAAAACGAACGACCACATATTTCCAATGTTTGTAATTTTACACCGCCAACAAACAGTAAACCATCTTTATTAACTTTCAATGAAGTAACCACTTTATTCCACGAATTTGGTCACGGATTGCACGGAATGTTAGCAAACACTGTTTACCCAAGTTTGTCAGGAACATCAGTTTATTGGGATTTTGTAGAATTACCAAGCCAAGTAATGGAAAACTGGTGTTACGAGCCAGAAGCATTGGCAATTTTCGCCAAACATTATGAAACTGGCGAAATTATTCCACAAGAATATGTCGAAAAAATCAAAGAAAGTGCGAGCTTTCAGGAAGGAATGGCAACTTTGCGTCAAATTAGTTTCGGATTGCTTGATATGGCTTTTCACAGCAACAATCCATCCCAAATTACCAATGTAAAAACATTCGAAAAAGCAGCTTTTGAAGGCACAACTTTATATCCTGATGTGGCCGAAAATTGTATGTCAGTTTCCTTTTCACATATTTTTGCTGGCGGATATTCTTCTGGATATTACAGCTACAAATGGGCAGAAGTTCTCGATGCCGATGCTTTTGCGTATTTCCAAGAAAAAGGAATTTTCAATAAAGAAGTAGCAACAAAATTCAAAGACAACGTACTTTCTAAAGGTGGAACCGAATTACCAATGGAATTGTACAAACGTTTTCGTGGTCAAGAACCAAAACCAGATGCATTGTTGAAACGTGCTGGATTGATTTAGATTATGACAACAATAAATATAATTACTAAAGTAAACGCGCCAATTCAGAAAGTTTTTGATATTAATCGAGATATTGATATTCATCAAAAATCCGCAAGCAAAACCAACGAAGTCGCTATTGCTGGCGTAACTTCTGGATTAATAAATCTTAATGAAACCGTGACTTGGCGTGGCAAACATTTCGGAATTTATCTTACACATAAAAGCCGAATGACGGCTATGAATTTTTATGATTATTTTGTTGATGAAATGGAAGAAGGTAAATTTAAATTCTTCAAACACGAACATTTTTTTGAAGAACAAAACGGAGTTACCACTATGACCGATAAGTTGTGCTATGAAACTCCATTTGGTTTTTTTGGAAAAATATTTGATAATTTATTCTTAAAAAAATATCTAACTCAGTTTTTATTGGAACGTAATCAAGTTTTAAAAGAATTGTCCGAGAATTAAATTTTTATTGATTCACCAATATCAATTACTTACTCAATAAAATAAGTGAAATCCACAAAACTATCGGAATACTTTCTACCCAAAAGGAAGTGTAATATTTGGGACGTTTTTCGTTAGCAAAAAATATAAAAATTGCAATAATAACGGCTATAATCGATTGTAATGACAATGAAAAAAAATGATTACTGAGATTGTCATTTCCATTGACATTAAAAACCTCTAATGCACAAAAAATCAGCAATAAAACATAGCCTAAATATTTCGTTCGCTTCACTCCTATTTGTTGCGGAACAGTTTTCAAATGCGGGTCATCATATTGCAAATCGATGATTTCGAAAATTAAAACCAGAACAAAAACTAAAATAAAACGTTGAACACATTTTAAATAAAAATCAGAAGTGATTTCAATTCCTGAATTCAAGATAGGTAAAACTAAGGTAACTCCAACCCAACTTAAGGCAACAATATAAATTTTGACACCAGCCCAATTTCTCGCATTTTTTCTATTAGGAAAAAACGGAAGTGTATATAATAATGTCAGTCCCAAAAAAACAACTGCGACAATTTGGGTATATTTCTGCAATTGAAAAAAACAAATTCCAACAGCAATTAATGACACAAAACTTAAAAAAGCGATTGCTTTTAGTTCATTTCGCATTTGTAGTTTTTTGATTCTAGCCAAAGCATCATACTTTACAAAATTATAACCTACGATTGTTCCGAAAAAAGCAAAACAAACCATGGCTTCGTCATCGGAAACATGAAACATATATTGTGTCATTTTCACCAACGCATAAACGGACAAAGCCACGTGAATACTACTGTTTATATAAAAATCGAATATTTGTTTAAAAATCTTCATTCAACAAAATTAGTCAAACTGTTAATAAGATTCTTATTTAGTTGAAAAATCGATAAAAAATTGAACTTTAAAACTACATTTATTAGCAGATTAATATTTATTTTTGCAATCAAAATTACACAACACATTTCTACCTATATGAAAACAGATGCTTTTGCTTTAAGACACATTGGAACTGGTGAAAACGACCTAAGTCACATGTTAAAAACTATTGGAGTTGAATCAGTAGATCAATTACTTTACGAAACTTTTCCTGATGGAATTCGTTTAAAAAAAGAATTGAATTTAGAAGAACCTATGTCGGAATATGAGTACTTAAATCACATTCAAGAATTAGGCAAAAAAAATAAAGTATTCAAATCATATATAGGTTTAGGATATAATCCTGCAATTGTACCTGCAGTTATTCAAAGAAATATTTTTGAAAACCCAGGTTGGTATACAGCTTACACACCTTATCAAGCAGAAATTGCTCAAGGGCGTTTAGAAGCGATATTAAATTTCCAAACTACAGTTATCGAATTAACTGGAATGGAAATTGCAAATGCGTCTTTATTAGATGAAGGAACTGCTGCTGCTGAAGCAATGGCATTATTATTTGATGTTCGTTCTCGTGATCAAAAAAAGAACAACGTAAATAAATTTTTCGTTTCTGAGGAAATTTTACCACAAACACTTTCTGTATTGCAAACTCGTTCTACACCAATTGGAGTAGAATTAGTAGTTGGAAACCACGAAACTTTCGATTTCTCTACAGAATTTTTCGGAGCAATGTTACAATATCCAGGAAAATATGGTCAAGTTAATGATTATACTGGATTTATCGCAAAAGCGAAAGAAAACGGAATTAAAGTTGGTGTAGCTGCAGATATTTTATCTCTAGTAAAATTAACTTCACCTGGTGAGATGGGCGCTGATGTTGTAGTTGGAACTTCGCAACGTTTTGGTATTCCAATGGGTTACGGTGGACCACACGCCGCTTTCTTCGCAACAAAAGACGAATACAAACGTTCTATGCCAGGAAGAATTATTGGAGTTTCTATCGATGTTAACGGAAACCGTGCTTTACGTATGGCATTAGGTACTCGTGAACAACATATTAAACGTGAAAAAGCGACTTCAAACATTTGTACAGCGCAAGTTTTATTAGCGGTTATGGCTGGAATGTATGCTGTTTATCACGGACCAAAAGGTTTACAATATATTGCAAATAAAGTACACGCATCAGCAAATACAATTGCTGAAGCATTAAATAAATTAGGTATTTACCAAACTAATACATCTTTCTTCGATACGATTTTAGTAAAAGCAGATGCTGCTAAAGTAAAAGCGATTGCCGAAAGAAATGAAGTGAATTTCTATTATGTAGATGCAGAAACAATTTCAATTTCATTCAACGAAACGACTTCAATTGCAGATATCAATCAAATTATTGGAATTTTCGCTGAAGCAGTTGGAAAAGAATTTACTCCGGTTAAAATCCTTTTACCTTCTGGTAGAATTGCTGAAAGTTCAGTAAGAACGTCAACTTTCTTACAACATGATGTTTTCAACAACCATCATTCTGAAAGTCAGTTAATGCGTTATATCAAAAAATTAGAGCGTAAAGATTTATCGTTAAATCATTCGATGATTTCTTTAGGTTCTTGTACTATGAAATTAAATGCTGCTGCCGAAATGTTGCCTTTATCTATGGCGAATTGGAACAGTATTCACCCTTTTGCTCCTATCGAACAAGCTGAAGGATATATCACAATGCTTAAAAAACTAGAACAACAATTAAATGTGGTTACTGGTTTCACAGGTACAACTTTACAACCAAATTCTGGTGCGCAAGGTGAATATGCTGGTTTAATGGCAATTCGTGCATATCACGCTTCTCGTGGAGACGAGCACAGAACAGTTTGTTTAATTCCTTCATCTGCTCACGGAACAAATCCGGCTTCTGCAGCAATGGCTGGAATGGACATTATCGTTACAAAAACAACTCCAGAAGGAAATATTGACGTTGAAGATTTAAGAGCAAGAGCGATTGAATTTAAAGATAGATTATCATGTTTAATGGTAACTTATCCATCAACTCACGGGGTTTACGAATCATCAATTATTGAAATTACACAATTAATTCACGAAAATGGTGGATTAGTATATATGGATGGTGCAAATATGAATGCACAAGTTGGATTAACAAATCCAGCTACAATTGGCGCTGATGTTTGTCACTTAAACTTACACAAAACGTTCGCTATTCCTCATGGTGGTGGTGGACCAGGTGTTGGACCAATTTGTGTGAACGATAAATTAGTTCCATTTTTACCATCAAATCCTGTAATTCATGTTGGTGGTGATCAAGCAATTACTGCTATTTCATCTGCTCCTTATGGTTCTGCTTTAGTTTGTTTAATTTCTTACGGATACATCTGTATGTTAGGTGCTGAAGGTTTAACTCAATCTACTAAACATGCTATTTTAAATGCGAATTATATGAAAGCGCGTTTAGAAGCTCATTATCCAATTTTATATTCTGGAGAAATGGGAAGAGCGGCTCACGAAATGATTTTAGATTGTCGTTCTTTTGAAGACAACGGAATTAAAGTTACAGATATCGCAAAACGTTTAATGGATTATGGTTTCCACGCTCCAACGGTTTCTTTCCCAGTTGCTGGAACATTAATGATCGAACCAACAGAATCTGAAGATTTACCAGAATTAGATCGTTTCTGTGATGCTATGATTTCAATTCGTAAAGAAATTGAAGCTTCAACAAAAGATGATGTTCAAAATATCTTGAAAAACGCACCTCATACTTTAGCAATGGTGACTTCTGACGAATGGGTTTTCCCATACACAAGAGAAAACGCTGCATTCCCATTAGAGTATATTGCTGAAAACAAATTCTGGCCATCAGTTCGTCGTGTAGATGAAGCGTATGGAGACAGAAATTTAGTTTGTAGCTGTGCTCCAATTGAAGCATATATGTAATTAAAAATATTACCCAATAACAAAAGGTTTCAAGTTTTATAATTTGAAACCTTTTTTGTTTATAAACTGATTTTTATCAGTAATTTTAAAATTGAATTACAATACTTTTGAAATTTAAAAGACAATAATGAAAGATATACAAAACCAAGAAGATTTATATTTGCTCGTCGATTCGTTTTATAAAAAACTACTTTCGGACGATTCGATAAGTTATATTTTTACTGCTGTTGTGAAAATAAAAATCGAAGAACATTTACCCATATTAGTTACCTTTTGGTCGCAAGCCATTTTAGGAACTGGCGGCTACACAAAAAATCTAACCCAAATACATTTGGATATTGATAAAAAAGAGCATCTAACTCCAGAGTTATTCAAAATTTGGCTACATCATTTTTACACTACTGTTGATGAAAATTTTATCGGCGAAAAAGCCGAACAAATAAAAACCCAAGCTTTGAGTATTGCTACAATAATGCAAATTAAAATCATACAACAAAATGAATAATTTTTTTAATTAAAAATGGAAAGTGACACTTATGTCTATGACGAAGCTAATTATTTATTCTTTAGAAAATCATACAATCCAGATTTAGAAAAGAAGATACTCGCTACATCAAGATGTATGGTCGTAAAATTTATGAATTTGCATTAAGCAATGAAAAGCTACTTTGTTTATCGATATTAAAAAAGCAAAAACCCTTTTAAGAAAAATTTCTTAAAAGGGTTTTTCAATTAATAAAAATACTTATTATTGTTTCACTATCTTTTTAGTAACAACTCTATTATTTTCATCTTGAATTCTTACTAAATAAATTCCAACAGATAAATCAGAAACATTGATTTTGTGTTCTTTTGAAGATAGTACTTTCTGACCTTGTAAAGCATACACTTCTACAGATGAAATCTCCTCTTTCATATCAATATTTAAAACATCATTTACAGGATTTGGGAACAAAGAAACTTTTAAATTGTTTTGTGCAAAATTGGATGTAAAAAGTGCATTATTATTAAAAATCTCACCAACCTGAGTAGCTGTTAACTCATAATTATAAAATTGTAAGTCGTCAAATTCAACTATTGCAGCGTTTCCACCTAATCTAAAAGTAGACGTATCTGTATTTAGTGTCATTGTTGTAGAATCTTTAAAATTTCCATTTGTATAGAGTTTTACAATACCATTTTTGAAAGTAACAACACTATGTACCCAAACACCACCACCTGTAGAGCTCGATGGAAAGGTATAATCTGTTCCGTAACTTTGAAATACATAATTACCATTTGCAGCCAAATATAGTCCAAATGTTCGCCCACTAGAACCTGTGCCATAAGCAAACAATCCTATTGCTACAGAATGTGCTGGTTTTTTATGCCAAAATGATATCGATCTTTCTGAATTCCCTACTGGTAAATTTGGAATTGTTGCAGTTGCAGGGACTGATGTACTTCCTACTCTAATAGCAGATATTATTTGGCTATTTCTGTTGTTAACAAAACTAGTGTTGGCTGCTGCAAAAGGGCTGTTTCCTTCCGAATTATTTAATGAGTTATCAAAAGGATAGTTTGCAATTTGGGTAGGTAGCGCAGATCTTGTAAAATTACCAATTGAACTTGTCGAAGTTCCTGCAGAGTTTGTTGCTTCCACTTGATAAAAGTAAGTGGTGTTTTGACTTAATCCTGATAAACTAACATTTCCCGCAATAGTTGTGTTTCCCGAAACTGAAAAACCCGTAACTTCCGTGGTAAGATTACCACTAGACAAACCGTATCTTACTAATGAAGTTGTTGCCAATTCTTTGTCCCATATGGAATAGTTTATTGTAGCAGAATTTGTAGTTATTGCGGAAGAAGTTACACTATAAATTCCGGGTGCTTGTGTGTCGGTTGTAAAACTCAATATAGCACCCGTGGAAGTACCCGCAGAATTAGTAGCTTCGATTTGAAAATAATATGTAGTGTTAGATAAAAGTCCTGATAAGTTAGCAAATGCAGAAATAGCAGAAGTTCCTGATGCAGACGAACCTATAACTTGATTAGATAAATTTCCACTTGTTAATCCATATCTAATTAACGAAGTTGTTGCAAATCCATTAGCATTTAAAGAGTAATTTACAGTAGCTGTGCTATAAGTACCCGGACTATTTGTAAAAGTGATTGTTGGAGCAGCACTTAAAGTTGTAAAAGTGCCCGTTGTAGATTAGGAAGTTCCAGAAGCATTATCACATCTATATCTAAAATAATAAGTAGTATTTGGCGTTAATCCCGTCAAATTTTTCGGCGAAACCCAAGTTCCTGCGGCACTTCCTCCAGCTCCAGAAAGTGGCGCAAGAGCTACATTTCCAGCATTACCCGTAGCCAATTGAGAATAAAGTGTTGTGGTAGTACTTGATGTTACCTGAAAGCTAATTGTTGCCGAAGTAGCTGTAATATTATACGATGATGGAGCAGAGAATGTAGCGACCTGAGCCTTGGCAAAAGAAAATGCCATAAACATAAAAAATAGTAAACGTGTTTTCATAATAGATAGTTTTTAAGATTATGAAGCAAAACTATTGTAACAATCAAAACAAAAACCCGCCAGTTTGAGAACTGCCGCTTTGAGTTTGAGAACCATCTTTTTATATTGTATATTTCCTATACTTTTACAAAAAAATAATTTAGTGTATCGCAGATGAAAAAAATAGTACTCCTTTTTATCCTTACAAGCTATTGTTTTGGACAGTCCAACCCAAAAGATGCTTTAAAAAAAATAAACTCTTATTCTAAAAAAGACACTGTAAAGGTCGAAATGATTGTAGATTATTGCGTAGCCAATACTTTTTCAAACTCTGCCAAAGTGTTGAAAATGGCGCAAGAAGCTTATGTAATTTCAAAAGAAATTAAATATACATTAGGCGAAATCCGTTCGCTCAATTGTATTGGAAACTCCTATTACCAACAAGCCATCTATGATAAAGCAATTGCTAATTATACCAAAGCACTTTCTATAGCCGAAAAATTAAAAGACACCAAAAATATCGTCATTGGAAAAAATAATTTAGGAAATCTTTATGTTCGAACCAATCAACCCGAAAAAGCATTGCCAATTCTAAAAGAAGCCGACTCTATTTTAGTAGAATCTGGACAAGAATTTACTCAAACCCGGGCTGCAATTCTGACCAATATTGGCGGGTTATATTCTTCGTTAAAAAAACACAAGGAGGCCATCGAATACCACAAAAAAACATTAAAACTTTGCGAAAAACTGAAAATATCTTTTGGAATTGCCATTGCCACTTGCAATATTGGCGAAGAATATGTCCTGTTACAGGATTATAAAACAGCTTTCGGGTATCTAAAAAAATCTCAACTACTATCCGAAAAAGAAGGTTTTGATAATTTTCTAGGAAAGAATTATAAAAATATTGGAGTTGTACTTTGGCATCAAAACAAAAAAGAAGAAGCTTTTGAATATCTAAAAAAAGCCATAGTAGTTTGCGAAAAAACAAACGAACAAAACGTAATAATCGAAACATTAGAAATACTACAACAATATTATGCCGAAAGCAACGACTATAAAAATGCTTTTCTTACCAGTTTAAAATTGAAGAAAGTAAATCATAGCGTCATTAGCATCGAAAAACAAAAAGCCGTTTCCGAAATCAACACCAAATACGAAACCGAGAAAAAACAAAATCATATAGTATCACTAAAGAAAGACAATGATATTGCCAATCTAGAAAATAAACGGCAAAAATCAATTGTATTATCACTTTCATTATTTATTCTTTCGTTATTAATTTTCGGCTATTTTATATTCAATCGTTTCAAAATAAAGAAACAAAACGAGCTTTTAAAACTGCAACTTCTCGAAGCCGAGAAAACAATTATTGCAGAGAAAAAAGCATCACAAAGTGAACTTAAAGCATTGAAATCGCAAATGAATCCGCATTTTTTCTTCAATGCACTCAACACCATCCAATCGTATATCGCAACAAATGAAACGGAAGAAGCCACTGATTATTTGAATAAATTTTCGAAACTGACTCGAATAATCCTAGAAATGACCGACAAAAACTGGATTACTATTGATGAAGAAATAAAAATGCAAACCTTGTATTTGAATCTGCAAAAAACACGTTTATCTAATTTTGATTTTCAAATCAACATCAAAAACAACAGCATTCACAACGCAACCATTCCCACCATGCTCTTACAACCTTACATCGAAAATGCGGTCATTCACGGACTTTCGCACAAATTAGGAAAAAGAAATCTATGGGTTAATTTTGAAATAAATACCAAAAACCAATTGAAAATCGAAATAAAAGACAACGGAATTGGACTAACCAAAGCCAACGAAATCAATCAGAAAAACGCGAATAAAAACACTTCCTTTGCAACAAAAGCAACACTGGAACGATTGGAAATCATCAACAGAAATGATTTGAAAATTGCCATCGAAACAAACGAATTATTCGACGACAACGAAAAGTCGGAAGGAACAGAAATAAAAATCACAATGGATTTGCGTTATGAATAAATACAAAACCATCATCATCGAAGACGAAAAAAGAGCACAAATTCTTTTGCAAAACATCTTGGAAAAATATTTTCCAAATGTCGAAATTATGGCTATTGCCGACGATTTGCCTTCTGGAGTAAAAGCTATTCACAAATACAAACCCGATTTTGTTTTCCTTGATATTGAAATGCCCAATTTTAGCGGATTGGAAATTTTGGATTTTTTCAATGAAAAAGAAGTTGATTTTTCTATCATTTTCACTACCGCCTATAATCATTATGCTATAGAAGCGCTGAAAATTGCTGCCGTAGATTATTTGCTAAAACCTTTAAACAAAGAAGATATAAAAGAAGCATTAGAACGCTTTGAAAAGAAAAATAACACTTACAATCAAGAATCTTTTTCGAGTTTAAAAAGCATTATTTTGGATAAAAAAATCAACAAAATCGCAGTTCCAGAAGGCAGTCAACTGCATTTTATAAAACCCGAAGATATTGTTTACATCAAGGCAGACAATTCGTATTCGGAACTTTATTTAGAAAACGGAAAACAAATGATTGTGAGCCGTTCCATAAAAAACTTCGAAGATGGACTAAAAGAAAATTCGTATTTTTGCCGAATCCACAAATCCTATTTAATCAATACCCGTTTCGTGGAGAAATACGACAAATCGAATGGTGGCTGGATCACACTTTCCAATAAAAAAGAACTTCCAGTTTCTTCTGAAAGAATTGATGCTTTTTTGGGTTTAATCAACAAAATCTCTCGCTAAATTTGATTTCAAAAAGATATCAAAACTTTATACATTTACAGTTTAATTAAACTCCAGAACGAGAAACTGTTTCGTTACTCGCAACCTTATGTACGAAAAAACATTTCTCAATATTAGTTACTTTTTGGTCGCAAGCTATTTTGAGAACTGGCAGCCATACGAAAAATCTGACCCAAATACATTTGGATATTGATAAAAAAGAGCATCTAACTCCTGAATTATTCAAAATTTGGTTACATCATTTTTACACTACTGTTGATGAAAATTTTATCGGCGAAAAAGCCGAACAAATAAAAACCCAAGCTTTGAGTATTGCTACAATAATGCAAATTAAAATCATACAACAAAATGAATAATTTTTTATATTATCAATAAATTAAGATAATGTTAAATGAATATTCTGTAATAATAATTAAATTTTAAATTTTTTAATTAAAAAAGGAGATTTTATTGATACTTTAGCTTAACCAATTACTACAAAATGAACATCAAAATAACAGGTTCCGGAAGTTATATCCCGAATCAAATCGTAACCAATTTAGATTTTGCAAAACACCAGTTTTTAAATGAGGACGGAAGTGCTTTTAACGCGTCAAACGAAGTTATTGCTCATAAATTCAAACAAATAACCGGTATTGAAGAACGACGTTATGTAGATGAAAATCTTGTCACATCAGACATTGCTCTTTTTGCTGCTCAAAAAGCCATTGATACTGCAAAGATTGATCCCGAAACTTTAGATTATATTATTTTTGCTCACAATTTTGGTAATGTAAAACAAGGTGCAATACAAGGAGATGCCGTACCAAGTCTTGCTGCCAGAGTAAAGCAAAAATTAAGAATAAAAAAACCAAAATGTGTTGCGTATGATATTTTATTTGGCTGTCCTGGTTGGGTAGAAGGTGTTATTCAAGCGCAAGCTTTTATCAAAGCTGGAATGGCAAAAAAATGTTTGGTAATTGGTGCCGAAACTTTATCAAGAGTGGTTGATATTCACGACAGAGACAGTATGATTTATTCTGACGGAGCTGGCGCAACTATTATTGAAGCGACAAATGATGACGGAGGAATATTGGCACACGCTTCAGCAACTTTTGCTACTGATGAAGCTGATTATTTGTTTTTCGGGAATTCATTTAACAAAAATCTCGACAAAGATGTTCGTTACATTAAGATGCAAGGACGAAAAATATACGAATTTGCATTAAACGAAGTTCCAAAAGCTATGAAAGACTGTCTCGACGAAAGCGGCATTCCAATTTCTGAAGTAAAAAAAGTCTTAATTCATCAGGCAAACGAAAAAATGGACGAAGCTATAATTCATCGTTTTTTCAAACTTTACAATCAAGAAACTCCAGAAGGCATTATGCCAATGAGTATTCATAAATTAGGAAATTCGAGCGTGGCAACAGTGCCAACTTTGTACGATTTGCTTATTAATGGGAAAATAGAAAATCAAGAAATCAACAAAGGCGATGTGATTATTTTCGCATCTGTTGGAGCGGGAATGAATATTAATGCGATTGTTTATCGTGTATAATTTCTAATTCTATCTATCCAAATCGTAACTTGATAAACCAATTTTAGTTTATAAATAATCAAGATATTTAGTAATAAACTTAAGGAAACCTTATATACTAAGGTGTACATTTCGTTTATTAATTTTGGTAAAAAATAGACAACTCCTAAAGTCATTACAAAAATTAAAACCAATTTCAGGTAATTATAATCGAAAGGGAAAAGTTTAAATTTTTTGTAAATAAATAACAATTTAGCAAAATTGAAAACTACCATTGATAATAAAGAAGCTACTGCAACCGCTTCTATTCCAAAATTAAAATAAAGTATAAACAGTAAATTTAAACCCACATTGAGCACAATAAGTATGGCAATGGCGATTAAATTGAACTTATAATACTTCGAATACGTAATTATTTCGCCATTAAAACCCGTTCCCATATTGACTAAAACATTAAATCCTAAAATGAGAATGATAGGGATTGATGCTATCAGGTTTTCGTGGGTGGGCAAAAGCATAAATAAATTTTCGATTCCAAGGAAAATACAACTGTATAAAAGTGCGCCAATAAAAAAAAGCAACTTTGAGGTTTCTTTGTACTTTAAATTCAATTCTGATAAATTATCATTTTTTAAATAATTGGAAATGATTGGTGCATATAATGCAAAAACACCAGTCGCTGGTATTGCTAATGCCGATGCTAAAGTCACACCGATGCTAAATGTTCCGTTGGCTTCCATCGAAATGAATTTCGGAATCATTAAAGCATCAATCCTAAACGCAAAAACGGACCCTAAACTTCCCGCAAAAGCATACATCGAAAACTGATAATAATCTCTTTTAGAAACTTCATTAAAAAGTGATTTAAAATCTAAATTAAACTTAGGTTTAAAATGTTTATGCAAATAAATCGTCAGTAAAATAAGTATCAGTCCGTACGAAATAATATAAAAAACAACCGATTGACTGAACGTTATGTAATGATACATCAACAATAAGAAAATAATGGGCAGCGAAATTTTAGGAATAATATTGTCTAAAAATGTAGGCACTGCAATTTTCTGAATGATTGTCGCTTGCTTTTTGAACAACTCAATAAATGCTAAAAATAGCGCAATAGGAAAAGCAAAATAAACATATTTCATTCCTTTAAAAGCTGGAATAAATGAAATTATAAAAAGTAATCCGAGAATAAAACTACTTATAATTAGAATCGAAAAAATACTGTAATTAAACAGCTTTTTTTTGTGCAATTCGTCAAGTTTTGGTGTGAAGTTCACCAATGCTTGCGATGCTCCTATAAGCATTATTGGAAATAAAACATACGAAATGGCATCGATATATCTGAAAATACCAAGTAATTCTTTGTCATTTGGGTAAATAAAAAGTGTAGAAATTACTCCAATAACAATCCCAACATAATTAATTATGGTAAAGAAAAAAGCTTGTTTTTGGGAAATTTTATTCGACATAAGTCATCGATTTTTTTCTGGATTTTATGATGGTTTGCATTCTAAAAACAAGCTGCAGATAATAAACAACCAAATTATAAAATAACTTTACAATAGATGTAAAAGAATAACTTTTTTTGAAATATTTTGGCAATCCGAAAACCGATTTTAATGCATTTGCATAACTCACAAACAAAGTATTATTTATATCCAAAACCTGCGATAACATTCTGTATTTCGATTGGATTACATCTTTTTTGAAACTACGCGTAATTTTTCGATCGTGGCAAATTTTAGCATTTTCAACAATTACAATCTGAAATTGATGGTACAAAACGCGGTCACAGTAATTTCTATCTTCTCCATAATGTCCAAAAAGTGGCTCGAAACCACCAACTTTTCGTAAACAATCGCTCGAAACAAGCCAGGCTGCAGCATTTACAAAAGGAACAATCGCAATAGTTAGATCTGAATTTTCTTCAATTTTTCTATTATAATAAGTTACAAAACCTTCGTCTAGCGTTTTTTCATTGCCCGAAAAATGCATTGGACTCACAATTCCAAATGAAGGATTTTTTTGAGCAACGGTAACTAAATTCGAAATCGTATCATCAAAAACCCAAGTATCTTGGTTCAGTAAAAAAACATAATCCGCGTTATTTTTTAAAGCATAATCAATTCCAATATTATTAGCTTTTCCAAATCCTAAATTTTCTTCGGATTGAATAAAATGAATCTCCGAAAATTGTTTCAAAAGTTCGACCGAATCATCAGTAGAAGAATTATCGATAACAACAATATCGACAGGATAAATCGAATGCAACAAAGAATTGATACATTTCTCTATCCATTTCGAGCCATTATACGTCACAATGATGACAAAAACCTTTTTATTCAAAGCCAATATTTTTATTATCCTACAAAAATAAGGATATTTGTATTCGAGTTTAGTATAAAATGAAATATTACATCATAATTCCTGCACATAACGAAGAATCGTTTCTCAGTTTGACTTTACAGTCAATTATCGAGCAGACTATTTTGCCTTCAAAAATCGTGGTCGTCAATGACAATTCGACCGATAAAACGGCAGAAATTGCATCGGCTTTCGCCGAAAATAATCCAACTATAACTTTAGTAAACAAAACTTCGGAAGCGATACATTTGCCAGGAAGTAAAGTCATACAAGCCTTTAACAAAGGATTAGAAACGGTAGATGATGATTACGATTTTATTGTAAAAGCAGATGCTGATTTAATTTTCCCAAAGAATTATTTCGAAACCATTATCAATCATTTCAAGTCTGATGACAAGACAGGAATGGTTGGCGGATTTGCTTATATCGAAAAAAATAATGATTGGATTCTAGAAAACCTGACCGATAAAGATCATATTCGTGGTGCTTTTAAAGCCTACCGAAAAGAAACTTTCAAACAAATTGGCGGACTAAAACCTGCGATGGGTTGGGATACGGTTGATGAATTATTATGCAAATTTTACAATTGGAAAGTCGTAACCGACCAATCGTTACAAGTAAAACATCTCAAACCAACAGGCGCAAACTATAATAAAACCGCTCGATACAAACAAGGCGAAGCATTTTATAGTTTAGGATACGGATTTTTTATTACCGCAATTGCATCGGCAAAACTGGCGATGATGAAAAAGAAACCTTTATTATTTCTAGATTACATCAATGGTTTTTGGAAAGCAAAATCAGCAAAAAAACCTTTATTAGTTTCCGATGAACAAGCCCGATTTATTAGAAATTATCGTTGGAAGAAAATGAAAGAAAAATTGTTTGGTTGATTCTTTAATTTGCATTATCAATTGTAAATTGTCAATTATTAATTACTTTAGCCATTATTTAAACTTATGATGTTAATTCGTTATTTATCGCAAATCGGAAGATATTTTCTGATGATAGCAGAGATTTTCAAAAAACCAACCAAATGGTCGGTGATGCGAACGCTTATCTTCAAAGAAATAGATGATTTAATTATTGGTTCCTTAGGTATTGTAGCCTTCATTTCATTTTTCGTAGGTGGTGTTGTAGCCATACAAACCGCTCTGAATTTGACCAATCCGCTAATTCCTAAATATCTTATTGGTTTTGCGACCAGACAATCTATTATTTTAGAATTTGCGCCTACTTTTATCTCCATCATTATGGCAGGAAAAATGGGTTCGTTTATCACGTCGAGCATAGGAACCATGCGTGTTACCGAACAAATTGATGCGCTCGAAGTAATGGGTGTAAACTCCTTAAACTATCTTGTATTTCCAAAACTAATTGCCTTGTTATTATATCCGTTCCTTATAGGAATCGCGATGTTTTTAGGTGTTCTGGGTGGTTATATCGCCAGTGTTTACGGCGGTTTTGGTAGTAGTGCTGAATTTATAGACGGACTTCAAAAAGAATTTATTCCTTTTCATATTACTTATGCATTCATAAAAACATTAATTTTTGCTTTAATTCTGGCTACGATTCCATCATTTCACGGTTATTATATGAAAGGTGGCGCACTTGAAGTAGGGAAAGCAAGTACGGTGTCGTTTGTTTGGACATCGGTCATGATTATTTTGATGAATTATATTTTAACTCAACTACTTTTAACCTAATGATAGAAGTAAAAAATATCGAGAAATCGTTTGGCGAAAGCAAAGTTTTAAAAGGAGTTTCGACTGTTTTTGAAACTGGAAAAACCAATTTAATCATTGGTCAAAGTGGTTCTGGAAAAACAGTATTACTAAAAAGCTTGTTGGGAATTCATTCGCCAGAAGTGGGAACTATTTCCTTTGATGGAAGAATATATTCCGAATTATCTGCCGATGAAAAACGGGAATTACGTACCGAAATTGGTATGGTTTTTCAAGGAAGTGCTTTATTCGATTCGATGACAGTCGAAGAAAATGTAGGTTTTCCTCTAAAAATGTTTACACAGAATTCTAAATCAGAAATTCAGGATCGTGTCGATTTTGTATTAAAAAGAGTCAATCTTATTGATGCTCATAAAAAATTACCTTCTGAAATTTCGGGCGGAATGCAAAAACGTGTTGCCATTGCTCGTGCCATTGTAAACAATCCTAAATATTTATTTTGCGACGAACCCAACTCTGGTTTAGATCCAAATACGGCTATTTTGATTGATAATTTGATTGGCGAAATCACCGAAGAATACAACATTACAACCGTGATTAACACCCACGATATGAACTCCGTAATGGAAATTGGGCAGAATATTTTGTTCCTAAAAAACGGTTTGAAAGCTTGGCAAGGAACCAAAGAAGAAATTTTTAGAACGGATAATGAAGCCGTTGTTGATTTTGTGTATTCGTCAGAATTGTTTAAAAAAGTGAGACAAGCTGTGTTGAGTGAAAAGGCTTAAAGTCTTGTCTTTTCTATATTATAAGTTTACTTACTCTTAGAGGAACTAGGGAATCTCCTTTTTAATCGAAACCACTATTAAAACAGACAGAAGTGTAATATAGAAATTATAATTCTATATATATTGTAAATCATTCTCCGTCCAATGCGGACGATTTTTTAAAATATAATCGGCTTCTCTTTTGTTTGGATTATCTGTTAATCCTAAGTCTTTTTTTATGTCAATTATTTCCTTTAAATAGCTATTTATTTTAAAAGTGGAATTTCTACCACTTAGCATTATACTTCCTCCAAATTGGGAAGCAAAAAATAAAATTTTTTTATCTACTAATCCTTTTATAATGTTATCCTCGTAAGGAAAATCTAATGTGTTTTTATTGTATAAGTAAAATTCCCTCAAAACTGCTCTTTCATAATCATCAAGATTATTAAGTAAGTTTTTGTATTCTTTTTTTATTTGTCTTGATAAGAAAAGGTCTTTTATATAATTAAAAATTCCAGTAACGCAATTAACAACAAATATTCCTGAGCAAACTAAGTAGATGATATATACATATATTTTTAAATCACTACCATTTTTGAACTGAATTGAAACTAAATTATTTGGCGCATAAAATATAAATGTTCCGACTATAAACATTACAAAGAATATTTTTGTCGGTATTTTTTTAATGTCAAATATTCCTTTAAATATTTCTTCTATTCCCATATATTTAGGTTTTACACGGATTCCAAATATTTCTGCTAACTAATAATTCTACCTAACTTTAATTCTGTTCCAATTTTTTCACAATACTTTTTATATCTTGTTCTTTACTTTTTGGGTAAATTAGTAAAATCCCTTCTTTATCTACAATGATATAATCGTGCAAACCATCAATAATGATTAGTTTGTTGGCATCGGAACGGACAATATTATTAGAGGAATTTTCGAGCAAAACTTTGGCATTTACAACCGCATTATTGTTCTCATCTTTGTCTAATTTTTCGTGAAGCGAGCCCCAAGTCCCCAAGTCATTCCAGTCGAAAGTGGCAGGCAAAACATAAACATTTTTAGCGTTTTCCATCACAGCATAATCGATAGAGATATTTTCGGCAAGCGCATAATTTTCTTCTATAAATTGCGTTTCATCCGAAGTATTATAACTTTCTAATCCTTTTAGAAACAAGTCATTCATTTTAGGTTGAAATTCAGAAAAAGCTTCTGTAATTGTTTTGACGCTCCAAATAAAAATTCCACCATTCCAAAGGAAATTACCAGAATCTAGGAATGATTTTGCCGTTTCGTAATCGGGTTTTTCTCTAAACTGGTTTACTTTTTTTATCGGATTGGCATCGGTTTTATCATATTCGATATAGCCAAAGCCTGTATTGGGAAATGTAGGTTGAATCCCTAGTGTCATCAATGCGTTTTCATGGGTGCAAAAATCGAAACATTGTTGCAAATTTTTGGTAAATGCATCTTCATTTTCAATCCAATGATCACTTGGCGCCACAACTATCACCGCATTTGGGTTTTGCTTTTGAATTTTTAATGACGCATACAAAATACATGGCGCTGTATTTCGCATGGCTGGTTCCAGCAAAACTTGTTCTTGCTTTACCATTGGTAATTGTTCTAAAACCAAATGATTGTAACTTTCGTTGGTTAAAATCAGAATGTTTTCGACAGGAATTAACTTAGATAATCTCGAAAAAGTTTTTTGTATTAATGTTTCTCCCGAACCTAACATATCGTGAAATTGCTTAGGGAATTCGGCGGTGCTTACTGGCCAAAATCGTGATCCAACGCCACCAGCCATTAATATTGCGTAATAATTTTTATTCATTTTCTATACCTAATTTGGTAACAATTCTACTTCTGCATTTGGGTTAAATAAATAAGTTCGTCCAGAATTTACTTCTAAACATTCGTATCTTTTTAATCTTAAGGCTACTTTTTTAAAAATTTTTCCATTATGAATACGAAATACACTTCCGTAAGGTATCTCAAAGATATAGTTTTTATCGTTCTCTGGGTCAAATTGTTTTAAGGCCAATGACAAAGTAGCATCGGTATCGCTACTCGCTTTTGGATTTCTGAAATGTCTGGCCAACAAAGGCAATAATTGACTTGGAAATATCTCGGGACGAATAAACGGAACCATCAATCGCTGAAAAGTCAGTTTCCATTCGTCGCCGTGTGGTTTTATATTTCTTCCGTATTTTTCGAAAGCAACTAAATGTGATATTTCATGAATTAATGTCATTAAGAAACGATATTTATTCAAACTGGTATTTACTGTAATTTCGTGTTTCCCAGACAATCCTTTTCGATAATCCCCATGACGAGTCACTCGCTCGTTGACGATTTTGAGATGCACTTGATTGATTTTGATTAATTCAAAAACTGGCTCTACCGAATGTTCTGGTATGTATTTCTCTAAAACGGTTTTCATTTATGGTGTTGTTGTTGAAACTTGCAAAACCCTACCATTATAATATTTATTCCCTGTTAAAGAAAAATTATAAATATAATCGGCCATTTCCGTTGCTGAAAGTGGCGCTTCATAACCTGGAAAAGCTTCTTGTAACATTTCGGTATTTACAGAACCTAACGCTAAAACATTGAACGAAATTCCACGTTCTTTATATTCTTCTGCTAATAATTCCGACAACGTAATCACAGCTCCTTTACTAGAACTATAAGCTGCTAATCCTGCAAACTTCATACTTCCCTGAATTCCGCCCATAGAACTTATCGTAACGACATGACTTCCTTTTTGAAGATAAGGCAAACAAACGCGTGTTAGATTTGCTACGCCAAAAACATTGACTTTATATATATTTTCGAATTCCTGTGATGTGATTTCTCCGAAAGGTTTTAATAAAAGTGAACCCGCATTATGAACTATAACATCAACTTTTTTCCAAGTTTGAGAAAGGAAATTTTCTACTTGCTGTAGTTCTTTTTCATTAGACAAATCGACAGAAAGACAAGTAATATTTTCATTATCGATTAATGCTTGTGGTGTTTTTCTAGAAATAGCCAAAACGTTATGTCCTGCATTTGCAAATTGCAACGCCAATTCGTAACCAATTCCTCTAGAAGTACCTGTAATGATGATGTTTTTCATAAAAAATGAATTTAAGCTAAAATAAAAAAAAATCTCATCATGATTGAATCAAGATGAGATTAAATATTAAAAATATATTGACAATTATGCCAACATAGTTACTGGATTTTCAACAAATTGTTTCAATGTTTGTAAGAATTGTGCTCCCGTTGCTCCATCGACCGTTCTGTGATCGCAAGCAAGAGTTACTTTCATCGTATTTCCAACTACAATTTGACCATTTCTAACTACTGGTTTTTCGACAATAGCTCCTACTGATAAAATTGCAGAATTCGGCTGGTTTATGATTGAAGTAAATTCGGTAATACCAAACATTCCAAGATTAGAAACCGTAAATGTACTTCCGTCCATTTCTGCTGGTGTTAATTTTTTAGTTTTAGCTTTTCCTGCTAAATCTCTAACACTTGCTCCTATTTGAGTTAAACTCATTTGGTCTGCAAAGTTTAAAACTGGAACTACCAATCCGTCTTCAACAGCTACGGCAACACCAATATTTACATGATGATTGATGATCATAGCATCTGCTGTCCATTGAGAATTTACTTGCGGGTGTTTCTTTAAAGCCATCGCACAAGCTTTGACAACCATATCGTTAAACGATACTTTAGTGTCAGGAATAGTATTTATTGTTGCACGAGATTTCATAGCTTCATCCATCGCAATTTCGATAGTTAAATAGAAATGAGGTGCTGTAAATATAGATTCTGATAAACGTTTTGCAATGGTTTTACGCATTTGCGAATTTTTGATTTCTTCTGAGAATTTTTCTCCAGCAGGAACAAATGGTTTTACTACAGAAGCAGCACTATTTGTTACAGGTGAAGTAGAAACTGCTTGTTGAACTGCAGCTTGAGGTGTAAATCCTTCTACATCTCCTTTTACGATTCTACCATTTTCTCCAGAACCTTTTACTTGAGATAAGTTAATTCCTTTGTCTTGAGCAATTTTTTTAGCTAATGGCGAAGCGAAAACTCTATCCGTTGAGTTTGATGTTGGGTTTTCGTTATTTGATGTTGCATTAGGAACTTCAGCCGCTTTTTCAGCAACTGGAGCAGCAACATTTCCACCTTTTTTATAATTTTCTGCAATTCCTGCAATATCCGTTCCTTCTGGTCCAATAATCGCTAAAACACTATCAACTGGCGCAGATTCTCCTTCATTAATTCCTACAAATAATAAAGTCCCTGCATTGAAAGATTCAAATTCCATAGTGGCTTTATCGGTTTCAATTTCGGCAAGAATATCGCCTTCGGCAACTTTATCACCTACTTTTTTCAACCAAGTTGCAACAGTTCCGTCAGTCATAGTGTCTGAAAGTCTTGGCATAGTAACAACTACAACTCCTTTTGGAAGGCTAACTGATTTAGATTGCTCTTCGACTGCATTTGGAGTTACAACTTCCGGAGCAGCTTCTGTTTTTGCGGCTACTGGATTTCCATTTAATAAAGCAGAAATATCTTCTCCTTCTTTTCCAATAATAGCTAAAAGTGAATCTACTGGTGCCGATTCTCCTTCTGGTATTCCAATATATAAAAGCGTTCCTGAGTTGAAAGATTCAAATTCCATAGTTGCTTTATCGGTTTCAATTTCGGCAAGAATATCGCCTTCTGAAACTTTATCGCCTACTTTTTTTAACCAAGTTGCTACTGTTCCTTCCGTCATCGTATCGCTTAGGCGAGGCATTGTGATTACTGTTGCCATAATTATAGTCTATGAGGAATAAATGGATAATTTTCTTGGTCGTAAACTACATCGTATAATTGTTGTACTTCTGGGAAAGGAGATTCTTCGGCAAATGCTACACATTCTTCTACTAAATCTTTTACTCTTTCGTCAATTACTTCAATTTCTTCTTCTGTAGCATATTTTTTCTCCATGATTACATCAAGAACTTGAGTAATTGGATCTATTTTTTTGTATTCTTCTACTTCTTCTTTAGAACGATATAGTTGCGCATCAGACATCGAGTGACCTCTAAAACGGTATGTTTTCATTTCTAAGAAAGTTGGTCCATCACCACGACGTGCTCTATCTATAGCTTCATGCATGGCTTCAGCAACTTTTACAGGATTCATTCCGTCTACTGGTCCACAAGGCATTTCGTATCCTAAACCTAGTTTCCAGATATCCGTATGATTGGCCGTTCTTTCTACCGAAGTTCCCATGGCATAGCCATTATTTTCAACGATAAAAACCACTGGTAATTTCCACAACATCGCCATATTAAAAGCTTCGTGTAAAGAACCTTGACGTGCTGCTCCATCACCAAAATAGGTTAAAGTAACACCGTCACGACCAAAATACTTATCTGCAAAAGCCATTCCAGCTCCAACAGGAATTTGAGCTCCTACGATTCCGTGACCCCCAAAAAATCCTTTTTCTTTCGAGAAAATATGCATCGAACCACCCATTCCTTTAGATGTTCCCGTTACTTTTCCAAGCAATTCAGCCATAACAGCTTTTGGATCTACACCCATTCCGATTGGTTGAACGTGGTTACGATACGCCGTAATCATTTTGTCTTTCCCTAGTTCCATTGCGTGCAAAGCACCTGCAAGAACTGCTTCTTGACCGTTATATAAGTGAAGAAATCCTCTTACTTTTTGTTGTATATAAAGTGCCGCTAGTTTGTCTTCAAACTTTCTCCAAAGTAGCATGTCTTCGTACCACTTTAAGTAAACTTCTTTTGTAATTTCTTTCATCTAAATTTTCTTTTTCTAGTATTTTACGCTTGCAATCTATCTTATAAACTTTAAATATCGACCTCTTACAAATTTGCGAAAAGCAAAAATAAGACATTCCACGTAAGAAGTAAAATTTAACTGCTTTTTTTTAATAAAAATTACAAGAAGTTCTTATCAAATGTTAATGGGAGTAAATTTTGTATTGAATTTGATTTGTAAACTTCTCCCGTTTCTCCCATAAAATAAATTTCTATTGGATTGTCTTGTCTAAACTCATATTCGAAAATTGCTTGACGACAAGCACCACACGGCGGAATAGGTTTTGTCGTTGCCGATGTTGTCGAGCCAGCCGTAATTGCCATTTTTACAATTTTTGCGTTAGGGTAAATAGCTCCTGCGTGAAAAATAGCTACTCTTTCCGCGCACAATCCGGAAGGATACGCCGCATTTTCTTGGTTCGAACCCAAAGCAATTTCGCCATTATCTAATAAAATAGCCGCTCCTACATTAAACTTAGAATATGGAGCATAAGCATTTTTTCTTACATCGATGGCTTTTTGCATTAAGTCACGTACATCGTTAGGTAATTCTTGCATCGATTCAAAAACCGATAATCGCGTATTTATATTAATCTCTTTCATAATTTAAATTGGAAAAAAAATCCAAATCTCAGTAATTGAAATTTGGATTGTTTATTTATTATTTATTGATTTTAATTCTGATCATAATCGTCACCGAAATTGAATGTTAGAGAAAAACGCAATGTATTCTCTAAAGGATTTGGCACTTTTGATGCCGAAAACAAATAAGAAACATCTAAAGTTACAACATTATATTTGAAACCTGCTCCTAAAGTAAAGTATTTTCTCTTTCCTTTTTGCTCACTTTCGTGAAAATATCCTAAACGCAAAGCAAATGAATCTTGGTACCAATATTCTGCTCCTGCAGCATAAGTAAACTCTTTTAACTCTTCACTAAAACCATCTGGTGCATCACCAAAAGATTTGAAAACTCCCGAAGTCCAACCAATTGCTTTATAATCTGCATTAGCTTGTGCCACACCGTTTTCTCCAGCATCTAAAGTATCTCCGTCTCCGTTTAAATCGACAGGAACTGGGATTTGTGGTGTTGGAACTAATAGTTTTGCAAATTCAACATTGGCAGAAATTTTGTTATAATCGTCTAAAATAAAATCGAAACCACCACCTATGCGTAAGTTTGAAGGTAAGAAATTTGCATTATTTTCGACACCCGTATTTCCGTCATAACTTAATTTAGGCCCTAAATTTTGAAGATTAAAACCACCTCTCCAACGACCATTAAAATCACTATAAGCAATCTCTTCCGATTGATAATAACCAGCAACATCTACCGCAAAAGTACTTGCTGCCGAAGCATCTACTGTTCCTGAAGCTACTTTTAAATTAGATCTAATATAACGTGCTCCTACTGCCATAGAATATTTTTCGCTCAGCTTTAATGAGTAAGATAAATCTAATGCCAATTCGTTTGGTTTTACTATGTTTAGTGCTGTTCCTTGGTCGTCCGTCAATTGAATTTCGCCTAAACTAAAATAACGCAAACTTGACCCTATAGCACTTCGTTCGTTTATTCTGTTAAAATAGTTAAGTTGCCCTAACGAGATATCATTAACAAGCGCTGTCAAATATGGCGTATAACTTACTGCAAAACCTTGTTTTTTTGTTGAAAAAGCATACTTTGCAGGATTATATTGTTGCGAATAAGCATCAGGCGAAGTGGCAACTCCGTTATCTCCCATACCTGCGGCACGAGCGTCGGAAGCGATTAATAAAAACGGAACACCTGTTGTTATAGGTCGTTCGGTTTGTGCATTAACATTAATTCCTATAAATAATCCTGATAATATAAAAACAATTCTCTTCATTTTATTTTTTGATATAATAATTAACAAATATATATTCTTTTATTAAAGAATTACTAATTTCTCGATTTTTTCGATCTTTTTATTAGTAACATTCGACTTTACGGTTAATTTATAAACATAAACTCCCTTCCCTATTTTGTCTCCAAAATCATCCCGTCCGTCCCAAGTAATGTCACGCGAAGTAAAACCTCCATTGCTTACGATTTGGTTTTTTGTCCAAACTACCTTACCTGTTATAGTAAATACTTGCACTTGCACTTCTAGTTCTTCTAATGGTCTGTTGTGAGTAAACCAAAATTCGGTATGGTTTACAAATGGGTTTGGATAATTTAAAACATTTGTTAATGATAATGTTTCGTCGCCTGCTACTATAAACTGCAAATCGGCCGTTACTATATTATTATAAACGTCCCAAGCTTTGAATGTTAAGATATGCAAACCTACTGCTAAGTTTCTGAAAGGATATTTTAGTTTTCCTTTTGTATAATCATTTAGTTCGGTTTCGTAATAATCATTCAAAATATATGGTTTTGTTTCGTCACCATCTAAATACGCAACAATGTCATGACCTATTCCACTCGCTGTATTTATACCGTGTTCGTCTTCCAGAAAGGCTAAAAATAATGGCGACTGATTTGTGATTCCGCCAGAAGCGAATGTTCTATCATTCATATAAATTTCTATTCTAGGAGGCACGACATCGGCAACAGCATTAGCGTTTAATCCTCCGATTTTTACAGAAAAATCAGAACCTGTTTGATCTTCTAGCGCATTATTATTTTTTGCATAGAAACTTACTTTCCCGTTTCCTACAGGTATTTTTATATCACGCGGCACAACAAATCCGAACTCGAACTGACCATTTGTAACCGATGCATTTCCTCTAAAAATGGTTTCACCTAATGTGGTGAAATTCATGGTATGAAGAACGCCATTAATATATGTTCCGTCATTTGCTAAAGTGGTACGACTTATATCTTTATCATATATATTTACTGCTAATTCTCCGTTGTAGCTTGTTAACGGTACATCAAATTCATCCGTAACTTCTCCCGAAATGGTTGCAAAAGCTAACGCTTGTAACACATCTGGTGTACCAGTAATAGGCACTCCATTTATTTTTGTTAATCTTACTTTTGGTTTTGGAATAGCTAATTTTAATGCTGGATCACCAATATAAAAAACCACATTATTTCCTGAATTCCCAGACATGACCTTAGTTAATCTAACAGATTCTGCTACAGAAGTGTAATTATTTGAGCCGTAAGCAAATAAATTTGAAGCTAAATTAACATTAAACGTTTCTCCTGTTGATTGTCCTATTTGTCTTGTTGTTGTAACCATTGACACCGCTCCGCCAAAAGGATTCCAATAAGTATGCTCGCCAGCGGTCGGTCTTAACGGATCATCAAAACGAGTAAACTCGCAGGTTACAGTTATAAATAACGGATATTTGTATCGATTATTCAATGCCATTGCATCTTTTGTTTCGAAAAGCCTTTCTCCTGAAAGACCGTCTTCGCCTCCATGTCCGAAATAATTAAAAACCAAAGCTCCTTGTCCAAAAGAATTTATAAAATCTTCTTTGGCTTTAGGGTATTTTTGTCCGCCCGATGTTGTTTCTTGTACGTAAGAATCGATATGTATTTTTTTTGCGTTAAAAAAAGGTTTTTCTTGCGTAACTCTGTTTGCTAAATCATCTAAATCCGACTGTAATGTATAATCACTATCTTTATCTATATCGTCGGATATAAAGACTAAATTATTTCGCCATCTTCCGTAGGATTTTTTGTCGTAATAATCTATAACTTTTGTTACCATTTGTTCGGCTTGTTGCAAACTCGAGATTAGCATCCTTCCTACAGCTACATCTAAACCTAATGCACCTATCATACTTCCTTCGTTAGGATCCATCAATCCAAAATAATCATCGGAAACAAATGATCCTGAAAGAGAGAAGCTTTCCATTGATTGAAATACAGGAACAACATTAGTGTTGTTTTTAACTCTATCTTTAAAATCAAACGAAGCATCACCAAAAAGACATAAATATTTTAGTTTTTCGCTTGGAACTGATGGATTGTCATAAACGTATTTTACAAAATTTCTAATGGCACCTATATCTTGTTTTCCTGACGAAAATTCTTCGTACAAATTCTCGAGGTTAATCACTTTTACATTCAGATTAGAGTTTGTTCGATGAAAATTTGCCAATCGCTCTGCTTGACTACTTAATGAGGCTGGCGTAACGATAAGATAATCTACATCATCAAAAACACCTTGTTTATTTAAGAAAATTGTTCCTTTTAAATCTTGATTAGCAACGATTGTGTTAGCGTCTTTTAGTGGTGTATAAACATCAAAATTATCCACAATTAAATATTTTTTATCTTCACCCATAAAGGATTTGAACGAAAATTGTGACTGCCCAGCATTTGATTTTGCCGTAACATTAAATATATCGGTAATATCCCAAACCTGCCCTATTGCTGATGCGTTACTTATCTGATATTCGCAAGTTCCTATAGATGTAGAAACAGCATCGACCGAGAATCTGAATTGCCTACCATAACCATTTAGATTTGATTTTGCTTTTAAAGTTATATAATCCAAATATCCTATGGCACTTGGCACACCATTGTTATTGTAATTTAAATTGATAGAAATATTTGCACTTGTTGTATTTATCGTATTCAAAAGAGCCGCTTCATCAGCAAGCGATGCCGATGAAGCTGCAGATAAATTAACATTCCCAACATTTATATTATTAGCTTTTACAATAAATGTAGAATTATTAACACTAACAGCAGCAGCCTGAACTTTTAACAATACAGGATTTGTTGTAACGATATTGGGAAACGAAAACTGAAAATTCTGGTCATTAGTAATCTTAAACTGTTCACCATACCATTTTCTTCCTAAGTGTGCGAGATTAGCTCTGTCAACTTCATGATACTGATACTCATCATAAGTAGTAAATATTACATCTGGCGGTTGCGGAGATTCTACAATTGGTGTAATTCTTTTTCCGCTTGATGCAGATGATGTTACATAATAATAAGATTTGTCAGCATATAAATTAACGTGAGTGTCGCTATCGTCATTGTAATTATCAACACCCTCGGCATAAAACAAAATAAAATCACCATCATTAAAAACACCATCATTTTCTCCATTAAATTGTATGGCATTCTCAGCTAAATCTGTCGGATAAGGAACGGAATTTGTAAGCGGAATCATTCTTCCCCCATTTCCATAAATTTTTATTGTTCGAGGATCAACATTTACATCAAAACCCAATCCTGCTAAAAATGCTTTAGAAATCCTATATACTCCAGATGTTTGAACATAAAATCTGCGCCAAGCACCTGTTTTTAATACTGAACTAGATAATGCCGTAATATTTTTCTGGTTCAACCCATTGTCTATTCCAGCAGTATAATCAAAAGAAAGTGATTTTACTCTTTTGTAAATATTCCCCTCTTTTATTATAGGTGAAAAAGTTAGCAGTCCATAATTTACCTCTCTTGCTTTTGCATTTTGAATCGCTGCATTAAGTGTCTTTGGAATTTGAGATTTATCTAAATCCCCTAATTTTTCTTCAGAAAGAGTTTCAAAAACAATATTTGATAATTTTAAGCTCTTCTCATCGATAGCAAAAGGCACTTCGAACTTTTTAGAAAAAAAAACACTCCTTTTTACCTCATTATATATAAAGGACTCTGATTTAAAATTAGGAATACTTACTTTATAGTTTTCAGTAACGGAATAATTTCCATCTACCCAACCAATAGTAACAATATTATTGTTTTGAGCAACAGCTACTTGGAAAACAAATAAGATAATTAAACTAACAATTTTTTTCATATTCAAATATAACGCTTTTAAGTGCTTTTTATTTTAGTCAGTAAAAATAAAATTTTAAATACAATATAAAAAGATATAGTTCGTTTATATACAAATAGCCTAAAAATATTTTTTTTGTTGTTTTTTTAAATATTTCTAAAAAAGGTGTTGCAGTTTAATGGTTAATTGTTATATTGCGCCACAAAATAATTACCTACGAAAGTATGAAAGTAAACAAAATTGTGACTGTAAGAGTACTGTTTTCATTAATAGTACTGTTTGGATTTACTAGTTGTAGTAAAAAGTCTAGTTCGAAAAACACTTCTTCCGCTACCGGATGGAAGATTAACGACCCTAGTGGTGGTTTCCAATACAACAATAATTTTACTAAACAAGAGACTGCTCCTGGATTAGTATTAGTTGAAGGTGGAACATTTACAATGGGTAAAGTTCAAGATGATGTTATGCATGATTGGAACAATACCCCAAATCAGCAACACGTTCAATCTTTTTATATGGATGAAACTGAGGTGACAAACCTTATGTACATGGAATATTTAGACTGGACAAAAAGAGTCTTTCCTCCTACTGAAGAAACTTACAAAAACATTTACGAAGGTGCTCTTCCAGACACATTAGTTTGGAGAAATAGATTAGGTTATAACGAAACTATGACCAATAACTATTTGAGACACCCTGCTTACTCTCAATACCCAGTTGTAGGAGTAAACTGGATTCAAGCTAGCGAATATGCTAAGTGGAGAACTGACCGTGTAAACGAATCAGTACTTGAGAGAGAAGGTTATATGAAAAAAGGCGCTAAGATTGTAGATGTAGATGCCAACAATACATTTAGTACCGAAGCATACTTAGCTTCTCCATCAACATCATTTGGTGGGAATGATAGTATTGTTTTGAAAAAAGTAAAAGGAAGATCAAAAAAATCAGCCGATTCAACAAATGTATATGCGCAAAAAACTTCAGGAATACTTTTACCTGAATACAGACTACCAACCGAAGCAGAATGGGAATATGCATCTGCTGCCGATGTAGGAAACAGAGAATACAACCTTTACAGAGGTCAAAAGAAATATCCTTGGAAAGGTTCTTACACACGTTCTGGAAGCAGATCTTCAAGAGGAGATCAATTAGCCAATTTCAAACAAGGAAAAGGTGATTACGGAGGAATAGCAGGTTGGTCTGATGACGGAGCTGATATTACTGCTCCTGTAAAATCATACAAACCAAATGACTTTGGATTGTACGATATGGCAGGTAACGTTGCTGAATGGGTACAAGATGTTTACAGACCTATAGTTGATGACGAAGCAAATGATTTCAACTACGTTCGTGGAAACGTTTACACTAAAAATAAAATTGGTGATGACGGTAAAATCGAATTAGTAACTTCAGAAAACATTAAATACGATACACTAAGTAATGGTAAAGTTATTGCCAGAAACAAACCTGGAGATATTGCTCAAGTACCTGTTGACGAAAAAGAAACTTATTTAAGACAAAACTTCGACAAGAGTAATGAAATAAACTACAGAGATGGTGACAAGGCGTCTACACGTTTCTTTGACTATGGCTCTGCTGAAGAAGGAGAAGCTAAAAAAGACAATAAAAACAGAATGTACGATTCTCCAATTCACCAAGTAGGTACTGTTATTGCCGATACAGTTACTAAAGAAAAGAAAATGGAACGTAAATTTGATAAGTCTGACAAAAGAACCTCATTAATTGGTGACGATGTAAGAGTTTACAAAGGTGGCTCTTGGAGAGACAGAGCATACTGGTTAGACCCAGCACAAAGAAGATATTGCCAACAAGATATAGCATCTGATTATATTGGATTTAGATGTGCAATGTCTAGAGTTGGACCAAAATCTGACATGCCAAAAAGAGCAAGAAATTAATATTTCTCTTATACAATATTTAAAAGCCCTAAATTTTTAGGGCTTTTATTTTTTTATTACTTTCGTATTATGAAAATCGAAGAAATTTACCAATGTTACTTACAGTGTACTTCCGTAAATACGGATACACGAAAAATAGAAAACAACTCCTTATTTATTGCCCTAAAAGGAGAAAACTTTGATGCCAATACATTTGCAGAAGAAGCAATAAACAAAGGCGCATTATTTGTAATCATTGATGACAAAAAATATTATACAGACAAGAATAAAATGATTCTTGTTTCAAACAGTTTACAAACACTGCAAGAACTAGCAAAATACCATCGCCAACAATTAGGACTTCCTATTATAGCCCTAACAGGAAGTAACGGAAAAACTACAACCAAAGAACTTATAAACGTTGTGCTTTCAAAAAAATACAATACTAAAGCAACCGTTGGCAATCTAAACAATCATATTGGAGTTCCGCTAACACTACTCTCATTCAACGAAGATACTGATATTGGTATTGTAGAAATGGGTGCAAATCACCAAAAAGAAATCGAATTATTATGTTCTATTACTGAACCTGATTTTGGTTATATAACAAATTTCGGCAAAGCACATTTAGAAGGTTTTGGAGGTATCGAAGGTGTTATCAAAGCAAAAAGCGAACTATATCATTACTTAGAAGAAAATAAAAAAATGGCTTTCATAAATCTTGATGATGAGATTCAGAACGAAAAAACGACACAAATAACACGTTATAGTTTTTCACACAAAGCAAAAAGTGATGTTAAAATAGATTCTGTTACAGCAAACCCAATGGTTATAATTAATTATAACAAAGTCGAAATTCAGTCGCATCTGATAGGATTATATAACACAAACAATATAAATGCGGCTATAGCTATCGGAAAATATTTCAATATTTCTGATAATGATATTAAAGAAGCGATCGAAAATTATATCCCTACAAATAATCGCTCTCAATTAATCGAAAAAAATAGCAATCACATTATTTTAGATGCCTATAATGCAAATCCGAGCAGCATGAGTGCAGCAATTTCGAACTTTATACAATTAGAAGGGAAAGAAAAAATTGCCATTTTAGGAGACATGTTCGAATTAGGAAAAGAAAGCTTAACCGAACACAAAAGAATAATCGAACTCCTCATTAACAAACACAAAATAGAAACCTATTTTGTCGGAAAAGACTTTTACAGTAATAAATTAGACCATAAAAACATTCATTTTTTTGAAACTTACGAATCATTCTCCGAAAGTTTTAAAACAAAAAGGCCAAGCAAAAAAACAATTTTAATCAAAGGTTCAAGAGGAATGTCATTAGAAAGAACACTCGAAATACTATAATTTTCTAATAATACTGCCATACTGAGCGTAGTCGAAGTATGGCGTGACCACAAGGGTCGGGCTTCCCGATAGCTATCGGGACGCTATAATCTTTTATTTTTTAAAGAAAAAAACTAAAGGATTTCCGCTGCTATCCCTCACGCGGACGAAACTTCAACATTCAAAATTCCCACACAAAACAAAAAATCCGTTTAAATCCGTTTCATCCTCGTTCCAAAAGACAAACCAATAAACCATAAAAAATGCTTTAGTTTCCCAACTAAAGCATTTTTTTTATCAAACAAACTAAAAACAAACTCTCTTTATTTTTTCACAAATATATTCGTGTAGTATCTTTTTCCATCGCTGTTGGTTCTAATCGCAATTCCAAAATGGGTAAAATCACCATCAATATTCACTTTGTGCGATGCACTGTTTAACCATGCGTTTACTACACCCTCTGGAGTACTATAATTATAAGCCAAATTCTCAGCTACATTCTTTGCGCCAATCACCTGAACTAAGTTCTCATAACGATCCTGAAAATAATTATGGCTTACCGTTCCAGTTGATATCATATAATTGTCATGCTCTTCCGATTTGATAGAGATATAATCTATTTTTTCTAATGTATTTTTACCAATACTGGCTCTATAGTTGTTTACTAAAGTCAACACTTGTGTTTCTTCAGTAGTATAAGTATATTTTGCGCTGACCTGAGACATATCTACAGCAGGAGCACTAACAGCCTCTTCTTTAGAACAAGAAACAATAGAAATAGAAACTAAAACTAAAAAAACAATTTTTGATAAAGTACTTCTCATAATCAGATTATTTGTGTTGTTGTATCCAAACCCACTTGTTACGTTTAGACAGGACAACATTACAATTAAAATCGATTAAACACCTAATAAAATCGTCAAACTGTTAATATTCAACTGATTAGTAAATAAATTCTTGCGGTATAGCAATAATAATATTCTGTTATTCGTCGGTAAAACAAAACATATTATCTATAAATTATAGAAAACCATATTAGAAAAAACCTCTTATAAACAAAAACCCCTATCCGAATTGGATAGGGGTTTTTAAAAGTTCCGATAGCTATCGGAATACGACGAATCGAGCCGTTAGGCGAACACGTCAATCCTATAAAAAATAAAAAACCCTATCCGATTTGGATAGGGTTTTCTTAAAGAAAGGCGACGACATACTCTCCCACAAAAATGCAGTACCATCTGCGCAGGCGGGCTTAACTTCTCTGTTCGAGATGGGAAGAGGTGAGCCCCGCCGCAATAACCACCTTAAGAGGTTATAATTGCTTTGGCAATTATTTCCAAAGTTAATTAGCAATTATACATTGTTAATTATCAATTGGACAATATCTTAACATACTGAGATAAAGAAGTATTTATTTAGAAAGTTTCTTCCCCGCCGAGGCGGGGAAAAGTTTGTACATAAGCTTACGGGTTATTAGTACTACTCGGCTATGACATTACTGCCTTTACACCTATAGCCTA
>NZ_FOJT01000009.1 GCF_900111965.1 Flavobacterium swingsii | reverse complement strand
GCTCCAATATTGTCATCATAACCACTTAAAACAGTGTTTTCATGATTATCTTCACAAAATTCTGCCGAAGCATTGTTTACTGATGGAGCTGCATTAATAGTGATTGCCAACTCTGCAGGGCTGTCACATTCGTCTTCATTTGTAACTGTAGCATAATAAGTATGAACTCCTACTGATAAATTACCGGTTTCGGTAACAATCAAAGTGCGATCAGAATCACTATACCAAACTACATCTTCGTCTGCCTCTGCTCCAATATTGTCATCATAACCACTTAAAACAGTGTTTTCATGATTATCTTCACAAAATTCTGCCGAAGCATTGTTTACTGATGGAAGTGGATTCACAATCAAACTCGCCGTACAAGGAGGGACTGAAGTAACTCCATAATTAGTAGTAACAAGCGTTAAGGTATAATTACCAGGCGGTGGATTAACCACGGTTACCGTTTGTGTATTGGCATTTAATAATGGTGTACTTGGAGAAATAGACCAAGCATACGTCATACCAGCAGCGACAGGACCACTAAACGTAGGGTCTGCATCACTATCACAAATAGTTCTTGCTTGCGGTGCAATGGTACATGGTGGCGGAGGAATAACGATATCCCCTGCTTTAATTTGATTGTCCATAGAACCTAATGAGGCACCATCAAGCATATCCAATTTAAAGTGATAAGGACCACCGCTAATAGCTCCCGCACCGAGTAGATTACCATATCCAACACCTACAAAACTAGGAAATTCATTCCCTAGAGCAAGGTGACCGGCAAATAGAATTAACATTTTGGTAGAAGTTGACTCCCAACGCAATTCATATTCAGCATACGATTCCGAAGCATCAGTATATCTGATTAAAACTAATTGAGCATTAAGAATAGGTTGATCCCCATACAACTGAACACCTCTTTTTCCTGGGCCAACACCTGGTGATGCATCATAGGCTGCTACTCTGTCACCAATATTGGCACCTAGCAGTAAAACGGCACTGGTAGGACTTGTTCCTCCTGCTCCATAAATACCACTTGTAACTTGTGTACTAACAATTTTATTAGCAGCTGGACCATTGTAAAGAGCTTGCATCTCAGCTGCGGTTAATGCCGAGCCTATCGCTGCTCCCCAAACAGAGACATTAAACCCATTGGGACCAGAAATTCCTGAATCTCCAGGAGACATAACATCAAAATCTAACAATGCTTGGTCATAACTGGTGATAAAATCGTAGGCATGATGCCCTCCTTTAGTTGCCAAGTGACTCAATGTAAGCGTGTGTCTGTTCAAATTTGTTGCAGGAATATTTTTTAAATCAACTCGCTGTAAGGTAGAACTCCCTTCGTAGTATGTAGAGTTACTTTGCTGTAAAATACCCTCTTGCCATTTTTCCACAGGATTATTGGCAAATTGCTTGAAGTCCTTACTCAAGTTTTGAGCTTGCACATTTATTCCAACCAAGAGAAGTAAACCAAGGCAGAAACAGTATTGTAAACTCTTCTTATAGTTCGAAGTAAAGTTTAAGTCAAAAAATATATTTTTTATTACATTTTGAAAATTAGAACACCAATCACCAAACACCTCCGTTAGTCTGTTCCAGGAGGAACCACTAACTTTCTGGGTATTTTCACTATTAAATAATATAAATCTTTTCATAATAATATAGTTTTTAGACCATATTATAAGTAGAGTTCAGATAGAAGAGAGCTTTAAATAAATTTGAAAACTTTCCAATCATGAATTGAAACATTAAGATTGTTCAAAATAAAGAAAAAAAAGAAAATTGTTGATTGATTTATGTGGAAGTATTATTGCTCGTGGCAATCACAATGAAATCATAGAACCATCTAATATATGTGGAGGTATTATTGCTCGTGGCAATCACAACTAACCATAAAACCGTCTAATATTATGTGGAAGTATTATTGCTCGTGGCAATCACAATTAACTATAGAACAGTCTAATAACCTTACTAAGGTTTATTGGCACAAATATAACACTATTTTTAGTATCGTTTTAACAAATTAATAACGTTTTTAAAAATTTAACAATTTTAACAATACATTGATTACTAATTAGTTATAAAACTAAATTATTCTTTTAAATTTAATTTTATTGGAATAAAAAGTGATGATTTTTATCCTCCTTACTTTGAATGGAGTTGAGATGCTTCGAGTCTCAGCATGCCAACTTTGTGTGAGTAAATTGTATGACTATTTTGCGCATAATTATCCGTTCAACTATCCGTCCAATTGTCAGATAGTCACATAAAAATAATATACACTTGAGCACAACGAACTGACGAAGTAAATTTTTAAATAATAGTAAGATTTCCATGCTATTTGTTAATAAAATTTTAAATATATTAAAAATACAAACAATTGATATACAGATTATTAGAGAATTTTTTTATTAATTTTATCTAAATATAAAATATAAAATATAGCGTAAATCTTATAAACTAAAAAAAAGTATGTATTTCATCGATTTTTTTGTTAATTTCATCGGTAAATAGTTTTAACTGTTTAATTTTGAGCCAGTTAATAAGAAATAATGATTATGAAAAATTTAATTTGTGCTGCTCTATTATTTATCGGAACCTTTGGAATTGCCCAAGACAAAAATGCATTATGGAAAAAAAGTAATGCAAATGAAACTTCCGAAAGAATTACTAAATCTCACTTACCACAAAAAAATATTTTCGATTTAGATTTACCAGCTATGAAGAAGATGTTGGCAAAATCTCCCAAAAGAGATATTTCCAATAGTACTTCCAACACAATCATTACATTACCAAATGGAGAAGGTAAAATGGAAAACTTTAAAGTTTACGAAAACTCCGTTATGGCTCCTGAATTAGCGGCTAAATATCCTGAAATTAAATCATATGTTGCGGTTGGAATTGATAATCCTAATGCACGTGCTTATTTCAGTAATTCTCCGATAGGATTTAAATCAATGACCTTATACCCAGGCAAATCAACCGTTTTTATAGAACCTATAACTGACGATTTAAAAACGTACACTATTTATAAAAAAGATGAAAAAGATGAAACTTTGAATCAATTTGAGTGTAGCGTAATTGACGAGGCAATAAGAACTGATAAACTTAATACTACCAATACTACTTATGCAAGAGGTGCAGATGATGGTAAACTAAGGACCATTAGATTAGCTTTGTCTTGCACAGGAGAATATGCTGCTTACTTTGGAGGCACCAAAGCTGGTACATTATCAGCAATGAACAATACCATGACTCGAATTAACGGTGTTTTTGAAAAAGACTTTGGGCTAAAACTTATACTTATTGCAAATAATGATGTTATTATTTATACTAATCCTTCAACTGACCCTTATTCCATTGATACAAGTAAATCCAATTGGAGAAGTGAGCTTAAATCAAATTTAAATTCATCAATTGGTTTAGCAAATTATGACATTGGTCATTTATTTGGAATGTCTAGTGTCAATGCAAGTAGTGGTGATGCTGGATGTGTTGGATGTGTTTGTAGTGACTTTAACAAGGGTTCAGGCTATACATGTGCCAACCCAATAAGCTATAGTGGAGACACTTTTGATATTGATTTTGTAGCTCACGAAATAGGACATCAATTAGGAGCCAATCATACTTTTACTTACATTGGTGATAATCCTTACGCTCAAATTGAACCTGGTAGTGGCTCCACAATCATGAGCTACGCAGGTGCTACAAGTAAAGATATTGAATTCCATTCTGATGCCTATTTCCATGCAATTAGCATTCAACAGGTTACTGACAATATCAAAGCTAAAACTTGTTCAGTTATCATTTCAACTGGAAATGCTGCACCAGTAGTTAATGCGGGTTTAGATTATACTATCCCAAAAGGAACTCCATTTATGTTGACAGGTTCTGCCACTGATGCCAATACAGATGATGCGCTAACCTATAGCTGGGAACAGATGGATTTAGGATCTGCTACAACAACTATTCCAAGTCCTACTGCTACTACAGGGCCTCTTTTCAGATCATACCCTTCAAGCACTTCTGCTACAAGATACTTTCCTAAAATGACTTCTATTTTAGGAGGGTTGACAACTACCCTTGGAAAAGAGATTGTTTCAGAAGCATTACCAGGAGTTGCCCGTACCTTAAACTTCCGTTTAACTGTTCGTGATAATCGTCCTGGAGGTTCTGCTAACAATACTGATGATGCAGTTGTAACTGTGGATGGAGTTGCCGGACCTTTTACAGTAGACACTCAAAATACTGCTGCATCTTATGCCGTTGGGACTATACAAACTATCAACTGGACTGTTGCTGGTACCAACGCTAATGGAGTAAACTGTGCTAATGTGGACATTTTATTATCTACAGATGGCGGACAAACATTCCCAACCACTTTGCTTGCAGGAACTCCTAATGACGGTTCACAAAGTATAGTAATTCCAAATGTACCAGGAACAACTAACAGAATTATGGTTAAAGGAAGTAATCACATTTTCTTTGATGTTAACAATGCTAACTTTACTATTACTGGTTCTGTTTCAGCTGATACTACTGCTCCTACAGCTTCAACGCTTTCTGCTTCGGGAACAACTACTTCAAGCACTAATTTGTCTTGGACTGCAGCTTCTGATAATACTGGTGTTACTGGTTATAATATATATCAAAACGGAGTATTGAAAACTACCACTACTGCTACTTCATTGGCTGTATCTGGTTTATCGGCTTCAACAGCTTACAATTTCTATGTGAATGCTAAAGATGCAGTTGGAAACGTATCTTCTGCAAGTAATACTGCAAACATTAGTACACTTGCTTTGACAGACGCCACTGCTCCTACAGCTTCAACGCTTTCTGCTTCGGGAACAACTACTTCAAGTACTAATTTGTCGTGGACTGCGGCTACTGATAATGTAGGAGTTACTGGTTATAATGTATATCAAAACGGAGTATTGAAAACTACTAC
>NZ_FOJT01000006.1 GCF_900111965.1 Flavobacterium swingsii | reverse complement strand
GAAGTATTGTTTCCCGCACAATCCGTTACTGACCAATTTCTAGTGATGGTATATTCCGCAGCGCAAGCATCATCTTGACCTACAATATTTTGAGTGTAAACCACTGAAACATTGTTATCACAATTATCAGAAGCAGTCAAAACTACTGGTGCCGGAACGTTGTCACATTGTACCGTTACATCACCTGGAAGTTGTCCGATTAAAACGGGATTGGTAGTATCTTCTACATTAATAATTTGTGTGTGTGAAACTGGATTACCACAGGCATCGATAAAAGTCCAAGTTCTATTAATTGTATATTCACTTAAGCAACTTGTCGGAACTGTAGCATTAGTTCCGAAAACAGTAATTAATCCAGTACAATTATCTGTAGCTGTTAATTGAATATTTGCAGGAACTTGATCGCAAGAAACAGTAATGTTTTGAGGTAAAACGATTGGTAATATTGGAGGTGTAGTATCACTAACTTTAATGTTCTGTGCGCAAGTGCTAAAAGGAACTCCGTTGAACAATAAAATATAAGTTCTTGTAAAATCTGCTCCATCACCATCTGAACAAATCAATGTGTCACCAGAATCACTACTTGTCATAGTAACCGTTTTGCCACAGGCATTATAGTTAAATACCGATTCTGGATTTGTAAGTGGACTTGGAATAGTACATCCCTCTACATTTATAGGTGATAATAAACAAGTAGCAGATGGAACACAACAAGATGCTACAGAAACTGTTGTTGGTAATCCAGAAGCTGTTGTAGGAGGAGTATTACAATCAATTACGGTTAGCACAACTTCATAATCTCCAGCTCCCCCATAATTTGAAAAATCTATTGTTATAGAGCTGCCAAAAAAAGGAGAATCCGGTAAAGTTGGATTAGAAATTGGCACTCCATTTTTTGTGATATCCCATTTATAAGATGAGTAAGGAGGAGGAAGTGCACAATTAACTCCACCAGTAGTTGTAGAAGTAAAAGTATAAGTTTGCGCTGAATTATTAGTATTAGGAGGGCAAATACCAACTGCTGTAAAATTAGGTTTTATAGGAGTTATTACAACCATATTTGTACTAACGTCATATTTAAAACAGTGAGGACCAAGGTCACAATCACCAACGTTGCAAATATTATTAGCAGCTGAACTTCCCCAACCTATAAATATATTTTTAAGTGATAATACTTCCCCACAAGTCCATTGAATTGAATTGGGTGTATTAGGCATATAAATATAAAATGTCCCTGAACCAGTCTCAAGACAGCTTTCATAACGAATGTGTTGCTGAAAATTGTTATTAACAAAAACATCTGCTTCAATCTGCGTTCCATAACGTGTGGTAGCATTTTGATCAAGAGTGATCTTTAAATATCCATCAATCGCAGAACCTGTTAAACATGATGTCGGAAGAGGTAAAAAGCCACCAGAACCATCAGGTATTATAGATACCAATTTGACTTCCTTTATCCCTATATCGTTTGAATTACAGCTATTACAACCATAAGTAGTAGATTGAGAGAAAGAAAAATTGGAATAGAATGCTAATGAAAATAATAAAATTAGTTTCATTAAACTTTTTTTCGATAATAAATAAGTAATATTTTTCATAAACTTTACTTTTTTTAGTTTAAAAAAATGATATAGGTATGACTAATTATAACTACATTTAGTTATAAGAAATTAATAACGCAATTAGAAAATTGCTATAACAGATTTTGTTAAAAAAGTAAAATAAATTCTAAAGTGGTATTTTGAACTTACTTTGTATTGGAAATTTGTTTCAATTGATTTTCATCAACTTCAACGAGGCTAAATTAAATGATAAATGATAAAGTCGAATAAATATTAATGCTTTTTCGATGAAAGTGTAAATAAAACCTATGAATTAACATTTTATTTGTAATTCATAAAATAAAGTAACGGAATATTAATAATCATAATAATTAATTTTAGTTAGCATATGAAATCACTAATTTTAGTTAGACACTCAAAATCAAGTTGGGATTTACCAGTTTTAGATATTCAAAGAACGCTAACCGAAGCTGGAATTCTGAATATTCAGAAAGTAGCCATAATTGCAAAAGAAATTTTGCCTAACAAATGTGTAATATGGAGTAGCAATGCCGTGAGAGCCTCTCAAACTGCATTATTGTTTTGTAAACAAGCCTTTATAAATGAAACTAAAATAGAATTTAAAGACAATCTTTATACTTTCGATGAAAATCAACTCGAAAAAGAGATAAAAAAATGCGATAATACTATCGAAAACCTAATTCTTTTCGGACATAATGAGGCAATTACAAATTTTGTTAATAAATTTGGAGATAAATACATAACAAACGTCCCAACAGCAGGATTTGTTTACTTACAATTTGAGCAAAATAGCTGGAAAGATATTAATAAAGGAAAAACGATTCGAACCATTTTTCCTAAAGAAATAGATTAATGATAATTACTGAAAACAGATATATTGACAAAGAAAAAAGTTGGCTAGCTTTTAATTTTAGAGTTTTACAAGAAGCTGCAGATGAGCGAGTTCCGTTATTAGACAGAATGCGATTTTTAGGAATTTTTTCAAATAATTTAGATGAATTTTTTAGAGTTCGCTATGCTGCAATTCGTCGATTGAGTTTAGCAGGAGAAACTGCCGAGAAAATTTTGGGAGGAATCTCCTCTCAAAAATTACTAAAAGAAATTACCCAAATCGTAATCGATCAGCAATCAGAAAGTTTACGAATTTTAAGTAATATTGAAAAAGAACTCGAAAAACAGAACGTTTATATCATCAATGAAACCGAAATTTCTAAAGAACAAGAAAGTTTTGTAAAAGATTATTTTATACAAAAAGTAAGCCCAGCATTGGTAACAATTATCTTAAATGATTTAGCCGAATTCCCTTTACTTAAAGACACTTCAGGCTATTTAGCTATAAAATTGGTGATGAAACCAAAGGAAACATCATCTATTCTTGAAAAGATTAAAATTAAAAAAGAAATTCGTTATGCGGTTATCGAAATTCCAAAAACCATAAATCGTTTTGTGGTTTTACCTTCGGTAAATGAAAAACAGCATATTATCCTTTTAGACGACTTAATTCGTTATAATTTACATAATATTTTCAATATTTTCGATTACGAAAGTATCTCGGCTCACATGATAAAAATTACGCGTGATGCACAGCTAGAACTTGATAGTGATTTGAATAAAAGCTTTATCGAAAAAATATCTTCAAGTGTAAAAGACCGCCGAATAGGAGAACCAGTACGTTTTATCTACGACCAAACTATCGATAAAGATACCTTGAAATTCTTTCTTCGCAATATGGAAATAGATGCGAAAGAAAGTATTATTCCAGGCGGAAGATACCACAATCGCCGAGATTATATGGATTTTCCAAATCTAGGAAGATATGATTTGTTATACAAAACCAATTTACCACTTCCTGTTGAAGGATTAAGTTTGGAAGGTAGTATTCTAAAAAAAATAGAACATAAAGATTACTTGGTAAACGCACCGTATCAGTCATTTTCGTATATTATTAAGTTTTTGCGAGAAGCCGCTTTAGATCCTAAAGTAACTACCATAAAAATTACGTTGTATCGTTTAGCAAAAAATTCTCAAATTGTAAGTTCCCTTATAAACGCCGCTAAAAACGGAAAAAAAGTAACCGTTCAAATTGAGTTACAAGCCCGTTTTGACGAAGCCAGTAATATTTCCTATGCAGAGCAAATGCAAACCGAAGGAATCGAACTTATTTTTGGAGTAAAAGGGCTAAAAGTACACAGCAAAGTTTGCCTTATAGAACGTATTGATGATGATGGAAAACTAAAACGTTACGGAATTATTTCGACAGGAAATTTTAACGAATCGACAGCAAAAGTTTATACCGATGTGACATTATTTACGGCACACCAACAGATTTTGAAAGACGTATCTAAAGTTTTCGAATTTTTTCAAATCAATTATCGAGTGTATCGATACAAACATTTAATTGTATCGCCACATTACACCCGAATTCGTTTTAATAGACTAATAGATCGAGAAATATTAAACGCAAATTCAGGAAAACCTGCATTTTTAAAACTAAAAATGAATAGTTTATCAGACAATAAAATGATCGATAAATTATATGAAGCTAGTAGAGCAGGAGTTAAAATTCAATTAATAATAAGAGGAATTTGCTCGTTAATAGCTGGTGTAAAAGGAATGAGCGAAAATATTGAAGCCATTTCTATTGTAGATAATTATTTAGAACATTCGCGTGTGTACATTTTTTGTAATAATAACGAACCAGAAGTATATATTTCTTCTGCCGATTTTATGACTCGAAATCTAGACACAAGAGTAGAAATTACTTGTCCAATTTATGATGAAGGAATCAAAAAAGAACTAATAGATACTTTCGATATTGGTTGGAAAGGAAACGTAAAAGTACGTTATCAATCAGAAAAACTAGATAACAAGTATCGAATGCGTGGTGACAATCCAATGTTTAGAGCACAACTGGAAACATATAATTATTATCGCGACAAAATTGAAGTGGTTATTTAACGTTGATTCGTTGATTTGGTTATTTGGTTAATCGGATAAAAAAATCAACAAAACGATTAACCAAATAAACGAATAACCAAATCAACAACAGAAAATGATTTCAATAAAAAAATATGCAGCCATCGATATCGGATCAAATGCCATGCGTCTTTTGATAACCAATATTGTGGAACAAGTCGGTAAAGAAACTCAGTTTAACAAAAGTGCTTTAATTCGCGTGCCCATTCGTTTGGGACAAGATGCTTTTACCGTTGGAGAAATCACCGAAGAAAATATAGACCGAATGGTCGATGCTATGAAAGCTTTCAAATTATTAATGAAAGTATATAAAGTAGAACAATATATGGCGTGTGCTACTTCCGCTATGCGTGAGGCATATAACGGAAAAGAAGTAGTCGAAATTATCAAGAAAAAAGCAGATGTAAAAATTGAAATTATCGATGGTAGAAAAGAAGCAGCCATTATTGCTTCTTCCGATTTACATCAATTTATAAAAACTGAGCAAACTTATCTTTATGTTGATGTTGGTGGTGGAAGCACCGAGTTTTCTTTGTTTTCTAACGGAAAAATGGTTGTTTCAAAATCATTCAAAAACGGAACAGTTCGTTTGCTAAATAATATGGTAAACGACATTGTTTGGGAAGAAATTGAGAAATGGATAAAAACCAACACCGAAGAATATGATAATATTACATTAATTGGTTCTGGCGGAAACATAAACAAGATTTTTAAATTGTCAGGAAAACTACAAGAAAAACCTTTGTCTTACATGTATTTAAACACACAATATCAATATTTGAATTCATTAACTTACGAACAGCGTATTGCCGAATTAGCACTGAATACTGACCGTGCCGATGTAATTATACCAGCATTAAGTATTTATCTAAAAGCTATGAAATGGAGTGGTGCCACTAAAATTTATGTTCCAAAAATTGGATTGTCTGATGGAATTGTAAAAGCAATGTATTATGGGAAAATATAAAAAAATAATCATCACGATTGGTATTGTGTTCTTAATTATTGGAATTCTATTCGATACTTTTTTTGCAGGAATTCCAATTCAATATGCATCTCAAGAGATGTTAGATGCGTATGATAGAAACTCATTAATATCAAATTTTCTAATGATCTCAGGAATTTTAATTATTCTATTTGGTTTAATTTTGAAAAAAGAAGAATAGCCTTTTAATAACCTACAAATCCAAATCGAAGGTTTTTCTAAGCAATTCTAAAGCAGGATTTATTTCTTTCAATCTATCGTATTTTTCCTGAACGGTAAAAGCTTTTTTAGTTTCGATAGTTTCGTTTATTCGTATCTCAATTGTAATATTGTGATTGTGGAGTTTTCCTCGAATATAACCTAACAAATCGTGTTTTTCGCCATCAAAATCTATTTTAGAACTCTCGTTTGGCAACTCATGAATAATAGTGGTACCTTCTAGTTTTGGGTCGTCAAGTAATAATAAAGATTCAAGAATTTTATATCCTTTATCACCCAATCTATTGGCATATTTTATCCATTGCTCCAACATTTGAGTTTCTGTAAATGGCTCTGTTGGTAATTCGTCGTGGTGTTTTTCTATAGGTTTTAGCTGCGCTTCAAGTTCTCGTTTGGCCTGAATGCTTTTCATTGACAAAGCAGAAACTTTCGGAGCATTTGTCATCGAATTGGGCGAAGTAACCAAATCAACCTTAGGTTTTTGAACTACTTCTATAGGTTTCTGAATCTCTTCAACGATAGGATTTACTGTTATAGGTTCATTGACAATCGCAACTTCTGAAACATTTTCGGGTATTTGATTACTGATTTTAACCTCAGTAATCGAGAACCCTGAATTCCGATAAAAAGTAGGTGGAATTATATATTGTTTAGCTTTTTTTTTTCTCCATCAAAAGTGATAGAGGCTAATTGCATCAAACAAAGTTCTACGAGTAATCGCTGGTTTTGAGAAACCTTAAATTTTAAATCACAATCGTTAGCTAAATCTATTCCTTGCAGAAGAAAATCTTGCGATGCTTTTTGAGATTGTGCATAATACATTTTCTGTGCTTGTTCTCCAACTTCTAACAAAGCAATGGTTGCAGGCGTTTTACTAACCAATAAATCTCTGAAATGAGAAGCTAATCCAGCCACAAAATGATGACCATCGAAACCTTTTGCTAAAATATCGTTGTATGCCAACAGTAATTCTGGAATTTTATTCTCCAAAATCAAATCTGTTACATTAATATAAGTTTCGTAGTCCAAAACGTTCAAATTTTCAGTAACTGCTTGACGTGTCAAGTTGTTTCCGCAAAACGAAACGACTCTATCAAAAATAGACAAAGCATCACGCATCGCACCATCGGCTTTTTGAGCAATAATATGCAAAGCATCGTCTTCGCAAATTACACCTTGACTTGCAGCAACTTCAGCCAAATGATCTTTAGCATCTTTGACGGTAATTCTTTTGAAGTCGAATATCTGACAACGAGATAATATCGTTGGAATAATTTTATGTTTTTCAGTCGTTGCCAAAATAAAAATGGCATGTTTTGGCGGTTCTTCTAATGTCTTCAAAAAAGCATTAAATGCCGCTGATGACAGCATGTGAACCTCGTCGATAATATAAACCTTATATTGTCCTGTTTGTGGCGGGATACGAACTTGATCTATCAAATTACGAATATCATCGACCGAGTTGTTTGAAGCTGCATCGAGTTCGAAAACATTGAATGCAAAATCTTCGTTCGGATCGTCGTAACCAGGTTGGTTTATTTTTCGAGCTAAAATTCTGGCGCAAGTTGTTTTTCCTACACCACGAGGTCCAGTAAACAACAGGGCAGAAGCCAGATGATTGGTTTCTATAGCATTGAGTAAAGTATTGGTAATGGCTTGTTGTCCCACAACGTCTTTAAACGTTTGCGGACGATATTTACGAGCCGATACTACAAATTGTTCCATAGAAATTTATTCGAAAGCAAATATAACTGTAATAAGTCAGAAGTCAAAAGTCAAAAGTCAAAAGTTTTGAAATGTTTTTGGTTAATCTTCTTCAAGTAATTTTTTCTCTTCATTTGATTCATTTATGGCATTTATAACAATATAGAATATTGTCAAAACAAAAACCCATATGCTTAGCCAAAATGAAATAAAACCTAAAGTATCATTGTAGTATTTATTAAATATACTTTCAAGCATTTGATATAAAAAAGCAAAAGGTAAAAGTCCTAAAGCAATTGTAGGAAGTAATATTATAAAGCCTATAGCTGATGTTAGTTTAGAAGGTTTCTCAGTAAGTAATGAAGTTACCATATTTGAAAAAGAATATGGTAGAAAGAGTCTAGTAATATATGTTAATTTATTATTGTTTTTTAAATCTTCACTAGTATATTTTTGTTTGAAAAATGTAAAAGAATGAACTTTTAAAGCATTAATTAAATCATTTTTTTGATGCTGAATTGAATATAGATTAAAAATCGCATAAATAATTAATATTGGTAAGACTTTTGGAATAATGGAAATGTCTTTAATATTTATAGGCCCAATTGAGAAAGATTCAATAGTATTTTGTCCAAAGATTAAATGTAAAAAAATTATTAAAATTAGACCAATTGTATATTTTTCTGAGCGATTATTTAGATCTTTTAAATTTTCATAGAGCTTGTCAAAGTATGAAGGCAAAAATTCATTGGTTTGATTATCAGAAATAAAATTGGCTATTGTCTCTGTTTTTTTTATCATTTCATTTATTAAATTTCTTGTGTTGTTTATCAATCCCTTTTTAACGGTAAGTTTTATTTTTTTAAATCTTCAATTTTCAATTTTGCCTCATTAAATGCCGTTTCTAAAGTTTCAACATTATCAAAAGATAAGGTTTCATCCTTGTAGTTATATTTATCAAGTTTTATAAACCAGCTATTTTTAGAATTGTCTGCATAATAGCCAATTAAAAATCCATCGGAAGTTGTAAACTTGTTTTCTAAATAATCTGGTTTTAAAGAAATGTCTTTATCGTATTCTAATTTTAAAGTTTTTATTGCTTTCAAAATTTCAATTATATCTGTATATTCAATAGATGCTGTTGAATTGGTTACATTTCTCTTAATTTGATAAAAATATGCAACTAGAATTCCACTATTAACTTTTCTAATAAGAGTTTCAAGTGGAGTTTGTATGCCTGAAACTTTTAATCCTGAAGTATTGAAATCAGTAAATTTAGTAATACTTCCAGTCTTTGATGTAAAAACTTCTAATTTTGTTTTAGTGGTTTCGGCCTCTTTCTTTACAGTTTGAGCAAACATAAAAGTAGATACAAATAGTAATGCTGAAATTAATTTTGATTTCATAAATATGATTTTTTGTTGTTTTAGTTCGGTAAACTTAACACAAACTAACTAGTTGATGCAATCTACGAAAATACTCATGTAATACTAAAAATTAACGTTACTTTTTTAATCGAAAGTTATTTGATTAACGAAATGCCCTAGCCCCGATAGCAGTGGAAATCCTTTTTTTTACACCTGACAGGTTTCAAAAACCTGTCAGGTGTAAAAAAAAGATTGTAACGGATAGCGGGATTAGCTCCTAAAAAAACTACTTTTGCAGTGCAGACCGCCTTATCGTCGTCTCGTCTTTACGGACGAGAGGGAGGAAAGTCCGGACACCAGAGAGAAGCATAGCGGGTAACGCCCGTCGGGTTGAGCAATCGATCAAGGACAAGTGCAACAGAAAGTATGTACAGGTAATGCTGTAGTGAAACCAGGTAAACTCTATGCGGTGAAATTTCAAGTATATCGGTAGTTAAGGGCTTCTCGTCCGTTGCTGAAGGGTAGAAAGATGGAGCTTGTGAGTAATTGCAAGCCTAGATAAATGATAAGGTATCGTCTCGTTTTTAGGAACGAGACGAGAACAGAATCCGGCTTATAGGTCTGCTTTTTTTAGTTTTGAATCTTAAATTCTAAGCCTACATTGCGAATACTTTCGATAGTAATTCGAGTGTCATTAGAGAAATATTTCCTAATTCGGCTTATAAAAACATCCATACTTCTTCCTGAAAAGAAATCGTCATTTCCCCAAATACTTTGCAAAATATCATTTCGTTTGATGAGTTGATTTTTGTTTTTTAGAAAAAATAAAATTAACGCAACTTCCTTTTCTGTAAGTCTTTGCGTGTGGTTACTTAACTTTAATTCTAACCTGTTTGGATCGAAAATATAGTTTCCAATTGTAATTTCATCGACCGAAATGGTAGCTTGATTTTTTTGTTCTCCTCTTTTTAAAATGTTATTTAATCGCAAGACCAATTCATCGGCTTCAAAGGGTTTTACGATATAATCATCGGCACCCAATTGCAATCCTTTTAGTTTGTCTTCTTTTAGTTTTCGGGCAGTTAAGAAAACAAATGGTGTTTCTGGATTGATATCGATTATTTTTTCGGCTAGCGTAAATCCGTCCATTTTTGGCATCATAACATCAAATACACAAATATCGAAAGTTTCTTTTTGAAATAGGAGTAAGGCTTCTTCTCCGTCTTTTGCCCAAGTAATTTGATAATTATAGAGTTCCAGATATTGTTTGAGAACATCTGCAAAATCGAAATCATCTTCGGCAAGTAGTACTTTTTTCATTTATTCTTCTGTTATAATGGCATACCGTTTAATTTTTTTTAACTGCCTAAATTTGTTATAATGGCACGCGGATGACACGGATGAAGCGGATTTACACGGATTTTAAAAAGGAATACTGATATTAAAAACAGCTCCTTTACCCAAATCGCTAATCACAGCAATGGTTCCTTGGTGTGCTTTTATAATCTGATTTACATAATACAAGCCCAAACCAAGTCCTTTAGTATTATGCAAATTTCCTTGTTCTACTCGATAAAATTTATCGAAAAGTAAGGAATGTTTGCTTTTTGAAATTCCAATTCCGTCGTCTTGAATGCTAATATTGAATTGATTATTCACTAATGAAGTTCGAATATTAATATGATTGCAACCATATTTGACAGCATTTTCTAATACATTCTGAATGGCTGTTGTAAGATGAAATTTGTCAAGAAATAAAGAAGTTTCTATTGCCTTAAATTCTGTTGCAATTACAATAGATGGATTAGAAATCTTAAAATCATTGATAATTGAGCTTAAAAAAGTTTCAGAATTTATCTTTTCCTTTTGTAACTCAATTTCATTTTCACCAAGTGAATTGTCTAAAACCTGATCTATTAATTGTTGCAAACGATTATTTTGACGTGATATCGTTGCCACTAAATTATCAAAATGTTTTTCGTTATCACGAATGTCTTTTCTTTCTAATATTTTTGTAGAAATGGCTAAAGTTGCCAATGGTGTTTTTAATTCGTGAGTAATATTGTTAATAAAATCGGTTTTGATATCACTTACTTTTTTTTGCTTTATCAATGCTTTAATTGCTATAACAAAAAGATTAATTAACGTTAGAATTGACAAAATAGCAAAGCATAAAATCATTGCCATTCGTCTCAAAATAATGGTTTCCCAATTGGCTACCGACACATACAAAGCATCTTCGGTAAGTAATTTGAAATCAGAATTTACTGTATTTCCACTTGTTGTACCTACATAATTTCGGACTAGAAAAGCATCGTCTAAGGAAGCTAAATCACCATATAATTTATTTCCTATTATTGGTTTTTCAGCAAAAATGGTGTCCGCTGCTTTGGCATTGTTATACAATACAAATTTGTTTAGTACAATGGCAAAATCGATTTTTAAATCTGGGATTTCTTCTTCGAATTTAAGTTGTAATTTATGAGTTAATTCTTTTTTGAATTGGTTTTGAAGAATGGCATTCTTAATTCTGTTTCGGGTTTTATTATCTAAAATATAATTCATCGCCAATTCGCGATACAACAAATCTTTTTTATTGAAAATAGTAGAATCGATATCACTATAATCGTTTGTGATGTCAGCAATTTTAGCTTTTACTTCAGTTCTAAATTGCGCTACTTTATAATCATAAGTAGTTTTTACCAAATAAAATTGCATGGTAGAAAGTGCCAAAAGCACCACCACAGAAAACAGAATTAATAAGTTGATTTTCTTCTTCATCGCTTCAAAAATAATTGATTTTATGGAATAAAAAAGACATTAACCTAGCATTAACCTTCAATTAACTTTCAGATTCAAATTTTGAAAGCATTTTTGCATCGATAATTGAAAAAAATAATAATGAAAAAATTACTAACAATACTTTTAAGTCTAATTATTTCAGATTTGGCATTGGCACAAAATGAAGCTAAAAATGATACAATCTCTAAAAAATTAGAAGAAGTAATCCTGAAAAATGAAAAGAAAGTTTTTACTAATAAAAATGGAAATCTGAAAATTGATGTTGCAAATTCGATATTAAAATCAGTTCCGAATACAATCGATTTATTATCAAAACTGCCAAATGTAATTATTGGTGCTGATAAAGAAACTATTAGTATTGTTGGAAAAGGGAATCCGTTAATTTATATAGACAATCAAAAAGTAACCACAAACGATTTAAACACATTGTCTGTAGATGAAATTAAAAACATCGAAATTATAAATAATCCATCAGCAAAATATGAAGCCGAAGGTAGAGTCGTAATATTAATTACAAGAAAATTGAGTAAAAAAGAAGGATTCAAAATCAATTTGACAGAAACTGCTTCCGTCAAAAAAGGATTTAATAATTATTTGGGCTTCAATTCAAGTATCAAAAAAAAGAAATTAGAATTGAAAGCAAATTTCAATTACAATCAGTTAAATGTTTGGGAAAGGCACGATATAAAATACGAGATTCCGGAGGCAAATATTATTTCAAATTACGACGTAGAAGCTTATACTAAAAGGCCTCAGTTCATTTTTGGAAGTGGATTATTTTATAAAATAAACGAAGACGATTATTTTTCTATCAGTGGAAATGCGAGAATGCAAAAAGACTTCTTCGATATAAATACAAAAACTTACAACAAACAAAATAATATTGAAAACAATATTTTAACACGAAGTGACAACGGAGATAATCGAGCTTTTATAAATTCTTTTGCAAATTATTCTAAGAAAATAAAATCGATAAATACACAATTATTTTCAGGGATTCAATTTTCTAATTTTAATAAAAAAATAACTACGTTAGTCGAAAATAGTTATAATGATTCTCCTTTTGAATCAGCACAAAATAGAAACCAGAAATTTAATGTTTCCGTTATTTCTGGTAGAACCGATTTAGAAAAAACGTTTAAAAACGAGATGAAATTAGAAGTTGGTGGTTTATTTCTGAATGCTAATGCGAAGACAAATTCTGATGTTTCAGATTTAATTAATTTCGCTTCATCAACATCAAAATATAATTTTAAAGAACAAAATATTTCAGGTTATTCACAAATTTCAGGTAAAATAAAAAAGTTACAATATTCCGCAGGTTTTAGAGTTGAAAACACCAATATTATTGGAAAATATACAACTGAAATTTTGCCTTTAATTAAAAAAGATTACACTAATTTTTTCCCGAAAGTGCAATTTGATATTCCTATAGATAGTTCGAAAACAATTACTTTAAATTATGCTAAAAGTATAACCAGACCCAATTACTCCTCTACAAACCAAGGGGCTACTTATATAAATCCGTATTTTATTTATGGAAGTAATATCAATTTGGATCCAACAATCAATGATGAAATTGCAGCTAATTTTCAATACAATGACAAATCGATTCGATTGAGTTATTACAAAAAATCAAATCCTGCTTATGGAGATTTTATTTATGATAATTCTCAAAATATTTTAAGCTTTAGCCAGAAGAATTTTGATAAAGAAACGGGTTTTGCAATAGATTTCACTATGCCTTTTACTTATAAATTTTGGACAGTAAACAACAGTTTGAGCTTTATTTTGAATAAAATAGAAGACAAATTAGCCATACAAAACGAATCGAAACCCTATATGTATTACTATTCCAATCACTTATTCGAATTACCTAAAAAATACACAATTTCTACAACAGTTTGGGGATTAACAACACAATATGAAGGTGCTTTTGAAAGAAGACAACCCGAGTTTTTAATGGATTTGGCTATTTCTAAAACGTTTTTGGGGAAATGGGATTGTACTTTAAGTTTTAATGATATTTTTAAAAATACGGTTTATAAAGAAAATTTTACGGTAAATAAAATTAGTTCGAAGTCACACTATTTATCAGATACGCACGAAATTTCTTTAGGAATTAAATATTCTTTTGGAAAGATAAAAGATTCAGAATTTAAAGAGAAAAGCATCAATGATAACGAGAATAGAATACGTTAATTACGCATCCAGCTCATCGTCTTCGTCACCAGTTTCTTCTTCGTCGTGTTCTAATTCGAAAAAGGTAAAAACCGAACCACCATAACCTTTATCATAAGAGAAATTCTCCATATGGTCGAGTTTGGTGTATTTAGAATGTTCGATAACCATCATTCCGTCATCTTCTAACAATCCGTTTTCAAAAACCAATAAAATGATTTTTTCGAAGTCTTTTTGCTCCATTCCGTAAGGTGGATCGGCAAAAATAATGTCGTAACTGGCTTTGTTTTTTTCTAAGAAAGCGAAAACATCACTTTTTATTGGAGTAATATCAAAATCGAATTCTTTGGTTGTTTTTCTAATAAAATTCACGCAACCCATATCGCCATCGACACTCGTAATGGGTTTGCAACCTCGAGAGGCAAATTCGTAACTGATACTTCCTGTTCCTGCAAATAAATCCAGAACACGAAGCTCGGTAAAATTGAAATTATTATTTAAAATATTAAATAAAGCTTCCTTACACATATCAGTCGTAGGGCGAACTGGCAAGTTTTTTGGTGGACTAATTCGTCTTCCTTTGTATTTTCCTGAAATTATTCGCACGTGTGTATGGGTATAAAATTTTGTAAATATTCTTGTTGTGAAATGTTGTTTTCTATATTGTTATTGTCATAAAATAAAGACACATTTCGTATGTATTTGTAAGCACTTTGGTATAAATTACTTTCTTTTGAAACCGTTCCGAAAAGTTTCGTTAGTACAGTTTCTGGATTCAAATTAAGCTGTTCGATAACAAAAAGTAAGTAGTAAATAAAATCTTCTTCGGTTTTATAATCGAATGTATTAAAAAGTAAAAGCTTCTGATTTTTAACCGCTATAATCTGAAAATTATCAGTTTGAATGTGAACATACAACTGAGTTTGATCGATGTTTTTAGAAAATTCTAATACTTTTTTGACTAAAATGGTAAACGAATGCTTGTAATTGAAGCTTCCAAAACGATCTATCAGAAAATTATTAATATTCACATACGGAATATAAACAGTAACCATATCGTTGTTTGTAACCAAATCGTAAGCAAAAAAATCGGAATCAAAAACCTTTGTATTGTATTGTAAATAGCTGGCTAAATACTGCACATCAAACAAAACTGATGGCACAAAAGTGAGCAAATTATTGTTGTGTAAAACCGTAATTTCGTCAAAAGATGTATTTAATTCTGGAGTTTCATTAAAAACTTTAATTAAAGATTCTTCAATTTCTTTTGGATTAGAAATTTTATCAAACGAAAAACTACGAATGGTTTCAATTTTATCCTTCAACGTATCTTTTATACAAAAAGAAACCTCAGTTAATGACACTTGAAGTACTAAATTTTTATATTTTTTTTCGAGAATTGTAGCGTTAGCGGAAGACATAATGGTTTTAAATCATTGATAGGCAAATCTACAATTTTTTTATGATTATCCTTAATTAGTATAAAAATGATTTTACCACAGATTAATGTTTGAATGAATTATTTATTCCTCTTTGCGACTCTGCGACTTTGCGTGAATTTATCACGCAGAGCCGCAGAGTCGCAAAGTAATATTAAACATTGCAACAGACGTTTTTTATAAAATCTGTGAAAATCCTTTAAATCTGTGGCGAAAAAGACAAACAAGTTAATTTTGATGTGTATATTTGAAATATAATATTTTATCAAAAATAAATGAGTGCTTCCTTGTTTTACAGTGTTTTACAAAAAAAATTTCCTTTTAAACCCACCGTAAAACAAGATATTTTCTTTCAGCAAATTGCAGAATTTATTACAAACAGTAATAAAGACGAAATTTTTGTGCTAAAAGGTTATGCAGGAACGGGAAAAACAACCGTGATTTCGACGATTGTAAATAACTTAATCGAAATTAATAAAAAGTACGTTTTACTTGCGCCAACTGGTCGTGCAGCAAAGGTAATTGCTAATTATTCGAACAAGTCAGCATTTACAATTCATAAAAAAATATATTTCCCTAAAAAGACATCTGGCGGAGGTGTTTCATTCACATTACAACCTAATAAACATAAAAACACCATCTTTTTTATCGATGAATCTTCGATGATTTCTGATGTGAATACGGAGTCGAAATTATACGAAAATGGTTCACTTCTAGATGATTTAATATCTTATGTTTATTCGGGCGACAACTGCAAAATCATTATGTTAGGTGACACGGCACAATTACCACCAGTTCAATTAGATATATCGCCAGCATTAGATACAGATACTTTGAGTTTACATTACAATAAAGATGTTTATTCTATCGAATTTGATGAAGTAATGCGTCAGGAAGAAAACTCAGGAATTTTGCATAATGCAACTGAACTTAGAGAATTATTGAAAGATGTATTTTTTGATAGTTTCAAATTTAATCTCAAAGGATTTAAAGATATTGTCCGATTATCAGATGGTTACGATATCCAAGACGCCATCAATTCGGCTTATAGTAATTTTAGTATCGAAGACACGGCGTTTATAGTCCGTTCGAACAAACGAGCCAATCAGTACAATCAGCAAATTAGAACAAAAATTCTAGACAAAGAAAGCGAACTTTCTACAGGAGATTTTCTAATGGTTGTAAAAAATAATTATTTTTGGTTAAAAGATTCTGACCAAGCTGGCTTTATTGCCAATGGTGATATTATCGAAGTCTTAGATATTCGAAATATAAAAGAATTATACGGATTCAAATTTGCCAATGTCAAGATACGAATGGTCGATTATCCAGATCAAAAACCGTATGAAACCGTTCTGTTATTAGATACTATTTCGAGTGAATCACCATCATTATCCTACGAAGAATCGAACAGATTGTACCAAGAAGTGATGAAAGATTATGAAGGAGAAACGAAGTTTAAACAATTTCAGAAAGTAAAAGAAAATGAATATTTCAATGCATTACAAGTCAAATTCTCATATGCCATAACCTGCCATAAATCGCAAGGAGGACAATGGAATACGGTATTTATAGAGCAACCTTATTTACCTAATGGAATCGACAAAGATTACATTCGCTGGTTATATACCGCTATGACAAGAGCAAAAGATAAGCTATATTTGATAGGTTTTAAAGACGAGAATTTTGTAGAATAAAATATATTGGGCGTTACCACAAGGGTCGGGCTTTACGTTGCAATCTTTTTTGAAGAAAAATTCAAAAAAAGGATTTTCACTTCAATCCCTAACGCAAAACATAGCACTAAATAACTTTTTTAGACACAGATTATAAAGATTTCCACAGATTTCTTTATTTTTAAAAAATCTTTTTAATCCTTTTAATCTGTGGTAAAATAAAAAAATTAAAATATGATAACAACAGAAACGATATTAAGTTTATTTTTAGGAATCGGACTCGCTGCATCGGCTGGTTTCAGAGTTTTTTTACCACTTTTTGCATTAAGTTTGGCATCACATTTCGATTTTATTCCACTAAATGAAAGTTGGGCTTGGGTAGGAGGGATTCCCGCCATGATTTCTCTAGGAATTGCAATGATTGCCGAGATTTTCGGATATTATATTCCGTTTGTAGATAATCTTTTAGATACTATTGCTACACCATTAGCGGCAATTGCTGGAACAGCTGCTATGGCATCAACATTAGTACATATAGATCCCATGATGACTTGGGGATTAGCAATAATTGCTGGAGGCGGAACCGCAACAGCTATGCAAGGAATGACAACGATGACACGATTGGCATCATCAGTAAAAACAGCTGGTTTAGGAAATCCAATTGTTTCCACTGCCGAAACTGGGACTGCAATTACTTTAAGTTCATTAGCTATATTTTTGCCAATTGTAGCTGTTTTAATCGTAATTCTAATATTTATATTGATATATTGGTTGTATAAAAAATTTAGAAGATAGATGCAAATGAAATCGATTTATACAGTATTTTTTATTTTAGTATCATTAACATCATTCTCTCAAAACAATTTGTCAGAATTAAATTCAATTTTGATAAATGAGTTGAAAGGTTTAAATGATAGTCATGGTATTGTTTTTTTTGAAAAATCTGAAATAATTCAAAATAAAAAAGTGAAAAAAGATTTAAGGTATATTAAAAAACTTATTTCTATCAATAAATTGGATTATGAAATTTCTAATATTGAAGAAGAAATGAGTAAAATATTAATCCTTGATTCAAAAAAAACATTAGAAAGAATAATTCAAATAAAAACAATTACTCATACTGAAATAAATCATTATGAAATAATTCGATATAATTTTTTAATTGAATTAGATCGAACAAAAATCTATTTAGAATTTGATGAAAATGGAATAAGAAGTTATAAAATTAATAATCGAGAAGTTACAGTTAGTCGAGAAGTTGTATTAGAGTTTGGAGAAAATTTTGATGCACTTAATTTTTACAAACAAATCGAACAGGCTAAATCTATATATTTAAATTAATTATTAAATGAAAACCATCGCCGTTATCCCAGCCCGCTATGCCTCAACAAGATTCCCAGCCAAACTCATGCAAGATTTGGGAGGGAAAACCGTTATTCTAAGAACTTATCAAGCTGCAGTTGAAACCAATTTGTTCGATGATGTTTTTGTTGTAACAGATTCTGATTTAATTTATAATGAAATTGTTTCTAATGGCGGAAAAGCCATTATGAGTATCAAAGAACATGAATCAGGCAGCGACCGAATTGCAGAAGCTATTGAAAATATCGATGTTGATATTGTTGTAAATGTGCAAGGAGACGAACCATTTATCAACAAAGAACCACTCGAAAAAGTGATTGAAGTTTTTAGAAATGATACCGACAAAAAAGTAGATTTGGCTTCGTTAATGAGGAATATTACCGACAAAAATGATATTGAAAACCCAAATAATGTAAAAGTAATTGTCGACCAGCAAGGATTTGCCTTATATTTTTCACGTTCGGTGATTCCGTATCCAAGAGAAGAAAATGTTGGTGTGAGATATATGCAACATATTGGTATTTATGCTTTTAGAAAACAAGCTTTATTAGATTTTTATCATTTACCAATGCTCTCACTCGAAGCTTCCGAAAAATTAGAACAACTTCGCTATTTAGAATACGGAAAACGCATCAAAATGGTCGAAACTACTCACGTAGGAATCGGAATTGATACGCTTGAAGATTTAGAAAAAGCAAGAAAGATGTTATAATTCTTGAATTCATTTCTATATTTGTATAAATTCAAAAAAAGTGAGTAACACCAACAAACTAAAGATATTCAACGATCCAATATATGGTTTCATTACGATTCCTAATCCGTTAATTTACGATTTAATTCAGCATCCGTATTTTCAGCGATTGCGAAGAATTTCACAAATGGGATTGTCTTCTTTGGTTTATCCAGGAGCCAATCATACGAGGTTTCATCACGCTTTAGGTTGCCTGCATATTATGCAAAAAGCGATTCAAGTACTTCGATTTAAAAACACAATAATTTCTCCGGAAGAAGAAAACGCCTTATATATTGCCATTTTACTCCACGATATTGGTCATGGTCCGTTTTCTCATGCTATGGAACACAGTATTGTAGAAGCCGTACATCATGAAGAAATTTCATTATTGTTTATGAATAAATTGAATGTCGAATTCGACGGACAATTAAGTTTAGCTATTCAGATTTTTAAAGAAGAATATCCTCGAAAATTTATGCTACAACTCATTTCTAGCCAATTAGATATGGATAGAATGGATTATTTGAAACGTGATAGTTTTTATTCTGGTGTCGAAGAAGGAAAAATAAACTCCGACCGATTAATTCAGATGATGAACGTCGTTGATGATGTATTGGTTATTGAAGAAAAAGGAATTTATTCAGTCGAGAAATTCTTAATGGCAAGAAGACTAATGTATTGGCAAGTATATTTACATAAAACCAGTCTAGTTGCCGAACTTACATTAACAAACACGCTAAAAAGAGCCAAAGAATTATACCAAAAAGGAATTGCAATTACCTGCAGTGACAATTTGCTTTTCTTTATTGAAAACAAAATAAGTTTAACCGATTTCAATGATGATATTCTTAATAAATTCGCACAATTAGATGATACAGATATTGTTGGGGCTATAAAACATTGGCAAAACCACCCAGATTTCACACTGAGTTCATTAAGCAAAATGATAATAAACAGGGATTTATTAAAAATTAAAATGAATGAAGACAAATTTTCTAAAGAAGAAGTTCAGGAATTAACCGAACAATTTTCTAAAACAAATAATATTGGGTTACAAGAAGCGAAATATTTTGTTTTTAAAGGAAAAATAAGAAATCAAGCGTATAGTAAATCGGCTGAACCTATACGAATACTCAAAAAAGATGGTTCTATAGAAGATGTAGCATTGTTGTCAGACCAATTGTCATTGAAAGCATTATCTAAACAAGTGACAAAATATTTTCTTTGTTTTCCAAAACAACTCAATAAAAACTAAAGTTTCTTTTTAAATTTTTATATTTTTGTGCAAATGAAATTTACGGCCGAACAAATAGCAGGAATATTAGAAGGAGAAGTTGTTGGAAATCCAAACGCTACGGTTTCTATGTTGTCTAAAATTGAAGAAGGAACTGAAGGTTGTTTAACATTTTTATCAAATCCAAAATATACAAGTTTTATATACGATACAAAGGCGTCGATAGTAATTGTAAATAATACATTTGTGCCTGAAAATGAAATTTCGGCCACATTAATAAAAGTAGAAGATGCTTACGGTGCTTTTGCTAAAATTTTAGAATTTTATAATCAAGCAAAAAATACTAAAGTAGGAATTGAAATACCGTGTGTTTTATCGGAATCGGCAAAACACGGTAAAGATTTTTATTTAGGCAGTTTTAGTTATATTGGCGAAAATGTAATTATTGGAGATAATGTAAAAATTTATCCCAATAGTTTTATTGGTGACAATGTAAAAATTGGCAACAATACGGTTATTTTTGCTGGAGCTAAAATTCTTTCAGAAACAGAAATAGGAAATAATTGCAACATATATTCAGGAACTACCATTGGAGCCGATGGTTTTGGTTTTGCACCAAATTCTGACGGAACTTACAGAAAAATTCCACAAATTGGAAATGTTATTATCGAAGATAATGTAGATATTGGAGCTTGTACTACAATAGATAGAGCAACAATGGGATCTACAATTATTAGAAAAGGAGTAAAGCTGGATAATCAAATTCAAATTGCTCACAATGTAGAAATTGGAGAAAATACCGTAATTGCAGCACAAACAGGAATTGCAGGAACTACAAAAATTGGCAAAAACTGCATGATTGGCGGACAAGTAGGAATTGCAGGGCATTTAATCATTGGTAATAATGTAAGAATCCAAGCACAATCAGGAGTCGGAAAAAATATAAAAGACAATGAAACCTTACAAGGAAGTCCATCATTCGGATATTCTGAATATAGTAAATCGTATGTTCATTTTAGAAATCTTCCAAAAATTGTTACCGAAATAGAAGAATTAAAAAAAATAATAAAATAATTATGGTCAAACAAAAAACCATCAATAACGAAATTTCCCTTACAGGAGTTGGACTTCACACAGGAAATGAAGTAACAATAACATTTAAACCAGCACCTATAAATAATGGTTTTTCTTTTGTTAGAGTAGATTTAGAAGGTTCGCCTATAATTGAAGCTGATGCAAACTATGTTGTAAACACGCAACGTGGTACAAATTTAGAAAAATTAGGAGTAAAAATTCAAACACCAGAACACGTTCTAGCCGCATTAGTAGGTTGTGATTTGGACAATGTTATAATAGAATTAAATGCCTCAGAACTTCCAATTATGGACGGTTCGTCAAAATATTTTGTACAAGCTATAGAAAAAGCTGGAGTTGCAGAGCAAGAAGCAGAAAGAAATGTATATGTCGTAAAAGAAGTTATTTCTTATATAGATGAAGCTACCGGAAGCGAAATAATTGTCATGCCAAGTGATGATTATCAAGTTACTGCGATGGTCGATTTTGGTACTAAAGTATTAGGTACTCAAAATGCGAGTATGAAAAATATAAGCCAATTTAAAGACGAAATTGCCGATTGCCGTACTTTTAGTTTCCTACACGAACTAGAAACTTTGTTGGAAAATGGACTCATAAAAGGTGGAGATTTAAACAATGCTATTGTTTATGTAGATAAAGAAATTTCTACCGAAACAATGGACAGGTTGAAAATTGCTTTCGGAAAAGATAAAATTTCAGTTACACCAAATGGTGTTTTAGATAACCTTACCTTATTATATCCTAACGAAGCTGCACGTCACAAATTACTTGATGTAATAGGAGATTTATCTTTAATCGGAACAAGAATAAAGGGAAAAGTAATAGCAAACAAGCCAGGTCATTTTGTAAATACTCAATTTGCAAAAAAAATGTCTAAACTTATAAAAGCAGAACAAAGAAATCATGTTCCAGTTTACGATTTAAACAAAGAACCATTGATGGATATTCATAAAATCATGAGTATTCTGCCACACCGTCCACCATTTTTATTTGTAGACAGAATTATCGAAATGACAGACAGCTCTGTAGTTGGATTAAAAAATGTAACAATGAACGAAACGTTTTTTGTAGGACATTTTCCAGGAGCGCCAGTTATGCCAGGAGTTATCATTGTTGAAGCAATGGCACAAACAGGAGGAATCTTAATTTTAAGTTCGGTTCCAGATCCAGAAAATTACTTGACTTTTTTTATGAAAATAGACAATGTAAAATTCAAACAGAAAGTATTACCAGGAGATACATTAATATTCAAATGTGATTTAATAACTCCAATAAGAAGAGGAATTTGTCACATGCAAGCTCATGCTTACGCAAACGGAAAATTAGTTGCTGAAGCAGAATTAATGGCGCAAATAGCTAAAATACAATAATTTTTTTGTTGATTTGGTTAATCGTTTATTCGGTTAATCAATTAAACAGTAAAACGATTAAATAAAACATATGAATCAACCACTAGCATACGTTCATCCAGGCGCAAAAATTGCCAAAAATGTAGTTATAGAGCCGTTTACAACTATTCATAATAATGTAGTTATTGGCGACGGAACTTGGATAGGTTCTAACGTAACCATTATGGAAGGCGCAAGAATAGGTAAAAATTGCAATATTTTTCCAGGTGCAGTCATTTCAGCAGTACCACAAGATTTAAAATTTGGAGGAGAGGATTCTTTAGTAATAATTGGAGATAATACTACAATAAGAGAATGTGTTACTATAAATAGAGGAACAATAGCTTCAGGACAAACAGTAATAGGCAATAATTGTTTAATTATGGCAACTGCACACGTTGCGCATGATTGTCATGTAGGCGACAACGCCATTATTGTTAATGGTGTATTATTAGGAGGACACGTAACGATTGGAAAATATGCAATAATTGGAGGACTATCAGCCGTACATCAATTTATAAGCGTTGGTGATCATGCTATGATTTCTGGAGGTTCCTTATTAAGAAAAGATGTTCCGCCTTTTACTAAAGCAGCGAAAGAACCTTTATCTTATGTAGGAATAAATTCTGTAGGCTTAAGAAGAAGAGGTTTTACAACCGAAAAAATTAGCGAAATACAAAGCATTTACAGAACCTTGTACCAAAAAAATTATAATACTTCACAAGCATTAGCAATTATTGAAGCAGAAATGGAAGCAACTCCAGAAAGAGATGAAATCTTAGATTTTATTAGAAATTCTTCAAGAGGTATTATGAAAGGATATACAGGAGTATAAAATTTCTTGTTTAATTGTTTAATCGTTAATACGGTTAATCGATTAAACAAATTAACGATTAAACAAATTAACAAATAAATAAAAAATGGCATCTACATCAGATATAAGAAACGGATTGTGTATCAAATTTAACCACGATATTTACAAAATCATCGAATTCCTTCACGTAAAACCAGGAAAAGGTCCAGCTTTCGTGCGTACAAAATTGCGAAGCTTATCTAACGGAAAAGTATTAGATAATACTTTTTCTGCTGGACATAAAATAGACGAAGTTCGTGTAGAAACACATACTTATCAGTTCTTATATGCTGAAGGAGATCAATTTCATTTTATGAATGTTGAATCTTTTGAACAAATTACTTTAGATAAAAAAATTCTTGATAATCCAGGATTGCTTAAAGAAGGAACAAACGTAATGGTACAAGTAAATACCGAAACTGATTTGCCTCTTTCAGTAGATATGCCAGCATCAATAGTACTTGAAGTGACATATGCTGAACCAGGAGTTAAAGGAAATACGGCTACAAATGCAACAAAATCTGCCACGGTAGAAACTGGTGCTTCTATAAATGTGCCTTTATTTATCAATGAAGGTGATAAAATAAAAATTGACACCGCTTCAGGTTCTTATATGGAACGTGTAAAATAATTTTTGATGAAATTTCCCCAAACACAAACCCTTAAAGAAATTGCAAATATCATCGACTGCGAATATGTAGGCGATGATAATTTTGCTGTTTTGGGTATGAATGAAATTCATGTCGTTCAAGCGGGCGATATTGTGTTTGTAGATCATCCAAAATATTACGATAAAGCATTACAATCGGCGGCAACTATAGTTTTAATAAACAAAAATGTCGATTGTCCCGAAGGTAAAGCTTTATTAATTTCTGATGATCCATTTAGAGATTTCAATAAATTAACCAATCATTTCAGACCATTTCAAGCGTCGAATGTTGCTGTTTCGACTTCTGCCAAAATAGGAAAAGGGACTATTATTCAGCCCAATACTTTCATTGGAAACAATGTCGTAATTGGCGAAAATTGTCTCATTCACTCTAATGTTTCCATTTATGACAATACCATTATAGGAAACAATGTGATGATTCATGCAGGAACAATTCTTGGGGCCGATGCTTTTTATTACAAAAAACGTCCAGATGGTTTCGATCAATTAATTTCTGGTGGTCGTGTTGTTATTGAAGATAATGTAGGAATTGGAGCGCTTTGTACTATCGATAAAGGAGTTACTGGCGATACAACCATTGGAGAAGGAACAAAAATTGACAATCAAGTTCACGTAGGACACGATACAGTAATTGGAAAAAAATGTTTAATTGCTTCCCAAACAGGAATTGCAGGTTGTGTAATCATTGAAGATGAAGTAACACTTTGGGGACAAGTAGGAACAACTAGCGGAATAACCATTGGTACAAAAGCAGTGGTAATGGGACAAACAGGTGTAACCAAATCTATCGAAGGTGGAAAATCATATTTTGGTACTCCAGTTCAAGAATCTCGTGAAAAACTAAAGCAATTAGCTAATATAAAGCGAATCCCAGAAATCATAAATAAACTCAAATAAAAATGACCTCAAAAGAAATAGTTAAAGATTTTTACAAATCCAATGCTTTTTTAGACAGCACATTATTAGATACTTATATGCATCCTGATGTTTCATTAGATTGGAACAGTAGCAAAGGTTTTCTTCAAATGAATAAAGAAGAAATGGTAAACATTACCAACCAGATGGGTAAAGCGTATCATACTTCTAGAATATATATTACTCATTTACTAGAAGATAATAACAAAGTTACTGTAAGATACAGTCATTATGTAAAGACAATCGAGAACCCAAGAGAAGAAATGATTTTGGCACATTTTATGGTTATTTGGGAACTAAAAGACGATAAATTATATCGAGGATTTCAAATGAGTCAATTGAGTTAAATTTTTTAGTAAAATTATTAAAAAGTATATTTCAAAACCTTACTTTTGCAACACAATAAAAAAATAACATAAAAAATATATCATGAGTGTTTTAGTTAATAAAGATTCAAAAATAATAGTTCAAGGATTTACAGGAAGCGAAGGAACTTTCCACGCTGAACAAATGATCGAATACGGAACAAACGTTGTAGGTGGTGTAACTCCAGGAAAAGGTGGTTCAACACATTTAGATCGTCCCGTTTTTAATACTGTAAAAGATGCAGTAGAAAAAGCAGGAGCAGACACAACCATTATTTTTGTACCACCAGCTTTTGCTGCTGATGCTATTATGGAAGCTGCTGATGCTGGAATCAAAGTAATTATTGCAATTACAGAAGGTATTCCTGTTGCTGATATGATTAAAGCTAATGATTATATCAAAGGAAAAAATTGTCGTTTAATCGGACCAAACTGCCCAGGTATTATTACTCCAGGTGAAGCTAAAGTTGGTATTATGCCAGGTTTCGTTTTCAAAAAAGGAAATGTTGGTATTGTTTCTAAATCAGGAACATTAACTTACGAAGCGGCTGACCAAGTGGTAAAACAAGGTTTAGGAATTACAACAGCAATCGGAATTGGTGGAGATCCAATTATTGGAACTACAACTAAAGAAGCTGTTGAATTATTAATGAATGATCCAGAAACTCATTGTATCGTAATGATTGGTGAAATTGGAGGTCAACTTGAAGCTGATGCTGCAAAATGGGTTCGTGCAGACGGAAACCGCAAACCAGTAGTTGGATTTATTGCAGGAGTTACTGCTCCAGCAGGAAGAACAATGGGTCACGCAGGTGCAATTGTAGGTGGTGAGGACGATACTGCAGAAGCTAAAAAACGTATTTTACGTGAAAATGGAATTCACGTTGTAGATTCTCCAGCAGAAATTGGTAAAAAAGTAAAAGAAGTATTGGGATAAATCTCAAACAATAAATTTTTCAAAAAACCGTCTTGTTCTATAACTAGACGGTTTTTTTGTAGTACTTTTGCAAACCTTTGGTTTTTAGCTTTCAAATAACCAAATAAACGAATAAATAGAAAATGTATAAAGAATTAAAAAAGTTTAAAGTAAGCAATAGTTTTACTTTCACAATAGAAGATAGTTTAGAAGTAGCTTGCAATGCAACAGAAACAGGAAGCGGAGTTTTCCTTGTTTACGCAGTAGAAGGCGAAGCAAAAGAATTAATCATGGTAGGTTCTACAGGAACAATACAAAATGATGGATCACTAAAAAGTAAAGGTGGCGGATTGTATGACAAGATTGTAAATGGTCATCAGTTTGCAAAAACAGGACGTAAATATTCTTGGCCAGCACAAATGAAAAAAGAAAATATTGCAAGATTAGAAGTGTATTGGTACGAGACTTATAACGACAAAACAAAAGGAATTCCAACTTCTGTAGAAGGACAAGTTTTACAAAATTTCCTTGACGAAAACAATCGTTTACCAAGATGGAACGTTGCTTTTTAATCCAGTAAACTAATAAATAAAAACGGTTTTGTAATTTCTACAAAACCGTTTTTTTATTTTAAGTACATTCAAAAAAGCATGATTATTTTGCTTGTACAAATTCTAATGATTCTAAATTTACTTTTGAAGTGAAAATACCATAGTTTACAACAGCTTTGTCTTTTTCAATTTTATCAATTGTACCTACTGATTTCCCGTCGAGCATTCTAACTCTATCTCCAACTTTCAATATTACTTTTACTTTTTCAGGAACTAAATTTGCCTTGAGTTTCTTTTCTTTTTTCTCTTTTCGAATTTCTTCAACCTGAACCGTTACCTCTTCGATAATTACTTTTTTCTTTTCGGCAATGGCTTTTATCTCGATTTTAGTAGCTTTCATTCGTTTTGAATTTTCAATTTCAACAACTTTCAAAAATTCACCAAGTAATTCCTTTTTGTTTTTATTATTAAAATATTTCTCTGAAATAGCTTCGATTTTCTGACCTAAATAAATCGTTTTCTGGTTACTGTCATACAATTCCTGATAGTTTTCTAATTTTTGCTTCACTTTTGCATTGATAGTTTCCATTTTTTTGCTTTCCTCACGCGCTTTGGTTTCTTCTTCTTTCAAATTGACTGAAGTTTTTTCCATCCTAGAACGCTCTTTTTGCAAATTGGCAATGGTTTTATCAAAACGAACTTTACCCGTTTCTATTTTCTTCTTGGCACGATTAATTAGTCCGAACGGAATTCCATTTTTTTGCGCTACTTCAAATGTAAAAGAACTTCCCGCTTGTCCCAAAGCCAATTTGTACATTGGTTCTAAAGATTTTTCGTCAAAAAGCATATTAGCATTGGTCGCAAATGGTAGTTCATCAGCTAAAATTTTAAGATTGGTATAATGTGTGGTAATAATTCCAAAAGCTTCCCGATGGTAAAATTCTTCTAAAAAAATTTCTGCTAAAGCGCCACCCAAATCAGGATCGGAACCAGTACCAAATTCGTCGATAAGAAATAATGTTTTTGCATTACACTTTTTTAGAAAATAGTTCATATTCTTCAATCGGTAACTGTAAGTACTTAGATGATTTTCAATCGATTGGTTGTCACCGATATCTGTCAAAATTCTATCAAACAAACAGGTTTCGCTTCGTTCGTGAACAGGAATTAGCATGCCAGATTGCAACATTAATTGTAGTAAACCAACGGTTTTTAAGGAAATCGTTTTTCCGCCTGCATTTGGACCAGAAATTACAATAATTCTATTTTTAGAATCAAATTCGATGGTTTGTGGATGCGTAATTTCATTTTTAACTTTGTTTGTTAAATACAAAATAGGGTGGAAGGCATCACGGAAATATATTCTTCTTTCTTTTGTTATTTTAGGCAAAATTCCATTTATTCGGCTGGCATATTTTGCTTTGGCAGCAATCACATCTATATCACTTAAAAAATCTTGATACTGAATTAATAAAGGCAAAAATGGACGAATTACATTCGTTAATTGTTTTAAAATTCGAGTAATTTCTTCTTTTTCTTCATATTCTAAATTACTTAATTCTCGAGAATATCTTAGTGTTGCTTCAGGCTCTATAAATGCTAAACTTCCTGTTTTCGAACTTCCTAAAATCGTTCCTTTTACCTTACGGCGATACATAGCTAAAACCGCTAAAACCCTACGATTATTAACAAAACTTTCTTTAATATCGTCTAAGTAACCTAAACTATTATATTGTGTTAGCGCCATGCCAAAACTTTGGTTTACTTTACCACGAACTAGGTTCATCTCACGACGAATTTCCAATAAAGCGGGAGAAGCATTGTCTTTTATTTCACCATATTTATCGACCACATCGTCTATACAGCTGATGATGGTTTTTGTGAGTTCAATTTGGCGTGATTTTTTATATAAATTGGGATAATAATCTTCAAATTTTTTAAAATATTGAAGCAAAACATTTGTGTTTTCAGATAACGTGGCAATTTTGCGAAAACTTCCAACTTCTAGAAAACTATCTTCGATGCCTAAAAATTTTATTTCATAAGTAATCGCATCAAAACCATGATTGGGAATGGCATTGTTATTTTGAAATGAGGAAATATATTCAGAAGTTTGATGCAAAGCAGTCATCAAAGATTCTTCGTCTTTGAAAGGTGTTATTGTTAAAGCTTTTTCCTTGCCAATATCAGTATTACAAATGCTAGAAACTGTTTCTAAAACAGTAGGAAATTGTAAATCTTGAAGTGTTTTTTCGGTAATTGAAATCATTTTTTTAAGGCTGCAATGGTTCTAAGTTGCAAAGGCTCAAAGTTACAAAGTTTAGAAGTAGTAATGAATCAAAGTGATTATATTTGTAAAAAAATAACGAATGTTACCTATAATTAAAGCTAATTCTTGGTCTGATTTTTTGGAAACTGAAAAGGAGAAACCTTATTTTCAGGATTTGATGCATGTTGTTGATGAAGAATATGAAAATTACACTTGTTTTCCGCCAAAAAATTTAATTTTTAATGCTTTTAATTTTTGTGATTTTGCAGATTTGAAAGTCGTAATTATCGGTCAAGATCCTTATCACGGAGATGGAGAAGCTAATGGTTTGTGTTTTTCGGTAAATGATGGTGTGAAAATTCCGCCATCATTGAAGAATATTTTTACCGAAATAAATACCGAATATGACCGAATATTTTCGCCAACTTCTGGTAATTTAGAATCTTGGGCAAAGCAAGGAATTTTACTTTTAAACGCTTCGTTGACTGTTAGAAAAGATTTGGCTAACAGTCACAAACACTTGAAATGGAATATTTTTACAGATGCTGTAATCGATTATGTTTCTACTCATTCTGAACAGGTTGTTTTCCTGCTTTGGGGAAGTTTTGCTCACAAAAAAGGAAGTAAAATAAATAGAGAAAAACATTTAGTTTTGGAAACTGGACATCCTTCGCCACTGAGTGCTAATCGTGGTTTTTGGTTTGGAAATAATCATTTTAAATTAACAAATGAGTATTTGAAATCGAATGGTTTTACTGAAATTGAATGGTAATTTTTTAGAATGTTTAATAGAATTTTCTAACATGAATTCTAGCCCCGATTGTAGTGGAAATCCTTTATACCTGACAGGTTTTTAAAAACCTGTCAGGTATAAAGATTGAAGCGAAAAGCGGGAATAATGCTGAAAAGTAACCAATGGTTGTGCTACTAATCATTCAAGGTTAATTGTCCCAGAATTTCTTCGCTCATAAATTTTCCACCAGGATAATTGGCTGTGTAATCTAGATTTAGCCATATTTGTCCGCGCTCATCGATGTGATAGTGAATTTGTTTGCCTTTACTTTCTTCGACAAAAAGCACTTTTTTAATTAGATACATTACATTTTGTAAATCTCGCTTGTTACCAATTAGCATTTCTGGATAAATATGATCATTTGTGTGAATAAGCCTTGGTATTCCGCCTACAGCTTTTATGCCTGCTGCCATAAGAATGGCGTGATCGTCGCAATCGCCAGAAAAGTGTTGTAAAGATTCTGATGCAGAAGCAATGTAGTTGTTTCCTTGTGGATCATTTACATAATTCCAACGTGATTTTATCTCCTTAAATACCGCAAAACACTGAATTGTTGTTCTGTAATTGCTATATCCCTTTATTTTTTTAGTGTCTTTAAAATATTTTGTAGTCGCTGATAATGCAAAATTTCGAACTTTTGGGTTTTGAAAATCGATGGCTCTTAATACTTTATTTTTGTTTGGGAAAGGCAATAATTTACTGACGATAATATCCTGTGGATACGGATTTTCTTCCATGGTGTACATCATAGAACGATAATCGTCGTAAACTCTGTAAAAACTATATTCTCCGAAGATTGTCCCGTAAAAAACTACAATGATATAAGTGAAAATACAAATTACAATGATTGTTTTTAGTACTCTTAAAATAAGTTGAAAACAGACCAAAATTACAATAAATAATAAAATTCTATCGATAGGAAGTTGCCAATTTGGATTGGCCAAATTTTGGTGAACAATAATAAATGTTGGAATAGTTAGTAAGATATTTAATAAAAAAATGACAATATTGTCCCAAGGCTTTGGTAAAGAAAGCTTCTCTTTGCATTTTTTAATAAATTCTTTTGTGAATTGTAACATTCTTTATTGTAAAACGATAAAAATACGTAATTATCTGACTATCGTTTCAAAAGTAACCTTTTTATCAATAATAGATAGTTCAAATAACTGATTTTGAACTTTGTTTAACATTTTTTCTGATAATTGCTCTTGTGACCATTCAGTTAACGATAACCATTCTTCAATATCTTCTAGTTTTAGATTGTATCTTGATGCTAAAGTTTTACTGATACTTGGAATTTCTTTAAATTCAGAAGTAGTTTTATTGATGATTTCGAGAATTTTATCGATAATTTTCGGGTGTTTATCAAGAATTTCTTCACGAACTGCAATAACAAAACAAGGCCAAGGAGTAGGGCAATTGGCGATTTTTCTAAAAATTCCAGCATCTACTAATGGTTTTGTCATGAATCGTTCCCACATAAAATAATCGGCAGTTTGGTTCGTTAAAGCTTCGACTGCACCATCGATAGTATTTACGATTTCGAATTGCAAATTATCAGTTTTCCAACCTTGATTTTGAGCATTTACAATCGACATTAAATGTGATCCAGAACCCAATCTTGAAATGGCTGGTTTTGTGTTTTCTAAATCCGAAAGCTTTTGATATTTTGAATTGGCAGCAACGTGAATTCCCCAAATTAAAGGGCTTTGTACATAAATTTGAACTATTTTACTCGGGTTTCCTGTAACAATATCTTTTACAATTCCTTCAGTTAGAATTACTGCAATGTCAGTTTCTTTGTCACGAAGCATCTGGCACATTTTACCCGTTCCTTCAGGAATATCTGCCCATTGTAAATTGATGTTTTCGGCCTCGAATTCGCCATTTTCGATGCTCAATTGCCATGGCAAATTAAAATGTTCTGGAACTCCTGCTATTTTTATTGTTGTCATTTTTTAAGTAAAAAATTAAACATTTATATCTTTAAAATTATGTAACCTCGCATAACGAATCATGTTTGTAAATGCTTCAGAATCTAGTTTAGGAATTTCGAGAATAGAGTTTAATAAAGTGGTGTCATATTCGTTGGCATCGGTAGTGAAATATGGTTTTAGATGTTTTCCGATGCTTTCATAATATAATTTTTCGATTGTGGTTTTGTAATTAAAATCGAGTGTATTCTGAATTAAACTGAAATTTGTATAACCAACTTCTTGCATAATCAGTTGCAGTCCTTTTACGATATTAAAACTTTTGTTGTGTACAATGTTAAGTTGCTGAATATCTTCTCTTTGAAAAGAATTTACAATTACTTTTGCCACATAATCGACCGGAATAATGTTTAATCCTGTTTCTTCATTTATTTGAAATCGAACATTTTCTTGTTCATTTTTTCGTTGTGCTGTAAAGTGGAAAAATTTTGCCAAAAGGTAAAATACCATATATTTAGGAATAAAATAATTGTTCTCTTTTCCTAACATTTTCCCTCCAATGACGCTTGGACGAAGAATTTGATATGGTAATCCCAAAATTTTGCATTGCTGTTTTACAAAACTTTCTGAATGAAATTTTGCATTTTCGTAGGCATTTCGGTGTTCTGGGATAAAATTTAAATTATGAAAATCGTTGTCTATAAGTCCGTTTCTAATTCCTGATGAAAATGCTGTACTGATATAAATAAATTTTTTGATGAATGGAGAAAATGTATTAAAAATGTCTTTTGTGATTTGCGCATTTTCGTTAAATATTTTTTCTTTTTGATCTTCATCAGTCGATAAATTAACATAACCTGCGGAATGAATAAAGTAAGCGCCGCGAATTTTTTCGGCGTTATTATCCCTAATTTCAGACAAATCAGTATCGATAATTTCTAAATAAGAATGTAATTTTTCTAATCCTTTTTCAACAAGAATTTGAGGCGTATAACTACTCGATAAAAGTTCATTTATTCTGTCTTTGGCTGAATTTTTTCCTTTATTTCTGGTGATAAGGAATAGTTTTCCATCGATAGAATTATTGATAAAAAGCTCTAAAATTTCATACATAATATGAGATCCTAAAACGCCTGTTGCTCCTGTAAGAATTATTTTCATTGTAGTTTTCTTCTGAAAGACAAATGTAGTTTTATATTGAAAGCTTTTGAATACATTGTTCTCTAATTTCCCATATTTTTTCGAAAGAAAAAGTAGCATTAGATTCTTTTAGCCAGTTTTTGATAAATGTCTGATGGTAATTAACTTTAAAATCGGCAACTTGATAAGTCTCGATTTCAATTTCTTCGAGTAAATCGCTTTTTATTTTTTCGAAATCGGCTTCTTTTGAAGTAACATCGACCGTTTCTCCGTCAATTTTTAAGTAACAATGCGCTTCTGGAATATAACTGATATTATTATCTGTTAGCATCGTTCCAATGTTTGTATTGGCTTCGGTCATTTTATAAATACCTACAATTAATTGGACATTTGGAATGTTATTTTTATTGGCAAAATCTTTTAAATAAGCGTGTTTAGAACTACAAGTTCCTTTATTTTCTGAAATTACTAGAGAAAAATTTTCGCGATTTGCGTTTCTTCCGTAAGGAATTTGTTTAACGAAATTTATGGTTTCTTGCCAGTTCATTATAGTTACAAATTTGGGTTTTTCATTTGCCACCATTTCCAAGGAGCGCCGTGTTCATCTAAATAATCTTCGATGAAATTCATGCCTACTTTTTGCAAAATATGATTTGATGCACCATTATCAAAATGTGTATAAGCGTTCATTTTATCGATTTTCATTGTATTAAAACCATAATCTAACCAAGCAACTGATGCTTCTGTGGCATATCCCTTGTTCCAAAATTTTTCGTTTAGACGATAGCCATAATCATAGAAATTGGTGTTTCCATTTTCGATATGACCAGTTACAAATTTTATTCCTGTCCAGCCAATTAGTTCCCCTGTTTCTTTTATGATTGTTGAAAAACGACCAATATTATTATCTAAATACTGTTGACGAACCATATTGATATAGTCGTGTACTTCTTCAATTTTTGTTATTGGTTTTTGCCATAAATAGGTATGAACTTCAGGATTTTTGTCCATATCAAATAATGCTTCAGCATCTGATAATTCAAACGGACGAAGAAGAAGTCGTTCGGTTTCTAGGATTAGGTTCATATTGTAAAAAATTTGAACGCGGATTTTCGCAGATTTGCTAAAGCAAAGACGCGGATTTTCGCGGATTTTATTTTATTTAAGTATAGTCAATTAGGTCATTTACTTTTTTTAGCCCAGACAGCAGTGAAAATCCTTTTCTTTTTTCCTTTAAAAAAGAAAAGATTGCAACGGATGGCGGGAAATAGCTCCTAAAATTATTTAATCAATTTATCTAAAGTATATGCAATTAGCTCATTGACAGTTTTTTCTGGGTTTGAACTAAATTCGCCTACAGCTCTATTTGCAATGATGGCGTTTAATGATAAACAGTTGTGTCCCAATAATTTTCCTAAACCGTAAATTGCGGAAGTTTCCATTTCGAGATTCGTCATGCGGGTTCCGTTATGATTAAAAGCGTCCATTTTTTTATTTAGGTTTGGATCTTGAATGTTTAAACGCACTACACGACCTTGTGGTCCGTAAAATCCGCCTGCTGTTCCTGTAAATCCTTTGTGAAATTTGTCCGAATATATTTTGTTTTCTAATGTTACGTCACAAGCCACAACTGTCGGACGGCCTTTGCGCAAATCCCAATTGGTTTGTTGGATAAAAGCATCTTCTAATTCGGCAATAGAATGTTCTTCGATTAAATAGGAGCGTAGCATATTGTCTAATCCAACAGCATATTTACTCATAACCCAACTATCTACAGGAATATCGGCTTGTAAAGAACCTGAAGTTCCGATACGGACAATATTTAAAGCGGTATGATTTGGTTTTATCTCTCTGGTTTTTAAATCGACATTTACTAATGCGTCTAATTCATTAAAAACAATATCGATGTTATCTGGACCAATTCCTGTTGATTGTACTGTAATTCTTTTGCCTTTATACATTCCGGTTTCTGTTTTAAATTCTCTTTTTTGAGTAGAAAATTCGATACTATCGAAATGCTGTGTAATTTTTGATACGCGTTCTTGATCACCTACAAAGATGATGTCGTTTGCAATGTTTTCAGGAAGTAGGTTTAAGTGATATACACTTCCGTCTGGGTTTAGTATTAATTCTGATGATTTTATCATTTTTTTATTTTTTTTAACCGCAAAGTTCACTAAGTTATTATTTTATCGTAATTTGTAATTATTTATCCTCCAACACGTTTTACTTTAAATCCTTTTATTTTTAGTATTTCCATGATTTTGTCACGGTAATCTCCTTGAATTATTATTGAATCGTCTTTGAAAGTTCCGCCAACGCTGAGTTTGGTTTTTATTTCTTTGGCCAGAATTTTAAAATCCTCGTCGCTTCCTTCGTAACCTTCAATAATGGTAGTTGCTTTTCCTTTTCGTTTTTCGTATTTGCAAATCATAGGTTCTTTTTGAACATATAATTCGTGTTCTACTTCCGGAATTGCTTCTTCAGGAGCTGGTTCGTGATTAGGAAAAAGGTTTTTTAGTTGGTCTTGTAAATCCATAATTATATTAATTGAACGCGGATTAAACGGATTCGCTATCGCGAAATCGCGGATTAAAACGGATTTTTTCTTGTCTTTCTTTTATTTTCGAATACTTTTCTTCTAAACTCTGGTTTTTTACCAAAATTAAGTAATAATCCAACTTCACAATCAGTACCTGTTAGATAATTTAATAATTGATGTTCAAATTCTTCAACTATATATTCTGCAGCTTTTAACTCTAATATAATTATATCGTTAACCATTAAATCAGCATAATAATCACCAACTTCAAGGTTTTTATAATAGACTTTTATTTTCTTTTGAGGGACTACATCTAAACCTTTATTTTTTAATTCAATGTATAATGCATTCTGATATACTTTTTCTAAAAAACCATAACCAAGTTCGTTATAAACTTCATAATAGGTTTTCAAAATTAAATCCGTCAAATCTTTATGCAATAATTCCATATAAAAAATCAGTTTTTATCCGCGTTTTACGAAGTAAATCCGTGTCATCCGCGTTCCAAATTAAAGCATCAAAAAAACAAAAAAGACATCAAGCGAACTCAATGTCTTTAAAGCTATATAATTGAGTATTATTTCTTAATCAATCCTAAATCTACCAATCTTTCGTACAAGAATTCTCCTGCCGAAATATCGTCGTATAATTTTGGATTTTCCGCATCAATACAATTTTCTAAAACATCTAAACGCATATCGCTCACAGGATGCATAAAAAATGGAATCGAATAACGTGAAGTTCCCCACAATTCTCTTGGTGGATTTACAACTTGGTGAATAGTCGATTTTAATCTATTATTAGTATGACGAGACAACATATCTCCCACATTTATTACTAATTCGTCTGGTTCAGCAATAGCATCAATCCATTCTCCATCGTGATTTTGCACTTGCAAACCACGACCTTGAGCACCCATTAATAAAGTAATCAGATTAATATCTCCGTGAGCTGCAGCACGAATAGCATTTTCAGGCTCAGAAGTAATTGGCGGATAATGAATAGGTCTTAAAATTGAGTTTCCTTCATAACCATATTGGTCAAAATAATGCTCATCTAAACCTAAATGCAAAGCCAAAGCCTGTAAAACCGTAATTCCAGTTTTTTCTAGCATTTGGTATGCTTCTTTTCCTACAACATTAAATCTAGGAAGTTCCGTAACTTCAACATTATCAGGATATTCAGCCGCATATTTCGAATCTTTGTCAACATATTGACCAAAGTGCCAAAACTCTTTCAAATCTCCTTCTTTTTTGCCCTTAGCGTGCTCTTTCCCGAAAGAAACATAACCACGCTGACCACCAATACCAGGGATTTCATAACTATATTTGGTTTCTAACGGTAAGGAGAAAAAATTTCTAATTTCACCATACAATTCACCAACCAATTTGTCATCTAAAAAATGACCTTTTAACGCTACGAAGCCAATCTCTTCGAAAGCTTTTCCGATTTCATTTACAAATTTTTGTTTACGTTCCGGGTTACCCGAAAGGAAATCACGCAAGTCAACACTAGGAATGTTTTGCATCTCTTAAATAATATGTTAATAACTTACAAATGGACAATACCATCATAAAACAAATGTATAAAAACTTTTTTTATTTGAAGCTATTTCCCGCTATCCGTTGCAATCTTTTTTTCGGAAAAAACCTCAAAAAAGGATTTCCACTACTATCAGGGCTAGGCATACCCGAAAACATTCATAATTATTTAAAAAAATCCGAAAAATCCGTTTCATTCTCGTGCCATTTTTTTATACTTTTACGCCACATTAAAAAAATGCAACAAAAATGAATTTCGACAGAAAAAACATATCCAACGAAACCTTACTCGATTTATACAAACGAATCCTAAAACCAAGATTAATCGAAGAAAAAATGCTGATTCTTATCCGTCAAGGAAAAGTGTCAAAATGGTTTTCAGGAATTGGTCAAGAAGCCATTTCAGTAGGAATTACAGCAGTTCTCGACAAAGATGAATACATCTTACCAATGCACCGTAATTTAGGAGTTTTTACAGGAAGAGATATTCCGTTACATAGACTTTTTTCTCAATGGCAAGGAAAAGCCAATGGATTTACAAAAGGTCGTGACCGTTCGTTTCACTTTGGTACACAAGAATTCAATATAATAGGAATGATTTCGCATTTGGGTCCACAATTAGGTGTGGCTGATGGAATCGCTTTAGCAAATAAATTAAAAAAGAACGGAAAAGTAACTGCAGTTTTCACAGGAGAAGGTGCAACTTCAGAAGGAGATTTTCATGAAGCCTTAAATATTGCTTCTGTTTGGGATTTGCCAGTTCTTTTTGTTATCGAAAATAACGGTTACGGATTATCGACACCAACAAACGAACAATACCGTTGCAAAAACTTAGCTGATAAAGGAATTGGTTTTGGAATGGAATCTCATATTGTCGATGGTAATAATATTCTAGAGGTGTATAATTTAATATCAGAATTAAAAGCATCAATGAAAGAAAATCCTCGTCCAGTTTTGTTAGAATTCAAGACTTTCAGAATGCGTGGACACGAAGAGGCGAGTGGTACAAAATATGTTCCGCAAGAATTGATGGACATGTGGGCGATAAAAGATCCAGTAGAAAATTTCAGAAGTTACCTTAAATCAACAGCGGTTTTATCTGACGAAGATGATGAAGCTTTTAGAGCAGCATTAAAAAAAGAAATAGATACCGATTGGGCTTTAGTTCAAAAAGAACCTGAAATCGTAGCTAGTTTAAGCGAAGAATTAAATGATGTTTACAAACCTTATGTATTTGAGGAGTTTAACCATAATAATGAAGTGGAAAATATTCGTGTTGTCGATGCTATTTCCAACAGTTTACGTCAATCGATGGAACGTCATGATAACTTGGTTATTATGGGACAAGATATTGCTGAATATGGTGGGGCATTCAAAATTACCGATGGTTTTGTAGACCAATTCGGAAAAGAAAGAGTTCGTAATACACCAATTTGTGAAAGTGCCATTGTATCGGCGGCAATGGGATTGTCTATCAACGGACACAAAGCGATTGTTGAAATGCAGTTTGCCGATTTCGTATCTACAGGATTCAATCCGATTGTAAATTTATTGGCAAAATCGCATTACCGTTGGTTAGAAAATGCCGATGTTGTTGTTCGTATGCCTTGTGGTGGCGGAACGCAAGCGGGACCTTTTCATTCACAAACAAATGAAGCTTGGTTTACAAAAACACCAGGGCTAAAAGTGATATATCCAGCATTTCCATACGACGTAAAAGGATTGTTGAATACTGCGATAAACGACCCAAATCCTGTTATGTTCTTCGAACACAAACAATTATACCGTTCTGTTTATCAAGATGTTCCAAAAGATTATTATACAATTCCATTTGGAAAAGCTTCGATGATAAAAGAAGGAAATGATGTTACTATTATTTCGTTCGGAGCAGGAGTTCATTGGGCATTAGATACATTGTCTAAAAATCCTGAAATTTCAGCTGATTTGATTGATTTACGTTCGCTACAACCTTTAGATACTGAAACTATTTTTGCCTCGGTAAAGAAAACTGGAAAATGTATTATTTTGCAAGAAGATTCTATGTTTGGAGGGATTTCTAGTGATATTTCAGCATTAATCATGGAAAATTGCTTCGAACACCTAGATGCGCCAGTAAAACGTGTGGGAAGTTTAGAAAGTGCCATTCCTTTTGTAAAAGCACTAGAAGATCAATATTTACCTAAAGTTAGGTTTGAAGAAGGTTTGAAAGAATTGTTAGCTTACTAATACGCCACATTAAATAACATTAAAAGCCGCTCATAATTGGAGCGGCTTTTTTGTTGGAGTGAAATAACAATTTTATAAAAGGGTTGTGAATACTAAAAATGTTCATATATTTATGGGTTAGGCGATATTTTTTGAAAAAGCGAACTATATAACAAATTTAAAGAAATACATAGGACACTGTGATTTACCAACTATTTACACTCGTTATAAAACACATATAGAGTTATTTTCGTTTCGTTAGCAATGACGAAAGAGGAATCATTATATTCATAATATTATTATGAAATATTAAAAACTGTAAATGCTTAACATTTTTTTGTTAAGCATTTTTTATTAGTATTCCACAAAAAAAATGAGACTATTCTTATAATTAGTTACTTAGAGTCATTTATTTTGTTAATAAAAAACTTACAAAATATCATGATTTTAAGCTAAATTTTTTTTAAAATTGCAGAAAAATCTTACTAATCATATCGTATTTTAAAATGAAACAAAAACATCCAATTCTGATTGCGTTATTCTTAGCCTTATTTTCACTTTCAGTAACTGCTCAGCAATCAGTAACTGCTTCTGGAAATAATGCTATAGGTTCCGGAGGTTCCACCAGTTATTCTGTAGGTCAAGTGGTTTATACCACCAATTCAGGAACAAATGGAAATTTGGCACAAGGCGTGCAACAGCCATATGAAATTTTAACTTTAGGAATGGACGAGCATCCTGAAATTAGTCTGAACTTTTCGGTTTATCCTAATCCAACTACTGACATTCTAACATTAGAGGTTGGTAACTATAACACTGATAATCTAAGATATCTGCTTTTTGATATTACTGGAAAAGTTATAGCAAATAATAAGGTTACAGTTAGTCAGACCAAAATTGATATGACTGGCCAGCAATCGGCTCTCTATTTTTTGAAAATAACAGAAAATAACAAAGAAATTAAAACCTTTAAAATCATTAAAAAATAACAACCAAAATGAAAAAAACAATTATTATTCTAGCACTATTTGCTTCACTGACAATTTTTGCTCAGGCACCTCAAAAAATGAGTTATCAGGCTGTACTTCGTAATAGCAGTGATATGCTGCTTGCTAACACACATGTTGGAATGCGCATCAGTATTTTACAAGGTAGCGCCACGGGACCTTCTGTTTATGCAGAAACACAAGGAGTGGATACAAACAATAATGGTTTAGTAAGCTTAGAAATTGGAGAAGGGACTCTTGTGATGGGGAGTGGTAGTTTTTATGAAATAAACTGGGCGGGAAATTCCTATTTTATAAAAACAGAAACAGATCCAGCAGGTGGAACTAACTATACAATTACTGGAACAAGCCAATTATTAAGTGTGCCTTATGCTTTGTATGCGCAAAGTTCAGGAAGTAATTCTACATTACAGCAGGTTATTGACGCAGGAAATAGTGCAACAAAAGCAACTACTGATGCTGCTCCAAATTCAGTTGTATTAAATACAACAGGTGGATATACTACCAATGTTACCTATCGAGGGATTTCAAGTACAATAACAGGAACTAATGGAAATACCAGAAGTATACAGGCTTTATCAAATGGAGTAAATCCTCAAAGAAATACAGGAGTATCAGGTTTTGCAGTCAATGCTACAATTTTAAATAATGGAATATACGGGCAGGCTTATGCCACTGCAGGTGATAATTACGGAGTTTGGGGAGTAGGTGCAAATGCGATAGATGGAAAAGAAAATAGAGGTGTAATGGGTTATGCGACAACAGCTACTCCAACCGGATGGAATTATGGTGTTACAGGATGGACTGGAGGTTCGGAAGTTTCTAATATTGCTGTAGGAGGTTACGCAGATGCTGCACCATCTACAAATGGCGATAATTATGGTGTGGCAGCTCGTGCTTCATCGGTATCAACTAATGGAACAAATTATGGTGTTTACAGCTCGGCAGCAAATGGTGCTTTTAATTATGCCGGCTTTTTCATAGGAGACGTAACAATTACAGGTACTCTGATACAACCTTCAGACAGAAAACTTAAAAAGGATATCCATTCAATTGATTCAGCTCTAGATAAAATTAAGGCGTTAGAGCCAGTTACTTATTTTTATGACGCTGAAAAAACTACAGGTTTGAATTTACCGAAAAAATTACAGTATGGTTTCATTGCTCAAGATTTAGAAAAGATTTTTCCTAATCTTGTTTCCAAACAAATTGTGAATCTGTCCACAACAGGTAATGGTGGTGAGGAAAAAATTGAATTGGATTCTAATGGTGAGATTATCAAAACTGCAAATTCAAATACAACAGGTAACCAAAATGATGATAGAAAGAAAGAAGAATTCAAAGGAATCAACTACACAGGTTTAATTTCAATTCTTACACAAGGTATTAAAGAACAACAAGAGCAAATTGAAGTATTAAAAGCTAAAAATGAAGCACTTGAAAAAAGAATGCAAAATATAGAAAAACTATTATCGAAGAAGTAAAGATTAGTTTTTATAAACAAAAAGGTTCAACAATTGTGTTGAACCTTTTTTATTTTAGGCGTTTTTTATTTTAATATTTCCCACTCAACAATTCACCGCCAATAGCTGATTTGGCTTCGATGCCTAGTTTTTTCATCATTTCATATGTCGTACAAACTGCTGCTGAAGTAACTGGAATTCCACATTCCGCTTGAATTAAATCAATTGCTTCTAACGATGGCATTTGCACACAAGCCGAAGCCACTAAAACATCAACATCCGTTAAATCTAATTGTTTGTAGATTTCTAATAAATTAAGTGGGTTTTGAGCCGCAACTTCTAAATTATCAGGAATTTCCAACGCGATACTTTGCTTTACCTTTATACCTTGATGTTCAATATAATCCACCACCATATCCGTTAATGGTCGCATATAAGGTGTAATTATCGAAATTTGTTTCGCACCTAAAACTTTTAACCCATTAATTAAAGCTCCAGCCGAAGTTACAATTGGTGTTGGAAAATCGTTAGCCACAGTTTCTTGATGTAAATTCACTTCCGAAACGCAGTGATATCCGCGACCCATACTCATAATCGCCACTAAACATGCATAACCCATCACATCAACGTGAGCATCTGACAATTCTTGAGCGCATTTTAAACTCATGGCATCCATCGCTTCCAATTCTTCTTTGGTTACTTTTTTCATACGCATTCTACTACTGTGAAACGTAAAACGTTCTGGTAAAATGGTTTCTCGTGAACGAAAAATGGCTGGTATTTCGGTTTCCATCGTTACGTTTGATGATGGAACTATTTGTCCTATTCTAAATTTTTTCATTTTGTTGCAATAATAATTAAATCTGTTGTGTCTTGTTCATTGTAAAAATAGTTTTTACGCTGCAAATTTATAATTTTAAACCCATTGTCTTCGAGAGCTTTAGTCAAATAATCGGCTTGATGGAAATTTTGATACATTTTGTCACCTGTACTTCCAGTTTTAAATCCCGATTTAGAATTATCATCCTCCATAGTACTTATGTAAAGAACACCATTGGAATTTAATTGATTACCAGCATCCGTGATGAATTGTATAGCATCTTCTTTTGACAGATAAGGCAGACCAAATCCACACACAATCGCATCAAATTTTGCATTTATTTTATTGACATCTCTACAATCCAATAATTGAAATTTGGCAGTTGGATTATTGATTTGCGCTAACTCAATCATTTTAGGAGCTAAATCTGTTCCCAATATTTTAAAGTCGGGGCGTTTTTCTAACAAATATTTTGTAATGTTTCCCGGACCACAAGCCAATTCTAAAATTTCAGCATTTTGTTTTGGGATGCTTTGGCAAAATACATCAAGCGAATCATAATACAACGAAACATCCATAAACTTATCCTGATAAACAGTGGCAAGTTTATTGAATATGTCAACTGCAATTTTTGTTTGATCCATCTTTAGCCAAAAATTAAATCTCTTTAATCGTATTCACTATTGTTCCAATTCCTTCAACTGTAGCTTCAACCACATCACCATCGTACATCCACTCTTGTGGATTTCTTCCAGCTCCTACTCCTGCTGGTGTTCCAGTTGCGATAATATCCCCTGGTTCTAAAGTGAAAACGATACTTAAATCTTCAATCAAATCATTGATATTGAACAATAAGAATTTTGTATTCGAATTTTGTTTTTCAACACCGTTTACTTTTAATGATAAATTCAAGTTGTGTGGATTCTCGATTTCGTCTTTGGTTACTAAAATTGGACCCATTGGCGCAAAAGTATCTTGCCCTTTTGATACAATCCATTGTCCTTCACGACGACAATCACGTGCGGAAATGTCGTTAATTACAGTGTAACCAAATACATAATCTAAAGCGTCTTCTTTAGTAACATATTTTCCTTTTTTACCTATAACCACCGCCAATTCTACTTCCCAATCCAATTGTTCCGTTAGTTTGGTATTTTTAATAATGTTAGTATTTGTTCCAGTTACGGTCGTAGTTGGTTTAGAGAAAATAATTGGTTTTGCAGGTAATTTTCCTGTTGTATCTAAAGTTCTTGCACTTTCCGCAACGTGTTCGGTGTAATTTAAACCAATTCCAATGATATTTTTCCTAGGTTTTTCGATAGGAGCGAGGATAGTAATTTCGCTTATTGGTAATGAAATAGCTTCAAAATCCTGTGGACGTGTGTCATTAATCATTTCAGAAATTTCTGCAATAATTTCAAATCCCATATCAATTAATTCCAACATATCGTTTGGTAATGGAAAATTAGAGATTTCCCCAAAATCTTCCATATCAACAACCTGATTGTTATGAATAAATCCTAATCTTGATTCTGAATCTGATGTTTTATAAGTAAGTAGTTTCATTTTTTTAAGTTCTAAGCTTTTTGCTATTGATTTTTGAAATTGATATTATTATTTAATCTCTTGATTTCCGTTATTTTCCTCTAATTCTCTTGATTGAAACAAGCCTAAACTTTCAATTACCGGTAAATCGTTGAATTGAAATAAGCAAGCGTCTTCCGTTTCTGATAAGTTGTGATGTTCATGCCAAGCCCAAGATGGAACACAGAAAATATCTCTTTCTTTCCAATCGTATCTTTTCCCGTTGATGATTGAATATCCTTTTCCTTTCGCACATTGATATACAAATGAACCTGTGTGTTTATGTGCTTTTCCTTTGAAACCAGCTGGCAATAATTGCATCGCTGCTCCCATAGTTTGCATCACGTGTCCGCCAGTTAATGGATTCGAATATTGCATAAAAATTCCATCAAACGGATTCACTTCTGTTACTTTTTGTGCTTCTAAAAGCGCTGGATATACATTCTTCCAAGAATATTTGAATAATGGCGAATACGGTTTGTCCCAAGTTTTATCTGCAGGAATTAATCCGGCACAATTGTATGTAATTGGAGAATAATTCAATGGTTTTTCCAAAGCTTGTTTTCCATCGTAAACGGCGTAATCATTCGCTTCCAAAGCATTTACTAGTGGAATATCTAAACCATCTTGCCAAATACACGTTTTACCATTTTCGGCAACTCCGTGTTCATGCCAAGTTGAATTTGGTGTAATTACGAAATCGTTCACTTCAAAAGTGATTTTGTTTCCATCCACAACAGTATAACCGCCTTCGCCTTCCATTATAAATCGAAGTGCTGATGCTTTATGTTTATGTGCTGATGTGCTTTCTCCAGGACGAGTTACTTGAATTCCAGTGTATAGCCAACCTACAGCTGCCGAAACATCTTTACGTTTGTCGTTTACCAAATACACCACTCTTCTTCCCGCTTGTTCTGGCGTCACTAATTCTGATGATTTCAGTACTAATTCACGTAAATCGTCATATTTCCAAAGCATTGGAACAGAAGAACTTCTTGGTTCCCAAGGTTCAATATCGTTGGCAACTGTCCATAAAGCACCAGCACCAAGCGTTTCTAATTCTTTATAATACGCGACTAATTCTGGCGAATCTTGTACTCTTGCACGACCAATTTGGTCATCTGAAAATTTATCTTCCATAGTATTTTAATGCTATCTTTTATTAAATTCCTCGTGATTATCGATAAACGTAATTTTTCGAGTTGGTGCGATGTTTACACGTAAGTCAAAAATATCGAATCTGTTGTAATGCCCTAGAATATCGTGCATTTGTTTCGGTTGGATGCATTTTTCTAAATCGATATCTGCATACACCATTCCTTCATCGTCAATTAATGGCTCGCCAATTACAGCACCATTCGGACCAATAAATCCAGAAAAAGCCGAGTTTTTACGCGTCAATAATTCCTCCACATTTGGAACATCTTCTTTTAAAGCTTCCATAATTTCTTTAGAAACTGTGGAACACGAAACAATCGTAAACAATTTTCCTTCGAAAGAATGAGCAGCTGCACGAATTTTAATCGCTTCCGCCATGTTATAATCTGGTGGCGCAACAGGTAATGAAATGTAATTCGCAATATGAATTAATTCACCTTGAGAAAGCAACGTAAAACGCGCTAAAGTGTTGGTGTTTTCACCACAAGCTAAGGTTCCAATTGGACCGATTTCTGTGTTATATACTTTTAACGAAGAACCATCTCCAGAAGTCCACGTTAGTTTTTCGGCCCAAGTTGGCACTAACTTTCTGTGTTTTCCGATTAAGATTCCGTTGTTATCAATGATTAAATTCGTGTTATAAATTTCGCCATAAGAATCGCCACGTTCGTTAATTCCGATTACGATATGAATGTTATGGTCTTTTGCAGCTTGAAACAAAGGCTGCATCGCTTCATCATCTGTTTTTACAGAACATTTATATAATTTTTCATACCATTTACTTCCTTGAACTGGCGTCATGATCCAATTCCAATACGGATAACCTGCTACAAAAACTTCAGGAAAAGCTATCAATTGCGCGCCATTTTGACTGGCTTCTTTAATGAATGTAATTGCTTTTTCAACTGTTTTTTCTACGTTTAGAAAAACGGGTGATGTTTGAACGGTTGCTGCTTTGAATTTTTTGAAATCCATTTATATTATTTTAAATGATGAATTTTGAAATTTTTTGTTTCATTTCCTCGTTAAAAGGTTCTGCTTTGATATCGGTTTTGTTTTCTTGAAAGGCAACATTTACTAAAGTTACTTCACCTTCTAAACATAATTTTCCTTGTTCGTCTTCAAATGAAAATCCGCATAAAATAGAAGCGCCACCTAAGTTTTTTACCCACAATTTTTTGGTTAGAGTTTCTCCTAAACGAGCCGCTTTTTTAAACTGCACTTTCAAATCTACAGTTGGAATTCCGTTGGTTTCGTGCATTTTTGAAAATGGTCTGTCTAAAGCTTCTTCAAACCAATCTTCTACAATACCATTTAGCATTTCTAGAAATCTTGGATAGAACACAATTCCAGCGTAATCAATATGTTGGAAACGAATTTTTTCTTGTTTTGTGAATATCATTTTTTTTGTTTCAAGTTTAAGGTTTCAAGTTGTTAAAACTTTAAAATTAGTACTATTTCTTATTATACATTTAGCCCCGATAGCAGCGGCATCTCCCGATTTTTCATCGGGAATATAGCGGATAGCGGGATTAGCTTCTAAAAACTTTCTGCTGTTGCTTTTTTCCAGAAAAACTGATATTCTTTCGGAACTGTATTTTCATTTAACAAGCAACTTGGTTCAATTTCAGGATACATTTCGTAATAGGTTTCTATTTTTGTACCGCTAACACGTGCACTGATAATCGTTCTGTCCACCTGATCTGGATGTTCTAAACCAGCAGAAGCCATTAATTCCATGGCACTTTTCACCGTTTCATGTTGGAAACGAGCTACGCGTATGCTTTTTTGTTCAGGAACTAAACCTTTTGTTAATCTTGGATCTTGAGTCGCAACTCCAGTTGGACAAGTATTCGCGTGACATTCCAACGCTTGAATACAACCTAAAGCGAACATCATTCCACGAGCTGAATTACAAACATCGGCACCAATGGAAAGGCATTTTATAATATCAAAACCAGTAATTACTTTTCCGCTGGCAATAATTTTAATTTCATTTTTGATTCCGAAACCGTTTAGTGCATCATATACAAAAGCTAAAGCTTCTCGTAATGGCATTCCAACATGATCTGAATATTCTTGTGGTGCTGCACCAGTTCCACCTTCACCACCATCAACCGTGATAAAATCGAAATACGTTTTAGTTTGAACCATCGCTTTACAAATGGATAAAAATTCTGATTTGTTTCCGATACAGATTTTCATTCCAATCGGTTTTCCACCTGAGCCTTTTCTTAGCAATTTGATGAAATCCATTAATTCTAACGGATTGGTAAATGCAGAATGCCTTGGAGGAGAAATAATATCGTTCCCTTTTTCTACTAATCGAATAGCAGCAATTTCATCCGTCACTTTTTGCTTTGGTAAAATTCCACCATGACCAGGTTTTGCTCCTTGCGAAAACTTAATTTCAATCATTTTTACGTTATCCAATGTCGCTCTTTTGGTGAATTCTTCATAAGAAAACTTTCCATTATTGTCGCGGCAACTAAAATATCCAGTTCCAATATTCCAAACCACATCTCCGCCTGGTTCTAGATGATAAGGTGAAAGTCCACCTTCACCTGTGTTATGAAAAAATCCACCTTGTTTGGCACCAGAATTTAATGCTAAAATGGCATTTTTACTTAATGACCCAAAACTCATGGCGCTAATATTAAACAAACTCGCATCGTATGGTTTTTCACATTGAGAAGAACCTATTTTAACTTTTGGATTGGAATTTACTTCCGAAAAAGGAATCGCTTTTATACTATGATTGATCCATTTATAACCTGGTTCGTACACATTTAACTGCGTTCCGAACGGCATAGAATCTGTTTCTTTTTTACTTCGTTGGTATACCAAACTTCTTTGTAATCTATTGAAAGGTTTTCCATCGGTATCACTTTCTATAAAATACTGACGAGCTCCTGGTCCAAGTGCTTCCAAGATATAGCGCATTCTTCCAACTAAAGGAAAGTTTCTACGAATGGTTTTTTTCGATTGCAACATATCGTATAATCCCATTGCAATTAACGGAATAAATATCATAAGCAGAAAACCGAATTTCCAATTGATATAAATTAGAATTCCTGTTAAAGAAAGGATTGTTATACTTATTATTAGAAATACTTTTCTCATAATTTGATTTTTAACCGCAAAGCTCGCAATGATTTACGCAAAGTTCGCAAGGCTTAAAATTATATTTATTTTAATTTAAATCGTTGAATTTTTCCTGTTTCAGTTTTTGGTAAAGCTTCTACAAAATTAATGATTCTCGGATATTTATAAGGTGCTGCTGTGTTTTTAAACCAATTTTGAATTTGAATTTTAAAATCATCTGCCGCTTTATCCTGTTCTTTTAAAACAATATGTGCACAAACTAACATACCTCGTTCTTCATCGGGCAAACCGACAACCGCACATTCTAAAATAGCTTCGTGAGTTAAAAGTACGGATTCTACTTCAATTGCGGCAATATTATAGCCAGAAGAAATGATCATGTCATCGCCACGAGCTACAAAAAAGAAATAACCGTCTTCATCTTGACGAAAAATATCGCCTGTGATGTTCCATCCATTTTCTACATATTCTTTTTGTTTTTCTTCTCGATTTAAATATTTACAACCCGTAATTCCTTTAACCGCTAATCGTCCTGGATTATTTGTTGGTACTTCATTACCATTTGCATCTATGATTTTCGCTTCGTAACCTGTAATCGCTAATCCAGTTGCACCAGGTTTCATATTTTCTTCATTCGACGAAATAAAAATATGTAGCATTTCTGTAGCGCCAATTCCGTCAATGATTTTTAATCCTGTTGCGTCATACCAATCTTGCCAAACTTTTAACGGTAAAGTTTCACCAGCCGAAACACATTTTCGTAGACTTGAAACATCAAAATCGTTCACTTTTGTGGTGATAATTCGCCAAGCGGTTGGTGCTGTAAAACAAATGGTGACTTTATAGTCTTGAATGGCTTTTAATAGTAAATCTGGACTTGGTTTTTCGATTAAGAAAGTCGAAGCGCCAAAATACATCGGAAACAAAACCAATCCGCCTAAACCGAACGTAAATCCAAGTGGCGGACTTCCGATAAAAACATCATTTTTGGTTGGTTGTAAAGCATATTGTGGAAAAGCTTCGCAAATATTTAAAATATCTTTATGATAATGTGCGGTCATTTTCGGCAAACCTGTTGTTCCAGAGGTAAAACCGATTAAAGCTACCGAATCAGCTTTGGTATGATAATTATGAAACGTTTTTGGTTTAAATTCCATTAACTTTTCTAAATCCGAATTTCTGTAGAAACACACTTTTTTTAGAAAGTCGGATTGCACTAAATGCATTTCTTCGGCTAAATCGCTATCGCAAAAAGCGTGTGAAATTTCTGCGCAATCTATAATGGTTGTTAATTCTTTGGAACGTAATAAAGGCATAGTTGCGACTACAATTCCGCCCGCTTTTAACACGGCGAACCAGCAAGCGACCATCATCGGATTATTTGCCGAACGAATTAATACCCGATTTCCAGATTGGAAACCTAAATCGTCCACTAAAACATGAGCAATTTGATTGGCTTTTTCATATAAATCTTGATACGTCCAAGTTTCTTCGAAAGTTCGGATACAAATAGTGTTTCCTCCACCTTCAGCAATATGATTGTCAAGTAATTTTTCCACACAATTGAGCATTTCTGGTCGATTGAATTGTGGTAAATCCAAGAATTTATATTCTGGTTGCAATTCCAGATTGGGTAAACTTATATGTGCGAAATTATCTTCGTAATGTTTCATAATTTCTAATTACTTCTTATTACTCTTTGGTTTCAATGCTTTTTTCATGCCTTCCATTTGTTTTCTTTCTGTAGCTTTTAAAGGATACAAATGTGAGATGCCCATTTTGTATGGATTTGGAATATCAGTTGGTTGAAATTGTTCGTAAGCTTGTGCATTTCGTACAAAGTTTGCATCCAATAATAATGGTCTTCCTAATGCAACTAAATCGGCACGACCGTTTAAAATTATCGTATTAATTTGATCTATATCTTGAATATAACCTGCTGTTATAGTTGGAATATGAACCGTATTTCTTACCGCATCAGAAAAAGGTGTTTGCCACATTCTTCCCGTTTGTGGTTTTTGTCCAGCCACCGTATTTCCTGTAGAAACATTGATGATATCAGCTCCAGCATTTTTGAAAGCTGTTGCAATTGTGATAACATCTTGCTCAGAAATTCCGTTTTGTGCCCAATCTGTAGCTGAAATTCGAACTGACATTGGTTTCTCTTTTGGTAACGCATTTCGCATTTCTGTAAAAACTCGTAATGGAAATTTTAATCGGTTTTCGATGCTTCCGCCGAATTCATCTGTTCTAGTATTCGTTAATGGCGACAAGAAAGATGCTAGTAAAAATCCGTGATGCGCTTGCAATTCAATCATATCGAAATTCGCAGCATTGGCATTTTTTGTAGCTTGTACGAATTCAGAAGTTACCAAATCCATATCAGCTAAAGTCATTGCTTTTGGTGTTGCTGAATTCTCATTAAATGAAATCGCTGAAGCGGAAAGTAATTCCCAACTCTTACCATTAAATGCATCTTCCCAAGGTTTTTTTGTCGCACCTTTTCGACCAGAATGTCCTAATTGGATTCCGATTTTCGTTTGTGTATGTTGATGAATGAAATCGTTGATTCTTTTCCATTCTAATATTTGATTTTGAGTATAAATTCCGGCGCAGCCTTCTGTAATTCTACCTGTTTCAGAAACCGCAGTCATTTCGGTTAAAATCAACCCTAAACCACCAATTGCTCTTGACGTGTAATGTTGGAAATGCCAATCGTTTACTAAACCGTTTTCCGCTGAATATTGTCCCATTGGCGACATCACAATTCGGTTTTGCAATTGTAAATTACGAAGTTGGAATGGTGTGAAAGCTGCAGGCACTTCGACAAGCTCAGTGTGACAATTCGCATTAAATTCTTTAAGAACTTTATCTGTAAAAGATTTATCGCGCAAGCGTAAGTTTTCGAAAGTCACTTTTTTAGCGCGTGTCATACATCCGAAAGCGAATTGATAAAAAGGATGTTGGTTGTGACGATTCATATTTTCGAACCAATCTAACGAGACTAAAGCCGCGTATTGAATCATTTCAACAGTATTTCTTCTCGACTTATCATATTGTTGAAAAGCAGCTTGTACATCAGTTGGATTTGCGATTACTGCATCCGATAATCCGATGGCCGAATCCATGGCTAGTTTTGTTCCAGAACCAATTGAATAATGCGCTGTAGCTTTGGCATCGCCTAATAAAACGATATTTTTATGATACCAATTTTCGTTGGTTACGTGTGGAAATTGACGCCAATGTGATTTGTTTGAGATAAGCGAATGACCATCTAATTCTTCTTTGAAAATTTCAGCTATTTTAGAGATAGTATCTTCTTCGTTAGTAACTTCAAAACCATGTTTTTGCCAGGTTTCATCTGAACATTCAAAAATCCATGTACTCATTCCTTCTTGGTATTGATACGAATGGGCAACGATTAAACCGTGTGCTGTATTTCTGAAAAAATAAGTAAAAGCGTCTAATGGTTTTGTTGAACCTAACCAAACGAAACGGTTTTGTTTCATTTCTATTTTTGTTCCGAACTCCTTTTCGTATTTCGTACGAATGCCACTTGCAATTCCATCTGAAGCGATAACCATATCAGCGTTTTCGAACAGAGAAACATCATCTACGTTTTGTTCGAAATGCAAATTGACACCTTCTTCTTTACAGCGTTGTTGTAATAATTGCAATAAAGTTTTTCGAGAACAACCACAAAATCCATTTCCAGCGATGCTGACTTCTTCACCATCACGAGCGATAATAATATCATCCCAATAGGCAAACTTGCTACGAATTAATTCATAGGATTGCATGTCGCGTTTTAAGAATTCACCTAAAGTTTCATCGGAAAAGACCACTCCAAATCCGAAACTATCATCCGGTTTGTTTCGCTCATACACATCGATTTGACAATGTGGCATGGCTTTTTTGGTTAATATTGAAAAGTAAAGTCCGCCTGGACCACCACCAATTACTGCTATTTTCATATTTTAAATTTTAACCCTTCTAGGGTTTAAAACCCTAGAAGGGTTCTTGATTATTTTTTCATAAAATCAAATGCGCCTTTGCGTAAATTGATATTATATTCAAGATAAGCTTTTAGACAAGCTAAAAAATTTGACCAACCGAATGAATTTCCGGAAAGCCATTTTAATCCGGCTTCGTTATTTTCCATACTTTTTTCGGAAATAGAAACTAATGTGGAATTGTTTTCTTTTTCTGAAAGCGTGATTTCTACAAGTAATTCAAATCCTGAGTTATCCCAATAAAATGAAATGTATTTGTCTTTTTCTATTTTTTGAACTTTAACTGGACATTCGAAATCGAATTCAGGAAATTTCCAGATTAGGTTTTTTCCTTCTTCCATGACTCCTGTGCTTTGTGAAATAAAATAATTTGACATTTTTTCAGGAATGATAATCGCATCAAAAACTTCGTGAATTGGTTTTTGAATTTGCATCGCGCATTTAATTTCTAACTTATCCATAAAATTTATCTTTTAATGGAGAAAATTTCTCCAAGTTTGGAATAATTGGAACCTGCTAAACGAGCTACAGGTTTGTAAGTATCTATGTTTATTTTGTAATTATCTAGCAAAACACTTTCATCAATATGAAACATCACAATTCGACCAATAATCATAGTGGCACCGCCATATTTATGGTTTTCTAAAGTATAATGATGCACTAATTCACATTCCATCGTAATGGGACTTTCCTTAACTCTTGGTGGTTTTACTTTTGTAGAAGCAATAGGAGTGAGGTTTGCCAAATCGAATTCACTTTCATTTGAAGGAACGGGTTGCGAAGTTGTATTCATTCGTTCAACCAAGTCTTCGGTAACCATATTTACTACAAATTGTTTGGTTGCTAAGACATTGTTTAAAGTATCTTTATTGGTATTGTTTCCTCGAACGGTCGAAAACATAACGTGTGGCGGATCATCTCCAACAGCATTAAAAAAGGAAAATGGAGCGAGATTCAGAATTCCGTCTTCGCTTATACTAGAAATCCAGCCAATAGGGCGCGGAATGACAGCACCAGTAAGTAATTTATAAATGGCTGATTGTTCAAGACTTTCTGGATCGAATTCCATATAAAATAATATTGTTGTACTACAAATTAAACGAAATAATAGATAGATATATAAATCAGTTATTAAAAATTATTAACTTTTAATAAAAAGACATCTTAATACTCTGTAAATGATTTAGAAAGCAAAATTTTCATTAAATTATTATAAATGTAATTTTTTAGAAGTAAAATTAACTACTACATAATTCTTAATATATAATAATAATAAATATGTTTTTATTATTATTGCTAATTTAATATATTTATGCAAAATTTATATATATGGAGATTTTAGCTTGTCCAAAATGTCAAAACAATAATATTGTAAAAAGTGGTGTGATTAATAATAAACAAAGGTATTTATGTAAAAAATGCAATTATTATTTCACAGTCAACAAACTAGGTAAAAAGATAGATAATTATTACATTATCAAGGCCATGCAACTCTATCTTGAAGGCCTTAGTTATCGAGAAATTGAACGTATTATTGGGGTTTCTCATGTTACAGTAAGTAACTGGGTAAAAGAATATAAAATAAAGAAACCGCCTCATGGCGATTACCATCCCACTTATAAGATATTTAACCATTTAGAACTTGTAGAATATGTTAAAAATAAAAGTTTATTATCTGGAGCAGGTATGGTCATAACAGAGCTTGGGGATAAGTTTATGCTTATAAAATGGGAGCGTTTTAAAGATTAACTATATTAGTTTACAAAAATATATAGTATTATTTTTTTTCTTGATTAAAAGTAACAATTTGGCTGTGTTAAAACCAACCAACAAATTAACCAAATTGTATCTATTATGAAAAAACACTATTTAATTCTTTTATTGGGAATCGTTTCCACAAAAGGATTTTCACAAACTCCAGCCGCAGAAACAATTCCTATTGTTCCTACTCCCATACCTATAGAAAAAGAATGGGATGTTAGCCTATATGGTTTTATTAGAACTGATTTTTTTTATGATACTAGAAAATCTGCACAAGTAAGAGAAGGGGAACTAAATCTTTACCCATTAGATTCTCCAGTTTCTGGTGATGATTTTAATGATGTTCCATCATCAAACTATCTATCTGTAATCTCAAGACTTGGAACTAAAGTAAAAGGTCCAAATGTATGGGGTGCAAAAATGAGCGGAACATTAGAAGGCGATTTCTTCGGAAATGTAGAAGGTTCTTCAATTGGACTTTTTAGATTAAGACATGCTTATGTTAACATGGATTGGTCAAAAACTTCATTGACAGTGGGACAAACTTGGTATCCAACATTTATTCCAGAGGTTTTTCCAGCTGTAGCAAATTTTAACACAGGAATTATGTTCAATCCGTTTGGTTGGGCAACTCAAATAAAATTGAAACAAAACTTCACTAAAGAATTGTCTTTTGCTTTAACAGTATATAAAGAGAGAGAGTTTGCTGCAACAACAGCAACAATTGGAACCCAAAACTCAGGTACAATTAATTCTGTGATGCCTACTTTACATGGACAATTTCAATATAAAAATAAAAACTGGATTGCTGGCTTGGGAGCGGAATTTAAATCTATCCAACCCTTAACCGATTTTACTTTAGCTCCATCAGGAACAAAAGTTTTAACAACTGAAAAAGTAAATAGTTCGTCTGTTGTGGGATATGTTAAGTATTCTAATGATATATTTTCTGTTAAAGCTTACGGAATTTCAGGTTCAAACATGCAAAATTTAGTAATGTTAGGAGGTTTTGCTGGGTACACTGCTGTAAATGAAGTTGAAAAATACGAAGCATCAAAAACAAATGCTTTTTGGTTAGATATAGCTAGTAATGGTAAAAAAGTGGCTCCAGCAATATTCTTAGGTATGACAACTAATGATGGAACTGGTCGTTCTTTAAATCCTGGTGAAACAGTAAAATATTATATGAGAGGTGTTTCTGGAACTAGGGTAGTTGATCAGGTAATGAGAGTTGCAGGAAGAGTAGATTTTAAACAAAATAAATTCAGAGTAACTCCAGAAGTTGAATATACAGCAGCGACTTGGGGTGATTTAAATGCGAATGGAAACGGATCAGCTGATTTAAACTCTAGAGATGTTTCTAATGTTAGAGTAATGGTTTCTTGCGCTTATTCATTTTAATAAAAATAAATTTAAAAAGTATACTATATGAAAGAAAAATCAACAAAAGGAATCTGGAAAGTAATTTCAGCCTCCTCAATGGGAACAATGATAGAATGGTATGACTTCTACATCTTTGGAAGTTTAGCAGTAGTAATTTCTACTAAATTTTTCCCATCAGATAATCCTACAGCTGCCTTCTTATCTACATTAGCAACATTTGCAGCAGGTTTTGTAGTTCGCCCTTTTGGAGCATTATTCTTCGGTCGTTTAGGCGATTTGATTGGAAGAAAATATACATTTATGGTTACATTACTATTAATGGGTGGTGCAACTTTTCTGATAGGTTGTATTCCGAGTTATGAAACCATTGGATTTATGGCACCAGTTTTAGTTCTTATACTGCGTTTGCTACAAGGCTTAGCACTTGGTGGCGAATATGGTGGAGCTGCAACTTATGTGGCAGAACATGCGCCAGCTGGTCAAAAAGGATATTGGACTTCATGGATTCAAACGACAGCAACAGTTGGTTTGTTTATTTCATTGATGGTTATTCTTTTAACAAAAAGTGCTTTATCAAAAGAAGCTTTTGATGAATGGGGATGGAGAGTACCATTTTGGGTTTCAATCATCATGGTATTTGTATCGTATATGATTCGTAAAAATATGGATGAATCTCCTGTATTTGCAAAAGCAAAATCAGAAGGAAAAACATCTACAAATCCTCTAAAAGAGAGTTTTGGAAACAAATACAATTTAAAATTTGTTTTACTTGCATTATTTGGTGCCACAATGGGACAAGGAGTTGTGTGGTATACAGGGCAATTTTATGCGATGAACTTTATGAAAACCGTAATGGGTGTCGATTCTTCTCAAGTTGACATGTCGTTAGGAATAGCTTTAATTCTTGGAACACCATTTTTTATCGTATTTGGTTGGTTGAGCGATAAAATAGGTAGAAAATACATCATGATGGGCGGAATGTTATTGGCAATTTTGCTATACAGACCAATATACAAAGCCATGTATCAAACTACAGATTTAGCTTTGAAAACTGAAATTGTAGAGCAAACTAAAGTGGTTCCATCTATCAAAGAAATTGATGCTACTAAATTAGATTCTATTTATACTACAACAAAAGCTTATGTAGATGGAACTACCGTAGAAGAGATAAAAACCATTCACATAGAAAACGGAAAAGTATTGATAGATGATAAAGGAAAGGATAAAGTAGATACTAAAATTACTAAAACTATTAATAGTAATGATCGATGGATGCTTATTTTTCTAGTCTTTATTCAAGTAATTTTTGTAACAATGGTCTATGGTCCAATTGCAGCTTTCCTTGTCGAAATGTTCCCTGTAAAAATTAGATATACATCAATGTCATTACCATATCACGTTGGAAACGGTATTTTTGGAGGATTACTTCCTGCCATATCTACTTATTTCGTAACTTCGGCTAAAGATGCTGGAAACCCAGAATTTTATTTAGAAGGATTATGGTATCCAATAGGAATTGCAGCAGTTTGTTTCGTAATTGGAATGATTTACATTGATAAAAAAATTAATACACTTCACGACTAAAACATAAAAATTATGAACACAATAAAAAAATATTTAGGAATAGTTTGGATTGCATTATCTATCGCAATTGCTTACTATAGTATTGGAATATTTGGAGGAAAGTTAACCTCAGGAAAACAAGATGACTTGGTTTTTGGAATAATTATATTTTTTATTTTATTACCCTTAATTGTTACAGGTTTGACTATTTTTGGATGGTACTCATTAACTAACGAATATGAAGATTAATTAATAATTGTATTAAATCTAAAGCTTTTGAATATTCAAGGGCTTTAGATTTTTTAATTAAATATGAAAAAAAGACACCTACAAAAATTAGTAATTGTATCTATAGTTTTACTCATAGGTCTTAATCTCCCTATTCTTTTACTATTTGATTCTTCACAAAATGTGCTGGGATTTCCTGCCATTTATATTTATTTTTTTTCTATTTGGCTTCTTTCCATTTTAATTTCATTATTAATTGTAAAACGATACAATGAATAGTATACTACTTCTAATAATATTGTCTGGCTATTTAGCAGTTCTTTTTTTCATTGCGCATTGGGCAGAGAAAAAAGGAAATAGCAAATGGACAAACAATCCTTACGTATATACATTGTCATTGGCAGTTTATTGTACAGCTTGGACTTATTACGGAAGTATCGGTGTGGCTGCTAAAAGCGGATTAGGTTATTTACCCATTTATTTGGGACCCATAATTATTGCGCCTTCTTGGATTTTAATTCTAAAGAAAATTATCCGAATTTCAAGGGTTAATAAAATTTCAAGTATTGCTGATTTTATTTCTCTTCGTTACGGAAACAGCCGTTTTTTAGGTGCTATCGTTACTGTTATCTGTCTTACAGGAATTTTGCCTTATATTGCCTTACAGCTCAAAGCGATTTCCGAAACTTTTCATCTAGTTACTAAAACTGCTACCAATTCATTTATCTTCGATGACACAACTACATACGTCGCAGTAGCATTGGCACTATTTGCTTCTTATTATGGAACTCGTTATGTTGATGCATCCGAAAAAAGAAAAGGAATAGTAACTGCTGTTGCCATGGAAAGTATTTTGAAACTGGTTTTCTTTGTGATTATTGGCATTTATGTCACTTATTTCGTTTTTGATGGTTTTGATGATATTTATCAAAAAGCATCTTTGTTAGAAAATTTTAAAGAAAAAAACACAATTGGTGGTTTACCACAAGCCATCAATTGGTTTTTACTTTGTGTATTATCTATGTTTGCCATTTTCTTATTACCAAGACAATTTCAGGTTTCTGTTATCGAAAATAATCGAGAAAATCACATCAATACAGCGGTTTGGTTATTTCCATTATACTTATTAATTTTCAATCTTTTTGTATATCCAATCGCTTGGGGAGGCAATATTTTATTTGAAGGACAAGACGTAAATTCTGATTCTTATTCCTTGTTAATTCCACAATTTTTTAACAATAAAACATTGACTGTTCTTGTTTTTCTTGGCGGATTTTCAGCAGCCATATCTATGATTGTTGTTTCTTCCATCGGGCTTTCTACAATGCTAACTAACAACGTTTTAATTCCTTATAACTTATTAGGGAAATTAAAAAGTGATGAGCAAACTATTAGTAGCCGAAAAATCATAAACAGTCGAAAATTTGGAATTTTCATACTTATTATTCTCTCTTATTTTATTTATCGCTATTTTGGATTAGATTATAGCTTAGTCTCTATTGGTCTAGTGGCTTTTGTAATTATTGCCCAATTAGCACCTGCTTTTTTTGGTGCCTTATTCTGGAGAAGAGGTTCAAGATTGGGTGCCATTTATAGTATTATTATTGGTTTTTTAATCTGTATTTATACTTTATTAATTCCGTATACTATCGGAATAAGTAATTTAGAAAGTTTTTTTATATCTAAAGGATTTATGGGAATTGAATTGCTAAGACCTTTTCAATTATTTGGATTGGATTACCTACAACCTGTTCCACATGCTTTATTTTGGAGTTTATTGTTTAATTCGTTTACATATTTTGCAGTTTCAGTAAGTTTCAAAGGAAATTATCGCGAACGCAATTACGCCGAAATGTTTGTAGATATCAATAAATATATAATCAATCATGAAAATGCTTTTATTTGGAAAGGAACTGCCTACCGAAATGATATCGAAAAAGTACTAATTCGTTTTCTAGGAGAAGAACGAACCAAACGAGCCATGAATATTTTTAATGTCAAATACAATGTAGATAAAAACCAAGAATTGGCTGATGCACGATTAATTAAATTTTCCGAGAATTTACTCACAGGTCATATCGGAACTGCATCTGCTAGAATATTGATTTCTAGTGTTGTAAAAGAAGAAAAGATTAGTTTACCAGAAGTTTTAAAAATTTTAGAAGAGTCGAAAGAGAATATTATTACCAATAAAAAACTAACTGAAACTTCTAAAGAATTAAAAGAAATTTCAGCCAAATTACAAACAGCAAATAGTTCTTTAATAAAAAAAGACCTTCAAAAAGACGAATTTTTAGATACTGTAACGCACGAATTGCGAACTCCAATAACAGCAATAAGAGCAGCAAGCGAAATTTTGCATGATGATGACGAAATTCCTGAGGATTTGAGAAAACAATTCCTTCAAAATATTATTTCAGAATCGGATAGATTAAATAGATTAATTGATAAAATTCTTGATTTAGAAAAATTTGAAACAGGAAAACAAACCATTAATCCATCAAAAAATAATTTGTCAAATACTATCGAAAAAGCGATTGAACCTTTACAACAGTTAATCAAGAATAAGAATATTACAATTCATATTGAAAGTAAACATAAGTTTAATGCTTATTACGATGAAGATCGAATTTTTCAGGTAATTACCAATTTAGTTTCTAATGCCATAAAATTTTGTCCAGAAAAAGAAGGATTAATTACCATTCAAATTGCTGAAAACTCAGATTTTATACAAACTTCTGTTCTAGACAATGGAAAAGGTATTCCCACAAGTGATTTTGAAGTGATTTTTGATAAATTTTACCAATCAACCAATCAAAATATCAAAAAACCAGTAGGAAGTGGTTTAGGATTAGCTATTTGCAGACAAATTATTGAACATCATAAAGGGAGAATTTGGGCACAGCCCAGCATAAAAGGAGCTTGTATTAGCTTTACATTACCTAAAAATAAGAATACAGAAAACTAAAAAGGCATGAAAAAAATTTTAATTGTTGATGATGAACCAAACATTGTAATGGCTCTTGAATATACATTCAAAAAAAATAATTATCAAGTATTTATTGCACGTGACGGACAAGAAGCTTTAGATATTCTAAAAACAAATTATCCAGATGTTATTATTTTGGATATTATGATGCCAATGGTTGATGGTTACGCTACCTTAGAACAAATTAAAAAAGAGGATAATCTGAAACATACCAAAGTCATTTTTCTTTCGGCCAAAAATAAAGAAAGTGATATAGCAAAAGGATTGTCGCTTGGTGCTAATGCTTATATGACAAAACCTTTCTCTATAAAAAAAATTGTAGATCAAGTAAGTGAGCTTTTAGAAAACTGATTCAATAAATATAGACATCATAATAACAATGATTTATAAAGAATTTTACAATCAAAGTATTCAATCTCCTGAAGCCTTTTGGGAAGATCAAGCAAATCAAATCGAATGGTATAGTAAGCCATCAATCATTTTATCAAAAGATGAAAATAATTATCCTCTTTGGTTTAAAGATGGAGAATTAAATATTTGCTATCTAACTTTAGATAAACATATTCAAGACGGTTATGGAGATAATATTGCCATAATTTACGATTCACCCGTAACACAAACTATAAAGAAATATACCTTTAATGATGTAAAAACTGAAGTAGCTAAATTAGCAGGAGGAATGATTTCATTGGGATTTAAAAAAGGGGATACAGCGGTAATTTATATGCCAATGATTCCGCAAGCAGCATTTGCTATATTGGCATGTGCCAGAATTGGAGTAACACATTCGGTAGTTTTTGGTGGTTTTGCACCACACGAATTAGCTGTTAGAATAGATGATTGTAAACCAAAAGGTATTATTACTGCTTCATCAGGAATAGAAGTAGATAGATTAATAGCCTATAAACCACTGGTTGATGAAGCTATAGAATTGTCGTCACATAAACCCAAAAAAGTTATCGTTTTCAATAGAAAATTAGGAGCTAGAGTTCCTTTCAAAAAATATGATGTAGATTATGATGCACTGGTTTATGGTTCTGAAGAGACACCATGTGTTCCCGTAAATGCAACTCATCCATTATATGTTTTGTATACATCTGGCACCACAGGAAAACCCAAAGGAATTGTCAGAGATACAGGAGGTTATGCTACTGCACTTAAATTTTCAATGCAATATATTTATGGAGCGAAACCAGATGAGGTTTTTTGGGCTGCATCAGATGTAGGCTGGGTTGTAGGTCATAGTTTTATTATTTATGGTCCATTAATCAACAGAAATGCGACTATTATTTTTGAAGGAAAACCAATTAAAACACCAGATGCATCTACTTTTTGGAGAATTATTGCAGAACATAAAGTAAAAGTAATGTTTACCGCTCCAACAGCAATTAGAGCGATCAAAAAAGAAGATCCAAATGGTGCCTTTATCAAGCAATATGATTTATCATGTCTTCGTACTCAGTTTTTAGCTGGAGAACGTTGTGATGTAGCTACTTTAGAATGGTATAACGAACACATTCCTGTTCCGGCAATAGACCATTGGTGGCAAACCGAATCAGGGTGGCCCATGATTGCTAATATGATGGGGGTGGAGTTTTTACCTGTAAAACCTGGTTCAGCCGGAAAAGCAGTTGCAGGTTATGACATTCGAATCTTTGGAGAAAATGGGCAAGAATTAGGTCCAAATCAAGAAGGATATGTTGTTATTAAATTGCCGTTACCTCCTGGAACAATGCTTGATTTATGGGGTGATACCGAACGTTTTAAAATGGGGTATTTGAATAAATTTCCGGGTTATTATTTTTCTGGCGATGGTGGTTTTAAAGACGATGAGGATTATATATTTATTACAGGTAGAGTTGATGATGTTATTAATGTTGCAGGACATCGGTTATCTACCGCCGAGATGGAAGAAATAGTTTCTTCTCATCATTCGGTTGCTGAATGTGCGGTTATTGGAATTAATGATGATCTAAAAGGACAAATTCCATTAGCATTAGTAGTTAATAAATCAGGTGAATCGATCCAACATTTTCAATTAGAACAAGAGATTGTAAAATTGGTAAGACAACAAATAGGAGCTGTTGCTTCATTGCGAGATGTAGTTATTGTAGATCATTTACCTAAAACACGTTCTGGAAAAATTCTTCGAAAATTAATGAGAAGTATAGCAGATGGAGAAAATTTTCAAACACCATCAACCATCGATGATGAAAAGATTATAGATGAAATTAGAGATGTTTTAAAAAAATATGAAATTGGTGTTTATAACAAAAAAAAGAATTAATAAAAAATAAGAATAGTTATGAGTTATTATAAAATACAAAACCTAGAACAATACTTCAAACATTACAATAAATCTATTCGTGAACCAAGAAAATTTTGGGGTAAAATTGCTTCCGAAAACTTTACTTGGTACCAAGAATGCGAAAAAGTAGTAGAATTTGATATGGCCGAAGCCAAAATCGAATGGTTTAAAGGAGCAAAAGTAAACATCGTAAAAAACTGTATAGACAGACATTTAGCTCGTCGTGGTGAAAAAACAGCAATTATTTTCGAACCGAATAATCCAAACGAAGAAGCATTGCATATTTCGTATAACGAATTGTATGTACGAGTTTCTAAAATGGCAAATGTGTTGCGAGAACAAGGCATTACAAAAGGCGATAGAGTTTGTATTTATTTGCCTATGATTCCAGAATTAGCCATTGCAACATTAGCTTGTGCCAGAATTGGAGCCATACATTCTGTAGTATTTGCGGGATTTTCTGCTTCAGCAGTAGCCTCAAGAATAAATGATTCCGAATGTAAAATGGTCATTACTTCCGATGGAGGTTTCCGTGGCGAAAAAACTATCGATTTGAAAGGAATTATCGATGAAGCCTTGGAAAAATGTCCTTGTGTAGCTAAAGTTTTGGTGGCAAAAAGAACCAATACTTCCGTGAAAATGAAAGAAGGTCGTGATATTTGGTTACAACCACTTTTAGACGAAGCGCTCGATAATAATGTTGCCGAAATTATGGATGCTGAAGATCCGTTATTCATACTTTATACTTCGGGATCGACAGGAAAACCTAAAGGAATGGTGCATACAACGGCTGGATATATGGTTTATTCTGCTTATACTTTCAAGAATGTTTTTAATTACGAAGACAATGATGTTTTTTGGTGTACAGCCGATATTGGTTGGATAACTGGTCATTCATATATACTTTACGGACCTTTATTAAATGGAGCTACGACCGTAATTTTTGAAGGAGTTCCATCTTATCCAGATTTTTCTCGTTTTTGGGAAGTGATTGAAAAACATAAAGTAACTCAGTTTTATACGGCACCAACTGCCATTCGTGCTTTGGCAAAAGAGAATTTGTCTTATGTGCAAAAATATCCATTAAAATCATTAAAAGTCATTGGTTCTGTTGGTGAACCTATTAATGAAGAAGCTTGGCATTGGTACAACGATCACGTAGGAGGGAAGCGTTGCCCAGTGGTAGATACTTGGTGGCAAACCGAAACTGGTGGTATTATGATTTCGCCAATAGCCTTTGTAACCCCAACAAAACCAACCTATGCATCGTTACCATTACCAGGAATTCAACCCGTTTTGATGGACGAAAAACGCAACGAAATTGAAGGAAATCAAGTGACAGGAAGTTTGTGTATTAAGTTTCCGTGGCCAGGAATTGCAAGAACCATTTGGGGAGATCATCAGCGGTATAAAGAAACTTATTTTTCTGCTTTTCCGGGAAAATATTTTACTGGCGACGGCGCTTTACGTGACGAAGTGGGGTATTATAGAATTACAGGTAGAGTAGATGATGTAGTTATTGTTTCTGGACATAATTTAGGAACTGCACCAATAGAAGATGCTATAAATGAACATCCTGCTGTTGCAGAATCTGCTATTGTTGGTTTTCCTCATGATATAAAAGGAAATGCGTTATATGGTTTTGTAATTCTAAAAGAAAGCGGAGAAACGCGTGACAAAACGAATCTTGCCAAAGAAATAAACCAACACGTTTCCGACCATATTGGACCTATTGCTAAGTTAGATAAAATTCAGTTTGTTTCTGGTTTACCTAAAACTCGTTCTGGAAAAATTATGCGCCGCATTTTACGCAAAATTGCTGAAGGTGATTTTTCTAATTTTGGTGATATCACTACTTTATTAAATCCTGAAATTGTTGATGAGATAAAAGATGGGAAGTTGTAGTTTTTTATGATAGATTTCTATTTGTAAAAAACTCTTGTTGGTAAAAAAGTCTGATTGTCAAATCTACAATAACAAAAAAATATTGTTATGTGGCGTTTTTATTCTAAATCAGAAAATTTGAGTTTTGCTAGATCTAAAATTAGATTTACAGCATTTAAATAATCACTCCAAGCAGTTTTTTCATCTTCAATATTCAAACAATATATTGAGTAATTTACTGTGTTTCCAGCAATTATTGAGGTTGAAAATTCAATTTCAGTCCTGCCTCCATCTAAACAATTTCTAACTTCTTGTACAACGGCAATAGGAGAAATTTTAGAAACCGCATTAATCAAATCTGAGGCTTTTTCATTGCTCACAGAATATTTATTTTTCGATTTATATGTTATAACATCAATATAAAATTTATCATAAAAATCTTTAAAGAAATATATTTCAACTCCACTATTTATAACCACTGAATTGTTATGCCTAAAAATAATACGATGGATATTATTATTTGTCTGCGAGTAAATACTGACAGAGAGAAAAAATAATATTAATGTTAAAAATAATTTCATATAAATTTAAGGTTTTTAAATATTGCACTTATTTACTCCATTTTCAATCTACTTTTCAATTTCAAAAACAACATAGCGATTGAAAATGAGATATTTGCAGAGGTTGCAATATGTGGAGAATCTATTTTATAAAGAGATAATAATTCTACTAATGAAAATTGTTTCGAATTTTGGTCGATAATTTTGCTATGCATGACTTCGACATCAAATAAATCATTTTTTAGACGACCACTTTGAATTTTAGACAAATATTCATTAATAATTTCAATATCATAATGAATACGATGCCCTACCAGAGTTGCATTTCCTATAAAATTTATTAAAGCTTCTATAGCCTGAACTTCTTGGTAACTTAAATCTTTACCCTCTAAAATGTCGGCTTTATTTAGTTCGATTTCCAGACAGTTTTCTATACGAATCTGATTATTTTCGATAGCAATGGCTCCAATAGATATAATTCTATCTTTAACAGAATTTATTCCCGTTGTTTCTAGATACAACGCTACTTTTCTTGCAGTTGGAGTTTCAAACTGAAGAACGTAATTTTTCCAGAATTCGGGGTAATCTTTACCTATGTTTTTTAACCAATCGAGCATATTACGAAAATTGTGTTAGTTGAAAAGTATCTTTTACGATTTCTTCTAAATCTTTTAAAACGTGTAAAGATTCTTTTAGTTTTTCTTTGTCCGATTTAGATATTTTTTCTAAATCGATATATTCTCCAGAATTATCATTTTTAAGTCCTTCAAGGGTTCTATATCTGGATAAAAGCAAGAAAGTATCGGCGGCATTCAAATAAATTTCAGTATTTGAAGTATCCTTAATCGCTAATTCTTTGTATCTCGAAAATGTATTATTAATCCCTCTTAAACCATGATGAATAGCTAGTAAACGAGCAATATCAACCAATTGATTTATTGCTTTCGATTTGATATTAAATTTGTCTTTATGCTGACCATCTTCTTCCTCATTAAACTTTTTGAAGAAATTAAGTGGTGCTGGCTTTTTTAGTGCATCATTACCCAAATAATCGAAAAACAAGGCTTTGTTTTTAGCTTTAAATATGGTTTCGGTTATACTATTTTCTAAATTTTGGTCACCAAAAACAAATTCATAATCAAAAAATATAGAACAATGTTCGTTTGTAAATTCACCTGGAGTATTAATCCAGCTTTCGTATTGTTTTTCCCATTCAGTCAATGACTTAGAATAATTTTGGTTGTTTGCATTGTGTCCAAATTCACAATGTTTAAACCCAACTTTTTCTAAAATCTCATTTACTTTTTTCGTCAATTGGTTAAAATAATCTTTCACACCACGAACTTGCTGAATATCGACATCATTAAATATTAAAAAATTGTCATGATCCGTCAATAATAATTGTTCTTTTCGCCCTTGGCTTCCTATGCTTAAGAACGCAAATGGGACAGGAGGGGAGCCTAATTCTAAAATACTCATTTCGATGGCTCTTCGAATAATTGCCAATGTAATTTCGCCAGAAACATTGAAAATATGTTGCAAAGGAATATTTTTGGTTACCGCTTGCTGTATGATATTTGCAAGAGAATTTCGTGTCGATTTTAATTCAGAAGGATTTGTAGAACGTTTTATTTCTTTGATTAAAACCCCTGGAGAATTGGCTTGAGCCTGAACCAAATCGTTTTGAGTAATAACTCCTTTTACATCAGTATAAATCGTACCATCGATAGTGACGCATAAATGATGTACTTTATGTGAAAGCATAACCAATTGGGCTTCTGCTAGCGAAATATTTTCTGAAACAGTAATAACTGCATGGGTCATTATCTTGTCGATATGCGACTGAATTGCTTGCTTTCCTGTAGCTACTTTTCCTCTAAAATCAGCGTCGGTGACAATACCTACTAATTTATTGTCATTGTTTACAAATACCGAATCTAATAAGTTATCAGCCATTAGCGTTGCAACTTCACGAATCGTTTGATCGTAGTTTACAACCAATGGTTTTTTATTATACGTTAATGCTTGGAAAAATGAAAAATCATTCTGAAATTCAGATAATTGCACAGAATCTGAAATTAATTTATTATTGTTTTTATCTGCTGAATTGTTAGAGTTTTGAGCAAAACTTTCTAATAAAAAGTGTAAAACTTCGGTATTTTGAACCACGAATGGTTTGAAACTTTCGATAGGAATAGCGTATAAAATGGCTTCTTCGTTAGTTTTTGCAGTCATTTGGTAATTATTCTTTGCGAAAAATGGACGCAAACCAAAAACATCGCCAGAATAACATTTGTTAAGTAAAGTTTCTTCGGCATCAGAAATTACTGATAAATGTATGACACCAGAATTCATGACATAAAATACGTCATGCAAAGTATCATTGATTTGAAAAAGCTTTTGATTTTTTTCTAAATGAATTACACGAATCGTTTTAGAAATACTTTTTAAGTCCTCAAAACTTAAAAAACTAAAAGGCTTATAATCTTTTAGAAAATTGGCAACACTTTCTGCAATTGAATTCTTCATAATAGGATAGATTACTATGTTGTAAATTTATGATAAATTTGCAAAGAAAAAAGCCTTATTTGCAATATTCTATTTTACATAATATAAATTATAGTTCACATAGATTACATATTCAAAATGGGTGATTTTTAGGCTTTATTTCATTTTTTGCCTTTTTACAACTGGCGTTGTATCCGGTTTATTTTGCAAAAAATAATTAGCCATTAATTTTTCAATCAATTCATCTTTAGTTAGATGATGAAAAACGGTTTTTATTTTATCTTTCAAATCACTTGATAATTCATGATTTGGTTTGGTTTTGAAGATTTGTTTTGCCCACAAATACGCATTATTTTCTTCGATGCTTTCTGCATTTGGTTTTTGAAATTTTTTGAATTTAATTCCCAATGCTTTTTCAAAATCGGCAATTTCTGCGATTTCTTCTTGTTGCAAAATGGTTAATGAAAATCCGTCAGCACCAGCTCTTGCAGTACGTCCGCTACGGTGAACATACGTTTCATGAACATCTGGCAAATGATAATTTACAACATAAGAAATTTCCTTTACATCGATTCCACGAGCTGCTAAATCCGTAGCAACTAATATGTTAATATGTCCAGCACGAAACTGATCCATGATTCTATCACGGATTGGTTGTGTTAAACTTCCGTGGATTGCTCCAGATGAAAAACGATTGATCGCTAAATTCTTAGCTAATTTGTTGACTGCAGCCTTAGTTTTACAGAAAATAATTCCTCTTTGTCCTTCTTTTGAAGTTAGAAAATGCATTAAAACTTCTAATTTTTCAATTGGATCAACTACAATATATTCGTGATTGATGCTCGAATTCCCAACAATTTCCATGCTAGCACTAACTTGTGTCACTTTTTTTGACATATAGTTTTGTACCAATTGCTTTACAGTTCCTGGCATAGTTGCCGAGAATAACCAAGTTTTGCGGTTTTTAGGTAAATCGATGGCAATTTCGTCTAATCCCTCTTTGAGTGCAGTTGCCATTTCGTCGGCTTCATCAAGGATTAAATACTTAATTTCTTTGATGTTTATGGCACCTCTTTTTATTAAATCTATCAGTCTTCCTGGTGTTGCTACAACAATATGAGTGGTTTGTTGCAAACGTTCTATTTGAGGTTTTATTGGGATTCCGCCACAAACAGAAGCTATAGAAACTTCTGGTAAATATTTAGAAAAAACTTCTAAATTAGCAAATATCTGGTTTCCTAATTCTCTGGTTGGAACTAATATTACGGCTTGTATTTTGTTATTATTTGTGTCAACTAATTGCAGTAAAGGCAATCCAAAAGCAGCTGTTTTTCCTGTTCCTGTTTTAGCTAATCCAATAAAATCGTCTTGACTGGAAAGTAAAACTGATATCGATTTTTCCTGAATTTCTGTAGGAACAGAAATTTTAAGATCGATTAAAGCTTTTATAATTGGTTCTGATATTCCTAAATTGGCGAATTGTTTTGACATATTTTTATGCTTTAAGCTTAAAGCTATAAGCCGTAAGCAAGTGTTGAATTATTTTTGCCTAAAGCATATTGCTTAAAGCTTACTGCACTTAATCTTCTTGTGCAAATAATTTTTCTCTGTATTTTTTTCCTACTAAAAGTAATAATTTTACCTTATAATCTTCGACCAACCATTCTCGGTAGTTTTTGCTACATTGGCTGAGACATTTGGTGTAACGTTTCATGCGACATTCGATATCATCGTATAATTCTTTCGATAAATTCTTAGCATCTATAAGCTCCTCAGTGTTATCGACACACATTTCTGCGTGTTGTTCGAGCGATTTTTCGAGTACTACTTTCGAACGTAAATTTAAAGAAATGGCTAGTTTGTGTTCTGCATCGACATCGAAAGTTACGATATCTGTTTTACTAAACTTTGCACGCAATTCTGGTGGCATTTGGTATTTGAAATACAATTCGATTTCGGCATCTTCACGTAAATTATCTAGATAATATTCGGGAGATTTGAAAATATGTTGCCAATCGACAGGTTCGCTCCACAATCCGAAACGTGCAGCATTGTTACCTAAATCGATAATTGTAAACTCGTTTTTGTTGGGCAATTTTCGAGAACCACGACCAATCATTTGGTAATATAATGTTAGTGATTTTGTGGCACGATTTATAATAATTGTCTCGACAGTTGGCTCATCAAAACCTGTGGTAAGGATTCCTACCGAGGTTAAAATGGCGTCTGGTGTGTGTTTGAACCAAGTTAAAATATCTTTTCTGTCTTCGGCAGAAGTCGTGTTATCTAAGTGTTTTATAGGATAATTAGCTTCTTTAAAAGTTTCGTAAACGTATAACGATGTGTTTATTCCGTTATTGAAAATTAAGGTTTTCTTGCCTTTAGATTTTTCCTCGTACGAATGCAATAATTTATTTTGCATATCGAGTTGCGAGTACAATTCGTCTGAAGATTTGATAGTATAATCGCCATTTATTCCGACTTTCAAACTAGATAATCCTACGTCGTAGCTGTAAGTATTGGCTTTTGCCAAAAATCCGTTTTCGATTAGTTTATTTATTGGATCACCAACTATCAGTTCTTTGTAGTTTTCATACATTGGTAACTTAACATTCGAGCTTAAAGGCGTCGCTGTAACTCCTAAAATAAAGGCATTTTTGAACGAACCTAACAGTTTTCTGAACGAATTATAATGGGCTTCATCAATAATTACTAAACCAATATTGTCTATTAGCAATTTCTCGTCGTTTAGTCTGTTTTTTAAAGTTTCAACCATCGCAACAAAGCACGAATACTCGTCTTGGTCTGGTAATTCTTTAATTTTAGAGTTGATGATTTTGTTTTTTACATCAAAACCTTTCAACATTTTTGAAGTTTGTTTGCAAAGCTCTATTCGGTGAGTAAGAACGACTACTTTTTTGTCATAAAGTTCTAAATAACGACGAACAATTTCCGAAAAAATTACAGTCTTTCCTCCTCCTGTTGGCAGTTGATACAACAAGTGGTAGTTGTTGCCCACATTGTTCATTTTGCTAAAAATGGCATCAATGTCGCGAGATTGATAATCGTATAATACTTTTTTCTCTTCTACTTCAATTTCTAGGTCGTTGTACGGCATACTTTAGGGTCAATTTTTGCAAAAGTACGCCATAAAAAGGGTTATTTGGTCATTTTAATCAAAAAATGAATAAAAAAAGTTTAATCTAACCAAAGGAATATCATAAATAAAGTTTTTTGCCACAGATTAAAAAGATTAAAAGTTTTTTTTTGGTATGAAAAATAAAGAAATCTGTGAAAATCCTTTTAATCTGTGGCTTTTAAATTTGATGTTTTTTACAACTCATAGCTTAAAATTAATATTCAAATCTTTCTACAATGGCATTAAATTCATAATGATTGCCCCAATTTTGATCTAGTGTTTCGTTTTTTATTGCCACTACTCTACTTTGAAAATCACTTAAAATTCCTTTTTCTATTAGGAAGCTAATGGCTTGACTGAAAGAGGTTAACATGCTTTTGTAAAACAATTCGGCTTTTATTTCTTTTTCTGATGATAGTGTTTGGGCGATTTCGATGTTGTATAACATTAAATCGGAAATGATAAAAGGATCTACGCCAAGTAAAATAAACTGTTTGATGAATTTTTGTGCAACCGAACGTCGCATTTTTGGTTTTTTGCCTCGAATTGGGAAATATTCGTTCGAAATTTTGAGTTTTGCTTCTTTGACCAAATTATTTTCATTTGGATTAAAAACAAAATTATAATACGTTTTTACAGGAACAAACTTGTCATATAACTCGATTATTTGTTCTTGAAGTTGCTCTTTGTTTAGCTCTGAAAGATATTTTTTTAAATCTCGTTTGCTCATTATTCGAATTTATACTGCAAATGTATAATTACTTTAGGTTTGGATACTTATATTATCGATGATAATTCATAATTTTACGGTCAAATTAAAATCTAAATCTAAAAATGCTAAAAATTTTCAAATATCTTGCCCTTACAGAAGGAATTTCTGCTTTATTATTGTTCTTTTTTGCGATGCCAATGAAATATATTTTTGACAATCCAATTTATGTAAAACACATAGGAATGGCGCATGGAATTTTATTTACAGCATATATTATTATTGCAACAATATTAAAATTTTCTCATAAATGGGAAATTAAAAAGTATATCGAAATTTGTCTGGCTTCTATTCCTCCTTTTGGCACATTTTATATCGAAAAAAAATATTTGAAAAATGCTTAAATTGACTGAGAAAATATTTGGTTGGTGTGATAAACTTTTAATAAAATTTGGTTTCAACGAAACCATTGCATCATATTTAGGCTTAATCATTAATTTGGTTATTCTTTTTGCTATTTCGTACGTTTTATATATGATTTTCAGGTTTATTTTGGTTACAATTATGGCAATTGTAGCAAAAAAAACCAAGACAAAGTTTGATGATTTATTAGTTTCAAACCAAACCGCAAAATATATTTCGCATCTTATTCCGCTAATATATATTTACAAATCGGTTCCAATTATTTTAGAAAATTTTAATTCTTGGGAATCTATTTTCGGGAAATTAGTCGGAATTTATATCATTTTATTGGTTTTATGGATCATTAGAACCGTTTTCAATGCACTTCGTGATCATCTAAAAACAATTCCAGCTTATAGCGACAAACCTATAGATAGTTACATTCAGGTTATTATGATTGTCCTTTGGATGATAGGTTTTACAGCTATTTCATCTAAATTATTTGAAATAGAAATTAGAGATCTTCTAACCACTTTTGGAGCAATTTCGGCCATTATTTTATTAATATTTAGAGATACCATTTTAGGTTTTGTTGCCAGTATTCAGGTTTCGGTAAACGATATGGTTCGTATTGGCGATTGGATTACGATGGATAAATTTGGTGCCGATGGTGATGTTATCGAAATAAATCTAGCAACAGTTAAAGTTCGAAATTTTGATAATACAACCACTACAATTCCCACTTATAGCTTAATTTCTGATAGTTTCAGAAACTGGCGTGGTATGCTAAATGCCGATGGAAGAAGGATAAAACGTCATATTCTGATAAAATCTAGTAGCATTCGTTTTGTTAAAGAAGATGAATTGGAAGATTTTAAACAAATACAACTCATAAAAACCTATATCGAAAAAAAACAAGCCGATATAAACAAATACAATTCACAATATAATGTTGACAAATCGCTATCGGTAAACGGTAGGAATTTGACGAATTTTGGGCTTTTTAGAAAATATTTGACGAATTATCTAGAAAATTATCCAAGTCTGAATAAAGATATGATTTTGCTTTGCAGACATTTACAACCAACTTCGCAAGGGATTCCGTTAGAAATTTATGCTTTTACGAGCGACAAACGCTTTGAAAATTACGAGTATATTATGAGCGATATTTTCGATCATATATTAGCCTCAGTAGTTTATTTCGATTTAGAAATTTTCGAAATGCCTTCTGGAAAGAATAGTTTTACGGAAGCTTAGAATTTTACCGCAGATTCACAGATTAATATGTTAACGGTAATTTTAATCAACATTCAGATGAAAAAGATAATAACAATAATATTTCTATTTAATTTTCTAATTTGCTTCTCACAAAAAAAAGAGTTCGCAAATCAAGGGGAACAGGAAAATTATTGGGCTGAGCAATTATTCAAAAAAGAATATAAAAAACAAGACTTTGAAAAATTCAAAGGCAAAATTGAAATTTTAAATAATAATCAAATCAAATTTGATAACAAGATTTTAAATATTCACTGCCCAAAAATATACTTGCCAATTTTCTCTACAGGAATTTTCTTTCCTCAAATAATAATTGGAAATACCGAAAATAACAAAGTACTAACTGATGAAGATGTTGCAAAATTAAATCCAGAAGAAAGATTTCGATACAACTTAAATCGAAATGATTCATTTAGTATTTCAGAATTAGAAGAATTAATCTTTCTGAGTAATTCACCAAAAATAAAAAGATTTAGATTCTGGAGCTTCAGGCATGGTTTTGCGAATCCTCAAGTTTATTTTTTTGAATTAATAAATGAAAAGGCTGATAACAAAACTTCAATAGAAAAATTTATTAAAAATGCTAAATTGACTTACTTCAAAGCTGGTCATATGGTAATTTAAAAAAAACTTCTACAAACAGTAATTTTACAAAATTACTACACTATTTAATCCTATTCCTCACAAATTCTATTTCTGTTTTTCCGTGTGCTTTTGGTTTACCATTATCTCCTAAACTTACCATTGTTATCGAATCGATTGTGATAATCGTTTCACGAGTCATAATGTTTCTGGCCTCACATTTTAGTGTCAATGAGGAATTTCCAAACTTAACCACATCAATTCCAATTTCGATAATATCTCCTTGTTTTGCGGAGCTTATAAAGTTAATTTCCGACATGTGTTTGGTCACAATTCTAGGATTTTCGAGCTGCACGATTGAATATAAAGCTAATTCTTCGTCTATCCAAGCCAATAATTGTCCGCCAAAAAGTGTGTGATTTGGATTTAAATCTTGTGGTTTTACCCATTTTCTTGTATGAAATCTCATATTTTAAATATTTTAAAAGCTTTTTCTATAATTTCTTGATGATCGAAGGCTAAATTTGGCAATTCATTTATAGGAAACCAAGCCACTTCCTTAGCATCGTCTGAAGCAATTGCTATGGTATTTTCTGGAACTTCTCCGAAATAAGCCACCGAAATCATGTGTCCTCTAGGATCACGAAATGGTTTACCAAAAACACCAAATTGTTGTAACGAATCGATTTTTACCTGAGTTTCTTCTTCTAATTCTCGTTTTGCAGCTACTTCTAAATCCTCATTTTCATCTACAAAACCACCAGGCAAAGCCCAACAATCTTTATATGGTTCGTTCTTTCTTTTTATTAAAAGTAATTGATTAACAGCCGTTTTTTTGACAACAACAGCATCTACCGTGACGAATATTTTTGAAGTTCTCATAATTATGTTTTCAACACTAAATTACTAATAACTTTTAAATTTTAATCCTAAATAAGCAGCTATATTTCTTAATTTTAAAAGAAAAACAAATGGAAAATCGTGATACAGCAATTTTTGATTTAAGAGGTGGTGTTTTAGGAACTGTAACGCCACAATCATCGGAAGAAGAAGCTTTTCAGAACATTACTTTACGACCTATTTTGAAGTTGCAAAATGATTTACTTATTCAAGTTTTTATCAATTATGCTCAGAAGCAAAAGAGTGTTTTCTTTGCATTAACACCCGAAAAAAAACAAAACTATATTGAAAACGTAATTCAAAAAGATATAAAATTTAGAAACTCGCTAAAAGGTATGATTATTGGTTTTTTTACTGTAAATGAATATCAAAATTATATAAAAAACTCATCAAACTTAAACAAAAGAATGATGAATTTATTAATAGAACGACTAAAAAGTCAGTTGCACTTATTGGAAGAATAACGCTAAAAAATTATTTATTTCTAGATTCTAAAACATTGACAACATCTTGTAATTTAAAGCCTTTAGCTTGCAGTAAAATGAGATAGTGAAAAAGTAAATCAGCACTTTCGCTCACAAATAGAATGTCATTGTTGTCTTTGGCTTCAATGACAACTTCTATTGCCTCCTCTCCTACTTTTTGTGCAATTTTATTAATCCCTTTTTGAAATAAACTGGCTACATAACTTGTAGATGAATTGGCTGTTTCTTTTCTTTCTCTAATAGTTTCTTCAAGTTTTAATAAAAAATTAAGATTTTGATTTTTAGATTCTTGCCAGCAATTATATGAACCTGTATGACAGGTTTTTCCTTCTGGATTTACTTGTACTAAAAAAGTATCATTATCACAATCTAATTTAATATCAACAAGGTTCAAAAAGTTACCACTCTCCTCTCCTTTTGTCCATAATCTATTTTTTGAACGGCTAAAAAAAGTAACTTTTTTTGTTTCTAATGTTTTATTATATGCTTCTTCATTCATGTAACCGAGCATCAAAACTGTTTTAGAACCATTATCTTGAATAATGGCTGGAATTAATCCGTCTGTATTTTTTTGAAAATTTGCTTCCATCTTTATAATCTTATTTGGATATTATTGTTTTTTAGTTCTTTTTTTAAATCTTGAATGCTAATTTCTTGAAAGTGAAAAACACTGGCAGCCAAAGCAGCATCTGCATTTCCTACAAGAAAAGCATCAGTAAAATGTTGAATTGTTCCTGCTCCACCAGAAGCAATGATTGGAATATTTATAGTTTGGGATAATTTAGCTAAAGCTTCATTTGCAAAACCATTTTTAGTCCCGTCATTATCCATCGAGGTAAAAAGAATTTCTCCAGCACCGCGATTTTCGACTTCTTTTGCCCAATCGAACAAATCGATTTCGGTAGCTATTTTTCCGCCCACGAGATGTACTTTCCAATTTCCGTTAATTTGCTTGGCATCGATAGCAACGACAATGCATTGGCTTCCAAAAGCCGAAGCTAAATCATTGATTAATTGTGGGTTCTTAACCGCCGATGAATTAATAGAAACTTTATCGGCTCCATTTTTTAGCAATATTTCGACATCATTTACAGAAGATATTCCACCGCCAACAGTAAACGGAATATTGATGGTTTCGCCTACTTTTCGAACTAGATCTATCAATGTTTTCCGGTCTTCTTCCGTAGCAGAAATATCTAGAAAAACCAATTCGTCTGCTCCTTCGTCGGAGTATTTTTTAGCTAATTCTACTGGATCTCCAGCATCTTTTAAATCTAGAAAATTGACACCTTTTACAGTTCTTCCATTTTTTATATCTAGACAAGGAATTATTCTTTTTGTTAGCATATTTCTTTCTTTTAGACCTGACAGGTTTTTAAAACCTGTCAGGTGTTTAATGAATAACTTTTAGTTTTTAAAAGCTGTTAGGTATAGATAGAATGAAATTTTCCAATTGTTTTAATGTAATTCTGTTTTCATAAATTGCTTTTCCAATAATGGTTCCTTCACAACCTAATTCGGCTAGTTTTGGTAACTCATCAAAAGTGGAAATTCCTCCAGAAGCAATGAGTTTAATTCCTTTAGCTTTCTGCAAAATTTTTGCATACAAATCGAAACTTGGACCTTCAAGCATACCGTCTTTATTAATATCAGTACAAATAACATACTGAATTCCTTTGTTTTGATAGTTTTGAATAAACGGAATTAACTCTTCTTTACTTTCTTCTAACCAACCCGAAATTGCAACCTTTTCATTGTTTGCATCGGCACCTAAAATGATTTTATCGGCTCCGTATTTAATAATCCATTCGTTGAATAAACCAGGATTTTTTACAGCGATACTTCCGCCTGTTATTTGATTAGCACCCGATTCGAAAGCGATTCGCAAATCGTTATCTGATTTTAATCCGCCACCAAAATCGATTTTTAGAGATGTTTGAGAAGCAATTTGTTCTAAAATTTTATAATTTACAATCTGACTAGATTTAGCACCATCTAAATCGACTAAATGCAAATATTGAATCCCGTGAGCTTCAAATTCTTTAGCTACTTCTAGTGGATTTTCGTTATAAATTATCTTCGTATTGTAATCGCCTTTGGAAAGTCGGACACATTTCCCTTCGATGATATCTATTGCTGGAATTATTCTCATATTCTGATTTTAGATATTAGATTTCTGATTTTAGATTTTAGATTTAAAAAATATTTTATAACTGATATGCTGTTTTGCGTTAGGGATTAAAGTGGAAATCCTTTTGTTTTTTCCTTTAAAAAACAAAAGATTGCAACGGAAAGCCCGCTCGAACGCCCACCCGAGCCTGAAAGTGCGAACAGACGAAGTAAATTATAATTCTAAAAAATTAGACAAAATTTGTTCTCCAATTTTTCCGCTTTTTTCGGGGTGAAATTGTACTCCGTAGAAATTATCTTTTTGTAAGGCTGACGAATATTCGGTTTCATAACTCGTGAAAGCAATGGATTCGGTACATTTTGGAGCATAAAAACTATGAATTAAATACATGTATTCGTTTTCAGGAATTCCCTCAAACAAACTAGATTTCAAATTATAAATGTTATTCCAACCCATTTGTGGCACTTTTACCTTGTTGGAAAATTTAATAATATCGATATCGAAAATTCCTAAACCCTTTGTATTTCCTTCTTCAGACGAGTTACACATGAGTTGCATGCCAAGGCAAATTCCTAAAACGGGTTGTTTCAGATTTGGAATTATTTTGTCTATTCCGCTATCTCGGAGTTTTTGCATGGCAGAACTTGCTTCTCCAACTCCTGGAAAAATGACCTTATCTGCCGATTGAATTTCGGTAATATTATTTGACAAAATACCTTCGTAACCCAATCTTTGTAAGGCAAACTGAATACTTTGTATGTTTCCTGCTCCGTAATTTATAATGACTATTTTCATTTATATCTGTCTTAAAGTTGTAAAGTCAAAAGTCATAAAGTCAATTCTAAACGCATAGACTTTAATACTTTAGACATTATGACTATTTAAAGCATTCCTTTTGTACTCGGTAAAATCATTTTTTCTGAATCTCGTTTTACAGCTGCTTTTATGGCTTTAGCAAAAGCTTTAAAAATAGCTTCAATTTTGTGGTGCTCATTCGTACCTTCAGCTTTAATATTTAGGTTGACTTTTGCTCCGTCAGAGAAAGATTTAAAGAAATGAAAAAACATTTCGGTTGGCATTTGTCCAATCATTTCACGTTTGAAATCGGCTTCCCAAACCAACCAATTTCGTCCTCCAAAATCGATTGCTACTTGCGCCAAACAATCGTCCATGGGCAAGCAAAATCCGTAGCGTTCTATTCCTAGTTTATTCCCTAAAGCTTGTGCAAAAACTTCACCCAAAGCAATAGCAGTGTCTTCAATTGTGTGGTGTTCGTCAACTTGCAAATCTCCTTTTACAAGAATTTCTAAATCCATTTGTCCGTGGCGTGCAATTTGGTCTAACATGTGGTCGAAAAAAGCGATTCCAGTATCAATTTTACTTTTACCTGTTCCATCAAGATTTAATAGAATCGAAATTTCTGTCTCGTTTGTTTTTCTAACGATAGAAGCTGAACGATTTTCCAGTTTCAAAAACTCATAAATTTTTTGCCAATCGTTGGTTTCTAAAGCAATATATTGATTTAGTTCTTCTTTTTTTACAGATATTTCGCTTGTTCCCAAATTAGTATCATCATTTATAAAAATAGCTTTTGAACCAAGATTTTTCCCTAATTCTAAATCAGTTAATCGATCACCAATGACAAATGAGTTTTGTAAATCATAGTCTTCAGAAAAATATTCGGTTAGCCAGCCAGTTTTTGGTTTTCTAGTATTGGCATTTTCTGAAGGAAATGTTCTGTCGATGCACACTTTATTGAAAATTACGCCTTCGTTTTCAAAGGTTTTCATAATAAAATTATGTACAGGCCAAAAGGTTTCTTCAGGAAAACTTGACGTTCCTAAACCATCTTGATTGGTAATCATAACCAATTCATAATCTAATTCTTGGGCAATTTTACTCAAAAAAGGAATACATTTTGGATAAAAAATCATTTTATTGAAACCATCAATCTGTTCGTCGATAGTTTCCTTAATCATCGTTCCGTCTCTGTCTATAAATAATACTTTCTTTTTCATTATAATAATTTTAAAACGGTTATTAATTTTTCGTTTTCTTCTTTGGTACCAATAGTAATTCTCAAACAATTCTCGCACAGAGCCTGATTGCTTCTGTTTCTAATGACGATTCCGTTTTCGATTAGTTGGTTGTATCTTTTGTTTGCGTCATCTACTTTTATAAGAATAAAATTAGCATCTGAAGGATATGTTTTTTCTACAAATGGTATAGAAACTAAAGATTCGAACATTTTTTTTCGCTCATTTATAATTTTTTTGATCTGAAAATTTAAGGTGTTTTGTTCCAATTTTTTTAAAGCCGATTCTTGCGATAAATTATTGATATTATATGGTGGTTTTATTTTATTTAATACTGAGATTATTTCTGTAGAAGCATACAAAATTCCAACTCTTAAACCTGCCATTGCATAGGCTTTAGAAAGTGTTTGCGTGATAACAAGATTTGGATAATCGTCTATTACTTGCAACCAACTGTCATTTTTAGAGAAATCTATGTAAGCTTCATCGATAACTATCAGTCCGTTAAACTTTTTTAGTAATGATAAAATAGCTTGATCATCAAAAGAATTTCCTGTTGGATTATTGGGTGAACAAAGGAAAATTATTTTAGTATTCTCATTTACATTCTTTACTATTTCATCAATATTGGGTTGAAAATTCTTTGACAATAAGACTTCTTTGTTTTCTATGGCATTAATATTGGCAAGAACTCCATACATTCCATACGTTGGCGGCAATGTAATTACATTATCTTTATTGGGTTCGCAAAATGCTCTAAACAATAGATCAAGTACTTCATCACTACCATTTCCTAACAGGATTTGGTTTTCATTAATCTTATTTTGTTGTGACAAAAAACCTTTTAATTTCTTTTGTTGCGGATCTGGATAACGATTTATTCCGTTAGAAAACGGATTTTCATTGGCATCAAGATAAACCATATTGTGCGTAAAATCTTTAAACTCATCTCGTGCAGAAGAATAAGATTGCATGTTTTTTATATTTTCTCTGATGAGATTATTGATATTGAAATTATTCATTTTCTATTGCTTTTAATCGTAATGAAACAGCATTTTTGTGCGCTTGTAAACCTTCGGCTTCTGCCATAATTTCTATTGCGGTACCAATTTTTTGAATGCCAATTTTAGATATTTTTTGGAAAGTCATCGATTTCAGAAAACTATCTAAGTTGACACCCGAATAATTTTTAGCATAACCGTTTGTTGGTAAAGTATGATTGGTTCCAGAGGCATAATCTCCAGCACTTTCAGGTGTATAATTTCCTATGAAAACAGAACCTGCATTTTCTATATTATCAATATAAAAATTATCCTTATTAGTACAAATAATAAAGTGTTCTGGGCCATATTCGTTAATTAAATCAATAGCTATTGTATCATTTTCAACATAAATTAGTTTAGAATTTTCGATAGCTTTTTGTGCAATATTTTTTCTAGGTAACACTTCAATTTGCTTGTTGATTTCGGTCTCAACAACATCTATCAATTCTTTTGAAGTCGAAACTAAAATCACTTGACTATCTGTTCCATGTTCGGCTTGGCTTAATAAATCGGAAGCCACAAAGCTTGGAATTGCAGTATCATCCGCAACAATAAGTAATTCGCTTGGACCAGCAGGCATATCGATAGCTACTCCAAATCGTGTAGCAAATTGTTTGGCAACTGTTACAAACTGATTTCCAGGTCCAAATATCTTATACACTTTTGGGATAGTTTGTGTACCAAAAGCCATTCCTGCTATTGCTTGAATCCCTCCTACTTTTAGGACTTTTGTTACACCACACAAATTGGCAACGTATAAAATAGCTGGGTTTATTTTTCCTGATTTATCTGGTGGCGAACATAGAATAATTTCTTTGCAACCCGCAATTTGAGCCGGAATAGTCAACATTAATACCGTAGAAAACAAAGGCGCAGTTCCTCCAGGAATATATAATCCAACTTTTTGAATTGGACGCTTTTCCTGCCAACAATTTACACCTTCAATCGTTTCGACTTCAATTTTTGAAGTTTTTTGAGCGGTGTGAAATTTCTCAATATTCGATTTTGCTAAAGCAATAGCTTGTTTCAATTCTGTTGATACTAAAGCAATAGCTTCTTGAATTTCTTCGTTCGAAACTTCTATATTATCTAAAATAATTCCGTCAAAAAATGAGGTGTATTTTGTAACTGCAATATCTCCTTTTTGTTGAATTTCTTTAAAAATTCCTTTTACAGTTTCTTCAATATCATTGAAGGATTGTGTTGGTCTTTTTAAAATTTCAGACCAAGTTTCTGGTTTTGGATTGTATATTTTATTCATTTTATTAAAATTTAAATTACCATTTTTTCAATTGGACAAACGAGAATTCCTTCAGCACCAGCTGTTTTTAATTGGTCTATAACTTCCCAAAATAATTCTTCATCAATAACAGAATGTACACTACTCCACCCTTCTTCTGCTAATGGCATAACGGTTGGGCTTTTTAGAACTGGAAGGATTTTACTAATTTCAGCTATTTTATTATTAGGCACATTCATCAAAATATATTTAGATTTTCTAGCTTTTAGAACCGATTGAATTCTAAAAAGTAACTTGTTTAAAACGATTTGATTTTCTGCGGTTATTTTTGGAGAAACAGCCAAAACAGCTTCGCTTTTAAAAATCACTTCAACTTCTTTAAGGTTGTTTTTGAATAAGGTACTCCCGCTAGAAACAATATCTACGATAGCATCTGCCAAACCAATATTGGGAGCAATTTCTACAGATCCTGATATTTCGTGTAAATCGACTTCAGTATTTTTAGATTTAAAGTAATTATTGACGGTATTTGGGTAAGAAGTAGCAACACGCAAGCCTTTTAAATCTTGAATAGAATTGTATTGAAAAGCTTTTGGGACAGCAATTGAAACTTTGCATTTTGAAAATCCTAATTTTTCTGCAATTTGAATATTACCACCTTTTTCGACCAAAATATTATCGCCAACAATAGCGATATCTACAACACCATCAATGAGATATTGTGGAATATCTGAATTACGAAGAAACAAAACTTCTAAAGGAAAATTTGTAGCAGTGGCTTTCAGTTGATCGTTTCCATTATGAATAGAAACACCACAATCTTTAAGGATTTTTAAGCTGTCTTCATTCAGACGACCTGATTTTTGAATTGCAATTTTTAGAGTACTCATTTTTTTGATTAAATATTATGAATGAGTACAACTTGGAGAAAATAAAAAACCCGTTTGATGTACTCAAACGGGTTTTAGAATATTGTGATTTACACGCATACCATTAACACTTCGCCTGAGAGCAAATATGAAAATGATGTTGATGTAATTGATTTGTGAACATTTTTGTTTTTTTAATACGTTGCAAATATATGCTCAAATAAAAATAGAAAACAAATTATTTTTTATAATTCTTACTAATTTATGATTTGTTTAATCTTTGTCTTTTCCCTCAGCCACAGTAGTTGTTGGAGTTTTTGTTGCATTAGCTCTAATTTCAGTATGACGAATTTCGCCTCCAGATGTTCCTACAGATTTAGACATTATTGCCGTAACAATAGCAATGGTAATTGCTAAATAGGCTACTAAAAGTGATTTAGAATGTTTCTTATAATTGGCATATAATCCTAAAATAGAAGCTAATCCGAGTAGGTAAAATATTTTCATAAAACTTTCAGCTAGTTCTTCGTGGTTGTGAATTAAGTCATGTGAAATACCTAAATCCTCGACAATATCTTCGGATTTTTCTCCTGTAAACATTGAGATTTTACCCATTATCATGCAAAAAATAAAAATAATATAAGCTGTATTAATAAGTAATGGATTTTTTTTTATAATCCCAAAAAGTAAAATTCCAATTCCAAAAAATAATCCGATTATTGGAAAATGGTTTACTAACATGTGTAAATGTGCGTCGTTCATAGTTTTTAGTTTTAAAGTTTTAATTGAAATTTCTCTTTGATATTACCATTGAATTTTGACATTGAAATTGATTTTTTTTTTACAACATTCCGTTGTATTTTCTAACAAACCATTCTGTAGTTAGCGTAATTGCTAAAAGAATAAGCAACCATATTAAATCTATTAAAGGTGATTTTTTAACTATTTCTTTCTGAATAGCTGGAAAACTTTCTTTTTTAAGTAACTCCGCAATTAATTTATCTACTTGTGTTGGATAAAATATTTTTCCTTTTGTATTTGTTGCCAATTGCGTTAAACGCGAAACATCTGGATTTACAGATTGTTTTTCAATTTCAAAATCTAAAACTTCAAAATTACCTGAATACGAAGCTTTCGAGTTGTTTTCTTTGACTGTAAAACTATAATTCCCTGCTTCTAAATCTTCAAAATTCACTTTATATTCTCCATTTCCTTTTAAGAAATCATAGGTTTTAGTAACATTCGTTTTCTTATTTTTTAATTGAATGGTCAATTGCGCATTTTCTTCAAACTCATAGTTTTTATTAAAATACTGAGCAGAAATTTCGATGTTTTCGCCAGAATTATAAAAACTTTCGTGCGTGACAATCAATGATTTTTTTGAAGCGTTAGAAGCTAAAAACTGAATGATTTTATCCATAAAAACATCAAATTGTTCGAATGATTTGGTTTTTAAATGACTTTCTACACGCCATTTCCAAATATTTTCTCCAAAAAGATAGGCATTTCGTTTCATTCCGTTTTCGGCAAAAGCCAATAACGGATTTTCGGTCTTAATATTTCTAATTTGCGATTGCAATAAGGTATTTACATTTCCTTTAATATCAATATTTCCAAACGAATTTTCTAAAGGTGGAAACTGTTCGAAACCAATATTATCTAATGCAAATGAATTAAATTGTAGATTAAATTCGGCCGTAAAATCTTCTTGCTGACCAGACATTCTAAATGCTAATTGGTCTTGATATTGGTTCAAAACACTATAATCTGTACTCAAACCCGTAATTACAAAAGTGTTTAATTGCAGATTTTTATTTTGTTCTAAAATAGATTTAAATTCTGCATTGGGTTGATACAAAATTAAAACATTATAATCTTGTAATGTTTTAATTTGTTGTGGTTTAAGCAACGTTACTTTGCGTTGTACATTAGATTCTATCGCACGTTTTATAGCACCTAAATCTGGATGATTTATTGCCGAAATTAATGCGATTTCTGATCGTTCATCAATTATTTCAACCGCAAAATTCTTAACATTATTGTATTTATTTTTCTCTGCTTCGGAAGTAGAAATAATTGCTTTATAAGTATGGACTCCTACTCTATCAGCATTTAATAAAACGGTGATTTCTTGCGATTTTTTATTAGCAGAAAACGAAACTGTTTGTTTGTGAATCGTATTATTTCCTTGTTGAATACTAAAAGTAGTATTGATGCTTTTGTTTCCGTTGTATTGCAAGAAAACTTCAACTGGAAATTTATTTTTTAGGAATGCATATTTATTTACATTCAACTGATTGATTTTTACATCTAAAAAGTTAGTTGTATCGCCTAAAACCAATGGGTAAACCTGATTATTCTGCGGAAATGAATACACATAATCGTTCCCGATAGTTTGGTTTCCGTCAGAAAGCAATACAATTGGAAAATTTTGATTTCGATATAATTGCTTTAAATTTTGAGCAACTTTATGAATATTAGATTGTTTTCCTTCATAATCTATTGGCTTATCAGAATAAAAATCAGTATCGAAACTAAACAATTGAACATCATATTTGTCTTTCAATTGACTATTTTCTGATAATTTTTGAGATAATTCTTTCGATATATTTTCTTGTTTTAATTCTGATATTGATTGAGAATTATCGACAACAATTGGCAAAGGTGTTTTGCTAGTTTCGTAAGTTTTTCTTGATATGATTGGATTAATCAGCAATAAAAGAATCGAAAAAACAGAAAGAAAACGCAACAAAGCCAATAAAATATTGACTTTGTTGTAGTTTTTGTTTTTATAAAAATATTGATAAAACGACAATCCTCCAGCAATTACTAAAGAAAGTATTATGAGTAGAATTGTGGCTGTATTCATTTAGTTTCTTACGTTAACATTCCTCCATCAACATTTAGTACTTGTCCAGTTACATAAGCGCTCAAGTCGCAAGCTAAGAAAACACAAGCATTGGCAACATCTTCTGGAGTTCCACCACGACGCAACGGAATACTTTCTCTCCAACCTTGTACCACATCTTCGTTTAGTTTTGCAGTCATTTCAGTTTCTATAAATCCTGGAGCAATAGCATTACAACGAATATTACGAGAACCTAACTCTAAAGCTACCGATTTTGTGAATCCAATAACTCCTGCTTTTGAAGCCGCATAATTCGTTTGTCCGGCGTTACCCTTCACTCCCACTACACTACTCATATTGATAATAGAACCTGAACGTTGTTTCAAGAATGTTTTTTGTATGGCTTTTGTCATATTAAAAACAGATTTCAAATTAACATCGATAACTTTATCAAAATCTTCTTCAGACATACGCATTAGCAAATTATCTTTAGTAATTCCTGCGTTGTTTATTAAAACATCTACTGTTCCAAATTCAGCAATTACTGCATCTACAAAGGTTTGCGCTTCATTAAAATCGGCTGCATTAGACTGATATCCTTTTGCTTTTATTCCTAAAGCATTTAATTCTGTTTCTAAAGCCATCGCAGATTCCACAGACGAACTGTATGTAAACGCCACATTTGCACCATGTTGTGCGAATACCTTAGCAATTCCACTTCCTATTCCGCGACTTGCGCCTGTTATAATGGCTACTTTTCCTTCTAGTAATTTCATTTTATTATTGGTTTTGTTCTTTAATTTTAAATGTCAAATATATAATAAATCCCTTTTGAAAAAAAATACATTTTTCAATTAAACCTTTGTTAAAATTTAAAGTCTAAATTATTTATATCTTCAATAAATATATGAAGCACAACCAAACCAATTTTAAGAATTTATACAATGAATACAAAGTATTGGTTTATAATGTTGCGCTAAATTATCTCCAAAATACTGAAGATGCCGAAGAAGTTACACAAGATGTTTTTGTTGAAGTACACGAATCTTTAGATCAATTTAATGAAAAATCTTCTCTAAAAACATGGATTTACAGAATAACAATCAATAAAAGCTTAAATTTTATCAAACATAAAGCTAGTAAAAAACGTTTTTTTGTTTTTGGACGTAAAAGTAATAATGAGTTAGAAATTAGTAATTTATCTAATTTTGAGCATCCTGGAATATTATTAGAAAATAAAGAAAAATCGACTATTTTGTTTGGAGTTATAAATGAACTAACTGAAAATCAGAAAACAGCTTTTATGCTCTCTAAAATAGACGGACTAAGCAATCCTGAAATTTCAGACATTATGCAACTAAGTATCTCATCGGTCGAATCTCTAATTTTTAGAGCCAAAACTAGTTTGAAAGAAAAATTATCAAATAAATTTGAAGAACATCGCAAGAAATAATTAAATAATTTGTCTAAACAATTATGGAACAAGAAAAATGGATAAATAGTGTTATGAATAGCACCGATGGGATAACGCAAGTTAAACCTGATGTTTTGCTGTTTTCTAAAATTGAAAATAAAATAAAAAGACAAAATGTGGTTTCTAACAAATGGATTTGGATTGCAGCGGCTTCTTTTGCTATTTTGTTTTCATTAAATTTTAAAGTTATTTTTTCAGGACCTAATAAATCCAATACTGATACCGAAATGCTAGTAGCTTCTATTTATAAATCAAATCAACTTTATTAATTATGAACAAGATTAAATTACTAACTTTCTCGGTAATTGCACTAATTATTCTAAATATTGCAATGTTAGGTTTTTTTATTTTTTCAGAGAATAAATCCGAAGATTTTAGGAAGAAACCAAAACCTAGAGAAATAATTATCCGAAAATTAGGTTTTGATAAACAACAAGCAAAAGCATACCAAGAGTTAATAAATTGGCACAGATTGAATATAGATAGTTTGCAGGAACAAATTAAAAATACAAAACAAAATTTATATTCAGAGTTAGTAAAACCTGAGGTTGATAATAAAACTAAAGATAGTTTAGTAAATAAGTTGGCAAATATTCAGAAAGAAATTGAAAGCACACATTTCAAGCATTTTCAGGATATTAAAAAACTTTGTAAGAAAGAGCAATTGGGCCGCTTTTCTGATTTAACTACGGAATTGGCTAAAATATTTTCTAAACCGAAACCACGAAATGATTAAAAAAATAATATTTTATTTCATTCTTTGTCTGTTTTTTTCTGAAAGCTCTCAAGCTCAGAAAGAAAAAGACTCTTTATTTATGAACTTAAATTTAAAGTTTGACGAAAATCCTTTAGAACTAAACAAAACTTATGTTTCTAAGTATAAAGATACTTTACAAATCAATTTAGTTAAATTTTATATCTCTGATATCCAAATTGAATATGCGAATAAAACATTTTTTTTACAATCAAATAGCCATTATCTAATTGATATAGAAAACCAAAGTTCACTAAAAATACCTATTTGTAAAACTGAAAATAAAATTGTAAATAAAATCACATTTAATATTGGTATTGACAGTCTTACTAACGTTTCTGGAGCATTATCTGGTGATTTAGATCCTACAAAAGGAATGTATTGGGCTTGGCAAAGTGGTTATATTAATATGAAAATTGAAGGCAAAAGCAACAGTTGTAAAACTAGAAAAAATGAATTTCAGTTTCATATTGGCGGCTATTTAAAACCCAATTATGCTATGCGAGAAGTAGTTTTATTTCCAAAATCAAACAATCTTGATATTGTAGTAAATTTTGCTTCTTTTTTTGATAAAATACAACTTTCAGAAACTAATTCTGTCATGATTCCAGGTAAGAAAGCAATGGAATTAGCTAATTTGAGCGCAAAAATGTTTTACATAGAATGAGAAAAAAAATAGCCTATATATTTTTTGGTTTTGTACTTATTATTTTGCTAGCTTTTGTAAAAAAGACGCTTACCCCTATTTATTTCGATATTCCAAAAGGTTGGCCAAAACCTTATTATGATTTTAAAAATAATCCGTTAACTGAAGAAGGATTTCAATTAGGAAGACAATTGTTTTATGACCCAATTTTATCTAAAGACAGTACCATTTCTTGTGCAAGCTGTCATTTGCAAGCAACTGGTTTTACTCATGTAGATCATGCTTTGAGTCACGGTATAGAAGGCAAAATTGGAAACAGAAATTCGTTAACCTTGCAAAATTTGGCTTGGAGCAAAAATTTTATGTGGGACGGAGCTGTAAATCACCTAGATGTGCAACCACTTGCTCCAATTACAAGTCTTGTAGAGATGGACGAAACATTGCAAAATGTAGTTTATAAACTTCAAAATAGCAAAAAATACAAAGAACTATTTTATAATGCTTTCGGTACAAATAAAGTTACAGGACAATTAACATTGAAAGCTTTATCACAATTTTTAGTAATGCTAAAAACTTCTAATTCAAAATACGATAAGGTGATGAGAAAAGAAGAATTATTTACAGATATAGAACAAAAAGGATACAACTTATTTAAAACCAATTGTGCTAGTTGTCATCAAGAACCTTTATTTTCGAGCGATAAATTTGAAAATAATGGTTTAGAAATAGATACAACTTTAAACGATTTTGGAAGAATAAAATACACTCAGAATCCTAAGGATTATTTACTATTTAAAGTCCCCACATTACGAAATATCGAATTTACTTATCCCTACATGCATGATGGACGGTTTAAAACTTTAACCGAAGTCATAAAACACTATAATTTGGAGTTTAAAACTAGTAAAACATTGTCGAAACAATTAGTAAAACCAATGAATTTATCCGATAATGAAAGAACTGAATTGTTAGCTTTTTTAAAAACTTTAACAGACAAAGAATTTCTTTTTAATTCAAAATATTCTTTTCCTAAATAAAAATCATTTTTTGTCGCAAGAATTAAATTTAATTGTTGTCTAACATTTAAACCCTAACAAAATCAAAATGAAAAAACTTTTCTCTTTTTTAATTTTTGCAAGTATTTTATCTAATGCTCAGACAAATCCTGCAATTACAAAATGGCTTCAAAACACTACTGTTACAGGAAATTATTATGTGTCAGGTAACTCTACTCCTATTTCTAATGGTATTTTAGTAAACTGTCAGCAAGTTAGATACTCAACAAATAATGTATATGTTAACACAACCGGAATTCCGTCCTATAAAATAGGCCCCTATTTAGATGGTAACCCAAACCAAGCAGGGAATCAGAATGCAATTTTTAGATTTCCATTAAATCCTACTCAGAATACTGGTACATTAACGGCAACAACTGGTGGTAATATAGGCGTTTTTATAAATGGAGTAGCGATGTACGATTTTAGAGATGGAGTTGCTTGGAGTAGTACAACAAATGCTCCTTGTGGTGGACCAGGAAATACCGCTTGCACAGGAACACCTTCATGGTACAGAGATGCTATTGTTGCAGAAAGACCAGGTTTTGATTGCTCAAAGGGACATCCCGGAGGAACAAATTACCATCATCATCAAAACCCTAGTGCATTTGATTTAGATATTAATGTAATATCAAATATTTGCAATTTGTATGATTCTGACGGATTATATGCAATAAATACATCTCAACACTCTCCACTAATAGGTTTTGCTTATGATGGTTTTCCTGTATATGGTGCTTACGGATATGCCAATGCGGATGGTACTGGTGGAATTACAAGAATAAAATCAGGTTATCAACTAAGAAATATTACTGTAAGAACGCATGCCGCAAACGGAACAGATGTTGGCGACGGTCCAGCAGTTAGTACAACTTACCCTTTAGGTTATTACAGAGAAGACTACGAATGGATTTCGCACCCAACAGATGCCAGTTATTTAGATGAGCACAACGGTCGTTTTTGTGTAACACCAGAATATCCAGCAGGTATTTATTGCTATTTTGCAACGGTCGATTCGAATCATAATTCAGCCTATCCTTATCTAGTAGGACCAACTTTTTATGGAAATAAGACAGCTGCAAAAGTTACTACTATAACCGAAACCGTTACAACATATAATGCACCATTATCACTTTCTGAAAATAGTTTTACTAATAAAGTGATTAAAATATTTCCTAACCCAAGTTCAGATTTAATTGCCATTCAAATTGGCGATTTAATAACAACTAATTTACAAGTTGAGTTATTTGATTTAACCGGAAAACTCATAAAAAAGACAGAAATAAATGCTGGACAAACTATTGCTTTCTTTGATATACAAGACATTTACAACGGAACTTATTTAGTTAAAATCTCTGATGGAACAAGCACCATTACTAAAACTATTATTGTAAGTAAGTAATCCTATAAAAAATTAATTAATTAAAAAAGGTTTAATCAAATTTAGATTAAACCTTTTCTCTTTTTTAATATCAAATAATAAAATTATACCTAATGAAAAAATATATTTTTTGTACACTTTTGTTATTAGTTTTTCTAAAATCTAATTCTCAAACCGTTGGTTTATTACAACATGACACTGGAACTTTAGACGATGGATATGTATTATTTGCTCCTATTTCTAGTACAAACACATATCTTATTGATAAATGTGGCAAACAAGTAAAAACATGGGCAAGTACTTATAGACCTGGACAATCTGTTTATATACTCCCTGACGGAACATTATTACGGTCAGGAAATGCTAACAACACAACGTTTACAGCTGGTGGAAAAGGAGGAATTATTCAAAAAATTGACTGGAATGGTAATCTAACTTGGAGTTATACTATTTCAAATACGTTAGAGTGTCAACATCACGATATTAAAGCTTTACCAAACGGAAATGTACTAGCCATCGTTTGGGAATCTAAAACCAATACAGAAGCCACTGCACAAGGAAGAAACCCATCACTAGTTCCTGCAACGGTTTGGAGTGAAAAAATTATTGAAATTCAACCCGTTGGAGCAACAGGAGGAAATATTGTTTGGGAATGGCATTTGTGGGATCATTTAGTTCAAGATTTCGATGTTACAAAACCTAATTATGGCTCCGTTTCAACAAGTCCCCAATTATTAAACATGAACTTTGAAGCAAGTGCAACAAACTCAGATTGGATACATTTAAATTCGATTGACTACAATGTTACTTTAGACCAAATATTATTAAGTTCTCATGCTTTTGATGAAGTTTGGATTATTGATCACAGCACTACAACTGCACAAGCAGCAAGTCATACGGAAGGAAATTCAGGAAAAGGTGGGGATTTATTATATCGTTGGGGAAATCCCCAAGCCTATAACAACGGTAACGCTACAAATCAGAAGTTATTTGGCCAACATAATGCAAATTGGATAGAAAGCGGACTTCCATATCAAAACCAAATTATGATTTTCAACAATGGAAATGGTAGAACTGGCGGCAATTATTCCACCGTAGAAATAATAAATCCACCAGTAAATGGCTACAATTACACTGCAACTTTACCTTATGGGCCAACTATAACATCGTGGATATACAATTCAGGAAATCCTAATACTATATATGCCGCAAATATTTCTGGATCACAACAATTATCAAATGGAAATGTAATACTTTGTGATGGCCCATTAGGAACTTTTAGAGAAGTAAATTCAGCAGGAACAACTGTTTGGAAATATATTAACCCGATTAATAATACAGGAATTATAAGTCAAGGCACCACTCCAACTCAAAATATAACATTTCGAAGTAGTTTTTATCCAAGTAATTATATTGGTTTTTCAGGACAAGACTTAACGGCCAGTAGCACCATTGAAAGTTCAAATACAGTTTCTGCTTCTTGTAATTTAACATTATCAAATGTGGAAAATAAAATTGAGAATGACGTTTTAATATACCCAAATCCAGCTCAAGATTTTATTACTATTAAATCTAAAATAACTGAAACTGATTTAAAAGTTGAATTAATAAATGAATTTGGTAAAGTAGTAAAAGAAGATAAAATTCTTCAAGGAAACAATCTAAGTATTTTTGAAACTCATACTATTCATAATGGCTTTTACTTTATGAAGATTTCGAATGAAAACGCATCAAAAACTTATAAAGTGATTATTAATAAATAAGCTAGATTCTAAATCATCATTAATTAATAAACCTCGAATTTTATTTAAATTAGAGGTTTTATTTTTTTACTTACAAGACTAAATTATTCTATTTCAAAAAAGGGAAACTTTTTTTTATACTACGAACTACAATACTTATATTTGCGCTTCAATAATTACTACACATGAAAATTTCATATAACTGGTTAAAACAATTTATAAAAACTGATTGGGATTCGGAAAAGACAGCTTCTATGCTTACCGATTTAGGTCTTGAAGTAGAAGGAATCGAAAAATACCAATCTGTAAAAGGTGGATTAGAAGGAATCGTTGTAGGTCACGTACTTACTTGTGTTCAGCATCCAAACGCCGATAAATTAAAAATAACAACAGTCGATTTAGGAGATGGTAATCCAATTCAAATTGTTTGTGGCGCCAGTAATGTAGCGGAAGGACAAAAAGTTCCTGTAGCTACAATTGGAACTATTTTATATGATAAAGAAGGAAAATCATTCGAGATAAAAAAAGGAAAAATTCGTGGAGAAGAAAGTCACGGAATGATTTGCGCAGAAGATGAATTAGGTCTTGGCGATAGTCACGAAGGCATTATGATTCTCGAAGAAAATCTAAAACCAGGAACACCTGCTGCGACAGTTTTTAATATTGAAAATGATGAAGTTTTCGAAATTGGATTAACACCAAACCGTGCCGATGCAATGTCTCATTGGGGAACAGCAAGAGATTTGAAAGCGGGAATGCTTCAAAACGGAACAAATATCGAACTAATTACACCATCGGTTTCAAATTTTAAAATCGAAAAAAGAACTTTAAAAATTGATGTGAAAGTCGATGATAACAAACTGGTTCCTCGTTATTGTGGTGTAACCATTTCTGATATAAAAATTGGAACTTCACCAGCTTGGCTTCAAAATAGATTGAAAGCAATTGGAATTACACCAAAAAATAATGTTGTCGATGTAACAAATTATGTTTTACACGAATTAGGGCAACCATTACATGCTTTTGACGCAGCAAAAATTAACGGGAAAATCATCGTACAAAATGTTGCAGAAGGAACAAAATTTACAACATTAGATGATGTAGAACGTTCTTTGAGCACTGAAGATATTATGATTTGCGACGAAAACGGACCACTTTGCATTGCAGGTGTTCTTGGCGGAAAAGACTCTGGTGTTTCTCAAAATACAACGTCTATATTTTTAGAAAGTGCTTATTTTAATGCTGTTTCTGTAAGAAAAACAGCAAAAAGACATACAATTAGTACCGATGCTTCTTTCAGATTTGAAAGAGGAATTGACCCAAGTATTACGGAATATGCGCTAAAACGTGCCGCAATTTTGATTTGTGAAGTTTCTGGTGGCGAAATCACTTCAGATATTGTAGATATTTATCCAAAGAAAATAGAAGATCATCAAGTGATGCTAAATCTTGAAAAAGTAAGCAAAATAATTGGTCAAGAAATTCCAGACGATACCATCAAAAATATATTAGCTTCGTTAGATATTAAAGTAAATAGTATTTCTAAAGTAGCTTTAGGATTAGTAATTCCTGCTTATCGTGTCGATGTGACTCGAGAAATAGATGTAATTGAAGAAATTCTAAGAGTTTACGGTTATAATAATATCGATTTTACACAAAAACTAAATGCTACAACTTCTCATTCTTCAAGAACTGAGGATTACAAAATTCAGAATATAATTGCCAATTTATTAGTTGGTAATGGCTTCAACGAAATGATGGCAAATTCGTTAACAACACCAAGTTATGTTAATTTAAGTAATAGTTTAAATGAAAACAATAATGTTTTAATAATCAATCCGTTAAGTAATGATTTATCAGCCATGAGGCAATCATTATTGTTTTCAGGATTAGAAGCTGTTTCATTTAATATTAATAGAAGAAATAACGATTTAAGATTATTCGAATTCGGAAAAACATACCACAAATTATTGTCAGGAAATCAGGAAAATAACCATTTAACTTTGTTTATGACAGGAGATAAAACTTCAGAAAGCTGGACAAATCCTCAAAAACCTTCCGATTTCTTTTTCTTTAAAGGTTATGTATTGGCAATTTTAGAAAGATTGGGATTGTCTAAAATTATCGCTTCGCCTTTAAAAACTGATGTTTTTGCTGAAGGAATGGTTTACGAAATGGGGAATTCTACTTTAGTAGAATTTGGTACGGTTAAAAAATCGATATTGAAGCATTTTGATATTAAACAAGAAGTTTTCTTTGCCGATTTTAATTGGAATGCAATTATCAAACAAATTTCAAACAACATTAAGTTTACCGAAATCTCTAAATATCCTGAAGTTCGTCGTGATTTAGCGCTTTTGCTAGATAATGAAATCGAATTCGTGCAACTTTTTGATATTGCTAAAAAAACAGAAAAATCTTTGCTAAAAAACATTAATTTATTTGATGTTTACGAAGGAAAAAATCTTCCAGCTGGTAAGAAATCATACGCTATTAGTTTTGTGTTGCAAGACAATGCAAAAACACTAACCGATTCGCAAATTGACAAAGTAATGAGTAAATTAACTCAGAATTTTGAAAGCGAATTGGGAGCAACATTAAGATAAGCTTTTTATATAAATTTGAAAAGGGACATTTTTTAAAATTGTCCCTTTTTTATTAGTAAGATAATATTTTATAGTTAGCTTATATTTTAAGAGTGATGAACCAAAATCACATTATTAAATATTTTTTTTGAAATTTTGTGGTGTCATTCCTGTATATTTTTTAAAAACTTTAGTAAAATAGGAATAATTTTCAAAACCAAATTCATTTGCAACGTCACTAATAGTCATTCCTTTTATTGATAACAATCGTTTACTTTCTAAAATAATTTTTCGATAAATAAATTCTGTTAAAGTTATATTTAAAACATCTTTGCAAATTCTATTTAAATGTTTTAAGCTAATATTCATTTTGTTTGCATAATAAGAAGGTGCTTTTTCCTCTTTATAATGACTATCAACAAGTTCTTTTAACTCATTAATTTTAAAATTATACTGATGAACGGAATGTTTATCTATTGAATTGTATATTCTATCTATTTCTATATGAATAATGTCCAGAACGTTTAATAACTTATCAGATTTTTTTAATTTATTATCTCTATTTTCATAAATTAACATGTCAAAATATTGTTTAAATTCTAAAATCTGTAATTCTGTCAATAACAATTCTGGTCTATTCATTAAAGTTCTATAAAAAGAATATTCTTCTAATTTCTTTTTTCCAAAATGTAAATTATAAACTTCTTGAGAATAGAAAGCTATATAACCATCAATATCTTCTGAAAGTTTCCAGCTGTGTACTTGACCTGGTTTAAGAAAATAAAGACTACCAATTTTTATTTCAAAGCTATCAAAATCAATTACATGCACTCCACTTCCTTGTGTAAATAAGACCAATAAATAAAAGTTGTGACTATGCGAATTTTCAATAAAACTGTTGTCTATTAAATGAGATTTGAAATCATTAAAATACAAATCATTTTCGCTCGACTCACAATAAAATTTATTTATTTGATAAATAGGTAGTTTTTTCATAAACAAAATGTCTTAATATTACCATTTTTAGCGAATATAAGAAAATTATTATTCAACCTTATATTATAAATTTGTAGTCTAAAAAAGATAGTTATGATTAGTACAATAAAACACATTTTCAGTAACGAATGTCCAAAATGTAACAAAGGAAAAGTATTTAAAGACAAAAATTTTTTCTTTAGTATTGGTTTCCCAAAAATGAATGAGTATTGTAGTCAATGTAATTTTAAATTTAAAAAAGAACCTGGTTATTTTTTCGGAGCTATGTTTGTAAGCTACGCATTAACCGTTATAGAAGGGCTAATAACCTATTTTATTGCTCATCCATTTTTTGATGAAACATTCGATTTAAGAATCATACCAATAATTTGTATCGTAGTAATATCATTATGCTTTTTTAATATCCGATTATCAAGAATGATTTGGATTTATATATTTAAAGACTATTCGGCATAATATTACATCTAAAAATTTAAATATATATGATAAAAAAACTCCAGTAATTACTGGAGTTTTCTATATAATCTAAGAATACATTTTCTTTCTTAATTCCTGAATTTTCTCATCTTCCAGATACTCATCAAAAGTGGTATAACGGTCTATTACTCCTTTTGGTGTAATTTCTAATACACGATTGGCAACAGTTTGTGCAAATTCGTGGTCATGAGTAGTAAATAATATTGAACCTTTAAAGTTTTTCAATGAGTTGTTAAATGCAGTAATCGACTCTAAATCTAAGTGATTTGTTGGTTCGTCAAGCATCAATACATTGGCACGCATCATCATCATACGAGATAACATACAACGTACTTTTTCTCCTCCAGACAAAACACGACCTGTTTTTAAAGCTTCTTCACCAGAAAAAATCATTTTCCCAAGGAAACCACGCACATAAACTTCGTCACGCTCTTCTTCGGTTTTTGCCCATTGGCGCAACCAATCTACAAGTGTCAAATCATTTTCGAAAAAACTATGATTGTCCGCAGGCAAATAGGACTGGTTGGTTGTAATTCCCCAATCGAAAGTACCAGAATCGGCAGTCATATTTCCGTTTAATATTTCATAAAAAGCAGAAGTAGCACGAGAATCTTTCGAGAAAATAACGACTTTATCTCCTTTTGCCATATTCAAATCTACGTTTTTGAATAAGACTTCACCATCTATCGAAGCACTTAAGTTTTCTACATTCAAAATCTGATCTCCAGCTTCACGTTCGGTATCAAAAATAATCGCAGGATAACGACGAGATGAAGGTTTTATATCTGATAAATTTAATTTATCGATCATTTTTTTACGAGAAGTTGCTTGTTTAGACTTGGCAACATTGGCACTAAAACGACGGATAAATTCTTCTAATTCTTGTTTCTTTTCTTCGGCTTTCTTATTTTGTTGTGCTCTTTGTTTCGCTGCTAACTGCGATGATTCGTACCAAAAAGTATAGTTTCCTGAATAATGGTTTATTTTTCCAAAATCGATATCGGAAACGTGCGTACAAACTGAATCTAAAAAGTGTCTGTCGTGAGAAACTACTAAAACTGTATTTTCATAATTTGCTAAGAAATTTTCTAACCAACCTATGGTTTCAAAATCCAAGTCGTTGGTAGGCTCATCCATAATAAGAACGTCAGGATTACCAAATAAAGCTTGCGCCAAAAGCACACGCAATTTTAGTTTTCCTTCCATATCGCCCATAAGCGTATATTGATAATCGGCCGAAATTCCAAGGTTTGAAAGCATCGCACCGGCATCAGATTCGGCATTCCAACCATTCATTTCTTCAAAACGAACTTGCAACTCTCCTATTTTGTCAGCATTTTCATCAGTATAATTAAGGTATAATTCGTCCATTTGACTTTTTACATCAAACAAAGTTTTATTTCCCATCATTACTGTTTCCAGTACCGTTTTATCATCAAACATATTGTGATTCTGGTTTAGAACCGACATACGTTTTCCTGGCTCTAGAATAACACGACCCGAAGTTGGATCTATTTCTCCTGCAATTATTTTTAAGAAAGTAGATTTTCCAGCACCGTTAGCTCCAATAATTCCGTAGCAATTACCTTGCGTAAAGGTTGTATTTACTTCGTCGAATAAAATTCGCTTACCAAATTGTACTGATAAATTTGAAATTGTTAACATTGATATATTTTTTATAAAAGTGTTGCAAAAGTAACAAAAATAGTGGAGTTTTGAGGCTAATATTTTACAATATCTGTAAGTTTAATTTAACTGTCTATTAACAGCATTATATCAATTATAAAAATACATTTGTTTATCAATAAATAATATTCGATGACTGCCTATTTCAAAAAAATACTTTACCTATTACCTATTACATCTATCACACTTTTGTGTTCTTGCAAACAAGGAACAAATGAGGAAGGTCATAATGCCTATTTTGGTGGAGAAATAATAAATCCGAACTCGAAATATGTCTATTTGTGCAAGGACAATGAGGTTATAGACACTATTGTTTTAGATGACAAAAATAGGTTTCTAAAAAAATACGATTCTCTCGTTCCGGGCATGTACACTTTTAAGCATGAACCAGAATATCAGCAAATTTATTTCGAAAAAAATGATAGTTTGATGATTCGTTTAAACACTAACGAATTTGATAATTCATTAACATTTTGTGGTCGTGGCGACGAAAAAAATAATTTTTTGATGGAACTTTTCTTGAAAAATGAAGCCGACAAAAACGCAACATTCGATTTGTACGATAAAGATTTTAAAACATTTTCGAAAGTCATAGAAAAAAACTACAATTCTAGCAAAGCTTTTTATTTAAGACGAGAGACTGAAGTAGGTTGGAGCGAAGATTTCGATTTGTATGCAAAAACAATGTTAGACATGCATTATTTTACCAAAAAAGAAATGTATCCATTTGTGCATGAGCGTCGTACGAACAAAAAAGTTTGTAAATACTTACCTAATAGTTATTATGATTTCAGAAAAAAAATAGATTTTAACAACGAAAAACTAACCACATTTTCTCCGTTTGTTCGCTATTTAACATCGATGCTTAACAATGTAACTTGCAAAGACAATAACGAAAAATCATTAGAAAATAACATTAAAAAATTACATGTTGCCGATTCGTTATTTACAAATGTTAAGATAAAAAATTCGGTTTTAAACAATATTGCTTTTATGTATTTGCTTGAAGACCAAAACATGATGAGTAATAAAACATTTTTGGATAAATATTTTCAACTTTCGACTGATAAAGAAAAACAAAAAGAAATTAAGAAAATTGAAGAATCTATTCAGCATTTAGCACCAAATAAATTATTACCAAATATCGATTTAATTGATGCCAATGGAAAAACTGTTGCAGTAAATAAACTATTTACTAAAAATACAGTTGTTTTCTTCTGGACATCGGAAGCGAAATCTCATCTAGAATTAGCACATCAAAGAGTTACCGAATTGAAATCGAAATATCCTAATTGGGATTTTGTATCAATAAACATTGATGATTCTGACAAACAATGGAAAAATTTACTAACTAAATATAATTTTAAAAATACAACCGAATTACACGCCGCGAATTTTCAAGATATTAAAGACAAATGGGTAATTACAAAAATACATCGTGCTATGCTTATTGGTTCTGGCGGGAAAATAAATAATGGTTTTGTAAGTTTATTTAATGCTAATTTTGAGAATTATTTGAAATAGAATTAAGCTCTTTAGATAAAAGTAAAAAAGCAATTTCAGTTATATGAAATTGCTTTTTTTATTGTTATTGATATTGATTTTTGAAAACTATTTATTCCCTTTCTCGAAATCGGCAATAAACTGAGCGATTCCAATGTCTGTCAAAGGATGTTTTAGCAATCCTAAGATAGATGACAAAGGTCCTGTCATGACATCGGCACCAATTTTTGCACAATTTACAACGTGCATTGTATGACGAACTGATGCTGCAAGAATTTGTGTTTCGAAACCATAATTATCATAAATATCACGAATTTCCTGAATCAAATTTAAACCATCGGTAGAAACATCATCTAATCTTCCTAAGAATGGAGAGCAATAAGTTGCACCAGCTTTTGCAGCCAAAAGTGCTTGTCCAGCTGAGAAAATTAGGGTAACATTTGTTCTAATTCCTCTATCAGAAAAATATTTACATGCCATAATTCCTTCTTTGGTCATAGGCAATTTTACCACAATCTGATCGTGTAATTCGGCTAGTTCTTCACCTTCACGAACCATTCCTTCAAAATCCATTGCATTTACTTCGGCACTCACATCACCTTCTACAATATTACAAATATCAACATAATGTTTCAAAATGTTATTTTTTCCCGTAATTCCTTCTTTTGCCATAAGAGATGGGTTTGTTGTAACGCCATCAAGAACACCAAGTGCTTGTGCTTCTTTAATTTGTGCAAGATTTGCTGTGTCAATAAAAAATTTCATCTGATTTTATTTAAAAATTATAGTTGTGTACTAATTAACTTAAACATTATTAAATTTTCTTCTGTATTCGATTCAAATTCTGTTTCTTCAACAAAGTTAAACTTTAATAATGCATTGATTGAAGGTTTATTATTTTTATCAGTAAAAGCTTCAATTGTTTGCAAATTTAGTTCATTAAATCCAAAATTAATAACTTTTGATAATGCTTCTTGTATAAATCCTTTGCTTTGAAATTCTGGTGCTAATTCATAACCTATTTCTGCAATATTTGTTTCAAAATTGAAATTCCAAAAACAAATGGAGCCTATATTCTGTTTGGTATCTCTATTATAAATCATCCAAATGAGTCCTTTTTTTTCTTTAAAATCAGAGATTCTATCAACAATAAATTGTTTAACTTCTTCTAATGAAGATTTTTTTCTACCGATAAATTTATTATTGTCATTATTGTTTCTAATTTCAAATAAAAAATCAACATCATTCATTGAAATTTCGTTCAAAATAAGCCTCTCGGTTTCAAGACTTGAAAATTTATTTGGAAAAACTATCATTACAATTTATAATGGTTCATTAACATTTTTTCATAAACTTTATCGGGTAAAATTCTTTTCAATACAATTGAAAATTTTTGCATAAAAGCGCCTACTTTATAATGTATTTTCGGGTTTGGATTTTGAATAATTGCAAAAACTGCTTCCGCCATTTCGTTTGGATTACTACCAGAATCTACGTGTTCGTCCATCGATTTTAATGTATTTCCATAAGGAATTTCGTAGGCAGAACCCTTAATAACCGGTGCGTGATAACGACCCGCAGCGATATTAGTTGCAAAATCGCCTGGAGCAATATTTGTAACGTGTATGCCAAAAGATTTGGTTTCCATACGAATGGCTTCGGTAATTAGTTCTAAAGCTCCTTTTGATGCTGAATAAATGCCTCGATAAGGCAAACCCATATAGCCTGCAATCGAAGTAATATTAATAATTAATCCCGATTTTTGACTACGCATTTGTGGCAAAACAGCTTTCATAACTTCTATTGGTCCAAAGAAATTAGTATCAAAATGATTTTTGATTTCCTGAGTCGGAATTTCTTCAATTGGGCCAGTAATTCCTACACCTGCATTGTTTATGACCACATCTAATCTTCCTGATTTTTCAATGACTTCAGCAACTGCTTTCTGAATTGAATTTGTATCACGAACATCGAGCGCCACTAACGGAAAATTTGAATTTTCTGCTTTTTCAGGGTTTCTGCTTGTACCATAAACGACAAATCCTTTTTGATGCAAAAATTCTCCAATCGACTTCCCTATTCCTGATGAACCACCAGTTATTAAAACTACTTTACTCATAATAATTTATAATATTGATATTCCTAATCCAGGTTTATCTGATAATTGTATTTTTCCGTTTATAATTTTACTGCCGTTAGCAATATCATTTGCAATTAGATTGGCTCCATCTAAATCTGCATAATCTACTAATGGTGCTAAAACTGCTCCAGCAGAAATTCCAATCGTAGATTCGGTCATGCAACCAATCATTAATTTAAAATTTAATGCTCTAGCTTCTTTTATGAGTTGCAAAGCAGGTGTTAATCCACCACATTTTACTAATTTAATATTGATACTGCTATAATGTGGCTGTAAAGTAAGTAAATTTATGTTATCCTGACAATCTTCATCTGCCATCCAATTTGCGAATAAATTATGATGCAAAACAGAATAATTATTAGGCTCCATAGGTTGTTCTATATAACTAAATTGGCCAGAAATCACTTCGTTTTGCAACCAAATACAATCTTCTGAAATAAAACTCCCGTTAGAATCGAGTGCTATATTATTATCTAATGTTGCTAATTTTTGAATTGCTTTTTTGTCGAAATGATTGCATTTTACTTTAAATTTATTCCAATTTGAAGCTTCAATTTTTTTAATTTGATCTTCTACCGAAGCCACAGAAATAGTTATTGATGATTCTGGAAGTTTACTTATTTCGATAGAATTTAGTTCTAAAAAACTTTTATTTTCTAATTTTCCGTACAAATCCCAATACCCACAATCAAGGGCAGAACGCAAAAAACTTGGTAATTCTAAGGTTAATAAAAAATCATAAAATACTGTTGGATAGATTATTTGATGATTATCAATTAAAGTTTTAATTGAATTTAATTTAACAACAAAATCTTCTAATTTAATATTGTAATAATCAATAGCAGTACATTCGCCATAACCTGAAATTCCTTTATGATTTAATGTAATAATCAAGGCTTCTCTGTGGGAATAATTCCCATAAGCTATCGAAAAAGTTTCTTTGAGTTCGAAACGAACAATTTGCCAAGATACATTCATAAAAGTAGGAATATCTGTAAACAAAAAAATCTGAACGATGTCAGATTTAAAAATGGCAAGCGACCTACATCGCACCGCTCAACCACATACCTTTGCTGCGTTCCCACCCTGGAGGAGTCTGCAGGAGCTGGTCGTGTAGGACTTGCCGGTGCAAATATACAAACTTTTTGTATTTTTGCAAGCGCATTGTTTTATATAAAATGGTGTTGTATATTGTAATCGTAAAATAATTAGAAATGAAAAAATATAACGCATTAACATTCATCTTGTTAACAACAATATTAATTGGTTGTGGTGATAAAAATAATTCTAAAAATTTATTTTCTATAGATGAAAGTAAGTTTAAATCGATGTTTCATAGTAGTGACACAATTCATTTGACTTTAAAAAATGAAGCCAACAAAACAATAGATTCGGTAACTTATTACAATAATGATAAAAAAATTGGTGCTGTAAAAGGAAATTCAGCTTTTAATTATTTATTAACCAATGAGAAATTAGGCTATCAAAATCTGAAAGCTATAGCACATTTTGAAGGAGAAAACTCGGAAACAACTACAAGAGTCGAAATGCTTTCTAGCATAGAACCAAAAATACTAACTTATACAGTTTTAAACACTTATCCTCACGATAGTGGTTCATTTACTGAAGGTTTAGAGTTTTATGGTGATTATTTGTATGAAAGTACAGGAAAAAATGGAACTTCCTATTTTAGAAAAACAGATTACAAAACAGGAAAATCTTTGCAACAAATAAATATCGATTCTAAATATTTTGGAGAAGGAATTACTTTTATCAATGGTAAAATGTTTCAATTAACTTGGCAAGATTCTACGGGTTTTATTTACAACGCAAGCACATTAAAATTGGAAAAAACTTTCAAGTTTGACAAAAAAATTGAAGGTTGGGGAATGACAAACGACAAAAAATACATTTACCAATCTGACGGAACAGAAAAAATTTGGAAAATGAACCCAGAAAATCAAAAAATGATCGATTTTGTGAATGTTTATACCAATACAAGTAAAATAAAAAGCGTAAACGAATTAGAATGGATAAACGGAAAAATTTATGCTAACATTTGGCAAAAAGATGCGATAATCATTATAAATCCTAACACTGGAGAAGTTGAAGCTTTAGTAGATTTATCAGGTTTAAGAAAATTAGCAAAAGTAACACCCGATGATACTTTGAATGGTATTGCTTACAATCCTAAAACTAAAACCATTTTTGTGACTGGAAAAAATTGGGACAAAATGTTTGAGATAAAAGTTAATAATTAACAATTTTAAAAACTGTCCCAACCTTTTTGGTGAAAATTGACTCTATATAAATGTAGAAACAATTTTAAACAGCAAAAAATGAAAAGTAAAATCAATATTTCAATTCCAGAACCTTGTCATGAAAACTGGCAAGCAATGACTAAAATTGAAAAAGGAAAATTTTGTGGTTCTTGCCAGAAAAATGTATTCGATTTTACAAAAGCAACCGACAGACAAATTATTGATGCTTACAATAAAGATAATAAACTCTGTGGAAGATTTTTAAGCACGCAACTAAATCGTGATTTAGTTACGCCAAAAGAAAAAGGTTCCCTTTGGCTTGCTACTACTTCTACTCTATTTAGCTTACTAGCTTTTGGAAATAACGAGATTAAAGCGCAAGAAACGCCAAAAACAGAGCAAACAGAAACCAAACATTTTTTAGGAAAACCAGCACAACAGCAAGTAGTACAAACAAACGAAGAAAAAGAAATTACAGGCATTGTTTCCGATGAATCTGGACCATTTCCTGGAGTAATTGTGGTTGTAAAAGGAACGCAAAGAGGAGTTTCAACTAATTTTGAAGGTAAATATTCTATAAAAGCAAAAGAAGGAGAAATCTTAGTTTTTTCTTTTATGGGAATGAAAGAAGAAAATTTGATTATTGATAAAAACAATTATTATAAAATAGAAATGGTTAATGATGTTAAAGGAAATATGATTATGATGGTCGGAGGAATTTCTGGAAAACGAAGAAACTTTCTCGGCAGAACATTTTATAAAATTGGAAATTGGTTTAAATAAAAAAAACGAGCTAAATGCTCGTTTTTTGTTTTATCTTCTTTTTTTCTTTGGTGGCGCTGGTGCCGCTTTTGCTTTAGCCACTTCATATTTCATCGAAGTTGGGTTGTAAGAATATTTTGTACTTGATGATTTGTCACTTAATGAAAAATCTTCTCCTCCTAAAAGAGTAAATTCATAACCTGATCTTCTTGTTTTTTCTTGTGTTTCTGAAGCGGTTTTCATTTTATCTAAAAATACAATTTCTTTAATTTTTGAAACAGTTTGTGTGTTTCCTATTAATAAAGTTTTTGTAGCTGGATTCCAAATTTGAGATTCTGTGACTATATTGTCTTCTGTTTTTAGTTTGGTTTCTGTTTTTTGTTTATCAGTCCAAGTCACAAAATACATTGCTGTTCCTTTTGTTGTAAATGTTGATATTTTACAATCTGTAGGTGTTCCTTTATCTGGATAAGTTTTAAGTAATAATGTGTCTTTTGCAGTAGCATTATTTATAAAAAGATAAAATTTGTTTTTAACTAATTCTGCCGAATAATTATTCCCTTTTGTAATAACCACTGGTGGCGCTGCTTTAGGTGTTGCTTTCTTTTTTTGAGAATATACATTTCCACAGAAAACAAGTAAGACTAATAGTGCGATTTTTTTCATAATAATTTGGTAATTTGGTTGTGCCAATATACAAAAATATTTGAGCCACAAAATAAAAAAAACATTATTATTTTATTTAGAAATTGCATTCAATAATAACTGCGCTGTAGCTTCATTTGTGGCCAAAGGAATATTATGAACATCGCAAACACGAATAAGCATATTTATATCTACTTCGTGCGGATGGCTTGAGTTTGGGTCTTTGAAGAACAAAACCATTTGCGTTTTTCCTTCTGCTACTCGAGCTGCAATTTGAGCATCTCCTCCCATAGGTCCGGAAAGCATTTTTGTTACCTGAAAACCTGCATTTTCTGCTTTAGCACCCGTTGTTCCTGTTGCTATTAAAGAAATGTTTTTTGCATGAAGAATTGATTGATTTTTATTTAGAAACTGAACTAAATCAGCTTTCATTCGGTCGTGAGCAATTATAGCAATTTCCATTTATTATCTATTTAAAATATGAAAATCTATCAAGCCATCTACTGGGCGGCGCAATACATTTCCTAATTTAATTTCGTGGGTCTCTAAAATATTTTGTAATTCTTCTTTTAGATAAAAAGCTATCGAACCTATAAAATGCACTGGAACTTCTTTGTAATTATCGAATTGCTTAATGTAGTTTTCGACAAAAATTTCGATTTCTTCGGCTATTATTTTTTGGCAAAATTCGGTGTTTTTGTGTTTTACTAAAAACTGAGCAAATGTTGCTAAATACGCGTTAGGATTGGGTTCTTTGTATAAATTATGCTTGATAGGATCTGGTTCGACATTATAAGTTGTTTCAAACTCTTTGGCTAAATCTGCTGGCATTTTATTAAAATAATACGCTCGTAACAAATGTCGTCCGAAACGGTTTCCTGAGCAATCGTCCATAGCAATGTAACCTAGCGATTGCACTTTTTGATGCAATACTTGTCCGTCATAATAACTGCAATTAGATCCTGTGCCGAGAATACAAACTATCGCTTTTTCGTTTTTAGGCGTTGTAGCATATACTGCGGCATACGTGTCTTCGTGAACGGTTATTTTTGAATTTGGAAAATAATTTTGAAAAACTTCGGTTAAGAAAACTTTCGTTCTATTGGTTCCACAACCTGCGCCGTAAAAGAAAAGATGTGTTACTTTCTCTTTATTATTCGAAATATCGAATGTGTCGTTTAACCTAATAATAATTTCTTCTTTGGTTAAAACCTCTGGATTTAATCCCAACGATTGTGTAGTAAATAATACTTTTCCTGCATCGTTTACAGCAATCCAATCGGCTTTTGTAGAGCCACTATCTACGAGTAATTTCATTCTTTTTGTTTATTCGGTTATTTACTTCGTCAGTTCGCTAACGCTCGTGTGGTTAATCGTTTAGTCGATAGTTGTTTTTGTTTCTATTTTTAGCCCTGATTACTTCACTTGATTTCCATTTTCATCGGAGTTCAGTGAACTTCGTTTGTAGTGAAAATCCTTTTTCTGGCTCCTTTAGCCAGAGAAAGATTGTAACGGATAGCAGGAATAGCTTCAAATATAAACAAAAAAATCCCATCGTAAAACAGGATTTTTTTCTTATTGTTTTTGATTTATTTTAAACTCGAAATATGAACTGATAAGTCGATTAGTTTGCTTGAATATCCGTACTCGTTGTCATACCAAGATACGATTTTGAAAAATGTTGAATTCAACCCAATTCCGGCTTTTGCATCTACAACTGAAGTAAGTGTTTCGCCAACAAAATCTTGAGAAACGACATCGTCATCGGTGAAGCCCATAATACCTTTCATAGAAGTTTCTGTTGCATTTTTTAGTACTTTCATGATTTCTTCGTAGGTAGTTTGTTTGGCTAATTTTACGGTTAAATCGACTACTGAAACATCGGCAACAGGTACGCGCATAGACATTCCTGTTAGTTTTCCGTTTAGTTCTGGGATTACTTTTCCTACTGCTTTTGCTGCTCCAGTTGAAGCCGGAATCACATTTAACAAAGCTGCACGACCTCCACGAAAATCTCTTTTTGAAGGTCCATCGACCGTTAATTGTGTTGCAGTGGTTGCGTGAATTGTGGTCATTAATCCTTCTACAATTCCGAAATTATCATTGATAACTTTGGCCAAAGGCGCCAAACAATTTGTAGTACAAGAAGCGTTTGAAACTATCGTGTCATTTGCAGTCGCTTTTTCGTGATTTACTCCCATAACAAACATTGGTGCATTTGCTGACGGCGCAGAAATAACTACTTTTTTAGCGCCACCTTTGATATGTGCTTGAGCTGTTTCTAAAGTGGTGAAAATTCCTGTACATTCCGCAACTACATCTACTCCTACTTCGTCCCATTTTAGGACTGCTGGGTCTTTTTCGGCAGTAACTCTAATATTTTTATCGTTTACGAAAAGTTTTCCGTCTTTTACTTCTACTTTTCCACTGAAACGACCATGAACCGAATCATATTTTAATAAATAAGCCAAATGATCTACGTCTAATAAATCATTGATGGCTACTACTTCTACATTGTCTCTGTTAAAGGTTTCTCTAAAAACGATTCTTCCAATTCTTCCGAAACCGTTAATTCCTAATTTTACTTTCATTTTCATTTTCTCTTAAGGCTTAACAGCGTGCTTCGCCAATTTATATTAATTTAATTTTCACTTTTTAAGTAGACATAATATCTGAAACTCTCAATAATTCTTTATCTATTTCAGATTTGCCTTTGATGGCTTGTTCTAATGGTGTTAATGCTACTTTGTCGCTAAGCAATCCCACCATAAAATTTGATTTCCCTTCTAATAATGATTCGACAGCTTTTACACCCAAACGAGAAGCTAGAACCCTATCGAAACAAGATGGAGATCCTCCACGTTGCATATGCCCTAATACCGAAACACGGACATCATATTCTGGCAAATTTTCTTCAACGTAATCTTTGAGTTCAAATACATTTTTACCTATTTTATCTCCTTCGGAAACGACAACAATACTCGATGATTTTCCTGAAGCTTTACTTTTTTGTAACGATTCTAACAATCTTTCTAATCCCAAGTTATCTTCGGGAATTAGGATTTCCTCTGCTCCTGCTCCAATTCCTGCATTTAATGCAATGTGACCCGCATCTCGCCCCATGACTTCGACAAAAAACAATCTGTTATGAGAACTGGCAGTATCACGAATTTTATCGATAACTTCTACCACCGTATTTAAAGCAGTATCGTAACCTAAAGTATGGCTGGTGCCAAAAATATCATTGTCGATAGTCCCGGGAATTCCCATAACTGGATAATCGAATTCGTTATTAAAGATTTCGGCTCCTGTAAATGTTCCGTCACCACCAATAACTACTAGTGCATCGACATTTGAATTGATAAGATGTTGGTGTGCTTTTTGGCGGCCTTCGGCTGTCATAAACTCTTTAGATCGTGCAGATTTTAAGATTGTTCCTCCTTTATTGACGATATTATTTACAGAACGTGGTCCCATTTCTTTAAAATCGCCTTCTATCATACCTTGATAACCACGATATATTCCTATACATTCTATATTATGATAAGCACAAGTACGCACTACCGAACGGATTGCCGCATTCATACCCGGAGCATCTCCTCCTGAGGTTAAAACTCCAATTTTTTTTATCGTTTTTGGCATTAATTATGATTATTGAAATTTGGATTACTAAAGTATTACAATTTTAAATGTGATAACATTAAAAAATCAATTAATATTTATCTTTAATTTAAATCAGGAACCTTTTCTGGAATGGTTTTGGGTTTTTCAGTTGCTTTTTTCTGACGCTGTTCTGTAAACTGAATGAAATCTGGTGTTAAATCGGAATCTGGCACTTCTTCTTTTTTAGATTCTTTTTCTTTCTTGTCTTTTTTAGAACCTAAAATTTTTGCAACCAATTCTTTGAAAGTATTAAAATCCACTTCATAAGAAATTCCTAAACCTTGAGTATAACCAATACTTTCTCCTATATAATTGGTATCATTCTCTCTATTAAAAAATCTCGCTTTCAGAGAACCATCTTCATTAAGACGTAATTGTACTTCAACGTCGCCTACAATAACGGACTCGTTTACACCACCAACTGGAACACCTAACTTCCCATTAATAGTCACTTTGTCGCTAATTTTTGTTGATAGCGTTACACCAACTTGGCCTTCAGTTCTAGAATCTAAATTTTGCTTGTTACCTTGTATAAAGTATGGATCTACTTTTAGTTTATCATCATCATTAGAAAAAATATCTTGAAACAAACTATTTGCTTTTTCAAGAATATTACCAGCAATTATATTCTCCCCAACACCTTTATCACTCAGAAAACTTCCAGACGATAGTAATGCCATGGCTTGCGTTTGTCTCTTGTCGCTATCACTTAATTTATATTCAATTTCTGATTTTAGGACAGAGCTTAAAGTTGGAAAATTAATAGAAATATCAGGTGTAGGACTCGTTAATTTGTCTGTAAGTTTGATAACAACTTCCGTAGGGATTTTTTTAGTAAACGAAGAATTTTCTAGCAATATACCCGGATTTGCTTCGGTTTTATAAACCGCTTCCATGTTTAATGTTGCATTTAGCGGATCTCCGTCCCAAGAGATAGAACCACCTTTTTTAATATCAAATTTCTTGTCTATAATTCCTCCGTATTTAAAATTATAGTTTCCTTCATAAACCTGAAAATCCCCCCACATATTAAATTTTCCTAATGTATTTATTTCCATTAGTAAACTTCCTGCTCCTCTACCTTTTAGTGAATGTCCAGAGTTTTTATCTATAATTACTTCTATTTCGGCATCTTTAGTAATATCGAGTTCAAAATTAAGTTCGACTCCATTATAACCTTTAGTTTTTTTACTTTTTGTTTTATTAGCAATATCGTCCTTTGATGATTTAAATTTTATAAAATCATTTTCTGATGAAGCTTCAGAATCAGTAATTGGAATTTTTATAGAAGTTCCTTTTTCCGATTTTGCATTTACATTAATAACCAACCCATTTATTGGTCCTTTTATGGTGGCTTCTCCATCTATAAAAGCTGTTCCGTAATATAAAGCATCGTCAGAATCTTTGGTATCTAAAGCCACGATTCTATTAGATGCAAGATTTAAATCTAAAAGCCAATCTCCTAAGTTATGATGATAAATTCCTCCACTCAAAACACCTTTTGTACTGTATTTAGAGTCGTTCATTTTTATATTTCTGAATGAAAATTGATTTTCTGTTATGTCGACAACCGAATTATTTTCGAAATTATAATCGACATTTAAGTACGGAATTTTTAGTCCTGCTTTATTTAAATACAATCGTCCTTTAATTTCTGGATTTTCTAATTCTCCTTCAAAACTAGCTGTTCCTGAAGCTAATCCTCGAATATTTGTAATCACATCACCACCTAAAGCACTAAAAATTCCCATATTAAAATTATTCAGTCGAAGATCTAAATCGAGTAAGGTTTTCTTGTTTTCGATAAATACGTTTCCATCGGCAGAAAAAGATTCTAATCCGTCGTTTTTTAAGACTGAATTGATTTTAAAATTCTTAAAACTATCATCACCTTTTACATCTATTCCTAATTTTCCTAATGCTAAATTATTTATGCTTAAACTATCAATAGTTACTGATGCCGTTGGCTCATAAATAGATTTATTTTGTTTAAAATTGACTAATCCGTTTACTTTTCCTTTAAATTTTAAACTATCTACCGATGGTGTAATTTTATCTAGTTCGATATCTTTTAACGAAAGTTTCAAATCTTTATAAGTTGAATCTCGCAAAACGCCCATGAGTTCCATTACTTGATTTTTGTGCGACATTGATATTCTTTCGACAGAAAAATCGGTTAATTTTTTGTTGAAAATAATCTTATTGTCTTTAGATTCATTTTCGTTTATAAACCACAAATAATTTTTGAAGTTTACTTCTGATTTTTTTATTCCAACCACACTATTTTTGTCTTTATTAATGGTGTGATACAAGTTCAAATTATAAAAATCATCTGCTTTTTTGCCACCTTTAAACTCTGTTCTAAAAAATAAAGTGTCGTTTGCTGTTACATTTATCAGACTAAAATCTGATACTTTATAATGCTTTGTTTTGATGCTATCCATCTCGACATAAACATTATACAAAGGATTTTTGTTATCGATATCTATATTTATATTGTCGAAATAATTATTGTAAGCTGTAATTGTTGGCGATTTGAAATTAAACTTAAACTCATCACTATCTGAATTTATCATTCCTTTCATAAACGTATTTTCTCCAAGAGAAACTTCTGGGAGAAAAATTTCGATTAGTTTGCTGTACACATTAAAATCGAATTTCAAGAACTGTCCTTTGTTTACTTTATTTGGCGAATAATTGGCATACAAACTTCCTAAAGAGTTTTCTACCAGTTTTTGAAGCTGATTAAACTGAAATTTTCCTACCACTTTTCCTTCAATAATATCGGGAGAATTGATAGTCATGGTTCTAATACGGTTCTCGTCGAAAGAGGATTTTACTACAAAATCATCAAAAAAGTAGGTGTCTTTGTTGTTTTCGTAAGAGGTACTATTAATAAAAACTTCTCCGTACAAATTGTCTATTGTATTTCCTTGCAATTTCATTGTAACATCACCACGAAAAACCGAAATCGAATCGGTAGTATATAGTTTTAGCTTTTTAAGATTCGCATATTCTACATTGGCATGAAAGTCATACTTATTTTCCTTGTTGTTTAGATTCAGAATTCCATCAAAATCCATTTGTAAATTCGGGTCATTTACATTAATATCACCTTTGAATATAGATTTTATCATGGTTCCGTCAACAACCAAATTCTTGTAATTGTACTTATTATAATAAACACTTTGTACTGTTCCTTTTATTTCTGTATTTAAATATTTTTGATTAAACCCTTTCCCATCAACATCTAAATCAAGATTTACAACGCCAACATCGGTTCTATTTAAGAGTTTTCCTAAATTAAAATTATCCAATTTTACGTTTCCAATATAGGTTGCATTGTCTATATTATCGATGCTTGTCATACTCAAATTAGACTGTACATTTCCCAAAGCAGTTTGTAGTAAAATATCCGCTTTTATGGTTTTTAAAGTAACTTCAGTCGTTCCAGAAAGATTAAATACACCAAATTTCTTGAAAGTTGTTGGCAAATTCTCTCCTAAAACTCTAGGCAAAATCGCATTAAGATTATTATAGGTTGAGGATACTTTAGAAAAATTTCCTTTCATATAAAAATCACCTTTATTTTTAGAAAAAAGGTTTTTAAACGTAAAATCTCCTATAATTTCGGACTTATTATTGTCTATTAATTTTAACTTTTTTGTAGAAAAATTATTTAATGTTCCTAAAAGATTTCCACTTAAATTGAATCGTTGATTTTTACCAAATTCGCCATAATAATGATTTAAATCATTAGAAGAAATTGAGCCTTTATCAACTTTTACATCAAAAATAACTTTGTTGTTAAAATCTGAAAAATCTTTCCTATCGTATCGCAAAGCCACATTTCCTTTTAGATCGGATTCTGGTGTTTTTACGGTTAGTTTTTCTAACAGAATATGCTTTTTGGTATAAGTAAATTCCGAAACGAGATTGTCAACCACAAGACCGCGATTGTCTACAAACGACATTTCTTCTATAGAAGTTGTGACATCTGGTCCAAGAATTTTAAAATTTGTAGTAACTGCATTTAGCTTTTTTGCCCCAAAAAGTAATGGCTTTTCGAGGTTATAATCATTGAATGAAAAAGTACTGTTGGTTAAATTAAATTTATTTGCAGTTAACAAAAACTTTTTTCCCGATTTAGATGGTTTTCCGTCATCTAGAAGCGCAATAAATTTATCAAGATTATTATCTTTTTCACCTTTATAATTTTTAAGGTTAAAAAACAATCCGTCGAGAGCAACATCACCAAAATGCAAATCGCCATCTGCTAATTTTTTGATATCAAGAATATTCGTTTTTAATCTATTAATATAAAATAAAGTATCTTTTTTGTGATCTCTAATCAGAACTTGCTTTAGTTTTACACCTCCAAATATGGTAAAATTCGCTTCTTGAATAGTAATATCGGTACCAAATTCTTCATTTAGATATTCAGTGGCCTTTTGCCCCAAATAAGTTTGAACTGATGGCAAAGAAAGAGCAATACCAAGCGATAGCAATAGCAGCACCAATCCGAGAAGGAATAATAATGTGTATTTTCTAAGTTTTTTGAGGCCTGTATTTTTTTTCTTTTCTTCCAACAATAGTTTTTTGCAAAGGTAAACAGCCCTAAACCTTTAGATTTGATAAAAAATCTTTATTTTTGGGCTTCGATGTAAAATTAAATATTTTATATCGGTTTATCAAATATAACGCAAAATCCGTGCCTTTTATGCATCAAAAACCAATTTTTATTCTAGCTATCGAAAGTTCTTGCGATGATACTGCGGCGGCTGTGATGCAAAATGACAAAGTATTGTCTAATATTGTTGCGCAACAAGCTATACATGAGCAATATGGCGGTGTAGTTCCTGAATTGGCGTCACGTGCTCACCAACAAAATATTGTTCCAGTAATAGATGTTGCGCTAAAAAAAGCCAATGTTACTAAAGACCAGTTGTCGGCCATTGCATTCACGCAAGGTCCAGGACTTATGGGTTCGCTATTAGTAGGAAGTTCGTTTGCAAAAAGCATGGCGATGTCGTTAGATATTCCGATAATTGCGGTAAACCACATGCACGCACATATTTTAGCTCATTTTATTGATGAAGAAGGTTTCGATAAACCCGAATTTCCATTTTTGGCATTAACCATTTCTGGCGGACATACCCAAATTGTAAAAGTAAGTAGTTTTTTTGATATGGAAATCATAGGTGAAACTACTGATGATGCTGTAGGAGAAGCATTCGATAAAAGTGCTAAAATATTAGGACTTCCCTATCCTGGTGGGCCATTAGTAGATAAATATGCACAATTGGGAAATCCGAAGGCTTATAAATTTACGAAACCAAAAATGCCTAATTTAGATTTTAGTTTTTCTGGATTAAAAACCCAAATTTTATACTTCATTCAGAATAATGTAAAAGAGAATCCAAATTTTATCGATGAAAATCGGAATGATATTTGCGCTTCTATACAAAATATTATTATAGAAATTTTGATGGAAAAACTAAAACTCGCCGTACAACAAACAGGAATAAAACAAATTGCAATTGGCGGTGGCGTTTCGGCAAATTCAGGAATTAGAAACACATTAAAAGAAGCCGAAAAAAAATACGGTTGGAAAACATTTATTCCAAAATTTGAATATACAACTGATAATGCAGCCATGATTGGCATTGTAGGTTACCAGCGTTTTTTAGAAAATAAATTTAATGATGCTTCTGTGGTTAGCAAAGCACGAATCGATTTTTAGTATGCAATTATTTTACAATCCCGATATAAATAACGCTGCAAATGAGTTTTCTTTTGATAAAGAAGAAAGCAAACACATTGTTAAAGTACTACGTAAAACCGAAGGCGATATTTTACATGTTACTAATGGTTTAGGCAATTTATTTTCGACAGAAATTATTTTAGCTTCCGAAAAAAAATGTACGGTAAGAATCGTTACAACCGAAACATCTAAACCGACAGATTTTTATATTCATCTTGCTGTTGCACCAACAAAAATGAATGATCGTTTCGAATGGTTTCTCGAAAAAGCTACTGAAATGGGAATTCACGAAATTACTCCTATTATATGCGATCGTTCCGAAAGAAAAATAGTTAAGAATGAGCGTTTCGATAAGATTATATTGTCGGCAATGAAACAATCATTGCAATTTTTTCTACCAAAATTAAACGAACCAATTTCCTTCAAAGAATTTATCAGTCAGCAACACGACGGAAACTTATGCATTGCACATTGCGTGGAAACCAAAAAAAAATTATTAAAAAACACCATCAAACCAAAAGAAAAATATACTATACTCATTGGACCTGAAGGCGATTTTTCTGAAAAAGAAATCCAATTAGCCTTAACCAACAATTATATTCCTGTATCTTTGGGAAACACACGATTACGAACAGAAACGGCAGCAATGGTCGCTTGTCATAGTGTGGTTTTTGTGAATGAGTAAATTTAGTAATAAGCCATTTAGTAAAAGGCATCAGTAAAAAATGAACTCAATAAAATATGGAAGATATTAAATGTATAATTTTTGATTGTGACGGAGTACTCGTTGACAGTGAAATTATTGGAAATCAAATATTGCTTTCAATGGCAAAGGAATTTGGTCTTGAAATGACTATTGAAGATGCTATTAAAAATTTCAATGGTAGAAGTTTAAAAGATAGTTTTCAACAAATTGAAAAGTTGACAAATAAGACATTGCCTGATAAATTTGAGAGTGAATATAGAAAACAAACTTTCGAGGCATTTAAAACTGAATTGAAACCGATTAAAGGCGTAAAAAAATTTATTGACAGTTTATCTATTTCTTATTGTGTTGCTTCAAGTGGACCAATAGAAAAAATTAATTTGAATTTAACAACAACAGGTTTGATTGAAAAATTTGAAAATAAAATATTCAGTTCATACCAAATTAATAGTTGGAAACCAGATCCTGAAATATTTCTATTTGCTTCAAGAGAAATGGGATTTACAACAAACGAATGCATCGTAATTGAGGACAGTAAAGCTGGCGTGATTTCTGCGAAAAAAGGAGGATTTAAAGTTTATGGATTTGCAAACGAAAACAATGAAAAAGAATTAAAAGACGAAGGAGCTATAATCTTTTATAGTTTCGAAGAATTAGCGAGTTTGCTAAGTTTTAAAAATTGAATTAATTAGAAATAACAGCTAACAGCAGTGATAAATACTCCACCACTGCTTAAAGCGTGCGAGACAACAAAAGACATAAGTTTTAAAAATGAAAAAAATAATTTATCTTATATTTTTTACTTCAACATTATCCTTTTCGCAAGAAATCGCTTTACTAAAATATAGTGGCGGCGGAGATTGGTATGCAAATCCTACATCGTTACCTAATTTGATAAAGTTTTGCAATCAGAATATAAATACTACTATAAAAACCAAACCTATTACTGTTACTCCAGCAAGTGCTGATATTTTTTCGTATCCATTTATTCACATGACAGGACACGGAAATGTAGTTTTTAATGAAGCAGAAGTTCAGAACCTACAAAACTACCTTCGTTCTGGAGGTTTTCTTCATATTGATGATAATTACGGAATGGACCAATATATAAGGAAAGAAATTGTAAAACTTTTCCCAAATGAAGCTTTAGTCGAAATTCCAGCAAACCATCCTATTTTCCAAAAACCATTTCCTTTTCCCGACGGATTACCCAAAATTCACGAGCATGACATGAAAAGGCCTCAAGCTTTTGGAATATTTATAGAAACTAAATTGGTTCTGCTTTATACTTACGAATGTGACTTAGGTGATGGCTGGGAAGATTCAGAAGTGCATAATGACCCTTCAGCAATTAGAGAAAAAGCTTTAAAAATGGGTGCAAACATCATCAACTATATTTTCAATAATTAATTTTAATAAAAAAATATCAATTTTACACAAGTAAGTTATTAACATTCCTTTTACATTAAAGTCTTAATTTTACAACGCTTTAACAAGATATTAACAATTTATGTTTTGTTTTAAATTATGTTTTAATAATTATTCCACACAATAAATTTAAGTATTTGTAGTTTTTTAAAAGTATTTCGATACAATTATTAAAAACTATTACAAATTATTAACCAAACCAAAATTTATTATGAAAAAATTGTTTTTAACTTCCGTAGTAGCTTTGCTACTGTTTTCTTGTCAAAATGACAACAATGTTGATGAAAATCAATCACCAACCCAAAATCCATTAAACACTTCAGCTCAAAGAGGTTGTGCTTCGCAAGAAGTCTTAGAAAATCAACTTAAAGAAAACCCGAATTTAGCGTCTAAAATGGCTGAAATTGAAAGATTTACTGAAAATGCAATAGCTACAGGAAGACTTGTAAATGGTAAAATTGAAATTCCGGTAGTCGTTAATGTTTTGTACAGAACAACTGCTGAAAATATTTCTTTAGCATTAATTCAATCTCAGATTGATGTTCTAAATAAAGATTTTAATGCTCAAAACACAGACTACAACCAAGTTCCAGCTTTATTTTCTGGAGTAAAAGCCAATGTTGAGATATCTTTCGTACTAGATCAAGTAATTAGAAAATCGACTACAAAATCGTCTTGGGGAACAAGAGATGCAATGAAAAAATCTAAACAAGGAGGTTTGAACCCTACTTCCCCAACAACAAAACTAAACATATGGTCTTGTACTATTGGTGGTGGTATTTTAGGATATGCACAATTTCCTGGAGGTTCTTCAGCAACTGATGGTGTTGTAATTGATGCTAATTATTTTGGAGTTACAAGTTCTAGCTCATCTTCTTATCCTTATAATTTAGGAAGAACAGCATCTCACGAAGTAGGTCACTGGATGAATTTACGTCACATTTGGGGAGATGCAACTTGTGGATCTGATTTAGTTTCAGACACGCCTGTTCACAATACGGCTAATTATGGTGTTCCAGCTTATCCACATTATAGTACTTGTTCTGGTACTCCGGTTGAAATGACTATGAATTATATGGATTATACTGATGATAGAGGAATGTATATGTTCTCTTTAGGACAAAAATCTAGAATTGATGCAATATTTGCTGTTGGAGGCGTTAGAGCTTCTTTCAGATTGTAATATCCCTTATATAATAAATTAAAACTCGCTCTTGTAGCGAGTTTTATATTTTAAACATTTTTACATATTTTAATAATTATATAATTAATAGAGTCAAATTTTGTCAAATACGTAAAAAAAGTATTATTTTTTTGTTAAATAATTTTTAACAACAATATAATCCTCATTACCTTATTTTACTATCAATACCGAAGTTATTAACATTTAATAGATTTATTCTTTTATACTTTTAAGTGTTTTTTTTTAATAAAAATTTTGCAAATTGTTTAATTATTTATAGTATTGCCAAACATTTAAATAAAAAACTAACAAATTACCAACCAAACCAACAAATTATGAAAAAATTGTTATTAACTGCTTCGGTAGTATTCTTTATGTTTTCTTGTCAAAAAGATGAGAATGTTGCATCTGATATTCAACAAGACGCTACACCAAGTGCATCTATTACACACAAAAGTTGTGCTTCTCAAGAAGTATTAGAGCGTCAAATTAAAGAAAATCCTGCTTTAGCATCTAAAATGGCTGAAATCGAAAGATTTACTCAAAATGCAATATCAACAGGAAGAATTGTAAATGGGAAAATTGAAATTCCAGTAGTATTTAATGTATTGTATCGTACAACTACTGAAAATGTTTCTTTAGCGCGACTTCAATCACAAATTGATGTGTTAAACAAAGATTTCAATGCTTTGAATTCAGATTACAATACTGCTAACAATCCTTACTCATCAGTAAGAGCAAATGTAGGAATTACATTTGTATTAGATCAAGTTATCAGAAAATCGACTACAAAAACTTCTTGGGGAACTAACGACGCTATGAAAAAAACTGCTTCTGGTGGTTTAGCACCAACTTCACCAACTACAAAATTAAACTTCTGGGTTTGTACTATTGGTGGAGGAATTTTAGGATATGCTCAATTTCCTGGAGGATCATCTACAACTGACGGAGTTGTTTGCGACGGAAAATATACTGGAGTAACAAGCTCAACTTCATCTTCTTATCCTTTTAACTTAGGAAGAACTGCAACGCACGAAGTAGGTCACTGGATGAATTTACGTCACATTTGGGGAGATGCAACTTGTGGATCTGATTTAGTTTCTGATACACCTGTACATAATGCCGCTAATGGTGGTGTTCCAGCTGTAGGTCACAGAAGTACATGTTCTGGTGCTCCATTAGAAATGTATATGAACTATATGGATTATACTGACGATAGAGGAATGTACATGTTCTCATTAGGACAAAAAACCAGAGCTAATGCAGTATTTGCTGTAGGAGGTTCTAGAGCTTCATTCAGATTGTAATATCTTTCTTAAATAAACTAAAAACTCGCTCTTATAGCGAGTTTTTTTTATTATATTCGTTTCTCAATTTATATGAAATGACATCAAAAATTATTGCAAACGGAATTATAAAAGCATTGGCTATTATTGTTGGAATTGCTTTACTCTTATTTTTTTTATATGAAATTCAATCTGTAATCATTTATTTGATAGTTTCACTGATACTTACACTTATTACAAGCCCATTTGTAGTTTTTTTGAAAAGAAGATTAAAATTTTCCAACACACTAGCCGTTGTATTTACCATGTTTTTGTTAGCTCTTGCCTTTGTCGGATTAATATTGATGTTTGTACCGCTTATTGTATCTCAAAGCGAAAATTTATCTTTATTAGATACCAAAACAATTGAAACTAATGCCACCGAATTGATTAATCAGTTTAAAATTTATCTAACAAATCATCATATAAATGCTGGAAAATTGTTGAATGATTCGAGTTTAACCTCAAAAATAGATTTCAATTTTATTCCAACAATTTTAAATTCTATTTTAGGAACGATGAGCAGTTTTGGCATGGGATTGGCTTCGATTTTGTTTATTACTTTTTTCTTTTTGAAAGACAAAATTATGTTCTCAAAAGGTATCAAAAGAATTTTACCAGACAATCACGAAGAACAAATTCTGAATTCATTTACTAAAACAAATGAAATGCTCAGCCGTTATTTTATTGGATTGCTCATTCAACTATCGATTGTTTTTATTTTATATCTAATTGTTTTACTCATTTTTGGAGTAGAAAACGCTTTCGTCATTGCTTTTTTATGCGCGTTATTAAATATCATTCCTTATGTTGGCCCATTAATTGGTTCAGTTTTAGCAGCAATATTAACAATGATTAGCAATTTAGGAGGCGATTTTCAGCATGATATTTTACCTACAACTTTATATGTTTTAATCGGTTTTTGGATTGTTCAGTTAATTGATAATAATATTTCTCAACCCATAATTTTTTCAAAAAGTGTCAATTCTCATCCGCTCGAAATATTTTTAATCACCTTAATTAGCGGATTTCTTTTTGGAATTACAGGAATGATTATCGCCATTCCGTTTTATACAATGCTAAAAGTTATTGCCAAAGAATTTTTTCCTGAGAATAAAATTGTGCAACTCATTACAAAAAACATCTAATGATTACTGCATTATTATCAGTTGCTGTACAAGAGTTTATCTCTCAAAATATTGATGCTAACATTTCGAAATTAGCTTTACAAAAAAATCCTTTTCCAGAAATTCCTTGGGTGGAAATACTGACACAAATTTCAGCAAAAAGCAAAGCAAAAGAAAAATTACCAACTTGGTATGCTCACGAAAAAATTATTTATCCAAGCAAAATATCGGTCGAGCAAACTTCGTCCGAGAAAACAGCTTTATACAAATCTAATCTTATTTCGGGCAAAAATTTAATCGATTTAACTGGTGGTTTTGGTGTAGATGATTATTATTTTTCAAAAAAAATAAATCAAGTATTTCATTGTGAATTAAATAAAGAATTATCTGAAATTGTAAAACATAATTTTGAAATTTTAAACGCTAAAAACATCACTTGTCTACAAGGAGATAGTTTTGAAACATTAAAAAAATTAAATCAAAAATTCGATTGGATTTATATCGATCCATCCAGAAGAAGCAATACAAAAGGCAAAGTTTTTATGCTAAAAGATTGCTTGCCCAATGTTCCTGAACTTCTAGAAGATTATTTTCAGTTTTCTGATAAAATACTTATAAAAACAGCACCAATACTAGATATTACCTCAGGTTTGAATGAATTACAGAATGTAAAAACCATACATATTGTTGCTATAAATAATGAAGTAAAAGAATTATTATGGGAAATCGAGAAAAATCATGAAGATTCAATTACTATAAAAACCATCAATTTTAATAAAGAAAAAGAAGAAAAATTTGACTTTATTTTGAATCAAGAAATAGAAAACAAAAATTACACCTTACCTAAAAAATACATTTACGAACCCAATTCCGCTATATTAAAATCGGGAGCTTTCGAGTTGGTTTCAAATCATTTTAAGCTCGAAAAACTACACCAACATTCTCATTTATATACATCGGACGAAATAATAGATTTTCCAGGACGAGTATTCAAAATTGAAAATTATTTTGAATATAATAAAAATGAAATGAAAGAATTTCTAGTAAATACCAAAGCCAATATTACAACCAGAAACTTTCCAGAAACTGTCGAAAACATTAGAAAAAAATGGAGAATAAGCGATGGCGGAAATACCTATACTTTTTTTACGACCGATATGAATAATTGTAAAACTGTCTTAATTTGCGCCAAAATTTAAACCCAATGAGAATTCCTATATTAATTTTATTTTTCTTATTTCAAACCGTATTATTTGCACAAAAACCTTGTGAATATAGCGTAAATGTTACCGATTCTATTGGAACACTAAAAGAAACCAAAAGTTGTTTGGTTTACGAAAAAGTCTTTGGTAATTCGGCGCAACTAGTTTTCTTATCACTAATATCTGATAACGGAACGCCAGTTTTAAACCTTCAAATCATTCAAAAAAACACTGATTTTATTACACCTAAATGCCTCGATAAAAACTCGAAAGTATATTTTCAATTATCAAATGGGAAAATATATACTTTAGTAAATGCTAGCGAAAACGAATGTGATAATTTGATTTACAATGCTCAAGAAAAACTAAACAATCGCTTGCTAAATGCTCATTTTCTGTTTATAAAAGACAATTTTGATGATTTGAAAAAATATCCGATAATAATGATGCGAATAAAATTAGCTTCCGAAACCCAAGATTACATATTACAAAAAGAACTTCGTGGCGAAAAAATAACTGGTATTTTTGAACCCGAAAATTTCTTTATTGATAATATTTCATGTATCGAATAGTTAGCAGTAATTGTTAAGAAACATCGCTTAAACCATGAAAAACAAACTGATTTTTGCTTTCATTCTATTTCTTGTAACCGAATATATTTTAAGAACTTTTGTAAAGCAATTTAAATATCACGAAGTTGGTTACTTAGTGGAATTGTTGTCGTTGATAATTGCATCATTTGTAACATCTTTTTTTAGCAGAAAAATAATCGACACTCAAAATTTTCGATCAATTTATTTGAAATTGTCTTTTGCATCAATTTTTGGGTTTTTAGTTGCAAAAACAATTCTTTTCTTTCAATGGTACTGGATAATTGCTCCTGAATATAGAAATGTAAATGGAGATATGGAAGAAGGTTTTGCTTGGACTTTACTTGATTCTATGATTGGAGTGTTAGAAATTATAATATCATTTTTGTTTTCAGTGGTTATCATAAAAGGAATTCGGAAACAAAAATAATCTTAAATATATATTATTAAAAAAATATTAGTTATAATTCAATTTTTATTCACATTTCCACTTAAAATTAGATAAATTATCTTTTTTAGAATCTATTAAATTATAATGCCACCATTCTGAATCATAAGATTCAAAATTATTTCGTGTCATAATTTTTTTGAGTAATCGTCTATTTCTCAAAACTTTTCGTGGAAAATCTCTGTAATCGTGGCTAGATTCTATGCCAAAAAAATCGAAAGCAGTTCCCATTTCAAGCTCGATACCATTTTCATCAACTAAAGTAATATCTACTGCACCACCACGATTGTGAATTGAACCTCTTGTTGGATTCGCTACATAATTTACATCGGGAACAATGGCCCACATTTTTTTCTGAACATCAATCGGTCGGTAACAATCGAAGATCTTTATTTTGTAGCCTTTTCTCTTAAATTCGTCATTGGCTTCTATCAAGGATTTTACCGTTTTTAGACGTGAAAAACAGGATTCGCAATCGTAAACTTTGGTTTTTAAGAAATTATCTTCGGTAGCATATTTCATGTCTAAAATAAAATCAGAACTATAATCTTTTATGTTTACAAAAGTTGTATCGCTAATAATTACTTGATTTTGCTGTGTGTTTTGTGATTTACAGGGAATTATATAATTTATAATAAATACGAAAAGCAATAGTGTTTTTATTTTCATTATTCTTTGGAGTTGTTAAACACAAATATAAATAAAAAACCACCAGTTTCCCAGTGGTTTATAGCTTTTACATTTTTGTCTGGTTGAGCGGAGTCGAAACCTTTTTGTCCTTCGACTCCGCTCAGGAAGACAAAAAGGTTTATTTTTTAAAGTATTTCTTATATCCAAAATAACCCAAAATTGCAATTAAGGCGATTCCCCATAATTGTACGACAAATGCAATAATGGCTTCAAGCATAAACCAGCCAGTTTTTAAGCTATCCCAAATTTGCAAACCAATGTTGGGACGATATGCGTTTATACTTTTTTCATTCGCAACCATTTCTTGTTTTACGGCTTCTCGTTGGTAAATTTGTAATGTTAATGTGCTAAAATTCACTTGATCTTTCAATGATAAATTTTCGAGTTTGCTAGCATCATTTTGTTCTTTTTTATCATCTAAATGATCTTCGGCATCGATAATATTATTTAATTTTTTGCCTTTATCATCAATCGCTTTTTCGATTCTTTTCTCGGAATTATTGCTTCTGTTTTGCGCCATTTGATTCGATAACATTTGTAAAGTAACATCGTCAGCTTTTATAACTCGAAAATCGAGAAAATCTATTTGTTTTGCAATGGTTTTTATGACCGTATCCAATCGAGCATTGGGAACTCTAATGGTAATATTATTTTCGACCGTAAATTTTGTGGTAACCAGCGTACTGTCTTGACTTACCTTGGTTTCGTCTTTGCTAGAAACGTTGCTTTCCAGGTTTGTATAGGTTACAAAACCACCAAATTTTGTCGTCGCATCTTCAATGGCATAAGTCGATTTCGGGACGTTTTTTACTTTAAATTTAATGTCGGCCGTTCTAACAAATTTTCTTTTAGAATTCTTGGGTTCGACTGCTGCCGATGAAGATGTTGCTGCTTTTGCATCGATTGATTCTTCCATTGCAGAAGCAGATTCTTCGGTAGTTGGTGATTCTGCAGCTCCATCTTTGCAAGAATAAGCAATAGCTACCAGTAATAATGCCAAGCCGATTGTTGGAGTTTTTTTCATGATTTTCATATTTAATATTAATTGAGGTTACTGTTTTAAAAAAGAATTTTGAAGGTAGTTTTCAATCAATAATTTAATATGAATTTATTTGTTAATACATAATTCTAGCTGTACTAAAAACTGTGCCAAAAACTTTGATTCATTACAGGTAAAATGTTGTAATTTTGTTAAATATTCATTTTCGATTTGAGAACATCTATTTTTAAGGATTTACAAGATCCAATTTTATTTAAAAAGCAACTTTTAGCTTGGGGAAATCAGTTTAGAGAAGTTGTTTTTCTAGACAGTAATAATTATCCGCAAGAATATTCCGGCTACGATTGTGTTTTGGCTGTAGATGCTTTTACATCAATAAAAACTGACTATTACAACGCTTTTGAATATTTAAAACAATACCAATCGCAAACACGAGATTGGCTTTTTGGTTATTTATCGTATGATTTAAAAAACAATACCGAAGATTTATTTTCTAAAAATTATGATGGTTTGCATTTTCCTGATTTGTTTTTCTTTCAGCCTAAAAAAATATTTTTATTGAAAGGAAATCAGCTCGAAATTCAATACCTAAATATGTGTGATGATGAAGTTGAAGATGATTTTGAAGAAATAATCCAAAGTAAAGAATCAAAAGACATTAGTGATGTTAATATCAAAATTGAACAACAAATTTCTAAAGAAAAATATTTAGAAAAAGTTGGCACAATGCTAACACATATCAATCGTGGCGATATTTATGAAGCTAATTTTTGTATGGAGTTTTTTGCCGAAAATGTCGTAATAAATCCATTAGAAATTTATACTAAACTGAATACAATTTCGGAACCACCCTTTTCTGTGTTTTTCAAAAACAATACAAATTATTTGCTTTCGGCATCGCCAGAGCGTTATTTACGAAAAGAAGAAACAAAAATAATTTCGCAACCTATAAAAGGAACTTCAAAACGATTTTCTGATGTTATTGAAGACGAAAAATCGAAACTAGAATTATCACAAAACCCTAAAGAACGCTCGGAAAATGTGATGATTGTCGATTTGGTTCGAAACGATTTATCACATACCGCCACAAAAGGTTCTGTTCAAGTTGCTGAATTGTGCAAAATTTATACTTTCAAACAAGTTCATCATATGATTTCAACAGTTGTTTCGGAAGTTTCTCACACAACTTCTCCGATTGATATTCTGAAAACTACTTTCCCTATGGGAAGTATGACTGGTGCTCCAAAAATTTCGGCAATGAAAATTATTGAAGAATTAGAAGAAACAAAACGTGGTTTGTACAGTGGCGCATTGGGTTACTTCACTCCTACTGGCGATTTCGATTTTAATGTCGTGATTCGTAGTATTTTACATAATTCGGAAGAAAAATATGTTTCTTTTTCTGTTGGAAGCGCCATTACTGCTGGCTCAATTCCTGAAAATGAATATGAAGAATGTTTGTTAAAAGCTAAAGCCATGTTAGAAGTATTAAGTTAAATTAAATAATTACTTTTGAAAATGCTTTTAAAACTACAAAATCATCTATCTAAAAATTTTCCTTTTCTGAAGGAGAAAAAACTTCTTTTGGCCACAAGCGGAGGAATTGACAGTATGATACTATTGCATTTATTTCAGGAACTGAATTATAATATTGCCATTGCGCATTGTAATTTCCAGTTGCGTGGTTTAGAGAGTTTTGGCGATCAGCAATTTGTTCAAGATTATGCTTCTACTCATAATATTGAAGTGTTTGTAACGCTTTTTGATACTGAGAATTTTGCTAAAGATTATAAATTATCAACTCAAATTGCCGCTCGAGAACTTCGCTACAATTGGTTTTATGAATTGTTAGAGACCGAAAATTTCGATTTTATTCTTACTGCGCACCATGCTGATGATAATCTGGAAACTTTTATCATAAATCTAACTCGAGGAACAGGTTTAGATGGATTGACAGGAATTCCTGAACAAAACGAACAAATTATTCGTCCATTATTACCATTTTCTCGTTCGGAAATAGAAGAATATGCCAAAGTAAACAACCTAAAATGGAGAGAAGATTCGAGCAATGCTTCCGATAAATATTTGAGAAATAAAATTCGTCATGATTTGATTCCAATATTAAAAGAATTGAATCCTAATTTTTTGGATTCCTTCCAAAAGACACAAAATTATTTGCAAGAATCACAAATTATGGTCGAAGATGCTTCGATTATGATTTATCAACAAGTAGTACAAGAAGATAATGATATAATTTCCTTTGATTTAAAAAAACTGAATCAATTACCCAATTACAAATCCTATTTGTACCAATGGTTGCGAGAATATGATTTTACAGCTTGGGAGGATATTTATAATTTAGTCGAATCTCAATCAGGAAAACAAATATTTTCAAAAAATTATCGATTACTAAAAAACCGAGATTTTTTAATTTTAGAAGAAATAAAAGAATTAGAAAATGAAGTCTATTTTATCGAAAAAGAACAAAAAGAAGTTAAAATTCCCTTAAATTTATATATTTGTAAAGTAAATGACATTTTTGCTCCTAATAATTCAATTATATTTGTGAATGAAGATTTATTACAATTTCCATTAACAATAAGAAAATGGAGCGAAGGTGATTCTTTTTATCCATCGGGAATGAATGGCAAAAAAAAGTTGAGTAAGTACTTTAAAGACGAAAAAATGTCATTGATAGAAAAAGAAAAAACTTGGCTTTTATGTTCCAACAATCAAATTGTTTGGGTAATTGGAAAACGAGCAGACCAAAGATTTATAGCAAATAAAACAACCAAAAATAGTATACAATTAGAATTATTATAATGAAGAAACTACTAGCAGCTTTACTCCTATTTTTCACTTTTTTAAGTACACAAGCTCAAATTATAGAACCAGTAAAATGGAACTCACGAGTTGAAAAATTATCTGAAACAGAATTTAACCTAATTCTTGAAGGAAAAATAGATGCTGGTTGGCATGTTTATTCACAGTTTACACCAGATGGCGGACCACTTCCAACGGAGTTAAAATTTACAAAAGGTGATTACGAATTGGTTGGGAAAACTCAAGAAAGTAAAACAAAAACTGCTTTTAATGATGTTTTTGAAGTAAATGAAACTTATTTTGAGAAAAATGTGACTTTAACTCAGAAAATAAAAGTTACAAATCCCAATTTAAAAAACATAAAAGTTGATTTAGATTACCAAGTTTGTAAAGAATCTTGTATTAATTCTAATAAATCATTTCAATTTGAAATTCCAAAATCAGCAGAAATTCAAGCTACAAAACCTGTAATTGCTATTGAAAATATAGATTCATCTACAGCAGTAACAGAAACTGTAAAAACTGATATTGCAAAAGAAATCGCTCCAATTGTTACTCCAAAAAATGAAGAAAAAAGCGAAAATAATGGGATTTGGTCTATCTTTTTGTTATCAATTTTAGGAGGATTATTTGCTACCATCACACCTTGTGTATTCCCTATGATTCCTATGACGGTTAGTTTTTTCTTGAAACAATCTACAAGCAAATCTAAAGGGAAATTTAATGCGTTTTTCTACGGATTTTGTATTGTTGCCATTTGTGTGTTAATTACAATTCCGTTCCATTTGATAGAAGGAATAAATAGAGATATTTTTGCGGAAATATCCAATAATGTTTATTTGAATATTTTCTTTTTTCTAATATTTACAATATTCGCCATATCCTTTTTTGGTGCTTTCGAAATTACAATTCCTAACAAATTTGCAAATAAAGTAGATAATGCTTCCAACAAAGGCGGATTAATTGGTGTCTTTTTTATGGCATTAACCTTAATTATTGTTTCCTTTTCTTGTATTGGTCCAGCAATTGGTTTGGTAATGGGAACCTCATTAAATTCTGATGGAGGAGCGACAATTCTATCGATAGCAATGCTAGGTTTTGGTTTAGGATTGGCTTTACCTTTTATGTTCTTTGCTCTTGCTCCTAGCCTACTTAGTAATTTGCCAAAATCTGGTGGTTGGCTAAACACTGTAAAAGTCGTTTTTGGATTTATAGAACTCGCATTGGCAATGAAATTTATTTCTAACGCAGACATTGGTTTAGATTTACATTTATTAGAAAGAGAAGTTTTTATTGCGATTTGGATTGCCATTTTCGGAGCCTTATCTTTATATTTATTTGGTAAATTTACCTTGCCGCATGATAGTCCACTAAATCATATTTCAGTTGGTCGATTGGTGTTGGCAGTTATAACATTATCCTTTACAATTTATATGATTCCTGGACTTTGGGGAGCACCACTAAAAATGATTTCGGCATTTCCGCCACCAAGTACTTATAGCGAAAGTCCACAAGGATTTGGAAATAATACAGTTTCAAGCAACACGACAGAATTACCAAAAAATGCTGTTTTGGGTGTTCATAATTTAGTTTCTTTCGAAGATTATGAGCAAGGTTTGGCTTATGCAAAAGAAGTAAACAAGCCAATTTTGATAGATTTTACAGGAAAGCAATGTCAGAATTGTAGAGTTATGGAAAACAATGTTTGGTCTGACGAAACGGTTTTAAAAATACTTAAAAATGAGATTGTATTAATTTCACTTTATGGTGATGATAGAAAAGAGTTACCCGAAAATGAACAATACATTTCTAAAGAAACGGGAAACAAAGTTACGACTGTTGGTCAGAAATGGAGCGAATTTCAACGATTGAACTATGGTACAAATGCAAGACCATATTATGTTTTGATAGATTTAAATGAAAAAAAATTAAACGAAGCTGTACCTTACACGCCAAACATTCAGGAATACAAAACTTGGTTAGAAGACGGAATTTCTAAATTTAAAAAATAAAAAAAATGGTAAATTATCAAAGATTAATAGTAGTTTTATTAGTTGGTTTTTTACCATTTTTTATTTCATGTAATGACGATGATGATAATTATGTTCCTATAGTTCCTACTGTCGCTTTGGAGTCTCCTGTCATTCTCGATTTAACACAAGTGCCCTATGCAAAACTGTCGGATTATAAATTCTTTGAAGGAGTAATTAAAAACCTTACGCCTTCTTATGGAGTTATTCCATACAAACCTACCAGTGAACTTTTTACTGATTATGCTATAAAGAAGCGTTTTATTTGGTTACCAAAAGGGGCTAAAGCAACTTACAATGGCGATGGGAATGTTTTAAATTTGCCCGTTGGTGCAGCACTTATAAAGAATTTTTATTACAATAACGTACAACCAAACAATAGTACAAAAATTATAGAAACACGCGTGATGATTCGCAAATCTGATGGTTGGATTTTTGCAGAATATGTTTGGGATAGCCAACAAAGCGATGCTTTCTTACAAACTGATGGTTCAACAACTCCTGTTTCTTGGAAAGATGAGAACAACATTATACAGACCATTGATTATAAAATTCCTTCAACAACATTAGATTGCAAAAGATGTCATGGAGTAAATAATCTTACTGAAGTTCTTCCTATTGGAATAAAACCCCAAAACCTAAACAGTAATTATTCTTATTCTGAGGGAACAAAAAATCAATTAAATAAACTGATAGAATTTGGTTACTTAGAAAATAATTTACCTGCTTCAATAGTATCTGTTGTAGATTATAAAGACACGACACAATCATTAAATTTAAGAGTACGTTCGTATTTTGATTCTAATTGTTCACATTGTCATGTAACTGGTGGCGAAGCAGATCATTTTAATTTACGTTTCTCTTTCAATCAAACTACAACGCCATTATACATGGGAGTTTGTTTGACAGCAGAACATTCAGTAGTAGGATATCGAGACAGGATTGTATATATAGGAGATTATACCCAATCTATTTTACATTATCGAGTAAACACTACCACAGATACTAACTTTATGATGCCTCCTTTGGGTCGAACAATTAAACACAAAGAAGGAGTGCGACTAATTGAAGAATGGATAAACTCATTAACAACTTGTGATTAAGCATAATTGATAAGTTTCAAAACTCGCAGCTCATAAAGCCGAGTCATCTTTTAATGACTTTTCTCTTGCAAATTTAAGGATATATCGTTCTGATATAATTGGAAGTAAGTAATAACCCAAAAAAATATAATGTCGCATTTTAAAATCGGATAAAACTATCTAATGCACTGATTTTAAACTATTTTTATTGATGTTATTCTTTTGACTTTACGACTTTCAAACTTTCAACTTATTTAATAATTATTAAATATTGAAAATAAGTACAAAACCTACTGTTTTCAATGTTTTTGTAGGCTTTGTTATGAAAAAAATAAATTTTTGATAAATATAAGTTTGTTTTTATAACAATTGTATAAAACATTTTGTATAATTGCATACAAATTAACCAACTAACTTCTAAAAATGAAAAAAATTACTTTAACACTGATTTTTTTATTTGTTGCTTTTCTGGCAGAGGCACAAATACACTCACAAAATTTTAATACAGCCTTGGGTTGGACTACTCCTCTTACTACTACTTGGACAAGAGTAACATCAGGAGGAACTCCTACATGTTCTCCGTTTGAAGGTACTGGTATGGCAAAATTTGATTCTTATAATTTAGCTAATAACACAACTGCTATTTTGTCTTCTCCTGCAATCAATTTTACAGGTGCAACCTATAGAGTAAAATTTAAAATGTACAGAGATCCTGCTGGACCAGAACTAGATAAAATAGATGTTTATATTCACACTGCAGCTGGTGCAGGTGGGACTCTTTTAGGTACCGTAAATAGGCTAACTACAGCAGCACCTGTTGTTCCGGCAGAGGGTTGGTATAGTTATTCTTTTGATATTGCAGGCGCTCTAACAGGAACACGTTATATTAATATCAGAGGAACAAGTAAATACGGTTATAATATTTTTATTGATGACATTAACGTTGATCAAATTACTCCAATTGATGCCTCTTTAGAGACTTTTGTTATTAATTCTATTGAATTAGCTGGATCGAAAGCGATAACTGGTCAAATTAAGAATTATGGTTCTACACCAATTACCTCTATGGATTTAAAATGGCAGGCAGATTCTGGAACAATATATACGCAAAATATAACAGGTTTGAATATTGCACCGAACGCAACATATAATTACAACCATGCAAACCAATGGGTAGCTACACCAGGGAATTATTCATTAAAAGTATGGGTATCTAATATAAATGGTGGTTCAGGAGATTCTAATGCTTCAAATGATCAAATTACAAAAGCAGTTTCAGTTGCAAGCAATACTACTCCTCGTTTACCATTATATGAGAAATTTTCAAGTTCAACTTGTCCTCCTTGTGCAAGCTTTAATACAAATGTTTTTACACCATTTTATAATACCGCTTCAAATGATGGTAAATACTCATTTATCTCATACCAAGTGAATTGGCCAGGTGCTGGTGATCCGTATTTTTTTGCAGATGTAAATACTAGAAGAATATATTATGGTATAAGTGGTGCTCCAACCTTATTGATAGATAAAAAGGTTTCAACTGTTGGTAGTACCGCATTATTACAAACAGCACAAAATGCGGCACTTACAGTTCCTTCATATTTTACTATGAGTGCAACCAAAGATTTAGTAGGTACTACTATGACAGTTAATGTAAATGCTACACCTTACCTAACTGGAACATATAAAATACATGTTGCAGTAGTTGAAAAATTAACAACGGGTAATGTTGCTACTAACGGTGAAACTTCATTTAAACATGTATTAATGAAAATGATGCCTGATGGAAATGGTACCACTGTAAACTTTGTTAACAATACTCCAACATCAACTACATTAATTGCTGATTTATCTGGATTACACATTGAAGAAATGTCAGATTTAGAAGTTATCGCATTTATACAAAATGATGCTGGTAAAATTGTAATGCAATCTACTATCGCTACACAAGCTCTATCTACAAACGATTATAGCTTAGCTTCAAAAATTAAATTGTATCCAAATCCTTCAAATGGAATTGTTAAGATTAGAACAGAATCTCCTGTAAATGTGGTTGTTTCAGATGTTACTGGTAAAACAGTATTCACAATGAACCAAGTGAGTAATGATTCTCAAATGAATTTGTCTTCTTTAGAAAAAGGAATGTATTTAGTAAAAGTTTCAAATGAGAGTGCAGAATTCACACAAAAAATCATCTTAAATTAAGATTTTACAAATTTTTAAAAAAAGCAAGAAGTAAATTTTTTACTTCTTGTTTTCCTAACAAATAACAATAATAATTAAATAATTTAAATTCCAAATCTTATGAAAAAATTAGCAATGCTATTACTTATTGGTTTAGCTACTATTAGTTGTTCAAAGGACGATACTCCTGAAGCAGCGGCACCAATTACAGCACCAATTACAGATACTAACACCTTGAAAATTTATAATTATCCAGCAAACACAGAAATTACAAATAACAGTGTTGTTAATTTTAGCGGTACTGCTGGTTTAGTTGATCCAACAAATGCATTAAAATTTTATTTTAAGAATACTTCATCATCAGAAATGAAAGTTAAAATAAGATTGGTTTCTTTATCAGGAGTTCCTGATACAGGTTCTGTGTCATTTTGTTATGGCCCTAATATAAATGATGGAGTTTGTTTATTAGGGACTGCATTAACAGTTGGTAATTCATATCCTCGAAATAATGAAGCTCAAATAATAGTTCCTGCAAACGGAACTGTTGGAACTGGTGGTGCTAATAAATTTCAAAATACTGCTCAACCTGTTTCTCCTGCAACAGCTGTAGATTATGTATTAGAAGCATTTCAACTAGATGCAAATGGAAATGAAGTTGGAAATAAAGTGAAATTTACTTACAGATATAATTAATAAATTTGCTTTATAAATTAAAGAAGAGTGAACTCAAACGGGTTCACTCTTTTTTATTTAACTAAATCACATGTACTATGAAGTTGTGCGGCACTTTAACTGAATAAAAATGAGATTTTCAAATAAGGCTTCAAGATATTTATCAAAATTAAAACGAAACAAATATTTTGTAGTTGGTCGAGAAGAATTAGTTGATTATTTTAAAATGAATATCATCCCTGAATTTGAAAAAATAATTGAGTTTCAAATTGATTTTTCAGGGCTTGCATTGACTATTGAAAATAAAAAATCCTTAAAATTAGCGTTTTTTATTTAATCCTTGAAGTTGTAATTTTTACATCGGCAGTGGCCCAACTTTTAGCAATCAGTCTTTCCATTTCTTTAACTTTAGCTCTGTTGTTTAGTTTTTCATAAGCCAATTTCAATCCGTGATGTGCCCAACCGTTTTTTGGTAATCTTTTTAAATCCTCTTCATATGTTTTTATTGCATCATCATATTTTCCAGCTTCAATTTGTATGGCTCCCAAATGATGTCTTACCGAAAAAAACCAATCCGGCGGCTCATTATAATTTAAACCATCTTCTATAGCCACTGCTTTTTGCAACAGATTAATGCTCTGAGTATAGTTTCTTTGAGAAGCTAAAATTTCTGCTTTTAGAACTTTGGAAGCAATTTGAACAATACTCGACATCGAATTGATTTCCCAAATGGTCATTTTCTCAAGGGATTTATCATTCGCCAAAACATCGAGTCTAAGGAATTCGGCTTTAGCCATTCTTAAATTATTTTTACCCAAATAAGCCATTCCTCTCGCATAATGAGAGATTGCCACAGGATATTTTAAAGTATCGGAAACCAATTTCATTTTTTGAATATCATCCCATTTACCAAATTTCACTGCCACATAATACGGAATCACATAATAATGTTGTAGCGTTGACCATCCAGGTTCAATCATAGATTTTGGATGTACATGATTTGAAGTTTCATTAGCTCCAATCATAGCCCATTTTGAGTTGCCTTCCATAGTGGCTGTTCCCGCCATAAAATGATAATTGTGCGGATAATAGGCTAACGGATAAGCACCTTGCGCGTGGCACATGGTAACATAATTACTATCTACCTTAACAGCGTTAATATTAGCCAAAGTTCCTTTATGATATTCTCCCGTTCTGATATAAATATGAGAAGACATATGAACCAAATGTCCTAAAGATTTGGCATTTCCATCATCAAAAAATTTAGCTGAAGCATTCGCTCGTTGTGGCGTATTCGAAGCTTCTACTGCGTGAATGTAAAAATGGTTGGCTCCAATATGTTTTGGATTTTTTTTGAGTATTTTTTCAAATAAAGCGACTATTTCTGGCGTCCATTTTTTAGAAGTTCCATTCTTTTCGTATAAATCCCAAGGATGCAAATCCATTACCGACTCGGCATACAACGCATTAATATCCACATCATCCGGAAACTTAGCATTGACTTCTTTCATCGCATTGGAATAAGCAATATCGAGCTTGCTTCTGTCGTCAACCAGTTTGGGAACATATCGTTTCGCTAAAGCTTGAATTAAAGCTTTTTCTTTCTCTGTAGCTTTATCTTGCAATTTTATCGCTTGTTGAATGGCCTTATAGGCTCTTTCGTAATTATCTGGTTCCATACCAGCATTATAATTTGGCCCTAAAACATAGGCAAATCCCCAAAAACACATGGCGCATTCTGGATCAAGTTTAGTTGCATAATAAAAGGAACGAGCAGCTTCTGCATGATTAAACCCGTAGGATAAAGCTAGACCTTGATTGAAATACTTTTGAGCTTCTTGATTTTTAGTACTGATAGGATAATTAACAACATCAAGTCCTTCAAACAAAGGTGCTTTATTGTTTGAAGTGTACCATTTCGCATCAACAGTTGGAGGTGCACAACTCATACTTTTTTTTCCAATTACTACTTCTTTGTTTGGTGTAATTTCTTTTTTGCAGGAAAAAAACAGAAAAACAATAATCAGCAGTAAAAAATTATTTTTTTTCATAATCGTAACTTATTTAACTGAAAATCAGTATAAATTTACTAAAAATTAATGATTTAATTTGTTCATTCAGAATCAAATTCTGATTTCAGATTAAAAAAAATAATCTATTTAATGCGTTTCTAATTTCTAAATCAAATATTAAACAAAGTGAGGAAATTGAGTATTTAATAATCAATAACAAATAATATTTTTTTTTGTGGTGACCACGAAACCGCTCAATTTTGGTTTGCAAACTTCAATTCTGTAATTTGTGAAATACATGACTTAGTTTTTATGAACCAAAGAAAACACCCTAAAGTGCATATTTTAGCTGGATTTAAGACCAAATAAAAGTCTATGCAAGTATTTTAGACTTCTTCATTTACATGCAGTTTCTGAATGTAATTATAGTTTGATTTTAAACAAAAAAAAACTCGGTTAGAAGGCTAACCGAGTTTTTAAAATTATTTTATTTTAGAATGAAGTAGAAATTTGAATTCCTAGTCCTGTACTTGGCGGTACAAATCGGCAAACTCCACCTGCACAAACTAAACCTCCACGTTGACGACCATAATTTAAAGCAATACGCGTACTCCCATTTTTGTATGCTGTCCCAAAATTATAAAAATGAATGTCAAACAAATCTGTTTCGCTAATAGTATGCGTTTTTTCATCAAATCCGTAATTGTACATATCCATAGCAAATACTGACCAATTTTCATTATGATTGTATTCGATATTTCCACCAGCCCAATTTTTTCTGTCATTATCAGCCCACATGTGTTCTAATCCAAAAGTAATAGATTTTGTTCCCGATAATTGATATGTTGACTCTGAGAAAACAGTATGAGAATTTACAACATATTCATTGAAAATACCTTGAATTTGTTTGTTGTTGTAATATTGATTGATGTAAGTAAATGCCGTTCTGAAATTACGAGATACTTTTTTAGTGATTTCAACATTATAATCTGAAAAATATTTTTCGTTTGTTTGGAACAATTCTGTTTGATAATTATAAATATCTTCACCAGCATTATTAACATATCTGTATTTTGCTTTCAAATTAAACCATGAAGACGCATTAAGATTTACTTTTGTACCATATTCTCCTCCAAGAGCTGAACCTTTTTTAAAGTCGTAGAAAAAGTCTAATTGACCACCTATTTCTCCAAATTTATTTATTCCTGTAGATTGATCCATAACAACTTGATATTGCGATTGATAAACGTAAATATTTGCTAAATTTGAATGATGTTGTTTGGTTAAACTTGGTACAAAATTTAATATTTTATCATTGTAATTTACACTAGTACTTGAAAGTGCTGCATATTTATCTGGACTTCTTTGAGCTAATAATTGCATGTTTTCAACACGTCTTAAAGTAGCATCAAAACCTAACCCTTTTTTTGAATATCCAAAATTTACTAACAAAGCGCTGCCTTCTTTTGCAAAATCAGTATCTAAATTACCTTCTTTAATTATTGCATCTCGAGTTTTGAAAACATATTCTGTATTTAAATAGTAGTTTTTAAATCCAAATTCAAATCGGTTTGAAAATAAATTAGTCAATTCTTCAAAATTTTGAACGTTTTCAGGTAGTTCTTCAAATCTACTTACGGCACTGAAACCGTATTTAAAATCAAAAGCTTTTAGTTGAATTAATTTTCCTAAGTTGATATCGGTATTAAACCCATAAACATCACTATTTGCAACATCAAAACCTGTTCTAGCTCTTCCATACAAAGCGGTTAAAGTAACATCTTCAATAGGTGAATAAACTAATTTTGTACCTCTTAAAGCATTATTAATTCCTAAAGCTCTGTCTTCCCAGGTTCGTAAAATCATACCGCTTCCGAACTGAACATAATAATGACCTAAAGTAACATCTAATTTTTTGCTTTTATAATTGGCATAATAAGTAGCAAAATCTGTTCCTTTAAATTTTGGATTAAAATTTAATAAAGCTTCGTTAGTGTATGATTCTATTTGTGTTCCAACAGTAAATTTTCCGTAATTAACATTAAAATTTAAGTAATTATTTGATCGTAATGGAACCGAATCATGTTGTATTTTTCTGTTTTTGTCGTTGGTATACCATTGTCCGTTACCTTCGTAACTTCCAAAAAATTTTAGTTTTGTTTTAGTAGAATCTGCCTCTTGGGAAAATGCAAATAATGATGAAAATAAAAATGCGTAGGTTAATATTTTATTCATTATTTCAATGCTTTTAACTGTTCTAATAAATGACTTTCGCTACCTGGAGTATGTCCGTTTTGGGTAAAAACTATTTCACCATTTTTAACAACTGCTGTATATGGTGGGTTAGAAATACCTAAACTTCTTTTAAAATCTTGGTTAATATCTAAAAGGATAGAATAATCCCAACCTTTACCATTTACTAATGGTTTTACTCTTTTATTAGTTCTTGCATCGTCAATTGAAACAGCAATAACCTCAACGTTTAATTGCGATTTCCAATCTTCATAAACTTCACTAATTGCATCTAACTCTTGAATACACGGTGCACACCAAGTTGCCCAAAAACAAAACATATAAATTTTGTCTTTTTCATTATAATCTTGAGTTGTAGAAACAGTAGTTCCTTCTAAATTTTTAAGTGTTAAACTTGGTAGTTTTTTTTGTGAAAACCCTAACGCTGAAACAAATAGCATTAGAGTTAAAATTAGTTTTTTCATTGTTAAAGTGTGTTATTTATAGCAAATAAAAGATATTTCCATCATTATAAAAAATTTTTTTTAAATTCGCAACATTATCTTTACACCAAACTACTGAAAAACATAATCATATGAAAAAAATACTAATTATTACAGCTGCTTTTTTAAGCATTATGAGCCAATCTTGTATCTCAGACGATTGGGAAGACAAATCTGTAAATACAGCTGTTGTTGAACAACCTATACCTGGAAAATTTTTAAAAAATGTTTTAATTGAAGATTATACAGGAACATGGTGTCAGTATTGTCCTAGAGTTTTATTTGGTTTAGATAAAGTTGAAGAAGAACACCTTGATGCTTATCCTGTTTCAATACACATTGCTAACAATCCGAATACAGATCCGTATATTTTTCCAGCTAATACTTTACAACAAGCCATGGGTGTTTCTGGATTACCAACAGCAATGTTAAATAGAAACATATTATGGGACAATGAAACCACTACTACTGAAATTAAAAATCTAATAAAGCCTAATTCAGATTTAGGAATCGCATTAAATTCAACTGTAGCTTCTGGGAATATAAATTTAGATGTAAATATTAAATTTGTTGAAAATTTTTCAGGATTAAAGCTAATTGTTTATGTTTTAGAAGACGGTTTATATGCTGACCAAACAAATGCAACTAGTTTTTTTGGCGGGATAAATCCTATTCCTAATTATGAACACAACCATGTTTTAAAATCTTGTTTAACAGATCTTGTAAATGGCGTTGCGCTATCAGGTACAAGTAATGGTGCAACTATTACTCAAAACTTTACAATTCCAGTTCCTTCAAATATTGCAAATGTTAATAATATTTCTTTTGTGGCTTTTGTTGTCGACTCTACTGGAAGAGCTATTAATGTAAGAGGTGCAGAACCAAACATAACTCAAACTTTTCAAGAAAACTTATAATAAAAACTCCTATTTTTGTTAAAAAAGGCGTCAATCACCTTACACGCCAAACATTCAGGAATACAAAACTTGGTTGAAAAAAGGAATTTCTAAATTTAAAAAATAGAGTTACTATTTTACAACAATTTATAAGTTGTAAGCCATTTTAAAACTCTGCTAATGAAAGACGACAATATAGAAAAGACGCAACAATTATCAATTTCGTTAACAGAAACTATCAAAAGTTCAGAATTAACAAAAGTTTCAGGTGAACTAATAGAAGTTGGAATAGACTCAATTCTCAAGAATGGTTTGCTAAAAGATATCCCCGTAATTAGCGTACTTAGTGGAATATGGAAGACAGGAGTTGCAATTAGAGATTATAGGTTTTCAAATAAACTTCTTCTTTTTCTGCACGAATCTTCAAAATTACCGCTAGAAAAAAGATTGCAGCTAATTGAAGATTTAGAAGATAATGACTTTCAAAAAGAAGCTGGAGAAAAGTTAATAGCAATAATTGACAATATAGAATCATCATCTAAAGCAATTTTAATTGGTAAATTATTAAATCTGTTCGGGCAAGAAATCATTACAAAAAATGAATTTTGGCGAGTTTCATTTATAATAGAAAAATTACCGACGAGTGATATTTTAGCATTAAAAGGTTGGAAAAATATTGACTTAAATAAAGTCGAGCATATCAGAAAACATCTTTATTTATCGGTTGGTTTAGGTTGGTTTGTTTTGGACATATCATCAACCGGATTTGTATGGACAGAAAGGCTTTGTGAAATAATTTCAGAAGATTTACTAAAATAAAACGGCTTACAACAGCGGTTTTATCTAATCGCTAGTTTTGTATTTATAGAACACTTTTTTTCATAACTTCGTTTTTCCTAATGGGGAATTTAATTTCCATTAGTTGCGACTAGATAAAGCCGCGAAACGTTATGCGATATTTTGCCCAACGAGAATCAAAAAAGTCTTGAAATTGAAAATAGAAAACATAAAATTGCTTTTAGATAAATATCTTCAAATTATAGATATTGAGATTAATCAATTAGGCTGTAAACCTACAGAAGTTCGGCATTTATTAGGAAGAATCGGAGAGTTTTATTGTGCTGCGAAAACAAATGGAGTTCTAGCTACTCAAGTAAATCAACGTGGCTATGATGTAGTATGTTCAAATAATCGAAAAATTAGCGTAAAAACAACAGCTCAAAAATCAGGGTTTGTTACTTTTAATAAACGAACATTGAATTTAGCTGATGATGTGATGATTGTACAATACTCCGATGAAGGTTTGAAAGAAATATATTTTGGTACTTCGGATTCTATAATTCCTTATTGCAGAACTTGGGTAAACAATTACGAACTAGACATATCCAAAATTAAAAAGCTTCAACTAGAGAAAATATAAAAACATCACATAACATCGGTTCATAACAACTGTATCGCTTACATTTTTTTAAAAAATTTCATAAAAGACCTGTCTCATTCCAAAAAACGAGACAGGTTTTTTTTATACATTAAACTTTAGTTTTTAATCTAAAACAAAAGTTACTTGAACGTTTGCGTTTATTTCTATTTCGCCAACGGCTAATGTTTCTCTTGGTGCAGATGCATCTTCAGCCATTGCCATCATACCTCCTTTAAACATGGGTTGCGGATAAAATGTTTGCGAATTGTCCGAAATTAGTAATGCCTTCCCTATTTTTTGATTTAAAACCGAAACATAATCTAACGCTTTTTGTTTGGCATTTAATATGGCTTTTTTTCTAGCTTCGGCTTCATAAGTTTCCATTTTTGATGATTTAAACTCGACACCACGTATGTTGGTTACACCAGTTTCGGTAATTCCCATCATAAACTCGTTGTATTTTGTTAAATCTTTTAAGGTAACTGTAACAGTTTGGCTCGCTACATAATTGTATTTCTTTTTTTCGTAATCGTAATTCTTATTCAAACTTACATTTGTAGTCTGAAAATCGGTAGCAGGAATATTATTGCTTTTTATAAATTTCAGAATTTTATCAATAATAATATCATTCGCTTTTTTTACTTCGGCAGCTTCTTTTCCTGTATTTTCGACACCAAGAGAAATGATTCCTTGGTCTGGAACAAGTTTTATTTTTCCTTCGCCAGAAACTGTTATTTGAGGAATTTGATTCATTTTTTGATCTTGTGCGTATGTCATCACTGTAAAAAATGTTATTAATGTTACTACTAAATTTTTCATAATTATCTTTTTAAATTAATCTTAAGTAAACAAACGACGTGCCAAACTATAGTTTTCCCATTTTTTCTAAAACAAATAATAAAATAATGGGTAGGACTAACAAAACAACCATATTGGTATTTTCAGTTAGCATTATTGGTTCTTTGCAAATTGTGATTAAATATCCGCCAATTGCACCACCAAAATGGGCTGTGTGACCAATATTATCATTTTTAGCTTTCATACCATAAATAGAATATAACAAATAACCAATTCCGAAAACATACGCAGGAATTGGGATTGGAATGAAATACAGATACAAACTCATATCCGGATTTAATAAAATTGCCGAATACAAGATTCCCGTAACTGCTCCAGATGCACCAATCGCACGATAACCATAATCATTTTTATGGAAATATAATGTAAGTAAACTTCCTGCTAATAAACTGCACATATAAATTAGTAAAAAAGAAGTATTTCCTAAATTTTCGATAACGACAGGCGCAAACATAAACAAGGTAAACATATTAAAGAATAAATGTCCCCAATCGCCGTGAAGAAATGCCGATGAAAACATTCTGCTTTGTTCTCCTGCACGAATACTTCCTATGTGAAATTCATTTTTTCTAAAAAAAGAAATATCAGTAAAACCTTTGTAACTAAAAAGCACATTCGATGCTATTATAAGTATCAAAAAAACATTCATATATAAATAAATTTAGAAAGTAAATATACTAAAAGCATTTGACATAGAATTGTTACTAAAAGGAGAATAAAAAGTATATTTGCCTAAATTTATAACTGTATGCAACTACTTATATACTTATTATTTTACCCAATTCTTTGGCTCATTTCGATACTTCCGTTTCGATTATTATATCTTTTTTCTGATGGTGTTTATTTGATCGTTTATTATATTATTGGCTACCGAAAAAAAACGGTTCGAAACAATTTAGCTTTGGCTTTACCTCACTTGTCTGATAATGAGCGATTGGTTATTGAAAAAAAGTTTTTCCGTCATATGTGTGATATGTTTTTAGAAATGATAAAAACAATCTCAATTTCTCAATCCGAAATAGAAAAAAGATTCAAATTTAATAATCTAGATGTTTATTTAGATTTAGAAAAAAAACAAAAAAGTATTGCCCTAATGTGTGCTCATTATGCGAGTTACGAATGGGTTGTTTCTATGAATTATCATATCAATTTTACAGGTTATGGTATTTATAAAAAAATTGCTAATAAATATTTTGATAAACTGGTAAAAGACATTCGATCGAAATTTAAAGCCATTCTAATTACAACCAAAGAAACATCAAAAACGATTCAGGAAAACGCTATTACTGGAAATTTAGGAGTTTTTGGTTTTGCAAGTGACCAAACACCAAGATGGTCTGACAATTTGCATTGGTACCATTTTATGGGAATTGAAACTCCTATTCATGTTGGTGCAGAAGTTCTAGCTAAAAGATACGATATGAATGTTGTTTTCTTAAAAACAAAAAAAATAAAACGTGGTTACTACGAAGCAAGTTTAGAAGTACTAACCGATGACATTCAAAACGTTCCCAACTACAAAATATCGGAAGAGTTTATGAATCGTGTTGAGCAACAAATATACGAACAACCTGAGTATTATCTTTGGACTCACAAACGCTGGAAACACAAGAAAAAAGTTTAAACTTTAAACCAACTTTTTACCATTTCTAATTCCTTATTCAAAGCCTTTTTGTGGACAAACTCATTACTTTTTGGGTTATAATCATAATCCTTAGACCATTGTTTGTGGTTTTCTGCCAAAGCTTTTATACTATTACAAACAAACTCTATTTCAGGAGTTGTAGTTGTTGGATGAATAGACATTCTTATCCAACCTGGTTTTTGCAATAAATCTCCTGAATCTATTTGGCAAACTAAATCGTGTGACATTTCTTGATCTACGTGAAGCAAATGATGCCCGTAAGTTCCCGCACAACTGCAACCGCCACGAGTTTGAATCCCGAATTTGTCATTCAATATTTTTACACCTAAATTAAAATGTAAATCGGTAATATAAAAAGAAATGACACCCAATCTATCTTGGTGCTGACTGGCAAGAATATTTATATTTTCGATATTTCCAAGGCTTTCAAAAACTAATGAAACGATTTCGTGTTCTCGTTTCAAAATATTATCTATTCCCATTTGCTCTTTTAGCTGAATAGCCAATGCTGTTTTTATAACCTGAAGAAATCCTGGTGTTCCGCCGTCTTCTCTATCTTCAATATTATCTATATACTTGTGTTCGCCCCATGGATTTGTCCAAGAAACGGTTCCTCCTCCTGGACAATCTGGTATGTTATTTTTGTACAAATTTTTATTAAAAATTAATACGCCCGAAGTTCCTGGTCCTCCCAAAAATTTGTGTGGTGAAAAGAAAATAGCATCAAGATAACTTTCTGAATCTGTTGGATGCATATCGATAGAAACATAAGGTCCTGAGCAAGCAAAATCGACAAAGCAAACCCCTTTATTTTGATGCATTAACTTTGCAACTTCATGGTAAGGCGTTCTTATTCCCGTCACGTTAGAACACGATGTAATTGAGGCAATTTTGAAACTTCTATCCTTATATTTCTCTAATAATATTTTAAGATTATCCATACAAAACAAACCTTGCTCGCAAGAAGGAATTACTTCAACATCAGCAATAGTTTCTAGCCAAGAAGTTTGATTCGAATGGTGTTCCATGTGAGAAATAAAAACTATAGGCTTTATTTCCTTAGGGATATTTGCAAATTCTTTTAGGTTTTCGGGCATTTTAAGTCCCAAAATACGCTGAAATTTATTTATCACGCCTGTCATTCCTGTTCCGTCATTTATCAAAACATCATCATCATTTGCATTTACGTGGTGTTTTATAATATGCCTTGCTTCATGATAAGCCATAGTCATTGCGGTACCCGAAACAGTAGTTTCGGTATGAGTATTGGCTACAAAAGGACCAAATTCGTTCATCAGTTTTTCTTCTATTGGACGATACAAACGACCGCTGGCAGTCCAATCGGTATAAATTATTTTTTGTGTACCAAAAGGCGACTCAAATTCCTGATTAATACCAATAATATTATTACGGAACTGTTGAAAATATTGTTCTAATTGAGTTGAAGCTTCGGTAGCAATCATGATGTTTTAATTTGGCTTCAAAGATACATTTTTTTAGATATTCCAAAAAGTCACAAGTCATAAAGTTTTTAAGGTCATAAAGCCTTATCTCTATTTACTTTCTACTTTATGGCATTAAATATTTATTTAGTAATTTTGAATAACGAGTAATGCATTTTTAAAATAAAAAAATATGACAACATTAGAATTCAAAATTGAGATAAATGCACCCAAAGAAAAAGTTTGGAATACATTATGGAATGATGAAACATACAGAAAATGGACCAATGTTTTTTGCGAAGGAACTTATGCGGTAAGCAATTGGAACGAAGGAGATAAAATTCATTTTCTTTCTCCAAATGGCGAGGGGATGAATAGTATTATTGATAAAAAAATAGAAAATGAATACATTGCTTTCAAACATTTAAGCACTATAAAAAATTTTGAAGCAATGCCTATCGATGACGAAAGTAATGAATGGACTGGCTCTTTAGAAACGTATCGATTAACTCAAAATAATTCGACTATTATTCTAGAAGTAAAAATAGATACGCTCGAAAAATATGTAGATTATTTCAAAAATACTTTCCCAAACGGATTAGAAATGGTAAAAACACTTTCAGAAAAATAAAAACCTCTAAAAAAATAAAAAAATGGCAACAGTAAACCCTTATTTAATTTTCAACGGAAATTGCGAAGAAGCATTCCTTTTTTACAAATCAGTTTTTGGAGGCGAATTTCCTTACATAGGAAAGTTTAGCGATATGCCCGCCGATGAAAACACACCAAAATTATCTGAAGCTGATGCGAACAGAGTCATGCATGTTTCCTTACCTATCGGGAAAGAAACTATACTCATGGGAAGCGATAGCAATTCTCAAAGTGGTGATGTACAATTTGGTCATAACATTTCAATTTCTATAAATGCAGAAAGCACAGCTGAAGCCGACAAATTATTTAACGGACTTTCTGCTGGAGGAAGTATAACTATGGCAATGAATAAAACCTTTTGGGGAGCGTATTTTGGTATGTTTACCGACAAATTTGGTATCGATTGGATGGTCAATTTTGATGAAATTCCAAAATAAAAAAACACCTGACAGGTGTTTGAAAACTGTCAGGTGTTTTTTCTCTTTTACTAAATTCCAGCGATTACTTTAATCTCATCAATAATTCGTAAAGCCAATTTATCGGCTTCTTGCTGTGTTGCCGCTTCGGTATAAATACGAATAATAGGTTCTGTATTCGATTTTCGTAAATGAACCCAGTTTTCTGCAAAATCTATTTTTACACCATCTATAGTGGTAATATTTTCGTTTTTATATTTTTCAGTCATGGCAGTTAGAATCGCATCGACATCTATTTGTGGTGTCAATTCAATTTTATTCTTGCTCATGTAATATTGCGGATAACTCGCTCTTAATTCGGCCACTGTTTTCTCTTGATTGGCTAAATAAGTTAAAAATAAAGCAACTCCAACCAAACTATCACGACCGTAATGCAATTCTGGGTAAATGATTCCACCGTTTCCTTCACCACCAATAATCGCGTTCGTTTTTTTCATCAATTCAACCACATTTACTTCTCCAACAGCACTGGCTTGGTAGCTTCCGTTGTGTTTGTTGGTAATATCACGCAAAGCACGAGATGATGACATATTAGAAACCGTATTTCCTGGTGTTTTACTCAAAACATAATCGGCACAAGCCACAAGAGTATATTCTTCGCCAAACATTTCGCCGTCGTTAGATATAAATGCCAATCTATCAACATCTGGATCGACAACGATTCCAAAATCGGCTTTCTCTTCAAGAACCAATTTGCAAATGTCACCCAAATGCTCTTTTAACGGTTCCGGATTGTGTGGAAAATGTCCGTTTGGTGTGCAATATAATTTTACTACTTCTACTCCCATTTGCTCTAACAAATTAGGAATAATGATTCCTCCCGAAGAATTTACGGCATCAACTACTACTTTATATTTTCTTTTGGCAACGGCTTCTGCATCAACCAATGGCAAATTCAAAACTTCATCAATATGAATATCCATATAGGAATCATTGATGGTAATTTCACCTAAAGTATCTACATCAGAAAAATCGAAAGCTTCGGCATCAGCAATTTCTAGAATTTTTGCACCATCATCTCCGCTTAAAAACTCGCCTTTGGCATTCAATAACTTCAAAGCATTCCATTGTTTTGGATTGTGAGAAGCGGTAAGAATAATTCCGCCATCGGCATTTTCTAAAGGAACAGCAATTTCGACTGTTGGCGTGGTAGAAAGTCCTAAATCGATAACATCAATTCCCAAACCTAATAAAGTATTCATTACTAAATTATGAATCATTGGTCCTGAAATTCTAGCGTCACGACCTATTACTACTTTTAGTTTGTCTTTGTTACTATTTTGTTTTAGAAAAGTTCCGTAAGCCGAAGCAAATTTTACAGCATCGACTGGAGTCAAATTGTCTCCAACTTTTCCACCTATAGTTCCACGAATTCCTGATATTGATTTTATTAAAGTCATTGTGTTTTTTATTATAAATTTTAAATGATGAATTTTAAATTCACACAAATATAAAAATGTTCTAAGTTACAAAGGTACAAAGGCACTAAGTTTTTTTATATATTTACAAAAACCATTGCAACTTAGATGCTGTAGAACCTTAGCGCCTCTTAAAATGAACTATCTCGCTCACATATTCCTTTCTGGAAATAACGATTTACTAAAAATCGGCAATTTTATGGCTGATGGTATTCGTGGGAATGATTATATGAATTTTCCAGAAGATGTGAAAAACGGAATTATTTTGCACCGTCATATAGATACTTTTACCGATGCGCACCCTATTTACAGAAAAAGCAAACACCGTTTGCACGAAAAATACGGACATTATGCTGGCGTAATTATGGATATTTTATACGATCATTTTTTGGCTAAAAATTGGAGTAATTATTCCGATGAAAAACTGGATGATTATGTTGCTAATTTCTATAAATCGCTAGAAGATAATTATGCCATTTTAACCGAAAAAACTCGAAATCTTTTGCCTTATATGACCGAAAGAAATTGGTTAACAAGTTATGGCACAATTGCAGGAATCGAAATGATTTTGTTCCAAATGGATTATCGCACAAAGCACAGAGCCAATATGCAAGAAGCTGTTGTCGAATTACAAGAATTTTATTCAGAATTTGAAGAAGAATTTACTTTGTTTTTTGAAGAATTAAGAGCTTTTTGTTTACAACAGATGAAAAAAATATAAAAATTCCTTTTCAAATCAATTTTTAAAAGAAGCATCAAAATTGTATCTTTGTTTTTTTACAACAACTATGTTAGAAAACGATAATACCATCGAAGTTATTGGCGCTCGCGTTCATAATCTCAAAAATATAGACATTTCCATTCCTCGTGAAAAATTGGTAGTTATTACTGGGCTTTCTGGTTCGGGAAAATCATCTTTGGCTTTCGATACCATTTATGCTGAAGGACAACGCCGTTATATAGAAACTTTTTCGGCTTACGCCAGACAATTTCTAGGCGGATTAGAACGTCCCGATGTCGACAAGATTGATGGCTTGTCGCCCGTAATTGCTATCGAACAAAAAACAACTTCTAAATCGCCACGTTCTACAGTAGGAACCATTACCGAAATATATGATTTCCTTCGTTTGCTTTTCGCTCGTGCTGGCGATGCGTACAGTTACAACACAGGCGAAAAAATGGTTTCCTATTCTGACGAGCAAATCAAGGATTTAATTATCAAAGATTTCTCTGGAAAAAGAATCAACATCCTCGCTCCTATTATTCGTGCTCGAAAAGGACATTATGCCGAATTATTTCAGCAAATTGCCAAGCAAGGTTTCCTGAAAGTTCGTATAAATGGTGAAGTAAAAGACATTACCACAGGAATGAAACTTGACCGATACAAAACCCACGATATTGAAACCGTTATCGACCGAATTGTAGTAGATGATTCCGAAGATGTGCAGAAAAGAATATCTGAAAGTATTAATACTGCGATGCATTATGGCGAAAATGTATTGATGGTTTTGGATCAAGATTCAAACGAAGTTCGATTTTTTAGTAGAAACTTGATGTGTCCAACAACTGGAATTTCCTACCAGAATCCTGAACCAAATTTGTTTTCATTCAATTCGCCAAAAGGAGCTTGTCCTGATTGTAACGGTTTGGGAACAATTAATGAAATAAACATCAAAAAAATAATTCCAAACCCTAAATTATCTATAAAAGTTGGTGGTTTTGCTCCTTTGGGAGAATATAAAAGTTCGTGGATTTTTAAACAATTGGAAATTATTGGCGAAAAGTTTGAGTTCAAATTAACCGATCCTATCGAAACCATTTCCGACGAAGCTATGGAAATGATTCTAAATGGTGGAAAAGAAAAATTCTCCGTAACATCAAAAACTGCTGGAGTTACCAAAGAATACAAAATTGAATTTGAAGGAATTTCAGCATTTATAAAATCGCAACACGACGATTCGGGTTCATCGACCTTAAAACGTTGGGCAAAAGAATTTATGGATGAAGTAAATTGTCCTACTTGCGAAGGTTCACGACTGAAAAAAGAATCGCTTTATTTTAAAATAAACGAACAAAATATTGCTGATTTGTCCAATATGGATATTTCGGATTTGACGGCTTGGTTTCACGATTTAGAAAATCATTTGTCAGACAAACAAAAGCGAATTGCTACCGAAGTTATTAAGGAAATTAAAGACCGATTAAACTTTTTGATGAATGTTGGTTTAGAATATCTCGCCATTAGCCGAAGCTCGAAATCGCTTTCTGGTGGCGAAGCACAACGCATTCGTTTGGCAACTCAAATAGGATCGCAATTGGTTGGTGTTTTGTATATTCTAGACGAACCAAGTATTGGTTTACACCAACGTGACAACGAAAAACTGATTCATTCGTTAGAACAATTACGAGATATTGGCAACTCGGTAATCGTTGTAGAACATGACAAAGACATGATAGAACGCGCTGATTATGTGATTGATATTGGTCCAAAAGCAGGGAAATACGGTGGCGAAATAATCAGCAAAGGAACACCTTCGGAAATACTAAAAGGTGATACAATTACTGCTCAATATTTGAATGGAAAAATGAAATTTGACATTCCTAAAAAACGTCGTGAAGGAAACGGAAAATTCCTAAAACTGACTGGTGCAACTGGAAATAATCTAAAAAATGTTTCGATAGAATTGCCTTTGGGGAAATTAATTTGTGTGACTGGAGTTTCGGGTTCAGGAAAATCGACATTAATAAATGAAACGCTCTACCCTATTCTGAATGCCTTTTATTTTAATGGTGTCAAAAAACCAAAACCGTACAAAAAAATTGAAGGTTTAGAACATATCGATAAAGTTATTGATATAGATCAAAGTCCGATTGGAAGAACACCGCGCTCGAATCCTGCTACTTATACCGAAGTTTTTACCGAAATCAGGAATATGTTTACAATGACTTCCGAAAGTATGATTCGTGGTTATAAAGCGGGACGATTTAGTTTTAATGTAAAAGGCGGACGCTGCGAAACCTGTGAAGGTTCTGGTGTAAGAACTATCGAAATGAGTTTTTTACCCGATGTTTATGTAGAATGTGAAACCTGTCAAGGCAAGCGTTTTAACAGAGAAACACTGGAAATACGTTTCAAAGGAAAGTCAATTTCCGATGTGTTGAATATGACGATTGATGAGGCTGTTCCGTTTTTTGAAATGATTCCGAAAATACACCGAAAAGTAAAAACCTTACAAGATGTTGGTTTGGGATATATTACACTTGGTCAGCAAAGCACCACGCTTTCTGGTGGCGAAGCACAGCGTATAAAACTGGCTGGAGAATTGTCTAAAAAAGATACAGGAAATACGTTTTATATTCTCGACGAACCCACAACGGGTTTGCATTTTGAGGATATTCGGGTTTTGATGGACGTGATTAATAGATTGGTAGATAAAGGAAATACCATCCTGATTATAGAACACAATATGGACGTGATAAAACTCTCGGATTATATTATAGATATTGGTCCCGAAGGCGGAAAAGGTGGCGGAAATGTGGTGGCTAAAGGAACTCCTGAAGAAGTTGCGAAAAATAAAAAAAGTTATACAGCTCAGTTTTTGAAAAAAGAATTACTTTAGCTGGCTGTTTTTTACCGAAAATAGAATTTGAATACTAATGCCCTAGCCCTGATTGGAACGATATCCTTTTTCTTGCTTCTTTAGCAAGGAAAAGATATAGTGGAAAGCAGGAAATAGCTCCTAAAAAATAAAAAAAGATGAGATTAGAAGATTTTGATAACGACGAAGACAAAGTAATACAAGACAAACTGAAGCAAAAAACGTGGAATGAGATTCGTACGAACGATTCGTGGGCGATTTTTAAGATTATGTCCGAGTTTGTAAATGGTTACGAAAGCATGGCGAGAATTGGACCTTGTGTGTCTATTTTTGGTTCGGCGAGAACAAAACCAGAGGATAAATATTATATTTTGGCCGAAAATATTGCTTACAAAATAAGTAAAGCTGGTTATGGTGTGATTACTGGTGGTGGTCCTGGTATTATGGAAGCCGGAAACAAAGGTGCACATCGTGGCGAAGGAACTTCGGTTGGATTGAATATCGAATTACCTTTCGAACAACATTTTAATCCTTATATTGATAAAGACAAGAACCTAAATTTTGATTATTTCTTTGTGCGCAAAGTTATGTTTGTAAAATATTCTCAGGGTTTTGTAGTGATGCCTGGTGGCTTTGGAACACTTGACGAGTTATTTGAAGCGATTACCTTGATTCAGACGAAAAAAATTGGAAAATTCCCTATTATTTTAGTGGGAACTAGTTTCTGGACTGGATTGATGGATTGGGTGCAACAAGTTATGATTGAACGCGAAAAAACGGTTTCTCCAGATGATATGAAATTGATAAAAATAGTAGATACTGCTGAGGAAGTCGTTGATGCTTTAGATAATTTCTACAAAAAATATAATTTGAGTCCGAATTTTTAGTTTGTTTTTGTTTATATAAAAATGAAAATAGAAAAAAATACTGTAATTAAACTAAAATTATTCTTAGGAACTTTGGCTCCAACAAAAAGAATTAATGATAATGAAAATTACTGGAAATTGATTGGAGAAAAAGGAAAAGTAATTGATGTCAGAGAAATTAACGACGGAAGAGTTTTAGTTTTATTTGACAAAAATTTAGATGAATTTAGAGTTGAAAACCATAATCCAATTAAAAATTCATTGTGGATTAAAAAAACTGATTTAGAAGTAAAATAGGTATCGCTGGCGGAATATTATGAAAAACGTAGATTTTAAATACAAATTTATAAATTAGAAATTATGAAAGTCCTTTTTTGTGTTTTACTTGTAAACATTTCAATTTTTGGATATTGTCAAGAATCCACTAGAGATACTATTTATAAAATAGATGACGTAGATATAAAACCTGAATTTCCGGGCGGTATGGAAAAATTTGGTCGATTTATGGTTAAAAATTTTCGTTTTCCAGATGAAAGAATTAAAGGTAAAGTTATTTCAGTATTTGTTATTGAAAAAGATGGCTATATATCTGAAATTGAAATAATTCAAGACGCTGGCTATGGAACTGGTGAAGAATATACTAGAGTTCTGAAAAAATCTCCTAAATGGAAGCCAGGAAAAAAGAATGGTTCTCCAGTTAGAACGAAGTATATGCTTCCACTGAATCTGAATCGTGAAATTCATATTAACGGCAACAACAGATAAATATCTACTTGTTTTGTTTTTTAACCTACAAATATCTTTCTCTAATAACATTTTGATGGTGAATAGCATGACCGGAAATAATAAATCCGAGTGCTAAAACCGATATTTCTTTTCCTGAAGCGATTCCTTTTGCAACTAACATATCTTCTGTAAAACTTTCAAATAATTTTATGGTCGATTTTCTAACCAGTATAAATTCCTGAAGTAAATCGGCCATTTCAATAGTCGTTGTGTTTACATTTGCAGCATAATCATTTTCTTCAAAACCTGGAATTGGAGTTCTATCAAATCTTGCGAAACGCAAAGCTCTGTACGCAAAAATTCTTTCGGCATCAATAATATGACGAACAATATCTTTAATAGTCCATTTATCTTCTTGGTATTTATAATTGTACTTTTCTACCGAAATATTTTCGATAAAAGTTACAAAATCGCTTAAGTTTTCTTCCATTACAGCAATACAATCATCGTTTTGCACGTGATTTATATAGGTACCAAAATAAGCTGGATAATCTGATTCTAATAAATTTTTCATAAATTAAAGATATAAAAAAAGTCCGCCGAAGCGAACTTTTATATTACATATTTTTGAATATGGTGTGCATTAACCTTTTCTTATCGTTGATGCTTTCGTCGAGCGAAATCATCGTTTCTGTTCTGTAAACACCCTCAATGTCATCTATCATATAAATAACATCTTTAGCATGTTTTGTATCTCTTGCTCTAATTTTGCAAAAAATATTAAATTTCCCTGTCGTAACGTGCGCTACAGTAACATAAGGAATTTCGCTAATTCTTTCTAATACAAATTTAGTTTGCGAAGTGTTGTTAAGAAAAACACCTACGTAAGCAATAAAAGAATATCCTAATTTCTCATAATCTAAAGTTAATGAAGAACCTTGAATAATTCCTGCATCTTCTAATTTTTTTACTCGAACGTGAACTGTTCCTGCAGAAATTAATAATTTTTTTGCAATATCTGTAAATGGGATTCTTGTGTTGTCAATTAACATATCAAGAATTTGGTGGTCAACTTCATCTAAACGAAACTTACTCATAACTAACTGTTTATATTATATAATCTTAAAAATATACTTTAAATTTTGTATTTTACTTACAATTATAGCAAATTTATTACATTTTTATCAAACCATTAACAAATCTAATGTTTTTATTTAAATAAAAATCTGCTTTTTTACCAATTTCAGGTAAACTACTCGAATCATCGCTATAATCACCTTCTTCTCCATCATATTCTTGGTGTCCGAAAAATGTTGCTCCGTCTTCAATCTCAGAAAAATAAGCTTCAAAAACGATTTTACCGTCAATAAGCATTTCTTTATACTGGGCGGCAAAGGTAGTAATTATATTTAATGAATTATAATTAATATTAAAATTTCTGTAAGCGAAATCGACAAATGACACTTTATTTTGTGGAATATTTACATAATTAGTAGTTTTATCTTCTATTGTGATGTTTTTGTAAATAAATTGTAAACCAGACATTAATGCAACAAAAATATACTTTCGCGTTTCTTCGCGCTCGTAATCTCCTTGATAATGACCTGCCTCGAACAATATAGTTGGTACATTTAACGACTGAAACATATCACCGATACAGTTTATATTAAACGAATCATCAAATCTTCCTACTTGATTAGGAATGTGTTTTTGCAACTCGTCATTCATAGCCACAATAACATTTACAGCTTTATTACGCACATTATTATACTCTCTAGCATCATTATATGCAGGTGCTAAGAAAGAAACCGTTGCAGGATTTCGGGTATTTCCTGCTGCAAAAATAGTACGCTGATCATGAAGATTAAAACAGTAATCAGGTTTAAAATCTCCGAACATTTTCCGCAACAATTGACTTTCTGGTTGTGATAAATTTACAGAATCACGATTTAAATCAATTTCGTTAGCATTTACACGAGTATAAGCTTCTGCTCCGTCAGGATTAAGAATAGGAATACATAATAAGGTAAACTCTTTTTTTATCTTATTTGCTTCTTCAGAATCTTGTTTTAAGAAATTAAACAAATCAAAAAGTGCTTTTGTAGTCGTCGATTCGTTTCCATGCATTTGAGACCACATGAATATTTTTTTAGAACCACTTCCAATTTCGACAGCATATATTGGTTTTTTATTTACCGAATGACCTATCGTAGAAACTTCAAAATCATTCGACAAAGTTTCCAAAATTGGTTCGATATGTTTATTCGTAATATATCTTCCGAAGAGTTTTTGTTGTTTTATTTCTGAGAATATTTCAATCAAATTCATAGTACTAATTTATAGTTTACAAAAGTAAACATCTTATTTTTTACAATTGTAAACAATAATTTCAATCATTTAATTGTCATTTGTAAACAATAATTAATGTTTAAATAGATTGATTGTTAAGTATTGTTATTGTTAAGTTTACATTTATATAAATAATATTTAAGTTATTAATTATCAATATTTTAAATATATTTAATTAAAGCTAAAAATCATATGTATTTAATGTTTTACAATTGTAAAATAGGATATGTGAATACTATTGTTTACATTTGTAATCTACAATTTATTTAATGTAAATTTACAATGGTAAACATAGATGATTTTATAAAAAGACTCGAAATTATACTCGATTATTATGCATTATCGGCTTCTGGTTTTGCTGATAAAGTTGGTGTGCAACGCTCCAGTTTGTCTCACCTACTCTCTGGCAGAAACAAGCCAAGTTTGGATTTGATTCTTAAAATTGTCGAAAATTTTCCCGAAGTAGATTTGTATTGGATTTTGAATGGAAAAGGAAATTTTCCGAAATCAGAAATTAAAATGGAGTCAGATTTTCAAACTGCTACTCCAATTTTAAAAAATACTATTGAAGAAAATGTAACCGAAGATTTTCCTAATTTATTTTCTGATGAAAATGAGAATCAAAAAAATCCCGTATTTGAAAATATAAAAAATAATTTTTCAAATACGGGAAATATGTCAAGTGCAAAAAATGAGTCGGAAATTGAACGAATTGTCGTTTTTTACAAAAATGGAAGTTTCAAAAATTATTTGCCCGAATAAATTATTCTTTTGGCACAAAACTATTTTCTGGAATTTTTCCTAAAACACCAATATAATTTTTTTCTAGTATTTTAAAATCCGCTTCTATATTTCCAGTTGGAGAAAATGGTTCGCAAAGTTTTACTTCTTTCTCGCCAAAATTAAAAACTACTGGAATTATTGGCACATTGGCTTTCATGGCAATGTAATAAAAACCCGTTTTCCATTCCGTTACTTTTTTGCGAGTTCCTTCGGGCGCAATGGCAAGACGAAAAGTTTCTCTTTTGGTAAAAATATTTGCAATCGCATCTACTTTATTTAAACCGCCTGATCTGTCCAGTGGCTCTCCTCCCATCCAACGAAAATAAGCGCCAAATGGAAATTTGAATAATTCTTTTTTGGCTACAAAATTCATTTCTAAACCTGTAACGCCTCTTGTAAAAATACCCAAATAAAAATCATGTGCACTCGTGTGTGGCACAACAATCATGACACATTTTTTTATTTCAGGCGAAATGGTTCCGTTAACTTTCCAACCCATGAGTTTGAAGAAAATTAACTTATATATTCGTTTTTTCATTTCTAATCTTTTATCAAAAATAGCATTATATTTACTATTTGAAAAGGTAAATTATGAATTTTAAGCGACTTTTAAGCTATTTAATCCCAATAAAAATAGATGAGGCGAAATCTGACATTAATAAAAATCTGGAAATAACTTGGAATAACGGACAATTAGTATTGGATTCTGAAAATACTAATTTTTCTTATGGAAGTTTGCAAAAAGTATTGCGTTTTGGATTGAAAGAAATAGGTTTAGAGGGAATTAAATCCTTCAAAAGTGCTTTGATATTAGGCGTTGCTGGCGGAAGTGTTATTAAAACTTTGGTTGATGAATTTCAATATAAAGGAAAAATTACTGGTGTCGAAATAGATGCTGAAACTATAAATCTTGCCAATAAATATTTTGGTTTAGATAAAACTGAAAATCTTCAGATTATTATTACTGATGCTGAAAAATTTGTAGCAGAAACTAGAGAAACTTATGATTTAATAATCATCGATATTTTTGAAGATAATATCATGCCCGATTTTCTTTTTGGAAATGCATTTATTACTAACGTCTTAAACCTTTTAAACATTGATGGCTTTGTTGTTTTTAATACAATTGTAAGTGACAATTCAGCTCAAATTAGAAATGAAAAATTCGTGAAATTGATAGCGTCAAAAAACATAAAACTGCAAAGAATCCCTAATCTTGAAGGAGATAATGAGTTGTTGATTTTAAACAACTTGCTTTAACCTTATGGGAATATAAATTTCTTCCTCAGCATTACCGTGAGGATTATAATTTTCTCCTAAAATTTCAAAATGCTCTCGATTATCTAATTCGTATAAAGAATTAGGCAGCCAATTTTTAAAAATATATTCAAAAATTGGCAAAGCATTTTTTGAAGGTCCGTTGTAGTTAAAAACAGCAAACAAACCTTCTTTTATGGTATAAGTTTCCATTCCTTCTGGAACATGATTATAATCTGAAACTTCTATTAATGCCCATTTCACAAAAGGAATTTTAGGGTCTGATTGAAAGTTTTTACTATAATTTTGAAGTGAAAATTTATACGTTCCAATTCGATTTTGAATTTCTCTATGTCTTGGCATAAAACTACTCCAAAGCTGAAAAGTTTTATCTTCTGCAAAAGACATTTCTAATTTATTTCCAATCAATTTTGTTTCGGAAAACGTAACAATTTTCGGATCTTCTAACATTACTCTACATCATCAATTTGAAAACTATTCAAAAACAAAATAGCTTTTTCGATATCATAATGCAAGATTCTATCTTCGGTAACTAAGGGCACTTCATCTCTAAATGATTTAAGGAACATTTCTAGGAAATCACTCGATTGTAATGGTCTTCTAAATTCAATAGCTTGCGAAGCATTCATTAATTCAATAGCTAAAATACGTTCAAGGTTTTCGACAATTTTTAACGTTTTTGTCGCCGCATTCGCTCCCATACTCACATGATCTTCCTGCCCGTTACTCGAAACAATACTATCTATACTTGCTGGTGTTGCTAACTGTTTGTTCTGGCTAGCAATACTCGCTGCTGTATATTGCGGAATCATAAATCCTGAATTTAATCCTGGATTACTCACTAAAAATGGTGGTAAATCACGCAAACCTGATATTAATTGGTAGGTTCTTCTTTCGGAAATACTTCCTAATTCTGCCACAGCAATTCCTAGAAAATCTAAGGCTAAAGCCAAAGGTTGTCCGTGAAAATTTCCGCCGGAAATAATAATATCACTTTCGATAAAAATATTTGGATTATCGGTTACCGAATTAATTTCGGTTTTAAATGTTTTTTTGGCATAATCGAAAGCATCTTTACTTGCTCCGTGAACTTGAGGAATACAACGGAAAGAATACGGATCTTGAACATGCTTTTTCTCTTGAGCAATAATCTGACTTCCTTCTAATAAATCATTGAAACGACGAGCTGTATTTATTTGTCCTTTGTGCGGGCGAACCATGTGTATTAACTCATTAAATGGTTCTATTCTTCCATCGAAACCTTCTAAAGAAATAGCCGCAATAACATCGGCTAAGTATGATAATTTTGAAACTTTTATTAATGAATAAACACCGTAAGCACTCATAAATTGAGTCCCGTTTAATAAAGCCAAACCTTCTTTAGATTGTAAAATGATTGGCTTCCACCCCATTTTTTCTAAAACTTTATGAGATGGTTGTCTGAAACCTCCATAATATACTTCGCCTTCTCCTAATAATGGTAATGATAAATGTGCTAAAGGTGCTAAATCGCCCGATGCACCAAGTGAACCTTGTGTATATATTATTGGAAGAATATCATTGTTATAAAAATCGATTAATCGATGAACTGTTTGTAATTGCACTCCAGAATGCCCGTAACTTAAAGACTGAATTTTAAGCAACAACATCAGTTTTACAATCTCTTGTGGTACTTCGTCACCAGTTCCGCAGGCGTGAGATTTAACCAGATTTTCTTGTAGTTTAGACAAGTTTTCATCAGAAATAATCACATTGCAAAGCGAACCAAAACCTGTATTAATACCGTAAATTGGTTTCTCGTTATTTTGCATTTTTTTGTCTAAATAAGCACGACATTTTTCGATATTTAAAGTCGCTTCTTCAGAAAGTGCAATTTGTTTTCCTTCGTAAATAATTTGGTTTATATCTTCAATTGAGATAACATCGGAAGTAATATAATGAGTATTCATTTTGGTTGTTTGTTTGAGTGCCAAATTTCAGTAAAATGTGGTTAAAAGCAAAATATTTTTAGCATTAAATACTTTTTATTTTTTTTAATCGTTATTTGCTAAACCAAAAACTAACAACACTATGATTAAATTTTTAATCACACTAATTCTTTTTACTTCAAGCTTTTCATTTGCATCAGAAAATAATTCAATTTCTGGAAAAATAAATAATCACACACAAGATAAGCTTATTATTAGAGGTGAAAAGTACAATATTGAAATTGATCTAAATAAAAATGGAGAGTTTAAAAAGAATTTTGATTTAAAATATACCGGAGTTTACAATTTGTGTTTCAATGACAAGCAATTTAAAATTTATCTTACAAACGGTAGTAAAATAATTTTAAAAGCTGACGAAAAAAACTTTGATAATAGTTTAATTTTTGGAGGAGATAATGCTATTGAAAATAATTACCTTAAAAAGAAAGAAGATGTTTTTAATAAAGTAATAGCTCCTGAAGAAAAATTATATAGTTTAAACGAAAATGATTTTTTAGAAAAAGTGACGTTATGGAAATCTGAAATAGATAAACTTTATAACTCAACAAAATTTCAAAATTCCTATTTTAAGGAACATGAAATTAAAAATATAGATTACACTGAATCTTATTTCTTTAACATTTTTAGCCTTTTTCACCGTACTGATGATGGTAAGTCTACTTTATCAGAAAATTTTCCAAAAAATAAAATGGAATTCAATTTTGACTTTAACAATGTAGAAGATTATTTATTTTCAGAAATTTATTTAACTATGATTGATTCAGAATACTATAATCATATTCAAAGATTGATTAAAAACAATCCAAACTCTGAATTTAAAATTAAATTTGGCGAGGTAAAAAAATTAAAAAATGAATATTTAAAAGATAAAATTATTAAAAGTCTCATAGGTAAAATAAAACCTCAAAATCCGGATTTAGATTATTTGTATAATGAATTATTAAAGTTAATAAATGATGATAATTTAAGTAAAGAGATAACAGAAAAATACAATGCTGTAAAAAAATTAGTAAAAGGTTCTCCATCTCCTACCTTTAATTATGAAAATTATAATGGTGGCTCAACTTCTTTAGAAAGTTTAAAAGGAAAATATGTTTATATAGATGTTTGGGCAACTTGGTGTGGTCCTTGTGTTGCACAAATCCCATCATTAGAAAAATTACAAAAAGATTTTGAAGATAAAAACATAGCTTTTGTAAGTATATCAGTAGATAAAAAAACAGATATCATTAAATGGAAAAAAATGATTGAAGAAAAAAAATTAGGTGGAATTCAATTAATTACTGATGATGAAAGAAATTCTGATTTCTTTAAGAAATATGTCGTAAGCACTATACCTCGCTTCATTTTGCTTGACAAAGAAGGCAAAATTATCAATGCTGATGCACCCCGCCCATCTGACCCCAAATTAATAGAAAACTTAAAAGAATTAGGATTATAAAAAGTAAAAAGAGTTTCAATCGAAGCTCTTTTTTTTATCATTCTTTTTTCATTTAAGAAATGAATATCCAACCAAAAAATCATGCAATAATATGCAAATAGGCTTCACCAAGAGTTTCGATAATGTCTGATGCAATAAAAGATTGGTAACTTACATCTGGATATGCAATGTCGGCTGTTAATCCGTGCAAATAAACACCAATAATCGCCGCATCAATAGGTTTGTAAGATTGTGCAACAAGACTCGTAATAATTCCTGTTAGCACATCTCCACTACCTGCAGTGGCTAACGCTTGATTTCCTGTTGTATTTTCGTAAGTAGAAGTATTGTCTATAATAATTGTAGGAACACCTTTTAAAACAAATATTAGATCGTATTCAATACAAATTTTTCTAACCATTTCAAGTTTTTCATCTTCAGAATTCCATTCACCAATTAGTCGTTCCAATTCTTTCTGATGCGGTGTCAGAATTGTTTTTTTGGGTAATAATGATAACCATTCTTTATTTTGAGAAAGAATATTCAGCGCATCGGCGTCAACAACCAATGGCAATTTATTCATTTTTAAAAAATTGAGAAAAGCATGCCCTGTGTCTGGATGTTGCCCCATTCCTATTCCAATACCAATCGCTTGTGGCTGTAATTTATAATCTATTTTTATAATATGTTCTAAATAATCATCGGTAATAACCATAACTTCTGGTACCGAAATTTGTACAATATCATAACCGCATTTTGGAATATAGGCAGTAACGAGTCCTGCTCCCGCTTTTATACAAGCTTTTGAAGCTAAAACCACCGAGCCCATTTTGCCATAACTTCCACCAATAATCAAAGCATGACCTCTCAATCCCTTATGAGTGTATTTATCAATGGGTTTGTATCTTTTGATAATTTCTTGTTTATCAATTTGGCAAAAATCTCCCATAATCAAGATTTAATTTAGATACTAAATTTACGACTTTAAAAATAAAAAATATCATAAATACCTTGAAAATAGGAAACGAAATATATTATTCTATCAATAATAAAATTACTTCTTACACTTTTTGTCACTCCATAAAAAATCAATACTTTAGCACCTTAAAATTTACATTCAACACACAATGAAAAATACAGCATTAACGCACATTCACGAAAGTTTAGGAGCAAAAATGGTTCCATTTGCAGGTTACAATATGCCTGTGCAATATGAAGGAGTAAACGCAGAACATGAAATTGTTCGTACTGGTGTAGGTGTTTTTGATGTTTCGCACATGGGAGAATTTTTCTTAAAAGGCGAAAACGCATTAGCATTAATACAAAAAGTAACATCAAATGATGCTTCAAAATTAGTAGACGGAAAAGCACAATATTCTTGTTTACCAAATAATGATGGTGGAATTGTAGATGATTTAATCATTTATAAAATTGAAGATAATCATTATATGTTAGTTGTAAACGCTTCAAACATAGAAAAAGATTGGAATTGGATTTCATCACACAATGATTTAGGTGTCGATATGCAAAATCTTTCTGATGGTTACTCATTACTAGCTATTCAAGGACCAAAAGCTGCGGAAGCAATGCAAAGTTTAACTTCTATCGATTTAATAAACATGCCTTATTATTCATTCCAAATTGGAGAATTTGCAGGTTTAAAAGACGTTACCGTTTCGGCAACTGGTTATACTGGTTCTGGAGGATTTGAAATTTATTTCAAAAACGAAGATGCAGAAGCAATTTGGAACAAAATTTTTGAAGCTGGAAAACCTTTCGGAATCAAACCAATTGGATTAGCTGCTCGTGATACTTTACGTTTAGAAATGGGATTCTGTTTGTACGGAAACGACATAAACGACAGCACTTCACCATTGGAAGCTGGTTTGGGTTGGATTACAAAATTTGATAAAGAATTTACTAATTCTGCTAACTTAAAAAAGCAAAAAGAAGAAGGTGTTTCTAGAAAATTAGTTGCTTTTGAAATGCAAGAACGTGCAGTTCCTCGTCACGACTACGAAATCGTTGATGCAACTGGAAATGTAATCGGAATTGTAACTTCAGGAACGATGTCGCCAAGTATGAATGTTGGAATTGGTTTAGGTTATGTTCCCACTTCATTTTCAGCTGTTGATAGCGATATTTTTATCAGAATTAGAAAAAATGATGTTTTGGCCAAGGTGGTAAAATTGCCGTTTTATAAGAAATAGGTTCAAAGTTGCAAAAGAACAAAGGTTCAAAGTTTTTTGAATTTGGTTTAAAACAATTACTTTTGCATTTAATTAAAAAATAAATACATTCTTAGAAATGGGAAGAGCATTCGAATTTAGAAAAGGAAGAAAAATGAAGCGTTGGTCAGCAATGGCCAAAGCATTTACCAGAATTGGTAAAGATATTGTCATGGCGGTTAAAGAAGGTGGTCCAAATCCTGAAGCAAATTCAAGATTAAGAGCCGTAATTCAAAACTCGAAGGCAGTAAATATGCCTAAAGAAAACGTAGAACGTGCTATTAAGAAAGCAACCGACAAAGACACTGCGAACTACAAAGAAATTCTTTTTGAAGGTTATGCACCACACGGAATCGCGATTTTGATAGAAACTGCTTCCGACAATAATAACAGAACTGTTGCTAATATTAGAAGCTATTTTAATAAATGTAACGGAACAATGGGAACGCAAGGTTCGGTTGAATTTATGTTTGACCATACTTGTAATTTCCGAATTCCTGCAAACGGAATGGATCCTGAAGAATTAGAATTAGAATTAATCGATTTTGGTGCCGAAGAGGTTTTTGAAGACGAAGACGGAATCTTAATTTATGCACCTTTTGGAAGCTTTGGAACCATTCAAAAAGAATTAGAAACAAGAGGAATTGAAATTTTATCTTCTGGTTTCGAGCGTATTCCACAAATTACAAAAGAACTTACTGAAGCTCAAATGGCCGATGTAGAAAAACTAATCGAAAAAATTGAAGAAGATGATGACGTGATGAACGTATATCATACTATGCAAGAATAATTTCGGATTATATATATTTAAACTCTGTTTCGTTTTCAAAAATGAAACAGAGTTTTTTTTATATTAAATTTAACTAAAAACTAAAATCACAACCATTTATGAAACTATCATTTGTAGTATTTTTGTATTAAAATAAAAGCAAATGGCGAGGTTCGTAGAAAACGATTTACCAAAATCAAAAATAAATGCAAGTTCATTAAACAAAGCAAAATTAATCTTCAAATATGCTGAAAATCATCAATGGAAATTTTATGTAGGCTTATTTTTCTTGCTTCTAACGAGTATTACGGCATTAGCATTTCCTAAATTTTTAGGAATGTTGGTCGATTGTGTTGCCAACAAAGACTTAGCTCAAGCCAATAAAATTGCTTTGGGTTTGTTCGGAATCTTAGTTTTACAATCTGGTTTTTCATTTTTCAGATTGTCATTATTCATCAATTTTACCGAAAATACTTTAGCAAACTTGCGATTTGCATTGTATAAAAATTTGATAAAATTACCCATGTCTTTTTACTCTCAAAAGCGTGTTGGTGAATTAAATAGCCGATTAAGTGCCGATATTTCTCAACTTCAAGATACATTAACCAGTACAATTGCCGAGTTTTTACGTCAATTTATATTGATAATTGGAGGATTTATCATTTTGGCAACCATCAGTCCAAAGTTAACTTTAATGATGATGTCTATCGTTCCTATCGTTGCTGTTGCAGCAGTTATTTTTGGAAGATTTATCAGAAAATACGGAAAGAAAACACAAGATAAAATCGCCGAAAGTCAAGTCGTTGTTGAAGAAACACTGCAAGGAATAACCAATGTAAAAGCTTTTGCAAACGAATGGTACGAAATAGAACGCTACAAAAATAAAATAAACGAAATTGTAAAAATTGCCATAAAAGGCGGACAATATCGTGGATTTTTCGCTTCATTTATCATCATTTGTCTTTTTGGAGCAGTGGTTTCAGTGGTTTGGTACGGTGTTACCTTAACTATTTCTGGTGAAATGAAAAATGTGGGCCAATTAATTTCATTTGTATTGTATTCTGCATTTATCGGAGCATCTTTTGGTGGTATTGCCGAATTATATTCGCAACTGCAAAAAGCCATTGGATCGACCGAAAGAATTTTCGAATTGTTAGAAGAAACTCCAGAAAAAATAAGCGGAATTCAATCATCAATTAAAGAAAAAATAAAAGGCGAAGTAACTTTCCAAAATGTAGCTTTTACATATCCTTCTCGAAAAGAAATTCAGGTTTTAAAAGATGTTAGTTTCAAAGCTAGTTTTGGTCAAAAAATAGCCATTGTTGGTCCAAGTGGTGCAGGAAAATCGACAATATCCTCATTATTACTCCGTTTTTATGATATCGAAAGCGGAACCATTCTTATAGATGACAAAAATATTTACGATTACGATTTACAAAATCTTCGTGGCAATATGAGTATTGTACCACAAGATGTCATTTTATTTGGCGGAAGCATCAGAGAAAATATCGCTTACGGAAAACCCGATGCTACCGAAGAAGAGATTATGATTGCCGCCAAACAAGCCAATGCACTCAATTTTGTGAACGGATTTCCCGAAAAATTTGAAACCATTGTTGGCGAACGAGGCATCAAATTATCTGGCGGACAACGCCAACGTATTGCCATTGCTCGTGCTTTATTAAAAAATCCAAGTATTTTAATTCTCGATGAAGCCACTTCTTCTTTAGATAGCGAAAGCGAAAAACTAGTTCAAGAAGCACTAGAAACTCTAATGGAAGGACGAACCAGTATTATTATTGCCCACAGATTATCGACCATTCGAAATGCAGATGCTATTTTGGTTCTCGATAACGGAATCATTGCCGAACAAGGCACTCACAAAGAACTCATCGAAATTGAAAACGGAATTTATAAGAATTTAAGTAATTTACAGTTCCGAGATTTTTAGAAATATTTATTATTTAACACAAATTGCACTAATTTTTAAGTTGGCGGTAATATTACAAAACCGACAGTAACGAAAGAGAAGTAGATAATGACAGAGATTAAACTATATAAGACGACAACAAAGGGACTGAAAATTATCGGTATGTGTCTACCATTCGTAGCAATTGGAATATGGATGATTATGGACAATCCTTATGGAAGCACCGAATACATTATGGGATGGTTTGGTACGTGTTTTTTTGGACTTGGCATTCCAGTCGGACTTTTTCAGACATTTGACAAAAGACCACAAATTCTTATCACAGAAAAAGGTATTTGGGACAGGACAACAAATCAAACCGCAGTAAAATGGGAACAAATAATTGAAGCCTATCCCCTCGACATTCACGGACAAAAGTTTATTTCATTAGTAACAGACGACACGTTCGTTTTTAAGAAGAAACCCTACAAGTGGGCTGCAAAAATTAATAAATTTGTTGGAGCACAAAATCTCAACCTGCATTTAGGACAAATAAACATTGACGAAATTGAATTGACCAATTTCATAAACCAACTAAGCCTACAAAGCATTGATGAACGGAGAAAGACAATTAAGACATTTAAAGTAAAGAGAACCAATTTCTCGCTTTCAGACTTACAGAAAATCCTTATTTATATTTTTATCTCTTTAATCATTTTAATACTGACACTTTCAAGTTTTGTGGCGTTTTTGGTTGTAATGGGTGTTTCGGGTGTTTCAGCTTTGACAGCTCGTTGGCAACCAGATAATGCAATTATTAGAAAGTATGCAGGAATAGTGACTTGGCTTGGTTTTTTGAATATGGTTTTGCTTTTCGGGACAATGAAAATTTATGACAATGTTACCGAAGAAGTAGGAGAAAAATTAGCGATTGAAATCGAAGAGTTTCAAAAACAAAACACTTCATTCCCGACTGAGATTAACTCTATAACAAGCAAATTAGAGTCAAATATTATTGAGCGTATTTTCATTGAACAAATTGACTATAAACCTTTAGACAATGATTATGAAATTGAAGCAACAATGATATTTGGAAAACGAAAGAAATACGACAAAAACAATGGAGAATGGAGATAAATACTACCGCCAACACACGCTACAAGCAAGCTGGGGATTTGGCAAAATTTGAATATGGTTTTGTATCTGAAAAATTAGTTTTAACCGAATGATTACGTATTTTTAATCCCAGCCTGCGTGTAGCGCGGGAACGTTATAACCAATACGGCAGACAAAATACAAATAGACTATGAGCGTTTCTGACAAAAATATTCCTCGCAGACAGCTAACCGTTGAATCGACAAATGAGCTTAGTAAAACACTAAGAAATGCTTTAACTGAAATGCTCAAAGATTCTTGCCCTTGTCATTATCCCAGGTTTAGACACTTTATTAGCTTTCAACACGACAACTATAAAGCTGGACCAGTGTTTTGTGCAGACACAAATTATTTAGTTTCTTCTGCCTGTTCCAACGAAATAGGATTTTTAAAATTAACAGAACGTATTACAGATAATGTTATCGGTGACTATAATGCTGACTTAGTTTACACATGCTCAAAATGCTCAACAGTTTATAAAAGTATTGGAAAACAATATAGCATCAACTTTGAGTTTGAATATATGACTATACTAGTTACAAAATATGGTATTGACATCGGGGCAGACGTAAAAACCCCAATACCATTACTTCAAGGACTTTTTGGTTTTAAAGATGCGGATATTTTATTATGTGCAAAAGAATTTACTTTGGGGACAACTCAACAATTATTTGAGTATTTGACAGAAAAATAAGTCTTAATTTAATCCCAAAAACCTCGACAAGCCGACGGAACATTAATAAATCCAATTTCTTCTACTTTTTTTAAAAGCTAAACCCATTAAAACAAATATTTTTTTTAACTATATTTGAAAATATAAAATTATACGCCATGTTAGTAAAAGTATTTGGAAGTGCCGTTTTCGGAGTAGAAGCCACAACCATAACCGTCGAAGTAAATATAGATAAAGGTGTCGGATACCACCTAGTTGGGTTACCCGATAATGCCATCAAAGAAAGTAGCTACCGCATTGCTGCTGCTCTAAAAAATAACGGTTACAATCTTCCTGTTAAGAAAATTACGATAAATATGGCTCCTGCCGATTTACGAAAAGAAGGTTCAGCCTACGATTTGACATTGGCTATAGGAATTCTTGCCGCTTCAGGGCAAATCAAATCGGAAGAAGTTGACAAATATATTATCATGGGCGAATTGTCGCTCGATGGAAGTTTACAACCCATAAAAGGAGTTTTACCCATTGCCATAAAAGCAAAAGAAGAAGGTTTTAAAGGTTTTTTTCTACCCAAACAAAATGTAAAAGAAGCCGCAATCGTAGCTGGTCTTGATGTATATGGCGTAGAAAATGTACTCGAAGTCATCGATTTTTTTGAAGGAAAAGGAACGCTAGAACCAACCGTCATCAATACTCGTGACGAATTTTATAAGACATTAGATTTCCCCGAATTCGATTTTTCGGAAGTTCGTGGACAAGAAAGCATCAAACGTTGCATGGAAATTGCTGCTGCTGGCGGACACAATATTATTCTAATTGGACCTCCAGGTTCTGGAAAAACAATGATTGCCAAACGATTACCAAGTATTTTACCTCCAATGACGCTTAAAGAAGCATTAGAAACTACCAAAATACACAGTGTTGCAGGAAAAGTAAAAGATGTTGGACTCATGAACCAACGTCCGTTTAGAAGTCCCCATCATACTGCTTCTTCTGTTGCTCTTGTTGGTGGCGGAAGTTATCCACAACCCGGAGAAATTTCGTTGGCACACAATGGTGTTTTGTTTCTTGATGAATTACCCGAATTTAAACGAGAAGTTTTAGAAGTCATGCGTCAACCGCTTGAGGATAGAGAAGTTACTATTTCGAGAGCGAAGTTTACCATAACCTATCCATCATCATTTATGTTGGTAGCCAGTATGAATCCTAGTCCGAGCGGATTTTTTAACGATCCCGATTCTCCAAATACTTCTTCACCACATGAAATGAATCGATACCTGAGTAAAATTTCTGGACCTTTATTAGATAGAATAGATATTCATATAGAAGTGACTCCTGTTCCTTTCGATAAATTGACCGAAAAAAGAAACGGAGAAAGCAGTGTCGAAATTAGAAAACGTGTTACTGCCGCTCGTGAAATTCAAACGGAAAGATTCGAGCTTTTTGACAATATTCATTACAACGCACAGATGAATACCAAACAAATTAGAGAACATTGTGCTCTAGATGAAGCTTCGTTACAGTTACTAAAAACTGCAATGGAAAGACTTAATCTTTCGGCTCGTGCGTTTGACAGAATTCTAAAAGTATCTAGAACTATTGCCGATTTAGAAGCTACAGATAAAGTAAACTCAACCCATATTGCAGAAGCAATTCAATATCGAAGCCTAGACAGAGATGGTTGGTTGGGATAAAATTTCAAATTATTAAAAATAAAAAAGCCTCGATAAATATCGAGGCTTTTTGTGATCGCGCCAGGATTCGAACCTGGGACCTACTCATTAGAAGTGAGTTGCTCTATCCAGCTGAGCTACGCAACCTTAAAAAAATTATTCTGGTGACAACCAAAAGTTGTCGGGGTGGCAGGATTCGAACCTGCGGCCTCCTGCTCCCAAAGCAGGCGCGATAACCGGGCTACGCTACACCCCGAAAGCAAAAAAAGCGGAGAGTAAGGGATTCGAACCCTTGGTACAGTTTCCCATACGCTTGTTTAGCAAACAAGTCCTTTCGGCCACTCAGGCAACTCTCCAATAAAGAATTAAATTCTTTCTTTTAAGCGGTTGCAAATGTAGGGTATCAAACGAATATTACCAACTTTTTGTTTATTTATTTTTATTTTATTTATTTTAAAAATTTAAAACATTTAATAATCAACATTATACAGTAAAACCAAGAGACTTATTTAAAATTAAATAAGTCTCAAATTTAAAAAAAACTTATTAAGAAGTATAAAATCTTTTTAAAATTAGTAAATTCGCAACTGTAATTTAAGAATATTTCAAAAATGAAAAAAGTAGTTATAGTATCAGCAGTTCGTACTCCTATTGGAAGTTTTATGGGAGCATTATCTAGCGTTCCTGCGCCACAATTAGGCGCAATTGCCATCAAAGGTGCATTAAACAAAATAAATCTTGATCCAGCTTTAGTAAATGAAGTGTATATGGGTAACGTAGTACAAGCTGGTGTTGGACAAGCTCCTGCAAGACAAGCGGCTATTTTCGCTGGTTTATCTAACGAAGTAGCTTGTACAACTGTAAATAAAGTATGTGCTTCTGGAATGAAATCGGTTATGTTAGGTGCACAAGCAATTATGTGTGGTGACGCTGAAATCGTTGTAGCTGGTGGTATGGAAAACATGAGTTTGATTCCGCATTATGTTCATTTAAGAAATGGTGTTAAATTTGGACCAACCTCTTTTGCAGATGGTATGCAAAAAGACGGATTGGTTGATGCTTATGATCAACAAGCGATGGGTGTCTTTGCTGATTTATGCGCTACAGAATATAAAATTTCTAGAGAAGACCAAGATAACTTTGCAATTCAATCTTACGAGCGTTCTTCAAAAGCTTGGGATGCTGGGAAATTTGATAACGAAATTGTTCCTGTTAGTATTCCGCAAAGAAAAGGTGATCCAATCGTAGTTTCTAAAGACGAAGAATATACTAATGTAAAATTAGACAGAATTCCAACTCTAAACGCTGTTTTTACTAAAGACGGAACAGTTACTGCGGCAAATGCTTCAACTATAAATGACGGAGCTGCAGCAATGGTATTAATGAGTGAAGAAAAAGCATTAGCAATGGGATTAAAGCCTTTAGCTTACATAAAAGGATATTCAGATGCAGCACAAGAACCAAAATGGTTTACAACTGCTCCTGCAAAAGCATTACCAATCGCTTTGAAGAAAGCTGGTTTATCAACTTCTGATGTAGATTTCTTCGAATTTAACGAAGCTTTTTCAGTAGTAGGATTAGCAAATGCTCAAATTCTTGGCTTAGATAATAATAAAATTAATGTAAATGGTGGAGCGGTTTCTTTAGGCCATCCTCTTGGATGTTCTGGAGCTAGAATAATCGTTACTTTGATAAACGTTTTAGAGCAAAACAATGCTAAGATTGGTGCGGCTGCTATTTGTAATGGTGGTGGTGGCGCTTCAGCAATTGTGATTGAAAGAGCGTAACTAATTAACAATTAAAAAAAATTAACAATTGATAATTGAATCTTTAATTATCAATTGTTAATTATCAATTATAACTGAATGTTTGGAATTTGTAATTTAGCCAATATCCCTTTACGAATAGAGCCTAACGACCGAAGTGAATTGGTTTCGCAGGTTTTGTTTGGCGAACATTTTACTGTTTTAGAAAAAACTCAAAAATGGGCTAAAATCCGTTTGTTTTTTGATGATTATGAAGGCTGGATAGACAACAAACAGTTTGCAACAATTACAGAAGAGCAATTTGAACAATTATCGAAAGATTGTATTGTTTTAAACTCTGATTTGATTGAATACATTACTTCTCCTAAAAATTTATTAATACCTATTCCGCTTGGAGCTTCATTATCTTTCTTGAATTACGAATCGATAAACACCGAGAATTTTTCTTTTGAAGGACTAAAAATAAGTGGTGTAAAACCAAAATCAAACCTTATAAATACTGCTTTTATGTACATGAATGCACCGTATTTATGGGGCGGAAAAACGCCTTTTGGGATTGATTGTTCTGGATTTACACAAATGGTTTATAAGTTAAATGGTTACAAATTATTTCGTGATGCATCGCAACAATCAAGTCAAGGGGAAGCGTTAAGTTTTATCGAAGAAAGTGAACCTGGTGATTTGGCTTTTTTTGACAATGATGAGGGAAATATTATACATGTTGGCATAATTATGGACGATAATTATATCATTCACGCCAGTGGAAAAGTCCGTATTGACAGACTAGATCATCTTGGGATTTATAATGCCGAAGTAAACAAGCACACACACAAACTAAGAGTTATTAAGAAAATTATTTAAATAGTAAATAAATAATTTATGGAAGGAATACCAAATAAGAAAAAAATAATCCTCTTTGACGGTGTTTGCAATTTATGCAATTCGTCCGTTCAGTATGTCATAAAACATGACAAGAAAGATAAGTTTAGATTTGTCCCTATCCAATCCGAATTAGGGCAAAAAATTATAAAACATATTGGAATTTCCGAAAAAAATGTAGATAGTGTTATTTTTTATAAACCCGGAAAAGTCTATTACTACAAATCTACTGCCGCATTAGAAATTGCAAAATGTCTTGGTGGAATTTTTACTTACGCTACTATTTTCAGGATTATTCCATCAGGAATACGAGATGTTTTTTATGATTATATTGCTAAAAATCGATATAAATGGTATGGAAAAAATGAATCTTGCATGATTCCTACTCCTGAATTAAAATCAAAATTTTTAGAATAAAAACAAATTAGTTTTTAACCATTTAAGACATATAAGGTTATTTAAGTTGACTTATTTTAATAAAACCTACATTCATAAAAACAAAAAAACCGAGCCATTTCTGACTCGGTTTTTCTTTTATCTAAAAAAGAATTATTTTACTTCTTCAAATTCTACATCTTGAACATCGTCTCCTTGCGCTTCAGCTTGTGGCTGTGCTTGTTGACCTTGTTCTCCTTGAGCGTACATTGCTTCTGTAGCTGTTTTCCAAGCTGCATTTACATTGTCTAATCCTTTTTGAATCGCTTCTAGGTCTTGAGATTGGTGAGCCATTCTCAATTCTGTCAATGCATATTCGATTGCAGTTTTGTGCTCGTCAGTAATTTTATCTGCCAATTCTTTCAATTGAGTTTCAGTTTGGAAAATTAAACTGTCAGCTTCATTGATTTTTTCAACTCTTTCTCTAGCGATTTTGTCAGCTCCAGCGTTAGCTTCAGCGTCTTTTTTCATTCTTTCGATTTCTTCAGAAGTTAATCCAGAAGAAGCTTCGATACGAATATCGTGAGATTTTCCAGTTCCTTTGTCAGTTGCAGAAACTTTGATGATACCATTAGCATCAATATCAAAAGTTACTTCAATTTGTGGAACACCTCTTGGTGCTGGTGGAATACCGTCTAAGTTGAAACGACCAATAGTTTTGTTATCAACAGCCATAGCTCTTGCACCTTGAAGAACGTGAAGTTCAACAGTTGGTTGAGAATCTGCAGCAGTAGAGAATATTTGTGATTTTTTAGTTGGAATAGTTGTGTTAGATTCGATTAAGATTGTCATAACACCACCCATAGTTTCGATACCTAAAGATAAAGGTGTAACGTCTAATAACAATACATCTTTTACATCTCCAGAAAGAACTCCACCTTGAATAGCTGCTCCGATAGCTACAACCTCATCAGGATTTACTCCTTTTGATGCTTTTTTACCAAAGAATTTTTCAACTTCTTCAACGATTCTTGGAATACGAGTAGAACCTCCTACTAAGATAACTTCGTCAATATCAGAAACAGATAAACCTGCATTTTTCAACGCTTTAGCAACTGGTGCCATAGAACGTTTTACTAATGCGTCAGTTAATTGCTCAAATTTAGCTCTAGTTAATTTTTTAACTAAGTGTTTTGGTCCAGAAGCCGTAGCTGTAACGTAAGGCAAGTTGATTTCTGTTTCAGCAGAAGATGACAACTCGATTTTAGCTTTTTCAGCAGCTTCTTTAATTCTTTGTAATGACATTGGGTCAAGACGTAAGTCAATTCCTTCTTCAGCTTTAAATTCGTCAGCTAACCAGTCAATAATTTCGTGGTCAAAATCATCTCCACCTAAGTGAGTATCTCCATCTGTTGACAATACTTCGAAAACTCCGTCTCCTAATTCAAGAACAGAGATATCAAAAGTACCTCCACCTAAATCGTAAACTGCGATTTTTTGGTCAACACCTTTTTTGTCTAATCCGTAAGCTAATGCCGCAGCAGTAGGCTCATTTATAATTCTCATTACTTTAAGACCTGCAATTTCTCCAGCTTCTTTAGTCGCTTGACGTTGTGCATCGTTAAAGTAAGCAGGAACAGTAATAACTGCTTCTGTAACTGTTTGACCTAAATAGTCTTCAGCTGTTTTTTTCATTTTTTGAAGCGTCATAGCTGACAATTCTTGAGCAGTATATAAACGACCATCAATATCTACACGAGGCGTATTGTTGTCACCTTTTACAACTGAATAAGGTACTCTTTTTGCTTCTTCAGTGATTTCACCAAAAGAGTGTCCCATAAAACGTTTGATAGATGCAATCGTTTTAGTTGGGTTTGTAACCGCTTGTCTTTTGGCAGGATCTCCTACTTTAATTTCTCCACCTTCTACAAACGCAATGATAGATGGTGTTGTTCTTTTACCTTCAGCATTAGGAATTACTACTGCTTCTTGTCCTTCCATTACAGATACACAAGAGTTGGTTGTACCTAAATCGATTCCGATAATCTTTCCCATTTTTATTATATTTAATTATTGAGTAATTCGTTTTTTATAACTTGAGTTGCTATAGTCAAGTTTTGTGCCAATAAAAAAGTAGCTATATAATTGTCAGTTTTATAAGTAATTGGCGCAAAATGATATGACAAGGTGTCATTAAGTGTGCAAAAAAATAAAGGTTATACTAATATTTATTATACATTTGAAAAAATTAATATTTTATGTTTATCAACTTCAAGTATCAAAAAGAATATCTGAATTTATTATTAATATTCGGTTTTTTGACAGTCTTTTTAATATTATTATTGTGTATAAATACATTTTATTCGGCCGATGATTATATTTTTATGAATGCTTTAAATGATAAAGGTATACTTGAAAATTGTATTGAGGGATATTATAAATGGGATGGTCGTATTCTAACTATTGGAGGTTTTCTTCAAGCGTTTTGTCTTAAATATATTCAAGTTGAATACATTACTTTACTTTGGAGTTTTTGTTTCCTAAGTAGTGGAAGTATTATTTTTTATATTGTGATTGAGGAACTAAACATTAGAGAATTAAGTTTTAAATTGAAGGTTTTAATGTCTATTATCACCTGTGTAACACTGTGGATAGGTTCTTACACGCATATTTCTGAAACAATTTATTGGGCAACTGGAGGATTTTATTCGTTTGACTTGCTTCTTGGCGCTATTTGGCTATTACTTTATTTACGATTAAAAAAAATCAAAATCAAAAAACAGCATTTACTTTTGTTTATTATTTTCTCTATTATTGTTGGTGATTCTACACAAAATTTATCTATTGGATTAATAACACTGGTAATTATAGATTTAATATTAATTTTTTTAACCGATAAAAAAGACAATTATTTATTTAGTATAGCAGTATTATTCTCTTTAATTATTGGAATAACTATTATATTGGTTGCACCAGGTAATTTAGCTCGATTAAATTCGATACCAGAATTAAAAGACTCGATTACCCTATTTTCAATTACCAAAGGTTTTATATGGGTTCTTTTATCCTATTTAAAAAGATCTTTTGTACTATTTTTTATTGGTATTTTAGCCGCTTTTGGAATTTATTTTCTAGTTTATCCAAACAATAGTTACCAATCTAAAATTCGTTTTTATATACCCAATACAAAGGAAAAATTATCCTGTTTTTTAAATGATTACAAATGGTTACTTATTGCTATAAGTACCACAACTCCATTTATAATTATGCCGATAATGGCTTCCTACAGAACAACTATTTATTTTATTTTCTTTTTCGAAATATTCATAATTACATCTATTTTAAAAGCAGATAAATCCAAAGAAACAATTCATAAAAATCAAAGTAATTTGTACATCTATTTATTTTCATTTATTTTTTGTACTGTTTTAATTTTTACAATCTTTAATTTAAAAAAAGGAAATACTCTAAAGCAAGAAATTTCAAAACGAGAACAAATTCTTAAAAATTCAAGAGGTAAAATTGTAGAAATAAAACTAATTAATCCCCAACTTCAAAGTCCTTGTTATTATTTTAGTGATTTCAAAATAAGTGACACTAATAATGATTCCGATTTTGTGAAAAATGGTCACGAAAAGTATTTTAAGATAAAAAAGATTATTGTTAAGGAATAAAAAAGTGTGATGATTTATTTAGATTTAGTTTTTTTTAAATTTGAAAAATTTTTCATTAAATATAATAACCGAAATCAAAATCAAAGAATACGAGATAATTTGAATATTTGTAATTTCTTCTTTAAAATAAAAAATAGCCAACAAGAAATTTATCATGGGATTGGTGTACATTAAAATCCCAACTGCCGAAGAATTCATACCTTTCAGAGCAAACAAATTCAAAAATAACGGAATAATTGTAAATAATACTACAATTACAATCATGAGTATATAAAATATTGGTTCTGTAGGAGTTTCTCCGCTGTAAAAAGGGAAAAATGGTGCTATAACTAATGAGGCAATAACCATCTGGACTGTCAATACTACAAATCGATCGAACTTATTGTTTTTTCGTTGACTTATTAAGTATAAGGCGAAAGAAATGGCAATAACTAAGCTGTAAATTAATTCTGTTATCTCTCCATACGAAAGTATTCCGCAACTAATTACACACAAAAACACCGAAAACCACTGCCATTTACTCAACTTCTCTTTCAGAATAAAATAGGCTAAAATTGTAGTTATAATAGGACAAATTAAATACGCAAATGAAGCCGATTTCAAACTAACATGATTGACGGCATACATAAACAGAAACCAATTAAAAATGAGTAAAAACCCACCAAGAATGGTTAGTGACAATGTTTTTATCTTCTCCTTTTTTTCTAAAGTAACGAATGATTGCCAATCGGTTTTTAGCTTTTCTTTTCTCAACAAAAGATTGATGATTAGCAATAATCCCGTCGCATAAAAAACCCTGTAAAACAAGATATCCAATGACGGATAATTGTGTAATGGTTTTAGTGCCAAACTAAAAAATCCCCAAATAACAAAAGATGATAATGCCGATAAGTAATATTTATTGATTTGCATTTTTCTTATTTAGTTAAGGGATTGCTATATAACGTTGGGTAATCGAACTTAGTTTCATCTAGTTCAAAATTCTTGTCATAGCCTTTCCATGGTGAATTGGCGAAGAAATACAACTTACCATCAGATATGGTTGCATTTGCAGGTTCATCAAATTCTGGTCGGTTATTATCTAAAATTTCAGAAGCTATTATTTCATTATTTTGGTTTAAAAAATATTGAATTATTCTGATTGGTTTTACTCCGTTATGAATAGCTAATAATGAGTTTTTATGCCAAAGTAATCCATCAATTCCTTTGACAGTGGTTTGCTTTGAAAAAATTAACCAATTTCTGTCTTTCGGATTTTGCATCGGTATTTTTAAAATTCCTTTCAAATAATCGGCAATAAATAATTGAGATTCGTCCTCATTGAATGTTAATCCTTGCAAGTTGAACGCTTCTTTTTTCAAATCTAACCAAAGTGACATCTTGTCTTTTACTATTTTGTAAATATTGGATTCACCACTATCTGAAACATATACATCTCCATTTTTTGCCACAACCAAATCACCTAAAACGTGATTTCCCTGTAATGGAAAACGTTGCAAAACTTTCTTTGTTTTAATATCAATTTTTAGAACTTCCGATTTTCCTTCCAAGTTTTTATTATAGCCTTTCATTTCTGGAATAGACGAAGCTGCAACCCATACTATTTTTTCATTTTTATCAGCTTTTATAGCAAAAACAGAAAGCAAATCTTTATCCGTAAACCAATCGATACATTTTCCAGTTTTTGCATCAAAAGAAACAATTTTGCGGTTTCGAATACTCGTTACTAACCAAATTTTATTTTTGTTCAAATACAATAATCCTTCTGGATGCAAAGTTTTTTCTGATAATGAAACTACTTTATTTGATGTTGAAACTAAGGTTCCTAATTCTGTTTTTAATGATATTAATTTCTGATATCTTTCTGAGTTTTTAATTGATGCTAAATCATTTTCTGATTCAAAATCAATCTTATTATTCATTAAAAGACATTTTTCTAGGACAGAAATAGCTTCGTCAGTTTTTCCGTTTAAAGCAAAAGCACAAGCTAAATTATAAGTATAAGTTGGGTGTGAAGGTCGTAAACTGTCTAGTTTTTGCGTCAGTTGCAGAAACTGAACAAAATTTTTATTCTGATATGCTTGAACGCTTTGATTGTATGTTTCCTTTTGGGATTGCGCAAAAGAAAAATTAAAAAACAAACAAAATAATATTAGTTTTAAATAAAAGTGCTTCATAGTAAATAAAAAAATCGAAGTAAAAGTAACAAATTACTTTCCTCCGATTTTTTTTATTAATATATATTTAAGAGTTTTCTTAATCAATTAAAATTTGTGTTCGACACCAATTTTATGTCCTTTTATTGCAAAAAACAAAATATACAAATAACAAGGAAGTATAGCAATATAAAAGGCAATATGAAACGGAACTCCTAATCCGCCATGAGATGGCAAATCGCTTAAATAACCATAAATTAAAGGCCAAATAGCACCACCTGCAATACCCATAATCATAATTGCAGAACCAGTTTTGGTGAATTTTCCTAAATGATTAATTCCTAGCGGGAATATTGCTGGCCACATTAATGAGTTTGATAATCCCAATAAAGCAATAAAAATAACGGACAATTGAGAACTTGCCGTTAAAAAAGCCAAAGTGCAAAATACGATTCCTAAAATCGCACAAATACGCAATGCTTTTTGTTGAGAAATGTATTTTGGAATAGTGAAAATCCCCACCACATAACCTACTAACATACTAAACAAAGTCAAAGAAGTTAAGTATTTAGCCGTATCCGGAGCAATTCCTAACGCTTTTCCGTACACTCCAATAATATCTCCAGCCATAACTTCGGCAGCAACATAAACGAAAATACAAAATGCACCTAAAAATAAATGTGGAAATTGAAAGATCGATTTGTGTTTAATCACTTCACCTTTGGTTTCATCAATAATATCTTCTTCAACCTCAACTTCTGGTAAATGAGTGTATTTTATCAATAGAGCAAAAGCACAAAAAATGATAGCCAAAACGATATATGGTGTGTTTACTCTTGATAAAACATCGGCTAATATATTTTCTTTTTCAATTCCGGTTGCATCGGCAATCTTTTTTTCGATTTCAGCAGCATTTTTCAAAAATAACGAACCCATAATTATAGGAACAATCATACCCGCAAATTTGTTGCAAATACCAGCAATACTGATTCTTTTTGCAGCACTTTCTATTGGACCAATAATTATTAGATACGGATTTGCCGCTGTTTGCAATAAGGCTAAAGCAGCTCCTTGTATAAAAATACCTGCTAAAAATAGCGGAAAAGAACGAGTTTCTGCTGCGGGAATAAAAACTAAAGAACCCAAGCCTAATATCAATAAACCAACTATAATTCCGTTTTTAAATCCCGTTTTCTTTAAAATCCATGAAGACGGTAATGCTAAAAAGAAATAAGCAATATAAGAAGCAAAAGTGACGAAAAAAGCTTGCGTATTAGATAAACCAAAAGACAGTTTGAAAAATGGAATCAAAGTACCGTTTGCCCATGTTACAAACCCGAAGATGAAAAATAAAGCGACAATAATTACAAGTGGCTTTGTTGTTTTGTTTGTTTCAGAAGTCATAAATAATGAAATTTAGTTTGATTTAGTTTCTTCAAATATAGCAATATTGTTTAATTTTTCTTAAATCGAAGAATAAAGCTTTCATTAGTAATTAAAAATATTATTTTTGTTTAAAATTTATGACAATGAAATATTTCCTAACTATATTTATAAGTGTTTTATTATTAACAGGTTGCGATGACGGTGATTTAATTACCGAAAATTTTGTTTTTGAAAACGCATCGGTACAAAAATGTAGTAATTCGAATGTTTTATATAAAATTAATGATGTAGAAGCTTTAATTTTCAATACTCCAGAAACCAATTTTCCAAATACCGAAACTGCTGCAAACACACCTAGAATTGTAGCTATTGGTGGTAGCACATCGTTAATTTACAGAAAATTTGCAACAACAACATCTACAACTAATATTTGCGATACACCAACAATTCCTGTTCTAGAACAATGGACAGTAACTGGTGGAACTGCCGAAATTACGACAACCAAAATTTTAGATACTAACGGAATTGCCGTTGCTTACAATCACAATATTGTTTTTAAAAACATAACATTTGTAACGCCAGACAAACAAATAGTTTACGATTCGTACACTTTTGGAAGTTATAGAACCGAAATTGTGAACTTAAATTTTGATTATTCTCTCGCTACAACACAAAACTGTAGTGGAAATAATTTAATATTTAAATACAATAACAATAATGCTTTGTTATTAGATGTAGATGCTTCATTGTTCACTAACGCCGTAACTTCAGTTGGTTCGCCTAGAACTGCATTGATAAATAATACGACAAACAAAGTCGTTTATAGAGTTTATAACGGTAGTTTAAATACGAATTTCTTTTGTGCTGCCATTACACCTTCTACTCCAACACTTACCGAAGAATGGATTGCTGAAAATGGTGTGGCTGGAACAAGTGGCGAAATTAGAGTGGAAACAGTTGCTATTGATGCAACACATTTTAAACACACCATTACTTTATACAAAACAACTTTCAAGAAAGGGATTCTAACATATATTTATCCAACAAGTGATGATTTTGTTTTTGGTGAATATATAACGACTTTATAAACTATTCTTCTTCTGAATAAAATAAACTTCCGTTGCGCCAACACCATATTTCTGGTAATTTGCATCTTGGAAAGTAATGTTTTCGTAACGACCTAACAAAAAATCGAGTTCCGATTTTAGCACGCCTTCACCTACTCCATGTATAAAAACTACTTTGGGAATTCGGTTGCGGAGTGCAAAATCCATTTGTCGTTTTACCGTTTCAGTTTGAATGTTTAGAATGTCATAATTACTCATTCCTCGTTTGTTGGAAACCAGTTTTTCGATATGCAAATCTATCTCGAGAACAAATTCTTCTTTTTTAGATTTTTTCTCTTTTACAAAACTTCTTGGTTTGGGAATTTCCTTTTCTTTTGCTACTGATGTAAAATTAGTTTTAGAAATATTATGCATCAAATCGCTTGAAGATTCTATCAAAATAAGTTCTTTTTCGTTATAATCGAGTTCAAAACCATCTTCGGTTTCAATCGTTACTATTTTTCCATTCACTTTAAGAACAACACCATTTATAGCATCGTCTAAAACCGAAATATTATCTCCTTTTGCAAACATTATTCTTCGTTATCTTGATTTTTACTCGGCGTTTTTGCACTTAACTTCATCATACCAAAAAAGAATACAACTATTCCTATAATTTTCATCCAAAGGTTTGGTTTTACAGTATTCTGATTCCAAAATAAAGCGATTGCAATTAGAATCATTAGTATGATATATATGTTTTTTACTTTCATTTTTTTAGTTTATATCTCTTAATCTCAGTTGCAAAGTTACGTTTCCATTCCATTCGTTTTCATCGATACAATATACTGCATCAAATGTTTTTTTGTTAGATAAACAATCCATTTTTTGTGATAAATTAAAACCAATCGCGGCAAAACCTTCGCTATTATCTTGTTTTACAAACAATCGCAAATGTTCTTCTTCTTTACCCAATGTTTTTGCGTAACCTGTATCGTTTATGCTTTTTGAAACAAAAACAGGTGTCATATTTTGTGGACCAAATGGTTCAAATTGTTTTAAAATTCTAACTAATTTTTCATTTATAGCTGATAAATTAATTTCGGCATCAATAGAAATTTCAGGAATAAGCAAATCTGGATGAATACTATCCTTAACAACTTCTTCAAATTTATTTTTGAAAGCTTCGTAATTTTCTTCTTTCAAAGTCATTCCTGCAGCATACATGTGTCCGCCAAATTGTTCTAGATATTCCGCACTAGATTCTAAAGCATTATAAATATCAAAATCCTTAACAGAACGTGCTGAAGCTGCTAATTTATGACCACTTTTTGTAAAAACAATCGTTGGTTTATAATGTGTTTCTATCAATCTTGAAGCGACAATTCCGATAACTCCTTTGTGCCAATCTTCTTGGTAAACAACAGTTGTAAAGTTATTTTCTTCTTTATTATTTTCTATTTGCTGTAAAGCTTCAACGGTAATTTGTTTGTCTAAATCTTTTCTGTCGGCGTTAAAAATTTCTATTTGTGAAGCAAATTCTTCTGCTTGTGGCAAATCGAATTCTGTTAATAATTCGACTGCATAATTACCATGTTTTATTCGTCCTGCGGCATTTATTCTTGGTGCAATGATAAAAACTACATCGGTAATCGTGAGTACTTTCTTTTTTAAATTCTGACCCGAGACCGAAGGTCGAACAGACGAAGTAATTAAAGCCTGAATTCCTGGACGCGGATTTGTATTGATGACTTCCAATCCAAATTTTGCTAAAACTCTATTTTCACCTGTCATAGGAACAATATCGGCAGCAATTGCAGTAGCTACCAAATCTAAATATGGAATAAAATCTTCTATCGTTTGGTTTCGATTTTGACCTAAAGCTTGTATCAATTTAAAACCAACTCCACAACCACAAAGTTCGTCGTAAGGATAAGTGCAATCATCTCGTTTTGGGTCTAAAACGGCAACAGCTTCAGGCAAAAATACTCCTGGACGATGGTGGTCACAAATAATAAAATCGATATTTTTTTCTTTGGCATAAGCCACATGTTCTATCGATTTTATTCCACAATCTAAGGCAATAATAAGTGTGATTTCGTTATCATCTGCATAATCGATTCCTTTATACGAAATCCCGTAACCTTCGTCGTAACGGTCAGGAATATAAGTTGCTACGTTTTTATAATAGGATTTTAAGTAAGAGGAAACCAACGAAACTGCGGTTGTTCCATCGACATCGTAATCGCCAAAAACCATTATATTTTCCTTGTTTGCAATCGCTTTTTCAATTCTTTCGACAGCTTTATCCATATCTTTCATCAAATACGGATTGTGCAAATCATCTAAACTGGGACGAAAAAATGTTTTGGCTTGGTCGTAAGTTTCTATTCCGCGTTGGATTAGCAATGAAGCTACAAAATCTTCAATATTTAAGGCTTGCGCCAAATGTTTGATTTTATCTTCTGAAGGTTTTGGCTTGATTGTCCAACGCATAGTTATTTCGGATTATAAATTATATAGAAAAACAAATTTAGCGTAAAACATCGAATAATTTATGGTCAAAAAAAGTAAAAAATTATCAATTTTATTAAACTTAAAAATCAGTGAATCTCTGACTTTTAATTATTAAATTTGCATTCAATTAAAAATATATTACAGATGGATTTAATGGCAATGATGGGCAAAATGAAAGAAACCCAACAAAGAATAGAAGACACGAAAAAACGTTTAGACACCGTTCTTATTGACGAACAAAGTACTGACGGATTACTTAAAGTAACTATAACTGCAAATAATACGATAAAAAACATCTCTGTTAGCGATGCTTTACTTGAAGACAAAGAACAATTAGAAGATTATCTTGTTACGGTAATAAACAAAGCTATCGAAAAAGCGACAAGAGTAAACCTAACCGAACTTGACGCAGTTACAAAAGTAGATATGCCTATGATTCCTGGTATGGAAGATATGTTTAAATAAAAAATACGGATTTTATAAGGTTTATAAAAACGTTGATAATTTAGACCTGACAGGTTTTTGAAACCTGTCAGGTTTGTGTTGTAAACTAAAAATTATAGATTCAACGTCCCCGCGCTACACGCAGTTTGGGACTAAATTAAGCCCATTATTCGGATTTGCCAAATCTTCCAAATACAAAACCAGTTTCAGATTAAGCCTAATACCCAAATTGCTTGTAGCGTGTGTTAGTAAACGTTACTTATTTTCTTCAATCTCCCACATATTTTCACGCCATAAGGAGACTGCATCTATCACGTCATTGAAGTTCCAAGAGTCAGATAATTTTGTAAATCCTGTAAATACAGGTGAATTAGAACCAACTTCGTGAAAATATTTATCATTTTGCTCATCATAAAAATATTTATACTCAATACCTAAATCATTTAAAGTATTTGAAGTGTATTTATGCAATACAGATGGTAAATCTCGATGTTTATAATAATTAGCAATAGAAACTATGAGTTGAATTTTTGTTGATTGTGTATTCTCTATTTTTGTGCCGATTAAATATTTTAAATGTATTTTTTCTAATTCTGGATATAAATCAGATATACTACTATTAATGTAGTTTTGTAAAATGATAAAGACCGTGCCTACAAAATGCTCTGCGTCATCAGCATATAGCATATCCCAGTATTCATTGCCTTGGATTTTAACAGATTCTACAATTTCATTTAACTGTAGCTGAAAAGGTTCAATAAGTTTCCTTACTATATTAATTCTACTATCAATTCTATAAATATGTGGCATTATTCATTTCTTTAAATATTTGCCACTTTAATAGTTTTGTGGCTCTGCTCGGTAATGTCTACTAACGTTTGGATTCGCATAAATTATTAATTTATAATCTTACATTCTCAATTTTAAAAGTGTTTCCAAAACATACTCATGCATCACTTGACGATAATCTAAATGCGTCACAATTCGCAGCTTTCCTTGCCCCATAGAGCTGATATAAATTCCTTTTTCTTTGAATTTTTCGGTAATTATTTTTTCGTTTAGATAAGGTTGGATAGAAAATATTAGAATATTAGTTTCTACAGGTTCTATTTGCGCTATCCAAGGTAAAGTTTGCAAAACTTGCGCGATTTCTCTTGCTCGGCGATGGTCTTCTGCCAGACGTTCTATATGATTGTCTAAAGCGTAAATTCCTGCAGCAGCTAAATAACCTGCTTGTCGCATACCGCCACCAAAAATTTTACGAATTCGTAATGCTCTGTGAATAGTTTTTGCATCAGATACCAAAACTGAACCTATTGGCGCACCCAATCCTTTAGACAAACAAACCGAAATGGAATCAAATAATTCTCCGAATTGTGTTGGTGATTGTTTTTTAGCAACCAAAGCATTCCATAATCTGGCACCGTCAAGATGGTATTTTAAATTATTATCTAAACAAACTTGCTTTATTTCTCGAAGTGGTTGCAGGTCATAACAAGCGCCACCACCTTTATTTGTTGTATTTTCGATACTTACTAAACTCGTAAGTGGTGCATGATAAAATTCTGGATCGTTTATCGCATTTTTTACTAAATCGGCAGTAATCATACCTCGATTTCCATCGACAAGATTACAGGAAACACCACTGTTAAAAGATGCCCCGCCGCCTTCGTAATGGTAAATATGCGAGTATTTGTCGCAAATTACTTGCTCTCCAGGATTTGTATGTAACTTGATTGCCGTTTGGTTTGCCATAGTTCCTGACGGGAAAAACAAGGCACTTTCCATACCAAACATTGCTGCTACTTTTTCTTCTAAGGCGTTAACTGTTGGGTCTTGTTTGTACACATCATCGCCTACTTTTGCAGTAAACATAGCGTTTAACATTTCTTGAGTAGGCTTGGTTACGGTGTCGCTAACTAAATTTATTTCCATACTTCGGGTAAAATTCTTATTTTTGATGCTTAATTATAGATTACTGTCCTTTTCTAGCCCCGATAGTAGTGGAAATCCTTTTGCTTTTTTCTTTAGAAAGCAAAAGATTAGAACGGATAGCGGGAATAGCTTCAAATAACTATTACAAAACTAAACAATTTTATGACAAATACCGAACAAATAAAAGGTATTGTGGAGCGTCTTGGTGCGTTGAGGAGGTATCTTTGACGTTGATGCGAAACTAATAGAAATTACAAACGAGGAAGAAAAAACTTTTGCCCCCGATTTTTGGAACAACGCAAAAGCAGCCGAAATAATCGTAAAAAATCTCCGTTCGAAGAAAAAATGGGTCGAAGATTACAACAAAGCGGTCGAAATGGCCGACGAATTGCAATTGGCCTATGATTTTTATAAAGAAGGAGAACTTTCTGAACAAGAATTAGACCAGCAATATGAGGTTACCAATACGCATATTGAAGGAATTGAGTTTAAAAATATGCTTTCGGACGAAGGCGATTCTCTAAGTGCTGTTTTGCAAATTACTGCTGGTGCTGGTGGTACTGAAAGCTGCGATTGGGCCGAAATGCTTATGCGTATGTATATGATGTGGGCCGAAAATCAAGGTTATAAGATAAAAGAACTGAATTTTCAGAAAGGTGATGCGGCAGGAATTAAAACGGTGACTTTAGAAATTGAAGGCGATTATTCTTTTGGTTATCTGAAAGGTGAAAACGGCGTGCATAGATTGGTGCGAATTTCCCCTTTTGATAGCAATGCCAAGCGTCATACTTCGTTTGCTTCGGTTTATGTGTATCCGCTGGTTGATGATACGATTGAAATTGAGATAAATCCTGCTGATATTGAAATCATAACGGCTCGTTCTAGTGGTGCTGGTGGTCAAAATGTGAACAAGGTGGAAACTAAAGTACAATTGACACACAAACCGACGGGAATTCAGATTCAGTGTTCCGAAACACGTTCACAACACGATAATAGGAATCGAGCGATGCAAATGTTACGTTCGCAATTGTATGAAATTGAACTCAAAAAACAGCAAGAGCAACGCAACGATATTGAAGCCGGAAAAATGAAAATAGAATGGGGTTCTCAAATTAGAAATTATGTCATGCAACCTTACAAGTTAGTGAAAGATGTGCGAACTGGTCATGAAACTAGCGATGTAGACGGCGTAATGAATGGAAACATTGATGCTTTTCTGAAAGCATATTTAATGAAAATGGGACAAAAAGAAGAGTAATTTAAGTTTATATAATAGAAAAAGGTCTGAAAATTTCAGACCTTTTTGTTATATTTTAAAATAATAAATTACTTTATATATTCTATTTTTTGAGCTTCTTCAAGATTTATGCTGTCAAAGAAACCTTGAGCATTCATCCATTCGTCACTAAATACTTTACTCATATAACGAGAACCGTGATCTGGAAAAATAGCAATTACATTACTGTTCTCATCAAATTCTCCTTCTTCTGCATATTGTAAAATAGCTTGCATTACTGCTCCTGAAGTATATCCTACAAAAAGACCTTCGGTTTTTGCGATATTTCTTGTCATGTGTGCACTTTCTTCATCCGTTACTTTGACAAACTTATCAATAATATCAAAATCAGTTGCAGTAGGAATTAAATTTTTACCCAATCCTTCTATTCTGTATGGATAAATTTCATCGTTATCGAATTCTTTGGTTTCGTGGTATTTTTTTATCACAGAACCAAAAGCATCAACACCTAAAATTCTAATATTTGGATTTTGTTCTTTTAAATATTTTGCAGCGCCAGAAAGTGTTCCTCCTGTTCCTGTACAAGCTATTAAATGTGTTATTTTTCCTGAAGTTTGTTCCCAGATTTCTGGACCAGTAGTTTTATAATGTGCTTCAATATTCAAATCATTGAAATACTGATTGATATATACTGAACCTTTTGTTTCTTCGTGCAAACGTTTTGCTACATTGTAATAAGAGCGTTCGTCATCGGCAGATACGTGTGCTGGACAAACATAAACTTTTGCTCCCATACTTCGCAACATATCTATTTTATCTGCTGAAGATTTAGAACTTACTGCAAGAATACATTCGTATCCTTTTATAATACTAACCATCGCCAAACTGAAACCTGTATTACCAGATGTGGTTTCTATAATTGTATCCCCAGGTTTTAGTATTCCTTGTCTTTCTGCTTCTTCAATAATATATAACGCAATCCTGTCTTTAGTAGAATGTCCTGGGTTAAAGGCTTCCACTTTAGCATAAAAATTACCTCTTAATTCTTCGGTAATTTTATTGATTTTAATAAGTGGTGTATTACCTATTAGCCCTAAAACGTTATCGTAAGCTTTTATTTCTTGTTTCATATATATTGTAATCGTGGCTTATCTTGTTGAAATTTATATCACTCCAAACTCTGCAAATTTATAAAAAAAAATCTAACTACCTTTTAATTCCTTCTAAATCTAATAAAAAACTGAATTCTTTTGCAACTTCCTTAAGCGATTCGAAGCGTCCCGACGCGCCACCGTGGCCTGCATCCATATTTGTGTTAAGATAAAGTAAATTATTATCTGTTTTTAAAGTTCGTAATTTTGCCACCCATTTCGCTGGTTCCCAATATTGCACTTGCGAATCATGAAGTCCTGTGGTTACTAACATATTCGGGTATTTTTGTGCTATAATATTGTCATAAGGCGAATAAGATTTCATATAATCGTAATATTTTTTCTTGTTCGGATTTCCCCATTCGTCATATTCTCCCGTTGTTAATGGTATAGAATCGTCTAACATTGTCGTAATAACATCTACAAAAGGAACTTGTGCTATGATTCCGTTATACAATTCTGGCGCCATATTTATTACTGCTCCCATAAGTAATCCTCCTGCTGATCCGCCTTCTGCATATAAATGCTCGGCTGATGTGTATTTTTCTGATATTAAATATTTTGAACAATCTACAAAATCGCTAAAAGTATTTTTCTTTTTTAATAATTTTCCGTCTTCATACCAAGGTCTTCCCAAATCTTCACCTCCACGAATATGTGCAATAGCAAAAACAAAACCTCTATCTAAAAGAGATAATCTTGTGGTCGAAAATGTACAATCCATTGAATATCCGTAAGATCCGTAAGCATATTGCAATAGCGGATTGCTTCCATCGAGCTTCACTCCTACTTGATGAATCATCGAGATCGGGATTTTTGTTCCGTCATTGGCTGTAGCCCAAATTCTTTTTTCAATATAGTTATTTTTATCGAATTTCCCACCTAAAACTTCTTGTTCTTTTTTAATTTCTTTGGTTTTGGTTTTCATATTAAAATCGATAACCGAAGATGGTGTTGTTAACGATTGGTAACCGTAGCGAAGAATTTCAGTGTCAAAATCGACGTTAGCACCTGTTGCTGCCGAATACGTTTCGCTATCGAAAGGCAAATAATATTCTCCTTTCCCACTCCATGGCATGATTCGTATTTTATGCAAACCATTCTCGCGTTCTTCAACAACTAAATAATCTTTAAAAATTTCGATATCTTCTAACAAAACGTCTTCACGATGGGCAATTACTTCTGTCCAATTTTCTTTTGATGTTGACGTTTCTAAGGTTTTCATCAATTTGAAATTCTCAGCTTCGTCTTTATTCGTCATGATATAAAAACTATCGCCGTAATGATTGATACTGTATTCTAAACCACGAACACGTTTTTGAAACATTCTGAATTTTCCGTCAGGATTATCGGCTTCCAAAATCTGATATTCGGTTGTGAGCGTACTTCCAGACTCGATTGCCAAGTATTTTTTAGATTTCGATTTAGCAATATCTACATTATAAGTTTCGTCTTTTTCAAAATAAACCAAAACGTCTTCAGAAGATTTTGAACCTAATTTGTGTTTAAAAATCTTGTCCGAACGCAAAGTAACTTCGTTTTGTGTCGAATAAAATATGGTAAAATTATCGTTTGCCCAAACTGCCGAACCTGATGTATTTTCTATCTTATCAGATAAAATTTCGTTTGTTTCTAAGTTTTTTATTTGAATCGTATAAATTCTTCTTCCTACAACATCTGAACTAAAAATCGCCAATTTATTATCTGGACTAACACTTAATCCACCCAATTGAAAGTAAGTTTGGTCTTTTGCCATTTCGTTACAATCGAACAAAATTTCTTCGATAGCTTCTAAATTTCCTTTTTTACGAGAATATATTGGGTAATCTTGTCCTTTTTCGAAACGAGTAATATAATAATATCCGTTGTATAAGTAAGGAACCGACTGGTCGTCTTCCTTAATTCTGGCTTTCATTTCTTCGAATAATTCCGTTTGAAAAGCCTTTGTATCGGCTGTCATTTCGTTGTAATATTCGTTTTCTTTGTTTAGATAATCAATTACTTCTGAGTTTTCGCGATCGTTAAGCCAATAATAATTATCGATACGAATATCTTTATGTTTTTCTAAAGTATGTGGTTTTATAGTTGCTAAAGGAGCTTGTATTTTTTTAGACATTTTTATATTTAATTTGGACGGCAAAAATAGGGTAGAAATACTTTTTCTAACCACTAATTAACGAATTTATATGTATTTTAAATTTAGAAATTTACAAAATATCTAAACTTCCTTTTCCTTCACGAATAACTTCGGGTTCATGACCTGACAAATCGATAATTGTCGAGCCTATATTATCTCCATAACCACCATCGATAACTAAATCGACAAGGTTTTGCCATTTCTCAAAAATCAATTCTGGATCGGTTGTGTATTCTATTACATCATCATCATCGTGAATCGAAGTTGAAACGATAGGATTTCCTAACATTTTTACGATTTCTAAAGCAATATTATTATCTGGAACACGAATTCCGACCGTGGTTTTCTTTTTGAATTCTTTAGGTAAATTATTATTTCCTGGTAAAATAAAAGTATACGGTCCTGGTAAAGCTCGTTTTAAAATCTTAAAAGTAGAAGTATCTATTTGCTTTACATAATCGGAAATATTGCTCAAATCATGACAAACAAAAGAAAAATTGGCTTTTTCGAGCTTGATTCCTTTTATTTTTGCGATTCTCTCTAATGCTTTGGTATTGGTAATATCGCAACCCAAACCATAAACGGTATCGGTTGGATAAATGATAAGTCCACCATTTTTTAGTACATCAACTACTTTTTTAATGGCAGCTTCACTGGGATTGTCTGGATATATTTTGATGAATTGTGACATAAGAAAAATATTAGATTTTAGACTTCTGATTTTAGATTTTTTGGGTAATTAAATTTACTTCTTTTTCTTGCTTTTTACAACTCCTTTTTCGGCAAATTCTAAACCGTAATTAATAAATTCTAGTAACTTTTTTTCGTTTGATAACCCTTCAGATTCGACAAAAACCATTCCTTTGATTATTTTTCCTGTAAAATTCATCGGTCGAACATAATCTTTCTTTAATAAATCTTCATAATTAGTTTCCAAAACTCGCAACATGAGTTCTTCTTTAATTATACCAATGCACATTTTGTCATTTATCATAAATGCTAAACCACCAAACATTTTTTTCTCTACAAAATCTATGTTCTGTAAAATTAGGTTTTTCTTTATTCTAAACGCTAGTTCTTCATTGTAAGCCATGATTTTATGCTATAACATCTAACTTTGCAAATCGCAATAATAATTTTTTAATTCCGCCAACTTCAAACTTAATTTCGGCTTTTTTATCGGCACCAGCTCCTTCTAGATTTAAGATTTCTCCTTTTCCGAAGCGTTCGTGCATGACTATATTTCCTGCAACCAATTTATTATCAAATAAATTTGCATTATTAGAACCTGAATTGCTTGAAACAGGTTTTAGTTTACGAATATTTATATCCGATTTGGGTTCGTTATCTGTAATATATTTAGGTGGCGTTCCTGTTATAGGTTTTGCCAATCTTAGTTTCGATTTGTCTACATCACCAAAAATATCATGATCTATTTGGGGTTTGTATCTATAATTTGTTTCATGTGGTGTCAGATATTCTAAATATTCGCCATCTATTTCTTCAATAAATCGTGAAGGCTCGCTATCAGTGAGTTTTCCCCAACGGTAACGTGATTGTGCATACGTTAAATACGCTTGGTGTTCCGCACGAGTTAACGCTACATAAAACAAACGACGTTCTTCTTCGAGTTCGCTTCGGGTACTCATACTCATGGCACTTGGAAACAAATCTTCTTCCATTCCTACGACAAAAACCGTAGGAAATTCTAAGCCTTTTGCCAAGTGAATTGTCATTAATGCCACGCGATCTTCATCGGAAGTATCTTTATCTAAATCGGTTGCCAGAGCAACGTCTTCTAAAAACTCGGATAGTGCACCACGAGCACCATCTACTTCTACTTGACCATCGGTAAAATCCTTGATTCCGTTTAGTAATTCTTCGATATTTTCAATTCGGGCAATACCTTCTGGCGTTCCGTCTTTTTTTAGTTCCTGAATATATCCTGTTTTTTTTGCCACATGATCAGCAAGAAAAAAGGCATCTTGAGTTTCATTAATAACCTGAAAACTTTTTATCATTGTTACAAAATCTTGCAATCTTGTTTTGGTTCCAGAATTCAGTTTTAAATCGATTTTATCAATATGCTCCATCACTTCAAAAATGGAACGTTTGTAATGATTGGCTGCAATGGTTAGTTTTTCGACGGTGGTATCTCCTATTCCACGCGCTGGATAATTAATGACACGAATAAGCGCTTCTTCGTCTTTTGTATTGATAACCAAACGCAAATAACAGAGCACATCTTTTATTTCTTTCCTTTGATAGAAGGACAATCCACCATAAATCCTGTACGGAATATCACGTTTTCGCAAAGCATCTTCCATAGCACGAGATTGTGCATTGGTACGATACAAAATGGCAAACTGACCGTTTGTCATCTGGTTGGTCATTTTTTGCGTCCAGATTTCTCCTGCCACAAAACGACCTTCATCGTTGTCGGTTACGCTTCGATTTACTTTTATTTTTTGACCAAAATCATTGGCTGTCCAAACTACTTTATCTAGTTTGGTTTTATTTTTATCGATAACGGAATTTGCTGCTTCGACTATATTTTTTGATGAACGATAATTTTGTTCCAATCGAAACATTTTTACGTTTTCGTAATCTTTTTGAAAGTTCAATATATTATTAATGTTGGCACCACGGAAACCGTAAATACTTTGCGCATCATCACCAACCACACAAATATTCTGAAATCTATCCGACAGCGCTCGAACAATTAGATACTGCGAATGGTTTGTGTCTTGGTACTCATCGACCAAAATATAACGGAAACGATCCTGATATTTCATTAAAACTTCAGGAAAACGGGTTAGTAATTCATTGGTTTTTAGTAACAAATCATCAAAATCCATTGCTCCAGCTTTAAAACATCTTTCGACATAATTTTGGTAAATTTCGCCCAAACGTGGCTTTTTTGCCATCGCATCAGATTCCTGCAATTCGGGATTATTGAAGTAAGCTTTTACAGTAATTAAACTGTTTTTATAAGACGATATTTTACTGAAAACCTGTTTTGGTTTGTAAATATCTTTGTCCAACTGCATTTCTTTGATAATGGCGCCGATTAATCGTACCGAATCTTGTGCGTCATAAATCGTAAAATTGCTTGGATAACCCAATTTATCTGCTTCCGAACGAAGAATTCTTGCAAAAACCGAGTGAAAAGTTCCCATCCAAAGGTTTTTAGCTTCGGCATTTCCTACAATATCTGCAATACGTTTTTTCATTTCACGTGCTGCTTTGTTGGTAAATGTAAGTGCAAGAATATTAAAAGCATCGACGCCTTGACTCATCAAATTGGCAATTCTTACTGTAAGTACCCGTGTTTTTCCTGAGCCTGCTCCAGCAATTACAATCATTGGTCCATCTTTTTGTAAGACAGGTGCTTGTTGTGCTTCGTTAAGTTGGCTGATGTATTTTTGCATAATATTTAAAGTGGCAAAGGTTCTAAGTTACTGAGTTTCTAAGGTTTTCTCATGAACAACAAAAATACGTTTAGAAAAGTTGTATTACAATTATTTTTTTAAGTTTATTTGCAGAAGAAATTTCAATGTCAATTGCAAAAATCAATATCAATAAAAAAATTAAATAAAAATGGATAACTCAAAAATATTAGAAATACTGGCTTATACTTTACCATCAATAATTACTGGCGCTGTGGCATATTTTTTATTTAATTCTTATTTTAAAGACCAGCAAAATACGCGTCGTTGGTTATTACAAAAAGAAAATCAGAAAGATTCGTTGCCTTTGCGTTTGCAGGCTTATGAACGTATGGCATTGTTTTTAGAACGTATTAATCCGTCGAATTTATTAATTAGAATTACTCCTTTTTCTTCGGATAAAAACCACTACGAAAACTTAATTATTGAGCATATTAATCAAGAATACGAACACAATATTACCCAACAAATTTATGTAACTGACGAATGTTGGACTCTAATTCAAACCGCTAAAAACACAACGATTCAAAACATTCGTAAAACGAATATGAATGAGAAAGTAGATTCTGCAAACAAACTTCGTGAAGCTATTTTGAGAGATTTATTAGACGGCCAATCTCCAAGTACAATTGCTTTGTCGTTTTTGAAAGATGAAGTGGGAAGGATTATTTAGGTTATTCGTTAATTCGATTATTTGGTTATTTGGTTTTCGTTTAATAGTTTTTCTAAACTAACTTTTTCTTTATCAATAAGTTTTGGCAATAAATCATTAAAAAGCTTTCTAAATTCTTCTTTTTTAATCATTTCACGAATGGTTTCTTTGCCAAATTTTACGAACTGCCATTTGTGATGCGTTGTCGCATTTACTAACGAAGTTAAAACTCTTTCGTCCGAAGGATTTATTTTAATTAAAATTTCTAATGCATTTTGCCTAATTGAACTGTCAAAGTTAGTAGAAGCATAATTTACAATTTCGTTATAAAATTCGACTTTTTTTGTTGGCTCATATTCCTTTGTTCCCAAAGCTAATGTAAGCCAAATTATAGGAAGATTTTTGTCGTTTCTTCCTTGCCAGTCTTTCGATTTTTCTATTAACATTGTTCGGTTTTCAGGAAATTGTGCCCACAAATTTTGCAACGCTATTTCTCTTGTTGTATAAGATTTATCATCTAAAAAGCTTTCATATTGTTGTTTGAACTCTAAAGGGATTTTTGGCATTGTTTCAGCAACAGCTTGACGGATATTTATACCACCACTTTGCATTGCAATTTGTATTAATTCCTTTTTTTCATCGAAAGAAGTAGTTGCTAATTGATAAATTACTTCTTGTTTTATTGGATAAAATAGGTTTGATTTTAAGATATTTTCAAACTGAATCTTCTTTTCTGCAAACGGGATATTCTCATTTTTTTGTAAATCTAAATACTGTTTTATAAATTTATTTTTATTTAAAATCTGAATAGCTTCATTAACATTGAAACCTGGTTTTTCGAGCCAATTTTCCTTAAAATTATCTACATTATAATTGGAAACTTTTTTTATCTCAGCCAAAAAATCATCGGTAACCACATTTTTAAATTTGTATTTGTTTAGATAATTTTTTACCGCTTTTTGGAAGTTTTTTTCTCCAACTCCTTCTCTTAAAACATGCAAAGCCCAAGCTCCTTTTTTGTAAAAAGAAAGTGAACTGGCTTTTTCATTTAGGATTGGAATTGTATCGGTTTTACTAGCTTCTTTTAGTTCTTCAGCCATTTTTAGCAATTCATAATTAAAATGATCATCTCCAAAAATTTTCTTTTCTGCCAAAAGCGCATAATAACTTGCAAAACCTTCTTGTAACCAATGATCTTTGCCTGATTTTGCAGTAATCATGTCACCAAACCATTGGTGCGCCAACTCATGCGCATTTACATTTATATAATTTCTATCATTGAAACCTATGGCATCAACCACAAAATCTTGAGAGAAAATAGTTGCCGATGTGTTTTCCATTCCGGCATATAAAAAATCGTTTACAGGAACTTGTTTGTATATCTCCCAAGGATACTTCACTCCTATTTCGGATTCAAAAAAATCGAATATTTCCTTTGAATATCTATATGTTGATGCAAATTTATTTTTGTCTTCTGGCTTTAAATATTGTTCTAAAACAATTCCAGATTTCGAATTTAGAACTTGTTTTTCAAATTTCCCAATAGCAATCATCACTAAATAAGAAGACATTGGTTTTTGCATTTGGTAATGCCAAGATTTCAAATATTTATTTTCGGTATTTTGTATCAATTTTCCATTAGAAATCACTTGATAATCAGAATCGAAAGCTATAGTTAAATTAAAAATTATTTTCTCATTTACATCATCAAAACTAGGCAACCAATTACTTGTATATTTCCCTTGACCTTGCGTCCAGATCTGAAGTCCTTCATTTTCTCCATTGAAATAAAGTGTTTGTTTTGGTGTTGCTTTATAGTCAAAAATTAGAGTGTTTTTTCCTGTTTTAAAACCTTCAAACAATTGCAATTCTTTGCCTGAATTTTTAAAATTCACTTCATTTCCATTAATTTTTACTGATGAAAATTCCATTCGTTTTGCATCAATTTTAATCGTGTCGACAGAAGATTTTACAATAAAATCATATTTTATTTGACCCGAAATCGATTTTTCAATAGCACTTGGAACTAGCAAACCATTCATCGAAATAAAATCAACTTTTTGCGTTTGTTGGGCAAAAGAAAATGCGGAAAATAAAAGAAAAATATATTTCATACAATTTGAATCTAAAGTTCAAAAATACAAAGGAATTTCTGACTTTTTAGTAAGTTTACACTCAAATAAAAAATTGTGAAAAAGAAAGCCATTTTTAATTGGAGTAGCGGAAAAGATTCTGCTTTGGCATTATATAAAACTTTACAAAATTCTGAAATAGAAATTGTTTCGTTGCTTACAAGCGTCAATAAAAAATATAATCGCATTTCCATGCACGGTGTTCGTACTGAATTATTAGAACAACAAGCCAAAAGTATTGGTTTACCGCTTCATATCATGGAAATTCCTGAAATGCCTAGCATGGAAGATTATGAAAAAGTGATGCAAGAAACATTAACTAAATTCAAAGAAAAAGGAATAACGCATTCTATTTTTGGTGATATTTTTCTAGAAGATTTACGAAAATATCGTGAAGATAAATTAGCCCAAATGCAACTGGAAGCTATTTTCCCTTTATGGAAAATTCCGACCAAAGATTTAATTCATGAATTTTTAGATTTAGGCTTCAAAACTATTGTTGTTTGTGTCAATGAGAAAAATCTTGACAAAAGTTTCGTCGGTCGAATTATTGATGCGCAGTTTATTGCCGATTTACCAGATGATGTCGATGTTTGTGGCGAAAATGGCGAATTTCATACTTTTACTTTCGATGGACCAATTTTTAAAAAACCAATAGAATTTGAAATTGGAGAAATTGTATATAGAAAATACGAAAAACCAAAACAAGAATCTTCTAATACAGCTTGCGACACGAGTAGTTCCGATGCTTTCGATTTCGGATTTTGGTATTGTGATTTGATTCCGAAATAGGTTTACGAAATTTTAAATTATCATTATCTTCGCTTTATCAATTCAAAATAATAAATGTCTAACAATCTCTTCGAAACTCCCATAGAATACCTAAAAGGCGTTGGTCCGCAACGTGGAGATTTGTTGCGCAAGGAATTGGGGATTTTCAAATACGGAGATTTAATTAATTTTTATCCAAACAGATATTTAGACCGAACCAAATATTATAAGATTAATGAATTACAGAATTCTACTGCTGAAGTTCAAATAATTGGTAAAGTTATTAATATAAAAACGGTCGAATTTGCCAAAGGAAAAAGCCGATTGGTAGCTACTTTTATCGATGATACAGGTCAAATGGAATTGGTTTGGTTTCAAGGTCAAAAATGGGTTAAAGAAAGCTTGAAACTCAATGTGGTTTACGTCATTTTCGGAAAAACAACTTCGTTCAATAATACATTTAATATGGCACATCCAGAAATGGAATTGCTTACAGAACACGAGCAAAGCATACGTTCCGCCATGCAACCAGTGTATCCAAGTACTGAAAAATTGACTAGCAGAGGAATTTCAAACAAGGTTGTAAACAAAATGATGCAACAATTGTTCCTGGAAACCCATACTTTATTTTCGGAAACATTACCCACTTATTTAACCGAAGAATTAAAACTGATTTCTAAAAAAGATGCTTTAATAAACATTCATTTCCCAAGAAATGCAGAAGCTTTGGCGAAAGCCCAATTTCGATTAAAATTTGAAGAATTATTTTTTATTCAATTGCAATTAATTACCAAAAACTTAATCCGAAAACACAAAATAAAAGGTTTCCCTTTTGATAAAGTAGGAACTTATTTTACGGAATTTTTCAACAATCATTTGCCTTTCGATTTGACCAATGCTCAAAAAAGAGTACTCAAAGAAATTAGAAATGACATGGGAAATCCTGCCCAAATGAACCGATTATTGCAAGGCGATGTTGGTTCAGGAAAAACAATTGTTGCCTTTATGAGTATGCTTTTGGCACTAGATAATGGTTTTCAAGCTTGTTTGATGGCACCAACAGAAATCTTAGCCAACCAACATTTTATAGGATTATCTGAATTAGCTAAAGACTTAAATATCAATATAAAAATACTAACTGGTTCAAGTAATACCAAAGCCAGAAAAATCATTCATGAAGAACTAGAAAACGGCAGTTTAGATATTTTAATTGGTACACATGCTTTGTTGGAAGACAAAGTAAAATTCAAAAATTTAGGACTGGCAATTATCGATGAGCAACATCGTTTTGGTGTAGAACAACGTTCTAAATTATGGAAAAAAAACACGATTCCGCCCCATGTTTTGGTTATGACTGCCACACCAATTCCCAGAACTTTAGCCATGAGTTTATATGGCGACTTAGATATTTCGGTAATAGATGAGTTACCTCCAGGTAGAAAACCAATACAAACCGTGCATCGATACGATTCTAATCGATTGAAAGTTTGGCATTTTATTCGTGAGGAAATTGCAAAAGGTAGACAGATATATATCGTATATCCATTAATACAAGAATCTGAAAAAATGGATTTCAAAGATTTGATGGACGGTTACGAGAGTATTTCTCGCGATTTTCCGTTACCAAAATATGCGATTTCTATTCTTCACGGAAAAATGAAACCTGCCGATAAAGATGCCGAAATGAAGCGCTTTGCCGAAGGGAAAACCAATATTATGGTCGCCACAACAGTAATTGAAGTTGGCGTAAACATTCCTAACGCCAGTGTCATGATTGTAGAAAGTGCCGAACGCTTTGGCTTGTCGCAACTACATCAATTGCGTGGTCGTGTAGGTCGTGGTGCCGACCAAAGTTATTGCATCTTAATGACTTCACACAAAATTGGTGCCGATTCTAAAACTAGAATGGAAACCATGGTGACTACCAATGATGGCTTCGAAATTGCCGAAGTAGATCTCAAACTTCGTGGTCCTGGCGATATTATGGGTAAACAACAAAGTGGCGTTTTAAATCTTCAAATTGCCGATTTAGTTCGTGACAAAGACATATTATTACTGGCTCGAAATTATGCCTTACAATTACTAAAAGACGATGCTCCTATGGAAAAACCCGAACATCAAACTTTGCGAAAAGTATTTATAGAAATCTCTAAGAAAAAGAATATCTGGAATTATATAAGTTAAAAAATATTATGTTTTAAAAGCCTATTTCTTTGTGTATTTTTCTTACTTTTGCTTTTTATCATTTCTATGAATAAGCACTACTTTTTATTAGTATTAATCCTATTTTTATCTCAAAAATCAGTTGGTCAGTCAAATTGCCTAAATTCAGATTTTTCGAGCGGAGATTTTACAGGCTGGGATGGTAATTCTGGCTCATATGGCTATCCAAGTGAGTATTCAGGAATTATAACTGGTAGACAAACTATTATTTCTACTCAAGCATTCGATGAAAATACTTGTGGTCTTTTACCTAAAATACCTCCAGGAGAATTATTTTCTGCCAGATTAGGTAATATGCAGACTGGATCTGAAGCTGAAGAATTGAATTATACCATTTCTGTTGATAGTAACAATACTGTCTTTATCTATAAATATGCCGTTGTATTACAAGATCCTGGTCATGAAGAGTATGAACAACCTCGTTTTACAATAAGAATTTTAAATAGCAATGGTGATGTTATAAACCCAGACTGTGGTGTATATGATGTGTATGCTGGACAACCCGGACAAGATTTTCAATATTGTAACGATGTAGTTTGGTTGCCTTGGAAAACTATTGGAATTGATTTATCTCCTTATATTGGTCAGAATCTAAAAATAGAATTTACGACAAGAGATTGTTCGAGAGGAGGTCATTATGGCTATGCTTATATATCAGCAAAGTGTTCAAATTTAAAAGTAAATGTTAAAATTTGTTCTGGAGATTCTAATTTCACATTATCAGCACCTGAAGGGTTTGCTCAATATTTATGGACTCATAATAACCAACCTATTGGCTCAACTCAAAGCTTAACGTTACCTATTGGTAGTTATGTTCCAGGTGACACATTTAATTGTGCGTTGACATCATTCAGTAATGGTGTTGCCTGTACTTCAAATATTATTGGAGTTCTTACTGAATCCGTTATTATTAATCCGCTTTTTAATGTAGCCACAACTTGTGGGAATTCACAATTAACCTCAAACCCAATCTCTTTTGTCAATCAGACTACTTTTCAAAACGGGACAATCCAACAATGGCTTTGGGATTTTGGTGACGGAACGACTTCAACCGAAAGAGACCCACAACATGTATATCTGAATTCAGGGACTTTTACTGTCACTTTAAAAGCAATTTCAGAAACAGGATGCTATAAAACTTACTCTACAAATATTGTAGTAAACAATAACCCCATTCCTTTGCCTAATATAACTGACCCTCAGACATTCTGTATGCCACCAGCTCCCACAATCAGTGATTTTAATTCTAATGGAAATACATTTTTCTGGTATGATAGTCCTACTGCGACTGTTATGTTGCCTTTATCAACTCCTTTAATTCATAACACAATTTATTATTGTGCATTGCTACAGGGAAATTGTTATGGTCCAAGAAAAGCAATAAAAGCTATATTGAAAAATGTTAAAGTACCAACTGGAGAAAGCATTCAGAAGTTTTGTCTGATAAACCATCCAACTATAGCAAGCTTGACCGTCACAGGAAATTATATCGAATGGCATTCTCAAGCTCAAGGAGGAAGTATACTTTCCTCAACAACACCATTAAGTAATTCAACCTATTATGCCTTTGAATACGATCCTATTTCAGGATGTAGAAGTAAAACCGGATTTGCAGTAAATGTCCATGTGGGTGATTATTCATCATTAATTCCAGATACATTATTTAAGGAATTTTGTGAAGAAGATAATCCTACTGTCCAAAATCTGTTTTTTGAAGGTCTCATCACAATTGTTTATGATAACATAAATTCAAATACCCCTTTAGCAGAAAATGAAACTCTTAATGACGGTAATACCTATTACGCCTCAGTATACAATGCAGCAGATGCATGTGAAAGTGATAAGCGATGTGAGATTAGTGTATCTATTGTTCCATGTGAGATTTATCCATACAATACAATCACTATAAATGACAATAATCAGAATGATTACTTTGCCATTAAAAACATTGAATATTTCCCTGATAACGATATAGAAATTTACAACCGCTTTGGCCAAATAGTATATAAAAAAGACAATTACGGTTTTAATAATAATTGGTTTAACGGAAAAGCAAACGCAGGAGATATTATTGAAAAAAATAAAAAACTACCCACTGGAACTTATTACTACATCATAAATTTCAAAAAAGAGTCTTTACAATTGAACAAAACAAAAAAAGGATTTATTTACATTCTAAACAATGAATAAAATTATATTTAGAGTACTCTTGATGTCAGTATTATTTTTAAGTCCCAACATTCTTATTGGACAAAATGATCCTAAATTATCAATCTTTAATTTCAATCCGTTGTTTTACAATCCAGCCTATGCAGGTTCGTCTGACGGTTTAAATATTGTTGGAATGTATGCTACGCAATGGGTTGGTTTTGAAGGAGCTCCTAAAACTCAATTTCTTACCATACACACAAAAAACGAAAACAGACCTATTGGATATGGAATTGATTTTTCAAATGATCAAGCTGGGGTAACAAGAGAATATAATATTGAAGGAAATTTTGCTTATTACCTTAATTTAAACCAAAAATATAATTTAGCCTTTGGTTTAAAAGCAGGATTGAATTCAAACAGTGTGGATTTAGATCTTTTAAAAAGATTAAATCCTGAAGAAGAAATTTTTGGCAGTGAAAAGCTTAGAAATGATACACCAACAGTTGGTGTTGGATTTAATTTCTATTCAAACCGTCTTTTTGTTGGTCTTTCAGCACCCAATGTTTTAGGCGTAAAATATTACAATCCCAATTATTCCTATATTACCGCTAAAAAAAGAAACTACTACTATCTTACTGCTGGTTATAAAATAAATTTAGATTATGAATTTACTTTAACCCCTTCAATACTTGTCAGAGAAACGCAAGGAGCACCAATTAGCGCTTTGACTTCTCTAAATTTTAACTGGAGAGAGAAATATTTAACAGGGCTAAATTTTGATTACAATTCAAGTATAGGTGCTTATTTTGCAGCAAATGTTTTGGAAAATTTTAAAGTTGGATATTCTTATGATTTATCGATTAAGAAGTTTAGCAATTATAATGGCGGAAATCATACACTATTCCTAACCTATACTTTATACAATCAAAATAGTGGAGAAAAATGTTCTTGTAAACTCTTTTAAAAATAAAAATCCTGAGAAAAACTCCCAGGATTTTTAACTTTGATATTTAATCTGGTAACTATTTTTTAGACCAATCTGAAATACTGTCTTGATTCATTTTTACATAATCATCATTTTTTGCTGCTTGTGCTGCTGCCAATGATAATTTTGCCGTTTCAATTGCTCCTTTTTTATCCCCTAATTTAGCTTGTATTTGCGATTTCAAACGTGTGTACCAATATGGCTTTTTGTCATGCATTTCGTATGCTTTATTCACGTAAGTCAATGCTTTATTCAAATCACCATTCGATTGATAAAAATACTGTGCTGCCGAAAAATAATCACTCGCCGCAGGGCCAGCCAATGTTTTATCAATACTTGCCAAGGCCGCTTTTTGTGTTGGCACTTCAAATTTTAAAGCAACCAAAGTCTTTTCCCAGGAAAATTCTAAATTGGCAAAATTATTATCAACATTATTAATAGCGATGGTAAAAGTTTCTATATTTCTGTTTAAAACTTCTGGTTTAGCATTTGCTTTTAAAACTACTTTAGCTTCATCCCAAGTTTCAGGATTCCCCCAGTTGTCTGTCGTTGCATAAAAAATAATTTCCCAATTATCCGCATTTGGAATCGTATAAATAGAATATTTCCCTTTTTTTAAAGTTGCACCATTAATAACTACATCTTCGCTTAAAGAAATAATTGTATTCTCATTAGCTCCAGTTCTCCATACTTTTTCAAAAGGCACTAATTCTCCAAAAACAACTCTTCCTTTCATACTTGGTCTATTATAATCGATTTCAACATCTGTTAAACCAACCTTTTGCATAACAGACGCTTTTGGGCTCGCCTGTGGAATTTTTACTTGTGCTTCAATAGTATAGGAAGCAATCATGAGAGCTAAGGCAACAATTATTTTATACATTTTTTTTAAATTTATTTCCTCAAAGATAAAGTATCAAATCGAAATCAATTGTTAAGAAAAAGATAAAATGAAAATATTCTGTTTAACTTTATAGTAAAAACATTAAACATTTTATACATTTACACAAAATCATATAAAATGAAAATTTATACTTTAAATTCAAAACAAAACCTTCCAATAACTTTACAACAAGCTTGGGATTTTCTTTCAGATCCTAAAAACCTAAAAACAATAACACCTGATTATATGGGTTTTATAATAAAATCTGGTGCAGATAAACCTATGTTTGCTGGACAAATTATTCAATATATTGTAACACCAATTTTAGGAATAAAAACCAAATGGGTGACCGAAATCACACATGTTGAAGACAAAAAATATTTTGTCGATGAACAACGTTTTGGTCCTTACTCACTTTGGCATCACAAACATTTTTTAAGAGAAATTCCTGGTGGTGTCGAAATGGAAGACATTATAGATTATAAAATTCCGATGGGAATATTAGGACAACTAGTTCATCCTTTTTTGGTGAAACCAAAATTGAAAGAAATATTCGAATACCGAAAGAAAAAACTAATTGAACTTTTTGGAGAATTTAAAGCACAATAATTATGAAAAACATAGTATTAATAGGAGGTTCCTACGGAATTGGTTTAGCAATTGTCAAAGAATTACAGGCAGAAAACAACGTTTTTGTAGCTTCCAGAACAAACGAAGGTTTAACCAATTTGAATGTCACACACATTCCTTTCAATGTTATTACTGACACTTTAGACACCACAAAATTGCCAGAAATTATCGACGGATTAATATATTGCCCAGGAAGCATCAACCTACGTCCATTCAGAGCACTAAAAATAGAAGCTTTCGAAAACGATTTGCAAATCAATTTCATAGGAGCAGTCAGAGTAATTCAAACTATTTTACCCAATCTAACTGCTTCAAAACAATCAAGTATTGTACTATTTAGTAGTGTTGCGGCAAGTATGGGAATGCCCTTTCATACCAGTATTTCCGCTGCAAAAGGTGCTATCGAAGGTTTTGCAAAGGCATTAGCTGCCGAGTACGCACCAAAAATTAGGGTAAACGTCATTGCGCCATCATTAACCGATACACCACTGGCTGATAAATTCTTGAACAATGAGGAGAAAAAAGTAACGTCAGCCTTGCGTCATCCGCTAAAACGCTTCGGAACTGCAAATGATATTGCCCAAATGGCAAACTTCCTGATTAGTGATAAAAGCAGTTGGATTTCTGGTCAAATTCACCATGTCGATGGTGGAATGTCGACACTTTTAGTCAACGGATAGTTTTTTTAGGAGCACAACATTCCGTTTATTTATAACCATTTTCCCGCTTTTCGCAGTATCTTTTGGCTCAAGAAAAATGAGCCAAAAGGATACAAGCTTCAATCAGGGCTAAATCGTAACTTTAAGTTTTTTTACAACATTTTTTACAACAAAATAATACAAATGAATATATTCTGGTTCCGCCGTGATTTGCGATTAGATGATAATGTAGGATTTTTTCATGCTTTAAACAGCGATGAAGCTATTTTGCCCATATTCATTTTCGATGATACTATACTTTCTCAATTACCCAAAGATGATGCTCGTGTTACTTTTATTCACGAATTATTAGCAAAAATGCAGGAACAATTGAAAGAAAAAGGAAAATCGTTGGCTGTTTTTTACGGAAAACCATCAGAAATTTTCGAAAAACTAATTACCGAAAATAAAGTAAAAACAATATACACAAACCACGATTACGAACCTTATGCTCGCAAACGAGACAAAGAGCTAAATCAGCTTTTTGTAAACCATAATATCCAATTCCTAACCAGCAAAGACCAAGTTATTTTCGAGAAAAGCGAAGTCACAAAAGACGACGGAAAACCTTATGTTGTGTACACACCTTATTCTAATAAATGGAAAGAAAAATTTAAGCAAACAACCCTGAAAAATTACAATTCAGAAGATTATTTAGACAATATTTCTGTTCACTCCTACCCTTTTTTAGGTTTAGAGTCTATTGGATTTGAAACTTCAAAAATAAAAATTTCTTCTTATGACATTTCTGACAATTTAATAGACAATTACGAAGCTACAAGAAATTTTCCATCGCTAAACAAAACTTCATTTCTAGGTGTTTATCTTCGTTTCGGAGCCGTTTCTATCAGAAAAATGATGAAGGAAGCTATAAAAAGTAAAAACGAAACTTTTTTCAAAGAACTCATTTGGAGAGAATTTTTTATGCAAATATTGTGGCATTTTCCGCATACTATAAATAAAAGTTTCAGAGAAAAATACGATGCTATTGTTTGGGAAAACAATGAGGATTTATTCCAAAAATGGTGCAACGGGAAAACAGGTTATCCCTTTGTAGATGCAGGAATGAGAGAACTTAATGCCACTGGACACATGCACAATAGAGTGCGAATGATTGTAGCAAGTTTTTTATGTAAACATTTACTAATCGATTGGCGTTGGGGAGAAACTTATTTTGCTACAAAACTTTTAGATTATGAGCAATCAAGTAATGTAGGTAACTGGCAATGGGCAGCTGGTTCTGGTGTAGATGCAGCACCATATTTCAGAATTTTTAATCCAACAGAGCAAATAAAAAAGTTCGACAAAGACTTAAAATACATCAAAAAATGGATTCCAGAATTAGAAACTTCTTACTATCCTGAACCTATTGTAGAGCACAAATTTGCTAGAGAACGTTGCTTGAAAGTTTATAAAGATGCTGTTGGATGATTCCTCCTCCTTTGGAAGGGTGCCCGAAGGTCGGGCTGGAAAAATTATGAATATTATTGAAAAAGATTTTTGAAGTATTTTTGAGAATACTTATCCATCTGTTTGTCATGCTTACGAAGGAAGCATCTCTTCGAAATTATAGATTTGTCTGTGAGATGCTTCCTTCGTCAGCATGACAAGTTTATATTAGATGTAATCCCTAATTCTTTAATTTATCTAAAATTAGCTCATTAAAATGACTAATCACTCTATCTGCCAGCGAATAATCTTGCAATTTAGAATTCACACTGTCATAACCAATACAGTAAATTCCAGCGGCTTTTGCAGCTTTTATTCCGTTTGTGCTGTCTTCAATAACGATACAGTTTTCTTTTGGAGCTATTGATAATGAAGCTGCATGCAAAAAAATAGCTGGGTCTGGTTTCGATTTTGGAAAATCTTCGCCCGAAACAATATGTGTGAAGTATTGATGCAAATCGAATCGATTGAAAACCCTATTGATGGTACTTTTTGAAGCCGATGAAGCAACTATGAGTTGCATTTTGTTTGTATGCAAATCCTGAATTAGTTTGTGTACGCCGTCTATGAGTTCTAAATCTGGTTTGGTATCGAAAGCTTCGTTAAACAAATGACGTTTGCGAAGAATTAAGTCTTCGACATCATGTTCTAGTTTGAAACTTTCTTTTAGTTTCTGAAAAACATTTCGAGTCGAATTGCCAGTTAGTGAAGCATACATTTCGTTAGAAACTTCGATATTTAATTCGGAAAAATGTTGGTTGTAGGCATAATGGTGAACTGGTTCGGTATCGACAATTACGCCGTCCATATCGAAAATTACGGTTTGAATCATTTTTTTAAGGGACTAAGGTTCTGAGGTGCTAAGGTACTAAGTTTTTAGTAGTTTTATAAATAATGAAATGGATTCCTTTTTAGCCCTGATGGAAGTGGAAATCCTTTTTTCGTCAGTTCGAGTTCCTCGCTTTTTTTAGCGAGGAGTATCGAGAACACGAAAAAAGATTGTAACGACAGCAGGAATATGGTTTGCAAGAAGGCGAAAATTTTCGCTTCAAAAAAACAATTAGATTAAACCTTTTTAGATATCTTTAGTCTTACTTATAAAACAAACCTACTTTTGCAAGACGAAAAAGCTTTTATCGCTGAATTATTGAATCCGAAAACGCAAAATGATGCGTTTAGGAAGCTCTTGCAATTGTATCAGAAACCGTTGTATCATCATGTGCGAAACATGGTTTTGAGTCACGACGATGCCGATGATGTGTTGCAAAATGTGTTTGTGAAGGTTTTTCAGAATTTGAAGAATTTTAAAGGCGACAGCAAACTTTTTTCTTGGATGTATCGGATTGCGACCAACGAAGCCATTACGTTTATGCAACAACGCGCTAAAAAAAGTGGCATTTCGAGTGAGGAAGTACAACAAAAAGCGATAAATAAGTTGGAAAGTGATGTTTATTTTGATGGAAATGAGATTCAACTAAAATTGCAAAAAGCGATTGCAATTTTGCCCGAAAAACAACAATTGGTTTTTAAAATGAAATACTTTGAAGAACTAAAATACGAACAAATTGCCGAAATTACAGGAACATCAGTTGGTGGTTTGAAAGCTTCTTATTTTCATGCGGTAAAGAAAATTGAAGATTTTTTGAAAACAGATTAAACCTTTTTATACAATAATAGTCTTAACAATATGAAACAATTTGATTTAGATAACGACCCAAAAATAGACAGCGGATTTAGAATCCCAGAGAACTATTTTGAGCAGTTTGAAACTAAAATAATGAGCCAGATTTCTGAAAAAGAAGTGAAAGTGATTTCAATTTTTGAAACTCGAAAATTTTGGTTTTCGGCAGTGGCAGCAGTGTTTGTTATTGGTTTATTTACTACAATGTATTTGAATAATATAAAAACTGAAAATATAAGTACCGAAGATTATTTAGCTTGCGCAACAACAATAAGTACTGAAGATATTATAGAGAATTTATCTGATGATGATATCACCGCAATTGAAGAATCGTTAGATTTATATGATCAAGACACACAAAATTATGCTAAAGAATATTTATACTAAAACTCCTAAAATGAAAAAAATAATTATACTCTTATTGCTATTAATCTCTGGGATGAGTTTCTCTCAAGATTTTGAGAAAAGAGCAGAACGAGTTAAAGCGCTTCGCGTGGCATTTATTTCTACTAAACTAGATTTGAGTACTCAAGAAGCTGAAAAATTCTGGCCTATTTTTAATAAATTTAGCGATAGTCAATTGGATTTACACAAGCAAAAAAGACAGCTTATGCTGAAACTAAAACCTGAAAATACAGTTGGAATGTCTGATGCGGCAACTCTAAAATTGTTAAATGAATCCGAAGATATTGATGCTGATATGGAAAACAAAAAACGTCAGTTTGTAAAAGATTTACAAGGCGTAATTCCTCCTAAGAAAATATTATTGCTCAAAAAAGCGGAAGAAGAGTTTAAAAGTACCCTTTTGAAGAAATTTAATGATCGAAGAAACGGACCACCACCAAGAAATTAAAACAACAAAAAAACCGCTAAAAAATAATTTAGCGGTTTTTTTTATTTGAAATTTATTTTTACAATTTTATTTTTTCCTGCGGCAATTGCAGTTTTATTGTCTATAAATCTAATGGTGTAAAAATCTTTATCGATAGATAATTGTTTCCATTTTTTGCCTGAATCTCCTGAATAGAAAATCCCTGTAGCTCCAACAACTACAATAGATTTTCCGCCACTATTAGGTACATATTGAAGACAAGAAGCGTAACCAAATCCTTCATTTTCGGCCATAAGTTGCCAAGTTTTTCCGCCGTCGTTTGTGATGGCTTTATTTTGAAAATTCTGTTCTAATTTTTCATAGTTTCCACCAGCAATAAAACCAATGTTTTTATCATAGAAATCGGCAGTAAAAGATCCTGTCATTGTTTGTCCTTGCACAATTGGTGTTTCGGATGTTTCCCAAGTATTTCCTTTGTCTGATGAATGAAAAACTCGAGATTTTTTGCCACCAGAAACCATCCAAACGTTATTTCCTTTAATAACTAAATTAGTGTTGCTTGCGGCAAAAAAAGCTTCGCCATCTGCAAGCTTTGGTAGTTTGTCACAAGGTATTTTTTGCCAAGTTTCACCACCATCTATCGTTTTTATCATCGACGGACAATTTTCGGTAGGATCTCCTATGGCAATTCCTTCGTTATCATTAAAAAATTGCAGCGAATCATAAAACACTTTTTCGTGATTTTCTTGATATACTAGTTTTACTTGGTAGTCATTTTTTGCAATACGGTATAATAATGCAGGATTTCCTACCGAAAGAATAAAAATATGTTTTGCCGTTTGGGCAATACTTCTAAATTCTATTTTTAGATTTTCGTTTGTAATATTTTGATTATAATTCTCTGAAGAATCGAGTGAGACAAAACCATAATTTCCATTATTTGCTGCATACCAGACTTTATTGTTGTCGATAGCTAATGCTCTGCAGCTTATTTTTTCGCTAAAAAGCGTATCGATTATAATTTTAGAAAATATCGGATTAGATATAATATTTTTAGTTGTATTACAAGAAGATAAAACATTAACAATCAATAAAATAAAAAATATATTTCTCATACTATAGTTTAAAGATTCTAAATTACTATTTTTTATACAACATGATGCATAATTTTAATAAAAATGACATCCAAATCGGATTAAATATTTTAATTTTGTTCTCTTTTTCAAACACAAAATTAATGAGTGCTTCATCACATCACGATCTTCACAGTAAATTATCACTAGGCGGAATATTAATTACATTAGGAATCATTTTTGGTGATATTGGAACTTCTCCATTATATGTAATGAGTTCAATATTAGGCAAACACGCTATTGACCCCCAAGTTGTTTTGGGAGGAATTTCTGCAATATTTTGGACATTAACATTGCAAACCACATTAAAATACGTATTAATAACCCTTTCGGCAGACAATAATGGTGAAGGTGGAATTTTTGCTCTTTATGCATTAGTAAAACGAACGAAAGTAAAATGGCTTATAATCCCTGCAATTATTGGTGGAAGCGCACTTTTAGCTGATGGAATTATTACACCACCCATCTCAGTTTCATCGGCTGTAGAAGGAGTGAAAACATATTATCCAGATTTAAATACCGTTCCGATTGTAATTGGAATACTTATTTTATTGTTTACGATTCAACAATTTGGTACTAAGCTAGTTGGAAAGTTTTTTGCGCCAATGATGACAATTTGGTTCGGAATGTTAGCTGTTTTAGGAATAATTCAAATCACAAAAAACACCGATGTACTTTGTGCTGTAAATCCTTATTACGCTTATCATTTATTAAGTGTTCATCCTGAAGGATTTTACGTTTTAGGATTTGTTTTTCTTTGTACAACTGGTGCCGAAGCTTTGTATTCTGATATGGGACATTGTGGTCGAAAAAACATTCGTATTAGTTGGATTTTTGTTAAAATAGCTTTGCTTCTAAATTATTTTGGACAAGGTGCGTACTTAATAAAGCATCAAGGTGTTACTTTACAAAGCATTAACCCAAATAATGCAAACCCATTTTACTTGATTATGGCCGATTGGTTTCAGCCTTACGGAATTGTAATTGCAACTTTGGCGGCCGTTATAGCTTCGCAAGCATTAATAAGTGGTTCATTTACATTGATAAATGAAGCCATGCGATTAAATTTTTGGCCCAAAGTTAAAATTAAATACCCAACAGATCAGAAAGGACAAATATATATTCCGTCAATCAATTGGTTATTATTAGCTGGTTGTATCGGAGTCGTTTTATATTTCAAAAAAGCAAGTAATATGGAAGCCGCTTATGGTCTTGCCATTGTTCTTTGCATGATTATGACAACTGTTTTGCTTACTTATTTTATGATTATAAAAAGAGTGGCTTTGTACATCATTTTGCCATTAATATTAATTTATTTAGTCATCGAGTTTAGTTTTCTAATTGCTTGTTTAGATAAATTCCCTCACGGTGGTTACGTAACTATTATTATTGCAGCGGTTTTGATATTTATAATGTCAATTTGGTTTATGGCCAAACGAATTAGTAAAAACTACACCAAAATCGTAAAAATAGACCACTACAAAAAGGTCTTAGCAGAGTTAAGCGTCGATTTATCGATACCTAAATATGCAACCCATTTGGTTTATATGACCAATGCCAATCGTGTAGATGAAATTGAGGAAAAAGTAATGTATTCTATTTTGCAAAAACGTCCAAAAAGAGCCGATTTATATTGGTTTATACACGTAAATATTACTAGCGAACCTTATAGAAAAGAATATAAGGTTACTGAAATAATAAAAGATGATTTATTTAGAATCGATTTTAATCTTGGTTTTAGAGAGCCTACTAAAATCAATCTAATGTTTAAAGAGGTTATTAAAGATATGGTAAAAAAAGGCGAAGTAGATATTACAAGCCGTTACGAATCGTTAAGTAAAAACAATATTATTGGCGATTTCAAATTTGTTTTATCTGAAAAATTCCTGTCGAATGATAGCTTTATGCATTGGCACGAAAAATTAGTTATGAATACTTATTTCTTTTTCAAAAAAATGAGTTTATCAGAAGAGCAAGCTTTCGGTTTGGATAGCAGCTCTGTAAAAGTAGAAAAATTCCCAATGGTACTTCATGCACCAGAAAAAATAGAATTAAAACGTGTTGAATAATCAAATATGATTTCATATAATCCAAAAGAATGGTTCACATTTATATTCAGGTTTCATAAAGCAGACACTTTTAGAACTTTGCTTCCACTAATTATTGGTATATCAATCTATAGTGTAATTATTGTTTATTTTTTTCAAGATTATTTACACTTAGCAGATAATCATCATCTTAAAAACATAACAATCATGCATAGCATGCTTGGTTTTGTAATTTCTTTATTATTAGTTTTTAGGACAAATACAGCGTACGATCGCTGGTGGGAAGGAAGAAAACAATGGGGTTCACTTGTAAATAATAGCCGAAACTTGGCATTAAAACTTTCTGCTATTTTAGTTGAAAAAGAGGATAAGACCTTTTTTAAGAAAATTATTCCATACTATGCTAATGTTTTGAATTTACATCTTAAAAATCAAAGTATTAGTCAAGAATTATTTGATGAATACAATATTAATATTGATCATAAAAAGCACAGACCAAATCAAGTTGCAAAATTACTTTTCAAAAAGATTAATGAGCTTTATTTAACAAAAAAAATAACTGGAGAACAACTTTTATTTATCAATATCGAGATAGTATCATTTACCGATATTTGTGGTGCTTGCGAAAGAATAAAAAATACTCCAATACCATTTTCATACAGCGTCTTTCTTAAAAAATTTATCTTTTTTTATGTTATGACTTTACCTTTAGGTTATGCTTTTGTTTTGGGTTATTATACAATTCCTGTAGTGATTTTTATTTTTTATGTTTTAGCGAGTTTAGAGCTAATTGCAGAAGAAATTGAAGAACCATTTGGTAATGACGAAAACGATTTGCCTACCGAAAGAATTGCCGAAAACATTAAGAAAAATATTGACGAAATTTTATAAAAAAAAGAAGCTTTTCATTTCTGAAAAGCTTCTTTTTTTATTACAACATATTATTATTTAATAATTAATTTCTTAATTGCTATTTTATTATCCTCTACAACTTTAACCATATATATTCCTGAAGCTAAATTTAATCTCAGATTTTCGTTGTTTTTATAATTTCCTTTATAAACACTTAAACCAGTCATAGATGAAATTTGGATTTTCGCCTCATTTGTTAATCCCGAAATTGTAATAAAATCATTTGCAGGATTAGGATACATTGCTATTTGCAATTCATTAAAATCTGGTCTTGATAAAGTGGCGGACCAAGGAATTGTCGTTTTCGTTCCCCAAATATGATCCGCTAAATCTGGGTGATCTACGAATGGGTTACGGTTTTGTTGCCAAGTATAGACCACGTTATTATGATTCATCTCGAAATCATCGGAAGAATCAGAAACATTCCAAGTTAATAAAGTAGCTAAATCTCCTATAAATCCATCTGGATTTTGTGAAGGATTGCCATTAACAACGTTTAAGCCATTATATCGTACAGCCATATAAAATACCGATCTAGCAACATCACCATGCCAACTACCTTGGTTTCCTGCTGGTCCGTTATAATCTACTCCGTAATTTCTTTCGCTTCTTAAACTGTTTTCTGGACTGTCTTCGGCTCTAATATGATGACCATCTGCATGACCAGCTAAAATATCATTCGCATTTGTAGGCAACCAAACATCTATTCCATCTGCTGAACCAGAAGTTCCATCGGTAAAACCGCCTCGTGACTGGCAGTAAATATGTTCTCTATTCCAGAATCCTACAGCGCCACTTGTACCCGTTTGTTGATTTAATTTTGAACTTGCACGTTCTACATACATCAACCAAACTTGGTTGTTATTTTCAGGATTTGAATCTGCATCTTTTAGTATGTCATATACATCTCCATAATTTTGAGCTCTTACATTTGGGCCAGCAATAATATCTTGAATGGCTTGTTTTAAAGCTGCTCCCGACAAACCTTCTAATGAGTCATAATAACCTAATGGTCTTGTGCTAGGACATAATCCATGGGTAGGATTTATTGGTGTTCCGTATGGCATAGCCAGAAAATTAACATCATTTACCCTAATAATCATATTATTGTTATACAAACTATAACCAGAATCTACAGCGCCTACGACAATTTTCATTTCCTCGTCACCATCATTCGTTCCGTCATTTGAAACTGTTATTATTGAACTTCCTGTTATTCCACCAACTGGTATCGTTACCGATGTAGTTCCAGAATAATCAGCAGCCGTAAAAGTTCCATTATTTAAAGTAAAATTGATAACCAAATCACTTCCTGTAACTGCGCTTGTTGATGTAAAAGTAACTGTGAATGATTGTCCTTCTGTTAATATAGATGCGTCAGTTGTTAATCTCAAATAAGTTAATACAATTCCAGAACCATCATTATTTCTTCCTGGAGTTGGTGCTTTTACTTCATAAGTACCATCATTTTTTCTCTGAATAGATTCTGTGGATGCCAAAGAATGCAGATTTTCATTAATGCAAGTAGTTAACCCTAAAATCCCCATCAGCGCCGTTGGTTGTGTCGATGCACTATTAGAATTAGCCAATGCATCTATCAAACCATTTGCATGCGCTGTTGTACCTATTGGAAAATCGGTTGCATTTCCTAGATAAAGACCTACGGCATCTGGTCCATTCTGAATCATTGCAACCGGAACAAGAAATGCTGGAGTTGGTGTAACCTGCGGGTTTCCAAAATGAATAATTCCATTTACGTCTGTTGAATACCCATCTAAATCTATACTATAATAGCTAACCGTTCCTGAGTAAGGAGCTGTACCACTTGCATTATAAAAAACCAAAACATAACCATCTAGCGATAGATTTGGCGTAGCAGATTTTAGCTCTATAAACTCTAAAACATCTGTACTGTTAGTATCCGGATCTAATTCGTTAATTACAACTTGCGAAAATCCTACATTACTTACAAGTAGAAATAATAGTAATTTTTTTATCATTTTACATAAATTTGGGGAGTGCAATATATTAAAATTTAAGTATGAATGTACATTTAATATAAAAAACCTTATCAACACACAATCTTTACAACCTTTAAATCAATTAATAATATAACAACTTGTAAATGATAAAGTTATATTTTTTTATTGAGTTCTATTTAAAATTAACGTTAAAATTAAGTTTCATAATTATCTAAAAAAAGTATTATTATCTTACATTGCAGTTTAAATTTATACCATTTGACCAGAAGCTGGAAATTTTCTACAAAAACGCTCTTTTTATTTGCTTTTTTGCTCCTAATGACAAGAAATTATGGGCAACAGCAAACTAAAATGACTGTTCTATTAGATGACTTTTCTCGCAGTCTAATTATTAAGCAAACCATTCAATTTACCAATAATTCGGACAAACCAATCTCGAAATTGGTTCTTAATGATTGGAATCATGCCTATTCTAATAAATATTCTCCTTTAGGAAAACGGTTTTCGGACGAATATGTTAGAAATTTTCATTTAGCTTCTGATTATGAAAGAGGAAGTACCACAATAACTAAAATACTTGTAAATGATTCTCTTACAGATTGGAATCGTGCCGAAAATAATCTTGATATTGTAGAAATAGTTTTAAAAAATAATCTTGAACCATCAAAATCTATTACTCTTAATATCGAATATAATTTAAGGATTCCAAACTCAAAATTTACTCGTTTTGGTTACGATAATGGAAAATATTTGCTAAATAACTGCTTTTTGTCATTAGCTCGATTATCTAAAGACGGACAATTTACCTATTATAGCAACGAAAATCTTGAAGATATTGCAAATGCAGTTTATACAAAAATAAATATCGATTTTGTAATTCCTAAAAATTATGAAATCACTTGTAATTTAGATTTTATTACTCAAATTGAGTCTGATGTAACAAAAAAAATCAGTTTTAGTAATGAAAATAGTTCTCAAATTCAATTTGCAATTGAGAAAAATAACAGCTACGAAAGTTTTAAAAACGACAACATCGAAGTGCAAACAAACCTATATGATGTTAAAATAAGTGGCATACAAAAAGCAATTATTATAGATAAAATTGTAAATTATGTCTCTGATAATTTAGGCAAAATACCAGCAAAAAAAATCATAGTATCACAAGTAGATTATGAGCGAAATCCTTTTTACGGACTAAACCAATTGCCTTCTTTTTTAAGTCCTTTTCCTAATGAGTTTTTGTATGAAATAAAATTCCTAAAAGCTTATTTGCATAATTACCTCAAGTCAAGTTTAAAAATAGACATAAGAAAAGACAGTTATATTTTTGATGCGACTCAGGTTTATATCATGATGAAATATATTGAAGAAAATCATCCAGAAATGAAACTCATTGGCAATTTAGGCACTTACAAACTCACTAAAAGTTATTTCTTGTCCAAAGCAAATTTTAACGAACAATACAATTATTTGTTCTTACTTATGGCCAGAAAAAATTTAGATCAGAGCATTGGAAATTCTAAAGAAACTTTAATCAAATTTAACGAGCAAATTGCTGGAAAATATAAAGCGGGTTTGATTTTCAAATATTTAAACGATTACCTCAACGATAATTCGGTCGAAAAAAGTTTTAAAGAATTTATTGTTTTAAACCAAAGTAATCAAACAGATACGAATGATTTTCAAGAAATTTTAAAGAAAAATACATCACAAAATATCGATTGGTTTTTTGATAATTTAATTTATTCTAATAAACCAATTGATTATTCGTTTTCAAAAACAAAAAAAACAAAAGAACATATTGCAGTTACCATTCAAAATAATTCGACTATTACAGTACCCATAAGCGTTTCTGGAATAAAGAACAACCAAGTAATTTTTAGAAAATGGCTACCAAACATTACTTCAGATACGACGCTTGTATTTCCTGAAAAATACCTAGACAAATTAATCCTAAACGACAGTAGTAACATTCCTGAGTTCAGCAAAAAAAATAATTACAAATCTTTAAAAGGTCTATTTTCATTAAACAGACCTATAAAATTTAACCTTCTCAGAGATTTGGAAGATTCTAGATACAATCAGATTTTTTATACTCCAGAAATTGGTTATAATCTATATGACGGAGCAATCATTTCTTTAACTTTAGATAACGAAACATTACTAAACAAACCATTTAGATATAATTTAAGCCCGAGTTATTCGGCTGCAACTCGCTCTATGACAGGGTCTATGAGTTATTATTTTAACCAACAAAGACGTGATTCTAAATTATACAATATCGGTTATGGGTTAAACTCTTCCTATTATCATTACATACAAAATGCTGCTTATCTTAAGGTAAATTCATCAGTATCATTAAGTTTTAGGGATTTAGATTTAAGAAGTAACAAAAGGCAAAATATTAGTTTTAGATTGGCGTATGTAAACAAGGAAAGTTCACCGTTAAACAACCCTAATAGTCAATCACCATTAAAATTTGCGGCTTACGATGGTAGTTATTCCTACCAAAAACCAGAAATGTCAAGTGGTTTCGGTTTTGGTACTGGGCTTTCATTTTCTAAAAATTTCGGAAAAGCTACTACAGGAATTTCTTATAGAAAACTTTTTGAAAATAATTATCAGATTGGATTGCGATTGTTTGCAGGAATATTTTTTTATAACAAAGATATCAATAGCAATGCTTTTGGACTTGACAGACCCAAAGATGTTTTGCTCGATTATAACTTTTACGGTCGCTCAGAAAGCACTGGTTTTTTTAGCCAACAAATTATTATTGCCGAAGGAGGATTTAAATCGAAACTTGAAAATCCGTATGCCAATAAATGGATGACCACACTAAATGTAACATCGTCAGTTTGGCATTGGATAGAATTATATGGAGATGCGGGCTTTTACCAAAGTAGAAATCAAAATGTAAAATTTGGCTACGATAGCGGATTACATCTCGATTTGGTTCCCAATTATTTAGAACTTTTTTTACCTATATATTCTACAAACGGATTCGAAATGGGGCAAAAAAATTATCAAGAAAAAATACGCTTTATTTTTACCATCTCACCAAAGACACTAACCAAACTTTTTACCCGAAAATGGTTTTAATCTTTTGTTTTTTGATTTTATTTTTAAATATAATTTATCAAAATTAAATATTTTAAATACATATCGTAATTTTACCTTTGTAATTAATAAAAAAATTATCGATAATTCAATAATATTTTTCTCTCCATATATACAACATAACTAGTTTTTACTTAAATTTGTCATTATTACATTTCGAATTTATGATACAAGTAGAAGAAAAACAGCCGTTAACTTTTGAAGATTTCAAAACCGAAGTTATACACGATTATACCATTGCCACCACAAGTCGCGAATGTAGTTTGCTAGGAAGACGTGAAGTTTTGACTGGAAAAGCCAAGTTCGGAATTTTTGGAGATGGCAAAGAAATACCGCAATTAGCCATGGCAAAAGCCTTCAAAAATGGCGATTTCCGTTCAGGATATTATCGTGATCAAACCTTTATGATGGCGATTGGTCAAATGACAAACCAACAGTTTTTTGCAGGTTTGTATGGCCATACCGATTTGGCTCATGATCCTATGAGTGCTGGTCGTCAAATGGGCGGGCACTTCGCTACACATTCATTAGACGAAAACGGAAATTGGAAAAACCTAACGCAGCAAAAAAATTCGAGCGCCGATATTTCCCCAACAGCTGGGCAAATGCCTCGTTTGTTAGGACTCGCGCAAGCATCAAAAATATATAGAAACGTAGCCGGAATAGAGCAGATCAACTTTTCTGAAAAAGGAAACGAAGTCGCTTGGGGAACTATCGGAAATGCCTCTACATCTGAAGGTTTGTTTTTTGAAACCATCAATGCGGCTGGTGTTTTACAAGTGCCAATGGTGATGAGTGTTTGGGACGACGAATACGGAATTTCGGTTCATGCTCGTCATCAAACTACCAAAGAAAATATATCGGAAATCCTAAAAGGTTTCCAACGTGATGAAGACAATAAGGGCTACGAAATCATGACTGTAAACGGTTGGGATTACCCAACATTAGTCGAAACGTATCAAAAAGCTTCAGTAATTGCTCGTGAAGAACACGTTCCTGTATTAATTCACGTTCGTGAACTAACACAACCACAAGGACATTCAACTTCTGGATCACACGAACGTTACAAAAATGCCGAAAGACTAGAATGGGAAGGCGATTTCGATTGTTTACGCCAAATGAAATTGTGGATGATTGAAAATAATATTGCCACTGCCGAAGAAATTGACACTATAGACAATCAAGCTAGAAAAGACGTTTTAGAAGCTAAAAAAGCAGCTTGGACAGCCTTTGTAACACCTATTAAAGAAGAAAGAGACGAATTAGTTTCGTTATTAAATACAATTGCAAATGCTAGTGAAAACAAAGTTTTTATCGAAAAATATGCCAATGATTTAGCATCAATAAAAGAACCTATTCGCAAAGATAATATTACAATTGCTCGTAAAATTTTACGTTTAATCGTCAAAGAAAACGGAAAAAACCAACTAGCAACTTGGATTACTAATTATACGAATAAAATACAGCCAAAATTTAGCTCTCACCTATTCTCGCAATCAGATAAGAATATATTTTCTGTTAACGAAGTTTTACCAACATATGACAATTCTGCCGAAGAAGTAGATGCTCGTTTGGTTTTGCGTGATAATTTCGATGCTATTTTTACAAAATATCCAGAAAGTTTAATTTTTGGAGAAGACGCAGGAAATATTGGTGATGTAAACCAAGGTTTAGAAGGAATGCAAGAAAAATATGGGGAACTTCGTGTTGCCGATGTTGGTATTCGCGAAGCTACTATTTTAGGTCAAGGAATAGGAATGGCGATGCGTGGTTTGAAACCTATTGCCGAAATTCAGTATTTAGATTATTTGCTTTACGCTATTCAAATCATGAGCGACGATTTGGCAACTTTACAATATAGAACTGCTGGTCGCCAAAAAGCACCGCTTATTATTCGTACTCGTGGTCACCGTTTAGAAGGAATTTGGCATTCAGGTTCTCCTATGGGAATGATTATTAATGCGATTCGTGGTATTCACGTTTTGGTTCCTAGAAACATGACTAAAGCGGCTGGTTTTTATAACACTTTGTTAGAAACTGACGAGCCTGCTCTTGTGGTTGAATGTCTGAATGGTTACCGTCTAAAAGAAAAAATGCCAACTAATTTGGGTGAATTTAAAACGCCAATTGGAGTTATTGAAACGATAAAATCTGGAAATGATATTACTCTAGTTTCTTACGGATCAACTTTACGATTAGTAGAACAAGCGGCAAAAGAATTATTAGAAATTGGTATTGATGCCGAAATTATAGATATTCAATCGTTATTGCCGTTTGATGTTAATCACGATATTGTAAAATCATTGTCCAAAACAAATCGATTGTTAATTATAGATGAAGATGTTCCTGGTGGAGCTTCAGCATATATTTTACAGCAAATTATCGATGAGCAAAAAGGATATAAAGTATTAGACAGCCAACCTGAAACATTAGCTTCAAAAGCACACAGACCATCTTACGGAACCGATGGCGATTATTTTTCGAAACCATCTGTCGAAGATATTTTTGAGAAAGTATATGCGATGATGCATGAAGTGAATCCTAATAAGTTTCCGAGTTTGTACTAAGAAATAATAAATTTTTATAAGACGCCGAACGAAAGTAATTTTGTTCGGCATTTTTTTTTGTTCAAAATTAAATTTCAGAACAAACATTCTGTCAACTTTAATTATCTTGAGATATTAAAACATGTTAAATTAATTTATTTTAAAACCATAAATAATTTTACTGCGTATATATCAATATAACAAATAAAAAAATATTATGAAAACACAAAAATTCTTTTCCGTTGCTATTCTAGGATTGGCATTAGTATTTGGAGCTAACTCATTCGCTCAAAAAACAGTAACAGTTGGAGGAGCTCCAATGTATCCAGCTAAAAATATTATTGAAAACGCTGTAAATTCAAAAGACCATACCACATTGGTAGCTGCGGTAAAAGCAGGAGATTTAGTAGAAACATTATCTAGTAAAGGACCATTTACAGTTTTTGCACCAACAAACGAAGCATTTGCTAAATTGCCAGCTGGAACTGTTGAAACTCTAGTAAAACCGGAAAATAAAACAATGTTACAAGGTATTTTAACATACCACGTTGTATCTGGTAGAATAGATAGTAAAATGATTGCCACGGCAATTAAAGCTGGAAATGGAGCAGCAGAATTTAAAACTGTTCAAGGTGGAAAAATTTGGTGTAAAATGGATGGTAAAAAATTAGTAATTACTGATGAAAAAGGAAACAAATCGACAGTTACAATCGCTGATGTTTACCAATCTAATGGTGTTATTCATGTTGTAGATACAGTTATAATGCATAATTAATTCCAGAACGTTTGCTTTAAATAAATCCCGTTATTCGGGGTTTATTTTTTTAAAGACTATTGTGAGCATTTTTTTCGTTCAATTAGCTCAAAAATACCAAGTAATATAATTGCTAAAATAAAACCTTGTAAAATTAACATCAGAAACCCAATTATTAGGTAATTAGACAGGTCAAAACGCTCATTATCTGACGCATAATCTCTATGAAAACTGGTTACAATTATTACAAAACGTTCGAAATACATTCCAATTTTCATAAATATTGCAATGAATAATATGTAAAATGCTTTCGAGAATAATTTTTTATACAGTAATGTAAACGGTAATATGGCAGCTCCTATAAACATTAGCCAATAAGACCACCAGTAAGGTCCAGTTGCTCGATTTAGAAATGCCGATTCTTCAGAAAAAACGGTAATTCTTATTAAAAACTGAATCATTGTTACTATCGCGTAAAAAACAATAATCCATCTAACTAAATTTAGTACTTGCTTGGTTTTAAATCTATTTTTAAAAAATGCTTCAATCAATATTATGACAAATATTAAGGGAACTAGACTAGTAATTAAATTTACATCTATAATTCTTATAACCTCATGAAATCGTTCCATTAGTATTTTTTAATTTTTACAAAAATCAAATATAAGAACTTTAATTACTTTTTCTGTTATACCAAAACGGTCTTATTTCCGTTAATATTTAAAAGATTGACAATGAAAAAGATAATCCTAATTATTGTTTTGGTTTTGTTATATAGCTGTAAAACCAAAAAGACGGTAACTTCATTAACAGAAGAGAAATCAATCATGTTGGTAAATCCAAACGAGGTTGATGCCGTAACTAAAGACCGTGCTTACGATTTAGGAACAAGGCTATTAGAATCTTGTAATACTTCCCGTTTCAAGCCTTTTTCTAGTGAAGAAGCAACTGATAAAGTAAGACAAAATATAACGCCTGCAAAATTATCAGAAACCTGCAAAAAAATTAATTTCAGAAACGGGAAGTTTATTTCTTTAAATTTAATCGATATAAAACACGACGAAATTAATGAACAATATATTTTTAAATATAATATCAATTACGAAAAAAAATATTTCAAACGAGAACTTACCGTTTTTGTAAATTCGGAGAATAAAGTTTCGGCAATGAGCACAAAAGAAGTGAAACCAAAACCCATGTAAATAGAAACTTTAATATATTTGTTGCCATAAAATAAAGCTTCTTCATGAAAATAGTCATTTCGCCAGCCAAATCATTAGATTTTGAAAAAATATTACCCCATAATCTATTTACAAAACCAGTTTATATAAAGCAAACCAAGGAAATTGTGAAAGTTTTAAAAAAACTGAAACCAAAAGATTTATCAGAACTTATGGAAATTTCGGATAATTTGGCACAACTGAATTGGCAACGAAATAAAGCATTCAAAACACCTTTCACATCCGAAAATGCTCGTCCTGCAGTTTATACTTTTAATGGCGAAGTATATCACGGCCTTGACTCCTACTCTATTCCCGAAGAAAAACTTCCTATTTTGCAAAGTAAACTTCGCATTCTTTCTGGGCAATACGGAATCCTAAAACCATTAGATTTAATGCAAGCCTATCGATTAGAAATGGGAACGCAATTACCTATTGGCGAACATAAAAATCTTTATAGTTTTTGGAAAGAAACACTAACAAATGCTTTAAACAAAGAACTAAAAAAGAACGAATTATTTATCAATTTGGCGAGTAACGAATATTTTTCTGTTATTGATACAAAAAAACTAAAAGTTCCCGTAATCATACCAGAATTTAAAGATTATAAAGATGGAAAACTAAAAATGATTTCATTTTTTGCCAAAAAAGCCCGTGGGTTGATGGTTCGTTACATCATTGACAATAATATTGAAACGTTAGATGGTTTAAAAGGTTTTAATTATGAAGGTTACTCTTTTGATGCGAATTTGTCGATAGGAAATACGTTGGTTTTTACTCGATAGTTTTAAAACCACAAAAGGCACAAAAGATTTATCAAAGCCTAAAAAAATAAAAAAAGCTCACAAGGATTTTAAATTCCTTTGTGAGCTTTTTACTTTTGTGCCTTTTGCGTTAAAACCTAATCATTCATCGAAATCAGGAACTCTTCGTTGTTTCTGGTTTTCTTGAATCGGTCATTTATAAATTCCATTGCTTCTACAGGATTCATATCGGCAAGATATTTTCTCATAATCCACATACGCTGGATTGTTTTTTCATCTAATAATAAATCATCACGACGCGTACTTGAAGACGTTAAATCGATAGCTGGGAAAATACGACGGTTCGCAATTTTACGATCCAATTGTAATTCCATATTACCAGTTCCTTTAAATTCTTCGAAGATAACTTCGTCCATTTTAGAACCTGTTTCTGTAAGTGCTGTTGCGATAATACTTAACGAACCACCATTTTCTACATTACGAGCTGCTCCGAAGAAACGTTTTGGTTTTTGCAATGCATTAGCATCTACACCACCACTTAATACTTTTCCAGATGCTGGTTGTACAGTATTGTAAGCTCTTGCCAAACGTGTAATTGAATCTAAAAGTATCACTACATCATGACCACATTCGACCAAACGTTTTGCTTTTTCCAGTACAATATTGGCGATTTTTACGTGTTCTTGTGGTTCTCTATCAAAGGTAGAAGCTACTACTTCGCCACGCACACTACGTTGCATATCGGTAACCTCTTCTGGTCTTTCATCTATTAATAAAACAATTAAATATACTTCTGGATGATTGGCTGCGATAGCATTGGCAATTTCCTTAAGCAACATGGTTTTACCCGTTTTTGGTTGTGCTACAATCATACCACGTTGTCCTTTTCCAATTGGAGAAAACAAGTCGATAATACGAGTCGAAATTGAACTTCCTTTTTCGGCCAAACGGAATTTTTCTGTTGGAAATATTGGTGTTAAGTGTTCGAAAGAAACTCTGTCACGAACTACTTGCGGATCATGTCCGTTTATTTTTAGAACTCTAACTAAAGGAAAATATTTTTCTCCTTCTTTTGGAGGACGAACAACACCTTTTACAGTATCTCCCGTTTTTAAACCAAACAAACGTACTTGTGAAGTCGATAAATAAATATCATCGGGCGAAGCCAAATAATTATAATCTGACGAACGCAAGAAACCGTAACCATCAGGCATCATTTCTAGAACGCCTTCACTTTCTATAATTCCTTCGAACTCATAATCTGGTTCTCTAAAATTATTTTTATGCTTTGCGTTTGGATTTTGATTCGGGTTTTGATTCGGGTTTTTTTGATTTGGATTCGGATTTACAGGCTTTTCTTTTTGAACTGGCTCTGCATTTTCTGGTGCTTCCGAAGCTACTTCATCTGTAGTTGTTGGAGCAATTACAGGTTTAACTATTTTTTTATTTCTATGCGAATTATCAACTTTAGTCACATTATTTTCGTCTTTTGTAAAACGAATTACTTTTGGCGGACGTTGTTTTTGTATTGCTTCGACAACTGGTTTTTCTAATTCTGGGGTTGTTTCGATTTTTGCTACTTCAAAAGAGATTACTTCTTGCTGAACTGGTGGCGTTACAACTGCTTTTGGCGTAATTGTTTTTGCAACTTTAGGCTCGACAATCCTTGCTCTTTTTGGTTTTTCATCAACTACAGGAGTAGTTTCTGGAACAATTGGAGCTATTTTTTCGGGGTTTGCTGCTTGGTAATCTAATATTTGGTAAACAAGTTCGTCTTTTTTTAACGTCTTGAATTTTGCAATTTTAGCAACTTTTGCAATTTCTTGTAGCTCAGTGAGCTTCATTTCTTTTAAAACAGAAATATCAAACATAAAATGATGTGTGAATTAATTATTTGGGATAAAATGCGAATGATTTTTTTTGAATCTTATTTTCCGAAGTATGAAGTGCTTACGGATTCTTATGGCAATATTACACTTTTTTTTTGAGTAAACAATAGTTTTTTATAAAAAGAAAATATATTTTTGTCTTTATAATATAAGATTTATAATGATTCAAAGAATACAAAGTATTTATTTATTACTTGCTTTTATAGTAACTGGTGCGCTTCCTTTTGTTTTTCATTTATGGAAATTAGAAAATGGCGAAATTGTTTACTTTATGAACGACATGAAATATACTGCGCTATTTGGATTAAGTACTGCCTTATCATTGGTTAGTTTACTTTCGTTTAAAAAAAGACAACAGCAATTTGTGATGAACAGATTGAATATAATATTAAACTTAATTTTACTAGGATTATTTGTGTATCGTACACTAACTGTATCTGGAGAAACTACGGTTTCGGAGAAGGGTATTGGGATGTTTCTTCCTATTGTTGCTATCTTTTTATTGGTTTTGGCCAATAAAGCCATCAAGAAAGACGAAGATCTCGTAAAATCTGTGGATCGATTGAGATAAACCTTTCATCTTAGTTTATTAGTGCGAGGAGAATCCGTTTCAAGAAATTGAGACGGATTTTTTGTTTTAGTAGTGTCTGTTTTCAATGTTATTTTTAATATAGATTGGATACGACTATTTCTATTATTTATAGTTTTTTAAACATTGTACCTTTTCAATGCATCTTATGAAGAAAATATTTCTCCATCTAACTAAATTTAGTTAGATAAAAATCATTAATTTTAGGTATTTCACGTAACTTTATAATCGTATATATTTGAAAATATTAATATGAAAATGGAAAACAAAATAAAAATACATTTAGCAGATGACCATCAAGTACTTATAGATGGTATACTGGCCGTACTAAAAACCAATTCAGATTTTGAAGTGGTCGGTTTCTCGCTAAACGGGGAAGGTCTAGTAGATAGAGTCGTAAGAAATAAAGCCGATATCCTTATTATGGATATAAATATGCCCGAGAAAGATGGCATACAAGTATTACGAGAAATGAACGAAGCCGGATTTCCCTGTAAAGTCATTATTTTATCTAGTTATGATGATGCAAAACTAATAAAGGAGGTTATAAAACTAGGTGCTAGCGGTTATCTCACAAAACAATGTGCAGGCGAAAATATTATAGATGCTATAACAACTGTTGCTTATGGAAATCAATATTTTTCTGATACTATAAAAGATAAGATATTTAATATTTATACTGGAAATCATAACGACCACAATCAGGCATTAAATACCGAAGATTTAATTTCTAGTATAACCACTAGGGAATTAGAAATCTTAAAACTAATTAGCCAAGAAAGAAGCGGAAAATACATTAGTGATTCGCTAAATATTAGTGTAAACACGGTAGAAACACATCGCAAAAACTTAATGAAAAAGCTAAATGTAAAAAGCTCTGTTGGGCTTGTCATTTTTGCTGCAAAACATAACTTAATAACTAATTAACCAATAAAATTACACACTATGACTTATGACATGCTAGGATTGTTTTCTTTTAGTAAAGTAAACGCAGACGATTTTGAAATTTGTTTCGAAATTCCGGACAATTGTTTTTATGTTCTTACGCCTTCGGCTACAAGTTACAAAATAGATATAAAACTAAATCCTGGAGAAACCCAACCCTCTACCACTTTTGTAGGTTGCAAAGAAACTGTACCTATCCTTAACAACAAATTGATTGCTAATTTCGAGCAGTACAAATACTCTGGAGTAATACTTAAAAAACCTTCTGGTACCTTTGCACTTTAAAAAAAATACATATAAATTATTACTAGCACTTTTTTTAGTAGCTAGTCAATTCTGTTTTGGTTTTCAGTCCCAAAGTTTTGGGGAGAAAACCAAAACCGATTCTGTGTCTTATTATATCGAAAAAAACAACTTGATAAAAGCATTAGATTATGCTCGCAAAAAATCAGACTATTATTTAGAAACTAAAAATTATGCGGCTTATTGTGACATGATGATTCAAAAATCGGAGGTGTACCGAAGTTTTAATGATATGGTAAACACGATAAAAACACTTTATGAAGCACGAAACATTGCCGAAACAAATCATTTATTAGAAAAACAAGCACTCGTATATAGAGGCATCGGTAATATAAACGGAATAATTTTCGAATATACTAAAGGAAAAAAATATTTGCACAAAGCAAATAAAATAGCCTTACAACTAAAAAATAATGATTTACTAATAAAAACAAACCAAGGTCTTACTAAAATATTCTTCGAGACCCAATCAGATAGTACTTTATACTATCTAAACAAAGTAGATTTTTATACTAAAAAATCTAAAAACCTAAGAGATATAGCACTTAATCAGAATAATTTTTATAACTATTATACTTCTAAAAACAATAATATAAAAGCAAAAAAACATTTAGACAGTTCTTATACTATTGCATTAAAAATTGGTGATAAGGCTTTAATAGCAAGTGGCAAAAATAATTTAGGCGTTTATTATATGACCGTTGAGAAAGACTACGAAAAATCAAAACAAGAATACCTAGATATCATCAAAATGTTTCCAAATGGAGAAAACTCCATGGATTTATCCCAAGCTTATTTGAATATTTCTTATGCTTACGAAAAATTAGGCGATTATAAGAATGCTTACTCATACAATAACAAATATTTAGACTTACTAGACGAAAAAAATGCAAACCTGTACAAGTCTAACCAAGAAATTGAAATAAAATATGCTATAAATAAGGTCGAAAACGAGTTTAAAGAAAAAGAAAAAGCTATTCTTGAAAAACAAGAAAAAAATCAGAAATTGCTACTATTATTTGCTTCTTTGTTTATTCTGGCTGGATTTATTTTCTATTTCTATTATCAAAATTTATTATTAAAACAAAAAGGTAAACTAAAAGATATAGATACCAAGTTACAATACAAAATTATTAGTGCCACACTCGATGGGCAAGACGAAGAGCGAAACAAAATATCTGCCGTTTTACACGACCATGTGAGTGCTGTTTTATCATCGGTAGGATTACATCTGTCCGCTTTTGAAAGTAGCTTAACGAAGGAACAAGTTACCGATTTGAAAAAAACAAGGGCTTTGCTAAAAGATGCTCATGACAAAGTAAGAGATTTATCACATGAATTAGTACCACCATTATTAGTGAAATTTGGTTTGCAATTTGCTTTAAAAGATCTCTGCGAAAACAATACAAATTCACTCGTACAATTTAATTTTCATTCTACTTTAGCAAATGACCGAAGGTTTAATGGGGAGTTTGAAACAAAAATGTTTTTTATCGTTTCCGAATTACTAAATAATGTAATGAAACACAGCAAAGCATCAAAATCTAAATTATTGTTAGAAGAAATTGACGGTAAACTAGTCATTACAATCGAAGATAATGGTATTGGTTTCGATTCGAAAAATATTAGTATGTCTGATGGATTTGGTATTACTCAAATTCGTGCAAGGATAAAAAATATGCAAGGAGATATGAAAATTAAATCTAAAATTGGTCAAGGAACTACAATTATTATAAAAACATTACTGCATAAAGCTTCTTAATTTTTATTTATTAAAGATTAAAAAATAGACAATTATTTACTTCCAAACTCGATAATACCATATTTTGTCAGGCTGAGCGAAGTCGAAGCCACTACTTACTTCCCAACTCGATAATTTCTAAATCTTTTATTTTATCGCCATCAATCACAAACCGCAACATGGTTCTCACCGTATGAAAACCACTTTTGCCACAAGCGCCTGGATTCATGTGTAATAAGTTAAGCTTTTTGTCAAACTGCACTTTTAGTATATGAGAATGTCCGCAAATGAATAATTTTGGCGGGTTTTGCTGTAATTCTTCCCTAATATTAGGATTGTATTTTCCAGGATAACCACCAATATGCGTTATCCAAACAGCAACACCTTCGCACATAAAACGATTGTGCAAAGGAAAATCTAGCCTTGCTTTTGCGTCGTCTATATTGCCAAAAACAGCTCGCAAAGGTTTGTGCTTTTTCAAAGTATCTGTAACCAATAAATCGCCAATATCGCCGGCGTGCCAAACCTCATCGGCAAGATTTACATATTTTAAAATAGTATCGTCAATATGACTGTGTGTATCGGAAAGTAAAAGAATTTTTTTCAAAAGGAAATTTTATGAAACTAGATTACAAAGCTATACTAAAAATTTAAAATTAGTATATTTGTCACAATGAAAAAAGTATATTTAGACAACGCCTCGACTACGCCACTTCGACCGGAAGTTATTGCAGAAATGACTCAAGTATTGATGAATGATTACGGAAATCCGTCATCTACACACGCTTTTGGTCGTCATTCGAAAAACTTAGTTGAGCTTTCTCGAAAAGGTATTGCAAAAAACCTTAATTGTTCCGCACAAGAAATTATTTTTACTTCTTGCGGCACCGAAGCAAATAATTTTATTATTCAGTCTTGTATTAGAGATTTAAAAATAAATCGAATAATTACAAGTAAAATAGAGCATCATGCCGTTTTGCATACAGTTCAAATTCTACAAAAACTGAATGATATTCGAATCGATTATGTAAATATTTTACCTTCGGGCGAGATAGATTTAGTTCATCTTTCGGATTTACTTTCAACGGATGGAAAAACACTCGTGAGTTTGATGCACGTAAATAATGAAATTGGAACTGTTCTTAATTTGAACAGAGTTGCCAAAATATGCAAACAATACCAAGCTTATTTTCATACTGATACGGTACAATCGGTTGGAAAAACAACCTTCGATTTACAAGAAACACCAATAGATTTTCTTGTTGCAAGTGCTCATAAATTTCATGGCCCAAAAGGAATTGGTTTTGCATTTATCCGAAAAGGAATTGTTTTAAATCCCATATTATTGGGCGGAGAACAAGAAAAAGGAATGCGAGCAGGAACCGAAAGTGTACATAATATTGTAGGAATGGCAAAAGCGCTCGAATTATCCTATTTGCATTTATCCGAAGAAGAAAAATATATTACTGAGTTAAAAGAGTATACCATTTCTCAATTAAAATCTCATTTTACGGAAGTGAAATTTAACGGAAATCCGAAAGAAACATTTTATAATGTATTGAATGTTATTTTGCCTTTTTCTGAAGAAAAAACTTCGATGATTTTGTTTAATTTAGATATGAAAGGTATTGCTGTTTCTCGCGGAAGTGCTTGCCAGTCAGGAAGTGTAAAACCGTCGCATGTTTTAGCCGAAATTCTCTCGAAGGAAGATTTAAAAAAACCAAGTTTACGAATTTCGTTCAGCCATTATAATACAACAGAAGATATTGATTATTTCATAAAAAACTTGAAATTGTTATAAAATGAAAAAGTTATATTTCCTTTTATGTCTGATTACATTAAATTGTTTTTCACAAAATTTCGATATTCAAGGACATCGAGGTTGTCGTGGTTTGCTTCCAGAAAACTCTATCGAAGCCATGAAAAAAGCCATCGATATTGGTGTTACAACGCTCGAACTCGATGTTGTTATTTCTGCCGACAATCAAGTTTTACTCTCGCATGAGCCATTTTTGTCACACGAAATTTGCTTCGATATAAATGGAAATGAAATTACAGAAGCTAACGAAAAGTCTTTCAATTTGTATAAAATGAATTATGATCAGATTAGAAATTGCGATTGTGGTTCTAAAATTCATCCAAGGTTTTTAAGTCAATCAAAAATAAAAACTTACAAACCACTTTTGTCTGAAGTGATTGATAGTGTTGAAAATTATATAAAAAATAAATATCCAAACAAAAGTATTTTCTACAACATTGAAACCAAAAGTGAGATTGAAGGCGATGACATTTTTCATCCAAAACCAAAGGAATTTGTAGATTTATTATTAAAAATTATTGATGATAAAAAAATTTCTAAACGAGTTTACATACAGTCTTTTGATGTAAGAACATTACAATATTTACACAAAATAAAAACCAAAATAAAAACTGTGTTATTGGTAGAGAATAATCTTTCTGTAGAAGAAAACCTAAAAATACTAGGATTTAAACCCAATGTTTATAGTCCAGATTATATTTTACTAAATAAAGAAAATGTTACTTTTTTGCATAAAAAAAGGATTCGAGTAATTCCTTGGACAGTCAATGAAATAAGTGATATGCAAAAACTTATCGATTTAAAAGTAGATGGTTTAATTTCAGATTATCCGAATAGATATTTTGAAATTATCAATAAAAAAGAAAACCCGAAAAAATAAATCTTACGGGTTTTTTTATAACTATTTAATAAGAATTACTGTGGCGTTTGATCTTTAAAAAAGTTTGGAGCAATAAATTTTTTCCAAACGAATAAAACTAATAAAGCTCCAAGAACGGCAAAAACCAATCCCATGCTTAAAAGATTACTACTTCCTGCACTTTCGAAACCAAGTGCATTACCAACAGTTCCTCCAATTATCGAACCTGCGATTCCTATAACTGCCGTTACTAAGAACCCTCCTGGATCTTTTCCTGGCATAATTAATTTTGCAATTCCTCCTGCGATTAGGCCAAAAACAGCCCACCAAATGTAAGTCATCATAATTTTAGTTTTTTAAGGTTATGACTCAAATATAATGATTTTTTTGATAGTACTAATTTCTTTAATCTTTTGATAACATCAATTTTATTAAAAAACAATTTTAAAAGTTAGACTTGGTTCTGGTCTTACCACAAAAGCATATTGTTGTGATGCAAAATTGGGTTGATTACTTAAAGTTAAAGCTATCGATTTTTTTGAATTTCTTCCAGAAGAAATAAAAAATGGAATACTTCCTAAGCTTACAAGTGGTCCCGCAAGCATTACAAATCCATAAGTATCGGTTTCGGAGTCAGATTGATCGTTATCATCCATACCATTACTAAATCCAATTGCACCAACAACTGTCATTACAATTCCTGATGAAACTAAAACCCAACCTATCGTATTTTGGTTTTTACTCTTTTGTAGGTAATCTTCTTTAGTAAATTCTGGACTTGTCTCAGCCTGACTTAATAACCTTCCTGTAACAAGGAAAAATGTTATTATAAAGATAATTTTTTTCATTATTATAAATTTTAGCACCTACTTTTTTACTAAGCAGTTTTCGTCATCTCTATTTTTTAAAACAACATCAGTTAAAAACTAAAATTCTTGAGGTTAAATTTATACTGTATAAAGCTACAAAAAAATAATTTATTTATTGTAATATATTGAAATTAAATAACTTAACATAAGTTGATAAAAAAACCGCTTTGCTTTCACAAAACGGTTTTATATCTAAGAAGTCTAAAAATATGACTTTCTAATAATCTAAATTACAAATGAATCACTTCACCATAAGCATCAGCAACTGCTTCCATAACTGCTTCACTCATTGTTGGATGTGGATGAATCGCTTTTAGGATTTCATGACCTGTTGTTTCTAGTTTACGTGCTACAACTGCCTCAGCTATCATATCGGTAACACCAGCACCTATCATGTGGCAACCCAACCATTCACCATATTTTGCATCAAAAATAACTTTTACAAAACCATCTGGCGTACCTGAAGCTTTTGCTTTTCCTGACGCAGAAAATGGAAATTTACCAATTTTTAATTCGTATCCTTTTTCTTTAGCTTGTTTTTCTGTCAAACCTACTGAAGCAATTTCTGGAGTTGCATAAGTACAACCAGGAACGTTTCCGTAATCGATTGGATCTACGTGCAATCCTGCAATTTTCTCAACACAATTTATTCCTTCAGCAGAAGCAACGTGTGCCAAAGCTTGACCCGGAGTTACATCTCCAATGGCATAATAACCTGGAATGTTAGTTTGTGAAAATGCATTGACTAAAATTTTATCTTTATCAGTAGAAATCCCTACCTCTTCTAAACCTATGTTTTCAATATTTGTTTTAATTCCAACTGCCGAAAGCAAAATATCAGCTTCAATTATTTCTTCACCTTTAGCTGTTTTTACAAAAGCTTTTACTCCTTTTCCTGAAGTATCTATTTTTTCTACAGAAGAAGATGTCATAATTTTTACACCTGCTTTTTTCATCGAACGCTCCATTTGTTTCGAAATATCTTCGTCTTCAACAGGAACAACGTTTGGCATAAATTCAACAATAGTAACTTCTGTTCCCATTGCGTTATAAAAATGAGCAAACTCTACTCCTATCGCTCCAGAGCCTACAATAATCATCGATTTTGGTTGTGTAGGCAAAGTCATTGCTTGTCTGTAACCAATTACTTTTACACCATCTTGTGGCAGGTTTGGTAACTCACGAGAACGTGCGCCAGTAGCAATAATAATATGATCTGCATTATATTCAGTAACTTTTCCGTCAGCAGCAGTTACATCTAATTTTTTACCTGGTTTTAGTTTTCCAAAACCATCTATAACGTCAATTTTGTTTTTTTTCATCAAAAACTGAACGCCTTTACTCATATCTCCAGCTACATTTCTACTTCTAGAAACTACTGCACCAAAATCTTTATCAAATTCTTTTACTGTTAGTCCGTAATCCGAAGCGTGTTTCAGGTAATCAAAAACTTGAGCCGATTTTAGTAAGGCTTTAGTTGGGATACAACCCCAATTTAAACAAACTCCACCCAAATTTTCTTTCTCGACAACTGCCACTTTAAATCCTAATTGAGAAGCTCTAATTGCAGTAACGTAACCTCCAGGACCACTTCCTAAAACAATGATATCGTATTTCATAATATAATTTTGTAATGAATTTTCAGTTAGCGAAATTAAGCAAATTATAAATACTACTAAAATAATCCGTGCTTTTTTTAGTATAACAAATACAATACAAATGTAAGGTAGCTGACAATTAGCAACGAGAGGATTTTTTATTTTTAATGCGTTATTTTAAAACCATTATTCAAAAAATTACGTAAGTATAAATGAAAGGTTATAAAAAACAATTCAATAATAATTTTAAAATTTAAAATCATGAAAAATCTATTTGCTTTCTTATTAGGAATTTTTCTTTTCACTTCGTGTGAAAAAGAAGGAGAACTATCAACAAAAAGTTTAGAAAATAACACCACGAGCAATACTGCTGTTCTGAAATATTCAGGAGAATTTTCCCCAACATCTGGGATAACTGTTTCTGGATTTGCTAAAATTTATCTGGAAAATAATGAATACAAGTTAAAATTAGAAAATCTGACAATATCTGACGGACCAGATTTGAAGGTTTATTTATCTAAAGAAAATACACCTATTAATTTTGTGAATTTAGGAAATTTCAAAGGAAACGGAAATACATTTTATACCATTCCAACTGGTGTAAATGTTTCTGAATACCCATATGTATTAATTCACTGTCAACAATATAATCATTTATTTGCCATTGCTCCATTAACTAATAACTAACATCAAAACAAACAAAACATGAAAACAAGAAAATTAAAATTTTTAGCATTCCTTTTATTTATCTCAGTAAGTTTTACTAATTCCTTTGCACAAGGTTGTAGCGATGCTGGTTTTTGTTCGGTCGGAAACGGGTTTAAAGGCCACGAAGAGAACATGAAAAACAGTGTAGATATTGGCGTTGTATATGGCGTTGCCGAAGAAGGTGTGACCGTATTTTCTCAATATTTAACTTACACAAGAGATGTAACCGAAAAATTTGCAATAAGCGCAAAACTAACATCGGCGATTGCTAATGGGGATTTTGGGACAAGAGGAAATATAGGCGATGTTTTCTTGACCGGAAATTACAAATTTAAAAATAAATTTAGTGACCTTGAAGGTGCTAAAACTTGGTCATTATTATTTGGAGTTAAGATTCCTCTAACAGGCGCAAACGACAAAATAAATAATGTTTCTCTGCCAATGGCTTACCAAGCCAGTTTGGGAACCTTCGATTTTATTGGTGGTGTGAGTCTTACATACAAAAAATGGGATTTTAATACCGCAGTACAAATCCCTTTATCCGATAATAAAAACTCTTATATAAGTAATTCTTTGATTACTGATAAATTTGCCACAACTAATTTATTTGAAAGAAAATCGGATGTTTTATTCAGAACAACATACAGACTAAAAACAACTAATGAGAAATTTACTTTCAAGCCAAATTTATTATTTATTTATCATTTAGGTGAGGATAGTTTCGAGAATATTTTCGGACAACGTGAAACAATCGTAGGTTCTGATGGGCTTACGATAAACGGAAACTTAATTGTATCTTATAAACTAAACAAAAAAAGTTATTTAGAAACTTCGCTTGCATCGCCATTTGTTGTTAGAAAAGAACGTCCCGATGGGCTTACCAGAGGACTAACACTGGGGTTGAGTTATAAAGTTAATTTTTAAGTAAATGAGTATGAAAAATAATATTATTGTTTCGCTCTTATTGTTTACAAGTTTAGTAAATTCTCAAACTATTGTGGTCGAAGAAAAATTTAAGGATAATAATTTTCCCGTAGGTTATAATTTTTTGCCTAATAAAAACAGGTTGGTTATACAAAAAGGGAATTATGTAGCATCATCGACTAATAAAATTATTAAAAATATTTATAGTTTTGATAATGATGGTTTTTTCGAAAAATTAATCGAAAATGAAGCATTAACAAACTGTATTTTTTCGCCAACCGAAAATGCTTTCATAGTTTCGGAAACTTCTAAAACACAAGAAAAAACAGATCAGTTTAAGTTGGTAATAAATGGAAAATCCTCTCCATTTTTTAAAATGAACGAAAATTTTCAATATTTTAATGATGATTACGAGTTTAGCATTTTAAATCAAGATAATAAAGGAAATATCAATTTTGAAAAAGACCAATTATCATTAAGCGTTACTGATATTGTTACTCGAGAAAATGAAAAATTTTCTATGAAAAAACCAGATTTAACTAGAATTATAGGTGATAATTTTGCAAAATACAATGATTTGTCATTTGGCATTCGTGTAAATGAATATAATTTTGGACTCATCACAAAATCTATAGCTAAAGATTACAAATCGGCAACATTATACCGCACAATATATAGTTATGGTGGTGTAATTTTAAATGATTTTGCTTATAAAGTCGATTTTCAATACAAAAACCTAATATATTGTAACAATGGTGGTGGCTATATTTATACAAATCCGCAGTCTGGAGATACTTTTGTAAGTGATTTAACGATTAATAATTTTGTAATAGACCAGAAAACGGAGGAAGTATATGTGTACGGTTTGTTCGGCAAAAATGCAAAAAGTTCGAGTAATATTACAAATGAACCATTGGGTTTTTATGTTTTTAAATTTGATAAATCTGGGAATAAAATCTGGGAATCTGTTCAAACAATAAATGATAAAGATGATTTTAATACCAAACAAAATATAACAAACTTAAAGTTGAGTTTAACACTTAGAAACGAAAAATTATTGCTTTCTATAACTTCTCCATCAGAAAAGAAAGGATATATTCAATATTCATTTATTGATAAAATAACTGGAAATGTTATAAAATTTAATAAAATAGGTTTTAATGTTTCTACCGAAAACAAAGCAATTAGCAACGGAAAATTAGTTAATTCTTATTTTAATAATATTGGTTACGAGAAGAAAGCATTAGATACGGAAGGATTAATTGCTCAAGAAAATAATTTAGTATTTTCAAATTATCTGAGTAGTATTCAAAACAATCAGAAATTATTTTTTAAGACTTTTTACGCTAAAAACGGAATTTGGTTGTTAGAAACAGATAATGTTGGTTATTTTAAAATTTTATTTTTTAAAGAATAGTTTTTCATAAATAGTTTATATTTAAAGAATAAAAAAATTATAAAATGTACGACGAATTAAAATATTGGTATCTGCGTGATCATAAGCTATTTAAAACATTAAGTTCCGAACAAACAAAGCAGTTATGTATTATTTCAGGTTTTAAAAAAGCTAAAAAAGGAGAAATAATATATTTTTCAGATTCCGATTTACCAAGAATTTTTCTTTTGAAAACAGGAAGTATAAAAATTGTCTCTTTAGATGAAGATGGTATCGAAACCATTAAAGACATTATCCAGAAAGGAGATATGTTTGGAGAACTTTCTTTAGATAGTGACATTCAAGTAAACGAATATGCAAAAGTACTAACTGAAGAAGTTTCAATTTGTAGTTTTTTACTGTCTGATTTTGAAGATTTAATGCTCCAAAATCCTCAGTTAGCTTTGGGTTACACAAAATTTGTGGGTTTAAAAATGAAACGACTAAGAAATAATTATACCAATTTAGTTTCCAAAGATGCCAAAACAAGATTAGTTACTTTCCTGAAAGAATGGGCAGAAAAAGAAGGCATTTTTGATAATGAAAAAGTAATTATCGAAAATTATTTGACCCAAAATGATATAGCGCAAATAATTTGTACCTCGAGACAAACTGCCACAACACTGCTTAATGGATTTGTAGATGATGGGATAATACAATATAATCGTAAGGAAATAATAATTCCTAATTTAGGAAAATTATAAACTTTTATCAGAATGTAAAATAACTGACAAAAAATGCGTTTATCTATTAATAGTTTTACAAGAAAAAATCATGAAAAATCTAATTTATATTATTTCGCTTTTTTTAGGGCTTTTTGCAAACGCCCAAACTAATTTGCCAAAATTAGCAACAGAAATTTCTCCGTTGCTTATTGGTGAAAAAATTCCGTCAATAACGCTTCAAAGCATCGACGGAAAAAATATAAATTTTGATGATATAACAAAATCTAAAAAAACAATCCTGGCAATATATCGTGGTGGCTGGTGTCCTTACTGCAATTTACATTTAAGTGCTTTGGGCGAAGTCGAAGAAAAACTAATCGAAATGGGGTATCAGATTGTTGCTATAAGTCCAGATTCTCCCGAATCATTGAGAGAAACTATTACAAAAGACAAACTAAATTATACTTTATTGTCAGACAGTAAAGGCGATTTTATAAAAGCATTAGGAATAAGTTATGGAGTACCTAATGGTTTAAAAAAGAAAATAAAAACAGCTATACACGGCGTAAAAAATGATTTTCTTCCCGTTCCTTCGTTATTTATCATAGATGAAAAAAGCGAAATCGAGTTCGAATATATCAGTCCAGATTATAAAACAAGAATTTCTAACGAATTGCTACTTGCTGTTGCGGCTGTACTTAAAAAATAAACTATGAATTTTATTGCTGTAAGACATACTTTAGAAGAATTAAAGGACTTATTAAATCAATTATCTAACGATGATTTTGCGTTGCCAATCTTGTATTTGGGTAACTCGTCTATCGGAGAACATACCAGACATATTATCGAAATGTTTCAATGTTTGCTAAACTCTTACGAATCAGGTTTATTGAATTATGATGATAGACAAAGAAAGAATTTAATTCAAACAGATACCAATTTTGCTATTCAATCGATAGATGATATTCTCAAATCTATCGAAAGAGAAAATAAAAGTATAGTGTTAAAACAGTTGCTTTTTGAAACTTATACATCAATAGAAACCAATTATTTCAGAGAATTATTATACAACTTAGAACATTGTATACACCATCAAGCACTTATAAAAGTGGCTGTTTTTCAATTAGAAGACATACAAGTTACCGAAAATTTTGGAATTGCACCATCAACTATCGAATACAAAAAACAATGTGCACAGTAAGTTTTGTAAACAGTAATGACAAATATATCATTACTTCAAATAGAGATGAAAAAGTCGCCCGAGAGAAAGCTATTGAACCTAAGATTCATTTAATTAATGAAAAAAAAATATTTTTCCCAAAAGACCAAAAAGCTGGTGGTACTTGGTATGCAGTAGATGATAAGGCACATATTGTTGTTTTACTAAACGGTGCCAAAGAAAAACACGAACTAAAATCTAGTTACAGGAAAAGTCGCGGATTGATAGTTTTAGATTTAATTAGTTCGGAATCTGTAATTTTATCTTGGCAAAAAATAGATCTAGACAATATAGAACCATTTACATTGGTTGTTTTTGAAAACCAAAAATTATATCAATTACAATGGAATGAATTAGAGAAAGAAATTACCAAATTAGATACAACAAAAAATCATATTTGGTCGTCATCAACCTTGTATCCATTAGCCATTCGTGAGCAAAGAAAACAATGGTTTTATGATTTTTTAGAACCAAAAAATATAGTTTCGGAATTAGATATGTTGCATTTTCATAAAAATACCGAAGATAATAATCAAGAAAACGGATTGGTCATAAATCGTAATAATTTGCTAAAAACATTAAGCATCACACAAACTGTTATCGAAAAAAATAAAGTTTCCTTAACTCATTACGACTTGATAGAAAATCAGGAATTCACTAATTCATTTATAGTAATTTAATGCGATTATTTTTTCATAAATTGACCAATTGGGAATATTGGCCTTCGGAAATTGTCTATTTTCCAATCAATTTTTTGTGGGCATTTTATGCTTTGCGAACCAAGACCATTTTCTTTTTTAACACCTCAAATCCAACGATGCGAAATGGCGGTTTCTTTATGGAAAGTAAAAAGGAAATTTATGATTTAATTCCGCAAAAATATTACCCAAAAACGGAATTTATCAAAGAAAAAACTGCTTTTGAAGAAGTTTTAATTGCAAAAGAAAATTCAAATATTTCTTTTCCATTCATCGTAAAACCAGATATTGGTTTGCGTGGTTCGGCAGTAAAAAAAATAAAATCTGTTGCTGAATTAGAAAACTATAACAACCATGCAAATTTCGATTACTTAGTTCAAGATTTAATACCTTTTCCTAACGAAGTTGGTATTTTTTATGTTCGCTTTCCCAACCAAGAAAAAGGAAAAATTACAGGAATTGTTGCCAAAGAATTTCTAATTGTTACAGGCGACGGAAAATCGACAATCAAAGAGTTAATAAAGCAAAACCCAAGGTTTGAAATGCAGTTAACTACTCTAGAAAAAGAATATAAAAACAAATTAAATGAAGTATTGCCCAAAGAAGAAAAATTAAATTTAGTCCCTTTTGGAAATCATTGTCGTGGTTCAAAATTTGTTGATGCTAGTTATTTAATTTCAGATAAATTGACCGATGTGATAAACGAAATGTGTTTGCAAATAGATGGTTTTTATTTTGGTCGATTAGATATTATGTACAATTCGATAGCAGAATTAGAAACAGGTAAAAACTTTCAAGTGGTCGAAATAAATGGTGCTGCGAGCGAACCAACTCACATTTATGATCCCAAACATTCTATCTTTTTTGCTTGGAAAGAATTGGCACGACACATCACTTATATGTACAAAATAAGTATTGAAAACAATAAAAAAGGCATTCCGTTTCTGACAAATAAACAAGGGATGTATCAATATCGATTACATTTAGAACAGAACAAAAAAATATGTAATTTCTAAATTGTGAAATATTTAAAAAATTTTATAGTCGGATTTTTAGTAAGTTTCGTGGGTTCGATTCCGCTTGGTTATTTAAATTTTATTGGTTTCGAAATTTATAATAAATCAAATTTCACCCAATTACTATATTACTTATTTGGTGTTGTAATTATTGAAGCAATCGTAATTTCTAGTACTTTTTATTTTGCTAACAAACTACTTTTAAATCCTAAGCTTAAAAAATATATTTCAATATTTTCAATTGTTTTTTTAATTTTTATAGCAATATATTTTTATCCCTCAGAATATAAAAAGATTGAAAACAATAATCATGCAGTAACTTTTTTAATGTATCCGCCTTTTATTATTGGGCTAATATTGAGCTCTTTAAATTTTGCACAAATACCGTTTTGGTTTAGTTGGAATATTTTTTTGGTTAACGAAAATTATATTTCTTCTGATAAAAACATAGGATTTATTTATATTCTAGGAACAATAATAGGAACATTTTTTGGTATGTTACTATTGGTTTTAGGTCTTAAAAAAATCACCAATCAAGGAATTATTTCTGATAATTTTATATCAAATAATATTTGGATTATCTTTTTCGGATTGGCAATTTTTCAATTATTTCAGTTGTTAAAAACCAGAAAATCATAATATAATTTTGTTTTTTAAAGACGTTTTGTACTGCTTTAAGACTTTCGACTTTCGACTTTATGACTTTCGACTATTATATTGTACCTTTGCACCTCAATTTTACAAAAATGAGATTACATAGAAATTTAGTTTACACCACAATAGATTCATTAAACGCAATTTTCAACGAAGGAGAATATGCAGACAAAGTAGTAGCACGTGCCTTAAAAAAAGACAAACGTTGGGGAAGTTCAGACCGTAAGTTTGTTGCCGAAACTATCTACGAAATTGTACGTTGGAAGCGTTTGTATTCAGAAATTGCCGAAGTTAAAGAACCTTTTGATAGAGATAATATCTGGAGAATGTTTGCCTCTTGGGCTGTTATGCGTGGCTATCCAATTCCCGATTGGAGACAATTAGAAGGAACGCCTGAGCGTAAAATAAAAGGACGTTTCGACGAATTATCTAAAACCAGAGCCATCAAAGAATCTATTCCTGATTGGATAGATGAATTGGGTGTAAAAGAACTAGGAGAAAAAGTTTGGGCTACCGAAATTGCTGCCCAAAACCAACCTGCAAAAGTTATACTAAGAACAAATACATTAAACACAACCCGCGAAAAATTGCGTGCTATTTTGATGGATTTGAATATTGATACCGATATATTAAAAGACCAACCAGACGCTTTAGTACTAAAAGAAAGAGCTAATGTATTTTTAACAGACGCTTTCAAACAAGGATTATTCGAAGTTCAAGACGCTAATTCTCAATTAGTAGCTGCTTTTCTTGATGTAAAACCAGGTATGAGAGTTGTTGATACTTGTGCTGGTGCTGGTGGAAAAACCTTGCATTTGGCTTCCTTAATGGAAAACAAAGGACAACTTATCGCAATGGATTTATACGAAAGCAAATTAAAACAATTGAAACTTCGTGCCAAACGTAATGGCGCCTTTAATATCGAATATAAAATTATCGATTCTACAAAAGTTATTAAGAAACTAGCTGAAAAAGCCGATAGAGTTCTTATTGACGCTCCTTGTAGCGGATTGGGTGTTCTAAAACGTAATCCAGATGCAAAATGGAAATTACAACCAGAATTCATCGAAAACATCAAAAAAATACAAGCCGAAGTGCTAGAAAGTTATTCAAGAATTGTAAAACCAGGAGGAAAACTAGTTTACGCCACTTGTTCTATCTTGCCATCTGAAAATCAAGAACAAATAGCAAAATTTTTAACCACCGAAACTGGAAAAAGTTTTACCTTTATTGAAGACAGAAAAATTCTTGCCTCAGAGTCCGGTTTTGATGGGTTTTATATGGCACTTTTAGAAAGAAAAGCTTAACAACAATCATAATTTATTTCAAAAAAAGTTAAATAATCCTTTATTTTTTATTAAAACGCTAATTTATAATTAAAATATAGCGTAGATTTGTGTCCCCAAAACTCAAAAAAATAATATACGTAATTTAATACCATTACTATGAAAAAAATCTACTCACTTATTGCAATTCTTATTGCATCAATAGGCTTTGCGCAAATTCCTGCAGGTTATTACAGCACCGCTACCGGAACTGGTTATACTTTAAAAACACAATTGTACAATATAATTAATGGTCATACAGACTTAGGGTATGGTGGGCTGTGGACAACATATCAAACTTCTGATAGAGATGTCTTTACAGGTACTGGTTATGAAAACGACAATACCATTTATGACATTTATACTGAAAACCCCACAGGGAGTATAGGTGAGTGTAATTACATTTATGCTACTGATCAAGATACTGGTAGTGGTGGCGGTAGTGAATGTGAATTTTACAACAGGGAGCATATTATACCTCAATCCATTTTCAGTCAAGCCTCTCCTATGAGAAATGATGCGCATTTTATACCTCCAGCTGATAAAAGAGTTAACGCAGTCAGAGCAGATTTTCCTCACGGAACTGTTGCTACAACTTCATGGACATCAAACAACGGTGGTAAATTAGGAACAAGTGCAATTTCTGGGTATGTTGGAAATATTTTTGAGCCAAATAGTGCTTTTAAAGGAGACATAGCCCGTATGTATTTTTATTTTGCAACGAGATATGAAAATACAGTATCAGGTTACTCATATGAAATGTTCAATAATACCAGTAATCAAGTTTTCACTCCTGCATTTTTGAATATGTTAATAACATGGCATACCAATGATCCTGTAAGTCAATTTGAAACAACTAGAAATAATGCTATTTATGCTAGACAAAACAACCGAAATCCTTATATAGACCACCCAGAATACGTTTGTTTAATATGGAATGCGGCTTGTGCATTAAGTACTAACTCTTTCGAACTTATTGCTGATATAAATGTTTATCCTAATCCAACAAATGATCAAACAGTAAATATTGAAACTGAAAATGAGTTAGACGAAATTCAGTTAATTAGTGTAAACGGACAAATAATGCAACAAATTTCTAATCCTGTTAGAAATCAAAATAAATACACTTTAGAAAATTTACCTCACGGATTTTATTTCCTAAAATTAAGTTCAGATAATAAATCAATTGTTAAAAAGATTGTTATTAACTAATTAAAAAGCGGCAAATTTGCCGCTTTTTTTATGGCTATTTTTATTGTAATTAATTAAGTATCAATAACGAAATAAGATAACCTTTCGTTAATATTGATTACACATTAGTTCTTTCGTTTATAAATATTTTTGCAGAGTTTTAAATTTTAACCAAAAAATACTAACAAACAATAATTACATGAAAATAAGACTACAATTACTCACATTGATGTTTTCTGCATTTGCCTTTGCCCAAATTCCTACTGGTTATTACAGCACTGCAACAGGAACAGGTTACACCCTAAAAACACAATTATATAACAAGATTAAAGCACATACTGATAAAGGTTATGCAGGACTATGGACAACTTATGCCACTTCAGACAGAGACAATCAATACGAAAATGACAACTCCATCATCGATATTTATTCAGAAAATCCAACAGGGGTAGATCCTTACAAATTTACTTTAAATACAAATCAATGCGGTACTTATAGCGTTGAAGGAAACTGTTATAATAGAGAACATATTGTTCCGCAATCGTCTTTTAATGCTGTAGCTCCTATGGTTTCAGATGCGCACCACATTCCTCCTACTGATGGAAAAGTAAATGGTTTACGTTCTGATTATCCTCACGGAAATGTTGCAACCGCTTCTACAACAACTAGAAATGGAGGCAAATTAGGCACAAGTGCAGTTTCTGGATATACAGGGACTGTTTTTGAACCAATTAATGAGTTTAAAGGAGATATTGCAAGAATGTATTTTTATTTTGCTACTCGTTACGAAAATTCTGTGGCAACTTATTCTTTTGAAATGTTTAACGGAACGAGTAATCAGGTTTTTACCACTGCTTTTTTAAACATGCTTAAAACTTGGCACGCAAATGATCCCGTTAGTGCTAGAGAAATTGCTCGCAACAATGCTATTTATGCGCGTCAAGGAAATAGAAACCCATATATAGATCATCCAGAATATGTGAATATGATTTGGGGAGGTGGTGTACCAGCTTCAGATACTCAAGCGCCAACAGTTCCTGCGAATTTAGTTGCTTCATCAATTACAACAACTTCATTAAGTTTATCTTGGGCTGCATCTACTGATAATGTTAGGGTTACAGGTTATGATGTTTATACGAATGGTGTTTTTAAAACTTCAGTAACTTCGACATCAGCTTCTATAACTGCTCTTACATCTGGAACAGCTTATTCATTTTATGTAAAAGCAAAAGATGCCGCAGGCAATTTATCGGCAAATAGTACAACTATAAATACAACTACAACAGCTCCAACATCTAGCGTTACTGAATTATATTTTTCTGAATATCTAGAAGGTTCCTCTAACAATAAAGCTTTAGAAATTGCAAATGCAACAGGAGCTTCAAAAAGTTTGACAGGTTATGTTATTAAAAAACAAAGCAATGGAGCTGGTGCTTGGAGTACAGGAATAACACTTTCAGGAACAATTTCAAACAACGGAAAATATGTAATTGTAAACAGTTTAATTTCTTCTGCTTGTTATGCGACAACAACTGCAAATTTATCTACCACTTCTACAGATATGACTTTCAACGGAAATGATGCTATTGGATTGTTTAAAAATGGCGTTCTGATTGATGTTATTGGAACTTTCAATGGCGGTACCGCAAATTTCGCAATAGATCAAACTTTAAGGAGAAAAACAACAGCTACTGTTCCAAAAGCAACTTTTAATATAACAACTGATTGGGATGTCTTAGCAATGGACACTTGTACTGGTTTTGGTAACAAAATGGGAAACGCAAGCGAAATAAAAGAAACTACGTTAAGCAGAAACGATTTCAATATTTACCCAAATCCATCAAAAGGAAATTTTAATATCAATTTTAGTGATTCAAACGAAATCTACTCTGTAGAAATCTATTCATTAATAGGTCAAAAAGTATTTGAAAAAGAAAATACAAATTCAACGGTATCTGTTTCTAACCTTCAAAAAGGAATTTATTTAATCAAAGTAGCAAAAGGCAACGAATCGATAACTAAAAAAATGATAATTAACTAAAATAAAGAAGCGACAGAAATGTCGCTTTTTTTTATGCTATAATTTAATTAGAAATCATTAAATTTGCACTTTCAAACAACAACACACAAATACACACACAATGATTCATTTCTTCGGAAACCAAACCAACACGGTTTTTGCAGTTCAGTCGCAAAACGAACTATCTACAGAAGATATCAATAAATTAAACTGGCTTTTTAGTAGCGCACATAAAATAGAAAAATCCGCCTTGTCGGATTTTTTTGTTGGTCCTCGTGCCGCCATGATTACGCCTTGGAGTACAAATGCAGTCGAAATTACTCAAAATATGGGAATTTCAGGAATCATCAGAATCGAAGAATTTGAAAAAATTGCAGCTGATTTTAATGATTTTGACCCGATGCTTTCGCAAAAGTATTCCGAACTAAATCAAGAAATTTATACTATCAATATTCAACCTGAACCTATTTTGGATATTGATGATATTGCAGCTTACAACAAACAGGAAGGTTTAGCATTAAGTCAAGAAGAAGTAGCTTATTTAGATAATTTGGCAACAAAATTAGGACGAAAACTAACCGATTCGGAAGTTTTTGCCTTTTCACAAGCCAATTCTGAACACTGTCGTCATAAAATATTCAACGGAACTTTTGTTATTGATGGTGAAGAAATGCCTACTTCCCTATTCAAATTAATCAAAAAAACATCTTCGGAAAATCCAAACGGGATTGTTTCTGCTTACAAAGACAATGTGGCTTTTGTAAAAGGACCTCGTGTACAACAATTTGCACCAAAAAGTGCTGACAAACCTGATTTTTATGAAATTAAAGAATTTGATTCTGTAATTTCTGTAAAAGCAGAAACACATAATTTCCCAACGACTGTTGAACCTTTTAACGGAGCTGCAACTGGTTCTGGAGGAGAAATTCGTGACCGATTGGCTGGCGGACAAGGTTCGTTACCATTGGCAGGAACTGCTGTTTATATGACATCTTATTCAAGATTAGAGGAAACAAGACCATGGGAAGATGCGATGAACGAAAGACCATGGTTGTACCAAACGCCAATGGATATTTTGATAAAAGCATCTAACGGAGCATCTGATTTTGGTAACAAATTCGGGCAACCTTTAATTACCGGTTCAATATTGACTTTTGAACACGAAGAAGAAGCTCGTAAACTCGGTTTCGACAAAGTAATTATGCAAGCTGGAGGAATTGGATACGGAAAATTAGACCAAGCCATTAAGAAAAAACCGCAAGAAGGTGATAAAATCGTTATTCTTGGTGGAGAAAATTATAGAATCGGAATGGGAGGAGCAGCAGTTTCTTCTGCCGATACAGGTGCTTTTAGTACTGGAATCGAATTAAATGCTATTCAACGTTCTAACCCAGAAATGCAAAAACGTGCTGCCAATGCCATTCGTGGTTTGGTGGAAAGTGATAATAATCCAATTGTTTCTATTCACGATCATGGTGCTGGCGGACATTTAAATTGCCTTTCGGAATTAGTAGAAGAAACAGGAGGTTTGATTGATTTAGATAAATTACCTATTGGAGATCCAACATTATCTGCCAAAGAAATTATTGGTAACGAATCTCAAGAAAGAATGGGATTGGTTATTGGTAAAAAAGATATTGATATTTTACAAAGAATTGCCGACAGAGAACGTTCGCCAATGTACCAAGTTGGTGATGTTACTAACGATCATCGTTTTACTTTTCAATCAAAATCTACTGGTGCAAAACCAATGGATTATGCTTTGGAAGATTTCTTCGGAAGTTCTCCAAAAGTGGTGATGACCGATAAAACAATCGATAGAAAATATTCAGAATTAGACTATTCAACAAAAAATATTACTACCTATTTAGAACAAGTTTTACAATTAGAAGCTGTAGCTTGTAAAGATTGGTTAACCAATAAAGTAGACCGTTGCGTTGGCGGAAAAGTAGCCAAACAACAATGTGCAGGACCATTACAATTACCACTGAATAATTGTGGTGTCATGGCCTTGGATTTTCAAGGAAAAGAAGGAATTGCAACTTCTTTAGGTCATTCGCCAATTGCGTCTTTGATAGATCCTGTTGCAGGAACAAGAACTGCCATTGCAGAAGCATTATCAAATATTGTTTGGGCTCCGATAAAAGATGGTTTAAACGGAATTTCACTTTCGGCAAACTGGATGTGGGCTTGTAAAAACGAAGGTGAAGATGCTCGTTTGTATGCGGCTGTAAAAAGTTGTTCAGACTTTGCTATCGAATTGGGAATCAATATTCCAACAGGAAAAGATTCGCTTTCGATGAAACAAAAATATCCAAATGACGAAGTAATTGCGCCTGGAACGGTTATTATTTCGGCAGCAGGAAACTGTACTAATATTACTAAAGTTGTTGAACCTGTTCTTCAAAGAAACGGCGGAAACATTTACTATATTAATTTATCTCAGGATAATTTTAAATTAGGAGGAAGTTCTTTTGCTCAGGTTTTAAATAAAATTGGTACCGAAATTCCAACGATTACAAATTCAGAATATTTCAAAAAAGCATTCAACATTTTACAAGATTTAATCAAAGAACGTAAAATTAAAGCTGGACACGACATTGGAAGCGGCGGTTTAATCACCACTTTATTAGAAATGTCTTTTGCCGATGTAAATTTAGGAGCTACTTACGATTTAACTTCTTTAGGTGAAAATGATTCGGTTAAAACTTTATTCAACGAAAATATTGCAATAGTTTTCCAAGCTGACGCTTCGATTGAAAATGTTTTTGCTCAAAACAATATCGAAATTTTCAATATTGGAAAAGTAGTCGAAGGAAATAGAATTTCAATAACAAATTTCAATGATAATTTCAATTTCAATATTACTGAATTAAGAGATACTTGGTACAAAACATCATTCCTTTTAGACTCAAAACAATCGAAAAACGGAACAGCTTTAGCACGTTATACCAACTATAAAAACCAACCGCTTACTTATACTTTCCCAAGTCATTTTGACGGAAAAGCACCAGTTATCGACAATTCAAAACCACGTCCGAAAGCAGCAATTATTCGTGAGAAAGGAAGTAATTCTGAACGTGAAATGGCAAATGCAATGTATTTAGCAGGTTTTGATGTAAAAGATGTTCACATGACCGATTTAATTTCTGGTCGTGAAACGTTAGAAGATATTCAGTTTATTGGAGCTGTCGGTGGATTCTCGAATTCTGATGTTTTAGGTTCAGCGAAAGGTTGGGCTGGAGCCTTTTTATACAATGAAAAAGCAAATACAGCATTAAAAAACTTCTTCAAACGAGAAGATACACTTTCTGTTGGAATTTGTAACGGTTGTCAGTTGTTTATGGAATTAGAACTCGTTAATCCAGAGCATAAAGTGCACGGAAAAATGTTGCATAACGAAAGTCACAAACACGAAAGTATTTTTACATCGGTAACCGTGCAAAAAAACAATTCGGTGATGCTTTCTACTTTAGAAGGTGCTACTCTTGGTGTTTGGGTTTCTCACGGAGAAGGTAAATTTAATTTACCAGAAGCAGAAGAAAATTATAACATTGTAGGAAAATATGGTTACGAAAACTATCCAGCTAATCCTAATGGTTCCGATTACAATACAGCTATGATGTGTGACACGACTGGTCGTCATTTAGTGATGATGCCACATATAGAACGTTCTACTTTTCCTTGGAATTGGGCTAATTATCCAACCAACAAAAAAGACGAAGTTTCTCCTTGGCATGAAGCCTTTGTAAATGCAAAAAAATGGATTGATAAAATCTAAATATTCAAAATATTTTTAAACAAAAAACTCATAATTACTTATGAGTTTTTTGTTGTTTTATTAAAAAATTATTTCGAAGAATCTCTGGCCAATCTCTTCAAAATGGCCCATTGTTTTAGTGCATCTCTGGCTTCGACAGCGGGATAACCTAAAACTACTTTTCCTGCAGGAACATCAGCGGCAACGCCAGAACCCGCACCAACCATGGCGCCATCACCTAATGTTAAATGGTCTTTTATCGAAGCGCTTCCTCCAATAATAACTCCGTTTCCTAAAGTTACAGAACCTGCTAAACCGGAGTTACCCGCCATAATACAAAATTTCCCTAATTTACTATTATGACCTATTTGAACTAAGTTATCTATTTTGCAACCATCTCCTAAAATCGTCGAACTAAATTTTCCTCTATCGACTGAAGAATTGGCTCCAATTTCTACATTATTCCCAATAATAACATTTCCAATTTGTGGGATTTTAACCAATCCTTTTTCCGGATCTGGACGAAAACCAAAACCATCCGCACCAATAGTTGCATTTGGATGAAGGATACAATCGCTTCCTATATGACATCTTTCTCTAATAACTGTTCCTGACCAAATAATGGTGTTGTTCCCAATCGTACATTCATCAAGAATGGTCACATTAGGATAAATAGTCACATTTTTTCCAATTTTTACATCTGGACCAACATAACTTCCTGCTCCAATTTTTGTTCCTTCTCCAATAATTGCGGTTTCATCGATAATTGATGTTGGGTGAATTGCTGTTCTAAAAACAGGCGTTGGTGGCGCAAAAAGGGCTAAGACTTGCGACATCGCCAAATCGGCATTTTTTACTTTTATAAAAACTCTGTTTTCTCCAGGTTCAATAGAAATATCTTCATTTACAATTGCTGCACAAGCTTTTGATGCTTCCCAAAATTTTTCATATTTTTTATGACCAATGAATGAAATCTCTGTTTCTTTGGCTAATTCCAGTTGTTCTGGAGCTGTAATATTATGTGTTGTATTTCCTGAGATTTCACCTTTTAGGATTTCGTTTATTTCTAATATTGAATAGGTTTTCATATAGTTTGGTTGGATTTTGATTGATTTATAAAAATGAAGCTATAACTTCATTTCTTTTAATTTTTCCAGTTTCGGTTTCAGCGAAATGAGGAATGAATTTTATTTGTTTTGGTTTTTCATATTTATCTAAATCATCAAAAAGGGAAGATTCAATTTCGTATGGATTTCCTTCGATAAAAAGTATTAATTGTTCGCCTAATTTTTCGTCAGGAATTCCTGAAACAAAAAATCTATTGGCAATTTTTTCTGAAAGCTTTGCTTCTATTTGTTCTGGAAATAATTTTATTCCACCACTATTTATAACATTATCTTGTCTTCCCAACCATATAAATTGATTGTTAGAAACTAATTCGATAACATCATTTGTAATTATATTTTTTGCATTCAAATTTGGAGCAGAAATAACCAAACAATCCCTATCATCTTGCGAAATTGAAACATTTGGTAAGGTTGTAAATGCCTTCTCTCCTACTCTTTTGGCCGCAATATGCGTAACGGTTTCGGTCATGCTGTAAGTTTCGAAAGCGTTACATTTAGATTGAATTAGTTTTTTTTCTAAACCAAAATTTATTTTTGCACCACCAATAATCAATGTCTTTATTTGATGTAATTGTGTTAACGAATTTTCGACTTGTAATGGAACCATAGCTACAAAATCATATTGATTTTCGTTCCGATTCATTGGTGCAGAAGTTGGATCAACAGAATCTAAATCTAAACCCAAAATAAAAGCACGAACAAACATCATTTTCCCTGCAATATATTTTACAGACAAACAATTTAGGGCTTTATCACCTGATTTTAGCTCGAAAAAATCACCCGTTGCTACTGCCGAATTGACCATAGCTTGTTTTTCGACTCGAATTATTTTTGGTGTTCCTGTTGTTCCGGAAGTCTTAATTTCTAGATAAGATTTATCATCAAACCAATCGAGAATAAAGGAACCTAGTGGTTTTTCGTGTTCCGTCCCTTCTTTTATATAACTAAAAGCCACACGACAAAGATCATCTTTGGTAAAATGAAAACCATTTAGTTTAAACTTATTATGAACATTTTTGTAGGTTGGTTTAGTCATTTTCTACGTTTACCAATTCTGGAATTGCTATTATTTTTCCAGTTAATTTTTGTTTCCAATTGGTCCAATTGTATTTTTTTGCCAAAATAAATAAGATGATTGGATACGTAATAACTATAGAAATTATCATTTCAGTTAGCATATCATTTGGGTTTTGAACGCCAGAATATTTAAAAACTGCATCGGTTTGCAATGCTGAAAAATCGGAAGTTATTAATGTCGCTGCGATTAAATTATTTCCTAAATGAAATCCTAATGACAGTTCTAATCCTTCGTCCATAAGTGTCATAATTCCCAATAAAAAACCTGTTCCGATATAAAATGTCATCACACCAAATCCCATTTCGGCAACTTCAGGATTTGCGCTATGAAACAATCCGAATAAAACGGAAGTAAGAACCAACGGAAACCATCTGTTTTTAACAACTATTCCTACTTGTTGCATTAAAAAACCTCTAAATAAATATTCTTCTAAGCCAATTTGAAATGGTAATAATAAGCAGCTGAGAACAAATAATATGGAGAAATTTATAGGATTAAAATTCCATTTTATATTAGAACTATCCATTTGATAAGAAACAACAAAACTGGCTAAAGAAATAAAAACGATTAAACCAAACGAGAATAAAATCCTTTTATAATCAACTTTTTTTCTAGATGTTGTTAAGGACAAAATACTCCTTTCATGAAGAAAATATACCAACAAAAACAAAATTCCTAACAAAAAGACAAAAGGCAATAAGTTAATAAAAAGCGATAAATTTTTTGGGAGTTGCTTCATCAAATCATAAGTTTTTGCCATATCTTCTTTAGATACAATTAAAAACATAATAAAATTCATAATAAAAATGCCCATTGTTATGGCAGCGGTTATTAGCACTCTCCACCAAGTATTATTTCCTTTGTAAGCTTGTTCTATAAACATGTATTATTTAATTGTTAGATTTGTATTTCTTAATTAATATTCCAAATATAGCTAAAAATATGATTACCATTTACCATAATTCCCGTTGTTCTAAATCTAGAGAAGGTGTTTGTTTTTTAGAAAACACAAAAGAAGATTTTCAAGTTGTCAATTATCTTGAAAACATCCCTACCAAAGATGAGCTGAAAGAATTACTCCGAAAATTAAATATTTCTCCAATAGACTTGGTTCGAAAAAAAGAAAGCATCTGGATATCAGATTATAAAAACAAAAATCTGTCTGATGACGAAATCATTCAAGCGATGATTGACAATCCGAAACTCATAGAAAGACCCATTATTGTAAATGGAGATAAAGCCGTAATTGCAAGACCAACGGAGAGAATTAACGAAATACTTTAATTAACAATACTTTGGCAGAAATAAATTATTTGCATATTATTTTTGCAATTGATAAATGTCAAATTATGATTTCTACTAAAAAAGCCTTTGTATTACTATTTTTAATAAGTATTTCGACCCTTTTTGCGCAACTAAAGCCGGAAAGTAAAAAAATTACCATTACTGGTAAACTAATCGAAAAAACGACTTCTTTACCTTTAGAATACGCTACAATTACCTTTAGAAAACCAAATACTACACAAGCAGTTTCTGGCGGAATCACAGATAATAAAGGAGCATTTTCTATCGAAATAAACGCTGGAACTTATGATGTGAGATATGAGTATATTTCTTTTAAAACTATCGAACTTAAAAATCAAACATTTAATTCCAATACAAATCTAGGTACCATTTCTTTAGAAGATGATGCGCAAAAATTAGATGCTGTCGAAATTCGTGGCGAAAAAACTACTGTCGATATCAAACTAGACAAAAAAGTATATAATGTTGGGAAAGATATTTTAGTAAGAGGTGGAACCGTGAGTGATGTTTTAGACAATGTACCATCGGTTGCAGTAAGTGCCGAAGGAACTGTAAGCCTTCGTGGTAACGAAAACGTAAGAATATTAATAGATGGAAAACCATCGAGCGCAATTAATGTGAGCGATGCTTTGCGACTTGTTTCTGCCGATGCTATAGACAAAGTAGAAGTTGTTACCAATCCATCTGCTCGTTATGATGCCGAAGGTGGTGGCGGAATTATAAATATCATTCTAAAAAAAGGAAAAAACCAAGGACTTAACGGAACATTTATCGTATCGGCTGGAGAACCAGAAAACTCAAGCGCTTCGGCAAATATTAACCTAAAAAGCGAACAATTTAATTTGTTTACAACCATAGGTTATAACAAACGTAAAACTCCTGGGAATACAAAAATTGATCAAGAGAATCTAAATCCTGACGGAAGTCTAAAATCATACCTTGAAGAAAGACGTGATAGTAAAAGGTTTGGCCAAGGAGTTAATGTAAATTTTGGTATCGAACTGTTTTTAGACAAACAAACCTCATGGACAAATGCCTTAAGTTACCGCCAAAATAAAGGTGGAAACAAAGAAAATGTATTGTATTATAATTATGACGGAAGCAAATCATTCATCAATACAGGACAAAGATTTAATGATTTAATATCTAATAGCGAAAATATAGAATACACCACAAATTTTATCACAAAATTTAAAAAAGATGGGCATCAATTAAGTATTGACGGTGCCTTTTCGCAAGATAAAGACAATGACTTCTCAGGTATTGAAGGTACAATTCTAGAAACCAATACTTTTGTTTCTTCAGAAAATACCAAAAAAGTCAACAAACAAAATAGAAACCTTATTCAAGCGGATTATGTTTTGCCTATTGGAAAAAACTCTCGATTAGAAGCTGGTTTTAGAGGTAATTATGTCGATTTACTTGCCGATTATCAAGTTCAAGAAAGAGCTACTCCTACAAGCCCGTTTACAAATATTACTGCATTTACAAACATTTTAGCATACAAAGAAAATGTAAATGCTATGTACACGCAATTTGGTTCAAAAATTAATAAGTTTTCTTATTTATTTGGTGTTCGTTATGAAAATTCTAATATCGAAGTAAATCAATTGACATCAAACATTTATAAAACTAAAAATTACGAAAATTTCTTTCCAAGTGCTTTCTTAACTTACGAAGTATCTGAAAACAGTAATATTTCATTAAATTATAGCAAACGAATTAACAGACCAAGAGACCGTTTTATCAATCCGTTTGCTTCTTATACGAGTAATATCAACTTATTTCAAGGAAATCCAGACATCAATCCAGCATTGAGCGATGCTTACGATTTAGGATATTTAAAAAAATGGGATAAAGTAACATTAAGCACATCTGCTTATTTTAATCATACTACAAACTCGTTCCAAGTAGTACGAAAAGAGCGTGGCGATTTTATAAATGGTGTTCCTGTAATCATCAACACACCATTCAACTTAGCAATTGAAGATAAAACTGGTTTCGAATTTACTTTAAACTACGCTTTCAAAAAATGGTGGAAACTAAACGGAAATTTCAACTTCTTTAATAGTAAAACCACAGGCGATTATTCTTATGTAAATAGCGCAAACAATTTAGTGGTACAAAACTTCGATTATAATGCCAACACATGGTTTACCAGAATAACATCAAAAATAACTTTGCCATATAAAATCGAATGGCAAACCAATGCAACCTATAATGCTCCTCAAAAATACCGTCAAGGAACAATAAAAGGAATTGCTGCTGCAAATGTTGCTTTTAGTAAAGACGTGCTAAAAGATATGGGAACTATCTCGTTCAACGTAAGTGACGTTTTCAATTCTCGAAAAAGAATACAAGATTTGCAACTACCAACAGTAAACTCAAACAGCGAAATGCAATGGAGACAAAGACAATTTACACTCTCCTTTACGTACCGTTTCAACAAAAAGAAAACCGATAAAGACAATAAGCCAAAACAAAATGAAAATGGTGAAGGCGAAAATATGGGGTAAAAATAGAGGAAAGTCATAAAGTCATAAAGCCTTGTGCTAATCGACAATGACTTTCAACTTTATAGTAACAAAAAACCACGCTAATAGCGTGGTTTTTTTATTTTGTAAAGAACCTAATTACTTAGACTCTTCCTGTTTCTTAGCTCTTTTCTCTTTATACAATTCCCATAAAGCACCGCCAATCCAGTACTGAACAAATCCTACAAGGAAAAACAATAACCAAAAACCTATAGTTAGAACGGTTAAGAAAAGTATGAAACCTAAATACTGTGGAAATTCAACCATGATAAATCGTAATTTTTTAATACTCAACAAATGTAAATGTAATTATTCTTTTTACCAATAATATTTAGAAATTTATTTTAATACATTTTTTTAAGCAAGTAAGAATCATTATTTTTGTCAAGCTTTTTTTTAGAAGCTATTTCCAGCTTTACACTTCAATCTTTTGCTTTCTAAAGAAAAAAGCAAAAGGATTTCCGTTTCAATCTGGGCTAAAAACCAAATAAACACATAACCGAATAAACAAATCAACAAAAAAATGGAATACAGAATAGAAAAAGACACAATGGGCGAAGTACAAGTTCCAGCAAACAAATACTGGGGAGCTCAAACAGAACGTTCAAGAAACAACTTCAAGATTGGTCCATCGGCATCGATGCCAAAAGAAATTATACAAGGTTTTGCTTACTTAAAAAAAGCAGCCGCTTTTGCAAATTGCGATTTAGGCGCTTTACCAACAGACAAACGTGATGCCATTGCAGCGGTTTGCGACGAAATATTAGCCGGAAAATTAGACGATGAGTTTCCACTTGTAATCTGGCAAACAGGTTCGGGAACACAAAGTAATATGAACGTAAATGAAGTTGTGGCTAATCGTGCGCAAGTTTTAGCAGGACACAAAATTGGCGAAGGCGAACAATTTATAAAAGCCAATGATGATGTAAACAAATCACAATCATCTAACGATACGTATCCAACAGGAATGCATATTGCAGCTTACAAATCGGTAGTAGAAATCACCATTCCAGGAGTAGAAAAATTACGTGATACTTTACAAGCAAAAGCAACAGCATATAATAATGTAGTAAAAATTGGTCGTACACACCTTATGGATGCGACACCACTAACATTAGGTCAAGAAATTTCTGGTTACGTAGCACAATTGAACTACGGTTTAAAAGCAGTAAAAAATACATTGGCTCACTTATCTGAAGTAGCACTTGGTGGAACAGCAGTAGGAACAGGACTAAATACACCAGCAGGATATGACGTAAAAGTTGCCGAATATATTGCCAAATTTACAGGTCACCCATTTGTAACGGCACCCAACAAATTTGAAGCATTAGCAGCACATGATGCTATTGTAGAAACTCACGGAGCACTAAAACAACTAGCAGTTTCGTTAAACAAAATTGCAAATGATGTGCGTATGTTGGCTTCAGGACCACGCTCAGGAATTGGAGAAATCTTAATCCCAGAAAATGAGCCAGGATCGTCTATCATGCCAGGAAAAGTAAACCCAACGCAATGCGAAGCATTAACTATGGTTTGCGCGCAAGTTATGGGTAACGATGTTGCAATTTCTGTAGGAGGAATGCAAGGACATTATGAGTTGAATGTTTTCAAACCACTCATGGCTGCCAATTTCTTACAATCGGCAAGATTGTTAGGAGATGCTTGTATGTCTTTCGACGAACATTGCGCACAAGGAATAGAACCTAACTACAAAAGAATTGAAGAATTGGTAAACAACTCATTAATGCTTGTTACGGCTCTTAACACAAAAATTGGTTACTACAAAGCGGCCGAAATTGCACAAACAGCACACAAAAACGGAACGACGCTAAAAGAAGAATCAGTTCGTTTGGGTTATGTAACTGCCGAAGATTTTGATGCTTGGGTAAAACCAGAAGAAATGGTTGGAAGTTTAAAATAATAGCTGATTCCTAATAATAATAAAAGCCTGTAATGAGAATTACAGGCTTTTTTACGTTATTAATAATTTAGGTGAAAACCAACTTTGTATTCAGATTAAATTTGTCCTTTATAATTTGGGTCAAAATCTACCATCCATTCAATTCCGTATTTGTCTCTAAACATACCAAAATAAGAACCCCAAGGACTGTCGGAAATAGGCATTTCAATTTGTCCGCCTGCTGAAAGTCCGTTGAATAATTTATCGGCTTCTTCACGACTTTCTGCACTAATAGATATCTTAGACCTGTTTTCGTTTTCATTTGTTCGTCCCATACTTGCTGGAACGTCATTGGCCATTAAAATATTTTTGCCAATAGGTAAAGCAATGTGCATTATTTTATTTGCTTCGCTTTCCGATACTGGAAACTCAGGGCTTGACATGTCTTTGAAACGCATGACTTTTGCGAACTCACCACCAAAAACTGATTTGTAAAAATTGAATGCTTCTTCGGCATTTCCGTTGTAGTTTAAATAAGGATTGATAAGTGCCATAATTTATTCCTTTAAGTGTTAATTATTTTTTTAATATCAAATTTAGTCATTTTGCAAAATGCTTCAATAACTTTTTATGATTTATTATCTGTTTGTTGTTGGTTTTTGTGTCGCTTTTGGTCAGTTATTATCTGTTCTTTTTTACTGTTCTTTTTTACTGTTCTTTTTTACTGTTCTTTTTTACTGTTCTGAAATTTCTTTTAATTTATCCAATGCTTTTGGATAAGTGTTATTGAAGTAATCCAAATATTCATCAATAGTATCCATCTCCACGGTTACGGTTGTAATGCCGTTATTTTCCTGAAAGCTGTAATTTTCGTGTCCGCCTGTCCATTTTTCTACCTGTTCGCCTGTGGTTACTTCGGTATCTCCGTCCAAAAATCCGTAATGACGAATGGAAATAAAATTGGCAGGTTTGTGTTCTGCAATTTCCGAAACCATTCCCCCTTTTTTACCATTTTCATCTATTCCTACAAAAAGGATTTTGTTTCCTTTGTTCCAACTACCCTCATAAGTAGAAGTAGGGTTAAAAGTTGCTGTCCAATATTCGTAAGTGGCTTTGTTCTTTAAGCCCAGCATCGTTTCATATACTTTTTGAGCTGATGCGTTTATTTCTTTTTTAAATTGTAATTTTTGCATTGCTTGCTTTATTCCTTTAAGTGTTAATTATTTTTTTAATATCAAATTTAGTCATTTTGCAAAATGCTTCAATAACTTTTTGTGATTTATTATCAGTTCGTTTGGGTTATGTAACTGCCGAAGATTTTGATGCTTGGGTAAAACCAGAAGAAATGGTTGGAAGCTTAAAATAATATTTACAATTATATAAAAAGCCTGTAATGAGAATTACAGGCTTTTGTTTTTGGCTTTATAGTTACCCAATCTTGTCAAAAGACTGTTTAATTGTTGCTTATTTTACTAAATATTGTATCATTGATTTAGGATTTTTTTTATGTAATTCATTTATATATTTTCTTGCTTTAGATAATCGTTCTTTATCAACGCTATTTAAGTAGGAAAGCCAACCACCAACTTCATTTAATAATTTTACATTTCCCATTTCACTTGGCAAAGTTAAATGATGAATTTTTGCCCTAACATTTTTATATTTTTGTTTTCCAATTCCAATTTTTTCATCCGAAATTACTAATCCAGTCACAATTTTTGCTCTTGCAGAACTTGCAACTCTTGTTTTAGAATTATTTATTTTAAATTTTTCACTTTCGACTATTGTTTTTATCATTGGATAAATATTTACAACATTTGAAGGATTTAAACCTGAAAATGATAAGTCATCCGCATAGCGAGTATAATTAATACCTCGTTTACCTACATAACCTTGAATTCTTAAATCAAGCATCCAAGCCGATAAATTTGCAAGTTTGGGTGAGCAAGGACTTCCTTGTGGTAAAAATCCTTTATAAGTACAAATATTTGTAAAGATTGTTGAAATTAAATTATTATAACCTAAAGTTTTGAAAACGTTGAATACTTGCTTACTTGTAATGGTTGGAAAAAAATCCTTTAAATCTATAGTTAAAATAGTATTTGCTCCTTTATGAGGCAAAGCATTATCTAATGTTGAAGTTTTTTTCTCAAAACCTTTACACGAACTTGAAACTTTTGTTTTGTCCAAAATGTTAACTAATATCCAAGATTGAAAACCTTTTAATTTTCTACTTGGTTGACATATTTGTCTTGGTCTACCAGACTTTTTTGGAATATCGTAAGTTTTATAATAATTATCTGAATTTTTTGAAAGTTGAAATATTGTATAATTAGAAATATGTGTAATTAAAGAAAAATCATCAATTGTTTGGATTACTGGTAATCCAAGCATATTTAGTTTTATAATTTCTGATTTACTCATATTAATTATTTAAGAAAAGGTTATAGGGAAATATTTTACTTCATAACATTTGAGTGAAATTTAAATTAGCAAACCTACCGGATTTTCTAATTTAAAATTTGCGATTATAAAAATGAGTTTAAAACTCGGTTGTCGGAACAACAACCACTCGCTGAAATATATAAATACAAATCGCGTCTAAAATTTTTCTCCCTATACCTTTAATTTCTTTTTTCTATTTTTTAAATTTAGTATTTCTAATCTTAAATTATCTATATGTGTTGTTTTATTATTTATTTTATTTCTTCTACTCGAAATTTTAAACTTTAAAAATGTTTCAACACCCAAAGTTGTTAATTTATATCCATTAGTAGTTAACTCAATATGGCGTTTTTTAGTTAGAATTGTTAAAGCTGTTGTTGTAATTTGAAAAGAATTTATCTCATCTTTAGATGCTTCTTTAACAAGTTGAATTAAAGTATCTTTTGAAATTGGTTCTAATAAATATATTGATGGTAATATAAAATTGTCAATTTGTAGTAATGAAATTTTATCATTGATTTTCAAACTGGATTTTTTCATAATCCTTAATGATTTATATATTTTATCCATTTCACTTTTTATATCATTTGGATCTATAAAAATTAATCCTTTATTATTTTCTTTTTTTACAAGATTTAAAGGTCCTTGATTTATAAAACTTTTGTCTTTTTGATATTTTTTATCAACTAAACAAATTAGTTTTTTTCTTAATTTTTCATCATTTGCAAATGCTCCCAACTCAGCAAATGAACCTGGACTTTCTGGAATTAAAACAATTGCATCAACGCTTTCTGCTAATAAAGCCTCTAAGGATAATAAATCTCTTTTTTTTGAACTATAAAGCAACTCATCAAAGATGTCTTCTGGATAAATAATATCGTAATATCTTGAAGATCTCCAACCGCTTTTTATTTCTTCGGCAATTTTAAATCGTATTTTATCTTTTTGTAGAATATCCGCTCCACACAAAAAAATTGTAGTTTTAAAACTATTTGCAGGCGTATAAATATCTTCTCTAATTTTAGTTGAGAGTTTTATACAATCTTCATTTGATATTTCTTCTACTTTTTTCATATTTCATGCTCAAAATAACGACTAACTTGTATGTATAAATATTTCATCTCAATAATCTATCCAGGTTAGCTTTTCGCAATTATTTACTTTCCAAATGTAATCCTAAACTTGTTAAAAATAAAACTAAATTCGGTTATAAAATATTTTTTAAATATAATTTACTTCTCAATCCGAGTCAAAATATCATTCATCATATCTATTTGTACTTTCTGAATCTCGATAAGTGCTTGCTCTTGGTGCATGATTAGATGGTCTATTTTCTCATGAAGCATTCTAATTTCGAGCTCCGATTTTAGGTTAATCATATAATCATTTTTGGCTCGTTCGCGATCTTTTTCTTCCTGACGGTTGTTACTCATCATGATTACAGGTGCTTGTAGCGCAGCAATACAGGACAAAATCAGGTTTAGTAATATAAACGGATACGGGTCGAATCCTTTATTTATAAAAATAAAAAAGTTTACAAAAATCCAAATCATAAGGAAAATTACAAACGATATTATAAAGGTCCAGCTTCCACCAAACTTAGCCACATTGTCGGCAAGTTGCTGTCCGAAAGTGTATTTTTTAGTGTCTAAATCGAGTTTGTTGGTTAGTGTAGTTTCGCTCTGAACAGCGTCGAAAACTTTTTTCTCTAATGAATTTAAGTCGCTAACTTCTTGCAATAGAAATCCTGCAATATATTTTTCTCGAAACAAATTGAGTTCGCTAATCGCTATTTCGTCATTTTCGGTAAAGTTTGGGTGTTCTTTTTGTATAAAATCTAAAATAGATTTTCGTATCATATTTCCTTTTATCCTATCGATAATTGGGAATTCTTTTTCTGAAATTGCGCTTACGAATGTTTTCATCTAAAATAATTGTGTTAGAAAATTTAGTACCACTTTTTCCATTTAAAATAAAGAATCATACCTACAAATAATCCAAACATACCAGCCAGAACATAAAAATAACCGTATTCCCACTTCAATTCGGGCATATTTTCAAAATTCATACCATAAACTCCTACTATAAATGTAAGTGGCATAAAGAAAACCGAAACAACTGTTAGGGTTTTCATAATCTCATTCATCTTATGGCTTTGTGCCGAAAAATAGAAATTCGAAGCACTATCTAACGTGGTAATATCGTATTCTATTTGCTCTAAAAGTTCTAAACATTTTTGATGCAAACGATCAAAAAAACTATAGTTTTCCTTTTCAATTGCATTAAAAACATTATCGTCTTTCATACTTTTTATAGAATATAAGGAATCTCGCAAAGGAATGATAGAACGTTTCAGAAAATTAAAATTATCGCGATGTTTTTCTATTTGTTCTAAAATCTCTGGTTTGGTATTTGTTTTAGATAAATTAATTAATGCTTCTACCCTATCTTCTTCATTTTCGATAGTAATATAGAAATTTTCCATAATCGCATCTAGCAACAAATACAGTAAATAATCTGCTTTTTTCTCTCTTACAATTCCAGAATGCGTTCGGATTCTTTCTCTAATATGAGTAAAAAAATCGCTCTTTTTTTCCTGAAAAGAAGATAAAATTCCGTTTTTAAGTAAAAAACTAATTTGTTCTACATTTATATTGTCCGTATTTTCTATTGGCAATAACGATTTGACATTAAAGAATAAAACATCATGGTATTCATCTAGTTTGGTTCGTTTTGTGGTATTTAAAATATCACCCAACATAAAATTATCAACCTTCAGGAAATCTCCAACTTCTTTTATAACCGTAGTTTCATTTAACCCGTGAATATTTAACCAATTTACTTTGTTAAAATCGACTATCGAAAGTAAATCTTGGCATTTATGATCGGCACATTCCGTCAAATTTTCACTGTCATATACAAATAATTGCATTTCTGTAGCAACATTTTTATGACGACCTGTATATTCTAAAAATGTAGGAACAACTTTTTTTCCTTTTTTGTATTTTATTTTTCGCACCTTATAATAATTTGACATAAAGATAGCCGTTTTTAAAAATCAAAGATTATTTTTACAAAAATTATTTTCAATGCAAACACTAATCATCAATATAAAAGAGTTACTTCAAGTTCGAGACAATCCTATCGATAAAGTTTCTGGTGCCGAAATGGCAATTTTACCCAAAATTGACAATGCTTTTTTATTAATAGAAGATAATCTAATTGCCGATTTTGGTTCGATGGCTAATTGTCCTACAATTAAAGCTGATCAAACTATTGATGCGACAGGAAAAACCGTTTTACCAACTTGGTGCGATAGCCATACTCATATTGTGTACGCAGGCAATCGAATTCAGGAATTTGTAGATAGAATAAATGGTTTGAGTTATGAAGAAATTGCCAATCGTGGCGGTGGAATCTTAAATTCTGCTAAAAAACTGAATGAAACCAACGAAGAAGATATTTACAACCAATCGAAAGTTCGTTTAGAAGAAATCATGCAACAAGGAACTGGTGCGGTCGAAATAAAATCTGGTTACGGACTCACAGTCGATGGAGAACTAAAAATGCTTCGAGTAATCCGAAAATTGGCTGCAAATTATCCTATAAAAATAAAAGCAACCTTTCTTGGAGCACACGCATTTCCTACCGAATATAAAGAAAATCATGCGGCTTATATCGATTTGATTATTAATGAAATGTTACCTAAAATTTCAGAAGGAAAATTAGCAGATTATATTGATACTTTTTTAGAAACTGGTTATTTTTCGGTACAAGAAACCGAAAAAATCATGGAAGCAGGAAAAAAATATGGTTTGATTCCAAAAATTCATGTCAATCAGTTTACAGCCATCAACGGAATCAAAGCTTGTGTAAAATACGAAGCGCTTTCTGTCGATCATCTCGAAATCGTAACCGACGAAGATATCGAAGACCTAAAAGGAAGCAAAACCATGCCAGTTGCTTTACCTAGTTGCTCCTATTTTATTAGTATTCCTTACACTCCAGCACGAAAAATGATGGCGGCAGGATTACCACTTGCCCTCGCCACCGATTATAATCCAGGAACTACACCATCAGGAAATATGAACTTTGTTGTCGCAACCGCCTGTATAAAAATGAAAATGACGCCAGAAGAAGCCATAAATGCCGCAACAATAAACGGCGCTTATGCTATGGGAATTTCTCAAACTCACGGAAGCATTACAAAAGGAAAAAGTGCGAATATTATCATTACAAAACCGCTAACAACCTATTACGAAATGGCTTACTCGTTTACCAGTAATCTAATCGAAACCGTTTTTATTGAAGGAAAAGCTATTTAATTACCTATTTTTTTGGGCGTGACCACAAGGGTCGGGCTCTCCGCTACAATCTTTAGTTTTTTAAAGAAAAAAACTAAAGGATTTCCGCTGCTATCCCTCACGCGGACGAAACTTCAACATTCAAAATTCCCACACAAAACAAAAAATCCGTTTAAATCCGTTTCATCCTCGTTCCAAAAGACAAACCAATAAACCATAAAAAATGCTTTAGTTTCCCAACTAAAGCATTTTTTTTATCAAACAAACTAAAAACAAACTCTCTTTATTTTTTCACAAATATATTCGTGTAGTATCTTTTTCCATCGCTGTTGGTTCTAATCGCAATTCCAAAATGGGTAAAATCACCATCAATATTCACTTTGTGCGATGCACTGTTTAACCATGCGTTTACTACACCCTCTGGAGTACTATAATTATAAGCCAAATTCTCAGCTACATTCTTTGCGCCAATCACCTGAACTAAGTTCTCATAACGATCCTGAAAATAATTATGGCTTACCGTTCCAGTTGATATCATATAATTGTCATGCTCTTCCGATTTGATAGAGATATAATCTATTTTTTCTAATGTATTTTTACCAATACTGGCTCTATAGTTGTTTACTAAAGTCAACACTTGTGTTTCTTCAGTAGTATAAGTATATTTTGCGCTGACCTGAGACATATCTACAGCAGGAGCACTAACAGCCTCTTCTTTAGAACAAGAAACAATAGAAATAGAAACTAAAACTAAAAAAACAATTTTTGATAAAGTACTTCTCATAATCAGATTATTTGTGTTGTTGTATCCAAACCCACTTGTTACGTTTAGACAGGACAACATTACAATTAAAATCGATTAAACACCTAATAAAATCGTCAAACTGTTAATATTCAACTGATTAGTAAATAAATTCTTGCGGTATAGCAATAATAATATTCTGTTATTCGTCGGTAAAACAAAACATATTATCTATAAATTATAGAAAACCATATTAGAAAAAACCTCTTATAAACAAAAACCCCTATCCGAATTGGATAGGGGTTTTTAAAAGTTCCGATAGCTATCGGAATACGACGAATCGAGCCGTTAGGCGAACACGTCAATCCTATAAAAAATAAAAAACCCTATCCGATTTGGATAGGGTTTTCTTAAAGAAAGGCGACGACATACTCTCCCACAAAAATGCAGTACCATCTGCGCAGGCGGGCTTAACTTCTCTGTTCGAGATGGGAAGAGGTGAGCCCCGCCGCAATAACCACCTTAAGAGGTTATAATTGCTTTGGCAATTATTTCCAAAGTTAATTAGCAATTATACATTGTTAATTATCAATTGGACAATATCTTAACATACTGAGATAAAGAAGTATTTATTTAGAAAGTTTCTTCCCCGCCGAGGCGGGGAAAAGTTTGTACATAAGCTTACGGGTTATTAGTACTACTCGGCTATGACATTACTGCCTTTACACCTATAGCCTA
>NZ_FOJT01000007.1 GCF_900111965.1 Flavobacterium swingsii | reverse complement strand
TTTAAGTTTCTGAATCTAGGTTTTATGAGCAATTGAATTGTTGCTAAATATCTGATTTTAACCGAAATGCTCTTTTTTCAACTCCCGCATAACGTTCCGCGGCTTGGCGCAGTAGCGGCTGCGTGGAACGGTTATTTTCTTATTAATTTAGATTTTCCAGCGGAAAATCGAACGTTGTTTTTTATTGTAAATTTAGCTATTGAGCCAAACCGCTGTTATAAGCTGGCCTTGTTTTCTATTTTTAAACTCCCGATATCGATAACCAATTATTTAGCAAAGTAACATAATGTTGCGTTTTGTTCGTTGCTTCTCCATCTTCAGTTAAAGTTGAAACTTCAAGGTCAAGAAACACATCTCTGATTTCATCTAATTCGTCATCTGATAAATCAATTTTGTAATAGCTTGTTGATTTATCATCCTTATGATTATGCAATCCAGGTTTTGGGATTTCATTATATTTTAGAATATTTTCAAGCTTTTCCACAATTTTATTTTCCCCAATATTGGTTAGCTCATTTATTGCCTCAATAATTGAAATGTGATTAATTGTATTTGTGCTCATATTTTCTATATTTTATGCTCAATTTTGGAGGCTTGCTTATAACGTTCCGGCGCTTGGCGAGGTTGCGAACTTCGGAACCGATTATTTTCTGTTAAAGATAAAATTTCTTGCGAGAAATAAACGTGAATTTACTACAAAATTCGCAATCTTGCCAAACGCTTGTTGTGCGTTCGTGATTATTTTTTATTAAACTTTTCCCATTCATCATTTCTATTGTTCAGCCAATCGTGATAATATTCTAAAATCATTGCAGACATAGAATCAGGATGATTTACTTTTCGCGCTAAAAAATATTTTTGCAATCTTGATCCACCCCATAATCCCCAATTATTTCTTAACCAAAGCCCAATTCCGTGATGGTATACGATAGTTTCATTTTTATTCGGTAATTCTTTTATTGATTTAATATCTTCTTTAGAAAGCAAAGAATCTAAGGTAATAAAACAATCTTTTATGTCCTTTGGAATATAAATACCATTAATTGAATCTTGCTTTGTTCTTTTTAAATATTCTTCTTTTTCTTGTCTCTGCTTGAGTTTATACTTTTCAATTTGTTGCTCAAGATTGATTGGTTTATCATTTAAAAATCGATGATAAGAAATCAGTATGGTTTCATAAATCTCATAAGAACCATATAAACCTTTTTTGTTGAAGTATTTTGTTAATCTTGAACCGTCATAAATTTTCCATGCATGAAAAAAATCAGCTCTATTTATAAACTCTTCATGAAAATAAATACTGTCTTCTGGAAATGTTTTAACTATATTAATCTCCTTTTCAGTTAGAGTTTCAGTTAATATTGGAAAGCATTTTTCAAGTTTATTAGGAATACTAATATCATAAATGTCTCTTTTAGATTTTTGTCCAAAAGTTAAAAAATGAAATGATGTTATTATGAATAAAAAAAGTGATTTCATTGATTTCGTTTGTTTATCATGACGCACAACGTTCTGGCACTACAGCGGGTTTGGGACTAAATTAAGCCTATTCTTCGGATTTGCCAAATCATCCCAAATACAAGACCATCTTTCCATTAAACCCAATGCCCAAATCCGTTGTAGTGGCTGTTATGGTGTGTAGCTTGACGATGTTGAGCACGAACGAATTGACATTCCAATTATCGATTCCAATTGCGGAAGTTTTTCTGCTTTTCGATTTCCGTTCCAAATAGTTTCCGTTTTTGAACTTCAAACTTCAGTTAAATCTCAAAAAAAATCGACAAAAAAATTCCGCTTTCGGTTTTCCATAAAGCAGTTCACGTTTCTTTGTCCGCAACAATTAAGTCTCAGTTTTCGCTTCGAATTTCGGTTCCGATTTCGGCCGGCTCGGTTTCTGCTTCGTTATGTATTTTTCGAACTAAAGTTTCTGATTAAAATCGACTGTTGATCGTCAACAGATATACACCATAACGTCTTGGCACTACAGCGGGTTTGGGACTAAATTAAGCCCATTCTTCGGATTTGCCAAATCATCCCAAATACAAAACCATTTTTCCATTAAGCCAATTGCCCAAATCCGTTGTAGTGGCTGTTAGTGGTAGCCTTTTATTTTCCAATTTCTAATAATATCTGTGGTATTTCTTTAAAATCATTAATCCAAATAACATTAAATCCTAAATTATTAGCATCTTGTTCTTCAATACTTTCTAAAACAGGAATAACTTTTTTATCCACAATTTTTATTTTTTCGTTTTCAGGATATAATTCTTCAATTTTATATCGCTTTTTTATAATGTAATGGTTTTTTTCTGCTTTGCCATTTTTTCGAATAGATACATCCAATAATCGTCTCATATTTGGATCAGTCAAACTAATTCCAATAAATAAACAAGTACTATTATTTAGATGGTTTAATTGAACCAAATTACCCCAACTAAAAGCATCTATGAATTGAGAATGATATGCGTCTTCACTAAATACTATCTCATTTTTATTATTTAATACTTTTCTTCTTGGTAGAAATCCGTGCGGATGATAAATAGGAATTTCGACATCTTTAAACCTTTCTCCTTCAGAGAATATACTTTTATGGTCAATTTTGTCTTTGGTTAACTTTTCTTCTATTAAGTCATCAAAATTGAAAGTTATTATTGCTTTAAGTGGTTTTCTATTTCTTTTTTGTCGGCTTAATTCTGAAATTGAGTCAACTGTTTTACTTAAATCATTACACTCCTTATACAAAGTATCCCTAACTGTTGAAGTAAATTTTTTGCCTAATAATGTTTTTAAATATTGTGCAAGAATTAAAGGCGAAACGTTAATTCTTTTTTGAAATAAATTGGCAAGTCTAGTGTCAATATCTGGAATGTCGTGATTTCCATCATAAACAGCTTTGAGTAGTGATTTTAGAAGTGTATTCCAAGTTGGTATTCCGGCATCATAAGAAATTCCGGCACCACAAAATAATGTTAAGTTCCCATTGTCATATTCTTCCTGTAAATTTTTTATTTGAAATTCGTAAGAATGTGGTTCAAACTTATCAATTGCTCGGTCGGTTTCTTGATAATTTTTAGTTGAATTTGAATTTAAAGCATTCAAAAGTTTCTGGTAAGAATCATCAAATGAATATCTAAAGTCTAAAAACAATCGATTGGATAATGAATATGGAATTTCACAGTCTTCGATTAAAATTGGTAAAATAATATTTTGATTTTTTGAAATCTCATTTAAACGTGTTGCCGATAACTCAAAATTTACCCATTTTGAATTCACACTACTTTTTGAAAGAACAATAATAAAATAGTCTATTTTACTAATTGTATAATTTATTTTCTCTGCAATATTATCTCCAATAGCTAATTCTTTATCATCTATCCAAGTTTGAATTCCGTCTTCATTTAGTTTTGAAGCAAGGAATCTTACGAATTTCTTATCTTGAGTACTGTGACTAATAAAGACTTTGGCCATATTTAATTTTGTTTATCTCAATTTTTGGTTTAAGGTTACCACTAACGTCTTGGCGCTTGGCGTGGTTGGGGAATAAAGATGCGAGATTTTTCGGTTAAACACAAATTTTCCAAATACAAAACCATCTTTCAATTGAGCCTAAAACCCCAATCACGCCAAACGGCTGTTAGCGGTAGACTTTTTCTCAATTGATTTCATTTGAAAAAGAGCGTCAATAATTTCTTTGAAAAGATTTAGCATTGATTTCAATCTTTCTATATCTTCAATTTTTCCATCCTCATAAAACGACAATTCAAATTCTTTTTCAGGAAGTTTTTCCTCCCAAATACCTTTTTGGTCTGATATTTCTATATGAACATTTTTTTGGATTTCAATTAGGCTTCTAATTTTCGGATTTTGGAGTAGAGTTTTTATTTTAAGTTCATTGTTGGCTTTTATTATAAATTCTTTGTCAAAATCTTCACGTCCAATTTTCACATCTTGCCCACCAAACAATTTTTCAATTCGACTTATTAAACTACTATTATAAATTTTAAACCTAAAATTATCTACAGAATTAAAGGAGACAATTATTCTTGTCATTTTTGTACTATGCTTACCTGACCATAAAGTGTAATTATCAAAAATGATTTTCAAATCTTTATAATCGATTTCAGTTTTCGCAGAGTGCCAAGAAAATTCTTCAATAAATTTTCCATTTGTTTCTTTTGCAAATTCTTCCCAAATATTAAATTCTTTATTACTCATTTATGTAATTTCACTTTTGTTGATTTCTCCTATGTTCTGGGAAGTTTACCGCTAACGTTCTGGTGCTACAGCGGGTTTGGGACTAAATTAAGTCCATTATTCGGATTTGCCAAAACATCGCAAGTACAAAACCATTTTTCCATTAAGCCTATTGCCCAAATCCGTTGTAGTAGCTGTTGGCAGACGTATTTCTACGAAATCCAAGTTTTCTCCATTTTTATTATTTTCCACTTACCCTTTACTTTTTTGATAAAAACGGTACGTCCATATCCACATTCTCTGCCACAAGTAAATCCAACTTCAAGAATTCCATTTTCGTTTTGTGAGTCAAATTTTATTCCCGAAACCCTTAATATTCCCGAAAAATTAAATTTATATTCTCTCTCAAAAATATTTTTTCTATCAAATTCGTTTACGTTTTTTAGTTTGAATTTACCATTCAATTTTATGTTTTTGTAATTTAGAAGGTATTCATTTGTTTTATTAACTATCAATTTTTTCAAAGTATCTTTTGGAAAATCTTTAGTCACAATTAGTTCATATTCTTTTTCGTAGGGAGAAATTTTCGGGTCAAAAGCTATAATGATTTTTGAAGTGTCTTTTTCTATTTCTGCAATATCTTTTTTCCAATTTTTCAATCTTTGAATTTCTTCCGCTGTTGCTTTTGTCGAATCAATTTTTACATATCGACCTTCTTTGTCAAAAATCATTTTCCCATATGGTGGTGGAGCATTTGATAATATTCTAATATCAACACAAGTTGAGTCTATGATGCTTGGCAAAATTTCCGTCAAAACTTGTTTATTAAATTCAATATCATAATCGTTCTTTTTACAATTTGCAAAAAGAATGATTAAGAAGATAAATGTTGTTTTTTGTAGTTTCATCATAATATGTCTGCCAACGTCCCGCCGGCTTTATGGTGGTTGCGTAAATTTATGACAAAAGATAGCAAGTACAAGAAAAAATTTTAGAAAATTCGGAGAATTTTCCAAACACATACCAAGCGTAGCAATCCCATAAAACCGCTGTTAGTGGCTAGTAGCTTTTATGTTATAGATTTTTTTAAAGTCTTCTATTTCGTTACGTTTCAATTTCAAAATTTTTATCAAATGATTAAAATCCATTTTTTCAAGAGAATAGTAACCAATTAGAATTTCGTCAATTTTGCGTATATCCTGCTCGTAATAAATTTCAAACATACACAAAACTTTACGTTTGTCTTTTAGAGTTAATGTAAGGTGATTATCGACACCGTTTGAAAGATTGGAGTCAAACCCTCTTGAACTTCCAGTTCCTTTACCATAAAAATCAGTGTTAACAATGCTAATTTTTTCGATTTCGTCAATACTGTATTGCTCTTGGTCAATAATTATAGAATCCAATTTAAACTCCAAAAGGCCAACTAATTTTCCATTTAACTTTTCAGGTTTTGCAATTTTTGAGAATTTATAAAGTGTTCCGCCAATATAAAACGCAAGTCCAATTACAGCAATATATTTATAGATTGAATCTTCGATTGGATTTTCAAAATTTTTATTGATTTGAAAAGCAACAAATAAAATTGCAAATATTAATAATGCAATTTTATTTATAGTCCAATTGAACTTATTTGATTTTATAAATATGTTGAATCTTTCCAAAGTTTAAATTTTATGCGGTTTTAGCGCTATTGCCACTAACGATAGGGGGATTTGCGAAGGGATTTGCTTTTGCAAATCTCTGGTTGGAGGAAGTCCGTTTTCGGGCTTTCCGACGCAAATCCCCCTATCGTTGGAGGAAAGCCGAAGGATTTTCTCCAACGTTCTGGTACTACAGCGGGTTTGGGACTAAATTAAGCCCATTCTTCGGATTTGCCAAATTATCCCAAATACAAAACCAACTTTCCATTAAGCCAATTGCCCAAATCCGTTGTAGTAACTGTTACCAGCTGTATTTTCTACAATTTTATTATCGTTTCAATTTTTTCTTTTTCAATATCAAAAACTAAAGTTTTCGTTTTGTGTATCGGACTGTCATAACCATAAATAATTGTTTTGTCAAAAGAATGAAAATCAAGTACATTGAAAGTTTTTGAATATATTTTTAGCTCTTTTGTTTTTAAATTGACTATGCCAATTTGTTGAACAGTTCCTTTCCAAAATTTTCTAGTCCATATTGGAATTGCTAATAATAGTCCACTTGTTTCCCAAGCTGGCGGTCCGCCACACCAATCGTGGATTTCTATTTTCAGATTATTAGTCATTTTAATAAAACACTTTCCGCCAAGTGGAGCACCCATCGCTATTTCGTTTAATTCGGAATAAACAATTTTATATAAACTGTTTGCAGAAACAAATGTTTTGTCAGTGTTATCAAAGTTCCAAGGATTTGGATATGTTTCAATCATTTAGCAGGTTCTTTTAATATAGCTGGTAACGTTCTGGCACTACAGCGGGTTTGGGACTAAATTAAGCCTATTCTTCGGATTTGCCAAATCATCCCAAATACAAAACCATTTTTCCATTAAGCCAAATGCCCAAATCCGTTGTAGTGGCTGTTATGTGCTGCCCTAATTCCCGTCTTCATTATAAATATTGAATTTGTCAAAGGAAATAATTCCAAAATCTTTTGAAGTTTCCATTTTGTCAACATCGAGGACTAATGCCTCTGCATCAGGGTCATCGCTTTCGTTTAATTTGTAACTTATATAATGGTCTTTATAAAGAAACCAATTTTTCTTTAATCGGTCATATTTAAACGTTATCACTTGCTCCCAATGTTGTCCACCTGCAATTCCGTGCTCAATTGAAAAGTAACCATTTTTAATTGTTGTTCCTGTAAATGGGTCTCCAAAAACTCCACCACAGTCAATACAATAAGCAGCATTATCATTTCTATATATGAGTTTGTATGAATTGTTAGGTTGCCCTAATAATAACAATAAAGGTCGTTTGTCTGGTTTGTCTTCACCGTAATTTGAAGTTGTTTCTTCAGTATTTTTTCTAAGAACTAATATTTTGTCGGTTAAACCGTCAAGATTAGCGTCTCCAGATGATATATTAATTGCAGAATAATTTTTCGGAATAAAAGGTTTCAAAACTTCAGGAATTGAATCAATATTTTCATTGAAAGTTTCGTGTTTTCTTGTCTCGTTTGCCTCGCTTGTGTCTATTGCCGAACTGGTTGATTTTCTTTTGTCGTCAATTTTGGAAGCTAAAGTATCTTTTGTTTGTTCAACGTTTTTATTGTTTGTTTTCTGTCCACACGAAACCAAAATCAACAAAAAAACCAAAGCTAAAAGTTTATTCATATTTATCTGTTGTTTAAAAGGGTTGCACATAACGATAGGGGGATTTGCGAAGGGATTTGCTTTTGCAAATCTCTGGTTGGAGGAAGTCCGTTTTCGGGCTTTCCGACGCAAATCCCCCTATCGTTGGAGGAAAGCCGAAGGATTTTCTCCAACGTTCTCGCGCTACAGCGGGTTTGGGACTAAATTAAGCCCTATTTTCGGATTTGCCAAATCATCACAAATACAAAACCAACTTTCCATTAAGCCAATTGCCCAAATCCGTTGTAGCGTGTGTTAGCAGTAGTGCATTTAATTTGGATGTTCTGTATTTTTATAATATTGAGATAGATTATTTGTATCAATAATCTTTAAATTATAACGATTTTGAAAATGTTTAAAACAATTCAAAATTGTAAAATATGAATATGAAATTATTTCTGCAAATTCTGTGTATGTAGAATCTTTTTCAGGGTCAATCATCTGCTCTTCTTCAAAAGCTGTATTTGAATAATGAACAAAATCAGAAAGTTTGCGCCATATAAAATATGCTCTTCTTAAAGAGTGCGAATATTTTTCATCTTTGAGTTCACGTATAATTTGTCCAGTATTTTTGAAAGTTTTAAACTTAAAATTTTCTTTATCAGAAAAATGCTGTTGTCTTTTAGGCGAATTTTTCATTTTTTCTTTTACTTGCGCCATTAAAGCATATGTTGGGTAAAAAGGATAATTGCCACCCAACGTTTCCTCGTTGAGAATTGCTAAATCATATATTTTTTTATAATTTTTATCCAATGCGTCCGCATTAAAATTAACAATTACTTCTTCACTATTGGGTTGATTTACAATATAACTTATATGTAGAAAGTCATCAATCAAACATCTCAACAGAATAAATTCAGATGTGTGATAACCGTGATTTTTATTAAGCATCAGAGAAGCTAAATCATTATTAATTGTCATCTGACGTAATATCATTCCAACATATGTACTATCAAGTTCATCATTTGGATCAAGGTTTAATTTCTCAATTTGAGCAAAATTTTCATTTCCGAATTGAACAATTCTTTTATGCAGTTCTATAATATTATTTCTAGTAAAATCCATATTAATTTAGGTTATTGAATTCTCCGTTCGGTTTTTGCATTACTGCTAACGTTCTGGCACTACAGCGGGTTTGGGATTAAATTAAGCTCTATTTTCGGATTTGCCAAATATTCCAAATAAAAGACCATTTTTCCATTAAGCCAATTGCCCAAATCCGTTGTAGTGGCTGTTATGCGTTCGGTTTTTTATTTAGTTACAAAGTAGTTCCAATTCTCCAAGTTTTGCTTTTTCAATGATGCTAGAATATTTAAATTATATTAAATTCCAAAAAAATAATTGAAATAACTTTTATTCGGTTCTTTAATTATTTCTTTTCCAATTTCAACATATTCTCCATTTGAGTTTTTTCTCATTACTATTATTTCGCTAATACTTTTTCGAACTACATCACCAACTTTTATCTCTAATCCTTCACAATCACTATCATAAAAATATTTGTCATTTTCATAATATATTTTGCTCCCTCGTCCTTCTGTTATTTTTAGAATTTCTCCACTAAAAGTACTTCTGCTAAATTCTTTGCTTTTTTCGTAATACTCTGTTTTGGAGTTATAAACCATAAAACAGAAAATTGAAATTACTATTATTGCAGGAATTATTTTTCTCATTACATTTTCATTTTTTCTTTTAGGTTTCTGTCGCTCTAAACTGACGCATAACGTTCTCGCGCTACAAGCAGTTTTGGACTAAATTAAGCCCATTCTTCGGATTTGCCAAATCATCCAAATACAAAACCAATTTCAAATTCAGCCTAATCCCCAAATTGCTTGTAGCGTGTGTTGGCGGTAGACTTTTTCTCAATTGATTTCATTTGAAAAAGAGCGTCAATAATTTCTTTGAAAAGATTTAGCATCGATTTCAATCTTTCTATATCTTCAATTTTTCCATCCTCATAAAACGACAATTCAAATTCTTTTTCAGGAAGTTTTTCCTCCCAAATACCTTTTTGGTCTGATATTTCTATATGAACTTTTTTTTGGCTTTCTATTAAGTTTCTAATTTTCTGATTTTGGAGTAACGTTTTTATTTTAAGTTCATTGTTCGCTTTGATTATAAACTTTTCGTCAAAATCTTCACGCCCAATTTTCACATCTTGTCCGCCAAATAATTTTTCAATTCTACTTATTAAACCACTATTGTAAATTTTAAATCTAAAATTATCTACAGAATTAAAGGGGACAATTATTCTTGTCATTATTGTACTGTATTTGCCTGACCACAAAGTGTAATTGTCAAAAATGATTTTCAAATCTTTATAATCGATTTCAGTTTTCGCTGAGTGCCAAGAAAATTCTTCAATGAATTTACCATTTGTTTCTTTTGCAAATTCTTCCCAAATATTAAATTCTCTATTGCTCATTTATGAAATTTCAGTTTTGTTGATTTACGTTCAAGGAAGTTTACCGCCAACGTTCCGGCGCTTGGCGAGGTTGCGAACTTCGGAACCGATTATTTTCTATCAAAGATAAAATATCTTGCGAGAAATAAACTTGAATTTACTACAAAATTCGCAATCTTGCCAAACGCCTGTTGTGCGACGTTTTTTTATTTATATAGTTCCTCGACTTTATTCTCAAATTCGGTATTTTTAATTTCTTCGTTTTTTAGTAAACGCAAAATATGTTGAACTCTTTCAGCTTTGTTTTTATAACTCATCAATAATTCTAACTCATCTTTTCGATAAAATTTTGATAAATCGGATTCGAACTCTTCAATATTTTTAGGTTTTCGTATAAATTGGGAAATGAATTCTCCAAATTCAGTATTCCTTATTTTATTTCTTATTTCATTTACTTTTTCATAATCAGATTTGTGAATAATGTGTTGTCTACTCATAAACCATTCGTAAAATTCTTTAATATGTGATTCGTGTGCAATAATTACTTCAAGCAAGTCAAAATCTTCACCTAAAGATTTAATAAATTCTTTTGATTTTGAATTCCACCCTGAAAATTTATTAAGACTTTCAACAGAAATTCTTACGCTAATTTCAAAATCAGGCGCGCCTTGTTGAAAATGTAATCTTGAAGATAAACTCGGCATTGAAAAATGTTGAATATATTGTCTAAAATCCTTAATGAAGTTTGACAAAGGATGGACTTTAAAATGTGTGTCAATTTTTTCTTGATAGTCAGGGAATAAATCATTTTGTCCATAAAGTTCTCGATAATGAATTCGAGTATGGTCAATTAAAGAAAGTGTTGAAGCAATGTAATTATGTAATAACCGAGTAATTTCTTTTTGATATTGGTGTAGTAATTCTCGATTCTTTTGACTCATTAGGTTTAATGAAACTTGAGGATTGTTATGTATTTCAAGATGATGTTTTAATTCACTAAAGTTTGAAACGAAAATCTCTAAAGAAATAGAAAAATGACGAATCTTCTGAACTGTTTTTTGTTCATTAGAATCCCTTAATTCATCCATTAAGTCTACTATAATTTTTCCTATACTCATTCGTCTTTTTAAAATGTTGCACAACGTCTTGGCACTACAGCGGGTTTGGGACTAAATTAAGCCCTATTTTCGGATTTGCCAAATCATCCCAAATACAAGACCATTTTTCCATTAAACCAAATGCCCAAATCCGTTGTAGTGGCTGTTAGCGGTAGGTGTTTTGTATGCAAATGTTTTAGTTTCCCAATAAACATTTCCTTTCAGGATTTAAATAATCAAGTTGTTTGTCTTCAAATAATTGTTCTAATGCGTCAGAACCGTTATTGATTTTATAATCTCTTTCTTTTTCAGTTATTGGAATTAGCCAATAGCAATGATATTCTTGTTCATTATTATCAAAAAGTTCAAGTTCTTCTCCGTCAAGATATGGTAAGGAAATAAAACAATGATCACACTTTGAATTTTCCATCCAGGCTCTTCCAATATTAATTGTATGATTTATGTTTAATGGTAAATTGTTGCGATGATAGGAAGCACAAACTGTTATTAATTCCACTTGTTCTTTGTCTTGAGTTGGTGAAAAAACGAATAATTCAATTAAATTATCATCTTGTCTATCTAATGACATACCAACAGAGCAATAGGTCCAAAAATTGTGACGATGATTTGGTTTAAATTCTAAAACATAAAAATCAGAGTTTAGTTTTTCTTTCGGCCCTTTTTCTAAATTTAATAACTGCCCTGAAATTCCAAAATAGTTTTCATAATGTTGACGAAGTTTAGCTGTATATAAATTCATTTTTTTGAAGATTATTTCGGATTTCTGCGATTTTTTCTGCACTTACCGCTAACGTTCTGGCGCTTGGCGAGGTTGGGGATTAAAGATGCGGGTTTTTTCGGTTAAACACAAATTTTTCAAATACAAAACCAACTTTCCATTAAGCCTAAATCCCCAATCTCGCCAAACGGCTGTTACCTGATGTTTTTTCTTTTCAATTGTGAATATGATTCAAAAACAATTATTGACAAATTAAATAAGAGTAAATAGTATCCAATTTTTATTTGTTCAATATCTTCAAGTATTTTTGCAAAATACAACAATATTAAAGGCATTATTAGTAATGTTATGTTTGAAATACCTAAAATTAAAGTTGTTTTTGGTTTGTTTTTAAATGAATAAATTACTAAAAATAAATTTATAAGAATGGAAATTAAATATGGCAACAAGATCCATTGAGGAGTTTTATAATCATCAATGAATAATTTTCCAATTTGGTAGCAATTCAGTGTTAATTCTTTTTTGAGTTTTACAAAATCGGTAATTGCTTTTTGCTTTTTTAAAGTTAATTCTTCGAAAGTTAAATTGTATTCTTTTCCATTAAGTTCAGTTTTAGGATAGCTTTTTACTTCTTCCCATAATGGACTATTTTTCAGTATTTTATTTTCAGAAATATTTTTGTCAGAACAAGTTTGAAAAAAGGGAAGGAATAGAATCAATAAACTAATTATTGAGAGTTTCTTTAGCATATCGGTTTATTAACTTTGGTTATTTGGTTATTTTCTGTTTTCAAAATATCAGGTAACGTTCCGCGGCTTGGCGCAGTAGCGGCTGCGTGGAACGATTATTTTCTTGCTAATATAAGATTTTCCAGCGGAAAATCGAACGTTGTTTTTTACGAAAAAGTAGCTATTGTGCCAAACCGCTGTTAGCAGTAGTATTTTTATTCATATGCTAACTCAAATGTTACAAATTCATTTTTGTTTTTCAAAGGAATAACTCCAAAATAGAAATAATCGACTATATATCCCATTTCTTGATAAAGTTCAGTTACTTTTTCAGATGTGTTTGGGAAATAATCAATATCAATAATAGTAAAACTATCGTCAATTCTGTATTTTTTCAGATAGTCGTCCAATACTTTTATGGAGAATTTGAAATCAATATAAAAGTCATCTGTTGGTTCAAATTCATCTTCTTTAAATCTATCGATAAAACTTTTTTCTATAAATGTGATTACTGATTCTTTTTTTAATTTGAAGTCATTTTTATTTAGTTTTTTTACATTAAATGCAAAAGGTAAGAAATTCGTTTCATCAATCTTTTTTTCTTTTTTAGTGTTCGCAATATATTCATCTAAAAAATAGTCTGAATTTGCGAAATCCAAAGTAAATTGTCTCAAATCATCTATCGTATCATTCTCTAGGATTTTGAAATGATTAATCAAAATATAGTGAAAATCAATTCCTTCAATAACCTGTTCTGTTTTTTCAAGTTTCATTCGCGATAATATTACTGCTAACGTTCCGGCGCTTGGCGAGGTTTGGGACTAAATTAAGATTTGTTTTTCGGTTAAGCATTAATTATTCAAATACAAAACTAACTTTAAATTAAGCCTAAAACCCAAATCTTGCCAAACCTGTGTTGTGTGCTGTATTTTATTTAATTCCACTTTTTTAATAATTCACTTGCTAGTTCTTTTACGACATCTTCATCACTATTTAGATATGTTTCAATTTCCAATTTAGCTTTTTCACCTTTAATCATTGCTAACGCTTCCAAATAAGTTCTTGAATTCAAATCACTTTCTTTTCTAGTTTCTTCACAAACTTTAATCAATAAATCGACTGAACTAATATCTTTTAATCTTCCCAATCCTAATGCAACATCGTATCTTATTGAAAAGTCTGATTTCTCATTTTTTAGAATTTTTTTGAAAAGTTCTTTATGCTTTTCTAATGGATAATTTGCCAAATATTCTATTGAGCTTCTTTCCCAATCCAAATCTTCACTACTATTTTTATATATTTTTTCAAATGTACTTTGTTGATTATTTATGTTATTTTCAATAAGTAAATTTACTAAAGCAGTTGTTCTATATTCTTCATCATTTATTAAGCTAGGCAAAAGATCTATTACTTTTTGATTCTTATTTCCTTTTAATGCATCAGCACTCCAATATCTTATAGAAGAGTTTTTATGTTTTAAAAAGCCAATTAAAATATTTGTACTTTCAATATCATTTCTACTTTTTAATGCTCTAACTAATTCTTCAATTATTTTTTCGTTTCTGCTTTCTTTTAAGGTATTTTGGATATTCGGCAATAGTTCTTCAGAATAAATCAATCGATTATTTGGAACTGAAAAATAATAATCGCCAGAAACCTTTTTTGTTTTTAATAATTCTAACCAAAACTTTAAATTTTCAATTTTCTTTGATTCAAAAAAACAATCTAATAAATCATCTGAAATACTATCTTTTTGAGTTGTTAATGATTTTAGATATTCAGTATCACCATTTGTTGGGCTGTTAGCTAAAGCTTGTAAAGCAATTTTTCTTGTTTTATCATTGTCTAGGAAAGGTTTAAACGTTTCTAATAGATTACCAATTTGAAGTTCTTTTACTGTATAAATTGCATATCCTTTTATATTCATATCCCAATTTTTAACAGCATCTAAAACAATTTTCTCTGTTTCAGGATTTTTTCCGGTTTGTGATAATATTTGAATGGCTAAAATTTTAGCTTTTAGGTTTTCACTATTATATCTTTTGTATGCTGTTTCCTGTAAAGAATTTTTGTCTAGGTTTATAAATAATGGTAACATATGAGCATCACCAAAGTCTTCATTTTCTACTAAAAAATCAAACATTTCTGTTGTATGTTTAGTCTTTAAATTCAGTAATGACATTCCACACCAAACCAAATTTCCTTTTTCTTTTTCTGATTTTAGTTTGTTCAGTAGTTGTTCTTCTTTTGTCAAATCATTAGAAGCGCCAATAATTAAATATGAAAATAAACGTTGAAATGAATTTTCGGAATTCAACATTTTATCAATGTTGTCAATATATAAATTATCATTTTTAAAATTACTTAAAGGAAAGTTTGTTAAAGTTTCTCCTTTTAAATTTGATGTTAATTGTGTAATATCACTTTGCGGAGTTAAAAGGTGTGGATATTTTGAAAATAAATCATTTAGATTTTTTTCATTAAATGTTTTGTCTAAAGACAATTTAAAATCAACTTTAAAATTTGTTATATCTTGACATTGAACCTTTGTAAAAAAAGTTAAAAGAATAATTGTAATAAGTTTTATTTTCATTTCTATTTTTTTCGTCATTTCGGAGAATATAGCACACAACGTTCTGGCACTACAGCGGGTTTGGGACTAAATTAAGCCCATTCTTCGGATTTGCCAAATATTCCAAATACAAGACCAACTTTCCATTAAGCCTATTGCCCAAATCCGTTGTAGTGGCTGTTAGTGGCTGGACTTATTTCTAAATTATTCTCCTGTTTTCATTAATTGCTTCTTTATATTTTTCTGAATTGAATTCAGCTATTTCACTAGCAAGTTTAACTATATAGGGTTTTCCTTTTTCTGTAAAATTTTGGTTTTGTGAAATGCTTAATTTTATTTCTCTGCATATATCAGCAATTCCTCCAACATAAACCCATAAAAAGTAATCATCTTTTTGTTTTGAAAATGACCAATTCCATTCATCCCAATATATTAATTCATTTTTTTCTTTTAGAATATTACTCGTCTTTATAATTTCAATAATATTATTTTCTTTTCCGGATAAATTAACTAGAAACATTTCTGAATTGGGTTCAAATAAGGAATCTTTTATTTTTTGCAATTCATTTTCTACTAATTTATATTCAACTCTTAGATACTCAATTAATTCAACGGTATTCTCAAATGAAAGACTTGATTTGTAATAAAACAATTTGCTCTGCCATATTTTCCAATCAGCAGAAATTTTTGAAATTAACATTTCATCATTAAAAAATACTATGTCAATTTTCATGTTTTTTTGTACGGATTTTTGGCACTCTTGCCACTAACGTCTTGGCACTACAGCGGGTTTGGGACTAAATTAAGCCCTATTTTCGGATTTGCCAAATCATCCCAAATACAAAACCATCTTTCCATTAAG
>NZ_FOJT01000008.1 GCF_900111965.1 Flavobacterium swingsii | reverse complement strand
TCAACTTCACACAATATACGATGAAGAGTTTGATCCTGGCTCAGGATGAACGCTAGCGGCAGGCTTAACACATGCAAGTCGAGGGGTATAGTAGCAATACTAGAGACCGGCGCACGGGTGCGTAACGCGTATGCAATCTACCTTTTACAGAGGGATAGCCCAGAGAAATTTGGATTAATACCTCATAGTATAACGAGTTCGCATGAATTTGTTATTAAAGTCACAACGGTAAAAGATGAGCATGCGTCCCATTAGCTTGTTGGTAAGGTAACGGCTTACCAAGGCAACGATGGGTAGGGGTCCTGAGAGGGAGATCCCCCACACTGGTACTGAGACACGGACCAGACTCCTACGGGAGGCAGCAGTGAGGAATATTGGTCAATGGGCGCAAGCCTGAACCAGCCATGCCGCGTGCAGGATGACGGTCCTATGGATTGTAAACTGCTTTTGCACAGGAAGAAACACTACCTCGTGAGGTAGCTTGACGGTACTGTGAGAATAAGGATCGGCTAACTCCGTGCCAGCAGCCGCGGTAATACGGAGGATCCAAGCGTTATCCGGAATCATTGGGTTTAAAGGGTCCGTAGGCGGTCTAATAAGTCAGTGGTGAAAGCCCATCGCTCAACGATGGAACGGCCATTGATACTGTTAGACTTGAATTACTTGGAAGTAACTAGAATATGTAGTGTAGCGGTGAAATGCTTAGAGATTACATGGAATACCAATTGCGAAGGCAGGTTACTACAAGTGGATTGACGCTGATGGACGAAAGCGTGGGTAGCGAACAGGATTAGATACCCTGGTAGTCCACGCCGTAAACGATGGATACTAGCTGTTCGGAGCAATCTGAGTGGCTAAGCGAAAGTGATAAGTATCCCACCTGGGGAGTACGTTCGCAAGAATGAAACTCAAAGGAATTGACGGGGGCCCGCACAAGCGGTGGAGCATGTGGTTTAATTCGATGATACGCGAGGAACCTTACCAAGGCTTAAATGTAGATTGACCGGTTTGGAAACAGACTTTTCGCAAGACAATTTACAAGGTGCTGCATGGTTGTCGTCAGCTCGTGCCGTGAGGTGTCAGGTTAAGTCCTATAACGAGCGCAACCCCTGTTGTTAGTTGCCAGCGAGTCATGTCGGGAACTCTAGCAAGACTGCCAGTGTAAACTGTGAGGAAGGTGGGGATGACGTCAAATCATCACGGCCCTTACGCCTTGGGCTACACACGTGCTACAATGGCCGGTACAGAGAGCAGCCACTGCGCAAGCAGGAGCGAATCTACAAAACCGGTCTCAGTTCGGATCGGAGTCTGCAACTCGACTCCGTGAAGCTGGAATCGCTAGTAATCGGATATCAGCCATGATCCGGTGAATACGTTCCCGGGCCTTGTACACACCGCCCGTCAAGCCATGGAAGCTGGGGGTGCCTGAAGTCGGTGACCGCAAGGAGCTGCCTAGGGTAAAACTGGTAACTAGGGCTAAGTCGTAACAAGGTAGCCGTACCGGAAGGTGCGGCTGGAACACCTCCTTTCTAGAGAATGACTAGAATTAAAAAATAAGAAAGTTCTTATTACTCTTTGCTGTTAGTTCAAATAATACAATGTAAGAATGTTGTGAATCAACATTTTTAATTTAAGAAAAAGAGTGTCTCGTAGCTCAGCTGGTTAGAGTACTACACTGATAATGTAGGGGTCGACAGTTCGAGTCTGTCCGAGACAACTATTTTAGACTTAAAAAAAGAAGAAATTCTAGAGTTGAGAAATTATGAGTTTATATTCATAATTCATAATTCACAATTCATAAATAGATTGGGGGATTAGCTCAGCTGGCTAGAGCGCCTGCCTTGCACGCAGGAGGTCAACGGTTCGACTCCGTTATTCTCCACGAATTCGAAAGAATTAAAGTTCATTGACATATTGAGATAAGAAAATATTTAAAAAGTAGAAAGCGTTTTTTACTATTTATAGTAAAAGACAAAAAAAACGGTCTTAATTAATTTTAAGATTGGTACAATAAGCAAAATAAGGGCGTATGGGGGATGCCTTGGCTCTCAGAGGCGATGAAGGGCGTGATAAGCTGCGAAAAGCTACGGGGATCAGCACACATGAATTGATCCGTAGATACCCGAATGGGGCAACCCACTATGTTGAAGACATAGTACACCGATAGGTGGGCAAACCCGCTGAACTGAAACATCTAAGTAGGCGGAGGAGAAGAAAACAAAAGTGATTCCGTAAGTAGTGGCGAGCGAACGCGGATTAGCCCAAACCAATGTTGTTACGGCAATGTTGGGGTTGTAGGACCACGATATTTCTTGCACAAAGAATTAGAATTTACTGGAAAGTAAAGCCAAAGAAGGTGATAGCCCTGTATAAGTAATGAGTGTAAAGGATAGTGGTATCCTGAGTAGGGCGGGACACGAGAAATCCTGTCTGAATTTGGCGGGACCATCCGCTAAGGCTAAATACTCCTGAGAGACCGATAGTGAACCAGTACCGTGAGGGAAAGGTGAAAAGAACCGTGAATAACGGAGTGAAATAGATCCTGAAACCATACGCTTACAAGCGGTCGGAGCCCTTTAGTGGGGTGACGGCGTGCCTTTTGCATAATGAGCCTACGAGTTAACGTTGCTGGCAAGGTTAAGTGATTAAGTCACGGATCCGTAGCGAAAGCGAGTCTGAATAGGGCGCTTTAGTCAGTAGTGTTAGACGCGAAACCGTGTGATCTACCCATGGGCAGGATGAAGCTGTGGTAACACATAGTGGAGGTCCGAACCGGTTGACGTTGAAAAGTCTTCGGATGACCTGTGGGTAGGGGTGAAAGGCCAATCAAACTCGGAAATAGCTCGTACTCCCCGAAATGCATTTAGGTGCAGCGTTATGCGTAAAGTTATATAGAGGTAGAGCTACTGATTGGATGCGGGGGCTTCACCGCCTACCAATTCCTGACAAACTCCGAATGCTATATAATGTTTCATAACAGTGAGGGCTTGGGTGCTAAGGTCCAAGTCCGAGAGGGAAAGAACCCAGACCATCAGCTAAGGTCCCCAAATATATACTAAGTTGAAAGAACGAGGTCTGTCTGCATCGACAGCTAGGATGTTGGCTTGGAAGCAGCCATTCATTTAAAGAGTGCGTAACAGCTCACTAGTCGAGCGGACGGGCATGGATAATAATCGGGCATAAGTATATTACCGAAGCTATGGATTTAGAGTTTACTCTAAGTGGTAGGGGAGCATTCTAACAGGGTAGAAGGTGTGTCGTAAGGCATGCTGGACTGGTTAGAAAAGAAAATGTAGGCATAAGTAACGATAATGCGGGCGAGAAACCCGCACACCGAAAGACTAAGGTTTCCACAGCTATGCTAATCAGCTGTGGGTTAGTCGGGTCCTAAGGCGAACCCGAAAGGGACAGTCGATGGACAACGGGTTAATATTCCCGTACTACTTATTACTGTGATGGGGTGACGGAGTGATGAAAGCGCCGCGAACTGACGGAATAGTTCGTTGAAGTACCTACCTATAAGCTGCGCAGGCAAATCCACGCGGCTTGGGGAAATACGATAGTACTCGGAGCCTTCGGGCAAAGAGATAGTGCGCCTAAGGGCTTCCAAGAAAAACCTCTAAACTTCAGGTAATAAGTACCCGTACCGTAAACCGACACAGGTAGTCGAGGAGAGAATCCTAAGGTGCTCGAGAGATTCATGGCTAAGGAATTAGGCAAAATAGACCCGTAACTTCGGGAGAAGGGTCGCCAGCAGCAATGCTGGCCGCAGTGAAGAGGTCCAGGCGACTGTTTATCAAAAACACAGGGCTCTGCAAAATCGTAAGATGAAGTATAGGGCCTGACACCTGCCCGGTGCTGGAAGGTTAAGTGGAGATGTTATCTTCGGAGAAGCATTGAAATGAAGCCCCAGTAAACGGCGGCCGTAACTATAACGGTCCTAAGGTAGCGAAATTCCTTGTCGGGTAAGTTCCGACCTGCACGAATGGTGTAACGATCTGGACACTGTCTCAGCCATGAGCTCGGTGAAATTGTAGTAACGGTGAAGATGCCGTTTACCCGCAGTGGGACGAAAAGACCCTGTGCACCTTTACTATAGCTTAGTATTGACCTTGGATAAATGATGTGTAGGATAGGTTGGAGACTGTGAAGTGGCGTCGCTAGGCGTTGTGGAGTCATTGTTGAAATACAACCCTTTGTTTATCTGAGGCCTAACCCCATAATGTGGGGGACAGTGCTTGGTGGGTAGTTTGACTGGGGTGGTCGCCTCCAAAAGAGTAACGGAGGCTTCTAAAGGTTCCCTCAGCACGCTTGGTAACCGTGCGTAGAGTGCAATGGCATAAGGGAGCTTGACTGAGAGACATACAGGTCGATCAGGTACGAAAGTAGAGCATAGTGATCCGGTGGTTCCGCATGGAAGGGCCATCGCTCAAAGGATAAAAGGTACGCCGGGGATAACAGGCTGATCTCCCCCAAGAGCTCATATCGACGGGGGGGTTTGGCACCTCGATGTCGGCTCGTCACATCCTGGGGCTGGAGAAGGTCCCAAGGGTTGGGCTGTTCGCCCATTAAAGTGGCACGCGAGCTGGGTTCAGAACGTCGTGAGACAGTTCGGTCTCTATCTACTGTGGGCGCAAGAAATTTGAGTGGATCTGATTCTAGTACGAGAGGACCGAATTGGACTAACCTCTGGTGTATCTGTTGTTCCGCCAGGAGCACCGCAGAGTAGCTACGTTGGGAAGGGATAAGCGCTGAAAGCATATAAGCGCGAAACCCACCACAAGATGAGATTTCTTTTAAGGGTCGTAGGAGATGACTACGTTGATAGGCTATAGGTGTAAAGGCAGTAATGTCATAGCCGAGTAGTACTAATAACCCGTAAGCTTATGTACAAACTTTTCCCCGCCTCGGCGGGGAAGAAACTTTCTAAATAAATACTTCTTTATCTCAGTATGTTAAGATATTGTCCAATTGATAATTAACAATGTATAATTGCTAATTAACTTTGGAAATAATTGCCAAAGCAATTATAACCTCTTAAGGTGGTTATTGCGGCGGGGCTCACCTCTTCCCATCTCGAACAGAGAAGTTAAGCCCGCCTGCGCAGATGGTACTGCATTTTTGTGGGAGAGTATGTCGTCGCCTTTCTTT
>NZ_FOJT01000010.1 GCF_900111965.1 Flavobacterium swingsii | reverse complement strand
GAAAACCCTATCCAAATCGGATAGGGTTTTTTGTTTTATAACTATTGCGAACTAAACTTCGCATACCTCATTGCCAATAGCAGTGCTCCTCTTAATCTCAAATGTCGCCTTTGTTTCGCCTGTTCGGATAAAGCCTCGGGTTTTTTGTTTATAAAAAGTTTTGAAATAGAGTATTTCTTCACCACAATATGGGGGTAATAGTGGAAATTCTGGAGTAGGACTTAAATAATTTACGATTATGGAGATTACTTTGTTTCATGTAATTACAAACATTGGGTTATTTGCGTGAGGGATGGCAGTAGAAATCCTTTTTAGTTTTAGGATTGACTTCTAATTACTAAATAACATTAAAACTAAAAAGATTGGAACGAACAGCCCGACGTCCGTTTGTGGAAGATTTTGTTGGTTTTTAATATGATGCCAACACAAACGGGAGGCACGCCATAATAAAAAAAAACTGTAACTGAATTATGTATTCTTATCAATTGATCTGGTTCACGTTATAAATAAAATAAGCTGCCCAAGAGTTGGACAGCTTATAAAATATTTTATTGATTGTTGGAGTTTTTTTATTCTTTAATAAAACGTTTAGTACCAACTGATACGCCGTCAGTAATTTCAATAATATAAATTCCCGGCATTAATCTACCCACATTAATTGAATTGTTGTCAGTGTTGCCATTTGTCATTTGCTGACCCATTAAATTAAATATTCTGTATGAAGAATTATTTTCAATACCAGAGAAATTTAATGTTTCACCTTTTACAGGATTCGGATACAAATTGAAAGACAGTTTGCTAACTTCTTTATTTTCTGTTGCAGAATCATCAATTTTTGCAGAATCATCAGTAGTTTCAGTTCCAACTTTAGCAGTAACTCCTGTAGTAATGTTTACAGTATAATCTTCTACCTCTCCGTTAGTAAACATTTCACAAGCAGTTGGAAAAGCATTATATTTCATTGAAACTCTCATTCTTGTATTTCCAACTAAAGCTGTAGAAGGAATGATAAAGCTACCACTTACAGATGAAGCTTTAGTTTTTGATTTACTGAAAACAAGTTCATCAGAACCAAAATTTCCATCTTGGTTATAATCAATCCAAACACGATAAGCTTCACTTACTGACATACCGTTCCATGCCGGAGTTATGGTTATTGAAGATGTAGAACCTACTGATACACTGGTTGATAGTGTTGTATAATTACCATATCCGTTGTTGTTTCCTGAAAGATTGTTAATAGAGCCCAATTGAACACGGTTAATATATTCTCTGGCAGTACTTCCTGTTGAATTACAATAGTTAACGCCAGCTGTTAATGTAGTCACGTTTGCAGTGTTACTTGTAGATGATACGTTTCCAACTGCATCTTTAGCAGTTACATAGAAATTGTAAGTAGTTGAAACAGATAAACCAGATACAACTAATGTAGTAGCAGTAGTAGTTGTTTTCAATACTCCGTTTTGGTATACGTTATAACCAGTAACTCCTACATTATCAGTAGCCGCAGTCCACGACAAATTAGTACTTGAAGTTGTAGTTCCTGAAGCAGAAAGCGTTGAAGTTGT